>NZ_CP156686.1:0-3167812 GCF_039848545.1 Burkholderia stagnalis
TCGTGTCGGCGATGGCGAACGTGACCGAGCATCTCGGCTTCGGCGTCACGTGCTCGCTGTCGTACGAGCATCCGTATCCGTTCGCGCGGCGCATGTCGACACTCGATCACCTGACGAACGGCCGCGTCGGCTGGAACATCGTCACGTCGTACCTCGACAGCGCCGCGCGCAACGTCGGCCTGCCGGCGCAGGCGAACCACGACGAGCGCTATGCGCTCGCGGACGAATACCTCGAGGTCTGCTACAAGCTGTGGGAGGCGTCGTGGGAAGACGACGCCGTCGTGCGCGACGCCGCGCGGCGCGTGTTCACCGAGCCGTCGAAGGTGCATCCGATCGGCCATCGCGGCACGTACTTCGACGTGCCGGGCATCCACCTGTGCGAGCCGTCCCCGCAGCGCACGCCGGTGCTGTACCAGGCCGGCGCATCGAAGCGCGGCAAGGATTTCGCCGCGCAGCACGCGGAGTGCATCTTCATCGCCGCGCCGTCGCGCACGATCCTGAAGAATTTCGTCGCCGACATCCGGGCGCGCGTGAAGGCGTTCGGCCGCGATCCGCACGACGTGCTGATCTTCAACCTGCATACCGTGATCACCGGGAAAACGTCGGCGGACGCGCACGCGAAGCACGCGGACTACCGCCGCTACGCGAGCGACGAGGGCGCGCTGACGCTGATGTCGGGCTGGACGGGGATCGACCTGTCCCGCTACGACCTCGACGAACCGCTGCGCCATGTCGAGAGCAACGCGGTGCAATCGGCGGTGGAGGCGCTGTCGAGCGCCGATCCGACCCGCGTGTGGACGGTGCGCGAGATCGCGAAGTGGGGCGGCATTGGCGGGCTCGGGCCGCTGTCGGTGGGCAGTCCGCAGGAGATCGCCGACGAGCTGCAATCGTGGGTGGACGAGACGGACGTCGACGGCTTCAACCTCGCGTACGCGCTGACGCACGAGACCTTTGCCGATTTCGTCGAGCTCGTCGTGCCCGAGCTGCAGCGGCGCGGCGTGTACAAGACCGACTATGCGGACGGCACGCTGCGCGAGAAGCTGCATGGCCGCGGCGCGCGGCTTGCCGATCCGCATCCGGGCGCGCGCTATCGCGCGGGCGCCGGCGTGCCGGCGGCGTGAGACCGTTTGCTGATTTCCCTGTTGCCTGACCGGCTGGAGAGCATTCATGAGATCGTGGTTTCGTCGCAAATCCTGGATCGGCCGCATCGGCGGCGTGCTTGCGCTGGCGTCGGCCGCTGCGCTGGCCGCGCCCGGCGCGCACGCGGGCCCGCTCAAGGGCGCGCCCGCGCCGTTCGACAAGGGCGGCGTGCGGATCGCGCTGGTCAATTACCTGTCGACCGGGGATTTCTTCCAGGCGTACGAAGCCGGCGCGCAGAAGCAGGCCAAGGCGCTCGGCATCGACCTGCGCGTCTACGAAGGCCGCCAGGATGCGGCCGAGCAGCGCGAGCAGATCCAGCAGGCGATCAGCCTC
This sequence comes from Burkholderia stagnalis, assembly GCF_039848545.1. Classification (NCBI taxonomy): domain Bacteria; kingdom Pseudomonadati; phylum Pseudomonadota; class Betaproteobacteria; order Burkholderiales; family Burkholderiaceae; genus Burkholderia; species Burkholderia stagnalis. The sequence goes on from NZ_CP156686.1 coordinate 1,474, forward strand.
GGCGTGGCCGCGATCATCGTCAACCACATCCGCATCCGCACCCGCATCCGCACCCGCACCCGCACCCGCCCCGCACCCGCACCCGCACCCGCACCCGCACCCGCACCCGCACCGCACCCGCACCCGCACCCGCACCCGCACCCGCACCCGCACCCGCACCCGCATCCGCATCCCGCGCCGGCTCAGCGGCGCGGCGGCGTTGCGCGCGATCCCGCGCAGGGCATGCCGTGCGGCGCCGAGCACGATGCTCGCCGACCGCCACGCACGGCTCCCGTTCCCGCAACGCCCCTGCCGTCCGCGCCCGCACCGTGCTTAAATGGCGGGGCCGCCCGCAGCCGGGCCGGCAGCAGGCCGCCGGTTGCCGGGCGCGAACGCGTCCGATCGACATCGTGACGACCCATCCACGAAAAAACGCCGCCCGGCCTGCCGGCGCGGCTCGATAACATTCCGAGATCTCACGAACATGACCTTCCTGTTCCGTCTGCTCGCGCTCGTCTGCGCGCTCTGGCTTGCCGCCTGCAGTTCATCGCTTCCGCCGTCCGCCGCATCCGCCGCGCCGTCTTCCGCCGCGCCGTCCCCGCAACCCGAGGAGCGCCGCGGGCTCGGCACCGCGTGGGGCGAGGCGGTGCGTTCCGAGACCCGCCGCGTCGATTTCGAGCGCGCGAACCCGGCGACGCCGACCGACGTGACGTCGGTCTATTACAACGACGCACTGCCGGGGCGTCCGGCCGCCGCGAAAGTGCGCGCGCTGCCCACCCGCGTCGCGCTCGCGAACGGCGACGTCGCGCTGTCGTTCATCGACGAGCGCGGCGCGCCGCTGCGTCTCGCCCGCCAGGACGGCCGCTGGCACATGGCCGGCGTCGACGGCGCGCGCTACCGGATCGTGCTGCGCAACCAGGGCCGCCGCGCGTTCGAGGTCGTGTCGACGGTCGACGGGCTCGACGTGCTGACCGGCCGCCCCGGCAGCTACACGAACGGCGGCTACGTGCTCGATCCGGGCCGCACGCTGACGATCGACGGGTTCCGCAAGAGCCAGGACGAAGTCGCGGCGTTCCGCTTCGCGGCGGTGCCCGACAGCTATGTCGCGAACTCGATCCACGGCGACACCGCGAACGTCGGCGTGATCGGCGTCGCGCTGTTCGCGCAGAAGGCACCGGACGAGGATGCGCTGCGGCGCAACGCGAACCCGTTCCCGGGCAACGACAACCGCTTTGCGCCGCCGCCCGTGCCGCGCGGGGAGTGACCGGCGCAGCCCGGTGCGCGCGTTCGGGCGCGCGCAATCCGGGGCGTCCGGCGAAATGACCACTACAATCTGCCGATTCCTGCGATGTCGCGACGGGCGCACCGGCCCGCGGCATCGCCTGCTTCAAACCCGATACGTACCCGAGGAATCGTCGTGAAGTTCATCCACGCGGCAGACATACAACGTCCGCGGCGCACGAGCCGCATGGCGAGCGCGAGCAGCTGGAAGCGCTCGAGGATCTGAAGCAGATCCTGGCGGACGCTGCGCACGACCGGATTTCCTCGCGCTGCTCGAACGCGACCTGCGGCCGTTCGTCGGCAAGGTGCGCAGCGAGGTGAAGGAGGACGCGCCGCTGCTCGGGCTCGCCCGCGCCGGCGAACTGACGGGGCTGGTGCAGCAGGTCGGGCCCGCGCTGCTCGCGCGCCTGTCGCGGGGGGAATGAGCGATGCGCATCAAGCAACTCGATCTGATCAAGTACGGCAAGTTCACCGATGCGACGCTGCGCTTTCCGCGGGCGGAGCACGATTTCCACGTGATCGTCGGGCCCAACGAGGCCGGCAAGTCGACGATCCGCACGGCCGTGTCGGAGCTGCTGTTCGGCATGAAGCTGCAGACGCCGCTGGATTTCCTGCACAGCACGCCGGAGCTGCGGCTCGGCGGCGTGCTCGAGGGCGCCGCCGGGCGGCAGGAGCATCCTCGATGCGTCCGACAAGCTCGGCCAGGTGCTGTTCGAATCGGCGGCGGGCGTGGGGAGCCTCGGGCCCGTGCGCGAGGAACTGGAGGCGCGCGCGCTCGAGCTGTGGGCGCCGCGGCGCAGCGGCAGCGCGTTCGCGGTGGCCGAGACGGCCTTCAACGAAGCGGTTGGCGATCTGAAAGCGGTTCAAGTGCGCACACGGGACTGGGTCGACCGCAAGGAAGCATGCGAGGCGGTCGAGCAGGAGATCGAGCACGTGCGTGCCGACCAGCGCCGGCTCGAATCGCTGCGCTCGAAGCTCGAGCGCGTGCGGCGGCTCGCGCCGTATCTGAAGGAGCTGACGGTCAAGCACGCTGCGTTGGCGGAACTCGGCGACGTCGTCGAATTGCCGCCGACCGCGTATGCGGATCTGCTGAAGGCACAGGGCGATCTCGCGGCGGAGCGCAAGGTGCTGGAGGAGCGGCGCGCCGATCTCGCCGCCCGGCGGCAGCGCGCGCGACGCGATCGACGCGGACGGCGGCGCGCTTGCGCTGGCGGGCGACATCGAGGCGCTCGACCGGCTGCGCAGCGCGTGCGCGAATCATCCGCAGGATTTGCTGCTGCGCGAGGCCGAGCTCGAACGTCACCTGTCGGCTGCATTCGGCGCTGCCGCGCAGCTCGGCTGGCCCGCGGACGAAGCGGCGCTGCGCGCGGCGTTGCCGAAGGCGCTGTCGCTGAAGACGGTCACCAACCTGTTGCGCGAGCACGGCGCGCTGCAGCAGGCGCTGCTGGGCGCGCGCGAGGCGCTCGACGAACGGGCGCGCGAGCTTGCGCAACTGCGGGATCAACTGGCCGGGCTGGCGACCGTCGAGGTGCCGGACGCGCTGCGCACCGCGCTCGCCGATGCGCAGGGCTTCCGCAGCAGCGCGCCGCGGGAGCAGGTGCTCGAGCGCGAGGTGGCCGCGTCGGAACGTGTGCTGCGGGATGCGCTCGACGGGCTCGGGCAGTGGCGCCGGCCGGCGGCGGCGTTGCGCGTGCTCGACCTGCCGTCGACCGCGCGGCTCGCCGCGTGGCAGAAGGACGACAGCGAGCAGGCGAGCGCGGTCGCCGCGGCGCGCGACGCGCTGGATCAGGCGCGCGAGGATCTGGAGCGGCTCGAGCTGCAGGAAAGGCATTTCACGGCGAATCACAAGGTCGTGACGAGCGCCGACGTGCAGGCGGCGCGCACGCGCCGCGACGGCGCGTGGGGGGAGATCAAGCGCGGCGCGGTCGGCGTCGACGCCGGCGCGCCGGCCGTCGACGATGCGATCCGGCTCGCGGACGAGCTCGTCGATTCCCAGCTCGGCACGACGCAGGCGGCGGCGACGCTGCAGTCGCTGCGTCAGCAGGTCGAGTCGGCGCGTGCGAACGCGGCGCGCAAGCAGGCCGCGCTGGCCGAGCGCGAGCAGTCGCTGTCCGCGCTTCGCGACGCGTGGGCGCAGTTGATGACGGCCGCCGGCGTGCCGGGCATGCCGCTGGCCGACCTGAACGACTGGCTGGCCCGGCGTGAAGCGGTGTTCGTCGCGCAGGCCGAGCTCGAACGTCAGGCGCACGAGCTCGACACGATGCGCACGGCGCGCGCGGCGGCCGACGCGGCATTGGCGTCGGCGTTGCGCACGGTTGCGCGCGGCAGCGAGTCGGATGCGCTGGCGGCGCGTATCGTGGCCGCCGAGTCGTTCGTGCAGGCGGCGGAAAAGGCGAATGCGCAGCAAGGCAGCCTCGCCGACCAGGCGCGCCAGGCCGAACGCGGGTGTGCGGGCGCGCAGGCGAAGGCCGATCTTGCACAGGCGGCCTACGACGCGTGGCAGACGCAATGGCGCGACGCGCTGGCGGACGCGCGGCTCGACACGAGCGCCGTGACGCTCGCGGCGGCGGAGGGCGCGGTCGAGCTGGCGAATGCCGTCGCGGCCGGCCTGGCGGCTGCCGATGCGCCGCGCGGCCGCATGGCCGCGATCCGCGCCGAGCTGGCCGCGCTGGAGCGCGATGCGCGGCGGCTTGCCGACGCGCTCGATCCCGCGCTGCTGGCGGCCGGCAATGGGCCGGAGGTCGCGCGCAGGCTGACGGCGCGCCTCGCGGCCGCCAGGGAAACCGCGAAGGCGATCGAGCGGGCCGACGACGCGATCCGCCAGGCCGAAGGCAAGGTGGCGGATGCGGTGGCCGCGGTCGCGGGCGCGGACGCCCGGATCCAGCCGCTGCTCGAGTCGGCCGGCGTCGCGTCGATCGACGCGGCGCTGCCGCTGGCCGAGCGCTCCGACCGGCAGCGCCAGCTGCGGCAGGCGGTCGACACGGCGCAGGAGGCGCTCGTGCGGGACGGCGATGGCCTGTCGCAGGACGCGATCGAGGCCGAGATCGCGGAACAGGACATCGCCGAGGTGCCGGCGCTGCTCGAATCGGCGAAACAGGCATTGAGCGACATCGGCAAGCGCCTGAACGAACTCGCGCAGCGGCAGGTGGTGGCGGAGCAGGCGTTCGGCGCGGTCGCCGGCCAGGCCGGCGCGGCGGTTGCCGAGGCGAAGCGGCAGGAAGCGCTGGCCGCGATGGGCGACGCCGCCGAGCAGTATCTGGAAGCCGCGACGGCGAGCCGGCTGCTGAAGTGGGCGACGGATCGCTATCGCGACCAGAAGCAGGGGCCGATGCTCAAGCGCGCGGGGGAGATTTTCGCGGGCTTGACGCTCGGCGAGTTCGCGAGGCTGGCGGTCGATACCGAGACGACGCCGCCTGCACTGCATGCGAAGCGGACGAAGGGCACGACGGTCGAGGTGACCGGGATGAGCGAAGGGACGCGCGACCAGCTGTTCCTCGCGCTGCGGATCGCGGCGCTCGAACTCCAGCTGCGCAACAAGACCGCGCTGCCGTTCGTCGCCGACGATCTGTTCATCAATTTCGACGACGCGCGATCGAAGGCGGGCCTCGAGGCGTTGCGGGACTTGTCGACGCGCACGCAGGTGCTGTTCCTCACGCACCACGATCACTTGCTGCCGCTGGTGAAGACGGTGTTCGGCGAGCAGGTGAACGTGGTGCCGTTGCAGCGCGAGGCGGCTGCCGCGTAGGGGTGGGCGCGGCGCTCGCGGAATCTGCAAGAATGCACGAGGGCACGGAATGCCGGACCGTCTCGCGGTGCCGGCGAATCAGGGGGCAACGATGAACAAGCTGGTCGCCGCGATGGCGTTCGCCGCGGACAAGCATCGCAATCAGCGGCGCAAGGACGACGAAGCGTCGCCGTACATCAATCACCCGATCGCGCTCGCGGACGTGCTCGCCAACGAGGCCGGCATCGAGGACGAGCGGGTGATCGTCGCCGCGGTGCTGCACGACACGGTCGAGGATACGGAGACCACCGAGCAGGAATTGCTGCGCCGGTTCGGCAAGGACATCGCCGACATCGTGATGGAGGTGACGGACGACAAGTCGCTGCCGAAGGACGAGCGCAAGCGCCTGCAGATCGAACATGCCGCGCACATCAGCCGCCGCGCGAAACTCGTGAAGCTGGCGGACAAGATCTGCAACCTGCGCGATATCGCGACGCATCCGCCGGCGGACTGGCCGCTGGATCGCAAGCAGGCGTACTTCGACTGGGCGAAGGCGGTGGTCGACCGGTTGCGCGGCGTGCATCCGGGGCTCGAGGCGATTTTCGATGCCGCGTACGACGCGCGGCCGTCGGCGTGACCATGCCGGCGACGACGATGCGGACGGCGCCCGTCGCGGGCATCGACGTGGGCGGGAACCGGAAGCTGTGCGATCTCGTGATCCTGCAAGGCACGTCGATCCTGCATCGCGCCGACGGCGTGGCGCCGGAGGCGCTGCTGCCGCTGTGTCTCGAACATGACGTCGTGGCCGTGGGTGTCGATGCGCCGAGTCGATGGTGGGCCGGCGAAGGCCACCGGGCGGCCGAGCGCGCGCTGGTGCGGGAACGGATCTCGTTGTTCTCCACGCCGGCGCGGGAGCGGGCGCTGGCCAGTACCACTGGGTTTTACGACTGGATGTTTATTGGCGAGCGGGTGTATCGGGCGCTTGCCGGCGCGTACCCGCTGTTGAGTGCGCCGCGCTATGCGGGCGGGCGCGTGAGTTTCGAGACCTATCCGCATGCGATCACGTGCGCGCTGCTGGGCAAGGACGTCGCGTCCGCCAGGCAGAAGCGTGTTCAGCGCAGGCAATTGCTGGAGCGGATGGGGATCGACGTCACGACGCTGACCTCCGTCGATGCGAGGGACGCGGCGCTGTGCGCGTTGACGGCGCGATTCGTGGTCGAAGGGGGCGCCGACGCGTATGGGGATGCCGAGGGCGGGTACATCCGGGTGCCCAGGGTGGGCGAACCGATCGACTGTGCCGCGCCGTAGCCAGGCACGCCGACCCGGCGCGCTTCCCATGCAGATGGTGAGCTTTTACGGGAGGTGCGCCGGCGCGCCCGGTGGTTCAGTCGTCGAGCAGGGAAGGCGGCACGTCGGCCGGATCGGGGTCTTGCGCCTGCTCGTAATGCGCGTCCGCATCGTCGATCATGACGGTCGCGACATCGATCAGCTCGTCGAGACGTTGCAGCAATGCGTCGCGCCACTCTTCGTCTTCGTCGCGTACGGGTGTCTTGTCCAACTGCTCGATGATCGATTCCGCGGTTTGCAGGAACGGAAAGGCCTGCTGGTAGTTTTCGATGGCGACCAGGGCTGCATTGCGCGCGCCGACCAGCGCTTCGCGGTGATCGTCCGCCAGTTCGGATTGCCCGCCGATGCGGGGCAGCACGTCTGAAATGCGCTGCAGGAGCGGCGGGACCTGTTCTTCCAGCGCGGCGGCGCGCTGGCTCAGTGCCGCGTATTCGTCACGAAGGTCGATTTCGTCGGATCGGGTGGTGCTGTCCATCATGGGTCGGTGTGGATAGTGCGATCGCGGCATGATACTCGACCGGGCATTCGGCGTTCATCCCATAAATGGGTTCCTGTGTCGGCGCTTTGCTTTTTGTCTTTCTATATATAGCGGTCGCACATTGATAAATCGGAGTGCGCGGGGGGTTTTTGAATTTATTTCGCGCACCCCCTTGCGCTGGCGGCGCGGGATGCCTAGAATCACGCCTCTTTCGCGCTAACGGCAACGCGGCGCGGAAGGGGGAAGCGAAGTTGGTCGGATGCCTGTTGGGCGGCCGGCCGGCGCAGGAAGATGAACCCCGCAGTCGCAACGAAGTAGTTAAAAAAGTTGTTGACGAACTGCGAAACAGTGTTCATAATCTCGTTTCTCTGCTGCTGACAACGCAGCGCTGCTGAGAAGGAAGAATTTCTCGCAGAAACGTTCTTTAAAAATTAACAGCCGATAAGTGTGGGCGCTTGATGGCAGCGAACCGATCCTCGGATCGGATAGCAAAAGTATCAAGAGTCTCACACTAAAGTAAGTCAGGTTTATGAAGCAATTCATATACCTGTCAGCTTTGAGTGAGCGACCGGTTCTTAACGGAACCGAAAACAGTAACAGGTTTGAACTGAAGAGTTTGATCCTGGCTCAGATTGAACGCTGGCGGCATGCCTTACACATGCAAGTCGAACGGCAGCACGGGTGCTTGCACCTGGTGGCGAGTGGCGAACGGGTGAGTAATACATCGGAACATGTCCTGTAGTGGGGGATAGCCCGGCGAAAGCCGGATTAATACCGCATACGATCTACGGATGAAAGCGGGGGACCTTCGGGCCTCGCGCTATAGGGTTGGCCGATGGCTGATTAGCTAGTTGGTGGGGTAAAGGCCTACCAAGGCGACGATCAGTAGCTGGTCTGAGAGGACGACCAGCCACACTGGGACTGAGACACGGCCCAGACTCCTACGGGAGGCAGCAGTGGGGAATTTTGGACAATGGGCGAAAGCCTGATCCAGCAATGCCGCGTGTGTGAAGAAGGCCTTCGGGTTGTAAAGCACTTTTGTCCGGAAAGAAATCCTTGGTCCTAATATGGCCGGGGGATGACGGTACCGGAAGAATAAGCACCGGCTAACTACGTGCCAGCAGCCGCGGTAATACGTAGGGTGCGAGCGTTAATCGGAATTACTGGGCGTAAAGCGTGCGCAGGCGGTTTGCTAAGACCGATGTGAAATCCCCGGGCTCAACCTGGGAACTGCATTGGTGACTGGCAGGCTAGAGTATGGCAGAGGGGGGTAGAATTCCACGTGTAGCAGTGAAATGCGTAGAGATGTGGAGGAATACCGATGGCGAAGGCAGCCCCCTGGGCCAATACTGACGCTCATGCACGAAAGCGTGGGGAGCAAACAGGATTAGATACCCTGGTAGTCCACGCCCTAAACGATGTCAACTAGTTGTTGGGGATTCATTTCCTTAGTAACGTAGCTAACGCGTGAAGTTGACCGCCTGGGGAGTACGGTCGCAAGATTAAAACTCAAAGGAATTGACGGGGACCCGCACAAGCGGTGGATGATGTGGATTAATTCGATGCAACGCGAAAAACCTTACCTACCCTTGACATGGTCGGAATCCTGCCGAGAGGCGGGAGTGCTCGAAAGAGAACCGATACACAGGTGCTGCATGGCTGTCGTCAGCTCGTGTCGTGAGATGTTGGGTTAAGTCCCGCAACGAGCGCAACCCTTGTCCTTAGTTGCTACGCAAGAGCACTCTAGGGAGACTGCCGGTGACAAACCGGAGGAAGGTGGGGATGACGTCAAGTCCTCATGGCCCTTATGGGTAGGGCTTCACACGTCATACAATGGTCGGAACAGAGGGTTGCCAACCCGCGAGGGGGAGCTAATCCCAGAAAACCGATCGTAGTCCGGATTGCACTCTGCAACTCGAGTGCATGAAGCTGGAATCGCTAGTAATCGCGGATCAGCATGCCGCGGTGAATACGTTCCCGGGTCTTGTACACACCGCCCGTCACACCATGGGAGTGGGTTTTACCAGAAGTGGCTAGTCTAACCGCAAGGAGGACGGTCACCACGGTAGGATTCATGACTGGGGTGAAGTCGTAACAAGGTAGCCGTATCGGAAGGTGCGGCTGGATCACCTCCTTTCCAGAGCTATTCGCAAAGTTGAGCGCTCACGCTTATCGGCTGTAAATTAAGACAGACTCAGGGGTCTGTAGCTCAGTCGGTTAGAGCACCGTCTTGATAAGGCGGGGGTCGTTGGTTCGAATCCAACCAGACCCACCAATTGTCTGGCGGAACATACCTGAGGAAGTCTCTGTACATGGGGGCATAGCTCAGCTGGGAGAGCACCTGCTTTGCAAGCAGGGGGTCGTCGGTTCGATCCCGTCTGCCTCCACCAATCTTCAATGCCAAGAGTTTGCTGAAACAATCAGCGAGCGCTTTGCATTGGCGATTGAGCCAGTCAGAGTGATATGAGTAACACCATATCGGCTGTCGTTCTTTAACAATCTGGAAGAAGTAAGTAATTTGGATAGCGGAAGCGTCTTGAGATGGACGTGGAAACTATCCGGGTTGTGATTGTATCGATGTATCTCAAGATGATTCGAACTTAATGTTCGGCTCAATTGGAATACGGCACAACGCGAGAACTCAACCTGTAACGAGACAGACTCGTTATAGGGTCAAGCGAACAAGTGCATGTGGTGGATGCCTTGGCGATCACAGGCGATGAAGGACGCGGTAGCCTGCGAAAAGCTACGGGGAGCTGGCAAACGAGCTTTGATCCGTAGATGTCCGAATGGGGAAACCCGGCCCTTTTGGGTCATCCTGGACTGAATACATAGGTCCAGTGAAGCGAACGCGGTGAACTGAAACATCTAAGTAACCGCAGGAAAAGAAATCAACCGAGATTCCCAAAGTAGTGGCGAGCGAAATGGGATGAGCCTTGTACTCTTTATTTGTATTGTTAGCGAACGCTCTGGAAAGTGCGGCCATAGCAGGTGATAGCCCTGTAGGCGAAAACAGTATGAAAGAACTAGGTGTACGACAAGTAGGGCGGGACACGTGAAATCCTGTCTGAAGATGGGGGGACCATCCTCCAAGGCTAAATACTCGTGATCGACCGATAGTGAACCAGTACCGTGAGGGAAAGGCGAAAAGAACCCCGGGAGGGGAGTGAAATAGATCCTGAAACCGCATGCATACAAACAGTCGGAGCCTCGTAAGGGGTGACGGCGTACCTTTTGTATAATGGGTCAGCGACTTACGTTCAGTAGCAAGCTTAACCATATAGGGCAGGCGTAGCGAAAGCGAGTCCGAATAGGGCGTTCAGTTGCTGGGCGTAGACCCGAAACCAGGTGATCTATCCATGGCCAGGATGAAGGTGCGGTAACACGTACTGGAGGTCCGAACCCACTAACGTTGAAAAGTTAGGGGATGAGCTGTGGATAGGGGTGAAAGGCTAAACAAACCTGGAAATAGCTGGTTCTCTCCGAAAACTATTTAGGTAGTGCCTCGTGTCTCACCTTCGGGGGTAGAGCACTGTCATGGTTGGGGGGTCTATTGCAGATTACCCCGCCATAGCAAACTCCGAATACCGAAGAGTGCAATCACGGGAGACAGACATCGGGTGCTAACGTCCGGTGTCAAGAGGGAAACAACCCAGACCGCCAGCTAAGGTCCCCAAATATAGCTAAGTGGGAAACGAAGTGGGAAGGCTAAAACAGTCAGGAGGTTGGCTTAGAAGCAGCCACCCTTTAAAGAAAGCGTAATAGCTCACTGATCGAGTCGTCCTGCGCGGAAGATGTAACGGGGCTAAGCTATATACCGAAGCTGCGGATGCGTGCTTTGCACGCATGGTAGGAGAGCGTTCCGTAAGCCTGCGAAGGTGCCTTGTAAAGGGTGCTGGAGGTATCGGAAGTGCGAATGCTGACATGAGTAGCGATAAAGGGGGTGAAAGGCCCCCTCGCCGTAAGCCCAAGGTTTCCTACGCAACGTTCATCGGCGTAGGGTGAGTCGGCCCCTAAGGCGAGGCAGAAATGCGTAGCTGATGGGAAGCAGGTCAATATTCCTGCACCATTGTTAAATGCGATGGGGGGACGGATCGCGGAAGGTTGTCCGGGTGTTGGAAGTCCCGGTCGCTGCATTGGAGAAGGCGCTTAGGCAAATCCGGGCGCAGGATTCAAGGGTGTGGCGCGAGCTTCTTAGGAAGCGAAGCAATTGGAAGTGGTTCCAAGAAAAGCCTCTAAGCTTCAGTTTAACAGTGACCGTACCGCAAACCGACACAGGTGGGCGAGATGAGTATTCTAAGGCGCTTGAGAGAACTCGGGAGAAGGAACTCGGCAAATTGGTACCGTAACTTCGGGATAAGGTACGCCCTTGTAGCTTGACTGGCCTGCGCCAGGAGGGTGAAGGGGTTGCAATAAACTGGTGGCTGCGACTGTTTAATAAAAACACAGCACTCTGCAAACACAGAAAGTGGACGTATAGGGTGTGACGCCTGCCCGGTGCCGGAAGATTAAATGATGGGGTGCAAGCTCTTGATTGAAGTCCCGGTAAACGGCGGCCGTAACTATAACGGTCCTAAGGTAGCGAAATTCCTTGTCGGGTAAGTTCCGACCTGCACGAATGGCGTAACGATGGCCACACTGTCTCCTCCCGAGACTCAGCGAAGTTGAAGTGTTTGTGATGATGCAATCTACCCGCGGCTAGACGGAAAGACCCCATGAACCTTTACTGTAGCTTTGCATTGGACTTTGAACCGATCTGTGTAGGATAGGTGGGAGGCTATGAAACCGGAACGCTAGTTTCGGTGGAGCCGTCCTTGAAATACCACCCTGGTTTGTTTGAGGTTCTAACCTTGGCCCGTGATCCGGGTCGGGGACAGTGCATGGTAGGCAGTTTGACTGGGGCGGTCTCCTCCCAAAGCGTAACGGAGGAGTACGAAGGTACGCTAGGTACGGTCGGAAATCGTGCTGATAGTGCAATGGCATAAGCGTGCTTAACTGCGAGACCGACAAGTCGAGCAGGTGCGAAAGCAGGTCATAGTGATCCGGTGGTTCTGTATGGAAGGGCCATCGCTCAACGGATAAAAGGTACTCTGGGGATAACAGGCTGATACCGCCCAAGAGTTCATATCGACGGCGGTGTTTGGCACCTCGATGTCGGCTCATCTCATCCTGGGGCTGTAGCCGGTCCCAAGGGTATGGCTGTTCGCCATTTAAAGAGGTACGTGAGCTGGGTTTAAAACGTCGTGAGACAGTTTGGTCCCTATCTGCCGTGGGCGTTGGATATTTGAAGGGGGCTGCTCCTAGTACGAGAGGACCGGAGTGGACGAACCTCTGGTGTACCGGTTGTGACGCCAGTCGCATCGCCGGGTAGCTATGTTCGGAAGAGATAACCGCTGAAAGCATCTAAGCGGGAAACTCGCCTTAAGATGAGATATCCCTGGGGACTTGATCCCCTTGAAGGGTCGTTCGAGACCAGGACGTTGATAGGTCAGGTGTGTAAGCGCAGTAATGCGTTCAGCTAACTGATACTAATTGCCCGTAAGGCTTGATCCTATAACAAGTCTGTCTCGATAGCCGTTAGCGCTTCAGCGCTTACGGATATCGAGCGTCGAGTGCGAGGCACTCGACGTACTGCGGTTGAAGTACCGCGTATGTGTGTGAGTACAACTCACAACCCAACCAAGATTACTGCTTCTTCCCGGATTGGTCGCGCTGCGAAGCCGCGCGACAACCCTCTTTGCCTGATGACCATAGCGAGTCGGTCCCACCCCTTCCCATCCCGAACAGGACCGTGAAACGACTCTACGCCGATGATAGTGCGGATTCCCGTGTGAAAGTAGGTAATCGTCAGGCTCCCTAAGCCAAGAACCCCCGCCTAACCGGCGGGGGTTTTTGCATTTGCGGCGCGGAAATGCGCGTGGCTCGCGCGGTGCCAGGTACCGCGATCGGGCCGCAAACGGCGCGTTCTACTTCCTCTCCAATCCAACCAGTAGTAGCATCAGCCTCGCACACGAGCCTTTGTGCCGTGTAGTCCCTGTGGCTTTCCCCCCATTCGCCGCGCGCATCAGTGCCTCGTTGCGCCCGCCGCGCAATTTCGCCCTACTTTTCGCGCATAAAGTCCATCCCGGCGTCGAAGGCCGAGCAAGCAGACAGAACGACCTTCAAGGTAATATCCAGAATTCGTGCCGATCGCCCGCGGCATTCGGCATCATGCATATGCGGCGTGCGGCGTCTTCCGCGTTCCATCCATTGCCTCGCTCATGACTGCCACGTCCACCCAAGGTGATCGGACGACCGATCTCTTGCCCTATCTCGTCGCCGCAACCTTCTTCATGGAGTACCTCGACACGACGGTGATCGCGACCGCATTACCGCAAATGGCGCACACCTTCGGCGTGGGACCCAACGCGCTGAGCCTCGGGATGACCGCCTACATGCTCGCGCTCGCGGTGTTCATTCCGATCAGCGGCTGGATTGCGGATCGATACGGCTCGCGCACGGTGTTCGGCAGCGCAATCGTCATCTTCACCGGAGCGTCGGTGTTGTGCGGCCTGTCCAACGGTGTCGCGACATTCACGGCCGCGCGCCTGCTGCAAGGTATCGGCGGGGCGATGATGGTGCCCGTCGGACGGATGATCGTCGTGCGCAGCACCGAAAAAGCCCGCCTGATGCGTGCGATCGCGACGATAACTTGGCCGGGCATTGTCGCGCCCGTCGTCGGGCCGCCGATCGGCGGCTTCATCACGACGTATGCGTCGTGGCGCTGGATCTTCCTGCTGAACGTGCCGTTCGGCATCGCGGCGCTCGTCTGCACCTGGCTGATCGTCAGGAATACGCGCGCCGACGAACAGCGGCCGCTCGACTGGATCGGCTTCGTGCTCGCAGGCGCCGCGCTGACCTGCCTGCTGATCGGGACCGAAGCAGCCGGACAGCAGGACGCGCAATTTGCGCACGCGTTGGTGCTCGTCGGGGCGAGCGTGCTGTTCGGCATCGCCGCATGGCTGCACGCGCGGCGATGTGCGCATCCGCTGCTCGATTTCACGACGCTCCGCGTGCCGACCTTTTCCGTGACGGTGATCACGGGCTCGGTCACGCGAATCGCGATCAACGCGGTGCCGTATCTGCTGCCGCTGCTGTTCCAGATTGGTTTCGGCCTGTCGCCGTTCCAGTCCGGCCTGTTGTTGCTGGCGAGCGCGGTCGGCAATCTCGGCATGAAGGCAGGGACATCGTGGATACTTGACCGCTTCGGCTTCCGGCGCGTGGCACTCGTCGACGTGACGATCGTCGGCGTGTTCACGATCGCATGCGGCTGGCTGACCGCGTCGACGCCGTTGGCCATCACGCTGTTCGTGGTCTTCGTCTACGGGCTGACGCGGTCGATGCAGTTTACGACGCTCGCGACGCTGGCCTACGCGGACATTCCAGCCCGGCAGACGAGCGCCGCCAGCACGCTGTGGAGTGCCGCGCAGCAGATGACGATCGGCATGGGGATTGCGTTTGGCGCGCTCGCGCTGCGCATAGCCGCTTCGCTGCGGGGCGATGCAACCGGCGTGCATTACGTGCTCGACGATTTCCGCTGGGCATTCGTCGCGGCCGGCGTGCTTGCGTTGCTGACCTTGCCCGGCTATGTGCGACTCGCTGTCGATGCGGGCGACCGGTTGAGGGCGAGCGCGGCGCGAGGGTGATGCGGATCGCCGGTCTGGGGCACGACAGGTGCGGGCAGCACCCGTGTGCGCCTGAGTCACTGCCGGTGACCATGGCATCACACCCGAGCGAGGTGTTCGGCCGGTCAACGTATGTGCCGTCTCCCCACACAGGTCGTTCATGCATCGACGATCAACACGTGATGGCGCTTCGTTGCGTGCAGGTGCGAGCAGCCCGCGTGCGCCGGAGACACTGCCGGTAACCATGGCATCACACCTGAGCGCGGTATGCGGCTGGTCAACGTATGTGCCGTTTCCCCACACAAGGTCGTTCATGCATCGACGATCAACGCGTGACGGCGCTTCGTTGTGCTGCAGGTGCGAGCAGCTCCGCGTGCGCCGGAGTCACTACCGGTGACCATGGCATCACACCCGAGCGCGGTGTGCGGCCGGTCAACGTATGCGCCGTCTCACCACGCAGGTCGTTCGTGCATCGACGATCAACGCGCGATGGCGCTTCGTTGCGCTGCAGGTGCGAGCAGCCCCGCGTGCGCCGGAGTCACTACCGGTGACCATGGCATCACACCCGAGCGCGGTATGCGGCTGGTCAACGTATGTGCCGTTTCCCCACACAAGGTCGTTCATGCATCGACGATCAACGCGTGACGGCGCTTCGTTGTGCTGCAGGTGCGAGCAGCTCCGCGTGCGCCGGAGTCACTACCGGTGACCATGGCATCACACCCGAGCGCGGTGTGCGGCCGGTCAACGTATGCGCCGTCTCACCACGCAGGTCGTTCGTGCATCGACGATCAACGCGCGATGGCGCTTCGTTGCGCTGCAGGTGCGAGCAGCCCCGCGTGCGCCGGAGTCACTACCGGTGACCATGGCATCACACCCGAGCGCGGTGTGCGGCCGGTCAACGTATGTGCCGTTTCCCCACACAGGTCGTTCATGCATCGACGATCAACGCGCGATGGCGCTTCTTTGTGGCGCATTGCTTCGTCGTGGAGCGCGCCATCACCGACGAAGCCACCCGCACCAGTTCACTGCGCGTCATGAAAGATGATGCCGACCGTATGGCGATGTCCGGACCGGATACGGCTCACCCCATGACGCAGATTGACGCGATAGACGCCGCGCGTGCCCTGTACCGGCCGGCCATGCACGGCGAAAATCACGGCGTCGCCCTGCATCAGCGGCACGACTTCCGCCCGCGACTGCATGCGCGGCCGCTGCTCGGTCAGCACGAATTCGCCGCCGGTGAAGTCGCGCCCGGGCGCAGACAGCAGGATCGCAACCTGTAGCGGAAACACATGCTCGCCGTACAGGTCCTGATGCAGGCAGTTGTAGTCGTCCGGCCCATATTGCAGGATCAGCGGCGTCGGGCGCAGTTGTCCTGCCGCGTGGCAGCGGGCGAGAAACGCCGCGTGCTCCGCCGGATAGCGGAGATCGACGCCGAGCGCCGCGTTCCAGCGATTGGCGATCGGTGCGAGGTGCGGATAGAGCGTCGAACGCAGCGCGTCGATCGTCGCCGGCAGCGGATAGGCGAAGTATTTGTATTCGCCGCGTCCGAAGCCGTGACGCGCCATCACGACGCGCGAACGGTACAGCGTGTCGCGCGGATAGAGCGACGCCAGGGCATCGCATGCGGACGCGGACAGCAAACGGGGAACGAGCGCACACCCCTGACGGCCCAGCTCGGTTTCGATGGCGGGCCAATCCAGCGTGCCGATGCGCTCGACGATGTCGCAGGCGTCCGATGGCAGATCGGCGACCTTCACGAGCGTGCTCCGGTCGTCGTGTCCGTGATGCCGGGTGACGTCGCCGAGCGTGACGACGGCCGGAGGAGGCGTGCACTGGATCGCGCATCGGACGATGCGCGAAGCGCGGAATGGTTCGAGCAAGCGGTCATGACGGTATCCACGGCAGGAGTCGGTGAATCCAGTCTAACGGCGCCATCTCGCGGACGCGTCCCGCATCTTGCGTTTCAATTCGGCTGACGCGCATCCATTACCGAACCGCTCACCCTAGTGAACGAAACACCCAATACAGCGCGCCGGCAAGCGCGATCGACGCGCGCAGTGTCAGCACCCACGCCAGCACGAGGCCGCGCACCGTACTCCACTGCAGCCCCGAGCCGTTCGCGGCCATCGTGCCGGCGACGCCCGACGACCGCACGTGCGTCGTCGACACCGGCAGCCCGTAGACGTCGGCCGCGCCGATCGTCAGCATCGCGACGAGTTTGGCCGACGCGCCTTGGCCGTAGGTCAGATGCTGCTTGCCGATTTTCTCGCCGATGGTCACGACGATGCGCTTCCAGCCGACCATCGTGCCGAGCCCGAGCCCGAGCCCGAGCCCGAGCCCGAGCCCGAGCCCCAGCGCGAGCGCGAGCGCGATCGTGACGGCGACCTTCACCCAGGTCGGGATGGCGTAGATGGCGGTGGCGACCGCATGCGCGGTGTCGTGGAAACCGTTGACGAACTCGAAGCCGAGCGCGATCACGAGCGCGACACCGAGCAGCAGGTAAGGGAAGAGCGAACCTTCGCGCACGGGCGCGATGTCCGCGATCAGGTGGGTGGCGACATAGATGGCGCCGAGCGCGAGCACCAGCAGCAGGATCGCGAGGCCGGCAAAGCGGGTGCGTTCGACGGTGGCCTGGCTGTTCGCGGCGGACGAGGCAGGGGGATTCATGGCTGCGTCTCGAAAGGGAAGCGCGCTCGATCCTGGCGCTGCCCGCCAGTCAGTTTGATGACAGGCGGCGCATGCCGCCCGTCGTTGGAACAACAAACACGACCGGGCGGACGGCTGCGCGCCGCCCGCCCGTTGCAGCGATTATGCTGTGCGCGTGCCGCGCGGCAGCGCTTCGCGTGCTTCGCGCGGCGAGCCCGCATCGTCGATGCCGACGCGCCGTGCGATCAGCCACACGCACACCGACGACAGGATCGCGGCGCTCGTGTACTGGATCGCGAGCGGCCACCATTGCGGCGTGGTGTTCTGCGCGATGATGGTTGCGACGAGCGGCGTGAGGCCGCCGGCGAGCGCGCCGCACACCTGGTACGCGATCGAGATCGCCGTGTAGCGGATGCGTGCAACGAAGATGCCGCTGACGAAGCCCGCGACCACCGAGTAGTAGCCCGATTCGGCGAGCGTCGCGAGGCCGACGCCGAGCGTGATCGACAGCGGCGTGCCCGCATGGACGAGCGGCAGCATCACGAACGGCACGATCGCGGCCCATGCACCGGTGATCAGCAACACGCGCGTCGTGCCGAAGCGCTGCGCGAAGAACGCGGCCGCGAGCTGCACGACGAACTGCAGCACGGCGACGATCGTCATGCAGTGCAGCACCATCGAACGGTCGAGCGACAGGAACTGCGTCGCATAACTGATCATGAAGATGTTGCTGAAGTACACGCCGGCGATTCCGTACACGTTCGCGCCGATCGCGAGCAGCAGCAGCGGCCAGTATTTGAGCGCTTCGCGCACCGGGTTCTGCGCGGTGTTGCCGCTTTTCCTGACTTCCTCGAACTCGGGCGACTCGGACACGCTCGCGCGGATCACGAAGCCCACCGCCAGCAGCACCGCGCTCGCGAGGAACGGCAGGCGCCAGCCCCAGCTCATCAGCTCGTCCTTCGAAAGCGTGCTGATCGCGCCGAACGCGAGCATCGACAGGATCAGGCCGCTCGCGCTGCCGAGCTGCGCGAACGACGCGAAGAACGTGCGCTTGCCTTCCGGCGCGTGTTCGCCGGCGAGCAGCACCGCGCCGCCCCATTCGCCGCCGACCGCGATGCCCTGCAGCACGCGCATCAGCACGAGCAGGGTCGGCGCGATCACGCCGGCTTGCGCATAGGTCGGCAGCAGGCCGATCGCGACCGTCGACACCGCCATCAGCATCAGCGTCGCGAGCAGCGAGCGCTTGCGGCCGAAGCGGTCACCGAGGTAGCCGAACATCACGCCGCCGAGCGGCCGCGCGAAGAAGCCGACCGCGAACGAGCCGAACGACGCGAGCAGGCTGATGAAGCGGTTCTCGCCCGGGAAAAACAGCGGCCCGAACACGATGGCGGCGGCGGTCGCGTAGCTGTAGAAGTCGTACCACTCGATCGTGGTGCCGACGAACGACGCGAGCGCCGCGCGCTTGGGTTGCTTGACGGAAGTCCCCATCTTTTATTGGCTCCTCTCGAATCCTCTGGATCGGAATATGTTGTTCTGTCGGGATCAGTCGCGGTATGCGACGCCGGGCAGCACGCACAGCAGCTCGTACGCGAGGTTCGCGCCGAGCAGCGCGGTGGTGCCGAACGGGTCGTACGGCGGCGCCACTTCGACGAGATCGCAGCCGACGATGTTCAGCCCCTTCGCGCCGCGGATGATCTCGAGCGCCTGCGGCACCGTGAGGCCCGCGATTTCCGGGGTGCCGGTGCCGGGTGCGTAGGCCGGGTCGATGCCGTCGATGTCGAAGCTGATGTAGACGGGGGTGTCGCCGATCCGCTCGCGCACTTCCTGCATCAGCGGCGCGAGCGACTTGTTCCAGCACTCCTCGGCCTGGACGACGCGGAAGCCCTGCTCGCGGCACCAGTCGAAATCCTCGGCCGCGTAGCCGGTGCCGCGCAGGCCGATCTGCGTGACCTTGTCGCCGTGCAGCAGGCCTTCCTCGACCGCGCGGCGGAACGGCGTGCCGTGCGCGATCTTCTCGCCCATCATCGTGTCGTTCACGTCGGCATGTGCATCGACGTGGATCAATGCGACCTTGCCGTGCTTGCGGTGGATCGCGCGCAGGATCGGCAGCGCGATCGTGTGGTCGCCGCCGAGCGTGATCGGCTTGCAGTCGTGCTCGAGGATCGCGTCGTACGCGGCCTCGATGCGCGCGATGGAATCGTGCAGATTGTAAGGATTGATCGCGACGTCGCCGATGTCGGCGACCTGCAGCGAGTCGAACGGCGCGGCGCGCGTCGCCATGTTGTACGGGCGCAGCAGCACGGATTCGGTGCGGATCTGGCGCGGGCCGAAGCGGGCGCCGGTGCGGTTCGACGTGCCGAGGTCGAACGGCACGCCGACGAAGCACGCGTCGAGGCCCTCGGCCGTCGGCACGTGCGGCAGGCGCATCATCGTCGCGATGCCGCCGCAGCGCGGCATCTCGTTGCCGCCGAGCGGCTGGAAATGGGTGTGGTCGTTCATGGCGTGTCTCTTCCAATGTGGGGTGCCGTATCATTCGACCCGGCTTGGCGCACAGTTTTACGCGCTCCGGCCGGAAAGAAGAATGCGAAGATATCGACGTAAACATCGATCCGAATCGATGTATGGAAGGGGAATAGCGTGCTGGGGAATCTGTCGACCCTCGATCTGCGGCTGATCCGCGTGTTTCTCGCGGTCACCGATGCCGGCGGCGTATCGGCCGCGCAGGCGGTGCTGAACGTCGGGCAGTCGACGATCAGCGCGCAACTGTCGTCGCTCGAGACCCGCCTCGGCTACCGGCTGTGCGAGCGGGGCCGCAGCGGCTTCCGGCTCACGCCGAAGGGCGAGCGGTTCGACGCGATGAGCCGCAAGCTGCTGGCCGCGCTCGACGAATTCGGGATCGCCGCGCGGCACATGGACCGGCAACTGGTCGGCACGCTGAACATCGGGCTGATCGGCCATACGCCGATCAGCCAGAACGCGCGAATCGCCGAGGCGATCGCCGCGTTCCGCACCCGCGACCAGGCCGTGCGCTTCTCGATCTCGGTGCGCGCGCCGGGCGATCTCGAGGAAAAGCTGCTGAGCGACGAGATCCAGATCGCGGTCGGCTATTTCTGGCACCGGGTGCCCGCGCTGCACTACACGCCGCTTTTCATCGAGCGGCAGGTCGCGTACTGCGGCCGCGGCCATCCGCTGTTCGCGCGCGCCGGCGCGCTGACGCCGGCCGACGTCGCCGGCTTCGAATGGGCGTGGCGCTCGTATCCGCTGCCGGAAGCGCAGATGTCGACGACGCCCGACCGCGTGACCGCGACCGCCGACAACATGGAAGCGGTCGCGCTGCTGATCCTGTCCGGCCATCATCTCGGCTACCTGCCGCAGCATTTCGCGGCGCCCTACGTCGCGCAGGGCCTGCTCGCGCCGCTCAATGCGGAGCGGCTGCACTACGACGTCACGTTCCACATGGTCGTCGCGCGCAACGGGCGCGGCAATCCGCTCGTGCAGGCGTTCCTCGAGGATCTCGAGCACGCGCACCAGCCGCCCGATGCGTAGCGGCGTGCGCCAAGGCCCGCTTACGGCAGCGGCAGCCCCGACTCGCGCTTGACCTCGCGCAGCGACAGCGCCGATTCGATCGACGTCACGCCGGGCAGCACCCGCAGCGATTCGCGCAGGAACGTGCCGTAATCGTCGAGATCGTGCGCGACGACCTGCAGCAGGTAGTCGGCGGTGCCCGACACGTTGTGGCACGACAGGATCCGCTCGATCGCGAGGACTTCCCGCTCGAACCGGTTCGCGACCTCGCGGTCGTGCACCGCGAAGCGCACCAGCACGAACGCGACGACGCCGAACCCGAGCGCCTTGCGCGACAGCTGCGCGCGGTAGCGCTCGATGTAGCCGTCGCTTTCGAGGCGCTTCAGGCGGCGCGCGCACGGCGTTTCGGACAGGCCGACGCTGTCGGCGAGCCGCGCGATCGGCACGCGGCCGTCGCGCTGCACCGCGGCAAGGATTGCGCGGTCGGTTTTGTCGAGGTCGGTCATGAAGGCGGAATCCTTGGTCGATTCGAATGATCTTGGGGGAATCCCCTCAGGATAACCGGATGGCCGTCAAACAGGGCCAAAAATCCCTCCTCCGTTGGCGGCACCATATCGTCATCGATGGACGGGGGCAGAACATGATTTCCACGCATTTGCTGTTGATTTACCTCGCCGCGCTGGCGGCAATCTACGCGGTGCCGGGGCCGGACATGGCGCTCGTGCTGCAGACCAGCATCGGCCGCGGCGTGCGGCCGGGCGTCGCCGCGGCGGCCGGCCTGTCGCTGTCGCGCACCGCGCACGTGACGCTGTCCGCGTGCGGCGTCGCGGCGCTGATCCGCAGCGCGCCGTGGCTGTATGAAGTGATCCGCTACGGCGGCGCGCTCTATCTCGCGTATGTCGCGATCCAGGTGTTCCGCTCGCCGGTGTTCGCGCTCGGCGACGGCGACGCGGACACGGCGGGCGAGCTGCGTCAGGCGTTCTTCAAGGGCCTGCTGACCAACCTGCTGAACCCGAAGGCGCTGCTGTTCTGCTCGGTGCTGCTGCCGCAGTTCGTGCGGCCCGAGGCCGGGCCGGTCGTCTGGCAGATGTTCGAGCTCGGCGCGCTGCTGGTGGCGGCCGGCGTCTGCTTCGACCTCGCCTGCGTGTTCGGCGCGTCGCGGATCGCCGCGTGGATGCGCGCGCATCCGCTCGCGCAGACGGTGCAGCGCTGGACCTTCTCGGCGGCGCTGATCGGTTTCGCGCTGCGCCTGTCGATGGACTGAGCATCCAAGCAGGACGGTGCGCTCGGGCCCGCCGCGCGCGCCGCTGCATCATGCCCGCACATGCGCTTCCGGGTTGCCCGACCGCAAGCGCGAATCATCTGACTTGCTCTAAACTTCCTGAACCCTGCCGCGCTGCTGCGCATTCGACCGACGAAACGGAACCGTCCGCTGTCGGTCATGTCCGATTTTCTGGCTGTTCCGTGCAACGCGGTAACCAGGAGGGTCTGAATATGGCAAGGCATCTTCACGCCGACCGTGAACCCCGTATCGTCGCCGAATCCCGGTGCCTCGGCCCGTGCGATCCGGCCGAGCGCATCCACGTGACGATCATGTTGCGGCGGCAGGAAGAAGGGGATCTCGATACGCTGCTTCACCAGCTCGCGACCGGCGACCCGAACGCGCGGCCGCTGTCGCGCGACGCATTCGCGCAGCGCTTCTCTGCCGCACCCGACGACATCCGCAAGACCGAGGACTTCGCGCGCCGTCATCAGTTGACGGTCGAGCGCGTCGATCCGGTCGAGAGCGTCGTCGTGCTGTCCGGCACGATCCAGCAGTTCGAGACCGCGTTCGCGGTGAAGCTCGAGCGCTTCGAGCACCGTTCGATCGGCCAGTATCGCGGCCGGTCCGGCGCGATCGCGCTGCCCGACGAGCTCGGCGATGCCGTCACCGCGGTGCTCGGCCTCGACAGCCGTCCGCAGGCGCGGCCGCATTTCCGGCTGCGCCCGCCGTTCAGGCCGGCGCGCGGCGGCACGGCGGTGACCTTCACGCCGCCGCAGCTCGCGGCGCTATATGGTTTCCCGGCCGGCGACGGCGCGGGGCAGTGCATCGCGATCATCGAACTCGGCGGCGGCTATCGCGCGGCCGACATCGCGCAGTATTTCCGCGGGCTCGGCATCGCGACGCCGCCGACGCTCGTCGACGTGAACGTCGGCACCGGCCGCAATGCGCCGACCGGCGACCCGAGCGGCCCGGACGGCGAAGTCGCGCTCGACATCGAGATCGCCGGCGCGATCGCGCCGGCCGCGACGATCGCGGTCTACTTCGCGCCGAACAGCGATGCGGGCTTCATCCAGGCCGTCAACGCGGCGGTCAACGACACGAAACATCGGCCGTCGGTGATCTCGATCAGCTGGGGCGGCCCCGAAGCGATCTGGCAGGCGCAATCCGCGCAGGCGTTCAACCGCGTGCTGCAGGCGGCGGCCGCGCAGGGCATCACGGTGTGCGCGGCGTCCGGCGACAGCGGTTCGGGCGACGGCCTGCAGGACGGCGCCGAGCACGTCGATTTCCCCGCGTCGAGCCCTTACGTGCTCGGCTGCGGCGGCACGCATCTCGATGCGCTGCCGGGCCAGGGCATCCGCGCGGAAGTCGTGTGGAACGACGACGCGGCCGGCGGCGGCGCGGGCGGCGGTGGCGTGAGCACGCTGTTCGACCTGCCCGCGTGGCAGCAGGGGCTCGTGGTGACGCGGGCCGACGGCAGCACGGCACCGCTCGGGAAGCGCGGCGTGCCGGACGTCGCGGGCGACGCATCGCCGCTGACCGGCTACGAAGTCGCGATCGCGGGCACGCCGGCGGTGCTGGGCGGCACGAGCGCGGTGGCGCCGCTGTGGGCGGCGCTGCTCGCGCGCATCAACGCGGCGGCCGGCGCGTCGGCCGGCTGGATCAACCCGGTGCTGTATCGGCACCCGGGCGCATTGCGCGACATCACCGAAGGCGCGAACGGCGCGTATGCGGCCGCGCGGGGCTGGGACGCGTGCACGGGCCTCGGCAGTCCGAACGGCACGCAACTGGCCGCGATCCTGGCGCGCAAGCCGTCGAGCTGACCGCGGCGGCCCAACGCATTGTTTACGCATCACGCTGGTTGCAGGTTCATTGCTTTCCCCTTACCTCGAGGAGCAGCACGATGGGCAACGATTCCGCATCTTCAGGCGGCGTGTATCCGCTGCATCACGGCGATCACAACTCGCACAGCGTGCCGCCGACGGTCAATCCGGTCGCGCTGAGCCACGGGCGCGACCAGCCGTTCTTCGACCCGGTTGCATACGGCAACGGGCCGGACGATTCGGTCACCGACACGACCGAAGCGGCCGCGGTGACGCATCACGCGGTCACGATCGGCGGGCGGCGCATCGCGTACACGGCGACGGCCGGGCATCTCGTGACGGTCGATCCGAGCAGCTCGCTGCCGGCCGCGAAGCTCTTCTACGTCGCGTTCACCGAGGACGGGCAGAAGGAGGAAGCGCGGCCCGTGACGTTTTTCTATAACGGCGGGCCGGGCTCGTCGTCGGTGTTCGTGCTGCTCGGCTCGTTTGCGCCGCGCCGCATCCGCACGTCGATGCCGGGCTTCACGCCGCCCGCGCCGTACCAGATGGAAGACAACCCCGACAGCCTGCTCGACCGCAGCGACCTCGTGTTCATCAACCCGGTCGGCACCGGCTATTCGGCGGCGGTCGCGCCGCACAAGAACCGCGATTTCTGGGGCGTCGACCAGGATGCGGATTCGCTGAAGCAGTTCATCAAGCGCTACCTGACGAAGAACAACCGCTGGAATTCGCCGAAATACCTGTTCGGCGAATCGTACGGCACCGCGCGCAGCTGCGTGCTCGCGTACAAGCTGCACGAGGACGGCGTCGACCTGAACGGCATCACGCTGCAGTCGTCGATCCTCGATTACCGCCAGGCCGGCAACCCGGTCGGCGCGCTGCCGACCGCGGCGGCCGACGCGTGGTATCACAAGCGGCTCGGCGTGTCGCCGGCGCCGACCGATCTCGGCGCGTTCGTCGAGGAGGTCGCGCAGTTCGCGCGCACCGACTACCTGAACGCGTTGCGCACGCTGCCGCACACCGACCAGGCGGTGGTAAAGAAACTCGCGGACTATACGGGCATCGACGCGACGACGCTGCTGTCATGGAGCCTCGATATCGCGGGCTACGACGCGCGCGGCAATTCGCTGTTCCTGACGGCGCTGCTGCGCGCGAACGGGCTCGTGCTCGGCGCGTACGACGGCCGCGTGACGGGCATCGGCACCGGCATCGCGGGCAAGGTCGATCCGAACTCGGGCGGCAACGATCCGACGATGACGGCGGTGTCGGGCGTCTATACGGCGATGTGGAACAGCTATCTGAACGAGCAGCTGAAGTTCACGTCGAACTCGGCGTTCACGGACCTGAACGACCAGGCGTTCCAGAACTGGGATTTCAGTCACATCGATCCGACCGGCGCGCAGCAGGGCGTCGATGCGAAGGGCAACGTGATCCTCTACACGGCGGGCGACCTCGCCGCGGTGATGGCGCTGAACGTGGACCTGAAGGTGCTGTCGGCGAACGGCCTCTACGATTTCGTCACGCCGTTCTACCAGACCGTGATCGACCTGCAGCAGATGCCGCTCGAGGACCAGAAGGTGCGGCAGAACCTGTCGGCGCGCTTCTATCCGTCAGGGCACATGGTGTATCTCGACGGCGGATCGCGCACCGCGCTGAAGCACGACGTCGCGGCGATGTACGACCGGACGGTCGCCGATACCGGCGCGCAGATGCGGATTCGCGCGCTGCAGGCGAGGAAGGCGGCGCACGCGGCGGGCGGCGGGCACGCCTGATTATTCGGGAAGGGCGGCGTGCCGGCGCGTTCGGCCGGCACGCGACGCAGGCCGTCAGCCGCGGCGCTCGGGCCAGTCGAACGGCGTATAGGGCAGCGCGCGCTTGTGCCGCGAGCCGTCGTAGAAGCGCAGCACCGTTTCGTACACCTCGTCGCTGACGGGCTTGCCTTCGAGGAAGTCGTCGATCTCGTCGTAGGTGACGCCGTATGCGTGCTCGTCGGGGCGCAGCGGACGCAGCTCCTCGAGATCGGCGGTCGGCACCTTCATCACGATCGTCTCGTCGCCGCCCAGCGCGCGGGCCACCGCACGCACGCGGCGCTTGCTCAGGCCCGCGAGCGGCAGCACGTCCGCGCCGCCGTCGCCGAATTTCGTGAAGAACCCCATCAGCGATTCGGCCGCGTGATCGGTGCCGATCACGATCCCGCGCCGCGCGCCCGCGACCGCGTACTGCGCGATCATGCGCTCGCGCGCCTTGATGTTGCCGTGCACGAAGTCCTGCTGGGCCGGGTTGTCGAACGCATGGCCGGACGCGGCCAGCGCGCCGAGCATCGCGTCGGCGGCCGGCTTCACGTTGACCGTCAGTTCCTCGTCGGCGCGCACGAACGCGAGCGCGCGCTGCGCATCGGCTTCGTCGTTCTGCACGCCGTTCGGCAAACGCATCGCGATGAAGCGCGCGTCGTAGCCACCCGCCCGCAGGCGTTCGACCGCGAGCTGCGCGAGCCGCCCGGCCGTCGACGAATCGACGCCGCCGCTGATGCCGAGCACGTAGGCCTGCAGGCCGGTCGAGCGCAGGTACTGCGCGAGGAAGTCGACGCGACGCGTGATTTCGGCATCGGCGTCGAAGTGCGGGGCGACGTTCAGTTCGGCAATGATCGCGCGTTGGCGGCTGGCGTAGTCGGCGGCTGTCATGAGGGGCGTTCCGGGACAAAATTCGAGGCACTCATCATAAGCGCAATCGTCGTGCCGTGTCGTGCCGGAACGGGCGATCGACGAGCCTAGCGCCGCGCGAGCACGACGCCGGCCAGCGCGACGGCGAAGCCCGCGAGCTGGATCGCCGCGAGCGTCTCGCCGAACATCAGGTAGCCCTGCAGCGCGGCGAGCGGTGGCGCGAGAAACAGCAGCGACGTCGCGCGTGCGGCATTGCCGCGCCGGAGCATCCACATCAGCATCGTGACCGCGCCGCCGGACAGGAACACGACGCCCCAGACGAGCGACACCCACAATGCGGGCGAGCCGCTCCAGCGCGTTTCGTGGAGCAGCACCGCGAACACGGCCGCGACGAGCGCCGCGCCGAGGTTCTGCACGGCGACCGCGGTGCGCAGGTCGCTTTGCGCGAGCTTGCCCTTCTGGTACAGCGAGCCCGCGGTGATCGCCCCGACCGACAGCACCGACACCGCGACGACGAGCCATGCGGGCGCGGCGCCGGGCGCCGGCGCGACGCCGCCCGCGACCTTCGGCGCGAGCACCAGCGCGACGCCGACGAGGCCGAGCGCCATGCCGAGCCAGCCGCGCGCGGACAGCCGCTCGTTGAACAGCGGCACCGCGAGCACCGCGGTGGCGAGCGGCTGCAATGCGCCGAGCAGCGCCATCACGCCGGCATTCAGCCCTTGCGCGACCGCCCAGTAGCTGGCGCCGAGATACACGCCCTGCAGCAGCGCGCCCGCGATCAGGTGGCGCGGCCATTCGCGGCGGGCCGGCCACGGCGCGCGCGCGGCGAGCGCGACCGCGCCGAACAGCACGGCGGTGCCCGCGAAGCGGGCGAGCAGGAA
Source organism: Burkholderia stagnalis (assembly GCF_039848545.1). Classification (NCBI taxonomy): domain Bacteria; kingdom Pseudomonadati; phylum Pseudomonadota; class Betaproteobacteria; order Burkholderiales; family Burkholderiaceae; genus Burkholderia; species Burkholderia stagnalis. The sequence goes on from NZ_CP156686.1 coordinate 28,746, forward strand.
CAGGTTGGGATCGGCGTAGGGCTTGATCGCCCGCGCGACGATGAAGCCGGTGGACCAGAGCGCGACGAAGGCCGCGGCGACAATCGAGGTCAGCATGCAAGGCAGGCCGGCACGCGGCCGGACGGGATCGTGAAGTCCGGCAGTATCCGGCGGCGCGGCGCCGGCGTCTTGTCGAATCCTGCACTCGGCCGCGCGGCGCCCGGCGCGGGCGCGCCGGGATCAGTCGACGGAGAAGGTGTCGAGCGGCTGGTTCGCGCTGGTCTCGGTCGCGAAGCGCGCGGCGAGCTGCTGATGCAGGCGCCGGGCCTCGTCGAGCGTGAGGTCGATCCAGAACGGATCGCCGGCGGCGTCGTTGAGTCGTTCGGGCGGAAACTGGATTTCGAGCACTACGCCTTTGCGATACATCGCTCAAGCTCCCTGGATGGTCTGTCGTTCGGCGAAACGCAAAGTGTAGCAACCCTGCGCCGCGCCGATTCCCGCGCTGCCGACAATTCAGAATTTCGTGGCGTGGGGCGGCCGCCCGGCATACACGCGGTCGTCAAATGGTCGTACTACAATGGCGCGCTACCCATTCACTGGCGCCCCGGGCGCGTCGCGCGATGCTGGCGGAACAACGTCACCAATTCATTCTGTCGGAACTCGGAAGGTCGGGCGCGCTGTCGGTGGCGGAGCTCGTGCGTTCGCTCGACGTGTCGCGCGAGACGGTGCGGCGCGACCTGAACGCGCTGGCCGCGCGCGGCCTGCTCGTGATGACGCACGGCGGCGCGCTGGCCGCCGACCGCCGCGAGCCGAGCCTGTCCGAACGCGAGGCGGCGAACGCCGAAGCGAAGCGCGTGATCGGGCGGCACGCGGCCGAGTTCGTGCCGGACGGCGCGTCGGTGCTGATCGATTCCGGCAGCACGCCGCACGCGGTGGCGCTCGCGCTGGCCGACCGGCACCGGCTGGCGGTCTACACGAACGACTGGCGCACGGCCTTCGTGCTCGCGCGCCGCAACGGCAACCGCGTGACGCTGCTCGGTGGCGAGCTGTCCGACGACGAGGACGCGACGTTCGGCCTCGACACGATCCAGCAGCTTGCGCAATACCACGTCGATTTCGCGTTCGTCGGCGCGGGCGGCATCACGGCCGACGGCGAATTCACCGACTATTCACGGCTTGCGGCCGAAGTGCGCAGCCGCATGATCGCCGCGGCCGCAACGGTGGCCGTCGTCGCCGATCACTCGAAGTTCGGCCGCGTGACGCCCGTGCGGATCAACGGCACCGAAGCGGTGCGCTATCTCGTGACCGAGCGCACGCCGGACAAGGCGGTGCGCCGCGCATTGAACGCGCGCGGCATCGAGCTGCTGGTGTGCGGCTGACATCCGATGCGCGCCCGCGTGGCGCGAACAGTCATTGCGTGGCGGGGAGCCTGGAGAACTGACGGCGGTTACTCGGCGACGTAGCGCAGCACGGCTTCGACGATCGTGTCGCGATGCCGCGCGCGCAGGCGCGGTGCCGACGGGTCGCGGCCGAACGCGGCGCCGAACGTGTAGCGGTTCGACACGCGATGGAAGCAAAACGAACTGATCAGCAGGTGCAGGTCGAATGCGTCGATGTCCTGGCGGAACGCGCCGCTCGCCGCGCCGCGCTCGAGCAATTCCTCGAGCGTCTTGATGATGCTGACGTTGCGGTTCTTGAACGACTTCAGCTGTTCGAGATACTTCGCGCCGTGGATGTTCTCGATCGACACGAGACGGACGAAATCGCGGTGCTTGTCGTGGTAGTCGAACGTGAACTCGACGAGCCGGCGCATGCCTTCGAGCGGCTCCATGTCGCCGACGTGCAATTCCTGCTCGAGCGCGCGGATGTCGCCGTACACCTTCTCCAGCACGGCCTCGTACAGGCCTTCCTTGCTTTCGAAGTAGTAATAGAGCATCCGCTTGGTCGTGTTGGTGCGCTCGGCGATCGCGTCGACGCGCGCACCGGCGAGCCCCATCGCGGAAAATTCCTGCGTGGCGACGTCGAGGATGTTGCGCTTGGTTTGCTCGGGATCGTATTTGCGCCGCGCATCGGACGGCAGCGCGCGGTTGTCGGACGTGGCGGCCTTGCTTCCTGTTTTCATGTGACGTTATTGTGGCTACGCGGCGACTTGGACGGGGCATTCTAGCATGTGGAAAATTCCCGTTTTGGGACCTTTCGTTCTAGTTCGTATACGCGTCGCCGTGCCCCGCGAGCCGCCGCGCGGGCGCTTAGTGGCGGTATGCCGCGAGCGCGTCCCGGGCCTGGTACGCGGTATACGTGAGCTGCGCGGCGGCGAGGCCCGCGAGGCCGAACGTGCGGGTCAGGCCGAACGCCGCGAAGCCGTCCGGCACCGGCCGCTCGCCGGCCAGCGCGGCGGCGAGCGTTTCGCCCGCGACCGTGGTCGGCGCCATGCCGTGGCCGCCGAACGCGATCGCGTGCCAGACGCCGTCGGCGTCGCGGCCGATCTGCGGCATCTTGTGCCGCGCGTAGCTCATCAGCCCGCCCCATGCGTATTCGACCTTGACGTCCGCGAGTTGCGGATACACGCGCACGAGGTCGCGCTTGAGCAGGCGCGCGATCGCGTCCGGGCCGCGGTCGAGCACCGAGATCCGGCCGCCCCACAGGATCCGCGTGTCCTGCAGCGGACGGTAGTAGTCGAACGCGAAGCGCGTGTCGTAGATTGCATACGGCGCGTCGATCGCATCGGGGAGGCGCGCGCCGAGCGGTTCGGTCGCGATCACGTAGGTCGCGATCGGCAGTACCGCGCGCTCGATGCGCGGCGACACGCCGCGTGCATAGCCGCCGCACGCGAACACGACGTCCTTCGCGCGCACCGTGCCGTGCGGCGTGCGCACGGCGTAGCCGGCGCCGTCGCGCGCGATGCCAAGCGCGGGCGACTGCTCGAAAATCTGCGCGCCGCCGTTCGCCGCGGCCGCGGCGACGCCGAGCACGTACTTCAGCGGATGGAAGTGGAACGCGTTCGGTTCGTACAGGCCGCCGTGGTAGCGCGAGGTCTTCAGCCGGGCGCGCAGCGCGTCGGTGGCGACCGGCTCCCAGTCGACGTCGAATTCGCTTTTCATCAGCGTGCGCAGGCTGGCGAGCCGCGACGGATCGTCGAACCAATTTGCGAGCATCACGCCGCGGTCGACGATGTCGCAATCGATGCCGTAGCGCGCAATGCGCGCGCGGATCAGGTCGACTGCGTCGACGGTCAGCCGGTACAGGCGGCGGCCTTCGTCGCGGCCGAGCGTGCGCAGCAGGTCCGCATTGTCGAGGCTGTAGCCGCCGAACACGAAGCCGCCGTTGCGGCCCGACGCGCCGTAGCCGACGCGTTCGCCGTCGAGCACGACGACATCGCGCACGCCGCGCTCGACGAGGCCGAGCGCGGTGCACAGCCCGGCGAGGCCGCCGCCGACGATGCAGACCTGCGTGTCGACGGTGCCGGTCAGTTGCGGATAGGGCTGGCGGGTAACGGTGGCTTCGTAGAAATTCTGCATGCGATTCTGATTCTGTAACGGGTGAACAGCGGAAAACCATGCGGCGCGCGTCGATCTTGCCTGAACGCGCGCGCCGCGTCGAATGCGGGTGGGGCGGCGCCGGCCGCCGTCTTCATATGGCCGCCGGCGCGGGGCCGGGTCATGCGCCCGGCGTCGGGTTCGCGGGGCCGGCGACATAGACCGGGTAGACGGGGCTGGCGGCGGGCGCCGGCTCGGGTGCCGCATTGCGCTCGACCCACGGCGCGATCTCCATGTCCTCGTAGCGCACGAGCCGGCATTTGCGCACGAGCGCATAGCCGAGCCAGATCGCCAGGAAGAACGGCAGGCCGATGTAGGTCGCGGCCACGCCGGTCCAGTCGATCTTGTTCGCGAGGAACGCCTGATAATCCTGGCCGAGCGCGACGATCAGGCACAGCGCGAACGCGAACAGCGGGCCGAACGGAAACCACTTCGCCCGGTACGGCAACTGCTCGAGCCGGTAGCCCTGCTTCAGGAAACCCTTGCGGAACCGGTAGTGGCTGACCGCGATGCCGAGCCACGTGATGAAGCCGGCCATGCCCGACGTGTTCAGCAGCCACAGGTATACGGTTTTGTCGCCGTAGAGCGAGGTGAGGAAGCACAGCGCGCCGACCGCCGTCGTCGCATACAACGCGTTGCGCGGCACGCCGCCCGGCGACAGCTTCGCGAACAGTTTCGGCGCGCGGCCTTCGGTCGCGAGGTTGTACAGCATCCGCGTGGACGCATACATGCCCGAGTTGCCGGCCGACAGCACCGCGGTCAGGATCACCGCGTTCATCACGCCGGCCGCGAACGCGAGGCCCGCGTGACGGAACACCAGCGTGAACGGGCTCACGCCGATGTCGGTCACGTCGCTTTTCAGCAGGTTCGGGTCGGTGTACGGAATCAGCACGCCGATCACGACGATCGCGAACACGTAGAACAGCAGGATCCGCCAGAAGATCTGCTTCACCGCGAGCGGGATCGTCGTGCGCGGGTTTTCCGATTCGCCGGCCGCGACGCCGATCATCTCGGTGCCCTGGAACGAGAAGCCCGCGATCATCGCGACGCCGAGCATCGTGGCCCAGCCGCCCGCGAACGGCGCGTCGCCGATCGTGAAGTTGCCCCAGCCGGCGCTCGGGCCGCCCTGCATGATGCCGAAGATCATCAGCAGGCCGACGCCGACGAACGCGACCACGGTCAGCACCTTGATCAGCGCGAACCAGTATTCGGCTTCACCAAAGCCGCGCACCGACAGCGCGTTGAGCGCGAAGATCAGCGCGAGGAACAATGCGCTCCACCAGACGCCCGGCACATGCGGGAACCAGTAGTGCATCACGAGCTGCGCGGCGACCAGCTCGACCGCGAGTGTCACGGCCCAGCTGTACCAGTAGTTCCAGCCGAGCGCGAAGCCGAAGCCTTCGTCGACGAATTTCGCGCCGTAGGTCGCGAACGAGCCCGACACCGGCATGAACGCCGCCATCTCGCCGAGGCTCGTCATCAGGAAATAGACCATCAGGCCGATCACCATGTACGCGACGATCGCGCCGCCGGGGCCGGCCTGCGAGATCGATGCGCCGGACGCAACGAACAGGCCGGTGCCGATCGAGCCGCCGATCGCGATCATGCGCAGGTGGCGCGCCTGCAGCGCGCGGTGGAGATGGGGCTTCGGGGCACGCGAGCCGGACGGCGGCGCGGAATCGGGGTGGGAATCTGGGCGCATGGGTGTTGGGCGCTGTCTCCGGGATTGTTTTCGGGAAACGAAGCGCGGCACGTCCGCCCGTCGCCTGCTGGCGGCGGCGACAGCGCGCAGTGCGCGGGGGAGCCCGGCCGATGTGCGCGTCGTCTTCGTCTGAGGTCCGGCCGAGCCCTGTAAGGCGGGGCTTCACGACCGTCGCTGCGCCGGGTGCTGTGCCGCACGCCTTGACGCCGATCAGATTGTGTGGGGTCGAAGCGTCGTCAGCAAACGACATTTTCGAACTAGTTGATGCGCGTTCGTCATCAAGTAACGCCGAATCGCGAAGTGCGCGGCGGGTGTGTGCCTGGCCGCCAGCCAAGGCCCGGGACCCGTCCCAACGTGGGTCTGGAAAGGGCGGACTGGACCTCGTCGTGTGATGCGTTTTCGGAATGAAGTCGTGAGTTAATATCAATAGCCGACCGACTTGTGGCCATCGACAATGCTGCTCATGGAATCGTGCGCCGTGAGGCGAGGGCATGCGCAGCGGCCCGCCGGGGCGCGCATCCGCTTGCACATGGCGCGCGAACGCGCTCCAATCGAAACACGCGGGCGGCCTTGCCGCCGCACCGATCAATCTGTCCCTGAAGAGGAAGTGATGCAATTCAACGACATTCTTGCCGCGCTCGACATCGATCTCGCCCAGTGGAAAGGCAATGCGCTGACCGCGCGTTCGCCGCTCGACGGCGCGACGCTCGCGACGCTGGCCGTTGACGGCCCTGCCGACGCCGAGCGCAAGATCGACGCCGCGCACGAGGCATTCCTCAAGTGGCGCACGGTGCCCGCGCCGGTTCGCGGCGAACTGGTGCGCGTGTTCGGCAACGTGCTGCGCGAGCACAAGGCCGCGCTCGGCCACCTTGTCACGCTGGAGGCCGGCAAGATCACGTCGGAAGGCCTCGGCGAAGTGCAGGAAATGATCGACATCTGCGATTTCGCGGTCGGCCTGTCGCGCCAGCTGTACGGCCTGACGATCGCGTCCGAGCGCCCGGGCCATCGGATGATGGAGACGTGGCACCCGATCGGCGTGTGCGGCGTGATTTCGGCGTTCAACTTCCCGGTCGCGGTGTGGGCGTGGAATGCGGCGCTCGCGTTCGTGTGCGGCGATCCGGTCGTGTGGAAGCCGTCGGAGAAGACGCCGCTCACCGCGATCGCCTGCCATGTGCTGCTCGGCAAGGCGCTGCGCGAGTTCGACAAGACGCATCCGGGCGTGGCGCCGGAAGGCCTGAGCCAGCTCGTGCTCGGCATGCGCGATGTCGGCGAGGTGCTGACGTCGTCGAAGAAGGTGCCGGTGGTCAGCGCGACGGGCAGCGTGCGGATGGGCCAGGAGGTCGCGAAGGTGCTGAGCCAGCGCCTCGCGCGCGGCATCCTCGAACTCGGCGGCAACAACGGGATGATCGTCGCGCCGAGCGCGGATCTCGATCTCGTCGTGCGTGCCGTCACCTTCGCCGCGGTCGGCACGGCCGGCCAGCGCTGCACGACGCTGCGCCGCCTGATCGTGCATCGCAGCGTGGTCGACCAGCTGCTGCCGCGCCTCGAGAAGGCGTATGCGTCGGTGAAGGTGGGCAGCCCGCTGGAAGCGGGCACGCTGGTGGGCCCGCTGGTCGATCGCGCGTCGTTCGATGCGATGCAGAAGGCGCTCGGCGATGCGCGCGAGCAGGGCGGCGAGGTGAAGGGCGGCGAGCGCGTCGACGTCGGTCACGCGGATGCGTACTACGTGCGTCCGGCGATCGTACGGATGCCGAAGCAGACGGCGGTGGTCGAGCGCGAGACGTTCGCGCCGATCCTGTACGTGATGGTGTACGACGACTTCGCGGACGCGATCGACGTGCACAACGCGGTGCCGCAGGGCCTGTCGTCGGCGATCTTCACGAACGACATCCGCGAGGCCGAGCAGTTCATGTCGGCGGCGGGCAGCGATTGCGGGATCGTCAACGTGAACATCGGCACGAGCGGCGCGGAAATCGGCGGTGCGTTCGGCGGCGAGAAGGAAACGGGCGGCGGGCGCGAGTCGGGTTCGGATGCGTGGAAGGCGTATATGCGTCGTGCGACGAATACGATCAACTACAGCCGGGAGCTGCCGCTGGCGCAGGGGGTGAAGTTCGACGTGTGATGCGGAATAACGGTTGTTTGGTCGCGTGTGTGCTGGAAGTACGACGCGACTGAACATACATTGCTTTTGTTTTAGCGACAAAGCCGGCCATGAGCCGGCTTTGTCGTTTCTGAAGGGATGTGATGGGCTGGTGGATATAACCGAGCTGATGACGTTGAATCGAGTGACATAGTTCGGATTTATCCGCGTGCCATCGTGTAGTTATATTCACTTCGGTAATTGGGGCGGTGAATGGAAGAAGGAAGGCTGATAAGACAAGTACGGATTTCGATTGAATATATCGTAAGTGTATGAAAATTAAGGTGATGCTTGTTTTCTTTCAATTCTTTCGATATCTTCATGGTGCTGTGCGTCGGCTGGACGAGGTGTAGCAGATAACGAATTTTTCATGTATTTCGAATTATAAAATTAGGAATGCGTATGATGGAAGGGCGCAAACCGAAATTGGGGGTGTCGATGCGGACAGTGAGCCGGAAGAATTCATGGCTCGCGTAATGCGCCTGCTTGGAAAGCAGGTCATGAATGTCGACTCGATTCGCGAGTCAAGTTGACGGGGTTCGCAATATCAAAAAAGCAATGGGAATAAATTGGCGAATCTCGTGGGCGACGCGATTCGGATTTGTCGCTTCAGTTCAAAAATTCTGATATTGAATATCGCCGGTGCAATTATTGCTCGGTTCGCGCCGGAAGATGCACTGCTGAGGTGGCGTGTTATGGAGGAAGTTGTAACCGGTGTCGGGAAGAGTATTTCCTTTGCCGCCCGGCGCTGTTGAGAAGTCGAAATTTATCGGTATTGCGGCACTGTATTTTGCGCTCATGTTGGTGATTTGTATTTCTCTAAGTTTCGATTGAGTTTGATTGTATTTGCCAGCTGCTTCTCGTTGGGGGGCGTGCTCCGACGTGATTTGCTTATGAATTGCGACGACTCGTTTGGGGGGCATGTAAATCGAGATGGGGAGTTTCATGTGAAAAATATTGTGCTGGTTATGGTTGGTGGCTTGCTTTCGGCGTGCGCGATTACGTCTGTTGATGAATTTCCAGTCCGGACGCCACGGCAGTTTTTGATTGATGTCAAGGCTGTCGTGGATTCTGGTGACTTGGGAAATGTTGATTTCGTTGCGAGTCGGCTGAGGATTGACTACCGACTCGATGCGAAGGAGGTAGTCTACGATAAGAGCGGAAAATTGATTGAGGGGTACGGTGTTGAGGTGAGGCGCATTGCATCCTCTAAAGAATACGAGAGGCATGGTAATTTTAATTATCGAATATTCAAGCCGGAAAATAGTGATTTTTATAGGGCTGGTCTATCATTCCCGATAGACGTTGGTGTGATATGTGTCACGCCATATGATTTGATTGATGTGCTTGGTGTTGTTGAGAAATATCCGATTGCTCATTGGACTTGGTGGGCATACATGTACGAAAGTAAGGGTGTGAATTCTAGGGCAAATTTTTCGATTGACCGTGGTGGCTGTGTTCATCAAATTAATATTTCAATGAATCGCGAGAGAGGGTGATGCATATGATGAAAATAACTGGGTGTGAGGAACCGTATGAGCTTGGGAGTGGAGATGGATGAAAGGCGTGAGCCGAAATGGAGGCGGGGGGCGGTAGGCAGGAGCAAAGCGATGATTTGCATTGTTTGCCGGATCATGGGAGATGGAGTGAAAATAATATCGATTCCCGAGCGAAGTTGCTAGATAAGCCGCTGTCGTCAGTAGGGAAAGCCGATGAGGTTGAATGTCGAAGTCTCATTGGTTGGATGACCGCGCTTTACAGATTTAGTCCAGCCATTCTGGCACTGTATGCCGCCGGAGCATTGATTGCCTGGTTTGCACCGGAGGACGCGCTGGTGCGTTGGCCATTTCTGAATGTGGTCGTAATCAATGTCGGAAAAATATTTCCGCTACTTCACAATGCTGTTGAGAAATCGAAATTCCCTGATGTCACGGCACTCTATTTTGCACTCATGCTTGCGGCATTTCCGTTTAGGTTGATAGTGGGGTGCCGTCTTTTCTATGCGGGGCAGGCCACGGCGAAAGAGGTATATGGAAAATTGTCGTTGAGGGAAAGGCTCAAGGTGATTTTCATGGTTCCAATTTTGTTTTTTTGTAGTGTTTTTCTTTTGATTGAAGGGTATTACTACGAGCTGAACTTCATCGCGATCAGCGGTTCGCGTTTGCGGCTCGGTTTGGTGGGGCCTTTGTTTGCTGGCGGGGCGCAGATTATTTGTATTTCTCTAAGTTTTGGTTGGATTCGATTCTATTTGTCCAATTGGAAGAAGGAAGGCTGACAAGACAAGTACGGATTTCGATTGAATATATCGTAAATGTATGAAAATTCAGGTGATGCTTGTTTTCTTTCAATTCTTTCGATATCGTCATGGCGTTGTGTGTATCGGTTGAGTGAGGTGCGGTTGGTAATTGATTTTCGTGGAGTTTCGTAAGGAATGCATATGAGGTGAGGGCCGGGGCCGAAACGGGTGGTTGTAACGATGCCAATAGTGAGCCGGAAGAGATCATGGCTCGCGCATCGCGCCCGCTTGGAAAGCAGGCCGTGAATATCGGCTCGATTTGCGAGTCAAGTCGATAAGGCTGACGATTTTAAAAAACAAAACTAACAAGAATGAATCGACAAGTCCCGGCATATCTTTGGTGCGATTATTGCGTGGTTCGCGCCGGAAGATACGTTGCTGCGTTGGTCTAGTGTGGAAGTGGTTGTAACGGGGGTTGGAAAAGTATTTCCTTTGCGGACCAGCGCTGCCGAAAAGTCGAAATTTCCGGGCGTCCCTGCACTGTATTGTGTGCTTATGCTGACTGCCTTTCTCGGACGTTATATGCATTTCTGCAGGCTCCGGTTTGATTTGGTTATTCTTGATCAATGTCTTTTTCGATGAAATGACAATGAGATGTGACTCGATACGCAAGCCGTCGCCTGTGGCGCGACATAGGTGGAATAAATGAAGGTGGATCTGTGAGGGAAGAGATTGCCTATCTTTAGATTGCGATTATCGATCCGGTGTGAGTGTTGTGATTATTCAAATTGTGTGTGGTGAGATGATTTTGTGTGGTTTTTTTGAGTGTCTATTCTTTGTGTGAGCTGATGTAATTTGGGGGGGGGTGGCTTGTCGACCTTGCTAAGATATTATCGTCATTGCCCGATGATGTTGTTGTTGCATATCGTGGGTGCATTAATTGCATGGGGTGCTCCAATAGACGTGCTGGGGCGATATCCCGCGCTGAGGAGTTTTGTATCGTGTCTCGGTGAAATTTTCCCGGTGGTGAATTCTGCTGCAGAAAAATCTACTTCTCCGGAAGTCACGGGGCTGTATTTCTCGGTCATGTATATGTCAATGCCGTTGAGGGTATTTGATGGGGTGAGATTTGCATATTTTGAGCGCAATTACACGCTTGGGAGGATAAGGGCGTCGATGCGGGGCAGGATTGGAGTTTTAATTTCCGTTTCGTTTATGTTTTGTTTTGGGGTTGTTGCGCTGGCTTTGGGGAGGCCATATTACGAAATAAATGTCTTGCCAATTTCGCAGTCGAGATTTCTGCTTGGGTTGGTTGGCCCGATATTTGCTGGAGGTATGGAGGCTTTTGGTATATCGGTGGGTCTGGTGTGGACCTATATTTTCTTTTCATGGATATGCTCGAAATTGAGAGGGTAAGCGATGGCATGGTATGAACTTGACGAATGGAATGCGCTTGGCTCCGCAGGCGAAGGTATCAAGGTAGCCTTGGAAAAGGCTGCCGCTCTAATGAGGCAAGCCAGTGCCGATGCCGTAAAGCTTGCTGTCGATGCCAGAGTTCGGGCCGAGTTCGCCAAAATGATGGCGAAACACCTGGATGAAAGTCGCCATGCAGCACTGATGGCAGTGAATAGCGTTGATATTCGATATCTTGATGGTATTGAATCTTCTCGGCGAATGGTGTGATTCGTTGTTTTGATTTTATAGCATGTAGAAATATTATTTGGGTATCGATATGAGGGGGAGGCGTGAGTCAAGGTGGCATGCTTGTGCCGACGAGCGAGAAAAGGCTAAGCCGCATTGTGGGCCGCTGTTGACAGAGGGGGGCGATGAAAAAGGGATACAGAATTTTTTTGATTTTTTGATCGAATTCTATCGTCGGAGTCCGGTGCTCATGGTGTTGCATCTGGCGGGTACGCTGATTGCATGGTTTGCACCGGATGATGCACTGACGCGTTGGCCTGCACTGAAGATAATTGTGACCGGCGTTGGGGAAATATTTCCGCTGGTCCCTAAGGCAATCGAAAAATCTCTGTTTCCGGATGTAACGGCACTCTATTTCACTCTGATGTTGTCCGCGACGCCTCTCAGGATTTTCGAGGCGCTTCGCCTTTGTTACGCGGAGAGGGATAGGATAATTCTCGGATACTTGGGTTATTCCTGGAAAAGGAAAGTCTTGGCGTTTCTGGTTGCATTTATATTTTTATCGGGAAGCGTGTTTTTTTTGATTTTTCATGGTCAATATTTTGATTGGAATTTTGTGTCGGTTGCGCAATCGAAATTATGGCTCGGAATGGTTGGGCCATTGTTTGCCGGCGGATATTTGATTATTTGCTTTGTCGCAGGTGTTGTGGCGATGCTTTCTTTGTCGTGCTGCGTATTTATTGTTGATAGAGGGTAAGGCATGGCTTGGTATGATCTCGATGAATGGAGCGCGTTGGGTGCATCTGGCGAGGGAGTGAAAGTAGCCTTGCAAAAAATTGCTGCCCAATTGGAGGGGATCGCAGAAAGTTCCGCAAAGTTGTCCGCCGACGCGGCGGCCCGAACTGAATATGCTCGAACCATGTGGAAAAATCTCGACGAGCTAAGTGTTGGTGCAATCAAAGCACTCGATAGCGGTGATCGCCGCAATAGTTTTTGAATGATGTCAAGGTTGTTGTGGATACAGGCAGCCTGGAGAATGTCGAATTTGTTTCAAGGTGGCTAAGAATCGATTATCGGCGCGGTATAGAGGAGCCGGTCTGCGACGAGAGTGGTAAATCCATTGAGGGGTATGGGATCGATGTGATGCGCCGTGCATCATCTAAAGAATATTTTCAAGAGGGTGGCTTTTATTACGGTGTCTACCAATCTAAGGATCGTGATTTTTATAGGGTTGGTATTTCGTTGCCGATAGATTCCGGTGTGATTTGTGCTATGCCTTATGACTTACTCCGGGTGTTAGGTAATGTTGATCGATATTCAGTTGCGCATGGGACTCGGTGGGGATACGTGCGCGACAACAGAAGCGTAAAGACTCGAGTTGTTTTTGGTATCGGTGATGATGGTTGTCTTTCTCAAATTGGCATTTCAAAAAATCGCGAGTGGAGGTGATTTATACGGTATCGATAATCGGCGGTGAGAAAGTGTTTCGCGTAAGGAACGCTTTGTATGCGGGTCGAGATAATCCGCCATGTATGCTCGATGAAGCGGGGTTTTGGGGTATGTATCTACACTACAGGATTGGTTATGAAAAATAGTCTCTCTATAGTCGGAGTGGGGTGATTTTAAGGGGTGGGACATGAGCCGATTCATGATGAGAGGCGGAATATTTGCTTTGCTTATGGTGTCGGCATGCGTATCGTTGTCGACTGATGAAATGCCGGTGCGTACTCAGCAGAACTTTCTTAGAGATATAAGAAATGTCGTCGATGGAAATGATCTGACTGATGTTGCTGTCGTAGGCAAGAAATTGCACATTGATTTTGTGGTGAAGGACGAAGAGGAGATTCATAAAGGCGATTCGCCGGTGGTTTCGGGATATCGAAAGGAATTGAATGTGGGTCATCAATCGCGGGAGTACGGGGCAGCGACGGGATCGGGCTATGTCATTTTTTTTCCGAGTGATGGGGCGCCAACGAGGGTCTTGATAAGTTTGTCGTTGAATGAAAATGTGCTGTGCGTGACGAGAGCTGATCTATTTGATGTTTTCGGGGCAGTTCACGGATTTAAGTTAATTGATGGTGGTGAAGAGTACGTTTATCCTCCTAGAGATAATCTGATTGTGAGGGCGTATTTTAGATTTCTGTATAACGGGTGTCTTTATAGGATCGGTCTTAATCAGGGGATTGTGAGGAGGTAGTGGTATGCGTCTTATAACCGGAAATGAAAAAATGTTCGGCGACCTGAAAATGGGTCGAGAGGCAATCGATTTGATTAATCAGAGCAATACTCTTGTGAGGCAATTGCTGAAATATGAATCTGATGTGAATGGGGGCTTGTAGAGGCTATTAAGACCTCTGATGTGGAACGCGGGGTATTCTGGAGTTCAGGTAGGAGGGAAATTGTTTTTGGGGTGTATGGGAATGGAACGTACGAACAGCTTGATCCTCGAGTGTTTGTCGGCGTTCTTAGTCGAACCTGAACAATCCTGGACCGCTTATGCAGAAAGGCTGTGGGCCGAAAACGGTGTTGTTGGATTTGCAGGAAGCGGGCATATTGACGCGTGAATCCTGCAAATCCTGACGAGGTGTGGATGGGTCCGAAGACGCCGGTGACAGAGGGAGATTTCTTTCGCCAACCGCTGCGCGAGCAGATCAATTTGAAGCATCCGTTGATTCGCCTGGCTGATCTGATCGACTGGGATCGGTTGAGCGGGGCGATGAGCGCGAGTTTCGCGTCGTCCCGTGGTCGACCGGCAACGTCGCCGCGTTTGATCGCAGGGCTGCTGTACTTGCAACACGCGTTCGACCTATCGGATGAAGAGGTCGTCTGGCAATGGCTGGAGAATCCGTGCTGGCAAGTGTTCTCCGGCGAGACGTACTTGCAGACGAAGCCGCCGATCGATCCGTCGAGCCTGACGCGCTGGCGTAAGCGCCTGGGCGAAGCCGGCGTCGAAGAACTGTTGGCCGAGACGATCGAAGCGGCCAAACGCGCAAAGGTCATCAAGACTTCGAGCGTGAAGCGGGTGATCGTCGATACGACGGTGATGGAAAAGGCGATTGCGCATCCGACCGATTCGCGCCTGCTCGAACGCTGCCGGGAACATCTGGTGAAGGCTGCGGCCCAGCACGGGCTGAAGCTGCGGCAGAACTACAACCGCGAAGCACCGCGTCTGGCGGGCCAGATCGGACGCTATGCGCATGCGAAGCAGTACAAGCGGATGAAGAAAGCACTGCGCACTTTGCGTTCGCGAGTGGGGCGCGTGATGCGTGACGTCGAGCGGCAACTGGACGGCGTTGCTCAGCAAAGTCGAGCGGCGTTGGAAGACTTGATCAGCCGCACGAAGCGGATTCTCACGCAGAAGCAGAAGGACAAAAACAAGCTGTATGCGCTGCACGCGACAGAAGTCGAGTGCCTAGCGAAAGGCAAAGCGCGCAAGCCGTATGAATTCGGTGTAAAGGTTTCGATCACTACGACGCACAAGGAAGGTCTGGTAGTCGGAGCTCGTTCGATGCCGGGCAATCCCTACGATGGGCACACGCTGGCCGAAGCGTTGGAGCAGGCGGCGATCTTGAGCGACGTTCAGCCCGAGATTGCCATCGTCGAGCGCGGCTACAAGGGCGTCGCGGTCGATGGTGTGAAGGTCTACCACCCGGGCTTGCGACGCGGTATCACGCGCGGCCTGCGAGCAATGATCCGGCGTCGCAGCGCGATCGAGCCAGCCATCGGGCACATGAAGGCCGACGGCAAGCTCGATCGAAATTGGCTCAAGGGTACGCTGGGCGATGCGATTCATGCGGTGCTGTGCGGCGCCGGTCACAACCTGCGAATGATCCTGCGCAAGCTGCGGCTTTTTTACACCCTGATTCTCGTCGCTTTGCTCAGCTTCCAAACCGCTGCACAGTCGGTGGCGTAGCTTCATCTGCGCGGCAAAACGAATTGTTCAGGGCTGACTTCTTAGTCATGAAATCGGGCACTATATCAATGATGCGCGGGATCAAGCGATAGAGCAGAATTACGCATTCAGGATGCGAAATGATTTCGACTTGGCAGCGATAGTTGGTGTCACAAAAGAAGCCAAAGCGGCCTATAACAACTGGAAAATTGCGCGAGAAATTGTCGGAAAAGGCGGGCCATTGATCTCTGTGATCGGAGATCGCCCTGATCATATCTCCGTACCCGGTTACGACATCTACAGCATGCTCACCAAAATCCATGACGCAAACGTCGGAAAGATGTCTGCAGATTTGCTGGAGCAGGTGATGATCGAGGTCGCGGGAAGCTATCTGGCGCAAGCGCGCCCAGGGGCGAATCCGGACGTAAATTATTACCAGTCCTATGGCCCTGCGTACGGTGCATCGCCCAAGCGCCTCTCCCATGCTCCCGTAACGAGCGTGAATTACTCATTAGATTTTTCGACTGGTCTGGTAAATTCCGCCACTTTGGTGTTTTCAACAGGCGCACGGCAAACCAACCAATACGAGAGTGGCCTGTTGAATGTCGCGACCCTATACGGCGCAAACGGCCAGATTATCGAATACGCGCGATATGCGGCAAACGGCATCAAGACTCAGGAAACCATCTACGATGCCGATGGAAAGATCACGATCACCAAAACCGACACCAACGGCGACGGCATCTTCGACCACATCAAAACCGAGGCCCGCATCGGCGACGGCGCCAGCGTAGTCGGCGAAGACATCAACGGCGACGGCATCACCGACCGCAATTTCGTGGTGAACAACGGCCAGCGATACGACCTGTCGAACGCGCGCGACGCGATTTTCGCGGACAGCTTGCTGTCGCGGTATCGCACAGCGGGCTTGTTGAGCGGCACGAGTTACCTGGACCTGAGCCAGATCATCTCCAAAACGCTGACCTACGGCGGAAGAAACGACTACGGCTTCACGATGCCGAATGGCTGGTACAACCCGATCGGCGCCTTCTACGAAGCGAAAAGCGCCGCACTGGACACTGCAGCATCCATTGCCGAAAAGACCCCCGTACTGCTCGACGCCAACCGGTGGGGATTAAGCGTGAACGCGCTGCGGTCGCGTGACGCGAACCGTGACGGCAAGCTGTCCGGCGCGGAACTGGACGGGCTGCAAGTCTGGGTCGATGCGAACGAGGATGGTATCGGCGACGCCCGTGAATTCAGAACCCTGGCGCAGGCCGGCATCGCCGAAATCCGGGCGGTCGACTACGACGTCATCACGCGCGGCAACCACCGCCATGCATCGGCGCCGGCTGCAGCGCCTGCGAAACACTGGGAGGCAGCGCAGCCCGGTCGAATGTACCTTGCGCCAGCCGTCCCGTTCTCGAACTATCGCACGCTGCGCGACACTGAAAAACTGTACTGGATCAATGGCAGCGACTTCATCTTTTTCGGCCCGAATCAGATCAAGGTCCATAACAACAACCGCTCCTGTCTCGTCGGGACCGATGGAAACGACGTATTCGATGCGAACTACTACGCGTCGTACGGGCATTGGATCAACAGCAGCCTGCTCGTGAATTTCCTCGCTGGCGGCGGCGACGACGTGATGGGCGGCAGCAACCGCAACGACAATCTGTGGGGCGGAACCGGCAACGACACCCTGTTCGGCTATGAGGGCGACGACAGGCTGTACGGCGAAGAAGGCAATGACGAACTCAACGGTGGCGCCGGCAACGACGTGCTTGACGGTGGCATCGGAAACGACAAGCTGTTCGGTCAGGCCGGCAACGACATCATGAACGGCGGCGATGGCGACGACATCATGATGGGCTTTACCGCAGCGAACGAAAGCAAGCAGACGCTTGCGCCGGGCGAGACGGACGATGACGTCATGTACGGCGGCTTCGGCAACGACCGGATGTGGGGCGGCCCCGGCAACGACTACATGGATGGCGGCGACGGGGCGGATCTCGTCTGCGGCGGCCACGGGAACGACACGGTGTTCGGGGGCGCGGGCAATGATGAATTGCACGGCGATGAAGGCAACGACAGGCTTCTCGGCGAGGCCGGCCATGACAGGATCTTCGGCGAGGCTGGCGACGACGTGATCTGGGGCGGCGATGGCGACGACGTTCTGGTCGGCTTCACAGCAAGCAACGACGCGAAGCAGTGGCTCGCATACGGTGAATCCGACAATGACACGCTGTATGGCGGTAACGGAAACGATTCGATGTACGGCGGACTCGGCAACGACTATCTCGACGGCGGTAACGACGATGATTTCCTCGACGGCGGAGACGGTGACGACAGACTCTTCGGCGGCGCGGGCAACGACGAGTTGAATGGTGGAAACGGCCACGATGTACTTTCCGGCGAATCGGGCAACGACAAGATCTTCGGCGGCGCGGGCAACGACACGATCTGGGGCGGAGACGGCGACGACATTCTTGTCGGCTTTACCGCTAGCAATGAGGCGAAACAGTCTCTGGCCGCGTGGGAAACCGATGACGACACGATCTACGGCGGGGCCGGAAACGATCTGATCATGGGCGGGCTCGGCAACGATCTGCTCTACGGTGAAGCCGGCAACGACGAACTTCAGGGCGGGGACGGCAACGACCGGCTATACGGCGGCGATGGCAATGACCGTCTTTTCGGCCAAGTCGGGAACGACATTCTGTATGGCGGTGCAGGTGACGATCTCCTGGTGGGTTTCACCGCCCACAACGAGGGGAAGCGGACACTCGGTCCCGGCGAGTCCGACGACGATTATCTTTATGGCGGCGACGGCAGGGATACGCTGCTCGGCGGTCTGGGAGACGATTACCTCGACGGCGGCGCGGGCGCGGATCACATGGAAGGCGGGCAGGGGAACGACACCTATATCGTCAACAGCGTCAACGACGTGATTCTCGAGTTTGCGAACGAGGGTTACGACACGGTGATCAGCAGCGCGAACTACATCCTCAATGCCAACCTGGAAGAATTGCGCCTCGTCGAAGGGTTCAACATCAACGGCACGGGCAATGCACTCGACAACCGGATCGTCGGCAACAGTGCGGACAACATCCTCGACGGGGTCACCGGCGCCGACACGATGATCGGCGGAAAAGGCAACGATACCTACTACGTGGACAACGTCGGCGACCGGGTTGTGGAACTGGCGGGCGAAGGTATCGACACGGTACAGAGCAAGATCAGCTATGCACTGGGAGACCATGTCGAAAACCTGAACCTGCTGGACTTCGGCAAACCGGAGAAAGGCCTCGTCGATGGCGCGCCCGTACTCGTATATGGCTATCCGAAGGCGAACGAGCTGGATTACATGCAGGGTGACGCGGTTCCGACGTTCCAGGGAACCTGTGCGCTGACGTCGATCGCCAACCTGCTCACGCAGATCGGAACGCCGACCACCGAGGGAGAGGTAGTCCGGCGCGCGATCGACAACCAATGGACCGTCACGAGCCCGGCCGCGACGGACTACCAGCGAGGCGGGTCGAATTACATTCAGCAACAGGCGCTGCTCAAGAGCTATGGCATTGCGAACAATCTGCTTGCCGGTTACGACGAGCATGCGATCGCGAATCTGGTTCGCAGCGGCCGAGGCGTGATTCTCGCGTTGAATGCGGGCCGGCTCTGGGCAGATGGCGCATATCTCGACAACGGCGGCGTCAATCACGTCGTCACGGTGACGGGAGCGGTATATGGAGAGGCCGACGGTGCTCTGATGGGTTTCTATATCGCAGATTCCGGCCGCCAGAGCATCAGCGACATGACCCGCTACTTGAGCATTCAGGATTTCAGATCGGCAGCAAACGTACCGAATGCATATGCAATCTACACCGCCGAGGCACTGAAACTGTGGAACGAGGACATCGATGGCACCGGCAATGCACTCGACAACATGATCATCGGCAACCGAGGCAACAACGTGCTCGATGGCGGCGCAGGCAATGACATTCTGGTGGGTGGGTTGGGCAACGACATGTACCGTTTTGGTCGTGGGTCGGGACGCGACACGATTCGGGAAGACGACGATACGCTCGGCAACAGCGACGTGATTCGGGTCGGCGGTGGCGTATCCGCGGACCAATTATGGTTCCGTCACGTCGGCAACGATCTCGAGATCAGCATTCTGGGCACCGGCGATAGAGCCACGGTCCAGGACTGGTACCTGGGTTCTCGGTATCAGGTCGAGCAGATCCGGACGGACGATGGCCGAACGCTCGTCAATTCGGATGTCGAGAAACTGGTGCAGGCCATGGCGGCCTGGGCGCCACCTGCAACCGGTGCCGTGACGCTGTCGTCGGAACAGCAGGCAGCCCTCGCGCCGACGCTGGCTGCGAACTGGCGATAACGCCCGTCGTCGGAAGTTGTTCCGCCCGGTCGGGCATCAGGCCCGGCCGGGCGGCGTATTTCCCATCCGCATCACACTCCTTGTCCTGTCTTTCTTCCCCTATGGATAGCCCTATCCCGCCGTCCGCTGCTTCGCGCGCGACGCAGGAGGCCGATTCCGGCCTTGCCGTCGTGCTGGCGATGGCAAGCCTGCACGGCATCGCCGCCGACGAAGCCGCATTGCGGCATGAATTTGGTTTCGGCAGCTTCGATACTCAGACGATACTGCGAGCCGCCCGTTCGCTTGGCATGACGGCAAGGACCGTTCGACAAGACCCGGAACGGCTCGAACGGGCGCCGCTGCCGGCGGTCGCGCAGGCGAAAGGCGATGGCGGTTACTTCCTGATCGGGCAGTACCAGGCTGGCGACGGTACGCGTTCACCCCGGGTACTGGTTCAATACCCGGGCGAGGCCCCGGCGGTATTGACGCGAGAGCGGCTGCTCGAAATCTGGACCGGTGAACTCGTCTACTTCACGAGCAAGAGCAGTATTGCCGGTACGCTCGCGCGCTTCGATTTCAGCTGGTTCGTTCCGGCAATCGTGACCTACCGAAAGCTGCTCGGCGAAGTGCTCGTGATTTCGCTGGTGCTGCAACTGATCGATCTCGCCACGCCGCTGTTTTTCCAGGTGGTGATGGACAAGGTGCTGGTCAACCACGCGATGAAGACATTGAACGTGATCGCGGTCGGCCTCATTGGTGCGACGTTGTTCGAAGCGGCGCTTTCCGGGATTCGGACCTGGGTCTTCGCGCACACCAGCAGCAAGATCGACGTCGAACTCGGTGCGCGGCTGTTCCGCCATTTGCTGGCGTTGCCGCTGGCCTGGTTCCAGGCGCGCCGCGTCGGCGATTCGGTGGCGCGCATTCGCGAGCTGGAGAATATTCGTGCCTTCCTCACCGGCAATGCCGTAACCCTGGTGATGGACCTGGCCTTTTCGGTTGTTTTCCTGGGCGTAATGCTCTGGTACAGCGCGTGGCTCACGCTGATCGTCGTCGTCTCGATCCCGCTTTATGTCCTGCTGTCCGTCGTATTTACGCCGATCATCCGGAGGCGTCTGAACGAGAAGTTCAACAAGGGTGCCGAGAATCAGTCGTTCCTCGTCGAAACCATCAGCGGTATCGATACGGTCAAGGCGATGGCGCTCGAGCCGAGATGGACGGACAGGTGGGACCGGCAACTGGCTGCCTACGTGAGTGCGGCGCTGTCGGCGACCAATGTCGCGACCATTGCGAGCGGCGGCGTGATGCTGGTCAGCAAACTGGTGACGGCGGCGATCATGTGGATTGGCGCGACGCTCGTCATCGACAACAGATTGACCGTCGGGGAGCTCGTCGCGTTCAACATGCTGGCCGGACAGGTATCCAGTCCGATCCTGCGCCTGGCGCAGCTATGGAACGATTTCCAGCAGGTCGGGATTTCGATGGGCCGGCTCGGAGACATCCTGAATGCGCCGCCCGAAGCGGCCGGCAAAAAGACGCGACTGCCGCGTCTCGAAGGTGCGATCGAATTCGACCAGGTATCGTTTCGCTATCGACCGGACGCGAGCGATGTGATCCGGCAGATCTCCGTCAGGATCGCGGCGGGCGAAGTGATCGGCATCGTGGGCCGCTCGGGGTCGGGCAAGAGCACGCTGACGAAACTGGTGCAGCGCCTCTACGTGCCGGATCGCGGCCGGGTGCTGGTCGACGGTCATGACATCGCCGTAATCGATACGGCGAGCCTGCGGCAGCAGATCGGCGTCGTGCTTCAGGAGAACACGCTGTTCAACCGCTCGGTACGGGACAACATCGCGCTGGCCCGGCCGACTGCGTCGATCGATGCGGTAATCGACGCAGCGAAACTGGCCGGCGCACACGAATTCATCTGCGAACTTCCGGAAGGTTACGACACAGTGGTCGGCGAGCATGGCACGGGGCTCTCGGGCGGACAGCGTCAGCGCATCGCGATCGCACGTGCGTTGATGACGGACCCGCGCATCCTGATCTTCGACGAAGCGACGAGCGCGCTCGACTACGAGTCCGAGGCGGTCATTCAAGCCAATATGCGTCGCATTTGCGAGCGGCGCACGGTACTGATCATTGCGCATCGGCTCTCGGCGGTGCGCGACGCGGACCGAATTCTCGTGATGGAACGCGGACAGATCGTGGAGAGCGGCACGCACGACGCGTTGCTGCGTACGCAGGGAGGCATTTACGCACGCCTGCACGCATTGCAGCAGGACGGATGTGCAGTCTCGGGAGCATGTGCATGAGTGTGCGACAACGGGTAAAGGCGTGGTGCGAACTGTACGAACGCTACCGGGATGTCTGGCTCCACTGCTGGCGACGACGTCACAGGATGACGCTGCCGACATTCGAAGCGCACGAGGCCGAATTCCTGCCGGCAGCCCTGGCCGTCCGGGCTGCGCCCGTGTCGCCGATGGGACGATGGGTCGCGCGCATCCTCATGCTGCTGGTTGCAACGCTTGTCGCTTGGGCGTGCCTGGGCAAGATCGACATCATCGTCAATGGCAGCGGCAAGATCATCCCGTCCTCGCGCACCAAGACACTGGCGGTGGTGGAGGTGGCGAGCGTGCGGGCGCTGCACGTGCGCGACGGCCAGACGGTGAAGGCCGGCGACGCGCTGATCGATCTCGATACGCGCGTCATCGACGCGGAGCGGCAGAAGGCGGACGGCGATCGGTTGAACGCGGCGTTGCAGGTTGCGCGGGCTCGGGCCTTGATCGACGCGATCGAAACGGGGCGACCGCCCCGCCTTTCCGGTATCGAAGGGGTGCCGTCTGAGCGTCTGCGTGAAGCCGAGCGTCACCTGATGGATCAGTGGCGTGATTTTGTCGCGCGGCGTGATCGGTTCGATGGCGAAATTCGTCGCTACAGTCAAGCGCTCCCGCTCGCCGCACGTCGGGCGAGGGACTACGCCGAACTCCTGAAAACGCGCGATGTTGCCGAACACGCGTGGATCGAGGCGGAGCAGCAGCGCATCGACATCGAAGGGCAACTGGCTGATGCGCGCCACCAGCGCGCGGCGTTGGTGGCCGAAACGCGCAGAAATGCACAGGACGCGCAGCACGACGCTCAGCGAGTCGCGGACGCGTCCACACAGGACGTGCGCCGAGCAAAGGCGCACGGCGAGCTGTTGCAACTGACCGCGCCAGTCGACGGTACCGTGCAGCAGCTTGCGGTGCATACCGTTGGCACAGCGGTGCCGGCCGCGCAGCCGCTGATGCAGATCGTGCCTCTGGCGAGCGCGGTGGAAATGGAGGCGTTCATCGAAAACCGCGACGTGGGCTTCATCAAGGAAGGGCAGCCGGCAAGCGTGAAGATCGATGCGTTCGAGTACACGAAGTACGGGACCGTGCCGGCGACCGTCAGTCATGTATCGCGCGATGCGATCGAAGACGAGAAGAAAGGGTTGATCTATGCGGTCAAGGTGACACTCGATCGCGCCACGCTGCTCGTGGATGGCCGCGAAGTCAGGCTGTCTCCCGGGATGTCGGGCAGCGTCGAGATCAAGACCGGTACGCGCCGGGTGATCGAATACGTGCTTTCGCCGCTGCTGCAGCACGGCCGGGAGAGTTTGCGTGAGCGCTAGAATCTTGCGCTGGTTCACATGCAGCCGGCGGATGCATGGCGCACTGCTGGTTCTGATCGCGTGCAAGGCCCAGGCAGCGGGCGTGCCGGATGTGCTGACCGATCCCTTGTTGACGCGGCCGCCCGTGCTGGACACGGGCGTTGGGCTTCCGGGCGACGATGCTCCTGTTGCCTGTCCGTCGTCCGTCGAGCTGACGAAGCGTCTGACGCTTGGCGATGCCGTCGACCATGCGCTGTGCCACAACCCGCGAATCCGGGTTGCCTGGGCGTCGATCAAGATTCAGGCGGCGGCGTTGGGCGAGGCGAGGGCGGCATGGCTGCCGACGCTCAATGGGTCGGTGAACCGGCTCAGCGCGCATAGCCGTTATCCGCAGGCGCCGTCGATGAATACCCATGGCACCGGCACGACGTCAAATGCAAGCATGAACTGGCGGCTGCTCGATTTCGGCGGGCGGGCCGCAAACCGGGGTGCGGCGCAGCAGCTGTTGACGGCCGCGCTGGCGAGTCACGACGCCGCGATGCAGAAAGCTGTGGCGGATGTCATCGGAAGCTATTTCGATGTTCAAAACGCGCAAGCTGCATTTGAAGCGCGTACCGAATCTGTCGGTCTTGCCGAATCTACGGTGCTTGCGTCGCGTCAGCGTCTGACCAAAGGCGTCGCGGCCCGCAGCGACACGCTGCAGGCGGAAACGGCGCTGGCGAAGGCGAGGCTGGCTGCGGGGCGGGCCGGCGCAGACGTGGCCCGGGCTCGCGCGGAACTCGTTTATGCGATGGGGCTGCCGGGCGTCACACGCATCGACGTGACGGAGGCGGCGGCGCCGGTTGCGGCGGATGCGTTGCGCGAGCTGGGTGACTGGCTTCGCGAGGCGGAAGGGTCTCATCCGGAAATCAGGGCTGCGCGCGCCCAATGGGAGGCTGCGAAGGCGAAGGTGACGACGGCGCGATCGGAGGGCATGCCGACGCTGGATTTGAGCGGTACGTTTTCCCGGAACGGTTATCCGAACCAGGGATTGCAGTCATTGCGTTCAACACAGACGAGCATTGGCCTGACCCTGACGATTCCGTTTTTCGAAGGCTTTTCGCGGACCTACCGGATTCGCGGGGCGCAGGCCCAGGCCGAACAGGCACATGCGCAACTGCTCGACACGCAACAGCAGATTCTGCGTGAGGTGCTGAAGGCGCATGCTGACGCCGAGTCGGCGATCGGCAATCTGGACGCGTCTGCAAGGCTGTTGGATGCCGCTGAAACGGCGCTGGCGTCGACACGCAATCGTTACGCGCACGGAGCGGGGGATATTCTCGAGCTGCTTTCGGCGCAAGCGGCCCTATCCGATGCGCGACAGGAGCGGGTGCGCGCACTCGCCGACTGGGAGTCGGCGCGGCTTCGCCTGTTCGCCAGCGCGGGCATCATGGGTCGATGGGCGGTGCGCTAGGTGAACGGCAGCGATTGCGAGATCATCAACGTGAACCTCGGCACGAGCGGCACGGAGATCGGCCGGGTAAAGTTCGACGTGTGAAGGAGCACGGCGCGTCATGCGCCGCGAGTGAATGACGGCACGGGCCGGCCACCGCGATGCGGTGGCCGGCCCGATGCGTTTACGGGCGCGCCACGATGCATGGCGTCGTCCGCAAAGCGGCGACTCCCGGCAATCGCCGTCGCCCGAATGCTGCCGGCCGGGCGTCATACGCCGGCGGCCCAATCCTCTGTACAATCGCGCGGGACGCCGCCGAGCCTTCCGAGGGCCAAGTCGAAACAGGCTGCGGCGTCAGGAGAGCGATCCACCCACACCCCGCAGGACGGTTTGCGCGTTGACGCGAACGTCCCGTTTCGTGGCGCGGGCGGGTCGTCGAGAGCACGCGCGAGTTTGCCAAGCGCGTCCCGAGAACAATGAAGAACAACGCAGAGCATGGCAGAACAAAAACTTCCTCCCGGCGCGGAATACGAGCAGGCGACGCCGTGGCTGACCGACGTTCATCCGGATGACGTTCGTGCATCCGGCGAGGGCTTCAACGCGTGGCTGATCGACGTCACGCACGGATACGTGAACGTCGAGCGCCTGGCGACCGTCGCCAGTGCGATCCCGATCCTGAACAACCTGATGGCGCTGGCGGATGTGCTCAGCGACATCGTCTCGATCGTCCGCAAGCGCGGCGGCGACCTGCTCGACTATCTCGGGCTCGCGATCAACCTGATCGGCGTGATTCCGTTCCCGCCGGTATTGGCGCCGATGCGGCTCGCGGCGCGGCCGATGCTCGCGCTGATCCGCAACGAGCTGATGATCCACAAGCGCGACATCGCCGCGGCCGTCGTGTCGATCGTCGTCACGCATGTGCAGGCTTCGTGCGCAACCGAGATCGAGAACTTCCTGACGACGCTGCAGGGCGTGGTCAACGAACTGATCGACACGTGTGCGAAGAAGGCGCAGGAGATTCTCACGAGCCTCGCCGACGGCATCGAGGCGTTGCAGGCGGGCAAGCTGTTCGATCCGGCCAAGAACGAGAAGCAGGCGGCCGAGTATCGGCAGTTGATGAAGAAGAGCGGATGGTTCAGCAAGGACAAGGTGGCCGGCGCGTGGGGGTATCTGTCGGAATCGACGGCGGCGCTCGGCAAGCGTGGCGCCAATTCGGCCGGCGGCAAGCTGAGCGAGGCGATTCCGGTGAAGCTCGTCGCGCCGATTCGCGAGATCGCGACATCGCTGCGCACGCTGGCGCCCGTCGTGTTCAACAAGATCAACGAACTCAAGGGCAGTGACGAAGGCAAGCTGATGTGGCTGCTCGTGAAGCTCGCCGACGCGGTGCGGCTCAAGGGCAAGGGCACGCGCGGTGGTGCGGTCAAGTCGTCGGGCACGACGAAGGTCGAGGAGCGGCGGCCGCAGGTGCCGCTGGCTGCGCAGAAGAAGGAAGCCAAGGCCAAGGGGGCGGGGGTCGATCATTGCGAGGAGTGCGGATGTGGCGCGTCCGGCGCGTCGATCAGCTTTGCATTCGGCGACGAGACATTTACGCATACGGACTTCGAATTGCCGGGCGCACTGCCGGTCGTCTGGGCGCGGACTTACCGTTCGCGCCTGGCCGGTTACGATCGCGGTGAACTGGGCGCGCGCTGGCTGACGCCGTACATGACGCGCATCGACATCCGCGATGACAAATGGGTGTATTGCGACTCGACCGGTCGAAACATCGAATATCCGGCGCTGGCCGCGGGTGCGGTGCATGACGACCGGATGGAAGGCGTCACGTTGTCCCGGCTGGATGAAACGTGGGTCACGCTGTCATACGGACATGAAACGCTGTACGTCTACGAGAAGCGCGGCGAGACGTTCCGCCTCGCGTTGCACAAGGATCGCGCGGGCAATACGGTCGCGCTCGACTACGACAGCGGCGATCGCCTTGCGCGTCTCGTCAGCTCTGCCGGTCATACGTTGGCATTCCTGCATGATGCGCGTGGCCGCATCACGGCAATCGAGCAGATCGTCGACGCGAAGACGCGCGTCACGCTCGCGCAATACCGTTACGACGAAGAAGGCGACCTCGTCCGCGCGGCGGATCGCTACGGCAACGCATGGCAATACGCGTATCGTCGCCACCTGATCACCCGCTACACGGATCGCACCGGCCGAGGGATGAATCTCGAGTGGGATGGTGCGGAAGAACACGACAACACGAACGCGCGATGCGTGCGCGAATATGCCGACGATGGCAGCCACGACATCCGCCTGATGTGGCATCCGAACATCCGCCTGACCTATGTGACGGATGCGCTCGGCAACGTCACGCGCTACTACTACAACATCCACGGCTACATGTACCGGATCGCCTATCCGGACGGGACCGAAGAGTGGATGCGGCGCGACCAGAACAACAATCTGGTGATGCATATCCACCGAGACGGCGGCGTCGAGGAGATGGAGTACGACGCGCGCGGGAACATGACGAAGCACTACCGCGTCGACGGTGCGGTCGTCGAGACGCGTTACGACGGGCAGGACCAGCCGGTGTGGATGAAGGATCCGGACGGGCACGTCTGGAAGCGCGGCTATGACGACGCGGGCAACCTCGTTCGGCAGATCGATCCGCTCGGCTACGAGACGAAGTACGCGTACGGCGCACAGGGGCTGCTCGTCGGGATGACCGACGAAAAGGGCGGTACGAAAACCCTGGCGTATGACGCCGCCGGACAATTGAGCCAGTACGTCGACTGCTCGGGAAAAACGACGAAATGGACGTATGACGATCATGGTCGCCTGACCGGCAAGACGGATCCGGCAGGGGGGACCACGACATATCGCTATGGCGAGAACGGTGAGCTGAGCGAGATTGCGTCGGCTGCGGGCATCGATCGGTTCGTCCGGGATGCGGAAGGCCGCGTGCAGACGCACACCGATGCGCTCGGGCGTGTCACGCGGTTCTCGTACGACCCGGCCGGCCGTGTGGCGAGCCGCGTCGACGCGCTGGGTCATGCGCTCTCGTACCGCTACGACCGGCTCGGCCGCCTGACGACCCTGACCGATGCGAACCATGCGACGTCGCAGTTCCACTACGACCCGACCGGCCGGTTGCTGGAGGAGATCGGGTTCGACGGCAAGCGGGCGAAGTACCGATACGCGGAAGGCACGCTGGAGCCGAGCAGTGTCGAGGTCGAGGGGCAGGTCACGACGCTGGAATTCGACCGGGCGGGACGCGTGACGCGACGCGCGTCGGACGCGGTCGAAGAGCGCTTTGCGTACGACGCAAGCGGGCGAATGATCGAGGCCAGCAACGGCCATAGCCGGTTCCAGGCGTTCTTCGACCCGGTCGGCAACCTCGTGCGCGAGCATCACGCCTATCAGCTGTTCGGCGAATCGCGCAGTTACGTGTGGCATCACGAATACGATGCAATCGGCACGCGGATCAGGACGGTGCGCCCCGATGGCCACACGCTGGACTGGCTGACCTACGGCTCGGGGCATGTCCACGGGCTGATGCTGGACGGCGAAGAGCGTATCCAGTTCGAGCGGGACGATCTTCATCGCGAAACCCAGCGGACGTTGTCCAACCGGATCGGGCAGCAGACCGCCTACGATCCGGCCGGGCGGGTCGCGAGACAGACGGTGCAGCGGCTGCAGGCGCCGGCGCCGTTGGCGGAGCGGCGCTATCGCTACGATGCGGCGGGCAGGCTCGAGCATATCGAGGACAGCCGGAAGGGGTTGATCGACTATCGCTACGATCCGGTCGGCCGCCTGATCGCGGCGATCGGGCCGCTGGGAGCCGAGCGTTTTGCGTTTGACCCGGCGAGCAACATCATGGACGCGGGCGCGCCGGAGCATGCGCGCTCGCAGGAACCCGTGAAGCCGAGTCCGGTGGTGTCGGATCGACCGGTCAACACGTTGCCTGCGCAGGTGCCGAAAGTGCTCGGCAACCTGCTCAAGGGGTATGCCGGCACGCACTTCGAATACGATGCGCGCGGCAACCTGATCGAGAAGCGCACGCCGGCAGGCCGGCAGCAATACGAGTGGGACGCCTTCAACCGGTTGACGCGGGCGCGTGTCGAGGAATCGACGCGACAGGCCGATGCGCGCTACTTCTACGACCCGTTCGGACGCCGGATTGCGAAGGACGTGAACGGCGTGAGGACCGTGTTCGGATGGGAAGGCGATCGGCTGGCCTATGAAAGCACGGCCAGCGGGACGACGCAGTATGTGTACGATCCGGACGGCTTCGTGCCGCTGGCGCAGTACGTGACGGCGCAGCCGGTCGCTGGAATCGCGACGCCGGAATGGCGCGAGACGGATCGATACACGCCAGAAACGGATCCGCTGCAACGACGGCCGGAGCGGCTGGCGGATGCGCATCTGCTTTATTACCATTGCGATCAGGTCGGCACGCCGCTGTTGATGACCGACGAGGCGGGCGAGGTCGTGTGGGAAGCGTCGTATCGCGCGTGGGGCGAAGCGCGCGACGTGATCGCGCGCGCGTCGAAGGCGGCAGGGATCGTCGCACGGAGCGCGATCCGGTTTCAGGGCCAGCAGCACGACGACGAAACCGGACTGCACTACAACCGGTACCGGTACTACGATTCAGGTGCGGGGCGCTTCATCTCGCAGGATCCGATCGGGCTCGCCGGCGGGATCAACTTCTATCAGTACGCGCCGAACCCGATCGAATTTGTCGATCCGCTCGGGTTGAGGAAGTATGTGGTGATCGGTGAGGGGCAGGCGTCGGTCGAGGCTTATGCTGCTGCGATGCGCGTCAAGCATACGTGTGATGAATTCCGGACGATCAAGAAAGACTGGAAGTCGATCACGGCAGATATCGAAGACGATGGCGAATCGTTTGGCAAGTCATGGGAGCAACAGGCGGTCGCTCGAAATGCCGCATGGATCAGAAAAATGGCGGCGGAAGGGTACGAATTCATCGATATAGGTATCGATAATGCACCAAATCGCAGTCCATTCTATGAGGCTGAGAAAAAGGCGCTGAGTCGTGTTGGGGCCAAGGTGTACAGAGCTAATCGCTGTGCAACAGATAGGGCGAGATCTGCTTCCAAAGAAAGCGGCAGGCCGCCTGCTAAGGGACGATATGGAAGACGTTAAGGCTAAAGTCAGGTTTATTATTCCGGTGAAACCGAAAGGTAAGCCGGAGATGGTGGATTTCTACAGTCATGGTTTGGGCTTTCAAGTGGTGAATGGCAAGGAGGTACTGCTTGGAAAAGACGGCGGGATCGGCCTGTTCTTATATAGAGAGAAAGCTGATGCGGTAAGCGGTATCTCCATTATTCGTATATGGATTGAACGGGATTTTGGTGTTTTTTGCCGGCACCTGAAGGAGTGTGGTGCGAAATTCAAGGAAATTGCTCGGATGCCTGCCGGATATGCAGCACGTCTCTGGGACCCAAGCGGAAATTTGATCACGCTTCTCTGCGATGAAGACGACGAGAAGAATGATGAAATCATCTATAGCTGGGAGGAAACAGTCACAATCGACTGACCGCCCAGTTGTAGTTCATGTCTCGTGTCGACCGGAGACAATGAGCGGCGCGTACATCGATGACGCGTCTGGCGGCGACGCGCAGGCGTGGAGCGGCCGCTGACATCAAGCATTTGTGCTGTATCAGAATCGACGCATCGCGTGAATGGGGCGGGCCGGCTGCCGTGCTAAGGCAGTCGGCTCGTTTCGTTTTAAGTGTAGACGAACCGGTAAGGGTGCGCGCTCGGCGTGGTTAGAATCCGTGACCGCGAACGAACGTCACGGCAAGCCGCGACCCGAACGATCGGGGTCGGAAATCAATGTGGACGAATATGCAATCATCACGCGTTGTTTTCAACGAAATGTGACGAACACTACTCGGGGTGCAAGTTGGCAGGAATTCGATCAAAGGTCAGATTCGTGATTCCGGTAAAACGGAAACGTATGCCGGAAATGGAGGATTTTTACAGCCGTGGCCTGGGGTTTTCTGTGACGGAAGACGGTGAAATCCTGTTCGGCGGCGAAGAGGGGGGGATCGGCCGGTTCATGTATCGGGACGGAAAGGAGGCCGTCGGCATGGACGCCATCCTTGAAATCGAGATCGAAAAGGATTTCGGCGTGTATTGCCGTCATCTGAAGGAAGGCGGGGCGAGGTTCGAGATGATTGCGAGGATGCCCGCCGGATATGTCGCGCATCTGCGCGATCCAAGCGGGAATTTGATCACGCTTCTCTGCTACGAAGACGACGAGACAAATGACGAAATCGTCTACGGCTGGAACGAAACGGTCACCATCGATTGATGACATTCGCGCAAGCCTGGCGTGGGTGTGAATCCGGTCACCCCTTCCCGGAAGCGGGTATGGTCAACCGGACGTGGCGAATGCTCTGGCAACGCTGCGTTGCCGAACGCGCCGGTACGTCGCAGTGCGAGCCGCTTGGGTGCTGCTACGCCTTCCCTCCCGGCATGTTCTGCACGACCAGCATCTGCGGGCTCGACAACGTGATCTGCGCCGCGCGCAGCCGTTTCAGTATCTCGAACAGCAGGTCGCTCTTCGTCGACCCCGCGATCCGCGGGCTCGCGACGTAACCCGTCACGCTCAGCGTGATCCCGTCCGGCGTCAGCTGGCTGAACGTAACGGACGGCGCGGGCTTGTCCAGAATCGACGGATGCTCGCGATACGCGTCGAGCAGCAAATCACGCACCTGCTCCGGATCGGTGTTCAGCGGGAACGTCAGCACCAGGGTCGCGACGCCCTGCGTGCTGTTGCCCATCGTCACGTTGCGCAGGTTCTGCGAAATCAGCTGCGAGTTCGGCACGATCACGGTCGAGCGGTCGCTGAGCTGAATCTCGGTCGCGCGCACGTTGATCCGGCGGATGTCGCCCTCGACGCCGCTGATGCTGATCATGTCGCCCACCTTCACCGGGCGTTCGGTCAGCAGGATCAGCCCCGACACGAAGTTCTTCACGATCTCCTGCAGGCCGAAGCCGATACCGACCGACAGCGCGCTGACGATCCACGCGAGCTTGTCCCATCGCACGCCGAGCAGCGCCAGCGTCATCAGCGCGACCAGCGCATAGCCGACGTTGGTGAACAGCGTGATGAGCGACGCGCGCATGCCGGGGTCCATGCCGAGCGCCGGCATGAACTCGGCGTCGAGCCAGCGCCGCACCGAGCGCAGCAGGTACAGGCCGACCGCGAAGGCGATCGTCGCGTTGATGATCCGGTCCGGCATGATGTTCAGACTCTGCAGCTTCTGCCCACCGGCCACCGCGATCAGGCTGTCGAGCAGATCGCCCGGCGTCGTGCCGAAGCCGCCCGTCAGCAGCGCGATCACCGCGAACAGCATCAGCAGGCTCGTGCCGAGGCCCGACAGCACGGTCTGCGCCTGTTCGAGATGCTTGTCGCCGAGCCCGAACAGGTGCTTGATCTGCCTGCCGCTCGACAGGTTGGGGTTGAACAGCGTGGCGCACGCGTCGCGCGTCAGTTGCGTCAGCACGTAGACGCTGCACAGGACGATCTCGAACCAGACCAGCTCGAAGGTGATGAAGCGTGCGACGGTGATGTAGCCGATCATCAGCGCGAGCAGCGACACGATGATCGCGAGCGATACGCCGGCATGGATCAGCCCCGCAAGCGTCGAGCGCTGTTCGGGCGCTTCGCCGGCCGCGGCCATCGCGCTGCGCACACGGTTCGCGCGCAACAGCGACGCGCCGACCGTCAGTGCGACGACGAGCGCCACGATGCCGCGGCCGAACAGCGTGACCGACAGGCTCGTGTCGACGATCCGGTTGAGTTCCTCGATCGTGCCGGACACGAGCAGCAGCGCGGCCAGCACGCCCGGGAACGGCCGCATCGCAAGGGCGACCGGATCGGCGAGCGCGGGCAGCCGCCACGACGGATGACGCGTGCACAGCAGTGCCCGGCCGAGGCCCGCGATCAGCGCGCAGGTGAGCGCCAGCTTCGCGAATTCGTCCCACAGGTCGATGAGCGCCGGCGTGAGATCGTAGCGACGCGCCAACGCGACATAGAAGAGCTGCACCGCGATGCCGGTGGTCAGCAGCGTCGTGACCGCGGTCGACAGCGCGAGCGCGCTGCGGCGCAGGCGGGTTTCGGGCAAGCGATTCACGCAAAACCACGCGAGCCAGTGTTCGATGAGCCGCCGGCCCACGATCCAGACGGCCAGCGTGGCGAGCAGCAGCAGCGTGGTCACGATGCGCTGCCCCGGCTGCCAGGCCGACTTCAGCATCGCGAGGAGCTGCTCGTCTAAGTCGCCGAGCCGCTGCGCGTCGCCGGGCGGCAGCCGGAACAGCGGCAGCCAGAATTGCGCGCCGAAGATGCTGCCCGAGCGCAGCACGAGCTGGTTCTTCAGCAGGCTGCGATTCAGCTTCGAGAACTGGTCGGTGAGGTTGGCGAGATTGCCCTTCTGGTCGGCGGCCTGCTTCAGCGCCGCATCGATCTGCGTCTTGCGCGCGTTCAGCGTCGCCCGCTGCTGCTCGACGGCCGGGGTTTCGGGCGCCGCGCCCGGCGCGGGCGGCGGCCCGAGCACGTCGAGTTGCGCCTGAAGCTTCGCGCGCTGCGGGACGAGCTGTGCGGTCAGCTTGTCGACGGCGGCGCTCAACGTCTGCGTCGAGTCGGCCAGCGAATCCAGCGCCTTGCTGTTCGTCGCGGTGGACGTCTGCTGCTTGATGCGGTCCTGCTGGACCTGCATCTGCTTCAGCTCGGCGACTGCGTCGCTCAACGAAATCGTCGGGGCGGACGCGCCGTCGGCGGCAGCCGCGCCGGTTTCGGAGGCCGGCGACGGAAACGCGTGCGCCGCTGCGGCCGGGATCAGATGCAGCAGCGCGATCAGCGCGACCCGGCGGATGAAAGTGGAAAGGTGTTGTATGCGCATGGAATCCTTACGATTTGCCGACATGGCCGCGGCCGTCAAATCGTCCACGTGTTGTCACGGTTGGGTAGCCGGCATGTTACCGGGTGCGCCGGCATCGGCCGCTGCCGTGGAATCCTCAGAGCATAGCGGGATGCGGGGCGCGATGGGGCGGCGGCGGGCCGGTGCCGCCGCGCGCACGCTGACGGGACGCACCTGCACGGCGCGACGCGGCGGTCGATCCACCGATCGGCGCCGCGGTGCGCCGGTCGACAGACGGTTACGCAATTTACACAAGGTGCGGGCCGGCGGCCGCGCGGTGTCGGGGCCGGTACAATGGGCCGGCTCGCATGACGGCCGCGCGGCGGCCGCCTGACGGACAAGGCAACGCGACAACACGACAAGACAACATCAGGAGACGCGCCCACGATGGCCTCAACGGATACCTCTTCGCGAACGCCGGCCACACCGGCCACGCTGCTCGACGCCGGCTCGATCTCGGCCCGCCTCGACCGCCTGCCGCCCACCCGCAGCGTGTGGAAACTCGTCGTGCTGCTGAGCCTCGGCTTCTTCTTCGAACTCTACGACCTGCTCTACAGCGGCTACGTCGCACCGGGCCTCGTGAAAAGCGGCATCCTCAGCGCGACGACTCACGGGCTGTTCGGCACCACCGGCGTCGCCAGTTTCATCGCCGCGCTGTTCTCCGGCCTCTTCATCGGCACGATCGCGTGCGGCTTCCTTGCCGACCGCTTCGGCCGCCGCGCGATCTTCACGTGGTCGCTGCTGTGGTACTCCGCCGCGAACGTCGTGATGGCGTTCCAGGACACGGCCGCCGGGCTGAACTTCTGGCGCTTCGTCGTCGGCCTCGGGCTCGGCGTCGAGATGGTGACGATCGGCACGTACATTTCCGAACTCGTGCCGAAGCAGATTCGCGGCCGTGCGTTCGCATGCGAGCAGGCGGTGGGCTTCGTCGCGGTGCCGGTCGTCGCGTTCCTCGCGTACCTGCTCGTGCCGCATGCGCCGTTCGGCCTCGACGGCTGGCGCTGGGTCGTGCTGATCGGCGCGCACGGCGCGATCTTCGTCTGGTGGATCCGCCGTGGCCTGCCGGAAAGCCCGCGCTGGCTCGCGCAGCAGGGCCGGCTCGACGAGGCGGACCGCGTGATGCGCGCGCTCGAGGCGAAGGTCGAGGCGGAATACGGCCGCCCGCTGCCGCCGCCCGCGCCCGCCGAGCCGGTGCCCGCGCGCGGCCGCTTCAGGGACATGTGGGTGCCGCCGTACCGCAAGCGCACGATCATGATGACGATCTTCAACGTGTTCCAGACGGTCGGCTTCTACGGCTTCGCGAACTGGGTGCCGACGTTGCTGATCAAGCAGGGCATCACGATCACGACGAGCCTGATGTATTCGAGCGTGATCGCGCTCGCGGCGCCGATCGGGCCGCTGATCGGCCTCGTGATCGCCGACCGCTTCGAGCGCAAGTCGGTGATCGTCGCGATGGCGGGCACGGCGATCGTCTGCGGGCTGCTGTTCAGCCGGACGACGGCGGCCCCGCTGCTGATCGTGCTCGGCATCGGCCTCACGCTCGCGAACAACATCATGTCGTACAGCTATCACGCGTATCAGGCCGAGCTGTTCCCGACCGCGATCCGCGCGCGGGCAGTGGGCTTCGTCTATTCATGGAGCCGCTTCTCGGCGATCTTCACGTCGTTCGTGATCGCCGCGGTGCTCAATGGCTTCGGCACCGCCGGCGTGTTCGTGTTCATCGCGGGCGCGATGGCGGTCGTGATGGCGGCGATCGGGCTGATGGGGCCGCGCACGAAGGGCGTCGCGCTCGAGGCGATCTCGAAGTAGCGGCCGCGCGCCCGCGCTGCCGGTTTGCGCATGGGCGCGTAGAATGAAACGTCAGACGACTCTCCAGCCGCCATCGGCCCGACGCGCATTCTGCGTGGCGGCCGCGCCGCGCGGAGGCGTCGGCGTCCGGGGCGCATGCCGCGCCCGGCGCGTTGCCGCTTCGCGCAGCCCGCGCGCCGTCCGACGGCGCGCACCGGCCCGATCGGTCGATCGCGCATCGATCGCATGAAGCTTTCCGACCTGACGTGGCGGTTCGCGTGGCCGCGTCGCCGTGCCGTTCCGCTTGCCGCGTGCGTGTGGCTTGCCGCCGCGCCGGCGTTACCTGTCCTTGCCGAGCCGTCGGCGTCCTCGCCGGCTGCCGCGGCGTCTGCGGCATCTCCATCGCCTGCGGCAGCCGCCGTTTCCGCAAGCGCCGCTTCCGCGGCTTCCGGCACGCCGGCCAGCGAGGCCCAGGTTGTGTTGCCGCGCCGGCATCCGCCGTTGTCCGCATCCGAAGCCGCTGGCGCGACGACCCGCGCGCTCGACATGCGCAAGCGCTTCGCGCAGGAAGTGGCTCGCCGGCTGAACGTGCCGGCGGGCGAGCAGCGTATGTACGGCCGGCGTCTGCAGCAGGCGCTCGCGGCTGCCGATCTGGCCGATCTCGCCGGCGAATACGTGGTGATGGTCGATCGCGCGCCGGCCGTGCAGGCGCTGTTCATCTACTTCCGCGCGACGCCGGCCAATGCGTGGCTGATGATCGGTGCAGCGCCGGTCGCCACCGGGCTGCCCGGCAAGTACGACCACTTCCTGACGCCGCTCGGCGTGTTCACGCACACGCCCGACAATATGGACTTCCGCGCGGAAGGCACGACGAACGACAACGGCATACGCGGCTACGGGCGCCGCGACATGCGGATCTACGACTTCGGCTGGGTGGACAGCGAACGCGGCTGGGGCAAGGGCGGCGTGTCGGCGATGCGTTTCCAGATGCATGCGACCGATCCCGAGCGGCTCGAACCGCTGCTCGGCGTGCGCCATTCGAAGGGCTGCGTGCGGATTCCCGCGTCGCTGAACACGTTCATCGACCGGCACGGCATCCTCGACGCGGACTACGAAGCGAGCATGGAGGCCGGCCGGTCGTTCTGGGTGCTGCACCCGGGGCGCGACATCACGCCGATCGAGGGCCGCTATCTGGTCGTCGTCGATTCCGCGCGCAACGCGCGCCCGGCGTGGGCGCCGCTGCCGGGCCGCAGCGCGTGGTCGAAGGTGCCGAAGGGCGGGGATACGGCGGATTGAGCGAGCCGGCCGTTCGAAGCGAACCCGCGGCCGTCGTGAGAATAAATCCGTTTTATTGCCACATAAGAAAAGCAAACTTTTATGATCGACGGCGGATTCGTATAGTCGAGTCCGGATTCGCGGAACCCGCCGCGCTCGCCCGGACCTCAACCGACCCACGACCCGCATGAAAACTCTCCACAAGCTCGCCCCGCTCGCAATGCTCGGCGCATTCGCGACCCACGCGAGCGCACAAAGCAGCGTGACGCTGTACGGTCTCATCTCGGCTGGCGTCGGTTTCGCGACCAACCAGGGCGGCAAGAACGCCTGGCAGGCGCTGTCGGGCACGAACCAGAACCCGCGCTGGGGGCTGAAGGGCAAGGAAGATCTCGGGCAGGGGCTGTCGGCGATCTTCCAGCTCGAGAACGGCTTCAACGTGATGACCGGCAACGCCGCGCAGAACGGCCGGATGTTCGGGCGCCAGGCGTATCTCGGCCTCGCCGACCGCACCTACGGCACGTTGACGTTCGGCCGCCAGTACGATGCGATCCACGACTACATCGGCCCGGTGATCATCGCGAGCAACGGCGTGAACATCGGCGACAACGACAACGGCTACAACGACATCCGCGTGCAGAACTCGGTGAAGTACGTGAGCCCGGTGTTCTACGGGCTGAAGCTGACCGCGCAGTACGGCCTCAGCAACGCGACGGGCTTCGCGGACAACAACGCGTACAGCTTCGGCATCGGCTACGAGCGCGGCCCGCTGCGCTGGAGCGCCGTGTATGCGCAGTACAACCATCCGTACAGCCGCACGAACCCGGACGGCGCGATCGCGAACGACTACGCGTCGCCGCTGCTGATCTTCAGCAAGAGCGCGACGTCGCCGTCGGTGTTCGCGAGCCGGCAGCGGATCGCCGGCACGGGCGGCTTCTACACGATCGGGCATGCGCAGTTCGCGGCGATGTTCACCGACGTCCGCTACGATTACCTCGACAACTCGCACCTGCACCTGCAGAACGTCGGCGTGAACGTCGTCTACACGATGACGCCGCAGCTGTTCCTCGGCGCCGCGTATGCGTTCACGAACGGCAAGTACGACGTGATCGACAAACGCCCGAAGTGGCACCAGGTGAATCTGCAGGCCGACTATTTCCTGTCGAAGCGCACCGACGTCGCGCTGACGGTGATCGCGCAGCAGGCGGCGGGCGATGCGGATCACGCGCAGATCTTCGCGTACGCCCGCTCGACCGGCACGCGCCAGATGACCGCGACGCTCGGCGTGCGCCACGTATTCTGAACACGACCATGACGAACGATACCTTTGCCCGCCGCCACTTCCTGAAACTGTCCGCCGCGCTGGCGGGCGCCGCGCTGATGCCGGAAGGCGGCGCGTTTGCCGCCGGCCCGGCGGCCGCGCGCCGCACCGTGATCATCGATACCGACCCGGGGCAGGACGACGCGATCGCGATCCTGTTCGCGCTCGGCGCGCGGGATCGCGTCGACGTGCGCGCGCTGACCGCCGTCGCCGGCAACGTGCCGCTCGAGCTGACCGAACGCAACGCGCGGATCATCCGCGACTGGGCCGGCTGCACGCAGACCTTGCCGGTGTACGCGGGCTGCCCGCACCCGCTCGCACGCGAGCTGATCACGGCCGCGAACGTGCACGGCAAGACGGGCCTCGAAGGCGTCGAACTGCACGAACCGAAGGCGCCGCTCGCGCCCGGGCATGCGGTGTCGTACCTCGTCGACACGTTGCGCGGCGCCGCGCCGAACAGCGTGACGCTGTGCGCGCTCGGGCCGCTCACCAATCTTGCGAGCGCGCTGATCGAGGCGCCGCAGATCCGCGCGAGCCTGCGCGAAATCGTGCTGATGGGCGGCGCGTTCTTCGAGCGCGGCAACATCACGCCGGCCGCGGAGTTCAACATCTATGTCGATCCGCAGGCGGCCGACGTGGTGTTCGGCAGCGGCGTGCCGATCGTCGTGCTGCCGCGCGACGTCGCGGTGAAGGCGCCGATCACGCCCGCGCGGGTCGCGCCGTTCCGCGCGCTCGGCAACCGCTGCGGCGCGATCGTCGCGGACATCATGGCGGCCGAGCTCGCGTACAACCGCAAGCGGCGCGGCGTCGACGAAGCGCCGATGTACGACCCGACCGCGGTCGGCTATCTCGTCGATCCGACGCTGTTCGGCGGGCGCAAGGTGAACGTCGCGATCGAGACGGCCGGGCAGTGGACGCTCGGCGAAACGGTGGTCGACTGGAACGGCCGCAGCGGCCGCGCGCCGAACGCGACGTGGATCAACGAGGTGGACGCGGACCGCTTCTACACGGCGCTCGTCGAGCGCATCGCGAAGCTGCCGTAACGTCGCGCGCGCTCAGATGTGCTTCGCCAGCCACTCGCGACAGGTGCGCACGTGCGGGCCGCGATCGTCGCCGGCGAGCGAGATCAGCGAGATCGCGCGCGTGACGCGCGGCTTCTCGACGCGCAGCGCGACGAGTTCGGGATCGTGCAGATGCATCGTGTAGAGGCTCGGCAGCACGACCGTCGCGAGGCCGTTGCGCGCGAGCGCGTAGAGCGGCTCCGTGTATTCCATCCGGTAGGTGACGTTCAGGTGCAGCTTCTGCGCGCCGCCGGTGCGCTGCAGCGATTCGCTGACGCTGCCGCGCATGAACACGGCCAGCTCGCGGTCGACGAGCTTCGCCCACGTGACGGCTTTCGCGCCGGCGAGCGGATCGTCGCGCCGCACGACGATCACGATCTCGTCCTCGAACAGCTGCTGGTAGCGCAGCGCGCCGTCGTCCTGGTCGGGCTCGCGCACGCCGATGCCGAGATCCGCGACGCTGTCGCGCACCGCTTCGACGAGCGCGCTGTTCGGCAGGTCGGTGAGCGTGAAGCGCAGCGTCGGATGCGTGCCGCGCAGCGCGTTGAGTGCCGGCAGCAGGCGGCCCGCGACCGACGGGATGAAGCCGATCCGCACTGTCTGGATGCGCTCGCCGATCAGCCGCGTCATGTCGTCGAAGGTGCCGCGCGCCTGGTTCAGCAGCCGCTCGGCGAGCGGCAGCACGGCTTCGCCCGCGCTCGTCAGCGTGAGCCGGTGCGCGGAGCGCGCGAACAGGCGGCCGCCGAGCAGGAATTCGATCTGGCGGATCGACGCGGTGAGCGCGGGCTGCGTGAGCGACAGCGCTTGCGCGGCCTGCGTGAAGCTGCGCGCATGCGCGAGCACGACGAAATGCTGGACCTGCCGCAGCGTGAGCGCGGGCAGCAGGGATGAGCGGTCGGACGGCATCGGGCGGTAAAGGACGAAAAAAACGTAAGGACGGTCGGCGAGCGGTACGCGGCAGTATAAGACCGCGTGGCGCCGGCCAGCATAGGACATCATTCGGAATCGACGGGAGAACCTTCATGTCATCGACAGACGCAGCACCGGCGCGCATGCCGGCCAACTGGCTCGAGCGCCGCTTCGCGCTCGCCGCGCGCGGCACCAGCGTGCGCACCGAGGCGATCGCGGGCGTCACGTCGTTCCTCGCGGCCGCGTATCTGCTGGTCGTGATTCCGTCGCTGCTCGCCACCGGCGGGATGGAGCGCGGCGCGGCGACCACCGCGACGATCGTCGTGTTCGTGCTGTTCACCGTGCTGATGGGGCTGTACGCGAACCTGCCGTTCCTCGTCGGCCCCGGCATCGGCGGCTCGGTGATCATCGGCGTGACGCTCGCGACGACCGAACACATCGGCTGGCAGACCGGGCTCGGCATCGCGTTCGTGTCCGGCGTGCTGTTTTTCCTGTTGACGGTGCTGGGCGCGCGCAGCGTCGTCGTGCGGCTGATTCCGGTGCAGATCAAGCTCGGGCTCGGCGCGTCGATCGGGCTGTTCGTCACCATGCTCGGGCTGCGCAATGCGGGGATGGTCGTCGCGAACGCGAAGACGAATGCGTTCGCGCTCGGCGATTTCTCGCGGCCGGGCGCGCTCGTCGCGCTGATCGGGCTGGCCGTCGCGATCGTGCTGCAGGCGCGCAAGGTGCCGGGCGCGATCCTGATCGCGATCCTCGTGGCCGCTGCCGCGGGCGTGCCGCTCGGCGTCACGCACCTGCCCGCGTCGTTCGTGTCGATGCCGCACGGCATCGCGCCGATCGCGCTGAAGCTCGACATCGGCAGCGCGCTGTCGCTCGCCGCCGCGCCGTACCTGTTCGCGTTCTTCGCGGCGGAATTCTTCTCGACGCTCGGCACCGCGCTCGCGGTGGGCGCGAAGGCGAACCTGCTCGACGCGCACGGCAACCTGCCGGACATCAACCGGCCGTTCGTCGTCGATTCGATCGCCGCGACGCTCGGGCCGGTGTTCGGCATCCCCGCGCTGACGGCGCTGATCGAATCGGCCGCGGGCGTCGAGGCGGGCGGCCGCAGCGGGCTGTCGTCGCTGGCGGCGGCCGTGCTGTTCGCCGCGATGCTGCTGTTCGTGCCGGTCGCGCTCGCGATCCCGAAGGAGGCGACCGCACCGGCGCTGATCCTGATCGGGCTGTCGATGTTCGCGACGATCCGCCATACGCATTTCGACGACTTCACCGATGCACTGCCGGTGATGGCGATGGTGCTGCTCACGCTGATGTCGAACAGCTTCGGCACCGGCATCGCGGGCGGCCTGCTGTGCTACGTGCTCGTCAAGCTGCTGGCGGGCCGCTGGCGCGACGTGTCGTGGGGGCTCGTCGTGCTCGCGCTGCCGCTCGGCTACTACTTCTGGACCGTCGTGAAGCCGCATTGAGCGGCGCGTTCGACGACGCATTGGCATCACCCCAAGCGAGACTGAAATTGAACGGAACACCAGGCAACGTCCCGGCCGCGCGCACGGGCATCGAGATCACGCCGGCCCACCGGGCCTTCTTCCACGCGCTGCCGAAGGCCGAGCTGCATTGCCACCTGCTCGGCGCGGTGCGCCACGACACGTTCGTCGCGCTCGCCGAAAAAAGCGGTGCGCCGATCGCGCGTGCGGAGATCAACGCGTTCTACGCGCGCGGCGAGAAGCCGGTGGGCGTGCTGCACGTGCTGCGCGCGCTCGACCGACATCTGCTGACGCAGCCGGACGACCTGCACCGGATCGCCTACGAGTACCTGGAGGATGCGGCCGCGCACAACGTGCGGCACAGCGAATTCTTCTGGAACCCGACCGGCACCGTGCGCGTGTCGGGCATCGCGTATGCGGACGCGCAGGCCGCGATCGTCGCGGCGATCCGCGACGCGGCGCACGATTTCCGCATCAGCGCGCGGCTGATTCCGAGCATCGACCGCGAGCAGGATCCCGACGAAGCGGTGGCGATCGTCGAGTGGATGAAGGCGCATCGCGCGGACGAAGTGGCGGGCCTCGGCATCGACTATCGCGAGAACGACCGGCCGCCGGAGCTGTTCTGGAAGGCCTATCGCGATGCGCGCGAAGCGGGTTTTCGCACGACGGCGCATGCGGGCGAGTTCGGCATGCCGTGGCGCAACGTCGAGACGGCGGTGGACCTGCTGCAGGTCGATCGCGTCGATCACGGCTACACGATCGTCGACAACCCGGCGCTGTGCGCGCGCTACGCGGAGCGCGGGATCGTGTTCACCGTGGTGCCGACCAATTCGTACTACCTGCGGACCTTGCCGCCCGAGCAGTGGGCCGAGCAGCATCCGCTGCGCAAGATGCCGGGGCTCGGGCTGAAGGTGCATCCGAACACCGACGATCCGACGCTGCACAAGGTCAACCCGAGCGAAGCGTGGGAGCTGATGTTCAGCCATTTCGGCTTCACGGTCGCGGAGCTGAAGCCGTTCATGCTGAACGGGATCGACGGCGCGTGGGTGGACGAAGCAACGAAGGCCGCGTGGCGCACCGAATGGTCGCAGGCGTTCGACTGGCTCGCGGCGACGCTGCCGCCGCCGCGCTGATCAGCGGAACAGCCTGAACCAGTCGAAGAAACTCGGGCGCGCCGGCCGCTTCGGCCGCGGCGCGGCAACCCGCGGCCGGTAATCCGCTGTGAGCTGCACACGCGGGTCGATCACGCGCGCGCGCAGCGCCGCATCGTAGAACGTGCCGACGATCGGCAGCGCGCTGTGCGCGCCTTGCCCCCAGTAGTCGCTGCGCAGCGTCACCTGGCCGTCGTCGAAGCCGACCCACGCGCCGGCCACGAGCTGCGGATGCATCAGGATGAACCAGCCGTCCGCGTTGTCCTGCGTGGTGCCGGTCTTGCCCGCGACGTCGCCGCGCAGCCCGAAGCGCGTGCGGATGTCCGCGCCGGTGCCGAAGTCGACGACGTCGCGCATCACGTCGATCAGCGTCTGCGCGGCGTGGACCGGCAGCGCCTGCTGCGGCGGTGGGCTCGCGAACTCGGCGAGCACCTTGCCGTCGTGATCCTCGATGCGCGTGACCATCTGCGGCTCCGCGTACACGCCACGGTTCGCGATCGTCCCGTATGCGGACACCATCTCCTTCAGCGTGACCGGGCTCGTGCCGAGCGCGAGCGACGGCACCGCGTCGAGCGGGCTGTCGCGCACGCCCATCGCGCGCGCGAGCTGCACGACCTTGGCCGGGCCTTCGCGCTGCATCAGCTGCGCGGTGATGCGGTTGCGCGAATGCGCGAGCGCGTCGCGCAGCGTCATCGGCAGGCCGGTGGGCGGCTCCTCGTCGGTCGGCCGCCACACCGCATGCCCGTCGAGCGGGATCGCGACGTTGCGGTCGACGAACGTGTCGCTCGGCCGCGCGCCGTCCGCGAACGCCGCGCCGTATACGAACGGCTTGAACGTCGAGCCCGGCTGGCGGCGCGCCTGCGCGACATGGTCGAACGGCTCGCTGGCGAAGTCGCGGCTGCCGACCCACGCGCGCACCTGCCCGTTGCGCGGATCGATCGCGATGAAGCCGGCCTGCACCTGCGTCTTGCTGCGGCACAGCGCGCGCATGAACGGGCGATTCGACGCGAGCCGGCGCAGCGCGAGCGGATCCGGCACGCCGGCCTCGCGCGCGCTGCGGTAGTCGGGCGTCTGCCGGATGAAGCCGCGGAACAGTGCGTTGCGCAGCCCGCAGCCGTCGGCATCGCGCCATGCATCGTCCGCGATCGCCTGGAGCTGGTCGGTTTGTCGTTCGACGGCCTCCGTCGCGATCTGCTGCAGGCGCGAATCGATCGTCGTCCGAACGACCAGGCCATCCGCATAGATGCTGTAGTTGTTGCGATCGGCCCATGCGATCAGCCACTTGCGCAGCTGCGCGGTGAAGTGCGGCGCGAGGCCCGGCGAGGCGGTCTGCGGCTCGAAATCGACGCGCAGCGGCTGCCGGATCAGCCATGCGTATGCAGTGGGCCGCAGCTTGCCGTACTTGCTCATCTGCCCGAGCACCGTGTTGCGCCGCTGCGCCGCGCGCTCGGGATTGAGCACCGGGTTGTAGTAGCTGTTGGCCTTCAGCATGCCGACCAGCGTCGCGCTTTCGAGGATGTCGAGCTCGGCCGCCGACTTGTCGAAGTAGGTGCGCGCGGCCATTTCGACGCCGTATGCGTTGTACAGGAACGGCACCGTGTTCAGGTAGGTCTCGAGGATCTGGTCCTTGCTGTACACGCTCTCGATCTTGAACGCGGTGACCAGCTCCTTCAGCTTGCGCGTGAGCGTCGGCGCGCGGCCGACTTCGTCCGGATACAGGTTGCGCGCGAGCTGCTGGGTGATCGTCGAGCCGCCCTGGCGATCGCC
Source organism: Burkholderia stagnalis (assembly GCF_039848545.1). NCBI lineage: Bacteria > Pseudomonadati > Pseudomonadota > Betaproteobacteria > Burkholderiales > Burkholderiaceae > Burkholderia > Burkholderia stagnalis. The sequence goes on from NZ_CP156686.1 coordinate 73,002, forward strand.
GGAGAACGTGTGCAGCGCGGCCCCGAGCGTGCGGCGCCAGTCGATGCCGTGGTGGTCGTAGAAGCGGCGGTCTTCCGTCGCGATCAGCGCGTCGACCATGTGCGGCGAGATGCGCGACAGCGGCACCCATTCGCGGTTCGTCGCGCGGAATTCGGCGATCAGCTGGCCGTCGGCCGACACGATCTGCGCGGGCCGGTCGAGGCGTGCCTTGCGGATGTCGCCGATGCTCGGCGTGAACGGCACGAACGCGAGCACGGCCAGCACGCCGAGCACGGGCACCGCGGCGAGCGTCAGCGCGATGCCGCGGCGGGTCGGGTGCCGCAGGCGGTGCAGGCAGCCGGCGAGCGCGGCGCGGGCCATCGCGGCGCCGGCGGCAGCGTGCGGCCGGACGCGGGCGAGCCACCTGGCGCACGATTCACGGAAAGACGACACGATTCGGCGAGTCACGGATGCGGGGCGCGGGCGGAAAAGGCGCGATCGTAGCAAACGGAACCCGCGCCACGGCGGCCGAAACCGGCTCCCGCTTGCAGGATTTACAGACGATTACATTTGTTTCCCGCCGACAACGTGTCGCCGCCTTTTTCCATGCGATTCGCCTGACGAATCGCGCGGCGGCGTCAGCGCTGCGACGCTTCGGCGGCGACGGTCGCGATCACGTCGGCGAGCCGCTGCGCGGCCGCTTCCATCTGCGCGGGGCTGAAGCCGCCGAAGCCGAGCACGAGGCCCGGGCGGCCGGTGCCCGGCGCGAACATCGGCGACACGGCGCGCACCGCGACGCCGGCTTCGGCGGCCCGGGCGACGACCGCGCGATCGTCGAGCCCGCCGGCCAGCCACAGCACGACGTGCATCCCCTGGTCGCCCGGCTGCAGCCACGCAAGCGTGCGCGGCAGCCGCGCGCCGAGCGTGTCGATCAGGTGTGCGCGGTGGTCCGCATACACGCCGCGCACGCGGCGGACGTGGCGGTCGAGATGGCCTTCGTCGATGAATGCCGCGAGCACATGCTGGTCCGCGGTCGGCGCATGGCGATCCATCAGCACGCGTGCACCGCAGAATGCCGCGACGAGATCGTCGGGCGCGATCACGTAGCCGAGCCGCAGCGACGGGAACAGCACCTTGCTGAAGGTGCCGAGGTAGATCACGCGGTCGGGATCGAGGCCCTGCAGCGACGGAAACGGATAGCCCTCGTAGCGCAGCTCGCTGTCGTAGTCGTCCTCGACGATCCACGCGCGGTGCGTGCGCGCCCACGCGAGCAGCGCGTTGCGCCGCGCCATGCTCATCGGCATGCCGAGCGGGTACTGATGCGACGGCGTGACGAACGCGGCGCGCGCGTGCGGCGCGAGGCGGATGCCGGCCTCGACGTCGATGCCTTCGTCGTCCACCGCCACGCGCACCATCGCGTCGCGCCGGCCGGTGCTTTCGAGCAGCGCGGTGATGCCGCGATACGCGGGATTCTCGACCCAGGTCTGGTCGTTCGCGCCGAGCAGCACCTGGCACGCGAGATGGAGCCCCTGCTGCGTGCCGCTCGTGATTACGACCTGGTCGGGCTCGCAGCGCACCGAACGCGACTTGCGCACATAGGCGGCGATCGCTTCGCGCAGCGGCAGCGCGCCGCGCGGATCGGCATAGCCGGACGGCGCGCCCGCGCCGTGCGCACGCAGGCGGTTGCCGAGCCGGCGCCAGATGTCGTCGGGCGCGGTCGGTCCGATCGGCACCGAGATCGCGAACGGCGCGGCCGGCAGCGGCGTGAACTCCTGCGCGATGCGCGCGAACGCGGCGGCCGGCTCGGGCAGGCCTGCGCGTGCCGGCTGCCGGCGCGCGGTGCCGGTTGCGCGCGAGGGCGTGGGCGGCGGTGTGACGGCGAGCGCCTGCGCGACGCGCGTTTGCGCGCCGCCGTGCGCTTCGAGGAACCCTTCGGCGATCAGCTGCGCATACGCGTCGACCACCGTGCCGCGCGCGATGCGCAGCGACGCCGCGAGCTGGCGCGTGGACGGCAGCGCATCGCCCGGCCGGATGTCGCCGTGGCGCACGGCTTCGCGCAGCGCCTGCGCGAGCTGGCGGCTCAGGTTGCCGGCGGCGCGGTCCAGCGCGCCGATCGACGGGATTTCGATGATGCGGGCAGTTCTCGCCATGATTCTGGTTCGCTGAAAATGTCCGAAACCGGCTCTACAGCATAAACCGGTTTGCGGCCACAATCGATGCATCGCGGGTGTGTGCCCCTGAACATCCGATAGACCTTTGCCTGACCGTGGAGCCGCCATGTACGTCCCTGCCCATTTCGACGAATCCCGCACCGAGGTGCTGCACGCGCTGATCGCGCAGCATCCGTTCGGCACGCTGGTCACGCACGGCGGCGGCGGGCTCGACGCGAACCACCTGCCGTTCGAGCTGGTGACCGGCGACGGCGGGCTCGGCGAGCTGCATGCGCACGTCGCGCGCGCGAATCCGGTCTGGCGCGACGTCGCGGACGGCGACGAAGTTCTGGTGATCTTCCGCGCGGGGGATGCGTACATTTCGCCGAGCTGGTATCCGAGCAAGCACGCGACGCACCGCCAGGTGCCGACGTGGAACTATGTGGTCGTGCATGCGCACGGGCGCATCGCGGTGCGCGACGACGAGCGCTTCGTGCGCGGCTTGATCGCGCGGCTGACGCGCACGCACGAGGCAGCGCAGCCCGAGCCGTGGAAGATGGCCGATGCGCCGCGGGATTATCTCGATGCGATGGTGCAGTCGATTGTCGGGTTGCAGATCGAGATCACGCGGTTGGTCGGCAAGCGCAAGCTGAGTCAGAACAAGGCGGTGGGGGATATTCGGGGGGCGGCGGATGCGTTGGTGGCGAGGGGCGAGCTTGCGATCGGGGAGGCGATGAGGGGAGAGGCGGACGCGAAGGCGGATGAGTGACACGCCGCGTCACATTGTGCAGACCGACCCGGTGGACTCCTGAGCGAAGCGCGCCGATGTGGGATTGCGTCGACGGAGCGGTTGTAGTTGGCCGTGCTCGGATAGGTCATATGTGACCGAGAAAAACTTGATTGACGCGAGATCGCGAATAATGCGATGGAGGGGAATGCGATTGATTCCCGGATGGCGATTATTGCGCCGATTTTCGCGTTTCGATGGAGGGTAAGAGAGATTCGGGCGGACGAAATATTTTCGAGGTGTTGGGATTTAATTTGTTGAAGTTGACAGGTTCGCTTAACAAACGTCTTGCTGACACCACGATTTGACACTCCTTAACTCGCATCAAGAAGAGGAGAGACATTTTCTGCGGGACAATGTGCTGGTCCGTTGATCCGTAGTGCGCCGTGGCGCGATTTGCGAGTAGACCAGAATCATGAACAAGAATAACTACCGACTGGTATTCAGTCGTGTCCGGGGCATGCTGATTGCCGTCGAAGAGACGGCCAATGCGTCAGGTAACGCAGGCCGAGGCGAAGTGGTCTCAGCAGATCGGGCGCCGCTGGTATTCGCACGGTTCGCACTGCGTCACGCAGCATTTGCGGTACTGGTCATGGCCGGTGCGATGCCGATGTGGGCGAATGCGCAGATTGCGGGCGGCGGCGCGCACGCGCCTTCGGTGATCCAGACGCAAAATGGACTACCGCAAGTCAACATCAATAAGCCCGGCAGCGCCGGCGTATCTTTAAATACTTATAATCAATTCGACGTACAAAAACCGGGCGTGATACTCAATAATTCGCCCACGATTGTCAACACGCAGCAAGCGGGCATGATCAACGGCAACCCGAATTTCGGGGCGAACGACGCTGCGCGGATCATCGTCAATCAGGTTATCAGCAATAATCCAAGCGCGATTCGCGGTTTTGTCGAGGTCGCAGGCCAAAAAACCGAGGTGATCATAAGCAATCCGGCTGGACTGCAAATCGATGGCGGCGGATTCATCAATACCTCGCGCGCTGTATTGACAACGGGCGTTCCGTATTACGGCGCAGATGGATCGGTGGCCGGCTTCAATGTGAGTCGCGGGCTTGTCACGGTATCCGGCGCGGGTCTGAATGCAGCAAATATCGATCAGGTCGACATCATTGCGCGCGCTGTTCAGGCGAATGCAGCCATTTACGCGAACAACCTGAATGTCGTCGCGGGTGCCAATCAGGTTAATCACGACACCCTTGCCGCGACGCGGATTCAAGGTGACGGCGCCGCCCCCGCTGTTGCGATCGACGTAGCCCAATTGGGCGGCATGTATAGCAATCGCATCCTTTTGGTGGGCACCGAGGGCGGTGTTGGGGTTCGCAATGCAGGCACCATCGCGGCCGATGCGGCCGGCCTGACGCTGACGACAGCGGGCCGGCTGGTGCAGTCCGGCAAAATCAGCTCGCTCGGCAATGTCGCAGTGTCGGCAGACGGCGGCATCGACAACAATGGCACGACCTACAGCCAGCAATCCGTGTCGCTCAATACTGGCGCGGACGTCGTGAATACCGGTACGCTCGCCGCGCAGCACAACGTCGGCGTCAATGCCGGTTCGTTGAATTCCACAGGGGCAATCGGCGCGGGCGTGGACAGCAACGGCGCGGTCACGCAAGCCGGTGAGCTGCAAGTGGCGACGACGGGCCAATTGAGCGCAACCGGCGAGAACATCGCGGGCGGCAACACGACGTTGCGCGGCTACGGCGTCGATCTCGCCGGCAGCAAGACGGCGACGAACGGCACGCTGGATGTGAATGCGACGGCGGGCGACATCAATCTGTCGAACGCGACGACGAGCGCACAGGGCGCATTGAACGCGACTGCAGCGGGCGCGCTCGTCAACGATCACGGCAGCCTTTCCAGCCAGGGCGGTGCCACGCTGACGGCGAGCAGCGTGTCGAACCAAGGCGGCACGGTATCGTCGCAAGGCGCGTTGACGGTACGCGCGTCCGGGGCGTTTTCGAATCAGGCCGGCACGCTGGTGTCGCAGAACACGGCCGACGTCGAAGGCGGCGCGATCGACAATCAGCAAGGCATCATCCAGAGCGCCGGCCGAATGAAGATGGTCGCCGCTTCCCTTCAGAATAGCGCTGGGCGCGTCACGTCCCTGAACGGCGACGGCTTGTCCATCACGACGAGCGGCCAACTGACCAACGCAGCGGGTATGACCGCGAACGGCGCGCAAGGCGGCGTGATCGGTGGTGACGGCGCTGTCTCGGTACAGGCCGGCAGCATCGCAAACCAAGGATCGATCAGCGCCACGACCGATTTGAACATCGGCGCGCAATCGATCGACAACGGTAGCGGGTCACTGACGGCCGGTCGGAACGCATCGATCGACGCCGGTACGCACCTGGCGAATGCATCCGGCAGTATTTCTGCCGGCGCGTTGGCGAACGTTCGCGCGACCAATCTGGACAATAGTTCCGGTTCGATACAGGCAAGCCAGTTGTCGCTGTCGGCAACCGATCTCGCGAACCGGTCGGGCGCGATCACGCAGACCGGCACGAACCCGACCACGATCGCCGTTTCCGGCACGCTCGACAATCGTTCGGGCACCGTACGGACGAACAGCGCCGATCTGAGCCTCACCCCTGCGACGCTGATCAATGATCACGGCAAGATCGCACATGCCGGTAGCGGTACGCTGACGATCGCAACGGGCGCGTTGTCGAACCAGGGCGGTTCCATCGCGACCAATGGCGCGCTGGCGCTGACCGCCGCAGCATTGTCGAACCAGGCCGGCACCTTGTCCGCACAGCGGCAAGCTACGCTTGGCGTCCAGTCGTTGGACAACAGCGCGGCCGGATACATCGGTGCCGACAGCGTATCGATCAAATCCCAAGGCGCGATCAACAACCAGACGGGTGTCGTCGAGTCGAATCACGCGTTGACGATCGCGGCCGACAGTCTGGCAAACGATGGCGGTGCCGTTAAAGCACTCGGCACGGATGCACTGTCCGTCACGGCGACGAACGCGCTGACGAACACGGCGGGCGGCACGATCGGCGGCAATGGCGATGTGTCGGTTTCGGGCGGTGTGGTCGACAATTCAAACGGTTCGTTGCTGGCAGCACGATCGTTGTCGGTGCAGTCGAACGGCCAGCTCGGGAACGCGGCCGGCCTGATTCAGGCGAAGGACAACCTCAAGGTTGCCGCGCAAGGTGCCGTGCTCAACAACGGCGGCCAAATCGAGGCGAACGGCGCAACGGCGACGCTCCAATTGTCCGGGACGAGCATTGATAACAGCGACGGGCGGATCGTAAATATTGGCACGGGCGCGACGACGATCGACGGCGGCACGTCGATTACGAACACGGGTGCATCCGGTAAAGCCGGCGCAGGCACGATCGGCGGCAACGGCGATGTGACGCTGACCGCGCAATCGCTCACGAATGCGCAAGGCGGTCAGACGCTGGCCGGCCACGACCTGACGTTGAACGTCGCCAATAACGCGAACAATGCCGGCGGCGTATTGTCGGCCGCGAATAATCTGATGTTCAACGGCGGGAACGCCCGCCTTTCGAATCAGAACGGATCTGTTCGAGCAAACGGCGCGCTGGCGCTGAACGCCGCGTCGATCGACAATACGTCCGGCAAAATCGGTAACGACGCCGGCAGCGGCGGCAGCGTATCGATTCAGACCGGTGCGCTGTCGAATCAGGGCGGTGCGATCGGTAGCGATCAAGACCTGACGCTGACGGCCGGCACGCTGTCCGGTGACGGTTCCATCATCGCAGGCCGCGATGGCTCGATCACGCTCGGAAGCGACTACACGCAGACGGCAGCGAACAGGCTGCACGCGAACGGCAACTTGAATTTCACCACGTCGGGCAAGCTGACGAACCAGGGCGTGCTGGATGCCAACGGCGCGCTCACCGTGAATGCGGCGAACGTCGACAACCAGAGCGGCGCGGATTTGAATTCCGCGAACACGACGGTCAATGCGAACGGCGGCACGATCGACAACGCCGGCCGCATTGAAGGCGATACGGTTACGACCAACAGCGCGACGTTGAACAACACGGGCACAGTCATCGGTGCCAACGTCACGTCGAACGCGAACACGATCAACAATACCGGGGCCGCCGCAGTCTTCGCCGCCGCCAATCAATTGAACCTGTACGCGACGAATCAGTTGTCGAATACAGGCGGCGCGAACCTGTTCAGCGTCGGCGATATCAATATCGCGGCGAACGGCCAGCGCGACGCTAACGGGTTGCTCGCCAACCGCACGCAAAACGTGCTGAACGATCAATCGGCGATCGAAGCGCAAGGGAATGTCGAACTCGCGGCCGGCACGTTTACCAATACGCGCCCGGCGCCTACGGTCACGACCGAAACGACCGGCACGACGAGCAAGCACGAAACCAAGCGCGACAAGTACATAGCGTGTGCGACGACCAATGCCAACTCGCATTCGTCGTGCACGCAAGCGGTATTCGACTATGGCTATAAGACCCCACGCAACGACACGTTCAGCAGCGCGCAGGTGGTGTCCCAATCAAGCGGTTCGAATGCTACGGACCGCGTGCTCGTCCTGACCGTGAACGGTCAGCAGCAGACGATCTACTACAACACGCTGACGGATAACGGCAACGGCACGATTACGGTCAACTATTGGGATGCGTATGACCCGCACGTCAACTATGTTCCCGACACGGAATATGCGACGCGCAGCGACGCCCATAAGGGCTATCAGCGTGTCGAAATCTGGCGCGATACCACGTCCACGATTCAGCAGGACAAGGTAACGAGCCAGGCGCCGCAAGCGCAACTCGTCGCGGGCGGCAGTATCACGATGGCGAACGTCGGCACGATCAACAACGACTACAGCGTGATCGCGGCCGGCAAGTCGATTCAGATCGGCAGTACGCAGCAGAACGGTTCGGTTGGGAGCGGCAGTTACGGCGGCACGGTCGTCAACAACGTCGGCCAGACGCTGTATCAGTATCAGACCGACAATATCGTGTCGATGTATGCGTGGAACGAAGATACCAATCGGGATCGCGGCACGATCGTCGAGCCGCCCGTTGTTCATACGCCCGTCGCGATCGGCGGCACGGGCGGCACGATCATCGCGAATCAGTCGGTGTCTATCAGCGCGCAGAGCGTCAATAACCAGAATGTCGCCGCGCAGAATTCCGCGACCGGCGCGACGGGCGGCACGCTCGGCAACAATTCGGCCAATCAAGGCGTGACGGGCGGCAATCTGACCAAAGTCGGCGCGGCCAATGGAACGACGACGGTTCCGGCGCTGCAATCAGTCGCGAGCGCGACGGGTGCGTTGTCGATCACGTTGCCCACCAGCGGCATGTACTCGGTTCATCCTGCGCCGGGCCAGCCGTATTTGATCGTCACCGATCCGCGGTTGACGAGCTATACGAAATTCATCTCGAGCGACTACATGCTCGGCCAGTTGAACCTGAACCCGGCGAGCATCGAAAAGCGTCTGGGTGACGGCATGTACGAGCAGCAGATGGTGCGCAACCAGATCACGCAGTTGACGGGGCGCACTTTCCTGCCGGGTTACGCGAGCGCCGAAGATGAATATCGCGCGCTGATGACGAACGGCGCGAACTATGCGAAGTCGTTCGGCTTGGTGCCGGGCGTGGCGCTTTCCGCTGCGCAAATGGATGCGTTGACGAGCGATATCGTGTGGCTGGTCGACCAGACCGTGACCCTGCCCGATGGCAGCACGACGCACGTGTTGGCGCCGGTCGTCTATATGGCGCAAACGCATGCGAACGACCTGCAGCCGAGCGGCGGTTTGATCGCGGCCGACGATGTGGAAATCCATACGGTCGGCACCGCGACGAATACGGGCGTCATCAAGGGCGGATCGAAGACGGTGCTCACCGCGACCGATATCCTGAACCGCGGTGGCACGATTTCGAGCAGCGCGACGAACGGCACGACGGTCGTATCGGCCAGCAACGATGTGGTGAACTCGTCGGGGATGATTACCGGCAATCGGGTTGCCGTCAGCGCCGGTCGCGATATCGTCAACACGACGCTGGTCGATGCCGTGGGCGCGACCGGCGCATCGGGCGTAAGCAAGGTCAGTACAAGCTTGATCGGCCGGCAAGGCACGATTGCGGCAACGGGCGACCTGTCGGTTCAGGCCGGTCGCGACCTCGCGCTTCATGGCGCGAATCTTTCGGCTGGCGGCGATGCGCTGGTCACGGCGGGTCGCGATATCAACGTTGATACGGTTCAGTCCACGACGAACCAATCGATGTATCTGAATGGTCAGCATCATTGGGAAGAATCGAAGACGAAGAACGTCACGAGCGGCATCACCGCAGGTGGCAGTCTGGGGATGCAAAGCGGTAACGATACGACGCTCAAGGGTGCGACCGTTTCCGCCGGCAAGGATTTGGCCGTGCTCGCGGGTGGCAACCTGACGGCAACGATCGTTACGGATACCGCGAAGCTCGATAACGTCGCGGTGGACGACAAGACACGCAAGGAAGTCGATCACAACTACGACGAACACGCCGTGGGTACGCAATTCACGGCGGGCGGAAACGCGACACTGGCGGCGGCAAGTGGCGACAAGTCGAAGGGCAACGTCACGCTCACGGGTTCGTCCCTCACCGCTGGCATGACGAACGGCGTTGAGAACGGCACCGGTGCGGCGAACATCGCGGCGACGGGCAACGTCACGATCAACGAAGCTCGCGAAGAACACGACAAGTATCAGGATGTGCGGGTTACTCGCGGCAGCTTCGTCAGCAGCACGAAGACCGATTCGATGAAGGAGACGCGTGCGAACGTCGGCGTCGGCAGCACGGTATCGGGCAACACCGTCAACATTCAGTCGGGCCACGACCTGACCGTTCAAGGCAGTACGGTCGTTGGTACGAACGATGTGAATCTTGCAGCGGCGAACAACGTCAATATCACGACGTCCAAGGATACGGTCACGCAGGACAGCTACTATCACGAAACGCATTCGGGCATCGGCTCAAGCGGCCTGAATGTGAGTATCGGCACGCAGACGAAGAAAGATACGGATCATGTTTCGTCGGTCACGAACAACGCGAGCACGGTTGGATCGATAGGCGGCAACCTGACCGTCAAGGCCGGTGACACGCTGCACGTGACGGGCAGCGACCTGGTTGCCGGAAAGAACCTGACGGGCACCGCCGCGAACGTCGTGATCGATTCGGCGACGGACACCAACAACAAGACGCATAGCGAGACAACCAGCAGCAGCGGCGTCACGCTCGGCCTGTCGGGCAGCGTCGGCGATGCGATCAACGGGGCCTATCAGCAGGCGCAGGCGGCAAAGAGCGGCAGCGGCGACAGCCGTGCGACGGCCCTGCACGCGATCGCGGCGGCCGGTAATGCCGCGATGGGCGTTGCCGGGCTGACGGGCGGCGCGCTCGCAGGTGGCGGTGCGCCGAGCATCGGCGTTCAAATCAGCGTTGGATCGAGCCATAGTCGACTCGATACGTCGGAAAACCAGACGGCGCAGCGCGGCTCGAGCGTCACGGCCGGCGGCACCACTGCGCTGATTGCGACCGGCAACGGCACCCCGGGCAGCGGCAATATCACGGTGGCCGGTTCGAACGTGTCGGGCAATGACGTGTTGCTGGCCGCGAAGAACCGGATTGACCTGCAGAACACGACGAACACCGATTCGACGCGCAGCTCGAATTCGTCGTCGAGCGCGAGCGTCGGCGTGTCGATCGGCACGAACGGTATCGGGATTTCGGCAGCCATGTCGCGCGCGCATGGCGACGGCAATAGTGACGCCGTGATGCAAAACAATTCGCACGTGACGGGTGCGAACAGTGTGACGCTTCTCAGCGGCGGCGACACGAACGTTATTGGCTCGAATGTCTCGGGCCGCACTGTGACGGCCGACGTAGGCGGCAACCTGAACATGCGCAGCGTGCAGGATACGACCGTCAGCAGCGCGCACCAAAGCAGTTCAGGCGGCGGGTTCAGTGTCAGCACGATGGGAGGCGGCAGCGCCAGTTTCAGTTCGTCGCACGGAAGCGCGAGCGGCAATTACGCAGGTGTGAACGAACAAGCCGGGATTCAGGCGGGCGATGGCGGTTTCAATGTGAACGTCAAGGGCAATACGGACCTGACGGGCGCAGTGATTGCCAGCACGGCCGATCCGTCGAAGAACACGTTGACGACGGGGACGCTGACCTACCGCGATATCGAGAATCATTCGACCTACAACGCGGACAGCAGCGGCTTTAGCGCGGGTGCGGGCGTAGGCATCACCGGTAAGGCGATCGGACCGGGATCGGTCAGCGGTGCGGGCGGTGTGACGCCGATGATTTCGCAATCGGACAGCGGAAGCGAGAACGCGACGACGCGTAGCGGCGTGAGCGCGGGCACGATCAATATCACGAATCCGGCAGGTCAGGCGCAGGACCTGGCCAACCTGAATCGCGATACGTCGAATCTGAACGGGACAGTTTCGAAGACGCCGGACGTGCAAAACCTGCTGGATCAGCAGGCGGATTTGATGAACGCGGGGCAGGCGGCCGGTCAGGTCATCGCGCAAGGTATCGGGGCCTATGCGGATACGAAGCAAAAGGAAGCACAACGCGAAGCCGATGCGGCCAAGGCTGCAGGAGATACGACGGCACAGGCTGCCTATCAGGCCGAGGCGGATTCTTGGGCGGAAGGTGGTTCCAACCGCGTGCTGATGCATACGGCAGGCGGTGCGCTACTTGCGGGAATGGGCGGTGGAAATGCCTTCGCGGGAGCAGCAGGCGCTGCCCTGTCGTCTGCGGTCGCAGGTAAGCTGAACAGCCTTGCGGATGCGGTCGGTAACAGTACGGGCTCACTGCTGGCGGGCAACGTCCTGTCGAACGTGCTGGCTGGTGCTGGCGGCGCGTTGATCGGCGGTACATCGGGAGCGTTCACGGCATCGAATGCGGACCTGTATAACCGTAGCCAAGGCAATGCAACTGGCACCGGCGGAACGGGACGTGAATTCCTCGGTCGTCTTTGGGATGCCATAGTAGAAACGGCAACGCATCCTGTCAGTTCACTAAACTATGCGATTGGCAGCGTTTTGCCTCAACCGCCCGGACAGAAGCCCGACGCGGATGCAAGCCCGCTTGGCGACGTGAGCAACAACAATCGCACTCCGCCGACCGCGCATGCAGTTGTGACGCCGGGCGTGACAATGTGCGCTCCCGGTGTGCTGTGCCCGACGATTGCAGTTGCTCCCGTTGCGAGCCCGGGTGCGCCGATTATTTCAAGTGGTAACGGAAGCGACGGCGATTCCAGTCGAAGTAATGTCGCGAATCAAAGCACCTCGCAAAGCAATTCGCAGGCGACGATTGGCAATAATAAATCCGCTTCAGAGAATGCGATTTCCAATGCATTTGGAAAAGATAGATCGTATTGGACTAGCGACCCTATAGATTTTGACGGGTCGAAAGTATATCAACGCAACGATTTGATTGATCCTGCGCGCGTGGATACTAGAACCGGTATGACAAATCTTGAATTAATGGAGGCTGGCCGAGCGCCGATTGGTCCGGATGGGCGGCCGATCAACTTGCACCATATGCTACAATCTAACGATGGGCCGATCGCTGAAGTTACGCAAACTTTTCATCAGCAAAACAGCTCTACCATTCACATTAACTCGGGAACTGATATCCCATCAGGAATCAATCGCTCTCAATTCGATGGGTGGCGCGCGAAGTATTGGGAAAGCCGAGCCAAGGATTTCGGAGGTCATTGATGGATGCCAAGTTGATAGCCGCTATTGATGAATTGAAAAATTTATCAGCGGGAAGGCGCATCAAAACGCCTGCCCCTGATGATGAACTGCTGTCAGAGTATGAGAGTGAGATAGGATTTTCTTTTTCGGATGAATATCGGCTATTTTTAAAGGATGCGAGCACCATATTCTTTGGTACTAAAGAGCCGTTGGTAGTTACTCGCGAAAGAGATGATCGGTGTGAGTTGCTCGCGGCAATTCAAGAGGCGCGACGAATCGGCTTGCCGCGCGACTGGATCCCGATTTGCGAAGATAATGGGGACTATTATTGTATCGTTCCAGGCGGACAGATACGATTTTGGTCGCAAGATGGATCGACGACAGAATCGTGGCCTGATCTTGCTGATTGGGTGAAAGAAGTCTGGATTTCTGGGAATTAGGAATTTCCGCCGACTTGAAGGGGGTGATGTGCTGCCGGAAAAATGCAATCCAATTTAATGATGAAAGCAACAAAGCGAATGGCGGCCTTACCTCTTGCAGTCTTTGAATCGTTCGCAGCTCATGCGCAACAAAACGCCTACGCCTGCCGACCAAGTCGCCGCCGCACGCGCGAACGCGGAACAGGATTGACAAGCGCAGCAGCAGCGCGACGCCGCGCTGCGCGCCCCTTCGGTGCGGTCCGAAGGGGCGCGCACCGAAACATATCCGTCGCTGACGAGCGAACAGCCGTGCTTCCGCATTGATCGCTTCGCGCCCGACGTGCCGAGTTCATTACCCGATGCAGCGAAAACCCAAGGCGCGCCCGCTCTCCTGATGGATCGCTTCGCCTTCGCCCGCGAATGGCTGAACCACTACGCAGGGCAATGCGCCGGCAAAAAAGGCATTGACGTACTGGTCAAGGGGCTGTCTCAAGCGATTCTGGCGCGCGACTACGTCACCACACGCGTGCTCGTTCCCGAGCAAGACCTATCAAGTGGCACACTCAGCCTCTCACTGATTCCCGGCGTGAATCGCCGCGTTCGCTTCGTCGACGCGACAAATCCTAAGGAGGATTGGCTTCAGATGATTAACAATCATAATCCGGGCGGGATATTGGTACAGGTTATTCGAGGAGGGGGGGTAATGGAGGTTGAGCTGGAAAATGGTGGTGAGCTTTGCGATGTAATTGAAAAAATTTCACCGATAGAGTGGAGAAAATATCAATCTCGCATTGTAAATATTGACTTCAAGTGCGGAAATGGGGTTCGCGAAGATAGGGTGGCGTATCCTCCATATACGTCATTTCGGTTTGTGGTGGAGGACCAATTTTTGATGTTGGGGTTAAGGTCTGCTATTGAGAATTACAAGGGCGGAGTTGAATGGGTTATGGAGCATCGTGACCGTGTTGCCTTGCCCGGTCGGAATTGGATTATCCAGCCTCGATTTGTGAAAGAAGTGCGGGAGGAGATGGGTGATATTGGTCGGGTAAATTTGGATCTATACATTGCGAAAAAATATCCAGATTTTGGTGCCAAGGCTTACGCAGACTTGTTGCTCTTATCTAAGTATATTGAGAATATCTTCTTTGGAAAAGGCAGGGTTGATCTTGAGAGTGGCAAGCGATGAATCGGGCGGCTAAAATTCTGAGTCGTTGGAGACTATCTCCCCTTATTGCATTATTCTCGCTCGCTGTCAGTGCGCAGCAGGCCCCAACGCCTGCTGACCAAGCCGCTGCCGCCCGCGCGAACGCGGAACAGGATCGACAAGCGCAGCAGCAACGCGACGCGCAACAGCGTGATGCCGAGGTGCGTGCCCCTTCCGTTCGATCGGAAGTGCCGCGCGCCGAAACATATCCGCCGCTGCCGACCGAACAGCCGTGCTTCCGTATCGACCGCTTCGCGCTCGACGTGCCCGATTCGCTGCCCGACGCCGCGAAATCGGCCGGCGCGTCCACGCTGCCGATGGATCGCTTTGCCTTCGCGCGCGAATGGCTTGCCCACTACTCGGGCCAGTGTGTCGGAAAGCAAAGCGTCGACACGATCGTCAAGGGCCTGTCCCGCGAAATCTTGGCGCGCGGTTACATCACGACGCGCGTGTTGCTACCGGAACAGGATTTGACGACAGGTACGCTGAAACTCGCGTTGATTCCCGGCGTGATTCGGCACGTCCGTTTCGCCGACGAGCAATTGCGCGGCACCTGGAAGACCGCATTCCCGACCAGCAACGGCGAACTGCTGAACCTGCGCGACCTCGAGCAAGGTCTGGAGCAAATGAAACGCGTCACCAGCCAGGACGTGTCGATGCAAATCGTCCCCGCTGACTTACCGGGCGAAAGCGATGTGGTACTGGACGTAAAGCGCGGCAAGCCGTGGACAGTCGTCGCATCGATCGACAATTCGGGCACACGCGCGACAGGCAAACTTCAGGGCAATCTGTCGATCGGCATCGATAACCCGCTCGGCTTGAACGACGTGTTCAACGTCGGCGTGAGTCAAGACCTCGAACTTGGCGACAAGCGTCTCGGCTCGCACGGCTGGAACGGCTTCTATTCGATTCCGTGGGGCTACTGGACCGCCACGATTGCCGCGTACACGAACACCTACTATCAGCAAATCGCCGGCGTTAACCAGACGTTCGTCGCGAGCGGCAATTCAAAGACGCTGGATTTCAAACTGTCCCGCGTGCTGCTGCGCAGTCAGAACGACGTGTTCGGCGGGTACATCCGTTTGTCGCGTCGCTTCGGCGAAAGCTTCATCGAAGACACGGAGATTACGCAGCAGCGCCGCAACAACACGGTTATCGAACTCGGCCTGACCGATCGTCACTACTTCGACGGTGCGCAGTTCGACGGCACGCTCGCCTATCGTCAGGGTGTCAGCGGACTCGGCGCGCAGGACGACATACTCGCGGCGGGTGGCGGCCCGACCTACCGCTACAGAATGGCGGTGCTGGATGCGAATCTGTCGGTGCCGTTCGCGATCGCAAAGCAGCCGTTCCGTTACGTGACGAGCGTTCATGGTCAGTACACGGGTAACACGCTGTACTACATCGACGACGTGACCATCGGCAGCCGTTACACGGTGCGCGGCTTTGACGGCGAAACGATGTTGGCGGCGGCACGTGGCTTGTACTGGCGCAATGAACTGCAAATGCCTATCGGGCAGACCGGCCAAGCAATCTATGCCGGGCTGGATTACGGTCGTGTATGGGGACCGCAGCCGGTTGCGTTGGTTGGTACGCAGTTGGCCGGTGCGGTGATTGGCGTGAAGGGCAGCGTCGCCACTCGATTTGGCGCCTATGGGTACGATTTGTTCGCTGGAACGCCGGTCTACAAGCCATCCGGGTTTCCGACTGCGCGTGTCACGGTCGGATTTCAGTTGACTGCGCAGTTTTGAGGGATGGCGGGATGTCGATGTGACACCCGCGCATCCGGGACTCGCACCCCGGCCCGGCGGATTCCGATGCCGCACCGCCCGGCCGCCATGGGCGGCCGCTACCGCGCCTGCACAGCCCCCACCCGCGCAGTCTTCCCCGCCTGCGCAAGCGCCTCCCGAATCGCCGCTTCAGTCTTCTCGTACTGCCCCTCACCAAAGCGCGTATAAACGACCCGCCCGTTCGCATCGACCAGATACAGCGCCGGCCAATACCGATTCCCGTACGCGTTCCACGTGTCATACCGATTGTCCTGCGCAACCGGATACCGAATCCCGAACCGCCCCAGCGCATCCGCGACATTGCGCGCATCCCGCTCGAACGGATACTCGGGCGTATGCACGCCGATCACGACCAGCCCCTGGTCACGATACTTCCGATACCACTCGTTGACATACGGAATCGTATGAATGCAGTTGATGCACGAATACGTCCAGAAATCGACCAGCACGACCTTGCCGCGCAACTCGCTCAGCTTCAGCGGCGCGCTGTTGTGCCAGCGCTCGATGCCGGCGAGTTCGGGGGCCTGAGCGCCGGCTTCGACCATCGGCGGGACGGTTTCGCCGCGCGTGTCGGCGAAGGCGGCCAGCGCGGCGGTGGCGGCGACGGCGGTGATGACGACGGCGGTCTTGAGGCGGGTGAACATGGGCGTTCTCCGGGTTCGGGGTTTCGACAGACCGTATTGAGCCGCCCGCACGTATCCGGCATGTGTGCGCGGAGCGCCTGTTTGCAATGTCGTGTGTCTGCGTCCGCGCCGGATACATTGGGATACAAACCGGCGTGCGAGCTGCGGTATAAAGCAGCATCGCCCGGGCCCGCCGCCCGCACTCCACCCTTTCGGCGGCACACGCCGCGAGTATGATGGCCTCCATGGAAAAGACCGACCACGTGCTGATCGTCGACGACGATCGCGGCATCCGGGAACTGATCGCCGACTATCTCGAGAAGCAGGGCATGCGCGTGTCGCTGGCCGCGAACGGCCGCGAGATGCGGGCCGTGCTCGACAGCGGCGCGCCGGACCTGATCGTGCTCGACCTGATGCTGCCCGGCGAGGACGGCCTCGTGCTGTGCCGCGAGCTGCGCGTCGGCAAGTTCCGCGCGGTGCCGGTGCTGATGCTCACCGCGCGCGGCGACGAGACCGATCGCATCGTCGGCCTCGAGATGGGCGCCGACGACTATCTCGCGAAGCCGTTCGCGGTGCGCGAGCTGTTCGCGCGGATCCGCTCGGTGCTGCGCCGCACACGCATGCTGCCGCCCGGCATGCAGGTGACGGAGACGGCCACGCTGCTCGCGTTCGGCGAATGGCGGCTCGACACGACCGGGCGCCACCTGCTCGATGCCGACGGCACGCTGGTCGCGCTGAGCGGCGCCGAATACCGGCTGCTGCGCGTGTTCCTCGATCATCCGCAGCGCGTGCTGACGCGCGACCAGCTCCTCAACCTCACGCAGGGCCGACAGTCCGACCCGTTCGACCGCTCGATCGACCTGCTGGTGAGCCGCCTGCGCCAGCGCCTGCGCGACGGCGCGCGCGAACCGCGCTACATCAAGACGCTGCGCAACGAGGGCTATGTGTTCTCGTCGGCCGTGACCGCCGTCGAAGGCACGCCATGATGCCGCGCATGAGCTGGCAGTGGCCGCGCACGCTGTTCGCGCGGCTCGCGCTGATCCTGTGCGTGGGCCTCGCGCTCGCGCAGACGCTGTCGTTCTGGCTCACGGTGACGGAGCGCGACCAGGCCACCACCAACCTGATGATGGGCTACATCGAGCGCGAGGTTGCAAGCTCGGTCGCGCTGCTCGACCATCTGCCGCCCGCCGAGCGCGCCGAGTGGCTGCCGCGGCTCGCGCGGCGCAGCTACCAGTTCATCCTCGGGCCGGGCGAGACGGGCACGCCGCCGCAGGCGCGGCTGTCGGCGCGCGTCGAGCGCTCGATCTCGGACGGCATCGGCGGCGCGTACCCGCTCACCGCGAACGCGATGCCCGGCGACCGCGAACACCTGCAGGTGCATCTGCGCCTGACCGACGGCTCGCCGCTGACGATCGACATCCATCCGATGTCGACGGTGCCGCTGTCGGGCTGGCTGCCGCTCGTGCTCGTGCTGCAGCTCGCGGTGCTCGCCGCGTGCTGCTGGCTCGCGGTGCGGCTCGCGACGCGGCCGCTGAAGCAGCTCGCGCAGGCCGCCGATGCGCTCGGCCCCGACCTGAAGGGCGCGCGCCTGAGCGAAGGCGGCCCGTCGGAAGTCGCCCGCGCGGCGCGCGCGTTCAACGCGATGCAGGACCGCATCGCGCAGTACATGGCGGAGCGCATGCAGATCCTCGCGTCGATCTCCCACGACCTGCAGACGCCGATCACGCGGATGCGGCTGCGCGTCGACGTGATGGACGACGACACGCAGGGCGCGAAGCTGCGCCAGGACCTGATCGAGATGGAGCATCTCGTGAAGGAGGGCGTCGCCTATGCGAAGACGCTGCACGGCACCGAGGAGGCCGCGCGCCGCACCGATCTCGATGCGATGCTCGACAGCATCGTGTGCGACTACGCGGATGCGGGGCAGGCCGTGACGCTCGCGCATCGCGCGCCGCTCGCGCTCGTCACGCGGCCGAAGGCGCTGCGCCGCATCGTCGGCAACCTGGTCGACAACGCGCTGAAGTTCTCGGGCGCGGCCGAGATCGAGGTGGCGCCCGCGCCGGACGGCGGCGCGGTGATCGCGGTGCTGGACCGCGGCCCCGGCATTCCGGACGACCAGCTCGACGCGGTGTTCGAACCGTTCCGGCGCATCGAGACGTCGCGCAACCGCGACACGGGCGGCACCGGGCTCGGCCTCGCGATCGCGCGGCAGCTCGCGCTCGCGATGGGCGGCGCGCTGACGCTCGCGAACCGGCCGGAAGGCGGGCTCGAGGCGCGATTGACGCTGCGCAATCTCGATCGCTGATTGCGACGCACGACCCGCTCAGACGCGTTGCAGATGTTCGTCGACGAGCGGCGCAATCGCGGCCGCATGAACGGCGGCGAGGTCGTGCCGCCCGCCCGGCACGACGTGCAGCCGCGCGTCGGGCAGCCGTTCGAGCAGGCGTTTGCCGGCCGCGACCGGGCTGATCGGATCCGCGTCGCCCCACAGCAGCAGCGCCGGTTGCGCGACCCGGCCCAGTTCGCCCGACAGATCGGCGCTGAACGACACGAACCAGTCCGGAAGATGCGGATTCGCGCTGACGAAGTCGGCCCGCCAGTCCTGCGCGCCGAGCCCCTGCATGTCGAGCCCGCCGGACGTGACCGTCAGCACCAGGTGCGTGACCTGTTCGGGCCGTTCGAGCGCCGCGCGCAGCGCGATCACGCCGCCCATCGATTGCGCGATCACGGCCGTGGGCCGGTCGAGGTGGCGCAGCACGCGCCGCACGAGGCCGTCGAAGTCGCGCACGTCGGGATCGTCCGGTTCGGCGCCGAAGCCCGGATAGGCGACCACGCGCCGCTCGGCGGGGTGGGTCAAATGATCGATCAGCGGCTGCCAGAACGCGGTGCTGCCCGAGGCGCCCGGCAGGAAAAGCAGTTGTGATGGAACCGGCATATCGGTTGGATTCCCCTTGATGGATGTGGTGGCGATGGCGCGCGTAAGGCCGTTCCGTTCAGCACCGCCCGCTGCGCAGCGCGACGGACCAGTCGTCGCGCCCGAGCGCGGCGGCGGTGGCCGCCGCCGTCTGCCAGTCGTATTCGATCGCATGGAACTCGACGGCCCAGCCGGACGCCGTGCGCGACGCCATCGCATAGCGCGCGTGCGGCGAGCCCGTCTCGATCCTGTGCGGGAACGGCAGGTCGTCCGCAAACGCCTGCAGGCCGACGCTGCCCGGGTTCACGATCAGGCGGCCGTCGTCGAGCGCGAGCGCGCGCGGCACGTGCGTGTGGCCGCACAGGATCAGCGACGCCGCCGTGTCGCCGGCACGCTGCTTCGCTTCGTCGTGCGTCGCCGCGCGGCAGCCGTCCGCGGTGACGGTCTCCAGAAAGTATTCGAGGTCGCTGGCCGGCGTGCCGTGCACCAGCAGCACGTCGTCGCCCAGCGTGAGACGGGTGGGCAGGCTCGCGAGCCACGCGAGCTGATCGGCGCGCAGCGTGTCGTGCGCGTGCCGGTCGGACAGCCCCATTGCGCCGCGCAGGCCTTCGAGCACCTGCCGTTCGTGATTGCCCCGGATGGTGGGCAGGCCGAGCGGCATCAGGCGGTCCGCGGTTTCGCGCGGGTGGAGCGCGCCGGACAGGATGTCGCCGAGATTGACGATCACGTCGGCGCCGCGTCGGCGGATGTCGTCCAGGACGGCGTCGAGGGCGGCCAGGTTGCCGTGGATGTCGGAGAGCGCGGCTATTTTCATGGGCGGGGAGCGGGGAGCGGGGGGCGGAGAGGCGATTGTCGCGAATTCGCGGGATGCGCGCATCAGTCCGTCGACAGCCGCGCATACAGCTGGAAATTGCCGGGCGTGCCGCGCACCATCCGGTACGCGCGCAGCAGCCCTTCGTAGCGATAGCGGCACTTTTGCAGCACGCGGGCCGACGCCGCGTTGGTGTCGAGCACGGCGCCCTGGAGGCGCACGAAGCCGTATTCGGCGAACGCCCATTCGGTGACGGCGGCGCAGGCCGCGCTCGCGATGCCGCGCCCCCAGTGCGACGGCGCGAGGTCGTAGGCGATTTCCGCGGAGCGGTTCACGCTGGAAACGGTATGCAGCCCGATCGTCCCGACCAGTGCGCCGCCGGCGCTGTCGTCGACGATCGCGAGCCGCCGGATCGAATCGGCGGCCGTCGACTCGATTCCGTCGAACAGCGGCAGCAGGCCGTCACGCGAGCGCAGGTTCCAGCTCGTGTGCAGGACGACGTCCGGGTTCGACAGATAGGCATGCCACGCGTCCATGTCGGCGCGTTCGAGCTGGCGAAGCGACAGGCCCGGGTAGCCGGGCCGGGGCGGAGCATCGATTCTCATCGTCGGATCTCGCGAGGGGCATTGGATTGCGCAGCGGCGCGTCGGCGAACTATCTCACTTTTGGAAAAAGAGTGTTTAGGGGCATCGGCTTACTCGAGGAACCGGTTCCAACTACCATGAACGCCCCGCAGCGGGGGCATCCCCGCCGCGCGACGTCTCGCGCGTTCACCAAGCGCGCGGGGGGCGCCGCGCCGCAACCCGGCGGCCGGCCATTTCAACTCGCAACAAGCCAGCTAGGGCCTGTTCACGCTAATAACGGGCTTGCGCTGGCCCCAGAAGGGCCGATCGCAAGGAATGCGACGAAGCGAATACGCGACTATTCGCGAGGCGCATGACGCAGCGATCGGCCCTTCTGGGGGCCAGCCCCACACATGACTTTTTCAAATCAGGGGAACGTGCCTTTCCGCCCGCATTGCCGCGTCGTTCGTCGTTGCAATAGCGACGGCTATTGCGCCTCCTCTCTCCTTGCCCTGTGGGCGCAAAGGCACGTTCGCAAGCCCGTTATCAGCGTGAGCAGGCCCTGGAACAACGGGTCAAACGCCCGGAGACGCCAAAACCATGAACAAGCAACTGATCGCAGCGCCGCTGCTGCTTTCGCTCGCCGGCATCGCGTCCGCGCAGAGCGCCGTCACGCTGTACGGCATCGTCGATGCGGGAATCACCTATCGCAGCAACGAGCGTGTCGGCACCCCGGGCGCGTACACGGGGCATTCGAACGTCGGGCTCACGTCCGGCAACCTGTCCGGCAGCCGCTGGGGCATCAAGGGCACCGAGGATCTCGGCGGCGGCCTGCGTGCGCTGTTCGTCCTCGAAAACGGCTTCGACATCGCCAACGGCACGTCCGGCCAGGGCGGCCGCCAGTTCGGCCGGCAGGCGTTCGTCGGCGTCGGCAGCGATCGCTACGGCACGGTCACGCTCGGCCGCCAGTACACGTCGCTCGACGACTTCGTGAGCCCGGTCGGGCCGTCGTCGTTCATCGGCGGGTTCGGCGCGCACCCGGGCGACATCGACGATCTCGACCAGACCGCGCGCGTCGACGGCTCGATCAAGTACACGAGCGCGAACTACGCGGGCTTCACGTTCGGCGCGCTGTACGGCTTCGGCGGCCAGCCGGGCAGCATGAAGCAGCGCAATACGTGGAGCGTCGGCGCGGCATATGCGGCGGGCCCGCTGCGCGTGGGCGTCGGCTACGAGCGCTCGGACAACAGCAAGACCGGCCCGGCCGACAAGACGGCCGGCAAGTGGCAGGGCAGCGACGATGGCCTGTTCAATTCGTCGATCAACGAGGGCTACGCGAGCGCGCAGTCGCAGCAGATCATCGCGACGGGCGCGACGCTCGACTTCGGCGCGGCGCTCGTCGGCGTGAACTACAGCAACGTGCAGTACCGCGCCGGCGACCAGTCGCGCTTCTCCGGCCACGCGACCTTCAACGTCGCGGGCATCTTCGCGCGCTGGAAGGTGCGCACGCAGACGCAACTGTTCGCCGGCTACAGCTACACGCGCGGCAGCGACGTCGACGGCATCGACGATCGCGCGCAGTACCACAACGTCACGCTCGGCGCGGTCTACGACCTGTCGAAGCGCACCAGCGTGTATCTGCTCGGCGCGTACCAGCATGCGTCCGGCACGACGCTCGACGCGCTCGGCCGCCCGGTCGCGGCAACCGCGTCGGTGTCGGACAAGGCGAACAGCCATTCGTCCGATACGCGCTCGCAGACGATCGTCAGCGTCGGCCTGCGCCAGCGGTTCTGACGGAAGGCGGCGGCCGGCCGGCATGTCGCCCCTATGCCTGGGCCTCTTTCCAGGGAGGCCACATGACGCGAATGCGTGCTCCCGGGAGGCACGGCCGATCCGCCTCCCGTTCCCCTGCGATTTCATTCCCCCGCGCATTCCGGAATTGACTATAAATATTCGAATATTAATTTTTGCTTGCATTCGAATTTCATTCTGTAATGATTGAATGAATTTCCGGTGATTTCAGGAAAAGCGCGTCAATACGAAAAAATGACGCACGATTTCTTGAGCAAACCGGAAGAAAGTGCCGAAAGCGCGTCGCCGCCGGCCGAACGGGCGAAGGCGCGCCGCGAATGCGTAACAAAACTGGCGCGGCCGAATGCGCGTGATGAACAATGCATCACGCCGCCGGTGCGTCATTCAATGCAATCACCAATGTTTCATGTCCGGCGATTTAGATTGTCCGGGGACGACCGTCAGGAGCGGATTATTCATGTTCAAGAAATTGATTCGCGCGGCATGGCTCGGTGCATGGATCGCAATGCTGGCGTCGGCCGCCCATGCGCAATATTCGACCGACTGGATTGCGAACACGTTCGGCACGATCGCCGCGCACGTCGGCAACGGCGCGCGATCGATGTGGGTCGCGCCGGAAGGTGTGGTCTACACGGCATCCCGCTGGGACGAGAACGCGGGCGGCGTCGCGATGTACCAGAACGGCCAGGGCATCGGCACGATCGGCCTGCACGACGAGTTCCACGGCGGCGCGATCACCGGCAACGCATCGTCGATCTTCGTCGCGCTCGGCTACAACCGCACGTTCGGCAGCGGCTCGGTGGGGCGCTACAACCGCTCGACGAACACCCGCGACCTGCGGATTCCGGTCAGCGTGTGGACGGGCGTCCAGTACGCCGACGTGATCACCGGGCTCGCGACGGCCGGCACGCTGCTGTACGTCAGCGATTTCTACGGCAATCGCGTGCGGGTGTTCACGACCGACGGCGTCTGGCAGCGCGACATCGGCGTAACGGGCCCCGGCGCGCTCGCGCTCGATGCGGCCGGCAACCTGTGGGTCGCGCGGATGAGCGCGGGCGTGGTCGTGCAGTACAGCCCGGCCGGCGCGCTGCTGAACACGATCCAGATGCCGGCCGGCGCGCGGCCGTCCGCGCTGTATTTCGACGCGTCGACCGGGCTGCTGATGGTGGGGGACCAGGGCCCCGACATGAACATCAAGCACTACAGCATCGTCGGCATTCCGGCGCAGGTCGGCTCGTTCGGCGTGCTGGGCGGCTATCTCGACTCCACGTCGGGGATCAAGGGGCAGGTGGGCGACAAGCGCTTCACGCGCGTCGTGGGCATCGGCAAGGACGCGGCCGGCAACCTGTACGTGCTCAACAACGCGTGGGGCGGCGGCTGGGATCTCGGGCGCAACGGCAGCACCGATCTGCATGCGTACAGCCCGGCCGGCGCGCTGCAATGGAAGCTGCAGGCGCTCAACTTCGAAGGCATCGGCGCGCCGGACCCGGTGACGGACGGCGCGTACTTCTACAGCGGCAACAACATCTACACCGGCACCGCGGGCGGCACGTTCGTCGCGAACACGATCGATCCGTTCACCTACAAGAACGATCCGCGTCTCGACATCAAGGACTACCAGCGCGGCCAGTTTTTCGGGCAGCTCGTGGCGGTGGGCGGCAACCGGATCCTCGTGGCGTCCGGGCAGAACCCCGGCAACTTCAACTTCTATTACTTCAACGCGGCAAACGGCTATATCGCGATTCCGGCCGGCATGCTGCCGGGCAAGCCGTTCCGGACCACCCTGCAGGTCACGGCGGGCTTCTGCATCGACGGCAACGGTGACGTGTGGGCCGGCCTGAACGGCACGAACGCGATCACCCGCTACCCGATGACCGGCTTCGACGCGACCGGCAAGCCGTCGTGGGGCCTGGCCACGACGACGCCGGTGCCGGCCACCGTCGCGCCCACCACGCGCATCGTCTACCAGTCGGACAGCGACACGATGATCCTCGCGCAGGGCCTCGCCGGGAACTGGGACTGGACCGCGATGAACGGGCACATCGAGGTCTATCACGGCTGGAAGGCCGGCAACACGACCGCGCCGAACCCGGTGATCGACCTGACCAGCGCGAACCCGAAATCGATCGCGGCGGCCGGCCGCTACCTGTTCGTCGGGTACGTGCACACGGTGCCGAACATCGACGTGTTCGACCTGAACACCGGCAGCCTCGTCGCCACGCTGACGAATTCGAACCCGGCTGCGATGGACGTCGGCAACGACGTGGACTCGATGTACGGGATCCGCGCGTATCTGCGCTCGACCGGCGAGTACGTGATCACGAAGGACAACTACAACGGGTCCAGCATCGTCGTGTACCGCTGGCGGCCGTGACCGAGGCGGCGCGCTCGGCTCAGCGCGCGCCGGCTGCGCCGGGTGCGCCGAGCACGCGCCCGTTCACGGTCAGGCCGTACATCGAGTCGGGCGTGTCGTGGAACTGCGCGCGCGTCGCGGCCACCGATCCGGTGAAGCGCGGGTCCTGCGGGCGTTCGTGGCTGTCCATGAACGTCGCGACGTCCCACGCTTGCTGGTCGGTCAGCGTGCCGCCGAGCCCGAGCGGCATGTTGGCCTTGATGAAGCCGGCCGCGTTGCGGATGTCGCTCATCCCCGCGCCCCAGTTGAACGAGCGCGCCCCCCAGAGCGGCGGGAACACCGGCTTGCCGCCGCTCGACTGGCCCTGCCCGTCGGCGCCGTGGCACAGCGCGCAGTGCTGCGCGTAGACTGCGCTGCCGCGCGCGTAGTCGGCCTTCAGCGCGGGCGGCGGCAGCTTCGGGAAGCCTTGGCCCGGCAGCTTCTCGCCGATCGGCGCGCCTTTCGCGAGCCAGTACGCGTAGGTTTCGAGCGCCACCAGGATCGGGTCGCCGTTCGGCGGCGCCTTGCCGTTCATGCTGTAGCGGAAGCAGCCCTGCAGGCGTTCGGCGAACGTGTTCACGTGGCCGTTCTTGATGCGGTACGCCGGATACAGCGGATACGCGCCCCACATCGGGCTCGCATCGGGGCGGCGGCCCGCGTCGAGGTGGCAGCTCGCGCAGGTCAGCCGGTTGCCGACGTACTTGCCGGCGAATTCGGGCGTATGCAGGAAGATCTGCTCGCCGAGCTTCACGGTCTTGCCGAAGTCGCCGCCGGGCATCGCCGATTCGGCGGGCGGCGTGAAGCGTCTCGCGGGGGCGGCGGCGTCGGTCGCGGAAGCGGCGGCGGGTGCGGGTGCGGGCGCGGCCGGCGCATCGGCGGCGAACCCCGAACCGCTTGCCGTCCACAGCAGCGCGGCGAGCGTGCCGCGCACCCACCCGGACAGGAATCGATCGATCATGGCGTGCTCCGTTGCGTGGCGGCGATGGCCGGCGTGGCGCCGGTGCGGGCGTAGTAGGCGGCCACCGCGTCGATGTCCGCGTCGGACAGCTTGCCGGCGATGTGCGGCATCAGCGCCATCGGCCCGGGCGGACGGGTGCCTTGCTGCCACGCATGCAACTGGCCCGCGAGATAGGCGGCCGGCTGCCCGGCCAGCGGCGGAAACGCGGCGCCCACGCCGATGCCGCCGGGGCCGTGGCACTGCGCGCACGCGGGCAGGCCGTCGGTCCAGCGTCCGCGTGTCGCGAGCCATGCGCCGGTGTCGGACGGCGCGATCGGCGCATCGTCGCCCGCCGCGATGCCGGGCGGCGCGGGCAGCGCCGCGAAATACGCGGCTACCGCGTCGCGCTCGGGCGCCGACAGCAGCTTCGCGAGCGGCTGCATGACCGGGTTCTGGCGGCTGCCGTCCGCGAACGCGGCGAGCTGCGCCGACAGATAGGCGGCCGGCACGCCGGCAAGACGCGGAAAGCCGGCCGCCGCGATGCCCTCGCCGTGCGCGCCGTGGCAGCCGATGCACGCGGCCGCGCCCGTCGCGCTGCCTTGCGTCGCGATGGTCTTGCCGAGCGCCGCGTCGGCCGCGTGCGCGCCGGGCGCGGCCGACAGCAGGCCGGCGGCGGCCAGCCACGCGGCGGCCGCGCGGCGGCGCGGCTTCACGATCGAATCGTTCAAGTCTCCTCCGGTGTGGGGATGCGTTCTATTTGTTGCTATGGGTGCGTCTGTTCAGCCTGCGTGTTCGTGTCGGCACCTGCATCGGCATCGTAGCGCCCGAAGCCGTAGCGCTGGAAGATCCGGAACGCATCCGGCGAGCGCAGGAACGCAAGCCACTGGCGCGCCGCTTCCCGATGCGGCGCATCCTTCACCAGCGCGCCCGCGTAGATCTCGGTGGCGTTCTGCGCGGCCGGAATGTCGACGTGGCCCAGCGGATGCCCGGCCTGCTCGTGGAACATCGCTTCGGAGCGCCACAGCACGCCGGCGTCGGCGCGCCCCTGCATCAGGAACAGCGCCGTCTCGCGATGATGGATGCGGGTCAGCTCGGTCGTGCCGGCCCGCACCTTGTCGTCGTAGACGGCGCGCGCGAGCCCGTCGCCGCCCGCCTTGACGAGCGACGCCCGGATCTGCCGCGCGACGCCCTCGAATTCGGGGTTGGGCATCGCGAGCCGCAGGCCCGGTTTCGCGAGATCGTTCAGCGATGCAATGCGTGCCGGGTTGCCCGCGCGCACCATGATCGTCAGCTGGTTGGTCACGTACGGCACCGCGGGGCCCGTGAGCGTGCCGTCCGCGATCAGCTCGTTGACCTTCGACAGGCCCGCGAAATACGCGTCGGGCTTGACCGTCCACGTCATGTTGCCGACGGTGATCGTGCCGCCGGCCTTGATCTGCGTGACGAGCAGGCCGGGCGGGATCGTCTCCCAGAAGATCTTGCCGCGAAACTCGGGGTGGTCCTGCTCGAACTGCGCGACGAGCGGCGCCATCGCGAAGAAGTAGTTGCCGCCGACGAACAGCACCAGCTTCGGGGCGCTCAGGTCGCCGTGGAAATCGGCGAGCACGTCGACCTGCGGCACCGTGAATTCGAGGCCGCGATGCAGCGCGTCGTTGTTGCGGCCGTGCTGCCACGGCGGGAACACGGTGGTGTCGGTGGCGGCGGAGGCGGAGGCGGAGGCGGCGAACGCGGCCGGTGCGCCCGATGCGGCAACGACAGCAACGGCGGCGCACATCGCGCCCGCCAGCACGGCCCGCAGGATGCGGCGTGCCCGGCGCGACACGGCCGGTGCGTGAGGGGATGTCGTCGTGTGCGTCATCTTATTTTGCGTACGAGAAACCGGCCTGGTGAAGTTCCGGCAGCGTGCCGACCGCGCCGGGCGTGACGATCGCGCTCGGGATCACATGGTTGGTCAGGTCGGCGGCGAGCGCGTCGAGCGGCAGCTTGTCCGGATTCGCGTTCGTGCCGGCGAGCCGCTCCGCGAGCTCCCAGATCGCGTTGTGGCACGTCAGGAACACGACGCCGCGCTGCAGCAGCGCGGCGATGCTGTTGTCGCGCGCGGAAAACGCGCCGTCCGCGCTTTCGTGATCGCCCGCGCCTTTCGCCTGCGCGGGCTTCGCGTCGAGCAGCGTGTTGGCCGGGAACGTGTCGCCGGCCAGTTTCGCGAGGCCGTATTTGTCCCACGCGGCCTGGTCGTACAGCGCGAGATGCGCGCTGCCGTGCGTCGCGGACACCACCAGGAAATCCGGGTGCCCGAACGCCCAGACCTGCGCGTTCAGCGCGTTGCGCATCAGGTTCAGCCACGGCCCGCCGAGCTCGGTGTTGTCCCACGCCTGCTTCGGGCCGCCGCGATAGCCGAGCACCTCGGCGAGCGCCGCGTGGTCCCACTGGTCGGGATGCTCGAGGATCATCGGGACGGTCTTGAAGTCGCGCCGCCTCGGCGTGGCGGCCAGCCGCCGCGTGAGCGCGGCGAGGCGGGCGGCGCCGCCGGGCAGCAGCGCGCCGGTGCCGGCGGTGGCCGCCTGCGGGCGGCTCGCGGCGCCGAGGAGCGCCGCGCCGGCGGCCAGGCCGAATGTCTTCAGCGCGCCGCGGCGCGCATGCGGATTCGTCATCGCGTGTCTCCGGATCGGGATTCGGTTCGACAGCCGCAGGCGCGGCGCCACGTCGAGACTGCGCAGCCAGTCTAGAGGGGCGCGATCGATCGCGGAAATCGCGATATCGGATGGGAGATATTCGGGGGCCCGATGATTCGTCTGATCAAACGGGCGCGCCGGCCGGGGCGCGCCTACCGTGCCTGCCGGCGGTCAGAACGACACCGTCGTCGTGAAGGTGACGAGGCGCGGCTCGCCCACCGCCACGATCAGGTTGCTGTTGCTCGACGGGTAGTAGGTCTTGTCGAGCAGGTTCTTCACGTTGAGCTGGAAGCGCGTCGGGAACTTGCCGATCGTCGTTTCATATGCTGCGAACGCGTCGACGGTCACGTAGCCGGGCAGCGTGAAGCGGTTCGCCGTATCCCCGGGCCGCGCGCCGACGAACCGTGCGCCGCCGCCGAAGCGCCAGCGGCCCGGCAGGTTCGCGAGCGCGGTGTCGTACACCGCGAACAGGCTGCCGGTATGGCGCGCGACGTTGATCAGCGGCAGGTTCGCTTCGCGGTCGTTCGCGTTCGTGTACGCGTAGCTGCCGATCACGCTCCAGTGGCGCGTGAGCTGCCCCGCGACGTCGAGTTCGACCCCGCGCGAGCGCGCGGCGCCGATCGTCGACGTCACGTTGTCGACGGTCACCGCGACGTTGCGTTTGTCGATCTGGTAGACCGCGAGCGTGCCGGTGATCGCACGCGCGACGTTGAACTTGAGGCCGGCCTCCACCACGCGGCCCGATTCCGGCGCGAGCGGCGCGGCGGCGTTCGACGACACGTTCGTCTTGAACGAGCGGCTCACGTTCGCATACGCGGTCAGCGACGGCGTGATCGCGTATGCCAGCCCGAATTGCGGCAGCCACACGTTCCCGTGCGAGCGGTCCGCGTACACGAACGGCCGGCCCATCCCCGATTCCTGCTGCCAGTCCTCCCAGCGCAGCCCGGCCACCGCGGTGAGCCGTTCGGTGAGGTTCACCGAGTCCTGCAGCACGATCGAGTACGCGTGCACCTTCGACAGGCTGTCGCTTTGCGCGCGGTTCGGCGTGCCGCCGGGCGCGAGCAGGCCGTAGACGGGATCGAACAGGTTGAAGCCCGGCGTCGCCTTGCCGCGGATCGTGTCGCCGCGGAAGCTGCGCTGCCGCTCGTATTCGCCGCCGACGTAGAGCGCATGCTTCATCCCCGCGAGCGTCACGTTGCCGAGCAGGCCGAGCGTCGCGATCTGGTCCGAATCGTTGCGCCCGAGGTTCGCGTCGGACGAGCGCATCATCGCGCCCGTCGCGCCGTTCAGGCTCGTGGCGCGGGTGATGGTCTGCGCATAGCGGTCGCGGCCCCAGCCATACGTCGCGCGAAGCCGCCACGCGTCGGACAGGCGATGCTCGACGCGCGCGCGGAACGTCTCCTGGATGCCGCTGCTCTGCGACCACGCCTCCTCGTAGCGGCGATAGCGCAGCGAATCGTCGAGCCGGCCGTTGACGAGCGCGGTGCCGCGGTCGAACGGCGTCGTGTAGTCGACGTACTGGTAGCTGACGTCGATCGACGTGTTCGCGTCGTGCCAGGACAGCGCGGGCGCGATCAGCGCGTCGCGCTGGCGGCCGAACGTGCGCCAGTAGCGGCTCGTGTCGTATTCGCCGGTGAGGCGGAACGCGAGCGTGCCGCCCGCGACCTGGCCCGGCTTGCCGAGCGGGCCCGTGAGGTCGAACGTCGCGCCCGCGCCGCCGTGGCTCGTGCGCGTCGCGGAGATCGCGCCGCCGAACGTGTCCTCCGGCTTGCGCGTGACGAGGTTGATCACGCCGCCCGGGTCCTGCATCCCGTAGAGCAGCGACGCGGGGCCCTTCAGCACCTCGACGCGGTCGATCGTCGCGAGATAGCTGTGCAGCACCGGCGTGCGCACGCCGTCGACGAGCACGGAGCCGTCGTTGTTCGAGCCGAAGCCGCGCTTGATGAACGCGTCGCGCGTGCCGCCGAGCGTGTTGGTCTGCGTGACGCCGCTGATGTTGCCGAGCACGTCGTCGAGCGAACGGGCCTGCTGGTCCTGCATCACGCTGCTGCTCACGACCGCGACGGATTGCGGGATCTTCTCGAGCGGCGTGTCCTGCGCGCCCGCGATCGACGTGGTGCGCGGCTGGTAGCCGATGGTCGGATCGGCGACGGCCGATGCGTTGACGCTGATCGTCGGCAGGGCCGGCGCAGCGGGGGGCGCATCGGCCCCGGCGGTGTCGTCGGTGCCGGCATGCGCGCCGCTCGCGATGCAGAACGTGATCAGGGCGGGCAGGCTTGCGTGCAACGGGCGGAAGGCGCGGGCGCGGCGGGTCGTTCGGCGGACAGGCATGAATCGGTAGCGGATGGGAAGCGGGAAATCGGGAACACGATGGCCGGCGCCAGGGCGGCCGGAGGCGGCATCATATTGTTAATGAGAATCATTTGCAATAAGAGCGTGAGCCGGACTCACGTTGAACGCCGTTTCCGGCGGGGCCCGGGAAGACCGTTTCCGCCGATTCCGGCCGCGCGGCGACGCGATTGCACCGCCATAGGCCGTCTGCTACCGTAGCGCGCGCATTCGCACGCATCGCCATGACAAGAGCGCGCGATCGCAGCCATTCGCCGTCGGCCGAACAACTGAAAACACGACGGCGAACCTCGCGGCGCATGACGGGGCATCCGGCACGGCGCCGTCTTTTACTTCAAGACCTGAGAGACCACAAGATGAACACCATTTCCGCACGACATGCGGCGGCCGCGCTCGCGGCCTGCGCCGCGCTGGCTGGCGTCGGGCAGTGCGCGGTGGCCGCGCCGGCCGACGGCGCCGCGATCGACACGCAATACGGGGCCGTGATCGAGGCGTACACGAAAGACATGGCCGCGGCCAAGGCGAAATACGACGGCAAGCGGCTCGCGTTCGTCGGCGCGGTGATCCGGATGGGCAGCGACCCGGGCGGCACGTATTTCGGTGCGGTGACGAGCGACGGCGCGCAGTTCGACACCCATTTCGACGCGGCCGACCAGGATGCGCTGAAAGCGAAATTCCCGGGGCGCGAGATCAAGGCGTTCACGGCATCCGGGAACCTGCGCTTCAGTTGCCTGAACGAAGGCTACGTCGACGCACCGGTGCTGCCGGGGCTCAAGCTCACGCACTGCCGCCTGGCGGATTGACCGACTGACTGATCGACCGGCGGCGCGCTCACGCGCGCGCGCCGGCCCCTTCCAGCCGCCGCACCGCTTCGGCCACCTCGTTCCTGAAACGCACGAGCGCCGCCTGTTCCGGCGCGGGCGACTGCATGGCCGCCCACAGCATGTCGATCAGCTGCGCGGCGGTGGCCTCCGTATCGAGCTTGCGGTGCCCGAGGATCGCGTCCCACAGCACGTGCTCCATCGGGCCGAACACCATCGAGCGCAGCAGGCTCAGCGGCAGGTCGGTGCGCACCTGGCCGGCCGCCTGGCCGCGCGCGAGCACGTCCATCAGCGGCGCCGTGTAGCGCCGCTGCAGCGCGGTCAGCTCGTCGCTCAGCGCGTGCTGTTTCGCGCGGCCTTCCGACAGCACGAGCGCGCACAGCCCGGTGCCGTTCACGAGCATCAGCCGCAGGTGGGTGTGCACGATGAACGCGAACTGCTGGTGCACCGGCGCGTCGAGCGGCATGCCGTGCTCGAACGCCGCGATGATTTCGTCGTACCAGTCCGCGATCACCCGCGCGCACAGCTCGCGCTTGCCGCGGAAGTAGCTGAACACGGTCGCCTCGGACACGCCTACCCGCTGCGCGATCTCGGCGGCGGTCGCGTGCTCGTAGCCCTTTTCGGCGAACACTTCACGTCCGGCGCGCAGGATGTCCTGCACGCGCTGCTGGGATTTGCGGCCGGCGGGCGCGCGGGGCGCGTCGGCGCGGTCGGCTTTGACGGTGGCGGTCATGGTGTCGGAAGCGGCGGCTGTCATTCGGCGATCATATCTGAGTATCACTCAAAAAACTATTGACGACGGCCCGCGCCAGGCGCGACACTACGCAAAATTTCCGCAGTATTGGCTAACAAATCGGCGCAGCATCCGGTTTTGAGCAAAACTCAGAAATCGGTGCGCGCAACGCACTTTCTGGAGACGGAGGAGACATGAGCAACCTGCCCGGCGTGCAATTCATGCTCGGTGAAGACATCGAGATGCTGCGCGACGCCGTCGCGACTTTCGCGGCGAAGGAAATCGCGCCGCGCGCGGCGGAGGTCGACCGCACCGACCAGTTCCCGATGGACCTGTGGCGCAAGTTCGGCGACCTGGGCGTGCTCGGCATGACCGTCGCCGAGGAATACGGCGGCGCGAACATGGGCTATGTCGCGCACATGGTCGCGATGGAGGAGATCTCGCGCGCATCCGCGTCGATCGGCCTGTCGTACGGCGCGCACTCGAACCTGTGCGTGAACCAGATCCACCGCAACGGCACCGACGCGCAGAAGCAGAAATACCTGCCGAAGCTCGTGTCGGGCGAACACATCGGCGCGCTCGCGATGAGCGAGCCGAACGCCGGCTCCGACGTGGTCAGCATGAAGCTGCGCGCGGACAAGCGCGGCGATCGCTACGTGCTGAACGGCACCAAGATGTGGATCACCAACGGCCCCGATTGCGACACGCTCGTCGTCTACGCGAAGACGGACATCGAGGCCGGCCCGCGCGGCATCACCGCGTTCATCGTCGAGAAGGGGATGAAGGGCTTCTCGGTCGCGCAGAAGCTCGACAAGCTCGGCATGCGCGGCTCGCACACGGGCGAGCTGGTGTTCCAGGACGTCGAGGTGCCGGAAGAGAACATCCTCGGCCAGCTGAACGGCGGCGTGAAGGTGCTGATGAGCGGCCTCGACTACGAGCGCGCGGTGCTGTCGGGCGGCCCGACGGGCATCATGGCCGCGTGCCTCGACGCGGTCGTGCCGTACATCCACGACCGCAAGCAGTTCGGCCAGGCGATCGGCGAATTCCAGCTGATCCAGGGCAAGGTCGCCGACATGTACACGACGTTCCAGGCATGCCGCGCGTACCTGTACGCGGTCGGCCGCCACCTCGATTCGGCGGGCAGCGACCACATCCGCCAGGTGCGCAAGGACTGCGCGGGCGTGATCCTGTACACGGCCGAGAAGGCGACGTGGATGGCTGGCGAGGCGATCCAGATCCTCGGCGGCAACGGCTACATCAACGAATACCCGGTCGGCCGCCTGTGGCGCGACGCGAAGCTGTACGAGATCGGCGCCGGCACGAGCGAGATCCGCCGCATGCTGATCGGCCGCGAGCTGTTCGCGGAAACGATGTAACGCCACGCCACGTCACGCGAACGGAGCCCTGTCGATGCCGATCATCGAATCCAAGCTGAACCCGCGTTCGGAAGAATTCCGCGCGAATGCCGCGGCGCTCGAGGCGGTCGTCGCCGACCTGCGCGCGAAAATCGAACAGCTCGCGCAGGGCGGCGGCCCGGCCGCGCGCGACAAGCACCTGTCGCGCGGCAAGCTGCTGCCGCGCGACCGGATCGCGCAGCTGCTCGATCCGGGCACGCCGTTCCTCGAGCTGTCGCAGCTCGCGGCGAACGGCATGTACAACGACGATGCGCCGGGCGCCGGCATCATCACCGGCATCGGCCGCATCGCCGGGCGCGAGTGCGTGATCGTCTGCAACGACGCGACGGTCAAGGGCGGCACCTACTATCCCGTCACCGTGAAGAAGCACGTGCGCGCGCAGGAAATCGCCGCGGAAAACCGGCTGCCGTGCGTGTATCTCGTCGATTCCGGCGGCGCGAACCTGCCGAACCAGGACGACGTGTTCCCCGATCGCGACCACTTCGGCCGCATCTTCTACAACCAGGCGACGATGTCGGCCGCGGGGATCGCGCAGATCGCCGTGGTGATGGGTTCGTGCACGGCGGGCGGCGCGTACGTGCCGGCGATGAGCGACGAGTCGATCATCGTGAAGAACCAGGGCACGATTTTCCTCGGCGGCCCGCCGCTGGTGAAGGCGGCGACGGGCGAGGAAGTGAGCGCGGAGGATCTCGGCGGCGGCGACGTGCATACGCGCCTGTCGGGTGTGGCCGACCATCTCGCGCAGAACGACCCGCATGCGCTGTCGATCGCGCGCAGCATCGTCGGCAACCTGGGCCCGCGCATCGCGACGCCGGTGACGCTGCGCGACGCGAAGCCCCCGCGCTACGACGCGCAGAGCCTGTACGGCGTGATTCCGGTGGACACGCGCAAGCCGTTCGACGTGCGCGAGGTGATCGCGCGCATCGTCGACGATTCCGAATTCGACGAGTTCAAGGCGCGCTTCGGCACGACGCTCGTCACGGGCTTCGCGCACATCTGGGGCCATCCGGTCGGGATCGTCGCGAACAACGGCATCCTGTTCTCGGAATCGGCGGTGAAGGGCGCGCATTTCATCGAGCTGTGCTGCCAGCGCAAGATCCCGCTGGTGTTCCTGCAGAACATCACGGGCTTCATGGTCGGCCGCAAGTACGAGAACGAAGGCATCGCGCGGCATGGCGCGAAGATGGTGACGGCCGTGTCGAACGCGAAGGTGCCGAAGTTCACGGTGATCATCGGCGGCTCGTTCGGCGCGGGCAACTACGGGATGTGCGGCCGCGCATTCGGGCCGCGCTTCCTGTGGATGTGGCCGAACGCGCGCATCTCGGTGATGGGCGGCGAGCAGGCCGCGTCGGTGCTCGCGACCGTGCGCCGCGACGGCATCGAGGCGAAGGGCGGCTCGTGGCCGCTCGAGGAAGAAGAGGCGTTCAAGCAGCCGATTCGCGACCAGTACGAGCGCCAGGGGCATCCGTACTACGCGAGCGCGCGGCTGTGGGACGACGGCGTGATCGATCCCGCGCAGACGCGCGACGTGCTCGGCCTGGGCCTCGCCGCGTCGATGAACGCGCCGATCGACGATACGCGCTTCGGCGTGTTCCGCATGTAAGGAGGCTGCGATGCGCTACGAAACCATCAAGGTATCCGAAGCAAACCGCGTCGCGACCGTGACGCTTGCGCGCGCCGACGTGCGCAACGCGTTCAACGAGACGATGATCGCCGAGCTGACCACCGCGTTCGAATGGCTCGACGCGCACGCGGGCGTGCGCGCGGTCGTGCTCGCAGCCGAAGGCCCCGCATTCTGCGCGGGCGCGGACCTGAACTGGATGAAGAAGATGGCCGGTTACTCGGACGACGAGAACCGT
The DNA here is from genome assembly GCF_039848545.1 of Burkholderia stagnalis. Taxonomy (NCBI): domain Bacteria; kingdom Pseudomonadati; phylum Pseudomonadota; class Betaproteobacteria; order Burkholderiales; family Burkholderiaceae; genus Burkholderia; species Burkholderia stagnalis. Next base: position 108,956 of record NZ_CP156686.1, read on the forward strand.
GCCGACGCGCGCAAGCTCGCGCGGATGCTCGAGGCGATCCACCGCTGCGGCAAGCCGGTGATCGCGCGCGTGCATGGCGACGCGTATGCGGGCGGCGTCGGCCTCGTCGCGGCCGCGGACATCGCGATCGTCGCGGACGGCGCGAAGTTCTGCCTGTCCGAAGCGCGGCTCGGGCTGATCCCGGCAACGATCGCGCCGTACGTGGTGCGCGCGATGGGCGAGCGCGCGGCGCGGCGCTACTTCACGACGGCCGAGGTGTTCGACAGCGCGCGCGCGGCGGCGCTCGGCTTCGTGCATGAGGCGGTGCCGGCCGCGGCGCTCGACGAGACCGTCGCGACGCTCGCGGCGGCGCTCGTCGCGAACGGGCCCGACGCGGTGTGCGCGTGCAAGCGGCTCGTGGCCGACGTCGCGGGGCGCCCGCTCGATGCGGCGCTGATCGAGCAGACCGCCGACTGGATCGCGCGCACCCGCGCGGGCGCGGAAGCGCGCGAGGGCATCGCCGCGTTCCTGGAGAAGCGCACGCCGGCATGGCGGGCATGACGCAGACCTTGACGCTTCGCCTCGCGTGAGCGGCGGGCGAAGCGCGAACCCCATCCCTTACCGGACGACATCGAAGCCATGTTCGACAAGATTCTGATCGCCAACCGCGGTGAAATCGCCTGCCGGGTCGCCGCGACGTGCAAACGTCTCGGCATCGCCAGCGTCGCCGTGTATTCCGACGCGGACGCGCACGCGAAGCACGTCGCCGCGTGCGACGAGGCCGTGCATATCGGCGGCTCGGCGGTCGCCGACAGCTACCTGCGCATCGAGCGCATCATCGAAGCCGCGCGCGCGACCGGCGCGCAGGCGATCCACCCCGGCTACGGGTTCCTGTCCGAGAACGAGGATTTCGCGCACGCGTGCGAGAAGGCCGGCCTCGTGTTCATCGGGCCGCCGGTCGACGCGATCGCGGCGATGGGCTCGAAGGCCGCCGCGAAGGCGCTGATGCATGCGGCCGCGGTGCCGCTCGTGCCCGGCTACCACGGCGACGAGCAGGACGCCGCGCTGCTGCACGGCGAGGCCGACGAGATCGGCTACCCGGTGCTGCTGAAGGCGAGCGCGGGCGGCGGCGGCAAGGGGATGCGCGTGGTCGAGCGCTCAGACGATTTCCCGGCGGCGCTCGCGTCGTGCCAGCGCGAAGCGGCCAGCAGCTTCGGCAACGACCGCGTGCTGATCGAGAAATACCTGCTGCGCCCGCGCCACGTCGAGGTGCAGGTGTTCGGCGACACGCACGGCAACACGGTCTACCTGTTCGACCGCGACTGCTCGGTGCAGCGCCGTCACCAGAAGGTGCTCGAGGAAGCGCCCGCGCCGGGCCTGCCGGATGAAGTGCGGCAGGCGATGGGCGAGGCGGCGGTCGCGGCCGCGCGCGCGGTGGGCTACGTCGGCGCGGGCACCGTCGAATTCATCATGACGGGCGACGCGTTCTACTTCATGGAGATGAACACGCGCCTGCAGGTCGAGCACCCCGTCACCGAGATGGTCACGGGCCTCGACCTCGTCGAATGGCAGTTGCGCGTCGCGGCGGGCGAGCCGCTGCCGCTGAAGCAGGATCAGCTGCGCGTGACCGGCCACGCGATCGAGGCGCGCCTTTATGCGGAGAACCCCGCGCGCGGCTTCCTGCCGTCGACCGGCACGCTCAAGCACCTGCGTCTGCCGGACGGCGTCGAGTTCTCGATCGGCGCGCCGGTGCGCGTCGACAGTGGCGTGCGCGAGGGCGATGCGATCACGCCGTTCTACGATCCGATGATCGCGAAGCTGATCGTGCACGGCGCGGACCGCGCGGAAGCGCTCGGCCGGATGGCGCGCGCGCTGCGCGAATGCGAAGTGGTCGGCCTGTACACGAACGCGGCCTTCCTGCAGCGCATCGTCGCGTGCCGGCCGTTCGCCGAAGCCGATCTCGACACGGGCCTGATCGAACGCAATCACGACGCGCTGTTCGCGCCCCAACAGCCGCCGCGCGCGGCGCTGGCGCTCGCCTGCGCGGCGTTGCGCGCGCGCGAGCGCGACGGGGTGTCGGACAGCGGCACGCCGTGGGCCGCGCTGTCGAACTGGCGGCTGAACGCGGGCTTTCGCCGCACGCTCGAATGGCGCGCGATCGACCGCGACGCCGATCTCACCGTGACCGTCGACGACGATGCGGCCGGCAAGCGGCTCGCGATCGGCGACGCGCCGGCGCAGCCGTTCGCGTGGACGCGCGGCGCGAGCCCGCTCGACTTCGACGTGACGCTCGACGGCGTGCGCAGCAGCGGCCGCGTGTTCGCGGACGGCGACACGTTCCATGTGTTTACGCAGGGTGCCGCCGAAGCGTTCGAATGGCGCAACCTGCTCGCGCACGCGGGCGATGCCGAGCACGGCGGCGGCCGCCTGACCGCGCCGATGCCCGGCAAGGTGATCGCGGTGCTGGTCGAGGCCGGCCAGGCGGTCGAGCCCGGCACGCCGCTGATCGTGATGGAAGCGATGAAGATGGAGCACACGATCGGCGCACCGAGCGCGGGCGTGGTCGCGGAGGTGCTGTATGGCGTCGGCGACCAGGTTGCCGATGGCGCGCAGCTGCTGGTGATGGCGGACGCCTGAGTCCGCCGAACGGGGCCCGTCGTCCGCATGACGGGCCCTGACCATCCCTGACAGTCTTGCGGCCGGCGATCCGCTAGACTGTCCGCCGCGCACGGCGCCCGCCCCGGGCGCCGCTACGCGCGCTACACTGCGAATTCCCACTCCTCCCATCCTCGCCGACGATGACGTCTCCTGTCCTGAACGGCCTGCGCATCGGCATCACGATTGGCCTGCGCGCGCCCGACGAAAGCCTTTGGATCAACGGCATCAAGCAGAACGCGCTGTTTCTCGCGAAGCTGCTGATGGCTTCGCCGCACGGCTACCGCGTGACGCTCGTGAACACCACCGACGTGCCGCTGACCGACGCGCTGCCGTGGAGCCGCGCGGTGTACGACACGCGCGCGTTCGCCGACGCGAAGGATGCGCTCGACGTGCTGATCGAGCTCGGCGGGCAGATCAGCGAGGAGCAGACCGCCTACCTGAAGGCGCGCGGCACGAAGATCGTCAGCTATTGCTGCGGCGTCGAGTACATCAACGCGATGGAAGCGATGCTGTTCGGCCGCCGGCTGTGGGAAACGCTGTTCATCAACCGCGGCTACGACGAGGTGTGGGCGATTCCGCAGATTGCGCCGTCGTCGCTGCCGTTCCTGCAGTCGCTGCGCCGCTGCCCGGGCCGCGTCGTGCCGTTCGTGTGGGATCCGATGTTCCTCGCCGAGCGGGCCGCCACGCTGCCCGGCCACGGCGAATACCGGCCGAGCGGCGCGCGCGGGAAGCGGCTGACGGTGATGGAGCCGAACCACAACGTGGTGAAGTTCTGCGTGTATCCGCTGCTGATCATCGACGAGGCGTATCGCCGCGAGCCGGACGCGATCGCGTTCACGCACGTGACGAACGCCGACCGGCTCGCGCGCGAGAGCCAGGAGTTCGTGATGCTGATGAACTACCTGGAGATCGTGCGCGCCGGCAAGGCGAGCTTCGTCGGCCGCTTCGACACGCCGGTGTTCCTGTCCGAGCTGACCGACGTGGTCGTGTCGCACCAGTGGTCGAATCCGCTCAACTACTTCTATTTCGACGTGTGCTGGCAGGGGTATCCGCTCGTGCACAACGCGAGCCTCGCGCCCGATCTCGGCTACTACTATCCGGACAACGACGTGCAGCAGGGCGCCGACGCGCTGCTGCGTGCGCTGCATACGCACGACGACGACTGGGCGGGTTACGCGCGGCGCCAGCGCGAGATCCTGCTGCGCTATACGTCGGCGAACCCCGCGCTCGTCGCCGAGTACGACACGCTGCTCGCGCAGTTGATCGGCGCGGCGGCCGGCTGACTGAAAAAAAGAAACCACCGGAGGCCATGTCTCCGGTGGCTTTCAAGGCACAAGTGAGGCGGGCCGGGGTTGGTCCCGCCGAAATTGATTCTAATGTTAACTATTCTGTAAGATTGTTAAACACGGTCAGGTTTGATTGGCTGCGTTTGATTTAATCGGCGCGGCGATTATCGACGTGTGCGTGAAACCTGGTAATTGCCTTGATTGGTCGCCATTGAATTCATTCGGGAAATAATGACGGCGAAGGTGGGTGCGTCTCGTTGTATCCGTATTTGTATGATTTTATTGAAATATTTTCTGCCTGCGTCTTCGCAAATTTGAATATCGTTGACAGTATTCGAATTGCCTTAAATCTAGAATGGCCTTGAGATTTCTCGACGGGTATTGGCAAATCGATTCGATGCTGTTCTGTTGAGAAAATGCGGGCGGGGATATTTTTGCTTCTCCGGCGTTGATGATGAGGAATGAGCCGATTCACGCGGCTCGCCGTTTGCCGGAATGCAGGGATGAATGCGGACGAAGGTCGCCGAGACGCGACAACGAAAACTGACGAAGCCGATCCCCTGTTCGACACGGGCGGCGCCCATGTCGATCTCGTGGCGGCATGCCGCTACATCGAGAACCGTCTCGAATTCGCGCGCGAGCCCGTCTGCCGGACCGACCTGTCGGGCGGCGAGCTCTATCGCGAATGTCTCGCGCGCTTCGCGGACGGGCCGCGCAACCTGCTGCGGCCGGCTTCGTTCCTGCCGCGCATCTCGGCGATGGGGCTGATGCGCTGGTTCGACCAGCTCGTGGTTCGCCGGACCATCGACAGCCTGCGGGCCGATGCGCATGCCGTTTACGGCTGCAACGTGTCGGCGACGAGCGCGACGGAAGACGCAGGGTGGCGCGCGATCTTCGACGAACTCGACGACGCGCCGTCGGTCGCGAAGCGCCTGGTGATCGAGATCACCGAAACCGCGCCGCTGAATCCGGTCACCGGCCGGGCGTTCGTGAGCCGGATCCGGCAGAGCGGCTGCCGGATCGCGATCGACGATTTCGGCGTGGGCTACAGCGCGGCGAATCATCTGGTGGTCGGCAATCCGGATATCGTGAAGATGGACCGGTCGATGCTGGTGCTGGTCCGGCACAACGCGGTCGGCCGCTATCAGCTGCGCCGGCTCGTGGCGCAGGCGTACGAGCATGCGCGGGACATCGTCGCCGAGGGCGTGGAGAACGAGCTCGACCGGCGGGTGATGATGGATGCCGGCATCCCGTGGGCGCAGGGGTTTCATTTTTCCGGGCGCGCGCACGTCGCGTGACCGGGCTCGCCCGCTGCGCGGGCAACGAAGCAGGGCGGCGGACTGGCCGTGCGCCCGTATCGCGGCTAGCCGGCCGGCGCGCTCGACGCCCGGCGGGAAGCCGGGTCGTGACAGGGGCAACGGTCGTGGATGGAAACAGCAAGTTGGCGATCCCGCGTGAACTGGCGGCAATCCGGGAAGTCGCGGACATTCTCCACCGCCTGGGCGGCGAGCCCGCTGCCCGGCACACCGACCTCACGCACTATCTGGATGGCCTGAAGGCGGCCGCGCACCGTATCGTCTCAGCGCGCCTGCCCGACCACGCGAGCCGCGAGCTGGCGGCCGGCTACTACTGCGCGGGAATCCTGGCTGGCGTGTATGGACACGAATCGGCGATCGCGCACGGCATCGTCGGCAGTCTCGAACAGCAGGTGAACGGCGGGGGCGCCCGGTACGGCCGCGCGACGCGCCGCATCTTCGCGTCGCTGATGCGCGCGGGGCGGCGGCAGGGGCGCGCCTTCATGGCCGCTTGCGGCCATGTCGTGCGCGGCTAGCGCGGCGGCGCGGCGCCGGCATCGGCGCTGGAACCTGCGTCAGCCGAGCGCGCGGCTGCCGAACACGCGCTGGATCGCTTCGGAATGCGCGCGGACGTTGGGCGCCGCGCATGCGTCGACGCGGCTCAGGCAGTCGCGGGCCGCGCGCGCTTGGTCGTCGAGCCGTGCGTCGTGCGTCTGCGCGGCGGTCGCGATCGCGCGCGCTGCATCGAAGATCTCGAAATCCGCGTAGTAATAGCCGACGTCGCGCAGGAACGGCGAGTTGTGCACCAGCGGGTAGTTGCCGTACAGCGCGTCGTAGAGCAGGAAGTTCAGGCCGTTTTCCCAATGGTGCGACACGACGATGTCGGTGTGATGCGCGGCCCACGCGACGAACGGCGCGCGCACGTCGGCCGTCGCCTTGCCGTCGCGCACCATCTCGAGCCCGAGCGCGAGATGCTTGAAGGCGACGTTTTCCTTCTTGTCGAACGTGTTGGTCATGTATACGTGTTCGACCAGCTCCGGATGCGCGACGTAGCACGCGTTCGCCGCGAGCATCGGCACGATCGAACTCTTGACGACGTTCAGGTTCGGCTCGAAGAACGCGATGCGTTTCGCGGGGCCGTGGTTCCGGTAGCCGAAGCGCGCCTTCAGTTCGGGATCGGCCGCGAGGCTCTGCTCGATGAAATACGGCGACCAGATGTGCGGCAGCACGAACACGGGCGCACGGTACACCGCCTGGAAATACGCGGCGCAGGTGTGCGCGTGCTGCGGGTTGGTCCACACTTCGTCGAACTGCACGCGATGCGGATTGGGGCGCCAGTCGTTCCTGCCGAAGTTGATCGTCTCGACGGCGATCACGTAGTCGTTGCCGAAGCGGTACGTCACGCATTTCCCGCCGCGCTGGCGCACCGCATCCGCGTGGCTCGGATGGATGAACGCGTTCATCTCGATCAGCAGGTCGGTCTGGTGAACGATTGCCGACAGCGGCCGCAGCGCGTCGCGGAAGGTGTCGAGCATCATCGCCTGCGGATAGTCGGTGACGCCGTCGTCGTGGGCGAGCCATACCTCGCCGACCAGCGGCGATTGCTTCAGCAGCATGTACAGGTACACGCAGTGCTGGTTTGCGCCGTTGTACCAGATCGACTGCGCCGCGTCGCGCTGCACGTTCATCGTTATCGCGACATTGATCTTCATGGCGGCTATCCGTAGGCGTTGCGTCGCGCGTCACGCGTCGCGATAGAGCGCCGCGATCGCGTCGCCGTACGCGGCGACGTTGTCCGGGTTGTAGATGCTGACCGAATCGAGCACGCGCTTCGACTGCTCGCGGTACGCGTCGAGGTTCGCGTCGTGTTCCGCGAACGCCTGCAGCAGCGCGCGGCCGCCTTCCTGGCAATCGAAATCCGGATAGAAATACCCGGCCTTGCCGAGGAACGGCGAGTTGTGGATCAGCGGATAGTCGCCGTAAAGCAATTCGTAATACAGATAGTTCTGCGCGTTTTCCCACGTGTGCGACACCACCGCATCGCCGTATGCGGCCATGAATTCGTACACGGCATAGCGGCTCTCGAACGTCGTGAGCCCGTGGCCGACGATGTCGAGGCTCTTCGCGAAGTGCACGAACGTCGTGTGATCCTTCAGGTGCAGCGTGTTGCACACGCGCACGATCTCGAGGAACTCCGGCTTCGCGCGATACGCTTCCTCGGCCACGAGCATCGGGATGATGCTCGTCTTCACCATGCAGATGTTCGGCTCGAACATCGTCACGCGCCAGCGCGGCTTGCCGGGCTGGTAGCCGAACGCGAGGCCGGGCCCGAGCGTCGCGCGCGCCTTGTCGAACAGCATCGGATGCCAGATGTGCGGGACGATCGTCACCGGTGCGCGCAGGCCCGTCTGGTAGTAGTGCAGGCACGAGCGCTCGAATTCGGGAATCGTCCACACCGCGTCGTACGGCGCGCCGGAGAACAGGAAGCCCGACGGCTTGTTGAACATCGCGCGCTCGATGTCGATCACGTAGTCGTTGCCGACCCGCATCGTCACGATCTTGCCGCCGCGCTCGCGGAACGCGCGCAGGTAATCGGCGTTGAACTGCGCGCTCATCTCGATCAGCACGTCGCAGTGCTGCATCGCTTCGTCCATCGACAAGAGCGGCACGTTCCATTCGCCGAGCATCATCTGCGGATCGGCGACCTGCTCGCCGCCGTTCACCATCACCGCTTCCGCGACGAGCGGCGACTGGCGCAGCAGCAGGATCAGCAGCAGGCAGTTCTGGAAGATGCCGTTTTCCCACAGCGACTGGCCGGCGCCGCGCACGTAGAGCGACACGCCGACCACGAGACGCTTGCCCTCGCCGGGCGCTTGACGGGCATTGGAGTCCGACATGCGTTTGCTCCGGTTCAGGCGACCAGACGCGCGACGAACGCGTCCAGGTTCGCGGGGTTGTCGATCGAGACCGACTTCAGCAGCCGGTCGGCCTTCGCGCGGTAGTCGTCGAGGCGCGCGTCGTGGTGCTGCCATGCGTCGAGCAGTGCGCGGCCGCCCGCTTCGGAATCGAAGTCCGGGTAGTAGTAGCCGGCGTCGCCGAGCAGCGTCGAGTTGTGGATCAGCGGATAGCCGCCGTACAGCACGTCGTAGTACAGGTAGTTCTGCGGGTTTTCCCAGTGATGGGACACGACGGCATCCGCATGGCGCGCCATGAAGCCGGGCAGGTCGATGCGCGGCTCGAAGGTCGCCTTGTGCTGGCGGACCAGATCGAGGCTGTTCGCGAAGTGCAGGAAGGTCGGGTGCTCCTTCATGTGCATCGCGTTGACGACGAACAGGTGTTCGACCGCTTCCGGGTGCGCGCGGAAGAATTCCTCGCACGCGAGCATCGGGTAATGGCAGGTCTTCACGACCGAGATGTTCGGTTCGAGCGTCGCGAGCCGCCACGCGGCGCGGCCCGGCTGGTAGCCGAAGGTCGCGCCTTCGCTGGCCAGCGCGGCGATGCGGCGGTCGAGGAAGTACGGCGACCAGATGTGCGGGATCGTGTAGACCGGCGCGCGGGTGAGCGTGCGCAGCAGCGGCACGTCGATCGTCTCCGACTTCGCGAGCACCCACACTTCATCGAACGGCGCGCCGTTGAAGATGTGTCCGGACGGCTTCTCGAAGATCGGCGTTTCGGCGAGGCCGCTGTAGGTATGGCCGACGAAGCACGCGATGCGCTTCTTGCCGAGCGCCTGCATGTGCTTGAGCCATTCGACCGGCAGTTGTGCGCCCATTTCGATCACGACGTCGAGCTGGTGCGTGACGTCGTTCGGTTGCACGAGCGGCACGTCGAGGCCGTCGAGTTCGAGGCCGGCCGGCAGCGCGCGCGCGTCGCCGCCGTTCAGGAAATAGACGGGGCCGACGCGCTCGGAGCGCTTCAGCATCATCACGAGGTACGCGATGTTCTGGTGGATGCCGTTTTCCCAGATCGCCTGGCCGTCTCGCGCGAACAGCGAGATGCCGACGGCCGGGCGTTCGTTGCGGGGGCCGCGCGAGGCGGCCTGAAAGTTGTCCGTCACCAGCAATATCCTTCTGCAGCGCCGTCGGTCCGGCCGCGGCGTCAAACCCCGATGCGCGGACCCGGCAGGCCGTTGGTTGTCACGTGTGCGCCTGCGGCGGCGCGGCCCGTGGAAACGGGCCGGCTGCCAGCGGCGATTGTGGCACGGAACGCGCCGGTTTGTGGAGTCGGGGCAGCCCCGAGCGCACCCCAGAAGGCCTGCCGGTTCGCGCCACGGCCGCCGGGCGTGACGCCCGGCCGGACCCGCGTGGCACGCCGCGATCCGGCCGGAGGTTGTCGTGCGTATTCCGAAACGTCGGCGCCGGCGGTGCGCGACGCGTCGGCGTCAGCGTTCCAGCGAGATTTCGACGCGCCGGTTGCTCGCGCGCCCCTCCGCCGTGGCGTTGGACGCGACCGGATCGGCGCTGCCGCGCCCCGTCACCGCGACGGTGCGGGCGTTCAGGCCGTGCGACTTCAGGTAGCCGGCGACGGCTTGCGCGCGGCGCTGCGACAGCGCGAGATTGGACGCGTCGCTGCCGACGGAATCCGTATAGCCCGTGACCGACACGCGCGTGAAGGCCGCGTTGCCCTGTTTGGCCAGCAGCGCGTCGAGCGTGGCGCGGGCGGTCGGCGTGAGCGTCGCCAGCCCGGTGGCGAACAGCGTGTCGCCCGCGAGGTTCACGTGCTCGACGGCGGCGGGCGCCGCTGCCGCGGGCGACGAGGCCGGCGCCGGCGCGGCGGCTTCCGGCGCGCCGCACTGGAACACGAGCGCGGCCGGGTCGGCGCCGTCGCGCAGCGCTTTCTCGGCGTCGACCGTGCGCACCGGCTGGTCGCCGCAGATGCGCCGTGCCGCCTTCATGCAGGTGTCGGGGCCCGAGAAGATCCCGTGGCAGTCGACCCGGTACGTGCGCACGCCGTCGCGCGGCTGCAGTTCGGACGCGCTGAAAGTCGGGCCGGACGCGGTCGAGCAGGCGGCGAGGGAAAGCGCGGAGAGCGCAAGCGCGAGAGTGAGTTTGTTCACGGTGATGTCCTGAATGCGATCGTTGTCGGAAGCGCGCCGCCCGGTTATTGCCGGGCGGCGCGGCGGGCCGGGCGGTGGCGACTGCGCCCGGCCCGCGCGGCGACGGTTACTTCCACTGATACAGCATGCCGGCACCGATGACGCGCTGGCTGCCGCTGAAGCCGCCGTTGATCGACGCCTTCAGGTTTTCGGAGATGCGCGCCTGCATATTGATCGCCATCGCCTTCTGGCCGAGGAACGTCGACGTGCCGATACCCATCCCGAAGTTCGCGTCGCGGTCGAGCTGCGGGATCGACGCCATCGCGCCCACGGCCGCGATACCCTGCTTCGCCATCTGGTCGGTCTGCTGCAGTTGCGAGCCGAGGCTGTTGATCTGCGCCTGCTGGCCCGACAGTGCCGTCGACAGCGTCGTCTGCACCGCGGTCAGCTGGTTCACGTTGACCGCATCGGTGCCTTGCGTACCCGGCGCGACGTTGATGACCTGGCGCTGCTGCGTGTCGTTGCCGACCGACACCACGTTCGAGCGGTTGCTGTCGTTCGACGCGGCGCCGATGGCCACCGAGTTCGAGCCGGCCGTGACGATCGGGCGGTCGTTGCCGGTGCCGTTCATGTCGGCCGCGATGCCGTTGTTGTTCGCCGTGCGCGTGGTGTTGTTGTTCACCGTCGTCGACAGCTGGCTCAACTGGTTGTTGATGTTGGTCACGCCGGTGGACAGCGACGCCACCGTGCTGTTGGTCGAGCTCAGGCCCGTGGACAGCGAGCCGATGCCGGTCGAGGTCGAGGTCGACAGCGACGTGAGGTTGCTGTTGGTCGACGACAGGCCGGTGGACAGCGAGCTGATGCTGGTCGAGGTCGAGGTGGACAGCGACGCGACGGAGCTGTTGGTCGAGCTCAGGCCGGTGGACAACGAACTGATCCCGGTCGACAGCGAGCCGATGCTCGTCGACGTTGCCGTCGACAGGCTGTTGACGGCCTGGTTGGTCGCATTGAGCTGGCTGCCGTTGATCGCGTCGGTGCTGGTGGCCGAGATGCGGCCCGCGGCGACGTTGGTGATCTGGCGTTCGGCGCCCGGCGCGCCGACGCTCACGACGCTCGTCGGCGAGCTGCCCGCGAAGAGGTACGTGACGCCACCGATCATCGTGCTCGACGTCGGGTTCGCGGCGGCCGTGACGGAGTTCGTGCCGAGCGCGACGTCGTTGAGGTTGTTCGCGACGGCGTTCGAGCCGAAGGCGAGCGAGCCGGCGGCGGCGGCCGTGGAGGTGTTGCCGAGGGCGAGCGAGCCGTTGCCGGTGGCGGAGTTGGCGTTGCCGATGGCCAGGGCGCCGTTGCCGGTGGCGGTGTTGTTGGCGCCGAGCGCGACCGCGCCGGTGCCGGTGGCCACGTTCGGATCGCCGATCGCGACGGCGCCGTCGCCGATCGCCGTGTTCGCGACGCCGATCGACACGGCCTTGCCGCCTGTTGCCGACGCGTTCTGGCCGATGGCGACTGCACCGTTCGACGAGGCGTTCGCACCGTCGCCGACGGCGACGCTGCTGGCGCCGGAGGCGCTGGCGTTCACGCCTGCCGCGATGGCGTTGACGCCGGAAGCACCGTCGTTGTTGTAGTTGGCCTGCTGGGTGCCGTTGTCGTTGACGCTGTAGTAGTGCGTCTTGGCGGCCTGGATCGCGGTCGAGGTGGAGGTGGAGAGCGACGTGATCGAGCTGGTGGCGGTCGACAGGCCGGTCGAGGTGGAGGTCGACAGGGAGGCGACGGAGCTGTCGGTCGAGCTCAGGCCCGTCGACAACGAGCTAATGCCCGTCGAAGTCGAGGTGGACAGCGAGGTGACGGTGCTGTTGGTCGAGCTCAGGCCGGTGGACAGGGAGCTGAGGCCGGTCGAGGTCGAGGTGGACAGCGAGGCGACGGTGCTGTTGGTCGTGCTCAGGCCGGTGGACAGGGAGCCGATACCGGTCGACGTGGAGGTCGACAGCGACGCGACGGTGCTGTTGGTCGAGCTCAGGCCGGTAGAGAGCGAGCCGATGCCGGTCGAGGTCGAGGTGGACAGCGAGGCGATCGAGCTGGTGGCCGTCGAGATGCCCGTTGACGTGGAGGTCGACAGGGAAGCGACGGAGCTGTCGGTCGAACTCAGGCCGGTCGACAGGGAGCTGATGCCCGTCGAGGTCGACGTCGAGAGCGAAGTGATCGAGCTGGTCGCCGTCGAGATGCCGGTCGACGTGGAGGTCGACAGCGAAGCAACCGAGCTATCGGTCGAGCTCAAACCGGTGGACAGGGAGCTGATACCGGTCGAAGTCGACGTGGACAGCGAAGCGATCGAGGTGGTAGCCGTCGAGATACCCGTCGACGTGGAGGTCGAGAGCGAAGCAACGGAGCTGTCGGTCGAGCTGAGGCCGGTGGACAGGGAGCTGATACCGGTCGAGGTCGAGGTGGACAGCGAGGTGATCGAGCTGGTTGCGGTCGAGATGCCGGTCGACGTGGAAGTCGACAGCGAAGCGACGGAGCTGTCGGTCGAGCTGAGGCCGGTGGACAGGGAGCTGATGCCCGTCGAGGTCGACGTGGACAGCGAGGCAACCGAGCTGTTGGTCGAGCTCAGGCCGGTGGACAGCGAGCTGATACCCGTCGAAGTCGACGTCGAGAGGGAGGCGATCGAGCTGGTTGCGGTCGAGATGCCGGTCGACGTGGAAGTCGAGAGCGAGGCGACGGAGCTATCGGTCGAGCTGAGGCCGGTGGACAGCGAGCTGATGCCGGTCGAAGTCGAGGTGGAGAGCGAAGCGATCGAGCTGGTGGCCGTCGAAATGCCGGTCGACGTGGAGGTCGACAGCGAAGCAACGGAGCTATCGGTCGAGCTCAAACCAGTCGACAGCGAGCTGATACCGGTCGAGGTCGAGGTGGACAGCGAGGTGATCGAGCTGGTTGCGGTCGAGATGCCGGTCGACGTGGAGGTCGAGAGCGAAGCAACGGAGCTATCGGTCGAGCTGAGGCCGGTGGACAGCGAGCTGATACCGGTCGAAGTCGACGTGGACAACGAGGTAATCGAGCTGGTTGCCGTCGAAATGCCGGTCGACGTGGACGTCGAGAGCGAAGCAACGGAGCTGTCGGTCGAGCTCAAACCAGTCGAGAGCGAGCTGATACCGGTCGAGGTCGAGGTGGACAACGAGGCGATCGAGCTGGTTGCCGTCGAGATGCCGGTCGACGTGGAGGTCGAGAGCGAGGCGACGGAGCTATCGGTCGAGCTGAGGCCGGTGGACAGGGAGCTGATACCGGTCGAGGTCGACGTGGACAACGAGGCGATCGAGCTGGTGGCCGTCGAGATACCGGTCGACGTGGAGGTCGAGAGCGAGGCGACGGAGCTATCGGTGGAGCTCAGGCCGGTGGACAGCGAGCTGATACCGGTCGAAGTCGAGGTGGACAACGAGGTGATCGAGCTGGTGGCCGTCGAAATGCCGGTCGACGTGGAGGTCGAAAGCGAAGCGACGGAGCTGTCGGTCGAGCTCAGGCCCGTCGACAACGAGCTAATGCCAGTCGAAGTCGAGGTGGACAGCGAAGCAATCGAGCTGGTGGCCGTCGAAATACCGGTCGAGGTGGAAGTCGACAGCGACGCGACGGAGCTGTCGGTCGAGCTCAAACCAGTCGAGAGCGAGCTGATACCGGTCGAAGTCGAGGTGGAGAGCGAGGCAATCGAGCTGGTCGCCGTCGAAATGCCCGTCGACGTGGAAGTCGACAGGGAGGCGACGGAGCTGTCGGTCGAGCTCAAGCCAGTGGACAGCGAGCTGATACCCGTCGAAGTCGACGTCGAGAGGGAAGCAATCGAGCTGGTAGCCGTCGAGATACCGGTCGACGTGGAAGTCGACAGCGAAGCAACGGAGCTGTCGGTCGAGCTCAAACCGGTGGACAGCGAGCTGATACCGGTCGAAGTCGAGGTGGACAACGAGGTGATCGAGCTAGTTGCCGTCGAAATGCCTGTCGACGTGGAAGTCGACAGCGAAGCGACGGAGCTATCGGTCGAGCTGAGGCCGGTGGACAGTGAGCTGATACCGGTCGAAGTCGAGGTGGAGAGCGAAGCAATCGAGCTGGTAGCCGTCGAAATACCGGTCGACGTCGACGTCGACAGCGAGGCGACCGAGCTGTTAGCCGTCGAAATGCCCGTCGACGTGGAAGTCGACAGCGAAGTGACAGAGCTGTTCGTCGAGCTCAAGCCCGTTGACAACGAAGTGATGCCGGTCGACAGCGACGAGATCGCGCTGGACGACGACGACACGGTCGTCGACAGCGAGTCGAGCGCGGTATTGGTCGCATAGAGCTGCGAGCCGTTGATCGCGTCCGTGCTGGAAGCGGAGATCTGGCCGGCCGCAACGTTGGTGACCTGACGCTCGGCGCCGGCCGCGCCGACGCTCACGACGCTGCTCGGGGTCGTGCCGGCAAACGAGTAGCTCGTGCCGCCGATGGTGGCGCTCGCCGTCGGATTGGCTGCGGCCGTGACGGACCCGCTGCCGAGCGCGACGTCGCCGGCATTGTTCGCGACGGCGTTCGGGCCGATCGCGACGGAGTCGGTGCCGAGGGCCTTGCTGTCCGCCGCCGTCGAATTCGCGTGGAAGTACTTGATGCCCTGGCTGTTGATGTTGTCGATTGCAGCGCCGACGTTGTTGGCGGTGGTCGTGGTGCCGTTCGCGTTGTACGTCGTGTACGACGGTGCCGAAACCGTGCCGGTGGCCGGGTCGTAGGTCGAGCCGCCGCCGAGTGCCGCGGCCGTGCTGTTGCCGAGGTTGTTGGTCGTCGTGGTGACGGTGCTCAGGCCGGTGGACAGCGAGCTGATGCCGGTCGACGTCGACGTGGACAGCGAAGCGACGGAACTGTTGGTCGAGCTCAGGCCGGTGGACAGTGAGTTGACGCCACTTTGTGCGGTGCTGATGCCGGTCGACGTGGAGGTCGAGAGCGAAGCAACGGAGCTATTGGTCGAGCTCAGGCCCGTCGACAGGGAGTTGACGCCGCTTTGCGCGGTGCTGATGCCCGTGGAGGTCGATGTCGAGAGGGATCCGATCGAGCTGGTTGCCGACGAGATGCCGGTCGAAGCCGACGTGGACAGCGACGCGACGGAACTGTTGGTCGAGCTCAGGCCGGTGGACAACGAATTGACGCCGCTTTGTGCGGTGCTGATGCCGGTCGACGTGGAGGTCGACAGGGATGCGACAGAGCTGTCGGTCGTGCTCAAACCGGTCGACAGCGAGCTGATGCCAGTCGAGGTCGAGGTGGAGAGCGACGCGATCGAGCTGTTGGCCGACGAGATACCGGTCGACGTGGAGGTCGACAGCGACGCGACCGAGCTGTTGGTCGAGCTCAGGCCGGTGGACAGCGAATTGACGCCGCTTTGTGCGGTGCTGATGCCGGTCGATGTGGAGGTCGACAACGAAGCAACCGAGCTGTTGGTCGAGCTCAGACCGGTGGACAGCGAATTGACCCCACTCTGCGCGGTGCTGATACCCGTCGAGGCGGAAGTCGACAGCGAGTTGATGCCCGTCGAGGTCGACGTGGACAGCGAGGCGATCGAGCTGTTGGCCGTCGAAATACCGGTCGAAGCCGAAGTCGAGAGCGAAGTGACGGAGCTATTGGTCGCGCTGAGGCCGGTCGACAGGGAAGTGACGCCGCTTTGCGCCGTGCTGATGCCGGTCGATGTGGAGGTCGACAACGAAGCAACCGAGCTGTTGGTCGAGCTCAGACCGGTGGACAGCGAATTGACCCCACTCTGCGCGGTGCTGATACCCGTCGAGGCGGAAGTCGAAAGCGAGCTGATGCCCGTCGAGGTCGACGTGGACAGCGAGGTGATCGAGCTGTTGGCCGTCGAAATACCGGTCGAAGCCGAAGTCGAGAGCGAAGTGACGGAGCTATTGGTCGCGCTCAGGCCGGTCGACAGGGAAGTGACGCCGCTTTGCGCCGTGCTGATGCCGGTCGATGTGGAGGTCGACAACGAAGCAACCGAGCTATTGGTCGAGCTCAGACCGGTGGACAGCGAATTGACCCCACTCTGCGCGGTGCTGATACCCGTCGAAGCGGAAGTCGAAAGCGAGCTGATGCCCGTCGAGGTCGACGTGGACAGCGAGGTGATCGAGCTGTTGGCCGTCGAAATACCGGTCGAAGCCGAAGTCGAGAGCGAAGTGACGGAGCTATTGGTCGCGCTCAGGCCGGTCGACAGGGAAGTGACGCCGCTTTGCGCCGTGCTGATGCCGGTCGATGTGGAAGTCGACAGCGACGCGACCGAGCTATTGGTCGAGCTCAGACCGGTGGACAGCGAATTGACCCCACTCTGCGCGGTGCTGATACCCGTCGAAGCGGAAGTCGAAAGCGAGTTGATGCCCGTCGACGTTGACGTCGAGAGGGAGGCGATCGAACTGTTGGCCGACGAGATACCGGTCGAAGCCGAAGTCGAGAGCGAAGCGACGGAGCTGTTGGTCGAGCTCAGCCCGGTAGACAGCGAGGTCACCCCGCTTTGCGCGGTGCTGATCCCAGTCGAGGTCGACGTGGAGAGTGAAGCGACGGAGCTGTTGGTCGAGCTCAGTCCGGTGGACAGCGAGCCGACCCCGCTCTGCGCGGTGCTGATGCCGGTCGACGCGGACGTCGACAGCGAAGTGACGGAGCTATTGGTCGTGCTCAGGCCCGTCGAGAGCGAGGAAATGGCGGACGAGCTCGAGCTCAGGCCGGTCGACAGCGAGCCGACGGCTGTCGAGGTCGATGTCGACAGCGTGTTGATTGCGGTGTTGGTCGCGTAGAGCTGCGAGCCGTTGATCGCGTCGGTGCTGGAAGCGGAGATCCGACCTGCGGCAACGTTGGTGACCTGACGCTCGGCGCCGGCTGCGCCGACACTGACGACGCTGCTCGGGGTCGTGCCGGCAAACGAGTAGCTCGTGCCGCCAATGGTGGCGCTGGCGGTCGGATTCGCTGCCGCGGAGACGGCGCCGTTGCCGAGCGCGACGTCGCCGGCGTTGTTCGCGACGGCGTTCGGGCCAATGGCGACCGAGTCGGTACCGAGGGCCTTGCTGTCCGCTGCGGTCGAGTTCGCGTGGAAATACTTGATGCCCTGGCTGTTGATGTTGTTGATTGCCGAGCCGACGTTGTTCGCGGTGGTGGTGGTGCCGTTCGCGTTGTACGTGGTGTACGACGGCGCGGAGACGGTGCCGGTCGCAGGGTTGTAGGTCGAGCCGCCGCCGAGTGCTGCGGCAGTGCTGTTGCCGAGGTTATTGGTCGTGGAGACGGTTGTGCTCAGGCCGGTGGACAACGAGTTGACGCCGCTTTGTGCGGTGCTGATACCCGTCGACGTCGACGTGGAAAGCGAAGCAACCGAGCTGTTGGTTGCGCTCAGGCCGGTCGACAGCGAATTGACGCCGCTCTGTGCGGTGCTGATGCCGGTCGAAGCCGACGTCGAGAGCGAAGTGACCGAGCTATTGGTCGCGCTCAGGCCGGTCGACAGCGAGTTGACGCCGCTCTGCGCGGTGCTGATGCCGGTCGAAGCCGACGTCGAGAGCGAAGTGACCGAGCTATTGGTCGCGCTCAGGCCGGTCGACAGCGAGTTGACGCCGCTCTGCGCCGTGCTGATGCCGGTCGAAGCCGAAGTCGAGAGCGAAGTGACCGAGCTATTGGTCGCGCTCAGGCCGGTCGACAGCGAATTGACGCCGCTCTGCGCGGTGCTGATGCCGGTCGAAGCCGAAGTCGAGAGCGAAGTAACCGAGCTATTGGTCGCGCTCAGTCCGGTCGACAGCGAATTGACACCGCTTTGTGCGGTGCTGATGCCGGTCGAAGCCGAAGTCGAGAGCGAAGTAACCGAGCTATTGGTCGCGCTCAGTCCGGTCGACAGCGAATTGACACCGCTCTGCGCGGTGCTGATGCCGGTCGAGGTCGACGTCGAGAGCGAAGTGACCGAGCTATTGGTCGCGCTCAGGCCGGTCGACAGCGAGTTGACGCCGCTCTGCGCGGTGCTGATGCCGGTCGAAGCCGAAGTCGAGAGGGAAGTGACCGAGCTATTGGTCGAGCTCAGTCCCGTCGACAACGAGTTGACGCCGCTTTGTGCGGTGCTGATCCCCGTCGAAGCCGACGTCGACAGCGAAGTGATCGAGCTGTTGGCCGACGAAATGCCGGTCGATGCCGAGGTCGACAGGCTCGCGATACTCGACGTCGTCGTGCTGGCAACCGCGTACAACTGGCTGCCGTTGATGGCATCGGTACTGGCCGCACCGACGAGGCCGGCCGCGACATTCTGGATACGGCGCTCCGACCCGGCCGCACCAACGCTGACGACCCCCGCCGACGCGTTCGAGCCGGCGTATGTGCCGAACGTCGTGCTGCCGATCGTCGTGCTGCTTACGGTACCCGTGCCGCCCGTCGCTGTCGTGGCGGTTCCCGACGTCACCGCGCCCGAACCGAGCGCGACCGAGCCGGCGACATTGGCGCTGGAACCCGAGCCGAACGCCAGCGCATTCGTCGCACTCGAATTTGCGTTGTCCCCCAGCGCGATGCCGTATGCGTTGTTCACGGTTGCCGCACGACCAACCGCGATGCCGGAGGTTGCCGTCGCAACGACCGACGACTGTCCGCCGACCGCGATGCCGTCCGTCGCCGCCGAGTTCGCAGCGGCCGTAGTGTTGCCGCCGATCGCAACCGATCCGGTGTTCGTCGCTTTCGCGCCGCTGAACGTTCCTGCGACGCTGCCGCCCCCCACTGCGACAGCATTGGTGCCGGACGCGGTCGCGAAATTGCCGTAAGCCGATGCGCCGGTCGCGCTTGCCGTCGCCGCGTTGCCGGTCGCAACCGAATTTGCACCGCTCGCGGACGCGAAATTGCCGAGCGCCGTCGCGTAATTGGCATTCGCGTTGGCGGTATTGCCGAATGCCGACGCATCGTTGCCGGATGCGGTCGCGCTGAAACCGACCGCGGTTGCGGACAACGGTGTCGTGCCGCTACCCAGCGCGTACGCATTCTGCCCGATGGCAATGTCCCCGGCCGTCAGGGCCTTGGACGTGGCGCCAAGTGCCACGGCGTTGCTGCCGGCGCTGGTGGCGGACGTGCCGAGCGCAATCGCGTTGGTGTTTTGCGCCGATGCGCCATTGCCGATCGCCGTACCGCTCGCGCCCGACGCCACGCTGGTGTTGCCCAGCGAAACGGAACCCGTCCCGGTCGACGTATTGGAGTTGCCGAGCGCAATGGCGCCTTGTCCGTTCGCGGTATTGTTCGCGCCTACCGCCACGGCGCCGGTGCCGGTCGCAACGTTCGGGTCGCCGATCGCGACCGCGCCGTTGCCGCTGGCCGACTGCTGGTTACCGATCGCGACCGCGCCGATGCCGCTGCTCGCCGTCGACTGATAGCCGATTGCCGTCGAGCCGAGGCCGGCGGTGGCCAATACCGTGTTGCTGTCGCCGATTGCGACGGTCGAAGCCGAGCGTGCGTTCGTAAAGTGCCCGATCGCGACGGCGTTCGCGGCCGTTGCCGACGCGCCGTTCCCGAGCGCATAGCTCGACGCGCCGGACGACAGCGCGTTGAAGCCGAACGCAGCCGAGAACGCGCCCGACGCAGTCGCCTGGTGACCGACCGCCGTGGCGAATTGGGTCGCATAGGCCCCCATGCCGACTGCGGTGGCGGCCTGACCGGCGGCCGTCGTAAAGCTTCCGAACAACGTGACGGCGAGGAAGTTGCCGCCGTTGGCGTTACATCCCGCCACGTTCGACCAGACGCCGCTTCCGTCAACGGGGTTCGTTGAGGCGGCGTAATTCGTGACCCCGTCCGGCCCGACTCCAGCGCCCGAGTTGCATGTCAGATTGCTGGAATACGTCGAGGCGTTGACCAGCGGGGCGCCGGCCAGCAGCAACAGGCTGACCAGCAGCTTGACCGAAGCAGAGCGTTTGCTCTTGCCTCGTGCCGAGGCCAATTCCGACGCGGCAACCCAGGTTCCCAGGGCCTCGTTCCAGATCGAACGGTATGCACGATTCATCTCTAGCCACCTCTAGCTAATGACGCAACACCCGTGGCCTTTTCGTTAGATGAATATGCCGTTCGAGCGCGCAAAAAATATAATTTGATGCGCGAAGTTTATTTGGGATAAGTTTTTGAGATTGACAAGAAATGATAAATAAAGGGGCTTGAAAGTTAAAACATGGTTAATACGTGGTGCAGGCGAAGGATTGCTCGTTGTCGTTTGTTAATAACTGTGAAGGCATCATGTAATGCGCTCGGCATGGGCGATTGTTATGATAAGTCATTGTTTATAAAGGAATGTATGTTGTGGCGGAGGTGATTTAGGAGATGTTTTGCCTCTATCCGTAATACAAATGAAAGAGCAAACGTTTGCGGATTCGTGGGGTTGTTCGAAATTGTAATGTGATCAATTGTGAGATATTTGGTTCTTATTTTGGGTCTGCGTGATCATTAAATTAATATATTTATATTTTTATGTTTCTTGAGTGTTGTGCTGGCTTGTCTGATGTGGACTGATTTGCAAGTTCATGAAATATAAGAATTCCCTATGCCGGTCTTCGCATCGCACCGACCGGAGAGGCCGTTGCAGCGGGCAGGTGAGCGGCTGGTCGAGCGACCAATGCACAAAAAAGTAATGGTCGGCAGTATTGTTTCTGTCTCGTTCTTTCGATGGCTTTATGCGCTGCTCTGGAATCAATGTGCAGGAGATCGGGTAAGCCAATTTGAAATGGCGTTTCATTTTCCCGCTGTCGATTGCGAGGGCAGTCGGATCCGGGAGCGTCGGCAAAAAAGGACCGGAACGCCTGCGGCGTTCCGGTCAGCGTGACCGTCGGGTGAGGATCGCGCGATGCCGACGATTCGGCTCCCCGGCCGGGAGGCCGTGCCGGTTTACCAGCTGTACCCGTACCCGGCGCCGTACGTCCGGTTACTACCCGACACGCCGACGCCCAGCTTGAGGATGCCGTTGGGCGACAGGTGTGCGCTGGCGCCTAACGCCATCCCGGATTGCCCGGCGAACCGGGCGACGCCGACTGCAAGATTGATCGTCTTGCCCGGTTCGACCTGCGGCAGCATGGTCAGCGCCGTCGCTGCGGCGATCCCCTGCCGCGCCATCGAGTCGGTCTGCTGCAGCTGCGAGCCGAGGCTGTTGATCTGCGCCTGCTGGTTCTGCATCGATTGCGACACGGACGTCGAGAGCGTGTTGAGCTGATTCAGGTTGACCGCATCGGTGCCTTGCGTACCCGGCGCGACGTTGATGACCTGGCGCTGCTGCGTGTCGTTGCCCACCGACACCACGTTCGAGCGGTTGCTGTCGTTCGACGCGGCGCCGATGGCCACCGAGTTCGAGCCGGCCGTGACGATCGGGCGGTCGTTGCCGGTGCCGTTCATGTCGGCCGCGATGCCGTTGTTGTTCGCCGTGCGCGTGGTGTTGTTGTTCACCGTCGTCGACAGCTGGCTCAACTGGTTGTTGATGTTGGTCACGCCGGTGGACAGCGACGCCACCGTGCTGTTGGTCGAGCTCAGGCCCGTGGACAGCGAGCCGATGCCGGTCGAGGTCGAGGTCGACAGCGACGTGAGGTTGCTGTTGGTCGAGCTCAGGCCGGTGGACAGCGAGCTGATGCTGGTCGAGGTCGACGTGGACAGCGACGCGACGGAGCTGTTGGTCGAGCTCAGGCCGGTGGACAACGAGCTGATGCCGGTGGACAGCGACGAGATGTTCGAGGCGGTCGACGTCGACAGGCTGTTGACGGCCTGGTTGGTCGCATTGAGCTGGCTGCCGTTGATCGCGTCGGTGCTGGTGGCCGAGATGCGGCCGGCGGCGACGTTGGTGATCTGGCGTTCGGCGCCCGGTGCGCCGACGCTCACGACGCTGGTCGGCGTGCTGCCGGCGAAGAAGTAGGTGACGCCGCCGATCGTCGTGCTGGACGTCGGGTTGGCGGCGGCCGTGATGGAGCCGGTGCCGAGCGCGACGTCGTTGATGTTGTTGGCGACGGCGTTCGAGCCGAAGGCGAGCGAGCCGGCGGCGGCGGCCGTGGAGGTGTTGCCGAGGGCGAGCGAGCCGTTGCCGGTGGCGGAGTTGGCGTTGCCGATGGCCAGGGCGCCGTTGCCGGTGGCGGTGTTGTTGGCGCCGAGCGCGACCGCGCCGGTGCCGGTGGCTACGTTCGGATCGCCGATCGCGACCGCGCCGTCGCCGATCGCCGTGTTCGCGACGCCGATCGACACGGCCTTGCCGCCTGTTGCCGACGCGTTCTGGCCGATGGCGACTGCACCGTTCGACGACGCGTTCGCACCGTCGCCGACCGCGACGCTGCTGGCGCCGGAGGCGCTGGCGTTCACGCCTGCCGCGATGGCGTTGACGCCGGAAGCACCGTCGTTGTTGTAGTTGGCCTGCTGGGTGCCGTTGTCGTTGACGCTGTAGTAGTGCGTCTTCGCGGCCTGGATCGCGGTCGAGGTCGACGTCGACAGCGATGTGAGGTTGCTGTTGGTCGTGCTCAAGCCGGTCGACAGCGAGCCGATGCCGCTCGACGTGGAGGTCGACAGCGATGCGACCGTGCTGTCGGTCGTGCTCAGGCCCGTAGACAGGGAGCTGAGGCCGGTCGAGGTCGAGGTGGAGAGTGATGCGACGGTGCTGTTGGTCGAGCTCAGGCCGGTGGACAGGGAGCCGATGCCGGTCGAGGTCGAGGTGGAGAGCGACGCGATGGTGCTGTTGGTCGAGCTCAGGCCAGTCGACAGCGAGCCGATGCCGGTCGAAGTCGAGGTGGACAGCGATGCGACGGTGCTGTTGGTCGAGCTGAGGCCGGTGGACAGCGAGCCGATGCCGGTCGAGGTCGACGTGGACAGCGAGGCAATCGAGCTGGTCGCCGTCGAGATGCCGGTCGATGTCGAGGTCGACAGCGAAGCGACGGAACTGTCGGTCGAGCTGAGGCCGGTGGACAGGGAGCTGATACCGGTCGAAGTCGAGGTGGACAGCGAGGTGATCGAGCTAGTTGCCGTCGAAATGCCGGTCGACGTGGAGGTCGACAGGGAGGCGACGGAGCTATCGGTTGAGCTGAGGCCAGTGGACAGCGAGCTGATGCCGGTCGACGTCGAGGTGGACAGCGAGGTGATCGAGCTAGTTGCCGTCGAGATGCCGGTCGACGTGGAAGTCGAGAGCGAAGCGACGGAGCTATCGGTCGAGCTCAAACCGGTCGACAGGGAGCTGATGCCGGTCGAAGTCGAGGTGGACAGCGAAGCGATCGAGCTGGTGGCTGTCGAAATACCGGTCGACGTGGAAGTCGACAGCGAAGCGACGGAGCTATCCGTCGAGCTGAGGCCGGTGGACAGCGAGCTGATGCCCGTCGAAGTCGACGTGGACAGCGAGGCAACCGAGCTGTTGGTCGAGCTCAGACCGGTGGACAGCGAGCTGATACCCGTCGAAGTCGACGTCGAGAGGGAGGCGATCGAGCTGGTGGCCGTCGAAATACCCGTCGACGTGGACGTCGACAGGGAGGCGACGGAGCTATCGGTCGAGCTCAACCCAGTCGAGAGCGAGCTGATACCGGTCGAAGTCGAGGTGGACAACGAAGTGATCGAGCTGGTTGCCGTCGAGATACCGGTCGAGGTCGAGGTGGACAGCGAGGCGATCGAGCTGGTGGCCGTCGAAATGCCGGTCGACGTGGAGGTCGAGAGCGAAGCGACGGAGCTGTCGGTCGAGCTCAAACCAGTCGAGAGCGAGCTGATACCGGTCGAGGTCGAGGTGGACAGCGAGGCGATCGAGCTGGTCGCCGTCGAGATACCGGTCGACGTGGAGGTCGACAGCGAAGCAACGGAGCTGTCGGTCGAGCTGAGGCCAGTCGACAGCGAGCTGATGCCGGTCGAAGTCGACGTGGACAGCGAAGCGATCGAGCTGGTCGCCGTCGAGATGCCCGTTGACGTGGACGTCGAGAGCGAGGCGACGGAGCTGTCGGTCGAGCTCAAACCGGTGGACAGGGAGCTGATACCGGTCGAAGTCGAGGTGGACAACGAGGTGATCGAGCTAGTTGCCGTCGAAATGCCGGTCGACGTGGAGGTCGAGAGCGAGGCGACGGAGCTATCGGTCGAGCTGAGGCCAGTCGACAGCGAACTGATACCCGTCGAAGTCGAGGTGGACAGCGAAGCGATCGAGCTGGTCGCCGTCGAGATACCCGTCGACGTGGAGGTCGACAGCGAAGCGACGGAGCTGTCGGTCGAGCTGAGGCCGGTGGACAGGGAGCTGATACCGGTCGAAGTCGAGGTGGACAACGAGGTGATCGAGCTAGTTGCCGTCGAAATACCGGTCGACGTGGAAGTCGACAGGGAAGCAACGGAGCTGTCGGTCGAGCTCAGCCCGGTCGACAGCGAGCTGATACCGGTCGAAGTCGAGGTGGACAACGAGGTGATCGAGCTAGTTGCCGTCGAAATGCCTGTCGACGTGGAAGTCGACAGCGAAGCAACGGAGCTGTCGGTCGAGCTCAGCCCGGTCGACAGGGAGCTGATACCGGTCGAAGTCGAGGTGACAACGAGGTGATCGAGCTAGTTGCCGTCGAAATGCCTGTCGACGTGGAAGTCGACAGCGAAGCAACGGAGCTGTCGGTCGAGCTCAGCCCGGTCGACAGCGAGCTGATACCGGTCGAAGTCGAGGTGGACAACGAGGTGATCGAGCTAGTTGCCGTCGAAATGCCTGTCGACGTGGAAGTCGACAGCGAAGCAACGGAGCTGTCGGTCGAGCTCAAACCGGTGGACAGCGAGCTGATACCGGTCGAAGTCGAGGTGGACAACGAGGTGATCGAGCTAGTTGCCGTCGAAATGCCTGTCGACGTGGAAGTCGACAGCGAAGCAACGGAGCTATCGGTCGAGCTCAAACCAGTCGAGAGCGAGCTGATACCGGTCGAGGTCGAGGTGGACAACGAGGCGATCGAGCTGGTTGCCGTCGAGATGCCGGTCGACGTGGAGGTCGAGAGCGAGGCGACGGAGCTATCGGTCGAGCTCAGGCCGGTGGACAGCGAGCTGATACCGGTCGAGGTCGACGTGGACAACGAGGCGATCGAGCTGGTGGCCGTCGAGATACCGGTCGACGTGGAAGTCGAGAGCGAGGCGACGGAGCTATCGGTCGAGCTCAAACCGGTGGACAGCGAACTGATACCGGTCGAGGTCGACGTGGACAACGAGGTGATCGAGCTGGTGGCCGTCGAAATGCCGGTCGACGTGGAGGTCGAAAGCGAAGCGACGGAGCTATCCGTCGAGCTCAAACCGGTGGACAGCGAGCTGATGCCCGTCGAGGTCGATGTGGACAGCGAGGCAATCGAGCTGGTCGCCGTCGAAATGCCCGTCGACGTGGAAGTCGACAGGGAGGCGACGGAGCTGTCGGTCGAGCTCAAGCCAGTGGACAGCGAGCTGATACCCGTCGAAGTCGACGTCGAGAGGGAAGCAATCGAGCTGGTAGCCGTCGAGATACCGGTCGACGTGGAGGTCGACAGGGAAGCGACGGAGCTGTCGGTCGAACTCAAACCTGTCGACAGCGAACTGATACCCGTCGAAGTCGACGTGGACAGCGAAGCGATCGAGCTGGTGGCCGTCGAAATGCCGGTCGACGTGGAGGTCGAGAGCGACGCGACGGAGCTGTCGGTCGAGCTCAAACCAGTCGAGAGCGAGCTGATACCGGTCGAGGTCGAGGTGGACAGCGAAGCGATCGAGCTGGTAGCCGTCGAGATACCCGTCGACGTGGAAGTCGACAGCGAAGCGACGGAGCTATCGGTCGAACTCAAACCAGTCGAGAGCGAGCTAATGCCCGTCGAAGTCGACGTGGACAGCGATGCAATCGAGCTGTTAGCCGTCGAAATACCGGTCGACGTCGAGGTCGACAGCGAAGTCACGCTGCTATCCGTCGTCGAGAGCCCGGTCGACAGCGACGCAATCGCGCTGTCGGACGTCGACAGTGTCGAGGACAACGATGCGACGGTACTGTTCGTGCTCGACAGGCCGGTGGACAGCGAGCCGATGCCGGTCGAAGTCGACGTGGACAGCGACGTGATGCTCGAATCGGTCGTGCTCGCGACTGCGTAGAGCTGGCTGCCGTTGATCGCGTCCGTGCTGGACGACGTGATCCGGCCGGCCGCCACGTTGGTGATCTGACGCTCCGCCCCTGCGTTGCCGACGCTCACGACGCTCGACGGCGTGGCGCCAGCGAAGTTGCCGTACGTCGTCGAGCCGATGGTCGCGCTGCTGGTCGGGTTCGCGGCCGCGGTGACGGAGCCGCTGCCAAGCGCGACGTCGCCCGCGTTGTTCGCGATGGCGTTCGGGCCGATCGCGACCGAGTTGGCGCCGAGGGCTTGGCTGTCCGGCGCGGTCGAGTTCGCGTGGAAGTACTTGATGCCCTGGCTGTTGATGTTGTCGATCGCCGAGCCGACGTTGTTGGCGGTGGTGGTCGTGCCGTTCGCGTTGTACGTGGTATACGACGGTGCCGAGACCGTGCCGGTCGCCGGGTTGTAGGTCGAGCCGCCGCCGAGTGCTGCGGCGGTGCTGTTGCCGAGGTTGTTGGTGACGGTGGTGACCGAGCTCAGGCCGGTGGACAGCGAGCTGATGCCGGTCGAGGTCGACGTGGACAGCGAGGCGATCGAGCTGGTGGCCGTCGAGATACCCGTCGACGCCGATGTGGACAGCGAGGCGACGGAACTGTTGGTCGAGCTAAGGCCGGTGGACAACGACGTGATGCCGCTTTGCGCGGTGCTGATGCCGGTCGAAGCGGAAGTGGACAGCGAGCTGATGCCGGTCGAAGTCGACGTGGACAGCGAGGCGATCGAGCTGGTGGCCGTCGAAATACCGGTCGACGTGGAAGTCGAGAGCGACGCGACGGCGCTGTTGGTCGAGCTGAGGCCGGTGGACAACGACGTGACGCCGCTTTGCGCCGTGCTGATGCCGGTCGAAGCGGACGTGGACAGCGAGCTGATGCCGGTCGAAGTCGACGTGGACAGCGAGGCGATCGAGCTGGTGGCCGTCGAAATACCGGACGACGTGGAAGTCGAGAGCGACGCGACGGCGCTGTTGGTCGAGCTGAGGCCAGTGGACAACGAGGTAACACCGCTTTGCGCGGTGCTGATGCCAGTGGAAGCGGACGTGGACAGCGAGCTGATGCCGGTCGAAGTCGAGGTGGACAGCGAGGCGATCGAACTGGTCGCCGTCGAAATACCGGTCGACGTGGAAGTCGAGAGCGACGCGACGGCGCTGTTGGTCGAGCTGAGGCCAGTGGACAACGAGGCAACACCGCTTTGCGCGGTGCTGATGCCGGTCGAAGCGGACGTGGACAGCGAGCTGATGCCGGTCGAAGTCGAGGTGGACAGCGAGGCGATCGAACTGGTGGCCGTCGAAATACCGGTCGACGTGGAAGTCGAGAGCGACGCGACGGCGCTGTTGGTCGAGCTGAGGCCAGTGGACAACGAGGTAACACCGCTTTGCGCGGTGCTGATGCCGGTCGAAGCGGACGTGGACAGCGAGCTGATGCCGGTCGAAGTCGAGGTGGACAGCGAGGCGATCGAACTGGTCGCCGTCGAAATACCGGTCGACGTGGAAGTCGAGAGCGACGCGACGGCGCTGTTGGTCGAGCTGAGGCCAGTGGACAACGAGGTAACACCGCTTTGCGCGGTGCTGATGCCAGTCGAAGCGGAGGTGGACAGCGAGCTGATGCCGGTCGAAGTCGAGGTGGAAAGCGATGCGATCGAACTGGTGGCCGTCGAAATACCGGTCGACGTGGAAGTCGACAGCGAGGCGACGGAGCTATCGGTCGAGCTCAAGCCAGTGGACAGCGATCCGATGCCGGTCGAGGTCGAGGTGGACAGCGAGGCAATCGAGCTGGTGGCCGACGAGATGCCCGTCGACGTCGATGTCGACAGCGATGCAACGGAACTGTTGGTCGAGCTGAGGCCAGTGGACAACGAGGTGACACCGCTTTGCGCGGTGCTGATGCCGGTCGAAGCGGAGGTGGACAGCGAGCTGATGCCGGTCGAAGTCGAGGTGGACAGCGAGGCAATCGAGCTGGTGGCCGACGAGATGCCCGTCGACGTCGATGTCGACAGCGATGCAACCGAGCTGTTGGTCGAGCTGAGGCCAGTGGACAACGAGGTAACACCGCTTTGCGCGGTGCTGATGCCGGTCGAAGCGGAGGTGGACAGCGAGCTGATGCCGGTCGAGGTGGATGTGGACAGCGAGGCAATCGAGCTGGTTGCCGACGAGATACCGGTCGAAGCCGAAGTCGACAGGGAAGCAACCGAGCTGTTGGTCGAGCTGAGGCCAGTGGACAACGAGGTAACACCGCTTTGCGCGGTACTGATGCCGGTCGAGGTCGAGGTGGACAGCGAGGCAATCGAGCTGGTGGCCGACGAGATGCCCGTCGACGTCGATGTCGACAGCGATGCAACCGAGCTGTTGGTCGAGCTGAGGCCAGTGGACAACGAGGTAACACCGCTTTGCGCGGTACTGATGCCGGTCGAAGTCGAGGTGGACAGCGAGGTGATCGAGCTGGTGGCCGACGAGATACCCGTCGACGCCGATGTGGACAGCGATGCAACGGAACTGTTAGTCGAGCTCAGACCGGTCGACAGAGAATTGATACCGCTCTGCGCGGTGCTGATGCCGGTCGACGTGGAAGTCGAGAGGGACGCGACGGAACTGTTTGTCGAGCTCAGGCCAGTGGACAGCGAATTGACACCGCTTTGAGCCGAGCTGATGCCGGTCGAAGTCGAGGTGGACAGCGAGGCGATCGAGCTGGTGGCCGACGAGATGCCTGTCGACGTCGAGGTCGACAGCGATGCGATCGAACTGGTCGCCGTCGAAATACCGGTCGACGTGGAAGTCGACAGCGAAGAGACGGAGCTGTTGGTCGAGCTGAGGCCAGTGGACAACGAGTTGACACCGCTTTGCGCGGTACTGATGCCGGTCGAAGCGGAAGTGGACAGCGAGCTGATGCCGGTCGAGGTCGATGTGGACAGCGAGGCAATCGAGCTATTGGCCGACGAGATACCGGTCGAAGTGGAGGTCGACAGCGATGCAACGGAGCTGCTGGCCGAGCTGAGACCGGTCGAAGTGGAGGTCGACAACGAAGCGACGGAGCTGTTTGTCGAACTCAGGCCAGTGGACAACGAATTGACGCCGCTTTGCGCGGTGCTGATGCCGGTCGACGCGGACGTGGACAGTGACGCGACTGAACTGTTGGTCGAACTGATGCCGGTCGACAGCGAGCCGACGGCCGTCGACGTGGACGTCGACAGGGTATTGATCGCGGTGTTGGTCGCATAGAGCTGCGAGCCGTTGATCGCGTCGGTGCTGGAAGCGGAGATCCGACCTGCGGCAACGTTGGTGACCTGACGCTCGGCGCCGGCTGCGCCGACACTGACGACGCTGCTCGGGGTCGTGCCGGCAAACGAGTAGCTCGTGCCGCCAATGGTGGCGCTGGCGGTCGGATTTGCAGCTGCCGTGACGGAGCCGTTGCCGAGCGCGACGTCGCCGGCGTTGTTCGCGACCGCGTTCGGGCCGATCGCGACGGAGTTGGTGCCGAGAGCCTGGCTGTCCGGCGCGGTGGAATTCGCGTGGAAATACTTGATGCCCTGGCTGTTGATGTTGTCGACCGCGGAGCCGACGTTGTTGGCGGTGGTGGTGGTGCCGTTCGCGTTGT
Source organism: Burkholderia stagnalis (assembly GCF_039848545.1). NCBI lineage: Bacteria > Pseudomonadati > Pseudomonadota > Betaproteobacteria > Burkholderiales > Burkholderiaceae > Burkholderia > Burkholderia stagnalis. The sequence continues at coordinate 138,839 of NZ_CP156686.1, forward strand.
ACGTGGTGTACGACGGCGCCGACACGGTGCCGGTCGCAGGGTTGTAGGTCGAGCCGCCGCCGAGTGCTGCGGCAGTGCTGTTGCCGAGGTTGTTGGTCGTGGAGACGGCCGTGCTCAGGCCGGTGGACAGCGAGTTGACGCCGCTTTGTGCGGTGCTGATACCCGTCGACGTCGACGTGGACAGCGAAGTAACCGAGCTGTTCGTCGTGCTCAGCCCGGTCGAAAGTGAGCCGATGCCGGTCGAAGTCGACGTGGAGAGCGAGACGATCGAGCTGTTGGCCGACGAAATCCCGGTCGAAGCCGACGTCGACAGCGACGTCACCGAGCTATTGGTTGCACTCAGTCCAGTCGACAGCGAATTGACGCCGCTTTGCGCGGTGCTGATGCCAGTCGAAGCGGACGTGGACAGCGAAGTAACCGAGCTGTTCGTCGTGCTCAGCCCGGTCGAAAGTGAGCCGATGCCGGTCGAAGTCGACGTGGAAAGCGAGGTGATCGAGCTGTTTGCCGATGAAATCCCGGTCGAAGCCGACGTCGACAGCGACGTCACCGAGCTGTTGGTTGCACTCAGTCCGGTGGACAGCGAGTTGACGCCGCTTTGCGCGGTGCTGATGCCGGTCGAAGCGGACGTGGACAGCGAAGTAACCGAGCTGTTCGTCGTGCTCAGCCCGGTCGAAAGTGAGCCGATGCCGGTCGAAGTCGACGTGGAGAGCGAGACGATCGAGCTGTTGGCCGACGAAATCCCGGTCGAAGCCGACGTCGACAGCGACGTCACCGAGCTATTGGTTGCACTCAGTCCAGTCGACAGCGAATTGACACCGCTCTGCGCGGTGCTGATGCCGGTCGAAGCGGACGTGGACAGCGAAGTAACCGAGCTGTTCGTCGTGCTCAGCCCGGTCGAAAGTGAGCCGATGCCGGTCGAAGTCGACGTGGAAAGCGAGGCGATCGAGCTGTTGGCCGACGAAATCCCGGTCGAAGCAGACGTCGACAGCGACGTCACCGAGCTATTGGTTGCACTCAGTCCAGTCGACAGCGAATTGACGCCGCTTTGCGCGGTGCTGATGCCAGTCGAAGCGGACGTGGACAGCGAAGTAACCGAGCTGTTCGTCGTGCTCAGCCCGGTCGAAAGTGAGCCGATGCCGGTCGAAGTCGACGTGGAGAGCGACGCGATCGAGCTGTTTGCCGACGAAATCCCGGTCGAAGCCGACGTCGACAGCGACGTCACCGAGCTATTGGTCGCGCTCAGTCCAGTCGATAACGAAGTGATGCCGCTCTGTGCGGTACTGATGCCGGTCGAAGTCGACGTCGACAGCGAAGCAACCGAGCTATTGGTCGCGCTCAGCCCAGTCGACAACGAATTGACCCCGCTTTGCGCGGTACTAATCCCGGTCGAAGCCGACGTGGACAGCGAAACGATCGAGCTATTGGCCGACGAAATGCCGGTCGATGCCGAGGTCGACAGGCTCGTGATACTCGACGTCGTCGTGCTGGCAACCGCATACAACTGGCTGCCGTTGACGGCATCGGTACTGGCCGCACCGACGAGGCCGGCCGCGACATTCTGGATACGGCGCTCCGACCCGGCCGCACCAACGCTGACGACCCCCGCCGACGCGTTCGAGCCGGCGTACGTGCCGAACGTCGTGCTGCCGATCGTCGTGCTGCTGACGACACCCGTGCCACCGGTTGCCGTCGTGGCGGTTCCCGACGTCACCGCGCCCGAACCGAGCGCGACCGAGCCGGCGACGTTGGCCGTGGCACTCGGGCCGAGCGCCAGCGAATTGCTCGCGGACACGGTCGAACCCGTGCCGATCGCCACGCCCGACGTCGCCGCGCTCTGCACGACGGAATTGCGCCCGACCGCAATCGACGTGGTGGCGAGCGCCGCCGAACCGCCAGTGCCCGAACTGTTGCCGCCGCCGATCGCGATCGCGCTGCTGCCGGACGCGGTGGCATCGTTGCCGAGCGCGGTCGAGCCGATGTTCAGCGCCTTCGCGCCCGAACCGATGCCGATCGCGCTCGCACCGCTCGCCGTGGTCGCCTGACCGAATGCCTGGGAGAAATCGGCCGAGGCCGTTGCGTTCGCGCCAATCGCGATCGCCGTTGCTCCGCTGGCCGTCGTGGTGCTGCCGGAGTTGCCGCCGATCGCGATCGACTGGGTGCCTGTCGCCACGACGGAGCCACCGGCGCCGCCCGCAGAGTACTGCGCATGCGCGAAGTTGGCGGCGCCCGCACCCGCCACGAGCACCGCACCCACAACGACCTTCGCCACGGCGGACTTGTTCGGCTTGCCGCGAGCGGTAGAAATTTCCGATGCGGCGACCCATGCGCCGAGCGCTTCGTTCCAGATCGAGCGATATGTGCGGTTCATGCCTGGCTACCTCCAAATGATCACGCAACACACCAGGCATTTCGTCTGATAATTCAACCCGTGTTCACGCGTATATCTCAAATTTGGACGGAGTGTATTTGAACGGAATTTTTTGATTTATAAGGATTGATAAATCGAGGTGGGTTTAAAGTTTAAATTATGTTAGTTCGAAATAATCTGATGGATGAATTGTCGGATTATTGATTGGATGAGGTTAATTGATTTGTAATATTTGCGGGGTTGAGTGCGGGTGGGAAAGGTGTTTTTTTACATGGGGTTACGTGACATGTCTTGCCTATATGTCCGCTGATTGGTCGCAATGATAAGACGATAAGAAGAGCAAACGTTTGCGGCCAGATCGAATCTTTCGATTGTGTAATTTATATTTTGATAGGGATGGATCGGCGGTCGTTGATTTTAATTTAATGAGTTAAATGTATTCTGATGATGTTGATTTCCAGTGTGTCTTGTTTTGAGACACATTCGATCCATGCGATGGACGGGTAATGTCGACTATGCCGAGCGGCGCATCGACCGCTTCGGCAGGTGCAGCGGAACGATCAGGGGGACGCGGCGTTTCGTGCGCCGGGAGACGAAGGGAAAAGCGCGTGCGCCGCGCTCGTTACGAGGCGCGGCGCGTAATTTTTACCTGATGCGTGGCGCCGCGCCGCCTGGAGGATTCACTTCCTGAGAAACCGCAGCGCAAACCGCGCCATGCGCGGAACGAACATCGGCCGCAGCAGCCGCTTGTCGTAGCCGGCCATGCGCCGGTCGTTCTCGGCGAGGCACAGCTCGATCAGTTCGCGCGGCTCGAGCGCATCGCCGACGGCCGCGGTGCCGGTTGCCGGGAAGTTCGCGTCGCGCGCGACGCCTTCGGCGTCGATCCCGCGCGCGATGCCGATGCGCTCCCAGATCAGGAACGCCCACACCGCGGCGACCTTCGCGAAGAACGCGGGCCGGCGCCACCACGCCAGGTTGCGCCAGTACCACGCGTACCAGTTGACGAAAAACAGGATGTGCCGGCCTTCTTCCTGGATCACCGGTTCGAAGGTGTCGACGAGTTCGGGCGGGAAATAACCGGAGCGCTGCGCGGTGCGGAACAGGCCGAATGCGAAGAAGCTGTCGATGCACTCGCTGAAGCCCGTCACCATCCACGCCCATTCGGCGTTCTTCGGCGCGGGGTAGGCCGGCTCGGGCGCGAGCGCGATGCCGTATGCCTCGACCAGTTTCGACAGCACGACCTTGTGGCGCGCTTCCTCGCCGCCGTCCATGTCGAGCGCCTGCCGCAGCAGCGGCTCGCGCACGGTCGACGCGAACGTTGCGACGCGAATCGACGCGCGGCCTTCCGTTTGCACCGCGATGTCCCAGATCGGCAACGACGTGAGCCGCGCGAGCGCTTCGGGATCGAGAGGCGGCCAGTCGATCACGGCCGGCTTGTACGGGTTGTGCGTGTCGAGCAGCATGCGGCAGAACATCTGCATGTGCGCATCGGAACCGATCTTCACCGGGCCTGGCTTCTCGAAGGTCCAGTTGCGCATTGCGTGATCTGCTGCCTGCTCGTGGCGCAGCATGTCAGTCATGGCATTTTTATCGCGATTACGGAGTGAAAGATTCTCCCATAGCCCCTGTTTTCGCGTATTTTCGCGCGGCCATGCGCGCGGTGGCATGACGCCGGTCAAGCGTGCGCATCCACCCACAAGCGGCCCCAGCGGGACGCGTAGGCGAGCGCATGTTCCTCTTCGAAAAAGAAGTCGATCGCGTCGAACGACATGGCGCGCGACGGGCCGCCGCTGGCCTTTTCGATCGTCAGGTTGGCGGCGAACAGGCCGTTCGGCAGCCGCGCGGCGGCGGGCGCGACTTCGTAGCCCTTGTAGCGGATCGTGCGAGTCATGGCATGCGCGAGGAAGGTTCGGGCTTTCAGCGTACGAAAACCCGCGGGCCGCGTGAACCAATCTTTCGGCCAATGCAAATCACGTCGTCGGCCGGATCGTTATCGGCCGCGCCGGGCCGCCCGCCAATCCGCAGCGGCCGCCGAGCCGAATGCACACCGCCCGCGCGCGGCGGGCGACGCCGGGCGCGGGCGGCAGGTGGAGAAGGGTTGCTTACTGGTTGGCGATTTTCAGCACCGGCGCGAGCGCGTCAACCGATGCCGCATGCGAGGCCGCGCGGTGCGACGCGAACGCGAGCGCGAATTCGGCGGCCTGGGTGCCGACCGTCTCGAGCTGCGCGACGACTTTCGGGTCCGAGCAGCTGTCAGCGCTCTCGAAGCGCGTTTCGAGCGTGTTGACGGTCGCGCCGAACGGCGTCGGCCAGCCGCGCAACGCGTGCACGATCGAGCGCAGCGACGTCAGCACGGTGCCGGCCGCCTGCCAGCCGTACGCGGTGACGATCAGGCCGACCGCGCGGCCGTCGAGGTAAGGGCGTTCGTCGGCGCGCAGTTCCTCGAGCGTGTCGAGCGCGTTCTTGACGAGGCCGGACACGCCGCCGTGGTAGCCGGGCGTCGCGATGATGATCGCGTCGGCGCGGCGCACGGCATCGATCAGCTCGCGCTGCGAGTCGGTCAGCGTCTTCTGTTCGGGCGCGTAGTGCGGCAGCGTATGCAGGAACGGCCCGTCGAACAGCTGGGTGCGGGCGCCGGCCGCCTGCGCGCCGCGCAGGGCGAACGACAGCGCGCGCTCGGTCGACGACGCTGCGCGGGTGGTGCCGCCGATGCCGACGACGAACGGCCGGCGATGTTGATCGAATGCAGTCAAGGGGGGCGCTCCTTGGGAATGGCTGGCCCGGCTAAGCACAGGCTTAAAACCGCATGGTAACGACCTCGCCGCCACTCTGAAAACGACTTTTCGTTCTATCGATATGCCGCGCGGGCAGGGGAGGCGGGGGCGCAGCCGTGCAGATCGATAGCAGAAATCCTTGGTTGGGCGGGCGGCGGGCCGTCGATATGATGGGCCCGTCTCCTCCATGATGTCTCTACTGACATGGGTTGGCCCCGCCGGCACGGATGCAGGCGGGGCCTTTTTTCGTTTGGCCGCTCAATGGCTTACTCGAACACCGGCCGGAAGAAGCTGCGCTCGTAGCGGACGATGCAGCGGGTTTCTTCCGCATACCGGAACGCGGCGATGCACGCCGGATCTTCCATCGACTGCTGCCGGTAGGTCTCGTACGCGGCGAGGCTCGGGAACGTGAACATCGCGAGCGCGATGTCGTTGTCGCCCTCGGACGGCAGGAAGTAGCCGTGATGCGTGCCGCCGAACTTCTCGACCAGCGGAATCCACATCTTGCCGTAGGTTTCGAATTGCTCGAGCTTGTACGGGTCGACGACGTAGCGAAGGAAGCAGGTGATCATGGGCGTGTGCGCTCGGGTGGGGATGCACGAGTCTGACGTGCGTGCCGGAGGACGTCAATGAAGGACGCGACGCGGGTGCCGCGCGTCGTTCAGGATGCGTGCGCACGCATCGATGCCTGTTCAACGGATAGCGCGAGCCGAATAAAAATGTCGTCAATTCCGCGAATGTCGCGCGCGCTACGCGACTTTTTACGACATTTTTTCTTGCGACGGCCGTTGGCGCGACCCTAGACTTCGGGCAACCGAAGAGACGGAGCGACACCATGCCCAAGCCCTCGAGCGACATCATCGACCCCTTGCCTGACACGCTGCCGGCGCCGCGCGCCGAGCGCATCGTCGTGCGTCGCTTCGATCCTGCATTCGACGGCTACGCGCCGCTTACCGACATGCTGCATCGTGCGTTCGCACGGCTTGGCGCGATGGGGCTGAACTGCACGTGCGTCGATCAGGCGGAAGACGTCACGCGGCGACGCGCGGAAGCGGGCGAGTGTTTCGTCGCGGTCAGCGGCGGGCGCGTGATCGGCACGATGACGCTGCATGCGTCTGATCCGGCGTCCGCGTGCTCGCTGTATCGGCATGACGGTGTCGCGACCGTGCGGCAGGTCGCGGTCGATCCGGCCTGGCAGGGGCGCGGCGTCGGCGCGACGCTGCTGTCGTTCGCCGGGCAATGGGCCGCGGCGCGGGGCTTCGCGCTGCTGGCGCTCGACACGCCCCGGCCTGCCGCGCATCTGCTCGCGTTTTATCGTGCGCAGGGTTTCGACGTCGTCGATGTCGTGCGCTTCGCCGGCAAGCGCTACGACAGCGCGATCCTGTGCAAGCGGCCGGTCGCCGTGCGGGCTCGGCGCCTGTCGCCCGCGTCGTGGGCGGCGGCACGCGTGGCGGCCGTGTGGCGCATCGGGCGTGCGACGCCGTCGCGCATCGCCGCCGCCGCGCGCGCGGGCATGCGGATCCGCCGCGTTGCGCCGTCGGTGGCGCGATGCGGGCGGATGCGTGTCAGGCAAGCCGAACGCCAGCATCCCAATATGGTTGCGCACACAACAAAATCGGCATGCGTCATATGAGCGTATAGCCATCTCGTCGGCGGATGGCCGGGAGCGCCGGCTTTCGGTTCCGCCGATGACTGCATCGCTTTCGGCTCCGTCGATGACGACACCTGCCGGCGAGCGCCGAGCATCACCTTCCCGCCGATTTTCCGCACGATCATTCTTTTTCTCGCGCGCGCCAAACCGCCCGATCGGACGCGGATTTGTCAGAAAGCGACGCGCGCCGGCTGGATTCCCGCCGATTCGACCGCCCGTCTCCCCGCACGCTGCTCCGCACAAGATCCGGCCGCGAGCCTTGCTGGCGCGGGCCGCGCGCGTATTGCGACGCCGCAAACCTCCCGCGCCGGCCGCACAGCCTCGCCCGGCGCGGCCGGAGGGGTATTTTCCCCTGTGTCGTATTTGCGCAAGCGTTTGTCGTAATTCGTCGGCAGGTCGGGGTTTTTTCTGGCAACTATGTAGGCACGCTGTGACATGCGTGAGTCCCCGCTACACGAGGAGAAGGTTTCGATGGATGCCCCCAAGGTCGTAGTCGAAGGTCTGTGCAAGGTTTTTGGAAGCAACCCGCAGCAGGCGCTCGACATGCTCGCTGCCGGTGCGACGAAGGATGACGTACTCAAGCGCACGGGCCAGGTCGTCGGCGTGCACAATGTGTCGTTCGACGTGCAGGAAGGCGAAATTTTCGTGCTGATGGGCCTGTCCGGCTCCGGCAAATCCACGCTGATCCGCCTCGTGAACCGGCTGGTCGATCCGAGCGCCGGCAAGGTGATGATCGACGGCCTCGACGTCGCGTCGGCGCGCCGCTCGGCGCTCACCGCGCTGCGCCGCAAGGACATGAGCATGGTGTTCCAGTCGTTCGCGCTGATGCCGCATCGCACCGTGGTGTCGAATGCCGCGTTCGGCCTCGAGGTCGCGGGCGTCGGCAAGAAGGAGCGTGAACGGCGCGCGATGGAGGTGCTCGAGCAGGTCGGCCTCGCACCGTTTTCGCACAAGCTGCCGTCCGAGCTGTCGGGCGGCATGCAGCAGCGCGTCGGCCTCGCCCGCGCGCTGGCCGTGAACCCGTCGCTGATGATCATGGACGAGGCGTTCTCCGCGCTCGATCCGCTGAAGCGCCGGGAAATGCAGGACGTGCTGCTGCAACTGCAGAAGGAGCAGCGCCGCACGATCATGTTCGTGTCGCACGATCTGGAAGAGGCGCTGCGCATCGGCAACCGCATCGCGATCATGGAAGGCGGCCGGCTCGTGCAGGTCGGCACGCCGCAGGACATCATCGCGAACCCGGCCGACGATTACGTGCGCGCGTTCTTCGACGGCATCGACACGAGCCGCTATCTGACCGCGGGCGACCTGATGCAGACGGGTGCCGTGCCGACCCTGTCGAAGTGCGATGCCGCGAACGTCGCGGCGACGCTGAACGGCAGCGCCGAATACGCGTTCGTGCTCGACGCCGCACGCAAGATCCGCGGCTTCGTCACGCGCGAGGCGATCGGGCAGGACACGCCGTCCGTGCGGCCGATCGAAAGCATCCGGCGCGATGCGTCGCTCGAACATGTCGTCGCGCGCGTGGTCGCGAGCCCGAATGCACTGCCCGTCGTCGACGACGACGGCTGCTATTGCGGCTCGGTCGATCGTGCGCTCATCCTGAAGGCCATCACGCGTTCGCGAGGCTCCCATGTCTGAAATGATTCCGCTCGGTTCCTGGGTCGACCAGTCCGTTCACTACCTGCTCGACCACGACGCGAAGACGTTCGATGCGATCGGTCAAGCGATCGAGGGTCTCGCGGCATTCGTCGAGCACAGCCTGCAGGCGATCCCGATGTGGCTGATGATGGCGATCTTCATCGGCGTCGGGCTGTGGCGGGTGGGCTGGCGCTTCGCGCTGTTCGTCACCGCGTCGCTGCTGCTGATCTTCGCGACCGGCTTCTGGGATCAGACCGTGATCACGCTCGGCCTCACGCTGTCGTCGACGATCATCAGCCTCGTGCTCGGCATCCCGCTCGGCATCTGGGCCGCGAAGAGCAAGTGGGTCGCGGCGATCGTGCGCCCGATCCTCGACCTGATGCAGACGATGCCGGCCTTCGTGTACCTGATTCCGGCCGCGATGCTGTTCGGCCTCGGCCGCGTGCCGGGCATCCTGTCGACGGTGATCTTCGCGATGCCGCCGGCCGTGCGCCTGACGAGCCTCGGCATCCGCCACGTGAACCGCGAGATCGTCGAAGCGGGGCAGGCGTTCGGCTGCACGCCGTGGCAGCTGCTGTACAAGGTGCAGTTCCCGAACGCGCTGCCGTCGATCATGCAGGGCGTGAACCAGACGATCATGATGGCGCTGTCGATGGTGATCATCGCGTCGATGGTCGGCGCGGGCGGCCTCGGCAACGACGTGCTCGCCAGCATCCAGCGCCTGGATATCGGCCTCGGCTTCGAAAGCGGCCTGTCGGTGGTGCTGCTCGCGATCATCCTCGACCGCATCACCGAAAGCTTCGGCCGCGCGCCAGGCACCGCACGCGCACCGCTGTTCGCGGGCCTCAAGCAGCTGTTTCGCGTCAAGGCCGCGCCCGCGCAGGCCTGATTGACCGGCGGCCAGGCTTGCACCGGCCGCCTGCTCCGTTCATGCATCGGCTTCCCGCGGCTGCGGCCGCGGGGCTGACCTCGTGCCACCTGCTCGTTAGGAGAGCGATGTGACGTCCGCCGCCGCCGCTGCCGCTTTTGCGCCTGCCGCCCGCGTTTCCCCGGTTTCGTCCCTCGCGCACTTCGGCTTTCTGACGCTGCCGAATTTCTCGATGATCGCGTTTTCGAGCGCGGTCGAAGTGCTGCGCATGGCGAACTACGTCGGGCGCGCCGACCACTACCGGTGGTCGATCTACTCGCTCGACGGCGCGCCGGTGCATGCGAGCAACGGCATCGCCGTGCGGCCGACGCAGGCGCTCGACCCCGAGCGCTTGCCGGACGTGATGATCGTCTGCGGCGGGATCCGCATCCGCGACGTGGTCGATGACGGCGCGCGCGACACGCTTGCGTCGCTCGCCGATCGCGGGATGCCGCTCGGCGGCATCTGCACGGGTGCGTATGCGCTGATGTCGAGCGGGCTGCTCGACGGCTATCGCTGCACCGTCCATTGGGAAAACCTGTCCGCGCTGCATACGGAGTTCCCGCAGGTGAATTTCGCCGACGAGCTGTTCGTCGTCGACCGCGACCGCCTGACCTGCACCGGCGGCACCGCGCCGCTCGACCTGATGCTGAACCTCGTCGGCGCGCGCTTCGGGCAGCAGCTGGCCGCGCAGGTGTCGGAGCAGTTCATCCTCGAGCGCATCCGCAGCGCGACCGATCCGCAGCCGATTCCGGTCGACGCGCGGGTCGGTTTCTCGCGCGCGGAGCTGATCGAGGTCGTGCGGCTGATGGAGGCGAACATCGAGGAGCCGCTGTCGCTCGAGGAGCTCGCGCGGCTCGTGCGGCTGTCGCAGCGGCATCTGCAGCGGATGTTCAAGGTCTACCTGAACGTGTCGCCCACCCACTATTACCTGACGCTGCGGCTCAAGCGCGCGCGCGACCTGCTGCGCACGACCGACGCGTCGATCGCGCGCGTGACGACGATCTGCGGGTTCCATTCGCCATGCCATTTCAGCAAGGCGTACCGCGCGCAGTTCGGCCACGCGCCCAGTTACGAACGCCGGCTGCCGGGGCGCTGAGCGGCGCGAGTGTTTGTCTGTACGGCCCGTGACGCCGCCGGGATCGCGGCGCGCGGCTTTCATTCCAGATCCCGGATTTCATGCGAACGACATCACCTTGAGGAGAAGAAAGATGAAGCGACTACTGATCGCGGCGGCATGTGGCGTCGGTTTCGCCGCCGCGCCGGTTTCGACCGTGTATGCGGCCGACCCGCCGGTGTGCAAGAACGTCCGGTTCGCGGACGTCGGCTGGTCCGACATCGCGGCGACGACGGGGCTGGCATCGACGATGCTGCAGGGCCTCGGCTATGCGCCGACGAAGACGATCGCATCGGTGCCGATCACGTTCGCGGGGATCAAGAGCAAGCAGATCGACGTGTTCCTCGGCTACTGGTCGCCGACGATGGACCCGATCATCCAGCCGTTCACGAAGGCCGGCACGATCAAGGTGCTCGCGACGCCGAACCTGACTGGCGCGAAATACACGCTCGCGGTGCCCGACTACGTGTACCAGGGCGGGCTGAAGTCGTTCGCCGACATCCAGAAGTTCGCGGACAAGCTGAACGGCCGGATCTACGGGATCGAGCCGGGCAACGACGGCAACCAGTTGATCAAGAAGATGATCGACGGCAACCAGTTCGGCCTGGGCAAGTTCAAGCTCGTCGAGTCGAGCGAGGCGGGCATGCTGGTCGAGGTGAACCGCGCGATCCGCGACAAGCAGTGGATCGTGTTCCTTGGGTGGGAGCCGCATCCGATGAACGTGCAGATGAAGATCGATTACCTGACCGGCGGCGACGACGTGTTCGGCCCGAACTACGGTGAAGCGAAGGTGCTGACCGCGACGCCGCCCGACTACGCGCAGCGCTGCCCGAACGTCGCGAAGTTCGTGTCGAACCTGCAGTTCACGACGACGATCGAGAACCACGTGATGGTGCCGATCATGAACAAGGAGGATCCGAACAAGGCCGCGGCCAAGTGGCTGAAGGAGAATCCGCAGGTGCTCGACAAATGGCTCGCGGGCGTGACGACGCTCGACGGCAAGCCGGGGCTGCCGGCGGTGAAGAGCTATCTCGGGATTCATTGATTGATGCTGTGCGAGAGGCGCGCGGGTGATGCGCGCTGATGTTGGCGGCCTGTCGGTCTGACGGGCCGCTTTTTTTGTTTATCGCGGATTGGCGGGGCGCGGCCGCCAGTTGCGACCGCCGAGGCGAGCGTTCGCTGGTAATCCACGATGACTTTTTTGTGCTCGGCGGGGCGCTGCGCGCCTGAGTCTCGCGCCTTGTTGCTCTGTGATAACCTTCGAGAATGTATGCCTATAATGGGCTTGTCCAACTAAGTACCGAATTTCACCAAGATGCCGCAGGTCAACCCTCAAATCCTCGTATGGGCTAGAGAAACTGCTGGCCTCGGCATCGACGAGGCCGCCAAGTCGTTGCAACTCGGCGGTGCTCGACAAAGCGGCCCTGACGTGCTCGGAGTGTACGAGCAGGGTACGAAGGCCCCGAGCCGCGCTCTGCTCCTCAAAATGGCGAAAGTCTATCGCCGGCCGCTTCTTACGTTCTATCTCCAGCAACCTCCTGTGAAAAGCGAACGGGGCGAAGACTTCCGAACGCTTCCCGGAGGTCGCGAGTTCGAAAGTGCCCCCAAGTTGGATGCCCTCGTTCGCGATGTATTTGTCCGCCAACGTCTGGTGAGATCTATTCTCGAAGACACGGACGAGGCGGAGCCCTTGAATTTCGTCGGCAGTATCACGTTGGCTCAACCGGTAGACTATGCGGCCAAGGTGATATGCAAACGGCTCTCGTTCGATCTGAATGAGTTTCGGCGCAAAAAGACCGTCGAAGAGTCGTTCAACTACATACGCGGACTGACTGAGAAGCTTGGTGTCTTTGTGCTTCTTATCGGCAGCCTTGGCACTCATCACACCGCACTTAGCACGGATGTTTTCAGAGGCTTCGCGTTGGCAGAAAAAGTAGCGCCCTTCATCGTTGTCAACGATCAGGACGCGAAAGTAGCGTGGTCGTTCACTCTGCTTCACGAGTTGGCGCATATCTGGCTTGGACGTACGGGTTTGAGCGGAGCTGATTTCGAGCAGAAGATCGAACAGTTCTGCAATGACATCGCAAGTGAAATCCTTCTGCCTGAAGCCGAGATGGACGAGCTTCAGAAGTTGGGCGGCGACCGGCACGAAGTGATTTCGGCTATCAGCGAGTTCGCGAGCCGGCGTAAGGTAAGCCGGGCCCTCGTTGTCTATCGACTGCTGAAACGCCGCCAGATCGATCGCAAACAATGGTCGGAGTTTACGGACGAGTTTCGCCGAAGCTGGGAGGCGGAACGAGCCAAGAAGAAAGAGCAGGCAGCAGACGCAGGAGGTCCAAACTACTACGTGGTGAAACGACACCGGGTAGGAAACGCGCTTGTTGAAGTAACACGTAGAGCGATAGCAGAGGGCTTTGTGACGCCGACCAAAGCGGGCCGAATCTTGGGCGTCAGACCGACCAATGTTCAGGCGTTGGTAGGGGCAGCATGAAGCTTTATCTCCTTGACGCTAACGTACTGATTACTGCCAACCGCGACTACTACTCGATGGAGATGGTGCCGGTATTCTGGGAATGGCTGCTGCACATGGCCGAGTGCGGGCATGTGAAGATGCCGATCGAGACGTTAGAGGAAGTCCGCGACGGTGGCGGCAAGGCTAAGAAAGACGCGCTAGTGACATGGCTCAATCGCGCAGACGTTTATGAGAAGCTCGTTTTGCAAGAAGATGCCGCTCCTGAAATCGTTGCCTCTGTCATAGCGAAAGGCTATGCACCTGACCTCGACGAAACCGAACTTGAAGAAGTCGGGAGAGATCCCTTCTTGATTGCATACGCGGTAGCGGACCCCGACAACCGCGTCGTAGTATCAATCGAAGTGTCTGCACCGGCCAAAAAACGAGCGAATCGCCGCGTGCCGGACGTGTGTCACGACAATGGCGTTTCAGTTTGCAACACTTTCACAATGCTGCGGGAGCTTGGCTTCACGACCGCTTGGACTAAGCCGGCTGCATAGTCCGGGAGTTCATCTGGCCAAGGCGATCGTAACGGCATCGCAGTGTTCGTAGTCGTTCCCGTGCCGAGTGCCAGAGTGGTATCGAATATGGTTACTGCTGTTCGCGGTCTCATGTTTCCGTCTCGTAAAGCAGACCATACTCCCCCCTCGTTCGCGTGACTCGCGCAAAGCCGAGTTCCCCCAAATGCATGCCGGCGATCAACAACCCCTCCGAGCTGACCATGTCCAGAAGCCGTGATCGCGTGGTGGCGGCAACGGACTGGTCTTGATCGAATGCAATCGATACGTCTGGCCGTTTGATCTGGATGTGAGGGAAGTGAACGATATCCCCCCAGACGAGAACGCTCCGATCACGCGATTCGACGAGATATCCGGTGTGCCCGTCGGTATGCCCCGGTAGCGGCGTCGCCCTGATCCCGGGAAGCACTTCTCCGTGATCGAACGTACGGAGCTTGTCGCGGTAGCCGTCGAACGCATGACGCGCAATCAGGAAATTGCCGCGCGCCCGCTCGCTGGCACGCGCCAGATTTCCGTCATCCTGCCAAAATTCGACTTCTCGTTGATGAGCAACGAGCTCCGCATGCGGAAAGGCAGCTTGTCCGGCTGTATTCATCAGTCCACCTACATGGTCAGGGTGGGCGTGCGTAAGCAGGACGGTGTCGATCGACGCGGGTTCGACGCCGGCAAGCAATAAATTGTCCTTCAGGCGGCCGCCCCATTGCTTGACCCCTCCAGCCCCAGCGTCGATGAGAATCGTGCGCCCCGCTCCGCGTACCACGTAGCAATTGATATGCACCGCGGAAGGTGCGTTCTGCCCTGCATCACGCTGCATATCGACAGCCTCGGACGCGTCGATGTTCGAGAGAAAGTCGAGGCTGGCGGTGAGGTAGCCATCGCTGATTGCGGTGATCGTGAAATCCCCGGCTTGCTGACTTGGAAAGGTAAGGGTGGACACAACGCTTCTCCGGACCGGCTAATTTCGCGCGTGAATGTTCGACGCGGCATGACCGAAACAACGGATGCGCGCCGTGAGACCCGTGCGGCGAACGATGGCGCTCTCCAGGCCCTCCATGAACCGGTTCATGACCGCAGGCGTGCGGAACGTCTCGAGGCGATAGTGGATTTCCGCGAAGACGGGATGCCCGTGTCCATGCCGAGCGTCCACATAGATGACGTGAACGTTTTCGAGTTCGGCTTCGAGGACGTTTGTACAGAGTTCGATGCAGTCGCGCGAAAGTTCGGCAAGGCGCTCATCGGGCGGCATTTTCTCCGCATGAATATAAAAAGTAACGTTCGGCATCGCGGGCCTACTTTTTCTGTGCTGTCGAAAGAGGGCGGGCGCTTGTCAGTTGCTGCGTCATCGGCGCGTAAAGGTGCAGGCCGTCAGGGACATTCTCGACAAGCCGAGCGTTTTCCTGGGGCAGTATTGCGAGCCAACGGCGTTCCGGAAAACGCTCCAGCGCAACGGCTTGCAGGGCCAACGGTGCGAGGCCCATCTGGATCAGGGGATCGGGGCCGCTTGCACATAGCACGAGTCGTTCGTCAGCCTTGACCGCCGGTGCCGGGCCGATATCGCTGTAAAGATTTCGGTGCCAGTCGGTAATGTGCTGCTGCCACCTTGCGAAGTTGCCGCCGCCTTTCCGGCGATATTCCTCCCCCGTCAGGACGTCGATACCGTCGATCGTGTGAATGGCCAGATAGACGGGGCAACCATCGCCGATCGATCTGAAGCGCTGCGACGTGTGAAAGCCGGTCACCGAGATGAGGGCGGGCAGCTTTTCAAGGCTATAGAAGTCGTTCCATTCGGCTTCGCTATCGGGATCGGCGAAGCTGCATTCCACGGTATAGATCACCAGATTGTCCTTTGTGGCGGATGGGCATTCGTCTGCGAACGGTTCGTGTTCATTGCAGTTACGTAATGGTAGGCTCGCATTTCCGGCCTATATATCGAAATAAAGTCAGCCTTCGGTGACATTTGCTCAAGCTGACAGCGAACACGTTCTGATCGACGAGATTCCCATGCGACGTAAGGTTCCAAGCAATTCCGCGCTCCTGGCATTCGAGGCTGCGGCTCGACATGGAAGCTTTGCCCGCGCCGCGGAGGAATTGGCGCGGACCGAGGGCGCCGTCAGTCGGCAGATTGGCCGGCTGGAGGCATTTCTGGGCGTTGCGCTGTTCGAGCGCGTTGGAAATCGGGTACGACTTGCACCCAACGGCACGCGATACGCGATGCAGGTTCGCGAGATCCTGGATCGGCTGGAACGGGACAGCCTGTATCTGATGGGGCAGCCGATCGAGGGCGCGAGCATCGATATCGCCGCGATTCCGACGTTCGCCACCCGTTGGCTGATTCCCCGGTTGAAGCATTTTCAAAATCAGCATCCGAACGTTACCGTGCATATCGCCGAACGTATGGAGCCGTTCCTGCTTGCCGGCAGCGGTTTCGACGCAGCGATTCATTTCGAGCATCCGGCGTGGGCGGGCATGCATGCATCTGCATCATCTGCTGGAGGAGGTGCTCGTGCCCGTCTGTAGTCCGGCGCTCCTCGCAGACGCCGGTGCGAACACGTCGCTGGATGCGCTGCCGCGTCTTCACCGGCGACAAAACCCGGATGCATGGCAGATCTATGCACAAGAGGCCGGCATCGAGCTGACCAATTCGGCGATCGGCGCACGTTACGATCTCCATTCCATGCTGATAGAAGCGGCGCTAGCCGGCCTGGGTGTCGCATTGGTGCCGCGTCTTTACATCGGGGCAGAGCTCGAACAGGGCCGCTTGGTCGCGCCTTGGCCGGACGGCAAGGCAATCAGCAAAAACTTCTGCCTCGTTCTCCCCGAGCCGATCGAATTGAGCGAGGCGCCGCTACAGGCGTTTGCGAAGTGGATTCTTGACGAAGCCCGCGGCGTGGCACCTTGAAGCAGCGCCTGATGGTCGTCGCAAAGGCGTCGTTTTTAGCGATTCCTTCGCCAGGCGGCCGCTTCGAACGGCTCGCACCCGGGTTCCACATACCGAAATTCAGACCCGGTACGGTCGGCCTCACGCCAGTGGATCGCCCGGAATCGCGGCCGGGAAGATGGCCGCAGATCGTCTTCGCGCCCGTATACGGTCGCCCGAATTACCCGGAACACCACGCCCGACAGGGCTCCCGCCCAAGCCGCCGGATTTCGCACGAAAAGCGCAGCCACTCGCGGCAACCCGGATTCCCGCTGCTTCCTCTCTTAACTCTTATATAAGACATAAGACATTTGACGCTCCACGATATTGGGATTAGAATCCCGATCGATGCAGTGCCCGGAACAGCCTCGGAGCGCCTGAAAGGCCTTCCCCTGAAACGCAATATCAGCAGGTCCCCCCATGCTTGAAAACTTTCGTGCTCACGTGGCCGCCCGCGCCGCGCTCGGTATTCCCCCCCTGCCGCTGACGGCTCAGCAGACCGCCGAACTGGTCGAACTGCTGGCGAATCCGCCTGCCGGCGAAGAGCAGACCCTGCTCGACCTGATCACCCACCGCGTACCCGCCGGCGTGGACGAAGCCGCCCGCGTGAAGGCCGGCTTCCTGGCCGCCGTCGCCAAGGGCGAGACCGCCTGCCCGCTGATCTCGCGCGAGCGCGCGACCGAACTGCTCGGCACGATGCTGGGCGGCTACAACATCCAGCCGCTGATCGAGCTGCTGTCCGATGACGCCGTGGCTGCCGTCGCCGCCGACGCACTGAAGAAAACCCTGCTGATGTTCGACCAGTTCCACGACGTGAAGGAACTGGCCGACAAGGGCAACGTGCACGCGAAGGCCGTGCTGCAGAGCTGGGCCGATGCCGAGTGGTTCACGAGCCGTCCGGAAGTGCCGCAAAGCCTGACGATCACCGTCTTCAAGGTGACGGGCGAAACCAACACCGACGACCTGTCGCCGGCGCCGGACGCCACCACCCGCCCGGACATCCCGATGCACGCGCTGGCGATGCTGAAGAACGCGCGCCCGGGCATCACCCCGGAAGAAGACGGCAAGCGCGGCCCGGTCAAGTTCATCGAGTCGCTGAAGGAAAAGGGCCATCTGGTCGCCTACGTGGGCGACGTGGTCGGCACCGGCTCCTCGCGTAAGTCGGCAACCAACTCGGTGCTGTGGTTCACGGGCGAAGACATCCCGTTCGTGCCGAACAAGCGCTTCGGCGGCGTGTGCCTCGGCGGCAAGATCGCCCCGATCTTCTACAACACGATGGAAGACGCCGGCGCGCTGCCGATCGAGCTCGACGTGTCGCAGATGGAAATGGGCGATGTGGTCGAACTGCGCCCGTACGAAGGCAAGGCGCTGAAGAACGGCGCCGTGATCGCCGAGTTCCAGGTCAAGTCCGACGTGCTGTTCGACGAAGTGCGCGCCGGCGGCCGCATTCCGCTGATCATCGGCCGCGGCCTGACCGCGAAGGCGCGTGAGGCGCTGGGCCTGGCGCCGTCGACGCTGTTCCGCCTGCCGCACCAGCCGGCCAACAGCGGCAAGGGCTTCTCGCTCGCGCAGAAGATGGTCGGCCGCGCGTGCGGCTTGCCGGAAGGCCAGGGCGTGCGCCCGGGCACGTACTGCGAACCGAAGATGACCTCGGTCGGCTCGCAGGACACCACGGGCCCGATGACCCGCGACGAACTGAAGGATCTGGCATGCCTCGGCTTCTCGGCCGACCTCGTCATGCAGTCGTTCTGCCACACCGCCGCTTATCCGAAGCCGGTGGACGTGAAGACGCACCAGACCCTGCCGAACTTCATCAGCACCCGTGGCGGCATCGCGCTGCGCCCGGGCGACGGCGTGATCCACTCGTGGTTGAACCGCATGCTGCTGCCCGACACCGTCGGCACCGGCGGCGATTCGCACACGCGCTTCCCGATCGGCATCAGCTTCCCGGCCGGCTCGGGCCTGGTGGCCTTCGCGGCCGCCACCGGCACGATGCCGCTGGACATGCCGGAATCGGTGCTGGTCCGCTTCAAGGGCAAGATGCAGCCGGGCGTGACCCTGCGTGACCTGGTCAACGCGATTCCGCTGTACGCGATCAAGCAGGGCATGCTGACGGTCGCCAAGCAGGGCAAGAAGAACATTTTCTCGGGCCGCATTCTCGAAATCGAAGGCCTGCCCGACCTGAAGGTCGAGCAAGCGTTCGAGCTGTCGGATGCGTCCGCCGAGCGCTCGGCCGCCGGTTGCACGGTCCACCTGAACAAGGAACCGATCATCGAATACCTCAACAGCAACGTCACGCTGCTGAAGTGGATGATCGCGCAGGGCTACCAGGATCCGCGCAGCCTGCAGCGCCGCATCGCGGCGATGGAGCAGTGGCTGGCCGACCCGCAACTGCTGTCGCCGGATGCCGACGCCGACTACGCGGCCGTCATCGAGATCGACCTGGCCGACATCCACGAGCCGATCGTGGCCTGCCCGAACGATCCGGACGACGTGAAGACGCTGTCCGACGTCGCCGGCGCGAAGATCGACGAAGTGTTCATCGGCTCGTGCATGACCAACATCGGCCACTTCCGTGCGGCGTCGAAGCTGCTGGAAGGCAAGCGCGACATCCCGGTCAAGCTGTGGGTGGCCCCGCCGACCAAGATGGACCAGAAGCAGCTGACCGAAGAAGGTCACTACGGCGTGTTCGGCACGGCTGGTGCGCGTACCGAAATGCCGGGCTGCTCGCTGTGCATGGGCAACCAGGCACAGGTGCGCGAAGGCGCGACGGTCATGTCGACGTCGACCCGCAACTTCCCGAACCGCCTGGGCAAGAACACGAACGTGTATCTCGGCTCGGCGGAACTGGCGGCGATCTGCTCGCGTCTGGGCAAGATTCCGACCAAGGAGGAGTACATGGCCGATATGGGCGTGCTCAGCGCCAACGGCGACAAGATCTACAAGTACATGAACTTCGACCAGATCGAAGACTTCAAGGAAGTGGCCGACACCGTGCAGATGTAAGCGCGCTGTCGGGCTGCGGCGGGTTGTGACTGCCGTAGCGACATGGAATGGCGCCGCAGGCTGGATGCTTGCGGCGCCATTTTTTTTAACCCCTCACCCCACCCCCTTCGTCGCCGCCGGCACATCGAACACGCGATCAAACGCCCACTGAAACACGAACGCATAGCAAAAGAAAAACGCAAACAGCCCGATATCGACAACGAGCGCATCGAACCACGAAATCCGCAGCCACCACGCAACCACCGGCACCAGGATGAAGATCAGCCCACCCTCGAAGCCGCACGCATGAACGATGCGACGGCGCAGCGTGCGAGCCGGCTGCGCGCGTGTCGATTCCCACCATTCGAACGCGGTGTTGTAGACCATGTTCCACAGCAGCGCGATCGCGGACAGCGTCACCGACAGGCAGCCCGAGTACACGAGCCCCTGTTTGAAGATCGCCGCGATCGCAGGCGATAAACAGCCGATCGCGATCGCTTCGTAGAGGATGGCCTGGGTGATCTTGCGCGGTAAGCCTTGCACGTATGTTCTCCGATCTCCGATGAAAGCCGCGCGCCGCAAGAGCGGCGACGCACCGCAAGGCTAGGCGCGTTGCGCACACGGTTCAATTCACCTAATCTCACCCGGATTGAATCGAATTCAACCCCGCGAATTCAACCCGGCCGCATCCGGCCTGCGAGGCCCCGTGTTCTCAAAACTTCCCCTGACCGCGCTGCGCGTATTCGAGTCGTCGGCCCGGCTCGGCACGTTCAAGGCGGCCGCGCACGAGCTGTCGGTGACGCCCGCCGCGGTGTCGCACCAGATCAAGTCGCTCGAAAGCCGGCTCGGCGTGCTGCTGTTCGAGCGCGGCGCGAGCGGCGTGCGGCTCACCGACGACGGCGCGCGCCTGTTTCGCGTGTGCCACGACGCGCTGCTCGACCTGAGCCGCGGGCTCGACACGGTGCGACCGGCGCCGGCCGAGCGCACGCTCGTGCTGACGACCACGCCCGCGTTTGCCGCGATGTGGCTGATTCCGCGGCTCGGCCGCTTCAGGCAGGTTGATCCGCAATTGCACATCAAGGTCGAGACCGGCAACGCGCTGGTCGATCTCGAGCGCGACGCACGCGTCGATCTGGCGATCCGCGCGACGTCGCGCGACTTCCCCGCGCTGTTCGAGCACGCGCTGATCGACGAATATTTCGGCGCGTATGCGGCGGCCGGCTTCGACGCGCATCGCGCGGACGGGCCACCGGACCTGATCGAGATTGCATGGGAAACGGCCGCGCCGATGGCGGTGAACTGGCAGTCGTGGTGCCGGGCCGCAGGCCGGACGGCTTGGCTGCCGCGCGCGGTGTTCCGGCATTACGACGACGAGCATTACGCGCTGCAGGCCGTGCTGCACGGGCAGGGCATCGTGCTGGCCAGCTCGGTGCTCGTGGCCGAGCACGTCGAGCGGGGCGCGCTCGTGTCGATCGAGCCGTCGGTGCGGCTCGGCGGCGCGCGCTATGTCGCGCTGTGCCGACCAGGGCGCGAGCGTCAGCCGCAAGTCAGGCGCTTCCTCGACTGGCTCGACGCCGAGCTCGCGCACACGCGCGCGGCGATCGCGCGGATGACGGACGGCGGGCCCGCGTGACGCCGGGCCCGGCGCATCAGTAGCGCGCGTCCTTCGGCTTGCCGCCCTTCGGCCAGTCGTGGATCTTGTCCGGGAAATCCGGGCGGGGCTGCGTCGTGAACCAGGCGGCGACGTCGATCGCGTCCTGATCGCTCAATCCGCCTTGCCCGAGCGGGAAGCGGTCGTGCGCCCCGATCGGCATGTTCTGCTTCACGAACGCCGCGGCCGTGTAGAGGCGCGCCATGCCGGCCCCGATGTTGAACGACTGGTCGCCCCACAGCGGCGGATAGATCGCGGTGCCGTCGGCGCGCCGCATCCCGGCGCCGTCCGCGCCATGGCAGGACGCGCACTGGGCCGCATACACGGCCTTGCCGTGCGCGAGGTCCGGCACCAGCGTCGTGTCGATCTTGCCGACCCCGCGCCCCGCAATCTTGTCCTTCGGGCGCGCGCCGCCGCGCATCCAGTCGAAGTACGCGACCATCGCCTTCATGTCGTTCGAGTCGACCGGCAGCGGCTTGCCGTTCATCGACCGCCGGAAACACCCGTTGATGCGCTCCGCGAGCGAGATCACCTTGCCGGCGCGCGGCGCGTAGCCCGGGAACTGCGCGGCCAGGCCGACGAACGGCGACGCAAGCGCCACCGTGCCGGCGTTCAGGTGGCAGCTCGCGCAATTGAGCGCGTCGCCGACGTGGTTCGGCAGCAGCGCCTTCGTGTCGAGATGCAGGCGCATGCCGCGCACCAGCTGCGGCGCATTCGGCTGGTCGAGCAGGTTCGCGAAGCGGGGCGTGTCGAACGACGGCGCGCCGCCATCCTTCACGGCCAGCGTGCGGCGCATCTTGCGGACGTCCAGCGCGAACACGGGATCGCTGCGGCCGCCCCAGGTCGAGCGGACGAACGTCAGGATCTCGGCCAGCTCCTGGTCGGACAGGTGACTGAACGCGGGCATCGTATAGACGCGCGGATGGGCATCGGTCTGCGGCGTTTGCCACCCGGTCAGCGCGACGTGGATCAGCGAATCCGTTTGCTGCGACAGCACCGCGGGGTTGCGGGACAGCGGCGGAAACACCGGCGAGAAGCCGTGGCCGTCGACTTGATGGCAGCTGCTGCAGAACTGCAGGTAGCCGAGCCCGCCCTTTGACGTATAGAGCGTCGCGGGCGCGCCGTCCGCCGGTTTGCCGTAAGTTGGCGACACGGCGGCCGGCCGGTCCGCCGCCGCGTTCGGCAGCGAGTTCAGGTACACGGCGATCGCGGTGAGGTCCGCGTCGCTGAAGTATTGCGTGCTGTGGTGAACCACGTCCGACATGCCGCCGGACGCGGTCGTAAAGCGGTTGCGGCCCGTCTTGAGCAGCGTGACCAGATCCTCGACCGGCCACAGCGAGCGCAGGTTGACGGCCCGCCACGATTCGACCGTCGAGCCGGACAGATACAACGGCCCGCCGCTGCCCGCTTCGGACATCGCCTTCTCCTGGAATCCCGCGCCGCGCGGCGTATGGCACGCGCCGCAGTGCCCCGCGCCTTGCGTGAGGTAGGCGCCGCGGTTCCAGGTCGCGTCCTTGGCCGGGTTGGTCCGGTAGCGCGTGTCGTCGAGGAACAGCGCGTTCCAGAGCGCGAGCCCCCAGCGCATGTTGAACGGCCATTTGACGCCGAGCGGCTTGTTCTCCTGTTTCACCGGCGCGACGCCTTGCTTCAGGTACGCAAAGAGCGCGCGCATGTCGTCATCGCCGAGTTTCGCGAACGACGGGTACGGCATCGCCGGATACAGATGGTGGCCATCCGCCGCGACGCCCTTGCGCATCGCGCGGTCGAACTGCTCGAACGTGTAGCGGCCGATGCCGGTGGCGTCGTCCGGCGTGATGTTGGTCGAGTAGATCGCGCCGAACGGCGTGTCCAACGCGAGGCCGCCCGCGAGCGGCGCGCCGTTCGGCGACGTGTGGCAGGCGATGCAGTCGCCGAGACGCGCGACGTACGCGCCTTGTTTCACGAGCTCGGCTTCGTTGGCTTGCGGTGATTGGGCAGCGATGGCGGTGAAGGCGGGCAGCAGTGTGGCGATCGAGATGACGGCTTTGACGAGCGACTGCGACAGGCGGCGGATCGATGAGCTCATTGCGGGTGCGGAGGGTTCTTCTTGTCAGACGATTCATCGTAGCGCCGTCGGGTAGTCGCACTGTCTGACGGGAATCAACAAGCCGTCACTCGATCGCGCAATGCATCGTCACGGAACCCGAAACATTCCGGCATCATCCGGAAATACTTCGATGCGCGTGCAACGATGGTGCGAACGAATGTCGCAGCGCCCGGCGTGCGCGCGTGCACTAGAGTCAAGGGCGTATCGGCACCGGTGACAGTGCGGCATCCGGGCGATGACTGGGCCGGGTTTCGCGGCACGCCGGTCGATGCGCTGGGCGCGGCGCTGGCGCAAGCCGATGTGCTGCCGGATCTCTACGCGTGCGGGCCGCCCGCGCTCGTGCGTGGCGCACAGGAGGCCGCCGCCGCGGCGGGTGTGCCCGACGCGCAGTTCGCGAGCGAGCGCTTCATCGCGTGATGCGTCTGTGGGATTGCGCCGGTTTGACGCATGACCGGTGCGACAGGACACCACAGGAATGCGGCCGCTTGAAGATGTAGCATGAAAGCATGGTTAAACGGAACGCAACACCCGATCAGGTCGCGCGTTCCGAGTGAAGCAGATATGTGTCGAGAATCGTTGTCACGTTAGTGAGGAATCCAAATGCTCAACGTCACCTCCGTTTTGATCAGCCTGGCTCCGATGTGGGCAATGTTGCTTGTCGCATCGTCGGCCGCGGCCTACCTGGTCTTCTGGCGCAAGGCCATCAAGTGAGCGCATGCCGCGCCGAACCCACAAAAAACCCTCGCATCCGTTCGGCATGCGAGGGTTCGTTCGCTTGATGCGATCGCCTTCCTAGCGCCGCTCGTCCTCGCGATACGCGCGGATCACGTCGGCAAACGACGTATCGCCCTTCAATCCGAGCGCTTCCGCGCGCGACGTATCCCAGCGCCCCGGCCAGCTGCCGACGATCTTCTCGACGCGCTCGTCCGGCACATGGCGGATCAGCTTCACCGCATCGTCGCCCGCGACTTCGCGCAGCGCGGCGATCATCTCGTCGACGCTCACCGAAATCCCCGGCAGGTTGATCACGCGCTTCTTGCCGAGCTGCGCGCCGTCGAGCTCGCAGCCCGCGACCAGCGCGTCGATCGCGCCGCGCGGCGACAGTAGCCACAGGCGCGTCGAGCCCGGTACCGGGCACACGCTTTCCTCGCCGTTCAGCGGCTCGCGGATGATGCCGCTCGCGAACGACGACGCCGCCGCGTTCGGCCGGCCCGGCCGCACGCTGATCGTCGGCAGCCGCAGCACGCGGCCGTCGACGAAGCCGCGCCGCGCGTAGTCGCACAGCAGCAGCTCGGCAATCGCCTTTTCCGCGCCGTACGACGACTGCGGGTTCAGCGCGGTGTCGTCCTGCACGACGTCCGGCAGCGCGCCGCCGTAGACGGCCACCGAGCTCGTGAATACGACGCGCGGGCGATGGCCACGCGCGCGGCACACTTCCAGCAGCGTGCGCGACGCATCGAGGTTGATCCGCATCCCGAGATCGAAATCGGCTTCGGCCTGGCCGCTGACGATCGCCGCGAGGTGGAAGATCGCGCCGGTCTGCGTATCGATCGCGTTGTCCAGCACGGCCCGATCGGCGATGTCGCCGACGATCGATGTCACGCGCGCGTCGCCGAAATCGCTGCCCTTGACGACGTCGAGCAGCACGAGCTCGGTGATCGGCTGCGCGCGGCCGTCCGCGCCGGTCAGCGTGCCGCGTTCAAGCAGCTTGCGCGCGAGGCGCTGGCCGAGGAAGCCGGCGCCGCCGGTGATCAGTACTTTCATGTTCGTTCCCGTCGTGGAAATGCTTGGATTACAGGTAAGGCTTCAGCCAGCCGAGGCCGTCGGACGTGCCGGCCTTCGGACGGTATTCGCAGCCGATCCAGCCGTCGTAGCCGAGCGCGTCGATCAGCGCGAACAGGTACGGATAGTTCAGCTCGCCGAGGTCCGGCTCGTGGCGCTCGGGCACGCCGGCGATCTGGATATGGCCGATGCCCGCAAAGTCGCGCTTGAGCTTCATCGCGAGATCGCCCTCGACGATCTGGCAGTGGTAGCAGTCGAACTGCACTTTCAGGTTCGGCGCGCCGACTTCCGCGCAGATCGCATGCGCGTCGTCCTGCCGGCTGATGAAATAGCCGGGCATGTCGCGCTGGTTGATCGGCTCGACGAGGACCGTGATGCCGTGCGCGAAGGCCGCCTGCGCGGCGTGCGCGAGGTTCGCGACATAGGTCGCGCGGTGGCGCGCACGGTCCTGGCCCGGCGCGATCAGGCCGGCCATCACGTGCAGCTTCTTGTTGCCGATCACGCGCGCGTAATCGAGCGCGGTGTCGATGCCGCGGCGGAACTCGTCCTCGCGACCCGGCAGCGATGCGATCCCGCGCTCGCCGGCGGCCCAGTCGCCGGGCGGCGCGTTGAACAGCGCCTGCACGAGGCCGTGCTGGTCGAGGCGCGCGCGGATGTCCTCGGCGGCGAAGTCGTACGGGAACAGGTACTCGACCGCCTTGAAGCCGTCGTACGCGGCGGCGGCGAAGCGCTCGAGGAACGCGTGTTCGTTGTACATCATCGAGAGGTTGGCGGCGAAGCGTGGCATGGCAGCAGGTCCTGTCAGTGAGAGGGCGGGGCATCGCACGCGACGCCCCGTTTCATTTAGCGGTTGACCAGTCTGGCCGGCGTGAGCCAGACGGCGATCGCGCCGATCACGAGCATCGACGCCAGCACGTACATGCCGGACGACGTGCTGTGCGTCGCGTCCTTCAGGTAGCCGATCAGGTAGGGGCTCGCGAAGCCGGCGAGGTTGCCGATCGAATTGATGATCGCGATGCCGGCCGCGGCCGCGGTGCCCGCGAGGAACGCGGTCGGCAGCGACCAGAACAGCGGTGCGCAGGTCAGCACGCCGCCCGCGGCGATCGACAGGAACACGATCGACACCGCCGTATTGTGCGAGTACGACGCCGCCACCGCGAAGCCCATGGCGCCCATCAGCGCCGGCACGATCAGGTGCCAGCGGCGTTCGCGGCGCTTGTCCGCGCTGTGGCCGAACACGTTCATCACGACGATCGCGACGACGAACGGAATCGCGGAAAGCAGGCCGATCTGGAACGTATCGGTGATGCCGGTCGACTTGACGAGCGTCGGCATCCAGAACGTGAGGCCGTACTGGCCGGTGACGAACGCGAAGTAGATCAGCGACATCCACCACATGCGCGGGTCCGAGAACACGGCCTTCAGCGAATGGCCGTGCTTCTGCTGTTCCTGCGGCTGCGCGGCGATTTCGTCCTCGAGCAGCTGCTTCTCGCGATCGTTCAGCCACTTTGCACTGCGAATGTTGTTGTCGAGATAGAGGATCGTCGCGATGCCGATCAGCAGCGCGGGCACGGCCTCGATCATGAACATCCATTGCCAGCCGTGGAAGCCCGAGCCGCCGTGGAAGCGCTGCATGATCCAGCCCGACAGCGGGTTGCCGAAGATCCCGGACACCGGAATCGCCGACATGAACACCGCGATGATCTTCGCGCGGCGGTGCGACGGGAACCAGTAGGTCAGGTACAGGATCACGCCCGGGTAGAAGCCCGCTTCCGCGAGGCCGAGCAGGAAGCGCAGCACGTAGAACTGCGTGGGCGTCTGCACGAACGCGAACAGCCCCGACAGGATGCCCCACGTGATCATGATCCGCGCGATCCAGATGCGCGCGCCGATGCGGTGCATCAGCAGGTTGCTCGGCAGCTCGAACAGGAAGTAGCCGAGGAAGAAGATCCCCGCGCCGAGCCCGAACACGGTTTCGCTGAACGCGAGATCCTGCGACATCTGCAGCTTCGCGAAGCCCACGTTCACGCGGTCGAGATAGGCGACCACGTAGCAGAGCATCAGGAACGGCACGATGCGCCAGAACACTTTCTTGTACGTGAGGTCCAGCTCGGCCGAACCGGCGGCCGAGGCGGACGAACGGCCTGCGGCCGCGTCGAGAGCAGTCATCGTTGTCTCCAATCCAGTGATGGTGAGTGCCGGCGGCGCGTACGCCGCCGGTCGTAGGTGTGTGCTGAGTGAAGGGCCCACGCACACGGCGGGCAACGGATTACCAGCGCGCGCCGAACGTCTCGCGCAATTCGTCGAGCGCCGCGTCCGGCAGCGGCGCGGGCTTCGGTTCGGTCATCAGCCACAGGCGCGCCGTTTCCTCGAGCTCCTCGAGCGCGTACGACGCCTGCGACACCGACGGGCCCCACATCACCGGGCCGAGACGGTCGAGCAGCACGCCGCGCACGCGATCGGCGAGCGCGGCGACTTCGGCGGCGACGGCCGCGTCGCCGGGGCGGCGGTAGCGGATCAGCGGAATGTGGCCGACCTTCATCACGTAGTACGGCGTGATCGGCGGCAGCACGTCGGTGTCGCGCCACACGCCCGCAAGCGTCAGCGCGACGAGATGTGTCGAATGCGTATGCACGATGCCGTTCGCTTCGGCGTTGCGCGCGTAGATGCCGCGATGCAGCGTCAGCGTCTTCGACGGCCGGCCACCCGACACCGGCTGGCCGTCGAGGCCGACCTTCGCGATGTCGTTCGGGTCGAGGCGGCCGAGGCATGCGTCGGTCGGCGTGATCAGCCAGCCGTCGTCCAGACGCGCGCTGATGTTGCCCGCGCTGCCGACCGCATGGCCGCGCGCATACAGGCTCGCGCCGACCACGCAGATCTCTTCGCGCAGTGTTGCTTCGTGGCTCATCGTGCGGCTCCGTCGAGTGCGCGCAGTGCCTTGTCGAAGAAATCCACCGCGCCGAAGTTGCCGGACTTCAGCGCGAGGCCGAGCGGCTCGGCGTCGATCGTCGCGGTCGCGGGCACGCCCGGATCGATCTGCGCGCCGATCTGCAGCGACTTCACGTCGAGCGCCTGCACCACCGCGCCGGACGTTTCGCCGCCCGCGACGACGAACTTGCGCACGCCGAGCGCGCGCAGGCCCTGCGCGATCGCGGCGAGCGTGCTTTCGACGAGATGGCCGGCCGCGTCGACGCCGAGCGCCTGCTGCACGGCCTTCACTTCGTCAGGGGTTGCGGTCGCATAGATCAGCACCGGCTCGGGCAGGCGCGAACGCGCGAACGCGAGTGCCTGCTCGACGACCGGCTCGCCGCGCGCCGCCGCGAGCGGATCGATGCGAAAGCTCGGGCGATGCGCGCGCCATTCGGCGACCTGCGCGTTGGTCGCCTTCGACGCGCTGCCGGCGAGCACCGTCGAATAGCCGTCGATGCGCGGCAGCGACGCCGCGTTGTCGCGCTCGGGCAGCAGGCCAGCGGTGCGGAAATTCGCGGGCAGGCCGAGCGCGATGCCCGAGCCGCCGGTGACGAGCGGCAGGTCCGCGCAGGCTTCGCCGAGCACGTAGAGATCGCGGTCGGACAGCGCGTCGGCGATCGCGAAGCGCGCGCCTTCCGCGCGCAGCTGCGCGATCGTCGCGCGCACCGCGGCGGAGCCGAGGCCGATCGCATCGTGGCGGATCAGGCCGACGCGCGACGGCGTCTGGCGCTGCAGCACGCGCACGAGGTTCGCGTCCTTCATCGGCGTGAGCGGATGGTTCTCCATTCCCGATTCGTTCAGCAGCGTATCGCCGACGAACAGGTGGCCGCGGAAGATCGTGCGGCCGTTCTCCGGGAACGCCGGGCACGCGATCGCGAAGCCGCCGCCGGCCGCGTCGAGCAGCGCGTCGGCGACCGGGCCGATGTTGCCCGCGTCGGTGGAGTCGAACGTCGAGCAGTACTTGAAGAAGAACTGGCGGCAGCCCTGCGCGCGCAGCCATTCGTACGCGGCGAGCGATTGCGCGACCGCGTCGGCCGCGGGAATCGTGCGCGACTTCAGCGCGACGACGATCGCGTCGGCGTCGAGCGTGGCGCCGTCGGCCGGCACGCCGATCGTCTGCACGGTGCGCATGCCGCTCTTGACGAGCATGTTCGCGAGATCGGTCGCGCCGGTGAAATCGTCGGCGATGCAGCCGAGCAGGGGACGGGAAGCGGTCATGACGATGGCCTCGTTCAGATCAACGGGAAGGCGGCAGCGTGATGCCGGGGAAGGTCTTGATCACGGCGGAATCGTCCTCGCCGCCGTGGCCGGCGCTCGATGCGCTCATGAACATCTGGTGCGCGGCGGCCGACAGCGGCAGCGGGAATTTGCTGCGGCGCGCGGTGTCGAGCACGAGGCCGAGATCCTTCACGAAGATGTCGACCGCGGACAGCGGCGTGTAGTCGCCGTTCAGGATGTGCGGCACGCGGTTCTCGAACATCCACGAGTTGCCGGCGCTGTGCGTGATCACGTCGTACAGCGCATCGGGATCGACGCCTTCGCGCAGGCCGAGCGCCATCGCTTCGGCCGCTGCCGCGATGTGCACGCCGGCCAGCAGCTGGTTGATGATCTTCACTTTCGAGCCGACGCCGTGCGCATCGCCGAGGCGGTAGACCTTGCCCGCGATCGCGGCCAGCACGTCGTCGCAGGCTTCGTATGCGGCGGCCGGGCCGGACGTCATCATCGTCATCTCGCCCGATGCCGCGCGCGCGGCGCCGCCGGACACCGGCGCGTCGAGCATCTGCAGGCCCGCGGCCTCGATGCGCGCGCCGAGCGCGATCGCGAACTCGGGCGCGACGGTCGCGCTCGCGATCACGACGCCGCCCGGCTTCATCCGCGCGAGAGCGCCCTGTTCGCCGAACAGCACCGTTTCCGTCTGCGCCGCATTGACGACGAGCGTGACGACGACATCGCACTGCGCGCCGAGCTCGGCGGGCGTCGCGCACGCGATGCCGCCTTCCGCCGCGAATGCGTTCAGCACGCTTTCACGCACGTCGCACGCGTGCACGCGGAAGCCCGCGCGCAGCAGCGAGCGCGCAACGCCGAGGCCCATTGCGCCGAGGCCGATGACTCCAACATTTCGTGACATGGTCAACCTTGATCGATTCGTGACAGGGGGCGGCATCTACCGAACGCAGCGCTGCCGCGTTCAGCAGATGCCGGCTTCCGCGAGACGGCGGGCGGCGTTGTACATGTGCGTGCGCGCGGCGTTGCGGGCCGCCATCGGGTCGCGCGCGCGAATCGCGTCGGCGATCGCCGCATGCTCTTCGCGAACCTGCCGCGAGAAATCCTCGCGCGTCGCCTCGTTGCCGCGCGTGACCTTCACGCCCGCTTCGAGGTACTGGTTCAGGAACTGCAGCGTCTTCAGGAAATACGGATTGCCGGTGACGGCCGCGATCGTGCGGTGGAACGCGACGTCCTCCGCGACGCCGTCGCGCCCTTCGGCCACCGCGTCGTCGATCTTGCGCAGCGCATCGTCGATGTCGTCCATGTCGTCATCCGTGCGATGCAGCGCGGCTTCGGCGGCGACTTCCGCCTCGATCGCGCGGCGCACCGCGAGCAGGTGCGGCAGCGAGCTCGCCTCGACCGCTTCCGCGTAGTCGATGCGCAGCGGCCGGATCGCGCCGTGCTGGTTCACGTAGACGCCGCTGCCCTGGCGCGGCTCGACCACGCCCTCGTTCTTCAGGCGCGAGATCGCCTCGCGGATCACGGTGCGGCTCACGCCGAATTCCTGCGCGAGCACGGCCTCGGTCGGCAGCTTGCCGGTGGCCGCGAAACTGCCGACTTCGATCTGCTTGAGCAGCTGCTGCGCGACGTGATCGCTCATCGCGCGAGCGGGAATTTTCTCGAACATGGTGTTCATGTTTGTAAGGTGATGTGGTCATCATACAAATTTTTGGGAGAAAGGGCGCATCCGGAATAACCCTCGCTCGGCCGGGACATCTTCGGCGAATTTGATTGGAACCGGTTCCAAATCGCAGCAACTTCACGCGATCATGTGGGGCCGGTGCACGGGGGCGCGACGCTGCACCGATCGCCTAAACTGGACTGGATCGACCTGTCCGGGTCCGATCCAACGCCGCACCCAGCGAGGCACGTCATGACCGTGAGCCAGCCAGCCCGAACGGAATTGCCGGGGCAAGTCGTTCTCGTGTTGCAGGGCGGCGGCGCGCTGGGCGCGTTCCAGCTCGGCGTCTACCAGGCGATGGACGAGGCCGGCATCCAGCCCGACTGGGTGGTCGGCACGTCCATCGGCGCGATCAATGCGGCGCTGATCGCCGGGAACCGGCCGGAGCATCGCTTGCAGCGGGTCGCGGAGTTCTGGAGCCGGGTGACCGAGCGCTCCCGGCTGCGCGTGCCCGCCGTGCTGCCGGGCTGGAGCCGGCTGTTCGCCGAGCTGATGATCATCGGCGGCGGCATCGCCGGGTTCTTCGAGCCGAACCCGGCGTCGTGGCTCGGGCCGATGGCTCGGCTGGGCGCCGAGCGCGCGTCGTACTACCTGATCGCGCCGCTGCGCGACACGCTGAGCACGCTGATCGACGTCGAGATGCTGAACGCCGGCCAGCCGCGCCTGACCGTCGGCGCGGTGAACGCGTGCACCGGCGCGATGCGCTATTTCGACACGCGCGACCAGCCGCTCGCCGTCGAGCACATCATGAGCTCGGCCGCGCTGCCGCCCGCTTTCCCGGCCGTGAGAATCGGCGGCCAGCCGTACTGGGACGGCGGCGTGTATTCCAATACGCCGGTCGAGGTGGTGCTGGACGACAGGCCGCGCAGGAGTTCGATCATCTTCTCGGTGCAGATGTGGAATCCGGTCGGCCCCGAGCCGCAAACCATCCTGCAGGTATCGGAGCGGCAGAAGGACATCCAGTACGCGAGCCGGACCGACAGCCATATCGCGCGTCAGCAGCAGATCCACCGGCTGCGCCACGTGATCCGCGAACTGGTCGCGCACGTGCCCGAGGCCGAGCGCGCGACGGCCGAGGTGCGGGCGCTGGCGGCCTGGGGATGCCAGACCACCATGCGCGTGATCAAGCTCGCCGCGCCCCGGCTCGACGGTGACAACCAGTTCAAGGACATCGACTTCACGCCGGCCGGCATCGCGGCGCGCCGGCAGGCGGGCTACGAGGCGGCGCGGCAGGCGATCGCCGCGCGCCCGTGGGACATGCCGATGGATCCGATCGACGGGATGACCGTCTACAGCGCGGACGAACCCGCGGGCGGCGAAGGGCATGCCTGACGCCCTTCAGCCGCGAGCGGCGGCGCCCCGCTGATCGCAGCGGCGGACGGTGCGACCGTGACGGGCGGCCGGTCAATGCTGGTATGCTGGCCTTCATGACATCCGCTCAGGAGGTCGCCATGGCGACGAAGCACGTCTCGAAGAAAAAGTACCTGAAGATCCTGAACAAGCGTCTGCGTGCCGAGCCCGATGCGCCATCGGGCACGTCGTTCGTGTTCTACCCGCCGGGCGCGAAGGCGAAGGACGCGACCGGCGTCGTCTCCAGCGCGCCGGGCAGCGAGCATGCGCTCGCGATGATGGCCGCGATCCAGGGCAAGGCGGCCGAGGAATTCGTCGTGACGGGAAAGCGGGCGAAGTAACGCGCGGCGGCCCGGGGGCCGCGCGCGTCGCCCCATCAGAACCGCACGACCGTCTTGCGTTCGACGTTGAAGCCGTCGCGCAGGATGCACGCCGAGTCGGCGAAGTAGCGTTGGGTTTCCGACAGCAGATCCGCGTTCCCGCGATGGCAGAACACCACGCCCGATCCTTCCTCGGTCAGCAGCTCGCCGATCAGCGACTCGGGCTGCGCGACATCGGCCAGATGGACGTTCTGCACGCCCTGCGCGAGCGCATCGAGCGCTTCGCGCACATAGCGCGAAGCGGCGGCGCACGGGTGCTCGGCCAGCCACTGCTCGAGCTCCGTCATCCCGTATAGCCCGGCCAGCGCGTCCAGTTCGCCCAGCACCGCGCGCTCGACCATCATCACCAGCGTCACGGCGCCGGTTCGCTGCGCAATCAGGCTGCCGAGCCGCTCGGGGTCCAGCAAGCGATCCCGGCCGCCGTCGTCCGGCGCGACGGGCATCACCACCGGCACGAGCCCATGCTCCCGAAATGCGTCGAACGCGGCCGCGTCGAACTGCGTGACCGGGCTCAGGTTCGCGTGGTCCGACTCGGCGCCGGCGGTTATCAGGCCGCCGTCCTGGCCGCTGATACCGAGCGCCTTTACGCCATGACTGCCGATCAGGCGCACCAGCTCGTGGTTGACGTCGGCCATCATCGCGCGTGCGGCCTGCACGGCGCGTGCGTCGCCCGGATCGGGCGGCGCGGTCTTGCGGAACGCCGGCAGCCCGCCGTGCACGACGACGGGGCGAACGCCGGTCAGCGCCAGCAGCGCGACGTCCTGCGCGAACGACATGCGGGCGCGGGGCGCATGCACGGCGGAGCCGCCATGGACGATGACGACGGTCTGCCCGTGCAGCGCCTGCATGAACGGCAGCGAGCGGGCCAGCCTGGCCACCTGCTGCGACGGGACGGCTTTGCTTTCAGGGTCTGGGAACATGGGAAAGGTCGGTGAATGGACGGGGTGGCCGCGGGTTGCCGCGCCGCGCATCAGCGCGTGCCCTGCATCAGCGCGGCGATCTCGTCGGGTGTCTGCGCGGCGCGCGCGGCCAGCCTGAACTGACGCTTGCCGAGGAACCGCGCGGCGTCGGCCAGCAGTTCGAGGTGCTCCCGGTCGTCTTCCTCGGGCATCACCAGCAGCAGGAACTCGCCGACGGGCTTGCCGTCCGGCGCATCGAAGCCGAACGGGTACAGCGCGCGCACGAACAGGCCGACGGCCGCGCCGACACCGCCGACGCGCGCATGCGGCAGCGCGACGCCCTGGCCGAGGCCGGTCGAGCCGAGCTGCTCGCGCTTCATCAGCTCGGTGCGGATCCGCTCGGCGGCCAGCCCGTAGCGGCGCTGCAGATGCAGCGCCGCGTACTCGAACAACTGGTTCGGGCTCTCGACCGGCGCATCGAGCAGGATGTTCTCCGGCGGGCACGCGCGGGCCAGCCGGGTGACGGCGGGCATCCCGTCGTATCGGTGAGGCACGCCGGGTTGGCCGCCGTCGGCGGGACTGTGTGATTGCATGCGGATCTCTCCGTGACCGGGCTGGTGACAGAGGAATCCTAGACAAAACCCTGTAAAGACGGTGTCAGATACAGGGCGGCCGGACATAAAAATTGCGTATCGATGTGCCGCCGGTGTGTGATCACGAGCGGTCACGAAGCGCGCAGCATGAACAGCAGCATCGCCAGCAGATAGATCGCGATGCCGACATCCGGCGCGCCGCTCGCGATGACCGCGAACGCCACCGCGGCGCTCGCGACGAGCAGGAGTTTCGGCTTTGGCGGACGGCGGTGGCGTGTGCCCGAAGTGTCTTCATGCATTGCGCCGGCTCGTGCGCCGAGCGCGGATTTCCAGAACGTCAAGCCAAGCATGATGGGTTCCCTAGGTGAGAGTGGCGACGATGGATGGGGCGCCGCGGGTCGCGGCGCCCCGGCAGCGCGTCAGCAACGTTCCATCTTGAGCACGCGCGAGACCTGGCCGATCGTCAGCCCGCTGTTGCGCACATAGGGCGCGTAGTCGAGCGGCGCGGTGAGGGATGCGCTGACCACGAACCGGCCGACGAAGCGAAACGCGTCCGTCTCCATCTTGAGGAACACCGGAATCGCGTCGCCCTGCATGGCGAGCGTGCGGCCGGCGGCGCGCGCGGACGCGCTGCCGTCGCAGATGATCACGTCGGGCGCGTGCGGGTTGAGGTCCGTGCGCAGGCACGCGGCCACCACCCGGCCGTTCTTCGTCGGGAGAAACGCCTGCTTGCTGCCGCCACACACGGTGTGGATGAATTCACGGGTGTAGTTCTTGTTGATGTCGAACATGACGATGCTCCTGGGTTGCCGAACACAATGTGCTCGATAAGGGATGCGAATCAATTGGCCTGCGCCACGCGTCGTGAAAGCGCACGTGATCAGCCGGGGCGGTGCAAGCCCGCGCTCGACGCGTCCGCCGTTCGCCGCCGCAGGCTGCGGCGAACCGGTGGGGCCTCGTCGTCCGGGCTGCGCCACGCGCTCAGGATCCGCAGCACGGCCTGGCCGGTACGCGTAATGGAAAATTCGGGGCCGCCCGCTTTCGACTCGATCAATTCGGCCAGCCCGGCCTCGCGCAGCGCGGTGAGGTCGAGCGTGCCGGATTCGGCCGCGACGGGCGCCTGGTCGAGCAGCATCAGCGCCGCGATTTCATGCGCGCTCAGTCTCGGCGTTGCCGACGGCGCGCACACCACGGTTCGGTTTTTCATCTGTCATCCTTATTGCATCGGGCACGGCCGCACGCGCTCGCGCAGCCGGCCGAACAGCACGGTGCCGCCCGGGTCGCGTCACGCGCGGTAGCCGGGTTGTGTGAAAAGGTGCACGGGGATGGAACTACGACGCGCACCGCTCGCCTGGGCGGCAAGACGGTGGCTCAAGAAAGAGAGGCGCAGACGTCCTGCCTGTCAGGCAGCGAAACGACTTGGTGGGCGGGGACATCGGATGGTCATGTCACGTGCTCTCGGTTGGATTGCGATGACATTCTAGTGAACGGCGGAGCGGCCGCAAGTAAAAAGGTCGTAAAGGTGAGCGAAGCCTGACGCGGCGCACGGCTCACTCCACTTCTTCCTCGGCGACATCGTCCGGCGCAGCGGCCGCCGCTTCCCCGCCGCGTTCGCGATAGGCCGCCGGCGGCACGCCGAACTGCTTGCGGAACTCGCGCCCGAGATGCGACGCGTCGGCGAACCCGCAGCTCGACGCGATATCGGCGACGGTGCGATCCGAGCTCGTCAGCAGCCATGCGGCGGTGCGCAGCCGCACCTGCTTCGCGAACGCCTGCGGGCTCTTGCCGGTTTCGGCCTTGAACAGCCGTTCCAGCTGCCGCGCCGACAGGTCGAGCTTGCACGCGAGCTCCTCGAGCGGCAGCGCGCGGCCGACGTGCTGTTCCATCAGCAGGATCGCGCGCTTCACCTTCGGGTGCGTCGCGGGCTCGAGGCCCGGCGGGTGCGGCTGCGGCGCGTTGCCCTTCTGCATCTCGCCGACCAGCAGGATGCGCAGCGCCTTCTGCACGGTCGCGTGGTCGAAGTGGCGCAGCAGGATCGCGGCGGCCACGTCGATCGACGCGCGCCCGCCCGAACAGGTGATCCGCCGCCGGTCGATCACGAACAGCCGGTCGGCAATCAGCAGTTCGGGGTCGGCCGCCGGGAAGCGCTCGATGAAATCCCAGTAGTGGAACCAGCTCACGCAGGTGCGGTGCCCGTCGAGCACGCCCGCGCGCATCAGCGTGAACACGCCGGTGCAGATGCCGACGACGGTCGCGCCGTCGGCCGCCGCGCGGCGGACGAACGCGAGCGTCTCCGGCCCCGCCTGCGGCCCCGAATGCAGCAGCCCGCCGACCACCACCACGTAGTCGAACGGTTCGGCGTCGTCGAAGGTTTCCCACGGCGTGATCTGGATCCCGCAGCTCGCGCGCACCGGGGCGAGGGTTTCCCCGATCACGCTCCAGGCGCAGCGCACGGGCTTGCTGTAGTCGCCGTCGTCGGCGGACAGCCGGAGCATGTCGACGAAACCGGAGAACGCCGTCAGCGTGAAGTTCGGCAACAGCACGATGCCGAAGCGGATGCGTTTCGGGGCCGGGTCGGCAACGGGGGAGGCGGGTACGTCGGGTGTCATTGCGGCAAATCTCGTCACGGCTCGCCAGGGCGGGCAGGTCTCACTCTCTGATTACAAGGTCGGCACGGGCGGCGCGGATGCCCCAGCGTCGCCGATCGCCCGCGCGCGGACTTGCGTTTTTCCGTCGCGAACCATCGTCAAAACGCACTTTCCGGCCGAGCGGCGGGCCGCTTGGCGGCGGCATCCCACGCCGATGCCGTTTTTGTTCTATCGGCCAATTTTACGCTTTGGTGTACTGGCGTCCAATGTCACTTCACGTGTGTCCACCCAGAGGAAGCCAGATGAACGTCAGCGTCTTCGACCTGTTCAAGATCGGCATCGGCCCGTCCAGCTCGCATACGGTCGGCCCGATGATCGCCGCGTGCCGCTTCGCGTCGCACGTCGAGGATGCGAACCTGCTCGGTTTCGTGCGCCGCGTGCGGGTCGAGCTGTACGGCTCGCTCGGCGCGACCGGCAAGGGCCACGGCACCGACAAGGCGGTGCTGCTCGGCCTCGAAGGGCACCTGCCCGATTCGATCGACCCCGACCTGATCGAGCCGCGTCTCGCCGAGATCCGCGCGGCCAAGTCGCTGTCGCTGCTCGGCAAGCAGGCGATCCGCTTCGACGAGAAGGAGCACATCGGCTTCTATCGCAAGCTGATGAGCGGCACCGGCATCGTGCATCCGAACGGCATGCGCTTCCAGGCGTTCGACGAGCACGGCCAGCTGCTGGTGGAGAAGGAGTATTACTCGATCGGCGGCGGCTTCGTCGTGAACCGCGACGGCGATCGCGTGAACGGCGTGCGCGCGGCGGCCGAGGTGCCGTATCCGTTCCGCACCGGCGACGACCTGATGCGCCAGTGCCGTGCGAGCGGCCTGTCGATCGCCGAGTTGATGCTGCGCAACGAATGCGCGCTGCGCCCCGAGGACGAAGTGCGCGCGGGCCTGCTCGCGATCTGGCGCACGATGGCTGCGTGCGTCGAGCGCGGCTGCAAGGTCGAAGGCGACCTGCCGGGCCCGATGCGCGTGAAGCGCCGCGCGGCCGAGCTGAACGCCCGCCTGCGCGCGCGTTCGGAGGAATCGCTGCGCGACCCGCTGTCGATGCTCGACTGGGTCAACCTGTACGCGATGGCCGTCAACGAGGAGAACGCGGCGGGCGGCCGCGTCGTCACCGCGCCGACCAACGGCGCGGCCGGCGTGATTCCCGCGGTGCTGCACTACTACGTGAAGTTCGTGCCGGGTTCGAACGAGAACGGCATCGTCGAATTCCTGCTGACGGCCGCCGCCATCGGGATCATCTACAAGGAAACCGCGTCGATCTCCGGCGCGGAAGTGGGCTGCCAGGGCGAGGTGGGCGTCGCGTGCTCGATGGCCGCGGCCGCGCTCGCCGCCGTGATGGGCGGCACGCCCGACCAGGTCGAGAACGCCGCCGAGATCGGCATGGAGCACAACCTCGGCATGACCTGCGACCCGGTGGGCGGCCTCGTGCAGATCCCGTGCATCGAGCGCAACGCGATGGGCGCGATCAAGGCGCTGAACGCGTCGCGCATGGCGCTGAAGGGCAACGGCCAGCACTACGTGTCGCTCGATTCGGTCATCAAGACGATGCGCGAGACGGGCGCCGACATGAAGACGAAATACAAGGAAACGTCGCGCGGCGGCCTCGCCGTGAACGTCATCGAATGCTAACGAAGGATCACTAACATGAGCCGCTACTCGATATTCAGCCTGTTTCGCAACGGCCTGTCGTATCACGAGAACTGGGAAAAGCAGTGGAAGAGCCCGGAGCCGAAGAAGGAATACGACGTCGTGATCGTCGGCGGCGGCGGGCACGGCCTCGCGACCGCGTACTACCTCGCGAAGGAGCACGGCATCACCAATGTCGCGATCCTCGAGAAGGGCTGGATCGGCGGCGGCAACACCGCGCGCAACACGACGATCGTCCGCTCGAACTACCTGTGGGACGAATCGGCCGCGCTGTACGAGAAGGCGATGAAGCTGTGGGAAGGGCTGTCGCAGGACCTGAACTACAACGTGATGTTCAGCCAGCGCGGCGTGATGAACCTCGCGCATACGCTGCAGGACGTGCGCGACACCGAGCGCCGCGTGAACGCGAACCGGCTGAACGGCGTCGATGCCGAGTTCCTGACGCCCGCGCAGATCAAGGAAATCGAGCCGACCATCAACCTGAACAGCCGCTACCCGGTGCTCGGCGCGTCGATCCAGCGGCGCGCGGGCGTC
This sequence comes from Burkholderia stagnalis, assembly GCF_039848545.1. NCBI lineage: Bacteria > Pseudomonadati > Pseudomonadota > Betaproteobacteria > Burkholderiales > Burkholderiaceae > Burkholderia > Burkholderia stagnalis. Next base: position 177,715 of record NZ_CP156686.1, read on the forward strand.
GCGCGCCACGACGCGGTGGCCTGGGGCTTCGCGCGCGGCGCGGACCGCGCGGGCGTCGACATCATCCAGAACTGCCAGGTGACGGGCATTCGCCGCGAAGGCGGCGCGGTGGTGGGCGTCGACACGGTGAAGGGCTTCATCAAGGCGAAGAAGGTCGCGGTGGTCGCGGCCGGCAACACGACGACGCTCGCCGACATGGCCGGCGTGCGCCTGCCGATCGAGAGCCATCCGCTGCAGGCGCTGGTGTCGGAGCCGATCAAGCCGGTGGTCAACTCGGTGATCATGTCGAACGCGGTGCACGCGTACATCAGCCAGTCCGACAAGGGCGACCTCGTGATCGGCGCGGGCATCGACCAGTACACGGGCTTCGGCCAGCGCGGCAGCTTCCACATCATCGAAGGCACGCTGCAGGCGATCGTCGAGATGTTCCCGGTGTTCTCGCGCGTACGGATGAACCGCCAGTGGGGCGGCATCGTCGACGTGTCGCCGGACGCGTGCCCGATCATCAGCAAGACCGACGTGAAGGGCCTGTATTTCAACTGCGGCTGGGGCACGGGCGGCTTCAAGGCCACGCCGGGCTCGGGCTGGGTGTTCGCGCACACGATCGCGCGCGACGAGCCGCATCCGCTGAACGCGCCGTTCGCGCTCGACCGCTTCTACACGGGCCACCTGATCGACGAGCACGGCGCTGCCGCCGTCGCGCACTGAACCCCACCCACCACGAGGAGAACAAACCATGTTGCTGATCGAATGTCCGTGGTGCGGGCCGCGCGCCGAATCCGAGTTCTCGTGCGGAGGCGAAGCCGACATCGTGCGCCCCGTCAACAACGAGAACATGACCGACCGCGAATGGGGCGAGTACGTGTTCATGCGCGAGAACAAGCGCGGGCTGCACAAGGAGCAATGGCTGCATACGCAGGGTTGCCGCCGCTGGTTCAAGGCCACGCGCGATACGGTGACCTACGACATCAAGAGCTATGAAAAATTCGGCGGCGCAGCCGCCGGCAACGCACACGAAGAGGGCACCAGCAAATGAGCCAGAAAGACCGTCTCGGCACCGGTGGCCGCATCAATCGCGCGATTCCGCTGACCTTCACGTTCAACGGCCGCACCTACCAGGGCTTCCAGGGCGACACGCTCGCGTCCGCGCTGCTCGCGAACGGCGTGCACTTCGTCGCGCGCAGCTTCAAGTACCACCGCCCGCGCGGCATCGTCGCCGCAGGCGTCGAGGAACCGAACGCGGTCGTGCAGCTCGAGTCGGGCCCGTACAGCGTGCCGAACGCGCGCTCGACCGAGATCGAGCTGTACCAGGGCCTCGTCGCGACCAGCGTGAACGCGGAACCGTCGCTCGAGAACGACAAGTACGCGATCAACCAGAAGCTGTCGCGCTTCCTGCCCGCCGGGTTCTATTACAAGACCTTCATGTGGCCGCGCAACATGTGGCCGAAGTATGAAGAGAAGATCCGTGAAGCGGCCGGCCTCGGCAAGGCGCCGGACACGCTCGACGCCGATCGCTACGACAAGTGCTACGCGCATTGCGACGTGCTTGTCGTCGGCGGTGGCCCGTCGGGGCTCGCGGCCGCGCATGCGGCGGCGACGGCCGGCGCGCGCGTGATCCTCGTCGACGACCAGCGCGAGCTCGGCGGCAGCCTGCTGTCGTGCCGCGCGGAGATCGACGGCAAGCCCGCGGTGCAATGGGTCGAGAAGATCGAGGCCGAGCTGCGCAAGCTGCCCGACGTGACGATCCTCACGCGCAGCACCGCGTTCGGCTACCAGGACCACAACCTCGTGACGGTCACGCAGCGCCTGACCGACCACCTGCCGGTGTCGATGCGCAAGGGCACCCGCGAGCTGCTGTGGAAGGTCCGCGCGAAGCGCGTGATCCTCGCGACCGGCGCGCACGAGCGGCCGATCGTGTTCGGCAACAACGACCTGCCGGGCGTGATGCTGGCCGGCGCGGTGTCGGCGTACATCCATCGCTTCGGCGTGCTGCCGGGCCGCGACGCGGTAGTGTTCACGAACAACGACCGCGGCTACCAGGCGGCGCTCGACCTGAAGGCATGCGGCGCGAAGGTGACGATCGTCGATTCGCGCGCATCGTCGAACGGCGCGCTGCCGGCGGCGGCGAAGCGCCAGGGCGTGACGGTGATGAGCGGCGCGGTCGTGACGGCTGCGTCGGGCAAGTGGCGCGTATCGTCGGTCGACGTCGCGTCCTACTCGAACGGCCAGACGGGCGGCAAGCTGAAGACGCTGCCGTGCGACCTCGTCGCGATGTCGGGCGGCTTCAGCCCGGTGCTGCACCTGTTCGCGCAGTCGGGCGGCAAGGCGTGCTGGAGCGACGAGAAGGCCTGCTTCCTGCCCGGCAAGGCCGTGCAGCCCGAGGCGAGCGTCGGCGGGGCGGCGGGCGAGTTCGGCCTGGCGCGCGCGCTGCGGCTCGCGGTGGACGCGGGCGCGGAAGCGGCCAAGGCGGCCGGCCTGAGCGCCGCACAGCGCCCGGTCGCACCGAAGGTCGCGGAAGCCGCGGAAGGCGCGCTGCAGCCGTTGTGGCTCGTCGGCAGCCGCGAGGCCGCCGCGCGCGGGCCGAAGCAGTTCGTCGACTTCCAGAACGACGTGTCGGCCGCCGACATCCTGCTCGCCGCGCGCGAAGGCTTCGAGTCGGTCGAGCACGTGAAGCGCTACACGGCGATGGGCTTCGGCACCGACCAGGGCAAGCTCGGCAACATCAACGGGATGGCGATCCTCGCGCAGGCGCTCGGCAAGTCGATTCCGGAAACCGGCACCACGACGTTCCGCCCGAACTACACGCCGGTGACGTTCGGCACGTTCGCGGGCCGCGAGCTCGGCGATTTCCTCGACCCGATCCGCAAGACCTGCGTGCACGAATGGCACGTCGAGCACGGCGCGATGTTCGAGGACGTCGGCAACTGGAAGCGGCCGTGGTATTTCCCGAAGAACGGCGAGGATCTGCATGCGGCCGTGAAGCGCGAATGCCTCGCGGTGCGCAACAGCGTCGGCATCCTCGACGCGTCGACGCTCGGCAAGATCGACATCCAGGGTCCGGACGCGGTGAAGCTGCTGAACTGGATGTACACGAACCCGTGGAACAAGCTCGAGGTGGGCAAGTGCCGCTACGGGCTGATGCTCGACGAGAACGGCATGGTGTTCGACGACGGCGTGACGGTGCGCCTCGCCGACCAGCACTTCATGATGACCACCACGACGGGCGGCGCGGCGCGCGTGCTGACGTGGCTGGAGCGCTGGCTGCAGACGGAATGGCCGGACATGAAGGTGCGGCTGTCGTCGGTGACGGACCACTGGGCGACCTTCGCGGTCGTCGGCCCGAAGAGCCGCAAGGTCGTGCAGAAGGTGTGCCAGGACATCGACTTCGGCAACGAGGCGTTCCCGTTCATGAGCTACCGCAACGGCACGGTGGCCGGCGCGAAGGCGCGCGTGATGCGGATCAGCTTCTCGGGCGAACTGGCCTACGAAGTGAACGTGCCGGCGAACGCGGGCCGCGCGGTGTGGGAAGCGCTGATGGCCGCGGGCGCCGAGTTCGACATCACGCCGTACGGCACCGAGACGATGCACGTGCTGCGCGCGGAGAAGGGCTACATCATCGTCGGCCAGGACACCGACGGTTCGGTCACGCCGTACGACTTGGGGATGGGCGGGCTCGTCGCGAAGTCGAAGGACTTCCTTGGCAAGCGTTCGCTCACGCGCTCGGATACCGCGAAGGAGGGCCGCAAGCAGTTCGTCGGCCTGCTGACCGACGACGCGCAGACGGTGCTGCCGGAAGGCGCGCAGATCATCGCGAAGGACACGCAGGTGTCGGCCACCGAGCCGACGCCGATGCTCGGCCACGTGACGTCGAGCTACTACAGCCCGATCCTGCAGCGCTCGATCGCGCTGGCGGTGGTGAAGGGCGGCCTGAACAAGATGGGCGAGAGCGTCGTGATTCCGCTGGCCAACGGCAAGCGCATCACCGCGAAGATCTCGAGCCCGGTTTTCTACGATACCGAAGGGGTGCGTCAGCATGTGGAATGAAACCAGAGACCAGGCGCAGGTGGCGGGCACGGGCGGCGTGCGCCTCGAATCGCCGTTCGTCGGCGCGGCCGACCTGCTGAAGACGCAGCAGGCGCGCGCGTCGCAGAAGTTCACGTTCCGCGAGCGGCCGTTCCTCGATCTCGTCAACGTGCGCGGCGAGTTGAGCGACCCCGCGTTCGTCGCCGCGTTCGAGCGCGTGGTGGGCTGCCGGCCGCCGGCCGCGCCGAACACGGTCGCGCGCAGCGCGGAGTACGACGTGCTGTGGCTCGGCCCCGACGAGTGGCTCGTGCGCTCGAACGGCGCGGTGCAGGCCGGCGTGCTCGAGGCGCAGCTCGCCGAGGCCGTGCAGGGCACGTATGCGGCGGCGGTCGACATCGGCAGCGGCTACACGGTCGTGGAGATCAGCGGCGAGCGCGTGCGCGACGTGCTGGCGCGCGGCTGCCCGCTCGACCTGCATCCGCGGCTGTTCAAGCCGGGCCAGTGCGCGCAGACGCATTACTTCAAGGCGGGTGTCGTGCTGGTGCCGACCGGCGACGACACGTTCGAGATCGTCGTGCGCCGCAGCTTCGCCGACTATTTCGTGCGCATCATGCTCGACGCCGCCGCGCCGCTCGCGTCATGAAGCCGGCCGACGAACCGTTCGTGTCGATCGACGTGCCGCGCGTCAGGGGGCGCGGCTGGAGCGTGTTCGTCGACGAACTGATGGTGCCCGCGCGGATCGGCATCCATGCGCACGAGCACGAGGCGCCGCAGCCGATCGTGATCGATGCGCAGCTCGGGTATCGCTGCGAGCCGAACGAGGCGGGCGAGTGGATCGACTATGACGGGTATTGCGCGCGGGTGGCCGCGTTTCTCGCGCACAAGCCGCATACGCGGCTGCTCGAAACGCTGGTGGCCGATCTCGCGGTGATGTCGTTTCGCGAATGGCCGGCGCTGGAGACGCTGACGCTGTCGGTCCACAAGCCGAAGATCCGGCCGGGGACGAAGCGCGTCGGGGTGGGGCTCGACTGGACGCGGGGGGATTACCTGCGGTGGACGGGGGAGGTGGGGAGGGGGTGACGGCGGGCTGATTGCGCGCCGGATGGAATCGCTCGCATGTCGAGCGCAACCTGTCGCGCTCACGACAGAAGTGCCGTTGCTTCCACCCCCTCAAATCGACCCGAACAACGCCCGCGGCCGATCCTTCAACGTCCCCGCCAGAATCCGCAGCCCGTTGACGAGCTCGTCGCGCGTCGACGCGCACGCGAGGTTGATGCGCACGCCGTGCTCGAGCTCCGCGCGATCGACCGCGAACGTCGACGACGGCATCACCACCACGCCGCGCGCCTTCGCATTCGCCGCGAAGTCATCCGCGCGCCACGGCGGCGGCAGCCGCAGCCACACGAACATGCACGCCGGGTCGGATTTCAGCTGCCCGGCCGGCAGCAGCTCCCGCGCGAGATCCACCCGCGCGCGGATTTCCGCCAGTTGCGCATTCATGATCCGCCCGGCGGTGCCGTTCTCGATCCAGGCGGTCGCGATCAGCATCGACATCGGCGCGGGCATCCACGCGGTCGTGCGCACCGCTTCCGCACACAGCGCGACGCTGTCCTTCGGGCAGCACAGGTAGCCGAGCCGCAGCCCCGGCGCGAGGATCTTCGACGTCGCGCCGATATGGAACGTCAGCTCCGGGCACAGCCCCGCGATCGTCGGCAGCCGGTCGCGCACGAGCGGGCCGTACACGTCGTCCTCGATGATCGTCACGTGATGGCGCCGCGCGACGTCGACGAGCGCCATGCGCCGCGCGAGGCTCATCGTCGTCACGGTCGGATTCTGCAGGTTCGGCACGACGAAGATCGCCTTCACGGGCATGCGCTGGCAGATCCGCTCGATCTCGTCGGGCAACAGGCCGTCGTCGTCGGCCGGCGCGCTGACGATCTCGAACTGGAACACCGGCGCGAGCGCCTTGAGGCCGTAATAGGTGAGGCGATCCGCGACGATCACGCCGTCGGTGCCGATCAGGCTGTTCAGCACCGCATACAGGCCATGCTGTGCGCCGCTCGTCACGACCACCTGGTCGCGCGACGGCGCGAAGCCCGGCGCGGCGAGCCATTGCGCGCCGGCCGCGCGCGCCCAGTCGGGCCCCTGCGGCGGCTGGTATTCCTGCAGCGTCGCGAAGCGCGGGTCGTTCGGCAGCGTGCCGAGCGTCTGCGCGAGGCTCGCGAGGAAATCGCCGGTGGCCGGCCGGTTCACGGTCAGGTCGACCACGCCGTCGCCGGCCGCGAGCGACGCGCGCGCCGGCTCGATGCTCGGCATCGCGCCGCCGGTGACGAGCGACCCGCGGCGCTTGCTGCCGATCACGAGGCCGCGCAGCTGCAGCTCCTTGTACGCCCGCGACACGGTCGACACGTTGATGCCGAGCTCGGTCGCGAGCTGGCGCTGCGGCGGCAGGCGGCTGCCCGGCGGGTACGTGCCGTTGCGGATTTCCGTCTCGATCGAGCTCGACACCTCGACGTAGGTCGGGCGCTTCGCCTGCGCCGGCGCGCCGCTGTCGCGCGCGTCGGAAAGTTTGTCTGATGCCATTTGTCGCCTGTCGCCACACAAAAAGCGTTTGTCTGTCGTTTTGCCCTGCCTCGCGATTGTATATGAGCCGCCCCGTGCGTCAAACAGTCCCGCAAAATCCCGCTGAATCAGTCAGTTGAAAGCGGGTAAACACCGACGCCACACAATCTCATTTTGATTGCACACAAAAAATTCTTGTGTGATTCTTGATTCCATCTTTGTGTGAGTGCAGTGCGCCGGAGGGGATGCATCATGGCGAACGTCGCCATCGTGGGGGCAGGTTTCATCGGGCTCGGCGCGGCCGCCTGGCTGCAGCGCGACGGGCACCGCGTGACGCTGTTCGACCCGGCGGGCGTCGGGCACGGCGCGTCGTTCGGCAACGCCGCGACGTTCGCGCCGTACGGCTGCGTGCCGGTGAACAGCCCGTCGGTGTTCCGCGACATCCCGCACTACCTGTTCGCCGCCGACAGCCCGCTGCGCATCCGCTGGCCGTACCTGCTGCGCGGCGCGCCCTGGCTGGCGAGGTTCCTGGTCGCGTCGACGCCGGCCCGGCACCTGCGCAGCGTGCAGGCGCTGGCCGCGCTGCTGTCGCGCGCCGCCGAAGGCTACGCGCCGTTGCTCGGCACGCCGCGGCTTGCGGCGTTCGTGCGGCCGCGCGAGTGCCTGTACCTGTACGCGCGGCAGGCGTCGTTCGAGGCCGCGCAGCCGTCGCTCGCGCTGCGCCGCCGGTTCGGCGTCGCGTTCGAGACGCTCGACGCGGCCGGCATCCGCCGCCTTGAGCCCGCGCTCGCGCCGATCTTCTCGCACGGCGTGCTGTTCGACGGCAGCTGGCATTTTTCCGATCCGCACGGCTTTCTCGGCGCGCTGTTCGACCATCTGGCCACGGGCGGCGCGGCGCTCGAACGCGCGCACGTCGAGCGGATCGAGCCGGCCGCCGACGGCGTGACGCTGATCGCCGACGGCGCGACGCGCACCTTCGACCACGTCGTGATTGCGGCGGGCGCACGCTCGCGCGCGTTCGCGGCCGCGTGCGGCGATCGCGTGCCGCTCGATACGGAGCGCGGTTACCACGTGCAGTTCGCGCAGCGCGAGCACGTCGTGTCGCGGCCGGTCGGCTGGGCCGAGCGCGGCTTCTACATGACGCCGCTCGACGAAGGGCTGCGCGCGGCCGGCACGGTCGAGCTCGGCGGCCTCGATGCCGGTGAGAACCGCGCGCTCGTCGACCTGCTGACGCGCTCGGCGCGCGAGGCGCTGCCGGCGCTCGGTGCGCCCGTGCGCAGCTGGCTCGGCTTTCGCCCGACGCTGCCGGACGGCGTGCCGGTGCTCGGCCGCGCGCGGCGCAGCGAACGCGTGATCTACGCGTTCGGCCACCAGCATCTCGGCGTGACGCTGGCGGGCATCACCGGCCGGATCGTGGCGGACCTGGTTGCGATGCGCGCGCCGCCGCTCGACCTGGCCGGCTATCGGGCCACGCGTTTTTGACTTTGACGCGCCGCGATCGGACGGCGCGCGACCCCGGATACGGCTTCGAGTCGTCGCGTATCGAAGCGGCCGGAACGGTAGACACGAACCGCGACTTCAACCGCAGCAAGGAGGCATCATGAATCGTCGTAACTGGCTGGTATGGCTGGCGGTCTGCTCGATCGGCACGGCCGTCACGTCCGCGCAGGGGGCGGACGTGGAAACCGTGAAGATCGGCTTCGCCGGCCCGCTGACGGGGCCGGTCGCCCGCGTCGGCAAGGATCTGCAATACGGCGCGCAGCTCGCGCTCGACGAGGAGAACGCGAAGCACCCGACGATCGGCGGCAAGCCGGTGCGCTACGTGCTCGACGTGCAGGACGATCAGGCCGATCCGCGCACCGCGATCCAGGTCGCGCAGAAGCTCGTCGACGACGGCGTGGTGGGCGTGATCGGGCATTACAACTCGGGCTGCAGCATTCCGGCGTCGGCCGTGTACCGGCAGGCGAACGTGACGATGATCACGCCCGGGTCGACCAATCCGCAGCTCACGATGCAGGGCTTCAAGAACGTGTTCCGCACGATGGGGCACGACGGGATCGGCGGCGTGGTCGCGGGGCGTTTCGCGGTCGAGCAGCTGAAGGCGAAGCGGATCGGCATCATCGACGATCGCACCGCATTCGGCCAGGGGCTCGCGGATGCGTTCGAGAAGGGCGTGAAGGAGGCGCACGGCACGGTCGTCAGCCGCGAATACACGAACGACAAGGCGGTCGATTTCCGCGGCATCCTGACGACGCTGAAGAGCAACAACATCGACCTGCTGTTCTTCGGCGGGCTCGACGAGCAGGGCGCGATGCTGGTCAAGCAGATGCGCTCGCTCGGCATCCGCGCGCAGCTGTTCGGCGCGGGCGCGCTGAAAAGCAACGCATTCCTGAAGATCGCCGGCAGCTCCGGCGAAGGCACGCAGGATCTCGAGCCGGGCCCCGCGCTCGACAAGCTGCCGGCCGCGCAGGCGTTCGCGCAGCGCTACAAGGCGCGCTTCAACCAGGATGTCGAACTGTATGCGCCGTTTGCGTACGACGCGGCGCTCGCGATGATCGCGGCGATCCACAATGCCGATTCGGCCGATCGCGGCAAGGTCGTGCAGAGCATGCCGAAGGTGTCGGTCACGGGCGTGACGGGGAAGATCTCGTTCGACGAACGCGGCGACCTGATCAAGCCGCCTTATACGCTGTTCCGGGTCGAGCAGGGGCAGTGGCGCAGCATCCGCACGGTCGGCGGCGCGTCGAACGGGTGACGGGGGGCGTCAGTGCGTGTTCGGCGTCTTCGGGAGGTCGGACGCCGGCACGCTGACCGGCATCATGCCCGCGTTTGCATCGTCGCGCGGGTCGAGCACGAAGCGGAACGACTCGACCCGCTGCATCACTTTCGCCGCATACGCGTGCGAGCCGCCGTAGCTCTTCAGCGCGGCGCCCACGTCGCCGCCGGCGGCCTTCACGTAGCCGGACAGGATCGCCGAGCCGGCGTTGACGTTGGCGGTCGGCTCGGTGAGGTCCTTCACGTTCCGCAGCAGCCCGCGGTGCGCGCTGGGCACCACCTGCATCAGCCCGGTTGCGCCGCCCGCGCCGCGCGCCTTTTCCTGGAAGCGCGATTCGATCGAGATGATCGCGTAAACCAGTGCCGGCGGCAGCGAATATTTCGTTGCATTAGCGCTCACGATGTCGGCGAGTTTGGCGGCCTTCTCTTTCGCGACGCCGAATTTCTTCGTCAGGTAGGCGGTGATGCGGCGGTTTTCCTCGTTCGGCTGGGTGTCGGCCTGCGGCGCGGACGCGGCCGATGCCGCGGAGGCGGCCACCGCGATCGATGCGGGCGCAAGCGGTGCGGGCGCTTGCTGCGCCGACGCTTGATTCGCGGTGCAAAGCAACAACACGGTCAGCCAGGGAAACCGTCGCATGGTCCGGGGGAGGGAATTGGGAGGCGCACAGTATATCCACCATTCGTCACAGCCGGCTGGAATCAAGACTGAATTGAAAGGTACATGTAACAGCCGTCGGAATCAGTCCCGATCGAGATTGGCCTTCAGAATCCGAAGCCGAGTCCGGCCGTCGGGCGTGAAATGCGTGCCGAAGCGCACCAGCCCTTCCTGATGCAAATGGCAACTCATCGTGAAACTCAGCAGCATGCCAGGTTCCGTCTCACTGACCTGGATGTCGATGGCCTTCACGCGCGGCTCATACTTGAGTATCGTTGCTTCGATCGCATGCCTGAGCTTGTGTGCGGACGACGGCAGGTGCCGGTAGATTTCCGACAGATCGTCCAGTCCGTAATCCGGCAGGTGCGCGAGGCCGTTGCGTCGACTGTTCAGGATGCGCTGAATGTTGTCTTGCACCGAGAGAAAGGTTTGTGTCGCGGCGTCGAAATCATCGATTCGCGAACCGTTTGCGAAATGTCCCGTTATCGCTTCGAAGAGGCCTGGCCCGCGCGTCATGCCCTCACCTCCACAGCAGCGTCGAATTCGACCGCCGCGACACTTGCAATATCGCGCTCAACGTTCAAGCCGCCATCGTTCCGAACCGAGTCGCCGAACCTATACTGCGGCGTCGCTTGAAACGAGCGGTGCTGCGCGATCCTGGCGATCGAACCGCTCAGCCATCCATCGAGCGCAAGGTACAGGGCGCCTGTCGCGACGACGGAGAGCACGAGCCAGATGGGCGCGGAGAGACGACGGTGGCGGTGCGTGGCATCGGATTTGACAATGATGGGACCGGACGCGCCGAGGCTGCCGCCGAGGCGCTCGTCGATCGTTCGCAAGAGCATTGCGTGAGCATCCTGGCCACTCAGCGCGAGCTTGCCGGTGAATCCAAGACTCAGTACGGCACGGAAGATTGCCAGCAATGGCAGTACGGGCCGGGGCTCGGCGAGACGACGCTCGATACGCGAAATCACTTCGTCGCCGGCGTCATGCCGCTGGAATTCACCGATCTGCAAAGGTTCGCGCTCCCAGGCGTCGCGGTCGTCCCCCGTCAAGTTGCGAAGTGCTGATTCATCGAGCAATGCGCACTGGGCATACACGGCGTCTTCCACGACGTCGTGCGGATGACCGGTCGATATCATTTCCTCGCGCAGTCGAGCGATCTGCTGGCTGCATGTTTTCCGAAGGGAATCGAACGACTGAGGCGCGAGACCACAGCGAAGACTCGCGACGGTCAATGCCGTATCGCGTAGCGCGACCGGCAGCAACACCTTGGTGTCGGTTCGCGAATCAGGCGTCATGTCGGCAACACCGCATAAAGTTCGAGCGAGACATCCGGTACCGACGCCGGGACGTAGAACTGGCATGCGCGTGCATCCAGCATTCGTTTGAATGCCGGGTGAGTGTTGTCGAGGGCAAAGTACTGGTTCTCGATGCGAATGGGAATGGCCGCGGGCAGGCGTGCCATCGCGCGCAGCGGAATACCGGGCAAGGCCGAGTTGACGATCTGCTCGACCTCGTCGGGGGCGCCGGCCTTGCACAAGCGCGGCAGCTGATCGAGCAGCGCATGAGGAGAGAGTCCGGACTGGACCGACAGGTAGTAGTCGGCACCGTCGACGAGCCGTTCGTCGTTGATCTTTCCGGCCCATACCGTTTCTCGTACCTTATCCAGGGCGATCGGCACGACGCGCGAAGGAATGACGGTATCGAGGAGCGTGCGAATCAGCGATTCCAGTTCGGCAAATACCGGTTCGGGGGCGCGGTGGTCGTAAGGCGGAATGGCCTGCAGCGTCTCCACTGTCGAGAATGTCAACAGCGATCCGGCCAGGCGCGCCAGCACGCCGTACAATCGTTCGGGATGCTGGCCGGGCGCCTGACACAGGCGGGCAAGATCCGGCCACGCGCTGTTCACGCTGTGCAGCAACCAGAAGAGCGACACATCGGCAACCGCATAGTCGGCAATCTGGTCGGAGCGCTCGCGACGACGAACCGCGAGGCTGGCGCTTTTGGCGACAAGGATCTCCGACAAGCGGTTCATGCGGCCGACCAATTGGTCGCTGGCAGACAGAACGAGGCACGGAGGTACGAAGGCGACGTCCATCTCGAAGCGTCCCTGTGCGCTGCGTACGAATTTTCCGATCGGGCAGGTCACGTAGTCGCCCGCCTCCTCGAAATCGAACATCAGCGCCAGCGCATGGCGTTCGACGCTGATTTCCTCTTTTTCGTCACCGTTCATGTCGGCAACCTGAAGGTATTCCCGCCGGAAGCGTCGCGGACGAGCCGGCTTGTCATCCGCTTCAATGCAGTTTCCACCCTGAGGGTCGATCAGCGGCAGCCCGACGAGCACGACGACCGACTCGGTTCGAGCCGGCACGTCGTTCAGATCGCGCGCCGGAGGCAGGCAGTCGGCCGACTCGGTGTCGATCAAGGTTCCGTCGGGCAGGCGCATATCGAGGGCAGACAGCTGCAGACGATCGATGGCCAGCGCCTGAATATCGAACGCAACCCGGCGCACTCCCCAAGGGTCGGGGCTGGCAATGCGTGCAATACGTTCGTCGCATGTTCGTTCCCACAACGCCTGTTGCTGGAAGTGCTGGGGCGTCATGAAAATGCCTTTTGCCCAAAGTGGTCTCGTTATTTTCATCGATAGTGTTCGGTATTGGAAATAGGGTTCAGGGTCGGGTGCCGGCAAGCGGCATCAATTCTTCGCCTTCGGCATTTGCGAGACCAGTGACAGGTTGATATCCATCCCTTCGATCTGGAAGTGCGGAACGATGAAGAGCTTGACGCGGAAAAACCCTGGGTTGTCCTCGATGTCCTCTACGCTCACGCGCGCTTCTCGCAGCGGGTGCGACGTCTGGAGATCGTCACTGGGATCGGTCATCTCCGTGACGAGCGATTTGATCCATGCGTTCAATTCAAGCTCGAGCAGGCGTCTGTCTTTCGTCGTCCCGATGTTCTCGCGCTGGATCAGCTTCAGATAGTGGGCGATGCGGGACAGCAGGAAGATATATGGCAGGCGCGCGTTGATGCGGCTGTTTGCGGCCGCCTCCCTCGTCTCGTACTGCGCCGGCCGTTGTGCCGAGTTGGCCGAGAAGAAGCAGGCAAAGTCGTGGTTCCGGTAGAACGACAATGGAATGAGGCCGAGATTGGCGAACTCGAATTCGCGCGCCTCCGGAATGAGCGCCTCGGTTGGAATTTTCGCCGGGTTGCCGGTGCCCAGGTCATACAGGTGAGTGGGCAGGTCTTCAACCAGGCCGCCCGCCTGCGGCCCGCGAATCTGCACGCACCAGCCATTCCTGATGAAGCTTTTCACCATGTTCGCGCCGAACGCGAACGATGCATTTGCCCAGAGATAACGCGCCGAGCCGGGCGCGCTGACCGCCTCCCGGTAGTTGAATGCGCGCACGGGAAAGGTGTTCGGGCCATATGGCAGGCGGGCCAGAAAGCGCGGAAGCGTGAGACCGATGTAGCGGGCATCGTCGGTCTCCCGGAAGCTCTTCCATTTCTGATATTCGGAGCGATCGAAATAGTTGCCGATGTCGCGGATGCCGACGACTTCCTCCATCGATTCCTTGCCGAAGAACATCGGCGACACCGATCCGATGAACGGCATGTGTGCCGCCGCCGACACCTTCGAAATATCGCGCAGCAGTGCAATGTCCTGCGCGCTGCGATCGAAAGCGTAGTTGGAGATGATGGCCCCGATCGGCTCGCCGCCGGGCGTGTCGTATTCGTGGGCGTATGTGTGCAGATAGAGGCCGCTTTGAATGATCTCGGGCGCATCCTCGAAATCCTGGCGCAACTGCTCCTTCGACACGTCGAGCACTTCAATGCGCACGTTGCGACGAAAGTCAGTGTGATCGACGAGATATTTCAGGCCGCGCCATGTCGACTCGATTTGCTGGAATGCTGCGTTGTGCAGGATCTCGTCGATCTGATCGCCGATCTGGAGATCGAGTCGGGCGATATGGAAATCGAGCAGGCTCTTGTCGAGCTCGTCGACCTCGCATGACCCGTCGTCAATCATGGCGAGGAGCACGGCGATTGCATGCGTCATGCGTTCGGCGAGCGGCGCTTCCAGCAGCCTATCCGCACGCTCGAAGGCGCGAAGAGGCCGCAGAAACCCGACTGGCTTCAGGTTGATGCTTTCGCACAGTGTTTCATAGGCACCTTTCACATGTGGGGTGATGACCGCCGTGCTCTCCCCCGCAGAATGATGTGGTCTCGTTTCGCGTTCTGACATTTCGCAATATTTTTCGATGCCGTGCGGTCGACGCCCGGTACATGAGTCCGTTGGGCGCATGGCCGATACGTGATTCTGAATCGAGACCGAATGCTGCTTGGGGCATCGAATTCAGGAAGCGGCCAATCCACGTCGCGCTCACAACAATTTCAAGATAAAGATAGGGATGAAAATTGATGGCGCGAATAAATAGCACACAAATTCCATCTTGAAATATGTGTGCATGAAATATTTCGTGGACTGCGAAAAATACGCAAACGTCCATTCACATGAGATGACAATGTGTTTACCATGGCCCGCAAAAATTCATGCCGGGTTGCAATGGCAGTACACGCAACATTGGAGGCAGCCGTTCTGCAATTGAGGGAAGAGGGACGATGACGGATCTGCTTGAGAGGTTGGACGAGTATGCGACGAACCCGGGGGCGATGACGGGCCGGCAATCGTATTTCCTGGAAGTGTTGGGAGAATCCACAAGCCGGGAATTGTCGGTGGTGTCGTTCACGGCAACCGAGCGCATGGGCGATCCATACCGGATCGTCATCGAAGTGACGCACCCGAATCATCTTGCACGCGGCGACTATCTCGGACGCGACGCAAGCTTCACGATCGAGCCGGCAAACGGCGCTCGGCCCCGGGTGTTCGCCGGCTGCATCACGCGTTTCGCGAAAACGAAGACGACGAGGGACTTCAGCCGCTACCGGATCGTCGTCGAGGCGCATATCGCGCGCCTGCGGTTGACGCGCACGAGCCGTATCTATCAGCAGCAGAGCGCACCGCAGATTATCGAGGCGATCCTGCGCCGCCATGGTTTCAAGGGCCACCAGTTCACATTCGACCTGCGCCGCCAGTACCCGCAACATGCGTTTCGTTTCCAGTATCAGGTTTCGGACTTGGCCTATATCCGGATGCTGATGCAGAAGGAAGGGATCTACAGTTACTTCACGCAGGGCAAGCACGGCGATGTGATCGTGTTTGCCGACGACATCGACCATTACGTCTATACGCCGGAACTGAAGGCGGCATACCGGGAGACTGCCGGGCTGGAGGCGGGCGTCGAGGCGGTGTTCGCGCTCGAGATGCATGCGGAAACGGTCCCGCAATCGATCCTGGTGGCGGACTACAACCCCGATCAGGCCTGGGAGCGGTTCAAAGCTGACGCCAACGTCGCAAAGAAGGACACCACGACATACGGGCAGTCCTATGTCTACGGTACGCATCATCTGGATCAGGATGGCGCGCGCTGGGAGGCGCAACTGCGTCACGAAGCGGAGATTGCATGGCAGGTGCTCTACGAGGGCGAAAGCAACGTCCTCGAGCTGCGTCCGGCGCGCGTGCTCCGTGTCGACGAGGAACTGCCGGACGCGCCGAATGGCCAGGTGATCATCGAGACGATTCACTCGGGAGCACGGGACCAGGCGTACCGCAACAGCTACAAGGCCATTCCCGCAGACCGCCGCTTCCGCCTGAAACTTGACGTGGAAAGCTGGGCGAAGATCAGCGGCACCCTGAGTGCGCGCGTGACGTCTCCACGCGACTACGAATACGCATATCTGACGCAGCAGGGCTATTACACCGTGCGCTTCGACCTGGATTTCGACGAATGGAATCCGGGCGGCGAGAGTGTGCCGCTGCGCCTCGCGAAGCCGTTTGCAGGCGGCCTCCAGACCGGCTTTCATTTTCCTGCGCTGCACGGCGACGAAGCCGTGGTGGAATTTCGCGACGGCAACCCGGACAAGCCGTACATCTCCCAGTTTCACCACCACAGCCAGGCGGTCGACCTGATCACGAATCAGGACCGGTGGCTGTCGCGCAACGTGATTCGCACGCAGAGCAACAACAAGCTGCGGATGGAGGATTGGCGAGGCTGCGAAGGCATCAAGCTGTCGACCGATCATTCGGGCAAGAGTCAGCTGAATCTCGGCTATCTGGTCGATTCAAAAAAGCAGCGGCGCGGCGAGGGCTTCGAGCTGCGCACGTCGGGTCATGGTGCGGTCCGAGGCGGAAAGGGGCTGTTCGTTTCCACGGACGACAGGCCGAATGCGGCCGGTGAGCAACTCGACATGCAGGAGGCGATGACGCGGCTCGGCGACGCGCAGGCCCGCATGGAGGGGCTGGCGCAGGCCGCGAGCATCGCACGGGCCGACGCGGCCGATGCGAAAGCAATGCAGCAGGTGCTCCAGGAGCAGATTCGGGATCTGCAACAGGCGGTCATGCTGCTGTCGTCGAACGCGTCCGTCGCCGTCGTGACGCCCGATGCGCTCGTCCACAGCGCCGGCAGCAATCTGACGATGACCGCGGGGGCCAGCGCGGATATCGGCGTGTTGCGCAGGTTCACGGTGGCGGCGGGCGAGGCAATCAGCCTGTTCGCGCAAAAAATGGGCATCAAGCTGTTCGCCAGCCACGGGAAAGTGCGGATCCAGGCGCAGAACGACGAGATGGAGCTGACGTCGCAGCAGAACATGACCGTGACCAGCAGCGGGGGGCATGTGGTCGTTCAGGCGGGCAAGTCCGTCATGCTCACGGATGGCGGCGGCGCATACATCAAGCTTGAAAACGGAAACGTGACGATCGCGTCGCCGAACAAGGTGGCGATCCGGATGGCGAACTTCGCGTGGGAAGACCCGGATAGCGCGGCAGGCAAGCTGCCGGCGTTCGCCGCGTGCAAAGGATCGCAGGGGCTCGCTTCGATGTCGGGCGAAAACAGCGTGGCGCTGGGATGACGGCGAACCTGCAACCTGCCGCTCCGATTTCGCGTTGTCTGCCGCCAACGCTGACGGGCGGAGGCTATCTGTTGCTCGATCCCGCTGCGTTCGATGACGGCGGCCTGGTGGCCACGCTGAACCTGACTTGGTGCAGCCCGACCAATTGGGGCAAGGATCTTGCCGGTCTGCCGGCGCTCGTCGATCTTGCCCGGTGCGACGCGTGGCAGAAGGAATGGTTGGCATCCGTGCTGGATGCGGAGCATGTGATTCGGCAAAGCAAGCCGCTGACGCGCACCAGTATCGGGGCGTATATCGAAGCGCCTGTTTCGCTCGATGAGCTGGCCGGGCATCTTGCGAACCGTCTGCTGGTGTTGCCGATCCATAAAAGCGGCAACCGTTCTCCAGGCGGCGCGTTGTGGCGCTTCTTCGATCCGCGCGTGTTCGCCAATCTGTGCTGGATGCTCGCCCCCGGCATGTTGACCGCGCTGACGGAGCACGTGTCCGGCTGGTCGTTTCCGTGGCTGAACGGCTGGTTCCGATTCGACGCGGTTACCGGGCATTCGTCCGTGGCCGACATGGAACCGCTTGCGCTGCTACAGGAGCGTTTCGACGAGTTCACGCGGATCGACATCGATGTATGGGACCGCGCGCAGCGAATCTCGAGCATCAATCAGGTGCTTGCCCGCATCGATTTGCCGGCGGAGCTGTCCTGGGAGCAGCAAGCCGCTCTGGCGGCACGCGTCGAATCGGCGCTGGTGGCGGCCGAACATCGGTTGCACTGGGATCAGCGCGAAGACCGCGTGCGGTACGCGGAATACGCAGTGCGCTATGGGCCGGCGTTCCTGGCGCACCCGAAATTGAGCGACAGCTGGGCGCAACTCGACGCGCGAACCGTCTCCATGAACTGGGCCGAACTGATCGCGTTGCTCACGCCGGAAGAGCATCAGGCGCTCGCGTCGCACGCAGTTGACCAAGACTGCACCCAAGGCGGCCGACCCGTTCCGAATCAAACCCCCAACCCGTAGGACATGACATCGATGGCTGCTGGTACAGAACCGAAGTGCGATCTTTGCAACAAGCATGGTTTGCTGCTGATGCCGGTGCGCTATGCGATCGCGCCCGCCAGCATTGGGCTGCCGGCGGTGAACGAGCCGTTGAAGGTCGAGGATGCAGCGCACAGCGTCGGCAAAGGGAAGAAGCAGAATCTGACCATGGAGGGCGGCAGCGCGCAGTACACGGCGCGGTTGCTGCGAAGCGGCTACCTGTACGTCTACGACGAGAAACGCGACCGGATGGACGCGTACTGGATCACGGAAGACGGCTACTACATGCGATTCGCGCCGGAAGCGGCGGTGCCGGCCGAAGCGAAATCGGCGAAGCCCTGCAACTACACCGGACATCAGGAATTGGCGGGATGCATTTCGATCGCAGACGCGCGCAACGCCGGCATCGTCTGGCTCGGGTATTCGGACGTGCAATGGACGTCGGCGGTCATCGACGCGCATCGCGGGCCACGCGGAAAGCGGCTGCGCGAGTTGCACATGCGCGCGTTCGATGCGGGTGCGTGGGCGCAATCGCATCAGGCTTCGGCGAAAGCGGCCACGGCCCACGGGCGTGGCAGCGTCCCGCACGCCGTGCCGATGAGTGAACTGGCGAAGACGGTCGCTGAATACGCGCCGGCCAAGCCGGTACCCAATGGTTTCGCGCCGTCGTCGGCGCCTCGATTCCATTTGCATGCGGGCAAGGCGGACGGCGTGCAGGCCGCGTGCCGCCGACGCAGCCCGGAGCTGGCGGGCGCGATCGTCGCGGTGGACGACCCGGCGGGCGTGACGCAGGACCTGGTGGCGCTGATCAACTGGCATTCGGAACGACTGCTCGATACGCGCGTCGAGAAGGAAAAGTATGGCGCAGGGTATGGGCCGTATCCGACGACCTACCGGAACCTGGTCGCGCTCGACGGGGCGATCAAGACGCTGCGCGCGACCAACGACGAGAAGGTCAAGCTCGAAGTGTTTCGCAAGGCAAACGACCTCGCGGACTATCTGAAGCTGAGCTACGAAGTGGCGCGTGAACATAGCGAGGCGATGGCGACCACGCCATCGACGGCCAATCGTCCGGCGTCGGGTCGACCGGCAGTTGGGACGACGGCAGAGGCACTCGCCAGGCAAAACGAGTTGGATGCGCTGATCCGGAATCCGTCGCCCACGAAGTGGAAGGAGGCGCAGGAGAAATCCTGGCAAGCGTACCGCGCCAAGCTGAACGTCGCCGCCTACGACGGATGGGTCGAGGAATACAAGAAGGCATCCGATGCGTTGCAGAGGCAGCACATCGAGTCGCTTGCAAAGGCGCATGCCGCATGGATGCAAAGCAATCTGCTCGCCAACAAGCTCGATTGCACGCATGACGGCTCGGATCCGTTGTCCGGCGATGTCTACGCGGAGACGCTGCAGCGCTGCATGGCGGCCACCCAGCAGATCGGTGGCTGCGGCGAGATTTACCTGCGCTGGCTCAAGGGCGACATCACCGAGAAAACCAATCTGCTGCTGCGTGCGCTGATGTTGCGTCAGGACGACCTGATCAAGGCGATAGCGGCCGCGCCGCTGGAGCCGGATGCGGTGCCGTGGAAGGCGCTCATGGATCAGTACACGCGCCACGTTCAGGCGCTGCTCAAGGTGGATCCGGCGACTCAGGCAAAGGCTCGACAAGCACAGGCGGCGGCGGAGCGGGCCAAGGCGAAAGCGGAAGCCGCGTCCCGGGAGTTCGCGCTGGGGGCTGCGATGTCGGCGGGCGTGGCGCTCTTCGATAACCCGCTGAAGCGAGCGGCCGAGCAGGCCGAGGCGGCGGCGAAGGCCAGTCAGGCCGAGGCCGCGCAGGCGAAGCAGGATGCGCGGCCGAAGCTGTTGCCGGATTCGGTGGCGAACGTGCTGACGCAGATCGGGGCGCAGGTGTCGACGGCCTTGCGCGAATACAACGGCAATGCGATGGAGAAGACGCTCTCGCGGTGGATGGCGGTGGTGGGTGTGGCATTGAAGATGCCGGCGGGAACGGTTGAAATCAGTGGTGGGGCGCGGGAGACGATCAAGACGCTATCGCAGATGTTCGTGGACAACGTCGCGGATGCCGGCAAGGCGGAGGGCAAGCCGCTGTCGGCGCAGCAGGTGAGGCAGTTGACGACGCACGCGGAGCGTCAGGTGGTGGGGAGCTTTGCGAGCGGGAATCTTGCGTCGTTCGAGAAGAGGGTGGCGGCGGCGGGGCAGGCGAAGTCGAGGATGGTGGTGTTCATCACCGATGACCTCGAGAACGAACTGAAGGCGATCAGCGATCCGACGAAGAAGGTGAAGTTGCTGGCGGAGAAGGTGACGTCGCCGGGGAGCGTACGGGAGTACAGGTTGATGAGGGCGAGGCTGAGTGCGCCGATGGTTGGGACGGTGTCGGCGGGGGCGCTGGCGATGATCGACGGGATGTGCAAGTTCGCGGGGTGGAAGGCGCTGCTGGAAAGCGAGGAGAAGGCGTTGTCGTTCCAGAAGACGGGGCAGCAGGATTTGCGGGAGACGCTGGGTGGCGCGATGTTCGTGGGTTCGATTGCGGTGGGGGTCGGTACGGTGGTGAAGGCGTATGGGACGTGGCGGAACCTGTATGCGACGGGGATGGCGGAGCGGCGGGCAGGTGAAAAGCTGGCAGCGCGAGCGGATATTGCGTTGCGGGCGGTGGGGGTGGTGAATGCGGTGGTGTGGGGGGTGTCGGCGGCGATGGATTTTGCGGATGCACATGAGAGCGAACGGCAAGGGAAGTATCAACTGCAATGGCTCCAACGCATTTCCGGTACGCTTGGTCTTATTGGAGCGGGACTTGGGATTTGGGCTGCTATTTATGGTGGCACAACAATATTTGCAGGACTTAGCTTGACTGGATGGGGTTTGATAATCGCAGTCATGCTGATGGCGCTTAATATGCTGGTTGAAAAAATAAAAGGTGATCAAATTTCAGGTTGGCTGGAGAGAACATATTGGGGGGGATTGCCGGCGGCGAGTCGTTATACGGAATCGAGGGCGGAGCAGGCTGATTTCGAAATGATCATGGCGACCTCGTGATGGTTACCACCCTCAAGAAGGAGCGTCCAATTTCTGCGCAGGATATTGAGTGGCATCTATCGATATCAAAGCGGGTCGCGGAGCCACATGCATCTGCAATGGTGATTAGGCTAAATTCAACTTATCTTGAGTTGGTTGATGGGGTCTATTCAAACCGCGGGGCAATGAGTCAGATCGGATTGATTTTTATATTTGCTATGTTGTCGATGCTGGTGTCTGATTTTGCGGGGAATTCGCCTTGGTGGAATCTTTTAATTTCCGCTGTATTTTCTGGTTTGATGGTTTCATTTGCGTTGTTCTGCATGTGGAAAATTGGAGAATGGTTTGGGTTTACTCACTATCCAATCAGATTAAATCGTATAAATCGCACGGTTTACGTATTCCGCAGGGATGGAACGATTCTAAGTGCGCGGTGGGATGATCTGTATTTTGCGTTACGGGTCAACAGTCGGGCAGCAGGATTTTGCACGGTGGGCATATGTGGCCTTGTGCTCAAGGACTCGAAAACGGTCGAAGAAATGTTCGTCTTCGGTTACGCATCAACCAGTCGGGAAAATTGCTTGCGTCACTGGGAGTTTATTCGCCGATACATGGAAGAGGGGCCGCGCGCAGTGCTCAACGTGCCCGGGCTTGGGTTGTATCTGCCGATCGCGGACAAACGCGAAACCCTGTACGAGGGCTGGATCGAGCTCGTGTCGAACGACGCATGGAATCCGGTCTTCAAATGGCTGATGTTCCCGTTCCATGTTCTGTTCTTCATCGGTCGTTTGGTGAACCGAGTAACGAGCAAGGTGCCGATGTGGCCGGCGGATGTGGAAGCTGCGTGCCGAATCGAGCCGGGCGATCCCTATGTGCGGGACTCCAGCCTGAATCCCCCGGGATATCGGTGAATTGAAGGGCGGCCACGCGATGTTTACGACAAGCAAGAAACAACGGTCGCTTACCGAGCAAGATCGTGAATGGCACTTATCTATTAAGCAACGCGTTGCCGATCCGCATGCGTCGATGAGGGTGATTCGGATGAACTCGACGTATCTGGAGTTGGTGGATGGATATTACTCGAATAGAGGTCTGATGGGGTTTATTGGAGCATCGGCTGTTTGTGGAATGTTTGGGATGGCAGTTTGGATCTGGTGCTCCGTGATATTTGATTATTATTTAATGGAAACTTGGGATCGTAATGGTGAATTTGAAATGATGTCGGCTGTGATGTTTATCACTATTGTTGCGGCGTTAAGTATATGGGCTTTTGTTGCGCTGCATAGATGGACTGGCGAGTGGTTTGGCTATACACATTATCCAATTCGTCTCGACCGTCGGACGCGCATGGTTTACGTGTTTCGAGGTGATGGAACGGTACTGAAGGCACCCTGGGATGACGTGTACTTCGCCTTGCGGGTCAACATGCAGGCGGCGGGCGTCCGCACGCTCGGCATATGTGGCCTTGTTCTCAAGGATCCGAAGACAGTCGAAGAGATGTTCGTCTTCGGTTACGCATCGAGCAGCCGGGAAAACTGCCTGCGTCACTGGGAGTTCATCCGCCGATACATGGAGGAGGGGCCGCGCGCAGTGCTCAACGCGCCCGGGCTTGGGTTGTATCTGCCGATCGCGGACAAACGCGAAACGCTGTACCAGGGCTGGATCGAGCTCGTATCGAACGATGCGTGGAACCCGGTCTTCAAATGGCTGATGTTGCCGTTTCATGTGGCGTTCTTCATCGGTCGTCTGGTGAACCGAGTAACGAGCAAGGTGCCGATGTGGCCGGCAGATGTAGAAGCAGCATGCCGAATCGAGCCGGGCGATCCGTATGTGCGGGATTCCAGCCTGAATCCGCCGGGATATCGGTGAATTGAAGAACCGAGCTTCGCTGATGAACCTCGCGACTGGGCAAATCCCCGACAACTACCTGGTCGGTCCGAAGCTGGTGCCGGATTCGGTGGCGAACGTGCTGACGCAGATCGGGGCGCAGGTGTCGACAGCCTTGCGTGAATACAACGGCAATGCGATGGAGAAGACGCTCTCGCGGTGGATGGCGGTGGTGGGTGTGGCATTGAAGATGCCGGCGGGAACGGTGGAAATCAGTGGTTCGGCGCGGGAGACGATCAAGACGCTGTCGCAGATGTTCGTGGACAACGTCGCGGATGCCGGCAAGGCGGAGGGCAAGCCGCTGTCGGCGCAGCAGGTGAGGCAGTTGACGACGCACGCGGAGCGTCAGGTGGTGGGGAGCTTTGCGAGCGGGAATCTTGCGTCGTTCGAGAAGAGGGTGGCGGCGGCGGGGCAGGCGAAGTCGAGGATGGTGGTGTTCATCACCGATGACCTCGAGAACGAACTGAAGGCGATCAGCGATCCGACGAAGAAGGTGAAGTTGCTGGCGGAGAAGGTGACGTCGCCGGGGAGCGTACGGGAGTACAGGTTGATGAGGGCGAGGCTGAGTGCGCCGATGGTTGGGACGGTGTCGGCGGGGGCGCTGGCGATGATCGACGGGATGTTCAAGTTCGCGGGGTGGAAGGCGCTGCTGGAAAGCGAGAAGAAGGCGCTGTCGTTCCAGAAGACGGAGCAGCAGGATTTGCGGGAGACGCTGGGGGGCGCGATGTTCTTGGGTTCGATTGCGGTGGGGGTCGGTACGGTGGTGAAGGCGTATGGGACGTGGCGGAACCTGTATGCGACGGGGATGGCGGAGCGGGCGGCAGGCGAGCGGTTGGCAGCGCGAGCGGATATCGCGTTGCGGGTGGTGGGGGTGGTGAATGCGGTGGTGTGGGGGGTGTCGGCGGTAATGGACCTTGTTGACGCCATCGAAACGTGGCCGCAGAAGAAGTGGGGATTGATTGCTCTGCAAGGGCTGTCGGGAATAACTGGTTTGATTGCGGCTGGGCTTGCTGGCTGGGCTGCTTTTAGTACTGCTGGCGGAGCCACGATGCTATTCGGCTTGACTCTGACTGGATGGGGGGTGGTGCTTGCAATTGTCCTGGTGGCGATAGGCCTAGCAATTGATTACGTCAAAGGCGACATTTTTTCTCAATGGTTGGAGAGAACCTATTGGGGTGTCTTGCCTGTGCCGAGTCGCTACGGTGAACCAAAAGTCGAACAGTCGGACTTCAGCAAGGCGATGGCAGGAGCATGATGTTTACGACAAGCAAAAAACAACGACCGCTGACTGAGCAGGACCGTGAATGGCGTCTTCCGATCAATCGGCGAGCTGGAGATCCCCATGCTTCCGCAATGGTGATCAGGATGAATTCAACGTACCTCGAACTTGTGGATGGCTATTACTCAAATCGCGGATTGATGAGTTTTATTGGAGTATTTGTGTTTTCGATAATTGCGTGGTTCACCATGACAATATGGAGTCTGGTGGTATGCGGGTCATATTTTGATCCAAATTGGGATAGATCTGATGAATTTGAAATGTTGGCCACGTCTATTGGGCTAACGGTAATTCAGGTATTCGTTTTAACGGGTTTCGTGATGTTTTATCGAAAAATTGGCGAATGGTTCGGATACACGCACTACCCCATTCGCCTTAACCGCCGAACACGCATGGTTTACGTCTTTCGTGGTGACGGCACGGTGTTGAAGGCGTCATGGGATGACGTGTACTTCGCCTTGCGGGTCAACATGCAGGCGGCGGGCGTCCACACGCTCGGCATATGCGGCCTTGTGCTCAAGGATCCGAAGACAGTCGAAGAGATGTTCGTCTTCGGTTACGCATCAACCAGCCGGGAAAACTGCCTGCGCCACTGGGAGTTCATCCGCCGATACATGGAAGCGGGCCCGCGCGCGGTGCTCAACGCGCCCGGGCTTGGCTTGTATCTGCCGATCGCGGACAAACGCGAAACGCTGTACCAGGGCTGGATCGCGCTCGTGTCGAACGACGCATGGAATCCGGTCTTCAAATGGCTGATGTTTCCGTTTCACGTGGCGTTCTTCATCGGTCGTCTGGTGAACCGAGTAACGAGCAAGGTGCCGATGTGGCCGGCGGATGTGGAAGCGGCGTGCCGAATCGAGCCGGGCGACCCATATTTGCGGGATTCCAGTCTGAATCCCCCGGGCTATCGGTAGGCGGAACCGCTGTGATTGGCATGAGATTGGACCGTTCCACGAGCCGACATTTCCAGCCGACAGAAGAACGCTGCTGCGGTACTTCGCCGATCGACAGTCGCTGCGGTAAGCCACAGCGCGATATGAGGCATCGGCATCCAGTCATCCGAAAAGCTTCACGCACCGCTTACCAGCGCGACACAAATGAATCAACGAGGGCAAGCACAATGTTTTTGGATTGGCGCGGTGTCAGGCAAGTCAGCAATCGGTACTCGTGCGGATTGATCCTGCTTCTGTCGAGCCTTCTCGTCGGTTGCGGCTCGGCAAGCGACACGGACGCATTCCTGTCCGCGGTGAAGTACGACGAACTCCCACAGGTCGACGCCGCGATAAAGAAAATCAGCAGCCGGTACAAGGGTGTGAATCGCGCCAACGCGGACGGCATTGACGGCTTGATGGTCGCGGCCGCCCGTGGGCGGGCCGATATTGTCGAGAGGCTGATCGCTGCGGGAGCCAAGCCCGCCAGCGTGGCAGGGAAGGGCAGCACGGCACTGATGTTCGCACTGCGGCAGGCGAGGAGCCTGGATGTGGTCAATGCGCTCATGCGCGCCGGCGCGGATGTCAACGCGACGGACAGCGAAGGCAATTCCGTAGCCTGGTATGCGCTGTGGCAACCGTACGAATCAGACGACGATGACGATCTGATTCGGGAAATCCGTCCACCACATGCGCCAGACGGCGAAATCAGCGCTCCCGAGTTGTATTTTCGCGAGGATGAAAGGCTGAGACATCGCCATCTTCCGAGGCCGCGCGAGGACCTGTCGACCGTCGATCGTGTAGTCGCGACACGTTTGTCCCTTCTCACGACACTGGCCGACGCCGGCGCGGATCTGCGGGTTTTGAACCATGATCGTGACTCGTTGCTGATGCGTGCCGTCCGGGCGAACGATATCGATGTGGTGCGTTTCCTTTTGAAAAAAGGGCTCGACGTCAATGCGCGTAATCGTTTCGGCTCGGCAGCATTGGAATACGTCGGCTACAACATCGATGGGCCCGCCCTGGATGTAGGGATAGCGAAGGAATTGCTGGCTGCCGGAGCGAGCGTCGATGCGGTCGATCTGGATGGTAGCGCGATACTGGCGCTCGCTGCCAACAAGGGCAAGCTCGAATTGATGAAGGTACTGCTGTCGGCTCGTGCAAACGTCAATCTCAAGGATCACGAAGGTCGGTCGGCATTGGTGAAGGCCACCCCGGAGGCGCGTGATCTGTTGCTGAAGGCGGGCGCGGAAGTCAGCGACCAGGCAGCCCTTATGGCAAGTTGGGATCTCACCGAATGTGCGTCTAAAAGCACAGGTGATCGCATGGCGAAGGAGTCCATGCTTATTCTTATCGACGAAATCAATAAGAAATATTTTAATAAAAACACGAATTATGAGCTTTGGTTTGGGATGGCCGCGTCGCGGAGTGAGTGCAAAGGTCTGGCGAATCTGAAAATAGATGGTGCTGGTTTTTCAACGACTGCTTCGCTCGAGCAAGAAGGCCTTCCGATCACGTATTACGGCGTTTCCATCGTTTGCAAAACCGAGGACGAGCAACGCATCGTATGCGAGAAATCGAGCGACTAATGGCTCGTGCCGAGCCATGACCTTCAACAGTCGCTTTCCCATTCAAACTTCAAGAAGCATATCTATGCCAAACGTCATTTACATCGGCGACGAAACGAGCCACGGCGGCAAGGTACTGACGGGTTCGTCACGCGTGAAGCTGAACGGCCGCGGCGCAGCACGCAAGACCGACAAGGTGTCGTGTCCGATGTGCGGCGACAACGAAATCGCCGAGGGCAACGACAGGATGCTCGACGGCAATCTGCCGCTTGCATTCCACGGCTACAAGACCCGCTGCGGAGCCGTCCTGATCGCGTCCAGCAAGGTGACGAGCAGCACGTGATGGCTTACGACCTGCTCCGGATCGGCCCTGCCCGGGACGTTCCGACGATCAAGCCGGCGTGGCTGGCATGGGCGTTCTTGTTCGTCATCCTGACCGGTGGCGGCGCATTGTGCGTCGTTCGCTTCTGGCCAGCCGGCGAACCGACGAATACGCCCTGGTTCTGGACCTGTGCCGTCGTCTTTCCGATCCTCGGCTGGCTGATTCCGTTCCTCGCCTATCTCGGCGTATTGCAGGTTCCTCGGCAACGTGCGATCGACTACAACACCGCGCGGCGCGACTATCTCGAACGCGTCCACCGCCGGGCCCGCGTTCCGCTGCATGTGCTCGGTTCAGGTTTCGTCTTTTCCGTAGAGCCGATCGACAACACAGCCGATGCCGTCGTGCAAAAGCGGCTGGCGTTGGCGCCGCGAAGCCGCTTTCCTGGCGACCAGGAAGTCGTCAGCGCGCGCTGGATCGAGCCGGAGGGCGGTGTCTGGTTGCCCGCCGGCGACAACACGGATGACGAACGACACCGAGCGCTCTTGAAATTCCTGTTCGACGCACTGCTGCGTCAGGTTGCGCCGGCACTGCGCGCGATACCCGAACGGACGAAGCTGGTGGTCCGGTTGAGCATCGCCACGCAGCTTTCTGCGCCTGAGATCGAAACGATCTGGAGCGCGTGCTGGTCCGCCTGTCAATTGGGCCCGGCGCTCAAGCCGGAAATCGCGACGACGGCCCCCGAACTGATCTCGGCGGACCGCTGGATCGACGGAAAGGAAGCCGAAATCGCGGATGCTGTGGTCCTGCTTTGCGTCGTGCAACTCAACGCGTTGCTGAACACGCCCCCGGCGGACGGCGCGGCCGAGGCGGGTGTCATCCTGATGCTGGCGCCTGCTTCGCTGACCGCGCGCAAGCGGCTTGCCAGCCAGGCGCTGATCTTTCGCCCTGAACAACGTGATGAAAAGGGGCTTGGGCAGGGCGTGACGCAGGCGCTGCTATGGGGCCGCGTGCAGGGCCCGGAACTGACCGATCACTGGATGACCGGCGGCGCGGAATCGCCGCTGAACCGGGCGCTGGCCGGTCATCTCGACGCCGTCGGCGTGGGCGCGATGAAGACACCGAACCTTGCTGGCCAACACGACATCGACTTGCGGCTCGGCGTGTCCGGCATCGCCGCGCCATGGCTATGTCTGGCCCTTGCGCTGGAGCACGCGAAGATTTCAGCGCGAACGCAGCTGATCAGCATTTCCGAGGCGGAACGGCTGACGGTGGCGGCAGTCGCGCCGCAACACTGACCTGGATGCCACGATGCGTTTGAATTTCAAACTGGCCGCTTTTTTCATGGCGCTGATCGGCGCCGCGCTCTTCGTACTCGGCAAGGGCGATTTGATCGGGTTGCCCGCGATGAGAGAACGGCTGCTCGCCGTGTGCGCGGTGGTCATGCTGTTCCTCGTCGTCGTCATCGTCTACGCGCTGCTGGTGCGACGTGCCGACCGGAAGGCGGCGGCGCACGAGGTCGGCTCGGCTGAAATCGTCGATGTCGCGCCGACAAGCCAGCCGGCCGCGCCATCCGATCCTTTTGCCGGACTGCGTCATATTCTGCGCGGCCGATACGGCATGCGCTGGCGTTATCGCCAGCCGTGGTTGCTGCTGACGGGGCATGATTCGGCGATTGCACGATTGCTGCCCGAGCTGACGGAAACCGGCTGGCTGGTGACCGACGACGCTGTCCTGCTCTGGAGCAAGGCCGGCGACGGCGATCTGCCCGACGAAGCATGGCTGAAACGTCTGTACCGGTTGCGTCGCCGCAGGCCGGTGGATGCAGTCGTATTGACCGTCGATGGCACGGCCGAACTGCCGGCGCCACGACGTGGCATCGGCGCGCTTGACGTGCGCCTCGCACGTATCACCGACACGTTGCGCTGGGCCGCTCCGGTGTTCGTGCTCGACGTGGCGGATAGCGATCCTGTCGAAGGCGTCGAGACGCCGCTGACGGGGTGCGAGTTTCCGCGCCATGCAGAGAGGGAGACGATCGAGGCCGCCCTTCATGCCGTGCGCCTTCAGCTTGCGAATCGCGGCATCGCGCAACTGAGCCGGAATGCTCGCAATCTCTACGCGGCAAAATTGTCGTCGCGACTCGACACGCGCACCGCGCCGCTTGCCGGCTGGATTGCCGGCATGTTCGGCGGAGATGCTGATCCGGCATTCGGGAAACGGTATCGCAGGCAGCATGTCGGCGGCGCGTTTTTCGCCCCTTATCCAGCGCCGGTCGAGGGACGCGAAAAAGACACCCCGAGCGGGGCGGAGCTGTCGTTGTGGCGGCATCTGGGCGGCGTTGCGCGAACCGTCGCCGGTCGTCGTGTCGGCTGGCATCCGGCCACCGTCTGCTCGGTCGTCGCCTTTATCGCATTGGGGCTTTGGACCGCCGGCATGCTGATCTCCGCGTTGTCGAACGCGAGCGAAGTGCAGCGCACGAAGCAGGCGCTCCACACGCTGGATGCGGCTCCCGATTCGGCGGCGCGCCTGCGCGCGCTGCTGGCGCTGCAGCAGCGCATCGACTTCTACGAGAGCCGCGCGCGGCAACACTCGCCGCTGCTGAGCCGCTTCGGCATGAATCGCGACCGGGAGACGCTTGCGGCGCTGTGGCATCCGTATTCCCGGACCAGCCTGGGTGCCCTCGTCACGCCGATCCGGCAGAACCTCGAAGCCACCCTGGTCGATCTCGGCCAGATGCAGACCGAACAGGTCGATGACCAGACCAGCCGGATCGCGCTTGCCGGTCACGAGGCGCTCAAGACCTACCTGATGCTGGCCGAGCCGGATCGGGCCGACGCGGCGTTCATGACGCCGCAGCTCGGCCATTACTGGAGCACGAGCGCGAACCTGCGAGCCGGGGAGAAACTTGACCTGTCCGAACGCTTGCTCGGATTTTATGCCCGTCACCTGAAGTCGCACCCCGACTGGCGCATCCAGCCGCGTCAGGATCTGGTCAATGCCGCACGTCAGACCTTGCTCTCGGTGATCGGCGTGAAGAACTCCGAAGATACGGTCTACAAGGGTGTCATCGACGCGGTGGGCAATCGCTACCCGGATCAGACGCTCGCGTCCCTCGCGGCCGGAACCGACGCGCGTGGACTGCTGAAGGCATCGGCATCGGTGCCGGGTGTGTTCACGCGGCAAGCCTACGAAGGCGCCATCGAGGCGGCGATCGACGAAGCCGCCAAACGCAACGGAATCGCGAACGATTGGGTGCTGGGCGGCAGTTCGCAGCGGCAGGCGCCGGAACATTCGGCCGCGAGCATGAAGGCATCGCTCACGAGCCGATATTTCGCCGACTACGCGGATCACTGGCAGGGTTTCATGAACGCGTTGCAATGGGAGCCGGCGCCCACGCTGCCGTCCGCGATCCAGCAGCTCAAGCTGATGGCCGACGCGCGGCAGTCGCCGGTGATCGCGCTGATGAAATCGATCGAATACCAAGGGGGGGCGGGGGCGCTGAAGACGTCGTTGTCCGACACGCTGGTGGACAAAGCGCAGCAGGTATTCGGCGGCAAGGCCGACGGGCCGCAAGCGGCGAAACCCGACCCTGCCGGGCCGCTCGGCGCGTCGTTCGGGCCCGTGCTGCGCATTGTCGCGCAGGGGGATGTCAACCGTGGTGGAAGCAGCGACCTGAGTTTGCAGCGATTCATGGAGCGCGTCACCACGTTGCGCCTGAAGTTGCAGCAGATCAGCGACAGCCCCGATGCCGACGCCCGGGCTCGCCAGGTCGCGCAGGCCTTGTTTCAGGGCAAAGGCTCGGAACTGGCCGATACGCAGGCATATGCACAGCTGATCGCCGCCAGTCTCGGCGCGCAGTGGGCCGGCCTGGGCGACGCACTCTTCGTGCGGCCCGTCGCCCAGGCGACGCAAACGGTGCTGCAGCCGGCCCAGGCCAGCCTGAACGCCGCGTGGCGCCGGACGATCGTTGCAACGTGGAATCGATCGTTCGCCGGTCGCTATCCGTTCGCCGATACGGGCAACGATGCGTCGATTCCCGAACTCGCACGCTTTCTGCGGCCGCAAGGCGGACTGATCGGCGCGTTTCTCGGCTCGCAGCTTGCCGGCGTGCTTGAACTGCAAGGTGACCAGTGGGAACCGGCGGCGGCCGGCAGCACCGCGGTCACTTTCGATCCCGATTTCCTGAGGGCAATGAACCTGCTGCAGCGCATTGCGGGCCATCTCCTTGCGCAGGGCGAACCGCAATACCGGTTCGATCTCCGGCCCGTGCCCACGGCGGGCGTGACCGACACGATCTTCACGCTCGACGGTCAGAGTCTGCACTACTACAACCAGCAGGAAACGTGGCAGCCGCTGACATGGCCGTCCAACCGGACGCAGGGGCTCGGCACGCGTCTGCAATGGCAGACGGATACGGCGGGGACGAACAAGCAATTCGAGTTCGGAGGTCGCTGGGGACTGGTGCGCATGCTCGAACGGGCCCGTGTGCAACCGGTCGACAGCGCCACGTTTCTGCTGACATGGCAAGCGGCGCCCGATACGCGCGCGCCCGGGGCAGTGCGACCCGCGTCGGCGGTTTCCGCAGCGAGCGCAACGAAGGTCTCGAACGCCGATGACGAAGAAGGCGACGAGGCGACGGCCGCTGCCGATCCTGCCGATAGTCTGACGGCGCAAGGCCCGCTTACGCCTGCTTCGATGACTCTCACGTACCCGCTGAGCTTCATGTTGCGCACGGAAGTGGGCAAGGGGCCGCTGGAATTGCTGGCGTTGCGGCAATTCGTATTACCGCCACGCATCTTCGCCGTCAATGCGCCGTATGCGGGCAAATCCGTCAGAAAATCCGCGCGGACCGATGGTCCGCCGCCATTGCCGAGGGCAATGCTCGACGCGGCGAAGCATGCGGATACGCCGTTGCCTGGAGACCTGAGGCCGCTATGAACGCCATCCACCGAACATCGACGCGGCGTTCGCTTGTGCGTGACCTCGACGGGCCGGCGCGGCAATCGCGTCGCGATACCGGCGTGAGCGGCTGTCGACGTCCGGCTGGGCCAAACCACGAGAGACTGAACCCATGAGCGACGCGACCAAAGACAACGAAATTCTCCGCTACTACGAAGCCGAGATGCGCTACCTGCGTGATGCGGGCAAGGAGTTTGCACACGCGTTCCCCGACCGCGCACGCATGCTGAACATCGATCGCATCGGCGACAGGGATCCGCACGTCGAACGATTGTTCGAAGGCTTCGCTTTTCTGATGGGACGCCTGCGCCACAAACTCGACGACGAACTGCCGGAATTGACCGAGGGGCTCGTCAGCATGCTGTGGCCACATTATTTGCGGATGATCCCGTCGCTGTCGATTCTCGAACTGAGCCCGGCCAACGGCGCGTTGCAGAAGCACGAAACGCTTGCGGCGGGGCTGGAGGTCATGTCCGATCCGATTCCGGTCGAAACGCCGTCCAGCGCGGGCGGCAATGGCGTCCGATGCGTCTATCGAACCACGCAGGAAGTGGATTTGTATCCACTGCGGCTTTCCGAGGCGAATGCGTACACACGCGACGATGGCCGCTCGGTTCTGCGGTTCCGGTTCGAGACGCAGCCTCAGGTCCAGCGCGCGCAACTGACCGTGCCGCGCCTGCGCCTGTTCCTGAACGCCGACCGGCCTGTCGCGCTGGCGCTCTACGCGGCGCTCGTGAACGAGCCTGCCGCGATTCACATACGCGTTCCGGGCTATCCCGCCGACCGTCCCGGCGCATCGCAGCCGATGCATGGCTTGCGCATCGAGCCCGCGGGGTTCGCGGCCGGCGAACGGCTGTGGCCGAAGGCGGACAACGCATTCGGAGGGTATCAACTGCTGCTCGAGTACTTCACGTTCCCGGAAAAGTTCATGTTCGTGGACCTGCTTGGCCTGGACATGCAGGCCATCCCACAGGACGCGCCGTATTTCGACGTTGAGGTCGTGCCGAGCCGGCCCTATCCGGACGACATGCGCTTTTCCGCCGAGAACGTGCGCCTTTTCTGCACGCCGATCATCAACCTGTTCCCGATGGAGGCCGACCCGATCGTCGCCACGCAATTCGAAACCGAGTATCGCGTCCATGCGATCGAGCAGCAAGGCGATCATGTCGACGTGTATTCGGTCGACACCGTGCAGGGTTTCGAGGCGGGATCGGGTCGGCGCTTCGAATACGCACCGTTCGCATCGTTCCGGCACCGTGGCGGCATGCTGCGTCACGAGATGCCCGAACGGTACTTTCACAGCCGCATGCGACGCGGGCCGTCAGGCCGGTTCGATACATGGGTCGTGCTCGGCGGCCACGCGTGGGAGCAGCAGGCGACGCTCCCGAAGGAAACGTTGTCGCTATCGGTCACCGGCACGAACGGGATGCTGCCCCGCAAAGCCCTGCGCGAAGCGAGCATTACGCGGATGCGAAGCGGCTTCACGAATGTCGGCTCGGTGCGCAACCTGACGGCGCCGACGCTTCCCGTCTACCCGCCGACCGGCGACCGCTTTCAGTGGCGTGTGCTGTCGCATCTCTCGCCGAATTACCTGTCGCTGCTGAACCCGGAGATCCTGCGCGGATCGCTGGCGCTGTATGACTGGACCGACGGCGAACTGAACAAGCGCCGCATCGAAGCGATCATCGACGTGAAGCATCGGCTGCTGCAGAAGCTCGTGAAAGGGGGGCTGCAGCGGGGCGTCGAGATCGAAGTGACGCTCGACAGCAGCCCGTTCGCCGGCGAAGGCGATATCGAACTGTTTGGGGGGATGCTCAATCGCTTTCTTGGACTTTATGCGACGTTGAACCTGTTCACGAAGCTCGTGATCGTGACGCAGCCGACTGGCCGTCGCATCACATGGCCCGATACGAAGGGTGACGGAGCGCCGTTTTGAGTACGTCTCGAAGAACCTCTCCTTCATGGGCAGATCGTCCGCTCTTGCCGGAGTTGCTCGACAACGCAGTAAGGATGAATTTCTTTCGCTTCTGCGAATTGATCGAGCTGGCCGCACCTGACAGAGCGCCGCTCGGTGCAACTGATTCGGCGGCGGCCGAGCCGGTCCGCTTCCGTTCGAGGGCGCGGATCGGGTTTCCGAGCCGTGAAATCGACGCGATCGAATATGACCTCGATGATCCGGCGGCACCACCTGCGGTTCGCACGACGTTTCTCGGGCTCTATGGCGTCGACGCGCGCATGCCGTCGTATTTCGTCGACGAAATTGCACAGAATCGCGACGGCGCCGAGCCGATGTCGGGGTTTCTCGATCTGTTCCATCATCGCATCGTCACGCAGTACTACCGGGTGTGGCGCAAATACCGCTATCCAGCCGGATTCAGGCGTGGAGGCACCGATACCGTTTCGCGTTGCTTGTTGAGCTTCGCAGGGCTTGGCATGGGTGAATCGGAGATCGCGCAGGCCGTCGGCGCCCGAAAATTGCTGTCGATGCTCGGACTCGCGGGGCAGAAGACGCGTACGGCCGAAGGGCTGGCCGGCGTGCTTTGGCATGCAGTGGCCGACGCGCGGGTGACGGTCGAGGAGTGTCATCCGGTATGGATACACGTGGGCACGGCCACACCCGGCGCGCTCGGTGAAGGGTGTCTGCTTGGGCGCGGATTCCATGATCGGGCAAACACGGTGCGCGTGATCATCACGCCATACACGCGCAAGGCGGTTGTCGATCTGTTGCCGGGGCGCGGCCACCACCGGGAACTCATGGCGCTCTTGCGCTTTTATCTGGGTTACGAAGCCAGCGCGCATCTGGAAATGCATGTGTCACCGGAGCTGATGCCGGCTCAGCAACTGAATTCGAATCAGGTCAGTCTGGGGTACACGACTTTGCTGCCGCCGCCCGGCTCGCCTGCCGCGGCAACCGGGATGACCCGTGTGCAGCTTGGCGAGTGGACCGGAGGCAGCGAGCACGCGCGCTACGCGACGAAATCGAAATGGCAACACAACAAGGGACCGATTGAATGATGCGACCGTTTAGAACCGGCACAGTCGTGCTGACCATGCTTGCCGTCGCGGGATGCGGAGTGGGGCAGGCGGTGAAGGATGGCACGGTGGGCGCGGCGAAGTGGGCGTTCACGACGCAGGTGAAGACGATGAACATCGATCTCGTCAGCCGAGCGTCGCTCAATCCGAATGACGCCGAGCAATCGTTGTCTACGGTCGTGCGGATTTATCAGCTGAAAGCATTGCAGACGTTCCGTCAGCTCGATTACGCGCAGATGCAGGCGGACGATCGCGACGTGTTGAAAGCCGATGTGCTTGCGACCACGGACGTCGTGCTGCGTCCGGATGCGAGTGCGAGCATAAGTGAACCCATGCACAGCGATACGGAACATGTTGGCGTGGTTGCGTTTTTCCGCGATCCGGGCAGGAATTCGATGTGGAAGCTGACGATTCCGAAGCAGCAATGGAAGAAAACCGATCCGGTGAAGATCGAGGCGCGCGGCAACACGTTGAACGTTGTGGGGGCGGCGGATGAGCCCAGGCGCCGTTCGCCGCTGCAGAGCGTACCAAACCCACCGAAGTCCAGGCCGGCTGCGGTGACTGAATATGGAACGCAGGCCGGATGACAAGGGCTGGCAGGGAGAGCGCTATGCACGCCTCTCGACCAGCCGCGCAAGCGCCCCGATCGCATCGCTCACCAGCACCGCCAGCAACCCGACGATCATCCCGCCCTGCAGCACGAATGCCGTGTTCGCGGTCTGCAGGCCCGCGATGATCACGTCGCCGAGCCCGCGCGCGGCGACCGTCGAGCCGATCGTCGCGGTGCCGAGATTGATCACGACCGCGAGGCGGATGCCGTTGACGATCACCGGAAGCGCGAGCGGCAGCTCCACCGTGGCCAGTTGCTGCCAGCCGCTCATGCCCATCCCGCGCGCGGCGTCGACGACGTCGCGCGGCACGTCCTCGATGCCCGCGATCGTGCTTTCGAAGACCGGCAGCAGCCCGTACAGCACCAGCGCGATCAGCACCGGCTGCAGGCCGAAGCCGACCGCCGGCACCGCGAGCGCGAGCACGGCCACCGGCGGAAACGTCTGGCCGATATTGACGATGCTGCGCGCCACCGGCAGGAAATCCGCGCCGGACGGCCGCGTCACCGCGATGCCGGCCGCGATCGCGAGCAGCGTGCCGATCAGGCTCGACAGCGCGACCGTGCCGAGATGCGCGAGCGTGAGGTCGAGCAGGCTCGCGCGGTCGTAGATGACGGGCGCGCCGTTGTCCGCGAACGGCGCGAACAGCCCTTGCAGCCATGCCGGACGCAGCAGCAGCACGAGCAGCAGCGCCAGCGCGGCCACGCGCGCGGCGAGCGAAGCGAAGCCGCGCCGGCGATGCGCGGTGGGCCGCGTCGTCATGCGGGCCGTCGCGCATGCGCGCGAATCGCGTCGAGCGCGATGCGGCGCGTGATGCGGCCATCGGCGTCCTCGACCGGCAGCACGTCGACGCCGCGCCACAGCAGCTCGGAGATCGCGTCGCGCAGCGTGCGCGTCGCGGCGATCGGCTCGCCGTCGGCGCGGCCGGGCTCGGCCACGTCGCCGACCGGCGTCAGCGCGAGCAGGCGCAGCGGCCGGTCGACGCCGGCCACCAGTTGCTCGACGACGCCCGCCGCCGGCTGGCCGAGGATCTCGGCGGGCGGCGCGACCTGCAGCAGCCGGCCGCCGTCCATCACCGCGATCGTGTCGCCGAGCTTCAGCGCTTCCTCGATGTCGTGCGTGACGAGCACGACCGTAATGCCGAGCCGCCGCTGCAGCGCGAGCAGCTCGTCCTGCGCCTTGCCGCGGATGATCGGATCGAGCGCGCCGAACGGCTCGTCCATCAGCAGCATCGCGGGCTCCGCGGCGAGCGCGCGCGCGACGCCGACGCGCTGCTGCTGGCCGCCGGACAGCTCGTGCGGCAGCTTGCCCGCGAACTCGTCCGGCGCGAGATTGAAAAGCGCGAGCAGCTCGCGCACGCGCGCGTCGATGCGCGCCGCCGGCCAGCCGAGCAGGCGCGGCACGGTCGCGATGTTGCGCGCGACGTTCCAGTGCGGAAACAGGCCGTGGCCCTGGATCACGTAGCCGATGCCGCGCCGCAGCTGCTCGGGCGGCACGCTCGCGGTGTCGGCGCCGTCGATGCGCACGGTGCCCGCGCTCGGCGCGATCAGCCGGTTGATCATCCGCAGCAGCGTCGACTTGCCGCTGCCCGACGCGCCGACCAGCGCGGTGATCGTGCCGCGCCGCATCGTCAGCGACACGTCGTCGACCGCGACGAGATCGCCGAAGCGCTTGCCGAGCCGTTCGATTTCGATCATGCGGAAGGTCCTTTCGCGAGTGCGGTCGCGGCTTCGAACACGACGGCGGCCATCAGCGCGAGCGCGATCGTCGGGATCGCGCCGAGCAGCACGAGATCGGCGGCGGATTGCCCGATCCCCTGGAAGATGAAGGTGCCGAAACCGCCGCCGCCGATCAGCGCGGCCACCGCGGTCAGGCCGATGTTCTGCACGAGCACGATGCGCACGCCGCTCAGGATCACCGGCAGCGCGAGCACGAGGTCGACCCGCAGCAGGCGCTGCGCGCCCGTCATGCCCATCGCGCGCGCGGCTTCGGTTACTTGCGGCGGCACCTGCTGCAGGCCAACCGCGACGCTCGAGGCGATCGGCAGCAGCGAATACAGGAACAGCGCGAGCACGGCCGGCGCGACGCCAATCCCGCGCACGCCGAGTGAGGCCGCGAGCGGCACGTGCGCGGCGAGCATGCCGAGCGGCGCCATCATCAGCCCGTACATCGCGATGCTCGGGATCGTCTGCACGACATTGAGCACCGGCATCACCGCCGCGCGCACCGCGTCGACGCGCGCGCACGCGATGCCGAGCGGCAGGCCCGCGACCAGCGCGGCCGCGACCGAGCCGCCCGCGAGCGCGACGTGCCGCGCGGCCTCGCGCCAGAAGTCGTCGCCGCGCACCGCGTATTCGCGCATCACGGAGAGCCCGTCCCACCAGCCGGTCGCGAGCGGCACGGCGAGCGCCGCGACGGCGAGCGCGAGCGCGGCGAGCCGCCGCCACGGGCCGAACGCGAGCCGCGCGAGCGCATCGGCGACCAGCACGGCCCACGCGAACAGCAGCAGCCAGACGCCGGCGGCGGGCGACACGCGCGCGAGCGCGTCGTCGGCCGCGACGAGATGCGTCGCGGCGGCGCCGGCCGCGTAGCCGAGCGTCGCGAGCAGCCCGCAACCGACGGCGAGGCGCCACGCGGGCCGGCTCGCCGTCATCGTCCACAGCGCGGCGGCGATCCACAGCGCAGCGAGCGCGCTGGCTTGCGCGCCCGGCAAGGCATGGAGCAGCGGGAGCCGGGCGCCTGCCGCGATCCGGTTCGGCCGCAGCACGACGAACGGCGCGAACAGCACCGCGCCGATCGTCAGCACGCCGATCAGGATGCCGACCCGGTCGGCCGCGAGGCGTCGCGCGGAGGCGGCCGCGCGCGCCGTCATTTCACGAAGCCCTTCGCCTTCAGGTACTGCGCGGCGACGCCCGCGGCCGGCTCGCCGTTGATCTGGATGCGGCTGTTGAGCGTCTGCAGCGTCTTCAGGTCGAGGCTCGCGAACACCGGCTTCAGGTAGTCGGCGATCTGCGGATGCGCTTTCAGCACCGCTTCGCGAATCACCGGCGTCGGCGCATAGACGGGCTGCACGTGCTTGTCGTCGTCGAGCACCGCGAGGCCGCTGGCCGCGATCCCGCCGTCGGTGCCGTAGACCATCGCCGCGTTCACGCCGTCGGTCTGGTTCGCGGCGGCCTTGATGGTGGCCGCCGTGTCGCCGCCGGACAGCACGACGAGCTGGTCGGGCTTCAGCTTGAAGCCATACGCCTTCTCGAACGACGGCAGCGCGGACGCGCTGTTGACGAACTCGGCGGACGCCGCGAGCTTCAGCTTGCCGCCGCCGGCCACCCATTTGCCGAAATCGGAAAAGCTTTTCAGGCGCTGCGCCTGTGCGAGCGGCGCGAGCACCGCGACGCCCCACGTATTGTTCGCGGGCGACGGCGTGAGCCACACGAGGCGATTGGCCGCGTAGTCGAGCTTCTTCGCGGTGTCGTAGCCTTGCGCCGCGTCCTTCCACACGGGATCGTCGGCCTTGTTGAAGAAGAAGGCGGCGTTGCCCGTGTACTCGGGATAGATGTCGATCTCGCCGCTGACGAGCGCCTTGCGCACGATCGGCGTCGTGCCGAGCGCGATCTTCTGGGTGACCGGAATGCCGTGCGCCTTCAGCACCTGCGCGATCACGTTGCCGAGCAGGTTGCCTTCGGTATCGATCTTCGACGACACCACGACGGCGTCGGCGGCATGCGCGCCGGGCGCCGCGACGGCGGCGGCGAACGCGAGGCCCAGCATCCGGGCGGGCAGGGCAAGTTTCATCGGGCCGACCTCCAGCATTGTGAGAAAAGGAGCGTACGCCGAAACTTACTTGAGCGGGCCTGCTTTGGCAAACCGCGTGCGCCGTTTTGGGCCGGTTCTCCCGTACGCGAACCGGCGTCTTCCGATACACTGCCGTGCATCGCCGCGAAGCCGAATTCCATCATGAAGCCCGAGCTGCTGGTCCTCATCCCGATGCGCGACGACGCGCATCGCCAGATCGCCGCGTCGTTCG
The DNA here is from genome assembly GCF_039848545.1 of Burkholderia stagnalis. Taxonomy (NCBI): domain Bacteria; kingdom Pseudomonadati; phylum Pseudomonadota; class Betaproteobacteria; order Burkholderiales; family Burkholderiaceae; genus Burkholderia; species Burkholderia stagnalis. The sequence continues at coordinate 217,357 of NZ_CP156686.1, forward strand.
ACGTGCGCTACGCCCTCACCCCCGACGCACGCGCACAGGCCATCGCCGAGCACGGCGGCACGATCCGCGCGGTGCTGACCAACGGCAGCACGGGCCTCACCGCCGCCGAGATCGATCGGCTGCCGCGCCTGACCTTCGTCAGCGCGCTCGGCGCGGGCTTCGAGCACATCGACGTCGCGCATGCGCGCACGCGCGGCGTGGCCGTCGCGGCCGGCACGGGCACCAACGACGACTGCGTCGCCGATCATGCATTCGCGCTGCTGCTTGCCACGGTGCGCGGCGTCGTGCGGCTGGACGGCCAGACCCGCGCGGGCATCTGGCGCGATGCGTTGCCGCTGCCGCCGAACGTGTCCGGCAAGAAGCTCGGCATCGTCGGTCTCGGCAAGATCGGCGAGAAATTCGCGCGCCGCGCGGCCGGCTTCGATCTCGAGATCGGCTATCACAACCGCACGCCGAGGGCCGGCGTTACCTATCGCCATTTCGACCGGCTCGACGCGCTCGCGCAGTGGGCCGACTTCCTGCTCGTCGCGACGCCGGGCGGCGCGGGCACCCGTCACCTGATCGACCGCACGGTGCTCGATGCGCTCGGCCCGAACGGATTTCTCGTCAATATCGCGCGCGGCAGCGTTGTCGATACCGCTGCGTTGGCAGACGCGTTGCGCGAAGGCCGCCTCGGCGGCGCGGGGCTCGACGTGTACGAGGGCGAGCCGGCGCCGCCGCACGCGCTGCTCGATCTCGACAACGTCGTGCTGACGCCGCACATGGGCGGCTGGTCGCCCGAGGCGCTGGACCGCTCGGTGCAGCAGTTCCTCGACAACGCCGCGCGGCATTTCGCGGGCGAGCCGCTGCTGACGCCGATCTGAGCCGGCGCGGCGCGCGCACACAGGATTTTTGTCAACGAAGGAGCCAGGATGTCGACGTATACCGCTGAAGTCGAATGGCAGGGCGCACCGGACGAGAAGTTCACCGACAACCGCTACAGCCGCAGGCACGAATGGCGCTTCGACGGCGGCGTCACGGTGCCCGCGTCGAGCTCGCCGCACGTGGTGCGCGCGCCGTTCTCGGATCCGGCCGCGGTCGACCCGGAGGAGGCGTACGTCGCGGCGCTGTCGAGCTGCCACATGCTGTGGTTCCTGTCGATCGCCGCGCAGAAGCGCTTCGTCGTCACGCGCTATCGCGATGCGGCGCAGGGCACGATGGAGAAGAACGACGCGGGCAAGGAAGTGGTGACGCGCGTCGTGCTGAAGCCGGCGGTGACGTTCGCCGGCGAGCGCGCGCCGACCGACGCGGAGGTGGCGGCGCTGCATCACGAAGCGCACGACGCATGCTTCCTCGCGAACTCCGTGCGCACGGTGATCGATATCGAAGGGACGTGGTCGCATGCCGGCGCACGTTGAGCCGTTCGCCGGCATGGCGTGCGTTCAGATGTCGAAGTACAGGTAGAACTCCCAAGGATGCGGGCGCAGGCGGATCGCGTCGATTTCCCGCCTGCGCTTGTAATCGATCCACGTGCGGATCAGGTCGTCGCTGAACACGCCGCCCTTGAGCAGGAATGCGTGGTCGGCTTCGAGCGCCAGCAGCGCCGCGTCGAGCGAGCCCGGCACCTGCCGGATGTTGCACGCTTCCTCGGGCGGCAGGTCGTAGATGTTCCGGTCGAGCGGCTCGCCGGGATCGATCCGGTTCTCGATGCCGTCGAGGCCGGCCATCAGCATCGCCGCAAACGCGAGGTACGCGTTCGCGGACGGGTCGGGGCAGCGAAACTCGACGCGGCGCGCAGCAGGCGAATCGGAGTACATCGGAATGCGCGCGGCGGCGGAGCGGTTGCGCTGCGACATCGCGAGATTCACCGGCGCTTCGTAGCCCGGCACGAGCCGCTTGTACGAATTCGTGGTGGGTGCGCACAGCGCCATCAACGCGGGCGCGTGGTGCAGCAGGCCGCCGATGTACCAGCGGCACAGGTCGGAGGTCAGCGCCCAGCCGTTCGCGTCGTAGAAGAGATTGCGATCGTCGTTCCACAGGCTCTGGTGGCAGTGCATGCCGCTCGCGTTGTCGGCGAACAGCGGCTTGGGCATGAAGGTGGCGACCTTGCCGTGCCGGCGCGCGACGTTCTTGCAGATGTACTTGTAGATCATCACGTTGTCCGCCATCTGCGTGAGCGTCGCGAAGCGGATGTCGATCTCGTTCTGGCCGGCGGTCGCGACCTCGTGGTGATGCACCTCGACCTGCACGCCGGCCTGCTCGAGCGTCAGCGCGATTTCCGAACGGATCTCCTGCAGCGTGTCCTGCGGCGGCACCGGGAAATAGCCTTCCTTGTAGCGCGCCTTGTAGCCGAGATTGCCGCCGCCGTATGCGCCTTCGTCGCGGCCCGTGGCCCAGTCGCCTTCGGCCGATTCGACGTAGTAGTAGCCGCTGTGCTGGTCCTGGCCGAAGCGGATCGAATCGAAGATGAAGAACTCGAGCTCGGGGCCGAAATAGCACGCCGTCGCGATGCCGGTCTGCTTCAGGTAGGCCTCGGCCTTTTGCGCGATGTAGCGCGGGTCGCGCGAGTACGGTTGCCGCAGCACCGGATCGATGACGTCGCAGATCAGCGACAGCGTCGGCGTGCCGCACACCGGATCGACGAACGCGCTGGCGGGGTCCGGCCGCAGCAGCATGTCCGATTCGTGGATCTCCTGGAAGCCGCGAATCGACGAGCCGTCGAAGCCGATGCCGGCGTCGAACAGGCCTTCGTGCACTTCGGGGCGCGTAATCGACAGGTGCTGCCAGAGGCCGGGCAGGTCGGTGAACTTCAGGTCGACGATCCGGATATCGTGCCGGCGCAGCAGCGCGATGACGTCGCTCGCGTTCTGGGGGCGCACGACGCGGTAGCTGCCTGCGTCGACGGATACCGCGGGCGTCGGCCCGGGCGGCGCTTGCGTCTTGGACATGATCGTTCTCCGCTTCCGGCCATTTCTTCCTATCGTTCGACTTCAGGCCGTCCGCGCGCGAAAGCCGGACGGGTCCGCAGGCGAGTGCGTTGCGTCAGTGATCCTGCCGCATGCCTGTCAGGCGAGCTTCGCCGGCATCCCTCGCGGCGGCTGCCGTGCCGAACGACTCCTCGGAGACGAGCGCGCGCTTGACGGTCTGCGCGTCGAAGTCGACGAGCGCGATGACCCACACATACGAGCCGGCCTGCTCGGCGGTCTGCACGAACGCGCGCACGTTGGCGCTGGTTTCCGTATTCATGACGATCTCCAGGGAAAAAGGGGCGGTTCGATCGGTCAGACTTGCCGCAACGCCCGGGTGCCCGCGGCATTCCACGCAGGATTGACGCGCGGCGGGTTCGCGGGCGGGCGATATGACCGACCCGGCCGTGCCGCACGCCACGATGGGCGTGCACACAACTTTGATTCTAGGCAATGGAAATGCGTGGATCGTGACGGGTTGGGCGATCTTGATCGGGCCGGATGAGAGGCGAACATCCGGCCGCCGCCGGCATTGGGTTTATTCATTCGAATTGCAAAGCAACGAGGTGAATTCAAGTCAAATGAATAACCGGCAGGTTTGACAGGCTTCGAAAGATTTTGATACGATCGGCCCGGTTTAAATCGTCATATCATTCGATAGCGCGAATACCAAAGCAGTTCTAATGAATCAACGGATCGCTCGTCCTTCATCAGACAGGCGATCGGGATTCAGCGTGATTGCATCCACCTGCGCCTGCACTGGCGCGTTCGAGGCGCCGGCCCCGGATGCAATCGCCATCGGTCAGCGACACTCGCCACGAAGCCCGCACACATCGTCGTGCGGCGCGCCTCTCTTTAGCCATGTCGTCAGCGTCGATTCCGGCGCGTCTCCATCCGTTGCGCACGCGTGCGTCCGCATTTCGCTCGAGCGAAATCAGTAGGCCTATGCGATGCGACGACCGTATCCAACTCGCCACCACCCAAACGAGGAGCCCTCCCGATGACCTACCGATCCCGCCCGATGCGCACGCGCACCGGTATCGCGGCGCTGCTGTGCGTCGCCGCCGCCGGCACGAACGCCGCGTTGCAGCCGATCGACGAGGCGCCTGTCGCGCGGCGCACCGAGCTCGCCTGCCGGATCCATCCGGACACCAGCAAGGACTGCACGACCGTCGAGCACCTGACGATCCTGCGCGCGGCCGGGCGTGCGCAACTGTCGCGGCTCGACTTCGATTTCCGCGACAACGACCGCCTCGAGATCAAGGACGCCGCCGTGATCCAGCCGGACGGCCGGCGCGTCGCCCTGTCGGGCAGGCAGATCGACACGCGCACCGCGCCGAACCCGGAAGCCGGCTTTCACCGCAACAAGCAGACGTCCGTCGCGTTTCCGGGCCTGGTGGTGGGCAGCACCATCACGTACACGCTCGTCGAGCACATCGCCGCCACGCCGAACGCCACCGAATTCCACGAGCGCGCGGTGTTCGATCCGACGCCCGTGCGGCTCGACGCGTATCGGGCCACGTTCACGGCCGACCGGCCGATCCTGTGGCGCGGCGAGCAGCTCGATGCATTCCGGGTCGATACGTCGCGGCAGGGCAAACGGCTCGTCGTCGAGCTGAAGGCGCCGCGCTTCGTCAACCTGATCAACGAGGACGGCACGCTCGTGCGCCGGGTGCCGCGCATCGAACTCGCCAGCAGCCTCGACCGGCAGGCGCATTTCGGCGTGTTCGCCGCGCGCTACAACGCGATTCTCGCGGCGCCGCTGCCGCCTGGCGCCGCGGCAGCCGTCGCGGCGGCGCGCAGCAAGCCCGCGCCCGAGCGCGTTGCCGCGTTGATGAAATTCATCAGCGCGCACTATCGCTACATGGGCGACTGGCGCGCGAGCGAGCGCGGCCTCATTCCGTTCGACCTCGCGCAGATCGAGTCGAACGGCTATGGCGATTGCAAGGATCTCGCGGTGCTGCTCGCCGCGATGCTCGACGCGAGCGGCATCGACGCGCGTCCCGCGCTCGTGTTCCGCGGCGCCGATGCGCGGCCGCTGCTGGTGCCCGGCATCGGCGCGCCGAACCATGCGATCGTGCGGGCGGTGGTCGACGGCAAGACCTGGTGGCTCGATCCGACCAACAACGTGCACCTGCCGGGCCGCACGCCGTCCGATCTGCAGGACCGCTGGGCGTTCGTGTTCGAGCGCGACGGCACGGTGAGCGAGGACCGCGTCGCGGCCGAAGCGCCGCTGGCGACCTTCGACGGCAGGTACCGTGCGCGCGTGCTGGCCGACGGCAGCGCGCGCGTCGACGTGAGCGTCGTCAAGAACGGGAACCTGCTGTGGTCGCTGATGGACGCCGACTACGCACAGGGCGCGACCGCCGTCGACCAGCACCTGTGCAATGGCTGGCTCAACGAGCCGGTCGAATGCCGCATCGAGCGGCCGGCCTCGAGCGAGGCGGGGCTCGGCGGCTACCGGATCCGCGCGCAGGGCGTCGACCGGCGCGCGCTCGACCGCACGTCGAGCGGCTACGTGTACAACGGTGGCGCCGGCTGGCGCGACAAGTGGGAGCGGCTCGCGAACTACCGGCGCAACGGCGACGTGGGCGACCTGTACGTGGGCGACCAGGAGGAAACGCTCACCGACGTGCGGCTCGACGGCGTCGAGGCGGCCCGGCCGCTTGCCGCCTGCGCCGCGCATTCGCCGTGGTTCGACGTCGACGTGACGCCGCAGCCGGGCGCGACAGGTATCGCGTTCCGCCAGCGCGTGGTGCAGAAAGCGCGCTGGTTGAGCCACGACGACCTGAACAGCGATGCGTTCGGCCGCTTCCTCGACGATGCGCAGCGCTGCACGAATTCGTTGCGGCAGACAGTGTCGATCGTGGCGCCAGCGTAAGCGCGTTGCGCCGGCGTTCGAAGGACGGAACGGGCCCGCACGCGCCGTTGACGCGCAGAAGGTTCGTCTCCCGCATCGATTCGGAAACGATTCGAGAATATCCGGGGAGCCGGCTGGTGCGTGACGGCGCGTTCCGCCTTCGACGTGTGAGCTGCTGACGCACCGCGTCACTTTGCACGGCCGGCCTGCCCGGCATGCAGCCGGCCCTTTCCTCCGCCTGGCCATCGCGCGACACGCGAGCGTGTCGCGCCGATCCGACGCATCGCCCCGAAACCGCGGACGCAGTTTCCATCGACTCCGGCCTGGCCGATAATACGGCGGTTTTTTTCGTCGCACTGTTTCACAGAACGAAGCATCCACGGCGCAACCGGGCCGCGCCGTCAGACAACTATTCCGGGGAACGTCGCCACGGCCGGCAGCACGTCCCTGACAAGGAAAAGAACAAGATGGACTTGCTGCGCTTCCTGCTGCTCCTGCCGATTCGCGCGATCGGCTTCGTCGGGCGCCTGCTTGGCCGCCTGCTGCGGCCGATCGTCGGCAACGTGTCGTGGACTGCGCCCGCATGGGCCGGCTTCGCGGTCGCGACGGTGCGCCGCCGCCCGTGGCACGCGGCCGGCGCGGTCGTGCTCGGCGCCGCGCTCGCCGGCGGCTGGCACGGGTACCAGCATCGCCCGAAGCCGCCCGAGCCCGAGACGGTGAGCTTCACCGTGAAGCCGCCTGCCGCGACGACCTACGACACCGACGAGAACGGCCGCCCGAAGGTCACCATCCATCCGCTCGACATCGTGTTTTCGCATTCGGCCGCGCCGCTCGAGCTCGTCGGCAAGCCGGTCGAGCGCGGCATCGCGCTGACGCCCGCGCTGAAGGGCGGGTGGCAATGGGTCGACGACAAGACGCTGCGCTTCACGCCGCTCACCGACTGGCCGGTCGGCGCGCATGTCGAGGGGCGGTTCGCGGTGCGCGAGGCGTTCGCGCCGCAGGTGACGATGGCCGACGACCGCTTCGCGTTCGACGTCGCGGCATTCGCCGCACAGTTCGGCGAGAACCAGTTCTACCAGGACCCGGAAAACCCCGCGCAGAAGCAGGCGATCCTCGCGCTGCAGTTCAACTACCCGGTCGATCCGGCCGAATTCGAGAAGCGCATCGGGCTCGTGCTGGTCGGCCGCGACGGCAAGAGCACGACGCCGCTGCGCTATTCGGTGTCCTACGACGACCACAAGCTGCGTGCGTGGGTGCATTCGCAGCCGCTCGAGATCCCGCGCGACCCGCTGTCGGTGCGGCTCGACGTCGACAAGGGCGTGAAGAGCGCGCGCGGCGGCGACGGCACCAAGGACGCGCTGCACGCATCGGTCGGCGTGCCGGGGCTGTACAGCCTGTCGATCGGCGACGTGTCGCCGACGCTCGTCGACAACGACCGCTACGAGCCCGAGCAGGTGATCGTCGCGGAAGCGTCCGACGGCGTGCGCAGCGCGGAGCTCGCTGCGCGCGCGAAGGCGTGGGTGCTGCCCAAGCGCAAGCCGGGCGTCGAGCAGTCGGACGACGCGCCGCCGTACGAATGGAATGTCGAGGACATCGGCGACGCGGTGCTGAAGCAGTCGAAGCCGCTGCCGCTCGAACCGGTGCCGACCGAGGGCGACTACGCGACGCTGCAGAGCTTCAAGTACCACGCGACCCCCGGCGATCGCGTGGTCGTGCGGATCGACGACGGCCTGAAATCCGCCGGCGGCTACCTGCTGGGCAAGCCCGTCGCGCGCGCGTTCACGGTGCCCGACTATCCGAAGCTGCTGCGCTTCATGGCGGACGGCTCGCTGCTGTCGATGAGCGGCAGCAAGCGGCTGTCGGTCGTGTCGCGCAACCTGCCTGGGATGAAGGTCGAGATCGGCCGCGTCGTGCCCGACCAGCTGCAGCACCTCGTCAGCTTCAACCACGGCTCGTACGCGCGCCCGGAGCTGTCGTATTCGTTCAGCGAGGATCACATCGTCGAGCGCTTCGTGCAGACGCGCGCGTTCCCGGCCGGCGAACCGGGCAAGGCGCACTACGAGGGCGTCGATCTCGGCCAGTACCTGAAGGGCGGCAAGCGCGGCGTGTTCCTGCTGCACCTGTCGAAATACGACCCGGCCGCGGAGAAGAAAAAGGCCGACGCCGCGAAGGGCGACGACGGCTCGGCCGGCGGCGACGGCGATGCGGGCCAGTCGGACAGCGCGGAATCGAGCGACGGTGACAGCGGCGACGGCGACAGCGCGCTCGGCGACACGCGGCTGATCGTCGTCACCGATCTCGGGATGCTCGTCAAGCGCGCGCTCGACGGCAGCCAGGACGTGTTCATCCAGTCGATCCGGTCGGGCCGGCCGGTGGCGGGCGCGACGGTGTCGGTGCTCGCGGTCAACGGCCAGGCGCTGTTCACGCAGACCACGGCCGCCGACGGTGTCGTGCATTTCCCGGCATTCAAGGGGCTCGAGCGCGAGAGGCGTCCGCAGCTCTATGTCGTGAAGAAGGACGGCGACCTGTCGTTCCTGCCGGTGGGCGGCCGCGACCGCCAGCTCGATTTCTCGCGCTTCGACGTGGACGGCGAGCGCAACGCGACCGGCCAGGGGCAGCTGTCCGCGTACCTGTTCTCGGATCGCGGGCTGTACCGGCCGGGCGACCCGTTCCACATCGGCCTGATCGTGCGCGCCGCGAGCTGGGCGCGCAGCCCGGCCGGCGTGCCGCTGCAGGCGGAGATCGTCGACCCGCGCGGGATCACGGTCGAGCGCAAGCCGGTGACGGTGGACGCGACCGGCTTCACCGAAGTCGGCTACACGACGGCCGAGACCGCGCCGACCGGCGCATGGACGGTCAACCTGTACATCGTCAAGGACGGCCAGCCGGGCGACCAGCCGATCGGCAGCACGACGGTGCAGGTGAAGGAATTCCTGCCCGACCGGATGAAGGTCGACGCGAAGCTGTCGCAGCAGGTCGTCGAAGGCTGGGTGAAGCCGGACGGGCTGAAGGGGCTCGTCGATGCGCAGAACCTGTTCGGCACGCCGGCCGAGAAGCGCCGCGTCGCCGCGACGCTGACGCTGCGCCCGGTGTGGCCGTCGTTCCGCAGCTGGCAGGGCTATCAGTTCTTCGACGCGCGGCGCGCGAAGGAGGGCTATACGACCACGCTGCAGGACGGCCAGACCGACGACAAGGGTCATGCGGAATTCGACCTCGACCTGAACAAGTACGCGGACGCGACCTACCAGCTCTACTTCCAGGCGAAGGCGTTCGAGGCGGAAGGCGGGCGCAGCGTCGCCGCGAACGCGCAGACGCTCGTGTCGAACAACGACTGGCTGGTCGGCTACAAGTCGGTCGACGATCTCGGCTACGTGAAGCGCGGCAGCCCGCGCACGGTGCGGCTCGCCGCGATCGATCCGCGCGCGAAGGCGCTCGACGTGAAGGACCTGCGCGCGCAGCTTGTCGAGCAGCGCTACGTGTCGGTGCTGACCAAGCAGGATTCCGGTGCCTACAAGTACGACTCGCGGCTCAAGGAAGTGCCGGTCGACGAGAAGCCGCTGACGATTCCGGCCGCGGGCCTCGACTACGCGCTGCGCACCGACAAGCCGGGCAGCTACGCGCTGGTGATCCGCCGCGCGGACGGCACTGCGGTGAACCGCATCGAGTACGCGGTCGCAGGCGACGCGAACGTGTCGCGCTCCCTCGACCGCAACGCGGAGCTGCAGGTGAGCCTCGGCAAGCACGACTACAAGCCGGGCGAGCAGGTCGAGATCGCGATCCGCGCGCCGTACGCGGGCAGCGGCCTGATCACGATCGAGCGCGACAAGGTGTACGCGCATGCGTGGTTCCATGCCGATACGACGAGCTCGATCCAGCACATCACGGTGCCGGCCGGCTTCGAGGGCAACGGCTACATCAACGTGCAGTACATTCGCGACCCGTCGTCGGACGAGATTTTCATGAGCCCGCTGAGCTACGGCGTCGTGCCGTTCTCGGTGAACCTCGACGCGCGCCGCAACGCGCTCACGGTCGACGCGCCCGCGCTCGTGAAGCCGGGCGACACCGCCACCTTCACCGTGCATTCGGCGAAGCCCGCGAAGGTCGTGGTGTTCGCCGTCGACGAGGGGATCCTGCAGGTCGCGCGCTACAAGCTCGGCGATCCGCTGAAGTTCTTCTTCCGCAAGCGGATGCTGGAAGTCGGCACGTCGCAGATTCTCGACCTGATCCTGCCGGACTTCGAGAAGCTGATGTCGATGGCCGCGCCGGGCGGCGACGCCGACGACGCGCCCGGCCGCCAGCTCAACCCGTTCAAGCGCAAGCGCGACAAGCCGGTGGTCTACTGGTCGGGGATCGTCGACGTGAACGGCGACACGCGCGTGAGCTACACCGTGCCCGATTACTTCAACGGCCGGCTGCGCGTGATGGCCGTGTCGGTGTCGCCGGACCTGATCGGCACCTACGAAGGCGCGACGACGGTGCGCGGCGATTTCGTGCTGTCGCCGAACGTGCCGACCACGCTCGCGCCGGGCGACGAGGCGGAAGTGAGCGTCGGCGTCGCGAACAACCTGACCGGCGCCGGCAACGCGCCGGTGCCGGTCGCGGTCACGCTGAAGACGGGCCCGCAACTGCAGGTGGTCGGCCCCGCGACGCAGAACGTCGCGCTCGCGCCGATGCGCGAAGGCGTCGTGCTGTTCCGCGTGAAGGCGACCGACACGCTCGGCTCCGGCACGCTGTCGTTCGGTGCGCGCTACGGCGCGAAGGCCGCGCAGCAAAGCGTCGACGTCGCGGTGCGGCCGGCCGCCGCGTTCCGCACGCAGCTCGACTTCGCGCGGCTCGACGCGGGCAAGAAGGCGAGCGTGCCGAACCTGCGCGCGATGTACGACGCCTACGCGGCACGCGACGCGAGCGTCTCGACCGCGCCGCTCGTGCTGTCGGAGGGGCTCGCGTCGTATCTCGTCAACTTCGATCATTACTGCAGCGAGCAGATGGTGAGCGCGGTCGTGCCGTGGCTGTTCGCGTCGAAGTGGCTGTCGGTGCGCGCGCTGACGAGCCCGCGCCAGCCGCAGGCCGATTCGTCGGCATCGGCCGGGAAAGCCGCCGTGGACGCGGCCGCGCAGTTCTTCGGCGCGCTGCGCACGCGGCAGAACGCGCAGGGCGGCTTCGGGCTGTGGAGCGCGACGCCCGATGCCGATCCGTTCGTGTCCGCGTATGCGATGCACGTGCTGATCGACGCGCGCGAGCGCGGCGCGGCGGTGCCGAAGGACATGCTCGACGCGGGCAACCAGTATCTGCAGCAGCTCGCGGCGAACGACCGGCTCGGCTCGCTCGACCTGCTGCGGCAGCGCGCGTACGCGGTGTACCTGCTGACGCGCGAGGGCAACGTGACGACCAACAGCCTCGCGGCCGTGCAGAAGCGGCTGCAGGACGCGTATCCGAACGACTGGAAGAACGATCTCGCGGCCGGGTGGCTCGCCGCGTCGTACCAGCTGTTGAAGCAGGACAAGGAGGCGGCCGCGCTGATCGCGGGCCCGCAGGCGCTGCTCGAACGCAAGGCGGCGCGCAGCGAACCGTACGAGGCCGGCTACTACATCGATCCGCTGACGCGCGACGCGAGCGTGCTGTATCTGCTCGCGAAGCACTTCCCCGAGCGCGTGCGCAAGCTGTCGCCGCGCGTGATGGAGAACATCGCGGCGCCGCTCGCGCGCAACCGCTACAACACGCTGTCGTCGTCGATGACGATCCTCGCGCTCGATGCGTATGCGGGGGCGACCGCGACCGGCCTCGACACGCTCGCGATCGACGAGGTGCGCGCGGGCGGCGCGCCGAAGGACGTGTCGTCGATCCAGGCGAACCTCGTGCGCTCCGGCACATGGGGGGCCGGTGCGACGCGCGTCGACATCGTGAACGGCAGCGCACTGCCCGCATGGTGGATCGCGAGCCAGTCGGGCTACGACCGCGGCACGTCGACGAAGGCGATCAAGGACGGCCTCGAGATCGTGCGCGAGTACACCGATACGAACGGCAAGCCGCTCGACAAGGCGACGCTCGGCCAGGAAATCGACGTGCACCTGAAGATCCGCGCGACGGGCGCCGCGAACGTCGGCAACGTTGCGATCGTCGACCTGCTGCCGGGCGGCTTCGATCCGGTGATCGCGCCGCCGCCGGCAACCGACGCGCAGGACGGCGGCGAGAACGCGGACGCGGCCGCCGCCGCGAATGCGCCGTGGCGTTCGCCGATCGGCGTCGCGGGGTCGAGCTGGAAACCGGAGTACGCGGACGTGCGCGAGGATCGCGTGGTGATCTACGGCACCGCGACCACCGACGTGCGCGAGTTCGTATACCGGATCAAGGCGAGCAACGCGGGCCGCTTCGTCGTGCCGCCTGCGTACGGCGAATCGATGTACGACCGGCGCGTGCAGGCGCAGTCGCCGGGCGGCGCGACGCTGACGGTCGGGCGCGCGCGATGACGGCGGCGGCGCGCACGCCGGCGCCGGCGTCTGCGGCAGGCGGCCCGGCGCATGGCTGACGGCTCGGCAATCCGCCGGCGCCTGCACGGCGCCGCGCGCTGGCTGCACCGCTGGCAGAACGTGATCGCCGGCGTGCTGCTGGCGGCGGCGGTGCTGGCCGGCTTCCGGTTGTGGCCGCATCCGGCGCTGCGCGACTGGAAGCCGTCGTCGACCGCGGTATTCGACGCGAACGGCCGGCTGCTGCGGCTCACGCTCGCGAAGGACGACCGCTACCGGCTGTGGGTGCCGCTCGAACGGATGTCGCCGCAGCTCGTCGAGGCCGTGATGCTGCACGAGGACCGCTGGTTCTGGTGGCACCCCGGCTTCAACCCGTACGGCCTGGCGCGCGGCGCGTGGGTCACCTACGTGCGCGGCCGCAATCCGCAGGGCGGCTCGACGCTGACGATGCAGCTCGCGCGCTCGCTGTGGCGGCTCAACACGCGCACGCCGCTCGGCAAGCTCGAGCAGGTCGGGCGCGCGCTGCAGCTCGAACTGTTCTATTCGAAGCGGCAGATCCTCGAGGCCTACCTGAACGACGCGCCGTATGGCCGCAACGTCGAAGGCGCGGGCACGGCGAGCGTCGCGTATTTCGATCGCCAGCCCGACGCGCTGACGCTGCCCGAGGCGCTCGCGCTCGCGGTGATTCCGCAGGACCCTGCGCGGCGCGTGCGCGGCGGCGCGGGGCAGGACGAGATCAATCGCGCGCTCACGGTGTCGCGCAACCGGCTGTACGCGCGCTGGCTCGAACGCCACCCGCGCGATGCGGCGCTCAAGCCGCTGTTCGCGCTGCCGCTCGCGATGCGCCCGCTCGCCGCGCTGCCGTTCGACGCGCCGCATGCGGTCGACCAGGCGCTCGCCGCGCGCGCCGCATGGCGCAACCGCGGCGGCGACGGCGACGGCGACGGCGACAGTGACGACGCGCGGCTCGTCACGACGCTCGATCTCGGCCTGCAGCGCGCGCTGGAGCGGCAGGTCGGCCGCTATGTCGCGCGCAACGACACGCACGGCATCGCCAACGCGGCCGCGATCCTGGTCGACACGCGCGACATGGGCGTGAAGGCACTGGTCGGCTCCGCGAACTTCTTCGACCGCGCGATCCAGGGGCAGGTGAACGGCACCCTCGCGCGGCGCTCGCCGGGCTCGACGCTCAAGCCGTTCATCTACGCGCTCGGCTTCGACCAGGGCGTGCTGCATCCGCAGACGGTGCTGCGCGACGTGCCGACGTCGTTCGGCCCGTACGCGCCGGAGAATTTCGACGGCCATTTCCTCGGGCCGATCACCGCGACCGATGCGCTGAACCGCAGCCGCAACGTACCCGCGGTATGGGTTGCGTCGCAGCTCAGGCAGCCCGACCTGTACCGCTTCCTGCAGGACGCCGGCGTGCGCCGGCTCGCGAGCGCGCAGCATTACGGGCTCGCGCTCGTGCTCGGCGGCGGCGAGGTGACGATGCAGGATCTGGCCGGCCTCTACGCGATGCTCGCGAACGGCGGCGTGTTCCGGCCGCTGCGGCTGCGCGCGGACGAACCGGTCGCGCCGGGCCGCCGGCTGCTGAGCGCGGAGGCGAGCTTCATGACGATGGACATGCTGCGCCAGCACCTGCGCCCCGACGAGACGAGCGGCGCGCAGCCGGTGCAGTTGCCGGTGTACTGGAAGACCGGCACGTCATGGTCGTTCCGCGACGCGTGGACGGCCGGCGTGTTCGGGCCGTACGTGCTGATCGTGTGGGTCGGCAATTTCGACAATTCGAGCAACACGGCCTTCGTCGGCGTCGATGCGGCCGCGCCGCTGTTCTTCCAGATCGTCGACGCGCTGGGCGCCGAACGCGCGCTCGCCGAACCGCCGCGGCCGGCGCCGCCGCGCGTGAAGCGCGTGCGGATCTGCCTCGCGAGCGGCGACTTGCCGAACGAGTGGTGTCCGCAGCAGGGCTGGACGTGGTTCATCCCCGGCACGTCGCCGATCCGCGTGAGCACCGTGCACCGGCCTGTCGTGATCGACGACGCGACTGGCCGGCCCGCGTGCCCGCCGTACGACGGCAAGCGCACGCACACCGAAATCTTCGAGTTCTGGCCGTCGGACCTGCAGCAGGTGTTCGCGAAGGCCGGCATCCCGCGCCGGCACCCGCCGCAGAACCCCGATTGCGCGAACGCGGGGCAGGTGGACGGCGATCCGCCGCGGATCACGTCGCCGCTGCGCGGCAGCACCTACGCGATGCGCGTGAAGGACGCGCGCGACACGCGCATCGCGTTCAACGCGACGGCCGACGCGAGCGCGCATGCGCTCTACTGGTTCGTCAACGACGCGTATGTCGGCCGCAGCGCGCCGGGCGACGTGCTGTTCTGGCAGCCGGGCACCGCCGGCAGCTTCACGGTGCGGGTGGTCGACGACCACGGCCGCAGCGACCAGCGGCCGCTCGCGGTCGGGCTCGAACAGTAGCTCGGGCCGCGCCTACTTCCACGTCGGCGGCAGCGCGGGCGCCTGCATGCGCGGGGCGGCGGCGCCCGGCACGTCGCCGAACCCGCGCTGCGCGTGCCACGCGTCGGCCGCCGCGACCATTTCCGCCGGGTTGCGCGCGACGAAGTTCCACCAGATCAGCAGCGTTTCCTCGAACGGTGCGCCGCCCAGCACGATGAACTTCGCGGCGCCACCGGTCTTCAGGTCGAGCCGGTCGCGCCCGGTGCCGAGATAAAGCAGCACGTCCGGTTCGAGCGCCGCGCCGTCGACGGTCACGTCGCCGCTCAGCACGTAGACCGCATACTCGAACGCCGGATCGAGCGGCATCGCGAGTTGCGCGGCGCCGTCCGACGCGAAGTCGAGCCCGACCAGCGGCGAATACACCTGCGCCGGCGACACGCGGTCGAACGCGGCGCCGGCCAGCACGGTGATCGTGAAGCCGCCGTCGCGGTGCACCGGCAGGTTCCGGTAGTTCTCGAACGCGGGCGCGCGGGCGCGATGCGCATCGGGCAGCGCGATCCACAACTGCACCGCATGAAAGCGCCCGTCGGGCGACACGGTGTCCTCGGTGTGCGCGATGCCGCGGCCGGCGGTCATCAGGTTGACCTCGCCGGGCCGGATCACCTGCTCGTAGCCGAGGCTGTCGCGATGCAGCACCTCGCCTTCGATCATCCACGTGAAGGTCTGCAGGCCGATGTGCGGATGCGGGCCGACGTGCATGCCGGTGTCGGCGGACACTGCGACGGGCCCCGCGTGATCCAGGAAGCACCACGCGCCGACGGTTTTGCGCAGGCGGTTCGGCAGTGCGCGGTGGATCGGCAGCGCGCCGACTTCCGCGGCGCGCGCCGGGTAGCGTTCGGCGGCCTGCTGGCCGGGTGCGGGGGAGGCCTGCGGCGTGTCGGCGCGGGTGTCCATGTCGTGAATCTCCTGGTCAAAGGCAATCAAAGGCAAAGGCAATCAAAGGCAAAGGCCCGCGTCACGCGGTCAGGCGGCTGTCGATCTCGACGTCGCCGGTGAGCAGCCGGTGAATCGGGCACGCGTTCGCGATTTCCAGCAGCCGGTCGCGTTGCCCGGCCGTCAGGTTGCCGTTCAGCGTGATGTCGCGCGCGATCTTCGTCGGCGCGCCCGGGCGTTCGTCGGTGATCGCGAGCCGCACGTCGATGCTGTCGAGCGGCAATTCCTTGCGCTGCGCATACATCGCGACGGTGATCGCCGTGCAGGCGCCGAGCGCCGACAGCAGGAGGTCGTGCGGATCGGGGCCGCTGTCGCCGCCGCCGAGCCGTTCCGGCACGTCGCTGTGCAGGGTGTGGGCGCCGGCGGTCAGCGTGACGCGATAGTGGAGTGCGCCGAGATGCGCGGCGACGGTCGAATTTGCCATGGGAGATTTCCGATGAAGGATGACGTCGATGGAAAGCGGGGCGGGCGGATGCCGCGGCTCAGCGGTCGTTGATGCGCACGACGGCGTAGCCGGCATCGTCGAACGCGACGAAGAACTCCTCGGCGAACAGCCACGAATCGACGTGGACCGTGCGGTTCGCCGGGTCGACCTGAACCTCGGCATCCGGGTCGACGGTCCGGATCTGATGCGAGATGTCCTGGGTTGCCGCGTCGTCGATCGCGTGGTCGAGCATGAATTCCATGTGGGTTTCCGGTTCGGGAGTGGGGTTGTGCGTGGCCGCGCCGTCACGACCGCAACGTTACAGGGCCGTATCGGCGCCCGGTAGCCGGCGCGCGCGGAACGGACTGTCGTCGGCTGGGCAACAGTCGGTCATGCGGAGGCCGCCGGTTGCGTGCCGGCCGGCGGCGGGTGGCTCGTGCGAACCCCGGCGCGATGCATAGCCGGCTGGGACAGAACGCCATGTTCTCGCCGGGAGAACGGCACGCGTGCGGCGACTTCTCCGGGTTGCGCGCCTCGCCGGCGGCGAGGCCGGGCATCTCGATGCCGCCGTTCATTCGCGCGAAAACGAAACGGGCGGCGACGACCCATGATCGTCACCGCCCGTTCGGCATGCTTCTTATGCGCTCGTCACTTGCGGCGGCGCCCGCCCGCCGCGTCATCCGTCGTCGGCCTTCCCCTGCAAATCCTTCAAGCCCTGGATCACGACCAGCAGCGCGCGCCCGTGCTCGTCGGAGCCGTCCCACGCGTCGACGATCGCGTCGCGCAGCAGTTCGTTATAGCGGCGCCGCGACGGACGCATGTCGACACCATAGAAAGTGCATAGCTTATTGAATGGCGCGCTGCGGCGCAGGCGGCGCCCGTTCGACTGCCGAAGGCGTGACACGGTCGGCTGGCTGACCCCGGAAAGCCGCGCTATTTCGCTGGACGAGCGGGTATCCGCCATCAAGCGGCGCAACAGGTCATCAACGGGAAAATCAGTATCCGGGGCTTCCATGCGATGCATTATACCTATACAGTTACGGCTATTGAATGACTTGCTGAAGCTGGCAAGCTGCTGCATCCCGAGAAAGTCGATGACACTGAAACACCTCCCCCGAACGTTTTGCTGGACGAAGATCGGTTCCGAGTCCGGCGAAGAACTTCCTGCCGTGGTGCTCCGCAAGGAATGGGAGCGCCGGCTGGGGGGCGGGCGGTTTCTGTGGGGCATCAACCAGCCGCTCGGCAGCAGCGCGCAGATCGCCGCGCACCGCACGGGTGCGCTGCTCGCGCTGTTCTCGCCGGTGGCCGCTCGCGCGCGTGCGCCCGAGCGCAAGCGCGAGAAGATGCTGCTGTGGAATGCGTGGGTCGATGCGGGCGGCCAGGTGCGCCAGCTGCCGCCGCACACCTTCATCACGAGCCGCGCGACGCTGCCGTCGGGGCGGCCGCGCGGGCATCACTACGCGCTGGTGTGCGCGTCATCCACGGCGCTCACGATCGGCACGCGCCTGCGCGTGTTTCCCGATCAGCTGCGCAGCGTGAGCAGCGGCAAGCGGCTCGGCGCCGCGCAGGGCGCGGTGGTCGTCGATTGTGCGGGGCGCGCGCTGGAGCAGGCGGGCAAGAGCTATCCGCTCGCGCTGTCGGTCGAGCTGGAGGCGCCGTATTTCGTGCGGCTCACGCAGCCGAGCGTGCTGAAGGCGCGCGATCTCGCCGATGTGAACAAGGCCACCCGCGACGGCGATTTCGACCGCTTCGTCGAGCTGGTCACGCGCCTGCGCGGCCGTTCGGCGACGGAACAGGTGCGCGGCTTCACGCGCGACCTGTTCGACGTGCCGCCGATCGAAACCGCGGCCGCCTACGTCGCGCCGTCGCACGCGGCGCGCCTGCGCAAGCGCCCGGCGGCCGAGCATGTGCGCGGCTTCACGCAGGATCTGTTCGACCTGTCGCCGGGCGAGCCGGCCGCGTTCGGCGGCCTCACGCATCCGCAGGTCGGCCGGGCATAAGCGGCGCGCAGGACATTGTTGCAATCTCGTCGTGGCGGATCGGCGAGTGGAGGGGGAAAATCGGCGCGAAGCGCGCAGCGCGACGGCCGATGCATTGACAGGCAGTTCGCAGTTGGTCATCCCGTCGCCGTGCGCACCGCGCACACTGGGCGCCGGCTTGCTTCATACGGCAACCTGAGGGAGAAGTGTCGATGTCCACCCACATCTGTTCGCGAGAGGCCGAGGCCGCGCAACGCTTCGTCGAAGCGACGCGCAACGTCGACGAGGCGTTTCGCGCCGTGCGCGGCGAAGCCGACGACGAGGCGTCGCCGGCCGAATACGCGATGGCGATGTCCCGGCTTGATCGCGCGCTCGACGAGCTGGCGCGTGCGCAGGAAGTGTTCGACCGCGTGGTGAACGCGGATTCCCGCCGGCGCAACTGATTCCCCCCTTCTTATCCGGCTTGCCGACGGCGGCGCCAGCGCCCGCGCGAACGCGGCCGACACCATGCCGCGCGATTCGCGGCAGGGGGCGTCAGCCTGCGCGTGGCGCTGCGCCCGGGCGGCCCGCGACGTCGGTGTGCGGGTGGAACGCGTAGCCGCTGCGCTGGAACGACGACGCGAAGAACAGCACCTGATAGCGGATCGCGTTCGCCCAGTAGTCCCACGTGTGGCCGCCGGGCCGCTCCGCGTAGTCGTGCGGCACGCCGAGCGCGACGAGCCGTTCGTGCAGCGTGCGGTTCGAGCCGACCAGCGTGTCGTCGGTCCCGCAATCGATCGTCAGGTCCATCTGCGCATACGCGAACGTGAGGGCGCTCTCCACGATCGCGCTGCGGTTCCAGAACGACGGATGGCGCGTGCGGTCGCCGAATACGTGATCGATGCGCGGCTCGTCGTCGCATGCGCGCGGGTCGACCGCGCCGCTGATGCTGCCGGCCGCGCCGAACGCGTCCGGCCGGTCGAGCGCGATGCGCAGCGCGCCGAAGCCGCCCATGCTGAGCCCGGTGATCGCGCGCGCGCGTTTCGTTGCGATGGTGCGGAAATGCGCGTCGACGTACGACACGACCTCCTTGCCGACGAAGGTCTCGTAGCGGCTGCCCGTTTCGAACGGGCTGTCGAGGTACCAGCTTTCGCGGCCGCCGTCGGGCATCACGAGGATCACGTGGTAGCGGTCGGCCAGCTCGCCGATGCGCGTGTTGGCGGTCCAGTCGGTATGGTCGCCGCCGGAGCCGTGCAGAACGTACACGGCGGGGAAGCGTTCGGCGGCGTTGCCGCCACGGTTGCCGCGCACGTACGCATCGGGCAGCACGACGGTCGCCGCGAACGATTGTTGCATCGTCGCGCTGGGAATCGTGACCACCCGTGTCTGGAATGCCCACGCGGGGCGCGCGAGCGCAAGCAGCAGCAACAGCGGCAGCGCGCGCGCAAGGTTCAGGGATCGTCGCAT
Organism: Burkholderia stagnalis; assembly: GCF_039848545.1. Classification (NCBI taxonomy): domain Bacteria; kingdom Pseudomonadati; phylum Pseudomonadota; class Betaproteobacteria; order Burkholderiales; family Burkholderiaceae; genus Burkholderia; species Burkholderia stagnalis. The sequence continues at coordinate 236,922 of NZ_CP156686.1, forward strand.
TCGTCGTGTCCGCCTGAAGGGCAGGCCTCCTCGGAAACCCTATGCGGGATGACTCTAACAACCGCGCCTTTCAGCCAAATTTCGGCGACGCATACGGTTTGTCAGCCGGGCGGCGCAACGCGCCCGTTCAGGCGAGGCACGTCGACGGGCGCGCCGCCGAAGTGCGCATCGACCGCTTGCCGCACCTGCTCGACCTGCGCCGCGAGCGTGATGCCGTCGGGCGGCGCCGCGCGGTGCGCGCCGTAGCCGAGCAGGTCGGGTGCGAGATGCGGGCCGTGCCAGCCGGGCACGTCGAAGGTGCCGATGAAGCCGTGGATGAAGACGACGGGCGTGGGCAAGTTCATGCGGCGGGCGGGGTGGGGTGGGTGGTGTCGGTGGCGGGCGGCAGGCCGAGTTCGGCGAGCAGTTCGTCGAGTTCGAGGCAATGGGTGCGGTCGTGATCGAGCAGCTCGCGCACCAGTTCGTCGAGCGACATGCGGCGGATGCCGTCGCGCAGGCCGCAGCGCGTCAGCTCGGCGGGTGTCAGCGTGGCGAGCGTCGCGCACAGCCCGCGCCGCGCCGCGCGGAACGCGTCGAGTGCAGCGTCGAAATCCTGATGCAGATAGTCGCGCTGCTCGGCGAGCGCGGTGCCGTCGACCGACGCGATCACCGGCAGGTCGGCCGTGCGCACCGCATCGATGCGCGCGGCGAACACCGCGTCGAGGTCGCGCAGGTGGCACGCGTGTTCGACCAGCGAAAAGCCCGTGCCGGCCGGGCGCCGCGCCCGCAGCGCCGCGGGCACGCGCGCGGCGAACGCGGCGAAAGCAGCGGGCATGCGCGCGAGTTCGCCGACGATGTCGGTAAATGGCAGCAGTTGAGGATGCGGGCTGAACACGGCGCCATAGCTGAACAGCGCGCCGCCGAGGCGGCCGCGTGCCTGCACGACGTCGTGGCCGCGGCGGCGCATCACGTCGGCGACCAGCGCGCCGCAGAACTGGCGCGCGGTCGTGTCGGCCTCGATCTCGGGGAATTTTTGCGCGATCTCGTCCTGGACCGCGCCGATCGCCGCCACGCCGACGCGCGACAGCGCCGCGAATTCGGCATAGCGTTCGGGCAGCCCGATCAGGGCTTCGAGCTGCGCGCCGAGCGGCGTCGCGCGGAAACGGTCGAAACGGGAGTGCATGGCAGGTAGCCCCTTCATAACGTCGCAAAACGATACGTTATGAAGGGGGCTACGTCAATTCACCGGTTCGGGCGCGCCCTCGCCGAATGGCGGGGCGCTCGCGGCACGTTACCGCAACTGGCTGCGCAGCGCGCCGGCAGCGGCGACCATGTTCGTCAGCGCCGGCACCACTTCCGCCCACTGCCGCGTCTTCAGGCCGCAATCGGGGTTCACCCACAGGCGCTCCGCCGGAATGCGCTCGGCCGCCTTCTTCATCAGCGCGACGATGTGCGCCTGGCTCGGGATGTTCGGCGAGTGAATGTCGTACACGCCCGGCCCGATCTCGTTCGGATACTTGAAATCGTCGAACGCATCGAGCAGTTCCATATCCGAGCGCGACGTCTCGATCGTGATCACGTCGGCATCCATGTCGGCGATCGACGCGATGATGTCGTTGAACTCCGAATAGCACATGTGCGTGTGAATCTGCGTGTCGTCGCGCACGCCGTTCGCGGCGATGCGGAACGACTCCACCGCCCATTGCAGGTAGTCGTTCCACTGCGCGCGGCGCAGCGGCAGGCCCTCGCGCAGCGCCGCTTCGTCGATCTGGATCACGCGCACGCCGGCTTGCTCGAGGTCGAGCACCTCGTCGCGGATCGCGAGCGCGAGCTGATGGCACGACACCGAACGCGGCTGGTCGTCACGCACGAACGACCAGTTCAGGATCGTCACCGGGCCGGTCAGCATGCCCTTCATCGGCTTCGTCGTGAGCGACTGCGCATACGTGATCCACTCGACGGTCATCGCCTTCGGGCGGCTGATGTCGCCGAACAGCAGCGGCGGCTTCACGCAGCGCGAACCGTACGACTGCACCCAGCCGAACTGCGTGAACGCATAGCCGTCGAGCTGCTCGCCGAAATACTCGACCATGTCGTTGCGCTCGGCCTCGCCGTGCACCAGCACGTCGAGCTTCAGCGCTTCCTGCTCGCGCACGCTGCGCGCGATTTCCGCCTGCATCGCGGCCTTGTAGCCGGCCGCGTCCAGCGCGCCGGCCTTGAACCGGCTGCGTGCCTGGCGAATCTCGGCGGTCTGCGGGAACGAGCCGATCGTGGTGGTCGGGAACGCGGGCAGCTTCAGCCGTGCGGCCTGCTTCGGCGCGCGCACGCCATACGGGCTCTGCCGGCGGCCGAGCGCGGCGGTGATGCGCTCGACCGCGGCCTTGACGGCCGGGTTGTGCACGCGCGGCGACGCGCGCCGGCTCGCGATCGCGGCCGCGTTGTCGGCCAGCTCCGCCGCGACCGACGCGCGGCCGCGATTCAGCGCGAATGCGAGCACCTTCAGTTCGTCGAGCTTCTGCAGCGCGAACGCGAGCCACGAACGGATCTCCGGATCGAGCTGCTGCTCGCTCGACAGGTCGACCGGCACGTGCAGCAGCGAGCACGACGGCGCGAGCCACAGGCGCTCGCCGAGCCGCTGCGCGAGCGGCTCGAGCCAGTCGAGCGTCGCGGCCAGGTCGGTTTTCCAGATGTTGCGGCCGTTGATCGCGCCGACCGACAGCACGCGTTCGGCCGGCAGCTCGCGCGCCAGTGTCGCGGCTTCGTCGCGTGCCTGGATCGCGTCGACGTGCAGGCCGTCGACCGCCAGCGAGCACGCGAGCGCGAGATTCTCGCGCAGCGGGCCGAAGTAGGTGGCGAGCAGCAGCTTGATGCGCCGCGTTTCGAGCGATTCGTACGCGGTGCGGAACGCCTGCCGCCATTCGTCGTCGAGCTCGGTGACGAGCGCCGGCTCGTCGATCTGGACCCACTCGACGCCCTGCGCGGTCAGCGTGTCCAGCAGCGCGCCGTACACCGGCAGCAGCTTCGGCAGCAGCGCGAGGCGCGACGAATCGTCCTTCGCCTTGCCGAGCCACAGGTACGTGACCGGGCCGATGATCACCGGCTTGGCCTTCACGCCCTGCGCGTGGGCTTCGCCGAGCTGCTGGAGGAGCCGCGACGGGTCGAGCGTGAAGTTGGTGTCCGCGGTGAACTCGGGGACGATGTAGTGATAGTTCGTGTCGAACCACTTCGTCATCTCGCCCGCGGCCACGCCGCCGCAGCACGCGTCGTGCGCGTCGCCCGACTGCGCCGAGCGGCCGCGCGCGACGCGGAAATAGTTGTCGAGCGGGTCGCCGTGAAAGCCCTGCACGCGTTGCGGCAGGTTGCCGAGCGTGAAGCTCATGTCGAGCACCTGGTCGTAGAACGCGAAGTCGCCGACCGGCGCGAGGTCGAGCCCTTGCTGGTGCGCCCAGTGGCGCCGGCGCAGCTGCGCGCCCGCTGCCGTGAGTTCGTCGCGCGACGATTGGCCCTTCCAGTAGCGTTCGAGCGCGAACTTCAGTTCGCGTTGGGCGCCGATGCGCGGGAAGCCGAGATTGTGTGTGCTGACCATATGGGCTGCCGTTCCGGTGGATTGAAAGCGGTGGTTGAAAGGGATGGCAGCGATGATAGGATTTCCGGCTCATGAAATAAAATGGCATTATTTCATTAATCGATTAGATTTTTTCATGAACGAGGCAAGCGAGTTACCGACATGCTGGAACGGATCCATCTGGTCATCATTCGCGAGGTCGAGCGGCAGGGCTCGCTGACGGCGGCGGCGGGCGCGCTGTACCTGACGCAGTCGGCGCTCAGCCATACCGTCAAGAAGATCGAGCAGCAGCTCGGCACGCCGATCTGGGATCGGGAAGGGCGCAGCCTGCGGCTCACGCAGGCGGGGCAATACCTGCTGGCGCTGGCGAACCGGCTGCTGCCCCAGTTCGAGCATGCCGAGGCGCGCATGAAGCAATACGCCGACGGCGAGCGCGGCACGCTGCGCATCGGCATGGAGTGCCACCCGTGCTACCAGTGGCTGCTGAAGGTGGTGTCGCCGTATCTGGCCCAATGGCCGGACGTCGACGTGGACGTGAAGCAGCGGTTCCAGTTCGGCGGCATCGGCGCGCTGTTCGGCTACGACATCGACGTGCTCGTCACCCCCGATCCGCTGAACCGCCCCGGGCTGCGCTTCGATCCGGTGTTCGACTACGAGCAGGTGCTGGTGGTCGCCGAAACGCATCGGCTGGCGGGCGTCACGCACGTCGAGCCCGCGCAGCTCACCGACGAGATCCTGATCACCTACCCGGTCGAGACCGACCGTCTCGACATCTACAACCAGTTCCTGACGCCGGCCGGGGTCGTGCCGAAGCGCCACAAGGTGATCGAGACGACCGACATCATGCTGCAGATGGTGGCGAGCGGGCGCGGCGTGGCCGCGCTGCCGCGGTGGCTCGCCGACGAATACGCGGACCGGATCCCGGTAACGCCCGTCAAGCTCGGCCGCGACGGGATCGCGAAGCAGATCTTCCTGGGCACGCGGGAAGCGGATGGCGCGATCGACTATCTGGCGGCGTTCGTCGCACTTGCGCGCGAGTCGACGCAGCTCGCGCCGAAAATGCGGCGATAGCGCAGGCGGCGCGCGTCCGCTCAGGGGTTCGTCCCAGCTTTACGGCGCCGCCGGCCGCCGCTCACAATGGATCATCGGCGACACAAGCCGGGCCGACGCCTGCGCGGCGTGCGCGTCGGGCGGCTCCGGGACAACACACGACGCCGGTCGGGGGAAGCACCGCCAAATGGGGGGAGCCATGTCACCGCGCGCTCATCTCGTGCTCGTGCTCATCGGGTGGTTCGCCGCAGGCCCCGGCCGGGCGTCCGCCGACGAGCCGCCGCTGCGCTTCGACGCGCATGTCGAGGCACAGCACAACGCGCTGTCGGATCGCCCGATGGAGACGGACGATCCGCAACGCGTGCTCGTCATCCAGGGCAGCAAGGATCCGAAAGTCGAGCTGTGGCTCGGCATCGACTTCGCGTCCACCGAGCCGCGCTGCCGGTCCCAGACCTTGCTCGGGCGGGTGACCGGCGCACCGGACGTGCCGCAGCTCATCACCGACAACGTCCGCCTGCCGGCCGGCCAGACGCATTTCGAAATCCGCTTCTTTCTCGACCGCTACGAGCCGGGCCGCTGCCGCTGGCAGCCGATGGGGATTCGTCATGCCGAATTCGTGCCGGGCCTCAGCGCGGGGCCGAGCGAATGGAGCGGGTTGATCGGCTTCAGCGACGCGGGGCGGCGCGAGGCGACCCTCGCGTGGACGTGCCAGCTCGGCATGGCCGGCACGGCGTCGTCCCACCTCGGCTGCCTGACCCGCACCCGCGGCGCCGGCGCGATGCGGATTTCCAGCCTCGGCGGCCAGGTGAACGTGAGCTTCGCGCTGCTGCCGCACTCGCCATGGCCGCGCGGGCTGCAGGCCGGCGTCGGCGGCAAGGCGGCCAGCGGGTGAGCGCGGGCGCGGCGGGCAGCGCCCGTGCCGCGCCGCTGCCGTCAGTGCTTCTTCTGCGCGGCCTCGATGCCCGCGCGCAGCCGCGCTTCCTGCTCCTGCAGCTCCGGCGTGAATTCCGCGCCGAAGTCTTCCGGTTCGAACACGCGCCGGATCTCGATCTCCGATTCGCCGTGCATCGGGTTCGGGCAGCGCTTCACCCATTCGACCGCCTCGTCCATCGATTTCACCTGCCACAGCCAGAAGCCGGCGATCAGCTCCTTGGTTTCCGCGAACGGCCCGTCGGTCACGGTGCGGTTCGCGCCCGAGAAGCGCACGCGCTTGCCGCGCGAGCTCGGGTGCAACCCTTCGCCGGCGAGCATCACGCCCGCCTTCACCAGTTCCTCGTTGTACTTGCCCATCGCGGTCAGCAGCTCGGTATCCGGCATCTGGCCGGCTTCGGACTCGCTGGTCGCCTTGATGATGACCATCACGCGCATTTTCGTTTCTCCTTGAAAGGGGCAGGGCGGGTGCCTGCCGACGGCGCATGCGGTCGGCGGGCGGTTCCGACACTACGACGGATCAGGATGCCGGAAATCGACATCCGCTCGGGAAGAATTTGCGCGATCGTCGGTTCGACCGCGGGCACGGATGATCGCGCGAAGCCCCGGCGGGTTCAGGATTGCGGGTTTACGCGGGTGTGCCGCCGCTCAAGTCTTCGTCGCGAACGTCGTTATCCGTACCGGATAGTTAACACATCGAGGCGTGCGCATGAGGCTTTCCACGAAACTGCTGTTGCTCGTCGCGGCGGCGCTACTGGGCGTCGTGCTGCTGGCCGCGACGGCGCTGCATACGTTGCGCTCCGCGCTGATCGACAGCCGCCGCGAGGAAATCGTCATTCTGTTGACGAAAGCCGAGCACCTGGTCAACGCGTACCGCGAGTTGCAGACGAGCGGCGCGCTGACGCGCGAGCAGGCGCAGCAGCAGGCGAAGGAGGCGCTCTCCCGGCTCAACACGAACACGCGGAGCTACTACTGGGTCACGACGGCCGACGGCGTCAATCTCGTGCACCCGAACGCGAAGTTCATCGGCACCAAGGCCAACGGCAACCACACGCCCGATGGTCTGCTCGACCGCGACGCGTATCGCGCCGGGATGGCGCAATCGCATTTCGCGCTCGTCGACGTGCTCGTGAAGCGCACCCCGGAGGGCGAACCCGAGCCGAAACTGCAAGGTGTCGTGGCGATCCCGGACTGGGACTGGTGGATCGGCACCGGCTTCTTCTACGACGACATCGATGCCGCGTTCTCGAAGTTCGCGGTGCTGCTGGGCGCGATTGCACTCGGCATCGCGGCCGGCCTGGCCGCAATCGCGTGGGCGATCCTGCGCAGCATCACGCGCACGCTCGGCGGCGAACCCGCGCAGGCGACGCGGATCGCGCGCGCGATCGCGACCGGCAACCTGAACGTGCAGCTCGATGCGGCGAAGGCCGCGCCGGGCAGCCTGCTGGCCGCGCTCGCGGAGATGAGGGCGGCGCTCGTCGGGATGATCGCTGAAATCCAGTCCGCGACGCACTCGATCGCGATCGGCACGGGCGAGATCGCGCGGGGCAATCTCGACCTGTCGCAGCGCACCGAGGAGCAGGCCGCGTCGCTGCAGCAGACCGCCGCGAGCATGGAGCAGATCACGGCGACGGTGAAGCAGAACGCCGACAATGCGCGGCAGGCCAACGGGCTCGTCTCGACCGCGGCCGACGCGACCGAGCGCGGTGGCGAGGCGGTGCAGGAAGTGGTCGCGACGATGCAGCAGATCGCGCAGCAGTCGGACCAGATCGCCGACATCACGTCGGTGATCGAGAGCATCGCGTTCCAGACCAACATTCTCGCGTTGAACGCGGCGGTCGAGGCGGCGCGCGCCGGCGAAGGCGGGCGCGGGTTCGCGGTCGTCGCGTCGGAAGTGCGCTCGCTCGCGCAGCGCAGCGCCGCCGCCGCGAAGGACATCAAGTCGCTGATCCAGGCGTCGGTCGAGAAGGTCGGCCACGGCAGCCAGCTCGTCGGCGTCGCGGGCGACCGGATGACGGCCATCGTCCAGTCGATCCGCCATGTCGCCGGCATCATGGGCGAGATCACCGCGGCATCCGACGAGCAGAGCACCGGCATCGAGCAGGTCGGCAAGGCGGTCACGCAGATGGACGAGGTCACGCAGCAGAACGCGGCGCTCGTCGAGCAGGCCGCGGCCGCCGCGTCGTCGCTCGACGAACAGACCGCGCGGCTGCGGACCGCGGTGTCGGTGTTCAGCGTCGGGTGATGTCAGCCGCGAAAGCGCGGCGTGCAGCGGGGGCGGGGCCGGGGCCCCGGGTGTTCGTCGCGGGCCGGTGGCTGCGGCAGCCGGCCCGCTGCCCGACGGCGTGTCGGCCGGGTCACGACACCTTGTCCACCGCCGGCGCATAGCGCCCGCCGTCACCCGCTTCATCGCCGGACGCCAGTTCCTCCAGCGCGAGGCCCTTCGTCTCGATCCCGAGCGTCCACACCGCGAGCGCCGCCGCCGCGAACGACAGCGCGCCGAGCGTGAACACGCCGCCCTGGCCGAACACCGGCAGCACCACGCCGACCACGTACGGCCCGATCAGCGACCCGATGCGCCCGATCGCCGACGCGAAGCCCGAGCCCGTCGCGCGCGCGCCGGTGCCGTACAGCTCGGGCGTGTACGTGTACAGCGCCGCCCACATCCCGAACAGGAAGAACTGCATCGCGAGGCCCGTGCCGATCAGCAGCGTCGTGCTGCCGCCGTACAGCGCGCTTTGCCCGTACGCATACGCCATCGCGCCGCCGCCGAGCAGCGACGCGATGCAGGTCGGCTTGCGCCCCCAGCGCTCGACGAGCCACGCCGCGCACAGGAAGCCCGGCACGCCGCCGAGCGAGATCAGCACCGTGTAGAACACCGATTTCGTGACTTCGAAGCCGGCCTGCTGCAGCAGCGCGCCGAGCCACGACGTGAGCCCGTAGAAGCCGAGCAGTGCGAAGAACCACAGCAGCCACACCATCGCCGTGCGGCGGCGATACGCGCCGCTCCAGATTTCGCGCAGCGCGCCGCGGCCGCGCGGCGCCGGGGCCGGTGCGAGCCGCGCCGGCGGCGGCAGCGTCGCGACGCCGGCCGAGCGCATCACCTTCGCCTCGATTTCGCGCATCACCGTGTCGGCCTCGCCGAGCCGGCCTGCGTGCTCGAGCCAGCGCGGCGATTCCGGCACGAGCCGGCGCACCACCAGCACGAACACGGCCGGAATCGCGAGCAGCGCGAACACGGTGCGCCAGCCGAACTGCGGCAGCACGAAGTACGACACGATGCCGGCGGTGATGAAGCCGAGCGGCCAGAAGCCGTCCATCAGCGCGATCAGGCGGCCGCGCTTCGCGGTCGGCACGAATTCCGACAGCAGCGTCTGCGCGACCGGAAACTCCATGCCCATGCCGATGCCGAGCAGCACGCGATAGACGATCAATGCGTCGACGCTCTGCGCGGTCGAGCACAGGTACGACGCCGCGCCCCACAGCACCATGCTCCACTGGAACACGGGGCGGCGGCCGAAGCGGTCCGCGAGCAGGCCCGCGACCGCCGCGCCGAGCACCATCCCGAAGAAGCTCGCGCTCGCCACCAGCCCGGCCGTGGCGGTCGATAGCCCGAACTCCTTCTTGATCGAGCCGAGCACGAAGGTCATCGTGCCGAGGTCGACCGAGTCGAAGAAGAACGCGATCGCGATGATGAAGAAGATCAGCTTGTGATACCCGGAGAACGGCAGACGTTCGAGCCGGGCGGCCGCGCTGGCGCGCGTGATGGAGGCGGTGGCGGGCATGGCGTCCTCTGCGGAAGAGAAAAGGCCTCGAAGCGGGGTGCTTCAAGGCCTCTGCTCTTCAGTAGACGCGACCACAATTGGCTGCATCGGAGGAAAAGCGTCGCGGGCTTGGCCAAATGCGTCACGGCCGCGACGCGTGCGCGCATCAGTTCTTCAGCCGGTAGCCGGTGCGGAAGATCCACGCGACGATCGCGAGCAGCACGATCAGGAACAGCGAGGTGGCGGCGAGGCTGATGCCGACGTGCACGTCGGCGAGCCCGTAGAACGACCAGCGGAAGCCGCTGATCAGGTAGACGATCGGGTTGAACAGCGTGACGATGCGCCACGCGGGCGGCAGCATGTCGACCGAATAGAAGCTGCCGCCGAGGAACGTGAGCGGCGTGATGATCAGCAGCGGCACGAGCTGCAGCTTCTCGAAGCTGTCGGCCCAGATGCCGATCACGAAGCCGAACAGGCTGAAGGTGATCGACGTCAGCACGAGGAACAGCACCATCCAGAACGGATGCAGGATGTGCAGCGGCACGAACAGCCCGGCCGTCGCGAGGATGATCAGCCCGAGCAGCATCGATTTCGACGCGGCCGCGCCCACGTATGCGATCACGATTTCCCAGTACGACACGGGTGCGGACAGGATCTCGTAGATCGTGCCCGTGAAGCGCGGGAAGTAGATGCCGAACGACGCGTTCGAGATGCTCTGCGACAGCAGCGACAGCATCACGAGGCCCGGCACGATGAACGAGCCATAGCCGATGCCGTTCACGTCGCTGATGCGCGAGCCGATCGCGGAGCCGAACACGACGAAGTACAGCGACGTCGAGATCACCGGCGCGATGATGCTCTGCATCAGCGTGCGCCGCGTGCGGGCCATTTCTGCGCGGTAGATCGCGCGGATCGCATGGAAGTTCATGGGTGGGCTGCCTCGTGTACGCCGTTGCGGCGGTTGTCGATCAGGCTGACGAAGATGTCCTCGAGCGAGCTCTGCGTGGTGTGCAGGTCGCGGAAGCCGATCCCGGCCGCGCCGAGCGCGTTGATCAGCGTTGCGATGCTCGCGTCGTCGCGATGCGAGTCGTACGTGTAGACGAGCGCGCTGCCGCCGTCCGCGAGTTCGAGCCCGAACGGCGCGAGCGCGGGCGGCATGGCCGCGAGCGCGCGGTCGAGCTGCACGGTCAGCTGCTTCTTGCCGAGCTTGCGCATCAGCTCGCGCTTTTCCTCGACGAGCACGAGTTCGCCGCCGAGGATGATGCCGATCCGGTCGGCCATTTCCTCGGCTTCCTCGATGTAGTGCGTGGTCAGCACGATCGTCACGCCGCTTTCGCGCAGCGAATCGACGAGTTTCCACATGTCGCGGCGCAGTTCGACGTCGACGCCGGCGGTCGGCTCGTCGAGGAACAGGATGCGCGGCTCGTGCGACAGCGCCTTCGCGATCATCACGCGGCGCTTCATGCCGCCCGACAGCGTCATCAGCTTGTTGTCGCGCTTGTCCCACAGCGACAGCGCCTTCAGCGTCTTCTCGATGTGCGCGGGGTTCGGCGCCTTGCCGAACAGGCCGCGGCTGAACGACACGGTGGCCCACACGGTTTCGAACGCGTCGGTGGTCAGCTCCTGCGGCACGAGGCCGATCAGTTCGCGGGCCGCGCGGTACGCGCTGCGGATGTCGTGGCCGCCGACCGTCACGCGGCCGTCGGTCGGCGTGACGATCCCGCAGATCGAGCCGATCAGCGTCGTCTTGCCGGCGCCGTTCGGCCCGAGCAGCGCGAAGATCTCGCCCGGGCGGATGTCGAGGTTGACGTGTTTCAGCGCCTGGAACCCGGACGCGTAGGTCTTGGACAGGTTCGAGACGGACAGGATCGGGGGCGTGCTCACGGGCGAGGTCCGGTAGGGAAGACGGCGGGGGCGGCCGCGGCGGCGCGCGGGCGCGAAGGGCGGGGCGTACGGCGGACAGGTGGCATCGGGTGTTCGTCGAAGCGATGGGATCGCTATCTTAGCAACGGCGAGCGGGGTTTGCCGGGGTGCGCAACAGCCGCGTGGATCGCGTGCCGATTAGTCGGTTTGGATGAACAAACGCGGATCGGCAGGGCGGTCGGTGGTCGATTCGGCTCGAAGGGCCGGATTTCAAGGGCGGGGGAACGTTTACAGTCCGTGGCGAACAGGGTGCTTCGTGGGGCGAGCCGTGGCGATTGGCTTCGTTGCCGGAGCCTGTCAGATTTTTAGTGTGTCGAGGTCATGAGACGATAACGGAACTAACGTCCTATGACCGATGCAACAGTGACCAAGAAGAGCAAGAACCCGAAGGCACCGAAGCTGTTTCCCGATGAGCTGATCGATCAGTTGCTTGCCCAAGTTCAGGGCAAGGATGCCGAGTCGATCTTGGGCGAATCGGGGCTGGCCGGCCAGCTCAAGAAGCAGCTGGCCGAGCGCATGCTCGCGGCCGAGTTGAGCCACCATCTGGAAGCCGAGACCGAGCAAGGCAGGGCCGGCAACCACCGCAACGGCACCAGCCCGAAGACGGTCCTGACGCCCAACGGCGAACTGAAGCTGGATATTCCGCGCGATCGGCAGGCGACGTTCGAGCCGCAATTGGTCGGCAAGTATCAACGCCGGCTGCCCGGCTTCGACGACCACGTCATCAGCATGTATGCGCGCGGCACGAGCGTTCGCGAGATTCAGGGCCATCTGCTGGAACTGTACGGGCTGCAGGTGTCGCCCGACCTGATTTCGACGGTCACCGACGAAGTGCTGGCCGACGTCGAGCAATGGCAGCAACGCCCGCTCGAGGCCATGTATCCGATCGTGTACTTTGACGCATTGCGGTTGAAGATCCGTGACGAAGGCACGGTCAAGAACAAGGCGGTCTATCTGGCGTTGGGCATCCGCGCCGACGGCCGCAAGGAAGTGCTGGGTTTGTGGATCGAGCAAACCGAAGGCGCCAAGTTCTGGCTGAAGGTCTTCAACGAGCTGAAGAACCGCGGCTTGCACGACATCCTGATCGCGGTGGTCGACGGTTTGCGCGGCTTCCCCGAAGCGATCGAGGCGGTCTATCCGGCAGCCCAAATCCAGACCTGCATCGTGCATCTGATCCGCAATTCGCTGAATCTGGCGAGCTGGAAGGACCGCAAGCCGCTGGCTGCCGCGATCAAGCCGATCTACCAGGCCGCCACGGCCGAGGCGGCGGCTACGGCGCTCGACGCCTTTGCGCAGAGCGAGTGGGGCCGCAAATTCCCTACCGTCGCGGCCATGTGGCAGCGCCAATGGGAACAGGTGATCCCCTTCTTCGTCTATCCGCCCGAGGTGCGTCGAATCGTATATACGACCAACGCTATCGAGAGCATGCACATGCAGTTGCGCAAGATCGTGAAGAATCGCGGCCACTTCCCGAGCGACGAAGCAGCCAGCAAACTGCTGTATCTGGCCTTGCGCAACATCGAAAAGGATTGGAAGATGCCGCCTATCACTTGGCGGCAAGCAGTCAATCAGTTCGCCATTCTGTTCGGCGAGCGATTCACCTCCGCCATCAGCTGAGATTTTTAACCGGCCTCAGCACACGAAATTCCTGACACGTCCCGTTGCCGGGAAGGTGTGGTGCCGAATTGGCATGACCAGAAACGCAAACGCCGCCGACATTGGCTGTCAGCGGCGTTTGCTACGACAAGAACCTGGCGGCGTACCCGCGCTCGTCAAACCCTCTCCGGCGCCCTAGCCACCTTCCCGACATCCCGCGCCGGCGCCCCGTTCGCAACGAAATAAGGCACATCCACCCGCGCCAGCGCCTGCCGCCCGCGAATCTTGTCCGCGATCTTCTCGGCGATCATGATCGTCGGCGCGTTCAGGTTGCCGGTCGTGATGATCGGCATGATCGACGCATCGACCACGCGCAGCCCCTCGAGCCCGTGCACGCGGCCTTCGTTGTCCACCACGGCCATGTCGTCATAACCCATCTTGCACGAGCACGACGGATGAAACGCCGTCTCCGCGCGGGCACGCACGAAATCATCGAGCTCCTTGTCGCTCTTCAGGTCCGCGCCCGGGTTCAGCTCGCGGCCGCGATAGCGGTCGAGCGCGGGCTGGCGCATGATCTCGCGCGTCGCGCGGATCGCGTCGCGGAACTCGCGCCAGTCGAGCGCTTCCGCCATGTAGTTGAACAGGATGCTCGGGTGCTCGTTCGGATCGCGCGAGCGCAGCTTCACGCGGCCGCGGCTCGGCGAGCGCATCGAGCCGACGTGCGCCTGGAAGCCGTGCATCTCGATCGCGTTCGAACCGTTGTAGTTGATCGCGACCGGCAGGAAGTGGTACTGGATGTTCGGCCACAGGTCGTCGTCGCGCGTGCGGATGAAGCCGCCCGCCTCGAAGTGGTTGGTCGCGCCGAGGCCCGTGCCGTTCAGCATCCATTCGAGGCCGATCTTCGGCTGGTTCCACCACTTCAGCGCCGGGTACAGCGACACCGGTTCCTTGCACTGGTACTGGATATACATCTCCAGGTGATCCTGCAGGTTCTGGCCGACGCCCGGCAAGTCGAGCACGACGGGGATGTCCAGTTCCTTCAGCCACGCGCCGGGGCCGACGCCCGAGCGCTGCAGCAGCTGCGGCGATGCGATCGCGCCGCTGCACACGAGCACTTCGCGGCGCGCATGCGCGGTCGCGCGCTCGCTGCCGCGCAGGTAGGTGACGCCCGACGCGCGCTTGCCGTCGAACAGGATGCGATCGGCGAGCGCGTGCGTGACGATCTCGAGGTTCGGCCGCGCGCGCGCCTGGTCGAGGTAGCCGCGCGCGGTGCTCGCGCGGCGGCCGCGCGGCGTCACGGTGCGGTCCATCGGGCCGAAGCCTTCCTGCTGGTAGCCGTTCAGGTCGTCGGTGCGCGGGTAGCCGGCCTGCACGCCGGCCTCGACCATCGCCTCGAACAGCGGGTTCACGCCCGGCTTGCTGGTCGTGACCGACACGGGGCCGTCGCCGCCGTGGTAGTCGTTCGGGCCCACGTCGCGCGTCTCGGCCTTCCTGAAGTACGGCAGGCAGTCGAGATACGTCCAGTTGTCGAGGCCCTTGTGCGTCGACCAGTTGTCGTAGTCGAGCGCATTGCCGCGGATGTAGCACATCCCGTTGATCAGCGACGAGCCGCCGAGCCCCTTGCCGCGCCCGCACTCCATCCGGCGGTTGTTCATGTGCGGCTCGGGGTCGGTCTCGTACGCCCAGTTGTAGCGGCGGCCCTGCAGCGGGTAGGCGAGCGCCGCCGGCATCTGCGTGCGGAAGTCGAAGCGGTAGTCGGGGCCGCCCGCTTCGAGCAGCAGCACGGTGACGTCCGGATCTTCCGTCAGGCGCGTCGCGAGCACGTTGCCCGCGGAGCCTGCGCCGCAGATGATGTAGTCGTATTCGCGTGTCGTCATGACGGATCTCCTTGTTCGTGACTCAAAACACCGGGTTGTAGCGGCCGAGCTCGACCTGCACCGACTTGATCCGAGTGTAGTGTTCGAGCGTCGTGATGCCGTTCTCCCGTCCGACACCGGATTGCTTGTAACCGCCAACCGGCATTTCGGCCGGCGATTCGCCCCACGTGTTGATCCAGCAGATGCCGGCTTCGAGGCGGTGGATCGTGCGGTGCGCGCGCGACAGGTTCTCGGTCACGACGCCGGCCGCGAGCCCGAAGTGCGTGTCGTTCGCGCGCGCGATGACTTCGTCCTCCGATTCGAATTCGAGGATGCTCATCACCGGCCCGAAGATCTCCTCGCGGACGATCTTCATGTCGTCGCGGCAGTCGCCGAACACGGTCGGCGCAACGTACTGGCCGTTCGCGAAATGGCCGTCGGTGAGGCGCGTGCCGCCCACGAGCAGCTTCGCGCCCTCGGCCTTGCCGCTGTCGATGAAGCCGAGCACCTTGTCGAGCTGCGCGGCGGACACGAGCGGGCCGAAGTTCGTGTCGGCATCGGTCGGCTTGCCGACGCGGATGCGCTTCACGCGTTCGAGCACGCGCGCGGTGAATGCGTCCTTGATCGAGCGGTGCACGAACACGCGCGTGCCGTTCGTGCAGACCTGGCCCGAGCTGAAGAAGTTGGCCGTTACCGCGATGTCGGCGGCACGGTCGAGGTCGGCATCGTCGAACACGATCAGCGGCGACTTGCCGCCGAGTTCCATCGTCACTTCCTTCAGCGACGATGCGCCGGCCAGCGACATCACCTTCTTGCCCGTCTCGACGCCGCCCGTGAACGACACCTTCGCGATGTCGGGGTGGCCCGTGAGCAGCGCGCCGACCGAGCCGTCGCCCTGCACGACGTTGAACACGCCGGCCGGCACGCCGGCCTCCGTGTAGATCTCCGCGAGCTTCAGCGCGGTCAGCGGCGTGACCTCGCTCGGCTTGAACACCATCGCGTTGCCGGCCGCGAGCGCAGGGGCCGTCTTCCAGCACGCGATCTGGATCGGGTAGTTCCATGCGCCGATGCCCGCGCATACGCCGAGCGGCTCGCGGCGCGTGTAGACGAACGACTCGGCGCGCAGCGGCACCTGCAGCCCTTCGATCGCGGTCGCGAGGCCCGCGTAGTACTCGATCACGTCCGCACCGGTGACGATGTCGACCGCGAGCGTCTCGGCGATCGGCTTGCCGGTGTCGCGCGTTTCCAGCGCCGCGAGTTCGTCGTTGCGCTCGCGCAGCAGCTCGACCGCGCGGCGCAGGATGCGCGAGCGCTGCATCGCGGTCATCGCGGCCCATTCGCGCTGGCCTTCCCGCGCCGATGCGACCGCGCGGTCGACGTCGGCGGCGCTCGCCTGCTGCACCTGCGCGAGCAGTTCGCCGGTGGCGGGATCGAAGGTGTCGAAAGTCTTGCCGCTGGTGGCGTCGACGTAGCCGCCGCCGATGTAGAGGCGCTGCAAACCGAATACGGACATGAGGATCTCCTTGAGGGCGATTGCGCGCCGCGTCAGTCGGACGCGAGCAGCAGGTCGATGTAATCGTGGGCAAGCTTCAGCGCCGCCCGGGTGTCGAACGGGCCGCCGGCGAGCGCGCCGCGCAGCCACAGGCCGTCGATCAGCGCGGCGAGGCCGCTGGCCGCTTCGCGCGCTCTCGCGCGCGGCACGGCCTTCGCGAATTCCGCGCACAGGTTCGAATAGAGCCGCCGCGTGTTGACGTGCTGCAGGCGCTTCAGCGCCGGCTCGTGCATGCTCTGCGACCAGAATGCGAGCCAGGTCTTCATCACGGGCGCGCTGATCTGCGTGTCGTCGAAATTCGCGGCGACGATCGCGCGCAGCCGGGCGCGCGGATCCTTGCGCGCGGCGACGCGGCGGCGCGTGGTGGCCGACCACAGGTCGCGCAGCACGTGGCGCATCGTTGCTTCGAGCAGGCCGTCCTTGTCGCCGAAGTAATGGCTGACGATGCCGGTGGAAATGTTCGCGCGCTGCGCGACCGACGCGAGCGTCGTGCCGGGCAGGCCGGCTTCGTCGATCGAGCGCAGCGTCGCGTCGATCAACTGCGCACGGCGGACTTCCCGCATTCCGACTTTCGGCATCGCGACTCCCTGGGCCCGGACGGCAGATCGATGGAAGCCGTGAGCTTAGCGGTTTTTTATTGATCGTTCAATCAATAAAAAAGCGGGGTCGGAGGGGTGACGGCGAGGGAAAACGGGGTGCGATTGGGTGGTCGCGGCGATGTGCAACTGCGGAAAAGCGGATCCGAAAGACAGTTAAATAAAATGGAGTTTGTTTAAAACGGATAAAGAGAGCGGCAAGTTTATAAGCCGCCGCCTCGATATTTTTTTCCATTTCCTCTTCGAAAGATTGTAAATGTGACCGATGTTCGTCGGCGTGTGGAAATTTTCAGAATGTTCGGGGGAGATGATTGATGCGAGGGTGAGGCTGTCGTGAGATAGCGTATTGAATGCAAGGCATTGATTATTAATGGAAATAATGCGAGTTTTCAGTGCATTGAAAGGTAATTGAAAAATGATTGCGTATCCCTCGCAAACCTTTGCTCATACCATAAAAAATGCTCGAAAAATTTGAATCGATGGCATTTCAGGGTTGAGTAGAGGGGATATTTGAACCTGCTTGAGTGATCAATATTCGGCGTATTAGTATGGCGCCGCACTGGCAGGAAATAATCGACGCCGCCGAATTTGGTGCGGTGCGCCGGCCGTGGCGCGATCGGGGGTTGCGCCGCGGGCCGGCGCGTCGCCATTGCATGCGCGTGTGCACCTGCGGCAAAGCGCTCAGCCGAACCGCCGCATCCACCCGGAGAACGACGATGCCGACCGAAAAACACGTGGTTCCGCTGCCGAATGGTCTGAAGGTTTACGTCGAGCGCCAGGTGTTCGATCCGGCGTTCGACACGGCGATCCTCGTCAACGGCGCGCTGGCGACGACGGCATCGTTCGGGCAGACCGTCCAGTACCTCGGCGAGCGGATGAACACGGTCTGTTTCGACCTGCCGTACGCGGGGCAGTCGCGCCAGCACAACCCGGGCTGCTTCATCCTGACGAAGGACGACGAGGTGGCGATCCTGCAGCATCTGGTCGAGCGCTTTGCGCCCACCTATCTCGTGTCGGTGTCGTGGGGCGGCGTCGCGTCGCTGTTCGCGCTCGCGCGCGGCTGCCCGAGCGTGCGGCGCGCGGCGATCTGCTCGTTCTCGCCGTTCCTGAACGATGCGATGGTCGACTACGTGACCCGCGCACGCGACCACATCGCCGCCGGCGAGAACCTGAAGGCCGCGCAGCTGCTCAACGACACCGTGGGCCGCTACTTGCCGCGCATCATGAAGCTGTACAACTACCGCTACCTCACGCGCCTGCCGCGCGACGAGCAGGACCAGGTCGCGTTCCACGTCGACCAGATCCTGTCGCTGCAGCCCGAACGCTACCTGAGCGAGTTCTCGAACATCCGCTGCGAGCTGAAGTTCGTCAACGGCGCGCTCGACGAATACACGACGCCCGCCGAAGTCCGCACGCTCGCCGCGCACGTGCCGCGCGCACAGTTCGCGACGATCCCCGGCGCCGGCCATTTCCTCGACATCGAAGGCCGCGCGCAGCGCGACAGCACGCGCGCCGAGCTGCTCGGCTTCTTCTGCGACGCCGCGCCGACGCTGCTCGGCATGCCGCCCGACATGCCGGCCGCGTGCCTCGCCACGGCGATGCCCGCACTGTCGTCGTGACGCCGCGCGCGCCGCTCCGCGCATCCGATTTCCACTCCACCCGAGGCAGGCCAGCCGTGAATATCGTTCAGAGCATCGCCATCGTCGTACCGTGGGCCGCGTGGCTCGCGTACTGGATCGCCACGTCGAACGCGGTGAAGGCGACCGTGCGCAAGGAGGCGTCGCGCTCGCGCACGCTGCAATCGATTCCGCTGATCGTCGGCGGCGCGCTGATCATCCTGCCCGACCCGACGTGGCAGGCGCTCGCGCCCGACTGGCATCGTTTCGGCCTGCAGGCGCAATGCGGCCTCGCGGTGCTGGTGGCGGGCCTGCTGTTCTCGGTGTGGGCGCGGCGGCATCTCGGCACGAACTGGAGCGTGTCCGTCACGCTGAAGGCCGATCACGAACTGATTCGCACCGGCCCGTACGCGCTCGTGCGGCATCCGATCTACACGGGCTGCCTGCTCGCGCTCGCCGGCGCCGCGCTGATCGGCGGCGAGTGGCGCGGCGTGCTCGGCGTGCTGCTGGTGTTCGCGTCGCTCGCGTACAAGGTGCGCGTCGAGGAGAGCTGGCTGACCGGCCATTTCGGGCCGGCCTATGCGCAGTACCGCCGCGAAGTCGCGGCGCTGATCCCCGGCTTCTACTGATTCCCGCGAGGCGCGCGATGGCGAAGGTGATCGTGACGGCGATCGGCTCGGCGGGCGACGTGCATCCGCTGCTCGGCGTCGCGCGCGCGCTCGCGGCGCGCGGCCATCAGGTCGTGTTCTGCACGCATCCGCCGTTCGAGGCAGCCGTGCGGCGCTGCGGCTTCGCGTTCGTGCCGGTCGGCACCGCGGCCGAGTACGACGCGGCGATGGCGAACCCCGCGCTGTGGGATCCGCGCACGTCGTTCCGCACGCTGTGGCAGGTGATCGCGCCGGTGCTGCGGCCGCATTACGACGCGCTGCGCGCGCTGACCGATGCCGACACCGTGCTGGTCGGCACGCTGTGGGCCTTCTCCGCGCGCTTCATGCAGGAGTTGCACGGCACGCCGTACGTGTCGGTGCAGGTGTCGCCGTCGACGCTGCTGTCCGCGCATGCGCCGCCGACGCATCCGCGCCTGACGATTCCCGCGCGCTGGCCGCTGCCGGTCAAGGCCGCGCTGATGACGCTGATCGAGCGCGCCGCGCTCGACCGCGTGTGCGGCCCCGCGCTGAACGCGGCGCGCGCGGATCTCGGGCTGCCGCCCGCGCGGCGCGTGCTCGGCCGCTGGCTGCATTCGACCGACGGCGTGCTGTGCCTGTTTCCCGGCTGGTTCGCGCGGCCGCAGCCGGACTGGCCCGCGAATCATCTGCAAAGCGGCTTTCCGCTGTTCAACGACGTCGGCGAACCTGCGGGCGATGCCGGGCTCGACGCGTTCCTCGCGGCGGGCGCGCCGCCGGTCGTGTTCACGGCCGGCTCGACGCGCGTCGATCACGCGGCGTATGCACGCGCGGCGGGCGAGGCGCTGCGCATCACCGGCGCGCGCGGCATCCTGCTGACGCCGGGCGACGTGCCGGCGGGCGGCGCATCGCTGCTCGTGCGGCGCTTCGTGCCGATGCGCACGCTGCTGCCGCGCTGCCGCGCGCTCGTGCATCACGGCGGCATCGGCACCGCGGCGCTCGCGTACGAGGCCGGCATTGCGCAGGTGGTGACGCCGTTCGCGCACGACCAGTTCGACAACGCGCAGCGCGTCGCCGCGAGCGGCTGCGGCGTGCGGCTCGATGGCCCGGTCGATGGTGCGCGACTTGGCGCGGCGCTCGCACGCGTGCTCGACGATCCCGCGTTCGCCGCGCACGGCGCGCGGGCGCGTGCGGCGCTCGCCGCCGCGCCGGACGGCTGCGCGCGCGCGGCGGATTTCATCGAACGGTTCGTGCCGGCGCAGGGGCGCGCGGGCGCGCGTTCCGCACCGGCCGCCGCGGTGGCAAGCGCATGAGCACCGCATCGCCGCTTCGTGATGCGCATGCCGCGCCGGCAAGCCCCGCCGCGGCAGAGGCATCCACGCGGCCGCTGCGCGGCGCGCGCCTCGCGCTGCTGACGTTCGCGCTGTCGCTCGCGACCTTCATCGAGGTGCTCGACTCGACCGTGACGAACGTCGCGGTGCCGGCGATCTCGGGCAGCCTCGGCGTGTCGAACAGCCAGGGCACGTGGGTGATCAGCTCGTATTCGGTCGCCGCCGCGATCGCGGTGCCGCTCACCGGCTGGCTCGCGCGCCGCGTCGGCGAGCTGCGCCTGTTCGTCGGCGCGGTGCTGCTGTTCACGCTGACGTCGCTGCTGTGCGGGCTCGCGCGCGACCTGCACGTGCTGGTCGTGTGCCGCGCGCTGCAGGGGCTGTTCTCGGGGCCGATGGTGCCGCTGTCGCAGACGATCCTGCTGCGCGCGTTCCCGGCCGACAAGCGCACCGTCGCGCTCGCGCTGTGGGCGATGACGGTGCTGCTCGCGCCGATCTTCGGGCCGGTGGTGGGCGGCTGGATCATCGACAGCTTTTCGTGGCCGTGGATCTTCCTGATCAACCTGCCGATCGGCATCTTCTCGTTCGCGGTGTGCACCGCGATGCTGCGGCCCGACGCGCAGCGCGGCGCGGCCGGCCCGGTCGACGTGCCGGGCATCGTGCTGCTCGTGGTCGGCGTCGGCGCGTTGCAGGCGATGCTCGACCTCGGCCACGACAAGGGCTGGTTCGGCTCGCCGCTGATCGTCACGCTCGCGATCGTCGCGGCGCTCGCGATCGTGTCGCTGCTGATCTGGGAAGCGGGCGAGGCGCATCCGGTCGTCGAGCTGAGCCTGTTCCGCGATCGCACGTTCTCGTTCTGCGTGCTGATCATCTCGCTCGGGATGATGAGCTTCTCGGTGGTGGGCGTGGTGTTCCCGCTGTGGCTGCAGGCGGTGATGGGCTACAACGCTTTCCATGCGGGGCTTGCGACCGCGCCGCTCGGCATCCTCGCGCTCGTGTTCTCGATTCTCGTCGGCCTGCATGCGCACCGCTTCGACGCGCGCGTGCTCGCGACGTTCGGCTTCCTGGTGTTCGCGGGCGTGCTCGCGTGGGACGCGCACTTCACGCTGAACATGACGTTCGCGCAGGTCGTCGCACCGGGGCTGATCCAGGGCATCGGGCTGCCGTGCTTCTTCATTCCGCTGACCGCGGCGACGCTGTCGCGCATCCCCGACGACAAGCTCGCGGCCGCGTCGAGCCTGTCGAACTTCCTGCGCACGCTGTCGGCCGCGTTCGGCACCGCGATGAGCGTGACGCTGTGGGACAACCGCGCGACCTATCACTACGACGTCGTGTCGCAGTCGGTCACGCAGGCCGCGGCGAACACGCAGCGCTTCGTGCACGCGCTCAACGCGATGGGCATCGACGGCGTGCGCGAGCTGGCGACGCTGAACCGCGTCGTGATGCAGCAGGCATACATGATGGCGACGGGCGACATGTTCTGGATGGCGAGCATGACGTGCGTCGTGCTCGCCGCGATGATGTGGCTCACCCGGCCGAAGCGGGGCGCGGCGGCGTCCTTTGGACATTGATTGCTCGTAGGAGGCAACATGGCGGCACTCGGCGCGCTCGTGATTCTCTACCACCCGACCGACGCGCAGCTCGCGGCGCTCGGCGCACTGCGGCGCGCGTGCGACGCACTGCTCGTCGTCGACAATACGCCGCAGCCCGACGCGCAGGCGCGCGACGTCTGCGCGCGCGACGGCATCGCGCTGCTGCATCACGGCAATCGCGGCGGGATCGCGGGCGCGTTCAACGCGGGGCTCGCGGCGCTGTTTCGCGAACGCGTCGATGCGGTCGCGCTGTTCGACCAGGATTCGGCGGTGCCGGCCGCGTTCTTCCCGACCATGCGCGATGTGTGCGCGGGGCTCGCGCACCGCGCGTTCCTCGCGGGGCCGCGCGTGTTCGACGAGAACGCGCGCAGCTTCCTGCCCGAGCTGTCGACCAACGGCATCACGCTGCGGCGCCTGCGCATCGAGCCGGGCGCGCCGCTGCAGCGCTGCGCGTTCCTGATTTCGTCGGGCTGCGTCGTGTCGCGCGATGCCTACGACACGCTCGGCCCGTTCGACGAGACGCTCGTGATCGATCACGTCGACACCGAATACAGCTTCCGCGCGCTGGCGCGCAACGTGCCGCTCTATGTCGTGCCGTCGCTGGTGCTGTCGCACCGGATCGGCGCGAAGCAGCGCCACGCGTTCGGCCCGTTCGAGATGACGTCGATGAATCATCCGTGGCAGCGGCGCTATTACAGCGCGCGCAACGGCGTGCAGCTCGGCATCCAGTACGGGCTGCGCTTCCCGGTCGCGATCGTGCCGAACCTGCTGACGCTGTGGCAGATCGTGCAGATCGCGCTCGTCGAGCGCGACAAGCGCGCGAAGCTCGGCGGCATCCTGCTCGGCATCGCCGACGGCCTGTTCGGCCGGCTCGGCCCGCTCGAGCGCACGCGCCCGCGGCTCGCCGCGCGCGTGCGGCAAGGGTGAGGGCGACGATGCGACGTTCGATGTCGAGAACCGGCAAGATAGCCGCTTCACTGGTTATTTCGTTCGCGCTGGGCGGTTGCGCGCCGTCAGGATTCCTGCCTTCACTGTCGCTGCGCGCACCGGCCGACGACGCGCTCGCGCACACGGTGGGCCCGGGCGCCGGCGGCGCATGGCCCGCGCCGGACTGGGTCGCGCAATTCCAGGATCCGCAGCTCGACCAGCTGATCGCCGACGCGCTGCAGCAGAACCCCGGCCTGCAGGTCGCGCAGGCGCGGCTGCGGATCGCGCAGGCGCAGCTGCAGCAGTTCGATTCGCTGACCGGGCTGACCGGCACCGCCGGCGCGACGGTCAGCCGCGCGCGCATGCCGCAGCCGGGCGACATCGCCGACGTGTCGGTGGGCGGCTACAAGGTGCCGGTGCAGATCTTCGGCGATCCGGTCGTGTCGCCGTCGTCGGTGTTCGTCGGGCTCACTTACCAGCTCGACCTGTGGGGCAGGAACAAGGCCGCGACGAAGAGCCTGATGTCGCTGCGCGATGCCGCGCGCGTCGAGGCCGAGCAGGTGCGGCTCACGCTGTCGACGGCGATCGTCACCGTGTACTGCCGGCTCGACGAGGCGTATGCGGCGCGCGACCTGCTGCAGCAGAAGCAGAAGGTGAGCGAGCGGGTGACGACGGTGCTGCGCGAGCGCACCGCGCGCGGCCTCGACAACGCGTACGACGCGAGCGACGCGTCGATCAAGCGCAGCCGCCTGCTCGCGCAGATCGCGCTGAACGACGAGCAGATCAAGCTCGCGCAGCTGCAGCTCGGCGTGCTGTCGGGGCGCGGCCCCGAGCGCGGCCTCGCGCTGCAGCGCCCGCGCGTCGGCAAGCTCGGCGATGCGCCGCTGCCCGCGCGGCTGCCGGCCGACCTGCTCGGCCGCCGGCCCGACATCGTCGCCGCGCGGCTGCGCGTCGAGGCCGCGTATGCGAGCGCCGACGCGACGCGCGCGGAGTTCTATCCGGACGTGAACCTCGTCGCGCTCGGCGGCGTGTTCGCGCTGGCGCCCGCGTCGCTGTTCAAGCGCGACGCGCTCGCGGGCTCGGTCGGCCCGGCGGTGTCGCTGCCGATCTTCGATCGCGGGCGGCTGAAGGCGAAGCTCGGCGCGGACGTCGCGCAGGCGGACGTTGCGATCGGCCTGTACAACAAGGCCGTCGACGACGCGCTCGGGCAGGTCGCGCAGCTCGTCACGTCGCTGCAGACCGCGCAGACGCTCGTCGCGCAACAGCAGGACGCGGTGAACGCCGCGCAGAAGATCGTGCAGATCGCGGCCGACCGGCACCGGCGCGGGGTGCTGATGCAGAAGGACGTCGACGTCGCGGATCTCACGCTGATCGACGAGCGTGCGCAACTGATCGGGACGCTGGGCCGGCAGCGCACGCTGCGCGTCGCGCTGATCGGCGCGCTGGGCGGCGGGTTCGACGCAGGCGCAACGGTGGCGCAGGCGCCGGCCGTGCATCAGGCGCGCAGCGGGGCGGCGAGGCGCGGTGCTGCGACCGCTGCGGCCGCGAGCCGGGCTGCGGCGGCGGGTACGTCGAACGACGCGCGCCCGGAGCGCGTTGCCGGGCCACCGGCTACCGGTGCGGCGAGTGTCGCACCTGCACCCGCACGGCGCGACGACGCGGCGCGTGCGTCGATGGTCGGCGTGACCGACCCCGGCGCGGCGCCTCGCGGTACGCCTGTTCTCGCGCGCGCGGCATCGGCGAGCCCGACGCCGGCGGCGAAACCCGTCTTCCAGCACGATCGTCTGATCGTTACGCAAAGCGACTGATGCACCACGACAACCTTCATACTGCCGCGCAGCCGGCGGCGCTGAACGATCCGGCAGGCGATGCGCGCCGCGCGACGCGCCGCAAGCGCTTCACCGTGTTCTTCGCGGTCGTGCTGCTGGCCGCGCTCGCGTGGCTCGCGTACTGGCTGATCAGCGACCGCTACTACGAGGACACCGACGACGCGTACGTGGCCGGCAGCATCGTGCAGGTGGCCGCGCAGGTGCCGGGCACCGTCACCGACGTGCTGGTGGGCGACACGCACACGGTGCGCGCGGGGCAGACGCTCGTGCGGCTCGACGACGCGGAGGCGTCGGTCGCGTTCGCGCAGGCGAAGGCGCAACTCGAGCAGGCCGTGCGGCAGGTCGCGAACGCGAAGATCTCGAACACGATGTACGTCGAAGCGGTGAACGCGCGGCGCGCGGACCTGTCGCTCGCGCAGCGCGCGCTCGCGGCGCGCTCCGGCGCGTCGGTCGAGATCGTCGCGCCGGAGGAACTCGCGCGCGCGCGTGCGGCGGCGGCCGGCGCGCAGGCGAATCTCGCGGCCGCGCAGGCGCAGCTCGATGCCGCGCGCGCGCTCGGTGGCAAGCTGCCGGTCGACGAGAGCCCGGCCGTCGTGCAGGCGGCCGCGCAGTTCAAGCTCGCGTACCGCAACCTGAAGCGCACGACGATCGTCGCGCCGGTCGACGGCACGGTCGGCCAGCGCGCGGTGCAGGTCGGCCAGCAGGTCGGGCCGGGCGTGCCGCTGATGTCGATCGTGCAGTTGAAGCAGCTGTGGATCGAGGCGAACTTCAAGGAAGGGCAGATCCGGCACATGCGCGTCGGCCAGCCGGTCGAGATCGTGTCGGATCTCTACGGCACGCGCGTCGTCTATCGCGGCCGCGTGCAGGGCTTCTCGGCGGGCACCGGCAGCGCGTTCTCGATGCTGCCGTCGCAGAACGCGGCGGGCAACTGGATCAAGGTCGTGCAGCGCGTGCCGGTCGTGATCGCGATCGAGCCGGCGGACCTTGCCGCGCATCCGCTGCGCGTCGGGCTGTCGATGCGGGTGGCGGTGGATACGCACGAGCGCGGCGGGCATGCGCTCGACGGCGAGCCGCCGACGCCGGTGCAAAGCACGCGCGTGCATGACGGGGTCGCGAGCGAGGCGGAAGCGGCTGCTGCGGCGGTGATTCGTGACAATCAGGGCGGGTGAACGGCCGCGCCTCCCGCTTCCCGCCTGCCGGCCGCCCATGTCGGCCCGGATCAAACCCATGTCGCGTTTAGCACATCGGCCCCCCCACGTCCCGGACTACTCTCGAACAGCGCGCTGCCTGCTCGCCTCATCCGCCGGCGGGCCGCAGCGCCATCCAACGAGACATGGAGACAATACGATGAGCAGCAATCGAGGTGTCGTCTATCTTGGGCCGGGCCAGGTCGAGGTGCAGAAGATCGATTATCCGAAGATGGTCGATCCGAGCGGCCGCGCGATCGGCCACGGCGTGATCCTGAAAGTGGTCAGCACGAACATCTGCGGTTCCGACCAGCACATGGTGCGCGGCCGCACGACCGCGCCCGTCGGCCTCGTGCTCGGCCACGAGATCACCGGCGAGGTGGTCGAGGTCGGCCGCGACGTCGAGACGCTGAAGCTCGGCGACATCGTGTCGGTGCCGTTCAACGTCGCGTGTGGCCGCTGCCCGATGTGCAAGGAGCAGCAGACGGGCGTGTGCCTGAACGTGAACCCGTCTCGCGCGGGCGGCGCGTACGGCTACGTCGACATGGGCGGCTGGATCGGCGGGCAGGCCGAGTACGTGCTGGTGCCGTACGCGGACTTCAACCTGCTGAAGTTCCCCGACCGCGATCAGGCATTGGCGAAGATCCGCGATCTCACCTGCCTGTCGGACATCTTGCCGACCGGCTATCACGGCGCGGTGAGCGCGGGGGTGAAGCCCGGCTCGACGGTGTACATCGCGGGCGCGGGCCCGGTCGGGATGGCGGCGGCCGCCTCGGCGCGCCTGCTCGGCGCGGCGGTCACGATCGTCGGCGACATGAACGCGGAGCGCCTCGCGCACGCGAGGGCGATGGGCTTCGAGACGGTCGACCTGTCGAAGGACGCGACGCTCGGCGAGCAGATCGCGCAGATCCTCGGCACGCCCGAGATCGATTGCGCGGTCGACTGCGTCGGCTTCGAGGCGCACGGCCATGGCTCGTCCGGGCATGCGGAAGAAGCGCCCGCGACGGTGCTGAACTCGCTGATGGAAATCACGCGGCCGGCCGGCGCGATCGGCATCCCGGGCCTGTACGTGACGGATGATCCGGGCGCGAAGGACAAGGCCGCGCAGCACGGCAGCCTGAGCATCCGCTTCGGCCTCGGCTGGGCGAAGTCGCATTCGTTCTTCACGGGCCAGACGCCGGTGCTGAAGTACAACCGCAACCTGATGCAGGCGATCCTGTTCGACCGGCTGCCGATCGCGAAGATCGTCAACGTGACGGTGATCTCGCTCGACCAGGCGCCGGACGGCTACAAGAAGTTCGACGGCGGCGCGCCGCGCAAATTCGTCATCGACCCGCACGGCATGCTGGCGGCGTAACGCGGCCGGCGGTGCGGCAATCGGAGGGCCGGGGCGGTCATACGCCCCGGCCCTTCGTGTATTCATGCATTCGTGCGTGCGGGAATCGCGCGCTCAGTGCCCGCGATAGAGCCGGGCGAGTTCGATACGGTGCGATCCGGATCGCCGCGCGGGCTCGGGGTGCGCGCTCACGCGGCGTATCGTCTTCTGCGCATGACGCGCCGGAGCCGTATCGCGCCTGTCGCGCGGTTCCGCGGTGCGCAGCGCGGCGGCGCGCATTCGCGCGCAACCGGATTCGTTACGGAGCGCGCATGGGCGCGCGGCAAGCGTATTGACCGGCGCGCGTGCGGCGATCGCATTCTGCGTGCGCACGGGTGTGGGCGCACGCACGGGGGGTGCGTCCTGCTTCGGGCGGCCCGCGAGCCGATCCTCCGCGCCCGGTCCGCTGCCTGCGCCGGCCGCGACACGAGGCGGGTCGGTCGCGTGAAACGGATAGACGGGCGGCGGCAGCACCGGCAAATCGGCCGACTGGGCGGCAAGCTCCGCCTGCGCATGCAAGTCGCCGGCGATTGCCGGCGCCTCGGATACGTCCTGCGTCCGGCAGACGGGGTCGAGCCTGCACATCCTGTCGAGCCCGACGTAGCCGCCGAACAGCAGGAAGAGCGTCACGAGGCTCAGCATCGGCGCGGTCGATGCGCGCGGCTGGTTGACGGCGACATGGTGGAAGAAGCGGGCAACGCGCGCGTCCCATGCATCGACCGGCCGCATGGGGTGGCCGGCAAGCGCACGCCGCGGCTGCTCGGCCAGCGGCTCGAACGGCCAGTTCCACCGCCCGCACGCGGGGCAATGCTCGAGCGCGCGGAACGCGATGAATCCGCATTGCGTGCAGCGGCAGCACGCGATGTGCCGCGACCGCGCATGCGCGCTCAGTACACCTGTCAGCGTGTCGCGTGCGACGATTTTCCGGTTGGGCAGGACTTGCATGATTCGACAAGGCCGGACATGTTCGATCGACCGGGCGACATCCGCCCGGCTCCGTTCAGGCGGCACGCTCCATCGCCGCGTCGTACTGGCCGCGACAGGCCGCGCCGTTCAGGCGTGCACGCAGCAGCAGCGCATCCTGCGCGGCGCGGACGTTGGCCGCCTGTCCCTTCCACGCGGCCAGCGGCGGCTCCTGCAGCGCGCGTCCATACGAAAAGCTCAGCAGCCACGGCCGCCCGGCGATGCGATTCATCGCGTCGAGATGGGCCGTCGCTTCTTCGGGCGTCTGCCCGCCGGACAGGAAGAAGATGCCGGGGACTTCGGCCGGCACGACGCTGCGCAACAGGCGCACCGTCGCCGCGGCGACTTCGGCGGGGGCCGGCTGCGTCGCGTGCGTGCTGCCCGCGACGACCATGCTCGGCTTGAGCAGCATGTGCGCCAGCACGACGCTGTGCCGATGCAGCGCGTCGAACACCGCATGCAGCACGGCGTCGGTCACTTGCGCGCAGCGTGCGAGCGAATGATCGCCGTCCATCAGCACTTCCGGTTCGACGATCGGCACGACGCCGGCTTCCTGGCAGATCGCCGCATAGCGCGCGAGCGCTTCGGCGTTCGCCTCGATCGCCGCGCGGCCGGGCAGCGTGGCGGACACGTTGTACACCGCGCGCCATTTCGCGAACCGCGCGCCTTGCCGCCGGTAGCCGTCGAGGCGCGCCGCGAGCCCGTCGAGCCCTTGCGTGATTTCGTCGCCGGGCGCGAGCGCGAGCGGAATCTTGCCCGCATCGACCTTGATGCCGGGCACGATCTGCTGGCGTGCGGCGAGTTCGGGCAACGGCGTGCCGTCGTCCGCGGATTGCCCGAGCGTCTCTTCATACAGGATCACGCCGCTGACGAATTCGCCGAGGCCCGGCGTCGACAGCAACAGGCTGCGCCATGCGCGGCGGTTCTCTTCAGTCGATTCGACCGCGATCGTCTTGAAGCGCTTCGCGATGGTCGGCCCGCTTTCGTCGGCCGCCAGCAGCCCTTTGCCATCCTGAACGAGTGCCTGGATCGTCGCCTGGAGTGCGCTCTCGGTGCTCATGGGATTCCTCCGTTGAAACCCGCCATGCGGCCGTGCATGCCGCCCGTTTTATTGCTCGCTTGATTGCTCGCGTCACATCCGCCTGCTCTCCGATCTTCATTCTTTGTCGCGCACGGGCGAGAACGCAAGGCGCGTGCCGCGCATGATCGGCACGTGAATGGGGGCATCTTCCGTGCCTGGGCTAGTGGGTATGCCGTTGCCGCGCGGCCAGCGCGCCGAGGGTCTGCATCGCGTGTTCGACGGCGGGCGTCCACGGCCGGCCGTAGTTGAGGCGCACGTAGCGGCGGAATCCGCCGGAGGCCGAAAAGATCGGCCCGGGCGCGACGCTGATGCCGTTCTCCATCGCGGCGCCGAACAGGCGCAGCGCATCGACGCGCGGCGGCAGTTCGATCCACAGGAAATAGCCGCCGCGCGGTGCAATGACTTCCGTGCCTTGTGGAAAATATGCACGCACGGCGGCCAGCATCTGCGCCTGGTGCGCGGCAAGATTGCGCCGCAGCTTGCGCAGGAAGCGGTCGTATCCGCCGTCCTGCAGGTAGTTCGAGATGGCCAGTTGCGCGGGTACGTCGGCCGCGGGCGCGGCGACGCATTTCGCGTGCCGGATCTGCTGCACGTAGCGCCCGGCCGCGACCCAGCCGATCCGGAAGCCCGGCGCGAGGCATTTCGAGAACGAGCCGCAATGCAGCACGAGCCCGCTATCGTCGTACAGCTTCGCCGGACGCACCGGCACCGAGCCGAAGTACAGCTCGCCGAACACGTCGTCCTCGATCAGCGGCACCTCGTGGGCAGCGAGCAGGGCGATCAGCGCGCGCTTGCGCTCGTCGGAGAGCGTCGCGCCGGTCGGGTTGTGGAACGACGTCATGAGCCAGCATGCGCGGATCGGATGCGTGTCGAGCGCGCTCGCGAGTGCATCGAGATCGAGCCCGGTGCGCGGATCGACCGGGATTTCGACGGCCTTCAGATGCAGGCGCTCCACCGCCTGCAATACCGCATGGAATGCGGGGCGTTCGATCGCGACCACTTCGCCCGGGTGCGTCAGCGCTTCGAGGCTCAGCATCAGCGCTTCCAGCGCGCCGGTCGTGATCACGATCTCGTCCATCGGCAACGCCGCGCCCGCGATCAGGTAACGCAGCGCGATCTGGCGGCGCAGCCCTTCGTCTCCAGGCGGGAACCCCGACAGCAGCTTGGTGCGATCCATGTTGCGCGCCGCCGACGTTACGCATCGCCACAGGCTGTTCATCGGGAACAGCGAATAGCTCGCGAATGCCGAGCCCAGCGGAACGATGTCCTCGTGCTTGATGGAATCCACGAGCCTGCGCAGCGCATCGTCCGGGCTGGCGTTTCGCGCGGCGGCGGTTTTTCGCGGCGGGCCGTGGTTCGAGCGCAGCCGCTTGCCGCCGAGATCGGACACGAAATAACCGGAGCGCGGCCGCGCGACGATCAAGCCCTCGCTCTCGAGCAGGTAGTACGCACGGAACACGGTGGTCGGGCTCACGTGGTACGCATGGCTCGCGGCGCGAATGGTCGGGATGCGTGCACCTGGCACTAAATCGCCGCGCCGGATAGAATCCGCGATCGTCTTCGCCAGCGCCGCGTAACGCTTCATGCTTGTGTCCCCGGCCGATCCGTGACTCGCTGGGAAAAGAGTAGCACGCGACAGGTCACGCGCCATCCCGTCCTCAATTTCTGATCCGCTTGTTTTTTGCGCGCTCTGATCCTTTTAATGCGCGCGGTTTGCGGGCATTCTCTCGCCAGCTTTTTTTCAACCGACGTCCTATCGATACGGATCGACGCTGCCCGGCGGCTGATCCGTAGTCCTGCGCATGTGTGCGGGATCTTGTCCGCCGGCGTCTCCCATCAATCCAGGAACCCCCCAGCGTGAAATCGAAGACCCTCGTCGCGGGCCTTGTGGCCGGCATCACCCTCAACCTGTTCGGCGGCGCTGCGCAAGCGGCCTGCATCAGCAATCCCCCAGCGCAGTCCAATGCATCGTTTCCGGCGGCGCTGACCGGCAAGCTCGTCTATCACAGCTACGTCACGTATGGCGACGGCACGAGCCAGCTGTTCCTTTACGACTTCTCGGCGCGCACGCTGACGCAGCTGAGCAAGAGCACGTGGGGCATCACCGACCCGATGAACGGCGTGATCAGCCCCGACGGCAAGTGGCTCGCGTTCATGGGCATCCGCAACAACGCGTGGAACGTGTTCATGGTCCAGCTCGGCACCAACAACGCGCCGGTCAACCTGACGAACAGCACGGGCGCAACCCGCAACGAAGATCCGAAGTTCAGCCCGGACGGCAAGACGCTCGTGTTCAAGCAGAACGGCGACGTCAAGCAGGCGACGCTGTCGTACACGAGCGCGGGCCCGGTGTTCACGTCGGTCGTGAGCCTGACGAACGCGCCGGCCGGCGCCGAATACTCGATGCCGTTTCTCGCGCCGGACGCGAGCGCCGTGTACTACGCGACCGGCACCGGCGCGAACATGGGCCTGATGAAGCGCACGATCGCCACCGGCGCGACGGCCACGTTCGATCATCCTGCCGGGCTGCAGACCTACTACCCGATCGTGCGCGCAGACGGCATGGTGTTCTACGCGCGCTGGAAGGACACCAGCCAGCTCGACCAGATCTATGCGAAGACCGCCGATCCGGCATCGACGCCGAACCAGCTCGCGCTCAACGACTGCATCAGCAACAACTCCGACCCGGCACCGGTGAACGGCACGAACTATCTGTTCTTCTCGTCGACCACCGCGGGCGGTTACCAGCTCTACGTCGGCGACGTGACGACCGGCCAGCGCTGGAGCCTGTCGCAGTTCGGCGTGAACGCCGACACCACGAAGGCCAAGCTCGGCGCGAGCTACTACGGCGGCCCGTCCGCCAGCCAGACCGGGCTGCTGTCGCAAGGGCGCCCCGCTGCCGCGTCGGCCAGCTACAACGCGTCGCTGACGCCGGACAAGGCCTTCGACGGCAATACCACCAGCACGCGCTGGGATTCGCCGGAGGGGACGGGCGTCGATCCGCAATGGATCTCCGTGGATCTCGGGGCCGTGAAGACCATCACCGGCGTCGATCTCTACTGGGACGCGGGCGCGCTCGTCTACCAGATCCAGACGTCGAACGACAACGCGAACTGGACGACGATCTACTCGACGAACAACGGCGTGTCGTACGGCCACGTCGCGCTGAACAATCTCAACGGCCGCGGCCGCTACGTGCGGATGCTCGGCACGAAGCGCGCGACGCCGTGGGGCTACTCGCTCGACGAAATGCAGGTGTGGGGTTCGTGAGCATCGACCCGCAATGAAAAAAGCGACCCGAGGGTCGCTTTTTTATGTCACGCGAGGCAGGGCTCACGCATGCATCATCGCGAGCGTCGGGACCGACGCGCCGCCGGGCCCCTGCGCGAGCGGCGCCACCTGCTTGCGCCGTTCCCGCGTCGGCGCGACACCGAACGCGTCGCGGTAGCTCTTGCTGAAGTGGCATGCGGACTGGAACCCGCACGCCATCGTGATGTGCATGATCGACATGTCCGTCTGCAGCAGCAGCTCGCGCGCGCGGCGCAGCCGCAGCGTCAGGTAGTAATGCGTCGGCG
Source organism: Burkholderia stagnalis (assembly GCF_039848545.1). Taxonomy (NCBI): domain Bacteria; kingdom Pseudomonadati; phylum Pseudomonadota; class Betaproteobacteria; order Burkholderiales; family Burkholderiaceae; genus Burkholderia; species Burkholderia stagnalis. Next base: position 269,829 of record NZ_CP156686.1, read on the forward strand.
TCATCCCGAGGTGCTCGCGGAACAGCCGCTGCAGCTGCCGCTGCGACATGTTCGCGAGCCGCGCGAGCTCCTCGCGCGACAGCGGCTCCTCGATGTTGTTCTCCATCAGCGAGATCACTTCGAACAGCGACTTGTTCGCGGACCCGAGCCGCGCGACGAGCGGCATGCGCTGCTGCGCGCTCGTGTCGCGCACGTGCTCGACGATGAACTGCTCGGCGATCTGCGTGACGCGTGCGGTGCCGACGCGCGCCGCGATCAGGTTCAGCATCATGTCGAGCGGCGCGACGCCGCCCGTGCACGTGATGCGGTCGCGATCGATCACGAACAGTTCCTTCAGGAAGCGCGTGTCCGGAAACTCCTCCTTCAGCGCGGACATGTTCTCCCAGTGGATCGCGCACGCGTAGCCCGCGAGCAGGCCCGACTTCGCGAGCGCATAGGTGCCCGTGCACAGGCTGCCGAGCGGAATGCCCCCGCGCGCGAAGCGGCGCAGCGTCGACAGGTGGTCGGCCGTCGTCGCGCGCTGCACGTCGACGCCGCCGCAGACGAACACGATGTCCGGCTGCCCCGCGCATTCCGCGGGGCCCGTGTCGACCGTCAGGCCGTTGCTCGCCGTCACCGGGCCACCGTCCGGGCTGATCACCGACCAGCGGTAGAGCGGCTGGCCGCTCAGGTAATTCGCCATCCGAAGCACCTCGATCGCATTCGTGAATGCAATCATCGTGAAGTTGGGCAACGGCATGAACGCGAAGTGGGACAGCGACGCTGTGCGGTCGGGCGACATGGGGAGCGTTCCTAATCTACTAATAGCTTTCGGCCCGAGGCACGGACCGGGCTGCGGTATTGTGTGAGCGAGTGCAACAAGCGTGCCATACGGCTAAACCCTAGCTCCATACGTTGTCTGGGCCGAGCGCCCATGCTGCACTGCACCGTATCCGTGATCGGCTGCACCCGCCGCGGGCGGCGGCGGCACCGTGGCAGTGCCTGCGCGGCAGTGGCGCGCTGCGGCGACGTTGCTTGGCGATCCGAAAAAGCACGATCGGTCACTTGTATAAAACGGACGCGAATGGCGGAAAAGGCAAAGAACGCGTCTAAATTCATCAATCGACCGAAAATCCGAACGACAAGAATAGAGCCGTCGGCAGCCATGCCATGGACATGCTGGAAACCCAGGCGCGGCGGGCCTTACGCGTTGATCGCAGCCCCACAATTCTTCGTCACGGATGCTCTATGTCGAACACCCAGTCTTTCTTCTCGCAGCCCCTCGCCGAGCGCGACGCGCCGGTCCGCAGCGCCATCCTGAAGGAACTCGAGCGACAGCAGTCGCAGGTCGAGCTGATCGCGTCGGAAAACATCGTGTCGCGCGCCGTGCTCGAGGCGCAGGGCTCGGTGCTGACCAACAAGTACGCGGAAGGGTATCCGGGCAAGCGCTACTACGGCGGCTGCGAATTCGCCGATGAAGTCGAGGCGCTCGCGATCGAGCGCGTGAAGCAGATCTTCAACGCCGGCTATGCGAACGTGCAGCCGCACTCGGGTGCGCAGGCGAACGGCTCGGTGATGCTCGCGCTGGCCAAGCCGGGCGACACGGTGCTCGGCATGTCGCTCGACGCGGGCGGCCACCTGACGCACGGCGCGAAGCCCGCGCTGTCGGGCAAGTGGTTCAACGCGGTGCAGTACGGCGTGAACCGCGACACGATGCGGATCGACTACGACCAGGTCGAGGCGCTCGCCCACGAACACAAGCCGAACCTGATCATCGCCGGCTTCTCCGCCTATCCGCGCGCGCTCGATTTCGCGCGCTTCCGCGCGATCGCCGACAGCGTCGGCGCGAAGCTGATGGTCGACATGGCGCACATCGCCGGCGTGATCGCCGCGGGCCGCCACGCGAACCCGGTCGAGCACGCGCACGTCGTCACGTCGACCACGCACAAGACGCTGCGCGGCCCGCGCGGCGGCTTCGTGCTGACCAACGACGAGGAGATCGCGAAGAAGATCAACTCGGCCGTGTTCCCCGGCCTGCAGGGCGGCCCGCTGATGCACGTGATCGCCGGCAAGGCGGTGGCGTTCGGCGAAGTGCTGCATGCGGACTTCAAGACCTACATCGACAACGTGCTCGCGAACGCGCAGGCGCTCGGCGAAGTGCTGAAGGCGGGCGGCGTCGACCTCGTCACGGGCGGCACCGACAACCACCTGCTGCTCGTCGACCTGCGCCCGAAGGGCCTGAAGGGCGCGCCGGTCGAGCAGGCGCTGGAGCGCGCGGGCATCACCTGCAACAAGAACGGCATCCCGTTCGACACCGAGAAGCCCACCGTCACGTCGGGCATCCGCCTCGGCACGCCGGCCGGCACGACGCGCGGCTTCGGCGTGGCCGAATTCCGCGAGATCGGCCGCCTGATCCTCGAGGTGTTCGACGCGCTGCGCGCGAACCCGGAAGGCGACCACGCGACCGAACAGCGCGTGCGCCGCGAGATCTTCGCGCTCTGCGAGCGCTTCCCGATTTACTGATCGACACCGACACGACTGGAGCAAGAGGCAGATATGAGCACGCTGCATCAGGACAGCATCATCATCGACGGGCTGAACATCTCGAAGTTCGAGAAGCCGGTGTTCGAAGACATGCGCAAGGGCGGCATCACGGCCGCGAACTGCACGGTGTCGGTATGGGAAAACTTCACGAAGACCGTCGACAACATCGGCGTGATGAAGAAGAAGATCCGCGACAACGGCGAGCTGCTGACGCTGGTGCGCACGACGGACGACATCTTCCGCGCGAAGAAGGAAGGCAAGACGGGGATCATCCTCGGCTTCCAGAACGCGCATGCGTTCGAGGACAACCTCGGCTACATCGAGGCGTTCGCCGACATGGGCGTGCGCGTCGTGCAGCTCTGCTACAACACGCAGAACCTGGTCGGCACCGGCTGCTACGAGCGTGACGGCGGGCTGTCGGATTTCGGCCGCGAAGTGATCACCGAGATGAACCGCGTCGGCATCATGGTCGACCTGTCGCATGTGGGCGGCAACACGTCGTCGGAAGCGATCGCGTTCTCGAAGAAGCCGGTGTGCTATTCGCACTGCCTGCCGTCGGGCCTGAAGGAGCATCCGCGCAACAAGAGCGACGCGCAGCTGAAGGAGATCGCCGATGCGGGCGGCTTCGTCGGCGTGACGATGTTCGCGCCGTTCCTGAAGCGCGGGATCGAAGCGACGATCGACGACTACATCGAGGCGATCGACTACGTCGTGAACCTGATCGGCGAGGACGCGGTCGGCATCGGCACGGATTTCACGCAGGATTTCGCGAAGGAATTCTTCGACATGCTGACGCACGACAAGGGCCGCTATCGCCAGCTGACCAACTTCGGCAAGGTGATCAACCCGGACGGCATCCGCACGATCGGCGAATTCCCGAACCTGACCGCGGCGATGGAACGCCACGGCTGGAAGGAGTCGCGCATCCGCAAGATCATGGGCGAGAACTGGGTGCGCGTGTTCAAGGACGTGTGGGGCGCGTAAGCGCCGCAGCGAACCGAACCGCCGCCCGCGATTCAACATTAGAAAAATCGGGACGTGCCCGCGCAAGCCGCGCGGGCACGCGGACGATGTCGCGCCTGCGCACTGAGCCGCGCGGCCTTTTTTCCTCACGGAGTCACCACGATGCAACCGCAACTGCCGATCAACGTCGATCCCGATACCGGCGTCTGGACCACCGACGCGCTGCCGATGCTGTACGTGCCGCGCCACTTCTTCACGAACAACCATGTCGCCGTCGAGGAAGCGCTCGGTGTCGAAGCCTACGCCGAGATTCTCTACAAGGCCGGCTACAAGTCCGCGTACCACTGGTGCGACAAGGAAGCGAAGCTGCACGGCCTGACCGGCATGGCCGTGTTCGAGCACTACCTGAAGCGCCTGTCGCAGCGCGGCTGGGGCCTGTTCTCGATCATCGAGGCCGACCCGGCGAGCGCGCGCGCGAAGATCGAGCTGCGCCACTCGTCGTTCGTGCTCCAGCAGCCCGGCAAGGAAGGCAAGCTCTGCTACATGTTCGCGGGCTGGTTCGCCGGCGCGATGGACTGGGTGAACGACACGACGCCGGAAGGCAAGGGCGCACCGCGCGCGTACTCGAAGGAAGTGCAGTGTGCGGCGGAGCACCACGACCACTGCGTCTTCGAAGTGTCGCCGCTCACGCACTGATGCACTGACACAAAACAACACCCGCAACACGAGACACACGAACGCCAGAGGTCGCCTGCGATGCGTTATCCCCACCTGTTCAAACCCATGCAGCTGAACCAGCTGACGCTGCGCAACCGGATCGTCAGCACCGCGCACGCCGAGGTGTATGCCGAGCCGGGCGGCCTGCCGGGCGACCGCTACATCCGCTACTACGAAGAGAAGGCGAAGGGTGGCGTCGGCCTCGCGATCTGCGGCGGGTCGAGCCCCGTGTCGATCGACAGCCCGCAGGGCTGGTGGAAATCGGTGAACCTGTCGAACGACAGGATCATCGACCCGCTCACGCGCCTGGCCGACACGATGCACAAGCACGGCGCGAAGATCATGATCCAGGCGACGCACATGGGCCGCCGCTCGTCGTTCCATGGCGAGCACTGGCCGCACCTGATGTCGCCGTCGGGCGTGCGCGAGCCGGTGCACCGCGGCAACGCGAAGATCATCGAGATCGAGGAAATCCGCCGCATCATCGGCGATTTCGCGGCGGCCGCGAAGCGCGTGAAGGCTGCCGGCATGGACGGCATCGAGATCTCGGCGGCGCACCAGCACCTGATCGACCAGTTCTGGAGCAAGCGCTCGAACCATCGCACCGACGAATGGGGCGGCAGCCTCGAGAACCGCCTGCGCTTCGGCATCGAGGTGCTGACGGCGGTGCGCGAGGCGGTCGGCAAGGATTTCTGCGTCGGCCTGCGCATGTGCGGCGACGAATTCCACGAGGACGGCCTCGATCACGAAGCGCTGAAGGAAATCGCGCAGGCGATGTCGGAGACGGGCCTGATCGACTACCTGAGCGTGGTCGGTTCCGGCGGGGATACGCACAACACGATCGCCAACTGCATGCCGCCGATGGCGCTGCCGCCAGAGCCGTTCGTGCACCTCGCGGCCGGCATCAAGTCGGTCGTGAAGATTCCGGTGATGCACGCGCAGAGCATCCGCGATGCGGGCCAGGCCGAGCGCCTGCTCGCCACCGGCATGATCGACCTGGTCGGCATGACGCGCGCGCAGATCGCCGATCCGCACATGGTGATCAAGATCCGCGACGGCCGCGAGGACGAAATCAAGCAGTGCGTCGGCGCGAACTACTGCATCGACCGCCAGTACAACGGCCTCGACGTGCTCTGCATCCAGAACGCAGCCACCTCGCGCGAAGCGACGATGCCGCACATCATCGAGAAGTCGCGCGGCCCGAAGCGCAAGGTGGTGGTGGTGGGCGCCGGCCCGGCGGGCCTCGAGGCGGCGCGCGTCGCGAAGCTGCGCGGCCACGACGTCGTGCTGTTCGAGAAGAACGCGGAAGTGGGCGGGCAGGTGATGATCGCCGCGAAGGCGCCGCAGCGCGAGCAGATGTCGGGGATCATCCGCTGGTTCGACATGGAAACCAAGCGCCTGGGCGTCGACCGCCGCCTCGGCGTGGCCGCCGACGAGAAGATGATCATGGCCGAGAAGCCGGACATCGTCGTGCTCGCGACGGGCGGCTCGAGCTTCACCTGGCAGGTGCCGGGCTGGGGCGTGGCCGAGGGCCTGGCCGTCAGCTCGTGGGACATCCTGACCGGCAAGGTCGAACCGAAGCAGAACGTGCTGCTGTTCGACGGCGTGAGCACTCATGCGGGCGCGGGCGTGGCCGACTTCATGGCGAGCCGCGGCTCGAAGGTCGAGGTCGTCACGCCCGACGTGAAGGTGGCCGACGATTGCGGCGGCACGACCTTCCCGATCTTCTATCGCCGCCTGTATGCGTTCGGCGTGATCCCCACGCCGAACACGATGCTCGATCGCGTCTATGAAGAAGACGGCAAGAAGATCGCCGTGCTGCGCAACGAGTACACGGAGGAACTGGAGGAGCGCGCCGTCGACCAGGTGGTGATCGAGAACGGTTCGTCGCCGAACGACGAGCTGTACTGGAAGCTGAAGCCGGAATCGCTGAACCGCGGCCAGATCGATCCGCACACGCTGTTCGCGGCCGAGCCGCAGCCGTGCCTGTCGGAAGAACTCGGCAACGGCCGCTTCCTGCTGTTCCGTGTCGGCGACTGCATCTCGATGCACAACGTCCACGGCGCGATCTACGACTCGCTGCGTCTCGTGAAGGATTTCTGACGCCATGAATCCGTCCTTCCTCATTACCGCATTGCTGTGGCTGTCGGTGGCCGGGCTCGCGTTCGCGGTCGCGAAGCGCGCGTCGTACTGGCGTCTCGGCCGCGCCACCGCGCCCGGCGCGTTCGGCGTCGCGAACTTGTTCGCGATCCCGAAGCGCTATTTCGTCGACCTGCACCACGTGGTCGCGCGCGACCCGTACATCGCGAAGACGCACGTCGCCACCGCCGGCGGCGCGATCGCCGCGCTGGCGCTGGTGTTCGTCAACTACGGCCTCGCGATCTACTCGCCGTGGCTCGACAAGCTGATCTTCCTTGCGGCGCTCGCGATGCTGGTCGGCGCGGTGTTCGTGTGGCGCCGCCGCCATGCGCGCAACGTGCCGGCGCGGCTGTCGAAAGGCCCGTGGAATACGCTGCCCTGGCTGCTCGGCGCGTTCGCGCTCGGCCTCACGCTGTACACGCTGGTGCCGGCCGGCGCGATGTCCGGCGCGTTCGCGGTGCTCTGCGCGGTGCTGATCGGCGTCGGCGCGTTCGCGATGACGTTCGGTGCCGCGAAGGGCGGCCCGATGAAGCACGCGATCGCGGGCCTGCTGCATCTCGCGTTCCATCCGCGCCAGGAGCGTTTCGCGGCGACCCGCGAATCGTTCACCGGCAACGGCACCGCCACGCCGCCGACCGCGCTGAAGCTGCCCGACATCGAGCAGCAGGAATACGGCGTCGCGAAGCCCGTGGAATTCCGCTGGAACCAGCTGCTGAGCTTCGACGCGTGCGTGCAGTGCGGCAAGTGCGAAGCCGCGTGCCCGGCGTTCGCATCCGGCCAGCCGCTGAACCCGAAGAAGCTGATCCAGGATCTCGTGGTCGGCATGGCGGGCGGCAGCGACGCGGCCTACGCAGGCAGCCCGACGCCGGGCATCGCGGTCGGCCAGCATCGCGGCGAGCCGAACGGCCCGATCGTGTCGGGCCTGATCGAAGCGCAGACGCTGTGGTCGTGCACGACCTGCCGCGCGTGCGTGCAGGAGTGCCCGATGCTGATCGAGCACGTCGATGCGATCGTCGACATGCGCCGCAACCAGACGCTCGTGCACGGCACGGTGCCCGGCAAGGGCGCGGAAGTGCTCGCGAACCTGCGCGAGACGGGCACGATGGGCGGCTACGACACGGCCGCGCGCTACGACTGGTCGGTGGACCTGAACGCGCCGGTCGCACAGCCGGGCAAGCCGGTCGACGTGCTGTTCGTCGCGGGCGAAGGCGCGTTCGACATGCGCTACCAGCGCACGCTGCGCGCGTTCGTGAAGGTGCTGAACAAGGCAGGCGTCGACTATGCGGTGCTCGGCGGCGACGAGACGGATACGGGCGACGTCGCGCGCCGTCTCGGCGACGAGGCGACGTTCCGGGAGCTCGCGAAGCGCCTGATCGGCACGCTGTCCACGCTGTCGTACAAGCAGATCGTGACCGCCGATCCGCACGTGATGCACAGCCTGCGCAACGAATACCGCGCGCTCGGCCTGCGCGTGACGGTCAAGCATCACACGACGTATCTCGCCGAACTCGCCGAGCGCGGCAAGATCGCGCCGAAGGCCGTCGAAGCGCTGCGCGAGAAGCGCACCACGTATCACGACCCGTGCTACCTCGGCCGCTACAACGGCGAGACGGAATCGCCGCGCAAGCTGCTGAAGGCGATCGGCATCCAGGTGGTCGAGATGGAACGCAACGGGATGCGCGGCCGCTGCTGCGGCGGCGGAGGCGGCGCGCCGCTGACCGACATCCCCGGCAAGCAGCGCATTCCCGACATCCGCATCGCCGACGCGCGCGCGATCGGCGCGGACGTGGTCGCGGTCGGCTGCCCGAACTGCACGGCAATGCTCGAAGGCGTCGTGGGCCCGCGCCCCGACGTGCTCGACGTGGCCGAACTCGTCGCTGCGTCGCTGGAGTGAGTGAATCGATGAATACGATCAAACGAATCGATCCGCGCCGGCCGTTCATCATCACGGCGGCGGGCCTGAAGCGCATCACGCTGGGCGAGGAAGGTAGCGCCGACGCGAGCGCCGCGCACTGGTCCGCGCACGGCCACGCGGCAGCCGCCGCGAAGCCGCGCCGCGCGGTGCAGGAGCCGAAGCACGTGCTGCTGGTGGTGGCGCACAGCGAACGCGGCGCGCTCGACGATCATGCGCGCCAGGCGGTGGCCGCCGCCGCGCTGCTCGCCGACGCTCAGACGGAAGTCGCGCTGCTGGCGTTCGGCGAACTGAAGGACGACGTGGCCGAACTCGGCGTCGACAAGCTGGTGGAACTCGCCGGCTTCGATCGCCGCACGTTCGCGCCCGAAAGCGAATTGCAGGCCTTGCAGGCATGTGTCGCCGCGCTTGCGCCGAAGCACGTGTTCGTGCCCGACAACGCGACGGGCGACGGCGATCTCGGCCGGCGCTACGCGGCGGCGGCCGGGGCGAGCGTCGCGACGAACGTCGTCGAGATCGACGCCAAACACGTCGGCGCCTATGCACAGGCGCGGCGCGCATTCGCGGCCCGCGCGCTGCCGGACGTGATCCTGCTCGCGCCGAACGCGGTGGACGCGAAGCTGCCGTTCGTCGGCGCGGGCGAGCGCCTGGCCGGCGATTTCATCCGCCCGGCGTCCGGCGCGGGCGCGTCGTGTCGCGATCTCGGCCTCGAGGAACTCGACGCCGCGCGGGTCGCGCTCGAGGAAGCCGATTTCATCGTGTCGGCCGGCAACGGCGTGACCGACATCGGCGCGTTCGAGCAGCTCGCCGGCGCGTTCGGCGCGGCGATCGGCGCGAGCCGCGTGGCGGTCGACAACGGCCATTTCACGCGCGACAAGCAGGTCGGCGCGACCGGCAAGACGGTCGAGGCGAGCGTCTACATCGCGTTCGGCATCTCGGGCGCGGTGCAGCACCTGCAGGGCATCAAGGACTGTCGCCACGTGATCGCGGTGAACCTCGACGGCAGCGCGCCGATCGCGAAGCGCGCGAACCTGACCGTGGTGGGCGACGCGCAGGCGACGATCGCCGCGCTGATCGAGCAGGTGCAGGCCGCGCGCGCGGCGCGCGGGCAATCGCCGGCAGCCGTCGGCAACCACGTACCGGAAGGAGTCGCCGCATGAATGCCCCCCGACTGTTGAAACGCATCGCGGTGCTGGTGTCGGTCGGCCGGCATCCGGTCAGCGGCGTGCCGCGCTACAGCCGCAACGACGCGGCCGCGCTCGAGATCGGCCGCGCGCTGGCCGAGCGCCATCACTCGCAGCTCGACGTGATCCACGCGGGCGACCCGCTGACCCCGGCGCTCGCCGAATACCTGGCGCTCGGCGCACGCGAGGTCGAGGTGCTGACCTGCCGCGACGGCGACGATGCCGCGCGCGCGCTCGCCGCGCGCGTCGAAGGCTACGACCTCGTGCTGACCGGCACGCGCGCCGAGGGCGCGTACGACACCGGAATGCTGCCGTATCAGGTCGCCGCGGCGCTCGGCTATCCGCTGGTCGGCTCGGCCGTCGACGTGACGATCGACGCGGGCCGCGCGTCCGTCCGGCAATTTTTGCCGAAAGGGCTGCGCCGGCGTGTCGATGCGGCGCTGCCGGCGGTGGTCGCCGTGCATCCGCTCGCCAATGCGCAGCCGCGCTATGCGTATGCGCGGCTGAAGGCCGGCACGGTGCGTCCGGTGCGCGTGTCGCCCGGCCGGGACACCGAAGCGGGCGCCTGGACGGTCGGCGCGATCGAGCGCAAACCGGTCAAGCTGGCCGCCGCCGAAAAGCGCTCCGGGCATGCCCGGATGCTGTCGGCGACGACCACCGAAAGCCGGGGCGGGAACGTCGTAAATGAAGGGAGTTCGGTCGAAAAAGCACAAGTGATCCTCGCGTATTTGCGCGAGCATCAGCTCATCGACTACTGATTTTTGATGCCTGTCGGCAACCACACTGGGATGCAAGGAATCCGGAGCAAACGATGAAAGTATCGGCAGACATTCGTGCAATGATCGAGCGGCGGAAGGAAGGTTACAGCCTGGAAGCGCCGTTCTACACGAGCGAGGACATTTTCGCGCTCGACATGGAGGCGATTTTCCGACAGCACTGGATCCAGGTGGCGGTCGAGCCCGACGTGCCCGAGCCGGGCGACTACCTGACGGTGCAACTGGGGAACGACTCGATCCTGATCGTGCGCGACGACGACATGGAGATCCGTGCGTTCCACAACGTGTGCCGCCACCGCGGCGCGCGGCTGTGCAACGAGGACAAAGGCTCGGTCGGCAACATCGTGTGCCCGTACCACAGCTGGACCTACAACCTGACGGGCCAGCTGATGTTCGCCGAGCACATGGGCGAGCAGTTCGACCGCTGCAAGCACAGCCTGAAATCGGTGCACGTGCAGAACCTCGCGGGCCTGATCTTCATCTGCCTCGCGGACGAGCCGCCGGCCGACTTCGCGCAGCTGCGCGCGGCGATGGAGCCGTACCTGCTGCCGCACGACCTGCCGAACACGAAGATCGCCGCGCAGATCGACATCATCGAGGAAGGCAACTGGAAGCTGACGATGGAGAACAATCGCGAGTGCTACCACTGCGTCGCGAACCATCCTGAGCTGACGATCTCGCTGTACGAATACGGTTTCGGCTACCAACGCTCAGAGGCCAACGCCGAGGGCATGGACGCGTTCGCGGAAACCTGCGTGCGGCGCGGCAAGGAATGGGCCGAGATGGGCCTGCCGTCGGTCGAGATCGAGAAGCTGGCCGACGTGACGGGCTTCCGCACGCAGCGCCTGCCGCTCGACCGCAGCGGCGAATCGCAGACGCTCGACGCGAAGGTCGCGTCGAAGAAGCTGCTCGGCGAATTCCGCCAGGCGGACCTCGGCGGCCTGTCCTTCTGGACCCAGCCGAACTCGTGGCATCACTTCATGAGCGACCACATCGTGACGTTCTCGGTGATCCCGCTGTCGGCCGGCAAGACGCTCGTGCGCACCAAGTGGCTCGTGCACAAGGATGCGAAGGAAGGCATCGACTACGACGTGAAGAACCTCACGGCCGTGTGGAACGCGACCAACGACCAGGACCGCGCGCTCGTCGAGTTCTCGCAGCGCGGCGCGAACAGCAGCGCGTACGAGCCGGGCCCGTACTCGCCGTACACGGAAGGTCTCGTCGAAAAGTTCTCGGCCTGGTACATCGGCCGGCTCGCCGAGCACACCGGCGAATAGCACATAGCAGGCGAACAAGCGGAGTCACTGATGAAACAACCCCCACGCTCACTGCGTTCACTGCCCCCCGAGGGGGCGGTCAGCCTCCTTGGGGCGGCCCGGCGGAGGCTGACATGATGCGAGATGCGGCGAATTTCGAGCCGGCCGACAGCCGGGTGACGCGCCCGGCGTTCTGGAACGCGCTCCCCGAGCGCTGGACGAGCGACGTCGAGGAAACGCTGGTGTGCTGCCACGTGCGGCAGGAAACGCACGACGTGAAGAGCTTCTTCTTCCGTTCGCCGCAGGGCCGTGCGTTCTCGTTCGAGCCGGGGCAGTTCATCACGCTCGAGCTCGACATCGACGGCGAGACGATCAACCGCTGCTACACGATTTCGTCGTCGCCCGCGCGGCCGCACACGATCTCGATCACGGTCAAGCGCGTGCCGGGCGGCAAGGTGTCGAACTGGCTGCACGACAACCTGCAGCCGGGCGCGCCGATCCGCGTGCTCGGCCCGGCCGGCGAGTTCACCTGCGCGCGGCATCCGGCGCGCAAGTACCTGTTTCTTTCCGCGGGCTCGGGCGTCACGCCGCTGATGTCGATGAGCCGCGCGCATCACGATCTCGCCGAGGATCGCGACATCGTGTTCGTGCACAGCGCACGCACGCCGGACGACATCATCTTCGCGCGCGAACTCGACCTGATCGCGTCGAACCACACGAACTTCCGTGCGTCGTTCGTCGTCGAGCGCGTCGGCGCGCGCACCAACTGGCCGGGCGTCACGGGCTTCCTGACGCTGCCGCTGCTGAAGCTGATCGCGCCGGATTTCATGGAGCGCGAGATCTTCACGTGCGGCCCGGCGCCCTACATGAAGGCCGTGCGCGACCTGCTCGACGAAGCCGGGTTCGACCGCAAGCAGTATCACGAGGAGAGCTTCTCGTTCGAGACGCTTGCCGAGACGGCGAGCGCCGAGCTGGCCGCCGATCTTGCACCCGCCACGAACGGCGACGGCGGCGCGGCGACGACGCAGTTCACCGTCAGCTTCGCGAAGAGCAACCGCGAGATCGCGTGCGGCTCCGAGCAGCACGTGCTGGACGCGGCACGCCAGTCGGGCGTGCGGTTGCCCGCGTCGTGCACGCAGGGCATGTGCGGCACCTGCAAGGTGAAGCTCGTGTCCGGGCAGGTCGAGATGAAGCACAACGGCGGGATTCGCCAGCGCGAGATCGACCAGGGGATGGTGCTGCTCTGCTGCAGCAAGCCGCTCTCGGATCTCGTGATCGACAAGTAAGTAGCCGCCGACGTCGCGGCTGGGCAAGCGCGCGTCGGAAAACAACGATACCGCGGAATTGTGGTTGAAGAACCTAGAGAGGCATGGGGGCATTCGCGCCCGATTCAAAGGAGATCGACCATGAAGTTGTTCGGAAAACTGCTGTGGACCGGCGCGCTGTCGGCAATGGTGGCGTTGAGCGCATCGGCGCTCGCCGACACGAAGCCCACGCTGAAGATCGGTTATGTCGAAGGCTGGGACGACAGCGTCGCGACGTCGAACGTCGCCGCGCGCATCATCGAGAAGAAGCTCGGCTACCAGGTGCAGCTCGTGCCGGTCGCGGCCGGCGTGATGTGGCAGGGCGTCGCGCGCGGCGACCTCGACGCGACGTTGTCCGCATGGCTGCCGGTCACGCACGGCTCGTACTGGGATCAGTACAAGACCAAGGTGGTCGATCTCGGCGCGAACTTCAACGACGCAAAGATCGGCCTGATCGTGCCGGCCTACGTGAAGGCGAAGAGCATCGACGACCTGAACGCCGAGAAGGCCGACTTCGGCGGCCGCATCGTCGGGATCGACGCCGGTGCCGGCGTGATGCGCAAGACCGACGAGGCAATCAAGAACTACGGCCTCGGCTACTCGCTGATGCCGAGCTCGGGCAGCGCGATGACGGCGGAACTGGCGCGTTCGGTCAATGCGAGCAAGCCGGTGATCGTCACGGGCTGGGCGCCGCACTGGATGTTCGCGAAGTGGAAGCTGCGCTTCCTCGAGGATCCGAAGAAGGTGTTCGGCGGTGCGGAGCACGTCGACAGCGTCGCGAATCCTGGCCTCGAAACGAAGGCGAAGCCGGTGGTCGCATTCCTGAAGAAATTCCAGTGGAAGCCGGGCGAGATCGACAGCGTGATGCTGGCGATCCAGAACGGATCGAAGCCGGACGCCGCCGCCGATGCGTGGATCGCAGCCCATGCGGACCGCGTGAATGCATGGACGGAAGGCGCGCAGTAATTCGTCTCACGAAATCATAAAAACGATATCCGGGAGTGACGAGCAGGATTCCGAATCATTTAAGCGGAACCGGCGTCACATCCCGGAATTATTTTTCCGATTCTGCAAAAACGCGCAAAAGTTGTTACACTGCGCCACTTGTGCGGAGTCATCACAGGAGGATTTGGATGAGTCAGGCAGGACTGCGTGCGAATAGCACCAGTGGTGTTGAGGCAACCATCTCACATGATTCGACAGGCCACACGCTGCATCGTGGCCTGACGTGGAAGGACGCATTCTGGGTAACGAGCGGCGTGCCGGCAGGCGTGCTGTTCACGATCGGCGGCGTATGCGCGACGATCGGCCAGCCTGCGTGGGCGATCTGGATCGCCGCGATCACGATGGGGCTGATCCAAAGCGCGACTTATGCGGAAATTTCCGGGCTGTTTCCCCATAAATCGGGCGGTGCGTCGGTGTACGGCGCGATCGGCTGGGTGCGCTACAGCAAACTGATTGCCCCGGTATCCGTGTGGTGCAACTGGCTCGCGTGGTCGCCGATGCTCGCACTCGGGTGCGGTCTCGCGGCGAGCTATGCGCTGACGAGCCTCTTTCCCGCCGATGCGGCGGTGCTGCACTGGCAGCTCAAGATAGCAGACCTGAGCTTCATCAAGCCGGGCCTGTCCCTGCGGATCAACGCGACGTTCATCATCGCGACGATCCTGCTTCTCATCACGTTCAAGCTGCAGCACAGCGGTGCGTCGAAGGCCGCGCGCACGCAGCGCATTCTCGGCATCGCGTCGCTCACGCCGCTCCTGATCGTCGGCATCGTGCCGTTCGTGACCGGCGACGTGCCGATGTCGAACCTGCTGCCGTTGCTGCCGCTCGGCCATGACGCGCAAGGCAACCTGAGCGCGACCACGTTCGGCTCGTGGAACGGGCAGGGCGTCGTGATGGCGCTCGGCGCGATGTTCATGGCGGGCTGGGCGTCGTACGGTTTCGAAACGGCCGTCTGCTACACGCGCGAATTCCGCGATCCGCGCCGCGACACCGCGAAGGCGATCTTCTGGTCGGGCGCGCTGTGCCTGGTCGTGATGACGCTCGTGCCGATGGCGTTCCAGGGCGCGCTCGGCACGCAGGCGATGCTCGATCCGGCGATCGGCGACGGCACCGGCGTGGCGGCCGCGATGGCGAAGATCGTCGGCGGCGGCGCGTGGGTCGCGAACGCGGTCGTCGTGATGCTGATGCTGTCGATCCTGCTGATCGTGATGACGTCGATGATGGGCTCGTCGCGCACGCTGTACCAGGCGTCGGTGGACGGCTGGCTGCCGAAGTACCTGTCGCACGTGAACGAGCACGGCTCGCCCACGCGCGCGATGTGGACCGATCTCGGCTTCAACCTCGTGCTGCTGATGATGTCGGACTACATGACGGTGCTGTCGATCTCGAACGTCTGCTACATGTTGTTCGTATTCCTGAACCTGCAGTCCGGCTGGATTCACCGGATGGACCGCGGCAACTGGGAGCGGCCGTTCCGCTGCCCGACGTGGCTTCTCGTCGCCGGCTCGCTGTGCGGCTACGCGAACCTCGTGTACGTCGGCGCGGGCGCGAACCTGCAGGGCGAGGGCACGCTGCGCAACGGGCTGATCGCGATGCTGCTGATCGTGCCGGTGTTCCTCTACCGCCACTACTGGCAGGATCGCGGCCGCTTCCCCGAGCAGATGCAGCACGACATGGAGCTCGAGGTGCCGAAGCGCAGCGTGTGGCTCAATCTCGCGCCGTATGCGGCGCTGGTCGGGGCCGCGCTGACGATCTGGCTGTCGTATTACCTTGCGTGGGTGAAGTAAGCGCGCGGCAGGCGTAGCGATTCTCGCGCCGGACCCGGAAACCGCACACGGGCCCGGCGCGACGAATCGGCGAACACCTGCTTGCCGTGCACAACAATGCCACGCCGCATCGTTCAGCTCGCGCCCTCGTCATCCGCCGTCCGCGCATCGTCGCCGAGCGTGCGCATGAAGCGCGTCGGCACCATCACGACCTGATGGCCCGCCGTATCACCCGCAGTGCCCGCGTCGAGCAGCGCGAACGCTTCCGCGATCATCCGCTGTACGTCCTGACGCAGCATCGTCACGTCGAACGGCAGGCGTGCGGCGAACGGGTCCCAGTCGAAGCACCCGACCGCCGCGCGCTGCCAGATGTCCCACGGCAATTCCGACGCGAACTGGACGAGCCCTTCCAGCACGGTCAGCGAGTTGATCAGCATGCCGGCCGGGAGCCGGCCGAGCGTCTCGTAGCGCCGCGCGAGCGCCTGCCGCGCGGCCGTCGGGCCGTAGCCGCAACATTCGATCGCATGCGGCGACGGCTGCTTCAGCCGCCGCGCCTCGAACGCGTCGCGAAATCCGGCGATCCGCATGTCCGTCGCGTATTCGCCGGCGAAGCCGCCGAGCAGGATCAATTCGTCCGGCGCATCGCCGCGCGCGAGCATCTTGTCGAGCAGCACGTCGGTCAGCGCACGCGCGCCGCCGCGGTTGTCCGACACGACCGACGGCGCGCCTTCGCCGGGCAGGTCGAGGTTGATCGACGGCACGCCAGCCTCCGCGCACAGTGCGTTGAGCGGCGTCGGGTTGCGCACGCCGGTGACGAACAGCCATTCGACCCGCTGCGACAGCAGCGTCTGCGTGACGTGCAGCTCGACGGCCGGATCGCGCTGCGTGCCGACGACGATCGGGCACAGGCCGCGGCGCCGCGCTTCGTCTTCGAACGTTTCCGCGAGTCCCGCGAAAAAGCGGTTGCGGTAGTGGGGGATGATCATGCCGGCCAGCCCCGAGCGCGACAGCCGCAGCCCGCGTGCACTCAGGTTGACCTGGTAGCCGAGCGCCTGCGCGCTGTCGAGAATGCGCCGCGCGGTTTCCTCCTTGATCCGGTATCGCTCCCACGTGCCGTTCAGCACCATGCTCACCGCGGACGTCGACGAGCCGGTCGCCTTCGCGATGTCGTAAATCGTGGACTTGCGTCCGGTGTTCGTGCGGGCCATCTGCCTCTGCTCCCCTCGTGTACTGATTTTGTCTGATGCCGACGGTAGTCGATCGGCCACGGATTCCATTATCAGGGTTTTCCTGTGCTTCACGTCGACGCTAAATGGATTCAGCATACGCGAACGTTGCTGCTGAATGGATTCAGCAACGGCCGAAACCGCTGTCATGCCGGGTCCGGCGAAGGCGGTCGCCATCCAATGGAGGAGACATGTCAATCAACTTCGTGCGAACGATGTGCGCGGGCGTGGTCGCGTGCGTGCTGGCAAGCAGCCTGGCGTGGGCGTCGCCCGACAAGCCCGTGATCGGAGTCGTCGTGAAGATCGGCGGGATTCCGTGGTTCAACGCGATGGATGCGGGCATCAAGAAGCGCGCCGAGCAGCTCGGCGTGAAGGCGTTCATGGTCGGGCCGACGAGCGCCGATCCGGCGCTGCAGGTGCGCGCGATCGAGGACCTGATCGCGCAGCACGTCGACGTGATCGGCGTGGTGCCGAACGACGCCGAGGTGCTCGAGCCCGTGCTGCAACGCGCGCGCGCGGCGGGCATCAAGGTCATCACGCACGAATCGCCGAAGCAGAAGAACGCGGACTGGAATTTCGAGCTGGCGTCCGCGCAGGGCTTCGGCGAAGCGTATGCGAAGAAGCTGGCGAGCGCGGTCGGCGGCAAGGGCGAATACGCGGTGTTCGTCGGCTCGCTGACGGTGCCGCTGCACAACGCGTGGGCCGATGCGGCGATCGCGTATCTGAAGGCCAACCATCCGGACATGAAGCTGGTGGGCGACCGCTACGGCGTCGCCGAGGATGTCGACGCGTCGCGCAAGACGGCGCTCGACCTGATGCGCGCGCATCCGAACCTGAAGGCGATCCTCGCGTTCGGCAGCCAGGGCCCGATCGGCGCGGCGCGCGCGGTCGCGGAGCGGCAGGCGAAGGGCAAGCTCGTCGTGCTCGGCCCGTTCTCGCCGGGCCAGGGCCGCCGGCTCGTGCGCGACGGCGTGCTGACGGGCGGCTACATGTGGAACCCCGAACAGGCCGGCGAAGTGTTCGTCACGCTCGGCACGATGGTCGCGAAGGGGCAGCCGATCAAGGACGGCACGGCGATCCCGGGCCTCGGCGTCGTGCATCCGGACGGGCACAACCTGATCGTCAACCAGCTCGTCGATCTCAACGAGAAGACGGTCGACGCACTCGCGAAGCAGGGGCTCTGAGCGGCGCGCGCCCGGCTTCCCTGTTGATCCCGATCGCACCGGAGACGCATCGCCATGATTCCAGCCCCTTCGCCCGCACTGCTCGAGCTCGACAACGTGTCGAAGACGTTCGGCGGCGTGCGCGCGCTGCAGCAGGTGAAGTTCGACGTGATGCCCGGCGAGGTGCTGTGCCTCGCCGGCGAAAACGGCTGTGGCAAGAGCACGCTGATCAAGATCGTCAGCGGCGTCTACCAGCCCGAGCCGGGCGCGGTGCTGCGGTTCGACGGCCGGCCCGTCGCGCAGCTCGATCCGGCCCGTGCGCGCGCGCTCGGCATCCAGGTGATCTGGCAGGACCTCGCGCTGTTCCCGGAAATGACCGTCGCCGAGAACATCGCGTTCGAGCGCAACCTCGGCGCGTGGCCGCGCCTCGTCGACTACGGGAAGATGAACGCGGCGGCGCGCCGGATTCTCGAGCGGCTCGGCGTCGCGCTGGACCTCGGCCGCCCGGTGCGCGCGCTGTCGATCGCGCAGCGGCAGGTGGTCGCGATCGCGCGCGCGCTCGTCGCCGATGCGCGCGTGGTGTTCATGGACGAGCCGACCGCGTCGCTGAGCCACGCGGAGACGGACGCGCTGCTCGCGATCGTGCGCCGGCTGTCGTCGGACGGCATCGCGGTCGTGTTCGTCAGCCATCGGCTGGCCGAGGTGCTCGACGTGTGCAGCCGCGTGACCGTGATGCGCGATGGCCGCCACGTCGGCACGTATCCGACCGAAGGGATGACGCAGACCCGGCTCACCGAATTGATGACGGGCCGCACGTTCGATTACGCGGTGCGCTCGACCGATCTGTCCGCCGCGCCGGACGTGCTGCGCGTCGACCGCCTGTGCCGGCGCGGCGAATACGACGCGGTGTCGCTGCGCGTGAGGCGCGGTGAAATCGTCGGCGTGACGGGGCGGCTGGGCGCCGGGCGCACCGAGCTCGCGCTGTCGCTGTTCGGCATCACGCGCCCGCATGCCGGCGAGATCCGCGTTGACGGGCGACGGCTGTCGATCCGCTCGAATCGCGAGGCGATCCGCGCCGGCATCGCATACGTGTCGGAGGACCGTCTGCAACTCGGCCTCGTGCAGGCGCAGTCGATCGGCGACAACGCGGTGATCGCGGTACTCGACGATCTGCTCGGCGCCACGCGGCTGATTGCGTCGCGCAAGCGCGATGCGCTGATTCGCGACTGGATCGACCGCCTCGCGGTGAAGATCGGCCGGCCCGGCGACGCGGTGTCGACGCTGTCGGGCGGGAACCAGCAGCGCATTGTGCTCGCGAAATGGCTCGCGACGCGCCCGAAGCTGCTGATCCTGGATTCGCCGACGGTCGGCGTCGACGTGGGCGCGCGCGCCGGCATCTTCGCGATCATCCACCGGCTCGCCGAAACGGGGATGGCGATCCTGCTGATTTCCGACGAGATCCCCGAAGTCTATTTCAACGCGGACCGGATCCTGCACATGCGGGCGGGACGCATCGTCGCCGAGTACGTGCCGCGCGGCACGCCCATCGAACAGATCGAGCGAGACGTCCATGCCTGACCTGCGCAAAACCGGCATCGGGACGGTTGAGGCGGTGCTGATCGCCGTTATCGCGATGATGGCCGTCGGCCTCGGACTCTCGACGTCGACGTTCCTGACGCTGTCCAACCTGTTCGACCTGCTGAACCAGAGCGCGGTCAACATCATCTTCGCGGTCGGGTTGCTGATCGTGCTGATCGCGGGCGGCATCGACATTTCGTTCGCGGTCGGCGCATCGGTGGTGCAGTACCTGACCGCGCTGAGCGTGATGCGGCTGGGCGGCGGCAGCTGGGCGCTCGGCTTCGCGCTTTCGGTGGCGTTCGGCGTGCTGCTCGGCGCGCTCAACGCGACGATCATCTACCGGTTCCGCATCGTGTCGATCGTCGCGACGATCGCGACCTTCAACCTCTTTTTCGGCGGGCTGATGTTCGTGACGGGCGGCGTGTCGATCTACGACCTGCCGGACTGGTGGACGGCGCGCGTGTCGCTGCTGCGGATCGCATCGCCGGGCGGCGTCGCCGATCTCGCGCTGCCCGTCGCGGTGATGTTCGCGGCGGTGGTCGCGACGTGGTTCCTGCTGCGGCGCACGACGATCGGCCGCCAGCTCTACGCGATGGGCGACAACCCGGAGGCCGCGCGTCGCGTCGGCATCGATCTCGCCGCGATGCATTACCTCGCGTTCGGCTGGCTCGGGATGATGGCCGGCATCGCCGGGCTGATGCAGGCGCACACGGTGCAGGAGGTCGTGCCCAACGCGCTGGTCGGCCGCGAGCTCGACGTGCTCGCCGCGGTCGTGCTCGGCGGCGCGCGGCTCGGCGGCGGACGCGGCACGGTGCTGGGCACGGTGCTCGGCATCCTGCTGGTGTCGATCACCGCGAACGGGCTGAACCTGCTCGGCATTTCCCCTTACGCGTTCAAGATGATCGTCGGCGCGGTGATCCTCGTCGCCATCACGCTGTCGAGCGACGGGGTTGCGCGGCTCGTCGGCGCGCGCTTCGCATCGTCACGCAACGAGGTGTCCTCATGAACAACGTCACGCCGCCGCGCGTCCGCGCGCCGCTCGTCCAGGCCGACGTCGCCGGCCTGCTCGGCTTCCTGGCCGTCGTCGTCGTCGCGATGAGCGCGGCGTCGGACCGGTTCCTGTCCGGCAGCACCTTCGTGTCGATCGCGTTCCAGTTGCCGGAGCTCGGCCTCTTCACGCTCGCGATGCTGATGCCGCTGATCTCCGGCGGCTTCAATCTCGCGGTGACCTTCACCGCGAACATCGCCGGGCTGGCGATGGCCTGGGTGATCCAGTCGCACGGCGGCGCCGACGCGGGCGCCGGCGTGGTGCTGGCGGGCGTCGCCGCCGCGCTCGCCACGGGCGCGGCGGCCGGCTGGCTGATCGGCGCGATCATCGCGCACACGGGCGCGAGCCCGATCCTGGTGTCGCTGTCGGCGATGATCTTCCTGCGCGGGCTCGGCGAGTTCCTGACGCGCGGCGGCGACCTGTCGGGATTTCCGCCGGTCGTGCGCGCGATGGGCAACGGGCTGTGGCTCGGCATTCCGGTGCCGTTGTGGATCTTCGCGGGCTGCGCGCTGCTCTGGCACGTGGTGATGACGCACTCGCGGCTCGGCTTCGTCACGCGGATGATCGGCTCGAACGTCGAGGCGACGCGCTATTCGGGCATCGCGACGGCGCGCGCGATCACGCGCATCTACATGCTGTCGGGCCTGATGTGCGGCGTGGCCGGCGTCGTGATGCTCGCGCGCTTCAATTCGGTGCGCGTCGGTCACGGCGAGGCGTTCCTGCTGATCTCCGTGCTCGCGTGCTTCCTGGGGCGCGTCGACCCGTTCGGCGGCTTCGGGCGCGTCGCGCCCGTCGTGATTGCGCTCGTGATCCTGCAGGTGATCGCGTCCGGCCTCAATCTGCTCGGCGCCAGCCAGCACCTCGCCACCGCGCTGTGGGGGGCGTTCCTGCTGGCCGTGATGCTCGTGCGCTGGATATGGGCGCGCGGCGTTTTCCAGTCCCTGGTTCGTGCGCGCGCGGCGGGCGCCGCGTTCAGCGGCCCGGGACGCCATCGTCAAAAGGAGGGTGAATGAACAAGCTTGGCGTACACGCACTGGTGTGGGAAGCAGGGTGGAGCCACGACGAATGCGCGCGGGCGATCGCGAACACGGCCGAGACGGGCTTCGATTTCATCGAGGTGGCGGCGCTCGACCCGGAGTCGATCGACGCCGGCTTCACGCGGCGGGAACTGGAGAAGCACGGCATCGGGATCACCTTTTCGCTCGGGCTCGACGCCGAGTCCGACATCGCGAGCGGCGACGCGGCGAAGGCGGCGCGCGGCAAGCGCAAGCTGGAGGCCGCGCTGCGCGTCGCGCGCGATTGCGGCGCGACGCACGTGTGCGGGATCCTGTATTCGGCATTCCGGAAGTATGCGGAGCCGACCACGGCCGCCGGCGTCGCGATGTCCGTGGACATCCTGGGGCAGGTCGCGGAAACGGCCGCCGCGAGCGGGATCACGCTCGGGCTCGAAGTGGTCAACCGGTACGAATCGAACGTGCTGAACACCGCGTCGCAAGGCGTCGAGCTGTGCACGCGGATCGACATGCCGAACGTGAAGGTGCATCTCGACACGTATCACATGAACATCGAGGAATCCGACGTGACGTCGGCGATTCGCGCTACGGGCGACCATCTCGGCTACTTCCACATCGGCGATTCCCATCGCGGCTATCTCGGCTCGGGCAGCATCGATTTCACGGAAGTGTTTCGCGCGCTGGTGTTCAGCGGCTACCAAGGGCCGATCACGTTCGAGAGCTTCTCGTCGCGCGTGGTCGGGCAGCCGCTCGAAGGCATCCTCGCGATCTGGCGCAACCTGTGGGAAGACAGCCGCGACCTCGCGTCCCACGCGCTGATGTACACGCGCGTGCAGCTCAAGTCCGCGCAGGAAGCGCTGAAGCAGGCGGAACGGAGCCGCCTGCCATGAGCGGCGCGACGCGCGTCGAACTGTCCGTCGATCTCGCCGGCCTCGCCGATCATCTGCGCGGCGAGCGGAACGCGGCACGCAGGATCGTCGCGATCGCCGGCCCGCCCGGCGCAGGCAAGAGCACGTTCGCACGACGGCTTTGCGACGAACTCAACCGGGGCGAACCGCAGACGGCGGCCGTGCTTGGCATGGACGGCTTTCATTACGACGACCGGGTGCTGGGCGCGCGCGGCCATCGCGCGCGCAAGGGCGCGCCGCATACGTTCGACGTCGACGGCCTTGCGGCGATGCTCGACAGGCTGCGCGCGGACGACGGCAAGCCTGTCGCGGTGCCCGTCTTCGACCGTTCGCTGGAAATCGCGCGGGCGGGCGCCGAGATCATTGCCGCTTCGGTTCGGCTCGTGCTGGTCGAGGGCAACTACCTGCTGTTCGACGATCCCGCATGGGCCGCGCCGCGGCGCTGCTTCGACGTGACCGTGATGCTCGATGTACCACGCCCGGTGCTCGCCGCGCGTCTCGCTGCGCGGTGGCGCGAACTCGGGATGGACGAGGCCGGCGTGCGCGCGAAGCTCGACGGGAACGATCTCATCAACGTCGATCTGGTGTTGTCGCGGCGCGCACCTGCGGATTTCGTCGTGCGGGATGCGGGGTAGAGGCCGGGTCGAGCATGTTGCTCGGTGCGCCTGAAGATGCTCCGGCAGACGAGGGCGCACCTCGGTTTCGAGAACGCTCGTCTCAGCCCCAGGCGAGGATCGCCACCGAATAGACGATGCCGATCCAGAACATCATGATCACCGTATAGCCCATGATGTCCCTGAGCTTGAGCCTGGAAAGCGCAAGCGCCGGCAGGATCCAGAACGGCTGCACCAGATCGTTCCATGCGTTGCCGAGCATCACGGCGGTGGAGGTGTGGCCGACGGATGCGCCGATTGTCTTCGCCGCTTCGATCATGAACGGCCCCTGGATGACCCAGTGGCCGCCGCCCGAGGGGGCGAAGAAGTTGATGACGAACGAGCTGATCAAGCCCCAGAACGGCAGCGTGGCGGGCGTCGCGACCTTGACGAAGGCCGCGGACAAGGTATCGACGAGCCCCGACGACGCCATGATCGCCATGATGCCGGCATAGAACGGATACTGCAGGATGATGCCGCTGATCGTGCGGATGCCCTCGTTGAGCTTCTCGACATAGCGGATCGGCGTGCCGAGCAGCAGGATGCCGAGGAACAGGATGAAGAAGTTGATGAGGTTCAGGTCGATCGAGCCGCCCCGCACGAAGTGCAACGCGACGTAGCCCATGCCGATTGCGCCGATTGCATAGCTCAGCAGGCGGCTGTTGTTCAGGCGGGCGGCGAGCGTGCCGCTTTCGTCGAGATCGAGCACGGGCAGGGCGGATTTGGGCGCGGCTTCGAGCGCGCGGTCGATCTCCTTCACCGGCTGCCCGGCACCGGGATGCAGCCACGCGTTCAGGATCGGCAGCGTGATGATGGTCACGAGGCTCGTCACGAGCATGGCGGGCGAGAAGATCGTCTCGGACAGCGGTATGACGCCCATCTGCGCTTCGAGCGGATGCCCCTTCGTCGAAATCAGCACGGGGATGCTGGCGGAAAGGCCGAGCCCATAGAGCGTGAAACCGCTGTACGCCGACGCGATGATGAGCGGGTAGTGCACGCCCTTCACGCGCAACGCGAGCTTGCGCGCGACGATGCCGCCCACCACGAGCCCGAAGCCCCAGTTCAGCCAGCTGCCGATGCCGCCCACCAGCGTCGCGGCGACGATGGCCATGCGCGGCGAGTTCACCTGCGAGACGAGGCGATCCAGAAAGCGGTCGGTGAGCGGCGCGGTGGCGAGCACGTAGCCCATCGCGAGAATCACGGCCATCTGCGTCGTGAAGGCGAGCAGCGCCCAGAAGCCCTTGCCCCAGCTCGTGGCGAGCGCGGTCACGGCCTGGCCCTGCACGACCACGGCCAGCGCCATCGTGAGCAACGTGAGGCCGATCGCGAAGACGAACGGATCGGGCAAGTACCGGCGCATCAACTCGGTGAAGAATGCGGTAATTCTTTGCATGGTGTCGTCTCCGTCGAATCGTAATCGTTATGGGGCGGCACGTCGTGCAAGGAGCGGGCCGCGAATACGCGAGTCAGTCGTCGTCAGCGGGCGCGGCGAACTTGCGGTGCCGCGCGAGATGCATGAGCTGGCGGTCGCGCCACGTCACGCGCGCGTCCCATTGATCGAGCGGCAGCGCCGCACGGCGCGCGGCCGCCACCCGCGCGACGAGCTCGGGCGTCCACGGATCATGCTGGCCGCGCTCGGCGCCCATGCGTTCGTAGGACGGTCCCATCTTCTGCGCATGCGAGGCGATGCCGCCGCGCGTGTTCAGGTCGACGGTCTCGAACGGTCCGATCACCGACCAGCGCGGCGCGAGTCCTTCGCGCATCACCGTGTCGATATCGTCGACCGATGCCACGTTGTCGCGCACCAGGCAATACGCTTCGCGCAGCACCGCGCCTTGCAGGCGGTTGAAGATGAAGCCGGCCACTTCCTTGTTCACCTGTACGGGCATGAGGCCCGCTTCGCCGTAGAGCGCGACGGCGCGCGCGGTGGCGTCCGCGGAGGTGAAGGGGGCGGGCACGATCTCGATCACGGGCACCAGATAGGGCGGATTGCCCGGATGCGCGACGAGGCAGCGCGCGTGGCCCGGCAAGGCTGCATCGACGAACTCCGATGCCGACAGAAACGACGACGCGCTCGCGAGAATCGCGTGCGGGGGCGCGGCACGGTCGAGTTGCGCGAAGAGACCTCGCTTGAGCTCGGCGCGCTCGGGCGCGCATTCCTGTACCAGATCGGCATCGGCCGCGGCGGCTTCGAGCGTATCGACCACGTCGACGCGCTCGGCGATTTGCATCGCGCTTTCGTCGATCAGCGCGAAATGCGCGAGATCGGCCAGACGCAACGCGATCTCGGCGGGCGCCGCGGCGCGCCGCGCTTCGTCGGGATCGAACAGGCGCACGCGCCAGCCCGCGCGCGCGAACACGACGGCGAACGCCACGCCGATGCTGCCCGCGCCGACAATGCCCGCACGCCGGCTCGCGGGCTGCGGCCCGGCTTGCTTGCTGCGTGAGTCCGCTTCCAGGTGGTCGATGGCCTGCATCGTCAGACTCCCGCGACGCCGACCGTCATACCGCCGCATACGTACAGCACCTGACCCGTGACGAAGCCGCTGCGCGCGTCGAGCAGATACGAGGCCGCGTGCGCGACGTCATCGGGCGTGCCCACGCGCTTGACGGGCACCGCGTCGATGATGGCCCGGGTGCGCGCCGCGCCGGGCGGGTTGGCGCGGTCGAAGAGCTCGGTGCGGATGGGGCCCGGGCCGATGGCGTTCGCGGTCACGCCGAATCCGCCGAGCTCCAGTGCCCAGACGCGCGTCATGCCGATGAGCGCCGCCTTCGTGGCCGAGTACGCGGTGCGCAGCTCCTTGCCGAGCGCGGCGCGCGAAGACATGTTGACGATGCGCCCAAAACCGGCGGCCTTCATGCCGGGCAGAAGCGCTTGCATGCACTGCTGCGCGCAACGCACGTTGAGCGCCCACGCGCGCTCGAGCTCGTCGAGCGTCTGGTGCTCGGCGTCGGCAGGGAGCACGACGCCCACGTTGTTGACGAGGCGCGTGATCGGGCCGCCCGCGAGCGCACGCTCGAGCGCGGCCGCCGTTGCCTGCGTGTCGGACAGGTCGGCGACGATGCCGTCGCCCACGCGGTCGATCACCACCGCTTCGTATCCGTCCGCCTCGCAGCGCGCGGCACACGCGGCGCCAATGCCGGCGGCGCCGCCGGTGATCAAGACTCGTTCTTTAGCCATGTCGGGAACCCGATGTTGATTGCGCGGCGCAGGAATGCGGACTGAACTCAGACGGTGGCGACCGGCGTGACGGGCGAGCCCATCGCACCCGGCAGCCGCAGCGGCGGCGCGGTGAGCATGAAGCGCGAACGCTTGTGCTCGCGCAGCCATGCGGCGAGGTCACGCAGGTACCACAGCTCGCCAAGCGGCAGGCCCAGCTTGAAGAGGCAGTGATGATGCAGCGGCAGCAGCGGATGTTCGCCCGGCGTGGCGGGTTCGCGCGCCGGGTAGCGCTCGACCGCGTAGTTGTCCGCGGCGAGTGCGGCAATGCCCGTGTCGGTGATCCACTGCAGGAGGCGCTCATCGCGGCCGTCGAGCGCGCTGCAATGGCTCGCCAGCACGGCCTCGTCCGGCTGGCGATTCATTTCCAGCACCATTTCGGCGAAGCCGGTGCGCAGTACGAGCATGTCGCCGCGCTCGACCTCGACGTTGTCCGCCTGCATCACCGTCATGAGGTCGTCGTAGCCGACCGTGCGGCATTCGCGCCCGAAATGCGCGGCGAAATCGACCAGCACGCCGCGTCCCTGCATGCCTTTCACCGCCAGGTTCTCGATGCCGAGCACGTCCGCGCGGCTGTGCGCGCCGCCGCAGGCTTGCGGCGCGAAGCCGGTTTCCGCGCGGTATTCCATCGGACCGACAATGTCCTGGTTCGCGCGATAGCCGTTGTAATAGACGCTTTCGGCCACACCGTCGCCGTCGGCGTCGAAGCG
The DNA here is from genome assembly GCF_039848545.1 of Burkholderia stagnalis. Classification (NCBI taxonomy): domain Bacteria; kingdom Pseudomonadati; phylum Pseudomonadota; class Betaproteobacteria; order Burkholderiales; family Burkholderiaceae; genus Burkholderia; species Burkholderia stagnalis. The sequence continues at coordinate 296,890 of NZ_CP156686.1, forward strand.
CGCACCCACGTGCGCGAGCGCATCCCATTGCGTCGAATATTGCAGCGAGAGCAGCACCTGGTCGTCGCTGACCACATCGGTGGCGCTCGGCTCGCTGCGCGCGAACGGGAAGTTCACGTAGGGGAGGTCATCGCGGAACGTGGGGCGCAGCACGGGCGGATGGCGGCGCGCGTTGAGCGTGTTCCCGCCGGGAAAGTCGAGCGGCAGCGACAGCGTGAAGCTCAGGCCCGCACGAATTTCGCGCGCACCCTTGAGCACCTGCTCCGCGCCGATGAGGTTGGGGCGGCCCAACTGATCGTCGGGACCGAAGTCGCCCCAGTTCGAGCCTTTCGGCCGGTTCTTCCAACGCATGCTGTCTTCCTCCGCCTCCGCCTCCGCCTCCGCCTCCGCCTCCGCCTCCGCCTCCGCCTCCGCCTCCGCCTCCGCCTCCGCCTCCGGCCCGGCGATGCGTCACGCCGGCGATCCGTTCCGTGACCGTTCCGTTATGCCGCTGCCTGCCGGGCCGATTCGCTTCGTGCCCCGCCGGACGTTGCGCGCGAGCCGTCAGGCGGCCAGCAGCGAGGGCGGGATTTGCGCATACACCTCGAGCAGCGCCTTCACGGCATGCTGCTCGTGCTTCAGGAGACGCGCCTTGGGCGCGCCGATGACGAGCGCGAATGCCTCGCCATGAATCAGGAACCCGCGCGCGAGGCCGGCCACGTCTTCGACGCTTTCGCCCGTCGAGCGATGCCAGCCGTCGGCCACGCCCTGTTCGATGTCGCGCTCGAACGTTGCGCGGTCCACGAACGAGCCGCCCGGCGCGACCGCCAGCGGTTCGCAGCTGTCGAGCAGCTTGCGTCGCGCCGCGGGCGCCAGCGCGCCGAGCAGCGCCTTGCCGGCCGCGCTCGCGACGGACATGAAGCCGCCCGGCTCGTCGCTGTAGCGGATCTTCTGGCGCGACTCCACGACGTCGAGATAGACGACGCGGTTGCCTGCCAGCGTGGCGAGGGCCGTCGTCTCGCCGGTCGCATCGCGCAGCGCGGAAAGCAGCGGCTGGAACATCAGCGTCAGCGGGTCTTCGCTGCAGATGTCGCGCGCGACGTGCAGCAGGCGCTGCGTGGGGTAATAGCCCGCCTTCACGCCCGGCGCGTACAGGTAGCCCTTGGCCACCATCGTCTGCAACAGCGCGTGGCAGCTCGACAGCGGAATCTCGGTTCGACGCGCTATCTCGCTGTAGATCATCGGTTGCCGGACTTCGGCAAAGAGGTTGATCACGTCGAAGACGCGCACTGCAGTTTTCACATCCATGAGAACATTATCGCCATATCGATAGAAATTTGGCAATACGCTTACGGGTAAACACCGGCGTCGCACGCGCGGCCGCGTTGACCGGGTTCGACGCGACTTCGGGTTGTCCCTTGATTGACGCCGTAAAGCGAGCGCCGCATATTTCGCACGCTTCGGCGATTGTTCGATAAGAGAAATGATGTTCTAAGAATGAACAATTTGCGCGGCCGTCTGCATGTGCCGAAGGGGCCTGTTTCTCATGAGAAGCAAGGCGGTCGAAATCGATATCCGGAGACATACCTTGGAAGCTTCCACGCTCGACACCCAGCATCGCCAGGCCCGCAAGGCCGGCATCGCCTCGTTCGTTGGCACAACGATCGAGTGGTACGACTTTTACGCGTACAGCACGGCGGCGGCGCTCGTGCTCGGCAAGTTGTTTTTCCCCACGACCTCGCCTGCGGTCGGCGTGCTCGCGTCGTTCGCGTCGTTCTGGGTCGGCTTCCTCGCGCGCCCGATCGGCGGCATCGTGTTCGGCCACCTGGGAGACAAGGTGGGCCGCAAGAAAACGCTCATCATCACGCTGATGCTGATGGGCTTCTGCACCACGGCGATGGGCCTGTTGCCCACTTACGGCCAGGCGGGCGTGATCGCGCCGGTGCTGCTCGTTTTCCTGCGCCTGCTGCAGGGCATCGCGATGGGCGGGGAGTGGGGCGGCGCGGTGGTGCTCTCGTCGGAGCATGCGCCCAAGGGCAAGGAGATTTTCTATTCGGCGTTCGCGCAGCAAGGTTCGCCCGCCGGCAATCTGCTCGCGACCGTGGCGTTTCTCGCCGTCTCGACGCTGCCGGACCACCAGTTCATGACGTGGGGATGGCGTGTGCCGTTCCTGATGTCGGCGCTGCTGGTGGCAGTGGGCATGTTCATTCGCATGAGCGTGGACGAGTCGCCGGCCATGAAGGCGCTGCAGGCGGAGAACAAGGTCGTGAAGCTGCCGATCGGCGAAGTGCTGCGCCACCACAAGGCGCTGGTCGCAATTGGCGTGGGCGCCTGCGTGATCGCGCTCTCGGCGACCTACTTCAAGACGACGTTCGCGCTTTCGTGGGCGGTGACGTCGATCGGCTTCGACCGCACGCAATTCCTCGGCGTGATCACGTTCGCGATCGTGGTGCAGTTGATCGTGCAGCCGTTCGGCGCCGTGCTCGCCACGAAGCTCGATCTCAGGAAGGCGGTCGTCTACATGCTCGTGCCCGAGATCGTGGCCCTGCCGATCATGTTCACGCTGATCGCCACGGGCTCGACCAAATTGGCGATGTTCGGCATGGCGCTCGCGTCGATTCCGCACTCGCTGTATTACGCGGCAATGGCCGGCATGCTCGCGAAGGCCTTCCCGGCGCAGGTGCGCTACACGGGCATCTCGCTCGCGTACCAGATCTGCGGCATGGTGTTCGCGGGCACGACGCCGATTCTCGGCCAGTTCCTCCTGAGCGCCACCGGCAGCATTCTGTCGGTGGTCGCACTGGGCATCGTGCATGTGCTCATTACGCTGGCATGCGCGCTGATGCTGGTCTCGCGCATTCAGTGCGAAGGCGCGACGAGCGAGCCGCGCGCGGTGACGGCGCAGACCTGATCCCGAAGCGCGCTTGAAATTCGGGTGCGCTCTAGTGGCCTGTTCACGCTGATAACGGGCTTGCGAACGTGCCTTTCCGCCCGCAGGGCAAGGAGAGAGGAGGCGCAATAGCCGTTGCTATTGCAACGACGAACGACGCGGCAATGCGGGCGGAAAGGCACGTTCCGCTGATTTGAAAAAGTCATTCGTGGGGCTGGCCCCCAGAAGGGCCGATCGCTGCGTCATGCGCCTCGCGAATACGTCGAGTATTCGCTCCGTCGCATTCCTTGCGATCGGCCCTTCCGGGGGCCAGCGCAAGCCCGTTATCAGCGTGAACAGGCCCTGGTCGGCTGGAACGGCTTCGGGCGCACCGGGCCGCATGCTTGAACCGGCCGCTTACGGAAACACCACCGTCCGATCCCCGTTCAGGAACACGCGCCGCTCGATGAACGCCTTCACCGCGCGCGCGAGCGTGATGCACTCGACGTCACGCCCGGCCGCGAGCAGCTGTTCCGGGCGATGCGCGTGATCGACGCGCTCGACCACCTGCTCGATGATCGGGCCTTCGTCGAGATCGTCGGTGACGAAGTGCGCGGTTGCGCCGATCAGCTTCACGCCGCGCGCGTGCGCCTGGTGGTACGGCTTCGCGCCCTTGAAGCCGGGCAGGAACGAATGGTGGATGTTGATCGCGCGGTTCGCGAGCTTCGCGCTCGTTTCCTTCGACAACACCTGCATGTAGCGCGCGAGAATCACGAGCTCGGCGCCGCTCGTCTCGAACACGTCGAGCCACTGCGCTTCCTGCTGCGCCTTGGTTTCCGCGGTGATCGGGAAGTGACGGAACGGCAGCCCGTGCTGTGCGGCGAGCGGTTCGAAATCCGGATGGTTCGACACGATGCCGACGATGTCCATCTTCAGCTCGCCCATCCGCCAGCGGAACAGCAGGTCGGCAAGGCAGTGCTCGAGCTTCGACACCATGATCAGCACCTTCGGCCGCGCGTTGACGTCGTGGATCGCCCACTGCATGTCGAAGCCGGCGGCGATCGGCGCGAATTCGTGCCGCAGCGCATCGATGTGCAGCGTTTCGTCGGTCGGGTGGAACACGCAGCGCACGAAGAAGCGGTTGCTCAGGTCGTCGTCGAACACGTTCAGCGCGTCGACGTAGCAGCGATGCCGGTCGAGAAAGCCGACGACGGCGGCGACCTGGCCGGCCGCGCTCGGGCACGACAGCGTCAGGACGAATTGTTCGGGGCGTTGGGCGTCGCTCATGGGGCTCCTCTGGTCGATAAACGTCTTGCCGTGAGCGGCAAAGCACGATGCTGAAGTAAATCAGGCCAGATTCGGAGCGGATAGAACTTACCCGCCGTGTGGCTGGTATCGGCGCGTCAGTGCGCCCGGGGTGGTTTACCCGGAGCGGGCGGCGCACGCGTCCAGCAGCCAGCGCCGGAACACCGGCACCGCGTCCGGCTCGGGCCGCGCCGGCGGCCGTACGAGGAAATAGCCGCGCGACGTGACGACCGGCGCATCGACGAGCGTCACGAGCTGGCCGGACGCGAGCAGTTCGTCGACGAGCGGCGTCCAGCCGAGCGCGACGCCTTCGCCGAGCAGTGCCGCGTGGATCACCAGCGCATAGCTGTTGAAGGTCACGCCGTGCGCGGCGGCCGGCGCGGCGAGCCCGTGCGCGTCGAACCAGCCGCGCCACGAGAGCCAGCGCTCCGGACGCGTCGGCTGCACGTGCAGCAGCGGCAGCCCGGCGAGGTCGCGCGGCTGCGCGACCTGCGGATGCGCGGCCCGGAACGCCGGCGAGCAGACCGGCGCGACTGTCTCGGGAAACAGCCGCGCGGCCGTGCATGACGGCCAGTGGCCGTCGCCGAACAGGATCGCGATGTCCGCCTGGTCGCGCTGCACGTCGACATCCTGCGACGTGACGACCCGCACGTCGACGCCCGGCATCACGCGCTTCAGGCCCGCGAGGCGCGGCATCAGCCAGTAGGTCGCGAAGCCGACGTCGGTGACGAGCGTGAGCGTGCCGTGCTCGCGCCGCGCGCGCAGCGCGGCGGTGGCGGCGCGCAGCGTGTCGAGGCTCGCGCGCACCGCTTCGTACAGGCGCTTGCCGTCGTCGGTCAGCGTCACGCCGCGCGGGCTGCGCTCGAACAGCGGCACGCCGAGCTCCGCCTCGAGCTGGAACACCTGCTGGCTGACGGCCGGCTGCGTCGAGCCGAGCTCGCGCGCGGCGGCCGTGAAGCTCGCGAGCCGCGCGGCCGATTCGAACGCGCGCAGCGCCTGCATCGACGGGAGCGAATCGGGTTTCGACATAAGCCTCTCTAATGGGCCCATAAGGGCCGAACGCCTTCCCGGGCGGGATACGGCGGGCAATAGTGCAACCGTGCGCGCGACGCGGCACGCGGGGCGTCCGGCGATTCTAGCGAGGTTTCGCGGGCTTCCGCGCGATATCGGCCGAGCGTCGCCGTTTCAGCAGACAAGTGGCTGCCGAAGCGTCGCGCGCGATCCCGACGCGACCCGTTTTCTTTCCCGACCGCCGATGACGAACCCGACACCCCACATCCTGATCCTGATGGCCGACCAGCTCACGCCGTTCGCGCTGCCCGCCTACGGCAACCGCATCGCGCGCACGCCGACGCTCGACCGGCTCGCCGCGCAAGGCGTCGTGTTCGATGCCGCGTATTGCGCGAGCCCGCTGTGCGCGCCGTCGCGCTTCTCGCTGATGACGGGCAAGCTGCCGTCGGCGATCGGCGCCTACGATAACGCCGCCGAATTGCCGGCGCAAACGCTGACCTTCGCGCACTACCTGCGCGCGGCCGGCTACCGCACGGTGCTGTCCGGCAAGATGCATTTCTGCGGCCCCGACCAGCTGCACGGCTTCGAGGAGCGGCTGACGACCGACATCTATCCGGCCGATTTCGGCTGGGTGCCCGACTGGGCGCGCCCAGCGGAGCGGCCGAGCTGGTATCACAACATGAGTTCGGTGCTCGACGCCGGCCCGTGCGTGCGCACCAATCAGCTCGACTTCGACGACGAGGTCGCGTTCGCCGCGCGGCAGAAGCTGTTCGACCTCGCGCGCGCGCGGGCGGCGGGGCTGGATGCGCGGCCGTTCTGCATGGTCGTGTCGCTCACGCATCCGCACGATCCGTACGCGATCTCGCGCGAATACTGGGACTTGTACCGCCACGACGAAATCGACATGCCGGCCGTGCCCGCCGGGCTCGGCAGCAGCGATCCGCATTCGCGGCGGCTGCGCGCCGTCTGCGAAACCGACCGCACGCCGCCGACCGACGCGCAGGTTCGCAATGCGCGCCATGCGTACTACGGTGCGACCTCCTACGTCGACGCGCAGTTCGGCCGCGTGCTCGCGGCACTCGAGGAAAGCGGCTTCGCGGACGACACGATCGTGATCGTCACGTCGGACCACGGCGACATGCTCGGCGAACGCGGCCTCTGGTACAAGATGACGTTCTTCGAAGGCGGCTGCCGCGTGCCGCTGATCGTCCATGCGCCGGGCCGCTTCGACGCGGCGCGCGTGGCGGGGCCCGTGTCGCACGTCGACCTGCTGCCGACGCTCGTCGAGCTTGCCGGCGGCACGCCGGCCGGCGGCTGGCCCGATCCGGTCGACGGCGCGAGCCTCGTGCCGCACTTGCGCGGTGCGCCCGCGCACGACGTCGCGTTTGGCGAATACCTGGCCGAGGGCGCGATCGCGCCGATCGTGATGATCCGCCGCGGCGACTGGAAATACGTGCATTGCCCGGCCGACCCCGACCAGCTCTACAACCTGAGAGACGACCCGCGCGAGCTGGAGAACCTCGCCGATGCGCCGCACGCGGCCGGCGTGCTCGCCGCGTTCCGCGCGGAAGCAGCGCAGCGCTGGAACCTGCCCGCGCTGCATCAGGACGTGCTCGCGAGCCAGCGGCGGCGGCGCTTTCATTTCGCGGCGACCACGCGCGGGCGCATCCACGCGTGGGACTGGCAGCCGTTTGCCGACGCGAGCCAGCGCTACATGCGCAATCACCTCGAACTCGACGCGCTCGAGGCGATGGCGCGCTTTCCGCGCGTGCCGCGCCCGGCCTGAACCTACCCTGACGATGGAGCAAACGATGAAACGAGCGGGCAATGCAGCAGCAAGCCTCATCGGCGCCGCGTGCGCCGCCTTCTGCATCACGGCGGCGCACGCGGCGGAACCGCAGACGTGCCGCGACGTGCGGATGGCGGGGCCGGGCTGGACCGACATCGACGCGACCAACGCGATGGCAGGCGTCGTGCTGAAGGCGCTCGGCTACCGGCAGGACGTGTCGAACCTGTCGGTGCCGATCACCTACCAGGGGCTCAAGAAAGGGCAGGTCGACGTGTTCCTCGGCAACTGGATGCCCGCGCAGGGGCCGCTGATGAAGCCGTTCGTCGACGAGCGGTCGATCGACGTGCTGCACGCGAACCTGAGCGGCGCCAAGTTCACGCTCGCGGTGCCCGACTACGTCGCGGCCGCGGGCGTGCGGTCGTTCGCGGACCTCGAACGCTTTGCCGACCGCTTCGGCGGCAGGATCTACGGGATCGAGCCCGGCGCGCCGGCGAACCAGAACATCAAGCGGCTGCTGGCCGATCATGCGCTCGGCCCGGCGAACTGGTCGCTCGTCGAATCGAGCGAGACGGGGATGCTGACCCAGGTCGAGCGCGCGGTGCGCGACCGGCGCTGGGTGGTTTTTCTCGCGTGGGAGCCGCATCTGATGAACACGAAGTTCCGGCTGACCTACCTGTCCGGCGGCGACGCGTACTTCGGGCCCGACTACGGCGGCGCGACGGTCAACACGGTCGCCCGCGCGGGCTTCGCCGGCCAGTGCGCGAACCTTGTGCGGCTGTTCCGGCAGATGACGTTCACGGTCGGCATCGAGAACCGGATGATCGCCGACATGCTCGACCACAAGACCCCGCCCGCGCTGGCTGCGCAACGCGTGCTGAAGGCCGATCCGGCGCTCGTCGCCGGCTGGCTCGACGGCGTGACGACGGCCGACGGCGCGCCGGGGCTGCCGGCCGTGCGGGCCGCGCTCGACGGCCGCTGACGCGCAGGCCTCCGCCGTCGCCACCCATCCGTGTTTTCCCGACCCGTCGCATCGCGACCATTCGATGTCGCGTTCAGACGGGTGAGCCGAAATATGGGTTTGTATTTTTCGGCAATGGCTGCGCTATTGCGAAAAGTGAAATACCGAGGCCATCGGGTGTACTGAATACGAATCGGCCGGCGCGCGACGCTGCGCGTGCAGCCGGCGATTCTTTCCATCAAACGGGTCAGGGAGGGTGGTCGACGATGAAGCAATCGAAATTTGCCGTGGCAGCCGCGCTTGCATGCGCGGCGTGCGTTCCCGCCATCGGTCACGCGCAGAGCAGCGTGACGCTGTACGGGATTCTCGATGCGGGCGTGACATGGGTGAACAACACGGGCGGCGCGCACGTGTTCAAGTTCGACGACGGCGTCGCGTATGGCAACCGGTTCGGCCTGAAGGGCACCGAGGATCTGGGCGGCGGGCTGAAGGCGGTGTTCGTGCTCGAAAGCGGCTTCCGCCTCGGCACCGGCGCGCTGAACTTCGGCGGCGCCGAATTCGGCCGCCAGGCCTACGTCGGACTGCAGAACGACTGGGGCACGCTGTCGTTCGGTAACCAGCTCGACATCACGAACGAACTGGTGTCGATCTACAACATCTCGGCCTGGGGCAGCGGCTACGCGATCCACCAGGGCGACTTCGACCGCTTCAACGGCGACCGCCTGCCGAACTCGGTGAAGTTCCTGTCGAACGATCTGAACGGCTTCAAGTTCGGCGCGATGTACTCGTTCGGCAACGTCGCGGGCAACTTCCACCGCGACAGCGCATGGAGCGCGGGCGCGAGCTTCACGAAGGGCGACTTCTCGATCGGCGCCGCGTACACGCGCCTGAACAACCCGCACGGCATCTACGCGTTCGACCCGTACGCGATGATCGGCACGCACACGTTCCTCGGCCAGCAGACCGTCACTGTCGATCCGGCGACCGGCGCGCGCACCGACCTGTTCGCGAACACGCCGATGAACGTCGACAGCCAGGGCACGTTCGGCGTCGGCACGAGCTATACGATCGGCAAGCTGACGCTGGACGCGAACTACTCGTACACGACGATCAAGGGCTTCGGCAACTCGTCGCACATGCAGTCGTACGAAGGCGGCGGCCTGTACCAGTTCACGCCGGCGCTCAGCCTGATCGCGGGCTACCAGCACACGCGCTTCGAAGGCCACCACTGGAACATGGGCACCGCAGGCCTCCATTACCTGCTGTCGAAGCGCACCGACGTCTACATCTCCGGCGATTACCTGCGCGCGTCGAAGGGCGTCGATGCGGTGATCGGCTACAGCTTCACGCCGTCCACCACGCAGACCCAGGCCGACGTGCGGATCGGCATGCGGCACTCGTTCTGAGGGGGCGGGACGCGGCACTCCATCTTCAGCGAGGTCTCTCTTTGGCGCGAACCTAGGTTCGCGCTTTTTTTTTGCTTGTTCGAAGAACTCCGTGGATGTCGCTGTCCGCCCCGCTTGTGCGATGCGGCCACTCAAGGCCGAGGCGCGTTAGTCACTCGTTCGGGTTAGTTGGCGCTTTTCGAGGGATATACGACCTTTTAGCCATTCGCTTCGAGTTCCATACTTCGCGTGGAAGATCGGGCAGGGAGCAGTTCACGAACGCGATTGCGTTCCGAACGTTCGGCCTGATCAATCACGACCTGGAAAGGAATGGAAGATGAGGCTCAAGAACAAGTCAGTTTTGATCACGGGTGGCACCAGCGGCATCGGTCTCGCAACCGCCAGGCTGTTCATTGCAGAAGGCGCCCGAGTGATGGTCACCGGTCGCGATGACGCCGTGTTCGAGCGTGTGAAGGCCGAGCTTGGCGAGAATGCGCTCGTTCTCAAGGGCGACGTACGTTCGATCAAGGACATGCGAGCGATCGCCGCGCAGGTCAAGGAGAAGTTCGGCGGCCTGGATGTCTTATTCGCCAACGCCGGCTGGGCTTTCCCGTCCGCAGTCGACGACATCGACGACGAACTCTATAACGAGATCATGGACGTCAACGTCAAGGGCGTGGTGTTCACGCTTCAGGCGGTGCTGCCGGACTTGCGGGAGGGCGCCTCGGTCATTCTCAATACATCGTTCGTCGCGCAGACCGGCAAGCATGGCATCTCGTTGACTGCGGCCGCGAAGGCCGCCGTGCGTTCGCTGGCCCGTAGCTGGTCCTACGAGTTTCTCGGCCGGAAAATCCGCTTCAACGCGATCGCGCCCGGTGCGATGAACACGCCCCTGATCACCAAGTGGGGCATGCCCGACGAATGGGTTCGCGACCGTAAGGCCGAGTTCGCCGAAGCCATTCCGGTGGGCTACATGGGCAAGGCCGAGGACGTTGCCTACGCGGCACTCTATCTCGCCAGCGACGAATCCTCCTACGTCGTCGGCACCGAACTGATCGTCGATGGCGGCGCCTCGCAGCTTTAAGCCTGCGATTCCCGATTCCCGATTCCAGAGCCCTGCACGTCATCCCGGCTCATCCACATCTCGATCTCATGTCCGCCACGCTGTTCGGCGTGGTGTTTTCCATCTGGCCAATCTGGTTGCGCTTGCAGAGGGGCCCAAGTGCAAGGAGAGATTAACTTGACCGACCATAGCCAAAACAACGCCACTGGCGAGAAACTCACCAAAGCAGGCCGTTCCCGCCGCGATGTTCTCAAGTTTGGAAGCGTCGCCACGCTCGGCGCCGTCATGGGCGGCGGAGCCTTGCTTGGCCGCGCCGCACCCGTTTTTGCGCAGGCAGACGGCAAGGCGGAACTGGCTCCGAGCGATCCCCTCAATATCCTGATCGTGAATTACGATGGCGGCACGCTGCTCGATTTCGCTGGCCCCAGCGAGATTTTTCACCGGCTACCGAATACGAACGTTCGCTACGCGAGCCTCGACGGGGGCAACGTGACGCTCGAATTCGGGGTCGTCTATGGCAAGACCGAACGGTTGGCCGATATTGAGAAAACCGACCTGATCCTGGTTCCCGGCGGCTCCGATCTGTCGGTGCCGATGCGCCCGGCGTATCAGGCTCAAATCCGGCGTCTGGCTGAAAGCGCCAAACACATTACGTCGGTTTGCAACGGATCGCTCGTGCTCGCCGCAACGGGCGTTCTCAAAGGCAAGCGAAGCGCCTGTCATTGGGCGTTCGTCAACAAGCTGTCCGAATATGGCGCCATCGCCGTTCCGGATCGCTTCGTGGAAGACGACCACGGCCGGTTCATGAGCGGCGGTGGCGTGACGGCGGGCATCGACTTCGCACTTCGCGTCGCGGCGAAGCTGCGCGGCCAACAGGCCGCGGAATTCACACAACTCGCGATCGAATACGATCCCGCTCCGCCGTTCCATTCCGGGCATCCCAGAGATGCGCGTGCAGAGGTCATCGCGATGGTCGACAAAGAATTGCCCGGCGCATCCAGAGGTCTCGCACGAATCCCGGGCGTTCGCTGAAAAGCTTGCAGGCAATGTCGGCGAGGCCACGCGCAGGCCATGACCAGGGCCCCGCCTGACGTTGCATGTCCCACCTGCACAACCGTGCAGCCCTCTTCAATTCAAGTCACGATCGGAAGTCATACGATGCAACAGATCCGTTTTCGTACGGCTGCGCTTGCAGTCTGCGTTTCCCTTTTCGCCGTTGCGGCGCCGGCAACTGCCGGCGGTTTGGAGCACCAGTTCGGCGCGGCCATCAAAGCCGAGAACGCGCGATGGGCAGATGCCTTTGGGCGAGGGGACTACGAGGCGATAGGCCGCCTCTATACCAACGACGGCACACTCTTGCCGCCCGGCGGTGACAAAGTGACGGGGCGCGGCGCGATCGCCGCGTACTTCACCAACGGATATGCCGGAGCAGCGCCCAATACCGTGTCGTTCAGCAATTACGAGTTCTACGGTGATGATCACACCGTGACGGAGGTTTCGGATGCGGAAATCCGTGACCACGATGGAAAGCTCAAATACCGCGGCAAGCAGATCCTTGTCTTCCTGAAGCAGGGCGGTGCCTGGAAGCTGCATCGAGACATGTGGAATGATTACGCGTCACCAAAATCTGACGGCCGTTGAGGCCCGATCAGACGTCGATAATCACGTAACGAAAGCGCCGGTAAGCCGTTAGGCAGACGCGGACCAAGGGGGAGGGGGCGTCTGTCGATCAGCGCTTGCCGTTCAATCTGCTCTGGCGCCGGATCGATTGCGGCGGGTGTCCGTGCAATTTGACGAACGCCCGCCGCATCCGCTCCGGATCCGTGAATCCCACGGCCAGCGCAATCTGTTCGATGGGTTCGCTGCCGTCCTGCAGGCGCAGCCGCGCAGCTTCGACTCGCAAACGCTCAACCGCCTTCGCGGGCGTTTCACCGGTTTCTCGACGAAATGCTCGTCCAAATTGTCGCGGACTTAAACTCGCCGCATCGGCGAGCCGTTCGACCGGTAGCGCTTCGGCCAGATGTTCCCTCGCAAAATTCAGCGCGATGCGGATACGATCCGATTCCGGCTCCATTTGCGACATCGCAGAGAATTGCGATTGACCGCCTGGTCGACGATACGGAACGACCAGAAGCCTGGAGACAGCACGCGCAATTTCGGGGCCCATGTCTCTTTCAATCATGGCGAGCGCCAGGTCGATTCCGGAGGCGATGCCCGCCGACGTCCAAATGCGGCCGTCCGCTATGTAGATGCTATCGCCCTCGACCTTGGTGAGCGGGAAGCGCGACTGCAATTGAGCCGCGTATCGCCAGTGCGTCGTTGCCTTGCGGCCGTCCAGCAAGCCGGTTTCCGCAAGCAGGAATGCCCCGGTACACACGCTTGCCACCCGCAAGGCTTTGGCGCTCAGTTTCCTGGCAGCGGCAATGTTCTCCGATGCCTGCATCGGATCGATATCGCCGCCCACGAAAACAACGGTGTCGAACGTGCGCCTCCCGATCGGCTTCGTCTCGATCGGAAGGCCTGTATTGCCGAGAACCGGGCCTCCAGCATGCGAAATGACATGAAGCTCATAGGGGGTATGGCCAGCGGCTGTCGCCACTTGGTTGAAGGCCGAAAGTGGTCCACCGAGATCAAGAACATCGTGCCCATGGCAGACGAAGAGTCCAATTCGATGCATGACGAACGCGTTATCTGAAGCTCCGATAAAGGCGCATTTTACGGAAAAACCTCGAATTGAGCCGTTTGGCCACTGCGCTGAAATGTCGCGCTATGAGCGGTCGCCGACAGTCTGCCGTTTCGATCCTCAGGCGCTGATCGCCTGCGCGATCGGCATCGCGGTACAGCTCTCTTTCACGAACACGCCGATGTACGCGGGCCGGTGCCGAAGTATCTCGGCGGCGCCGATCTGCCGTGGATCATCGGGCTGCTGCCGACGTCACCGCTGTATTGCTGGCTGGCGTCGCGCAATGGCGCGTGCCGGCGCATGCACGCGAGCGCCGATATTGCACGTCACGCGGATGCATGACGCTTCGCGCGCGTGTCGGACGGCCGCTCGCCGAACGCCTTTCGATAGTCGGCCGCGAACTGGCCGAGATGGACGAAGCCCCAGCGCGTCGCGATCTCGGTGATCGATGCGCTGGCGTCCGCTTCCTGCAGTGCCGTTCTCACGCGCTGCAGACGCACGTCCTTCAGGTAGCGCATCGTGCCGATGTCGCGCCATTGATGGAACGCGCGCTGCAGCGTGCGCACGCTGCAGTGCGCGGCGGCCGCGATCTCGGAGAGCGTCAGCGGCTGCCCCGCGTGCGCGTCGATGAACGCGACGGCGCGCTTCACGCAGGCGGGGGCGACGGTGGCCGTGCCGGTGTCGTCGAGCCGTTCGCCGATCAGGTTCATGATCAGCAATTCTTCCGCGAGCGGCAGCTGCATCGCTCTCAGCGCGGGCGGCGTATCGGGATGCAGCAGCAGCCGCAGCGTCTGCACCGACGCGAGCCAGCGTTCGCGGCTGCGCGCGTCGAGCAGCGTGCACGACGGCAGCGCGTGCGGCGGCTCGCGCCCGGACAGGCGGCGCCACAGTTCGGCGATGCGGCGGGCGTCGATGCGCACGCCCATCTGCACGTTGTCCTCGCTGTAGCGGAATGTCGATTGCTCGTTCGATGCGACGAGCACCGTCGAGCCTTGGCCGCCTGCGTGCGCCACGTTGCCGCTGCGGATGTCCGAATGCCCGGCGAGCGTGGTGAGCACCAGCACGAAATGGCCGAGGACCTCGGGGCGGATGGCGATCTCCGTGCCGTACGCGAACCATGAGAGCGCGACGCCGTCGCCGCCGAGATTGAACATGGTGGCCGGCATCGCGCGGCGCGGTGCGGCCGTGAAACGATACGGGCGGTAGATCCGGCTGACTTCCTGGCGGGCATGCTCCAGGTCGTCGGTCTCGAACAGCATCGCGCTGCGGGGCAGGTCGCTTGCGGACAGCAGCGGCGGGAAGGGCAGCGATCGCATGCCGGATCGGGAAAGCAAGTCGTTCATGGTCGTCCCTCCTGGTGGAAGCGGGGGCGGATGCGCCGTCGAAAAATGGCGCGTTTTCGATGCGGATGGCGTCGCAACGATAGCCGCGCGCGCGCACTCCGGGAATCATGGACGCCTGTCGAACGCTGAACGGAGCGAGTCGGAGCCGTGAAACCCTCACTGGGCGGAAATTATACGGTGTGCATCGACGACGGGCGGTTCGTGAGGCCGAACGGCCCGGACGGCGACGTTCCACGCGTTCGGCGAGATCAACCGGGCGGCGGCCGACAGCGCGGCCGGCGCAGGCGAGACTGACACGAACCCGGTTCGCGGTGGCTCGCGTTCCGGCCGTTGGATATGAACACCTATCGACAGGACTTGAACATGACTACGCTCTATCGCGGCATGGACCGCACGACACTCGACGCCGCATACAACAACGTCGCGGCCGCTGCCGATTTTCCCGCGGTACTCGCGGATTTCCAGGCGCGCGGCGCCGCGCTTTACGCCAGCGCGTCGTGCCGGCGCGACCTGCGCTACGGCGAGCGTCCGCGCGAGCGCTACGACCACTTCTCATGCGGCAAGCAGGATGCGCCGACGTTCGTCTTCATCCACGGTGGCTACTGGCAGAACTGTGCGAAGGAAGACTTTGCGTTCATCGCGAGCGGGCCGCTCGCGCATGGGTTCGACGTCGTGCTGGCCGAGTACACGCTGGCGCCTGACGCGTCGATGACGCAGATCGTCGGCGAGATCGGCCGGCTGCTCGACCATCTGGCGGACGGCCCCGACGGCGTTCGCACCGCAGGCCGGCCGCTGGTGCTGAGCGGCCATTCGGCGGGCGGCCACCTGACGGCGCAGTACCGCGCCCATCGGGCCGTGACGGCCGCGCTGCCGATCAGCGCGCTCGTCGATCTGGAGCCGATCTCCCTGTCGTGGCTCGACGACAAGCTGAAGCTGTCGGCGGCGGAGATCGATGCGTTCAGCCCGCTGCGGCATGTCGGCAAGGGCGCGCCGACCGTCGTCGCGGTCGGCGGCGCGGAGCTGCCCGAGCTCGTGCGTCATTCCGACGACTATGCGGCCGCGTGCACCGCGGCGGGCGAGACGGTCGAACTGATCCATGTGGCGGATTGCACGCACTTCTCGGTGCTCGAGGATCTCGCGCGCGTCGACGGGCGCCTGTTGCAGGCGGTGTCCGCGATCATGGGCCGGTGATCGCGGGCGGGCCGTCGCGTGCGCGTCAGAACGCGCGCGCCAGCGCACGCGCGCGTTCCAGCGCATCGACGCGGCCCGCGTGCCCGTCGTCGCCGAACAGCGTCTTCTCGACCACGATGTCCTGCACATCGGTCACGCCGACGAATTTCAGCCACATCTCGACATACGGCCGCTGCAGGTCGTATTCGCGCGCCGGCGTGAACGATCCCGGCGACGCGTAGTCGAGCCCGCGCGCATAGACGACGGCCGCCTTCCTGCCGGCGAGCTTGCCCGCGAAACCCGTGCCGTCGAACGTGAACAGCACGTCCTTCTGCGAGATCACGTCGATCAGGTGCTTGAGCTTGTACGGCACGCCGAAATTCCACAGCGGGATGCCGAACAGCAGCTTGTCGGCCGCATGAAAGCGCGCCGCCAGCGCGTCGATGCGCGCCCACGCCGCCGCCTGGGCCGGCGTCAGCGCGGTGCCGGCGAGCCCGGCGTACTTGGCGGCCAGCACGTCGCCGTCGAATTCGGGCAGGTCGAGATTCCACACGTCGAGCGTGTCGACGGTATCGGCGGGATGGGCGTCGCGGTACGCATCGAGAAACGCGCGGCAGATGTCGATGGAAGCCGAATCGCGCTTGCGCGGCGAGCTTTCGATATAGAGCAGTCGGGCCATGTCGGCAATTCCTGTCACAAGAGGGAGAGGGTGCGGCGCGAGCGGGGGCGCGCGTCGACAGGCACAAGGGTAGTGGGTCGGCGTATTATCCGGAAATGATATTAATTCGTTTCACTTACCCGATTTGGTGATGAATGAGCGGACCCCTCGATACCGCATTGCTCCATACGTTCGTCGCGGTTGCGGACGCGCGCAGTTTCACCGGCGCGGGGCGCCGGCTGCACCTGAGCCAGTCGGCGGTCAGCGCGCAGGTCGCGCGGCTCGAGGAGCAGACCGGCTGCGCGCTGCTGATGCGCAATACGCGCACCGTGTCGCTGACCGAGCAGGGCACGCTGCTGCTCGGCTATGCGCGCGCGATGCTGAACCTCAGCGACGAGGCCCGCGCGTGCCTGGGCGGCCCGGGCGTCGACGCGGCGGGGCCGTTGCGCATCGGCGCGTCGGACGATTTCGCGTGCGGCTGGCTGCCGGACATCCTGCGGCGTTTCGGCGCGCGCCATCGCGGGCTGGCGCTCGAACTCGTCGTCGACGTGCCGGGGAACCTGGTCGACGCGTTCGACGCGGGCCGCTTCGATCTGGTGATCGGCAGCCGCTGCGAGCACGACGACCGCGGCCTGAGCCTCGGCGGCGAGCCGCTCGCGTGGGCGTTCGCGCGGCATGAGCCGGTGCCGGACGGTGCGCTGCCGCTCGCGTGCATTCCCGAGCCGTGCCCGTTCCGCGCGGCGGCGTTGACGGCGCTGGCCCGCGCCGAGGTCGCGTCGCGCATCGCGTGCGTGAGCCCGAGCGTCGCGGGCGTGAAGGCGGCGGCGCGCGCAGGCCTCGCGGTGACGCCGCTGCCGCGCAGCGCGATCGACGACGGCCTGCGGGAATTGACGCCGGCCGACGGCCTGCCGCCGCTGCCGCCCATCGAGTACGTGCTGATGCACGATGCCGGCGCGGCGGCGGTGCGTGAGCTCGCGCAGGCGATTCGCGACGCGTTCGACCAGCGGCCGCTCGGCGGCTGAACGCAGCCGGTCGGGGCGCGCGCGCTGCCGGCCGATATCCCGCATTTGTCCTATCATCGCCGCTTGACCGCGACCCGGCCGCGCGACGACGCTGCCGCGCGCCGGGCTCCTTCACCCCGCCCGATGTTCGCGCCGCCGCCCACACCCCGATGACCCGTCCGTTACCCGACGCCGGCAGCCCGGCCGAGCCCCCGCCGAATCTGTTTCGCCACGTTCCGTTCCAGCGCTTCTGGGGCACCCGCGTGATGTCGTCGCTCGGGTTCCAGATCCTGTCGGTCGCGATCGGCTGGCACGTGTATGCGCTCACGCACAGCGCGTTCGCGCTGGGGCTCGTCGGCCTCGCGCAGTTCGTGCCGATGTTCGCGCTGACGCTGGTGGTCGGCCAGGTGGCCGATCGCTACGACCGGCGGCGCATCGCGATGCTCTGCCAGACGGTCGAGGCCTGCGTGGCCGGCGCGTTCCTGCTCGGCAGCGCAAGCGGCTGGCTGACCGCGCCGGGCGTCTACGCGCTCGCGATGATCGTCGGCACCGCGCGTGCGTTCGAATCGCCATCGGTGTCGTCGCTGCTGCCGGCGGTCGTGCCGCGCGGCGACCTGCCGCGCGCGACCGCGCTGTCGACTTCCGCGAACCAGGCCGCGCAGATCCTCGGCCCCGCGTGCGGCGGCTTGCTGTACGGGCTCGGCGCGCCTGTCGCGTTTGGCGCCAGCGTCGCGGCGTTCGCGCTGGCCGCGCTGATGAGCGGCACGATCCCGCTGCGCAGCGCGCCGCCCGCGCGCGAACCGGTCACGCTGCGCTCGGTGTTCTCCGGCATCGCGTTCATCCGGCGCGAGCCCGCGATACTCGGCGCGCTGTCGCTCGACCTGTTCGCGGTGCTGTTCGGCGGCGCGACCGCGCTGCTGCCGATCTATGCACGCGACATCCTGCAGGTCGGGCCATGGGGGCTCGGCGCGCTGCGCGCGGCGCCGGCGTTCGGCGCGCTCGCGGGCACGCTGTGGCTCGCGCGCTTTCCGCTGCGCGGCCGTCCCGGGCGCGCGATGTTCGGCGGCGTGATCGCGTTCGGCATCGCGACGATCGTGTTCGGCCTGTCGCGGCACTTCATGCTGTCGCTCGTCGCGCTCGTGGTGCTCGGCGCGTCGGACGTGATCAGCGTCGTCGTGCGGCTGTCGCTCGTGCAACTGCGCACGCCGGGCGAGATGCTCGGGCGCGTGAGCGCGGTCAACGCGCTGTTCATCGGCACGTCGAACCAGCTCGGCGAATTCGAGTCGGGCGTAACGGCCGCGTGGTGGGGCGCGCCGGGGGCGATCGTCGTCGGCGGCGCGGCGACGATTCTCGTCGCGCTCGCGTGGATGCGGCTGTTTCCGCAGCTCACGAACATGACGTCGCTGGAGCGTGATCGATAATTTCAAATGCCTTTCGAGGCAATGCGATTTCTTTTCAATTCAATGCGGCCAATAATCGTCTGATTATTGGCCGCAGCTTTATTGTCTGATTAATTGCATCCGATGGATATTCATCGGATGTTTCCACAAAACCCTTGCCGGAAAAGGCTTTGACGAGTCATTGATCCGATGAATTCACATATGAAATTACAGAATCTATTCAAATAATTACATCGTGCTTTCTGTAATTTTCTGAAATGTCTTTCTAATGGCCGGCTGTGCTGTCACCAATTGAAACGTAAAGAAATACATGGAATGATAGCGATTCTCATTTCACGAATCGATGCGTCGATTCATCGTCAACCGTAGCCAGCTCGACGCCGCCAGCCGTGCCTGATCGCCGGCGGCCAGCCAGCCATCGGGCCCATGCCGGCAACCCGCCACAGCGCGCGCGTGCCCGGGCCGCTTTTCCGGATTGGAACCCCATGTTGAACAGGACTCCGCTCGCGAGTGCGCTCGCGCTGGCCTTTGTCGTGCCTTTTGCTTCGCCTGCGCTCGCGCAGGGCGTGCCCGCATCGTCGTCGTCAGCCGCGC
This sequence comes from Burkholderia stagnalis, assembly GCF_039848545.1. Classification (NCBI taxonomy): domain Bacteria; kingdom Pseudomonadati; phylum Pseudomonadota; class Betaproteobacteria; order Burkholderiales; family Burkholderiaceae; genus Burkholderia; species Burkholderia stagnalis. Next base: position 316,098 of record NZ_CP156686.1, read on the forward strand.
GTGCCGATGCCGCCGCGGCCGCCGCCGCCGCGCCGGATACGCTGCCGACGATCGCGGTGTCGGGGCAGGCCGTGACGCAGGATTTCCAGGCCGATCGCGCGAGCGTCGGCGCGAAGACGCCCACCGCGCTGCGCGACATCCCGCAGTCGGTCACGGTGATCAACAAGTCGCTGATGGAGTCGCAGGGGCTCACGTCGTTCCAGGACGTGCTGCGCAACGCGCCGGGCATCACGATCGGCGGCGCGGAAGGCGGGCAGATCGGCAACAACATCAACCTGCGCGGCTTCACCGCGCAGAACGACATCTATCTCGACGGCTTCCGCGACCGCAACCAGTACTACCGCGACACGTTCGACCTCGATGCGGTCGAAGTGCTGTACGGCCCGTCGTCGATGCTGTTCGGGCGCGGCTCGACGGGCGGCGTGATCAACCAGGTGACGAAGAAGGCGAACCTGAAGCCGTCGGCCGAAGTGTCGACCACGCTCGGCACCGACGACCGCTATCGCACGAGCGTCGACCTGAACCGGCCGCTCGGCGCGACGTCCGCGTTCCGGATCAACGCGTTCGGCCAGTCGCTCGGCTCGACGCGCGACGTGATGAAGAACAAGGACTACGGCGTCGCGCCGGAGCTGCGCTTCGGCATCGGCACGCCGACCGAAGTGACGCTGTCCGCGCTGATCCAGCACAACTACGACATGCCCGACTATGGCGTGCTCGCGCTCAACGGGCATCCGGCGCCGGTGTCGAAGCACACGTTCTACGGGCTGACCGACGACCGCACGATCCAGGACCTGCAAACCGTCACCGCGCGCATCGACCACAAGATCAACGATTCGCTGAAGATCAGCAACCGCACGCAGTTCTCGCACTCGATGACGGACGCCCGCGAAACCGCGCCCGGCTCGGTATTGACCGGGCCGCTCGCGTCGAGCACGGCGCTCGCGAACGGCAACTACACGTCGCTGCCGCCGTCCGCGCTGTACGTGAAGCTCGTGAGCCACGACCGCGTGATCCAGAACCACGCGATCTACAACGACACGATGGTGCAGTACCACTTCGACGCGGGCAGCGTGAAGCACGACATCGTCGCGGGCGTCGAGTTCGGCCACGACAGCTACACGAACCAGGCATACACGCGCAGCAACCTGCCGATCGTGTCGCTGATCGATCCCGCGTACCTGTCGTCGACGTCGAACGCGAAGCAGACGGCCGGCAACCACGCCGAATCGGGCGCGACGACGCTGGCCGGCTACGTGAACGACACCGTGTCGATCGGCAAGGAATGGAAGGTCGTCGGCGGCCTGCGCTGGGATCGCTTCCAGGCGCACATCGGCAACACGGTCAGCGCGCCGGGCTACGCGGCGCAGACGAACTTCTTCACGAGCGTGCGTGCCGGCCTGATCTACCAGCCGGCGGACTGGCAGTCGTACTACTTCTCGTACGGCACGTCGTTCAACCCGTCGCTCGAATCGCTGACGGTGACGAACAACACGCAGAACCTCGCGCCCGAGCATTCGAAGTCGTTCGAAGTGGGCAGCAAGTGGGACCTGCTGAACGGCAACCTGTCGGTCACGTCGGCGCTGTTCCAGCAGGAGAAGAGCAACGCGCGCACGCAGACCTCGACGGGCGAATACCTGCTCGAGGGCGACATCCGCGTGCGCGGCTTCCAGGCCGGCGTGTCGGGCCGCATCACGGACAAGTGGCTCGTGTACGGCAGCTATACGTACATGGACGGCACGATCCTGCAGGCGCGCGACGGCACGCAGGGCAAGACGCCCGCGAACACGCCGCGCAACACGTTCACGCTGTGGACGACCTATGCGTTCACGCCGCACTGGGAGATCGGCGGCGGCCCGACCTACATGTCGGGGCGCTACGCGGCGAACACCAACTACGTGCAGGTGGGCGGCTACACGCGCTGGGACGCGACGGCCGCCTATCACGCGAAGCAGTGGGACGTGCGGCTGAACCTGCTGAACGCGACCAACAAGCACTACTATGACGCGCTGATCCAGTCGGACGGCGGCCGCGCGGTGCCGGGCATCGGCCGCACGTTCCTCGCCACCGCCGACTACCGGTTCTGAGCGGCGCGCGACATCACGAAAGGGCAGGCACGATGCTTGTACACATTCCGAACGTATTGACGCACGAGCAGGTGCGGACGCTACGTGCGCGGCTCGACGGCGCGGGCGACGCGTGGGTCGACGGCCGCGCGACGGCCGGCTATTCGGGCGCGCCGGTCAAGCGCAACCAGCAGATCGCCGAGCATTCGCCGCTCGCGCGCGAGCTCGGCGACGTGATCCTCGCGGCGCTCGAGCGCCATCCGCTGTTCATCAGCGCCGCGCTGCCGAACCAGGTCTACCCGCCGCTGTTCAACCGCTACGAAGGCGGGATGACGTTCGGCAGCCACGTGGACGGCGCGGTGCGGGTGCTGCCGAACGGCGTGAAGCTGCGCACCGACGTGTCCTGCACGCTGTTCCTGTCCGAGCCCGACGCGTACGACGGCGGCGAACTCGTGATCGAGGACGCATACGGCGTGCAGCAGGTGAAGCTGCCGGCGGGCGACATGGTCGTCTACCCGGCGACGAGCCTGCACCAGGTCACGCCGGTGACGCGCGGCGTGCGCGTCGCGAGCTTCTTCTGGGTGCAGAGCCTCGTGCGCAGCGACGCGCAGCGCGCGCTGCTGTTCGACATGGATACCGCGATCCAGCGGCTCAACGCGAGCGACGCCGATGCGCAGGCGCGCCGCAGCCTCGTCGGCTGCTACCACAATCTTTTGCGACTCTGGAGTGAAACGTGAGCGTGGCCGATCTGATCGAAACCGGCGCGGACGCATCGCGCGCGCAAGCCGGCTCGCGCGCGCGGCGCGGCACCTTCATCAAGTGGCTGCGCAAGGTGCACGGCTGGGTCGGCCTGTGGGGCGCCGCGCTCGGCTTGCTGTTCGGCGTCACGGGCTTCGTGCTGAATCATCGCGCGGAGCCGCTGCGCATCGCGACCGGCGCGCCGCGGGTGTCGACGCTCCGGCTGCGCGTGCCGCAGCCCGCGCCCGAGTCGCCGCGCGCGCTCGCCGAATGGTTGCGCGCACAGCCTGATCTCCGGCTGCCCGCCCGGATGGGCCGCGTGCAGAAGGAACCCGAGCATCCGGTCGCGTGGGGCGACCGCGAGACCGTGCAGCCCGAACACTGGCAGATGACGTTCGCGTCGCCGGCCGAAAGCGTGGCGGTCGACTACTGGGTCGGCGGCGACCATGTCGCGCTGAAGCGGACCGACAATTCCGCGCTCGCGTGGCTGACGAACCTGCACAAGGGCGTCGGCATGAGCATCGGCTGGGTGCTGCTGGTCGACACGCTCGCCGGCGCGCTGGTGCTGCTGTCGCTGACGGGCGTGCTGCTGTGGACCGGGCTCAACAAGCGCCGCACGATCGGCGCGGTGCTCGTGATCGGCTCGATCGCGGCGACGGTGTACACCGTGCTCGCGTCGTGACAGCGGCGGGCGCCTGCACGCTCAGCGATCGTGCCCGACCCGCACCGCGGTGCCGTAGCAGATGACTTCCGTCACCCCCGTGCCGATTTCCGTCGAGTCGTAGCGCATCGCGACGACCGCATTCGCGCCGAGCTTGCGCGCGTCCGCGAGCATCTTGTCGAACGCCTGCTGGCGGGCTTTTTCGCACAGCGACGTGTAGAGCGTGATGTTGCCGCCGAACAGCGTCTGCAGCGCCGCGCCGAACGAGCCGACGATCGAGCGCGAGCGCACGACGATGCCTTGCGCGACGCCGAGCGCGCGCACCGTCGTGTGGCCGGGCAGGTCGAATGCGGTCGTCACGCGGTCGGGCGTGAGGTCGTCGAGGGAGCGGGAAGTGTCTTGCATGTCGGATAGCGCCGCGTGGCGCGAAAGGATCGAGCGACGATTTTAGCCGCACCGATGCCGCCGTCGACATGCAAGTGAGCGCAAATGAGCGCACACGAGTACAAACGGGCGCAAACCTGGCTTCGCGCCCGTTGTATCGCATGCCGGCGGCAACCGGCTCAGCGGCGCGCCGTCACGGCTTCGCCGTCGTGCCGCCGTTGCCGAGGTCGACCGCGTACGCAAGCGCCAGCTTGCCGAACTTCAGCGCGTGGTTGGCCTGGCGATCCGAGTTCGCCAGCGTGTCGTTCACGGTATGGATGTACGGACTGTCGTTCTGGTCCGCCTCGAACGGGAGCGACGCCGGATAGCCCTGCGCGTTCCACGACGCATGATCCGAGCACGCGTAGCCGCATTGCGACGTGCCGACCGTCAGTTCCGGCAGATAGGTTCTCGCCAGGTTCGAAAGGTAGGTGTTTTGCGCGGCGTTCGTGTAGTCGGTGATCAGGTAGATGTCCTTCGCGTCGCCCTTGTAGTTCGTCATGTCGAGCTGCAGCACGCCGACCACGTTCGCGTTCTGCGCGCGAAACTGTTTCGCGATCGCCTTCGAGCCGAGCAGGCCGGCTTCCTCGGCCGCGTAGCCGATGAACTTGATGGTCCGCTTCGGCTTGTAGTTGTTCGCGAGCAGCACGCGCAGCGCCTCGGTGAGACTCGCGATGCCGGACGCGTCGTCGTCCGCGCCGGGCGCGCGGGTATTCTCCGTCGTGCGGCCGACGGTCGAGTCGAGATGCCCGCCGAGCACGACCGTGCCCGCCGACGCATCGCTGCCCTTGATCGTCAGGATCACCGATTTCTGCGGCCAGCTCGCGTGCGCGAACTGTTCGACGGTGACGTCGGCGCGCCCGTTCGCCAGCTGCTTCCATTGCAGCGCGAGCCAGTCCGACGCGGCCACGCCGTGCGACGTCGTGTAGTAGCGGTTCGTGAAGCCGGACAGCGACGTGATCGTGCCGACGATGTTACTGGCCTGCAGTTGTTGGATCCACGTGCTGATCTGCGACACGTTCGCGACCTGGTACTCGGCGGCGGCCTGCTTGGCCAGCGCGGCCGGCAGCGGCTGCAGCGCCTGGCGCGCCTCGTCGTACGAGTCGTGCACGACGAAGCCCGGGCCGTGGCCGCGCGTGCGGTGGACGGCGGCCGCGAGCTCGCCCAGCGAGGCGTCGTCGATCTGCACGACATGGACGGTTTCGCGGCGCGCTACGCCGCTGTCGGTCTTGCCGGCCACGACCGTGGTGCTGTACGCGGCGGTCACGCCGGCGTCGACGCGCTGCAGTTGACGCAGCGCGCTGTCGCCGAGCGTGATCCAGACGGGTGCCGCGTGAGCGGCGGCGGCGACCAGCGTGCCGCATAGCGCGGCGCTCAGGTGTTTGAGTTTCAGACTAGGCATGTTCGATCTCATCAGGGTAGTGATGTCGAAAAAGAGGGCGGCTCGCAGGGTGTGCGATCGGCCCGGCCTGCTGCGGGATTACGACTTCTTCGGAACCGTGACGCCATACGTGCAGCTCTTGTTGTACGCATCGCCGATCGCGGTGATTTGCGCGGCGCTGTAGCCGAGCGTGGACGCGGCGGTGATCACGGCCTGCGCGGCCGCCTTCTGGTTGGTCGAGCCGTTGGTCATCGACAGCCCCTTCAGGAACGCCTTGTCCATTGCGGCGCCGCCGATCGCGTCGCGCGCGACCAGGTTGCACGAGGCCCAATACTGGCCGGCCGTGTGGATCTCGGCGCCGCGTGCCTGCGCATAGGTGCGGCCGACGTTCCAGTTGGTCACGCGCCCGCCCCAGAACTCGTTGTGGCCGTCCCAGTTGAAGACCCAGTTGTACTGCGCGTCCGACGGGCTCCACTGGTTGAAGTCGCGGCTGTAGGCCGCGGCGAGGTAGTCGCCGGTGCCTTCCGAGAGCCCTTCCTGCTGCGACAGCCCGCCGTTCGTCACCCAGTCGTGGATGCCGTGGCCGAGCTCGTGGATCACCACATCGGCGTCTTCCGCATCGTCGACGCCGCCCTGGCCGAACGTCAGCCTGCCGCTACCCGACGAATACGACGAGTTGTCGGCGCCGGATTCGCCGTGCGGGTCGTACTGCACGCCGCCCGCGTACTGGTACGGCGTCGCCTTGATGCCGAGCGTCTGGTTCACGTAGCGCAGGAACGTGTCGATGTGGTAGTACGCGTTGACCGCCTCGAAGTACAGGTTCTTCCGCGTGAACTCGAAGGTCGGCGTCGACTGCACCGGGCACGCGTTGTCGTTCGGCGCGTCGAAGTCGGTGCACACCGCGTACGGGCCCGACAGCCGGTAGCTCGACCCCGACAGCGCGAGATCCTTCAGCGTCACGCGCACGCGCGCGGCGCTCAGCTGCGTGGAATCCGCATCGCTGTTGTCCTTGTAGCCGGTGCTGCCGTAGCTGCTTTTCGTCGGCGACAGCGGATCCGGACGGAACACGTAGCCCGTGCCGTCGGTCGCGTAGAACGCCTTGTCCTCGGCGCGCAGCACTTCGCCGCTGTCCGCGTCGATCAGCAGCTCCCAGTCGCCCTTCGGGCCGCCCTGCGGCCGGCCGCGCACCTTCCACGCGGTATGCGTGCCGGCGGCATCGACGAATGCGACGAGCTTCGCGTCGATATTCGTGAAGCCGCTCACGCCGAGATACGCGCGTGCGCGGTCGAGCGCCTGCTGCTGGTCGACGGCCTGCGTCTTGCGGGCCTTCACGACGGCGCCGCCGATCGTGTTGCTGGCGACGTACAGGATGCGGCCGCCCTTCGCGACCGTCACCGCGATCTCGCTGCCGTACACCGGCAGGCCGCCCGCCCGCTGCTCGAAGCGCACGACGGTGAAGTCGGGATCCTTGCGCTCCGACGCGACCACCAGGCTCGCGAGCGCGGCCGCGTCGAGCCCGAGCTGCGTGGCCTGCGACGTGACGAAGCCGCGCGCGGTGTCGGCCGGCGTCGCGGCGGCCTGCTTGGTGTGGTAGGCCGGGTTGTACAGCGTGACCGCGACGCCGTCCGAACGATACTGGCCGGTGGCCGAATCCGACTTCGCGGCCGGCGGCGCGACGCCGCGCGTCAGGCTTTCGCGCAGGCTCGACGCCTGCGGGTCGCCGTTCTTGTGATCGGCCGCCGCCGCGCCGCATGCGATGCCGAAACCCAGTGCGATGCTCAATGCCAACGGCAATGCCTTGCGTGATGTCTGCATACGAGATCCTTTCTTCAACGGTTGGGGAAGCCCGCGCCCTCGCGGAACGCAGGTACGACATGGCCCGCGCGCCGGCTTGCGCAAGCCGGCGCGTCAGTGCGCATTGAGGTGCTGCGTGAGACTCAGGAACCCTAAACGTCAGGTCGAAATGAAACAGCCCGGCGATGGCGCGAAGGCGCGCCGCCGGGTGGCGGAAGACGGGGAGAAGCGGACGGCAGGCGGGTGCGGCGACGGCGTATCGAACATCGTCATGTCATACCCCTCGGATCAATGACCAATCGGCAGCAGGCGGGCTCGACGCATGTCGGCCCGGATTCTCGTCTACTTAGGCTGCCTATCTAATTTTGGGATATGTTACAGAACATTTTCGACGAAATTGCAATTTATTTTCGAAGGCTGCTTCGATTCGTCGAGTAATTGGCGGAATTGTTCAGCGAGCAGCGGCGGTTGTTGCCGGAATACGCAATATTCCGCGATTTTGTGCGCAAGCCTGATGGTTTGCGCGAGCGCATCAGCGCATCAGCGCAGCACGCGGCGATCGCTGCGCGGGCTCGTGCCGAAACGCGCACGATAGGTGCGCGAAAAATGCGACGGCGACTCGAAGCCGCACGCGACGCACACCGACGTGATGCTCATGTCGGTCTGCTGCAGCAGTTCGCGCGCGCGGTCGAGCCGCAGGTTCAGGTAGAAGCGCGTCGGCGTGTCGTTCAGCGTCGCGCTGAACAGGCGCTCGAGCTGGCGGCGCGTGATCGCGACTTCGCCGGCGAGCGCGTCGGGGCCGAGCGGGTTCTCCATGTGGCGCTGCATCGTGCCGATCACCTGGATCAGCTTGCGGTTGTGCACGCCGTAGCGCGCGGCGATTTCGAGCCGCTGGCTGTCGGAACGCTGGCGGATCCGGCTGACGACGAACTGCTCGGAGATCGCGGCCGCGAGATCCGCGCCGTGCCGCCGCCCGATCAGGTCGAGCATCATGTCGATCGACGCGGTGCCGCCCGCGCAGGTGATGCGCCGCTCGCCGATCTCGAACAGTTCCTGGGTGGCCTTCAGGTCCGGATAGCGCTCGCGGAACGCGGCGAGCGCCTCCCAATGCAGCGTGAGCGGGTGCGACGGGTCGAACAGCCCGGCTTCGGCGAGCACGAAGCTGCCGGTGTCGATGCCGCCGAGCGTCGCGCCGTGCCGGTTCTGGCGCCGCAGCCAGTCGGCGAGCGCGCGCGTATAGCAGACGAGCGGGTCGAAGCCCGCGACGACGAACACCGTGCCGACGCGCTCGACGTCCGCGTACGCGGCCTGCGCGGCGACCGGGATGCCGTTGCTCGCGGCCACCGGCGCGCCGTCCGCGCTGAGCACGTGCCAGCGGTACAGCTCGCTGCGAAAGCGGTTTGCCACGCGCAGCGGCTCCACCGCGGACATGAAGCCGAGTGCGGAGAAGCCGGGCATCAGCAGGAAATGGAAATCCTCGGGCATCGGAGTGGGGAGCGGGGTGGCCATGAACGTCGGGCGGCGCGAGGGCCGGGCAGCCCGCTGCGGATTATGACGGGTTTTGCCGCGGCCTCAGCGGGTTTTGGCGTGATGCGCCGCGCGGCGCGCGGTCGCCGACGGCAGCTCGCCGAACTGTGCCTTGTATGCGTTCGCGAAATGGCCGAGATGGATGAAGCCCCATTGCGCGGCCGCGTCGCTGATCGGCAGGTCGGCCTGCCGCCGGTCGAGCAGCAGCCGCCTGACCTGCGCCAGGCGCAGCGAGCGCATGTAGCTCAACGGGCCGGTCTGCACGACGGACTGGAAGCTGTTCTGCATCGTGCGCCGGCTGACGCGCAGTTGCGCGCACAGGCGCTGGATGTCGACGGGCTCCTCGGGATGATCGATCACGTAGTCGTGCACGCGGCGCACGATGTCGGCGCGGCATGCGTGCGTGAGCCGGTTCGCCGGCGCGGGCACCCGGTAGGCGAGCAGTTCGGCGAGCACGTCGCCCACCTCGCCGCGCAGCGCCTGCTGCGTGTGCGGGGCGTCGAAGGCGGCGGGCGACGCGAGCACGCGTTCGAGCAGCGTCGCGATCTGCAGGCCGGCCCGCACGCAGGCGGCATTCGGCATGCCGACGACGCCGTGCCGGAACAGGCGGTCGTCGAGCTTGACGCTGGCCGCGTCGGAGATGTGCAGTGCGAGCTCGGCATCGACGACGACGCAGATCAGCGACATGTCGCCGGGGCAATGCAGTTCGAACGGCGTGCCGCCGCGCGTCATCACGATCGCGCCGTGCTCGATGCGCGCGCCGCCGAACGCGAAGGCGCCCGCGCCGGTGAGCGGGATGCCGAACACGGTTTGCCCGGGCGGCAGGTGCCCGCGCTGGTGCACGCGAACGTTCGCGGCTTCCTGGAACAGCTGGACGCCATCCAGCGCGACCTGCTTGACCACGCTGCGATACGCGCCCGAGCCGATCTGGTCGTAGCGCTGCTCCCAGCCCCGCAGCGCGTTGGCGTGCTGGTCCGCGTCGTCGAATGACTGGTGATGCACGAACACAGAGCCTCCGGCGCCTCGATCAGACCGCGCAAGCGTAAACCGGCCGCACGGTCGGCGCAAGGTGGGCGAGGGTTAATCCGGGCGGCTCGGCGCGGTGTCCCTTTCAGCAGGATTGCCAATATCCCGAATCGGCACGAACGCGTTGCCGGTCTCGGTGCTGGCCGAATTTTTTGTCGATCTACAGTCGCCGCACACAACGTGAATCCCTACTGGAGGCGACATGAAGACAAGGCGACGCACCGCTGTGATCGCGGCGGCGCTGTCATGCGCGGCGGCCTGGAGCGGCGCCGCGCACGCAATCGAGAAGCCGGAAGAGCTGGTCGTGAAGAAGATGCCGCCGTGGCATCCGCACGAGGTGTTCATCGTCGACATGTCGATGCCGTCGATGACCGACGGGCGCATCCACGTGTACGACGCCGACGCGAAGAAGCTGCTCGGCCAGATCGACGGCGGGTTCGGCCCGGGCCTGGCGATCTCGCCCGATCACCGGACGAGCTACGTGGCGACGACCTATTTCTCGCGCGGCTCGCACGGCACGCGCACCGATGTGGTCGAGCTCACCGACAACACGACGCTTGCTCACACGGGCGAGATCGCGATTCCGCCGAAGCATGCGCAGCACGTGCCGTCGCCGTACAACACGGCGTTCAGCGCGGACGGCAGGCGGCTGTATGTCGCGAACATCACGCCGGCCGCGTCGATGACGGTGATCGACGTGGCGACGCGCAAGGTGCTGCCGGAGATCGACATGGCCGCGTGCGTGCTCGCGTATCCGTCGGCGAACGACCGCTTCACGTCGCTGTGCGAAAGCGGCAAGGCGCTCACCGTCATGCTCGATGCGAAGGGCCGCGAAGCGAAGCGCACGATGTCGGACGCGTTCATCGACGTGGATCGCGATCCGGCCTTCGTCAACGCGTCGCCGTACCAGGGCGGCTATCTGTTCACGACGTTCGGCGGGAGCGTGCGCAGCGCCGATTTCCGCGGTGACAAGGCCGTGTTCGGCGGGCCGTGGTCGCTGCTGACGGACGCCGAGCGCGCCGAGGGCTGGCGCCCGGGCGGCATGCAGCAGACGGCCGTGAACGCGAAGCTGCACCGCTATTACGTGGCGATGCACAAGGGCGGGGAGGGCTCGCACAAGGAACCCGGTACGCAAGTTTGGGTGGTCGACCTGCAGACGAAGCAGCGCGTCGCGCGCTGGGATCTCGCGCAGCAGAAAATCGATCCGCTCCTGTCGATCCAGGTCAGCGCGGACGACAAGCCGCTGTTCTACGGGCTGACGCCGACGTCCGACCTGGTCGTGATGGATGCGCTGACGGGCAGGCTGCTGCACGTCGAGAAGCAGGTCGGCAGCACGTCGTCGCTGCTCGTCAACCCGTGAGGCCGTGATGACGATCGATCCTGTACTCGCCACGGGCGCGCAGGCCGGCATGGCCATCGTCGTGCTGCTCGGCGCGGCCGCCAAGATGCGGCGGCCTGCCGCGTTCCGCGACGCGCTCGGCGGCTACCGCCTGCTGCCCGACGCGCTGACCGCGCCCGCGGCGTTCGCGCTGCCGCTCGCCGAAGCGTTCGGCGCCGCGGCGCTGCTGTTTCCCGATACGCGCACGATCGGCGCGGGCGTGCTGGTCGCGCTGCTGCTCGCGTTCGCCGCCGCGCTCGCGATCAACATCCTGCGCGGCCATACCGACATCGATTGCGGCTGCTCGGGTTTTGCCGCGATGCGGCCGGACGCGCCGCGCGGCATCGGCGGGTTCCACGTCGCGCGCGCGCTGCTGCTCGCGGCGCTGGCCGCGACCGCGTTCGCCGAGCCGGCCGCCCGCGCGGTCGTGTGGTTCGACTACCTGACGCTGTTCTTCGCCGTGCTGCTGATCGTCTGCACGCTGCTCACCGCCGACGTGCTGCTGGCCAACGTGCCGCGCCTTTCCCACCTGAGGAATTCCTGATGCAAACCGCTCTCACCGTTTCTACCGCCTTGCTGTGGATCGCCGTGCTCGCGCTCGGCGCGATCTGTTTCGCGATGGTTCGCCAGGTCGGCATCCTGTACGAACGCATCATGCCGGCCGGCGCGCTGATGATCGACAAGGGCCCGGCGGTCGGGTCGATCGCGCCGGTGTTCGAGCTGGCCGACATACGCGGCACGCCGGTGAAGGTCGGCGGCATCGACGCGTCGGGCAAGGCCACGCTGCTGTTCTTCCTGTCGCCGACGTGCCCGGTCTGCAAGAAGCTGCTGCCGCTGCTGCCGTCGCTGCAGGCGAGCGAAGCGACGCCCGTGAACATCGTGCTCGCGAGCGACGGCGAGCTCGACGAGCACACCCGCTTCGCGCGCAAGCACGACCTCGGCCGCTTCCCGTACCTGCTGTCGCAGGAGCTCGGCCTCGCGTACCAGATCGGCAAGCTGCCGTATGCGGTGCTGCTCGACGAAACCGGCGCGGTGCGCGCAAAGGGCCTCGTCAACACGCGCGAGCACCTCGAAAGCCTGTTCGAGGCGAAGGAGCGCGGCGTCGAGTCGCTCCAGGCGTTCGTGCACGGCAGCGCTCGCCACGATGGCCACGCGCAGCACGTGTGACGCGCGCCTCTTTCAATCTCAGTGGAGAACAACGACATGGGTGTGTTTGATTCATGGTTCGAGCGCTCGGCGCGCAGCGTCGCGCAACGCAGCTCGCGGCGCAGCGCGATGGCGACGCTCGGCAAGGTCTTGCTCGGCACGTCGCTGCTGCCGCTGTTGCCCGTCGACCGCACCGCGTATGCGGCCGATGCCGCATCGGGGGCATCGGCCGCGGCCGGGGCCGGCGACGATCCGATGAGCTGCGACTACTGGAAATACTGCGCGATCGACGGCTGGCTGTGCAGCTGCTGCGGCGGCACGTCGAGCAGCTGCCCGCCCGGCACGACGCCGTCGCCGATCACGTGGATCGGCACCTGCCGCAATCCGCACGACGGCACGGACTACATCGTGTCGTACAACGATTGCTGCGGCAAGACGTCGTGCGGCAAGTGCTTCTGCAATCGCAACGAACGCGAGAAGCCGCTGTACAAGCTGTCGCTCAACAACGACATCAACTGGTGCATGGCGAACGGCAACGCGAATTACCACTGTTCGGTTTCGGTTCTTCTTGGAGCGGCGAAGCAATGAAAGGGAAGCACGCTGGAAAGGTTCTGGCCGCCTGCGTGGCGGCGGCCGCATCGTTGACGATGCCGGGTATCGGCCACGCACAGCAGGGCGCGCGTTACGCCGCCGGCAAGGGCCTGTTCGACGCGCAATGCGCGGTGTGCCATCAGGCGGGCGGCCGCGGCCAGGACGGGCTCGCGCCGCCGCTCACCGAGTATCCGGGCAAGTACGCGACGCTCGCGCAGGGGCGCGCGCAGCTCGTGGCGACGCTGCTGAGCGGCATGTTCGGCGAGATCAAGGTGCGCGACAAGACCTACAACTTCAAGATGCCGTCGTTCGCGGGCACGAGCGACGAGGATCTCGCGCAAGTGCTGAACTACGTCGTGTTCGACCTGAACGCGAAGCATGGCGCGGCAAAGCCGTTTACGGCCGACGAGATCCGCGCGGCGCGCCCGCAGGCGACGGACGGCGCGGCCGTGCATGCGCAGCGCGCGGTCGTCACGAAGGGGCTCGGGCTGTGAATGCCGATCGCGTGTGTCATGCGCGCGATTGCGCGCATCGGCCGCGCGCCGCAGCAGCGCGCCGACGGGCCGCCGCGCTGGTGCTGACATGGGCCGCGATCTGCGCCGTGCCGTCGCCGGCGCGAGCGGAAGGCAGCGCCGATGCGGCGCTCGCGCGGCAGCACTGGGTGCTCAACTGCATGGGCTGCCACACGGCGACGGGTGGCGGCATTGCGGGCAAGGTGCCGCCGTTGTCGAACTCGCTCGGCTACTTCACGCATCTGCCGGAAGGCCGCGACTACGTGATGCGGGTGCCCGGCGCGTCGAACTCGGCGTTGTCGGACCAGGCGCTTGCCGACGTGCTCAACTGGATTCTCACGACGATGAACCGCGATGCGCTGCCGCGCGATTTCCGGCCATATACGGCCGCCGAAGTCGCCGCGCGCCGCCGCCCGGCGCTCTCCGACGTCGCGACGGTGCGCGCCGGCCTGGTGCGCGCGCTGCAGGCACGCGGGATCCACGGCGTCGCGGATCGCTACTGACCCTCGTTGGGGGCACCTTGTCCATCGGGCGCGTCGACTGCGCCCCATCGATCCCCCTTCAGATGTGCCCCGGCGACGCACCGGGACAAGCGTCCATCCTCCTGAATCCATCTGAAAAGCCCGCCTGACAAGGCCTCTACGCGACCTAGTGGTTTTTCCGCATAGTCGCATCCAGTCAAGAAAATGTCGCCGGCGGTCGCCTTTGCGCGAATATGGCTCGTTACTTTTGAGTCCACGATGCAGGCCGGGACGCATCCCGCACACCCGCTGCTCACTGAGTCGAACCGGGAGGAAACCATGAAGTCGAGAACGATCGCCGCGCTGGGCGCGGCCATGCTGGCGGCGGGTGCGTGGTCGACGGCGGCGCTCGCCGATGCGGATCCGGCAAGCTGCCGCATCGTGCGTTTCGCGGACATCGGCTGGACCGACATCACGTCGACCACCGCGATGGCGTCGACGGTGTTCGAGGCGCTCGGCTACAAGCCGACCACGACGATCGCGTCGGTGCCGATCTCGTTCGCGGGGCTCAAGAGCAAGCAGCTCGACGTGTCGCTCGGCTACTGGTGGCCCGTGCAGCAGAAGCAGCTGCAGCCGTTCCTCGACAGCAAGTCGATCAACGTCGTCGAGCCGCCGAACCTGTCCGGCGCGAAGGCGACCCTCGCGGTGCCGAGCTACGCATACCAGGCGGGCCTGAAGACCTTCGAGGACATCGCGAAGCACCGCGCGGAGCTCGACGGCAAGATCTACGGGATCGAGCCGGGCAGCAGCGCGAACGCGACGATCCAGAAGATGATCGACACGAACCAGTACGGGCTCGGCGGCTTCAAGCTCGTCGAGTCGAGCGAGGCCGGGATGCTCGTCACCGTGGAACGCGCGATCCGCGACAAGAAGTGGGTCGTGTTTCTCGGGTGGGAGCCGCATCCGATGAACATCCAGATCAGCATGAACTACCTGTCCGGCGGCGACGCGGCGTTCGGGCCGAACTACGGCGAGGCGCGCGTCTACACGCTGACCGCGCCCGACTTCATCGCGCGCTGCCCGAACGCCGGCAAGCTCGTGACGAACCTGCGCTTCTCGACGCAGCTCGAGAACCAGCTGATGCAGTCGGTGATGAACAAGACCAAGCCGGCCGAAGCAGCGAAGGCGTACCTGAAGAAGAACCCGCAAGTGCTCGATCCGTGGCTCGCGGGCGTGAAGACGTACGACGGCAAGGACGGCCTGCCGGCGGTGAAGGCCTATCTCGGCCTGTGACGGCCCCGCGCGCCGTCATGGCGCGCGCCGACGATCCAAGAAGCAACCCGAAACCAACGAGGCAACCAGCATGAACCACGAAGTCATCGTGACCTGCGCCGTGACCGGCGCGGGCGATACGGTCGGCAAGCACCCGGCGATTCCGGTGACGCCGAAGGAGATCGCGGCCGCCGCGATCGAGGCGGCGAAGGCGGGCGCGACGGTCGCGCACTGCCACGTGCGCGATCCGCAGACGGGGCGCGGCAGCCGCGACCCGAACCTGTATCGCGAGGTGGTCGACCGGATCCGCTCGGCCGACGTCGACGTGATCATCAACCTGACGGCCGGCATGGGCGGCGATCTCGAGATCGGCCCCGGCGAGGACCCGATGCGCTTCGGCAAGGGCACCGATCTGGTCGGCGGGCTCACGCGGCTCGCGCACGTCGAGGAACTGCTGCCGGAGATCTGCACGCTCGACTGCGGCACGCTGAATTTCGGCGACGGCGACTACATCTACGTGTCGACGCCCGCGCAGCTGCGCGCCGGCGCGAAGCGCATCCAGGCGCTCGGCGTGAAGCCCGAGCTGGAGATCTTCGACACCGGGCACCTGTGGTTCGCGAAGCAATTGCTGAAGGAAGGCCTGCTCGACGATCCGCCGCTGTTCCAGCTGTGCCTCGGCATTCCGTGGGGCGCGCCGGCCGACACCGGCACGATGAAGGCGATGGTCGACAACCTGCCGCCGGGCGCGCACTGGGCCGGCTTCGGCATCGGCCGGATGCAGATGCCGATGGTCGCGCAGGCGATGCTGCTCGGCGGCCACGTGCGGGTCGGCCTCGAGGACAACCTGTGGCTCGACCGCGGCGTGCCCGCGTCGAACGGCACGCTGGTCGAGCGCGCGCGCGAAATCGTCGAGCGCCTCGGCGGCCGCGTGCTGACGCCCGCCGAAGGGCGCCGCAAGCTCGGCCTGCCGGCGCGCGGCGAGCGGCTGCTCGAACGCCGCGCGGTGGCCGAGTTCGCGTGAAGCGCTGAAGCGGCATCGCAGTGCATCGAGGCGGCCGTGCGCGCACGGTTGCCACCCGATTTCCCCGATTTGAAGGATGCGTTTGTCATGGCAGTGATTACCGACATCAAGACGTTCGCCGCGATCGGCACCGGCGTGATCGGCAGCGGCTGGGTTGCCCGCGCGCTGGCCCACGGTCTCGACGTGGTCGTTTGGGATCCCGCGCTCGGCGCGGAACAGCAACTGCGCGCGAACGTCGCGAACGCGTGGCCCGCGCTGGAGCGCGTCGGCCTTGCGCCGGGCGCCGACCCCGCGCGGCTGCGCTTCGTCGCGACGATCGACGAATGCGTCGCCGACGCCGATTTCATCCAGGAAAGCGCGCCCGAGCGCGAAGCGCTGAAGCTCGAGCTGCACGAGCAGATCAGCCGCGCGGCAAAGCCGGACGCGATCATCGCATCGTCGACGTCGGGCCTCTTGCCGACGGATTTCTACGCACGCGCGGTGCACCCCGAGCGCTGCGTGGTAGGCCATCCGTTCAATCCGGTGTACCTGCTGCCGCTCGTCGAGGTGCTCGGCGGCGCGCAAACCGCGCCCGAAGCGGTGGAAGCGGCGATGCGGATCTATCGCGGGCTCGGCATGCGGCCGCTGCACGTGCGCAAGGAAGTGCCGGGCTTCATCGCGGACCGGCTGCTCGAGGCGCTGTGGCGCGAGGCGCTGCACCTCGTCGACGAGGGCGTCGCGACGACCGGCGAGATCGACGATGCGATCCGCTTCGGCGCGGGCATCCGCTGGTCGTTCATGGGCACCTTCCTGACCTACACGCTCGCGGGCGGCGATGCGGGCATGCGACACTTCATGCGGCAGTTCGGCCCCGCGCTCGAACTGCCGTGGACGAAGCTCGTCGCGCCGAAGCTGACCGATGCACTGATCGATCGCGTCGTCGACGGCACGGCCGAGCAACGGGGCGCGCGCAGCATCAAGGAACTCGAACGCTACCGCGACGAGTGCATCATCGAGGTGCAGCGCGCGATCGCCGCGGTGAAGGCGCGGCATGGCATGCAATTCGAGGATTGAGCGATGACAGGCGATACGCCGCTGACGATATACCGCGACGTCGTGCGGCCCGAATGGGTCGACTACAACGGGCATTTGCGCGATGCGTTCTACCTGCTGATCTTCAGCTTCGCGACCGATGCGCTGCTGGATCGCATCGGCCTCGACGACGCGGCGCGCCGCGAGCGGGGGCGCTCGGTCTATACGCTCGAGGCGCACGTCAACTATCTGCACGAGATCAAGGAGGGCACGCGCGTGCGCGTCGATGCGCGCGTGCTCGCGCACGACGCGAAGCGCCTGCACCTGTATCTCGAACTGTTCGCCGACGGGCACGACGGCGCGGTATCGGCGAGCGAGCAGATGCTGCTGCACGTCGATACGCGCGACGGGCCGAAATCGGCGCCGTTCGATGCGGACGTCGCCGAACGGGTTGCCGCGCTGCATGCGCTGCAGCGCGACGCGGCGCCGCCCGCCTACGCGGGGCGCGTGATCGGTTTGCCGTCACGCCGGTAGCGCGGCGCGCGAACGATGCTCGAACCGGAAATCGCGGCGTTCGTCGCGGCGGTCGGCGCGTGGTATCCGGCCGACGCGGCGGTGCGCGCGCCGGCGGAACAGCGCCGCATCTACGACCGTTTCGCGGCTGCATGGACGCCCGCAGGATTGCCGCCGGGCATCGTGCAGCAGGATGCCGCGCTGCGCGCGCCGGACGGCCGCGTGATCGCGCTGCGCCGTTACCGGCCCGCGCATGCCGCGCCATGCGGCACGGTGCTGTTCTTCCATGGCGGCGGCTTCGTCGTCGGTTCGCTCGACAGCCATGCGCTGATTACCGCGCGTCTCGCGGCCGATACGGGGCTCGAGGTGATCGCGGTCGATTACCGGCTGGCGCCCGAGCATCCGGCGCCCGCCGCGCTCGACGACTGCATGGCCGCGACGCGCGCCGCGCTCGCGGCGCGGCTGCCGTTCGGGCCGTGCGCACGGCCGCTGACGCTGGCGGGCGACAGCGCGGGCGGGATGCTCGCGGCGGCCGTCGCAACCGCGCTGCGCGATGCGGGCGAGGGCGGCATCGACGGCATCGCGCTCGTCTATCCGATGCTCGGCTTCGAGCCGCAGGCGCCGGCGCGCGATACCGAAGCGCACGCGCCGATGCTGACGCTCGACGATGTCTATCGCTATCGCGCGCTGTACTGGGGCGACCGGCCGCCGCGGGCGCCCGCGCCGCTCGATGCAGCACGCTTCGACGGCTTGCCGCCGGTGCTCGCGATCGGCGCGGAGCACGATCCGCTGCGCGACGATGCGCGGGCCTACGTCGCGCGGATTCGCGCGGCCGGCGGCGCGGCGCATCACTGGATGGGTGAGGGGCTGGTGCACGGCTGCTGGCGCGCGCTCGACACGAGCCCGCAGGCGGCGCGGATGCACCGGATCGTCAGTGAGTTCCTGCGCGCGCCGGGCGCGCAGCGTTCGTGAACGGGAGGCAACGATGCAGGCTGCAGCAGGGCAATTGCGTATCGAGGACTGGCGGACGTTTTCCACCGACGTGACGATCGCGGCCGCGACGGCCGGCGACGGCGTGCTGGACGTGACGTGGAGCGACGGCCGCCGTTCGCCGTTTCACTTCGACTGGCTGCGCGACACCTGTCCGTGCGCGCGCTGCGTGCATGCGCAGACGCGCGAGCAGGTGTTCGAGATCGTCGACGCGCCCGCCGCGCTCGCGGTGCGCAGTGTGCAGGTGGATCGCGACGGCGCGCTCCAGGTCGAATGGCGCGACGGCCACCGCAGCGCGTGGTCGCCCGGCTGGCTGCGCGCGCACGCGTACGACGACATGTCGCGCGCGGAGCGCCACGCCGCGCATGGCCATTACGTGTGGCGCGGCGACGATCCCGAGGCGCTCGCGGTGTTCGCATGGCGCGACGTGATGCACGACGACGCGGCGCTGCTCGCGTGGCTCGCCGCGCTGCGCCGCACCGGGTTGACGCTGGTCGAAGGGGTGCCGCCGGAGCGCGGGCGAGTGGACGGCGTCGCGCGCCGGGTCGGGCTGATCCGCGAGAGCAATTTCGGCGTGCTGTTCGACGTCGAGTCGAAGCCGCGCCCGGACAGCAATGCGTACACGTCCATCAACCTGCCGCCGCACACCGACTTGCCGACCCGCGAACTGCAGCCCGGCGTGCAGTTCCTGCACTGCCTCGCGAACGACGCGACGGGCGGCGACAGCATCTTCATCGACGGCTTTGCGCTCGCCGATGCGTTGCGCGCCGAATCCCCGGACGATTTCGCGCAGCTCGCGACGACGCCGTTCGAGTTCTGGAACAAGAGCGCGGCCAGCGACTATCGCTGCGCCGCGCCGGTGATCGGGCTGAATGCGCGCGGCGACGTGATCGAGGTGCGCCACGCGAATTTCCTGCGCGGGCCGCTCGACGCGCCGGCCGCGTCGATGCCGGCGATCTATCGTGCGTACCGGCGCTTTCTCGCGCTCGCGCGCGAACCGCGGTTTCGCGTGCAGCGGCGGCTGCGCGCCGGCGACATGTGGGCGTTCGACAACCGGCGCGTGCTGCACGCGCGCACCGAGTTCGATCCGTCCACCGGGCGTCGGCACTTGCAGGGCTGTTACGTCGATCGCGACGAGCTGTTGTCGCGCTGGCGGGTGCTGTCGCGCACGGCTGCGCCCGCATGACCGGTTCGCATCGGCGAAAAAGCGCCCGGACGCGCAGCGCCCGGGCGAAGCCGTCCCTTGCGGGGCGGCGGAGGTATGCCGTTCACAAAAAAGGACGAGCCCGTCCGACGGGCTCGTCCTGACTGCTGTCGCGCGAGGCGCTGGGCCTCGGCGATGCGCTTACTGACCGAAGAAGATCGAGTCGCGCGGGTTCGACGTGGTCGCGGCGGCAGCCGGGCTGCCTGCGCGGACGACCGGCGCGGCTTGCGCGCCGTAGCCGCTGCTGTCGGCACCATGCACGCGCGCTTCGGCAGCCTGGATGTCTTGCGGATAGTACGGGCTCGACTCGCTCGGCTTGTAGCCGGCCTTCTCGAGCTGGACCAGCTCGTCGCGCACTTGCGCGCGGCTCACGGTGCTTTGCGCGAACGCGCCGAACGAAGCGGACAGGGCGGTAGCGGCAACGACTGCATAAACGAGCGATTTCATGGTGACCTCCGATGTTTTATTGGGCTTCGCTCTCGACGCCTTGTCTTAAGCGATTGGCTAAATCTTAGTCACGGAGATGTACAGGGTAAACGCCGATTTCCGCTAAAGATCATTTACCCGGTTGCAAAAATAAGCGCCCTCAACAGTCTTTCAACGGGCTTTCATTGCGCATGTTGTAAATAAGTGCGACAAATCTTCACCAGACATCGGGCGTCGCCGCCGCGGTGCCGCGCGGCCCGGCCCGGGGGGCGCGGCTCCGGCTCGAGGAAACGCACGCCCGTCGCGGCTTCCGACGTTTCCCACGGCAGCGCCGCCGTGGCGACGGCTTACTTGCCGCCGGCCAGCGCGAGCACTTCGGCGGCGGAGATCATCGCGGCGGCGTTCGCGGGGGCCGGGCGCTCGGCGGGGCGGAACACCTCGTCGCCGCGCTGGATCACCTGGCGCGACAGCGCGCAGGTGCCCGTGCGCTGCGCGAAGCGGCGGCGCCAGCGCTGTTCGCCGTAGTGACAGCGGCCCGGTTCGACCCAGCGGACGACGAGCAGCGTATCGGAACGTTCGAGGATTTCGACGTGGACGTCGGCAGGATCGAGCACAGGCAAGGATTTGGAGGACTTCATTGGCCGTTCCTAAAGCGCGTGCGATATCGGCCTGGGCAGTGGTTGCAACTGCGCGAAGTCGATTCCGTAGCGGTTTCCGGTGGTGGAGCGCTAAATGTAAGCGTCTGTGACGGGAAAAAACATCCTGCTTCGCTCAAATTACCTTTTGCCGATTTAGAAACAATCCAGGCTTATTTTCTTGGCAATCCAGCGGCAAAAGCGCCCCGGACGGGCGTCCGGGGCGGGAAGCCGGGTGCGCCGCCGCGCCTGCTCGCTCAGGCACGGTGCAGCGCCGCGCGGGACGGAGTGCCCGCGACCTGCATCGGCGGGCGGAGTCGCGTGGCGCCGTGTTGGGGGCGCGACCCGGCATGCACATGATCGCGCGGCCGACCGGTTGGCACGCTGACGCGAAGATGGCGGTTCTGTCAGGTTGACGGCCGGGAAAACACTGAATCTCATTTCCGTGACAAATCCCGGGGCGCTGCCTATGATTGATTGGACCTTTAGTCCTTTGTGCCAATTAGCCGGTGTCAAGCCGGCCTCCACAGGAGCGGTGCTGATGAGATTGCAGGGCAAGCGTGCGCTGGTCACGGCGGCGGGGCAGGGCATCGGCCGCGCGACCGCGCTGCGGTTCGTGCGCGAAGGCGCACAGGTGCTGGCGACAGATATCGACGACGCGGCGCTCGCGCGGCTCGCGGCCGAGACGGAGACCGTCGCGCCGGGCGGCACGCTGGCGACGCGCCGGCTCGACGTGACGAGCGCGCACGACATCGCGGCGCTGGCGGCGGCCGAGCCCGCGTTCGACGTGCTGTTCAACTGCGCGGGCTACGTGCACCACGGCACGATCCTCGACTGCGACGACGACGCGTGGACGTTCTCGTGGCAATTGAACGTGACGTCGATGGTCCGGCTGATCCGCGCGCTGCTGCCCGCGATGATCGCGGCCGGCGGCGGGTCGATCGTCAACATGGCGTCGGCCGCGTCGAGCGTGAAGGGCGTGCCGAACCGCTGCGCGTACGGCGCGACCAAGGCGGCGGTGATCGGGCTGACGAAGGCGGTGGCCGCCGATTTCGTCGAGCAGCGCATCCGCTGCAACGCGATCTGCCCGGGCACGATCGAGTCGCCGTCGCTGGCGGCGCGCATCGCGGAGCAGGCGCGCGTGCGGCAGGTGCCGGCCGACACCGTGCGCCAGGCGTTCGTCGCGCGCCAGCCGATGGGCCGCATCGGCAGCGCCGACGAGGTGGCCGCGCTCGCGCTGTACCTGGCCTCCGACGAAGCGTCGTTCACGACCGGCGCGATCCACCTGATCGACGGCGGCTGGTCGAACTGACCGGGTGTCCCCCTTCTCCTCTCCAACACGCCCCGCTCCCATGAAACTGCTGAGATACGGCGAGAAACACCACGAAAAACCCGGCCTGCTCGATGCGCAGGGCCACATCCGCGACCTGTCCGGCGTGATCGACGACATCGCCGGCGATGCGCTCGCGCCCGCGTCGCTCGCGCGCGTCGCCGGCATCGACCCGGCGACGCTGCCGCGCGTCGACGGCGCGCCGCGCCTTGGCGCGTGTGTCGGCGGGGTCGGCAAGTTCATCTGCATCGGGCTCAACTACTCCGACCACGCAGCCGAATCCGGCATGGAAGTGCCGAAGGAGCCGGTCGTGTTCGGCAAATGGACGAGCGCAATCGCCGGGCCGAACGACGACGTCGAGATTCCGCGCGGCGCGGAGAAGACCGACTGGGAAGTCGAGCTCGGCGTCGTGATCGGCCGGGGCGGCCGCTACATCGACGAGGCCGACGCGCTGTCGCATGTCGCGGGCTACTGCGTGGTGAACGACGTGTCGGAGCGCGCGTACCAGCTCGAGCGCGGCGGCACGTGGGACAAGGGCAAGGGCTGCGACACGTTCGGCCCGCTCGGGCCGTGGCTCGTGACGGCCGACGAGGTGCCCGATCCGCACGCGCTGCGGCTGTGGCTCGACGTCGACGGCCGCCGCTATCAGGACGGCACGACCGCGACGATGATCTTCCGCGTGCCGTTCCTCGTCAGCTACCTGAGCCGCTTCATGAGCCTGCAGCCGGGCGACGTGATCTCGACCGGCACGCCGCCGGGCGTCGGCCTCGGGCAGAAGCCGCCCGTCTACCTGCGCGCCGGGCAGGTGATGTCGCTCGGCATCACGGGGCTCGGCGAGCAGCGCCAGCGCACCGTGCAGGGCTGATTTCCTTTATCGGACGGTTCGTCATGCCTATCATTCGATCGATGCGCGTCGTCGACGTGCGCTTTCCGACCTCGCGCCAGCTCGACGGCTCCGACGCGATGAACCCGGACCCCGACTACTCGGCCGCCTACGTGGTGCTCGACACCGATCGCGACGGCCTCGCGGGCCACGGGCTCACGTTCACGATCGGGCGCGGCAACGAGATCTGCTGCGCGGCGATCGACGCGATGCGGCATCTCGTCGTCGGGCTGGACCTCGACTGGATCCGCGCGGACATGGGGCGCTTCTGGCGGCACATGACGTCGGACAGCCAACTGCGCTGGATCGGGCCCGACAAGGGCGCGATCCATCTCGCGACCGGCGCGGTGGTCAACGCGGTGTGGGATCTGTGGGCGAAGGCGGAAGGCCAGCCGCTGTGGCGGCTCGTCGCGGGGCTGTCGCCGGAGGAGCTGGTGCGGGCGATCGACTTCCGCTACCTGCGCGACTGCCTGACCGAGGACGACGCGCTCGCGATCCTGCGGCGCCAGGCGCCGGGCAAGGCCGAGCGCATCGCGACGCTCGAGCGGGACGGCTACCCGTGCTACACGACGTCGGCGGGCTGGCTCGGCTACAGCGACGACAAGTTGCGCCGCCTGTGCCAGCAAGCGGTCGATGCGGGGTTCGACCATGTGAAGCTGAAGGTCGGCGCGAACCTCGAGGACGACATCCGCCGCGTGACGATCGCGCGCGAGGTGATCGGCCCCGACCGCAAGCTGATGATCGACGCGAACCAGGTGTGGGAAGTGGACGAGGCGATCGACTGGGTGCGCGAGCTCGCGTTCGCGCGGCCGTGGTTCATCGAGGAGCCGACGAGCCCCGACGACATCGAGGGCCATCGCAAGATCCGCGACGCGATCGCGCCCGTGCAGGTCGCGACCGGCGAGATGTGCCAGAACCGCGTGATGTTCAAGCAGTTCATCGCGCGCGGCGCGATCGACGTCGTGCAGATCGACGCGTGCCGGCTCGGCGGCGTCAACGAGATTCTCGGCGTGATGCTGCTGGCCGCGAAATACGGGCTGCCGGTGTGCCCGCATGCGGGCGGCGTCGGGCTGTGCGAATACGTGCAGCACCTGTCGATGATCGACTACGTGTGCATATCCGGCACGAAGGAAGGGCGCGTGACCGAGTACGTCGATCATCTGCACGAGCATTTCGTCACGCCGTGCGTGGTGCGCGGCGCGGCCTATCTGCCGCCGGACGCGCCCGGCTTCTCGATCGAGATGAAGCGCGAATCGCTGGAGCGGTATCGCTTCCGCGGCTGACGCGGCGCAAGCGAAACGACAAAGACAACGACGGAGACGCAACGTGGACCTGGAACTGCAACAGAAGGTCGTGATCGTGACCGGCGGGGCGTCGGGCATCGGCGCCGCGATCTCGATGCGGCTCGCCGGCGAAGGCGCGATTCCCGTGATCGTCGCGCGCGATGCGCCGGACGATGCGTTTTGGCAAGCGCTGTTGCAGCGGCAGTCGCACGCCGCGTTTTTTCCGGTCGAACTGCGCGACGACGCGCAGTGCCGCGACGCGGTCGCGCAGACAGTCGCGCGCTTCGGCCGGCTCGACGGCCTCGTGAACAACGCGGGCGTCAACGACGGCGTCGGCCTCGATGCGGGGCGCGACGCGTTCGTCGCGTCGCTGGAGCGCAACCTGATCCACTACTACGTGATGGCGCACTACTGCGTGCCGCACCTGAAGGCGGCGCGCGGCGCGATCGTCAACGTGTCGTCGAAGACAGCCGTGACCGGGCAGGGCAACACGAGCGGCTATGGCGCGGCGAAGGGCGCGCAGCTCGCGCTGACCCGCGAATGGGCGGTCGCGCTGCGCGACGACGGCGTACGCGTGAACGCGGTGGTTCCGGCCGAAGTGATGACGCCGCTGTACCGTGACTGGATCGCCGGCTTCGACGATCCCGACGCGAAGCTGGCCGGGATCGCCGGCAAGATTCCGCTCGGCAGGCGCTTCACGACCGCCGAGGAGATCGCCGATACCGCCGTGTTCCTGCTGTCCGTGCGCGCGTCGCACACGACCGGGCAATGGCTGTTCGTCGACGGCGGCTATACGCATCTCGACCGCGCGCTCGGCTGACGCGCGCGATGCCCGACACCGGACCTCACCCCATGCAACCCGACCCGAACCCGCTGCGCGTGACGCACGACACACCCGCGCACGCGCCGCTGATCGCGCTGCGCGGCGTCAGCAAGCGCTTCCCCGGCGTGCAGGCGCTCGACGATTGCCGCTTCGACCTGCTTGCGGGCGAGGTGCATGCGCTGATGGGCGAGAACGGCGCGGGCAAGTCGACGCTGATGAAGATCCTTGCCGGCGTGTACCGGAAGGATGGCGGCGAGATCCTGCTGGACGGCCGCGCGGTGGAGGTCGCCGACCCGCGCGCGGCGCAGGCGCTTGGCATCGGCATCATTCATCAGGAACTGAACCTGATGAATCACCTGAGCGTCGCGCAGAACATCTTCATCGGCCGCGAGCCGCGCGGCCGGCTCGGCGTATTCATCGACGAAGCGCGCCTGAACCGCGACGCGGCCGCGATCTTCGCGCGGATGCGGCTCGACCTCGACCCGCGCACGCCGGTCGGGCGGCTGACGGTCGCGCGCCAGCAGATGGTGGAGATCGCGAAGGCGCTGTCGTTCGACTCGCGCGTGCTGATCATGGACGAGCCGACCGCCGCGCTGAACGACGCCGAGATCGCCGAACTGTTTCGCATCATCGGCGACCTGCGCGCGCACGGCGTCGGCATCGTCTATATCTCGCACAAGATGGACGAGCTGCGGCGCATCGCCGACCGCGTGACGGTGATGCGCGACGGCAAGACCGTCGCGACCGTGCCGATGGCCGGCACGTCGATGGAATCGATCATCACGATGATGGTCGGCCGCGCGCTCGACACGCAGCGCCGCACGCCGCCCGACACGTCGGCCAACGACGTCGTGCTCGACGTGCGCGGCCTGTCGCGCGGCCGCGCGATCCGCGATGTCGGCTTCACGCTGCGGCGCGGCGAGATCCTCGGTTTCGCCGGGCTGATGGGCGCGGGCCGCACCGAGGTCGCGCGCGCGATCTTCGGCGCCGATCCGCTCGACGCGGGCGAGATCCGCGTGCATGGCGCGACGGTGACGATCCGCACGCCGGCCGACGCGGTCGCGCACGGCATCGGCTATCTGTCCGAGGACCGCAAGCATTTCGGGCTGGCGCTCGGCATGGACGTGCAGAACAACATCGCGCTGTCGAGCCTGCGCCGCTTCGCGCGCCGCGGCGGGCTGCTCGACGCGCGCGCGATGCGCGACACCGCGCAGGCGTACGTGCGCCGGCTCGCGATCCGCACGCCGTCGGTCGCGCAGCCCGCGCGGCTGCTGTCGGGCGGCAACCAGCAGAAGATCGTGATCGCGAAGTGGCTGCTGCGCGACTGCGACATCCTGTTCTTCGACGAGCCGACCCGCGGCATCGACGTCGGCGCGAAGAGCGAGATCTACACGCTGCTCGACGCGCTCGCGGCCGCCGGCAAGGCGATCGTTATGATCTCGTCCGAGCTGCCCGAAGTGCTGCGCATGAGCCACCGCATCCTCGTGATGTGCGAAGGCCGCGTCACCGGCGAACTGAGCGCGGCCGAGGCCACCCAGGAAACGATCATGCAGCTCGCCACCCGGCGCGAATCGTCCGTTGCGCGCTGATGCCCCGACTCCGACGCCCATCGACCACCATGCCCCACGACACGCATCCCGCCTCGTCCACGCAGCTGGCTGCCGGCGACACGCCGGCCGGCGCATCCGGCCTGCGCGCGCGCTTCTTCAAGCCGGCCGCGCGGCAGAAGCTGCTGGCGTTCGCGAGCCTGCTGCTGCTGCTCGCGTTCTTCAGCGTCGCGTCGCCGAACTTTGTCGACGTCGACAACCTCGTCAGCATCCTGCAGGCGACCGCCGTCAACGGCGTGCTCGCGGTTGCGTGCACGTACGTGATCATCACGTCGGGCATCGACTTGTCGGTCGGCACGCTGATGACGTTCTGCGCGGTGATGGCGGGCGTCGTGCTGACGAAGTGGGGCCTGCCGCTGCCGGCCGGCATCGCGGCCGCGCTCGGCTTCGGCGCGCTGTCCGGCTGCGTGTCGGGCGTCGTGATCGCGAAGATGAAGGTGCCGCCGTTCATCGCGACGCTCGGCATGATGATGCTGCTCAAAGGGCTGTCGCTGGTGATCTCGGGCACGCGCCCGATCTACTTCAACGACACGCCGGGCTTCACCGCGATCGCGCAGGATTCGCTGGTCGGCAGCCTGATCCCGGCGCTGCCGATTCCGAATGCGGTGCTGATCCTGTTCCTCGTCGCGATCGGCGCGTCGGTCGTGCTGAACCGGACGATCTTCGGCCGCTACACGTTTGCGCTCGGCAGCAACGAGGAAGCGCTGCGGCTGTCGGGCGTGAACGTCGATGCGTGGAAGATCGGCGTCTATACGTTCAGCGGCACCGTGTGCGGGATCGCGGGCCTGCTGATCGCGTCGCGCCTGAACTCCGCGCAGCCCGCGCTCGGGCAGGGCTACGAGCTCGACGCGATCGCGGCGGTGGTGATCGGCGGCACGTCGCTGTCGGGCGGCGCCGGCAGCATTCTCGGCACCATCATCGGCGCGTTCATCATGAGCGTGCTGACCAACGGCCTGCGCATCATGTCGGTCGCGCAGGAATGGCAGACGGTCGTGACCGGCGTGATCATCATCCTCGCCGTGTATTTGGACATCCTGCGCCGGCGCCGCCGCTGAAGCGGCGTGCAGAAGGGTTTTTTCCGGTCCGCCGCCGGTGGGGCGGGCGCCTCGGTCGATCTCGGTCGATACAACAAGGAGACACGAAGTGATCAGGAACAGGTTGCTCGGCATCGCATTCGGCTTGTCGCTCGCATTCGGCGCGCACGCGCAGGAGGCCTATATCCCACTGGTGTCGAAGGGCTTCCAGCACCAGTTCTGGCAGGCCGTGAAATCGGGCGCGCTGCAGGCGGCGAAGGACTATCGCGTGAAGGTCACGTTCGAAGGCCCGGAAACCGAGGCGATGATCGACAAGCAGATCGACATGCTGTCGGCGGCGATCGCGAAGAAGCCGGCCGCGCTCGGCTTCGCGGCGCTCGACAGCAAGGCCGCGCTGCCGCTCCTGAAGAAGGCGCAGGCGGAGAAGATCCCGGTGGTCGCGTTCGACTCCGGCGTCGACAGCGATATCCCGGTGACGACCGCGGCCACCAACAACAAGGCCGCCGCGTCGCTCGCCGCGGACAAGCTGGCCGAGCTGATCGGCAAGGAAGGCGAGGTGGCGGTGGTCGCGCACGACCAGACGAGCCGCACCGGCATCGACCGCCGCGACGGCTTTCTCGAGCGGATGAAAACCGCGTATCCGAAGATCAAGGTCGTGACCGTGCAATACGGCGAAGGCGACCAGCTCAAGTCGACCGAGGTCACGAAGTCGATTTTGCAGGGCTACCCGAAGCTGAAGGGGCTCTTCGGCACCAACGAAGGCTCGGCGATCGGCGTCGTCAACGGCGTGCGGGAAATGAAGCGCAAGGTCGTGATCGTCGGCTACGACTCCGGCAAGCAGCAGAAGGACGCGATCCGCAGCGGGCTGATGGCCGGCGCGATCACGCAGAACCCGGTCGGCATCGGCTACCGCACGGTCGAGGCGGCCGTGAAGGCGACCAAGGGCGAGACGCTGCCGAAGATCATCGATACCGGTTTCTACTGGTACGACAAGACCAACATCGACGATCCGAAGGTGGCGGCGGCGCTTTACGATTGAGCGCCGCGAACGCGAGGAACCCATGAACGCCATGCGCATCGATTCCCACCAGCACTTCTGGCGCTATCGCGCGGACGACTACCCGTGGATCGGCGCGGGCATGGACGTGCTCGCGCGCGATCGCCTGCCGCACGAACTGCGGCCGCTGCTGCAGGCGCACGCGCTGGATGCATCGATCGCGGTGCAGGCGCGCGCCGGGCGTGACGAGACGGCGTTCCTGCTCGACCTGGCGCGCGACGACGCGCGCATCGCCGCCGTGGTCGGCTGGGAGGATCTGCGTTCGCCGCAGCTCGCGCAGCGCATCGCCGAATGGGGCAGCCCGAAACTGCGCGGCTTTCGGCATCAGGTTCAGGATGAAGGCGACGTCGCATCGTTCGTCGCGCACCCGGATTTCAATCGCGGCGTCGCCTGGCTGCAGGCGCATGGCTACGTGTACGACGTGCTCGTGTTCCAGCGGCAATTGCCGGACGTGCGTGCATTCTGCGCGCGCCATGACGCGCACTGGCTCGTGCTCGACCATCTCGGCAAGCCCGCGCTCGCCGAGTTCGATCGCGACGACACCGTGTACGCGCGCTGGCGCGACGCATTGCAGGCGCTCGGCGCGTTGCCGCACGTCGCGTGCAAGCTGTCCGGGCTCGTCACGGAAGCGGACTGGCGGCGCGGGCTGTGCGCGCGGGATCTCGCGCAGATCGAGCGGGCGCTGGATACGGCGCTGGCATGCTTCGGGCCGCAGCGGCTGATGTTCGGCTCGGACTGGCCGGTGTGTTTGCTGGCCGCGTCGTATCGCGAGGTTGCGGGGCTGGTCGAGCGCTGGGCCGCGACGCGCCTGTCGGCGGCCGAGCGCGAGGCCGTGTGGGGCGGCACCGCGGCGCGCTGTTATGGCGTGGCGGCGTGATGTCGACGAATCGATGCCGCATCGTTGCCAAGTCGCTGCAATGACGCCGCCGGATAAAATAGCGCGAACGGTATGTGGCATGCGCAGGCCGTTCCGACCGAAACCGACTACCTGACACGCAGTGCATCGACGTATGTCCATCCAGCCGATCCAGAACCGCCGCCTTTACCAGCAGATCGCCGACCGCTTGAGCGCGATGATCGCGTCCGGCGATTTTCCGCCGGGCAGCTACCTGCCGCCCGAGCGCGAACTCGCCGAACAGTTCGGCGTGTCGCGCACGTCGGTGCGCGAGGCGCTGATCGCGCTGGAGGTGAGCGGGCTCGTCAGCGTGCGCGTCGGCGACGGCGTGAAGGTCCGGCATCCCGAGGCGGCTGCGCCCGCGCTCGAACGGCAGGCGAAGCCGGGTGGGGCGCTCGCGGTGGTCGAAATCGATCCCGAGCTCGGCATCGAACTCGACCTCGACACCGAGATTCCGCCGTTCGCGCTGCTGCAGGCACGCCGGCTGATCGAGCCGGAAGCGGCGGCGCTTGCCGCGACGCATGGCTCGGATGCGCAGATCGAAGGCATCCACGCCGCGTTCCTGCGCAACCAGGAAGACAACCGCAGCGGCTCGCGCACGCATCCCGGCGACCGCCTGTTCCACATCCGCATTGCCGAGGCGAGCGACAACCCGGCCTATGCGCTGATGATCAAGCAATTGCTCGCGCACAAGTACGACCCGATGTTCCAGCGGCTGCAATCGCTGTACACGCCGAGCGACATGCCGCACCGGTCGGAACTCGAGCATCGCGCGATTCTCGACGCGATCCGCGCGCGCGACCCGGAGGCCGCGCGGCGCGCGATGGCCGAGCATCTGGATTCGGTGATCAGGATCTTCGGCCGGGCGTGTGATTGAGCCGAGCGCTCGGCATCGTGGATCTTGTCGATATGGCGATGCCCCTTGTTGCGCTTATCGAGCGTCAAGACCAAGCGACGTCAGTATCCGGTACGCGGCCGCGATCCGCTCCTCGTTCGGGTAGTGCCGGTTGGCGAGGATGACGATGCCCATATGCCGGGCGGGAACGAACGCTACGTAGGCGCCAAACCCGCCGGTCGAGCCGGTCTTGTTGATCCAGACTTGCGGCTGAGGCGCTTGAGGCGGCTTGATCGCGTCGACCGGCGTGGCATCGAACGTGATCGACGGTGAATTGCCTGCGATGAGCGTTTTCAACGCAACCGGGTACGGATACTGTTCCCAGATCAGGTCCTGCGTCATCGGGCCTGCTTTGAAGTAGGCGGTGTGCGTATCGGTAATGGCCTGCTGAAGCGGTTTGTCCAGCTTCACGTCGCCCATGTTGGCCTGCACGAAACGCAGCAGGTCGGCGGCGGTCGTCTTGACGCCGTACGTTTTCGACGACAAGACGTCAGGGGTCGTCGTGACTGGCGCACCGTCCTTCGCATAGCCTTGCGCGTAGTCGGCCATGCGGGCCTTTGGCACGTCGATGTAGGTGTTTTTCATTCCCAGCGGCGACAGCAGATGACGCGACAGCGGCACGGCGAAGTCCTTTTGCCCCATGCTTGTCGCCGTAATCAGGCCAAGCATGCCGATGCTCACATTGGAATACGTGCGATAGGTGCCCGGCGAGTAGGCGGGCTGCCAGGCCTCGAGATACCGCATCAGCTGCGCTTCGTTGCGGACGTCGTCCGGAACCTGCAGCGGCATGCCGCCGGGGGTGTGTGTGCCGAGTTCGAGCAGGGTGACGTTGCCGAACGGGCTGCCTTGAAGGTTCGGCAGGTACTTTTCCGTCTTGTCCGACAGCGAAAGCTGGCCGGCGGCTTGCGCCCAGGATGCCAGGGTTGCCGTGAGCGTCTTGCTGACGGACCCGATCTCGAACAGCGTATCGCGCGTGACGGGCCGCTGGTCTTGCCGGGATGCGACGCCGTAGTTGAAGACATAGGACTGTCCGTCTGCAACGATGCCGACTGCCATCCCCGGGATGCCGTATTTCGTCATGATGGGCAAGACGACGTTGTCCGTTGCGCTC
Organism: Burkholderia stagnalis; assembly: GCF_039848545.1. Taxonomy (NCBI): domain Bacteria; kingdom Pseudomonadati; phylum Pseudomonadota; class Betaproteobacteria; order Burkholderiales; family Burkholderiaceae; genus Burkholderia; species Burkholderia stagnalis. Next base: position 347,789 of record NZ_CP156686.1, read on the forward strand.
TTGACGGCGTCGCTCCGATCATTGGCCGCGTAACCGATGGTCGCCACCGCGCAGGTGGAAATTAGCGCGGCCGCCAGCGCGCATTTGATCCCGAGATTCATATTTTTCGCGTCCTTCGGATTGATGCCCGAGTTGGAAATTGATGGACGGGCGATTGTCACGGGGCGCATTCGCGACGACAAGCGAGGATATTTTGTCGGAGACAAAAGAATTTCTTGCGTGTGCGCTGTGAGCAGGCGCGCGACGGTCGGATAGCCGAGCGCATCATCGTTCTTGCCGATGCAAAATGGGCTTTCGTTTCGACGTGTCCGGTGGCAGTGCGCTTGCCTGGACGTTGTCCAAGCCGGACAAGCGTTTCGATAATGACTCGTGCGTCCGAGCTCGCGTGGATGTCGCGGATAAAGGAGCAATCCAATTTATGCGTATCGACCGCGAGGCGATGCCGTATGGCAATGACCAGCACTCCGTACAAAAATCGTCGATCGTGACGCTGGATTGGCGGTTCTGATTTGTCGGCGACGGCCTGGCACGAGAGATCGTATGAGATTTCTCGTGAGCGAGCGTCCAATCCGCTGAACAATTCGCCGACGTCGGGACTGGATCGACGTCGGGTTCGGCATTCGCCTGTACAAATCGCGCGGCGCGACCATTCAGCGTATTTTCCGACGTTTCCGCCGGGTGTTTCCCACTGGTCGTGCGCGCGACTTTCTACCTAATATGAAGCAATCGTGCGCGTGCAACGGTGTCTGCACGCGCAGGTCGGGGGGGGGCAAGAAGCGGCGCCGCGAGCGCCGCCAGCGGAAGTTTCCATCATGGTTGCGACAGTGTGCGCGGCGGCTGCCAGTCTTGCGACTGCAACGACGCCAACGGGCGCGGCGGCGAGCGCCGCGCGGACGACGTGCGTCCGGCCCGGCCGGGCCGCGTCGCTGCGCCATGCGTTGCTCGCGGTGGCATGCGTGCTGGGCGCGGCGCCCGCCGTACTCGTCGGAGCTCCCGCCAGTGCCGACGATCCGGCCGACATCGTGCGCATCGTCACCGCCGCGAGCCGAGCCGATCCCGTCATGTCGCCACTCGACGCCGCCGTCCGTCAGGTCGTGCTGGGCATCATCAGCTTCACGCGCTGGCCGACGACGCCCGTCGCCCTGCATCTGTGCGTGACGGGCCGGCCCGACTACGCGCACGGCCTGATCGACACGCTGCAGGCCGGCTCGACGCAGCTCGACGTGGAGCGCGTCCGCTTCGACGATGCGTCGCTCGGCATGGCCTGCGACGTCGTCTATCTCGGCATCATGAGCGGCGACGAGCGTGCGCGGGTGAGCGCCGCGGTGGCCGGCCATCCGGTCCTGACGATTTCGGAACACGATCCAGCCTGCACCGCGGGCAGCATGTTCTGCCTCAATGTCGACGGCGAACGCGTCACCTTCGACGTCAATCTCGACGCCGTGGCGCGCAGCGGCGTGCGTGTTCACCCGAATGTGCTCAATCTTGCGCGGCGGCCGGTGACGCCATGACACGGTCCGCGCCCGCCGCTTCCTCTTCGCGCATGTTGCGCCCGACGCTGCAGAGCGTGCTGCGCCGCGCGCACCTGCGGCTGGCGTTCGTCGCCGTCGCGATGGCCGCCGTGTCGTTGATCGTGGTCGCCGTGATCGCATTGCGCGCGTATGCCGGCAACAACCTGAACCTGCTGGCCCGCTCGCTCGGCTATACGGTGGAGGCGGCGCTCGTGTTCGGCGACCGCGTCGCGGCGGCCGAGGCGATCGCGCTGATCGCCGGCGACGAAGACGTCGCGCAGGTGGTGGTCACGGATGGCAAGGGCCAGCCGTTCGCGACGTGGCAGTTGCCCGCAGGCAGCGAAATCGCCCGGCTCGAGCGAGGCGTCGCCGATTTTGCGCTGCCCGGGCCGGTGACGATTCCGGTCGTGCACGACGGCATCGTCGTCGGTTACGTCGTCGTGCGCGGGCGGGGGCACCAGTTCTTCGGTTTCCTGCTGGGCGGCGTGGGCGGCATCCTCGGCTGCCTGGCCGTCAGCGTGTTCGGCGCATATGTCAGTTCAAAGCGCCTGCTGCGCAGCATCGTTTCGCCGTTGCGCGCGCTGGCCGGCGTCGCTCACGCCGTGCGGCGCGAGCGCGCGTTCGAGCAGCGCGTCAAGCCCGCGGCGATCGCCGAACTGAACGAACTCGGCGACGACTTCAATGCGCTGCTCGACGAGCTGGAAGACTGGCAGAACACGCTGCGCGACGAAAACGCGTCGCTCGAACACAAGGCCACGCACGATGCCCTCACGGGCCTGCCCAACCGCGAGCAGTTCGAGTCGCGCCTCGCGCTCGCCCTCCGCGAGGCCAGGGTAACGAGCCAGCGGCTTGCCGTCCTGTATCTCGACTGCGACCGCTTCAAGGAGATCAACGACTGCTTCGGCCACGAAGCCGGCGACAAGGTGCTGATCGGCATCGCGGCCCGGCTGCGCGCGCAGTTGCGCGAGGCCGATCTGGTCGCCCGCCTGGGCGGGGACGAATTTGCCGTGATGCTGGCGCCCGTACGCGAAGCGGACAGCGTCGGGCGGATTGCCGATGCGATCGTGTCCGGCATGGTGCCGTCGATCGTATTGGCCGATGGCCGCGCGGTGCCGACCATGATGAGTGTCGGCGTTGCGCTGTATCCCGATCACGCATCGGACGCGAGCGGCTTGCTGCGCGCGGCGGATGCCGCGATGTACCGGGCCAAGCGCACGCGGCCGGGGTCGTGGCAGTTGGCTGAGGGGGTCGCCGGGCCGGCTTGAGGTTGATCGCCTCGCGCAGTGGGGGGCGAGGTGGTCGTGGCGGTTTGAAACCATGCGTGCGCGGCGGGCGCGTTTTGAGGGGAGGCGATGATGGAAAACCCGTTTCCTGTGAGCATTGGGCGGATGGGCATCGGCGGCGTGCTGCTGCTGTGCATGCTGCTCGGCGGCTGCAAGACGCCGCCGCTTCATCGCGGGCTGACGCAGACGCAGGTCACGGCGCTCAAGTCGGCCGGGTTCCAGGAGACCGAGCAGGGTTTCGAGTTCGGCTCGGCCGGGCCGATCCTGTTCGATTTCGACCGGTACAACCTCAAGCCCGACGTTCGCCGGATCGTCGAGCGGATCGGGCGCACGCTCACGTCGGCGGGGATCAATGGGGTGCGCGTCTATGGGTACTCGGATGACGAGGGGGCGGATGCGTATGACCTGGAGTTGTCCAGGCGGCGCGCGGAAGTCGTGGCGATCGAGCTCGTCGACGTCGGGCTGGATGCGAAGCGCATTGCGATCGAGGGGAGAGGAAAGCGCGAACCGGTGGGGGATAACCGGACGCCGGCGGGCCGGGCACAGAATCGAAGGGCGGCGATTGTGGTTTCGCCGAGGTGAGGGGATGGCCGTTCGCAGTGGCGCAATTCGTGCATTTGTGTGCAGCGATCGCATGGTCGTCTACCAACAGGCGAGCCGGCCTATTCCGGTCAGTATGGGCGTGGAGGTGTTCCGATACCGTCGGTTGGCCGTGAACGGCGTCTTGTCGTTAACGGTGGGTGCCGACGGATCTTTAGCGCGTCGTCACCATCCGAGATCGCACGACGATCGCGACACCCCGGCACCACCCGTCGCCGTGCAACGCGTGCCGGTGCCGTTGTCGTAGAACGTGCGCGTCTCGGGCTGCGGCACCGACGGATCGTACGGATTCGGCACGCCGGGCAGTCCGTGCGGGCGGCCATACGGACGCACCGGTACGCGCGGGTTCGACGGAGAGTACGTCCGCGTCGCGGACAAGCCGCCCCCGTACGGCGTGCCGTTGTCCTTCAGATACGCGTCCCAGTTGAGCGCCCGCCGTTCATGCTCGGGCACGCGACGGCCGAGACCGTCCGCACCGGGCGTAACGCGGTTCGCGGGCCAGTGCGAATCGCCGGCGCGCTTGTCCCGCGCACGCGGCACGAGGCGGCCGCCGGACATTCGAAGCTCGCGGGTGTCGTTCGTCTCGAACGGGCCGTGCGTCGCGGGTGCGGCGTAGCGTCCGGCGTGCGCGTCGCGCGGGACGCGCACGCCGTTCGTCGCGCGCCGCTCGGCACGGAACACGTTCGTGCCGGCAGCGTCCGGGTTGGGGATGTCCTGGCTCCATGCACGGGCAGTCATGACGAAAAGTACACCGGCGAGCGCGGCGGCGGGAATGAAGCGAAAGGCGTGATTCATGGACGATGCAAGGCAAGCGACAGGCGTTGAAACAAACGGGCAGATCGCTGGCTGGCGGCAGGCGCGCATCGCGGCGGAGGGCTGGCTGGACTGCGGAAACGGCTTCGCATTATTTCATAAAAATAACGACATGCTTTCGCACAGCCAATAATCGTCGGCGAATTGAATGGGTCTCGATCCCTGCGCGACGCACTGCAATGGTGCCTGGTCCACATGCTGCCCGTGCCTGTCGCCGGGCCGATCCGGCGCTTTGCATCGCGCTGCTTCGCCACCGGATAGGACGGATTCCAGAATGCCTTGCCTGACAAGGCAAAGCGCGCGACGCCGAGCTGCGATCGCAACCGGATTGCGCTTCCGTCAACCATGCCCTTTTAAATCGGGTTGCGCCGCCATCGCCACCGCACCCAGGGCAATCCTACGTGTTTTCCCTTGGTCAGCCGGCATTTTTGACAGATGATTGAAAAACGCCCATATAATTTCGACTGCCTTGCCAACGGCTGTCGGACCATCCCTCCGGCGTGCGGTTCGGCAAGCGGGGCAGGCGAAACGCTTGCGCAATGCAAGACGCATCACGTTGTCTTTCCGAACCACTCATCCCCTCCGGGGATGGTAAGAGCCGGGCCCCGCACAAGTCTCATTCCGCCGCAGGTCCGTCTCCGCGTCTCGGGCGTGTCCCATGTCCTCGCCCCGGGTGCTGTTCGATTGCGCAAGTCATGCCGCCTTTGCCCGTATGACTAACAACATCGAGGAGCTCCTGATGACGCTGTCCCGTCTTACGTCCATTTCCCTCGCCGCCGTGCTGTTCGCCGCCGGCGCCGCCGCCGCGCAAGCGGAAACCGTGAAGATCGCCATCGCCGGGCCGATGAGCGGCTCGGTCGCCCAGTACGGCGACATGGTGAAGGCCGGCGCGCTGACCGCGATCGAACAGGTCAATGCGGCGGGTGGTGCGGGCGGCAACAAGCTCGAAGTCGTACTGATGGACGACGCGTGCGAGCCGAAGCAGGCCGTCGCGGTCGCGAACAAGATCGTCAGCCAGAAGATCAAGTACGTGATCGGCCACGTGTGCTCGGGCTCGACGATTCCCGCCTCCGACATCTACGAGAACGAAGGCATCGTGATGGTCACGCCGTCGGCCACCGCGCCGCAGCTGACCGAAGGCAAGAAGCGCCACTTCATCTTCCGCACGATCGGCCGTGACGATCAGCAGGGCCCGGCCGCCGCGAAATACATCATCTCGAGCCTGAAGCCGAAGAAGGTCGCGGTGCTGCACGACAAGCAGTCGTACGGCCAAGGCATCGCCTCGTCGGTGAAGAAGGACCTCGAGGCCGCGAAGATCCCGGTCGTGCTGTTCGAAGGCGTCAACGCCGGCGATTCGGACTACTCGGCGGTCATCACGAAGCTGAAGTCGCAAGGCGTCGACTTCGTCTACTTCGGCGGCTACCACCCGGAAATGGGCCTGCTGATGCGCCAGGCGCGCGAGCAGGGCGTGAAGGCGACCTTCATGGGGCCTGAGGGCGTCGGCAACAAGGACGTGACGGCCATCGCCGGCCCGTCGTCGGAAGGCATGCTCGTCACGCTGCCGGCCGATTTCACGGCCGATCCGGCCAACGCGTCGCTCGTGAAGGCGTTCGCGGACAAGAAGCGCGATGCGAACGGCCCGTTCCAGATGCCGGCCTACGCGGCGGTGAAGATCATCGCCGACGCAATCGCGGGCGCGAAGACGACCGACCCGACGAAGGTGGCCGCGTACATCCACAAGACGACGTTCGACACGCCGATCGGCAAGGTCGCGTACGACGCGCAGGGCGACCTGAAGGCGTTCAAGTTCGTCGTCTACACGTGGCACAAGGACGCGACCAAGACGGTCGCCGCCAACTAAACGGAGTACCCGCCCACGCACCCGCCCCGCTCGAAACCCGAGCGGGGCGGGTGCGTATTGGCTGCGCATGCGGCCATCGGGCGGCTCGTGACGATACCGTGCGCTTTGCCCGCAGCCCTGCCGCGATCCGGCGGCGGCGCGCGGCGCGGCGCTACCGGGAGCTTCCCGCACATGACTGATTTCTTTCCGCAATTCGCCCAGCAGCTGGTCAACGGCCTGACGCTGGGCGCGATCTATGCGTTGATCGCCATCGGCTATTCGATGGTCTACGGCATCATCGGCATGATCAACTTCGCCCACGGCGAGATCTACATGATCGGCGCATACGTGGGCCTCGTGACCCTCACTGCCATCGGTATCTCCGCCGGCTATCCGCTGCCGCTCGTGCTCGGCGCGGCGCTGATCGTGTCGGTGCTCGTCACCGGCTTGTACGGCTTCGCGGTCGAACGCGTCGCGTACCGGCCGCTGCGCGGCGGCCCGCGCCTCGTGCCGCTGATCTCCGCGATCGGCATGTCGATCTTCCTGCAGAACTACGTGCAGATCGGCCAGGGCGCGCGCGACGTATCCGTGCCGGTGCTGATCTCCGGCGCGTTCGAGATCCACCTCGGCGGCGACTTCGACGTGACGGTGCCGTATGCGCGCCTGCTGATCGTCTGCGTGACGATCGCGCTGATGATCGCGCTCACGCTGTTCATCTCGCATTCGCGAATGGGCCGCGCGTGCCGCGCGTGCGCCGAAGACATGAAGATGGCGAACCTGCTCGGCATCGACACGAACCGCGTGATCTCGTTCACGTTCGTGCTCGGCGCGATGCTCGCGGCCGTCGGCGGCGTGCTGATCGGCCTGACGATCGGCAAGCTGAACCCGTACATCGGCTTTGTCGCTGGCATCAAGGCGTTTACCGCCGCGGTGCTCGGCGGGATCGGCAGCATTCCGGGCGCGATGCTCGGCGGCGTGCTGCTCGGCCTGGCCGAAACCTTCGCAGCGGGCTACATGCCGGCCGAGTACAAGGACGTCGTCGCATTCGGCCTGCTCGTGCTGATCCTGCTCTTCCGCCCGACCGGCCTGCTCGGCAAGTCGGACATCGAAAAGGTTTGAGGGAGACGCAGATGAGTCAAGTCATTTCCGTTCGCCGGCCGGCCGCCGGCGCGTCGCTCGGCGATACGCTGAAGAATGCCGTGGCTGCCGCGCTGCTAACGGCGATCCTCACGGTGCCCGTGCTCGGGCTGCAGCTGAAGCTCGAAGGCTACCAGGTCGTGCTCGAGCCGCACTGGCGCCCGGTGTGGATCGCGGTCGCGGCCGTGTTCCTGTTCCAGCTGTTCAAGCCGTGGCTCACGCGCGCGAAAGCCGCGGTCGCGCTGCCGGCGCTGCCCGAGATGGGCGCGAAGCAGCAGCGCGCGATCGTCTGGGCGCTGCTCGCGGTCGGCCTCGTGTGGCCGTTCTTCGGCTCGCGCGGCGCCGTCGACGTCGCGACGCTCGCGCTGATCTACGTGATCCTCGGCCTCGGGCTGAACATCGTGGTCGGCTTCGCGGGCCTGCTCGACCTCGGCTACGTCGGCTTCTACGCGGTCGGCGGCTATACGTACGCGATGCTCAACCAGTACTTCGGGCTCACGTTCTGGGAATGCCTGCCGCTCGCGGCGATCGCGTCCGCGACGTTCGGCTTCCTGCTCGGCTTCCCGGTGCTGCGGCTGCGCGGCGACTATCTCGCGATCGTCACGCTCGGCTTCGGCGAAATCATCCGCCTGCTCGCGAACAACCTGACGAGCCTCACCGGCGGCCCGGACGGCATCTCGGGCATTCCGAAGCCGTCCGTGTTCGGCTTCGAGATGGCGCGCTCGGCGAGCGTCGAAGGCGCGAAGACGTTCCACGAGCTGATCGGCCTCGAATACAGCGGCGAGCACATGGTGATCTTCCTGTACCTGCTCGCGCTGCTGCTGGTCGGCTTCACGCTGTTCGTGACGAGCCGCCTGATCCGCATGCCGATGGGCCGCGCATGGGAAGCGCTGCGCGACGACGAGATCGCGTGCCGTTCGCTGGGCCTGAACCCGACCCGCATCAAGCTGTCGGCGTTCACGCTCGGCGCGGCGTTCGCGGGCATCGGCGGCGCGTTCTTCGCGGCGCGCCAGGGCCTCGTGAACCCGGAGTCGTTCACCTTCATCGAGTCGGCGCTGATCCTCGCGATCGTCGTGCTCGGCGGGATGGGCTCGCAGCTCGGCGTGATCCTCGCGGCGATCCTGCTGACGATCCTGCCCGAAGTCGCGCGCGGTTTCGCCGAGTACCGGATGCTGATCTTCGGCCTGGTGATGGTGTTGATGATGATGTGGCGTCCGCAGGGCCTGTTGCCCGCGAGCCGTCCCCACGTGGAGCTGCCGCAATGAGCGCGAATGCAGAACTGTTGAAGGTCGCCGGGCTGCAGATGCGCTTCGGCGGGCTGCTCGCCGTCGACGGCATCGATTTCGACGTGCGCCGCGACGAGGTGTTCGCGATCATCGGGCCGAACGGCGCGGGCAAGACCACGGTGTTCAACTGCGTCGGCGGCTTCTACAAGCCGACCGCGGGCGAAGTGGTGCTCGACGGGCACCGCATCGCGGGGCTCGCGAGCCACCAGATCGCGGTGAAGGGCCTCGTGCGCACGTTCCAGAACATCCGCCTGTTCAAGTCGTTGACGGTGGTCGAGAACCTGCTGGTCGCGCAGCACCGCAAGGTGAAATCCGGGCTGTTTCACGGCCTGTTCGCGACGCCGGCCTACCGGCGCGCGGAGAAGGATGCGCTCGAACGCGCGGCGGTGTGGCTCGAGCGGATGAACCTGACGACGGTCGCCAACCGGCCGGCGGGCACGCTGTCGTACGGCCACCAGCGCCGCCTCGAGATCGCGCGCTGCATGATCACCGAGCCGCGCCTCCTGATGCTCGACGAGCCGGCGGCCGGCCTCAACCCGCAGGAGAAGATCGAGCTGCAGCAGCTGATCGACCGGCTGCGCCGCGAGTTCGGCGTGTCGGTGCTGCTGATCGAGCACGACATGAGCCTCGTGATGGGCGTGTCGGACCGCATCCTCGTGATGGAGCACGGCCGGCCGATCGTGATCGGCACGCCGGAGGCGGTTCGCAACGATCCGCGCGTGATCAAGGCCTATCTGGGGGAAGAGTGATGCTGAAGCTGGAACAGGTCCATACGCACTACGGCGCGGTCGAGGCGCTCGCGGGCGTGTCGATCGAAGTGAACAAGGGCGAGATCGTCACGCTGATCGGCAGCAACGGCGCCGGCAAGACGACGCTGATGATGACCGTGTGCGGCACGCCGCGCGCGTCGTCGGGCCGCGTGCTGTTCGAGGGCAACGACATCACCGGGATGTCGACGCACCAGATCATGCGGCAGGGGATGGCGATCTCGCCGGAAGGGCGGCGCGTGTTCCCGAGCCTGACGGTGCTCGAGAACCTGAAGATGGGCGGGTTCTTCGCGAGCCGCCATGAGATCGACGACGGCATCGAGCACGTGTTCAAGCTGTTTCCGCGCCTGAAGGAGCGTTCGGCGCAGCGCGCGGGCACGATGTCGGGCGGCGAGCAGCAGATGCTCGCGATCGGCCGCGCGCTGATGAGCAAGCCGCGCCTGCTGCTGCTCGACGAGCCGACGCTCGGCCTCGCGCCGCTCGTGATCGCGCAGATCTTCGACATCATCCGCACGATCCGCGACGAGGGCGTGACGGTGTTCCTCGTCGAGCAGAACGCGAACAAGGCGCTGCAGGTCGCCGATCGCGGGTATGTGCTGGAGACGGGGCGGGTGGTGCTGGCGGACACCGGCGCGAACCTGCTCGCGAACGACCGGATCAAGCAGGCGTATCTGGGCGGTTGATTCGCGTCATCGACGAAGATGAAAAGACCGGGCGATGCCCGGTCTCAGATTGCCGACAAAGCCCAGGGCCATTCCCTGGGCTTTGTTGTTTAATGGGCGTCATGCTAAAGACCCCGACGCTCGCCCGGCACGAACTCGAGAGGGTGACACTCGAGGAACGCGTGCCGAAGGACCACTTGCTGCGCCAGATCGACGCGGCGGTGAATGTCGAATTCATCCGCGAGAAGGTCGCCCGCAGCGCGCGGCATTGGATCGATCGAGGGCACGGCCGATAGTTTCGTGAGGACGGAAAGCCTCACAGCGCAGGCCATGTCGCGCGCGTCATCCCGGGTGAATATTCACGTCGGTGATGACGCCGGTTCCACAATCGATGCGGGCATAATGCCGATTCCCTTCATCGCACACGAGGTCACGATGCGCGCCTTGTCCGACGCCCCCGATACCGAATTCAGCGCGGTCCGCTTCGTGCTGACCGACATGGACGAGACCCTCACGTATCGCGGCCGGCTGTCCGCCGCGACCTACGCGGCGCTCGAGCGGCTGCAGGCGGCGGGCATTCGCGTGATCCCGGTGACGGCGGCGCCCGCGGGCTGGTGCGACCAGATGGCGAGGATGTGGCCGGTCGACGGCGTGATCGGCGAGAACGGCGGCGTGTTTTTCCGGCGCGACGACACGGGGCACGGCGTCGTCCGGCACTTCTGGCACGCGGACACCCCGGCGCACGAGATCGCCGCCTGTGTCGCGCCGATCGCGCAGATGGTGATGCAGTTGCTGCCGGATGCACGGCTCGCCGACGATCAGCCGTTCCGGATGACGAGCGTGGCGTTCGCCCGTTCCGGCGACGCCGCGTTCGACGATCGCGTCGCGCAGGCGCTCCGGCAGGCCGGCGCGGACGTCACCGTGAACAACCTGTGGGTGCTCGGCTGGCTGGGCGGATACGACAAGCTCGCGATGGCGCGCCGCGTGCTCGCGCAGCACTACGGCGTCGATATCGAACAGGAACGGCACGCGATCCTTTACAGCGGCGATTCCACCAACGATGCGCCGATGTTCGAATTCTTCGCGCATACGGTCGGCGTCAGCACCGTCACCGCGTATCTCGACCAGATTCCGGTGGCGCCGCGCTGGATCACCCGCGGGCCCGGCGGCGCCGGGTTCGTCGAAATCGCGGACGCGGTGCTGGCCGCGCGGCGCCAGGCGGGGGCGTGACGGCGCGGGCTACGCGTGCTTTGCCAGGTATTTGCCGATCAGCATCATCTGCAGGGTCCAGCCGTGGTCGTTCATCTCGTACGCCTTCGCGCGCCGCTCCGCGAACAGCTGGTCGAAACCGGATTCGGTGAGCGTCAGCAGCGTGCCGTCCGGTTGTTCCGCGAGCACGAATTCGATCAGCGTCATCGGCTCGCTCGAATAGTCGACGGACGGATTGATCGCGAACGGATGCCAGCGGAACGAGAACAGGCGCTTCGGCTCGACGCGGTCGACGACGATTTCGAATACCGTGCCGGCGTACGGCTCCTGCGCTTTCGCGACGTCCGCGTCGACGCGCGTCGGCGTGATCCGGCCGAACAGCCGCTGGCCGGCGACGAACGGCCCGTCGAAGGTCACGCCGAACCAGATGCCGAATTCGCCGGCATTGCTGACGGCCTCCCACACGCGATCCGGCGATGCGGCCAACAGGGTCTGCTTTTCGATGCGATCGGTCTGCTGTGTCATGACGCTCTCCTTGGGTTCATGAAACGTCGCCGCTGTCCTGCGTGCGCGTCAGCGCATCACCGCATCACCGCATCCGGCACGTCGAGCACGACGTCCGAGGTCGCGATCGCGACGCACGGCAGCGTATAGCCTTCGGCCTTTTCCTCGCGGCTCAGCCCCGGCCATTCGATCGTATAGCGTACGCTGCCGCTGACGATCCGGCACAGGCACGTGCGGCACGTGCCGTTGCGGCACGAGCGCGGCAGCGACACGTCGGCGAACGCGGCGGCTTCGAGCAGCGTCAGCGAGTCGGGCGCGTCGAAGCTCACGCCGAGCGGTTCGATGCGCACGAGAGGCGGGTGTGTGGAATCGGTCATGTCGGTACAAGGCGGCGGGGCGCCACGGCAAGCCGCCAAGCATACCCGAAGCACAGCCCGGCGGCCGGCGGCCCGCGCCGTCAGTGCCTGCGCAGATGCCGGTACACGGTATTGCGCGCGAGCCCGAGCTCGCGCGCGGTTGCCGACACGTTGCCGCCGTGCCGCGCGAGCACCGCGTCGATCACGGCCGCCTGGTGATCCTGCAGCGTCGTCGCCTCGGGCGCCGCCGCCCGGCTTGCCGGCGCTTCCGGCGCGGCCGATGTGGGCGGCGCCGCGTCGCAATCGAGCCAGAAATCGTCCGGCAGGTGCGCGAGCGCGATTTCCGCTTCGTCCTCGGCGAGCATGCCCGCAGTGCGCAGCACGTTGGTCATCTGCCGCAGGTTGCCGGGCCAGCGATGGCGCGCGAACGCCGCGAGCACGTCGGGCGCGATGCGGCGCGGCATCGGTTCGCCGTGCGCGAGCCGGTCGAGAATCCGTTCGACGAGCGCCGGCAGGTCGGTGCGCGTCGCGAGCGGCGGCAGCGTCACCGCGAGGCCGTTGATCCGGTAGAACAGATCCTCGCGGAACGTGCCCTCCGCGATCATCGCGCGCAGGTCGCGGTGCGTCGCGCACACCACCCGCAAATCGACCGGCACCGCGCGCGCACCGCCGAGCGGCATCACCGCGCGTTCCTGCAGCACGCGCATCAGCCGCACCTGCTGCGCGAGCGGCATGTCGCCGATCTCGTCGAGGAACAGCGTGCCGCCGTCGGCCTGCGCGATCTTGCCGGGGCTGCCGCGCTTGCGGGCGCCGGTGAAGGCGCCGTCCTCGTAGCCGAACAGCTCGGCCTCGATCAGCGAATCGGGCAGCGCCGCGCAGTTCACCGCGACGAACGGGCCGTCCGCGCGCGGCGACGCGTCGTGCAGCGCGCGGGCCAGCCATTCCTTGCCGGTGCCGGTCTGGCCGAGGATCAGCAGCGGCAGGTCGCGCCCGCGGATCTTCGCGACCCGTTCCAGCACCGCGGCCATCCGCGCGTCGCCGGTGTCGAGCGTCGCGAACGTGATCGCGCCGGGATCGGCGGCCGGGGCGCGCGCGATCTGCACGGCGGCCGGCGTGACGGCGGCCGTCGTCTTCTGCGCATCCGCGAATTCGCAGCGGGCGAGCACGCGCACGCCGCTCGCGAGCGTCAGCCGCACCATCGCGCCGGCCGCGCGCGCGGCCTGCTGCGCGAGCAGGCCGAACGACATCCCGAACAGCGCGTCGCAGCCTTGATGCTGCAGCGCGTCGAACGGCGCGCCGAGCTGGAACAGCGCGCTGCGGTTCGCGGCGATCAGCCCGCCGTCGGGCCCGAACGCGACGAGCCCGGCGAACAGCGAATCGACGCACTCCTCGTGCGCGTGGAAGCGCACGCGCAGCGCCTCCGCGCACTGGTTCGCGAACAGGTGGTTTTCGATCAGCTGCGCGGACATCCGCACGAGCGCGAGCGTGTGCGAGCTGACGCCGCGCGGGTCGCCGCTCACGTCGAGCGCGCCGAGCGTGCGGCCGAACGGATCGACGATCGGCGCGCACGAGCAGGTGAGGATGCGGTTCGCGCGCAGGAAGTGCTCCGAGCCGTGCACGGCCAGCGCCTGGCCCGACGCGAGCGCGGTGCCGATCGCGTTGGTGCCGCGCGCGCCCTCGGCCCATGACACGCCCGGGCACAGCGCGACGCGGTTGGCCTTCTCGATGAAGTCCGCATCGCCGATGCTGTGCAGGATCACGCCGTGCGGATCGGTCAGCAGCACGAGGCTCTGCGTGTCGGCGATCTGCGCGTGCAGGTTCTCCATCACCGGGCGGGCGTGCGCGAACAGCGAATGATTGACGTCGATCAGCTCGCGCAGCGCGACGCGCGACAGCGGCGAGAAATCGGGCAGTTCGTCCGCGCGCAGGCCGACCGCGCTCGAGCGGGCATGCGCCTGCGCGAGCAGGTCGACGCGGCCCGCGGTGGCGGGCAGCACGGAAGATTGGGGCATGACGTGTCTCCAGTCCTGAAGCCGTCGGCGGGGTACGTTCCCCGCTCGCGACGCGCGAGCACCAGGCCGGCCGCGCGGGCAACGCTTCATCATACAAGCGCCGCGCCGGATGCGCGACCACGGGCAAATTCTGCTTGCTTTTGGGCGGGCGGCTGCAATGATGGAAACGGAGCACGCTCGCGCCTGGTTCCGCATTGCAGCACGCATGCGCCGCGACATGCCTCCGTGCGGGGAGAACCATCATGGTTCGGACGGAACTGAGGATCGTACTGGCGGCCATCGCCACGTTCATCATGCTCGGCGGCATTGCCGTCGCGATCCACGGCCTGCTCTTCGATATCGAGGACGCGTTGCGATACGGCGCGGCGGCGATCGCGCTGGGCGTCACGACCGCCGCGATCACGCTCAACGTGTGGCCGAAAGACCCGCACTGACGCCGCGCCGGCGCCTGCGCCGGCTCCCCGATTGAACTGACGAAACCCGCGTCGGAACGCCGCGCGTCGCAATATTTGCCTCCTGCGCGAAACCGTCTAAAGTGAATGCAACCGGTCAGCATTGTCCGCGCCATGCCCCGCGCGTCATGCAGTGGCCGGCCAGCCCGCGAACACTTCGTCCGGCCGGTAGCGGACGACGTACGCGGTCATTCATTTTCTACCGGACGGTTGAGGCGCTCATGCAGATTCATTTCCCGAATGAGGCGCCCGAGTATTCGGGGCGCGAACTGATGCTCGCATTTCCGGCGCTGGTCAATGGCGAGCGAGTCCAGTGCCACATCACCGCGGAGGCGCTCGAAGACCACTTCGGGGCGGCTTCACCGCGCTTCGAGGATATGGTCGGCGCGTTCGACATGCACCGGGAGCGGATCGAGGCGGCTGCCCGGCGCCTGCTGTCGGAAACGCGGGCGCAATGCGTGACGTTGCGCAGCGGCTACGTGCGCTTCTACGAGGCGAACTGGCGCTGACGGTCGAGCCGGCGCAGCGCGTTCGGCGCCGATCAGTCGGGCGCCCGGACGGCATCGATTCTGCGCGCGTCGAGCGACGCGCGCGGCGGTTTCCTGTCCGCTGCCGCGCATGCCGGCGAACCCCTCTTGCTGACGAATCCGTGCCGTTCGGCCGATGCCGCGCGGCATGTTCACATGCGCGCCGCGCGCAAAAACGACGACGCCACCCGAAGGTGGCGTCGTCGTTTTTTTGCGGCGCGTCAGGTCGCGCTCATTCGCTGCCGAGGTAGAAGAAGCGGAACAGGAACACGGCCGCGATGATCCACACGATCGGCTTGACCTGCTTCACCTGGCCGGTCAGCAGCTTGAGGCCGCCGTACGCGATGAAGCCGAACGCGACGCCGTTCGCGATCGAATACGTGAACGGCATCAGCAGCGCGGTGAGCGCGGCCGGCACGGCTTCGGTCGCGTCGTCCCACGGCACGTCGACCATGTCGCGCAGCATCAGGCACGACACGTACAGCAGCGCGGGCGCGGTCGCGTAGCCGGGCACGACGCCCGCGAGCGGCGCGATGAACAGGCACGCGAGGAACAGCACCGCGACGGTGATCGCGGTCACGCCGGTGCGGCCGCCGGCCTGCACGCCGGACGCGCTTTCGATATACGCGGTGGTCGACGACGTGCCGAGCACCGAGCCGGCGACGATCGCCGTGCTGTCGGCGAGCAGCGCCTTGTTCAGGCGGCCCATCTTGCCTTCGACGAGCAGGCCCGCGCGGTTCGCGACGCCCATCAGCGTGCCGGTCGCGTCGAACAGCTCGACGAGGAAGAACACCAGGATCACGTTGATCACGCCGGTCGACAGCGCCGCGCCGATGTCGAGCTTGAACAGCGTCGCGTCGATCGACGGCGGCGCGGAAAACACGCCGTGGAATTCGTTGCCGCCGAAGAAGAACGACAGGATCGTCACGCCGAGGATGCCGATCAGGATCGCGCCGCGCACGCGCAGGTGGTCGAGCGTGACGATCGTGAAGAAGCCGATGATCGACAGGATCGTGGTGGGCTTGTGCAGGTCGCCGAGCGTGACGAGCGTGGCCGGGCTGCCGACGATCACGCCGGAGGTCTTCAGCGAGATGATGCCGAGAAACAGGCCGATGCCCGCGGTGATCGAGATGCGCAGCGATTTCGGAATGCCGTTGACGATCGCCTCGCGCACGCGGAACAGCGTGACGAGCAGGAACAGGCAGCCGGAGATGAACACCGCGCCGAGCGCGGCCTGCCACGTGAAGCCCATCCCCTTGACCACCGTGTACGCGAAGTACGCGTTGAGGCCCATGCCGGGCGCGCACGCGATCGGGTAGTTCGCGTACAGCCCCATGATGATCGACGCGAGCGCCGCGACGAGGCAGGTGGCCACGAACACGGATTCCTTCGGCATGCCGGCGTCGCCGAGGATCGCGGGGTTCACGAAGATGATGTAGGCCATCGTCAGGAACGTGGTGACGCCCGCGAGTATTTCGGTGCGGAAGTCGGTGCCGGCTTCATCGAAGCCGAAATACCGCTTGATGGATTCCATGTAGGCGTTTCTCCGGTCGGGTTGTCGTGTTGCTTGTTGCGTTGATTTGTTTTAGCGGTGCGGCCAGCCGCGTAGGGCCGGCGTACTGTAACCAGCCACTATTGCGCGACTATCGGCGGATTGTAATAGCCGGGATAGGTCGGACGATATAGTCGTGGGGCACGATCGGCCGCGGCACGCGTGCCGGCGGCATGGCCGTGCGACGGCGGCGCGCATTTTACCGGTTCGGGCGGCAAGCGGCGGCGAAACGGGGGGAGCGCGGCGGAAAACGGGCGGGCGGGATGCGCCGCCGCGTGCGGGGGCGGAGCAGACACGCGGCTGAAACGGTGCATCCGCATGCTGGATGCAAGGGGCGCGCGGTGATTCTTATTCTTCAGTCCATTGCCGCGCGGGAATCGAACAATCCTGCGCCGAAGCCGTCCCGTGCGCAACAGTCATCGCGTGCTGCGCTGCGGACTGTGGTTTCTGTGTAAAAGAGTGCAAGACCGTATCGCGTTAATCGGCAACTGTTTCTAGGATAGAGAAACCGTGCACGCACACCGGGCCGATCGCCGCCGATGCGGGGGAGCAGGCGGCCCGCGCAGCGCCCGGCAGTGACGTGCGGCGGCGGCCGATGCGCGTGCGGGCAGCGCGCGGCCGAATGCGATTGCCCGATGCGGGTTCGTCCGTTATCACGGAGGTCAGTATGCTGAACTGGATCAGCCGTTGGGCAATGCGCCACGCCCCCACGCCGGAGAAAACCGCCGCGTCGATGCTCGTCACTGCGCGCATGGAGCTGTTTGCCGCCGAGCAGCGCGTGATCGATGTCAAACTGCAGGCGGACTACTGGCGGACACGCGTGTCCTTTCTCGAGGAAGTGCAGAAGCAGGGCATCGAACCTTGGGTGAGCGCGCAGGCGTCGCAAAAGCCGGACGTCGAGTCCACTCCTCGCGGCACGGGCCCGCGTCTCGCCGCCAGCACCTGATGTCCGCGCGCGGCGCGCGATCGCTCGCGGCACGCAGCGGCGTGCCGCGTCATTCGGTGCACACCCGCGATGCGACGCATCGCAGGTGGGTGCTTTCCTGACGTCGCCGGCACGCGCATCGCGTGCGCGGCGACGCTTCCTTCATCCCCGGCATCCCCGGCATCGCCATCGTCATCTCGATCCGTCGAGCCGGCCGGGATGACGCGCGCCAAAACAAAAAAGCCTCATCCGTTTCCGGTGAGGCCTCGTGTCATGCAGTACGGCGCTCGATGCTGAAGCGCAAGCGCCTCCGGTGATCGACCCGTATGGGCGTTCACCGGTGTTTGGGGCGCGATGGTTCACGCGTCGTGCTGCGCGAGCCCGTTCACCAGCAGTTCGCTCAGCAGGCCCGTCATGCCGTTCGGATGGGTCGCCGCGCGCGCCTTGAGCTGCTCGACGAGTTCCGCGTTGAGCTTGCACGCGAACGGCACGAGCCCCTGTTCCTGGTCGAGCTTGCGCTGTGCGCGGCGGTCGAGCTTCGCCGTGTCTTCGGCACCCTTGCCGAAGCGCGCGGAGCTCGACTGCTTCATCGCGTGCGTCAGCTTGAGCGCCTTGTTCTTCTCGAGATCGGTTTTTTTCATGGCCATCGCGGCACCTCCGGGGAAATGAAGCCGCGATTGTACGCATTTCGCCGGGCCGTGCGCGCGCGGCGGCGGCGGGGCGGCGTCACGGTGTCACGACGCCTTCGTCGTCCCCCAGTTGCCGCCGTGCGCGGCGGCCTGCGCGGCCGGCGAGCGCGCGAGGTACGCGAGCGCCTGCTCGGTCGAGCCTTCGTGGTGCGGCGTATAGCCGGGCTTGAAATAGCGCAGCGCCGCGCCGATCACCTTCCAGAACGACGGCAGGTGCCCGCGCCGCGCGCCTTGCGCCCACGCGCGCACGAAGCCCGGATAGCGGCCCGCGCCCGGGTCGCGCCGGTACATGAACTTCGCGCCCTTCGTGATGTAGTAGAGCAGCAGCACGATCACGAACGCCATGTGCACGCAGCGCTCCGGGTACGAGCCGCCGAGGTGGCGATAGATGTCGAACGCGACGGTGCGGTGCTCGACTTCCTCGGCGCCGTGCCAGCGCAGCAGGTCGACCATCGTCGGATCGGCGCGGCCTTCGTCGAGCCCGTGCGCGTTGAGCACCCAGTTGCCGAGATAGCCGAAGAAATGCTCGAGCGACGCGATCACCGCGAGCTGCTGGCGCAGCCAGAACCGCGTATGGCCGATCTTCAGCCCGAGCGGCGCTTCGCCGAGCACGCGCGTGAACAGCCGGTTGAGCCGCTGCGTGAACGGCTTCGTGTCGATGCCGTGCCGGTCGTAGTAGTGCTTGAGCACGCCGCCGTGCGAACGCGAATGCACGGCCTCCTGGCGCAGGAAACCCTCGGCCTCGTCGCGCAGCCGGGCATCGGCGATGTGCGGCAGCGCCTTGTTGTATACGCGGCAGAACCACAGCTCGCCTTCCGGAAACAGCAGGTTCAGCGTGTTGATGATGTGCGTGCTGCCGGGGTCGTCCGGCACCCAGGTGATCGGCGTCGCGCTGAAGTCGAACTTCACGTGGCGGGCCTTGATCGGGTGGTAGTCGGCGGGTGCGTTCATGCGTGTCTCCCTGTGCGGCGTTGTTGCTGTGTCGTTGCGCCGTCAATGCGATGCCATGCTGACGCGGGCGATGATCCGGCCGAGCCACGGCATGAAGCGGCCGACGAAGCGCAGCGCGTGGGCCTCCGTGCCGACCGCGACGACCGGCCGGTTGCGCAGCACGGCGTCGACCATCGCCTGCGCGACGGTGTCGGGTTTCATCCCGCGCATCTGGTAGAGCTTCGTCGCGCGCTTGCGCAGGCGCGCTTCGTCCTGCGCATTGGCGCCCGCGTATTGCGTCGACGCCATGATTCCCGTTTCGGCGAAGCCGGGGCACACGGCCGTCACGCCGATGCCTTGTTCGGCCAGCTCCGCGCGCATGCATTCGCTCAGCATCAGCACCGCGGCCTTGGTCGTGGCGTACGCGGGCAGGTCGCGCGACGGCCCGAATGCGGCCGCCGACGCGGTGTTGACGATGTGGCCGCCCGTGCCGCGCGCGGCCATCTGCTGCGCGAACAGGCGTGAGCCGTGGATCACGCCCCACAGGTTCACGTGCAGGATCCGCTCCCAGTGCGCGGCGCTCGTGTCGAGGATGCCGCCCGCCATGCCGATGCCCGCGTTGTTGATCACGACGTCCGCGCCGCCGAGTTCGCTGCCGACCCAGCCGGCGAGCGCTGCCATTTCGTCCGCGGCCCCGACGTCGACGCGCCGCGCATGCGCCGCCGCGCCGATCAGCCGGAGCAGCAGCGCGGTGCGCTCGGCGCTCGCGAGGTCGATGTCGACCGCGACCACCGTCGCGCCTTCGCGGGCGAACGCCAGCGCCGCGCAGCGGCCGATCCCGCTGCCCGCGCCGGTGACGACCGCGACTTTGCCGCTGAAGCGGCCGCTCGTCGCGCGGCGCCGCGCGTTCGCGAGCGCGGGCGGCTCGTCGCCGGATTCGACCGCGTCGATCAGCTGCTGCGCGAGGCCCGCGAAGCGCGCCGGATCGGCGAGCGGCAGCCAGTGGCCGGCGGCCACTTCGCGCCGGTAGTACTGCGGCACCCAGCGCGACAGGTCCTCGGACAGTGCCGGGCTCACGTACTTGTCGCCGAGCGGCACGATCGTCTGCACCGGCGCATGCGCGTAGCGCTCGCGCGGCGTGAACAGGCAGCGGATGAAGTTCGCGCGATACAGGCGCACGCCGCGCGCGCCGTCGTCGGCCTGCGTCGCGCGCGGCGCAACCGGCGTCTTCTCGATCCGGCGCAGCAGGCGCGGCCACGCGCGGCCGAGCCACAGCCGCCAGCCGAGTTCGGGGATCAACGGCAGATGGAACAGGTACACGTACCACGACCGCACGAGCTGGCCGGCGAGCTTGCCGAGCGACGCGGGCGTCGGCCGCAGCAGGCGCTCGCGCAGCCAGTGGCCGACGTGGTCGAGGCACGGGCCGGAGCACGACGTGTACGACGCGATGCGCCCCGCGAGCCTCGGCTCGGTGACGAATTCCCAGCCCTGGATCGAGCCCCAGTCGTGCGCGATCAGGTGGACCGGGCGGCCGGGGCAGAGCGCGTCGATCACCGCGATGAAATCGTCGGTCAGCTTCGCGAGCCGGTAGTCGGCGGTGCGCGCGGGCGCGCTCGACAGCCCCGCGCCGCGCACGTCGTACGCGATCACGTAGTGCTGGCGCGCGAGCCGCGGCGCGACGTCCTGCCAGACGCTGCTGGTGTCCGGATAGCCGTGCACCAGCACGACCGGCGTGCGGGACGGGTCGCCCCAGGTTCGGACCGCGAGCGTCAGGTCGCCGGACGCGACCGCGGTTTCGGTGAACACGGAATCGAACAGGGCCAGCGGCGCTTCATCGGAAAGTGGCTGCATCGTGGGTCCGTACACGTTCGTTCGGAAAGGGGGGGAGCCGCGCGCCGCGTCAGGCTGCGGCCGGGGCGGCGGCGACGGCCGGCGCGGCCGGTACGAGCGCGGGCGTGCGCGCTGCCTGGCGGCGCACGTGCGGCAGGTCGTCATCGAGCCAGTACGCGTCGTCGTCGGTGATCACGAGCAGCTCCTCGAACTTCGCGCCGACGCCGGCGAAACCGAGGTGCGGCTCCACCGCCCACAGGCCCGGCACCGGCGCGTGCTCGGAGCGGCGGTCGATCGACCACAGCGGCGACCAGCCCTGCTGCTTCGCGGCGCGGCCCTGGTCGAGCAGCAGGTTGCGGGTGGCGTTCAGGCCGAAGCGCGCGACGAAGCGCGGCTTCGACAGCTTGTGGATCTTCGCGACGCGATGCGCGAGCACCTTGAACGGATACGCCTTGTGGCGCGGCTCGACGCCCTGTTGGCGGCACAGCGCGTCGACTTCCTGCGCGACCTCGGCCATCGTGCGGCGCGCCTTCACGAGCCGCACGATCAGCTCGCGGTGATCCATCAGGTCGTCCTGCAGCTGCTCGAGGATCGGGTTCGTGCCGAGGCAGTGCGCGTAGCCGACGTCGGCGACGATGCCGTCGAGCACCGGCGCGACGTCGAGGATCACCGGCATGTCGGGCTCGAGCTGGCGGTTGCTCGGGAAGAACGCGAGATTGAAGCCGCCCAGGTGCGTGAGGCCCGAGAAGCCGTCGAACGCGGTGCGGTTGCCGAACCACGCGAACGGCTTGTGCAGCCAGTCGCGCACGCCGTGGTCCTGCAGCCATTCGGCGAGCAGGCGCGCGGCTTCCTTCTCGGTGATGCCCGGATACAGCAGGCCGCCGACGGTCTCGACGCAGCGGTACGCGAGTTGCTGGACGGCGCGGAATTGCGCCAGTTCTTCCAGGTGGACTTCCGGCAGCGGATGGTCGGGCATGAGGTGTCTCCAGTGTCGACCGGCGTCGGCGCTTCGGCGCCGACTCGGGTCCCATGCAAAGCGAGGCGCTGATCCGGAACACGCCCGCCGCGCGTCGCCGCCGCAGGTTATTCAGTCAGCTTTTAATGTGCCATTGAATGATGTAACGATCATAGCGAATTCGGCCGAACATGCCAGTGTTTCGGGGTGAGGGCTTTTCCTAGGTCGGGCGGGGGCTGCCGTTGCGGGGTTTTCGCGAGCGGGCCCGGCGTGGAAGGCGGCGAGGCCGGTTCGGCCGGCGCGGGGCGCATCTAGTGGAATCCCTCCACGCAAATCGCGCTTCCCGGGCGGCCCCGGCATGTCGCTGCGGATCAACTCGATGTCGCATCGCGCGGCGACACGGACAATTTGCCGCAATATTTTCGCCAGATCATGCGTCCCCAATCCGTCGCCGCCCCGGCCCGGCCGGACGGATGAGCCGCAGGTACGCCGCGATGCGCGCCGCGCGTCGAGCAGGTTGGCGACCGAACCCGAATCGTCGTTTCCACGGAGAGAGTCCATGCAGCGCCGCACCTTCCTGAATACCCTTGCCGCGGCGAGCGCCGCGACGTCGCTGATGCTCAAGGCCGGCACCGCCGACGCGAAGAACGCGTCCGCGCCGGACGCGCTGGACCCGGGCCGCTGGTCGCCGTTCAACGCCGCGCGCCTGCAGGCGGTGCTCGACCGGCATGGCTCCGGGCGCGCGGGCTACGACGCGAAGCGGCGCCCGTACGCGGTGTTCGACTGGGACAACACGTGCATCATGAACGACTGCGAAGAGGCGTTGCTGATGTACCAGATCGACCATCTGCAATACAAGCTGACGCCGGACGAATTCGTCGACGTGATGTGGCAGGACGTGCCGAAGGGCGCGTTCGCGAAGGACTACACGACGGTGGACGGCAAGCCGGTGACGATGGAGGATCTCGCCGCCGACGTCGAGGCCGACTATCGCTGGCTCTACGCGAACTACCAGGGATTCGGCGGCGGCAAGAGCCTCGACGAGATCCGCGAGACCGATCAGTTCAAGGATTTCCGCGCGAAGCTGTACTACATGTACGACGCGATCTGCGACACGCATCCGCTCGAGATCGGCTACAAGTGGATCATCTATTTCTACCGGAACATGACGACCGCCGAGCTGCAGGCGATGGCGCAGGCGTCGAACGACCGCGCCATCGGCGACGCGCTGCGCAAGGTGAAGTACGAAAGCCCGAAGACGCTGCCGGGCAAGGCCGGCGTGGTCGCCGCCACGCATTTCCACGGCATCCGCATCCACGAGGAAATCCGCGGGCTGATGCACACGCTGCGCGCGAACGGCATCGACGTGTACGTGAGCACCGCATCGATCGACGACGTGGTGCGCGTGTTCGCCGGCCACCCGAACTACGGCTACGGCGTGCCGCCGGAGAACGTGATCGGCCTGCGCCTCGACAAGAAGGACGGCAAGTACGTGAGCCATTACCCGGACGGCTGGCACTTCAACTACGGGCCGGGCAAGACGGTCGGCATTCGCAACGTGCTGCAGGCGAGCAAGGGGTACGGCCCGGTGCTGGTGGCCGGCGACAGCGACGGCGACGCGTGGATGCTGCGTGACTTCAAGGACACTGCGGTGGGCGTGATCGTCAACCGGATGAAGAAAGGCGAGATCGGCGCGGACAGCAAGCTCGCCGCCGCGCAGATCGGCAGCCCGGACGCGCGCTTCATCCTGCAGGGCCGCGACGAGCACACGGGCCTGATGATCCCGGACGAGAAGTCGATCAAGTACGGCAAGACGGAGCGCAGGCTGCTGGCGTGACGCGCGGCCGTCAGCGTTCGCGCGGCGGCGCGAACCGGTCGAGCACGGCGTTCAGCAGGTCGACCGGCAGCGGGAACACGATCGTCGAGTTCTTGTCGGCGGCGATCGTGGTCAGCGTCTGGAGGTAGCGCAGCTGCATTGCCTGCGGCTGCTGCGCGAGCCGCTGCGCGGCCTGCAGCAGCTTCTCGGACGCCTGCAGCTCGCCTTCCGCGTGGATCACCTTCGCGCGCCGTTCGCGCTCGGCTTCCGCCTGCCGCGCGATCGCGCGCACCATCGTCTCGTTCAGGTCGACGTGCTTTATTTCCACCGTCGACACCTTGATGCCCCACGCGTCGGTTTGCGCGTCGAGGGTCTTCTGGATATCGGCGTTCAGCTGCTCGCGTTCGGCGAGCAGCGCGTCGAGCTCGTGCTTGCCGAGCACCGAGCGCAGCGTGGTTTGCGCGAGCTGGCTCGTCGCGTCGAAGAAGCGCGCGACCTGGATCACCGCCTTCTCCGGATCGACCACGCGGAAATACACCACCGCGTTCACCTTCACCGACACGTTGTCGCGCGTGATCACGTCCTGCGCGGGCACGTCGAACACGACCGTGCGCAGGTCGATGCGCACCACCTGCTGGACCACCGGGATGATCAGCACGAGCCCCGGCCCCTTGACTTTCCAGAAGCGGCCGAGCATGAACACGACGCCGCGCTCGTACTCGCGGAAGATGCGGATCGACGACGCGACGAGCAGCACCGCGAAGACGATCAGCAGGCTGCTGAAGCCGAAGGTGTAGCCGATCATGGTTTTTCTCCTTTGTCGACCGCCGTTGGCGCTTCAGCGCCTACGGCGCTCCCACCCACACGGGAGTCGGCCGCCGTTGGCGCTTCAGCGCCTGCGCCGCTCCCACGCAGCGCGGCTTCCGGCCGGTCATACAGCGGCGCGACCGTGAGCATCAACCCCTGGCGGCCCGTCACACGCACGCGGCAGCCCGCCGCGAGCGGCGCATTGCTCGCGACCCGCCAGCGCTCGCCGTGCACCAGCGCCCAGCCGGCGGCAGACGGCGCAGGCCCGGCCCCCGTATGCGGCTGGTCGGGCACGAGGCCGTCGTCGAGCACCTCGCCGATGCTGCCGACCATCGCTTCCGCGCCCGAGACGACCGGCCGGCGCCGCGCGCGCAGCGCGAGGCTCGACACGCCCGCGACGAGCAGCCCGCCGCCGAGCGCGAGGCCCGCGATCAGCTGCCACGGGATGCCGTAGCCGGGCACGTCGGTATCGATCA
Source organism: Burkholderia stagnalis (assembly GCF_039848545.1). Classification (NCBI taxonomy): domain Bacteria; kingdom Pseudomonadati; phylum Pseudomonadota; class Betaproteobacteria; order Burkholderiales; family Burkholderiaceae; genus Burkholderia; species Burkholderia stagnalis. Next base: position 372,728 of record NZ_CP156686.1, read on the forward strand.
GCATCAGCGCGCCGATCGTGAACGACGCGATCCCGCCGAAGCCGAGCACGCCGAAGGTCGGCAGGAACGCCTCGGCGACGAGGCACGCGAGGCCGAGCAGCACGAGGCCGAGGCCCGCGTAGTTGATCGGCAGCAGCTGCATCGCGAACAGCCCGATCAGCAGGCAGATCGTGCCCGCGAGCCCCGGCAGCACGAAGCCGGGGTTCGCGAATTCGAAGAACACGCCGTAGATGCCGATCGTCAGCAGGATCAGCGCGACGTTCGGATCCGCGATGATCGACAGGAAGCGGCTGCGCCAGTCGGGCTCGACGACGACGAGCGGCGCGTGCGCGGTCGCGAGCCGCTGCGCGCCGGCGGAGGTCGTCACGGTGCGGCCGTCGAGCTGGCGCGCGAGGTCGGCCGGATCCTGCGCGATCAGGTCGACCACGTGCTGCGTGCGCGCCTCGGTCGCCGACAGGCTGACCGCCTCGCGCACCGCGCGCTCACCCCATTCCGCGTTGCGGCCGCGCAGTTGCGCGAGGCCGCGGATGTACGCGGCGGCGTCCTGCATCGCCTTGCGGATCTCGGTCGATTGCGTGTCGGACGGCAGCGCGGCCGATGCGGCCGACGCGCCCGATGCAGGCGACTTGGGCGACACGCCGGTCGGCGACGGCGGGTTGCCCCCGGGCGGGCCGCCGCCGATGCCGAACTGGACCGGCGACGCCGCGCCGAGGTTGGTGCCCGGCGCCATCGCCGCGACGTGGCTGGCATACACGATGTAGGTGCCCGCGCTTGCCGCGCGCGCGCCGCTCGGCGCGACGAACGCGGCCACCGGCACCGGCGAGCCGAGGATCGCCTTGATGATCTGCCGCATCGACGTGTCGAGGCCGCCGGGCGTGTCGAGCTGCAGGATCGCGAGCGGCGCGTGTTCGCGCGCCGCGCGGCCGAGCGAGCGGACGATGAAGTCGGCGCTGGCCGGCCCGATCGCGCCGTTGATCGGAATCACGATGACGGGCGGGGGCGCGGCAGGCACGTTGGCGGCAGGCGGCGCCGCGGCCACCGCGCAGACGACGAGCAGCGCCGCGAACAGCGCGGCGCGCGCGACCCGCGCCGGCAGCGGGTGAGGAAGATGGCGGCCCGACGCGTCGTGCGTCGGCAGGTGCCAGGAACGGTGAAAGCGCATCGGGGCGTCCGGGCGGCGCGCGAGTGCACGCCGTCCGGCCCGCAGGAAGGGCGCTGGCCCGATGTTTAAAGATTAGGCGGTTTCCGCGCAAAGCGCGATGACGCGCGCCGCCGCGCGGGCCGTGCGATCTCAGCCCGCGCCGCCCGTGCGCCCGAGCGCCTCGTCGCGAAACTCGGCCGGGCTGCGCCCGCTCCACTTGCGGAACGCGCGGTAGAACGCGCTCGGCTCGGCGAAGCCGGCCGCCGCGGCGACGTCGGCGATCGTGCGCGACGGATCGGCGAGCGCCTCGAACGCGAGGTCGCGCCGCAGCGCATCCTTGATCGACTGGTACGCGTGGCCTTCCTGGTGCAGCTTGCGGCGCAGCGTCGCCTCGGCCACGTGCAGGCGCGCGGCCATCTGCCCCGCGCCCGGCCACGCGGCGGGCGGCATGCCGCGCAGCACCGTGCGCACGCGCTGCGCGAGCGCGTTCGGGTTGCGGTACTTGACGATGAAGCTGGCCGGCGCGTTGCGCAGGAACGTCTTCAGCGTCTTCGGGGTCTGCACGACCGGCAGCGCCGCGAATTCGGGATCGAAATCGACATACGAATCGGGCTGGTTGAAGCGCATGTCGTCGCAGAACATCGACGGGTACTCGTGCTCGGCGGGCGGCGTGTCGCAGCGGAAGCTCGCGTGCAGCAGCGGAATGCGGCGGCCGATCAGCCAGCAGGTGAGCCCGTAGACGATGATGAAATAGGTCGCGTACGTGAACATCGCGGGCGTCGCGCCGTTGTTGCGGTGCACGAAGCGCAGCCGCACGCGCTGCGGGTTCGCGTCGAGCTCCGCATGCAGGTCGTCGAGCACGCAGTGCATGAAGTTCACCGCGCGCGCCATCGCATGCAGGCCGTCGCGCGCGGTGAGCGCCGCCTGGCTCATCGCGATGAAGCTGCCGCTCCTCATCGGGTGGCGGTCCTGGCCGAAGAACTCGTCGTCGAGCGTGCGCGCGATCGCGTTCCACAGCGCGCCGTACTGCTGCGCGGACACCCGCGCGCGCGGCTGGTCGAGCAGCGCCGGCGCGATGCCGGCCTGCGCGAGCAGCGGCTCGGCCGCGACGCCGCGCCGCGTCGCGAGCGCGACGCTGTACGCGACCAGGCTGATCGCGATGGTTCCCTTTTCTTCCTGCTTCATCGACTGCGCGGGTGTGGCAAAAACGCTCAGTGTAAATGAGCGGGGCGAGCATCGAACAGTGGCGCACGCTTGCCTACACTTGATTCATCCAAAACTGAACGCGGCCGCGCGACGCGGGCCGCCGGGAGACAGCAGCGCCATGGACGAGCTTTACACCGAAGACCAGCGGATGATCCGCGACGCCGCGCGCGCTTTTGCCACCGAGGTGCTGGCGCCGCACGCCGCGCAGTGGGACCGCGACGCGCACCTGCCGGACGAGGTGGTCGCGCAGCTCGGCGAACTGGGCCTGCTCGGGATGATCGTGCCGCAGGAGCTGGGCGGTTCGTACACCGATTACGTCGCCTATGCGCTCGCGATGGAGGAGATCGCCGCCGGCGATGCCGCGTGCGCGACGATGATGAGCGTGCACAACTCGGTCGGCTGCGGGCCGATCCTCGGTTTCGGCACGGCCGCGCAGAAGGATCGCTGGCTCGCCGAGATGGCCGCCGGCCGCACGATCGGCGCGTTCTGCCTGACCGAGCCGCAGGCCGGCTCCGAGGCGCACAACCTGCGCACCCGCGCCGAGCTGCGCGACGGCAAGTGGGTGCTGAACGGCGCGAAGCAGTTCGTGACCAACGGCCAGCGCGCCGGCATCGCGATCGTTTTTGCCATCACCGATCCGGAGGCCGGCAAGCGCGGCATTTCCGCGTTCCTGGTGCCGACCGACACGCCGGGCTTCATCGTCGGCAAGCCCGAGAAGAAGATGGGCATCAAGGCGTCCGACACCTGCCCGATCACGTTCGAGAACTGCGCGATCCCCGAGGAGAACCTGCTCGGCGCGCGCGGCGAAGGGCTGAAGATCGCGCTGTCGAACCTCGAGGGCGGCCGCATCGGCATCGCCGCGCAGGCACTCGGCATCGCGCGCGCCGCGTTCGACAAGGCGCGCCGCTATGCGGGCGAGCGCGTGCAGTTCGGCAAGCCGCTCGCCGAGCACCAGGCGATCCAGCAGAAGCTCGCCGACATGGCCACGCAGATCAACGCCGCGCGCCTGCTCGTGCATCACGCGGCGAAGCTGCGCACGGCCGGCCTGCCGTGCCTGTCGGAAGCGTCGCAGGCGAAGCTGTTCGCGTCGGAGATGGCCGAGCGCGTGTGCTCGGACGCGATCCAGATCCACGGCGGCTACGGCTATCTCGCCGATTACGAAGTCGAGCGCCACTATCGCGACGCGCGCATCACGCAGATCTACGAGGGAACCAGCGAAGTGCAACGGATGGTGATCGCGCGGCAGTTGCAGGCGTGATCCACCGCAACGGCCGCATGCCCGCGAGCACATAAAACAACGGGGCATCAACAGGAGACGACACGATGACGGTACAGGCATTCCTGGACGCACGCGACTTTCTGCTGCGCCATCGCACCGACTACGAAACCGCTTACCGCGATTTCCAGTGGCCGGCGCTCGACACGTTCAACTGGGCGCTCGACTACTTCGACGCGATGGCGCGCGGCAACGACCAGCCCGCGCTGTGGATCGTCGATGCCGCGACCGGGCAAGGCGACCCGTATTCGTTCGCGCAGATGTCGGAGCGCTCGTCGCGCGTCGCGAACTGGCTGCGCGGCATCGGCGTCGTGCGCGGCGACCGGATCCTGCTGATGCTGCCGAACCGCGTCGAGCTGTGGGACGCGATGCTCGCCGCGATGAAGCTCGGCGCGGTCGTGCTGCCCGCCACCACGCAGCTGTCGGCCGACGACGTGCGCGACCGCGTGCAGATCGGCGGCGCGACCTACGCGATCGTCGACGAGAACGAAGCCGCGAAATTCGAGCAGCCGGGCCTCGGCCTCAAGCACAAGATCGTCGCCGGCGCGCCGCGCGCGGGCTGGCTCGCGATGAACGACGGCTACGCGGCGCCCGCCGCGTTCACGCCGGACGGCGTCACGCACGCGAGCGATCCGATGCTGCTGTATTTCACGTCGGGCACGACGTCGAAGCCGAAGCTCGTCGAGCATACGCACCGCACCTATCCGGTCGGCAGCCTGTCGACGATGTACTGGGTCGGCCTGCAGCCGGGCGACATCCACTGGAACATCAGCTCGCCGGGCTGGGCGAAGCATGCGTGGAGCTGCTTCTATGCGCCGTGGAACGCGCAGGCGTGTGTGTTCGCGTTCAACTACGCGCGCTTCGAGCCGAAGGTCGTGCTCGATGCGATCGTCAAGCACCAGGTGACGACGATGTGCGCGCCGCCGACCGTGTGGCGGATGCTCGTGCAGCAGCCGCTCGCGTCGTTCGACGTGAAGCTGCGCGAGATCGTCGGCGCGGGCGAGCCGCTGAACCCGGAAATCATCGAGCGCGTGAAGAAGGCGTGGGGCATCACGATCCGCGACGGCTACGGCCAGACCGAGACCACCTGCCTGATCGGCAACTCGCCGGGCCAGCCGGTGGTGGCCGGGTCGATGGGCCGCCCGATGCCCGGCTACCGGATCGCGCTGCTCGACCCGGACGGCGCGCCGGTGAGCGAAGGCGAGGTCGCGCTGCCGGTCGGCGCGGGCGCCGAGCGCCCGGTCGGCCTGATGAAAGGCTATGCGAACAACCCCGACGCCACCGCGCACGCGATGCGCGACGGCCACTACCGCACGTCCGACATCGCGATGCGTCGCGACGACGGCTACTTCGTCTACATCGGCCGCGCGGACGACGTGTTCAAGTCGTCCGACTACCGGCTGAGCCCGTTCGAACTCGAAAGCGTGCTGATCGAGCATCCGGCGATCGCCGAGGCGGCGGTCGTGCCGAGCCCGGACCCGGTGCGGCTCGCGGTGCCGAAAACTTTCATCACGCTGCGCCAGGGCTACGAGGAAAGCCCGGCGCTGGCGCTGGAGATCTTCCGCTTCTCGCGCGAGAAGCTCGCGCCGTACAAGCGCATTCGCCGCCTGCAGTTCGCGGACCTGCCGAAGACGATCTCCGGGAAGATCCGCCGCGTCGAGCTGCGCCGCCGCGAGATCGAGCGCGGCGACGACGCGAGCGCGCGCATGCCCGGCGAATACTGGGAAGAGGATTTTGCGGCTGAGCTGAAATGATCGCGGCGCGTGCCGCCCGCGATCGAACCGAACCGGCCGCCTGCGCGCGATGTCGCGCGGCGGCTCTCCCAAGGAGAATCAACTGATGAACGCGAATCCGACGCCCCAGGCGGGGCAACACGCACCGACGGTCAAGCTGCTGATCGACGGCGCATTCGTCGAATCCGCCACGAACGAGTGGCGGGACATCGTCAACCCGGCGACGCAGCAGGTGCTCGCGCGCGTGCCGTTCGCGACGGTCGCCGAAGTCGACGCGGCCGTGCAGGCCGCGCAGGCGGCGTTCGCGACGTGGAAGAACACGCCGATTTCCGCGCGCATGCGCATCATGCTGAAGTTCCAGGACCTGGTGCGCACGAACCTGCAGCGGATCGCGAAGACGCTGACGGCCGAGCAGGGCAAGACGCTGCCCGACGCCGAAGGCGACATCTTCCGCGGGCTGGAAGTCGTCGAGCATGCATGCTCGGTCGGCACGCTGCAGCTCGGCGAGTTCGCGGAGAACGTCGCGGGCGGCGTCGACACCTACACGCTGCGCCAGCCGCTCGGCGTATGCGCGGGCATCACGCCGTTCAACTTCCCCGCGATGATTCCGCTGTGGATGTTCCCGATGGCGATCGTGTGCGGCAACACGTTCGTGCTGAAGCCGTCCGAACAGGACCCGCTGTCGACGATGCAGCTCGTCGAGCTCGCGGTCGAGGCCGGCGTGCCGAAGGGCGTACTGAACGTCGTGCACGGCGGCAAGGAAGTGGTCGACGCGATCTGCACGCATCCGCTCGTGAAGGCGATCTCGTTCGTCGGCTCGACCGCGGTCGGCACGCACGTCTACAAGCTCGGCAGCGAGCACGGCAAGCGCGTGCAGTCGATGATGGGCGCGAAGAACCACGCGGTGGTGCTGCCCGACGCGAATCGCGAGCAGACCCTCAACGCGCTGGTCGGCGCGGGCTTCGGCGCGGCCGGGCAGCGCTGCATGGCGACGTCGGTCGCGGTGCTGGTCGGCGAGGCGCGCGACTGGCTGCCCGATCTCGTCGCGAAGGCCAAGCTGCTGAAGGTCAACGCGGGCGCCGAGGCCGGCACCGACGTCGGCCCGGTCGTGTCGCGGGGCGCGAAGGCGCGCATCCTGTCGCTGATCGAAGCGGGCGTGAAGGAAGGCGCGAAGCTCGAACTCGACGGCCGCGACGTGAAGGTGCCCGGCTACGAGAGCGGCAACTTCGTCGGCCCGACGATCTTCTCCGGCGTGAAGACGGACATGTCGATCTATACGCACGAGATCTTCGGCCCGGTGCTCGTCGTGCTGGAAGCCGACTCGCTCGACGACGCGATCGCGCTCGTCAACGCGAACCCGTTCGGCAACGGCGTGGGGCTGTTCACGCAGAGCGGCGCGGCCGCGCGCAAGTTCCAGAGCGAGATCGACGTCGGCCAGGTGGGCATCAACATCCCGATTCCGGTGCCGGTGCCGTTCTTCAGCTTCACCGGTTCGCGCGGCTCGAAGCTCGGCGATCTCGGCCCGTACGGCAAGCAGGTCGTGCAGTTCTACACGCAGACGAAAACCGTCACCGCGCGCTGGTTCGACGACGACGCGACGGCGGGCCCGGTGAACACGACGATCCGTCTGCACTGACAGTTCAAGGGAGGCTGCAATGAAGATCGGTTTTATCGGCCTCGGCCACATGGGCGCGCCGATGGCGCTGAACCTGCTGAAGGCCGGCCACGAAGTCCATGCGTTCGACCTGAGCGCCGATGCGCTGCGCGCGCTGCAGGACGCGGGCGCGCAGGTGGCCGGCTCGCCGCGCGACGCGGCGGCCGGCGCGGCGTTCGTGATCACGATGCTGCCGGCAGCGCCGCACGTGCGCTCGGTGCTGACCGGCGAGAACGGCGTGCTGGCCGGGCTCGGCGCGGGCGCGACGGTGATCGATTCGAGCACCATCGACCCGGCGAGCGCGCAGGCGTTCGGCGCGCTGGTGCGCGAGCACGGCGGCGCGTTCGTCGATGCGCCGGTGTCGGGCGGCACGGGCGGCGCGGCGGCCGGCACGCTGACCTTCATGGTCGGCGGCAGCGACGCGGATTTCGAGCGCGTGAAGCCGGTGCTCGCGGGAATGGGCAAGAACATCGTCCATTGCGGCGCGACCGGGATGGGGCAGGTTGCGAAGGTCTGCAACAACCTCGTGCTCGGCATCTCGATGGCGGCCGTGTCGGAAGCGATGTCGCTCGGCGTCGCGCTCGGCATCGACCCGAAGGTGCTCGCGGGCATCGTCAACACGTCGACGGGCCGCTGCTGGAGCTCGGACACGTACAACCCGTATCCGGGCGTGATCGACACCGCGCCGTCGTCGCGCGGCTACACGGGCGGCTTCGGCACCGACCTGATGCTGAAGGATCTCGGCCTCGCGAACGACGCGGCGAAGCATGCGCGCCAGCCCGTCTATCTCGGCGCGCTCGCGCAGCAGCTCTATCAGGCGATGAGCAGCCGCGGCGACGGGCAGCTCGATTTCTCGGCGGTGATCCGCCTCTATCAACCGGCCCCGAAGAAGGACGCGCAATGATCGAACTGGACTACGTCGACGACGGCGCGATCGCGTTGGCGACGCTCAAGCGTCCGCCCGCGAACGCCTTCACCGCCGACGGGCTGCTGCAGATGCAGCAGATCGTCGCCGAGCTCAACGCGAACCCGTGCGTGCGCGCGCTCGTGATCACCGGCGACGGCCCGAAGTTCTTCAGCGCGGGCGCCGACCTGAACACGTTCGCCGACGGCGATCCGGCGGTCGCGCGCGCGATGGCGATCCGCTTCGGCACCGCGTTCGAGACGCTCGCCGAAGCGCGCTTCGTGACGATCGCGGCGATCAACGGCTATGCGATGGGCGGCGGGCTCGAATGCGCGCTCGCATGCGACCTGCGGATCGCGGAGACGCATGCGCAGATGGCGCTGCCCGAGCCGTCGGTCGGGCTGCTGCCGTGCGGGCTCGGCACGCAGACGCTGCCCTGGCTCGTCGGCGAAGGCTGGGCGAAGAAGATCATCCTCGCCGGCGTGCGCGTCGATGCGGCCACCGCGCTGCGGATCGGCCTCGTCGAGGACGTGGTCGACAGCGGCGCGGCCCGCGACGCGGCGCTCGCGCTCGCGCGCAACGTCGCGCGGCAGAGCCCGCACGCGGTGACCTACAGCAAGGAACTGATCGGCCTCGCGCGCCGCGGCGTGCCGCGCAGCGCGGCGCTCGCGGTGGAGCGCGAGCGCTTCGTCGACCTGTTCGACACGAACGATCCGCGCGAAGGCGTGGCCGCGTTTCTCGGCAAGCGTGCGCCGAACTGGCAACCCGACGGAGAGCAAGGCCGATGAGCACCCCGATCACGACGCACGACGCGCTCGCGCAAGCGGCGCCGGACGTGCTGTTCCGCGTGCTGAACCGCGTGGCGCTGATCACGCTGAACCGGCCGGCCGCGCTGAATGCGCTGTCGCACGAGATGGTGCGCGAGCTGGCGGCGCTGCTCGCGCGCTGCCGCGACGACGACCAGATCGTCGCCGTGGTGCTGCGCGGCGCGGGCGAGAAGGGCTTCTGCGCGGGCGGCGACGTGCGCGCGCTGCACCAGATGGCGGCGCGGCGCGATGCATGGCTGCCGTTCTTCGTCGACGAATACCGGCTCGACTACGCGATCCATACGTTCCCGAAGCCGGTCGTCGCGCTGATGGACGGCATCACGATGGGCGGCGGGATGGGGCTCGCGCAGGGCGCCGCGCTGCGCGTGGCAACCGAGCGCAGCAAGATCGCGATGCCGGAGACGCGCATCGGCCTCGTGCCGGACGTCGGTGCGACGCATTTCCTCGCACGCATGCCGGTCGAGCTGTCGCTGTACGTCGGGCTGACCGGCGCGATGCTGTCGGGCGCTGACGCGCTGACCGCGAAGCTCGCGGATCTGTGCGTGCCGTCGGCATGGCTCGACACGTTCGAGACGCGCATCGGCAACGTGAAATGGGACGGCAACGTGCTCGCCGCGCTGCGCAGGGTGTTCGAGCCGCCGTGCAACATCGTGCCGCACGCGACGCTGGCGAGCCAGCTGCCGTGGATCGTCCGCCATTTCGACAAGCGTTCCACGGTCGAGCGGATCGTCGCGACGCTGCGGCAGGAACTCGTGCGCGACGAGCTGACGCGCGAGCATCGCCAGTGGCTGCAGGCGACGCTCGACGCGCTGCTCGGCCATTCGCCGACGATGCTCGCGGTGACGCGCGAGGCGCTGCTGCGCGGCCGGCAGATGACGCTGGCCGAATCGTTCCGGATGGAGCTCGGGATCGTCGCACGGTCGATCGAGGAGGGCGACTTCCGCGAAGGCGTGCGCGCGCACCTGATCGACAAGGATCGCAAGCCGCGCTGGGCGCCCGCGTCGCTCGTCGAGCTGCGCGCCGAGCGCGTGCGGCACTTCCTCACGTCGCCGTGGAAGCTGTTCGCGCATCCGCTCGTCGATCTCGGCGGCGCGTAACGACCGGACGCGCCGTGCGGCGCGTCGGGTCCATCTCATTGCATCATTTCGTTTCGTCCTCGCGCGCGATCATCGGCGGAATCGCCTGCACGAGCGCGTCGATCACGCAGCGCGTCTTGCGCGGCAGGTAGCGGGTTTTCGGCCAGATCGCATGGATGTCGCCTTCGCAGACGAAGCAGCGGTCGAGCACGACCACCATCTCGCCGCGCTTCACGTAATGGTCGAGCAGCCAGCTCGGCAGCCACGCGACTCCGAACCCCGACGCGCCGGCCGCCGCGATCGCCTGCACGTCGTCGAAACTGAGCTGGTGCTGCATGTCGACGCGTACCGTCGAGCCGTCCGGCGCGCGCAATTCCCACGGCTGCGGCACCCCCGAACGTGAATAGGCGATCGTCCGGTGATGCTTCAGGTCGTCGAGCGACTTCGGCATCCCGTGGCGCGCGAGATACGACGGCGCCGCGCCGAGGCTGCCGTATTGCGTGCCGAGCCGTCGCACCGCGAGGCTCGTGCTGTCCGCGAGCGTGCCGATCCGCACCGCGAGGTCGATGCCTTCCTCGACGAGATCGACGAAGCGGTCGGTGATCGACACGTCGATCCGCAGGTGCGGATAGGTGCGCGCGAGGTCGAGCACGATGGGCGTCACGCAGTGATGCCCGAACGCGAGCGGCACGCTCAGCCGCAGCTTGCCGCGCGCCTCGTGGCGGCCGCAGTCGAGATCGGCCTCCGCCGCCTCCAGCTCCGCGAGCGCGCGCACGCAGCGGTCGTAGTACGCCTGGCCGTCGTCGGTCAGGCTCTGGCTGCGCGTCGTGCGCTGCAGGAGCCGCGCGCCGAGCCGCTTCTCGAGCCGCGCGATCGCCTTGCCGACCGCCGAGCGCGTCATGTCGAGACGCTCCGCCGCGAGCGCGAAGCTGCCGGATTCCACCACCTGCACGAAGGTCGTCACGCCGTCGAGTTTGTCGGTCATCGTTGGTGAGTGCCTATTGGTTCCTGAGAGTCCCCAGTCATGCGAAGCAGATGACTCAATGGGGAGCAAGATTCTCACTATAGTACCGACTCCCGTTCATCGCGTGCGACGCCGCGGCCCGTGCGCAGCGAACGCCCTGTTCGACTCTGGAGGTGCGGGTCGCCCGGCTGCCGGGCGACGCCGCGAAATCGATGACGTTTTCTGCTTCCCGCCGCAATGCGGTCGCGCTCGCGGCCGTCTGTCTCACTTCGTTGATGTTCGGTCTCGAGATTTCGAGCGTGCCGGTGATCCTGCCGACGCTCGAACACGTGCTGCACGGCGACTTCAACGGCATGCAATGGATCATGAACGCGTACACGATCGCCTGCACGACGGTGCTGATGGCGGCCGGCACCCTCGCGGACCGCTTCGGCCGCAAGCGCGTCTACGTCGCGGGCACCGTGCTGTTCGGCGCGACGTCGCTGCTGTGCGGGCTCGCACCGAACGTGCCGGTGCTCGTCGCGGGCCGGCTGCTGCAGGGCGCGAGCGGCGGCGCGATGCTGATCTGCCAGATCGCGGTGCTGTCGCACCAGTTCCGCGAGGGGCGCGAGCGCGGCCGCGCGTTCGGCATCTGGGGGATCGTGTTCGGCATCGGGCTCGGCTTCGGGCCGATCGTCGGCGGTGCGATCGTCGCGCTCGCGAGCTGGCCGTGGGTGTTTCTCGTGCATGCGCCGCTCGCGGCCGTCGCGCTCGCGCTGATCGCCGGCGCGGTGCGGGAGTCGCGGGATCCGCACGCGGGCACGCTCGACGTCGCGGGCATCGTCACGCTGTCGCTCGCGGTGTTTGGCCTCGCGTTCTATATCACGCAGGGCGACGCGCTCGGCCTGACGAGCGCGGCGGGGCTCGGCGTGCTCGGCGCGACCGTGCTGGCGCTGGCCGGATTCGTCGTGGCCGAGCGCAGCAGCGCGCGCCCGATGTTCGATTTCTCGGTATTCCGGATCCGCGCGTTCACCGGCGCGATCTTCGGCTCGATGGGGATGAACTTCAGCTTCTGGCCGTTCATGATTTATCTGCCGATCTACTTCCAGGTCGCGCTCGGCTACGACAGCGTGACGGCCGGCCTCGCGCTGCTCGCATACACGCTGCCGACGTTGATCGCGCCGCCGTTCGGCGAGCGTCTCGCGCTGCGCGTCGGGCCGGGCGTCGTGATTCCGGCCGGGCTCTTCACGATCGCGGCCGGCTTCGCGCTGATGCGGATCGGCAGCGCGGCCGCGCCGGCGAGCTGGCTGACGATGCTGCCCGGCTGCGTGATCGCGGGCATCGGGCTCGGCCTGACCAACACGCCGGTGACCAACACGACGACGGGCGCGGTGCCGAGCGCGCGCGCGGGGATGGCGTCGGGCATCGACATGAGTGCGCGGATGATCTCGCTCGCACTGAACATCGCGGTGATGGGCTTCGTGCTGGTCGCGGGGATCGTGTCGAGCCTGAAGGCGGGCGCGGCGGGCGGTATCGGTGACGCGGCGCTGCGCGCGCTCGCGCAGGAAATCGCGGCCGGCCGCACCGACGGGCTGCGCACGTTCGCGCCGGAACTCGCGCGCGCCGACCCGACGGGCGCGGCGCTGCACGCGGCGCTCGTGCATGGGTTCGGCTGGGTGATGACGTATGGCGCGCTGGGCGTGGCGGTGCTGGCGACGGCGAGCGCATTGGCATTCGCGCCCGCGCGGCGCGGGACGGCGCTGGCGGAATGACGTACAGCCGGCGGGCCCGCGCGTTTGCGTGGCCGCCGCCGCGCGCGGTGCTGGCGACGGCAAGCGCGCTGGCATTCGCGCCCGTGCGGCGCGGGGCGGCGCTGGCGGAATGACGTACAGCCGGCGGGCCCGCGCGTTTGCGTGGCCGCCGCCGCCGCGCGCCGTGCTGGCGACGGCAAGCGCGCTGGCGTTCGCGCCCGCGCGGCGCGGGGCGGCGCTGGCGGAATGACGTACAGCCGGCGGGGCCGCGCGTTCGTGTGGCCGCCGCCGCGCCGCGCGCCGTTCAGCGCATGCCGCCGCCGAGCGCGCGGTACAGCGTCATCTGGTTGTTGAGCCGGTTCAGGCGGTTCTGCGCCTCCGTGCTCTCGGCGTCCCGCAGCCGCTGCTGCTGGTCGAGCCACGGCTGCACGCCGGTCGCGCCGGCGCGGAACTGCGTGCCGGCAAGCGTTTCCGCGCGCTGCGCCTGCGCGAGCGACAGCGCACGCTGCTCGGCTTCGCGTTCGAGCTGCACGCGCGCGGCGAGCGCGTTCTCGACCTCGGCGAGCGCGCCGTACAGGCGCTGGCGGAACGTGACCACCGCTTCCTCGTATTGCGTCTTCGACACCTTGATCTGCAGCTGCATCGTGTTCCACTGGATGAACGGCAGCGCGAGCCCGAGCCCGAGCGTGCCGACCGGGTTCGTCAGCACGCGTTCGAGGCTCGTGCTCGACGTGCCGACGTTGCCGGTCAGCGTGAAGGCCGGGTAGAAGCTCGTGCGGGTCGCGTCGACGTTCGCGAGCGATTCGCGCAGGCGGAATTCCGCGGCGCGCAGGTCCGGGCGGCGGCCGAGCAGGTTCGCGGGCAGGCCGGCCGCGACCTCGGGCAGCGGCCCGCCGGGCAGCGCCTGCGGCTCGGCGGCAAGCTGCTGCGGCGGCCGGTCGAACAGGATCGCGAGCGCGTGGCGGCTTTCGGTGCGCTGCTGGATCAACTGCGTCTGCGCGGCGCGCTGCGCGGACAGGTTCTGTTCGGCCTGCGCGACGTCGAGCCCCGACACCGCGCCCGCCGCATGGCGCGATTGCACGAGCGCGAGCGTGCGCTGCGCATACGCGATGTTCGCGTCGCCGAGCGCGATCAGCCGGTTCAGGTAGCCGAGCCGCCAGTACAGCGAGGCCGTCGTCCCGATCAGCGACAGCCGCGCCGCTTCGCGGTCGGCCTCGGTCGCGTCGGCTTCCCAACGCGCGGCGTCGCGCTGCGCCGCGAGCCGGCCCCACAGGTCGAGCTCGTAGCTCAGCGTGCCGGTGACGCCGCTCGCGCGGGACGTCTGGTGCGTGTCGAGCGTGCGTGTGACCGAACCCGACGCGCCGAGCGTCACGGTCGGCGTGAGGTTCGTGTCGACGAGGCCGGCCTGCAGCCGTGCGCGGTACACGCGGATCGCCGCGATCGCGAGGTCGCCGTTGGTGCGCAGCGCGTCGTCGATCAGGCCGTCGAGCACCGGATCGCCGAAGCTGCGCCACCAGTCGGCCGCCATGGGCGAGGCAGCGGGCGCGGCGGGTGCGGCGGGTGCGGCAGGTGCGGGTGCGGCGGGCGCCACGGGCGAGGCCCAGTTCGCGGGCATCGCGACGGCGGGCAGCGGCCCGTTGCGCGTCGCCGTGCAGCCGGCCGCCAGCGCGAGCGCGGCGGCGAGCGCGGCGGCGCGGCCAGGCAGGGAGGCGGGTGTCGTCATGGGCGGGCTCCGTCAGTCTCGCGCGAGCGCATCGATCGGATCGAGCCGCGATGCGTTGCGTGCCGGCATGTAGCCGAATACGACGCCCGTCAGCGTCGAGCACAGGAACGCCGTCACGATTGCGCCGGCGGAGAACACCATCTTCCATTGTTCGACGAACAGCGAGAACAGGATGCTCACGCCGAACGACAGCACGATGCCGATCGCGCCGCCCAGCAGGCACACCAGCACGGCCTCGACGAGGAACTGCTGCAGGATGTCGGCCTGGCGCGCGCCGACGGCCATCCGGATGCCGATCTCGCGGGTGCGCTCGGTGACCGACACGAGCATGATGTTCATTACGCCGATGCCGCCGACCACGAGCGAGATCACTGCGATCAGCGACAGCAGCAGCGTGAGCGACTGCCCGGTCTTCGCGACCGTCTTGACGACACTGTCCATGTTGTACGTAAAGAAATCCTTGCGGCCGTGCCGCTGGGTGATCAGCTTCGTCACGCTCTGCTCGGCGGCCTGGCTCGGCTGGCCGTCGCGCACGCGCACCGTGATGCTGTCGAGATACTGCTGGCCGAACAGGCGGCCGCTCGCGGTGGTGTACGGCACCCACGCATTGAGGCTTTTCACGTCGCCGAACGCGCTCTTCTTGTCGGCCGTGACGCCGATCACGACGCACGGCAGGTTGCCGATCAGGATCACTTCGCCGAGCGGGTTGCGGTTCGCGCCGAACAGCTTGCGCCGCGCGTTCTGGTCGATCACCGCGACCTGCGCCTGGCGGCGCACTTCGTCCGCGCCGAACGCGACGCCCTGCGCCATCCGCATGCCGCGCACCTGGAAGAAGCGATCGCCGACGCCGCTGATGAGCGCGTTGACGTCGACGTTGCGGTAGCGCAGCAGCTGCGAGCGCGACGTCTCGGGCGTCACGCTGTCGACGTACGGCTGCTCGGCGAGCGCGGCGACGTCGGCCGGCACGAGCGTCTGGATCGCGTCCGCGCGGCTGTCGCCCCAGTCGAGGCCCGGGTAGAGGTTGATCGTGTTGGTGCCGATGCTGCCGATTTCGTCGAGCATGTAGCGCTTGGCGCCTTCGCCGATCGCGACGATCGATACCACCGACATGATGCCGATGATGATGCCGAGCATCGTCAGCAGCGTGCGCAGCCGGTGCGATACGAGCGCGATCCACGCCATCCGGAATGCTTCGGCGAAGCGGCCGGTGCCGGCCGACAGGCGCCGCGCGCGCGGCGGCGCGACGACCGACAGCGCGTCGTCGCCGTGCGTGCGAGCGGGTGCGGGCGCGTGTGCGTGTGCGTGTGCGGCGTCGTGTGCGGGCCGGACCGATGTCGCGACATCGCCGGCGTCGGCTTCTGCTTCGGCATCCGAACTCACACTCGCATCCGCATCCGCATCCGCATCCGCATCCGCATCCGCATCCGCATCCGCATCCGCATCCGCATCCGCATCCGCATCGCACTCGCACTCGCACTCGCACCCGCACCCGCACCCGCACCCGCACCCGCACCCGCACCCGCACCCGCATCCATCGCGTCGATCACAGGATGCAGGTTCGGCCGGTCGGCGACGATCTCGCCGTCGCTGATCTCGACGATGCGCCGCGCGTGGCGAGCGACGTGCTCGTCGTGCGTGACGAGGATCACCGTGTGGCCGAGCGCATTCAGCTCGAGCAGGATCCGCATCACGTCGCGACCGCTTTTCGAGTCGAGCGCGCCGGTCGGCTCGTCGGCGAGGATCACTTCGCCGCCGTTCATCAGCGCGCGCGCGATGCTCACGCGCTGCTGCTGGCCGCCCGACAGCTGGCTCGGCCGATGGTCCTCGCGATCCGCGAGCCCGAGGCGCGCGAGCAGGCTGGACGCGCGCGCGCGCCGCTCGGCGTGCGGGCTGCCGGCGTAGACGGCCGGCATCTCGAGGTTGCCCACCGCGCTCAGGTGCGGCAGCAGGTGATAGCGCTGGAAGATGAAGCCGAAATGCTCGCGGCGCAGGCGCGCGAGCTCGTCGCCGTCGAGCGTCCCGGTTTCGCGCCCGCCGACCGTGTAGCGGCCTTCGCTCGGGTGGTCGAGGCAGCCGAGGATGTTCATCAGCGTCGACTTGCCGGACCCCGACGCGCCGACGATCGCGACGATCTCGCCGGCATCGATCGACAGGCTGACGTTCTTCAGCACCACGACGTCCTTGTCGCCGGTGGCGAAGCGCCGCGTGACGTTCGTCAGCTGCAGCAGCGGCCGGGCCATCGTCACGCTCCCGGCGCGGACGCGCCGCCCGCGGCGGCGTCGGCGGGGTCGCCGATCACGACGCGCTCGCCTTCCTTCAGGCCCGCGAGCACCTCGACCTTGACGTTGGTGTTGATGCCGGTGCGCACCGCGCGCGTGTCGAGCGTGCCGTCGGCGCGCAGCACGCGCACCGCGTAGCGGCCGTCCTTGTCCTTCGCGCCGAGCGCGGCGGCCGGAATGCTGAGCGCGTTGCGCGCGCTGCCGAGCAGGATGTTGACCTGCGCGGTCATCGAGATGCGCAGCCGGTGGCCGGGGTTCGGCACCTCGAACAGCGCGTTGTAGAACACGGCGGCGTTCGATTTGGCGCCGCCGCTCGACATGCCGCCGAGGGTGCTCTGCGATTCGAGGAAATTCTGCGGCGCGGGCTCGATCGCGCGCAGCTTGCCGTAATGGCGCTTGTCGGGATCGCCGAGGATCGTGAAGTACGCGTTCTGCTCGGGATGCACGCGGATCACGTCCGCCTCGGACACCTGCGCCTTCACCGTCATCGTGTCGAGGTCGGCCAGCTTCAGGATCACCGGGGCCTGCTGCTGCGCGATCACGGTCTGGCCTTCCTGCGTGACGATCGCGACCACCTGGCCGTCGATCGGCGCGACGATGCGCGTGTAGCCGAGATTGGCCTCCGCCGTCTCGATCTGGATGCGGGCCGCGCGGATCTGCGCGTCGAGCGACGCGAGGGTCGCGCGCTGCACGTCGAGCGCCGCGCGCGCGCTTTCGAACGCTTCGCGGGAGGTGGCGTCGTCGGGCAGCATCGCCTGCTGGCGCCGGAACGCGAGTTCGGTCTGCTTCAGCTGCGCGGCGGTCGCGCGCTGCTGCGCGAGCAGGCTCTCCTCGCTGGTGCGCGCCTGGCGCAGCGCGTTGCGCGAGATCACCGGGTCGATTTCCGCGAGCCATTGCCCCTTCGTGACCTTGTCGCCGAGCTTCACCTTCAGCGTCTTGAGCTGCCCCGACACCTGCGCGCCCACGTCGACCTGCCGGAACGCCTGCAGCGCGCCGGTTGCCAGCACGGTGTTTTCGAGGTCGCCGCGCGTGACCGGCGCGCTCAGGTATTCCGGGTGCTTGTCCGGCGCGAGGAAGTGCAGGGCGAGGCCGGCGACGAGCGCGACGGCGGCGAGACTTGCGAGCGCGATGCGCCAGCGGCGGCGGTTCTGTTTCATGAGAGTGCACGGCGACGATGGGTCGCGCGTCGGCTAAGCGAGTGGTCGATCAGTCGTTCGAATGGCCGCGACGGAGGTGACGGGCGTCACGCGCTGGCTGCAAGCGCGGCAAGGCAACTGTCAGGTTTCGTCGCGGCCGCTCATGGTAAGCGAATTCATCGGACGATATCGAGCCGATTTATGTCACCAATTGTGCGCAGATGTGCAACGTGGCGCGTCGGGCGGCCGGCAGGGTGTCGAACCGTGAAAACCGGCACGTGTGACGAACGAACGCGGGGGCGTCGCGTCCTTTTTCGTCGTCAGGGTTGGGGTGCCGCCGGGGCGGGCACATGCGGCGCGTCGCCGTCGATCCGGCTTTGCGTGTCCGCATCGACGATCGCGCGGATCGTGCTGAACAGCGGGCCCGCACTCGTATAGCGCCGCCCGTAGCCGAGATTGAACGCGTAGTCGAAATCGGGCGGATTGTCGCCCTGGTTGTGCTGAAGGATCGTTTCCAGCTTGTCGAGCGCCTTCACCGCCTGCGCTTCCGGCGACGCGGCCTGCTCGTATTCGTCCCACAGCGCCACGATCTCGTCGCGCAGCGCGGCGTCGAGGCCGGCGGTCAGCGCCAGCAGGTCGCGGCGCTCGTGCGCGTGCCGGTCCGGATGCGCGGCCTGCTCGATCGCGGGAATGTCGCCGTGCAGCGCTTCGCCCAGATCGTGCACGACGCACATCCTCAGCACCTTCAGCGGGTCGGTGCCGGGCAGCGCGTCCGCGAACGCGAGCGCCATCAGGCACAGCCGCCAGCTATGCTCGGCGGTGCTTTCCGGGCGGCCCTGCGACGTGCGGCCGCTGCGCAGCACGTCCTTCAGGCGTTCCGCTTCGCGCAGGAAATCGAGCCGCGCGCGGATCGTGTCGGGGTTGATCGAGACGCTCATCGTCAGGCTCCTTGCAGGAAGCCGCCAAGCGTACGCCGCGCAGCGGCCCGCCGTCCACGCATGAAATATGCGCGGGGCGTCACAGCGTCTCGACGAGCCGCGCGGCGGAGCCGTCGGACAGGGTCATCCGCGTCCAGCGGCAGGTGCCGCGGCGGATCGGCACGACGCGCGACGCGTTCGCGCCGCTGCCGAACTCGACGCTCGGCGGGCCCGCGCGGTCGCGCCAGCCGAGCGCGTCGAGCGACGCTTCGACGCGCGCGATTTCCGGCGTCGCATAACGCCACAGCGACGTGCCGAGCAGTGCCGACAGCGGCATGCCGAATTCGGCGGCGCGCAGGCGCGAACTCGCGAGCAGGCGATGCGTGAGATCGCACACGAGGTGGACCTGCCCCGGATGCGCATCGACGAGCCGCGCGAGCGCGCGGTCGCCCGCGGAATCGAGGCGGGCCGCGAGCAGCCGCTCGGCGAGCGCGCGCTCGTCCGGCGACATCTGCTGCACGCCGGCCTCCCAGCGGGAGATCGTCGATTGCGCGACGCCGAACAGCTCGGCGGCGTGGTGCTGTTTCACGCGGTGCAGGAGCCGCCAGCGTTTGAGCAGCGGGCCGAGCGGCGGCGTTTGAAGCGGCGAGTCTGACATGTCGGTGCTCCGGTTGCGGCGGCCGTGCGGGCGTCTCTACTGGATGATCCGCAGGCCGCCGTTCGCCTGGATCGCAATGGCCACCACCGGCACGAGCAGGATGCCGCCCAGCACGAGCACGCCGTCGGCCGCGACGGTGACGGGCGTCGCCAGCAACCGGATGCCCTTGTCGACCGGCGACAGCGATTCGCGGAGGGTGACGGTGTAATGCCGGTTGAACGGCTGCGCGGCCGCGTCCGGTTTCTGTTCGAAGCCGTCGGCCGAATAGCGCTTGCCGCCGATCTGCCCGCCGAGCGACAGGCTGTCCGTCCGTTCCTTGAACCTGTCGGCGATGGCGGCCTGGCGGTCGTCGGCGGATGCGTCCTTCGGCAGGGTCGTGTGATAGGCGCCCGTCACCGCGTCGCCGTCGACATGAAAGCCGTAGAGCGACGAGCGCAGCGATTTCCGGTAATGGGACATCAGTACCGGCCGAAGCTTGTCCGGCATGTCGAAGATGGAGTGGTACCGCTCGCCGAGCACCACGAGCTTCCTGCCGTCCTCGGTGATCATGAAGCGGGAGACGCCTTCGGTGTATTGCTTGTCGTCGAAGAGCTTCGGCGTGAAGCAGCCGGACAGCGCGAGGCGGCCCGCCAGCGCGCCGGCGCCGAGCAGTCGCCGGCGCGTGATCGTTGTCGTCATCGGTCGGGGTTTCGTCTGGTGCGGCCTGGGCGGGCTTGCGCCCTCGGAGGCGACGATTCTGGCGGATCGGCCCGGCTTTGTCGAACGGCGCATTCGGCAATCGACCAGATTGTTGCGTCGCGCGTCGCGTTGCGTTCATATTCGTGCCACGGTGCCGCGGCGACAATCGCGGGCAGACGCAGACGATCTCGCGGCGCATCCCGCGACCGCGCCTTATCCGAGGGAAAGACATGCTCAAGACGCTTCTCCGCGCCGCGCTCGCGCTCGCCGTCACCGCCGCCTCGCTGCACGCCGCCGCCCAGACCAGCTACGACTACCTGCTGCTGGCTTCCTCATGGGAGCCGGGCTTCTGCGCGACCCACTCGACGCCGGAGTGCGACAACCTCGCGGGCACCTACGCGGCGACCAGCCTGTCGCTGCACGGCCTGTGGCCGAACAACTACGACGGCAACCAGCCGTTCTTCTGCGGCGTGCCGCAGCGCGACATCGATCTCGACAACAGCCACGCGTGGTGCAGCATGGATGCGTACCCGATCAGCAGCGCGACGCGCAATACGCTGTCGACCTACATGCCGGGCGTCGCGTCGTGTCTCGACAAGCATGAGTGGTTCAAGCACGGCACCTGCGCGAACGCGGCGTCGCCGGATGCGTACTGGAACCAGGCGAGCGGCATGATCAGCCGACTCGGGAACACGTCGTTCAACGCGTTCCTGCAGGCGAACGCGGGCCGGACGGTGACCCGCAACCAGCTGCTGTCCGCGTTCGAAGGCGCATTCGGCAGCAACACGCGCGGCGCGGTGTCGCTGAAATGCACGAAGGCGAACGGCGTCAGCTACTTCACCGAGGCGTGGATCGCGGTGAAGACGAACGCGGCCGCGCAGTTCCCGAGTGCCGCGTCGCTCGTGACCGACGGCAATACGCAGGGCACGTGCCCGACGACGGGCGTGTTCATCGCGCGGTAACGCGGGAGGGGGCGTACATCCCGCGCGATTGGGTCGCGCCCCCGAGCTGCTCAAAAAATCGACCTTCCGAGCGATTGCCGACGCGCAAGTGGCACCGCTCGTCCGTAACGGAACGGAAATTGCGGCACCAGGAACGGTGGTATTTGCCACAGCGTTGAATTCGTTCCAGGAGGCGCTGCCATGTTAGGTACGATTCTTATCGTTTTACTGATTCTCCTGCTCCTCGGCGCGATCCCTTCATGGCCCTATAGCCGAAGCTGGGGCTATGGGCCGTCAGGCGCCATCGGGCTCGTCGTCGTCGTGGTCGTCGTGCTCGTCCTGCTGGGTCATATATGACCACGGCCGATCATGAATCAGCGGCCGCCGAAGCCGGGCGGCACGCTCGTGCGCGGGACGGACCCGGCCCGCCGGGGTTGCGCGTGGATTCTTTGCATAAAGGTAAAGGTGCTTGAACGACCGTAGCCGAGCGGGTCGACCGGCCCTCATGCCGCCGGATCGACCTCGGCACGTCAAAAAATCGACCGCCCCGAATAAGTCGTCAGCCACTCCAGCGCCAATGTGCCGGCGAGCGAGTTCCCGTTCGCGTCGAGCCCCGGCGCCCACACGCACACGGCCATCTCTCCCGGCAGCACCGCGACGATGCCGCCGCCGACCCCGCTTTTCGCGGGCAGCCCGACCCGGTACACGAAGTCGCCCGCTGCATCGTAGGTGCCGCAGGTCAGCATCAGCGCCGACAGCCGTTTCGCGGAACTCGAATCGACGATCCGCTCACCCGTGACCGGCGCGACGCCGCCGTTCGCGAGGAACAGCGCGGCGCGTGCGAGCTCGACGCAGTTCATCGTGATCGCGCATTGGCGGCAGTACGCGTCGACGACGACGTCCGGCGGCATCTGCATGTTGCCGAAGCTCGCCATGAAGTGCGCCATCGCGCGGTTACGTTCCGCGTGCTGCAGTTCCGACAGCGCGACGCGCGAATCGTAGTCGATATCGTTGGTGCCGATCAGCCGTCGCACGAATTCGACGAGCGCAGTCTCAGCGCGCACGAAGCGGCGGGACAGCACGTCAGTGACGACCAGTGCGCCAGCATTGATAAACGGATTGCGCGGCTTGCCGCGTTCGCTTTCAAGCTGGACGAGCGAATTGAATGCGGTGCCGGACGGCTCGCGGCCGACTCGCTCCCACAGGGCGTCGCCAAGCAACTGGAAGGCGAGCGTACATGCGAACAGCTTCGAAATGCTCTGGATCGAGAAGCGTTCGCGTGCATCGCCGACCGTGTAAACGTTGCCGTCGAGCGTGACGATCGCCATCCCGAACTTGTCGGCGGGCACTTTCGCGAGCTCGGGGATGTAGTCGGCCACGCGGCCCTGGCCGATCCAGGGGGCGAGTTCGGTGTGGATGCGTTCGAGGATCGGTTGGTAATTCATGAAGTCAGACGAGGGCGGCGCGGCGCCCGGATTGCGGCGAGCCCGTATGGAACCGTTTCGGCGCGGATTCGTCAAGCTTTCCGCACGCGCGGCATGCGCCGCACGGCGGCATTCGCGCCCCGATTTTCAAGACAAGCAAGAAAGCAAACGGCAGGCGCAGTATCATGCGGTACGTTTCGCGGCGCGAAACGCCCGGCATCCGCCGGCGCGGCCGCCGCTGTTTCCCCCTGTGATTCAACTGCCGACCCATGTCTTTCCGGATCCTGCTCGTCGAGGACGACACCCGCTTATCCACGCTGATCGCCGGCTATCTGCGCAAGAACGACTATGAAGTCGAGACGGTGCTGCACGGCGACGCCGCCGTGCCGGCGATCCTGTCCCTGCGCCCGGACCTCGTCATTCTCGACGTGAACCTGCCGGGCAAGGACGGTTTCGAGATCTGCCGCGAGGCACGCAAGCAGTACGACGGCGTGATCATCATGGTGACCGCGCGCGACGAGCCGTTCGACGAACTGCTCGGCCTCGAATTCGGCGCGGACGACTACGTGCACAAGCCGGTCGAGCCGCGCATCCTGCTCGCGCGGATCAAGGCGCAACTGCGCCGCGCGCCGGCGCGCGGTATCGAAAGCACGGCCGCGCAGCCGGAGCGCCACACGTTCGGCAAGTTCTCGATCGACCGCACCGACCGCACCGTCATGCTGCCGGACGGCAGCGTGCCGGACCTGACGTCGGCCGAGTTCGACCTGCTGTGGGCGCTCGTCTGCCACGCGGGCGAAGTCGTCAGCCGCGACGACCTGATGCTGCAATTGCGCGGCGTCGAATTCGACGGGCTCGACCGCACGATCGACGGGCGCATCTCGAAGCTGCGCCGCAAGCTGCGCGACGACGCGAGCAACCCGCAGCGGATCAAGACGATCCGCAGCAAGGGTTATCAGTTCAGCAAGCATGCGTGGGAATGACGCCGCGCAAGGTCGCGCGACCCCCGCGCACGGCCGGCCCGGCCGCCGGGAGCCGCGATGATCCACCGATTCCGCGCGCGCGCTGACGCGCCCCCGCTGTCGCCGCTGCGCTACGTGAAGTGGCGCTGGCTGCATTTCCGCCGCGCGTGGACGGACACGCGCGCCGATCGCATCCCGAGCTGGTCGCGCCTCTACGTGCGCACCTACATGCACCTGCTCGGGCTCGTGCTGCTGACGGCGCTCGTGCCGGCGCTGGCGCTCGGCGTCGCGCTGTCGCCGCAGGTGGTGTGGCATGCGTTCGATGCGCTGCCGGGCGACATCTGGATCGTGCTCGCGTTCATCCTGGCCTTGCCGGCGCTCGCCGCCTACCGCTGGATGCGGCCGGTATGGTCGGATCTCGTGATGGTGCGCGAGCGCGCGATCGACTTCACCGGCGGGCGCTTCAACACGCGCGCGCGCGAATCGCACAGCGTGATCATCGGCCCGCTCGCACGCACGCTGAACGCGCTCGCGATCCGCATGGAGCGGCTGATCGCCGCGCAGCGCGATCTCACCAACGGCATCTCGCACGAATTGCGCACGCCGCTCGCGCGCGTGCGCTTCGCGCTCGAGATGCTGCGCGAGCCCGGCTCCGCCGCCGAGTACCAGGGCGCGCTCGACAGCATCGCGCAGGACGTCACCGAGCTCGACGAACTGATCGACATGAGCCTCACGTACGCGCGGCTCGAATACAGCTCGCTGCAGTCGAGCCTCGAGCCGACGGCGCTCGCCGCGTGGTTCGAGCATCAGGTCAACGATGCGGCGCTGCTGTATCCGGAGAAGGCGATCGAGACGCGCATCGCGATCGCGGCCGACCTGCGCGTGGCGATGGACCGGCGGCTGATGGCGTACGCGATGCGCAACCTGCTGCGCAATGCGAGCAAGTATGCGCAGTCGCGCATCGCGGTCGGCATCGCGGTCGTGCACGGCAACATCCGCATCTACGTCGAGGACGACGGCCCCGGCGTGCCGGTGGACGAGCGCGAGCGGATCTTCGACGCGTTCGTGCGGCTCGACCGCCGCACCGGCGGCTACGGCCTGGGCCTCGCGATCACGCGGCAGGTGCTGCACGCGCACAACGGCCGGATCGCGATCGTCGATCCGACCGAGCTCGGCGGCGCGCGCTTCGAGATCAGCTGGCCGACCTGAGCGGCGGCGCCGGCTGCGTCGTCAGTAGGTGCGGCCGAGCTGGACGTAGAAGTTGCGCCGGCCGCCCGGCGCGAGCGCGACGCCGATGTACACGGGGCCGGCCGCGGTCGTCATGCTGGTGAAGAACGTATAGCTCTGCTTCATCGAGCCACCGCCGATCCGCGAGCCGCCCAGCCACACGTTGCCGACTTCCGCGCTCGCGCCGACATAGAGCGCCTTGACCAGCGACGTGTTGAACGTCGCGAGCTGGTTCATGTAGGTCACCTGCCCGTAGGCGAGCGAATCGCCGTTCAACTGGTCGGCCGCATAGGCGGACAGATGCTGGAACCCGCCGAGCGTGAAATTGAATGCGTTGACGAGGTTCGTGCCGCCGATACTCTTGCCGCCCTCGATCGTCGCGCTGATGCTGTGCCGGCCGAACGACTGCGCGACCATCGCCTTGCCGTACAGCTCGGTGTACGGCGCGTTGTTGATCCTGGAGTCGAATGTGGCCGTCGACGCGCCGTTGCGCGAGATCAGCGAGCGCTCGACGCGGAACTCCGTGTAATAGCCCTTGCGCGGGAATCGCGGATCGTCGAGCTGGTCGATCACGAGCCGCGCGCGGGCCGACAGGGCGTCCGCCGAATAGCTGGGGAACAGCAGGATCGACTCGGTGCTCACGTCGTCGTCGAACTGCAGCGGCACGTTGTAGGTCGGCGAGCCGTGGGTGTGCGTGTACGCGACGCCGATCCGGAAGTCGCCGAGGCGGCCGATCGGCACGCCGAAATCGATGCCGGCGCGCGACGTCTGGACCAGGTACCGCGTCACCTTCACGTCGCCGGTTTCGTCGTACAGGCTCGCATAGCGGCGCTGGTACTCGGCGTATGGCGCGATGTAGTCGCCGTACTTCACCGACAGCGGCTGGCGCAGCTCGACGTGCACGGCATCGAGGTCGCTGCCGACCGTCGCGTCCGCGCGGAATTCGAGGCCGGATTCGGTGAGCCACGGGCGGCGGTAGCCGGCGTGCAGCCGGAAGCCGCCTTCGTCGGTCGAGCTGCTCGACATGCCGAGGCCGAACAGCAGGAAGTTCGGCCCCCAGTATTTCTCGCGCGCGTCGATCACGAGCCGGTTCTCGTCGCCCTCGCTGACGACCTGCTGCGTGACGCTCTCGAAGTTGCCGCTCGTCGTGAGCGACAGCAGGTCCTGGCTGACCGCCTTCGGATCGTAGATGTCGCCCGGCTTCACGTGCAGCGCATTGCTGACGACCCGCTTCGGCACGCCGCCGCTGGTCCGGATCTCGATACGGGTGATGCGCACCGGCGGCGGCAGCGGCTGCGCGTGCGCCGCGTGATATTCGGCGTACTGCTCCGGCGTCAGCGCGTAGCGCTTCAGCTTCGGCAGCGCCGCGATCGCGGCGGCCTCGCCGGCGGCGATCGCCTGGCTCGCGTTCTGGAAATCGGTGAATGCGAGCGAGCCGAGCGCGGGCGTGAGCAGCACGTCGCGCGCGGTCATGTGCTCGCGCTGCGACGACACGTTCTGGCGGATCAGGATGCCGACCATCTGCTGCATCACGTCGGCGGGCGACGCGAGCGCGTCGAGCGGGCGCAGCTGCGAGCCGATGTCGACCGCGATCACGACGTCCGCGCCCATCTGCCGCGCGGTGTCGACGGGCAGGTTGCTGACGAGGCCGCCGTCCACCAGCGCGCGGTCGTTGATCTCGGCGGGCGCGAACAGGCCCGGCATCGCCATGCTCGCGCGAATCGCGAGCGGCAGCGAGCCATGGTCGAGCACGACCATCTGCCCGGTCTGCAGGTCCGTTGCGATCGCACGGTACGGGATCGGCAGCCGGTCGAACTGCTGGTTGGTCGGCACCGCTGCCGTCCAGTCGGCGAGCAGCGCCTGCAGGCGGTTGCCCTGCACGAGCCCGGCGGGCGCCTTCACGCCCTTCGCGCCGAAGCCGATCGCCAGGCCGTTCACGTACAGGCGCTCGTCCTCGCGGCGGCTTTGCGGCAGGTCCGCGCGCTCCGTCACGTCGAACGCGATGTCGGCGAGGTTCACTTCCGACAGGCGCTTCTGCATGTCGGCGGCGGCCATGCCGCTCGCGTACAGGCCGCCGACCACGGCGCCCATGCTGGTGGCCGCGATGCAGTCCACGGGAATGCGGTTCTCCTCCAGCACCTTCAGCACGCCGAGATGCGCATAGCCGCGCGCGCCGCCGCCGGACAGCACGAGGCCGACCGACGGCCGGCCGGCGGGGCCGCCGTCGGGTGTGCAGGCATGCGAAACATTCGGGGGCGGAACGGCGGCGCCGGTGGCGGCGGCCGCGTCGGCGGTGGGGCCGGATTGCGCGGCGGCGGCGCAGCACCAGACGGCAACGAATATCGGACAGAGGCGGTACAGCCCCCGCCAGCGGTAGGAATCAGGCGCTGACATCGTGTTTACCTGGCGTGATCGGGCAGCGGGTGCCTGGCGGGAGCAGGCAAAACCGAGAGATTAACGTGTTTTAGGGGTACGGAGCGAGGCACGGATGCGCCGGCGGGGCGGACACCGGTCATTTAGTCGCGAAAAAATCACGAGATTTGATTAAAGTATCGGCACAATTTGCCGCTAAGCCGGAGATGGGCGGGCACACGCCGTGCGTCGCCGAAAACGTTTCACCCGTCTGTAAAGGGCCTGATCATGCCGACACCGCTGTTCGGAAAGCTGTTTGCGCAACCCGTTGCGATCGATACGGGTACCGCGACCACGCGGATCTACACGCACGAGCGGGGCGTGGTGCTGAACCAGCCGTCGGTCATCTGTTTCCGCAAGCCGGACGGCGCGGTTGCCCGGCCGATGCTGGAGGCGGTCGGCGAGCGCGCGAAGGCGCTGCTCGGCCGCGAGCCGGTGCATCTCGAAGCGGTGCGGCCGCTGCAGCACGGCGTGATCGCCGACGCGCACGCGGCCGAGCAGATGATCCGTCACTTCATCGACATGTCGCGCACGCGCTCGCGCTTCGGCCGGCGCGTCGAGGTCACGTTGTGCGTGCCGTCCGGCGCGACGGCGGTCGAGCGGCACGCGCTGTCCGAGGCGGCGCTCGCGGCGGGCGCCGCGCGCGTCACGCTGGTCGACGAGACGCTCGCCGCCGCGTTCGGCGCGGGGCTGCCGGTGACCGACGCGATCGGCTCGCTGGTCGTCGACATCGGCGGCGGCACGACCGAGGTCGCGGTGATCGCGCTCGGCGGCATCGTCTATCGCGAGGCGATCCGCGTCGGCGGCGAGCAGTTCGACGCGGCGATCGTCAACCATATCCGCACGCTGTACGGCGTCCAGCTCGGCGAGCAGACCGCCGAGCATGTGAAGAAGACGATCGGCACCGCGAGCGCCAACGTGCCGCGCGACACGATGCGGGCGGTTGGCCGCAGCGTCGTCGACGGCCTGCCGCGCACGATCGAGCTCAGCAACCACGACATCGCCGACGCGCTCGCCGCACCGCTGAACGCGGTCGTGAGCGCGGTCAAGCGCACGCTCGAGAACGCGCCGCCCGAGCTGATCACCGACATCGCGGATCGCGGCATCGTGCTGACGGGCGGCGGATCGCTGCTCGCAAATCTCGCCAAGCGGCTGCACGACGAGACCGGCCTCACGGCACGGGTCGCGGACGATCCGCTGACCTGCGCGGTGCGCGGCGCGGGCGCGGCGATGGGGCAGTTCCCGGTGCGCGCGGCAGCCTGACGCGCGACACGGCCGGGGCCGCCGTTCAAATATTCGGCCCCATTTCTCTTCCTCCACGGTTGTTGCGGCGCAGCCCGCGCGCCCCCGACGATCCCCCGTCGGTCATCGAATCAAATTGCACATTTCACGCCACACTTCGTTCGGGTGAATCGAAATCCGAAATGAAAGGCCCGAAAAAAGGGATTCTCGCCGTTAATCGAATACTTAATTATTTCGGCGATTAACGAATAAAATCGGCAATTTTTTCAGTTTGAAAACTATTGCGCCGCGGCATTCCCGGGAGTGGCGCGCGACGGCATGCGCCCGCGTCGCCGTGCTAAACGTTTCACGCCGTCGTGCCCTGCCGGAAAGCCTTTGCGCGCCGGCGCTGCGATCGCACGCAGCGATTTGCATGACTGAATCATGCAATCCAGTCGATATCCGGCTACCCAAGTCAATTCATCTCGACATATCGATTGGCAAATAGGGTTGGTTTGATATAGCCTTGTCTGACAAAACGCAGGGCAGTTATCAAATCAACCAGAATGTCGCTGCCAGAGGGGTCGCCGTCATGCCATTTGACTAGCGTCGCTGTTCGCATTTCCGGGCCGATTTCAATCTTCACCATCTGAATCCATCCGCCGACAACGTTTTCCGCGGCGTCGGAGGGGTACGTGTTTGCCCGCGATTTTCAGCCGTCGTCGTTGCCATCAAGAGCCATCGAGCCGTTCCTTGCCGTCCGTATCTGCTGACAGGAGAGAATCAGCATGAACCGCATGCGTTCGAGAAAAACCAAAGAGACATTCCCGCGCTTCCTGCTGCCGACCGGCGTCTGCCTCGCGCTCTCCGGCGCCGGCATCGTTCCGGCGTACGCGACCTGCAGCACGGCGGGCACCACCGTGACCTGCTCGGGCGTCGCCAACCCGCTCGCGCCGAGCTACGCGAACAGCGCGAACAACATCAACGCGACCGTCAACCCAGGTGCGAGCGTCGGCGTGCTGCTCGGCGTCGGCGGCACGGCGATGTCGCTGACCGGCAACAACACCACGCTGACCAACAACGGCACGATCGACCCGTCGGCGCTCGGCTCGGGGCTCGGCGTGCTGTCGAGCGGCGCGGTGGTCGGCAATGCGTCGGCGAGCGTTTCGACCACCGTCACGAACAACGGCACGATGAACGGCTCGACCGGTGTGGCGATCAGCGGCGTGACGGGCATGGCGCTGTCGGTCCAGAACGGCACGGGCGGCACGTCGACCATCACGAACACCGGCACGATCGGCTCGAACCCGCTGGTCGGCGCGACGCTGTCCGGCGCGGATGCGCCCGTGGTCGCCGCGTACGGCGGCGGCAAGGTCAACATGACGAACAGCGGCACGATCAACGGCCGCGTGTCGCTCGGTTCGAACGGCACGCCCGGGCAGGGCAATACGTTCACCAACTCGGGCACGATCAACGGCAGCGTGTCGATGGGCGCGAACAGCAACAACACGTTCATCGCGAAGACAGGCTCGTCGGTCAACACGGCGGGCGGCACCGGCACCGCGTTCAACATCACGGTCGGCCCGAACACGCTCAACGTGGCGCAGACGGGCATCGTCGACGGCGGCGCGGGCGGCGACAACACGCTCAAGCTGCAGCAGGGCGTCCCTGCGAACGGCACGATCGCGGTCAACAACTACATCAACTTCAATCACCTGAGCGTCGAGAACGGCACCTGGACGATCAATGGCGCGTCCACCGCGCAGGACGCGACGCTGTCGGGCGGCGTCGCGATCATCAACGACAACGCGTCGCTCGGCACCGGTACCATCACCGGCGGCGGCGGCGCGCTGCAGGCGGGCACGGCGGGGCTCAACGTGTCCAACAACGTGGCGCTCGTGGGCGGGCTGACGGTGCAGGGCGCGACCGGGATCACGCTGTCGGGCACGGTGTCGGGCAGCGGCGCGCTGACGAAGAACGATGGCGGCACGCTGACGCTGTCCGGCGCGAACACGTTCACGGGTGGCACGAACCTGAACGGCGGCGGCCTGGTGGCCGGCAACAACGGGGCGCTCGGCGTCGGCGCGCTGAACGTCAATGCCGCGGCGACGCTCGACACGAGCACGAACGTCACGCTCAACAACGCGGTCAATCTCAACAACGGCTCGACGCTGACGATCGGCGGCAGCAACGATCTCGGGCTGTCCGGCACGATCAGCGGCGACGGCGGCCTCGTGAAGAACGGTGCGGGGAGGACGACGCTGAGCGGCGTGAACACGTATACGGGCGACACGACGATCAACAGCGGCACGCTCGCGCTGAGCGGCGCCGGCAGCCTGGCGACGACGGGCACGGTCAACCTGACCGGCGCGGGCGCGACGTTCGACCTGAGCACCGCGTCGGGCGCGCGGACGATCGGCGCGCTGGCGGGCTCGGCCGGCACGAACGTGACCCTCGGCGGCAATTCGCTGACGCTCGGCGGCAGCATCAACGCGACCTACGCTGGCACGATCAGCGGCTCGGGCAGCCTGACGCTGTCAGGCGCCGGCACGCAATCGCTGACCGGCACGAACGTGTATACGGGCGGCACGAACCTGAATGGCGGCAATCTCGTCGTCGGCAGCAATACGGCGCTCGGCATCGGCGCGGTGAACGTCAGCGGTTCGTCCACGCTCGACGCGACCACCAACGTGTCGCTCGCGAACGCCGTCAACCTCGCCACGGGCACGACGCTGACGCTCGCCGGCAGCACCGATCTCGGCCTGGGCGGCACGATCTCCGGCGCGGGCGGCCTCGTGAAGAACGGCGCGGGGACGCTGACGGTGTCCGGTGCGAACAACTTCACGGGAGGCACGACGCTGAACGCCGGCAGCCTCGTGCTCGGCAATGGCAACGCGCTCGGCAACGGCGCGCTGAACGTAGCCGGTACCGCGACGCTCGATACGACCACGAGCATGACGGTCGCCAACGCCATCAACCTCGGGACGGGCAAGACGCTGACGCTCGGCGGCAGCAACGCCCTCGGGCTGAGCGGCCAGATTACCGGTGGCGGCGCGCTCGTGAAGAACGGCGCGGCGACGACGACTTTGACGGGCGCGAGCAATTTCTCGGGCGGCACGACGATCAACGCCGGCACGCTGGCAATCGGCGCGGGCGGCAGCTTGTCGGCGGACGGCACGGTGAATCTGTCGAACGCGGGCGCCGCATTCGACATCAGCGCGGGCGGCGCGCAGAGGATCGGCGCGTTGACGGGCGTGGCAGGCACGAACGTGAGCCTCGGCGGCAGCACGCTGACGCTGGGCGGCAGCGGCAGCGCGACGTACAACGGCGCGATCGGCGGCACGGGCGCCTTGACGCTGGCCGGCAGCGGCACGCAGACGCTGAACGGCGCGAGCACGTACACGGGCGGCACGAACCTGAACAGCGGCACCCTCGTGCTCGGCAATAACCAGGCGCTCGGCTTCGGCGCGGTGAACGTGGGCGGTGCGGCCACGCTGGATACGAACGCGAGCCTGACGCTCACCAATGCCGTCAACCTCGCGACGGGCGCGGCGCTGACGCTCGGCGGCAGCAATGCCCTCGGGCTGAGCGGCCCGATTTCCGGCGGGGGCGGTCTCGTCAAGAACGGCCCGGCGACCACGACGCTGACGGGCGCGAACACGTACACCGGCACCACGACGATCAACGACGGCACGCTGGCGCTCGGCGCGGGCGGCAGTTTCGGGTCGACCGGCGCGGTGAGCCTGGCCGGCGCGGGGGCGACGCTCGACCTGAGCGCAGCGACGGGTGCCCAGTCGCTCGGCGCGCTGTCGGGCGGCGCGGGCACGAGCGTCAATCTGGGCGGCAACGCGCTGACGCTGGGCGGAACCGCCAGCGGCACCTTCGGCGGCACGATCGGCGGCGCCGGCAGCCTGACGCTGGCCGGCACCGGCACGCAGACGCTGACCGGCGTGAACGTGTATACGGGCGGCACGAACCTGAACAGCGGCAGCGTGGTGCTCGGCAACAGCGGGGCGCTCGGCAACGGCGCGCTGAACGTCGGCGGCGCCGCGACGCTCGATACGAGCGCCGGCATGACGTTCGGCAACGCGGTCAACCTCGGGACGGGTGCGGCGCTGACGCTCGGCGGCAGCAACGCGCTCACGCTGAGCGGCAGCATCACCGGCGGGGGCGCGCTCGTGAAGACCGGCGCAGCGACGGTGACGCTGGCGAGCGCGGCCGGCTACACCGGCGGCACGACGATCAACGCCGGCACGCTCGCGCTCGGCGCGGGCGGCAGCCTCGCGTCGACGGGCGCGGTGAACCTCGCCGGCACGGGCGCGACGCTCGACGTGAGCGGCGCGACGGGCGCGCAGACGATCGGCGCGCTGTCGGGCGCGGCCGGCACCAACGTGAATCTCGGCGGCAACGCGCTGGCGCTGAACGGTGGCGGCACCGCGTTCGGCGGCACGATCGCGGGCGCGGGCGGCGTCACGGTGGCGAGCGGCACCCAGGTGCTGACCGGCAGCAACACGTACACGGGCGGCACCACGATCGCGGCCGGCGGCACGCTGCAGCTCGGCAACGGCGGCACGTCGGGCAGCGTCGCGGGCGACATCGCCAACAACGGCGCGCTCGTCTTCAACCAGTCCGGCAACGTCGCGGTCGCCAGCATCCTGTCCGGCAGCGGCTCGCTCACGCAGGCGGGCAGCGGCCAGCTGACGCTCACCGGCACGAGCACGCTGTCCGGGCCGACGACGGTCGCGGCCGGCACGCTGGCCGTCAACGGCTCGCTGGCCGCATCGGCCGTGACCGTGCAGGGCGGCGCGACGGTCACGGGCACCGGCACGATCGGCGGCCTCGTCGTCGCGAGCGGCGGCACCGCGTCGCTGTCACAGCCGGGGCAGGCGCTGAACGTCGCGGGCAACGTGACGTTCCAGCCGGGCTCGACGATGCAGGTCGCCACGACGCCGCAGCAAGGCGGCAGCCTCGCGGCGACGGGCAGCGCGACGTTGAACGGCGGCAATGTGCAGGTGATCGCGAGCCAGGCGTCGTATCAGGCCAACCAGCCGTACACGATCCTGAGCGCGGTCGGCGGCGTGCAGGGGCAGTTCACGGGCGTGAGCTCGAACTATGCGTTCGTCACGCCGACGCTCAGCTATGACCCGACTCACGTGTACCTGCAGCTGGGGGCGAACGGCACGTCGTTCGCGTCGGTCGCGAAGACGCCGAACGAAGTGGCCGTCGCCACGGCGATCGGCACGCTGGGCGACGGCAACCCGGTGTACGACTCGGTGCTCGTCGCCGACGCGCCGACCGCACGCACCGCGTTCCGGCAGCTCGGCGGCGAGTTCCAGGCGAGCGCGAAGAGCATGCTGATGACCGACAGCCGCTACGTGCGCGACGCGGTGTCGGATCGCGTGCGCCAGGGGCTCGCGGCGGGCTCGGGGCCGCTCGCGGCGCTGTCGTCGGGCGGCTCGGCGCTGTGCGACGACACGGGCGCGGCCGCGGCGCGCGGCAACACGCTGGCGCCCGAGCGGCGGCTCGGCTCGCACGCCGGCTGCGTCAGCAACGTGCCGTACCGGCCGGTCGTGTGGGGGCAGGGCTTCGGCGGCCGCAGCCGGCTGGCCGGCGACGGCAACGCGTCGACGATCAACCGCAGCATGACGGGCTTCATCGCCGGCGCCGACATGGCGCTCGACGAGCGCACGCGCGTCGGCCTCGCGGGCAGCGTCACGCACAGCTCGCTCGACAACGACCAGAGCGCGTCGGCGTCGCTGAACAGCTACTCGGTCGTGCTGTACGGCGGCACGCAGTTCGACGCGCTCGGCGTGCGCGGCGGCGCGGCGTACACGTGGCACCGGATCAACAGCGACCGCCATCCGTCGTACGCGGGCTTCAGCGACAGCAACTCGGCCGGCTACAACGCGAACACCGCGCAGGTGTTCGGCGAGGTCGGCTACGCGATTCCCGTGGGGCGCGTCGCGCTCGAGCCGTTCGCCGGGATCGCGTACGTGCGGCTGCATACGAGCGGCTACACGGAAACCGGCGGCGCGGCCGCGCTGCACGCCGATTCGGACACGAGCCACGTCGGCTTCTCGACCCTCGGCGTGCGCGCGGCGACGGAGCTCGGCTTGCTCGCGAAGGGCGCGCTGACGGCGCGCGGGACGGTCGGCTGGCGGCACGCGTTCGGCAACGCGCGGCCGAAGTCGACGTTCGCGTTTGCGAGCGGCAGTTCGTCGTTCCAGGTCGCGGGCGTGCCGATCGCGCGCGACAGCGCGGTGCTCGAGGTCGGGCTCGACGCGAGCGTGACGAAGAACCTGACGCTCGGCGTGTCGTACAGCGGCCAGTTCGGCAGCGGCGCGCGCGACAACGCGGTGCTCGGCAACATCCTGTGGCGCTTCTGAGCCACCTCTGACCGGCCGCCGACACGGCGGCACACACAAGCGGCCCCGCCCGGCATCGACGCCGCGCGGGGCCGCCGCGCATCCGGCTCGCTGCGCGCCCGGCGCAATCTGGCCTATCCTGTGCGGAACCGGCGACGCGCGCCGCGCGTGCTGTCCGACCCAGGAGCATCGATGCCGAATCAAGCCGACGCAACGACCACGCAAGCGCCGCAGGTCGCGCCCCTTCCTCCGACCAAGGCGTCGGGCCCCGCATTCATCGCGCCGGAAGCCGATCCGCTGGCGGCCGCGCGCAACAACCAGTACGTGCTGAAGGCCGACGACGCGTTCGTGGTCAGCGATGCCCTCGGCGACATCGGCGGCCACGACGACGGCCTGTTCGTCGACGACATGCGCGTGCTGTCGAACTGGCGCCTGACGTTCGGCGGCCGCGCGCCGTCGCTGCTGTCGGGCGCGACGAGCGCCGACAACGCATCGTTCACCGCGCACCTGACGAACCGGCCGCTGCCGCCGCTCGGCGGCCGCGAGACGCCCGAGGGCGTGATCCACATCGAGCGGATGCGCGTGCTCGCGAACAACGTGCTCTACGAGGCGCTGATGTTGACGAACTACGGCGCGAGCGAGGCCGAGGTGCCGCTGTCGCTGTCGTTCTCGGCCGATTTCAAGGACATGTTCGAGGTGCGCGGCACGCAGCGCGTGCGCCGCGGCACGGTCGCCGCGCCGCGCATCGAAGCGGGCGCGGTTCGCCTGCGCTACGACGGGCTCGACGGCGTCGAACGCGCGGTGACGCTCAATTTCTCGCCGGCGCCCGACGTGCTGTCGGTCGATCGCGCCGACTACACGCTGACGATCGCCGCGCAGGCGTGCGTGTCGATCTACCTGACCGTCGAGGCGACGGTCGGCGATGTGCCGGGCGAAGCGCCTGCGTGCGATCGCCCCGCGTTGCGCACGGCGCTCGTCGCGGTGCACCGCGCGATGCGCGCGCGGCGCGCGACGATGGCCCGCGTGCGCACCGGCAACCCGCTGTTCAATGCATGGCTCGACCGATCGCTCGCGGATCTCGGCCTGCTGACGACGCAGCTCGACACGGGCCCGTATCCGTATGCGGGCATTCCGTGGTTCTCGACGCCGTTCGGCCGCGACGCGGTGATCACGTCGCTGCAGATGCTGTGGCTGCAGCCGTCGCTCGCGCGCGGCGTGCTGCGGTTTCTCGCGTCGCGCCAGGCGCGCGAGACGTCCGCGTTTCGCGATGCCGAGCCGGGCAAGATCATGCACGAATGCCGCAAGAGCGAGATGGCGGCGACGGGCGAGGTGCCGTTCGAGCTGTACTACGGCGGCGTCGACACCACGCCGCTGTTCGTCGTGCTGGCGGGCGCGTACGTCGAGCACACCGGCGACGACGCGCTGCTCGACGAGCTGTGGCCCGCGCTCGAACGCGCGATCCAGTGGGTGACCGACAAGTGCGACCGTAATCCCTACGGACTGCTTGACTACCAGCGCACGTCGGAGCGCGGCCTCGCGAACCAGGGCTGGAAGGACAGCCACGACTCGGTGTTCCACGCGGACGGCCGCTTCCCCGACGGGCCGATCGCGCTCGTCGAAGTGCAGGCGTATGCGTGCGCGGCATTCGACGCGATGTCGGCATGCTCGCAGCGGCGCGGCCACGCGGCCGACGCGACGCGCTATGCGCTGCGCGCGAAGCAGTTGCGCGAGCAGGTCGAGGCGCTGTTCTGGATGCCGGAGTCGAATTTCTACGGGATCGCGCTCGACGGCCACGGCGAGCTGTGTCGCGTGCTCGCGTCGAATGCCGGCCATCTGCTCGCGTTCGGCCTGCCCGATCGGGCGCGCGGCGCGGCGGTCGCGGACGTGCTCGGCTCGACGCTGTTCCAGACCGGCTGGGGCGTGCGCACGCTGGCTGCCGGCCAGCCGCGCTTCAACCCGATGGCGTACCACAACGGCTCGGTGTGGCCGCACGACAATGCGCTTGCCGCGCGCGGGCTCGCGCGCTACGGCGACAAGGCCGCCGTGCTGAACCTGCTGCGCGCGCTGTTCGAGGCCGCGGTGAGCTTCGAGATGCGGCTGCCGGAGCTGTTCTGCGGGTTCCCGCGCCGGCGCGGCGAGCCGCCGACCGCCTATCCGGTCGCGTGCCTGCCGCAGGCGTGGGCGGCAGGCGCGCCGTTCATGATGCTGCAGGCCTGCCTCGGCGTGAGCGTCGACGCCATGCGCCACGAAGTGCGGGTCGAGCGGCCGACGCTGCCGGAAGGCGTCGACTGGCTGCGGATCGACGGCCTGCGGGTGGGTGACGACAGCGTGTCGCTGACGTTCCGGCGCGTCGACGGCCAGGTGGTCGCGGCGGCGGAGCCGGGGCGCGTGAAGGTCGTCGCGGTGCTGTAGCGCGGCATGCGCGAACGTTGAGCGATGTCGCGCCACGTTCGCGCACGCAGGCATAGAATCGCGACATGACCCTCGAACTTTCCGGAGGCACACGATGACGACCGACAAGCGGCCCGACGACGGCGAGCAGAAGCTCGAGCATCTCGAAGCGGCGGTCAACCACCTGCACGAGTCGATCGAATCGCAGAGCATCGCCGTCGGCGCGGCAAAAGGCATCCTCTTCAGCCTGATCGAAACCCTCGGCGCGCTGATCGGCGACCCCGACCTGCCCGAACATGCGCGCTCCGGCTACGAGGCGCTGCGCGACAAGGCGCGCGACTTGCGCGGCTCGCTCGAGAAGCGCTGACTCCCCGCGTGGCGGTGCGCGCGCCGCCACGCGTACCCGCCGGCCGACCGATTGCGCACGCGCACAAAATGCCGTGCGCTCAATGGGTTAGGCATCGCGTGCGCAGGATATCCACAAGCTTGCCAACAAAAATTGTGGAGAACCTGCCTGCCGCCGGAAGGAGGCGCGGCGATCGGATCGCGCGTGCCTAGTCTGCGCCACCGAGGTGGCGCCGGAGCGAATCTCCCGTTGTATCAAATGCTTACATGCCGCATCGGCACGATATCCACAGGGTTGCCAACATAATCTGTGGATAACTCGTGCGCCATTGCGTCGCGATGGTTGGTAATGCCGGGGCGTCGCGCGGGTGACGGCTGCCTCGCGCGGGCGGCCTGCCCGAAGCGGGTGTCGCGGCGGGAAATCGTGCCGGATCAACGGGTTAGGCGCCGGGTACCCAGGATATTCACATCCTTGCCAACAAAATCTGTGGACAAGCGGCGCCGCTCGCGAGGCTCATGCTGCCGGCGTCGAGCCGGCCGCCTCGTCGACGATCCAGTCGCGAAAGAGCGTCATCGCCGGCGTGAGCGGCTTCGACTTCAGCGACGTGAGCCAGTAGCCGCCTGCCCGCACGTCGATGTCGAACGGCCGCGCGAGCAGGCCGAGCTGCAGCTCGCGCGCGAACATGCAGGCCGGCGCGAGCGCGACGCCGGCGCCTTGCATCGCTGCCTCGATCATCAGCCGCGACGAATCGAACACGGGCCCGCCGACCGGCCACGGCTCGAGCTGCGCGGCCGCGAACCAGCCGAGCCATTCGTCGGTGCGGTACGAGCGCAGCAGCGTTTCGTTCGCGAGATCGGCCGGCTGCGCGAGGCGTTCGGCGATCTCCGGCGCGCACAGCGCGCTGAGCGGCGCGTCGAGCAGCGGCTGGTTGCGCGTGGCCGGCCAGTTGCCGACGCCAAACCGGATCGCGAAGTCGAGCCCCTCGGCGGCGAGATCGACGACGTTGTTGTTGGTACGCAGCCGCAGCTCGACGAACGGATGGGTGTCGCGGAAGTGTTTCAGGCGTGGCATTAGCCAGCCTAGGGCAAACGTGCCGACGACCCCGAGCGACAGCACCTCGTGGAAACGCCCGCCGTCGAACTGCTTGAGCACCGTCTCGATGCGGCTGAACGCGTCGCTCAGCACCGGCAGCAGCGCGCGGCCCTCGTCGGTGAGCCCGAGCCCGCGCGGCAGGCGCGTGAACAGCGTGCAGCCGAGCCGCTCCTCGAGCATCCGGACCTGCTGGCTGACCGCGGCCTGGGTCACGCTCAGCTCGAGGCCGGCGCGCGTGAAGTTCAGGTGGCGCGCGGACGATTCGAACGCGCGCAGGGCGTTGAGCGGAAGATGGGGGCGGAGCTTGGTCATAAGAAATTCTTTTGTCAGCGCTCAATTATCGTTGCTTGTCAGTGAACCGTAAACTGACGATAGTTCGTCTCGCCGGGCCGGCATCACGCTTCCCTTCCACTACGAGACACCCCCATGACCTACTCATCGCAACGCCGAACCCTGCTGCTGGCCGCCGCGACGGCGCCGCTCGTCCTGACCGTGAACGCATGCGCATCGTCGCAGGCGGGCGCGCCGTCCGTTGCTTCCGCGACGTCGTTCGATGCGCTCGAACACGCGGCGGGCGGCCGCCTCGGCGTGTGCGCGATCGACACCGCGACCGGCCGGCGCGTGCAGCATCGCGCCGACGAGCGCTTCCCGTTCTGCAGCACGTTCAAGGCGATGCTGATCGCCGCGGTGCTCGCGCAGAGCGTCGCGCGTCCGGCGCTGCTTGCGCAACGCGTGACGTATCGCCAGGCCGATCTCGTGCGCTATTCGCCGGTGACGGAGCAGCACGTCGGCGCGGGCATGACGGTCGGCGAGCTGTGCGAGGCGACCGCGCAGTACAGCGACAACTCGGCCGCGAACCTGCTGATGAAGGTGCTCGGCGGGCCGTCGGCGGTGACCGCGTTCGCGCGCACGATCGGCGACGACACGTTCCGGCTCGATCGTTGGGAAACCGAACTGAATACCGCGCTGCCAGGTGACACGCGCGATACGACGACGCCCGCCGCGATGGCCGCCAGCCTGCGCGTGCTCGCGCTCGGCGACGCATTGCCCGCGCCGCAGCGCGCGCAGTTCGCGGCATGGCTGCGTGGCAACAAGACGGGCGACAAGCGGATTCGCGCGGGCGTGCCGGCGGGCTGGCAGGTCGGCGACAAGACCGGTACCGGGGATTACGGGACGACCAACGACGTCGGCGTGCTGTGGCCGCCCGCGCGCGGGCCGGTCGCGCTGGCCGTGTACTACACGCAGGCGCGCGCCGATGCGCAGGCGAAGGACGACGTGATCGCGGCGGCGACGCGCATCGCGATCGCGGCGCTCGGCTGATCGGCGCGGCGCGCCGGGCGTGACGCGAATTCGACGCGCGACCTGAAATGTTGTGCGATCAACCACTTAGCTCGCACATGCTCAGGATATCCACATGCTTGCCAACAAAATCTGTGGATAGCGGGGTGCGCCTGGCGGGGCGCTCTGCTCCCGGCATCCCATGTGCCTCATTCGAGGCGATGCCGGGAAAGCCTTTCGGATCAAGCGCTTGAGCGGGGTATGCGCAGGCTATCCACATGCTTGCCAACAAAAATTGTGGACAAGCAGGGCGCGCGCGCCGGCCTCCCGGCGCGCCGCGTGCCTCATTCGCGACGGCGCAAGGAAAGCCTTTCGGATCAGGCAGTTGACCGCGGTATGCGCAGGCTATCCACATGCTTGCCAACAAAATCTGTGGAAAAGCCGGGCCGCCGAGAGGCGGCGGCGCTCAGCCGCGCTGGTCGTCGACGGCCGGCCAGCGCACGAACGCGAACACCCAGAGCATGATGAAGTTCAGGATCGGTACGGCCATCGTCAGCACCCACCAGCCGGAGTGGCCGGTGCGCCGGACGATGCGGACATACGGATAGATGCAGATCGCGATGATGACGAGCATGACGAGCAGCTTCAGCGCGCTGAAATGATGCATGGCCTTCCCCTCGAGCGAGTTGATTGTCGTTGTACTGCGTGGACAGGATGCCGGCTGGCGTGATGGTGACGCGTCGCGTGCGCGAGCGTCAAGCCGTTGCGGCCCGCCGCGGTGCCGCATCGCTGACGCGCCGCACGATTCGCCGTCCGATCAACGGGTTAGCGCAGGCGTGCGCAGGATATCCACAAGCTTGCCAACAAAAACTGTGGGTAACTGGCGGGGTCGGCGCCCACGCAGCCGCGACGCTTCCCGGTGCATCGCCCGCGGGGCCGTGGTGCGAATTCCGAAAAAATGGCGTGCAGTGTGCCGCGCTCGCGAGCCCCGTCTGCATCACGCATGCCAAAGCCCGTCGGATCAAGGGTTTAGCGCGATGTTGCGCAGGATATCCACAAGCTTGCCAACAAAATCTGTGGACAAACCGGGCATCCGCACGGATTCATGCTGGTGCATCGAAGCGCACCGTGACGGTGAGGCCGTGGCCGCCCGCGCTCGTGCCGAGTGCGACCGTCGCCCGATGCTGCTCGGCGATCCGCTTGACGATCGACAGGCCCAGGCCGCTGCCCGACGTCGTCGCCGCCTGGGAACCCGCGCCGCGATAGAACCGTTCCCACACGTCCGCGCGTTCCGCGTCCGGGATGCCGGGGCCGTCGTCCGAGACTTCGAGCACCGGCGTCGCGCCGTCGACGCGCGCGCCGACGTCGACGCGTGCACCGTCGCCCGCATAGCGGATCGCATTGTCGACGAGGTTGTTCAGCAGCACGCGCAAGGTGTCGGCGTGGCCGGCGACCATCACGCGCGACGCGCCGGTCGCGCCGAGGTCGACGTGGTGCGCGTCGGCCACGCGCGCGCGGTCGGCCACCACCGCACGGCACAGCGCGGCGAGATCGACCGGCGCGAAGGCGGCCGCCTGCGCATCCGGTTCGACGCGCGCGAGCGTCAGCAACTGCTCGGCGAGGTGGCTGAGCCGGGTCGTGCCCGCGTGGATCTGCGCGAGGACGTGCTCGCGTTCGCCGGGCGTCGCCGCGCGCTGCAGCAGCTGCGACTGGATCGACAGCCCCATGATCGGCGTGCGCAGCTCGTGCGCGGCGTCGGCGATGAAGTGACGCTGCAGCGTGAACGAACGATCGAGGCGGGCGAGCAGGTCGTTGATCGCCTCGGCGAGCGGACGCATCTCGTTCGGCATCGACGCGACGTCGACCGGCTCGAGGTTGTTCGCGTTGCGGCGCTTGAGCCCGGCGGCGATCGTGCGCAGCGGCCGCAGCCCCGCGCCGATGCCGAACCACAGCCCGATCGCGAGCACCGGCAGCATCGAGAGCACCGGCCACAGCAGGTGCACGGCGATGCCGGCGATCGCCTCGCGGCGCGCGTAGCGCGCCTGCGCGACGCGAATCGTCGTGCCGCCGCGTTCGGTCACGTAAGTGCGCCACATCTGGCCATCGACGTCGACGCTTGCGAAGCCGGCCTGCGCGGGCGGCGGCAGCTTCGAATCGCGGTCGGTCGAATAGACGAGCGCGCCCTTGCGCCACACCTGTAGCAGCACTGCATCCGGATCGTCAGTCTTGAAATGGTGCTCGTCGTCGTCGCCGCCGCCGCCGCGCCGGCTGAACGACAGCTCGCCGTTCGGGCCGACGACGATCTGCTTCGACATGCTGCGCATCTGGTCGTTGAGCAGGTCGTCGAGCTCGCGCAGCGCGGCCCAGTAGGTACCGGCGCTCGCCAGCACGCCGATCGCGCAGGCGGCCGGCAGCAGCCAGCACAGCAGCCGCCGGCGCAGCGATGCGCCGCGCCAGCGCGCGATCGCCTGCCGCAGGCCCGTCATGCGACGTCACCGATCCGGTAGCCGACGCCGCGCACCGTGCGGATCGTGTCGTGGCCGAGCTTCTTGCGCAGGTTGTGGATGTGGACTTGCACCGCGTTGCTTTCGATTTCCTCACCCCAGCTGTACAGGCGCTCCTCGAACTGCTCGCGGGAGATCACCGCGCCCGGCTCGCGCATCAGTTCGTGCAGCAGCACGAATTCCTTCGGCGACAGCGCCACTTCGTCGTCGCCGAGCCAGACCTGGTGCTTGACCGGGTCGAGCCGCAGCGGCCCGATCGCGAGCAGGGTCTGCGCGCGCCCCGCGTGCCGGCGGTTCACCGCGCGGATGCGCGCGAGCAGTTCCTCGAGCGCGAACGGCTTCACGAGATAGTCGTCGGCGCCGCTGTCGAGGCCGGCGATGCGGTCGGACAGCCCGTCGCGCGCAGTGATGATGATCGCCGGCACGTTCTCGTCGCGGCGGCGCAGCGCGGCGAGCACCGACAGGCCGTCGCGGTTCGGCAGCCCGAGATCGAGCAGCAGCAGGCCGTAGCGGGTCGTGCGCAGCGCGAGCGACGCGGCATCGCCGTCCCTGGCCCAGTCGACCGCGAAGCCTTCCTGTTTCAGACCCTGTTCGAGCCCGCTGCCGATCAGCGGATCGTCTTCGACGAGCAGTACGCGCATGGCTTTCGTGTTTCTCCGTGGCGGCGCGACAGGGCGCCGGTTGGCGTGATGATAGGCGCGGGCGCGTTAGCGGAGGCTTAAGGCGCGCCGGCGCGATGCGCGCCGCGGCGATCGTTCACGCGCGGTTCGGTCGCGGTGCATCGTGCAACTGCGTCAGCGCTGTGCGGATGAATTGTGAGAACGATGTGGCTTGGTGCCGGTCGCCGGATTGCTGGCCGCCGATCAGGCACAGGTGGGCGACGCGGCCGACGAGCTCGGCATGACCGGGATCCGCGAGGCGCGTGCGGCACGTGTCGATCGCGAACGCCAGCCGCGTGCGGTCGACGCGGTCCTGGTATTCGGCGGCGAGCGGATCGCGGCGCGCCCACGCGCGAATCGCGATTTCCCGGCCGGGCTGCTTTTCCGCGGCGATCGCGAGGTAGCGCGCGAGGACGTCTTCGAGGCTGTGGCCCTGCGCCGCGTGCGCGAGCATGCGCGCCGTGTAGTCCGCTTCCCATTGCGCGAGCAGCGCATGGACGAACGCATCGCGGCTGCGGAAGTGGTGGTAGAACGAGCCGCGCGTCACGTTCAGGCGCCGTGCCAGGCGCTCGACGGACACGCCCGGATAGCCCTCGCGATCGAGGGCGTCGAAGCCGGCGGCGATCCAGTGGTCACGCGTCAACATGCGGTGTATCCCGAGAAACATACAGGCTGTGTATGGTATCGCCTGCGTCGCTAAGCTGCGGCTTCCTTTTTGTGATGCGCGACGGATAACCGTCAATCCATGGAGCCGCCGATGAAGCAAATCGCCCTTGTCGCTTTCGACCAATTCACCGACATCGACCTGTTCCTGATGTGGGACATCCTGGGCCGCAATCGCCGCGACTGGGACGTCCGGATCCTCGGCCTGCAACCGACGTTGCGATCGGCCCACGGCCTCGCCGTCGACACCCACGGCGCGCTGGCCGAGGCGAACCGGGCCGACGTCGTGCTGTTTTCGAGCGGCCGGGAGGGCGTGCCGGCCGCGCTGGCCGATCCGGCCTTCACCGGCGCCTTCCGGCTGCAGCCGGAGCGGCAGTTGATCGGCTCGATCTGCGCCGGTTCGTTCATTCTCGATCGGCTGGGCCTGCTGCCCGGGCGGCGGGCCGCCACCCACCCCGATGCGCGGCACGCGCTGCGCGAGGCCGGCGTGATGCCGGACGACCGGCCGTTCGCCAGCGTCGGCAATGTCGCGACGGCCGGCGGCTGCCTGGCCGCGCTGTACCTGGTCGGCTGGGTGGTCGAGCGCCTGTTCGGCGACGCGATGCGCCGCGACACGCTGTGCCCCGTGCTTCCGGCCGGCCAGCAGGACATCTATCAGCAGTTGGTCGCGTCGAGCATCGCGCAGGGTGCCGGCGTGAGCGGTGTCGCCTGAGCGGCCGACGACGGAAGCCTGGCGCTCGCGAGCAGGTTTCTTCGTACTCGTCCAATGCGGCGTTGCGTCACGTCGTCACAATCTTCAGCTTTGCTTAATCTTACGTTTCGTAATATTCGGGTGTCGCGTTCATCGGGAACGCGCGTCATGCAAAGAAAAGGAACGACATCATGAAGCAACTGGCCACCATTCTGACGATCGCGCTCGCCGTGCTGCCGGCCGCTGCACACGCGCAATACACGGGGCCGTCCACCGTGGCGGCGACCACCGTGAAGGAACTGCTCGCCAACGGCAAGGACGACCAGCACGTGCTGCTGCAGGGGCGCATCGTCAAGCACGTCGGCGGCGAGGATTACGAATTCGCCGATGCGACCGGCACGATCCGCGTGGAGATCGACGACAAGCTGTGGGCCGGCGGCCAGCCCGTCAGCGAACGCAACGAGGTGAAGCTGACCGGCGAGTTCGAGCGCAAGTGGTCGGGCCGCGTGAAGGTCGATGCCGAGCGGATCGACGTGCTGCGCTGACCGGTGCGCGCGGGGCCGGTGATACCATGGGTGACCGGTTTCCGCTTTCACCAAGATGGCCGCCAATTTCGATGAACTCGCGTCCCGGATCCGGGCGCAATTTTCCGAGCTGAGCCCGCAA
Organism: Burkholderia stagnalis; assembly: GCF_039848545.1. NCBI lineage: Bacteria > Pseudomonadati > Pseudomonadota > Betaproteobacteria > Burkholderiales > Burkholderiaceae > Burkholderia > Burkholderia stagnalis. The sequence continues at coordinate 417,469 of NZ_CP156686.1, forward strand.
TTCCAGGCGGGCGCGGCTTTTCTCCTCGATCATCCCGACGAAGTCGCCGTGTCGTCGATGCGCAAGGTCGCGCAGCGCGCGCAGGTGCAGCCCGCGTCGCTCGTGCGGCTTGCGCAGCAATTCGGTTTTCCCGGCTGGAACGAGCTGCGCGACCTGTGCGTCGCGCGCGTGCGCACGCGCCCCGAGCCGCTCACGCAGCGGGCGCGCTCGCTGGTGCGGCCCGATGCGAAGGCATCGCTCGCGCACGACCTGCTCGCCGCCCAGCAGCACAATCTCTCCGCGACCGCCGCGCAGAATGCGCACGCGCTCGCGGAGGCCGCGAAGCTGATCCGCAAGGCGTCGCACGTGCATGTCGCCGGGTTCCGCTCGTGCTATCCGGTCGCGTTCGGGCTCGTATACGGCTACCGGCTGTTCCGGCCGACCGTGTCGCTGCTCGCCGGCGTGGCCGGCTCGCTCGAGATGGAGCTGCGCACGATCGCGAAGCACAGCGCGACGGTGGTCGTCAGTTTCGCGCCGTATTCGGCGGAAGCGACGCGCGTCGCGCAGGCCGCGAAGGCGCAGGGCAGCCGGATCGTCGCGATCACCGACAGCGCGGTGTCGCCGATCGCGCTGCATGCGGACGCGCAACTGATCTTCACGCACGACAGTCCGTCGTTCTTTCCGTCGCTGGTCGCCGCGCACGCGCTGGCCGAGGCGCTCGTCGCGCAGCTGCTCGCGCTCGAGGGCAGCGACGCGATCGCCGCGCTCGAACACGCGGAAGCCGAATTGCACGCGAAGGGCGCGTACGTGGTCTGACGGATCGCGGATCGCGGGGCGCGCCGCCGCCGTCGCCACGGCCGTCGCCACCGCCGTCGCCGCCGTTGCCGTTGCCACCGCCGTCGCGCGCGTCGACATTTCAGCGCACGCCGAAGCGTCGTTGCACGCCGCGCGCGTACGCTGGGGCTTTCCACGTTCCAACGGAGCCCCGCGATGATCCCTTCCGACCTTCAGATCCGCCACGCGCACGCATTGCGCGCGCTGCATGCGCAGCCCGGCGCGTTCATCCTGCCGAACCCGTGGGATGCCGGCACCGCGCGCCTGCTCGCGATGGCCGGCTTTCGCGCGCTCGCGACGACGGGCGCCGGTTACGCGCATTCGCGCGGCCTGCCCGACAATGCGATCGGCCGCGACGCGATGCTCGCGCACATTGCCGAGATCGTCGCGGCCGGCGGCCTGCCGGTCAGCGCCGACCTCGAGAACGGCTTCGGCGACGATCCGCGGACGGTGGCCGAGACGATCCGGCTCGCCGCCGGCGCCGGCGCGGTCGGCGGTTCGATCGAGGATGCGACGGGCCGCCCCGACGCGCCGATCTATCCGCGCGACGCCGCGGTGGCGCGCATCGCGGCGGCCGTCGACGCGGCGCGTGCGCTGCCGTTCCCGTTCACGCTGACCGCGCGCTGCGAGAACTACCTGAACGGGCGGCGTGACCTGGCCGACACGATCGCGCGTCTCGTCGCGTATCGCGACGCCGGCGCCGACGTGCTGTATGCACCGGGCGTGACCGATCCCGACGAGATCGCCGCGCTCACGCGCGCGGTGGACGCGCCGGTGAACGTCGTGATGGGGCTGTCGGGCCCGTTGCTGAGCCTCGATGCGCTCGCGGCGCTTGGCGTGAAGCGCGTGAGCGTCGGCAGCGCGCTCGCGCGGGCCGCTCTTGGCGCGTTCCTGCGCGGGGTCACCGAAATGGTGCAGGACGGCACGTTTACGTTCGCTCAAGCAGCCGTATCGGGCGCCCGGCTCGATCATTGGTTCGCTGCAGAGAATAATTCACCGCGCTCGTTCGAAAACTGATGCCGAAAAGAATGTGGGATCGTTTCCAGTTGAAACATTGATTGACACCAATCAAGTGCATCCGCGCTCGATTAATTAAGTGACGATGGGCCGGGCGCCCGGCAAATTCGCCGAACCCTGTATTTTCGATCAGGTGTTTTTAATCGTATCGCATCAATTTGATGGAAAGATTCCGGAAATCGCCCGCAGGGCGGGCGTTTCCGGCATTTTTTTGTAATTTGGCTCGAATGGGAGTTGCCGGTTTTTTTGTGGATTGATAATCTTCACGGCAGCCTAAAAAATGCCGGCTCGACGATGCCGGAAAATCAATATAAAAGTAATGAGAGAGCCATGACGATCCGAGATATTCTCCGTACCCGGTTTCGCGTCGGCGACGTCGTGACGCTGAAAACGGGTGGGCCGCGCATGACGGTCATTTATGCCGGGCCGGTCGTCTTCGACGAGGCCGACTGGCTGATTTGCCAGTGGTTCGACGAAAGCGGGCACTTCCGGCAGGAAATGTTCCACCACGAGACGTGCGTCGCGGAACCGCGCGCGATCTCGGCCGGGCGGGTGCGCGTGCGGATGCAGGCCCATCGCTGCCGGTCCGCCGCCTAGGAGAGGCTTGCCGGCTGGTTGGGCGGCTGCGGCGCCGGCCGCATCGACGTTTCATGCGGGCCCGAAACATCGGGCGCGCGGCGAGGCCGATACTGCACGCATGAACCCGACCGATCCGATTGCCGCGGTCACGCACCGCGATCCTTACCCCTACTATGCGGCGCTCGTCGACGGGCCGCCGCTCGTGTTCGATGCCACGCTCGGCCTGTGGGTCGCGAGCAGCGCCGCGAGCGTGAGCGCCGTGCTCGGCCATCCCGCGTGCCGCGTCCGGCCGCTCGCCGCCCCCGTGCCGCCCGCGCTGTGCGGCACGACGGCGGGCGAGCTGTTCGCGCAGCTGATCCGGATGAACGACGGCGCGCTGCGGCACGACGTGCCGAAACGCGCGATGCAGGCCGCGCTGGCGGCGGTCGACACGGAGGCGCTGCGCCGTCGCGCGTCCGTGCTGGCCGCGCAGCGCCGGCCGGCGCGTGGGCCCGACGCGCTGGACGCCTGGTGCATGACGGTGCCGGTCTGCGCGGTGGCCGACCTGCTCGGCTTCGACGACGCGCGGCTCGACGGCGTCGCCGCATGGGTGACCGACTTCGTCGCGGCGCTGTCGCCGCTGTCGACGGATGCGCAACTGGCCCGTGCGAGCGACGCGGCCGTGCACCTGCTCGAGCGGATGACCGCGCTCGTCGCCGCGTCGCGCACGGACGGCCGCAGCCTGGTCGCGGCGGTGCAGCACGCGGCGCGGGACGTCGGCTGGCACGCGAGCGGCGCGCTGATCGCGAACCTGGTCGGGCTGCTGTCGCAAACCTGTGAGGCGACGGCGGCGTGGCTCGGCAATACGCTGGCTGCGTGGCTCGACCCCGGCCACCATCCCGATGGCGGCAGCATTCCAGTGGACGACGACGCGGCGCTCGACGCATTCGTCGCGGAAGTCGCGCGCTTCGACGCGCCGGTGCAGAACACCCGGCGCTTCGTCGCGGCGCGCACGACGCTGGCCGGCGTGACGGTCGATGCGGGCGACGCGATCCTGGTGGTGCTCGCGGCGGCGAACCGCGATCCGGCCGTGCACCGCGATCCGCACCGTTTCGTGCCGGGCCGGCCGCCGGGGCCGGCATTCGGCTTCGGCGCGGGGCCGCACGGCTGCCCGGGCGAACGGATCGCGCGGGCGGTGACGGCAGGGGCGGTGGGGGCGTTGCTGCGCGCCGGCGGCTTGCCGCCGCGCGACGCATTGAGCTGGCGCTACCGGGCCTCGACCAACGTCAGGATGCCGAAGTTCGAGGCGGCGCGCTAAAGGGAAAGGAGACTCAGCGGCAGCCCTGCTTCTGCGCCCACTGTTCCTGGGCGGCGACGCGGCGCTGCACGCGTTCGACGAGGCCGGTCGAGAAGGTCCGCATGCTGATGCCGCGGCGCTTCGCGAGGATGTCCTGCACGACGTCGGCGTGCGGGTTCGGCTGGCAGGCCCAGTAGAGGGTCATCAGCCAGCCGATTCCGGTCCACGCGAACAGCGCGTTGAACAGCGCGATCGTCAGCTTGTCGTGGCGGCGGCGCCGGTCGGCGATGATCGCCGGCAGGAAGTAGAGCGCGATCGCGGCGACTGAGCCGGCGACTTGAATCAGGACTTCGGTCTGCATGTTGCTGCTCCATCCGGACTGCAATGGGACCGATTGTCGCGCTTTTCCCGTTGACGTGCAGACAATTGATTGTTGCGCTTTTGGTGACGATCAGGCGGCCAGGCTGTCCGTCGGACCGGCTTCGCTGGCCAGCGCGAAACCCTCGTCGCACCAGCCCGTGACGCCGCCGATCATCAGCTTGACCGGCCGGCCGAGCCGCGCGAGGCGGATCGCGGCGCGGGCCGCGCCGTTGCAGTGCGGCCCGGCGCAGTAGACGACGAACAGCATATCGGCCGGATAATCGGCCAGCTTGCCCGCGACGATCTTGCGGTGCGGCAGGTTGCGCGCGCCGGGCACGTGGCCGGCGGCGTATTGGGCGGGGCTGCGCACGTCGAGCAGCACGAAATCGGGCGCGCCGGATGCGAGCGCGTCGTGCACGTCCCAGCAATCGGTCTCGAAGCGCAGCGACGCTTCGAAATGCGCGAGGGCGGCGGGGCTGTCGGCGGCGGGAACGTCGGTGACGTAAGACATGCGGGGTTTCTCCTGAAGGGCGCGGGACGCGATGAACATGGGGTCAGTATCGCGGTTCGGCGTGCCGCGCGGCAGTGGCGCAATCGACAAGTTCCGGTAACATTGCGCCATGCAAAACCATCTCGTCGTCGCGCTCGCCTACGATCGCCTCTGCACCTTCGAATTCGGCTGCGTGGTCGAACTGTTCGCGCTCGAGCGCCCGGAGCTGGGCGTCGACTGGTATCGCTTCGCGGTGTGCGCGAGCGAGCCGGGCCCCGTGCGCGCGGCGGGCGGCATCACGGTGGCCGCGCCGTACCGGCTTGCAATGCTCGATCGCGCGGACACCATCGTGATTCCCGGCTGGCGCGACCCCGACGAGTTGCCGCCCGAGCCGCTGCTGAAGAAGCTGCGCGCCGCGCACCGGCGCGGCGCGCGGTTGTGCTCGATCTGCTCGGGCGTGTTCGTGCTCGCGGCGGCGGGCGTGCTCGACGGGCTGACCGTGACGACGCACTGGCGTTACGCGGAGCGGCTGCAGGCGCGCTATCCGGCGCTGACGGTGAATCCGGACGCGCTGTACGTCGACGCGGGGCAGGTGATCACGTCGGCCGGCTCGGCGGCCGGGCTCGACATGCTGCTGCATCTCGTGCGCCGCGATCACGGCGGCGCGATCGCCAACCGTGTCGCGCAGCGGCTCGTGCTGCCGCCGCATCGCGACGGCGGCCAGGCGCAGTTCGTGCCGCGCCCGGTCGCGCCGGGCGGCAGCGACCGGCTCGCCAGGCTGATCGACTGGATGCGCGCGCATGCGGCCGAGCCGCATACGCTCGCGTCGCTGGCCGCGCACGCCGCGATGAGCCCGCGCACGCTGCAGCGGCAGTTTGCCGACGCCACCGGGATGTCGCCGGTCACGTGGCTGATCCGCGAGCGCGTGAACGTCGCGAAGGACTTGCTCGAGGCGAATCCGGCACTGCCGCTCGCGCAGGTGGCGATGCGCGCGGGCTTCGGATCGGAGGAGTCGCTGCGCCGGCACTTCCGGCGCATCGCGGCGACGAGCCCGGCCGCTTACCGGAAGGGGATGGATCGTGGCGTAAGATGCTGACGGCCCGGCACGAGGCGGAGGGCCCGCCTTGCCGGATGCGCACGCACCACGACAAAAAAGGAAAACACCTGATGGGCCTGTTGGGAAAACTGTTCGGCAAGAAATCTCGCGAAGCGGAAGCGGCGTCCGCGTCGACGTCATCGGAACCGCCCGCGCCGCAGACGCCACCCGAAGCCGCGCGCGACGAACCCGACATCGCGCCCGAACTGGCGCCCGCGCTGGCGGCCTTCCAGGCCGGGAGGCACGAGGCAGCAATCGCCGCCGCCGCGCCGCACGCCGAGCGCATCGCGGACGCAAGCCGCCTGTGCGCGCTGGCCTATTCTGCGATGCACCGCTACCCGGAAGCGTTTCCGTACTGGCTCTCGCTGTTCGACAAGGAGCCGAGCGCGCACAACGCGGTGCAACTGGCGACCACGTCGGTGATGTGCGGCGAAGTGAAGCGCGGCGAGGCGTGGCTGCAGAAGGCCGCGGAGGTCAACCACGAAACGCACGAGCAATCCGACGTCACCGCGCGCACTCACTTCATTTCCGCGCTGACGCAGAGCGGCCATTTCGCGGAAGCGCTGCCGCACCTGACCTGGGTGCGCGACGTTTATGGCCACGTGCGCATCACCGATTCGACGTTCCTCTACATGCGCGGGATTCCGTTCTTTTCGGCGTTTCTGGAGAACAGTCTCGGCATCCTGAAAGCCACGCAACCGGCCGAGGCAGTCGAAGCGTGGTACGGCGCACTCAAGGGCAAGCTCGACGACGACGGCGACGCGCAACTCGATGCGTGGATCGGGCAACTGCAGGAGAAACCGGCCGGCTGACGGCCGGCCGGGGTCGCGATGATCGCGACGCCCTGCCGCAAGCCGGCGGGGCGTCGCTCGCGCTGCGCGATCAGCGCGTGTTGGCGTCGCCTGCCTTGCGCTTGATGCACGCGATCCGATACACGCCGTCCTCGACTTCCACGCCATGCGTATCGTGCGTGAAGCCGGGGAAGCGCAGGTCGAACTGCTCGAGCGCCTTCAGGTAGCCGAGCAGCGGCCCGTCCGACGGCCCCGCGTTCTCGCCCGGCATCAGCAGCGGGATGCCCGGCGGATACGGCACGACGCCGGTCGCGACGGTGCGGCCTTCCATCTCCGACAGCTCGAGCATCTCGATCTCGTTGTGCACGAGGCGCTCGAACGCTTCCGCCGGGCTGAAGTCCGGCGTCGGCAGCGTCGAGAAGCCGCGCGACATCATCTCGGTCGTCTTCAGGTCGCTCATCGCGTTGAACATCAGGTCGCACAGATCGCGCAGGCCGAGCTTGCGATAGCGGTCGGGATAACGCGCGACGAGATCGGGCAGCACCTGCTCGAGCGGCGCGTTCGCGTCGTAGTCGCGCTTGAAGTCGAGCAGCGTGTTGACGAGCGTGCCCCACTTGCCCTTCGTCACGCCGAGCGAGAACAGGAACAGGATCGTGAAGTCGGTCGTCTTCTCGACGACGATCCCGTGCCGGTCGAGATACGCGGTGACTATCGTCGCCGGGATGCCGACCGGCATCAGCCCGCCGTTCGGCGACACGCCCGGCGTGACGATCGACACCTTGATCGGGTCGAGCATGCAGTAGTCGTCCTCGATGTCGCCGAAGCCGTGCCACGCGTCGCCCGGATGCAGCACCCAGCACGACGGATCGGCGACCAGCAGCGCCTCGTCTGCTTCATGGAAGCGCATGCGCCGGCCCGTCTTGCGGTCGACCACCGTGTCGGGCTGCCAGCCGTTGAAGAACCAGTCGTCGTTTTCCTCGCATTCCGCATGCAGGCGGCCGAGCATCTGCCGGAACGCGACCGCCTCGCGGATCGCGTCGGTGGTCAGCGCCTCGCCGCCGGGGCCGTCCATCATCGCGGCGCTCACGTCGTTCGACGCGATGATCGCGTACTGCGGCGACGTCGACGCATGCATCATGTACGCCTCGTTGAAGCGCGCATGCTCGATCGGGTTGCGGCCGTCGCGGATGTGGATGAACGACGCCTGCGACAGCGCGGCGAGCAGCTTGTGCGTCGATTGCGTCGCGAACACGGTCGGCTTGCTCGCGTCGTGCCGCGCGGGGTCGCCGTGCATCGCGTGGCGGTCGCGGTACAGCGGGTTGAAGCGCGCGTAGCCATACCACGCTTCGTCGAAATGCAGGCGGTCGACGCTCTGGCCGAGCAGATCCTCGATGCGCGCGACGTTGTAGCACAGGCCGTCGTACGTCGAGTTCGTGATCAGCGCGTGCACGGGCGTCGGGTCGATGCCGTCGCGGCCCTTCACGAGCGGGTTGTGCTCGATCGACAGCCGCACGGCGGCGGCGGTCAGGCGCTCGGGCATGATCGGCCCGATGATCCCGTAATGGTTGCGCGACGGCACGAGGTAGGTCGGGATCGCGCCCGACATCGTCATCGCGTGCTCGGCCGACTTGTGGCAGTTGCGGTCGCACAGCGCGACCTGGTTGCGCGTGACGCTCGCCATCAGGATCACGCGGTTCGACATCGACGAGCCGTTGGTCACGTGGTACGAGCGATGCGCGCCGAACACGCGCGCCGCATAGCGTTCGCTTTCGCCGATCGGGCCCGAGTGGTCGAGCAGCGAACCGAGCTCGCCGACCGAGATCGACAGGTCGGAGCGCAGCAGCGCCTCGCCGAAGAATTCGAAATACGCGCGGCCGACCGGCGATTTCAGGAACGCGGTGCCGCCCGTGTGGCCCGGCGTATGCCACGAATACTCGTATACGCGCGAGAACTTCGCGAGCGCGCGGAACATCGGCGGCAGCACGGTTTCGCGGTAGCGTTCGATCGCCGCGACGATGCGCCCGCCGATGAACGCGGTGGTGTCCTCGAGCATCCAGATGAAGTCGTCGGCCTTGCGCATCGCTTCGACCGGCACCGCCGCCGCGCTCGCGCGGCTCGCGAGCAGGAACACCGGCACGGTCGCATTGCGCGCGCGCATCGCGTCGAGCACCGACTGCGCCGGCGCGTGGGTCGCGTCGCCGCCGAGCTCCCAGTTCAGCAGCAGGCACTGGATCGCCGGGTCGGCGTTGACGACCGCGCGCGCATCGTCGGCGGATGTCGCGATCACGACGTCGACGAGCCGTTCGCGCAGCTCCTCGGCGAGCGCGGTCGCGGCGCGTCCGGTGGCGGTGCGCTCGTCGATGTCGTGCTGCACCAGCAGCGCCTTCATGCCGAGGCGGCGGAATGACTGTTGGGTCAAGGAAGCGGTCATGTGTTATTCCCCCGTTTGCTGGGTTGCTTGGGCGCCCGCCGCGGCGATCGGCGAACGGGCGTGAAGGACGTCGGCCTGATGGCGGCCCACGGAGATCCAGAAGGTCGCGGCAAGCGCGGCGATGGTGACGGACAGCGCGACGTAGCGCACCCAGCGCGGCGAGCGGCCGCCCGGATGCACGTGGGTTTCCTCGATCTCGCGCTGGCGGTTGATCGACAGCTCGTAGAACACGATCGTCGCGACGACGAAGATCAGCGACCAGCGCGTCTGCTGGCCGTCGGAGCCGACCATCGCCCACAGCGCGTAGAGCGCGCCGATCAGCCCGACGATCGTGTAGAACGTGAACTGGTGCGACGGCATCTTGCCGTAGCCGAGCACCTTGATCGCGATGCACGAGTAGATGTACGGCAGCAGCGTCATGATCACCGCGATCGACGCGATCTTGCCGAACTGCTCGCTCGCGCTCGGCGACATCGTCGCGAGCACCTGAACCGACATGATCACCGCGACGATCGCGAGGCCCGCCGACGGCACGTTCTTCGAGTTGACACGCGCGAACACGCCGGCGAACAGGCCGTCGTCGGCGGCCGCCTTCGCGGTCTGGCCGACGAGCAGCGTCCAGCCCGCGAGCGAGCCGAGGCAGCCGAGCGCCGCGCACAGCGCGACCGCGTTCGCGGCGGTGTTGCCGAGCGCGAGGCGCGCGGCGTCCGCGAACGGCGCGCTCGACGCGAGCAGCGCCTTGTTCGGGATCATCCCCATGATCACCGTCGAGCTGAGCACGTAGCAGACGGCCGCCAGCACGACGCCGCCGACGGTCGCGATCGGCACGTTGCGCGACGGGTTCTCGACCACGCCCGCCGACACCGACGCGCTCTCGACGCCGATGAACGCCCACAGCGTGAAGTTCAGCGTCGCGCCGATCGCGCTGAAGCTGCTCGCGCCGGACACGTTCCAGCCCGCGAAATAGACGTCCTTGCTGAACCAGAACCAGCCGAACACGGCCATGCCGAGGATCGGCACCAGCGCGAAGATCGTCGTGACCGACTGCACCTTGCCGACGACGTTCGGCCCGAGGATGTTCGCGTACGTGAACAGCCAGATCACGAAGATCTGCGCGAGCGCGAACACGAGCGGATCCTTCAGCACCGGGAAGAAGTGCGTGAGGTAGCCGAGGCCCGCGACCGCGAGGCCGACGTTGCCGAGCACGTTCGCGAGCCAGTAGATCAGGTTGGTCTGGTAGCCCATGTACGGGCCGAACGACTTGCGCGCATACGCGTACGGGCCGCCTGCGACAGGGTCGATCGCCGCGAGTTTCGCGAACACCAGCGCGAGCGACACCGCGCCGACCACGGTGATCAGCCAGCCGAAGATCGCGATGCCGCCGGTCGCGGCGAGGTTCGCGGGCAGCATGAAGACGCCGGAGCCCATCATGTTGCCGGCGACCATCAGTGTGGCGGGGATCACGCCGATTTTCGGCGCGGACGTGTCGGTGGTGACAGCGGGAGAAGATGTGGCCTCGGACATGCGAGCCTCCGTGGGTTGGGCGGCAGGGAACGGCGGGAATGACGCCGGCGGCCGTGCAATGACGCGCGGCCAGTGAGTTTGTTTGCCCGGATGTTATCGCCTTGCTGTCAATAAAAGTGACGCCTGACGTCCTATTCAAAGGACGTTTGACGGCGATCATTCAATAAATCGAAACGAATTGACGTTTCGTTGAGATGCGGGGATTTGAAGAGCGGAAGGTTCGCCCGGGACACGCGTGCCGGGGCGCGGTCGCCTCGATGCCGGATGTCGGGCGTCTTCGGAAGGAGAGGGGAGGGTCGAGGGCGCGGGCCGCCGCCGCAAGTGCGAATCGATCCGTAACAGATCCGCATCGCGAGCGCCGCCGCGAGCGCCGCCAGTCGGCGCGCCGGTCGCGGCGGCGGCATCGCTCAGGCGCGTGGTCGCAGCACCACGATGCCGGGCGTATTCTTCACGTATTCGAGAAACGGCGTATCGACGACTTTCATATTGGCTTTCTTCGACGACGCATTGCGCAGCATCGGCCCGTCGCGCGTCTCGATGAAGAAGCCGACGTGCGTGACGTCGAGACCGTCCGCTTTCGCGTAAAAGCCGATGAAGTCGCCGGTGCGCAGCCGGCTGACGACGTAGTCATCGACGAATTCGCTCGGGATATGGACGATATCGCGCGAGACGACCGGCAATCCCGGCAGGTAGGTGCCGCCGTCGGCCTTCCTGTTGAGCTGCTTCGGGACCGTGACGGCGTGGACGCTGATCGAGGCGGTGACGTCGTCGGCCAGCAGCTGCGGCTGGTTGGCCCAGTCGGTGAAGAAATGGCGGCGGTGCGTGAAGCCGATGTCGCCGTTCACGTAGCGCGTGCGGACGAGACGGCTGGCGTAATCGGCTTTCGTCGTCGCCTTTCTTGCGGCCTCGACGTAGTCGAGATAGGTGAAGCAATCGAGTCCGCTGAAGTCGATCACCAGTTGTTCCGGCGTGGTCGCGGACCCTTTCAACATGTCGCCTCGGTAAGGCGTGCCAAGGAATTCGCGCGACAACGCTTCGACGAGCTGGCCGACGTCGCCGTCCGGATGCGCGGCGCGTATCGCCAGCAACGCGTCGAGCTTGCTGGAGGTCGCTTCGTTCATGTTCGCCAACGCGGCTTGTTGCTGCGTTGTCGTTTCGTCCGGCGGCAGCGAAGACGAAACGGTTGCGTCGCCGCCGCAACCGGCCAATGCCAGTGCGACGACGAGCGGTGCCAATTTTCTGAAATTCATTTCAATTACCTTGAGCCGGCTGGCGCCGAAAAATGCTGTCCATCGTCAGCGGTTGTCGTGAATTGATCAAATCGGATTCCAAGGAAGTCACTTGCGGTACGAATTGCCGGATGAGGCCGGCGCTGCACGATATTTAATGGACGAACGAACCTCAAGAAATCTAAATGAAATCTCAACGAAATCTGAACGAAGTGTGAATTCCCGGGGAATGCCGCGATGGCGCCGGGGTGCGTGGCGCCGCTGCGCGCGGCGATAGCGGCCGCCGCACGGGCGCGACGGGCGGCCGACCGCGCACGCCGGCGCAGCGCTTGCACAGCCGGCCTTGCCGGCCGCGAAACGCCGCCAGCGGCGTATGATCGAAAATTCCTTGACCATCGAATCCGGCCCGCCATGACCCTCATCGATCCTGCTCCCGACCACGACACGCACACGGCATGCGGCGCGCCGCTGCCTTCCCGCCTGCCGTTGATACAGGCTCCGATGGTCGGTTCGTTCAGCCCGCTTGCGATTGCCGTGTGCGAAGCCGGCGGCCTCGGTTCGCTCGCTTGCGCGGCGCTCGGCCCGCAGCAACTGCGCGATGAGATCGCGGCGATTCGCGCTCGCACGGCGGCGCCGTTCAACGTCAATTTCTTCTGTCACACGCCGCCCGCCCCGGACGATGCGGTCGAGGCACGCTGGCGCGCGGCGCTCGCCGGCTACTACGCGGAGGCCGGCCTCGATCCGGCGGACGTGCGGGGCGGCCCCGGCCGCGCGCCGTTCGACGACGCGATGTGCGCGGTGGTCGAGGATCTGCGGCCGGCCGTCGTGAGCTTTCACTTCGGGTTGCCGGACGACGCGCTGCTCGAGCGGGTGCGGCGCACCGGGGCGCGGGTCGTGTCGTCGGCGACGACGGTCGAGGAGGCACGCTGGCTCGATGCGCGCGGCGTCGACGCGATCGTCGCGCAAGGTGCGGAAGCGGGCGGCCATCGCGGCATGTTCCTGACCGACGACATTCATGCGCAGCCGGGCCTGTTCGCGCTGCTGCCGCAGGTCGTCGATGCGGTGCGTGCGCCGGTGATCGCGGCGGGCGCGATCGCCGACGGCCGCGGCATCGCGGCCGCGTTCGCGCTCGGCGCGCGGGCCGTGCAGATCGGCACCGGCTACCTGCTGACGCCGCAGGCCGGCCGTTCCGCGCTGCATCAGGCGGCGGTGCGCGCGGCGCGCGACGACGGCACGCGCGTGACCAATCTGTATACCGGCCGCCCCGCGCGCGGCCTGATGACGCGCTTCATGCGCGAGCAGGGGCCGATGAGCGCGCTCGCGCCCGCGTTTCCGCTCGCGACGGCGGCGGTCGATCCGCTGCGCGGCGCGCTCGAGCGGCAGGGCCGCGACGACTTCTCGCTGCTGTGGTCGGGCGAGGCGGCGGCGCTCGCGCGCGACGAGGATGCCGGCGCGCTGACGCGCCGCCTGTGGGACGACGCACTCGCGTGCGCCGCGGGGCTCGGCGCGGCGTTCCCGGCGGCGCGCTGAACGCCGGCTGAAGGAGCGGGGCGCGGCCGTCGGCGTATCATCCTGGTTTTCGTCAGCCCGATCCAGGCACCCCACCATGACTTCCGTCGACACTACCCCCGTCCTCGACCATGACAAGCTCGTGACCTTCGTCGAGCGCAAGTGGAACGATGAAATCCTCCATGCCCTGACCGACTACATCGCGATCCCCGCGAAAAGCCCCGCGTTCGACCCCGACTGGGCGAAGCGCGGCTATCTCGAGCGCGTCGTCACCGATGCCGCGCAATGGGCCGAACGCCAGCCGGTCAAGGGCCTGAAGCTCGAGATCGTGCGCCTGCCGGGCCGCACGCCGGTGATCTTCTTCGAGACGCCCGCGACGCGCTCGGGCAGCACGGACACGATCCTGCTGTACGGCCACCTCGACAAGCAGCCCGAATTCGACGGCTGGCGCGCGGATCTCGGCCCGTGGACCCCGAAGTACGAGAACGGCAAGCTGTACGGCCGCGGCGGCGCGGACGACGGCTACGCGATCTACGCGAGCCTCGCGGCGCTCGGTGCGCTCGACGAGCAGGGTGTCGAGCGGCCGCGCTGCGTCGGCCTGATCGAGACTTGCGAGGAGTCGGGCAGCTACGACCTGCTGCCGTACGTCGACGCGCTGCGCGACCGGCTCGGCCAGGTGTCGCTCGTCGTGTGCCTCGATTCCGGCGCCGGCAACTACGACCAGATGTGGCTGACGACGTCGCTGCGCGGGCTCGTGTCCGGCGACCTGCAGGTCGAGGTGCTCGAAGAGGGCGTGCATTCGGGCGTGTTCGGCGGCATCGCGCCGTCGAGCTTCCGCGTGATGCGCCAGTTGTTCGAACGGCTCGAGGATGCGAAGAACGGCAACCTGCTGCCGGGCGCGTTCCATTGCGAGATTCCCGCGAGCCGCCTGCAGGAAGCGGACGCCACCGCCGCGATCCTCGGCGATGCCGTGTGGAAGGGGCTGCCGTGGGCGTGCGGCGCGGACGGCAAGCCGGTGCTGCCGACCACGACCGACCCGCGCGAGGCGCTGCTGAACTCGACCTGGCGGCCGTCGCTGTCGGTGACCGGCGCGGCCGGCCTGCCGCCGCTCGCCGACGCGGGCAACGTGCTGCGCCCGCGCACCGCGTTCAAGCTGTCGCTGCGCCTGCCGCCGCTCGTCGACGCCGCGCAGGCCGTGCAGCAGCTGAAGGCATTGCTCGAGCTCGATCCGCCGTACAACGCGAAGGTCACGTTCAAGCCCGACGCGGGCGCGGCGACCGGCTGGGCGGCGCCCGATCTCGCACCGTGGCTCGCGTCGTCGCTCGACGCCGCGTCGCGCCGCCACTTCGGCGCGGACTGCGCATACATGGGCCTCGGCGGCACGATCCCGCTGATGAACGTGCTGCAGGCCGGCTTCCCGGCCGCGCAGTTCATGGTGTGCGGCGTGCTCGGGCCGAAGTCGAACGCGCACGGCCCGAACGAGTTCCTGCACGTGCCGTATGCGAAGAAGCTCACGGCGGCCGTCGCCGACGTGATCGCTTCCGCGCGCTGAGCGGCTGACCGCCCGAGCACCGATCCCACCCGCGAGGAAACACGCCGATGAGCGAACCGCACCAGCCGCCCGCCACCGACCCGCTGCGCATGCGTGCCGATCAGCTGCACGCGTTCGTTGCCGCGATCTGGGCGCGGGCGGGCAGCAGCGAGCGCGAGGCGCGGCTCGTCGCCGATCATCTGGTCGGCGCGAACCTCGCGGGCCACGATTCGCACGGGATCGGCATGATCCCGAACTACGTGGCGTCGTGGCGGGAAGGGCAGCTCGCGCTGAACGCGCATGCGGCGATCGTGCGCGACGCGGGCGCGGTGCTGACGATCGACGGCGGGCGCGGCTTCGGCCAGGTGATCGCGTTCGAGGCGATGGTCGGGGGCATCGAGCGGGCGCGGCGGATAGGCATCTGCGCGGTCGGCCTGCGCGACGTCCATCACCTCGGCCGCATCGGCCACTGGGCCGAGCAATGCGCGCGCGCGGGCCTCGTGTCGTTCCATTTCGTCAACGTGCCGGGCGACCTGCTGGTCGCGCCGCTGAACGGCGCCGATCCGCGTTTCGGCACGAATCCTTTCTGCGCGGCCTATCCGCGCGCGGGCAAGCCGCCGCTGCTGCTCGACTTCGCGACGAGCGCGATCGCGTACGGCAAGACGCGCGTCGCGTACAACCAGCACAAGCGCGTGCCGGCCGGGTCGCTGATCGACCATCGCGGCCGGCCGACCGACGATCCGGCCGTGATGCACGAGCAGCCGTTCGGCGCGCTGCTGCCGTTCGGCCTGCACAAGGGCTATGCGCTCGCGGCGATGTGCGAGATCTTCGGCGGCGCGCTGGTCGGCGGGCACACGACGCACGATGGCACGCTGCAGAAGACGAGCGCGATCGTCAACGGGATGCTGTCGGTGCTGATCGATCCGCAGGCGTTCGACGCGGCCGATGCGCAGCGCGAAGCCGACGCGTTCGTCGCGTGGGCGAAGGCGTCGCCGCAGGTGGGCGACGCGCCGGTGCGGATGCCCGGCGAGCCGGAAGAGGCAAGCCGCGCCGTGCGCGGCGCGGACGGGATTCCGGTCGACCCGGCGACCTGGCGGCAGATCCGCGACAGCGCGGCGGCCGTTGGTTTCGCCGACGCGGAACTCGACGCGTGGACGCAGCGCTGCACGGAGCGCGCGTGAGCTGGCAGTCGGAGAAGGCGCACGGCGAGGAGATCGCGTATCAGCTCGCGAGCCTCGGCGCGGTCGAGGTCGCGCGGTTCTTCAGCGGCGCATCGCTGCGGATCGACGGCGTGATGTTCGGCTTCATGTCGCGCGGGTCGCTGTTCCTGCGTGTCGACGACGTCAACCGCCCGGCGTTCGTCGCGGCGGGGATGGGGCCGTTCTCCTATCCGGGGCGCACGCGCACCGTCGCGCTCGAGGGCTATTACGAAACGCCGGCCGACGTGCTCGAGGACGCGGGCGCGCTGTTCGACTGGTGCCGCGGCGCATATCGCGCCGCGCTGCTGGCCGGCCCGCGGCCGGCGAAGCGCAAGCCGAAGCCCAAGCGCGCGACATGACAGCGCAGGCCGCGGAGGGCGTCGCGGCCGGCCATTTATCCGCATTCCGTTTCAGCGCATCGCGCGTGCCGGTTTGCCCGGCATGCCCGACACCTTGTCCGCGGTCCGGTTTCACCGACGCCCGCGCTTCACAACCGGCGGCACGGCGTTTATGATCGGCGCGGTCGTGCCCCGCAGACGGCGCGCAGAACGCCACGCGGCACGCTTCCCCACTCATCATCCATCCAGATGGAGACAACCGATGCTCGTGCTGATTCTCGGTTTGGCGATCTTCCTCGGTGTGCATTCGATTCGCCTCGTCGCGGACGGCTGGCGATCCGAGCAGATCGCCCGTCTCGGCGAGAAGGGCTGGAAGGCGCGCTATTCGGTCGCGTCGCTCGTCGGTTTCGTGCTGATCGTCTGGGGCTACGGCATCGCGCGCGGCGGCGCGACGCTGCTGTGGGTGTCGCCGGCCGGCGTGCGGCACCTGACCGGGATGCTGACCGCGATCGCGTTCGTGCTGATCGCGGCGTCGCACGTGCCGGCGAACCGCATCAAGGCGCTCGTCGGGCATCCGATGGTGGCCGGCGTGATGGTGTGGGCGGTCGCGCACCTGCTCGCGAACGGCACGCTGCATGCGGTCGTGCTGTTCGGCGCGTTCTTCGTCTGGTCGCTCGCGAGCTTCGTGGTGTCGCGCGCGCGCGATCGCCGGGACGGCGTGCGCTACCCGGCCGGCAAGACGTCCGGCGACGCGATCGCGATCGTCGCCGGCCTCGTGATCTGGGCCGTGTTCGCGCTGTTCCTGCACGGCTGGCTGATCGGCGTGCGGCCGTTCGGCTGAGCGGGGGCGGGCCCCGGCGCCGGCCTGTGACTTCGCCGGTCAGAACGGCTTGGCGAACAGCCCGATCGTCAGCGCGACGCCGATGCACACGATGCCGATCCGCAGAATCCGCTCGTTGACGCGGTGCAGCGCCCACGAGCCGAGCAGGCCGCCGACGATCGCGCCGCCGCCGAGTGCGAGCGCGGCGGGCCAGTGCAGCAGCGGCGAGGTCAGGAACAGCACGACCGCCGACGCGTTCATCACGCCCGCGAGCGCGTTCTTCGTCGATGCCGCGTGACGCGGCGACAGGCCCGCCATCGTCAGCGCGGCCATCATCAGGAAGCCGATCCCCCCGCCGAAGTAGCCGCCGTAGATCGCGATCGCGAACTGCGCGATTGCCGTCGTCACCGGGCCGAGATGGACGGTTTCCTGGCTCGGCTTGCGAAAGAAGCTGCCCCACGCGAACACGGCCGTCGCAAACAGCACGAGCCACGGCACGAGCCGGGAGAAGATCGACGACGGGGTCTTCAGCAGCAGCAGGCCGCCGAGCGCGCCGCCGACGATGCTGATCATGAACAGCGCGCGAAACGGCAGCTTGCCCGCGCCGCGCACCATCTGGCGGCTGGCCCAGCCGGTCGTGACCTGCGCGGGAAACAGCGCGACCGTCGACGTGATGTTCGCGGCCAGCGGCGACATGCCCGACACGATCAGCGCGGGCAGCGTGACGAACGAGCCGCCGCCGGCGAGGGAGTTCTGCAGGCCGGCCCAGAGGCCGGCGAGGATGACGAGCGTGAGCATCGGTGCGGGAGCGGGTGGTGGACGAGGCCGGCATGCCGGGGGCGGGCAGTCGCGGCGGACGCAAGATGGTAATGCAGGATCGCGGGCGCCGGAAGCGTGGGCCGTTCGCGTCGCCGCATCCCGGATTCAACCGTGAGGGAGTTCGCCGGGATCCGGCTCGCCGGTGTGGTCGGCCGCGCGCGGATACACGATCGTGCCGTCGGGCTGAGCGACGGCGCCCGGCGTGAGGCGGGCAGGCTCGAGACGGTTCGGCCCGATGATATGGAAGACGGTCTCGCCGCGCGCGATCAGGTAGTCGGCAACGATGCGCCGGTGACAGCGCCACCACACGGCTTCCGCGCACATGACCGCACAGCGCTGCCGGCGCCCTTGCTCGATCAGGTGGTCGAGGCCCGCGCGAAACGCCTCGGTGAGCGCGTAATCGGCGTAGCGATGAAAGCTGTCGTTGGTCCAGAAGCCGTTGACGTCGTCGGACACGCTCCGCGTCTTGCCGCGCAGGCCGCCGAGCGCGGCGACGTGTTCGTACGCGATGTCGAATGCGGCGAGCGCGACCGGGAGCGTCGTTTCGTTGTATTGCGGGTTGGTTCGGGAGCGCGGCATCTTGCGGACATCCGCGAGCAGCGCGATGTCGGCGTCGGTCAGCATGCCGATGAAGTCGTCGAGCGTGCGGTCGGAATGACCGATCGTGAAGAATGGCAGCTTCACGCGTCCCCCTTTCCGGAAACGCGCGGGAGCACGCGGCCGCGATGCGCGGCGACGGGGTCGGGCCTGTCGCTCCTGGTCTCGTACTGCGGATCGCCCGGCGACGCGTGGTGCCGATGGCCCTTGCAATCGAAATCTGGCGTATGAATCTCGATGATCGTACCCGTCACGTGGCCGGCCGCGGAATTCCACGTGACCCGGTCGCCCGTCTTGAACCTCGTCGTCATGTTGCAGATCCTCCCGCTTTCGGCACGCGCGCGCGTCACGCCGGTGTCTGTCGTTCGAATGCGGCTTCCGCATCGAGGCTCGCGCGGTCGCGCCCGACCGTCGCGACCGCGAGCGGCTTGCCGTCGCGCCAATACGTGACGGTGCAGTCGTGCGCGGCCGGATCGCCGTCGACATCGATGCGATCCCAGTGCTCCGCGTGCCCGACGTAGTTGATCGCCACGTCGTAGTGCTGGCTCCAGAAGAACGGGACCGCCGCGAACGGCTTGCGCTGGCCGAGGATATTCAGCGCGGCTGCAGCGCCCTGGCGCTCGGCGACCACCCAGTGCTCGACGCGGATGCGCTCGCCGGTTCTCGGGTCCGGCCATCGTGCGATGTCGCCCGCGGCGTAGATGCCCGGCGCGCTCGTTTGCAGGAACGCGTCGACCGTCACGCCGCGATCGATCGCGAGGCCCGCGTCCTGCGCGAGTGCGATATCGGGGCGCACGCCGATGCCGGTCACGACCAGCTCGGCGGCCAGCGAGGCGCCGGTCGACAGGGTCACGCGATCCGCGTCGATCGCCGCGACCGTCGCGCCGAGATGGAACGTCACGCCGTGCGCTTCATGCAGCGCCTTGACCATGTCGCCGAGCGCGGCGCCGAGCACGCGCTCCATCGGGCGCGCTTCGGGCGCGACCACATGGATTTCCACGCCGCGCGTGCGCAGCGCGGCCGCGACCTCGAGCCCGATGAAGCTGGCGCCCACTACGACGCATCGGCGCGCGCTGCCGGCGCGCGCGATCAGCGCATCGCAATCGGCGAGCGTGCGCAGCACGGCCACGTGCGGCAGCGTCGCGCCGGGCGCCGCGAGGCGGATCGGATCAGCGCCGGTGGCGAGCAGCAGCGCGTCGTACGCAAGCTGGCCGCCATCGGCGAGCGTGACGATTTTCTGTCGGGGGTCGAGCTTGACCGCACGCGCGCCGCAGCGCACGTCGATCTGCCGCTCCGCGTAAAACTCCGGCGCATGCAGCGGGAGCCAGTCGGCCTGCGCGGTGCCGGCGAGGTAGTCCTTCGACAGGTTCGGCCGGTCGTACGGCAATGCAGGATCGGCGCTCAGCAGCGTGACGGGGCCTTGATACCCTTGCTGCCGCAATGTCTGTGCCGCGGCGTTGCCGGCCGCGCCGCCGCCGACGATCACCACCGATGCGGGATGCGAGGCGGCCGGCGAGACGGGCGGTGCGGCGGCAGGCAACGCGTCGCGCACGAAGACCTTGCCGTCGCGCTGCTCGACGCGCCAGCACGTCAGACCGGACAGCGCCGGCGCGCGGAGCGCCTCGCCGGTACGCAGGCTGAAGCAAGCGTGATGCCACGGGCAGCGGATCGTGTCGTCGACCACGAGCCCGTCCGCGAGCGGCGCACCGTAATGCGTGCAGGTCGCGCCGACCGCAAAGCACGT
This sequence comes from Burkholderia stagnalis, assembly GCF_039848545.1. Taxonomy (NCBI): domain Bacteria; kingdom Pseudomonadati; phylum Pseudomonadota; class Betaproteobacteria; order Burkholderiales; family Burkholderiaceae; genus Burkholderia; species Burkholderia stagnalis. Next base: position 437,632 of record NZ_CP156686.1, read on the forward strand.
GCCTGCCCGGCGCACCAGCAGGACCGGCGCATCGCCGACATGGCCGGTCACCATGCCGCCGTCGGGAAGGTCGGCCAGCGGGATGCCTTGAGCGAGATCGGGGTCGCCCGGCGACGAAGCGTGGTCGGTCATGGCAGCTCTCCTTCCGGAGCGGGGACACCGACATTATCGACCTCGATTTCGCGGGGGGAAAGATACAGTCAGCGGGACGCCCGCGTGGCGGCGGGCGTCCGTGCTGCGCTGCGATGCGCCGATCGCGCGGCTACTGCCACGCGGGCGCCGGCGTGATCTGCGTCGTATAGGCGGTGGCCGGCAGCAGCGTGAGGTTCGAAATGTTCTGGCCGCCGTATACCTCGGTCGACGTGCCGAACGTGACGCCCGTCACCGGCACGACCACCGATTGCCCGTCGGAGCGCGATGCGCTGACGACGATCGACTTGCCGGGCGTGAGCGTTGCCGCCACGTTCGACGCGTTGTAGACCATCCGCTGGTTCGCGAGCGTGCCGATCGTCGACAGGTACGGGCTCTGGATCGGCAGGTTCTTGTAGTACTTGTTGTACTTCGTGAACGTCGCGTTGAGCAGGTCGCCGAGCAGCGTGCTCGTGCCGCTGTATGCGCGCAGGTTCGACTGGTGGAACATCATCGGCCGGTTGTCGTACGTGAGCAGGTAGACGACGAGCTGGTCGGACACCTTGTCGAGCACCTGAGCGTAGGTCAGGTCATAGCCCCAGCGGGTCGGGTCGATCCCGTTCGCGCCGTAGAAGTAGTTGTATTCGGCAACCCATTCCGATGGCTGCGACACGTTGTAGAACAGCGCGGTCGCATAGCGCGGCACCTCGAAGATCGTCTGGTTCACGCAGCTGTACTTGCCCGCGTTGAACGCCGGCAGCGGCCACGCCACCCCGCCGTTGTTCACCGGACAGCCGGCCGTGCCGACGGGCGGCGTCGGCTTCGAGCTGTCGGAGACGAGCACGCGCGTGCCGAACGATGCGAGTGCGCCGAGCGTCGTCGGGTTGTACAGGCCGGAAATTTCCGGCGTCACCAGCGTGCTTGCGCTGAAGGTCGTGAAGCCGAACCGGTTCGCGACGGTCAGATTCTTCTGCATCTCGGCCGTGACCTGCGCGGCGGTGGTCGTGTACGGCGGATCCAGCAGTTCGTGGTCGTAGGTGTGGCTGATCCACTTGAAATTGCGTTGCAGCAGCGCGGTCTGCAGCGACAGCGAATCCGTGCCGCTCGGCGGGTAGAAACCCTGGCCGCCGAACGCCTTGCCGTAGCCTTCGCCGTTGTACGCGAGCGTAAGCTTGACCGCGGACGCGTTCGGCGTCGTCAGGTTCACGAGCGACTGCCAGTTCACGATGTTGGTGAAGTCCGCGCCGGTGGTGCGGTATTCGCAGCCGGTGAGGCCCGTCGCCGGGCTCGTCGAGCCGAGCGGGCATTGGCCGGGCGGGCTCGTGCTGGTCGTGGCGCCGGTCCGGACGTCGTACCACAGGCCGGTGGAGTCGGATTGCGCGTACGGATAGATCTCGTCGGGAATGCCGTTGTCATCCACCTGCGGATCGATGTAGACGTGCCGGCTGCCGAGGAACAGGCCGCGCGTGAGCCAGTTCGCGATCCCGTACGACAGCGTGATCGAGTGCGTCAGGTACTGGCTGTTGTCGAACATCAGCGACATCGTCTCGCGCGTCGTGCTGTCGCCCGTGAGCGGCGTCGTGTTCGCGAACAGGCAGGTGGCGCCGATCGAGTACGTCGCGTTGCCCGGGCCCGTGGCCTGCACGATCGGCGTGACGGTCGTGCCGGTCGGCAGCGGGCTGGCCGGCGATGCGAAGTACGTCCACGCGTTCGAGATCGTGAGCGGACTGCTCGTGGACGTGCCGGCGTTCATGTACGGGAACAGTGCCTGCCCCGACGACGTCAGCAGCGACGACAGCGGCGTCGCGGTCGTGTCCTGGTAGTTCACGTACTGCAGGCAGGCGCTGTCGCCCGGCCACGTATAGAAGCTCGCAAGCCGGACGTTGTACTTGAACTGGTAGCGCGCGAGCGTCTGCGCAAGCGCGCCGCCGGCGAACGGGTTCATGTAGCGGTAGTCGCTGACCGGCAGGACGATCCCCTGGTACAGCGCGTGGTTGCCGGTTTCGAGCGGCGGCAGCGTCGGGTTGTTCGTGTCGTACGTGTAGATCGTATACGGAATGCCCACGCGATCGAGGATCGATCGGGCGGCTGCCAGCTCGGGCGAACTGCCGGCCTGCTGGCTCGCGATGATCAGGATCTTCAGGTCGATCTGGGCATCGCTCGGCACTGCATGGCTGGCGCCGGCCGCGGCCAGGAGTGCTGCCGCGACGATACAGCGCGCCACATGCCTGAACTGGCGGAATAGGGTTCGCAAAGCGCTCATGTCAAACCTCACGCATCGTGTCCGATGATTCGGACGAGTCCCCCGACAATTCGAAAAAATGGTGTGGCGCCTGTCTTTATTGCTTCGGTATCCGATTGTTCGTCGCCGACTTGTTGACGGTGTCGCCCGGGTGCGGGCCCGATGGCGGGTATTGGGGCTTGCCCCAGCCTTCCTTGCCCGACGGTGCCTGGGCGTGGCCGCGCGGCGCGACCTTGCCGCCCGCGAGTGCGTTCGGCGGCGCGATCGCCGTGGCGGCGATCAGTGCCGGGAACAGGCTGCAGAGCATGACGCGTGGCCAGCGTGACGAGCGTTTGAATCCAGGGGGATGCATGGTGTCCTCCCGACGCGGCCGCGTCATGCGGCGCGTGACAGAATGGATCGAACGGGGGCGTTGCCGGCCCGGCTTGCGGGAGCGGGACGGCAGCGCACGATGGACCGGCTGCGCATGCAACGATCGCCATGACCCGCGCGCAGCCCTGCCGAGGGCGGATCATGCGAACACCGTGCCAGGTGCCGCAAACGCCTGATTTCCAAGAAGTAACTTGACGTAATGAAAGCTTGGCCGCCAAAAACGTTTCAGTTTTGATCGACCGGGCCGGAATGCGGTGGAGAATCGTTTCATCGATGTGACATGGCGCGATGCGCCGTTACGCGTGCGCGCGCAACCACCAAAGATAGGCCGGCAACGCAAGCGAGCCGACGAGGCAGGCTCACAGCAGCGGGGCGATGCCGGCCCGGATCACCGCGTGGCCGTCGAGCATCCAGGCGCCCAGCGCGAACGCGAGCGTCGTGCCGAAATGGGTTGCGGCCGTTTGCAGCGCGCTGAAACCGGTGCGACGGTCCGGAGCGGGGAAGGCTGCGCTCACGGAGGACGCCGCGACGAGGCGGATGTAGGTCGATGCCATGCCAATGTCAGCCGGCATGTCGCGCAACTGGAGGCGAGCCTGCAGACGCGCCTGATCGAGCGGCACGCGCGCGGCCTGACGCTGACCGACGCGGGCCGGCTGCTGTTCGAGCGGTGCGGGCCGATGCTCGATGTGCTCGACGAAACGCTCGATGCGCTTGCGTCCGAGCAGTCCCGCTTGCAGGGCCGGCTGCGCGTGAGCCTGCCGAGCGAAATCGGTCCGCAGCTGTTCGGCGCGGCCGTGGCCGACTTCGCGTGCCGGCATCCGGCCGTGGACCTGCGCTGCTCGACGAGTCTCGCCGGGCCGGAAACAGGGCTCGAGGATCTCGACCTGGCAGTCGTTGTCGGCCGCGGCGACCTGCCGGACAGCGCGTGCGTCGTGAAGCCGATGTTGAGCCTGCCGAGCGTGGTTGTCGCGGCGCCGTCGGTGATTGCCGCGCATGGCAGCCCCGTGCGTATCGAGGCGCTCGAGGCACTACCGTGCATCACGACCGTCGGTGTGCTCGAGGGGCGGCCGTAGCGATTCGTCGGCGCGGGCGGGCATCCGACCTGTTTGCGTGTGCAGGAGCGGTTGCGAGTAGATAGTGGCACGCTCGCGTTGGCGGCCGCGCGGTGCGGGGTCGGCTTTGCGATCGTCGTCGAGGCCGCGTGCCGCGACCTGATCGAACGCGGGGAACTGGTGCGGGTTGCGCTCGACCGGCCGGCCGCGCCGCTACAACTCTATGCTGCGTATCCGCAGCGCCGGCACTTGCCGGCGACCGCGCGGGCGTTCATTGATCATTTGGTTGAGGCGGCGGGGGCGTGCGAGGCCTCTTAAATATTTTCGCAAACCCCCTTGCGCTGGCGGCGCGGGATGCCTAGAATCACGCCTCTTTCGCGCTAACGGCAACGCGGCGCGGAAGGGGGAAGCGAAGTTGGTTGGATGCCCTGTTGGGCGGCCGGCCGGCGCAGGAAGATGAACCCCGCAGTCGCAACGAAGTAGTTAAAAAAGTTGTTGACGAACTGCGAAACAGTGTTCATAATCTCGTTTCTCTGCTGCTGACAACGCAGCGCTGCTGAGAAGGAAGAATTTCTCGCAGAAACGTTCTTTAAAAATTAACAGCCGATAAGTGTGGGCGCTTGATGGTAGCGAACCGATCCTCGGATCGGATAGCAAAAGTATCAAGAGTCTCACACTAAAGTAAGTCAGGTTTATGAAGCAATTCATATACCTGTCAGCTTTGAGTGAGCGACCGGTTCTTAACGGAACCGAAAACAGTAACAGGTTTGAACTGAAGAGTTTGATCCTGGCTCAGATTGAACGCTGGCGGCATGCCTTACACATGCAAGTCGAACGGCAGCACGGGTGCTTGCACCTGGTGGCGAGTGGCGAACGGGTGAGTAATACATCGGAACATGTCCTGTAGTGGGGGATAGCCCGGCGAAAGCCGGATTAATACCGCATACGATCTAAGGATGAAAGCGGGGGACCTTCGGGCCTCGCGCTATAGGGTTGGCCGATGGCTGATTAGCTAGTTGGTGGGGTAAAGGCCTACCAAGGCGACGATCAGTAGCTGGTCTGAGAGGACGACCAGCCACACTGGGACTGAGACACGGCCCAGACTCCTACGGGAGGCAGCAGTGGGGAATTTTGGACAATGGGCGAAAGCCTGATCCAGCAAGCAATGCCGCGTGTGTGAAGAAGGCCTTCGGGTTGTAAAGCACTTTTGTCCGGAAAGAAATCCTTGGTCCTAATATGGCCGGGGGATGACGGTACCGGAAGAATAAGCACCGGCTAACTACGTGCCAGCAGCCGCGGTAATACGTAGGGTGCGAGCGTTAATCGGAATTACTGGGCGTAAAGCGTGCGCAGGCGGTTTGCTAAGACCGATGTGAAATCCCCGGGCTCAACCTGGGAACTGCATTGGTGACTGGCAGGCTAGAGTATGGCAGAGGGGGGTAGAATTCCACGTGTAGCAGTGAAATGCGTAGAGATGTGGAGGAATACCGATGGCGAAGGCAGCCCCCTGGGCCAATACTGACGCTCATGCACGAAAGCGTGGGGAGCAAACAGGATTAGATACCCTGGTAGTCCACGCCCTAAACGATGTCAACTAGTTGTTGGGGATTCATTTCCTTAGTAACGTAGCTAACGCGTGAAGTTGACCGCCTGGGGAGTACGGTCGCAAGATTAAAACTCAAAGGAATTGACGGGGACCCGCACAAGCGGTGGATGATGTGGATTAATTCGATGCAACGCGAAAAACCTTACCTACCCTTGACATGGTCGGAATCCTGCCGAGAGGCGGGAGTGCTCGAAAGAGAACCGATACACAGGTGCTGCATGGCTGTCGTCAGCTCGTGTCGTGAGATGTTGGGTTAAGTCCCGCAACGAGCGCAACCCTTGTCCTTAGTTGCTACGCAAGAGCACTCTAGGGAGACTGCCGGTGACAAACCGGAGGAAGGTGGGGATGACGTCAAGTCCTCATGGCCCTTATGGGTAGGGCTTCACACGTCATACAATGGTCGGAACAGAGGGTTGCCAACCCGCGAGGGGGAGCTAATCCCAGAAAACCGATCGTAGTCCGGATTGCACTCTGCAACTCGAGTGCATGAAGCTGGAATCGCTAGTAATCGCGGATCAGCATGCCGCGGTGAATACGTTCCCGGGTCTTGTACACACCGCCCGTCACACCATGGGAGTGGGTTTTACCAGAAGTGGCTAGTCTAACCGCAAGGAGGACGGTCACCACGGTAGGATTCATGACTGGGGTGAAGTCGTAACAAGGTAGCCGTATCGGAAGGTGCGGCTGGATCACCTCCTTTCCAGAGCTATTCGCAAAGTTGAGCGCTCACGCTTATCGGCTGTAAATTAAGACAGACTCAGGGGTCTGTAGCTCAGTCGGTTAGAGCACCGTCTTGATAAGGCGGGGGTCGTTGGTTCGAATCCAACCAGACCCACCAATTGTCTGGCGGAACATACCTGAGGAAGTCTCTGTACATGGGGGCATAGCTCAGCTGGGAGAGCACCTGCTTTGCAAGCAGGGGGTCGTCGGTTCGATCCCGTCTGCCTCCACCAATCTTCAATGCCAAGAGTTTGCTGAAACAATCAGCGAGCGCTTTGCATTGGCGATTGAGCCAGTCAGAGTGATATGAGTAACACCATATCGGCTGTCGTTCTTTAACAATCTGGAAGAAGTAAGTAATTTGGATAGCGGAAGCGTCTTGAGATGGACGTGGAAACTATCCGGGTTGTGATTGTATCGATGTATCTCAAGATGATTCGAACTTAATGTTCGGCTCAATTGGAATACGGCACAACGCGAGAACTCAACCTGTAACGAGACAGACTCGTTATAGGGTCAAGCGAACAAGTGCATGTGGTGGATGCCTTGGCGATCACAGGCGATGAAGGACGCGGTAGCCTGCGAAAAGCTACGGGGAGCTGGCAAACGAGCTTTGATCCGTAGATGTCCGAATGGGGAAACCCGGCCCTTTTGGGTCATCCTGGACTGAATACATAGGTCCAGTGAAGCGAACGCGGTGAACTGAAACATCTAAGTAACCGCAGGAAAAGAAATCAACCGAGATTCCCAAAGTAGTGGCGAGCGAAATGGGATGAGCCTTGTACTCTTTATTTGTATTGTTAGCCGAACGCTCTGGAAAGTGCGGCCATAGCAGGTGATAGCCCTGTAGGCGAAAACAGTATGAAAGAACTAGGTGTACGACAAGTAGGGCGGGACACGTGAAATCCTGTCTGAAGATGGGGGGACCATCCTCCAAGGCTAAATACTCGTGATCGACCGATAGTGAACCAGTACCGTGAGGGAAAGGCGAAAAGAACCCCGGGAGGGGAGTGAAATAGATCCTGAAACCGCATGCATACAAACAGTCGGAGCCTCGTAAGGGGTGACGGCGTACCTTTTGTATAATGGGTCAGCGACTTACGTTCAGTAGCAAGCTTAACCATATAGGGCAGGCGTAGCGAAAGCGAGTCCGAATAGGGCGTTCAGTTGCTGGGCGTAGACCCGAAACCAGGTGATCTATCCATGGCCAGGATGAAGGTGCGGTAACACGTACTGGAGGTCCGAACCCACTAACGTTGAAAAGTTAGGGGATGAGCTGTGGATAGGGGTGAAAGGCTAAACAAACCTGGAAATAGCTGGTTCTCTCCGAAAACTATTTAGGTAGTGCCTCGTGTCTCACCTTCGGGGGTAGAGCACTGTCATGGTTGGGGGGTCTATTGCAGATTACCCCGCCATAGCAAACTCCGAATACCGAAGAGTGCAATCACGGGAGACAGACATCGGGTGCTAACGTCCGGTGTCAAGAGGGAAACAACCCAGACCGCCAGCTAAGGTCCCCAAATATAGCTAAGTGGGAAACGAAGTGGGAAGGCTAAAACAGTCAGGAGGTTGGCTTAGAAGCAGCCACCCTTTAAAGAAAGCGTAATAGCTCACTGATCGAGTCGTCCTGCGCGGAAGATGTAACGGGGCTAAGCTATATACCGAAGCTGCGGATGCGTGCTTTGCACGCATGGTAGGAGAGCGTTCCGTAAGCCTGCGAAGGTGCCTTGTAAAGGGTGCTGGAGGTATCGGAAGTGCGAATGCTGACATGAGTAGCGATAAAGGGGGTGAAAGGCCCCCTCGCCGTAAGCCCAAGGTTTCCTACGCAACGTTCATCGGCGTAGGGTGAGTCGGCCCCTAAGGCGAGGCAGAAATGCGTAGCTGATGGGAAGCAGGTCAATATTCCTGCACCATTGTTAAATGCGATGGGGGGACGGATCGCGGAAGGTTGTCCGGGTGTTGGAAGTCCCGGTCGCTGCATTGGAGAAGGCGCTTAGGCAAATCCGGGCGCAGGATTCAAGGGTGTGGCGCGAGCTTCTTAGGAAGCGAAGCAATTGGAAGTGGTTCCAAGAAAAGCCTCTAAGCTTCAGTTTAACAGTGACCGTACCGCAAACCGACACAGGTGGGCGAGATGAGTATTCTAAGGCGCTTGAGAGAACTCGGGAGAAGGAACTCGGCAAATTGGTACCGTAACTTCGGGATAAGGTACGCCCTTGTAGCTTGACTGGCCTGCGCCAGGAGGGTGAAGGGGTTGCAATAAACTGGTGGCTGCGACTGTTTAATAAAAACACAGCACTCTGCAAACACGAAAGTGGACGTATAGGGTGTGACGCCTGCCCGGTGCCGGAAGATTAAATGATGGGGTGCAAGCTCTTGATTGAAGTCCCGGTAAACGGCGGCCGTAACTATAACGGTCCTAAGGTAGCGAAATTCCTTGTCGGGTAAGTTCCGACCTGCACGAATGGCGTAACGATGGCCACACTGTCTCCTCCCGAGACTCAGCGAAGTTGAAGTGTTTGTGATGATGCAATCTACCCGCGGCTAGACGGAAAGACCCCATGAACCTTTACTGTAGCTTTGCATTGGACTTTGAACCGATCTGTGTAGGATAGGTGGGAGGCTATGAAACCGGAACGCTAGTTTCGGTGGAGCCGTCCTTGAAATACCACCCTGGTTTGTTTGAGGTTCTAACCTTGGCCCGTGATCCGGGTCGGGGACAGTGCATGGTAGGCAGTTTGACTGGGGCGGTCTCCTCCCAAAGCGTAACGGAGGAGTACGAAGGTACGCTAGGTACGGTCGGAAATCGTGCTGATAGTGCAATGGCATAAGCGTGCTTAACTGCGAGACCGACAAGTCGAGCAGGTGCGAAAGCAGGTCATAGTGATCCGGTGGTTCTGTATGGAAGGGCCATCGCTCAACGGATAAAAGGTACTCTGGGGATAACAGGCTGATACCGCCCAAGAGTTCATATCGACGGCGGTGTTTGGCACCTCGATGTCGGCTCATCTCATCCTGGGGCTGTAGCCGGTCCCAAGGGTATGGCTGTTCGCCATTTAAAGAGGTACGTGAGCTGGGTTTAAAACGTCGTGAGACAGTTTGGTCCCTATCTGCCGTGGGCGTTGGATATTTGAAGGGGGCTGCTCCTAGTACGAGAGGACCGGAGTGGACGAACCTCTGGTGTACCGGTTGTGACGCCAGTCGCATCGCCGGGTAGCTATGTTCGGAAGAGATAACCGCTGAAAGCATCTAAGCGGGAAACTCGCCTTAAGATGAGATATCCCTGGGGACTTGATCCCCTTGAAGGGTCGTTCGAGACCAGGACGTTGATAGGTCAGGTGTGTAAGCGCAGTAATGCGTTCAGCTAACTGATACTAATTGCCCGTAAGGCTTGATCCTATAACAAGTCTGTCTCGATAGCCGTTAGCGCTTCAGCGCTTACGGATATCGAGCGTCGAGTGCGAGGCACTCGACGTACTGCGGTTGAAGTACCGCGTATGTGTGTGAGTACAACTCACAACCCAACCAAGATTACTGCTTCTTCCCGGATTGGTCGCGCTGCGAAGCCGCGCGACAACCCTCTTTGCCTGATGACCATAGCGAGTCGGTCCCACCCCTTCCCATCCCGAACAGGACCGTGAAACGACTCTACGCCGATGATAGTGCGGATTCCCGTGTGAAAGTAGGTAATCGTCAGGCTCCCTAAGCCAAGAACCCCCGCCTAACCGGCGGGGGTTTTTGCATTTGCGGCGTCGAGACGTGCATGGCACTTCGATGCGCGTTGTGCACCGCACATTCCAGCACCATCCCGCTCCACTTGTCCGCGTGAAATTGACGTGCTAGTTTTTCATGAAATTTCCCGCTGTAAATTTCATGGGAGCGCGCATGTTCCTGCAGTCGGACCGCCACGTCGCCAGTTACTACACCGGCACCCACCCGGAGCCGATTCCGCATCACCCGCCGCTGGACGTGCGCGTCGACGCCGACGTGCTGGTAGTCGGCGCGGGCTTCAGCGGGCTGCACACGGCATTGCGCCTCGCGCTCGCAGGCAAGCGCGTCGTCGTGCTCGAAGCGAGCCGGGTCGCGTGGGCCGCGTCGGGGCGCAACGGTGGTCAGGCACTGCTCGGCTGGTCGTGCGACATGCCGCCGATCGAGGCTGCGCTCGGCCGCGACGGCGCGCGTGAGCTGTGGGACAGCATGCGCTGGGCCGCGGCCGAGGTGCGCGAACTGCCGACACGGCACGGCTTCGACATCGACTACCGGCCAGGCAGCCTGTGGGCAGCCGTGCGGCCGCGCCGCGTCGCGATGCTCACGCAGGCGCGCGACGAAGCGGCCGAGCGCTGGGGCTATGAGCGGCTGCGCGTGATACCGCGCACCGAGATGCCCGAATGGATTGGCAGCGCGCGCTACGTGGCTGCGCTCTACGATCCGGAAGCCGGCCACCTGAACCCGCTGAAGCTCGCGCTTGGTCTCGCGCAGACGATCGAGCGCGCCGGCGGTCGCATCTTCGAACAGAGCCGAGTGCTCGACTACCGCGAGACGAACGGCGGCTACGTCGCACGCACCGCTGGAGGCGAGGTGCGCGCGGACGTGCTGGTGCTCGCGTGCAACGCTTACGTCGACCGGCTCGATGCCGAACTCGCGCGCCGGCTGTTGCCGGTCGGCACCTACCAGGTCGCGACCGCGCCTCTAGATCCCGACGTCGCACGCGCACTGCTGCCGCATGACAACTGCGTGATCGACAACCAGTTCGTGCCCGATTATTTCCGCCTGAGCCCGGACGGACGGTTGTTGTTCGGTGGCGGCTGTACGTATCTTGGCGGCATCCCCGCGGACATCGCGGCCGCGACGCGTCCGCACCTCGAACGCGTATTTCCGCAGCTGCGCGACGTGCCGCTCGATTTCGCGTGGGGTGGGCATATCGACATCAGCATGCGCCGCACGCCCGACGTCGGCCGCCATGGGCAACGCTACTGGCTGCAGGGCTTCTCCGGCCACGGCGTGCTGCCGACGCTTGCGGGTGCGCGCGCCGTCGCGGACGCCGTGCTCGGCGACGATCGCCTGCTGGCGCTCTACCAGCGCATCCGCAACCCGCGTTTTCCGGGCGGTGACCGGCTCGCCGCGCCGCTCGAGGCGATCGGCAAGGCCTGGTACCGTCTGCGCGACACCGTCTGATTGTCTATGGAACCCACGATGAACGAACAGGAAGAGATCGAAAGCCTCGCGATCCTGATCCGCGATCTTCGCAAGCACCGCAAGGTCACGCTGAATGAGCTGGCTGACAAGATCGGCCGCTCGGTCGGCTTCCTGTCGCAGGTGGAGCGCGGGCTGTCGCGGCCGACGGTGGCGGACCTGACCGCGATCGGCGAGGCGCTCGGCGTGCCGACCACGTATTTCTACAGCCTGAGCAAGCCGCGCGCCGTGCCGTGGGTCACGCGGCCCGATGAACGGCGCACCGTGTATTACGCGGCGGGCATCACGGATATCCTCGTGTCGCCGAGCATGCGCGCGCGCTTCTCGATCCTCGAAAGCCATCTCGCGCCGGGTGCGAGCAGCGGCGAGCGCCCCGTCGACGACAGCGACGAGCAGGGCGGCTTCGTCCTCGAAGGCGAGCTGACGATCTGGCTCGACGGCGATGATACGCCCGTCACGCTCGGCCCGAACGACGCGTTCCAGTTGCCCGCGCACCGGCGGTTTCGCTACGCGAACCTGACGGACGAGCAGACACGGGTCATCTGGGTGTTCACCTGAGATTGGCCGGGGCGGGCGGCTGTAGCGGGCTGCCGTCCGGCGTGCGTTGTCTGGAGTACTGAACGACCGGGGCATGCGGTACCGTAAGTACCGCCCGGTTCCGGCTCGCCGCGATGCGGCATCGTCACACTCGAACGGAAGGATGAATCATGGCTGACGTCGTTTCCGCGCTGGTCGATGAAGTCCGGGCATTTCGTGCCACGCATCCCGAGATCCGCTATGTCGACCTGATCTGCCTCGACCTGCCCGGTCATTTTTACGGCAAGCGTTACCCGATCGATGCGCTCGAGAAAGTCGCGTCTGGCTCGATGCTGAAGTTGCCCCAGAATTGTGTGCTGCTCGGCACGCAGGGCGGCCTGTACAAGATCGGCGACTACTGCTTCAACGACGGCGACCCGGATGCGCCGCGCCGGCTGATTCCCGGCACGCTGAAGCCGGTGCGCTGGGAGAGCCAGCCGCTTGCGCAGATGCTGATCAGCTCCGACGGCACCGATGCGCCGATCGAGTTCGAACCGCGTGAAGTGCTCGCGCGTGTGCTGCGGCGTTTCGTGAAGCGGGGGATTCGCCCGGTCGTCGCGTTCGAGCTCGAGTTTTACCTGTTCGCCGCGCAGCTTGCCGAAGGCCTGCCGCAATACCCGCGCGACCGCCTGAGCGACGATCGCGACGATCAGCCGAACATGCATATCGAGCGTCTGTCGCGCTTCTCCGACGTGTTGCACGAGATGGTCGAGGCAGCGTGCGAGCAGGGCGTCGACGCGACGGTGATCACTGCCGAACTCGGGCCCGGCCAGTTCGAAATCAATTTCGGGCATACCGACGACGGGCTGCGCGCGGCCGACTGGTCGGCGCTGTTCTGCCGCAGCACACGCGGTGTTGCGCTGCGGCATGGTTACCGCGCGAGCTTCATGGGCAAGCCGTACCTGCACGCGCCGGGCAGCGGCATGCACGTGCATGTGAGCCTGTACGACGAAGCGGGGCGCAACCTGTTGGCCTCGGACGGGCAGCGGCCATTGCGTCATGCGGTGGCGGGCTGTCTCGCGCTGTTGCCGCATTGCATGCCGGTGTTTGCGCCGAATCACAATGCGTTTCGGCGCTATGGGTCGATGGTGAATGCGGCAAGCCGAGCAAGCTGGGGATTCGAGGATCGGGATGCGTGCATCCGGATTCCCGAATCGGACGCACGAAATCTGCGGATCGAGCATCGCCTCGCGAGTGCGGATGCGAATCCGTATCTCGTGCTCGCGGCCATTCTGACCGGGATGGAATACGGGCTCGATGCGGGCCGGGAGCCGATCGCGCCGCTCAACGACGATCGCGGAAGCGGGATCGATTTCCCGAAGGACATGCTGTCGGCGGTCGCCGCGATGCAGGATCATGCTGCGGTGCGCGAAGGGCTCGGCGGGGAGTTCGTGATGGTCTACTGCGAGAACAAGCGGCAGGAGCAGCTCGACTTCATGAACGAGATCGGGGCGCGCGAGTATCGATGGTTTCTTTGACGCACTCGGCGGGATGAGCGTCGGTGGAGGCGGGCACGCAGGGCCGACGCTCACGCGCGCATCCGTTAATCCGTCGTTCGCGCATAAGCCGCTTTCAGCGCGGCGCAGTCGAACTTCGTCATTTGCATCATCGCGCCAGCAACGCGCGCGGCCTTGACCGGGTCGGGGTCGGCCATCATCGCAATGAGATCGCCGGGGACGATCTGCCACGACACGCCGAAGCGATCCCGCAGCCAGCCGCAGCCGTCGGTCGAGCCGCCGCCTTCGAGCAGCGCGCTCCAGTAGCGGTCGAGCTCCGCCTGGTCGCTGCAGTTGACCATCAGGGAGATCGCATGATTGAACGACTCGGTGCGTTCGTGGCTCATCGCGATGAATGGCTGCCCGAACAGAACGAACTCGACCACCTTCGTGCCGCCGGCGCCCTGCACCGACGTGACACGCGTCACGCGCGAGTCGGGAAAGATGCCTGCGTAGAAAGCCGCGGCTTCTTCGGCTTCCGCTGAGTACCAGAGGAACGGCGTGATCTTCTGAATCGTCATGGCAAATCTCCTGTCAGTGTGGGCCAAAGGCGGGAGCAAGCTGCGTGCCGCCACTGAGGCAGCGGCGGACGGCCATTGAAATTAACACGTCGGGACGAGAAGAATCATGCTTTCTTGCGAGATTCGGCGATGCGAATGCGGCCCTGGTTGACCGGCTAGTCCGGCTTGCGATCAGGGGTCCGAAAAGCTGACTGGCGTGATTTTGCTGCGATGCGGATTATGCAGCTGGCGAGCCAGTGATCACCGCGACGCGTTCGAGAATGCGCTGAACACGCTCGTCATAATCGGAGGCCTCCATGTCGTCGCTGCGCTTCGCGAGGTAATGCGCCAATCCGAAACGCGCCGATCGCCGCGTGAACAATTGATAGTAGTCGCCTGCATCATGCAGGCGCACGATGTCGGGCCATCGAACGAGGCTGCTTGCCCCGGACGGGATCGTCACGGATAGGCCGTCAGGCAGGATCAGCCATCGATGCGTGCCCTCGAGCCGGGCGATACTGCGGCGTGCGCGCTGCTCGACAAGCCTCGAAACGACAGGGGCGCCAAGGGCGATCATGCTCGAACGCCGTGCGCGACGCACTGAAAGTATCAGATCGGTCAGCCGGCTGCCGAAGCGTCGCCAAACCAGAACATAGGCCAGCGCGACGATGATCGATCCGATCACTCGCTCGGCAGGATGCCCGGTTTCCTGCGTCAGGTGCCAAAGCGCCAGCCCTATCAATGGCGCAATCAGTAGCGCCGGTTTCAATACGTACTGCATGACACGCTCGATACGCTGCAGCATGGCTTCGCGTTTCGCCGCGTCCCGCGCGAGATGCGCGTCGACGGCACGTCGCACCAGTGCCTGGCTCTGTTCCGGACCGATGGTGAAGCGCAACTCGTTCGGCCCCGGAAGCGCGTCTTGCGAGGCGGTGTCCTGCAATTGATTTTCCGTTTTCGACACGCTCGATTTCCATTGAAGACTTGCAGCCTGATCAAAGGGCCATCGCGATCCCGCGGCATTTTACGGCATGCATCGGAGCGCGTCGGCAACGTCGCGACTCGCCATTGTTGGTAGACTTTTCGCGTTTGTGGCCGCTGGCTACATCAACGACGTGTTTGCAATGCGAGGGTGCGACGGTTTTCTGCAGCACGATCGGCATGCAACCGCCTCACGCTGAACGTGATCGACAACCGGAAGAACATGCACCGCGACAAGCCCGCCAGAAAGAGCATCGATCCGCGTGATTACCAGGATGCGCCCGGCATCGCTGCCGTGATGCCGAAAACATTTCCGGATGGCTTCGTCGTCGCCGAGCATCGACATGCGCGGGCGCAACTCGTCTACGCCACGGCGGGTATCGCCGACGTCATCGCAAATCAGTCGCTCTGGCGGGTTCCGCCTCACCGCGCCCTGTGGATACCGCCTGAACTGGCGCATGCCATGCGCGCACGCGGACACCTCGAATTGCGAACCGCGTATGTCCACCCGCGGGCCTATCCGTCGGGATACCCGAATCAACCGAGACTGGTGGACGTCTCGCCGTTGCTGCGCGAATTGATCGTCCGCGCATCGTCTTTTGCGCTCGATGGCACGCCAGGCGGACGCGACGCTTTGGTGATCCGGCTCATGCTCGCCGAAATCGAATGGGCTCCGGAGCAACCGCTGCGGCTGCCGTCCGGACAGGACCGGCGTCTTGCCCGCGTGTGCGATGCGATTCTTGCCGATCCGGCCGATGGGCGCACGCTGGTCGAATGGGCGCACGAAGTCGGCGCATCGAGCAGAACGCTATCCCGGCTGTTCAACGCCGAAACCGGCTTGTCTTTCAGCCAATGGCGGCAGCAAGCCAGGATTTCAGCCGCGCGCCCGTTGCTGGCGTCGGGGCGTTCCGTCATCGCGGTCGCGGCGGAGCTCGGGTATGAAACGACGAGTGCCTTCTCGACCGTGTTCCGCCGCTTGACCGGCATGACGCCAAGCGCCTACGCGAGGTTGTCCGATTCCGCGTAGGGAATGTCTCGCCGGAAGATGCGGGACGCGACGCACTCGCTTATCGTGACGCTCATCGAGACAACTGACCGATCAAGGTAGGGCGACATGGCACGTTACGACATCGAATTCCTGTCCGAAGGCACGATACTGCGCGGCTGGTTCTACGAGCCGGATCCACAAGGCACGGGCACGGCAACACACCCCGCCATCGTGATGGCTCACGGGTTCTCGGCCGTAAAGGAACAATATCTGGACCGCTACGCCGAAGTGTTTGCCGCGAGCGGCTTTGCGGTGCTCGTGTACGACCACCGGGGGTTCGGCGCAAGCGATGGACATCCCCGTCAGGAAGTCGACCCGGTGCTGCAGAGGCGCGGCTATCGCGATGCGATCAGCTACCTGCTGACACGTCCGGATGTCGATGCGGCACGCATCGGCATCTGGGGCACCAGCTACAGCGGCGGCCACGTGCTCGAAGTCGCCGCGATCGACCGGCGGGTCAAATGCGTCGTGTCGCAGGTGCCGACGATCAGCGGCTATCAGTCGGCCTTGCGTCGCACGCGCTCCGACCTCGTGCCGGCGTTGCTGGCGCGCTTCGACGAAGACCGCGCGCACCGATTTGCCGGCGGCACGCCGGCCATGCTGCCCGCGGTCAGTGACGACCCGCAGGTTGCCTGCGCGATGGCCGGCGCGGACGCCTTTCGATTCTTCACGGAATCCGCGGCCCGGTTCGCGCCGAACTGGAAAAACGAAGTCACGCTGCGCAGTGCGGAAATGGCGCGTGAGAATGAACCGGGCCAATACGTCGCCCGCATCTCGCCGGCCCCGCTGCTGATGATCGTGGCCGACCAGGATTGGCTGACGCCAACCGATCTTTGTCTGCAAGCGTGGCAAACCGCTCTCGAGCCGAAGCAACTGCTGATGATTAACGGCGGGCACTTCACGCCGTATGTCGAGCACTTCGAAGCAACCAGCCGGGCGGCAGCGCAATGGTTCGAGCGGCATCTGTCAGGCGCGCGCCGGCCTGGCCATGCGAGGGTTCGCTGAACACGAGCGCCGGGAGGGAGCCCCCGGCGCCGGGAATCCGTTGCAATGAGACCGGCCGGGCCTGAATTGCGTTGCCCTCGATGCAGGCCGCATGCCGACCGTCATCGCAACGGAAAGGTGACACATTACTGCCCGAGCTTCGACGACACGCACCCCGTGCTCGAACACTCGCGATCGCGCTCGCGCAGGAACGACAGGCGCGACTGCGTCATGTCGATCGCGCATTCGAGGTTCACGTAGTAGCCGTCGTCGCGCGTATAGCTGCACTTGTCGTCGCGCTGCTTCAGCCACGCGAGCTGCCCGGTCTTCAGCGTGCCTTGCTGGTCGCCGCTCAACTGCTTGCGCAGGCGGCCGTACTGGTCGTTCAGCTCGCGGTCGAGCTGCGAGAACTGCGTGCTGCTGCAGTACACCTGGTCGAACGCGCTGCGCGGCTTCGAGCAGCCCGCGGCGTGCGCGGCAAATGGAACGGCGAGCGCCGCGAACAGCGCGCACGATGCGACGAGCGTTTTCTTTTTCATGTGGAAGCTCCTGGCTGGGTGAAAACCTTGGACGACGAAACGGTGCGCGCTCACGCGGGCGCGGTGCACGCATCGATCCCGCCCGCGATCGCGGCGGACAGGCGCCGGATCGTGTCGGGCCGCGCGAGCCGCTTCTCTTCGTCGGGATTGACGATCACGCCCGCTTCGACGAGCACGGCCGGAACCGGCGCGGTGCGCAGCACGACGAGATCGTCGAAACGATGGATGCCGAGGCGCGGATCGATCAGCGGGCGGTTCTCGCCGCGGATCGGCTGCGCGTGATACAGCGACGGCGTCTCGCCGGACGCGATCAGCCGCTCGGCGATCGCCTTCGCGCAGCGCAGGCTCTCCGCGTAATGCGGGTTGCGCTCCGACACGAACACCGCGAAGCCGTGGAATTCGCGCTGCCGGCCGGCGTCGATGAACTGCTGCTGCATCGAGTCGTGATGGATCGACACGAACAGGCTGGCATCCGTTGCCTGCGTCGCGCGCTGGTCGAGCGCGATCTCGCGGCCGTCCGCCGACGTGCGCAGCACGCGGTCGCCGTGCGCGCCGAGCCGTTCGGCGACGGCGCCCGACAGGTCGAGGTTGTACAGGTATTCGACGCGGCCGCTGGCGCCGGTCGCGCCCGGGCGCGCGGGCGTGTGGCCGGTATCGACGACGATGTAGCGCGCGGGCGCGCTGGCGGGCATGGCTTTCGTGCCGTCGGCGGCGCGCAGCGCGAGCGGGGCGCCGAGCAGCGCCGCACAGGCGAGCACGCGGACGATGGCGCTCGCGTGCGGGCGAAGGCGTCGGATGGTTCGGTTCATTGTTGTTGTCGCAGTGGTGCGGGCCCGCGCGATGATGCGGCGCGGCCGGCCTGCATGATGCAGTCGGAATGTGGCGCGATTATAGCGGCTGCCGGCCGTGCGGCAACGACGAAACAGCGGGCGGCGCATCACGTGAAAGCAACGCGTAAGCCATCGCGATTCCGAACGTCACGCGAGTACGCGCTGCGCGGCGCGCACGCCCCAGTACGATGCTTCCTCGAACAGCGACAACCCGGACAGGTCCGCATGCGCGAACACGACCGGGCCGTCGGCATCGCGCAGCGCGAGCAGCCCCGGCCGGCTCAGGAAGCCGACGTCGGGCGTCGCCATCGCGTGGCCGCGCACGGTGATCTCGAGCGCGCGTGCATGCTTCCACAGCTCGCGCCCGTACACGGCGCGCAGGTCGGTCGCCGCCTGTTCGCGCAGTTCGTCGGGTTTTGCGGCGGCCAGCCAGCGGCGCGTGTCGTCGGGCGTGCGCGTGTCCAGCGCCTGGTATGCGGAAAACACCGAGCGCGTCGGCGGCGACATCCGGATCAGTTGATGCGTCGACACGACGTAGCCGAGCCCCGCGCCGCCGTAGACGACGTTGTCCCACGTGAGCGGCACGCCGGCCGCTTCGTCCGGCATGCCGTCGAGCAGGAAGTTCGACACGAGCCACGGCGCGCGCGGCGGCAGGTCGCGCGCGGGCTCGAAGCCGTACGCATGCAGTTGCGGAAACACGCGCGCGGCGACGAACAGCGGCATCGCGCTGACGACGCGCCGCGCCCGCACCGTGAAGGTGGCGAGCGTGCCGTTGTCGACGCGCGCACACAGCACGTCGACGCCGCCCGCGCGTTCGGTCGCGCGCACCGCGAAGCCGGCTTGCGACCAGCCGTTCGAGCCGGTGCGCGCGGAGATCGACGCTGACAGCTTCGTCACCATCGTATGCAGCCCATCGGGCCAGGTCAGCACCGCGCCGTCGCCGGCGTCGCTCGCATGGCCGGCGCGCGACGAGAAGTAGTGCAGCCCGGCCCATGCGGACACATGCTCGTAACCTGCACCGTAATCGTCGCGGCAGCAGTAGTTCAGATACCAGTGCAGCGACGGCGCCGTATAGCCGTTGTCGAGCAGCCAGTGCCGGAACGTGTGCGTGTCGAGCGCGCGCCAGCGTGGATCGCGCGACGATTCCGCAAGCGGGATGCAGAACGCCTTGCGGCCGTCGGCGCCGCGCGCGGTGCGCAGCGTGTCCATGTATGCGAAGAAGCGCGCGTGCTGCGCGAGTTCGTCCGTGCCGATGCCGGCCGCCGGCACGAGGCCGTCCTGCCACTGGCCCGCGATGAAGAGCCGCTCGTCGGGCGCGTGCACGAGCGCGCGCTCGTCGTAGACGGGCCGCGCGGCATACGGCGCGGATTCGATCACGCCGAGATCGGCGAGCATGTCGCGCAGGTGCGCGGATTCGCGCGACGGCAGCGGCAGGTAGTGCGCGCCCTTCGGATAGCCGAGCTCGCCGAAGCGGCCGCCCGCCGCGTTGCCGCCGAATTCCGGGCCGGCGAGCACGACGAACTTGCGGTGGCCGGCGCGCGCGAGCTGCCACGCGCACGACAGGCCGGCCGCGCCCGCGCCGAGAATCGCGACGTCGGTGTCGAGCGTGCCGGACGGCGGCGGCAGCGCCGCATGATCGCGCAGCGCATGGCCTTCGCGCATGCCCGGATAGTCGATGCGCGGCGTGGTTTCGGTCCAGCCGAGACGGCCGCACGCGGCGAGCGAGGCGGCCGCCGACGCGACGATGAAGGTGCGGCGGTCCATCAACGCAGCACGTGTTTCCAGTCGTCGTCGAAGCGGCGCACGAGCGGCTGGTCGTTGAGTTCGTTCGGCGACATGGGCAGCGCGGGCATGTCGGCCGGGAAGTGGAACATCCCGGCGGCGGTGTGCGCATCGAGCCAGCGCGTCGGCACCGAGTAGCGTGCGGGCACCGTGAAGTCGCGGCGCTTGCCGGCGATCACGAAGCCCCAGTCGCCGAACGACGGCACGTAGCAGTGGTACGGCCAGGTGTTGAGGCCCGCCTCGCGCAGCGTCGCGACGATCGTCCAGTATGCGTGCGGCGCGAAGTACGGCGACGTCGACTGAATCACCGTATAGCCGTTTTCCGACAGGTGCCGCGCGAGCAGCCGGAACACCGGCACCGAATAGAGGCGGCCGAGGCCGAAGTTGGTCGGATCGGGGAAGTCGACGACGATCGCGTCGTACACGTCGGCGTTCGATTCGAGCCAGCGCACCGCGTCGTCGTTGATCACGCGCACGCGCGGGTCCTTCAGCGCGTTCTGGTTCAGCTTCACGAGCGGCGCGGAGGTCGAGAACAGCTTCGTCATCGCCGGATCGAGATCGACGAGCGTGATCTGCTCGATGTTCCGGTGCTTCAGCAGCTCGCGCACCGCGAGGCCGTCGCCGCCGCCGAGCACGAGCACGCGCTTCGCCCACGGCAGCGCCTCGAGCGCCGGATGGATCAGCGCCTCGTGATAGCGGTGCTCGTCGCGCGACGAGAACTGCAGGTTGCCGTTCAGGTAGAGCCGCATGTCGTCGTGCCATTGCGTCAGCACGATCCGCTGGTACGGGGTGGTCTCCGAGTAGATCGTCTCGTCGCCGTACACGCCGTGCTCGGCCCAGTGCGTGATGCGGCCCGACAGCGCGAAGCCGGCGACGAGCAGCCCGAGCACGAGCGACGCGCGCATCAGCTTCGCGCGCACGTGGCGGATCTCGCCGCGGAACAGGTGGGTGGTCCACAGTGCGACCAGCGCGTTCAGGATGCCGAACAGGAAGCTCGTGCGCAGCAGGCCCAGGCGCGGCGCGAGCACGAGCGGGAAGATCAGCGACACGGCGAGCGAGCCGAGGTAGTCGAAGCTGAGCACTTCGCTGACGGTGTGGCGAAACGCCTGGCGCCGCTGCTGGAACGCGCGCATCACGAGCGGGATCTCCATCCCGATCAGCACGCCGAGCGCGAACACGAGCGCGTAGAGCGCCGCGCGGAACGGTGCCGCGAGCCAGGCGAACACCGCGAACAGCAGCGCGGCCGATACGCCGCCGAGCAGGCCGACGAGCAGCTCGATGTCGACGAAGCGGTCGAGCACGTCGTCGTCGTCGACGAACTTCGCGAGCCACGAGCCGACGCCCATCGCGAACAGGTAGCAGCCGATCACCGACGAGAACTGCAGGATCGAATCGCCGAGCAGGTAGCTCGACAGCGCGCTGCTGATCAGTTCGTAGCCGAGCCCGCACGACGCGAGCACGAGAATCGACAGGACGAGCGCGCGCCTATGCAGCATGGTGCGTCCGTTGTGTCGGCGTCGGCAATGTGGATATACTGGCGCGGATTTCCGAGGGGCGGCCAACCGCGGGGCGGCGAACCGAGCACACAATCCGGGGAAAAGAATGAATAGTGCCTTTTCTTATGCGGTTCATTTACTGTCGGCGTTCGTGCTGCTGCTGGCGTTCGCGGCAGTGTACCTGAAGGTCACCCCGTTCGACGAGCTGGCGCTGATCCGCGACGGCAACGTCGCCGCGATGCTGTCGTTCGGCGGCGCGCTGGTCGGTTTCTGCCTCACGCTCGCGTCGAGCATCGCGCACAACTCGACGCTCGGCGCGGTCGTGATGTGGGCGGTCGGCGCGATGCTCGTGCAGGTGCTGACTTATGCAGGGCTGACCCGCATGATGCCCGGCATGAATCACGCGATCGAGGATCGCAACGCCGCGATGGGCGGCCTGATGGGCACGGCATCGCTCGTCGTCGGCATCATCAATGCCGCGTGCCTGACCTGACGCCGCGCGCGTCCGAGGAGACTGTGATGGGTATCGGTTCGTTCATCCGCAAGCAATTCATCGACGTCCTGCAATGGACGGAAGACACCGACGGCGTGCTCGCGTGGCGCTATCCGATGGAAGACCAGGAGATCCAGTACGGCGGTAAGCTGACCGTGCGCGAGTCGCAGGTCGCGGTGTTCGTCAACGAAGGCAAGATCGCCGACGTGTTCCAGCCCGGCCTCTATACGCTGACGACCCAGACGCTGCCGGTCCTCACGTACCTGCGCAACTGGGACAAACTCTTTCAGTCGCCTTTCAAGTCGGATGTCTATTTCTTCAGCACGCGGCTGCAGCTCGGCCGGCGCTGGGGCACCGCGCAGCCGGTGACGATCCGCGATCGCGAGTTCGGCTTCGTGCAGCTGCGCGCGTTCGGCATCTACTCGTACCGGATCGTCGACGCAACCGCGTTTCATCGAGAGATCAGCGGCACGCGCGCGCAATACACGGTCGACGACGTCGAGCAGCAATTGCGCAACCTCGTCGTGACCGCGATGAGCACCGTGTTCGGCGGCGCCGACGTCGCGTTCGTCGACATGGCCGCGAACCAGTCGCTGCTGTCGCAGCGGGTGGCCGAGGCGCTCGTGCCGATCTTCACGCGCTACGGCCTCGCGCTCGACGCGTTCGCGGTCGAGAGCGTGTCGTTGCCGGCCGAACTGCAGAAGGCGCTCGACCTGCGGATCGGCGCCGGCATGGCGGGCGATCTCGGCCGCGTCACGCAATACCAGACTGCGCAAGCGATTCCGCTCGCCGCGCAGAACCCCGGCGGCCTCGCCGGCGTCGGCGCGGGCCTCGCGGCCGGCGCGGCGATCGGGCAGGCGATGGCCGGCCAGCTCGCGGGCAGCGCGCAGCCAGCCGCCGCGCAGCCGACGGCCGCCGCTGCGCAGCCGACCCCACCGGCGGCCGCGCCCGATTACGTGCAGCGCCTCGAACAGCTGAAGGCACTGCACGACAAGGGGCTCGTGACCGACGACGAATACGCGCGCGCGAAAGCGGAGATTCTCGCGAAACTTACCCAATAAGCGTTGCGCATGTTCAGTACTTCGTGCCCCCAGTGCGGCGCGCCGGTCACGTTCCGCTCGGCGGCGGCGGTGATGGCCGTCTGCGCGTTCTGCCGCAGCACGCTGCTCAAGCGCGGCGAGGACGTCGAGCGGATCGGCGAGCTCGCCGCGGTGCTCGACGATGCGTCGCCGCTCCAGATCGGCACCGCGGGCCGCTACGGCAAGCTGGCGTTCACCGTGCTCGGCCGGCTGCAGATGAGCTACGACGCGGGCGGGTGGAGCGAGTGGTACGTCGTGTTCGACGACGGCACGTTCGGCTGGCTGTCGGACGCGTCCGGCCAGTATGCGGTCACGGTGCGCCAGCCCGACGACGCGCTCGGCTCCTGGCCCGCGTTCCAGGCGTTGCAGCCGGGCATGCAGGTCGCTTTCGGCGGCCAGGACTACCTCGTGTCGGACCTGCGCACCGCGCGCTGCACGGGCGGCGACGGGGAACTGCCGTTTCGTGTCGGCGAAGGCTGGCAGGCGCGCGTCGCGGACTTGCGCACCGGCAATGCGTTCGCGACATTCGATTATTCCGATGCGGGGGCGGGCGGCAAGCCGGTGGTGTATGCGGGCGAAGCGATGACGTTCGACGCGCTCGCGTTCACCGGGCTGCGCGACATCGAGACCGAGTCGCGCGAGCCGCGCGGCGCGGAGATGAAGCCGTTCGCGTGCCCGAGCTGCGGCGCGCCGCTGTCGTATGCGCCGAACGTCGCCGATTACGTCGTGTGCGGCAGCTGTCATGCGGGCGTGCAGTGCACGGCCGACCAGCAGACGGTGTTCGCGAAGCAGCGCGAGCTCGACGCGGTGAAGGGCGCGCTTGAACTCGGCGCGGCCGGCACGTTCGACGGCGCGAAGTACACGGTGATCGGCATGATGCGCTGCAAGGTGCCGGGCGACAACGAGACGTGGGACGAATACCTGCTGCTGCATCCGAAGCGCGGCCTGCTGTGGCTCGTGCAGAGCGAAGGGCGCTGGGAGCGCGTGGGCGTGCTCGATCACTGGCCGACGATTCATGGGGATGCCGAAGTGATCGACGACGGCAAGACCTACCGCAAGCGCGACGCGTACGGCTCGGAGGTCGTGTACGTGGTCGGCGCGTTCAACTGGCGCGTGCAGGTGGGCGATCGCACGTCGATCGTCGACTACGGCTGGCAGAACGACAAGCTGACGATGGAGCGCAGCGCGAACGAGATCGTCTGGTCGCGCGCGCAGCGGATCTCGGCCGGCAAGCTCGCCGAGCGCTTCGGCGTGCCGGCGCTGGCGGCGGGCGGCGCGGCGGCGACCGCGGCAGCGACCCTTGCCGGCGCCGAAGCGAAAGACAAGCGTCCGCACAGCTTCGCGCCGCTGCCGGTGCTGTTCAGCGCGCTGCTCGTGTTCCTCAACTTCGAGGCGCTGTTCGCGTTCAACAGCCGCACGGTGTACGTGCTGATCGGCTTGCTCGTGCTGTGGTTGCCCGAATGGGTGTGGAAGGGTTTCGCACAGGATGGAGGCGAGTCGTGAAGCACATCCTGTACGGGATCTACGCGCTGATCGTCGTGACGCTGTTCAGCTGCTCGCCGTCGGGCGGCGGCGGTGGCACGAGCGGGTGGGGCAGTTCGTCGGCCCGCAGCGGCTACTCGTCGTACGGGTCGCACAAATGAGCGCGCATGACGGTATCGCACCGCCGCACGCGACACTCGGCTCGCACGTGCTGGCCGACCTCGGCGGCGTCGATGCGGCGCTGCTGCGCGACGCCGCGCGGCTCGAAGCGGTGCTGACGAACGCGGCGCGGCGCGCGGGCGCGCGCGTGATCGGCGCGCACTTCCATCATTTCGGCGGCGAGCATGGCGTGACGGGCGTCGTGCTGCTCGCCGAATCGCACATCACGATCCATACGTGGCCCGAGCACGGTTTCGCGGCGGTCGATGCGTTCATGTGCGGCGCGGCACGCGCGGCCGATGCGGTCGATGCGATCGCGGCCGCGCTCGGCGCGCGGGCGGAAGTCAGGCAGCAGGTGGCGCGCGGCGGCGCGTGAGCGGCGCGTCAACGCGGCGCGGCCTCCGCTTCGGCCCAGCGCTTGAACGAATCGAGGCGCCGGCGCGTCTGCACGAGATAGAACGCGGCGAACAGCGGCTCGACGAGCCAGCGCAGCCATGACGGCCGCGCGCGGAAGTGGTACGTGAACTTCACCTCGGTGGAAGCCGGCGCGCGTGCGGTGAAATTCCAGCTCCCGCTGAATCGCGCGAGCACCCGCGGGCCGTCGACCATCTCGATCGCCGCGACCTGCGGCGGCTGGTACGAGACGTAGCGCGACACCATCGTCGCGCCCGTGCGGCTGCGGCAGAACGCATCGATGCCGACGTCCGCCGTCATGCCGTCGAGCAGGTACGCGTCGGTCAGGAAGCTGTCCCACACGAGCCGCCGCGCGTAATCCTGCGACCACGTGAAGAGGCGCCTGCGATCGACGCCGATGATTCGGCTGACTGAGATCCTCATGATAGGGGCGCGTGCGCGCAGGTCCGGATGAAGTCGAGTGTAGCGCGCCAGTCTCGCGATTTCCGTCAGACAACGTCAAGTCGAGCACGCGCTCGATTGACCCATCTCAAAAAAACGCCTACGATTCGTTCCATGCCTTCGGGACAGACCCGAAGCGTATCCATCTCTTGAGGGAGCCTCATGAGTACGCAGCACTCAAAGCGTTTCGACGCACTTGTTTTCATTGGTCGTTTCCAGCCCCCGCACCGTGGCCACCTGAACGTGCTGAAGTCGGCATTGAGCCAGGCCGAGCGCGTTTGCGTGCTGATCGGGTCGACCGACAAGCCCCGCACCATCAAGGATCCGTTTTCGTTCGACGAGCGCCGCCAGATGCTGGCCTCGCTGCTCGACGCGTCGGAGCGCGACCGCGTGACGATCGCGCCGGTGCAGGATTCGACCTACAACGACGGCGACTGGGTGCGCTGGGTGCAGGACGCGGTTGCATCCGCGCTCGGCGACGTGTCGCAGCGCAAGGTCGGGCTGATCGGCCACGAGAAGGACGCGTCGTCGTATTACCTGCGGATGTTCCCGCAGTGGACGCTGCTCGACGTCGACGCGACGGAAGACATCTCCGCCACCGAAATCCGCGACCAGTATTTCGCGGAACGCACCAACAGCTTCGTGCAGTGGGCCGTGCCCGAACCCGTGTTCGGCTGGCTCGAGCGCTTTCGCACGCAGCCCGAATTCGCGCAGCTGAAGGCGGAAGCCGAGTTCATCGCCGCGTACCGCAAGGCGTGGGCGGCGGCGCCGTATCCGGTCACGTTCGTGACCGTCGATGCGGTGGTCGTGCACTCGGGCCACATCCTGCTGGTGCGCCGGCGCAGCGAGCCGGGCCGCGGGCTGTGGGCGCTGCCGGGCGGTTTCGTGAACCAGGACGAGCGCCTCGATACCGCGTGCATTCGCGAACTGCGCGAGGAAACCGGCCTGAAGCTGCCGGAACCCGTGCTGCGCGGCTCGCTGAAGGATCGCCAGGTGTTCGACCATCCGACCCGCTCGCTGCGTGGCCGCACGATCACGCACGCGTGCCTGTTCAATTTCCCGACCGGCGAACTGCCGCGCGTGAAGGGCAGCGACGACGCCGACAAGGCGCGCTGGGTGCCGCTCA
This sequence comes from Burkholderia stagnalis, assembly GCF_039848545.1. NCBI lineage: Bacteria > Pseudomonadati > Pseudomonadota > Betaproteobacteria > Burkholderiales > Burkholderiaceae > Burkholderia > Burkholderia stagnalis. Next base: position 464,369 of record NZ_CP156686.1, read on the forward strand.
ACGAATTCGCGCAGATGCGCTGCGTGATGTTCGAGGATCACTTCGACATCGCGTATCACTTCCTGGGGAAGCTGTGATCCGCTGATTCCCCGCATTCCACCGTCGCGACAGACGCGACGGTTTCCCAACGGCCTAGAGGAGCTCTAGCCATGCAAAACGATCTCGGCGGCTTTGCCGCGGTTCTCGCCAACCCGATCCTCAACACGGATTCGTACAAGGCGTCCCATTTCCTGCAATATCCGGCCGACGCGACTGCGATGTTCTCGTACGTCGAATCGCGCGGCGGCCGCTACGACCGCACGCTGTTCTTCGGCCTGCAGATGCTGCTGAAGGAGTACCTCTGCAAGCCGATCACGCACGCGATGATCGACGACGCGCGCGAATTCTTCGCGGTGCACGGCGAGCCGTTCAACGAAGCGGGGTGGCGCCATATCGTCGAGCGCTACGACGGCTACCTGCCGGTGAAGATCCGCGCGGTGCCGGAAGGTGCGGTGGTGCCGACACACAACGTGCTGATGACCGTCGAATGCGACGACCCTCAGGTGTTCTGGCTCGCGTCGTACCTCGAGACGATGCTGCTGCGCGTGTGGTATCCGGTGACGGTCGCGACGCAGAGCTGGCACCTGCGGCAGACGATTCGCGGCTTCCTCGAGAAGACCGACGACGATGTGACGCAACTGCCGTTCAAGCTGCACGACTTCGGCGCGCGCGGCGTGTCGAGCGCGGAATCGGCGGCGATCGGCGGCGCCGCGCACCTCGTGAGCTTCATGGGATCGGATACGGTGCTCGGCGTGCTCGCCGCCAACCGCTTCTACCGGGAGCCGATGGCCGCGTATTCGGTGCCGGCGGCCGAGCACAGCACGATCACGTCGTGGGGCCGCGAAGGCGAGGCCGACGCGTATCGCAACGTGCTGCGCCGCTTCGGGCTGCCGGGCGCGATCGTATCGGTCGTGTCGGACTCCTACGATCTGTTCGCCGCGCTCGAAATATGGGGCGGCGAGCTGAAGCAGGCGGTGATCGACTCGGGCGCGACGCTCGTCGTGCGCCCGGACTCCGGCGACCCGGTGACGATCGTGCTGCAGACCGTACGTGCGCTCGACGCGTCGTTCGGCGCGACGCTCAACGGCAAGGGCCGGCGCGTGCTGAATCATGTGCGCGTGATCCAGGGCGACGGCGTGGACGCCACGTCGATCGCGGCGATCCTGTCCGCGCTCGACGATGCGGGCTATGCGGCCGGCAACGTCGTGTTCGGGATGGGCGGCGCGCTGCTGCAGCAGGTGAACCGCGACACGCAGCGTTTCGCGATGAAGTGCTCGGCGATCCGGCGCGGCGGCGTGTGGCACGACGTCTGCAAGGATCCCGTCACCGATGCGGGCAAGCGCTCGAAGAAGGGGCGCCTGACGCTGCTGCGCAACCGCCGCACCGGTGAATGGCGCACCGCGACGCTGCCGCTCGCGTGGGACGATCGCGCGATCGAGGGCGACTGGGAGGAGGCGCTCGAGACGGTGTTCGATACCGGGCGCCTGCTGGTGGACGTGTCGCTCGCGGACGTGCGGGCGCGCGCGCACGCGCACGAAGCGTGACGTGAAGCGCGGCGCGGTATGATGGCACGCGCGCCGCGGCCGCCGGCCCGGCCGCGGCCCATCCCACCGCGAGGCCCCGAACGATGCCGCTGATCAACGCCATTCCCATCCTGCGCATTTTCTCGATCGAGAAGGCGTACTGCTTCTATCTCGACTATCTCGGCTTCACGCTCGACTGGGAGCATCGCTTCGAACCGGGGCTGCCGCTCTATGCGCAGGTCAGGCGCGATGCGGTGGTGCTGCACCTGAGCGAGCATCACGGCGACAGCACGCCCGGCGCGGTGACCTTCATCCCGGTCGAGGACATCGATGTGCTGCATCACGAGCTGATCGAGAAGAACTATGCGTACGCGCGGCCCGGCGTCGATGCGCTCGACTGGGGCCGGCAGATGCAGATCACCGATCCGTTCGGCAACCGGCTGCGTTTCTGCGAGATGTCCTAGCGCGCCGGCGCGCGTTCGTTCGCTTCCAGCGCCGCCCCCGCGCGTTCGTCGCGCCGCGCCGCATCCATCGCCCGCGCCAGCGCGTCGAACACCGCCGGCCCCTTGCAGCGCGAGACGTTGAAACGCAGGAACGACGTCGCGCCGTGCGATGCGCTGAACACGTTGCCCGGTGCGAACACGACGCCGTCGGCGAGCGCGTGGCGCGCGACGCGCGCGGCGTCGAGCCCGTCGGGCAGTTCCGCCCAGACGAACAGGCCGCCGCGCGGCTCGGTCCAGATGCCGAGCCCGGTGCGCGTGAGCCGCCGGACCGTCTCGCCCATCGCGTCGGCGAGCCGCGTGCGCAGGCTGTCCAGATGCCGCCGGTAGGTGCCGTCGACGAGCAGCCGGTGCACGACGTTCGCCCCGAGCGGCGCGTTGCCGAACGACGTCGCGAGCTTCAGGTCGACGATCGGCTCGATCCATTCCGCGCGCGCGGCGATGTAGCCGCAGCGTATCGCGGCCGACAGCGTCTTCGAGAAGCTGCCGATCGACACCACGCGCGACAGCCCGTCGAACGCCGCGAGACGCGGCGCGGGCACGCGCTCGAAATCCGCGAAGATGTCGTCCTCGACGATCAGCAGCCCGTGCTCGGCGGCCAGCGTCAGCAGCCGGTGCGCGACGGGCGGCGTGAGCGTCGCGCCGGTCGGGTTGTGCAGCGCCGCGTTGGTGATGTACAGGCGCGGCCGGTGCTCGGCCAGCGTCTGCTCGAAGCGCGCGAGATCGGGGCCGGCCGGCGTGTACGGCACGCTGACGATGCGCGCGCGGTGCGCGCGCAGCAGCGCCTGGAAGTTGAAGTAGCACGGATCGTCGAGCATCACCGTGTCGCCCGGTTCGAGCAGCATGCGGCACACGAGATCGAGCGCATGCGTGCCGCTGTCGGTCAGCACGATCTGCGCGGGCTCCGCATGAATGCCGTGCTGCGCGAGCCGCCACGCGAGCTGCTGGCGCAGCGCGGGCAGGCCGAGCGGCGTCGAGTAGTCGGTGAGCGCATCCGCTTCGTCGCGCGATGCCGCGCGCAGCGCGCGCCGCAGGCTGTCGTCGGGCAGCCACGACGGCGGCAGCCAGCCGCAGCCGGGTTTCGCCGCGGCCGCGCCGGATTCGAGCGACTGGCGCGTGAGCCACAGCGGGTCGAGCTCGCGGTCGAGGCGCGGCGCGAGATCGGCGAGCGCGAACGGCGGCGCGTGGCCCGATACGTAGAAGCCCGAGCCGCGCCGCGCGACGAGCACGCCTTCGCCGGCGAGCCGCTCGTATGCGTCGACGACGGTCGATTTCGACACGTGCAGCGCATCGGCCATCATCCGGATCGACGGCACGCGCGCGCCGGGCATCAGCGCGCGGCTCGCGATCCGCGCGCGCAGCGTGTCCATCACGGTTTCCACGCGCGTGCGCGGCGGGGGAGGCGAAGCGGGTTCCTGGGCGAGGCGGGTCATGGCGCGGTTCGTAAACTGTACGGAAATTTGTCCAGTACAGTTTGGTGCAATTGTATTGTGCTGTAGCTTACGCGCTTTTTCCGCGCGGCGGATCATCGGGGATTCATCCTCGATCAGGAATTCCCGTGCAAAAGTCCACCGACGGCTGGCTCAGCGGCATGCTGGGCGTGATCATCTTCAGCGGCTCGCTGCCGGCGACGCGCGTCGCCGTGCAGGGGCTCGACCCGATGTTCCTGACCTTCGCGCGCGCGTCGATCGCCGGCGCGCTCGGCCTGCTGCTGCTCGTCGCGTTGAAGCAGCCGCGGCCGACGCGCGGCGAAACCGTATCGCTGGCGATCGTCGCGCTCGGCGTCGTGGTCGGTTTTCCGCTGTTGACGGCGCTTGCGCTGCGGCACGTGACGTCGGCCCATGCGATCGTGTTCGTCGGGCTGCTGCCGCTCGCGACCGCGCTGTTCGGCGTGTGGCGCGGCGGCGAGCGGCCGCGGCTGCCGTTCTGGATCTTCTCGCTGGTCGGCAGCGCCGCGGTGGCGGCGTTCGCGCTGCGCAACGGCGGCGAGGCGTCGCCGGTCGGCGATGCGCTGATGTTCGCGTCGATCGTCGCGTGCGGGCTCGGCTATGCGGAAGGCGCGCGCCTGTCGCGGCAGCTCGGCGGCTGGCAGGTGATCTCGTGGGCGCTTGTGCTGTCGCTGCCGGTGATGCTGCCGCTCGCGTGGGTCACGCGGCCCGCGACGTTCGACGGCATCGACGCCGGCGCGCTGTGGGGGCTCGCGTACGTGTCGCTGTTCAGCATGCTGATCGGCTTCGTGTTCTGGTATCGCGGGCTCGCGCTCGGCGGCATCGCGGGCGTCGGCCAGCTGCAGCTGCTGCAGCCGTTCTTCGGGCTCGTGCTGGCCGCCGGGCTGCTGCACGAGCCGGTGCCGGCGTCGATGATCGCGGTGACGGCGATCGTCGTCGGGTGCGTGGCGGGCGCGAAGTATTTTTCGCGAGGGGTGCCCGTGCGCAGGGCCGGGTGACGCAGTCGGGCGACGGCGCACGGCACCGCCGCCCGAGCCGCACCGTCAGCCCATCACGATGTTCGCAAGCTTGAACTGGTACGGCGTCGCGCTCGTGCCGCCGCCGCCGCCCGTCATCACGATGTCGGCGCTCGCGATGCCGAGCAGGGACAGCTCGGTGTTGATGTCGGAGATCACCGCCGAGTTCATCACCGCGCCCTGTTCGATCTGCGACGCGGTGCCGATCCACAGCGTCGGCTTGAACTCGAACACGGCCTTCTGGCCCGGCACGATGCCGGTCTTGCGCGCGAGCAGGCGGCTGTCCTTGAACACCGACGCGGTGATCGCGCCCTGGCGCAGGTCGTTGCGCAGCTGGATCTCGCGCGACGTCGACGCCGCGCCGGACAGCGCGAGCACGTTGCCGGACGTCGTGCGCGACACGCTGAACAACTGGCCGTTGTCGGCGCGCTTCTGCGGCATGTAGTTGCCGTCGGCATCGCTCGCGGAGACGGTCGTCTTCAGCGGGAACACGAACGGATGGTTGTCGCCGCGACCGCAGTTGGTGATGACCTTCCACGCGATCGACAGCTCGTCGAAATCGGTCGACACGTTTTTCTGGAAGATCACCACCTGGCTGTTGTTGACGTCGTTCGACAGGTTGATGAAGTTGAGCTTGATGTCCATGATTCGCCTTGTTTCGTAGGACTGATTGAAGGGCGGCGGGCGAAGCCCGCCGGCACGCATCGGGCGTTACGCCATCACGACGTTTTCGAGGCGGAACGTGAACGGCAGCGAGCGCGGGCCCGGGCCGCCGCCCGTCATCACGATGTCGGCGCTCGCGATGCCGAGCAGCGACAGTTCCGCGTTGATGTCGGAGATCACCGCCGAGTTCAGCAGCGCACCCTGTTCGATCTGCGACGCGACGCCGATCCACAGCGTCGGCTTGAACTGGAACACGGCCTTCTGGCCCGGCGCGATCGACGTCTTGCGCGCAAGCGCGCTGCCGTCCTTGTAGATCGTCGCATTCACGGCGCCGGCCGGCAGGTCGTTGCGCACCTGCACCTCGCTGCTCGCGCCCGGGTCGCCGCCGAGCTGCAGCACGTCGCCCGAGCTGGAGCGCACGACCTGGAACACCTGGCCGTTGGTCGCGTTCTGCTGCGGCATATAGTTGCCGTAGCTGTCGCTCGCGCTCACGCTCATCGTCATCGGGAATTTGAACGGATGGTTGTCGCCTTGTCCGCAGTTGCGGATCACCTTCCATGCGATCGCGAGTTCGTCGAAATCGGTCGCGACGTTCTTCTGGAAGATCACGATGCTCGAGTTGTTGGCATCGTTGGAACGGTTGATCAGGTTCAGCTGGATATCCACGTCGTTGCTCCTTGAGTTGAAGAAAGCGGCAATCGGTTTGCCGCGCACCTGCCTGCCGGTCCACGGGCCTGGCGCTGGCGCCAGCCCGTCGAACCGGAAAAATCGAACATGAAGCCGTTTCGGGCGCTACAGCCGCACGACCTGCTCGAGCGCGAAGCCGAACGGCTGCGCGTCGGCGCCGGTGCCGCCGCCCGTCATCACGATGTCCGCGGCGGCGAGGCCCGCGAGCGGCAGCAGCGTGCTGGCGCTCGACAGCACCGCGGCGTTCAGCGCATGGCCTTCCTGCACCTGCGACGCGACGCCGATCCACAGCGTCGGCGTGAACCGGAACACCGCCTTCTGCCCCGGCGCGACCGCGTGCTTCGCGGCGAGCAGCCGGCCTTCGCTGAACGCGTTGACGTTCACCGCGCCGCGCGCGAGCCGGTTCACGACCTCGATGTCGCCGCCTTCGCTGCCGGCCGGGTCCGGCTCGAGCCGGCCGCGCCCGTTCGGCAGCGCGTCGATCGTGAAGTGCGCGCCCGGCGGCGCGGCGACGCGCGGCGAGAAGTTGCCGTGCTCGTCGCCGAGCGCGATGTCGATGTCGGTCGAGTAGGCGAACGGATGAAAGCAGTCGCGGCCGCAGAAACGGATGACCTTCCACGCGATCGCAAAGGCGTCGAGATCGGGCACCACGTCGCGCTGGAACAGCACCACCTCGCTGTTGCCGCAATCGTTCGAGCGGTTCACGAACCGCAGCCGGATGTTCATGACGGCTGCTCCGTCGCGTCGCCGCCGGCGTCGTCGCGCAGGTTGCGGTCGGCCCATTGCGCGAGCGCCGGCGCGACGCCCGTTGCCAGCGACGACACGTGCAGCGCGTGTGCGCGGGCCTGCGCGTGCAGGTCGCCCGCGAAGCGGCCGAACGCCATCGCGGCGTCGCCGGGGCCGCGCGTGCGGCCCAGATCGTCGAGGCACTGCGCGGCGGCGTCGGCCAGCGCGCCCGCGTGCTGCAGATGGCTCTGCGTGAAGCGCGTCGCGAGATCGGCGTTCAGCGCGGCGAGTTCCTTGACGGCCGCAGCCGAGCCGCGCAGCCCGAGCTGCGCGATCTGGTCGCGCCACAGCGTGTCGGCGGCGGCCTGGCACGCGTCGAGATAGCGGTGCCCGGTCAGCAGCGCGGTGTGCGCGAATGCGCGCCACGCGGGGCCGTGCGGCGTGCCGCCGGCGCCGGTCGTCTGCGCGACGACCTTGCCGTAAAGCTGGAGCGCGTTGAGGTTCGCGCTTTCCCATTGGGCGATGAGGGTGGAGAGCATGGCGTGTCCTTGTCGTGTGAGAGTCGTCGAAGCGGCGGCGCGCCGCTCATTGGCGCGGCGCGCCGAGGCGCTGCACCATCTGCATCACGGCGGCCATCTGCGGCGCGTCGCGGCGATAGAAGCCGGGCTGCGTCGGCTCGGCGTTCGTATAGCCCCAGAAATCCCAGCAGCCGAGCGGGTTCACGCCCGACTTCGCGACCTGCGGATAGAGCACGATCAGCCGGTTCGTGTCGGCGATCTCGTTGTAGCCGACGCCGCGGATCATCCGTTCGCCGACCGTCGCGACGTTCTGCACGCAGCCGTGGAATACGACATGCACCGCGCACGACGCGCGCTCGCATTCGGCGGGCACGTACACGTAGCCCGTATCGCCGAGCGACGCGCGCTGCTGCGGATCGAACGCGCGCTGGTCGAACGCGAGCAGCGTGCCGCCGGCCTGCGCGGCGGGCGGGTTGAGCGGCCGGTCGGGCGTCGCGTAGATCCAGCGCACGATGTCGTGCGCCTGCTCGAAGCCGCAGTTGTCGATGTACGGGCTCGCGTTCGCGCTGCACGCGGCGTCGCCGGGGCGATCCGTGACGAACGCGTGGCCGGCGTCCGGATGGCGCCGGTACTTGAGGTTCGCGGGCGGCACCTGCGCGAGTTCGTAGAAGCGTGCGGTCTGGTCGACGACGCGCGTCGACACGACCGTATCCTTCGCGCCGCTGAACACGTAGACGCGCTGGCGGCGCAGGTTCGCCGGATCGTCGATCTCGTCGCGTTGCGCGAACGTGCGCGCGGCGCGCAGCGCGTCGGCGGCGGACGGCGCCGAGCCGACCGGCTGCATGCACAGCGTGGTCGCGGCGACGGCCGGCGCGATCAGCTCGCTCGCGCCCGCACAGTAGAACGGGCCGCCGGCGATGATGCCCGCGCCGATCAGCCGGCTCGAATACGCGACGTCGAACTGCGCGGCCATGAAGCCGCCGGACGACAGGCCCGACACCGACGTGCGCTGCAGGTCGGCCGCATACGCGGGCAGCGGCGCGGCGCCGGCGGCGAGCGCGGGTTGCGGCGTGGCGGCCGCGGCGACGGCAAGCGCGGCTGCAACTGCGGCTGCAACTGCGGCAAGTGACGCGCGGGCCGCGCGCGGCACGGTGAAACGGCGCGGCTTCGCGTGATCGAACGGCGGAAAGACATTCATGTTGGACTCCTGTCGTGAGATTCGTCGGGGTGGCGCGTGTTGCGCTTGAGTGAGGCGACGGCTTCAGCTTAGGCGCGGCGCGCGGCGCGGTGAATGGCGCGAACGGCAGGGTCGGCGGCCCGTGACGTTCGTCCTGCGCCGCGCGCGGCGCTCACGAAAGAAACAGCGCGCGCTCGGCCTGGCGCCGCTTCGTGAGGCCCGCCAGCGGCCGGCCGCCAGCCTTGTTCCACACCAGGAACTGGTCGGCCGCGCGGGCGCTCGCGCCGGCGTTCAGGTAACGCAGCAGCGTCGACGATCGCAGCCGGCCCGCGCCGAGATTGAAGACGAACGACATCAGCGCGTCGAACTGCTGCTGGGTGATCGGCACGCGCACGAGCTTGCGCAGGTTCAGCTCGGCGCCGCGCAGGTCGCGTCTCAGCAGCGCGTCGGCTTCGGCCTGCGTGAGCGGGCGGGTGAATTGCTCGTGCGGCAGGATCAGGTGGCCGTAGCCGATCGTCGGCTTGCCGACCGCATCGAGATACCGGGCGAGCCGCAGGCCCTCGAAATGCTTGATCAGCTCGATGCCTTGCGTGCCGGTGCGTTCAGGCTGGTTCGCCATCGTGGTGCTCCTCGTTGCCGTGCCGTGCGCGCGGCACCAGGCGGTGCGTGTATTCGTCGATCACGCGCATGATCGCTTCGGGCGGCGCGAGCGCCGCGAACTGCATTTCGATATCGATGTGCTCGGTGTCGCGCTGCCCCGGGTTGCCTTGCGCGTCCTTCCTCGACGAGCGCGGCGCGAGCGTCACGTAGAAGCGCCCGCGCTGGTCGTCGCCGGCGAGGCCGCCGGCCGGCAGCGCCTCGGTGAAATCGCCGCGCACCGTCAGGTGCACGACCATCCGCTCGAGCGCGAGGCCGCGCGGCGTCGCGAGCGCGACGAGCGGCACCGGCATCGTGTGTTCGGCGTCGAGCGCGACCTGCACTTCGCGCGGCGCGAGCAGGCCGTCGTCGCGCTCGTCGAAGAACTGGTCGAGCATCGCCGTGTACTGGTGCGCGAGCAGCTGGTTCGCGGCCGCCGCGGCGTGCTGCATGCCGCGTGCGATCTCGTCGAGCGCGATACCGCGCGGCGGCGGGCGGTCGGCGTTCGCCGGCGCGCCGGGCGGCGTGCCGGCAGGGGGCGCGGGGGGCGGCGCATCGGACGGCGGCGCGGCGGCGGGGCCGGGCGCGGCGCCGGCCGGACCGCCCGGTGATGCATCGGCGGCGCTCGGCGCGGGCGGCGGGGCCGACGCATCGGCCGTCCCGCCCGCCGGCTCGCCCGGCGCGGCGCTGGTATGCGGTGGCGCGGGCGGCGCGGGCTGAACCGGTCGCTCCGCCGGCCCGCCCGCATCCCCCGGCGCACCGGTGCTCCCGTGCGGCGTGCCGGCGGCGGCCGGCGGGTCGTCGGGCGCGGCCGGGCCGCGTCGCCGTTTGAATAGCCTGATCATGGCCGGCCCCGGGCGCTTACGGGTGCGTGCCGGCTTGCGCAGGCGTGCCGCCCGCCGCGCCGGCGGCGCCCGCGCCGCTGCCCGACGTCTCGCCGACCAGCGTGCCGTCGGTCGGCGTCGCGGGCAGCGGCTTCACTTCCTTCGCCTTGTCCGCGGTGACGGCCGGCTTGGTCGCCGCGTCGGTCAGGAAGTCGATCACGCGCATCAGCGCTTCGGGCGGCTGCTGGCGCTTGATCTGCGTGTGGATCGAATACTTCGCGCGCGTGTCGGTGCTGCGCGTCTGCTCCGACTTGTGCGACACGCGGCCGGACAGGCTGACGCTGACGGGCCCCCAGCCGATCTTGGCCTTGAACTCCCCGCTGCCCTCGGTCGACGACGACGCCTTTTCCGACTGCGTGATCTCCATCTCGAAGTCGATCGTGCCTTCCTCGATCGCGATGATCGGGTGGACGACCGCGGCGAGCAGCGGGATCCGCATGGTCTTCTGCACGACCCCCTTCGAGACGCCGCTCTCGTCCACCAGCGTTTCGTCGTAGTCGAACTGCACGGCCACCGCCTTGCCGCCCTGGATGCAGACCTGCATCAGAAAATCCGTATAACTCTTCGCGGCCTGCGTTTGCGCGTTGATCATCGCGTTTAATGGGCCGGCGATCATTTGATCCATCGGTAAAGCGTTAATCACCGAACCAATGAAATTAGCGTCCATGAATAAACTCCTCCGCCTGTTGATGGCAGCGGAAATTCGCTGCCGTTATTCAAGTTAGGGAATCGAAGGGAATCATGGAAGATGACGTCGGTCACGTCCGGCGGCCTGGGCCGGCTGCTTGGGGCCGGAAGAAATGGCTGAACGGGGCGGTATTAGGACATTCTTCCCGGATCGACGAGCCTAGTGCGCGGCGAAAGAAACAGCGGTAAAAAAGCCAGCGGAAGTGGAGAAAAAAAACCTAATCCGAGCATTCCGCTATCGAGGAAACCGCCGAAATGAACGTCTTGATGATCGATAGCCCGCCGTTATTCGTGGCAGGCGTGGCTGGCGTATTGTATAAACGCGACATGAGCTGGCATGTGTGGGCTGCCCAGCGCCCGGAGGACGTTCATCGGCTGCGCGACGCGCTGCTGCCGGACACGGTCGGCGCCATCACGATCGAGTGCGACGACCATGCCGCGTCGACGAGCTGGCCGAACGTGCTGCACGAGGCGTTCGGCGCGACGCCGTGGCTGTGCGTGGTCGCCGGGGTGTGCCGGCGCTCGATCGCCGACGCGCTGCTGGCCGGCGCGGCGGGCATCATCGACCGCCATGCGAGCGCGGACGACTTCGCGGATGCGCTCGACCGGATCGCGTCCGGCGCAATTTACGTGCCGGCGGGCGACGGCGGGGCGGGGCACGCACGACCGTTCGGCCTGCCGGCCGGCGACGACCGCGCGTTCGAGCGGCTGACGCCGCGCCAGCGCGACGTGCTGCGGCTGCTGGCGGAAGGCAAGTCGAACAAGCAGATCTGCCGCGTGCTGAACGTCGCGGAGGGGACGATCAAGAATCACCTGTATGCGCTGTTCCGGCAGATCGGCGTGAGCAACCGGACGGAGGCCGCGTTATGGCTGGCGCGCCATGTGCCGGCCGAGCCGTCCGGCTGCACCTTCACGTCCGCCTGCAATCCGCCGGGGTGACGCGCGGGGCGGGGCCCGGCGCGGCGGACGCGGCAGCGGACGGCGCGTTCCCCGGGGCGGCCAGCTCGGCCCGCAGCGCAACGAGCGCGTGCCGGATCGGTTCGGCGCTCACGCTCACTTCGCCGGCGAACGGGCGGTCGACCGCCATCACGAAGAAGAACGCGAGCCCGAGCGTCACGGCCCAGATCGACACGAGCCCGATGTTGAAGCGCGTGCCGGGCAGCGCATACAGCAACACCAGCGACAGGCTGCTCGACAGCAGCATCACGGCCCACAGCGTCGTCGGCATCGCGGAATCGAGGCTTTGCAGGCGGCTTTGCCGGTACTTGACCATCTCGTTGGCGCGCGCCATCACTTCCGACAGCAGCACGCGTTCGCGCTCGTCCGCGGGCGCGACGTGGTTGATTGCCGCGAACATCCGGTCGAACGCGGCTTCCGCGCTCGGCGCGGCGCGGGCGTGCTGCTGCATCTGCGGCCACTCGTCGTCGGCAACGCGTGCGAGATAGGTGGCGAGCGCCTGGCGCGCGGCATCGGCGCCGGTGCCGGCGCCGCGGAACGCCGCGAGATCGTGCGCCAGCTCGGTCGCGCACGCGGCTTCGGACGCGACGGTATCGGCCGCGGCCTGGTACGACGTCCAGACGGACACCGCCGAGAACGCGACGAGCAGCGAGTTGATGGTCGTGACGGCCGACATCATCGCGATGATCATGCCGCGCTGCTCGGCGTCGAGGCGGCCGGGCATGATGCGCCGGAACACGGCATAGCCGAGCAGCGCGGCCGCGAGCGTCGCGGCCACGATCAGTGCGCCCATCGCGGCGGCGGGGATGTTGTACAGGAACAGCATGGCGTTACTCCTGGTGGTCGTTGGGGGGAGAGGGGGGAAGCGGGGCGCCGTGCCGCGCGAGCGACGGGTCGGCCGCGAGCATCGCGCGCGTGAACTGGGTGAGGCGGGCGCGGATCGCGTCGGCGGAGGCGGACGTATCGAGCGATTGCTGCAGGTCGAGCAGGCTGGCCGCGAGCTCGCCCTGCCACTGCACGCGCTCGCTGGCGGTGCGCGCGCGGGTCGCGGCGAGCGTTGCGTCGACGTCGCCCGAGCGATCGCCTTGCACGAGGGTCTCGAGCGTGTCGACGAGACGCTGCAGCACGCGGTGCACGGCCGTCGCCGAGAAGCCGCCGAGCATCGCGAGCGCCGGGCGGCCGAAGCTGTGCATGCTGCCTTGCGCGAACAGCTGGGCCGGCAGCATCTCGACGAGGATCAGCCCGGCGATCACGCCGAGAATCAGCCGCGCGCCGTACGACGCGTCGTATTTCGGGTCGTACGTCGACGCGGCGATGTAGCGGTGCGCCTGGAACAGCGTCGCGAACGATGCGCCGAGCCCCGCGCAGCACAGCAGGAACAGCGTGTTCCACAGCAGCTGCGCGCCGTCGGATTGCAGGAAGCCGCGATCGATGTTCTCGCTCGACACGTGCGGCGACAGGCTCGTCGCGATCACGGCGAGCAGGAAGCCGATGGCCGACACGGTCAGCAGCCGGACCAGCGGCACCGGGCCGAGCCACGCGAGCGGATGCGCGCTGCGGCGGTGCAGGTCGAGCAGCGTGACCGCCTGCGGCGTGGCCGGCGCGACGAGCGCGGCGAGCTTGCGGTGGAGCGTCGCGAGCAGGTGCTGCTGGGCCGGCATGAGCGGCGTGGCGGCCGGCGCGCCGCTGCCGGCCGTCAGCGCCGCGAGTTGCGCGACGGTGTCCGGCTCGACGGGCAGCCCGTGATGCAGCGCGTAGCGGGCCATGGCTTCGCATTCTTCGCAGAGCTGAGTTGCGAGCCCGTCCGCCGCGCGCGGCGCGGGGGCCGGCGCCGGCGTCGCGCGATGCCGGTTGTCGCGCCAGCGCGTGAAGCGTGTCGTGTCCATTTCATTGCGCTCCGCCCTGGCCTGGCACGTCGACCGTGAATTCGTGGATCGCGACCTGCTCGCCGGCCGCCGCGCCCAGATGCCGCATGCAGCGCGCCGGCGCGACGCGGTTCCACCTCGGCCGCGTGCGATCGACCTCGAACACCACGACCTGCCGGGCGGCGCGCCCGTCGTTGTGCACGATGTATTGCAGCGAAGGCGGCACGGGGAACGCGGCGTCGCTGATGTTCACGCCGTACGACGGCACGAAGTCGATCACGTAGCGCGGCTCGGCGAGATGCGGCGCTTTCGCGTCGCGCGGCGACGGCGCGTTGCGCCACAGCAGGTAGTCGCGGCAGATGTCGATGCCGAACGGCGGCACGCCGTCGTGGCGGTTGTCGAACCCTTCGGCCATGCGCGCGCCGTAGCGGCCGGCGCCGGGCGCATGCGGGGCGGTCGTGCCGTGCGGCGCGACGGCGCTTTCCTGCAGCACCTCGACGGGGCTGCCGTCCGCGAGCTGGAAGGTCCGCGAACCGGCGTCCGCGCGCTCGCTCGTCTGCAGGCCGTAGTCGATGCGCGACGTGTGATGCTTCGGCCATACGGCCGCGCGCCGCAGCCCCGCATCGTCGCCCGCGTCGAACGGCGGCAGGAAGTTGGTCGTGGCGTATACGTAGTTCAGCGATTCGAACAGCGCGCCGTGCTGCGCGGCCTGCGCCGTGCCGGGCGGGCGCGGCACCTCGAACAGCATCGCCGCGGTGCCGGGCAGGAACACGATGTGCCCGAAGTGCCAGGCCGGGAATTGCTCGGCGACTTCCGCGATCGCGTCGCACACGGGGCCGATCTGCAGTGCGGGGAGTTCATGGACGTCGCGCCGGTCGCGCAGCGCGTGCCACGGCACGTTCCAGTAGAACTCCGGCGCGGTGACGAACGTGACGGGCAGGCGGCGCGCGTCCGCCTCGTCGTGTTCGGCCTGGACGGCGTACAGCGCGAGCGAGACGGCTTCGTGCAGATGCTCGAGCAGATGGTTCTGCAAGCGCGTGACGTAGGTCTCGAGCGGTTCGTGCGGATGACGCGCGGGCTTGGCCGCGCAGTCGTAGCGCACGGAGATGACGCGGACGAACTGTTTCATGACGACGGTTCCTTCGATGGGGGCGCGCATCGCGCGGAAAGGGCGGATTCCGGATGCGGCGCGGCCGCCGATGCGGGGCGCGCCAACCGGCGCGACGGGTGGCGCGCGGACATCCGGGGCGCGCGGTGCGCGCGAATCCGTGGCGCCACTTTGCGTGGCGCGCATCGCGCGGACAATGCGGCAGTCGTCATGGAACCGGGCGTGACGAAACGCCCGTGACGGGGGGGCGTGAACGGGATGTCGCAGCGGGGGCGACGCATGATGGAGCACGATGGCGCGCCACGTTCACGGGCCGTTCGGCCCGGTGCGCGGCGGGACGGATGCCCTATCGCGCGGCGCCGGATGCGCCGCTATCGTGGAAGGCAGCTGCGCGCGGCAAGCGCGTCGAACGAAACGAACCGAACGGAGAGGAGTGCGATCGATGAGACTGATCGGCTATCACGCGACGCGATCGGGGCATCGCGCGTCGTTGTCGGCGGGGCTGCGGCAGAAGACGGCCGGCTGGGATCCGGCGGCGGGCGGCGAACTCGGCTACGGCTTCTACGTGATCGCCGACCTGGCGAAACCGCAGGCGCTGTATCGCGACGGCTACGGCGCGGCGACGGCCGTACAGCCGCAGGAAGGCGTCGACATCTGGGAGGTATGGTGCGACAGCGATCTCGACACGCTGGCCGCGCGCGCGGTGCCGGCCCTGTGGCAGGGAAGCCGGATCACGTCGGACCTGTGCGAGGACTACGACTGGCTCAGCCACGCGAACGAGCGGCCGCCGGTGCGGATCAAGTTCAACCCGCGCGCATATTCGCACCTGACGGTGAAGCTGAGCGAAACGCTGAGCCGGCCGGAAGCCGAGCGGCGCGCGTTCGGCTAACGGGCGGTACGGCGCGGCGTCGTGCGGCGTCGCACCGCCGTGTGCGACGGTCTTACGCCTGCAATTCCAGCGCGAGCAGCTCGGCGACCGTCTGCCGGCGGCGGATCAGGCGCGGCGTGCCGCGATCGACGAGCACCTCCGGCGCGAGCGGCCGGCTGTTGTAGTTCGAGGACATCGACGAACCGTACGCGCCCGCGTCGTGCACGAACAGCAGGTCGCCGATCTGCGGCTGCGGCAGGTGGCGGTGCGTGACCACGCCGCCCGCGTCCTGCGTGAACACGTCGCCGGATTCGCACAGCGGGCCCGCGATCGCGACGTGCGCGAGCGGCCGGCCGTCGGGCGTCGCGCCGTCGGGCGTGTGCACGCTGACGCCGTGATAGCTGCCGTACATCGCCGGGCGCATCAGGTCGTTGAAGCCCGCGTCGATCAGCACGAAGTCGTGCTTCGGCCGGCGGTTGATCGCCTGCACCTCGGCGACGAGCGTGCCCGATTCGGCGACGAGGAAGCGGCCCGGTTCGATCTCGATGCGCACCGCATGGCCGAGATGCTGCTCGATCCGCTTGCGCGCGGCGTCCCACTGGCTGAAGTAGTGATCGACGTCGACGCGCGGCTCGCCGTCGCGGTACGGGATCGACAGGCCGCCGCCCGCCGAGATCGCCTCGATGTCGTGGCCGAGCGACGTGACGAGGTCGACCATCGCGTCGCACACCTGCGACAGGTGGCCGTAGTCGACCCCCGAGCCGATATGCATGTGGATGCCGACCAGCTGGAGCCCGTGGCGCCGCACGATCTCGATCGCCTGCGGCACGTCGTCGATCCAGATGCCGTGCTTGCTCTGCGGGCCGCCGGTGTTGGTCTTGTTGCTGTGCCCGTGGCCGAAGCCGGGGTTGATGCGCAGCCACACGCGGTGGCCGGGCGCCGCTTCGCCCACCCGCGCGAGCATGTCGAGCGAGCCCGCGTTGACGGTCACGCCATGCTTGAGCACCGCCGCGAGCGTCGGCCGGTCGACGAGGTCCGCGGTGAACACGACGCCTTCCGGGTCGCCGTCCGGCCGGAACCCGGCCGCGAGGCTGCGCTCGATCTCGCCGAGCGACACGGCATCGACGAGCACGCCCTCGTCGCGCATCAGCTTCAGGATATGGACGTTCGAGCACGCCTTCTGCGCGTAGCGGATCACGTCGAACTGGCGCAACTGCGCGATGCGGTCGCGAATGACGTCGGCGTCGTACACCCACAGCGGGGTGCCGTGTTGCTGCGCGAGCGTCGCGAGCTGGCGGGAATCGAGAGACATGGTGAGCGGGTCGAATCGAATGAACGGATAGTGCGGATGATGCGCGCAAACGGCCATCCAGTAAAATGCCGGTTTATCGACATTCAATTCATTCCTGATATATATGGCTGCGCTCACGCATCGCCACATCGAAGTCTTCCGCGCGCTGATGGTCACCGGCAGCGCGACCCGCGCGGCCGAGATGCTCTACACGTCGCAGCCGACGATCAGCCGCGAGCTGGCGCGGATGGAGCAGGTCGTCGGCTTCGCGCTGTTCGAGCGTGCGCACGGCCGGCTGCGGCCGACGATGGCCGCGCTGACGCTGTTCGACGACGTGCGGCTCGCGTATGTGGGGCTGGAACGTGTCGCGGCGACCGCCGCGCGGCTGCGCGAATTCCGCGACGGGCAGTTGTCGGTGATCGCGCTGCCGGCGTTCTCGCACGCGATCCTGCCCGGCGCGTGCCGGCGCTTCCATGCGGCGCATGCGGGCGTCAGCGTGTCGGTCGCGACGCAGGAATCGCCGGTGCTCGAGGAATGGCTGACCGCGCAGCGCTACGACCTCGGCCTGACCGAGCACGACGTCGCACCGGCCGGCACCGTGCTCACGCCGCTGCTCGAGGCCGACGAGGTGTGCGTGCTGCCGGACGGCCATCCGCTGCTCGCGAAGGCCGCGCTCGATCTCGAGGATCTCGCCGACCGCCCGTTCATCGGCCTGTCGCTGAACGACCCGTACCGGATCCTGATCGACGAGGCGTTCGCGCAGCTTGGCGTCGCGCCGCGCTCGGTCGTCGAGACGCCGTCGGCGGTGTCGGTGTGCGCGTTCGTGCGGCAGGGACTCGGCGCGGCGATCGTCAATCCGCTGACCGCGCTCGATTTCGTCGGGCGCGACCTGCATATCCGGCCGCTCACACGCTCGTTCCCCTACCGGGTCAGCATCATCGTGCCCGAGCACCGGCCGAAGAACCTGCTGGTCGACGCGTTTGCCGGCGCGCTGCGCGGCGAGGCGAAGGCGATCCGCCGCCGGCTCGCCGCGCATCTCGGCTGACGCGCGGGGCGGATTGCGGGCCGTATGATGGAGGCTTCGTTCCGCTGCCGCCCGCCGCCATCATGACCGCTTCGCCCGTCCTGCCCGAACAGCCGACGCTCGTCGGCGAGCACGTCGAACTGCGGCCGCTGCAGGCATCGCATGCGCCCGCGCTGCTGGCGGCCGCCGCCGACGGCGAGCTGTGGAACCTGAAGGTCACGGTCGTGCCGGGCCCCGCGACGATCGACGCGTATCTCGCAACCGCGTTGCAGGGCCGCGCGGCCGGCACCGTGATGCCGTTCGCGATCGTCGAGCGCGCAACGGGGCGCATCGTCGGCAGCACGCGCTTCTGGAAGATCGACCTGACGAACCGCAAGCTCGAAATCGGCCATACGTGGCTGAGCGCGTCGGTGCAGCGTTCGCGCGTGAACACCGACGCGAAGCTTCTGTTGCTCGCGTATGCGTTCGACACGCTGCGCTGCGTGCGCGTGCAGTTCACGACGGACGAACTCAACGAGACGTCGCGCGCGGCGATCCTGCGGCTCGGCGCGAAGCAGGAGGGCATCGTGCGTCACGAGCGGATCATGCCGGATGGCCGCAAGCGCAATTCGGTGCGCTTCAGCATCATCGACGACGAGTGGCCCGAGGTGCGGGCGAGGCTCGCGGAAAAGCTCGCGCGATAGCGGCTCGCCGAAGGGGAAGGCCGCCGCCGGGAGAGCGGGCCGGCGGCGGGAGCGGGACAACGGCCGCGCGACGCGCGGCACGCGATGACGGCGTTACTGCGCCGATGCGAGGTGATGACGCTGCGCGAGCTTCTGCGCGTCCGCATAGTGCGCCTGCAGGATCGGCAGCGCCTGGCGCGCGACCTCCTTCAGCTTCGTGTCGCGGCCCGACGCGATCTCGGCCTGGAACACCGACAGCGTCTTCTGCTGGCCCGCGAGCGCGACCTGCTCGATGTACGCCTTGTCGAACTCCGCGCCGCGCAGCGTCTTGATGCTGTCGAGCACGGCGGTGTCCGGGTTGTTGTGCGGCACGTCGATGCCGCGCGGGCCCGCGGCGCGCATCGCCTGGATGATCTTCTCGTTGTCGGCGATCACGCGTTGCGCGAACGCCTTGACCTGGCTGTCCGACGTGCGCGAGTCGGCAATTCTTGCCGCGTCCTTTTGTGTCGACACGGTTTTCGTGCCGTCCGTGATGAAGCTCTGGTCGGCTTCATGCAGACGCGGCGCGGCGGCCGACGGTGCGGCCTGGGTCGGCTGTGCCGGTTGGGACGGTTGCGCGGTTTGCGCAGTTTGTGCGGTCGCCGTCACGGCGACCAGGAGAAGACCGGCGGCAGACAGGGCAAGGCGCGAAGCAGTAGGAAAACGGTTCATGGGACCTCCTTTCAATCGGGGCTCGAGTTGAGGGACGGATAGCGTGATCCGTTGCTGTGCGAGAGTCCGGGCGCGTGCCCGGGCCGGTGTCGACCGCCGCTCTGCCGCGGCGTCGGTCGCAGGGGTAACCGGCCCGATTGATTCTAGGGAAGGGGTTTGCCCGCAGGTGAAACCGTGCTGTCGCTTCTGTAACGGTTGGTAAGACGAATGGACGCGCGCGTCACACGAGATCGAGCAGCGCGTCGAGCCGGGTCAGCAGCGGCGTCGCGCAATGCATCTGCAGCGTGCCGGGCGCGGTGTAGCCCCACGCGACGCCCTGGAATGCGACGTGCGCGCGGCGCGCCGCTTCCGCGTCGCGGATCTCGTCGCCGACGTACAGCATGTCCGTCGCGCGCAGGCCTGCGTCGCGCGCGAGCGTGCGCAGGCGGCGCGACTTGCCGAACAGCGGGATGCCGCATGCGAAGTGCGCGACGTGGCGGCCGGCCTGCGCGCCGAGCCGGTCGCGCACGACCGCTTCGGTGTTCGACGTCGCGATCGCAATGCGCACGCCGCGCGCCGCGAGCGCGGCGAACGTGTCGGCGACGCCCGGGAACAGCGTCACCTGCGCGATGCGCTGCTGCATCAGGCGGCGCATGTCGCGCGTGACGCGCGGCACTTTCCACGCGGGCACCTCGAGCGCACGGATGATGTCGCGCGCGGACAGGCCGCGCAGCTCGGCGAGCAGTGCGTCGTCGACGCGGCGGAAGCCATGCAAGCGCGACGCTTCCGATAGCGCCGCGACGAAACAGTCGAGCGAATCGGCCAGCGTGCCGTCGAAATCGAATGCGATGAGTCGGTAGGTCATGGGCGTCGGGCGAGTGTGGCGCGATTGTAAGCGCTGCGCGGGGCGCGCCGCTCGCGTGCGCCGTGCTATGCACGAATCGTGAATACGTTATGGCGGCAAATCGCTTGGCGTGCGCGCCGCGCGTCAACTAGCATGACCGCTCGGCGCGCGGCGCGCCGTTTCACGACACGTTCCCAAGGAGGCTCACCATGTCTTTGCGTTCGCTCGGCACCTCGTCCATCCAGGTCTCGCCGATCGTGTTCGGCGGCAACGTGTTCGGCTGGACGGCCGACGAGGCGACCTCGTTCTCGCTGCTCGACGCGCTCGCCGACCACGGCATCAACTTCATCGACACGGCCGACGTCTATTCGGCATGGGCGCCCGGCAATCGCGGCGGCGAGTCGGAAACCATCATCGGCAAATGGCTGAAGCGCCGCGGGCGGCGCGACGACGTCGTGATCGCGACCAAGGTCGGCCTGCTCGAGGTGCGCGCGGGCCTGTCGCGCGACACGATCCTGAAGGCGGCCGACGAATCGCTGCGCCGCCTGCAGACCGATTACATCGACCTGTATTTCTCGCACAGCGACCTGCCCGACAGCGCGCCGCTCGAGGAAACGCTCGGCGCGTATCAGGCGCTGATCGATGCGGGCAAGGTGCGGATCGTCGGCGCATCGAACTACAGCGGCGCGCGCCTGCGCGAGGCGGCCGGGATCAGCCGCCGCGACGGCCTGCCCGCGTACCAGGTCGTGCAGCCCGAATACAACCTGTACGATCGCGCCGAGTACGAACGCGACATCGAGCCGGTCGCCACCGAGCTGAAGCTCGGCGTCGTCACTTACTACTCGCTGGCGAGCGGTTTCCTGTCCGGCAAGTACCGGTCGAACGCGGACCTCGGCAAGAGCACGCGCGGCGAGCGCGTCGCGCGCTATCTCGACGCGCGCGGGCTGCGCATCCTCGACGCGCTCGACGCGGTCGCCGACAAACACGGCGCGACGCCGACGGCCGTGGCGCTCGCGTGGCAGATCGCGCGCCCGAGCGTCACCGCGCCGATCGCGAGCGCGACGTCGCTCGCGCAGCTGCACGACCTCGGCGCGGCGATCCGGCTCGCGCTCGATGCCGACGACGTGAAGCGCCTCGACGAGGCCAGCGCGTACTGACTGACGGCATCGCTGTAATAAATCTGTAAGTTTGCGCGGCGGTGGATCGCGACGAACGCGCGCGATCCACCGCCGGCAATTGCAGCGCCCGCGCACAGGCCCCAGAATAGCCGCACCGATCGTCGCAATCGGCACGATCGGCATTCACACCAGCATACGGGCAGCGCGTGGGCATCAACTTCGATCTCACCGACTTGCAGGCTTTCCGGGCCGTGGTGCAGCTCGGCAGCTTCCGCAAGGCGGCGGACGCCATCAACATTTCGCAGCCGGCGTTGAGCCGGCGCATCGAGAAGCTCGAGGAAGCGCTGGGCGTGCGGCTGTTCGAGCGCACGACGCGCCGCGTCACGCTGACGACGGTCGGGCGCACGTTCGCGCCGAGCGCCGAGCAACTGCTCGACGATCTCGACGCCGCGCTGCTCGGCATCCGCGACGTGTCGTCGAGCCGGCTCGGCCACGTGACGATCGCGTGCGTGCCGTCGGTCGCGTATTACTTCCTGCCGAACGTGATCGCGCGCTACCGCGCGCGTTACCCGAAGATCCGCATCAAGCTGATCGACGCGAGCGCGAACGAGGTGCTCGACGCGGTGATGAGCGGCGAGGCCGACTTCGGCGTGAGCTTCATGGGCAGCCAGGAGCCCGGCGTCGAGTTCCGGACGTTGCTGCAGGAGCGCTTCGTCGCCGCGTGCCGGCGCGACCATCCGCTCGCCGCGAAGAAGCGCGTGACGTGGCGCGAGCTGTATGAATACGAGCACGTGTCGGTCGACAAGACGTCCGGCAACCGGCTGCTGCTCGACCAGGCGCTGGCGGGCGTCGCGCCGCACACGCCGAGCGTGTGCGAGACGCGCCATGTGACGACGATGCTCGGCCTCGTCGAGGCGGGGCTCGGCGTCGCGGCGGTGCCGTCGATGGCGATGCCGCTGCCGACGCATCCGATCCTGACGAGCGTGCCGCTCGTCGAGCCGGTGGTCACGCGGCGCGTCGGCATCGTGCGGCGGCGCGGCCGCACGCTGACGCCGGCCGCGCAGGAATTTCTCCAGTACGTGCTCGAGAGCCGCAAGCCCGCCGCGCCGCGCACGCGCGCGGCAGGGGTGCGCGCGTGACGCTGCTGCGGCCGCTCAGGCTGCTGTACGTGCAGGTGCTGATCGCGATGGCGCTCGGCGTCGCGCTCGGGCATGCGTATCCGCAGGCGGGGGTGGCGCTGAAGCCGCTCGGCGACGCGTTCATCGCGCTCGTGCGGATGATGGTCGCGCCGATCGTGTTCTGCACGATCGTGACGGGCATCAACGCGGCGAGCGACGGCGCGCGCATCGGCCGCACGATCGTCAAGGCGCTTGCGCTGTTCTACGCGCTGACCGCGGCCGCGCTCGCGGCGGGGCTCGCGATCGCGTATGCGGCGCGGCCGGGCGACGGCCTGCATGTCGTGGCCCGGCAGCTCGACGCATCGGCGCTCGCGTCGCTCACGGCGCGTGCGCCGGCTACGGGCGTTGCATCGTTCCTGCTGCAGATCATTCCCGATACGCTCGTCGGCGCGTTCGCCGGCGGCGACGTGCTGCCGGTGCTGCTGGTCGGGCTGCTGTTCGGTTTCGCGCTGGCCGCGACCGAGCGGCGCGACGGCGTCGTGCATGCGTTCGTCGAAGGCATCGCACGCGTGCTGTTCCGCGTGCTCGCGCTCGTGATGCGGCTCGCGCCGCTCGGCGCGTTCGGCGCGATCGCGTTCGCGGTCGGGCGCTTCGGCATCGATTCGCTCGGCTCGCTCGGCCGGCTGATCGTCGCGATGTATCTGGCGTGCGCGCTGTTCGTGATGCTGGTGCTCGCGCCGCTCGCGCGCCTGCACGGCTTCTCGCTGTGGCGGCTGCTGCGCTACCTGCGCGAGGAGCTGCTGATCGTGCTCGCGACGTCGTCGACGGAACCGGTGCTGCCGCGCCTGCTCGTCAAGCTCGAGGCGCTCGGCTGCGACAAGGGCGTGGTCGGGCTCGTGCTGCCGGCCGGGTATTCGTTCAACCTCGACGGCACCGCGATCTACCTGACGCTCGCCGCGACGTTCATCGCGCAGGCGTGCGACGTGCCGCTGTCGGCCGCGCAAGTCGCGACCCTGCTCGCGGTGATGCTGATCACGTCGAAGGGCGCGGCCGGCGTGTCGGGCAGCGGGCTCGTCGCGTTGATCGCGACGCTGACCGTGGTGCCCGACCTGCCGGTCGCGGGCGTCGCGCTGCTGGTCGGCATCGACCGCTTCATGTCGGAGGCGCGGGCGCTGACGAGCGTGATCAGCAACGCGTGCGCGGTGGTCGTCGTGTCGATCTGGCAGCGGGGCTGCGATCGCGCGCGGCTGCGCGCGATGCTCGATCCTCGGCGGCAGGCGTCGGTCGGTTCCGACTAAGAAGCGCCGGCGCAAGCCGATTCATCAGGAGGACTGCGGAAAACCCGAGCGGGTCACGTCGGCCTGCATGCGTCGTCGCGCTCTCACTTAGGCGAGGCAGACGCGACGCAATGCCACCGTTCGCTGGTACACGGATCGATCGAGCCACGGCACGAACACATACTCGTCGTAGGCGTCGCAGCCGATCAGGATCCAGCGGGATAGAACATTGGACATGGCGGTCTCCTTTTTGCCGTTGGCCCCGATGTGCGGGAAGCGAAGCGCTTTCGTCGCCATTCGGCGTGCTCACACGACGGTATACCCGGAACGCGCGCCGCTTATTCCTGCGCGGGAGATCCCGCATCGCCGGAATAAATCGGCCCGCCCGCCGGTATGGCGTTCATGCGTGGCACGCGCGGGGAGGGGCAGATGGACGACGAGCAGAGGCAGGCAGGGGCGCCTTCGACCCGGCGCGGCGCCGGCACACAGGCACCGGAGCATGGCGGGCACCGACAGGCCGCGCGAATGCTGCAGCTCGGTTCCGGCATCGTGCTGTGGCTATATGTGTCGATTCATCTGGTCAACCACGCGCTCGGCATCTGGTCCATCGACATCGCGGAGCGCGGCCTGACCCTCGCGATCGCGCTCTGGCGCAGCGCGCCCGGAACCGTGCTGCTGTACGGCGCGGCCGGCCTGCATTTCGCGCTGGCGATCCGCACCATCTACAGCCGGCGGCATTGGGCGCTGCCTCGCGCCGAATGGCTTCGCCTGTGGGCCGGGCTCAGCCTGCCGCTGCTGCTGATACGTCATGTGGTGGGCACGCGCGTCGCCACGACGCTGTTCGGCTTCGAGCCGACTTACGAACGCGTGATCGTTTCACTGCTCACGAGCGGCACGCAAGGGTTGCAGATCGCATTGCTCGCGCCGGGATGGGTGCACGGCTGCCTTGGCCTGTGGTTCCATCTGCGCCGCCATGCGCCGCTGCGGCGCGCGAAGCGGGCGCTGATGGCCGTGGTCGTGCTGTTGCCGATATTGTCGGCGGCCGGTTTCGTGCAGATGGCGCGCGGGATCGCGCCGGCGCACCGCGCGGTTCGGGCGCCCGACGCGGTGCTGGTTGCGCACCGCGCCGCGCTGGACGGCTGGCGCCACTATCTCGTCATCGGCTATCTGTCGCTGATCGCGACGGCGTTCGCCGGCGGCCAGTTGCGAAACCGGATCGCCGGCGGCAATGCGCATCAAGCATCCGCCGAGCAGCGGCGCGCGAACTGACGAGGGGAGCCGCGCCGCTGCCGATGCGTCAGTTCGCCGTTACGGAATCGAGCCCCGTGGCCCGCACGACCGGCTGCGCCTGCGGCGACGCGAGATAGTCGAGCAGTTTCTTCGCGTCGTCCGGATGCTCCGCGCCGACCGGGATGCCGCCCGCGAAGCGCGTGACCGACTGCACCGACTCGGGCACCTTGCCGACGTACGTGACGCCCGGCACCGGCAGCAGCTCGGCGACCTGCTGGAAGCCGATCTCGTAGTCGCCGTTCGCGACCACCGACGCAACCGGAATTCGCGGCACCATCGACGCCTTCGGCTTCACCTGCGCTTCGACGCCGAGCTTGCGGAACATCTCCTTCTCGATGTACACGCCGCTCGCGCTGTCGGAGTAAGCGACCGACTTCGCGCGCAGCAGCGCGTCCTTCAGCCCGTCGACCGTGCCGATGTCCGGTTTCGGCGCGCCCGCGCGCACGACCATGCCGATCCGCGAATCGGCGAGCTCGACACGCGATGCGGGGATCACCTTGCCTTCCCGGATCAGCTGGTCGAGCGCGTAGCCGACCATGATCACCGCGTCGGCCTTCTCGCCGCGCGCGAGGCGGTTCGGAATCGCTTCCTTCGACTGGCCCATCGACGGGCCGCGAATCGTGTCGAGCGTGTCGCCGGTCGCGGCGGTGAAGCCGGGGCCGAGCTGCTGGTAGGCGGCGGTGAAGCCGCCGGAGATCATCACGCGCAGTTCGTCTGCGTGGGCGGGGAGGGCGGCGGCGAGCGTCGCGGCGGCGAGCCAGCGTGCCGCTTGGCTAACGAGCGGTCGTACATGCATCGTGCGGGAATCCGTGAACAGTGGCAGGCACGGCGCGCGCGGTGCGCGCCGCGGGGAACGAACGTCAGGCGGTGCGCAGCGTGTCGCGGCGGCGGCTGTACAGCAGCACCGTCGCACCGAACGCGCATGCGGCGGCGAAGCCCATCCAGTAGCCGGGCGCGGCCTTGTCGCCGGTCGAGTGGATCAGCGCGGTCGAGATTGCGGGCGTGAAGCCGCCGAACACCGCGGTCGCGAGGCTGTACGCGAGCGAGAATCCGGCGACGCGCACCTCGACGGGCATCACCTCGGTCAGCGCGGCCACCATTGCGCCGTTGTAGAGGCCGTACATGAACGACAGCCACAGCAGCACGAGCAGCATGTTGGCGAAGCTCGGCGCGTGCGCCAGCAGCGACAGCGCGGGGTAGGCGGTCAGCACGTTCAGCGCGGTCATCGCGAGCAGCACCGGGCGGCGGCCGAAGCGGTCGGACAGCGTGCCGCCGATCGGCAGCCAGATGAAGTTCGACACGGCCACGCACAGCGTGACGAGCAGGCTGTCCGCGGTGCTCAGGTGCAGCACGGTCTTGCCGAAGGTCGGCGCATAGACGGTGATCAGGTAGAAGCTCGTGGTCGTCATCGCGACGAGCAGCATCCCGCCGAGCACGACGCTCCAGTTGCGCGCGAGCGTCGCGAACACCTCGCGCGTCGACGGGCGATGCCGGCGCTGCGTATATTCTTCGGTTTCCTGCAGACTGCGGCGCAGCATGAAGATCGCCGGCACGATCATGCAGCCGACGAAGAACGGCACGCGCCAGCCCCATGCGGCGATCTGCGCGGCGCTCAGCCACGCGTTCAGCGCGAAGCCGAGCGCGGCCGCGACGATGATCGACACCTGCTGGCTGGCCGACTGCCAGCTCGTGTAGAAGCCCTTTTTGCCGGGCGTCGCCATTTCCGCGAGATAGACGGACACGCCGCCCAGCTCCGCGCCGGCCGAGAAGCCCTGCAGCAGGCGGCCGACGAGCACGGCGGCCGGCGCGAGCAGGCCGATCGATGCGTAGCCGGGCACGAACGCGATCAGGATCGTGCCGCTCGCCATGATCGACAGCGTGACGATCAGGCCCTTGCGGCGGCCGACCTCGTCGATGTACGCGCCGAGCACGATCGCGCCGAGCGGGCGCATCAGGAAGCCCGCGCCGAACACCGCGAAGGTCATCATCAGCGACGCGAACTCGCTCGTCGACGGAAAGAACACCGACGCGATCTGCGTCGCGTAGAAGCCGAACAGGAAGAAGTCGAACTGCTCGAGGAAGTTGCCGGCGGTGACGCGGAATACGGCCGCGGCCTTGGAAGGGGCAGGGGGGGCCACGGGATGTGACATCTGGGTTGTCTCCGGAATTTCATTGGGCGGCGTCCGGACGGGCCGGAGCGAGCACACATGGTCGTCCCGAATGGCGCTCGCGATAAGTGCTTTTTTTCGAAGGATTGATGCGCGTACGTTATCAATCACACGCGCCGGATGCGCGGGGAACGCCGCTCGGCCGCGATGCGTCCCGGATCTATACTGGCCCTCATCCCGTGCGATTCCGGAAAGCCCGATGTCCCGCTTGCCCGCCACGCTCCTCGCGTCGATCGATGCCGACAAGGCGGCGCTCGATGCCGCGCGCCCGCTGTCGCGAGAGGTGTGCCTGTCGTTGCGCGCGAAGCTGATGTCGGTACGGGCCGGTGGCGTGAATGCGAGCACGAGCGGCGACGATGCGCCGGCGCCAAGCGAGACCCAGGTCGTGCTCGAAAGCCTCCTGACGGCCGCGATGTCCGCGCGCGCGCCGGCGGATGCGGCGCGTCTTGGCGATGCGATCCGCTATGCCGAGGACATCGTCGCGCAGCGCGAGCCGCTTTGCGAGCGGCAGATCCGCAACCTTCACCGGCTGGTGCTGAAGGGGCAAGGCGAAGTGCGGCCGTACCGCCAGGAGAACGTCGCGATCGCGGGCGCGGCCACGCACCCGCCCGACTTCCTGGACGTGCCGGCCGCCATGTCGGCGCTGATCGACTGGTACGGCGCCGCCGCCGCGCTGCACCCGATCGAGCGGGCGGCGCAGCTGCACACGCGCTTCGTCGGAATCCATCCGTTCGTCGACGGCAACGGCCGCACCGCGCGGCTGCTGCTCGGCCTCGAGCTGATGAAGGCCGGCTACCCGCCCGCGGCCATTCGTACGAAGGATCGCCGCGCGTACTATGATGCGCTGGACGGCGCGTGCATGCGCGGCGACTTCGGCGACATCACGCGCGTGGTCGCACAAGCCGTGCAGCGCGCGCTGCGCCTGACTCTCGACCTGCTCGGGCCGCGCCGGGCCGACCCCTTTCCCAACCTCCCCGACGGAGAACCGACGTGCCCGCTGCCGCTCCCGCCACGCTGAGATTTTCGACCGACCCGCGCGAACTCGACGTCGACGCGATCTACGACTTCCTGCATCTCGACGCGTATTGGTCCAAGGGCATTCCGCGCGACGTGTTCGACCGCTCGCTCGCCGGCTCGCTGTGCTTCGGCGCGTACCTGGGCGACCGGCAGGTGGGATTCGCGCGGCTCGTGACCGATCACGCGACGTTCGCGTACCTGTGCGACGTATTCGTGTTCCCGGCCGAGCGCGGCCACGGCTACGGCCGCGCGCTGATCGACCACGTGTTCGCGCAGGAGATGGTGCAGGGGCTGCGCCGCATCATGCTGGTGACCGCCGACGCGCACGCGCTGTACCGGCCGGTCGGTTTCGGGCTGTCGGAGAACCCCGAGCGGATCATGGAAATCCGCCGCCCGGACATCTACACGAAGCGCTGACGCGGTGCGCATACAATACGCGCTTCCCGAATCACTGAATCACTGAAGGAAGCACGTCATGACCGAACAGGAAGCCGAACAGCTCGCGACCCACCGCCATTACAAGGGCGGCCTGTACCGCTTCGTCGGCGTCGCCCGGCACTCCGAAACCGAGGAATCGCTCGTCGTGTACGAGCACCTGTGGCCGCATGCGCGCGGGCTGTGGGTGCGGCCGGAAGCGATGTTCAACGAGAACCTCGAGGACGGCACGCCGCGCTTCCGCAAGCTGCGCGACTGAGCGGCCGTCACGGCGTCAGGATCCCGCGCCTCCCGTCTGGCCGGCCGCTGCCTGCTGCCGCATCGCCAGCGCGAAGAAGCGCCGGATCTCGTCCATCAGTTCCGCGCGCGCCGACGCGAAATCGAACGCACGCCGGTGTTCCGGCGTGTAGCGGCGGCGCCAGTCGTCCGCCGCGTGCCGCGCCTCGCGCGCGCGCAGCACGTCGAGTTCCGGCGTGCGCAGCGCGTGATCCGCGATCAGCGTCACGCCTTCTCGGCTCACTTCCAGCACGCCGCCCGCCACCAGGATCCTGCGATGCGCGCCGCCCGGCGCGTCGACGAGCGTCACCACGCCGGGCCGCAGCCGCGTGAGCAGCGGCGCGTGCCGCGGATAGATGCCGAGTTCGCCGCTTTCGCCGGGCGCGCTGACGAAATGCGCGTCGCCGGAATACAGCACCTGTTCGACGCTCAGGATGTCGAGCTTCATCGTGGATTCCACGTGCGCCTCCGTCAGACGGCCGCCGCGCCGGCGACGATCTCGCACAGCTCGGTGGTGATCTGCGCCTGCCGCGTCTTCTGATACAGGTGCCGCAGGCCGTGCAGCACGCGATCGGCGTTCTCGGTCGCGGTCTGCATGCTGAACATGCGCGCGCATTGCTCGCACGCGTAGTTCTCGACGACGGCCTGGTAGAGCATCGCCTCGACGTAGCGCAGCAGCAGCGTATCCACCGCCGGCTTCGGCGCCGGCTCGTACAGGTAGTCCGACGTCGCGGCGGCGCCCGCGGGCGCGGCGCCGTCGAGGCCCGTGACGGGCAGCACCGGGTCGATGCGCGGCTCGTAGGCGAGCGGGCTCGTCAGCCGGTTGTACGCGACGTGCACCTCGTCGAGCTCGCCGGCAACGAACGCCGACAGCGGCACGAGCAGCGCGCCGAGCATCGTGTCGAAGTGCGGCGCGGCGGCGAGGCTGGCGGCGCGTGCGGTGATGTTCGCGCCATAGCGCGCGAGCGGCGCGACGCCGCGTGCGCCGATCACGCTCAGCTCGCACGCGACGCCGGCCTGGTCCCAGCGTTCGAGCGCATCGACGCACTGCACGAGGAGCCGCGCATTGAGCGGCCCGCACAGCCCGCGATCCGTGCTGACGACGATCAGGCCGACCCGCCGCACCGGCGTGCGTTGCGCCATCAGCGCCGACGCGTGATCGGGCCGGTCGCGCAGCACGCGCTCGGCCATCGCCTTGACCTTCTCCGCATACGGCCGGAAATCGCGGGCGCGCTTCTGCGCGTTCGCCATCTTGGTGCGCGCCATCATTTCCATGGCCCGAGTGATCTTGCGCGTCGACGACGTGCTGGCGATCTTCGAGCGGATTTCGCGAATGTGCATGACTTCTCGCGGAGAGCGCGCCGGCGCGGGCCGACGCGCGATTGTGAGGCGGCGCGCGATGCGCCGCGGCGGCGGCCCGTGATGCCGCTGTGTCGAAACCATGCTATCGGGACTTCACCTGATCCGATTGATGCGCGTCAAACATCCGTCCGACGAATCGCACCAGAATCCGTTCACGTGACCACGGAGGTGTGCCCGATGACCGATTCGACCGATTCCACCGATTCAACCCGTTCGACTGATACCCGCCCGCATCGGAAATACGACGCGTTGATCGCGCGCTGTCGCTCGCTCAGCCCCGTGACCGTCGCGGTCGCGCACCCGTGCGACGAGGTGTCGTTGCGCGCGGCCGTCGACGCGGCGCACGCCGGCCTCATCGTGCCGGTGCTGGTCGGCCCGGTCGCGCGGATGACGGCGCTCGCCGCGATGGTCGGCCTCGACCTGTCCGCGTACCGGCTCGTCGATGCGCCGCACAGCCATGCGGCCGCGGCGCAGGCCGTCGCACTGGTGCGCGCGGGCGAGGCCGACGCGCTGATGAAGGGCAGCCTGCATACCGACGAACTGCTCGCGGAAGTCGTGCGCGCCGATTCGGGCATCCGCACCGAGCGGCGCCTGAGCCACGTGTTCATCATGGACGTGCCGACCTACCGCAAGCCGCTGTTCATCACCGACGCGGCCGTCAACATCCGGCCGACGCTCGAGCAGAAGGTCGACATCGTGCAGAACGCGATCGATCTCGCCCACGCGCTCGGCGTCGAGCGGCCGAAGGTCGCGATCCTGTCGGCGGTCGAGACAGTCAGCTCGAAGCTGCCGTCGACGCTCGACGCGGCGGCGCTGTGCAAGATGGCCGAACGCGGCCAGATCACGGGCGGCGTGCTCGACGGCCCGCTCGCGCTGGACAACGCGATCAGCCCGGAAGCCGCGCGGCTCAAGCACCTCGGCTCCGACGTCGCGGGCGATGCCGACATCCTGCTCGCGCCCGACCTGGAGGCCGGCAACATGCTCGCGAAGGAGCTGACCTTCCTCGCCAACGCGGACGCGGCCGGCATCGTGCTCGGCGCGCGCGTGCCGATCATCCTGACGAGCCGCGCCGACAGCGAACGCACGCGGATGGCGAGCTGCGCCGTCGCGGCGCTCCATGCGCATGCAATGCACGCGTCCGGCGCACCCGCGCCGGCGATGTCCTGAGCGGGAGGGCGCGATGCAACATCCGGTTCTCGTCCTGAATGCGGGCTCGTCGAGCCTCAAGTTTTCCGTCTACGACACGCGCGACGACGGCTCGCTCGTCGCGGGCGTGCACGGCCAGGTGGACAGCCTGCACACGGCGCCGCGCCTCGTCGTCGAGGATGCGCACGGCGCGCCGCTGGCCGACCGGCCGGTCGCGCAGCCCGGCCATCACGGCGCGATCGACGCGCTGCACGCGTGGTTCGCGGCGCATGTCGGCCGCGACGCGGCGTTCGACGGCGTCGGCCATCGGGTCGTGCACGGCGGGCCGCATTTCGCGGCGCCGGTGCGGATCGACGCGCAGGTGCTCGATGCGATCGCCGCGCTGTCGCCGCTCGCGCCGCTGCATCAGCCGCACCACGTCGACGCGATCCGCGCGGTCAGCGCGGTCGCGCCGGATCTGCCGCAGGTCGCATGCTTCGATACCGCGTTTCATGCGACGCTGCCGGCGCTCGAGCGCGAGTTCGCGCTGCCGCGCGCGCTGACCGCGCAGGGCATCGTGCGCTACGGGTTTCACGGGCTGTCGTACGAATACATCACGACGGCGCTCGCCGCGCTCGACCGCGACTGGACGCAGCGCCGCACGATCGTCGCGCATCTCGGCAACGGCGCGAGCCTGTGCGCGCTCGAGCAGGGCCGCAGCGTCGCGACGACGATGGGCTTCACGGCCGTCGACGGCCTGCCGATGGGCACGCGCACGGGCGCGCTGGACCCCGGCGCGATCCTGTACCTGATGCGTCACGAAGGGCTGAGCGTCGACGAGGTCGAGCATCTGATCTACGCGGAATCGGGGCTGCTCGGCGTGTCGGGCATCTCGAGCGACATGCGCACGCTGCTCGCGAGCGACGCGCCCGCGGCCGCGCACGCGATCGACCTGTTCGCATATCGCGCCGCGCGCGAGCTGGGCGCGCTGGCCGGCGTGCTGGGCGGCCTCGATACGCTGGTGTTCACCGCCGGGATCGGCGAGCACGCGCCGCGCGTGCGCGAGCGCATCTGCCGCGGCGCGGCGTGGCTCGGCGTCGAACTCGACGACGCGGCGAACGCGGCCAGCCGGCCGGTGATTTCGAGCGCGGCGTCGCGCGTCACGGTGCGCGTGATCCCGACCGACGAGAACCTGATGATCGCGCGGCATACGCGCCGCGTGCTGGATGCCTGCGCCGTGCCCACCCCGCATCCCGTCGAGTGAGAAACCGGTGAGCGCCGCCGCGACGATGTTGCGCGGCGGCCGCTGGCCTTATGCTTCGGCGATCGCCTGCGCGAGCGCGGGCGGCGCATCCCCGATCGTGACCGTCGGCGTGCCGTGCCACGCCGCGAGCTTCTTCACCGCCTTCGCGACGTCGCTCGCGAGCCCCGCGCCGATCCGCACGCCCGGCTCGACGTGCACGGCCTTCAGCTCGAAGGTGCCGAGCACGCGATGCGCCTTCGCGTCGACCCGGCCGACCAGCCGCCCGCGATGCAGCACCGGCAGGCAGAAATAGCCGTAGCGCCGCTTGTGCGCGGGCGTGTAGCACTCGATCGTGTAGTCGAAGCCGAACAGCGTGGACGCGCGCCGCCGGTCCCACACCACCGGATCGAACGGCGACAGCAGCGTCGTGACCGTCGAGCGCAGCGTGTCGGCCGCGGCGGCCGGCAGCAACGCTTCGAGCGAGCGATGCACGTAGGCCGGCTCGTCCCAGCCGTCGACCGCGACCGGCATCAGCTCGCCCGCATCGGCGAGCGCATCGAGTTCCGCGCGGTACGAGCGGCGCGGCAGCCGGTAATAGTCCGCGACCCAGTCGGCGCGCACGATCCCGAGCGCGCGGCACGTATGGTCGAGCAGCGCGGGCAGCACCGCTTCGCGCGGCGGCAGGTCGCGCGCGTCGTCCCAGCCGGGCAGCACGCGCTCGCGCACGTCGTACACGCGCTGGAAGTTGCGGCGCTCGGCCACCATCAGGTCGCCGGTCGTGAACAGCACTTCGAGGTGGCGCTTCTCCGGCTTGCGGTCCCACCAGCCGTTGCCTTTCACGCCGTCCTCGCGCGCGAAATCCGCCGAGCGCACCGGGCCGTCCGCGCGGATGCGCGCGAGCAGCCGTTCGATGTCGGCGCGATGGTGCCGGTGCCAGTCGGCCGCGTATTTCCAGCCCATGCCGGACGGATCGAGCATCTTGTAGCGCATCAGGCCGAACTGCTCGATCGGCAGGAAGCACGCCTCGTGCGACCAGTATTCGAACAGCCGCGCCTCGGCGAGATGCTCGTCGAGCCATTGCGGCGCGAACGCGCCGAGCCGGCTGTACAGCACGAGGTACGGGCTGCGTGCGACGACGTGGATCGTATCGATCTGCAACTGCGCCATGCGGCGGATCGTGTCGAGCACGTCGGCCTTGGTCGCCTTGCGGCGCGGCGGCGCGAGCAGGCCCTGCGCGGCGAGATGCAAGGCGCGGGCGGCGGCGGGCGAGAGCGTGAGCATCGGGGGCGGTGGAGGATGGCGGTCGGGCACCACTTTAGCGCGAATCCGGCGCGTGCGCCCGATACGTTCCCGCAACGCATCTGACAATCGTTGACAGACGCGTCGTTCGAGATTCCCTATAGTGCATTCCAGAGCGCGCTGCAGTGCGCGCGCCGATTCCGCTTCCGACGCACGATATGTCCATGGCACGCACGAAGCGAATCCGGGTATCTCAACCCCCAACGCGAGACCCGGAGCCCTGAGCGGACATCCACGCGGTTGTGCACCGGCCCCGTGTGGATGTCCGCTGATTTTTTCGTGGCGGCGTTCCCGCCGCTTTCCGTCGTTTTCCCGCCTTCCCCGATTCGTTTCCTACTGGCGCCTGCCGCGTGCGATATCGTCGCCTGCGCCCGGCGGCAGCCTGCGCGTGATCGGAATCGAGGCGAACGAGCACATCCCGACCACCAGGAACGCGGGCCAGAAATCCGACCAGACCATCTGCGAGTGCCCTTGCGCCCAGTGCGACACGTGCAGCACGAGGCCCGCGACGGTGACGCCGAGCCCGAGCGACATCTGCTGGACCACGCTGCCGAGGCTCGTCGCGCGGCCCGCGTCGCGCGGGGAGATATCCGCGTAGATGATCGAATTCAGGCTCGTGAACTGCAGCGCGGGGAAGATCCCGCCGACCAGCACGATCAGCCAGATCGCCCAGGTCGCCATGCCCGGATGGAACACGCCGTACGCGGCGATCGCGAGCCCCGCGAAGGCCGCGTTGTAGATCAGCACCGTGCGAAAGCCGAAGCGGCGCAGCGTATGGGTGGCCGTCGAGCGGCTCATCGCGCCGCCGAGCGCGGACGCGCAGGTGATCAGCCCCGAATGGAATGCGGACATGCCGAGCCCTTCCTGCAGCGCGAGCGGCAGCAGGAACGGCACCGCGCCGAGGCCGATGCGGAACAGCGAGCCGCCGACGACGCTTGCATGAAAGGTCGGGATGCGCAGGAACGTGAGGTCGAGCACCGGCCGCTCCTTGCGGCGCGCGTACGGCACGTAGAGCGCGAGCAGCGCGCCGCCGGCCGCGCACATGGTGAGCGCGTTGCCGCGCGTGGTCAGTGCGCCGTCGATCAGCGTGAGGCCCATCAGCAGCAGCGCGGCGCCGCTCGCCGACAGCAGGAAGCCGAACCAGTCGAGCGGGCCCGGGTCGGGCTCGCGCGTGTTCGCGATGTGCTTGCTGGCGAGGTAGATGCCGTACAGGCCGATCGGCACGTTGATGAAGAAGATCATCCGCCAGTGCAGGTACGTCGTGATGAAGCCGCCCACCAGCGGGCCGACCGTCGGGCCGAACAGCGCGGGGATCGCGAGGTAGTTCATCGCGCGCACGAGATCGGCGCGCGGCACCGCGCGGAAGATGATGATGCGCCCGACCGGCACCATCATCGCGCCGCCGACGCCCTGCACGAAGCGCGCGAACGTCAGCAGGCCGAGGGAGTTGGACGCGGCGCACATCAGCGAGCCGACGACGAAGATGCCGATCGCGGTGCGGAACACGCTGCGGGCGCTGAAGCGATCGGCGAGCCAGCCGCAGATCGGGATGAACACGCCGAGCCCGACTACATACGCGGTGATCGCGATGTTCAGCGTGACG
The DNA here is from genome assembly GCF_039848545.1 of Burkholderia stagnalis. Classification (NCBI taxonomy): domain Bacteria; kingdom Pseudomonadati; phylum Pseudomonadota; class Betaproteobacteria; order Burkholderiales; family Burkholderiaceae; genus Burkholderia; species Burkholderia stagnalis. The sequence goes on from NZ_CP156686.1 coordinate 499,513, forward strand.
GGGCTGTGCCCGAAATCGCGCGCCATCGCGGGCAGGGCAGTGACGATGATGTTCGCGTCGACGCTCTCCATGAACAACGCACAGGCAACGATGAGCGGTGCTAGGAAGACGGGCGACATGGGCTGGGCGCGCGGTAAAGACGCCATTATGCATCGTTTGCTGCCGATGCGTCACGTATGACAACGGTTGTTCCGCATGTTGCAACAGTTGTTCCTTCGGCGCGGCGGCGCAAGGAGACGACTTCGGCGCGCATGAAGAACGGCGCGCGGCGCCGATGGTTGCGCGGCCATCGATTGCCCCGTTTGACGAAGGGGAAAGCGCGTTCCTAGAATACGAGCGCCGACTCGCTTTCGAAACCCGCCGCCGCACCATGCCCCGCACGCCTGCCAGCACACCGATCGCACCGCGCAAGTCGCCGCGCCAGCGGCGCTCGACGGCCACCGTCGATGCGATCGTCGAAGCCGCCGCGCAAATTCTCGAACGCGACGGCTTCGAAGGCTATACGACGAATGCCGTCGCCGCGCAGGCCGGCGTCAGCATCGGCTCGCTCTACCAGTACTTCCCGAATCGCGATGCGCTGACCGCCATGCTGTCCGCGCGCGAAAGCGCGGTGCTGCTCGATGACGTCGCGCGCGCCGCGGCGCTGCCGACGTGCGACGCGATCCTGCATGCGCTGGTGCGCGCGGCGGTCGCGCATCAGCTGCGCCGCCCTGCGCTCGCGCGGCTGATCGATTTCGAGGAGGCGCGGCTGCCGCTCGGCGAGCAGGCGCAGCGCGTCACGAGCCGCATTCACGCCGTGGTGATGATCGCGTTCGGCCGGGACGACGCGCCGCGGCTCGCGGCGCCGGCGCTCGTCGCGCACGACCTGCTCGCGATGATCAAGGGCCTCGTCGATGCGGCGGGCGCGCGTGGCGAGACCGATGCGGATGCGCTCGACGCGCGCGTGTGGCGCGCGGTGCGCGGCTATCTGCGCGAATCGCACGACGCCGCGCTTGCCTGACGCGCGCGTTTCGTGCGACAGTCGGGCCACTTGCGGACATAACGACGCGCATCGATCGACGGCCATCGAGACGAGCGCACCGCGCGAACGAGACCTCGTGCCGACCCACTCACCATCGACAGGAGGGGACACGTCATGACGTCACGTCGTGCCGCATCAACTGCATTCGCTGCTTCGGTCGCATCGTTCCCGTCGCCGCCCGCGCGGCGCGTGCGCTGGGCCGCCGCGCTGGCCGTTGCCTATCTCGCCGTCGCTGGCTGCGCCGCGCAGGCGGACAGCGCGAACCAGGCCGCAAGCCGGGCCGCCGTTCAATCCACCGCGCCCGCTACATCCGCCTCGAGCACGATCCTGCCGCCGCCGAGCCAGCTATACGGCGACCTGTTCGTCGCGGTGCAGACCGCGCAGCTCTATCCCGATCAGAAGACCTTCGTCGATGCGACGCCGGACACCGATCCGGCCACGCTCGTCCAGCTGTATCAACAGCAGCGATCGCTGCCGGGCTTCTCGCTGCAGGCGTTCGCGGGCCAGCACTTCACGCCGCCCGTCGACCAGGGCGTCACGCCGCCGCCGAACCAGACGCTGCGCGAGCACATCGACTGGCTGTGGCCGAAGCTCACGCGCTCGAGCGCGACGGTGCCGCCGTACAGTTCGCTGATCCCGCTGCCGCAGCCGTACGTGGTGCCGGGCGGGCGCTTCCGCGAAGGCTATTACTGGGACACGTATTTCACGATGCTCGGCCTGCAGGTGTCGGGCCGCGAGGATCTCGTCGACGCCATGCTCGACAACTTCGCGCACCTGATCGGCACGCTCGGCCACGTGCCGAACGGCAACCGCACGTACTATGCGAGCCGCTCGCAGCCGCCGTTCTTCGCGTACATGGTGACGCTCGCCGCGCAGGCCGAAGGCGACGCGGTGGTCCAGAAGTACCTGCCCGCGCTGCGCCGCGAGCATGCGTACTGGATGGAGGGCGAGCGCACGACGCCGCGCGGCGGCGCGGCCCGCCACGTGGTCGCGCTGCCCGACGGCGCGATCCTGAACCGCTACTGGGATGCGAGCGACACGCCGCGCGACGAGTCGTATCTGGAGGACGTGAAGACCGCGCAGGCGGCGCCCGGCCGTCCCGCGAGCGAGGTGTGGCGCGACTTGCGCGCGGGCGCGGAAAGCGGCTGGGACTACAGCTCGCGCTGGCTCGGCGACGGCAAGACGCTCGCGACCATCCGCACGACGTCGATCGTGCCGGTCGACCTGAACAGCCTGATGTTCCATCTCGAAAAGACGATCGTGAAGGGCTGCGCGATCGCTCGCGACGTCGCGTGCGTCGCCGATTTTTCCGCGCGCGCGGCGCAGCGGGCGAAAGCGATCAACCATTACCTGTGGAATCGCCGCGGCTACTACGGTGACTACGACTGGCAGTTGCGCCAGCCGCGCGACGCGATTACCGCGGCCGCGCTGTATCCGCTGTTCGCGGGCGTCGCGTGGCCGGAGCGCGCGAAGGCGACCGCGCGCGAGGTGCGCACGGCGCTGCTGCAGCCGGGCGGCCTTGCGACCACCACCGCGACTACCGGCCAGCAATGGGACGCGCCGAACGGCTGGGCGCCGCTGCAGTGGATCGCGGTGGACGGGCTGCGCCGCTACGGCGAGCCCGCGCTCGCGAAGGACATCGGCACGCGCTTCCTTGCGAGCGTGAAGCATGTGTATGCGACCGAGGGCAAGCTCGTCGAGAAATACGTGGTCGAGGGCGCCGGCGCGGGCGGCGGGGGTGGGGGAGAGTACCCGCTGCAGGACGGCTTCGGCTGGACCAATGGCGTGACGTTGAAGCTGCTCGGGTTGTACGGCGAGTGATGAACGCGGCGGCCGAGCGGCCAGTCTGCTTCCCCGGACCGTTGCGTCGATGCACCGGCCGGGGCAGGCACGCCTTCCCGCTGAAAGGTTCGGGCGCCTATTTCCGGGCGCGAATCTTTCAACGCCCGAAACCCGGAAATATTTTTCCGATAACGGGGATTCCAAGGGTTGACTTCGGTTTCGGGCGATTCATAGAATCGGCCATCTTCACTCTTTGGGCGAACGCCTTGGACGCTTGCAGTAGTCGACCTTCGAACGAGTTTTCCGCCTGAGCGACCGACGTCCGCGCCTTTTCAACGCCGCCGTTTGTCACTGAGGCAAACGGTGCGCGCAGCAGTGCTTCGCAGCAACTCCCTACGTGCACCCTGATTCGCGCCAGACCCGCGTGATGCCATCGCGCATGCGTCGTCTGGTTTCGCCGCCGCCCGGCATGCGGCCGCGTTCGCGCACGCCTTTCGCAGGCACTGCGCACGCGACGCCCCGCATGCCGGCCGGTGGTCAACCGTGTTCGTCCGGAACACTGAACAGGAGCCGCCGTGAACGACAGTGACAGTTGTCCCTCAAGTTGCCCCTTATGCCGCCAGACCCTTTTCAACCCGGGTCGCAGGGACACTCCGGCCGACTAGCCTGACCTCGCCCAGGCACCGGACTGGCCCCGCGCCCACGACGCGGCGAGCGCCTTTGCTGCCGCCGCACGGAGCCAGACCATGAACTTCGGCCTTCTGCTGTCGCAATTCCCGCGCGTGACGGAATCGCGCGCGAACTACGACGCGATGCTGTCGCTGGATACCCATCGGCCGTCCTTCGGCCGCCTGCTGAACCAGCTGAAATCGCTGTTTCACTGAACACGCCGCGCGCGCCTCGGCATGCACAGGCGCGGCCGCATCGCGGCCGCGCGTGCCCATCCCAAGGTCACACGCCTGACCGATAACCATTCGCCGTACGGAACACACCATGTCCACGCCATCCAATGTTTCTCCACCGATCGCCGTCGAACGCGGCGCCGTGCTCGACGAAGCCCACCAGGGCGACATCCGCGGCGCGTTCGGCACGATCGCGCATCACGACACCGCGGCGCGCGGCACGTGGTGGGCGCGCGTGCGCACGCTGCTCGCGATCATCGGCCCGGGCCTGATCGTGATGGTCGGCGACAACGACGCGGGCGCGTTCGGCACCTACACGCAAGCGGGCCAGAACTACGGCACGACGCTGCTGTGGACGCTGCTGCTGCTCGTGCCGGTGCTGTACGTGAACCAGGAAATGGTGCTGCGCCTCGGCGCGGTGACGGGCGTCGGCCACGCGCGGCTGATCTTCGAGCGCTTCGGCAAGTTCTGGGGCGCGTTCAGCGTGATCGACCTGTTCCTGCTCAACGCGCTGACGATCGTCACCGAGTTCATCGGCATCACGTTCGTGCTCGACTTCTTCGGGCTGCCGAAGGTCGCGGGCGTGTGCGTGGCCGCCGCGCTGACGATGGCGGCGGTCAGCACCGGCGATTTCCGGCGCTTCGAGCGCTTCGCGATCGTGCTGTGCGTGATGAGCCTGCTGCTCGTGCCGGTGCTCGTGACGATCCATCCGCCGGTCGCGCAGATGTCGCGCGATTTCTTCGTGCCGAACTGGCCCGCGCACGCGAAGCTCTCCGACGTGATGCTGCTCGTGATCGGCGTGGTCGGCACGACGGTGGCGCCGTGGCAACTGTTCTTCCAGCAGAGCTACGTGATCGACAAGCGCATCACGCCGCGCTTCATGAAGTACGAGAAGGCCGACCTGTGGATCGGGATCGTGTTCGTGCTGATCGGCGCGGTGGCGATGATCGGCTTCAGCTCGGCGCTGTTCGGCGGCCGTCCCGAGTTCGGCAACTTCACGGACGCGGGCGGCGTGATCGGCGGCCTGGAAAAGTATGCGGGCCGCACGAGCGCGACGCTGTTCGCGGTCGCGCTGCTCGACGCGTGCATCATCGGCGCGGCGGCCGTGTCGCTGTCGACCGCGTATGCGATCGGCGATGTGTTCAAGATCCGCCATTCGCTGCACCGCAACGTGTCGGACGCGAAGGGCTTCTATCTCGTCTACTTCGGCATCGTGGCCGCCGCCGCCGCGATCGTGCTGATTCCGGGCAGCCCGCTCGGCCTGCTGACGGAAGCGGTGCAGACGCTCGCGGGCGTGCTGCTGCCGAGCGCGACCGTGTTCCTGCTGCTGCTCTGCAACGACCGGCAGGTGCTCGGGCCGTGGGTCAACTCGACGAAGCTCAACATCTTTACGGGCGCGGTGATCTGGGTGCTGGTGCTGCTGTCGATCATCCTGACCGCGTCGGTGCTGTATCCGGACATCAGCGGCACGGCGATCGTCGACGTGCTGGTCGGCGGCACCGTGTTCGCGATCGCGGGCTATCTCGCCACCGTGCTGTTGCGGCGCAACGGGAAAGTGATCGACCCCGGCATCGACCGCGCGCTGCGCGACACGTGGCGCATGCCGTCGCTCGACACGCTCGAACCGCAGAAGATGACGCTCGCGACGCGGATCTGGATGGGCGTGATGCGCGGCTACCTCGTGATCGCGGTCGGCCTCGTGATCGTGAAGGTCGTGCAGATGATGCTGGTCAGGTAGACGGTTCCTCAGCGCGGCGCCGCTGACGGCGCCGCTTTCGTGCGCGCATGCCGGCCCGTCGAGGTTGGCATGCGCGCTTGTTTTTGGCGTCGACCGATTTCCGCTTGCGCAATGCCGGAAGGATGCGGGCGCAACCATCGGCGCGCGCCCGGCACACCGGCCGTTCAGATCAGCTCGAGCTTCGACGTCAGGTAGGTGAGCTGGATCCGGTTCGCGACGCCGAAGCGTTTGCGCAGCTTGCGCAGGTGATAGTCGACGTTGTGCGCGCTGGTGTCGAGGCGCCGCCCGATTTCCTTGTCCGACGCGCCTTCGGCGATGCCGCGCAGCAGTTCCTGCTCGAACGGCGTGAGGCCGTTCACCGAGCGCTCGCGCGACGTCGAGATCAGTTGCGGCGACGCGAACTTGTGCACCGACAGCCCGATCGACAGCGCCTGCTCGACGGTGGCCGGCGTGATCCATTCGCGCGTGCGGCGCGGCGCGGTGAAGCTCATGAACGCATGCAGCCGCGTGCCGGGCACGGCCATCGAATACATGACCCCGCTGCACATCCCGTCGTCCTGCATCGTCTGCAGGAAACCGTCGAGCGCGGCGGCCGGCACGCTCGCGCCGTCGTCGCGCTGCTGGTGCTGCCGGCGCAACTGCTGAAGGTCCCACACGATCGGCATGTTGCACACGCGCGCGCCGAGCGTGCGCGGATCGACGTCGTGATGGTTGTGCCGCACGTAGTCGCCACGGTAGGTCGCGGGCGTGAACGCTTCGTGCAGATAGAGGCTCTCGACGCGGTCGTGCGCGAATTCGAGCGCGAAGTATGCGAACGTCGAGAAGCCGGTGAGGTGCAGCAGGCTCGTGACGATCCGATTGCGCTCGGCAGTGCTCTGCGCCTGCCCGAGCGTGTCCGCGACGCCGAGCCGCGGCGCGTGCGGCTGCGCGGGCTCGCCGCGGTTCACGTCATCGCACCAGACGACCTGAACCGGGCGCGCGCGCAGCGCGTCGGCGCGGCACGCCGGATCGCAGGAAGGAAATTGAAAGCCTGGGGCGACTGCTTCTTCGTGCAATGCAATTTCGGACATGAGACATCCCTCGGAACCGACGCGCAACGCCGCGACGCCGTTTCGTCAACGGCGGCCCGCAGCGCAGCGATCGAAACATCGTGTGTTATGTACGCCGATCGTCATCCTGACGAAGTGCGGGGGCATTGTACAAAAATGCCTGTGTGCGCGTAATATGCCGTAATACTAATCGCGCTGAAAGTTTCATGCAGAGGCGTGAATCGGATCGTAACCAGATCACAAAAAAAAGACCAAGTCGTGTCGGGGCTGCTGGATAGACCTAATTGGGAAAAGGGGCGGGCTCCTCATGACACATGCTGACGGTACGCCACTCGTCGAGTGGTTCTCGCAGGCCGACCTGGCGGTCGCCGCCGCGTATTCGAGCAGTTTCCAGGCGGCGAACCGGGAGGTTCTTACCGCCATTCAATATGCATCCGGTAAATCCGACCCGGGCGCATTCGACTTTGCGCAATGCCATGCACGTCTGCGTCAAATCGGTTTCAGCACGCTCGGTTATGGCGCATATGAAATGATCGGGCGGCGCATTCTCTGCGCGCACCTGTTGCGCGATCTCGCGCCGCCGACGTTCATGCAGCCGTATATCGAGCAGATGCTCTACGAAACCGATCCGCGTTTCGCGCAGGTGCGGCAAAGCGGCTTTCCGGTTGCATGGCGGCTCGACGAGATCGAGGCGGCCGCGCAGCGCGGCGGCGACCGCAAGGTGCTCGCGCTCGCGGGCCACCTGCGCGCGCATGCGATGAACAGCGGCGTGATCTTCAGCCTGTCAGCGCCGCGGCTCGACCTGCGGGTGGCGGTGAACCTGACCGCCGAGGCGCACGACACCGACTGGATCGACGATCGCGTGATCGGCGGCGCGCTGTCGGTCAGCCTCGCGGTGCACCGCGTCGCGCTGCCGTTCCTCGAGGCGCGCATCGCGCGCACGCGCGGCTTCGCGCTCGGCCAGGAGCAGCAGGCGGTGCTCGATCGTCTCGTGCACGGGCTGTCCGACCAGGAGATCGCGAGCGCGCTGCGCACGTCGCTGCACAAGGTCGGCCATCACATCCGCTCGCTCGAAAAACTCTTCAACGTGCAGAACCGCGCGCAGCTCGCGTATCTCGCCGGGCGGCGCCTGCGCGCATGACGGGAACGGTTCCGGCGGCGCGTCGTGCGGCCTGCCGCCGGGGTTTCGTAGTCCGATTCGTCCGCCCCTGACAAACCGCCCGCCGTGCTACGAGGCGGGTGCCTTTTTCCCCCGTATCCCGTCGCTACACTCGTCGCATTCAAAAGCACCGCGCGCGGCGGGGGCGCGGTCGCCCATGCCCGTTCGCGATTCCGAGAGGGCGACGACACGATGGCAGAACCGAAGGCGCTTCCCCGCGACTGGCAGCGGATGTTTTCCGCCGGCCGCGGCGTGTCCGCGCGCCGCCTCGGCGCGTCGCCGCGCGCCGATCTGTTCCTCGCCGCGTTCATCGTCGCGGTGGTCGCGCTGTTCATCCTGCCGCTGCCGCAGGTCGCGCTCGACGGGATGATCTCGCTGAACCTCGCGGCGAGCGTCGTGCTGCTGACGGTGTCGACCTACGTGCCGTCGGCGGTCAGCTTCTCGTCGTTTCCCGCGCTGCTGCTGTTCACCACGCTGTTCCGGCTCGCGCTGAACATCGCGTCGTGCAAGCTGATCCTGCTGCATGCGAACGCGGGCCACGTGATCGACGCGTTCGGCCGCCTCGTGGTGGGCAACAACGTGGTGGTGGGCGGCGTGGTGTTCCTGGTGATCGCGGTCGTGCAGTTCATCGTGATTGCAAAAGGATCGGAGCGGGTGGCCGAAGTCGGCGCGCGCTTCTCGCTCGACGCGATGCCCGGCAAGCAGATGAGCATCGACGCCGACCTGCGCGCGGGCATCATCAGCGCCGACGACGCGCGCGAGCGCCGCGAGAAGCTCGAGCAGGAATCGCAGATGCACGGCGCGATGGACGGCGCGATGAAGTTCGTGAAGGGCGACGCGATCGCGGGGCTCGTGATCGCGTTCATCAACATCGTCGCGGGGATCGCGGTCGGCACGCTGATGCACGGGATGGGCATCGGCGACGCGCTGCAACGCTACGCGATCCTGACGGTCGGCGACGGGATGGCTTCGCAGATTCCGTCGCTGCTCGTGTCGATCGCCGCGGGCATCGTGACGACGCGGGTTGCGACGCGCGATGCGCGCCAGCGCCAGCTGGGCGAGCAGCTGGGCGAGCAGCTCGGCGCGCACCCGCGCGCGCTGCTGATCGCCGCGCTCGTGCTGGCCGGTTTCCTGGTGGTGCCCGGTTTCCCGAAGTGGTCGTTCGCGCTGATCGCGGGCGGCCTCGGCGCGTTCGCGTTCACGCAGCTCAAGCGCAAGACGATCGCGCCGAGCTTCAACCTGATCCACCTCGCGGGGCGCATCGGCGCGGCCGACGACGGGCAGCCCGCGAAGGCGGCGCACGCGGCGGGCGTCACGTCGCTGATCGCGGTGTCGCTCGCCGACGACCTGCGCACGAGCCTGAACCTCGCGCAGCTGCAGTCGGCGCTGTCGAGCGCGAAGGCGCGCGTCGATGCCGACATCGGCACGGTGTTCCCGCGCATCACGCTGAACGACGACGAAGGCGCGGCGGCCGGCACCTACCGGATCTATTTGCAGGACGTGCTCGCCGCGCACGGCGCGCTGAAGCCGGGCTGGCTGCTGTGGGACGGCGCGTCGCCGCTGCCGGAGCGCGCGGAGCGCCAGCCGGCCGAGGCGTTCGGGCCGTTCGCGACCGCGCTGTGGATCAAGCCCGACGGCGCGGCGCCGGACGGCAAGTGGCTCGCGAGCGAAGCCGCGCTCGCCGCGCACGTCGAGCAGGTCGTGCGCCGGCATGCGGACGAATTGCTCGGCATCCAGGAAACCCAGGCGCTCGTGCATCTGGTGCGGCGCGACCACCCCGAGCTCGTCGGCGAGCTGACGCGGCTCGTGCCGCTGCAGCGCGTGACCGAGGTGCTGCGCCGGCTGCTCGCCGAGCAGGTGCCGATCCGCAACCTGCGCGTGATCTTCGAGAGCCTCATCACGTGGGCGCCGAACGAGCCCGACGACGTGATCGCGCTGGTCGAGCTCGTGCGCGTCGACCTGCGCCGGATGATCACCGATCGCCACGCGGGCGAGACGCGCCAGCTGCGCGTCGTGCTGTTCGAGCAGAACCTGCAGGAGCGCATCGAAAGCGCGGTGATGCGCACCAAGCAGGGCAATTTCCTCGCGCTGTCGAGCGCGGTGAAGCAGGACATCGGCGAGCAGGTGCGCGCGGTCGTGCAAGCGGCGCAGGCGGCCGGCGCCGGCGGCCCGCACGGCGCGGCGCAGCTCGCGGTGATGGTCGCGCTCGGCGCGCGCCGCTACGTGAAGACGATCCTGCAGCCGGTGCTGCCCGATCTCGCGGTGCTGTCGTACCAGGAAATCGAGGAAGACGTGCAGCTGCACACGGTCGGCTGGGTCAAGAACCCGCCGGACGACGGCACGCTCGGCGCGGGCGCCGACGTGCGTGCACCGGGGGGCGCGCGATGAGCCCCTCGACGATTCTCGATCTCACCCGCCAGGCGCTGATGCTGGTGCTGCTGCTGTCGCTGCCGATCGTCGCGATCGCGACGGTCACGGGCCTCGTCGTCGCGATCCTGCAGGCGGTCACGCAGGTGCAGGACGCCAACATCGGCATCGCGGTGCGGCTGATCGCCGTGATGGTCGCGCTCGTGCTGCTGTCCGGCTGGCTCGGCGGCGAAGTGCTGCGCTTCGCGCAGCAGGCGCTCGAACGCATGTTCGTTTCTTCCACAGGAGTCCTTTGATGCGCCGACGCGTTGCCTCGGTCTGGTTCCAACCCCGCAGCCTGCAACGGGCCGCGCTTGCGCTGTGCGCGACGGCGCTGCTGTCGGCGTCGCTGGGCATGACGCTCGCGCAGCCCGCGCGCGCCGCGGATCTGCGCTGGCGCAACAAGCCGTTCACGATCGTCGCGAACGGCAAGAAGATCGCCGATTTCATCCGCGAGCTGGCCGCGTCGCAGGACGTGACGGCGGTCGTCGACCCGAAGGTCGACGGCGTGATCAGCGGCCGCTTCTCGGGCACGCCGCAGCAGACGCTCGACACGATCTGCTCGACCTACGGGCTCACCTGGTATTACGACGGCTCGTTCCTGTACGTCGATCCGGCCGACCAGTCGCAGACGCAGATGATCCCGATCCCGCCGAACGCGGCGGGCGAGGTCGGCCGCGCGCTGCAGGCGATGCAGATCGCCGACAAGCGCTTCACGCTCGTGATCAACGACCGCGCGAACAGCGTGTACGTGTCGGGGCCGCGCCGCTATGTCGAGCTCGTGCGGCAGGCGATCGGCACCGTCGGCGATCCGGCCGCGAACGGCCAGCATGCGGACATCCGCGCGTTCCGCCTCAAGTACGGCTGGGCGTCGGACTTCACGATCAACCGCTCGGGCAAGGAAGTCACGGTGCCGGGCGTCGCGACGATCCTGAACCGCTTGTTCGGCAAGGGCGGCGGCGGCGCGGGATTGACGCCCGCGGGCGCGCCGCTCGGGCAGGCCGCGCGCCAGGTGAAGCTCGGCTCGGGGCTGACGATCGCGGTGCCGCGCCTCGATTTCCCGGACATCTCCGGCGGCCCGCGCTCGGGCGCGTACGGCGGCGGCAGCAGCGACGCGGCGGGCGCGTTCTCGCCGTTCTCGAGCGCGGGCGGCGGCGACACGCTGCCGCAGATCGTCGCCGACCCCGCGATCAACGCGGTGATCGTGCGCGACCTGCCTGAGAACATGTACCGCTACCAGTCGCTGATCAGCCAGCTCGACGAGCGCCCGCGCATCGTCGAGATCAACGTGACGATCATCGACATCAACGAGGATTCGCTCGACAGCCTCGGCATCGACTGGCGGCTGCACACGAAGCACGGCGACGTGCAGATCGGCAACGGCGCGAGCCCGCTGAAGGGCAACTCGCAGTTCAACGGCGCGGGCAACCCGCCGCTCACGTTCGGCGTCGGCACGAGCGAGACCGGCCAGACCGGCGCGTTCATGCCGACCGGCATCGCGCTCACGGCGTCGATCGGCGGCTCGCTGCGCAACTACCTGCTGACGCGCGTGAACGCGCTCGCGCAGAAGGGGCAGGCGCAGCTGCATTCGAAGCCGAAGGTGCTCGCGCTCGACAACACCGAGGCCATCCTCGAGAACCTCACGCAGTTCTACGTGCAGGTGCAGGGCTACCAGGATTCGTCGCTGTACAGCGTGACGACGGGCACCAGCATCAAGGTCACGCCGATGATCGTCGACGAGGCCGCGCGGGCCGCCGCCGCGGCGGCCGGCAACCCGCAGAGCGTGATGATGTCGATCGACATCCAGGACGGCAACATCGTGCCGGGGGCGTCGGTGTCGAACGTGCCGGTGATCCAGCAGCGCAACATCGTCACGAAGACGATGATCGACGAAGGCAAGAGTCTGCTGATCGCGGGCTTCAACGACGACGAGGTGCGGCTGAACAAGAGCGGCGTGCCGTGGCTGTCGGATATTCCGCTGATCGGCAACCTGTTCAAGTACACCGACAAGTCGGGCAACCACATGGAGCGCTTCTACCTGCTGACGCCGCGCGTGGTGACGGCCGCGTCGATGTACGCGCCGGACGGCGCGCCGGTGAACCCGGGCGCCGGCGCGGCGGCGGGCCCCGAAGGGCTGTCGATGTACCGGCCGCCCGACAACGACGTCGCGGTGCCGCTGACGCCGAAGCCGCTGCCCGGCACGAAGTTCGGCCCGCCCGCGCTGCCGCCGCCGAAGGACGCGGCCGCGCAGCCCGCGACGGCGACGACCGCAGGAGCATCCACCCATGTCGACGAGCATCACTGAACCGCACGGCGGCGACGGCATGGCGCCCGGCGGCGCGGGCAGCGGCGCGGCCGCGCCCGCGCTCGTCTCGCCGTGGAACCTGTGCTTCCTGAGCGGGCCGATGTACGGCCGCACGATGTCGCTCGCGCGCGGCGCGAACTGGATCGGCACGTCGGCCGATTGCGAGGTGATCCTGCCCGATCGCGAGATCGGCGCGAAGCAGGTGTGCCTGCAGGTCGGCGCGCTCGCGGTGACGGTGCAGGACCACGGCGGCGACGCCGGCGCGCCGGTGCTGTTCAACGATGCGCCGCTCGGCGCGGGGCGCCGCTCGCTGACGCCGCAGGACGTCGTGACGGTCGGCTCGATCCGGCTCGGCATCGCGCGGCACGCGCAGGCGAGCGTCGCGGTGCCGGACGAGCGCGACGCGCCCGAGGCCGCGCGCGAGGCGGCCTGGCTCGGCTGGCTCACGGGTGGGCTGCGCCGGCTCGGCAGCCGGCGGCTCGTGCTCGCGGTCGTTGCGCTGTGGGTCGGCGTGCTGCTCGGCGCGCTCGGCTACGGGCTCGTCGCGTGGTCGGGCCGGCTGCCGTGGCAGCACGAATCGGTGCTCGCGCGCACGCACCGGCTGCAGCAGCTGCTGCATGCGTATCCGGAACTGGCGGTGACGCCGCGCGACGACGGCGTGATCGTGTCCGGCTACGTGAGCGACGCGGCCGCACGCGAGCGCGTCGCGCAGATCGTCGCGGGCGTCGACAACGCGGCGCTCGGCAACCTCTACGTGGTGAGCGATCTCGTCGCGACCGCGCAGACCTATTTCAGCGATACGGCGCTGACGGTGTCGTATCTCGGCCGCGGCCGCATCGAGCTGACCGGCACGGCCGCGCGCGCGCAGATCGAGCCGCGCATCCGCAACTACATGAAGGACGCGCGCCCGGCGCTGGAAGTCGTCGATCACGTGGGCGACGCGCAAGCCGCCGCGCCGCGCGTGACGGCCACGCTCGGCGGCACCGCCGGGATTCCGGAGATCACGACCGTGTTCGCGGGCGACGGCGACCAGCGCTACATCGAGACGGTCGACGGCAACCGCTATTTCGAGGGCGCGAAGCTGAAGGACGGGCCGAGCGTCGTGTCGATCGGCGCGGACGAAGTGGTGTTCGAGCGCAACGGCCAGCGGATCACGATGCCGCTCGGCGGCGTGCCGGCAGCCGCGCCCGAGCGCGCGCTGGCGCCGCCCGTGCCGCCGGTGACACCGCTTGCGAGCGGCGCGGCGGCGGGCGTCGCGCAGCCGGTGCCGGGGCCCGTGCTGCCGGGCGCGCATGCAGTGGCAAGCGGGGCGGCGCGATAGCGCCGCGACGAATCAGGCGCCGCGCGCGATGCGCGGGGCGCGACGGACGCGAGGCGCCGCCTGCGGGCGGCGGCTCACGTGGCCGGCGCAGCATGGGGCTGCCGCCGGCGTGGACTGGAACCTTACGTAAAGGAGCGAAACATGGGTGGCTCGACAGGCGGTGTGACGAATACGGGCGATGTCCAGAAGCAGGCGGACGACCTGACCAAGACGCAGCTGGAGCTGACGAAGATCAACTTCCAGGTGCAGCAGTCGACGGCGACGTTCGAAACCAGCAACGCGGTGACCGCGCAGGAGGGGACGGCGAACGCCCAGGTTGCGCAACACCTGAGTTCCGCCGGCCGCGCATGACGCCGGCCGCCGGCCGTGCCGCGCACGCGGCGCGGCCGGTTGCGGACCGGTCGGCACGGATGGACACGACCCGCAGCAAGGAGGACAGATCATGTCAGTGACAGGCGTAGGCGCGCCGGGCGCGGCCGCGCTCGCGAGCGGCGCGCAGCAGCAGGCGGGCGCGGCGTCCGACCCGGCGCAGGTCCGGCAGTTCGACGCGCTGATGCAGCCGGGCGCGCCGGCGGCGGATGCATCGGCCGCCCATGCGTCGGGCGCGTCGGCGCGCGCCGCGCAGGTGCGGCCCGATGCGGCGCCGACGGTGCGGATGACGCCGGCCCAGGCGAACGCGTCGTCGCTCGTCGAGCGTTTGCGCACGTACGGCAACGACCTCGACGCGCGGTACGCGAACATCGACAGGCATCGCACCGAGATGCTGACGTCGATGGCGGACAACCGCAGCGACCCGCTGATGACGATGGTGAAGGCGATGGATTTCCAGTGGACGGCGACCACCACGATTTCGGAATACCAGTTGAGCCTGTCGGTCGCGCAGGCGGCGAACGGCTTCACGCACACCGTGCTGAAGACGCAGGAGTGACGCACAGGGGCGCGCGTGGCCGCGAGGCGGCGCGCGCCGGAAACGCGGACATACGATGACGACGATCGATTCGACGCCGCGCGCTGCCGCGTGGCGCAGCCGGGCGGCGCGCGCGCTGCTCGCGGGCATGCTCGTGCTGCTCGCCGGCTGCCAGAAGGAGCTGTACTCCGGCCTCACCGAGGTCGATGCGAACCAGATGATCGCGGTGCTCGGCGATGCGGGCATCAGCGCGGCGAAGGACAACGACGCGCGCGATGCGTCGGACCGCGGCGCGTGGCAGGTGAGCGTGGCGGACGGCGACCTGCACGCGGCGCTCGGCGTGCTGCGCGCGAACGGGCTGCCGAAGCCGAGCTACGCGAGCCTCGGCGAGCTGTTCCAGAAGCAGGGGCTCGTGTCGACGCCGGCCGAGGAGCGCGTGCGCTACCTGTACGGCGTGTCGCAGGACCTGTCGCGCACGCTGCAGGACATCGAGGGCGTGGTGGTCGCGCGCGTGCAGGTCGTGATCCCCGAGAACGACCCGCTCGCGGACAAGATCCGGCCGTCGTCGGCCGCGGTCTACATCCGCTACCGGCCCGGCATCGACCTGCGCGCGATGGCGCCGATGGTCAAGGATCTCGTGGCGCACAGCATCGAGGGGCTGCAGTACGACAACGTGTCGCTGTTCCTGCAGCCGGCTGCCGAACGCGCGGCGCGGGTCGACGGGATCGCCGGCGCGCTGACCGACATCGTGCGGCTGCGTTCGCCGCTCGGCTGGCTCGTGTTCGCGCTGATCCTGCTGACCTGCGCGGTGATCGCGCTGTCGGCCGCGCGGCGCGGGATGTTCGGCGCGCGGCTCGCGGGCCTCGTCGGCGCGGCGCGCGGCGCCAACCCGCCGGCCGGCGGCGGCACGCTGCGCGCGCCGGACGGCGCGCGCGACGGCGCATGAGCGATCCGCACGCGCCGCACGCGGCGGGCGATGCCGTGCCGCTGCCCTGGCTGCAGCCGCTCGCGCCGCCGCCCGCCGCGCGGCGCGGCGCGTTCTACGGGCTCGTCTGCGACTTCAACCTGCGGCCCGACCGCTACCTGCACGTGACGCGCGTGCCGGCCGACTGGCCCGCGCGCTACCGCTCGCCGGACGCGTTCGGCGCGGCCGGGCGGAAGCTCGTCGCGCGCCACCTGCTCGACGCGCACGGCGTCGCGCAGCGGCACGACTTCGACGCGGCGAACCCGTGCGCGCGGCTCGCGCTGCTGCCCGGCGCGGCGCTCGAACAGCTCGCATCGTATGCGGGCCTGCTGCTGCATCGCGCGTGGCTGCGCGACGCGCTGCCGGTGCGGCGGATCCGCGCGGAAATCGCCGCGAAGTTCGGCGGCGATGCGCTCGACCTCGCGCTCGAACGCGCGCCGGCCTTCGACGCGCTCGCGGAGACGCTCGAGCCGTGGCGCGGCGAGCCGGCGGCCCTGCCCGCGGCGATCCGCGCGCGCGGCGGCCGGCTGCTCGCGGATTTCATCGGCGCGTCGGGCGATGCGGTCGCGCGGCGCGTGCGATTGAAGTTCAACCGCGCGATCGACGACGAGGTGCCGTACTGGCTGAACCGCGCGCAGCGCGACCAGTTCGGCGAACTGCTGTTCCTGTTTCTGATTCCCGAGAGGCTCGCGTCATGGGACTGGCTTTTCTGATCACGAGCGACAACCTGCAGCTGTTGTCGGAGCGCAAGGTGCTCAAGGAGCGCGAATACGCGGCGCTGCTCGATGCGTCCGCGGTGATCGCGACCGCACACGAGGAGGCGGCGCGCATCGTCGCCGATGCGCAGCGCGAGTTCGACAAGCGGCAAGCGGCCGGCTACGACGAAGGGATGCGGCGCGCGCAGCGCGAGGCGGCCGCGCACGCGTATGCGCAGTCGCTCGCCGCCGCGCGCACGATGGAATCGATGAAGGATGCGATGGCCGACATCGTCGTGAAGGCGGTGCGTGCGATCGTCGGCGAGACGAGCACGCAGAAGCTGTACGAGGCCGCGCTCGCGCGGATCGTGCCGCTCGTGCGCGACGAGCCGTTCCTGACGGTGCGCGTCGCGCCGGGCCGCGAGGCCGAGATGCGGGACGCGCTCGCGGGCGCGTTCGCGGCGCAGTCGGCGCGGCAGAAGATCCGCATCGTCGAGGATGCGCAGCTCGAGCGCCATGCGTGCACGGTCGAGACGCCGTCGGGGCGCATCGACGCGAGCCTCGACCTGCAGATCGACGCGCTGCGGCAGGCGATCCGCCGCGACGCGCTGAAGGGCGCCGCGCGATGAGCGCGCCGTTCGACGCGGCCGGCGTGCCGATCGGCCAGGACCACGACGACGCCGACGTCGACGCCGCGCCGTTCGACCGCGGCCGCCTCGTCGACGAGCTCGACGCGGGGCTCGCGTTCTTCTCGCCGGTGTCGGTGCAGGGCCGCGTGAACCATGCGGTCGGGCAGATCCTCAACGCGACCGGCATCCGCGCACGGCTCGGCGAGATCTGCGAGCTGCGCACGCCGAACCAGCCGACGCTGCTCGCGGAAGTGGTCGGCTTCTCGCGGCAGACGACGCTGCTCACGCCGCTCGGCGACGTCGCCGGGCTGTCGCCGGAAACCACCGTCGTGCCGTCCGGCCGCGAGCACGTGTTCGCGGTCGGCGACGGCCTGTTCGGCCGTGTGCTCGACGGGCTCGGCCGGCCGCTCGATGGCCGCGGGCCGGTGGCGGGCGCCGCGTGGGCGTCGACGCAGCAGGATCCGCCGAACCCGCTCGCGCGGCAGATGATCGACACGCCGTTCGCGACCGGCGTGCGCGTGATCGACGGGCTGATGACGCTCGGCGTCGGGCAGCGGGTGGGCATCTTCGCGCCGTCCGGCGTCGGCAAGAGCACGCTGCTCGGGATGATCGCGCGCGGCGCGCAGGCGGACGTCAACGTGATCGCGCTGGTGGGCGAGCGCGGCCGCGAGGTGCGCGAATTCATCGAGCACAGCCTGTCGCCGGAGGTGCGCGCGCGTTCGATCGTCGTGGTGTCGACGTCGGACCGCCCCGCGATGGAGCGCGTGAAATCCGCGCTCGTCGCGACCGCGATCGCCGAGCATTTCCGCGACGCGGGCCAGCGCGTGCTGCTGCTCGTCGATTCGCTGACGCGCTTCGCGCGCGCGCAGCGCGAGGTCGGGCTCGCGAGCGGCGAGCCGCCGACGCGGCGCAGCTTCCCGCCGTCGACGTTCGCGGTGCTGCCGCGCCTGCTCGAACGCGCGGGGCAGGGCGCGCGCGGGTCGATCACCGCGCTGTACACGGTGCTCGTCGAAGGCGACGAGGAATCCGACCCGATCGCCGAGGAAGTGCGCTCGATCCTCGACGGCCATATCGTGCTGTCGCGCAAGATCGCGCTCGCGAACCGCTATCCGGCGATCGACGTGCTCGCGAGCCTGTCGCGCGTGATGCCGCTCGTCGCGAGCCGCGCGCACCAGCAGGCGGCCGCGCGCGTGCGCGAGCTGATCGCGAAGTACCAGGAGATCGAGCTGCTGGTGCAGATCGGCGAATATCGCGAGGGCAGCGACCGGCTCGGCGATCTCGCGCTGCGCGCGCGCGACGCGATCGCCGCGTTCTGCGCGCAGGCGTCGCACGAGGACGTGCGCTTCGACGCGTTGCTCGCGCGCCTGACGAAGCTGGCGAACGACCATGTCTGAAGCCGACGACCGCGCGGTGCTCGCGACGCTTGCGCGCCTGAAGCGCGTGCGGGAGATGCGCAGCCAGCTCGCGCGCGTGGCGGCCGCGCGCCAGCAGGGCATCGCCGCGCAGAGCCGCCGCACGCTCGATGCGGCGCATGCGCGGCTCGCGCAGCACGTCGCCGCGAAAGCGGCGGTGCAGACCCGGCTCGCGGATGATGCGCGCGAAGCGCGGGCGCTGCAGAACGCGGCGGCCGACACGCGTACGTTCGACTGGCATATCGGCACCGCGAACCATTCGGTGCGCGAGGCGGCCAGCGTGCATCGCGGCCACGAAGCGGAACTCGCCGACCTGCAGCGCGCCGCGCGCAAGGCGAAGGCCGCCGAGGACAAGCTCGACAAGGCCGGCGAGAAGGCGCTGCAGGCGCGCGCCGCGCGCGTCGAGCGCGAAGCCGACGACCTCGCCGACGACGTCGCGATGCGGCGCTTCGCGACGGCGGGTGCGTGGGCGAAAGGGATGGGCGGCGATGCCGATGCGGCGCTCGCCGCCGTGTTCGATGCCGAGATGGCGGGGGAGGCCGCCGCTGGCGATTCGTCGGATGGGGCGGGACACGCAAACGTACCCGTCACCGTAACCGCGCAGGGCCGGGGTGACGACATCGACACCGGTGGCGCCGGCCAGCATGCCGCGGGTGTCGCGTGGTCCGGCGGCGAGCGCATCGTTGCCGGCGAACCCGGCCGCCGCGATCGCGCCGAGGGCCGCCGCGCCCGCGCCGTCGCATCGGACGAGCTCCCGCCCGCCCCCGCCGCGGAGCGCCGATGCTAGACCATGCGACGGGCTTCAACGACATCGCGGGCACGCTGCGGCCGCTGCTGTACGTGATGCCGCGCCTGCTGCCGATCATGTTCGTCGTGCCGGTGTTCAACGAGCAGATCATCACGGGGCTCGTGCGCAACGGGATCGCGGTCGTGATCGCCGCATTCGTCGCGCCGGTGATCGACCCCGCGCAGGTCGCCGCGCTGCCGTTCCTGATGTGGTGCCTGCTGGTCGCGAAGGAGGCGGTGGTCGGGATGCTGCTCGCGGGCGCGTTCAGCGCGGTGCTGTTCGCGATCCAGGGCGTCGGCTACCTGATCGATTTCCAGACCGGCAGCGGCAGCGCCGCGTTCTTCGACCCGATGGGCGGGCACGAGGGCGGCCCGACCTCAGGGTTCCTGAATTTCGTCGCGATCGCGCTGTTCGTCACCGCGGGCGGGCTGCAGGTGCTCGTGCAACTGTTCGCGCAGTCGTACGCGTGGTGGCCGATCGGCTCGCTCGGCCCGGATTTCTCGTCGATGCTGCAGACCTTCGTGGTGCGTCAGACCGACACGATCTTCGACTGGATGGTGAAGCTGTCGGCGCCGGTCGTGATCGTGCTGGTGCTCGTCGAGCTCGGCATCGGCCTCGTCGGGCGCGCGGTGCCGCAGCTGAACATCTTCGTGTTCGCGCAGCCGGTGAAGAGCGCGCTCGCGATGCTGATGATGGTGCTGTTCCTGCCGGTCGTCTACGCGTCGCTGCATGCGCTGCTGAGCCCCGACAGCGGATTGATGGCGCTGCTGCGCGCGCTGTTCGCGCCGCCCGGCGTGACCTGACGGCGCGCGCATGGCCGAAAAGAACCAGAAGCCCACCGAGAAGCGCCTGCGCGAGGCGCGCGAGAAAGGCGATGTTCCCAAGAGCGCCGAGACGGTGTCGACCGCGTTCTTCGTCGGCGCGTGCGCGGCGCTCGCGGTCGGGCTCGGCGCGCTGTTCGCGCGGCTGCAGGCGCTGTTTCGCAGCGTGTTCGACGCGATCGGCGCGGCCGACCCCGGCGCGCGGCTCGCGGCGCTCGTCGCGGGCGCCGCGCGCGACTGGATGACGCTGTCGGCGCAGATCGCCGGCGCGGGCCTCGTGCTCGCGCTGCTCGCGGGCTTCGTGCAGGTGGGCGGCGTGATGGCGTGGAGCCGCCTCGTGCCGCAGCTGTCGCGGCTGAACCCCGCCGAGGGGCTGAAGAACATGGTGTCGCTGCGCAACCTCGTCAATCTCGCGAAGATGCTGCTGAAGACGACGCTGCTCGTCGCGACGCTCGGCTGGCTGATCGTCGAGTCGCTCGATCCGTCGGTGCAGTCCGGCTTCACGCGGCCGATGTCGATCCTCGCGCTGATCGTGAAGCTGCTGATGCTGCTGTTCGGCTGGGCTGCGCTGATCTACATCGTGATGGCGATCATCGACATCGTCCACCAGCGCCACGAATTCAACCGGAAGATGAAGATGTCGATCGACGAGGTGCGCCGCGAGCACAAGGAGGACCAGGGCGATCCGCACATCCAGGCGAAGCGCCGGCAGCTCGCGCGCGAGCTGCAGTATGCGTCGCTGCAGGACCGCATCGACTTCGCGTCGGTCGTCGTGTATTCGCCGCGCGTCGCGGTCGCGCTGTACTACGGCGGGCTCGGCTCGCTGCCGTGGGTGCTCGCGCGCGGCGAGGGCGAGGCGGCCGAGCGGATCGTGAAGCTCGCGCGCGACGCGCTGCGCCCGACGCTCGCGAACGTCGGCCTCGCACAGGCGCTGTACGACACCACCCCGGAAAACGGCACGATTCCCGCGCAGCATTTTCGCGAGGTGGCGGCGCTGCTGAAGTGGGCGACCGGCACGAACTGATCGTTGCCGGTGGCGCCGCAATCGTCATATCTATTGCCGAAACTGGTTTCGGATTGCTACCAATGTTTCCCTTTGCGCAGCGGTATTCCGCTTCGTTTCGGCGTCCGTATGCGTTGCGGCCCGTGCGCCGCGTCATTCGATGCGACCCTTTTCAGCGCCGATTTTCTGCCGGCGCTTGACACCAATTTTTTTAGAGGGTCACTGCGCAGGGCCGCGAATTATTGACGATTTATTTCTTCGTAACATGGCCCGACCGTCGCGCCCGATGGCGTGCGGCAAGGCGCCGGGCGCCGTGCGCGACGGGATCGGACAACAGACAGGCAAGAACATGTGCGGAATCGACGGCTTTCTGACTAGCGTCGCCTTCGAAGAGGAGACTGCGCGCGCGACCCTCGCGCGGATGACGGCAAGCCTCGCGCATCGCGGGCCCGACGGCCAGGGGATCTGGCTCGATGCGCAAGCCGGCATCGCGCTCGGCCACCGGCGGCTCGCGATCGTCGACCTGTCGGTGCATGGCCGGCAGCCGATGGCGTCCGCATGCGGGCGCTACGTCCTCGTCTTCAACGGCGAAATCTACAACCACCGCGCGCTGCGCGACGAACTCGAGCGCGCCGGCCGCGCGCCCACCTGGCGCGGCCACTCCGACAGCGAAGTGCTGCTCGCGGCGATCGCCGCCTGGGGCATCGAGGCCACGCTTAAGCGCGCGACCGGAATGTTCGCGATCGCGCTGTGGAACCGCGAATCGCGCGTGCTGACGCTCGCGCGCGACCGGATCGGCGAGAAGCCGCTCTATTACGGCCGGATCGGCGACGCGCTGGTGTTCGCGTCCGAGCTGAAGGCGCTGCGCCGCTACCCGGGCTTCGACGGCGAGATCGACCGCGACGCGCTGTGCCTGTACCTGCGGCAGTCGAGCGTGCCCGCGCCGTACACGATCTATCGCGGCATCCGCAAGCTGCCGCCCGGCACGTTCATGCAGTTCGAGCATGCGCGCGACACGCCGCGCGCGCGGGCGTACTGGACGCTCGAGCACGCGATCGAGGCGGGGCGCGACGAGCCGTTCGAGGGCAATGCGCGGGAGGCGGTCGACCAGCTCGACGCGGTGCTGCGCCGGGCCGTCGCGCGGCAGATGGAGGCGGACGTGCCGCTCGGCGCGTTCCTGTCGGGCGGCATCGATTCGTCGGCGATCGTCGCGTTGATGCAGGCGCAGTCGGCGACGCCGGTCGACACGTTCACGATCGGCTTCCACGAGGCCGGCTACGACGAGGCCGGCTATGCGAAGGCGGTCGCGCGCCATCTCGGCACGCGGCACACCGAGCTGTACGTGACCGCGGACCACGCGCTCGCGGCCGTGCCGAAGCTGCCGTCGATCTACGACGAGCCGTTTTCCGACGCGTCGCAGATCCCGACCTTCCTCGTGTCGGAGCTGACGCGCCGGCACGTGAAGGTGAGCCTGTCCGGCGACGGCGGCGACGAGCTGTTCGGCGGCTATACGCGCTATTTCCTGACGCCGCGCCTGTGGCGCAAGCTGCATCGCGTGCCGGCGGCCGTGCGCGCGCGGATCGCGGCCGCGCTGCATGCGCTGCGGCCCGATCATGCGGACCAGCTCGCGGCCGTCGCGCAGGGCGCGTGGGGCGGCGCGGAGGCGCGCGACGCGCCGGCGCGCATCGGCGACCGGCTGCACAAGCTCGGCCACGTGATGACGGCCGACAGCCGCATCGGGCTGTACCGGCTGCTGATGTCGGCGGTGCATCACCCCGAGCGCATCGCGCTCGCGGGGCAGGAGCCGCCTACGCCGCTCGACACCGCGAGCGCGTGGCCCGCGCACCTGAGCTTCGCCGAGCAGGCGATGGCGATCGACACGCTCACGTACCTGCCGACCGACATCCTCACGAAGGTCGATCGTGCGGCGATGGCCGTCAGCCTTGAAACGCGGATGCCGTTCCTCGACCATCACGTCGTCGAGTTCGCGTGGCGGCTGCCCGCGGAGATCCGGCTGCCCGACGGCCAGTCGAAGGTGCTGCTGCGCCGCCTGCTCGATGCGTACGTGCCGGCGTCGCTGATCGACCGGCCGAAGCAGGGCTTCTGCGCGCCGATCGACCACTGGCTGCGCGGCTCGCTGCGCGACTGGGCCGAGGCGCTGCTGCATCCCGCGCGGCTGCGCGAGGAGGGCTTCTTCGACGCGGCGGCGGTCGAGCGCCTGTGGCGGCAGCACCAGACCGGCCGGATGAACTGGCAGCACCAGCTGTGGACGGTGCTGATGTTCCAGGCGTGGCTGGAGGCGCAGCGGGCGGTGTGAGGCCGCGCGCATTGGTCGCCCTGCGGGCGCGGCGGGCGGCGCATGCCGCTGCCGCTGCCGCGCCGCATCCCCGCATCAGCCCACGACCAGCGGCATGCCGATCGTCAGGTGCTGCGGATCAGCCGCCGCGTTCGGATTGAGCTGCAGGATTTCCCGCAGCGCGGCCGCGTCCTGCTCGCCACGCGACATCTTCTGCTGGTCGGCGCGCGATACCTGCGCGGCGTCGAGCAGCGTGTCGCGGTGCCGGTCGGCGATCACCCACAGCGAATCGCCGTCCACGACGAAGTAGCGCGGCGGCTGCGGCGTGGCGGGCGGCGGCGTTGCGCCCGGCGGCTGCGTCGAAGCCGGCGCGGGCGAGGGCGCCGCCGAGGGCGTGGCGGACGGACTCGCCGATGGGGTGCCGGACGGGCTGGCCGACGAGGTGGCGGACGGACTCGCCGATGGGCTCGCCGACGGCGTGGGCGACGGTGTGCCGCCCGGCGGCACGACGTTCGATTTCGACGGCGTGCGGTGCTTGTGGTCGAACTCGGTGTAGATCGCATTGCCGACATAGATCGCGATCGGCACGAGCACGATCGCGGTCGGGATGCGGCCGGTGAGCGACTTCGTCAGGTTCGGGAAATGCGTGTCGGCGCGCGCGAGCCCGAGCAGCGTCGCCGACGTCGCCCCCGAGATCGCGAGCGGCAGGTTCGTATGGATCGCCGCGGCCGAGCCGAGGAACACGCCCGCATAGCCGCCCGCGACCGACACGACGTCGGACGCCGCGTCGATGAAGCGCACGGTCTGGCTGCGGCGCTCGATCGACAGGTTGCGCATCGCGCCGAGATGGACGGCGCTGGTGTACGCGACGCCGAGCAGCGCACCCACCGCGCCGAGCGCCGACGCCGGTGTATGGCTGTTCAGGAAGCTTTGCACCGCCGTCTCCCCGATGCCGACGTAGCCGGCGAGCGCCGCCGAGCGGCCGAGCTTGCCGAAGAAGCGGCGCGGGTTGCCCTGGTGCATCTGCTGGATCGACGTGCCGCCGAGCACCCCCTGCATCTGCGCGATCATGTCGTTCGCGATCAGCTTCGTATACGCGACGGCGTGCTCCGCTGTGATCTGCCCTTTGTCGTGCTGCGCGATCAGCCGGTCGACCTTGACGCGCGCCTCGTTCGCGAGCAGCGCGAGCGACGCGCCGCGCGACGCCTCGTCCATCTGGTGTGCGTCGAGCTGGCCGTTGAGCGTGCGCACGAAGCGATCGATCACGCGCCGGAACAGCCGCGGGTCGCCGCCCTGCAGCGCGCGCACCGAATCCTGGTGCAGCGCCTGTACGAGGCGGCCGGTGCGCGCGCCGACGAACAGGGACGTGTTCGTCTGCTTGAACGACGTCGCCTGCACGCCGAAGTAGTGCCGGGCGGCGCCGACGCCGACGCCGGCGGCGACGCCGGCCATCAGCGACACGGCGTTCGGCCACGTGAGCCAGCTGCGCAGGCCGCCCGCCCGCTGCAGCCGCAGCGCGTTCAGTTCCGCGAGCGCGGCCTGTTCGGGCGTCAGTGGTGTCGGCGGCGGCGCATTGCGGGTGGCCGGGGTCGTCCGGCCCGCCTGCGCGCCGACGAGGCGGGCGTCGCTGAGCGGCTTGGTCTCGTCGACCAGCAGTTCGGGCAACTGCACGATCTCGCGCCAGTCGGGCCGCTTCGCGGCCTTGAACTTGATCTTGCCGAGCGTCTTGAGCTGCTGCGGGCGGTCGAGCTTGCTGCCGATGTCCTTCTGCCACGCTTCGGTGAAGCGCCGGGCCTTCGATTTCCGCGACGGCGCGTGTGCCGGATCGGCTTCCCAGGCCCGTGTTACGTAGCCGGCGACCGCATGGCGCGCGCGGTTCAGCAGCTTCGTCGTGTTGCCTTCGTACAGGCGGCTGACGAGCGTGTCGATCTCCTTTGGCGTCATGCCTTTCTCGCGGCCGATCCGGTCGATCTCGGCGAGCAGCATCTGGTGCTGTTCGAACAGCTTGTCGGGTTCGATGCGCTCGAACACGCGGGTCAGCGCATCGGCGCCGTGGATCCGCTCGAACGCGTCGCCGTTGCGCGCGCGCTTGACGAGCATCTTCGCGAGCGCGGTCGTCAGTTCCTGGTTCGCGATGAAATCCGAGCCGTGCGTCGCGTACGACAGCCCGACGTGCACCCATTTCAGCGTCGGCCGGTCGAGCAGCCTGTTCACGAGCGTGACGTGGCCGGCGCCCGGCACCGGTTCGGGCACCGCGTCCCAGCCGTGGAACGTCACCATCACGTGCGGCGCGGTCTTGCCCGGATGCCGTTTGGCCCACGTCTCGAGCATCGACGCGAGCCGCTCGTAGTCGTGGTACTGGTCGTTGGTGCCGGCCTGGTAGCGCTGGTCGTCACGCGACACGAGCGCGCGCCCGGGCGCCGTTTCGAGCCGCAGCACGAAGCCGCCTTCGGCCGCCGCGTCGAGCCATGCGTGCAGGTTCTGCTCGGTCAGGTCGTCCAGATGCACGACGCGGCCGTTCTCGCCGGTGATCGTCGCGGTGGCGTAGTCCATCTGGGCGCGGCTCGGGTCGCCCACCGCCTTCACGTCGCGGACGAGGGCCGGGTCGTGCTTCTTGCCCTGCGCGGCCGCGAGCGTGTGCGGATCGACGACGATCGAGACGACCGCCCGCGCGGCGCCGCTGCGCCGCAGCTCGGCGAGAAATGCCTGCGGATCGTCCGACAGCCGGTAGGCGCGGCTCATCAGCACGACGCGATCCTGCACGTCGCGGCTCGACTTGAAGAACGCGCGCAGGATCTTCCGATCGATCGCCACGGCCGCGCTCAGCTTGCGATTCAGGCCTTTCCACGGCGGCACCGGCGCGAAGCGCGCGCCGCCTGCCGTGTAGTCGCGCGCGACGTGCAGCCACTTGCCGAGCCAGCGCCACGCCTGCGCGTCGGCCATCAGCGCGGGCGGCGGCGCGTCGCCCGTGGTGTCCTGCAGTTCGAGGGGGCCCGCGCGCGTGTTGCCTTCGCGTTCGATGAATGCCTTGAGCCGCGCGACATGGGCGAGCGGGTCGGGCATGCCGCCGTCGCCGTAGCGTTGTTTCCATTCGACGAGCGTGGAACTGACGAGCGCCGGCTGGTAGGGCTTGATCTCGAGCTCCGGATGCGCCGGCGGTGGCTGGTTCGCGGTGCGAGCCGCCGCGATGTCGCGGTCGATCTGTGCCTGCAGGGTGTCGCGTTCGCCGATGGCCTTGTTTTTTTCCTGCTTTGCCCAGTCGCGCAGCGTCTTGACCCAGCTGCGGCGCGACGTGTCCTGCAGATTCGTCAGGCGCTCGACGCGATCGTTCAGCGCCCGCAGCCGGGTGCCGGGCGCGTACGTGGCCAGGCCGTCGGGCGGCAGCTCGGTGAGCAGCAGGTGGACGTTCGCGCCATACGGCCCGCCGCCGATCGGCGACGCGTCGAGCGGCACGCCCGGGCCGCTCGTGTCGCGCCAGTCGTCGTGCCAGGCCAGCTTGCCGTCGTCGCCGGGCACGAGCACGCCGTTGGGCGCGTCGAGCCCGTGCGCGATCGGATCGTCGGTCAGGTACACGTAGACGCGGTGCGTGTCGGGCGACAGGCCGCCTTGCTCGGCGATCGCCAGCAGGTGCACCGCGTTGTGGCCGCTGAAGTCGAGCGCGTGCCCGGGGCCGGACGGCAGCAGGTGCGCGGCGACGAGCGCGTCGTGCAGGGGCGTTGACGCCGACGAGGCGCCGCCCTGCGTTGCCGGTGCATTCCGCGCATGCGCTGCCGCCGCGCCTGCCGGCAGCGCGCCCGGCTGCGTGCCGGCCTGGACGGCCGCTTGCGCGCCTTGCCGCCGCAGTAGCGCCGCCGTGCGGGCGCGCAGCAGCAGCGCGACGCGGTGGCCGGCGTCGAGCGTCATCGCGATCGACGTCTGGCTGGCGTAGCGCCAGCGGAAGCGGGACGGCAACGCGTCGGCCTTCTCCGTCTTCGGCGCCTTGACCGGATCGAAGCGGCCGATGCGCGCGATCATGTCGGGCTCGACGCGCGTGGCGACGAAATCGACGCCGCGCTGTCGCGCGCGGGACAGCGGAATCCGGCGCTTCGGCCCGCGCGGCCGCACACGCGTGTTCACGCGGCGCTGGAACGCATCGGGCAGCGCGCGCTCGACCACCTTCGTGCGTTCGAGCGGCGCCTTTTCCTGATAGTGCCACGCGCCGCTGGCGCGGTCGTACGTCGCGTGACCGAGCACGTCGCCGGTCTTGCGGTCGACCGCGTAGATCGTGTCGGCGTGGCTCGCGCCGGCGATTGCCTTGTTCGCGTTTGCGTAGTGCCTTGCCGAGCCGAGCGCGTCGATCGCGGCCGCGAGCGCGGCGTCGATGGGGCCGGTGCGGGCGAATTCGACCGCGTCGCCGCCGTCGGCCTGCTCGAGCTTCGACGGGCCGCCGAGCTGCTGCAGTTCGTCGAGCGGCACCGGCGACTTGTAGAAATCGAACGCGCGCCGCGCGGCGGCCGCGTCGCCGGACGGGTCCGCGTCGTGCTCGAGCGACAGCGCCTCTTCGAGCGCCTGCCGTTCGTCGCGCGTGAGCGACGGGTCGATGATCTTCAGCGCGATGGCGCCGTGCGCATCCACTTCCGCCGTGGCGATGAACCGGGGCGGCGCGTCGGCGGCCGGCGTGCCGGCGCGCGCGATCAGCACGTGCGCGCCGCGGCCGGTCTCGCGGACCAGGTCGCGCAGCGCCGGCAGATGCCCGCCCTCGATGCGCGTGAGCGTGCGCAGCCCGCGTTCGTCGAGCCATTTGCGCGCGCGCGTCATCAGCGCGCGTTCGCGTGCGCCGCCGCCGCGGGGCCTGCCGGACGCGCCGGGCGTACGCCCCGCCGAGCCCGGCGCGGCCAGCTTCGGCAGCCGCGCGTCGCCGGTCAGCGCGCGCGCCTGTTGCGCGTACAGCACGCGGTAGGTCGGATGGCCCGGCAGCGACGTGCGGGTGTCGCCGAAGCGCTCCGCGAGCGCCTGCAGCGCGACCGGGTCGCCGCTTTCGTATGCGTGCTGCGCGGCCCGCGCGAGCCCGTCCGGCAGCGTCACGTGCGCGGCGATGTCGCCGCCGCCCGCGTCGAGGATCTCCGCGCGCACGCGGGCCGCGTTCCGCTGCGCGCGCGCCTCGGCGAGCAGCAGACTGTTCACGTAGGCTTCGTGGCTCGAATGATCGAGGCCGAGCGTGCCGGTCGATATCTCGGTACTGTGCTGCGCCTCGTGCGCGAGCGCGAACACGAGCGTGCCCGCGTGGCGCGTGTTGCCGTCGAGCACGATCACGCGCCGCTCGGCATCGACGTACTGGCCTGCGCCGCGCGCGCCGAGCTTCACCTTCCAGCCGTCGCTTTTCGCGATCCGCATCTGTTCCATCAGCGTCGGCGACAGCCGCGCGAGCGCATGCGCTTGCATCTTCAGCACGACGCCGCGGAAGGCCGTGACGACCCGGTCGATCATGCCGCGCCGTGGCGCGTACGCGCCTTGCTCGGCCATCGCCGGGTGGGCGAGGCGGATGCGGCCGGTCGCGAGCCCGTAGTGGATTTTCGCGGCGACGTCGTCGATCCGCGCGAGCACGTCGCCCACTTCGACGGACTCCGGCATCACCGGGCCGGGATCATGCAGCAGCACGTCGCCGTTGCGGCCGAACAGCACCTGGAAGTCGAAATGCAGCCCGTGCGCTTCGGCGATGCGGCGCATCCGCGCGAGATCGGCGAGGCCCTTGTGCGACACCACGCCCGGCAGGCCGAAACCGAACTCGACGTCGACGCTGCTGAGCTGCGCGTGCGGCTTGAGCACGACGCCGACGCGGTTCACCGCCGTGAACGGACCGTCCGCGGTGCTGACCGGCAGCTTGTAGACGTCGCGCAGCGTCGCGAGCCCGCCTTGCTCGTCGGCCAGCAACGTGGCCGCCTCGACGATGCCGTCCAGCGATTCGTCGCGGAATACGCCGATCGCCTGTCCGGTTCCGCCGTCGAACACGGTCTTGAAAGCCCCCGAGCCGAGCACCGGCCCGAGAAAATCCGCCGGATCGACGGGCCGCGCGGGATCGTCGACATAGAGGCGGCCGCGCACGGGGTCGACCGACAATTCGCCGAGCGACGGCTGGCGGTAGGCGGCCGGCACGTAGCGGTTCATGCCGGACAGGCTGGTCAGCGCACCGGCGTCGCCGACGGCGTCGGGGTGCGGCGCGTAGACGGGGCGCTGCCACAGGTTCGCGAGCTGCGCGGCCGCGCCTTCGTTCGCGTGCCGGGCCGACAGGATCAACGTGTGTTCGGTGCCCGGCGGCGGATGATTGAGCAGCGTGAAGCCGTGCGGATCGACCGGCGTCCCGTCGGGGCCGAGCAGCGTGCCGTCGTGCAGCGTGTCGGCATGGAACACCACGAGCTTGTTGCGCGGGTCGAGCGACAGGCGATGGCGTCGTTCGAGCGACAGCGCATCGAGCGACGGCGCATCGCCCGCGCCGAACGGCGACGCGTTGCGCTCGACGTTCGCGCGCGACCACGCGGCGCGCTGCGCCTGGATCTCGCGCATCGAGCGCGGCCCGTCGCCGCCGGCTTGCGTCTCCTGCGGCGCGGGCATCGTGCGGCCGGCCCTTGCCGCGCCGCGCTCGAACGCGTCGCCGTAGAACGCGTCATAGGTCTTGCCGCCCGCGCCGGACACCGGCGCGTGCGCGAACGCATCGGCGAGCGTCGCGACGGTGCCCGCGTAGTCGTGCGACGGCCGCCAGTTATCGGCGACTTCCTGGATCGCGTCGGGCAGCTTCACGTGCGCGGCGATGTCCACGCCGCTCGCCATCCGGATCTCGTAGCGCGCCTCGAACGCGTTGAGCTGCGCGCGCGCCTCGGCTTCGAGCGCCTTGCGCGTGAAGCGGCGCCGGCCGCTGTAGTCGAGCCCAAGCGAGCCGTCGATTGCCTCGACCGCATGCTTCGCCTCGTGCGCGAGCGTGTACGTCATCGAGCCGGGGTGGCCGAGCGCGCCGTCGAGCGTCACGCGCTTCTTCTTCGCGTCGATCCGGCTGCCGCCGCCGCGCTTGCCGACGCGCACGCGCCAGCCGTTGTCGTCGAGCATCCGCAGCTGCTGCGCGAGCGTGCCCGACTGCTGCGCGAGCGCGCTGACCTCGTTCGGCAGCGGTGCGCCGCCGAAACGCATCTGCAGCCGCGCGACGAGGCCCGGCTTGTCGGCGGCCGGCGCGGTCTCGGTCGTTTCCGGATGCGCGAGCTGGATATCGCCGCGTTCGACGCCGCTCTCCAGAAGCCGCAACTGGTCGTCGACCCGGTCGTGTGCGCCCCGGTAGCCGTCGTTGCCGATCTCGATGCGCCCCGGGTCCGTGATCAGCAGGCGGCCGTCGTGATAGACGCCCTGCACGTCGAAGTACAGCTGCTTCTCGGCGATCAGCGTCTTCAGCGCGCGCAGCTGGTCGAGCGTGTCGGCCTTCAGCGTCTTCGGCAGCACGCCGTGCTCGACGTCATGCGTATGCAGCGCGCCGCGCGGCTGGTACAGCACCGCGACGCGGTTCGCATGCGAGAACGGGCCCTCCATCGACACGGTCGGCAGGTCGAACCGGCGCCGCAGCAGCGCGAGGCCCCGTTGTTCGCCGAGCGCGGCGCCGCGCTGCGCGGTGCGCGAGCTGAACGCATCCTCGTACAGGCCGACCACCGCGCCGCGGCCGAGCGCGAAGCCGCCTTTCTCGTTGCCGAAGCCGATCAGCGCGCCGAGATGCTCGTCGAGGTCGACCGGCTTGCCGGTGCCGGCATGGAACACGGCGTTGCCGTCCGCATGCAGCGGGCCGAGATCGACGTCGGGGTGCGGCGCGGGATCGAAGCGCAGGTAGCCGCTGGTCGCATGCAGCGTGCCGTCGGCCGCGAGCGCGCCGCGCGGCGCGACGTACACCGGCCGGTTCCACACGTTCGCGAGCTCGGACGCGAGCGTTTCGTCGGCATGCTTGCCGATCAGCACGATCGGCTCCGCGATGTCGGCCGGCGCGCGGAACGCGTAGCGCGCGTCGAGCGCGAGTTCGTGCCCGCTCATCGGCACGCCGTCCCGGGTTGCGAACGTGCCGCCGGCCCGGTCGTTGCGCACGACGTACAGCTTGCGGCCGCCGTGTTCGTGCGTCTCGACGAGCGGCCGGTTCGTCACCGTCGACACGCCGGCTTCGCGCGCGACGAAACCGGCGGACAGCGGCGACGCGTCCATCGCGTTGAGGATCGTCCATGCGACGCGCTGGCGGAACGTCAGCGGCTTCAGCGCGCCGCCCGCGCCGGCCTCGGCCGGATCGGCGACGCGCCGGTACTGGAGCGTGCGCGCGTCGCCGCTGCGGCGGTCCGCGCGCGATGCGCGCCGCGCATCCTGGTCGTTCTCGGCCGCGCGCTCGCGCACGTCGGCGGTGCTGCGGCGGGCCTGCGACGTGGCGCGCGAGCTGGCGGCCGCCGGCTCGCCGCTCGCGGGCGCGGCGTCGCGCTCGCTCGGCGCGGCCGGGTTCACGCGGTTCGCATGCGCGTCGCCGGGCGGCTGCCGTTGCTGATCGTCCTGCGGCGGCGCGACCGGTGTCGCGGCCGGGCGGGGCGGCGCGATCTCGTGCGCGTACTTGAGCTGGATGCCGTCGGACAGGCTGAGCCCGCCATGCTCGTCGGCCGTGATGCGCGCGTCCGTCGCGGTCTCGTCGAAACGCGTGCGCACCAGGCCCTTCACGCGCTCACCGATCGTGATCGTGCCGTCCCGGTCGAGGAACGCGGTCGATTCGGTCCTGCCGCGCGCGCCGGTATTGACGTCGTTGCCGCGGTTCAGCGCGCGGATCGGCACGCCTTTGTAGGTGAGGATCTTGTTGCCGGCCATCAGCGTGCCGTCCTTCGCGACGGTGATCGTCTTGCCGTCGAACGTGGCCTGCTGGCGGCCGACCCGCAGCGTGCTGGCGGCCGCGTACTTGTCCTGGCCGATCGTCACGCGCTGGTCGCCGATCGACACCGCGCGGTTGCCGAGGTCGCGCGCGCCGAAGCTGCCGGTGCGGCGCACGATGCCGGTCGACAGCGCCTTGATCTGCTGCGGGCCGGCCGCGAGGCCGGCGTTGAGCAGGAACGACGTCGCATCGCTCGCGAGCCGTTCGGTGTGGCCGGTCGCGAGATCGTAGCTGAACTGGCCGGCCGCGTCGGCCGCGCCGCCGTATGCGGCGGCCTTGGTCGCGAAGCGCGTGCCGGTTTCGACGCGCGACGCGAACTTCGCCGCATCGCCGCCGGCGCGCGTGACGACCCGCGCGGCCGTGGTCGTGCGGCTCGCGAGCGTCAGCGCCTTGCCGGCCCCGCCGATGCCGAGCGGCACGAGGTTGATGTAGTCCGCGCGTGCACCGGCGTCGAACGGGCTGATCGTGCGGTCGTGATACATGCGGTTGCCGAGGTCGTAGCCCGAGTTCACGACGGCCGCCGCCGCGGACGTGTACATCAGCCCCGCGCCGGCCGCATTGAGCGCGATGCCGAGCGGCGCGCCGAACACCGTCGCGTCGAGCAGGCCGCCGGCCACTTCGAGCGCGAGCCCGCCGACCAGCATGCCGAGGTTCACGTCGCCCGCGCCGAGCGTGTGCATCACGCTTTCCCACCAGCTGTCGTCGTGCGCGGTGTTGTGGCGGTCGATCTGCGCGGCGCCGTTCGCGTCGTAGCCGGTCGCGATGTCGAGCGTGCCGTCCGACGACAGCTCGTTGTCGTCGATGAAGTTGCCGATGCTCGAGTATTTCGAACCCTGGTCGTCGACGTAATGCGTGTCGCCGCTCGCGTTCGTCACCTTGAAGATCGCGCTCGTCATCAGCCCCGCGTCCTTCGACGCGTAGACGATCGGCATCACGTTCACGCGCGTCGACGCGCCGCCGCCGACCTTCAGCAGCTCGTGGCGCACCTTGTCGATCGAGTCGAGCTTCTTTTGATCGCTGAACTGCGCGGCGTGCGGATCGTCGCTCGCGCTGTCCGGCGACAGGCCGATCGCGATGCCGACGAGGTTGCGCTGCCGCGTGTCGTCGAGCTTGCCGAAATCGATCGTCGCGCCGTGCTGCGTCGCCTCGCCGGCCTTGTCGAGCAGCGATTGCGACAGCTCGCCGCGGTGCGCGCCGAAGAAATCGGACAGCGCCTTCGCGTAGTCCTTCTGGTCGGCTTCGGTCTTGGCGTTGCGCAGCCGCTCGTCGAGGTGCGCGTCGAATTCGTTGAACAGCACCTGCTGGTGCAGCGTTTCGCTCAGCAGCTGCGTCTGCTGGACGTTCTTGTTCGCCTGGTCGAGCTGCGTGCGCGCGTTCGACAACTGCTGCGCATACGGATTCACGACGAACGGCACCGGCGCGGTCAACGGGATGTTGGCGGGCGTGCCCTGCGGCTTCGACACCGACAGCAGGCTCGGCGTCGTGCCGATGCCGTGATCGCGGTTCCAGGCGTCGTACTGCTTCTGCAGGTCGTCCACCTGGCCCTTCAGCTGCGACTGCTTCGCCTGCGCGTCGACCAGCGCCTGCTTCGTCGCGCGCTCGTTGACGGTCGCGGTCATCCGGTCGTCCGCCTGGTGCAGCGCGGACGCGATGGTCTTGATGCCCTTGATCGCCAGCGGCGTCGGATCGTTCGCGACGCACATCGTGCGGTGGTCGTACTGGTTCTGCACGCCGGCCGCGACGTCGTCGTAGTGGATTGCGAGCGCGTTGCCGTATGCGGCGACGTAGCCGTCGTGCGCGAGACTCGCGCCGTCCTTCGCTTTCGACAGTTGCGCGTACGCGTCGCCGAGATCGAGGTCGACCTGCGGATCCTTGATCATCGCGCCCGGGTTGTCGTGATGCCACTGCGTCGATGCCTTCTGCGCGGCGTCGTACTTCGTCTGCAGGTCCGCGACCTGCCGGTTCGCGTACAGCATCTGCAGGTAGCCGCCGCTCACGCGCGCGCTCGCCTGCGCGTGGTCCAGCAGGTCCTGCTGCGCGGCGACGGTCGTGTTCATCACGGTCGGGCCGTACTTGCCCGACACCGCGTTGTAGGTGATCTGGATGTCCGCGACCTTCGACGCGTCGGCGGCGGCGTTCAGGCACGCGTTCGCATAGTTCGCGTCGTCGGCGGCGCTTTTGAGGTTCGCCTGCGCGTCTTCCGGCTTCAGCTTGTCGGGCGCGTCGATCACGCGGTCGAGCGGCGCGAGCTGGTCGTTCACGCGGCCGATGCCGACGTCCATCGCGTCCGCATAGTCGCCGTTCGACGCGTACGACTGAAGCTGCGCGAGCGCGAGGTTCGAGTTCGCGACGTCGGCGTTGTGGCGCGCCTTTGCTTCGGATAGCTTCGCGTCCGCGTGCTGCCAGGTGTCGTAGGCCTGCTTCTGCTGCGGCGTCCAGTTTGCCTGCGACGCCTGCGTCGGGTCGTCGCCGATGCCCGGCACGGCCGCCTTCAGCTTGTCGAGCGCCGCGTTCGCGTCGGCCTGCGCGGAGCCGGCCTGGTTCGGGTCGAGCGCGGCCTCGTCGTGCTTCGCCTGTTGCGCGTACGCGATCATGTAGCCGGCGTCGGTGGTGACGTCGAGTTCCTTCTCCGCCTTCGCGGTGGCCGCGTGCGCCTGGTCGTAGGCGGTGCGAGCCTGGTCGACCGTGCCCTGCGTCGCCTGCGTATCGTTCTGCGCGGTCGTGAGCGCGGCCTGCTTGTCGTGCTCGTCCTTCAGCGCGGTGTCGTATTTCGTCTGCGCGCCCTGGATCGCGGTTTGCGCGGCCTTCGTGAGCGGATCGTCGACGGTGATGTCGGGCGTCGTCGGGCGATATTGCTCGGCGAGGCGCTGGATCAGCGATGTCGCGGACGCGATCTCGGCATTGGTCGGCTTCGACGGATCGCTGTCGGGGCTCACCTGCACCGCGATCGGCGGCGGGGGCGGAGTGGTGTCGACCTGCTGCTTCGACGGGTCGCTCGTCTGCTGCGCGGCCTCGCTCGCGGCCTTCGCGCGCTCGGCCTCAAGCGTGCGCTCGAGGAAAGCCATCCAGTTGACGCCCATCCCGACGCCGTCGATGTCCAGCATGTCAATCTCCCGTCAGACCCGCCGCCGCGCGCGGATGCGCGCGATTCGGCGCTGAGCCAGCCGCCGCTTCGAGTGTACGAAGGGCCGCGCAGGCCGGGCGGCGGCGGTTTCGTAGCGGGGTGATGCGCGCGGCGCGCGGGCGGGTGGCGGGCTACGAGATGCGCGTGGGTTGTTTCGACGCCGCTACCGATCGAGGCAGCGCACGCAGAGCCGCCGCGCGTCCGCGGCCGGCAAGCCGCGGCACATCATCACGACCGGGTGTGCGCCGCACGATGGCGCGTCCGATTGCCGTGCGCGGTCGGGCGGCGCGGCAGCAGCGGCGGCGACGATGGGGCGCGCCCGCTCGGGCGGCGGCGCATCGCGCACGACCGGAATCGGCCCGAGGCCGCCTTCGCGCGCATTGCTGCGCGCGCTCGCGACGACGCGGCTCACGTAGCCGCTCGAGAAGCCCGTCGTGAAATTGCCGCTGTAGTAGCACGACAGCGCCGCCTGCAACGCGGCCTGAGCGGGCCTTCCCGTGCCGCTCGACCGCGCGAAGCATTCGGTCAGGATCGCGCCGCCCGCGCGCAGGTTGCGGCATGGCTCGAACATCGTCGCGTCGTCGAGCCCGACTTTCGCGAAGTTGCGGTCGTTGACCTGCGCGAGCCCGACGCTGTAGCTGAACCCGCGCGCGGCAAGCGCGCGCGTGGTCGCCCGCGCCTCGTCGAGCGAGCGGGGCTGGTGTTGCAGATGACCGCCGACCACGCCGATCGCATACGGATTGAAACCCGACTCGGTGCGCACGAGCGCGGCGAGCGTCGCGGGATCGACGTTCGGCGCGCAGGCGCGCGCCAGTTGCGCGAAAGCGGCGCCGCCGCCGGCTGCCTGCGCGACGCGCGGCGGCAGGCACGCGAGCAGGGGCAGCGCGCACAGGCACGCGGCGAATGTTCGCAGGCGGCGCGCGTTCATCCCGCGCCCGCCACCCGGTACGACAGCACGAGCCCGTGCACGAGCATCGCCCAGCCGTCGAGCGCGACGAACAGCAGCAGCTTGAACGGCACCGAGATCGTCGTCGGCGAGATCATCTGCATGCCGAGCGCGAGCAGGATGTTCGCGACCAGCAGGTCGACGACGATGAACACGATGTAGATCACGAAGCCGATCTGAAACGCCTTCGTCAGCTCGGCGAGCGTGAAGCTCGGCACCAGCACGAGCAGGTCGTCGTCCTTGATGCCTTCGGCGCGGTTCTTCGGCCACACCGACGTCGCGGTGCGCACGAAGAACTCGCGGTCGCGCTGGCGCGTGTGCGACACCAGGAAATCCTTGATCGGCGGCAGCGCGGCATCGGCGAGCGCGCCGACGTCCGCGGTCGACAACTGCCCCGACGCATCGAAATGGCGCTGCTGCAGCGCGTCGCGGATCGCCATCCCCACCGGCGCCATGATGAACAGCGACAGGATCAGCGCGATGCCGTTCAGCACGAGGTTCGGCGGCACCTGCTGGATGCCGAGCGCGGAGCGCAGCAGGCCGAGCACGACCACGAGCTTCGTGTAGCTCGTCACCATCAGCGCGGCGAACGGCGCGATGCCGAGCGCGGCGATCACCGCGATCAGCGCGACGGGATTCGGCAGGTTGCCCATCGGTCAGCGCTCGCGCGGCGCGGGCTGGGTGAGCGTGACGACGCGCACGCCGAGCTTCTGGCCGACCGCGATCAGGTGGCCGGTGCCGATCAGCATGCCGTTCGCGACGAGGTGGATCACGCTCTGGTTGATGCCCTGCTGCAGCTCGATCACCGCGCCCGGCTGCAGCGTGCCGAGTTCGCCGAGCGGCATCGACGTCGGCGGCAGCTCGAAGCGCAGGTCCACCGCGAGCCCGTCGAGCGGGCGCGGCGCGGCGCCCGGCGGCGCGTCGGCGACGGGCGCGGGCGAGGTTGCGGGCGGGGTGTCGGTGCGGGTCGGTTCCAAGGGCATCTCCCTGATTCGTTCGACGGTCAGCCGGTTGCCGGACGGCCGCCCGGTGATCTCCCAGGCAGGCGCGGACGGCAGCCGCGCGACGCACAGCAGGTTCTGGTCCTGCGCGCGCCAGTGCTCGATCGCGATGATGTCGCCGGCCACCACGTCGGCCAGCTCCGCCGTGGTCAGCGCGGTACGGCCGATCTCGAACACGAGCGGCACCGGCAGCGCCGCGTACGCGGCCTGCGCGTCCGGCCGCGCGGCGGGCGGTTCGGCGAAGAACACCGCGAGCGCGTCCGGCGCGTCGAACAGCAGCGCGCCGTGGCAGCGCCAGCCGCCGTCCGCGCGGCGCAGCTCGAAGCGCAGCGCGGACGGCGTCGCGCGCCACGCGGGCGGCGACGCAGGCGGCGGCAGCAGCTCGACGCGCTGGCGGGTCGCGGCCTGCAGCGCCGCGGCGAGCGGCGCGCACAGGTCGGCGAGCAGCGCCGCGCGGATCACGGCCGGCACCGCCGGGTCGGCCGCCTCGCCGAGCCATTCGGTTTCGGCGAGCGGGTCGATCCACAGCGTGCCCGTCGCGGGGCCGACGACGAAGCGGTACGCATGCGCATCGGCGGCCGGTTCGGCGTCGACGCGCCAGCGCGCGTCGTACGCGTGCTCGCCGAGCGTGAGCGGCACGGCGGCCGGCGCGCCGTACGCGTGCGACAGCCCGCGCGCGGCGGCGGCGGACAGGCGCGGCAGGTGCGGCGACGCGTCGAGCGCGGCCACCGCCCGGGGGGCGGCGGCCGGCGCGGGGGCATCAGGCGAGGCCCGATCCGCGGCGTCGCCGGCGTCGGCATTCGTCAGGGACAGCGCATGCACGGCGGGATCAGGGCGAATTCGGCGTACGGGACGTGGGTTGATCGGAGGCGGCGCAAAGTGGTGCGATGGGGTGCGCGGCGCTGCGTCGATTGTAGGGACGGGCGCGGCGGCCTGCCGTGCGGGAATCCGTAGTCGCGCGGCGGGCGGCGCGGCGGGGATGGCGGGGATTTACGAAGCGGGCGGCGGGCGCTATGCCGGAATGCTGGCGTCGCCCAGCACGACGACGTTGTCCGTCGCCTCGATCACCGTGCGGCGGTGCGTGATCGCGAGCACCGTGACGTCGCCGACGAGCAGCCGCACGTGCTCCATGATGTCGCGCTCCGTCGCTTCGTCGAGCGCCGAGCTGGCTTCGTCGAGGAACAGGAGCGCCGGATTGCCGTACAGCGCGCGGGCGATCGCGATGCGCTGGCGCTCGCCGCCGGAGAGTTTCAGGCCGCGCTCGCCGACGGTCGTGCGGAAGCCGTCCGGCAGCGCGTCGATGAACGGCAGGATCGACGCCATCATGGCGGCGTCGCGCAGGCGCTGCGCGTCGCGCGGCCGGCCGAGCAGGATGTTGTCCTCGAGGCTTTCGTTCAGCAGCACGACGTCCTGCGGCACCACCGCGATCGCGCCGTACCAGTCCGCGCGGTCGATGTCCGCGAGGTCGACGCCGTCGAAAAGGGCCGCAAAAGGGCCGCAAAAGGGCCGCGGCACGGCCGCCGGGTTGCCCGGCGGCCGGCAGTGGCGCTCAGACGAACTCGGCCGCCATTTCGCGATACGCGCCGGCGCGCACGACCGGCGCCGGCTCGTGGCGCTCGACATGCGTCATCGCCGCGCCGAACAGCACGAGGCGGTAGCCGACCGCGTAGATCGGGATGATCCGCAGGTTCTTGTCGTGGTCGAGGCGCAGCTTCGAGCGGATTCGCGAGATGTGCGTGTCGAGCGTGCGCGACGCGACGGCGAGCTCGCGGCCCCAGACCGCTTCCTGGATCGCCTGGCGTGGCACGATCTTGTTCATGTTGTCGAGCAGGAATTCGACGACGTCGAATTCGCGCGGCGTGACGTCGATGACCTGGTCGTCGATCTCGATCGTGCGGCGCACGAAGTTGATTTTTATGTTGTCGATGTACAGGTATTTGCAATCCATGGTGGCCCTCGCATGTCCGTGGCAGGAATTGTTTGCAAGGGGGGTACTGCAAATTCCGGGCCACGCCGGCGAGCGCAGGCGATGCGGCGGCGCACGACGCGCGCGAAGCCGCGCCGGTGCTGAATCTAAAAGAATTTTTAACGCGGTGCGCACAAGTGCGTGCGGCGCGACGCTGAAGGACTGTTACGTAGCATCGGCGGGGGACGTTACGGGCGTTACGTCTGACGTAACGCGAGGGTGGAGCGGCAGCGGAACCGGCGTGCCGGACGCACAGGGCGCCCGGCACGCCGCGCCGTCAGGCCTTCGCCGCATCCGCCGAATCGAACGGCAGCGCGTAGTGCCGCTTGCCCGTCGCCGCGAAGATCGCGTTCGCGACGGCCGGCCCGACCGGCGCGACGCCGGGTTCGCCGACGCCGGTCGGCGCCTCGGCCGACGGCACGATGTGCACCTCGACCTTCGGCATCTCGGCGATGCGCAGCACCTGGTAGCTGTCGAAGTTGCGCTGCTCGACCTGGCCGTCCTTCAGCGTGATCGCGCCGTGCATCACCGCGCCGAGCCCGAAGCCGATCCCGCCTTCCATCTGCGCGGCGACGATGTCCGGGTTGATCGCGATCCCGCAGTCCACCGCGCAGACGACGCGCTCCACCTTCACCTTGCCGTCCGCGCCCACCGACACCTCGGCAACCTGCGCGACGAAGCTCTTGAACGCCTCGGCCACCGCGATCCCGCGCCCGCGGCCCTTCGGCAGCGGCTTCGCCGGATCCCAGCCGGCCTTCTCGGCGGCCAGCTCCAGCACCGCGCGCATGCGCGGCTCCTTCGCGAGCAGGTCGCGGCGGAACAGGTACGGATCCTTGCCCGCCGCGTGCGCGGCCTCGTCGATGAACGCCTCGACCGCGTACGCGGTGTGCGAGCTGCCGACCACGCGCCACCACAGCACCGGCACGCCGCCCTTCACGGTGGTCAGCTCGACCGACACGTTCGGCACCGCGTACGGCAGGTTCGCCGCGCCCTCGACCGACGTCGCGTCGATCCCGTTCTTGACCATCACCGGCTCGAACGGCGTGCCGGCCAGGATCGATTGGCCGACGATGCGGTGCCGCCAGCCGACCAGCTTGCCGTCCGCGGTCAGGCCCGCGTCGAGCTTGTGGAAGTACATCGGGCGATACAGGCCGCCCGTGATGTCGTCCTCGCGCGTCCACTGCAGCTTCACCGGCTTGCCGTTCGCGCCGAGCGCCTTCGCGATCGACACGGCCTCGACCACGTAGTCCGACCACACGTTCGCGCGCCGGCCGAAGCTGCCGCCCGCGTACAGCGTGTGGATCTTCACCTGCTCGGGCTTCAGGCCCGCGACCTGCGCGGCGTTGCCCTGGTCGACCGTCTGGAACTGGTCGCCGGCCCAGATCTCGCAGCTGTCGGCGGTCAGCTTGACGACCGCGTCGAGCGGCTCCATCGGCGCATGGGCCAGGTACGGGAATTCGTACGACGCGCTGAGCTTGCGCGCCGCGCCGGCGATCGCGGCGTTCGCGTCGCCGTCCTTGCGGGCCGACGTGCCGGGCTGGCCGGCGAGCTGCCGGTATTCGCGCATGATCGCGTCCGAGCTGCGCCGTTCCGCGTGGCTGTCGTCCCATTCGACCTTCAGCGCGTCGCGACCCTGCTTCGCGGGCCAGAAGCCGGTCGCGACCACCGCGACGCCGCGCGGCACCTGCACCACCGACACGACGCCCGGCACGGCCTTCGCGGCCGTCGCGTCGAACGACTTCACCGTCGCGCCGAAGCGCGGCGGGCGCTGCAGCAGCGCGACCAGCATGCCCGGGAACGCGACGTCGAGCGTGAACTGCGCGGTGCCGTTCGTCTTCGCGGACGCATCGACGCGCGGAATCACGTGGCCGATCAGGCGGAACTCGGACGGCTGCTTCAGCGTGACCTGCGCCGGCACCGGCAGCGTCGCGGCCTGCTCGACGAGCGCGCCGTAGCTGGCCTGCTTGCCGCTCTTCGCGTGCGTGACGAAACCATCCTGGGTGGTCAGCTCGCCGGCCGGCACCTTCCAGCGGGCCGCGGCCGCCGACACGAGCATCGCGCGGGCCTTGCCGCCCGCTTCGCGCAGCTGCTGCCACGAATTGGCCATCGCCGAGCTGCCGCCCGTGCCCTGCATCGTGCCGAACGCGAGGTTCGCGTAGCGCTTCGCGTCGGCGGGCGCGCTTTCGACGCGCACGCTCGACCAGTCGGCATCCAGCTCCTCGGCGACGATCGTCGCGATGCCGGTGTACGCGCCCTGGCCCATTTCGACGTGCTTCGCGACCACGGTGACGATGCCGTCCGGCGTGATGCGCAGGAATGCGTTCGGCGCGAACTCGGCGGCGGGCGCGGTGGCGGCGAGCGCGCGGCGGCCCGTGCCGAACCATTCGAAGCCGACGGTGAGGCTGACGGCCGCGGCGGCGCCGGCGGCCTTCAGGAACGTGCGGCGCGCGGGGCGGGCCGCGTTCGGGTTGTCGTATCCGGTCGTCATGATCAGGCCTTCAGGGTAGCGGCGGCGTCGTGGATCGCGGCGCGGATGCGGGCATAGGTCGCGCAGCGGCAGATGTTGCCGTTCATCGCGGTGTCGATGTCGGCGTCGGTCGGGGCGGGGTTCTGTTCGAGCAGCGCAGTTGCGGACATGATCTGGCCGGATTGACAATAGCCGCATTGCGGCACTTGCAGCTTGACCCATGCGGCCTGCACGGCTCGCGCGGGCTTGCTCTGCAATCCTTCGATCGTGGTGATGTGCTTGCCTTCGATGCCGGCGAGCGGCAGCACGCACGAGCGCACGGCCTGGCCTTCGAGATGGACCGTGCAGGCGCCGCACTGGGCCATCCCGCAGCCGAATTTGGTGCCGGTGAGGCCGGCGTGTTCGCGGATCGCCCAGAGGACGGGCGTCGTCGGATCGACGTCGAGCGTGACGTTCTTGCCGTTGAGGACAAACGAGGTGGGCATGGCGTGTCTCTCCGTGGGGAAAACCCGGTGCAGTGCCGGGATGGCGGGATAGGCGGCAGTGTGCGCGACTGCGCGGTTTTTTCGTCTACCTGATTCTGCAAGATTCTTGAACGATCCTGCAAATCCCGGGCGCGCACGCGGCGGGCTTGCTAGGCTTGCGCGATACGGGGAAATGGACGAAACGAGGCAATCCTGATGGACATGACCGATCTTGACGCGTCGCGCGCATCCGGGCGGCGCGAACTGGCGGCGCTGATCAGCCGCTTTGCGCCGGTCGACGGCTCGCACGCGACGGCCATCCCGGCGCTGATGTTCCACAAGCACACCCGCCCGATCGACCTCGGCTGCGGCGTGTCGCGGGCCGCGATCGTGCTCGCCGCGCAGGGCGCGAAGCGGGTCGTCGTCGCCGATCAGGCGTACGAATACGATTCGCAGAATTGCCTGATTACGTCGATCGACTTGCCGATCCTGTCGCGGGTCACGAAGGCGTCGCCGGACGCGCCGTACCTGTGCATGTCGTTCGCGCTCGACCCGCAGCGGATCGTCGAGCTGGCGGCCGAGATGCGGCTGCCGGACGGCGGCGCGGGGCCGGAGGGGGAAGGGATCGCGCTGGCCGAGCTGACGCCGCCGCTGCTCGACGTCGCGCTGCGGCTGGTGCGGCTGCTCGATACGCCGGCCGACATCCCGGTGATCGCGCCGCTGATCGAGAAGGAGCTGCTGTACCGGTTGATGACGAGCGAGCAGGGCGCGCGTCTGCGGCACATGGCGGTGGCGGGGAGCCAGACGCACCGGATTTCCCGCGCGATCGAATGGATCCGCGACCACTTCGCGGAGCCGATGCGGGTGGAGACGCTCGCGCAGGTCGTCAACATGAGCGTGTCGTCGCTGCATCATCATTTCAAGCATGTGACGACGCTGAGCCCGCTGCAGTACCAGAAACAGCTGCGGCTGCACGAGGCGCGCCGGCTGCTGCTGCGGCCGGGCTGCGATGTCGGGTCGGTGGCCGCGAGCGTCGGCTATGAAAGCGCGTCGCAGTTCAGCCGCGAATACAGCCGCCTGTTCGGCGCGCCGCCGATGCGCGATGTCGTGCAGTTGCGCCGCAAGGAGTGGCTGGGCTGAAGCGGGCACGTGCGACGCGGGCCGGGGCTCAGGCGCCGATGGCGGGTTGATCCGGCCGATGGCGTGCGCGTGCGTGCGCGAGCACGAACGCATAGACGTCGTCGAGCGCCGACACGATGCGCGTGCCGTGCGGGACGCCGTCGAACGCCGCGCCCGGCCCGACGCAGATCAGCGGCTTCGCGAAGCGCGTCGCGAGGCGGATTTCGTCGAGCGTGCCGTGGCTGCCGGGCAGCGCGACGACGATATCGCTCGTCAGCACGTTCACGTAATTG
The DNA here is from genome assembly GCF_039848545.1 of Burkholderia stagnalis. Classification (NCBI taxonomy): domain Bacteria; kingdom Pseudomonadati; phylum Pseudomonadota; class Betaproteobacteria; order Burkholderiales; family Burkholderiaceae; genus Burkholderia; species Burkholderia stagnalis. The sequence goes on from NZ_CP156686.1 coordinate 542,992, forward strand.
CGATTCAGCGCGTCGTCCGGCGCATCGGCGTCCTTGCGCGGCAGCGGCGTCACGACCGGCAGGTCGATGAACGGATTCGGATAGCCCGCGAGCGGCGCGAAGCCGAACACCGGGTGCGCTTCGCTCGGCACGACGCCGATCGAGCGGCCGCGGCGCCCCGGCGTCGTCGCATAGGCGCGCGCGGTCGACAGCATCACGCCGCCGCCGCCGCCCGTCAGCAGGTCGAACCCCTGCGTGGCGATCCACGTGCCGAGCGGCGCCGCCAAATCCGGCCATTCGTGCTTGCCCGAGCCCATCACGCCAATGATCGTCATCGTGCCCTCCTGATTCTTGTTCGCGAATGGCGCCGAGGATAAGGGATTTTCTCCGGCAACGCGCTCAAGACAGCCCGGCGCATGCCGATAAATCGGGATGTGATCCATGCATCGCGCGCATTGCGTGCATGGCGGGCGCGATCGATAAAAAACATCCGAGGGCAACGTGGCAGAGTGCAGCAATTGCGGCAAGACCTATTTCGTCGGCGGCCGGTCGATCGACGGCCATCGCTATTGCGGCGCGACCTGCGCGCAATCGCATCCGGTGATCGTCACCGCCGAGCGCCTGTCCGCGGCCGAGGTTCACCTCTACGTCGACGACTGCCGGCATGGGCCGTGCCCGATATGCCGGCGCGAGGACGGCCCCGTGGACGTCCATGCGGCCCACCGCGTGGTGTCGCTGATCTTCGTCACGCAATGGGCGACGCGGCGCCACGTGTGCTGCCGGCGCTGCGGCCGCAGGAAGCAGGCGATCGCGATGCTCACGTCGGCCGTGTGCGGATGGTGGGGGCTGCCGTGGGGTGTCGTGCTGACGCCGATCCAGATCGCGCGCAACCTGCTCGGCTTCGCGAGGCGCGAGCCGCGTACGGCGACCGAGCAGTTCGAGCAGGTCGTAAGGCGCAAGCTGGCTGCGCATCGGTTGCGGGGTGCTGCTCGCGATTTCGCGCCGGCGTGTGAATGAGCGCGCGCGGTTAGGCAAGGCGAGCGGCAACAACGAACCCGCGAAGCGTTTAGCCGTCGCGGGTTTCTGCAGGTCGCTCGCGCTACTCGCAGGCTGCGGGATCGGCTGGCATCCCGCGCATGCTGCGGGAAATCCGGACGGTGACGCAAGCGCTCACAAGACACCCGGCCCCTCGATTTCGCCGTTCGGCATTCCGGATCAGCAGGTGGCGCGGATGAATACGAGCACGACGGTCCGCGGCTATTCGACGCGGGACGGCGCGCGGTTCTCCAGGGCGAGAACGGCACCGCGACGGTCGACGGGGACAAGGTCGAACTGAAGAGCGGCGTCGTGTACGTGAACGGCGTGTCCTACGGCGCAGTTACGCCCGTGCAAACGGTCGAATACGATGTCGCGCAGGATCGGCGCACGTTGCGGGTGGACGGGCAGGTCCGATCGCCGCTGCGCTGATCGTCAATCAAAGGGGAGGCTGCGCAGCGGGCGCAGGAATGAGCCCGTACCTGCACATGACTACCAGCAGCTTCTCGCGATCCGGCGGTCCGCCGACATTGACGATTTCCCGGTCGTCCCTGAAGTATTGCGCACCCACATCAAGATTTGGCAGGATCAGTGTCCTGGCCGGCGCTTGATGTGGATTGCTGAACGAATGGACGGCGCCCTTGGGCGTATGCATCCATTCGCCGGGCGCCAGATCCCGCACACGCCGTCGATGGAATAGCGAATGAGCCCTTCCAGCGCGTAGACGCGCTCTTCGTTGTGCGTGGGGCTATGAGGCGGTGGAACGTTTGATCCGGGGGCGACCGTCAGTTCGAAGACGCCCATGCTTCCGGTGGCGGCGCCGTCGCCATTGCTTGCTGTTGTTGGTGCCGGCTAACAATCTGGTGATGTACTGGGTCGTTGCCTTCGTCCGCTGGCCTGTTGAAGGCACCACCACCCGCACCAGTTCCGCCGCGGCTGCAGGCAATGGTCCGGAGAAATCAGGCAGGTCACTCCGTTCGAACGGCTGGTGAAACGGTTTTGCGCCCTTGAACCCGGGACTGAACGAATGGTGAAGGTCTACCGCCTTGCAGGACAGTCTGCGACGGATATCGTCCGACAATACCTGCATGTGGCGGGTAAGTGCCACAAGCTCGCTTCGCGTTTCTTGAGCAAGTCCAACAGCTTCGCTTCCTGCTCAGCTTTCGCCTCGGTCGTGATGGGCAGCACGTAATACGGGATATCGTACCGTTCCACCATCGCGCGCAATGCTTCATGGTTCGACACGACCGATGCAATCGTCATCGGCAAGCCACGTATGAGTCCGCTCGACAACCCAGCGGAATTTCCCAGACCACTGCCGTGCTTTTCCTTGGCTTGGTGATCACCGGGTTAATACCGTGCTCGCGAAGTTTCCGGCGATACGTCTCGGGTCGTACGCGAAATGGAGGCCCGGTTACAGCGTCAGTGTTCTAAAAAAGTGCGCACTGCGCGTCAAAAATCGCGCTAACCGCCAAAAATTTTGTGTAGTTACTGTTCCTAGCATGGTTCGGTCAGCATCACTACGCTTACGACCGAGTGGAGACTTCGATTTACGACGAGTTGGATGACCATGACAGAGCTGCACGATCTCACCGCGCGGGAAGTCGCCGCGCGCTATGCCGACAAAACGCTGACGCCAGTGGACTACATTGAGCATCTGCTCGCACATATCTCCCGTTGGGAGCCGCATATTAATGCGCTTTGCGCGTTTGATCCCGAGTCGGTGCGTTTCCAGGCGCAGGCTTCTGCGCGCCGCTGGGCCACGGATGCACAACTCAGCGTGATTGACGGCGTGGCGGTGACGCTAAAGGAACTGATCGCGACCGAAGGCGACCTTGTGCGGCAAGGTTCGGCTGGTTCGAGACCGCGTCGCGCGCGCGTCGATTCGCCTGTGGCGTCTCGCATGCGCGGTGCCGGGGCAGTCATTCTCGGCAAGACGACCGTGCCAGACTTCGGTATGTTGTCATCGGGGGTGTCGAGTCTGCACGGTGTGACGCGCAATCCCTGGCAACTGGCGATGAACCCTGGTGGTTCGAGTTGCGGCGCGGCGGCGGCAGCAGCGGCCGGCTACGGCCCACTGCACGTGGGCACTGACATAGGCGGCTCGGTGCGCTTGCCGGCCGGCTGGTGTGGTCTGGCCGGCTTCAAGCCATCGCAAGGGCGTGTGCCGATCGATCCGTATTACACCGGCCGCTGTGCGGGCCCGATGACTCGCACTGTCGACGATGCGGCACTCCTCATGCAATTCCTTTCGCTCCCGGATTGGCGCGATGCGACCAGTCTCGCGCCCGAGCCAATCGACTGGAAAATCGATCCCGCCGACGTGCGCGGCTTGCGCATCGGGCTGATGCTCGATGCAGGTTGCGGCCTGGAACTGGAGGCCGAGATCGAGTCGGCCGTGAGGGCGGCCGCAGACCTATTCGCCGCGCACGGCGCAGAGATCGTGGAAGTGGCGCCTGTGCTTGATCGCGCGATGCTCGATGGCCTCGACCGCTTCTGGCAAGCGCGGCTTTGGAGCGAGCTGGAGCTTCTGACCGAGGCCGAGCGGTCGCTTGTGCTGCCCTATATCGTCGAATGGGCGGGGCAAGGCGCGAATGTGTCGGGTGTGGAGGCCGTTCGCGGTTTCGACCAGACCTTCGAGATGCGCGCGATGGCGGCTCGGCTGTTCCAGCGCGTCGACTTTGTGTTGTCTCCAGTCAACCCGATAGCCGGGTATTCAGCCGAGTGGGCAAGTCCCACCAACGACCCCCGCCGCCCGTTCGAGCACATTGCATTCACGGTGCCCTGGAACATGGGAGAGCAACCAGCGCTCTCGATCAATTGCGGTTTCACAGCCAGCGGCATGCCGATCGGCTTGCAGATAGTCGGTGCGCGTTTCTCCGACCGGCGCGTACTGGAGCTCGGCAAGGCCTATGAGGACTGGCGGCCCGCTGCGCCGCCCTGGCCTGCGCTGCCCAATTTGACGTAAGCGGGGCAGCCGGACTTCGATACCGTCGATGTGGTTACGTTGGTATCTCGTTTCAGATATTTCGTATTCCTTTTCGATTTTCACCAGGACGCGCCGCTCCGTCTGCGGTTTTCTCACTCATGCGACGGTCTGGCCGTGTCTGATCTTTACGAAGGACCTGCCATGTCAGATTCAATCAAGACGGCCTATACCGGCGATGAATTCAGTCCCTTTGGCACGCACGCGGAACCCGCGCATGCACGTAATAACGTGATTGCGGTTGCGCTGGGCAATGCCGTCGAGTTTTTCGACTTCGGTACGTACGCGACTTTCGCAGTGATGATCGGCCGTACGTTTTTCCCGGCGAAAAGCCCATTCATCAGCTTATTGCTCTCGGTGTCCGTGTTCGGGCTCGGCTTCGTCGTGCGGCCGCTCGGTGCCGTGCTGATCGGCGCGTATGCGGACCGCGCAGGGCGCAAGCCGGCCATGATGCTCACGCTCGTGATGATGGCAGTGGGCACGGGGGTAATCGCAATACTGCCCGGTTACGACACGCTCGGCATCGCGGCGCCGATTCTGCTCGTGGCGACGCGTCTGGTGCAGGGGCTCGCTTGGGGAGGAGAGGCAGGGCCCGCGACGACGTACATCCTCGAGTCCGCGCCATTGGACCGCCGTGGTTCGTATGCATGCTGGCAGGTCGCAACGCAGGGTTTCGCGGCTGTCGTAGCGGGATTGATCGGCTACGGGCTCTCGGCCGCGCTGCCCGAAGCGGCGCTGAACTCGTGGGGTTGGCGTGTGCCGTTTGTGCTCGGTCTGTTAGTTCTGCCGATTGGCATCTATATCCGCCGCAAGCTCGCCGACACATTCCACAAAGATGACGCTCCGACCTCTACGGGCGAGATTCTTCAGGAACTCAATAAGTCGCATCGCCGGCCCATTGTCATTGGTCTGCTGATTTTGCTGGGCAGCACGATTACGCAGTATTTCCTCAACTACATGACGACCTTCGCATTGACCCAGCTGCATTTGCCCGGCGGCGTGGCGATGCTCGCGACGCTCGTCACCGGTATCGCGCTGGCGGTGTTTGCGGTCGCGGGTGGACGACTGTGCGATCGCTTTGGCCGACGCACCGTGCTGATATGGCCGCGCGTGGCGTTGCTCTTGCTGATCTTTCCCGCGCTGAGCCTGATCGTCTCGCATCCGACGCCGCTGGTATTCCTGAGCACCATTTCAGTTCTCTCCGCACTCCATGGAATGAGCGGTGCGGCGCTGATCGTGCTGATCGTGGAGAGCTTTCCTTCCCAGGTTCGCTCCACGGGTTTCTCGATTGTGTATGCAGTCGCGGTGTCGCTTTTCGGCGGTACCGCGCAACTGATCATCACCTGGCTAATCGGCGCGACCGGCAATCCGCTGTCCCCTGTCGCGTATCTGATTGCGGCGAACGCCATCTGCATCTGCGCTGGCTTCATGGCCGCCGAAACGAAACCGGCTCGCGCCGCCCGGTAACGATATTCATCACACACGTAAAGGCATGAACATGAAATATACGCACAGGGGGAAATTCAGGCGCGCTGGGCAACTTGTCGCGCTAATGGGCAGCCTGGGAACCGGGGCTGCGTACGCGCAAAGTTCCGTGACCCTGTACGGACTACTGGACGCCGGGCTGCAGTACAAGACGCACGCGAATGCGGCGGGGGATTCGGTCATTGGGTCGAGCAATGGCGGCACGTCCTATCCGTCCCGTTTCGGGTTCCGCGGCAGCGAGGATCTGGGCGGCGGATGGCGCGCGATTTTCACCCTGGAGAACGGATTTTCTCTGAGTAACGGTTCGTTAGCATCGTCCGGCACCTTGTTCAATCGGGTCGCACTGGTCGGATTGGCCGGCCGCTACGGCACATTGACGGCCGGGCGTCAGTACAGCGTGCAATACGACAAGACGGTATTTTATGAGCCGACGCTATTCAACAACTATTCCGTTTTTTCGCTGAACATGATTCCGCCGGCTACGGTGCGGTTGAACAACTCGCTGAAGTATCAGTCGCCGGAACTGAACGGACTGAATGTCGAAGCGATGTACAGCTTTGGCCAGCAGATCGCGGGTATCTCGAATGCAGGGCGCTACTGGGGCGCGGCGGCGGAGTATACGACAGGCAATTTCGCGGCACGAGTCGGCTACGAAGAGGTCCGTGGCACGGTGAGCGCGACGGTCGATCAATCGAACATGGTGGATCGGCGTGCGAGTGCTGCGGCACGTTACGGCTCCGACAAAGTCACTATTTCAGGCGGAGTGGTGCTGGTGCGCGGTTCGTTACAGGCCTCGCCCGACGGAAACATATACTGGCTCGCCGCTTCATATAAGCCGAATCCGGCGCTTAAGCTCGTGCTCGAGGGCGGCCGTTACTATTACCAGCACGCAGCGGGGCGTCCGACGCTATTCAATGCAACCGCTCTTTACTGGTTATCGAAACGCACCACCGTCTACCTCACGGGCGGTTATGCGATCAATGGCGGCGACAGCGATTTCGGTGTCAATAACTATACGACCACCGCGCGGGGCCAGACTCAGCTCGCATTGGGCACGGGCCTGATCGTCCGATTCTGACGGGTGCCGCACTGACGGCGGGGGCTGCATGGGCCTCGTCTTAGGCCGCGGCCGCGGCCGTGTATCGTGCCATCGCCGCTTGCAGCATATCGACGCATTTCCGTATCGCTATCGACGCAGGTCGATAGCGATACATGCACAGTTCCACTCGAATCTGACGCAAATCGGGATCGTCAATTGGCACCGCATGCAGTCCGTCCTCGTCGCCGGTGTCGCCCAGATCGAATTGCGGCAGGATCATCAGCGCCGCGCCTTGTCGCACAAGCGCTTTCTGCGTCTCCAGCGAACTGGTGGTGAACGACGGATTCAGCGTGACGCCGCTCCTTTTTGCCACACGGTCCAGCGCTTGCCGCACGCCGAACGCAGAATCCGGAATCGCGAGCGGCTGGTCCACGAGATCGGCGAGCGTGACGCTGTCGCGGCGGCTGAACGCATGGCACGGCGACGCCAGGACACGATGCCAGAGCTCGCAATGCGCGTGCACTTCGATGTCCGCGCGTCGTGGCAGATAGAAGCCGAGCCCGATGTCGGCCTCGCCGCCGCATAGTGCTTCGAGCGTCCGTTGCGCGCTCGCGATGACGATATCGAAGTGGATCTTGGGATGCTGTCGCGAGAATTCGGCAAGCACGGGTGCGAGTAATCCCGATACCACCCCCTCCGATGCATACACCGACACCGATCCGACTTCGAGATTGTGGCGGTCGGCGATCAGCGTGCGTACCTGATCGAATTCACGCAACATGAAATCCACGCGTTCCGCGAGAAATTCGCCTTCTATGGTCAGACTGATGCCGCGCGGCCCGCGCTCCAGCAGCGCGACCCCGAAGTAGTGTTCGAGTTGTTCGATTTGTCTGCTGATAGCGCTCGGCGCGACGTGCAGTCGCGCGGATGCGCGTCGCAAGGACGAACTATGGGAGAGTTCCTGGAAATAGCGAAGCGTACGAAGTTGCATGTCGCTTTCCTTTGCAACTGTGAGCAGGTGGTGTTCGAGGCGTCGGAAATCCGCGGGCGAAAGTTTCCTGTTCGATAGTCTCGATCGCCAATAAAGCACTCGCCAGCGATTTTGGCGACTTGATGCCACGCCTGTCGCGGAGGTCTGCCGCAAGATGGGGATCAGCGACGCGACGTTTTACATATATGGTGTGTTTCGAACAGCAAACGGAAGCCGACGGACACGGAAGTCGATTGCGTACATATATCCGGCGTCAGGGCGGAGCCCGGCGCCCAACTGGATTTCGGCGCGTGCAGGCCTCAACAACGGGAAAACCTTGCTAACCAGGCGACTACGAGCCCGGTGAAGGCTTTGCACATCGATGGTCGATCGACGTGCCATTCTTTTTTGCTACTGCGAATTTGGCACGTCGACGAAAGTCGTGAGCGGATTGAGTAGGCGACGATGGCGGGTTGCGATCTCGGCCCCGGTGGCAAGCCATGTCAGCGCATCGCCGCACACGACATCCAGGAACTCATCGAGCAACCGCAACTGCGCCGGACGGCCGGCGATCCAGTCATGCAAGGTCAGGGTGAAGAGTCCGTTGGCGGCCGCCGTCGCTTGCCAGTCAAATAGCCACTCCTGCAGAACGAGCATTGGACTTGCCGGTGCCGACTTTCCATCGCGGCTTGTAACCTTGAAGCGGACGGTGTCTTCGCGCGCCCACGATATGGGCAGCTCGCATACGCCGCCGATCGTATAAGGTCGATCGAATCCGCTCAGAGAACTGTCGTACAGGTCGTATGCGCGCAGCATCGACAGCATGTGTGCCGTCATTTCCCAGCCTGGCGATCTGAAACCCGCCGGCGCTTTTTTGGTTTGTCGTTCGAAGATGTCGATCGATCGATGCAACGCCGTGGTGAACTGCTCGTCGGTGATATCGGCGACTCTTTCGTGGAGATATCCGTGCAACGCCACTTCATGCCCGCGCGCGACGAGCTCGGAAAGCAGCGCCGGAGTGCGTTCGGCGACAAATCCCGGTACGAAAAACGTCGCTTTCACCATGCGTCTGTCGAGTAATGCCAGGAGAGAGGAAAGCCCTGCACGCAACCCGTGTTGACGTTGCTCCAGTTCCGACAGGTTTGCGTTGCCGGGGTTCGCACGGCAATGCCAGAGCAATGGCGTGTCGGCATCGACGTCGACGCTGATCAATACTGCGGACTGCTTTCCGTCGGGCCACGGATAGGCGATTGCCGGACGTAGTGCGTGCATGCTTGTCAGTGCCTCCGTGTCGTAAGCATCGTGTAGGCAGAACATGTCGGCCCGATATCGTGCCGCCGGCCGATGTTGTCGGGTAGCCAAATCGAATCCGAGGGCGGCAGCGGCAAGGCATCCGGCGTGCTCAAGCCGCCGCCGGGCACATGATGCAGTCCCTTATGGCCTTTTACCCATGATGTCCACAGCCGCGGAATTTCCAGCCACTTTGAACTTCGCAAGAATCTTTGCATATGTGCCATCGGCGACCGCATCCCGCAACGCGGCCGAAACCTGATCGCGCAGGCGATCGGCTCCTTTCGGGAACGCTATTGCGATTTTTGATCCGGGTAGCGGCCGGCCAATGCGCATGTACATCTTCGGATCCTGATCCAGTAGGTAAGGTACCGATTCGCTGCTCTGGACTACCGCATCAATGCGACCTTGCTGCAATTCAAGCCGCGCCGCCTGCGTCCCGTCAGTGTCGATGACGACGATCGGCGGTTTGTTGATCGGCAGACAATGGGCACTGCTCCAGTCACGCATGATCTGGCTGAATCCGTTTCGGCGGTTCGCCCCGAGTTTCACGCCGCAGAGGTCCGTCAATTCGCGAATGGGGGGGTGTTTCGCTAGCGTATAAGCCTGGATGCCGGAATTCAGGTAGTCGATAAAATCGAGCTTGTCGCGCGATGCTGGCTCATCGAGGAGGCTGAACGCGAGATCGACACGCTTCGTGGTCAGCGCGGGGATCGCCTGTTCGTACGACACATCCTGCCAGATCACGGGACGATGCAGCTTTCGCCCAACATAGTCGGCAAGCTCAATGTCGACGCCGACGAGCGCTCCAGTTTCCGGTATCTGATATGCCATCGGTGGAAAGGAAGCGAACATCGCTATTCTGAGTGGCCCGTCTTCGGCCATTGCGCTGACATGCGCCGCGAACAGCGAGCTCGTCAGAAGCCACCTTGCGGCGTTTGAACGCCTGCCGAACAGAAGGAACGCCGGAAGGCCAGAAGCACGTTTGCGACGCTCAGGTACAAGGCGTTTGGCATTCCGATTTGAATGGGACATCATTTGAGTACCTCCATATAGTCGTATCGGACGGGGCGTGTGCACGCATGCCCGCCTGAGGCATTACAGGCCGTCAAAACCGATGGCGCATGCCCGCCAGCACGATTTCCTGAGTGCGGCGCACGGCATCGGTGAATTTTTCATAGTTCGGGGGTTCTTCTCGTCGTTGAATTGGTCAAGATCTCTTGCCAGCTGGAGACAGATACGCAGCGAATACGAAAGGGCCTCTCGCAAGACGTTCGCTGCGACATCGGACTACGCCGCCAGCTCTCGGCAGCAGGCCGCTCGTATCCGAGCTGGCGTGCAAAGAGTAACGGCGACACCGTTTGTCTGGAGTGAGAAATAAATTTCGACACTGAGAAATTTCTCTCAGCATGTGTCGCGGATATTCCGTGACGGAGCGAGTCCAGACCGGCAGAGGTCTGGGTCGTTTCAATCAATCAGCACAGCGTGTTAAGCCGCGTGGCGCCGTTACGTTGGCAGGGTGGTCGTGCAACATGATGCGATGACGAAATCGCTTTATCACGGCTGCCGCTTCCCCTCCGTCGTCATCAGTCATGCCGTGCGCTGGTACTTTCGCTTTCAGCTCAACCTGCGCGACATCGAAGAGCTGCTGGCCGAGCGTGGAGTGACGGTCAGCCATGAAACGATTCGCCGCGGGTGCGAAAAATTTGGCGCAGGCTTTGCCCACCGGGTGAAAGCAGCGAGGCGCAAGCGGGGTAGCACGTGGCACCCCGATGAGATGTTCGTCGCGCCGCGCGGCGAACTGTATCGGGTGATTTGAAAACCGTGGACATGGCCTGCCAGCTCGGATCGCAGAGTTCCGGGCTCCATTTCCCCACGCTTGCGTACTACGTCCCTGGTTACTAAGCGTGAGCTGCTCATAGTGTTTGGGAGTGCCACGCCAGTTGCCGCTATCCAGCCGCCGCCAATGCTTGCGCGGCGAATTTTCGTTGCTTTGGCCGCTCCGAACGCAACGGTAATTTCAATTCGCCGCTAATCGATAAACATGTGCGTTTCATGGCAAACCACCTCCCGGTATCGGGGCAGGATTGCCGCAATACTCACTTTCAGATTGGAACGATCAGGTTCCTAAAGCGGATCAGCGGCAGTCCGCCTGCGGATCTCGGAGTCGAGGATCAACCGCCCGCGCAGCTTGCCTTTCATCCGCTTCACATGCTTGGGCGCCTCGGTCATGTGCTCGACCATCAGCGCGCGCACGCGTTCGACATCGCGCTCGCGCGCAGCCTGCAGGATCGCCTTGTGAATCGACACGTTCGCTTCGCCGAAGCGCTTGTGCTCGACGAGCGGCGTATCGTTCCGGAACTCGATCAACTGCCGGATCATCTCGTTGATCAGTTCGCAGCTGAAGCGCAGGAACGGATTGGGATTCGCGGCCGCAAGGATGTCGTGGAACGTCGTGTCCTCCTGCCGCTGACGCAGCATGTGGCCGCGATCGTGCACGCCCGACCCGCCGTCGCAGCACGCGATGTTCGCTTCCAGCGCCGCGAAGTCGCGCTCCGTCAGGTGCGGTACCGCGCCGGCGGCCAGCTCGGGTTCGAGCAGCTTGCGCACCGTATAGATGTCGTCGATCGACACGTCCTTGAAGAACAGGTAGTTCTGCAGGAGTTGCAGCGTGCGGTCGAGCGGCACCTCGACGACCATCCCGCCACCCGACGGCCCCGTCGTGACCTTGATCAGCCCCTGCACCTCGAGCGACTTCAGCGCCTCGCGGATTGTGCTCTTGCTCACTGCGTACAGCTGTTGCAGTTCCGCCTCGCGCGGCAGGCGGTCGCCCGGTTTCAGATCCTTCTCGGTGATCAGCCGCTTGATCTCCTCGGCGACGAGGTCGGCCCGCTTCGGCTGCTTGATTTCGACCGCGAGGCCCGCCCTGGCTCGGTCCATGACCATCTTCAAGACTCCTTTGTCTGACTGCGCGCCACGTTCGTCGGCGACGATCCGTTCGGCGCGGGGTACGGAATTTTGCCTGATTGACACCAATTTTGATCAACTCTAGCATCATGTTCATTCTATTTATCATGATAAATAGGATCAACCGGCGACGCGCATCCCGCAGGGCGTGGGTACGGTTTGGCAGTCGGTCGCATCGTGTGTCCCCCTTTATCAGGAGCGTCAACTTGAATCGCCGAGAACTGTTGAAACTGGCCGCGCTGTCGGCCGTGCCGGGCGCGCTCGGCAGCATGTCGTCCCGTGTCGCGTACGCGCAGGGCTCGCCCATCCAGCTTGCATGCCCGGTGCCCATGTCCGGCCCGTTCGCCGCCAACGGCAAGTACGCCGATCTCGGCATGCAGCTGGCCGTCAAGCAATACGGCAAGGTGCTCGGCGCGCCGCTCGCCTATACGTCGCTCGACACCGAGGGCAAGCCCGCGACCGCCGTGCGGCGCGTGCAGGAGATCGCGCAGCAGAAGGGGGCTCGCTTTTTCGCGGGCGGCATCCTGTCGTCCGAGTCGTTGGCGATGGGCAAGGAAGTCCAGAAGGCGGGCGGCGTGTTCATCACGACAGCGGGCGCGGACGAACTGACCGGCAAGGACTGCAATGATGCGACGTTCCGCTGGTCGGTGCCGACCTTCGGCGCGATCGAGCAGACGGTGCGGCCGTTGTTCCAGATGCTGCCGAAAGCGAAGCGCTGGTACACGATCACGCCGCAATACGTGTTCGGCGAGGGCCTGCTGTCCGCCGCGAAGGCGATCTTCAAGGAGAAGGGCATCGAGCACGTCGGCAACAGCTACCACTCGCTCGCCGAGAAGGAGTTCAGCGGCTACCTGACGAACGCGGCGGCCGCGCAACCGGACGTGCTGCTGATCCTGAACTTCGGCTCGCAATCGTCGGACACGCTGCGCCAGGCCGTCAGCTTCGGGATGAAGCGCAACTGCACGATCCTGCTTGCGTGGGCGTCGGGCCTCGAGCAGTTCGAGGCGCTCGGCCCCGACATCTGCGACGGCGTGTATTTCGGCGCGCAGTACTGGCACGGCATCGATTCGCCGCTGAACCGCGACTTCGTCAAGCGCGCGAACGCCGCGTTCAAGGCGAACCCGAACTACAGTCTCGCGGGTTCGTATATCTGCTCGAAGATCCTGATCGACGCGATGGTGAAGGCCGGTAGTGCCGATCCGAAGAAGGTCGTCGCGGCGATGGAAGGCATGAAGTACGACGGTCTCACGGGGCCGGAGGAAATTCGCAAGGGCGACCACCAGGTGCTGAAGAATTACTACCTGATGAGGGGCAAGCCGAAGAGCCGGATGAAGAACGCGGACGACTACGCGGATATCGTCAGCTCGGGCCAGTCGTTCCTGCCAGTCGACAAGACGGGTTGCAAGCTCGCGTGACGCAGTGCATGCGTTCGCGGTGCATCACGCGCCGCGGGCGTCCGTTATCTTCCTTTCCGACACGGAAGCCATGAACGTCTATCTGCTGCAGATCGTCAACGGCATCGGCGTGGGCATGCTGTATTTCCTGCTCGCCGTCGGCCTGTCGATCGTGTTCGGCCTGCTGCGCTTCGTGAATTTCGCTCACGGCGCGTTCTACCTGCTCGGTGCGTACCTCTGCTACCAGGCGCTGCAATGGTCGGCGAATTTCTGGGTCGCGCTCGCGATCGTGCCGCTCGTCGTCGGCGCGTTCGCATGGGGCGTCGAAAAACTCGTGCTGCGCCATGTGTACGCGCAGCAGCACGAATTCCACATTCTCGCGACCGTCGGGCTCGCGCTCGTGCTGCAGGAGTGCGCGATCCTCGCGTGGGGGCCGCTCGGCGACAACGTGCCGCCGCCCGACGCGCTGAACGGCGTCGTGATCTGGGGCGGCTTCGTCTACCCGAAATACCGGCTGTTCGTGATCGCGTTCACGGCCGTGCTCGCCGGATTGCTGTGGTGGGTGCTCGAAGGCACGCGGCTCGGCAGTACGGTGCGCGCGGGCAGCGAATCGACGGAGATGGTATCGCTGCTCGGCATCAACGTGACGCGCGTGTTCAGCCTCGTGTTCGCGCTCGGCGCGGCGACGGCGGCGCTCGCGGGCGTGCTCGCCGCGCCGATCCGCGGCGTCGATCCGTTCATGGGCATCGAGGCGCTCGGCGTCGCGTTCGTCGTGGTCGTGGTCGGCGGGATGGGGAATTTTCTCGGGGCGCTCGTCGGCGGGCTGCTGGTCGGCATCGTGCAGAGCCTGATGAGCACGCTGTGGCCTGAAGGCGCGCGATTGATGATCTACGTCGCGATGGCGGCCGTGTTGCTGTTGCGTCCGAACGGGTTGCTGGGGAGGGCCGCATGATCGAATCGTCGAAACAGCTGCCGCCGGAGGCGGCAGTCCCGCAGCGCGCGCCTGCATGGCGCGCCGTGTTGCAACGCCCGGAGGGCTGGCTTGCGGTGGCCGTCGTGTGCGTGCTGCCGGTCGCGCTGAGCTCCGGCTCGCTCGCGGCCGAAGTGCTGGTGTTCGCGCTCGCCGCGCTCGGCTGCAACCTGCTGCTGGGCTATACGGGTCTGTTGTCGTTCGGGCAGGGCATCTTTTTCGGGCTCGGCAGTTACGCGGCGGGGCTGGTGCTGACGCACGGCGTCGCATCGGTGACGGCCGCGCTGGCCGCGGCCGCCGTGCTCGGCGCCGTCGCGGCCGCGCTCGTCGGCTGGTTTTCGATCCGGCAGCGCGGCACCTACTTCGTGATGCTGACGCTCGCGTTCGGGCAGCTGTTCTACTTTCTCGCCTATACGACGCCGGACGTCACGGGCGGCGACAACGGGCTGCTCGACATCCCGCGTCCCGCGCTCGCCGCGTTCGGGCATCCGCTCGTCTCGCTCGACTCGCCGTGGCGCTACTACGGCTTCGTCGCGGTGCTGTTCGTCGCGGTGTTCTGGCTGCTGTTGCGCGTGTCGCGCTCGGTGTTCGGCCGCACGCTGCTCGCGATCCGCGACAACGAGGCGCGCGCGGCGGCGGCCGGCTACGACGTGAAGCGCTTCAAGCTCGCGGCGTTCGTGATCTCGGGCGCGGTCACGGGCCTCGCGGGTGCGCTGCACGCGTTGATGACGGGCATCGCGCCGCTGTCGAACATCGACTATCACACGAGCGAGGTGATCCTCGTGATGACGGTGATCGGCGGCACGGGCAACCTGTTCGCGTCGGTGCTCGGCGCGGCGTTCTACGTGCTGTTCGCGGATTGGCTGTCGACGCTGTGGCCGCGCTGGCTGCTGCTGCTCGGCCTCGTGCTGATCGCGGTCAGCCTGTTCATGCAGCGCGGGTTGTGGGGACTCGGCGAACGCGTCGCGGCGAAGCTGCGGCGCACCGAAGGCACGGCGACTGATGCCAGGGAGCAGCAATGAGCGAAGCGATTCTCGAAGCGCGCGGCGTCGTCAAGCGCTACGGCAAGTTCACGGCGCTGGGCGGCGTCGACCTGCGGATCATGCCGCGCACCGTGCATTCGGTGATCGGCCCGAACGGTGCGGGCAAGACGACGCTGTTCCATACGCTGACGGGCACGCTGCCGATCACGTCGGGCTCGATCCTGTTCGACGGTCACGACGTGTCGCGCGAACCCGATCACAAGCGCGTGCGGCGCGGCATCGCACGCTCGTTCCAGGTGACGAGCCTGTTTCCGAACCTGAGTGTGCGCGAGAACCTGCGCGTTGCCGCACAGGGCGTCGAATCGCGGCGCGCATTGAATCCGTGGACGCCGCCGCGCGGCGCGCTCGCGCACGACGGCATCGTCGACGAGGTGCTCGAGCGGCTCGGCCTGCAGCGCTTCGCCGACACGGCGGCCGGCGTGCTGTCGCACGGCCAGCAGCGCCGGCTCGAGGTCGGGATGGCGCTGGCGGCGCGCCCGCGCGCGATCTTTCTCGACGAGCCGACGTCGGGCATGGGGATCGACGATCTCGGCGACATGAAGGCGCTGATCCGCGGCCTGCGCGACGACTACACGGTCGTGCTGATCGAACACAACATGGGAATCGTGATGGACATCTCGGACACGATCACGGTGATGCAGCAGGGGCGCGTGCTGGTCGAAGGCAAACCCGACGCGATTCGCGGCGATGAGCGCGTGCGCAGCGCGTATCTCGGCAACATGATCACGGGAGGCCGCGCATGATGCTCGACGTGAAGGAGGTTCATGCGTGCTACGGCAAGAGTCACGTGCTGCAGGGCATATCGCTGAACGTCAATGATGGCGAGACGGTGACGCTGCTGGGGCGCAACGGTGCGGGCAAGTCGACGACGCTCAAGACCATCGCCGGTGTCGTGGCGCCGACCGGCGGCACGGTGACGTTCGCGGGCCGCTCGCTGTCCGGGCAGCCCGCGCACCGGATCGCCGCGAGCGGCCTGTGCTTCGTGCCCGAGCATCGAGGCATTTTCCGACTGCTGTCGGTCGAGGAAAACCTGCGGCTCGGCGCGCGCCGCGATTCCCCGTGGCAACTCGACGATATCTACCGGATCTTCCCGCGCCTGAAGGAGCGGCGCCGCAACGGCGGCGCGCAGCTGTCGGGCGGCGAGCAGCAGATGCTCGCGATCGGCCGCGCGCTGATGAACCACCCGCGATTGCTGATGCTCGACGAACCCGTCGAAGGGCTGGCGCCGGTGATCGTTGAGGAGATCGTCGCGCAACTGAAGCAGATCAAGGCGGCCGGCGTTGCGATCCTGCTCGTCGAGCAGAACCTCGAAGTGTGCACGCAGCTGGCGGATCGCCACTTCGTGATCGAACAGGGCGTGATCGTGTACGAGGGCAGCAACGCGGCATTCGTGGCCGATCACGAGGTGAAGGACCGTTACCTGGGCGTCGGCGTCGCGTGAGCGCCGGGCCCTTTCATTGCGAGGATTTCCATTGATGCAAGTTCAGGATTCGACACCGGGCGTCGCGGCGTCCGGCTTGCGCGTCGACGGCGCACGGCTGTGGGACAGCCTGATGCGTCTCGCGCGGATCGGCGCGACCGACAAGGGGGGCGTGTGCCGCCTCGCGCTCACCGAACTCGATCGCGAGGCGCGCGACCTGTTCGTCGCATGGGCGAAGGAAGCCGGCTGCACGGTGCGTGTCGACGCGATCGGCAACATCTTCGCGCGGCGCGCGGGCGAACGCGACGACCTGCCGCCCGTGACGACGGGCAGCCATATCGACACGCAGCCGACCGGCGGCAAGTTCGACGGCAACTACGGCGTGCTCGCCGGCCTTGAAGTTCTGCATACGCTCGATGACGCCGGCGTGCGTACGCGCGCGCCGCTCGAGGTTGCCGTCTGGACCAACGAGGAAGGTTCCCGTTTCGTTCCGGTGATGATGGGTTCCGGCGTGTTCGCGGGCGCATTCACGCTCGACCATGCACTCATGCAATGCGACCGCGATGGCATGTCGGTGCGCGATGCGCTGGCCGCGATCGGCTATGCGGGCGATGCCAAGGGCGCGCATCCGGTCGGCGCGTATTTCGAAGCGCATATCGAGCAGGGACCGGTGCTGGAGGCGCACGACACGACGATCGGCGTGGTCGAGGGCGCGCTCGGACAGCGCTGGTACGACGTGACCGTACACGGAATGGAAGCGCATGCGGGCCCGACGCCGATGGAGCTGCGGCGCGACGCGCTGCTGGTCGCGGCCGATCTCGTGCGTGCAGTGAACCGCATCGCGCGCGCGCATCCGCCGCACGGACGCGGCACGGTCGGCTGGGTCGACGTGCATCCGAATTCGCGTAACGTGATTCCCGGCCGTGTGACGCTGACCGTCGACCTGCGCGCGGCCGACGACGCGACGCTGGCGGCGATGGATGCGGAACTGCTTGCGATGTGCGCCGACTTGGGCGAATCGGCCGGCATGCGGATCGACGTCGAGCAGGTGGTGTACTTTCCGCCGCAGCCGTTCGACGCGATGCTGGTCGAGCAGGTTCGCGCCGGTGCGAGCGCGCTCGGGCTGTCGTCGATGAACGTGATCAGCGGCGCGGGCCACGACGCCGTGTATCTCGCGCGTGTTGCGCCGACCGCGATGATCTTCGTGCCGTGCAAGGACGGGATCAGCCACAACGAGATCGAGGACGTCGATCCGGCGCATCTGGAAGCCGGCTGCAACGTGCTGCTGCAGGCGATGCTGGGTGCTGCCGGGATCGCGGAAGGTGACTCGCGATGAAGATCCTGATCGCCCGGATGAACCACGAGACCAACACGTTCTCGCCGGTGCCGACGCCGCTCGCCGCTTTCGGCCGCAACGGCCCCGACTGGGGCGACGACGCGTATCGCGCGAACCACGGGATGCGCACCGCGATGGCCGCGTTCCTCGACGCGGCGGCGCGCGCGGGCGCCGAGGCCGTGACGCCCGTGTCGGCGGCCGCGAACCCGAGCGGCCCCGTGGCCGCCGACGCGTATGCGGCGATCTGCGACGCGATCGTCGCGGCCGCGCCCGGATGTGACGCGGTGATGCTCGACCTTCATGGCGCGATGGTCGCCGAGCAGAGCGCGGACGGCGAGGGCGACCTGCTCGCGCGCGTGCGCGCGGCGCTGCCCGATGCGCCGATCGCGGTCGCGCTCGACCTGCACGCGAACGTCACGCAGAAGATGGTCGACCACGCGGACGTGATCGTCAGTTTCAAGACCTATCCGCACGTCGACATGTACGAGACCGGCGCGCATGCGGCGCGTCTGCTGCTCGACCGGCTCCACGGCCGCGCGCGGCCCGTGCTCGCGTGGCGGCAGCCGCCGCTGATGACGTCGACGCTGCGCAGCGCGAGCGCCGAAGGCGCGATGCGGCGCGCGGTGGAGGCGGCGCGTGCGGCCGAAGCCGACGGGATGCTCGCGGTATCGGTGCTGCCGGGTTTTTCGCTGGCGGATATTCCCGCGCCGTGCATCAGCGTCGTCGTGGTCGGCGACGGCGACCGGGCCGCCGCCGACGCGGTTGCCGAGCGCATCGCGCGGCAGATCTGGGACGCGCGGGACGATTTCGTGTACCGCAGCGCACCGCTTGCGGAGTCGGTCGCGCAGGCTGCGGCGCTCGCGCGCGACGCGGACCGCCCGGTGCTGATGCTCGATCACGGCGACAACTGCATGTCGGGCGGCCCGTGCGACACGATGGACCTGCTCGAGGAAGCGCTCGCGCACGGGCTCGACGGGATCGTCAGCGGGCCGCTGTGCGATCCGGAGACCGTCGCGGCGTTGATCGACGCGGGTATCGGCGCAACCGTCACGGTGCCGGTCGGCAACCGGCTGCCGTCGCACGGCGGCGTGCGGCGCGAGCCGTTTCGCGCGACGGGTGTCGTGCGCGCGCTCACCGACGGCGAATACGTGATTACCGGGCCGACGTATACGGGCCAGCGCGCGTACATGGGCCGCGCGGCGGTGCTCGATATCGGCGACGCGACGTTGGTCGTCACCGAGCGCACGCAGGAGCCGTGGGATCTCGGCGTATTCGAGAGCGTCGGCATCGATCCGCGCCGCGCACGATTCCTGCTGCTGAAGTCGCGCATGTATTGCCGGCCCGTGTTCGTGCCGATCGCGGCCGCGCTGGTCGAATGCGACAGCCGAGGCGTCACGGGCTCGGACTACGGGCTGTTTCGCTACGAGCGGCTCGCGCGGCCCGTGTATCCGCTCGACGACATCGACCGGTGGGAAGTCGCGCCGTCGAAAAGTAGCACCTTCGAAAACTAGCTTTGCACGGGTATTTCACTTTTGCCAGAAGCTGTTGCATTCTGACCGCAGATGTACACGGGGGCATCCGGCGTCAGTCACCTCTTGACGCTTCACAGCTAGCACATGGATGGCCAATATCGCGCGTTCCTCGGGCGTGGCTTTGCTTGTATCTACCATCACGTCATAGGCTGCGTTGGCATGCCCTTTGTCATACTCTCGTCGAGCCAAGCCGACCCGCCCGCTGCTGCATCTGGAGGTGTTCGCTGGCCCCGAACTCGAAACATTCATCCCGAAGAGCCGTGAGCGGGCAAAGAAATTGCCGGCGTCCAAGGCGATTCCGGAAATCTCGCCGGGTGCGCGGCTCATGAGCGATCTGCCCGAACGGGACCGGAAGCTGCAGCCCGGCATCAAGCTTGTACCTCTTGCCGGCGACGCCCGGGGTAAGTGGATCAAGGTGCAACCGAAAACGGCCGCGTCCGTACATCGCAGCCGCCACGCGAAGCCGGTATTCAACGACGCCGGTACGCCAGTTTGGGGCGACAGCAGCCTTGCCGATGCGGCGGCGATGGCGACCGCGATCGTAACTGCGTGGAAGCGCTTCCCGCTAAGCATTCTCAAATGCCATATACCCGGGCGCGGATTTCCGCGATGTGTTCCAGAGCGTCGAGTTCGAGAAGAAGAGTGCGGGGAGCATCGCGAAAGACGACAAGGGACGTCGCTGGTATTACGTGACGATCGGCACCAAGGACGGCGGCACGTGTGATGGATGGGTGCGCGAGCAGGATCACCCGCTCGGGCGAATGTGCGGTCCGTGGGACTGACCGGGTTTCGAACTGATCGACAACAGCAGCATCATGCCGATCGACATGCTCAAGCGCTGCATCCACGTCGCCGAGCAGTTTCTGACCGACCAAGACAAACGGAATTCGAAACGAGCGCAGCAACGGTCAACGCAATCTCGAAGCGCGAGAAGGCGATTGACGCGAACCGGGACGGGAAAGTGACCGCACACGTCGGCTACCTGTCGCCGCTCGCGATCACATCGCGCCGGCGACGGCGGCGTGCCACCTGGTGCAGCAGCCCGTGCCAGCCGCGCCCCATGGCTCGGCTGCCCTGAACCGCGGGACCGGTGCCCACGCACTAGGCTGAACTGGCACCGACCTGCAGGCGGTACGCGCGTGGATCGCGACGCGCGGCGCATGCGGCGGCGCGACTCGCCGCGCGTACCAGCGCGGAGCTGAACGGCTACTGCTGTGGGCGAGCGCCGTGAAGGGCAAGCCCCTGTCGTCGCTGGAGACGCCTGACTGCGCCGAATATCTCGACCACTTCTGTACAGATCGCAGCTGGCCGCGTGCTCGATCGGGCGCGACCGCGTCAAGCGCATCGACCCGGCCGGGCCGCCGTGCGTGGGGCCGTTGTCCGAGCGCAGCCGCGACACCGCGAGGCGGATCCTCAATGCGATCGGCGCATTGCCGGTCGGCCAGCAGTACCTGAGCGTGAACCCGTTCGACGGCCTGCCGCCGCGCCGTCCGTCGCACTCGGCACCACCGGGCGCACGCTTTTCCTGTGCGATTACTTCAGCAACGGGTCGTTCCGCCGGCAGCAGCACCGGCAGCACCGACGACACGAATGCGAGGCGCAGCGTGCCGATCTCGCTGCGGCTCGACAGCCGCGCGATCTGCTCGGCCCGCGCGGCCTGCTGCAGCGTGGCACGCGCCTCCGGCAGGAACACCCGCCCGGTGTCGCTCAATTCGACCTTGTGCCGGTCGCGTTCGAACAGCCGCGCGTCGAGTTCTGCCTCGAGCGACTTGATCTGCATGCTCAGCGCGGGCTGCACGATGAACAGGCGCTGCGCGGCGCGCCCGAAGTGCAGTTCTTCCGCGAGGGTGACGAAGGCGCGCAGTTGCTTGAGTTCCATGGGCGGCGGAATCCGGTGATCAGATTCCATGATAACCACATCAAAAAAGACCATTGGCGCGAGGCCCCGCCGAGCGCCGAAGATAGGATCGACGCGAGACCGTCCGCGATGGGCGGCCGGCTCGACCGGCACGAGGAGACAGACATGACGAACGCGCTTGACCGGTTCCGCCTCGACGGCCGTCGCGCGCTGATCACCGGATCGGGGCGGGGGATCGGGCTGACGCTCGCCCGCGGCCTGGCCGAAGCGGGGGCGGCGATCGTCATCAACGATCGCAATGACGACAAGGCCGCTGCGCTCGCGCAGCACTTTCGCGACGAAGGCTTCGCGGCCGACCACGCGGTGTTCGACGTGACCGACCACGGCCAGGTGCGCGCGGCGATCGACGACGTCGAGGCGCGGATTGGCGCGATCGACATCCTCGTGAACAATGCGGGCATCCAGCGCCGCGCGCCGCTCGACGCGTTCGACCCCGACGACTGGCATGCGCTGATGCGCGTGAACCTCGACGGCGTGTTCAATGTCGCGCAGGCGGTCGCGCGCCACATGATCGCGCGCGGGCGCGGCAAGATCATCAATATCTGCTCGGTGCAGAGCGAGCTCGCGCGGCCGTCGATCGCGCCGTATGCGGCCACCAAGGGCGCGGTGCGGATGCTGACGAAGGGCATGTGCGCGGATTGGGCGCGCCACGGCATCCAGGCCAACGGCCTCGCGCGCCCGGCTATTTCGAAACCGAGCTGAACCGCGCGCTGGTCGACGATCCGGCGTTTTCCGACTGGCTGTGCAAGCGCACGCCGGCCGGCCGCTGGGGGCGCGTCGACGAGCTGTGCGGCGCGGCGATCTTTCTCGCGTCGGCGGCGTCCGATTTCGTGAACGGCCAGACGCTGTTCGTCGACGGCGGTTTGACGAGCGCCGTCTAAGGAGCATTCAGATGCGTATGCGTTGCATGTGTCTCGTGATCCATGGGCCGAACGACCTGCGGCTCGAGGAGCAGGATGCGGGCGAGATCGGCCCGGGCCAGGTGCGGGTCGACGTCGCGATGGGCGGCATCTGCGGGTCCGACCTGCACTACTTCCGGCACGGCGGTTTCGGCGCGGTGCGCCTGCAGCAGCCGATGGTGCTCGGCCACGAGGTGGCCGGCACGGTTGCCGCGGTCGCGCCGGACGTGACGTCGGTGCAGATCGGCGACCGCGTCGCCGTCAACCCGAGCCGGCCGTGCGGCGCATGCCGCTATTGCCTCGAGGGCCTGCCGAACCAGTGTCTCGACATGCGCTTCTACGGCAGCGCGATGCGGATGCCGCACGTGCAGGGCGCGTTCCGCAATGCGCTGGTGTGCGATGCGCGCCAGTGCGTGAAGGTCGCGGACCACGTGCCGCTGTCGCTCGCCGCGCTCGCGGAGCCGTTCGCGGTGGGGCTGCACGCGGTGTCGCGCGCCGGCCCGCTGATCGGCCGCCGCGTGCTGGTGTCCGGTTGCGGGCCGATCGGCGCGCTCGCGGTGGCGGCCGCCCGCGCACATGGCGCGGCGGAAGTGGTCGCGACCGATGTGGTCGACGAGCCGCTCGCGATTGCGCGCGCGCTCGGCGCCGATCGCACGATCAACGCGGCGACCGATACGGAATGGGTGGCGCGCTACGGCGCGGACAAGGGCACGTTCGACGTGATGATCGAATGCTCGGGCAATGCGCAGGCATTGCGCGACGGGCTCGACGTGATGCGCCCGCGCGGCGTGGTCGTGCAGCTCGGGCTCGGCGGCGACGTGAGCCTGCCGCAGAACGTCGTCGTGGCGAAGGAACTGTCGATCTGCGGCTCGTTCCGCTTCCATGCGGAGTTCGCGCTGGCCGTGGAACTGATCAATGCAGGGCGCGTCGACCTGCGGCCGGCCGTGACCGGGGTGTTCCCGATGCGCGACGCGAGCCGCGCGTTCGAACTCGCGGGCGACCGGCGGCGCGCGATGAAGGTGCTGATCGATTTCTCTGAAGGAGATCAATTGTAAACGGGCAACTTTGATTTGCCGGGCGAAAGCCGGGCACATGTATTCGCAACTGCACCTGGTGCGATTCAAACATTCAAAAAAAATTGGAGACCTCATGAACACCATTCAAGGCGGCATGCTGCTCGTGTTCACGCTGATCGCGATTGCCGCGCTGATCTTGATGATCGCGCGGTTCAAGATCTATCCGTTCCTGGTGCTCATCATCGTGTCGCTCGGCCTCGGCCTGGTGGTCGGGATGCCGATGGACAAGATCGTCAAGTCGTTCGAGACGGGCAACGGCAATACGCTCGGCCACATTGCGGTCGTCGTCGGCCTGGGCACGATGCTCGGCAAGATGATGGCCGAATCGGGCGGCGCCGAGCGGATCGCGACCACGCTGATCGACTGGTTCGGTGAAAAGAACATCCACTGGGCGATGATGTTCGTCGCGATCATCGTCGGCCTGCCGGTGTTCTTCGAAGTCGGCTTCGTGCTGCTGATCCCGATCGCGTTCAACGTCGCGAAGCGCACCGGCAAGTCGCTGCTCGTCGTCGGCCTGCCGATGGTGGCCGGCCTGTCGGTCGTGCACGGGCTGATCCCGCCGCACCCGGCCGCGCTGCTCGCGGTCCAGCAATACGGTGCCGATATTGGCAAGACAATCGCGTACGGTCTGATGATCGGCGTACCGATCGCAATCGTTGCCGGTCCGTTGTTCGCGCTGACGATCTCGAAGTTCGTGAAGCTGCCGGAAAGCAATCCGCTCGCCGCGCAGTTCGTCGAGTCGCACACCGAAGGCAAGAAGCGCGAACTGCCGGGCTTCGGCATCACGCTGTTCACGATCCTGCTGCCGGTGATCCTGATGCTGGTCGGCAGCTGGGCCGACCTGATCTTCGCGCCGAAGTCGCTGCCGAACAACCTGCTGCGCTTTGCCGGCAACTCGGACGTCGCGCTGCTGATCGCGGTGCTGGTGAGCTTCTTCACGTTCGGCAAGCTGCAGGGCTTCAACCGCGACCAGATCCAGAAGTTCTGCGGCGAGTGCCTGGCGCCGATCGCCGGGATCACGCTGATCGTCGGCGCGGGCGGCGGCTTCGGGGGGATCCTGCGTGACAGCGGCATCTCGCAGCAGATCGTCGCGACCGCGACGCAGGCGCACCTGTCGCCGCTGCTGCTCGGCTGGTTCGTCGCGGCGCTGATTCGTCTGGCCACGGGCTCGGCGACGGTTGCGATGACGACCGCCTGCGGCATCGTCGCGCCGATCGCGGCGGCGTCGGGCGCGGCGGTCAAGCCGGAGCTGCTGGTGCTCGCGACGGGGTCGGGCTCGCTGATCTTCTCGCACGTCAACGACGGCGGCTTCTGGCTGGTCAAGGAGTACTTCGGGATGACGGTCGGCCAGACGTTCAAGACCTGGACGCTGCTCGAAACGATCATCTCGGCGCTCGGCCTGACCTTTACGCTGGTGCTGAGCGCGGTTCTGTAACAAGGGGTAGTCAATGATTCTGATCGCAATGGGCGTGTCGGGCGCGGGCAAGTCGCGAATCGGCGAAATGCTGGCGGAACGCCTGTCGTGCAGCTATACCGATGGCGACGCGTTTCACAGCGCCGCCAACAAGGAGAAGATGCACCAGGGCATTCCGCTGACCGACGACGACCGCTGGCCCTGGCTGCGGACGATCCGCGCCGCCATCGAGGACAAGCGGCGCGCGGGCGAGACGGCCGTCTTCACCTGCTCGTCGCTGAAGCGTTCGTACCGCGACGTGCTGCGCGGCAACGACGCCGACGTGCGGTTCGTGTACCTGAAGGGCTCGTTCGACGTGTTGCACGAGCGCCTGAAGAGCCGCACCGGCCATTTCTTCGATCCGTCGCTGCTGCAGAGCCAGCTCGACACGCTCGAGGAGCCGGGCCCGGACGAAGCGATCGAGGTCAGCATCGAGCTGACGCCGGAGCAGATCATTGACCAGGTTATAAACGGCCTGGCAGCGTAACGACACGCCGTTTTGATTATTCGAAGAAGGCGTGACTTGGCCACTCCGATCCATATCGTGCGACGGAAGTCTTTAATTCGTCGATATTCAGAATCAGTCTCGCAGATAACCAGATCCAGTCGCACGAAAAAAAGCACTGGAATTTGAAGGTTTTGTTTAGAGCGTTTGGCATCCTATCGGAATTGTCATGAGAATCGCTATTCTGGAAGACGACCCGCACGAATCGTTCTTCGTTAGTCATGCGCTGAAGACATCGGGTCATACGTGCTATGTGTTCAGGGAAGGTGTCGATTTGAAACGCCGCCTGCAGCGCGAGACTTTCGACATGTTGGTGCTCGACTGGTACGTGCCCGGGCTGTCCGGCGCCGATCTAATGACGTGGGTACGTACTCACGAAGGCGGAAAGAGTCTCCCCATCCTCTTCCTGTCTATCCGCGGTGACGACGCCGGCATCGCACATATATTGGATTCTGGCGCCGATGACTATATTGCCAAACCGGTGTCGGGCAGCCTCCTGCGCGCCCGTGTCGAGGCGCTTCTGCGGCGCTCATATCGGACCCGTATCTCAAGACCGGTCCTCGACTTCGGTCAGTTCCGATTCGACGTTACGGAGAGACAGGCGTATGCAAACGATAAACCGATCGGTCTTACCCAGAAGGAGTTCGAGCTTGCCTTGCTGCTGTTCCAGAACATCAATAGGCCGCTGTCGCGCACCTACCTTGTCGACTTGGTATGGAAAAGAGTGACGGACCTTCCTTCAAGAACGCTCGACACGCACATATCGCAATTGCGCACGAAACTTGGGTTGCGTCCCGAAAATGGATACCGTGTCACGCCGATACACAGTTACGGCTATCGCCTCGAACAATTGATGCAGGAGTGACTTACGCCTCCGAAGTCGAGGAATGGCCTCGACTGCGATGACTTGCGAATTGACAGGTATCAAAGGGGCGATCAGCAATGACGGCCAAGCCGTCACGGTTCGGCGATCGATCCTGCTCAAGAATCAGGCACGCACCTACGGTGGCGACGAGCGAGCCGCCGCATACATAGAGCAGAATCGTGCAGACGTACTGAAGAACGCTCGATATTCTGACCTTCCATCGCGCACGATAGGCACGCACATCTCGGTGCCGCGCGCGAAGCTCGGCCTGCGGCCTGAGAGAACGGTTACCGCCTCTCTACTAGCCCGGTGCAGCGGCAGCTTCATCCAGTGAATTCGCACGGATGTCATTCCTCCGGCGAAGCAGGCAGCAGGAAATCATGAAGATCCTGACCTTCAAGCCACTTCGGCTTCCGACCTTTTCCGGTCCAAGTCTCGCCCGTCCGTGGATTCCAGTATTTCGGAGGACTTGATTTTTTTTGACCCGATTCCGTGAATTTTCTATGGGCGTTTTCCGCGATCGCGGCCATATGGTTGACTACCAGCTCGGCAACGCGCAATTTTTCTCGCTCTATTGCGAGATCGATTTCACGCTTGAGTTGTTCTGATTTCATGAAGAACTCAACATAACCATCCAGCAGCTCGACAATCGTCTCCATATTCATAAGGCGCAATCCGATTCAATTTTGGCTTTTGCCCACCACGCCCAAACTGCGACGCTTGTGATCTGTTGCCCCGATCCCGGCGCACCGACGCCACCGACGCCACCGACGCCACCGACGCCACCGACGCCACCGACGCCACCGACGCCACCGACGCCACCGACGCCACCGACGCCACCGACGCCACCGACGCCACCGACGCCACCGACGCCACCGACGCCACCGACGCCACCGACGCCACCGACGCCACCGACGCCAACGACGCCAACGACGCCAACGACGCCAACGACGCCAACGACGCCAACGACGCCAACGACGCCAACGACGCCAACGACGCCAACGACGCCAACGACGCCAACGACGCCAACGACGTGCGATCGCCCACCGTCCGTCGAGTTCGAACTGACGGTGACGGTTGGCTGTCCGGGGTCATGTCGTTCATGTCGACCGCGAAGCCGTCGTTGATTGCTGCCCGCGTCGTGTTGTTGATGGTCGTTGACAGGCGGTCCGGCAGCGGGCTGATGCTGGCCAATGTCGATGTTGCCAGCAGGGCGATTGAGCTTTTTGGCTGACGAAATGCCCGAAAGCAACGCCGGCGAGTACGCCAAAAAATTGGTGAAAGCCGATGATGAAATGGCTGCCTCCTTGCCCACCGAAACCTTGTGAAGAGATTTCGAACCCGCTCTTCTTGATCGACTGCATTCAGCGAAGGTTGGATTCATTTTGATACCCGGCTATGAAATTGCCACGACCTGTTTGCATGCAAACCCTGTCGAGGGCTGATTGATCTGACGATTTTCTATAAAAAACAGATGTGCAGCGAGGTGGATGTGAGTTGATTTTGCGGAATTGAAGCGGCGTCAATTTATTGATGCAATAAGGAAATGCTCTTGGTTTTGCGATATTTTGGGAAATTTAAACATGTTTAACAAATATGGATTTGTATGATTTGTTGGTGTATTTGTAGGACAAGTGGACGTTGCCGGGGATTCGCGCGATACGAAACCAGATCGTCAGGACATTTATGAGTATGCGGTTCTTGGTCGTGTCGCAGTAAGCGTGTTGTGGTGCAATCCTGCCGCCGGTAGTCCTGTTCGACGATGTTGGTCAGGTATTTGACGTGCCGCACGGCGATGGGAGTTTCCCGCTCGGCGTCGTGATTGTGAAGTGCAGGCTGGTTGGACGGACTACCGTCGACGGTGACCGTGTCGCTCGATGGCCCGACCGAAAATTCACTGTGCTGTAACCGTGTCGCGCTTCGCACGCAGCAGGATGTCAATGGCGTCTCCGGTCTTGTCGAGCGCTCGGTACACGTACTACCCCCGGCCGCGCACCAGATTGCAGGTTTCGTCCATGCGCCAGTTTCTATTTACTGGCCGCTTATGCTGGCGGCTGATCTGGTTCAGCACCGGCAGTAACTTCAGGGCCCAGGGATGCCCAGTCGAGTGATCCACCGAGACGCGGTGCTCGGCCATCGTGTCCCCGAGATAGCTATGCCTGCGGACGGGCCACGCATCAACGTACACAGGTCAGCATCATCTTCAAGACCTTCTCGACGTTCGCCTTCACGATTGCTGCTCACGGATATGGAGTTCGGCGTCGGACCATTTCACCGGCGGCTTACTGCGACGGAACCTGTCCCACTTTTACTTCGCGGGGCGATTGGCAATTGATGCGGTCGGTTCAATGCGCTTCGGGGCGTCATTGAATCTCTGTTGGAAGTAATCGAAAACTAAACTGTATGAATAAACAAGGTAAACCATTAGAGATGCTGAGAGTAAGGCATTTGTTATTTAATTGGTGAAACTACGTAAGGGGTAAAGCCGGGGTGCTTTGGGTTTGAGTGCATTAAACATGGGAAGATTATTTTTAATTGGTTAGATGAATTCTAAAATTAACAATTATTAAAGATCTTTTTGCAAGATTTGGCATTATGAAGTTTCAAAAAAAATAGACTCCTGCTCGTATCGAAGGGTTTGTTGATTTCAGCAGGACAGTTGATCGGCTCTCTTCGTGGTCTTGGATGAAGTTCTGGTGGCGTGAAAAGCCCGGGGAGAGCGAGCAATGAATCGTATTTATAAGACAATTTGGAACGAGGCACTCGGGACCTGGGTTGCAGCGTCGGAGATCGATAGCGCACGGGGCAAAGGCAGCGCGTCGTCGTGCACAGCGCGTGACGCCGATAATGCCTTGCAAGGCGGTAAGCCGCGGGGCAAGTTGTCCGCGATCAGCATCGCGATCGGGTTATGCGTCGCAGGCGTGATGGCTTTTTCTCTTCCGGCGTTTGCGCAGTATCAGGCGGGAGGAGGGACTGCTGTAGGTTCCGGCGATGTAGCCGTTGGCAGCAACTCATATGCGGCGGGTAAAGTAATATCAGGTACCAACCATTCAGCGACCGCAGTCGGTCGCGGCGCGACGGCGACCGGGGAAGATGCGTCGGCTTTTGGTAATACCGCTCTGGCGAATGGCGACTTCACGACCGCGTTGGGCAACCTTGCGACCGCCAGTGCTACGGGAGGCACTGCCCTCGGTGACGAGGCGACAGCGAGTGGCACGTGGTCGACGGCAGTGGGTGGCATAGCCTCGGGAGCAGGATCGATTGCCATCGGCAACAGCGCCACCAAGGGGAACGAAGCTTCGGCCGCTGCTACGGATGCCATCGCGATCGGCGAACTGACGTCCGTCCCGTCGACGGCCACGGCGGCGGTCGCACTCGGCGCTGGCGCCACCGCGAACGTGGCGGGCTCGGTTGCGCTCGGACAGAACGCCGTCACGACCGGCGCCGCGACTGCGGCGACGGGCGGCACCGGCACGGTCAGCAGCACGACCATCGGCAGCCAGACGTTCGGCACGTATGCGGGCGCAAGCGGCGCTGCAGGCGTGGTCAGCGTCGGCGCGCCGGGCGCCGAGCGTCGTATCCAGAATGTCGCGGCCGGCCTCGTCAGCGCATCCAGTACCGACGCCATCAACGGTAGCCAGTTGTACGCCGTCGCCAGCACGACGACGTCGAGCATCGCGAGCCTGTCCACGTCGACTTCGACCGGCATCAGCTCGCTGTCGACCGGTCTCAGTTCGACCAACAGTTCGGTCACGTCGCTGTCGACTTCTGCGTCGACCGGCATTTCGTCTGCCAATAGCTCGATCACTTCGTTGTCGACCTCAGCGTCGACGGGGATCTCATCCGCCAAAAGCTCGATCACGTCGCTGTCGACGTCCGCGTCGACCGGTATCAGTACCGCGCAAAGCGGTGTTACGTCGCTGTCGACGGGGTTGAGCGCGACCAACAGCAGCGTTACATCTCTGTCGACGTCCACGTCGACGGGCATCAGCACGGCGCAAAGCGGCGTCACGTCGCTGTCCACCGGTCTGAGCGCGACCAACAGCAGCGTTACATCTCTGTCGACGTCCACGTCGACGGGTATCAGCACCGCGCAAAGTGGCGTCACGTCGCTGTCGACCGGCCTGAGCTCGACCAATAGCTCGGTCGCGTCGCTGTCGACGTCGGCGTCGACGGGCATCAGCACGGCGCAGAGCGGGGTCAATTCGCTGTCCACGGGCTTGAGCTCGACCAACAGCTCGGTCGCCTCGCTGTCGACGTCCACGTCGACGGGCATCAGCACGGCGCAGAGCGGGGTCAATTCGCTGTCCACGGGCTTGAGCTCGACCAACAGCTCGGTCGCCTCGCTCTCGACCTCCACGTCGACGGGTATTTCTTCGGCCAACAGCTCCGTCGCTTCGCTGTCCACGTCGACCTCGACGGGCATCAGCACCGCACAAAGCGGTGTCAATTCGCTGTCCACCGGACTTAGCTCGACCAACAGCTCGGTCGCCTCGCTGTCGACGTCCACGTCGACCGGCATCAGCTCGCTGTCCACGGGCCTGAGCACGGTGACGGCCACCACCAACAACCTCGGCAACAGCACTGCCGCGGCCCTCGGCGGCGGCGCAACGTACAATCCGGCAACCGGCACCATCTCGGCCCCGTCGTACACCACGTACAACGCGAACGGCACGACGACCACCGCGAACAATGTCGGCTCGGCGATCAACAACATCAACAGCCAGGGTATCAAGTACTTCCACGCGAATTCCGCCGCGCCGGACAGCCAGGCCCTCGGCACCAACTCCGTCGCGATCGGCCCGAACGCGGTTGCGAACAACGCCGGCGACGTCGCCCTCGGTTCCGGTTCCGTCACCGCCGCCGCGAACCCGACCAGCAGCGCAACCATCGGCTCGACCACGTATGGCACCTTCGCCGGCGCTACGCCGTCAAGCGTCGTGAGCGTCGGTGCAGTTGGGGCAGAGCGCCAGGTCACGAACGTCGCGGCAGGCCGGATTACGTCGACCAGCACCGATGCAATCAACGGCAGCCAGCTCTATGCCGTCGCAAGCACGACCGGTTCGAGTATCACGTCGCTCTCCACGTCGACTTCGACCGGCATCAGTACCGCGCAAAGCGGCGTCACGTCGCTGTCGACGGGGTTGAGCTCGACCAACAGTTCCGTCGCATCGCTATCGACCTCGACGTCGACGGGCATCAGCACGGCGCAAAGCGGTGTCACGTCGCTGTCCACCGGTCTGAGCTCGGCCAATAGCAGCGTTGCATCACTGTCGACGTCGACCTCGACGGGCATCAGCACCGCGCAAAGTGGCGTCACGTCGTTGTCCACTGGCCTGAGCTCGACCAATAGCTCGGTCGCCTCGCTGTCGACGTCGACGTCGACCGGCATCAGTACCGCGCAAAGCGGCGTCACGTCGTTGTCCACCGGCCTGAGCACGACCAATAGCTCGGTCGCGTCGCTGTCGACGTCCACGTCGACGGGCATCAGCACCGCGCAAAGTGGCGTCACGTCGCTGTCCACCGGTCTGAGCACGACCAATAGCTCGGTCGCCTCGCTGTCGACGTCCACGTCAACGGGCATCAGCACCGCGCAAAGTGGCGTCACGTCGCTGTCCACCGGTCTGAGCACGACCAATAGCTCGGTCGCGTCGCTCTCGACGTCCACGTCGACGGGTATCAGCACCGCGCAAAGTGGCGTCACGTCGTTGTCCACCGGTCTGAGCACGACCAATAGCAGCGTTGCATCTCTGTCGACGTCGACCTCGACGGGCATCAGCACCGCGCAAAGTGGCGTCACGTCGCTGTCCACCGGTCTGAGCACGACCAATAGCTCGGTCGCGTCGCTGTCGACCTCGACGTCGACGGGCATCAGCACCGCGCAAAGCGGCGTCACGTCGTTGTCCACCGGTCTGAGCTCGACCAACAGCAGTGTTGCATCGCTGTCGACGTCCACGTCGACGGGTATCAGCACCGCGCAAAGCGGCGTCACGTCGCTGTCCACCGGCCTGAGCTCGACCAACAGCAGCGTTGCATCTCTGTCGACGTCCACGTCGACCGGTATCAGCACCGCGCAAAGTGGTGTCACGTCGCTGTCCACCGGCCTGAGCTCGACCAATAGCTCGGTCGCATCGCTGTCGACCTCGACGTCGACGGGCATCAGCACCGCGCAAAGCGGCGTCACGTCGTTGTCCACCGGTCTGAGCACGACCAATAGCTCGGTCGCCTCGCTGTCGACGTCCACGTCAACGGGCATCAGCACCGCGCAAAGTGGCGTCACGTCGCTGTCGACGGGGTTGAGCTCGACCAACAGTTCGGTCGCATCGCTGTCGACGTCCACCTCGACGGGCATTAGCACCGCGCAAAGTGGCGTCACGTCGTTGTCCACCGGTCTGAGCACGACCAACAGCAGTGTTGCATCGCTGTCGACGTCCACGTCGACGGGCATCAGCACCGCGCAAAGCGGCGTCACGTCGTTGTCCACCGGTCTGAGCTCGACCAATAGCTCGGTCGCGTCGCTGTCGACGTCCACGTCGACGGGTATCAGCACCGCGCAAAGTGGTGTCACGTCGCTGTCCACCGGTCTGAGCTCGACCAATAGCTCGGTCGCCTCGCTGTCCACCTCGACTTCGACCGGTATCAACTCCTTGTCCACCGGCCTGAGCTCGACCGATAGCTCGGTTGCGTCGCTTTCGACTTCCACATCGACGGGTATCTCGACGGCCACCAGCTCGGTCGCCTCGCTGTCCACCTCGACTTCGACCGGTATCAGCTCCTTGTCCACCGGTCTGAGCTCGACCAATAGCTCGGTCGCGTCGCTGTCGACTTCCACATCGACGGGTATCTCGACGGCCACCAGCTCGATCGCCTCGCTGTCCACGTCCACCTCGACCGGCATCAGCTCGCTGTCCACCGGCCTGAGCACGGTGACGACCAACACCAACAACCTCGGCAACAGCACTGCCGCTGCGCTTGGTGGCGGCGCAACGTACAACCCGGCAACCGGCACGATCTCCGCGCCGTCGTACACCACGTACAACGCCAACGGTACAACGTCCGCGGCCAACAGCGTCGGCGCGGCCATCGACAACATCAACAGCCAGGGCATCAAGTACTTCCACGCGAATTCGACTGCGCCAGACAGTCAGGCCCTTGGCACCGACTCCGTCGCGATCGGCCCGAACGCCATCGCGAACAACGCGGGCGACGTGGCGCTCGGCAGCGGCTCCGTCACCGCGGCCGCGAACCCGACCAGCAGCGCGACCATCGGCTCGACGACGTACGGCAACTTCGCTGGCGCCACGCCGTCGAGCGTCGTGAGCGTCGGCAACGCAGGGGCGGAGCGTCAGATCACCAACGTGGCGGCCGGCCGAATCACGTCGTCCAGCACGGACGCGATCAACGGCAGCCAGCTCTATGCAGTCGCGAGCACGACCGATTCGAGCATCACGTCGCTGTCCACGTCGACTTCGACCGGCATCGGCTCGCTGTCCACCGGCCTGTCGAGCACGAACAGTACCGTCGCATCGTTGTCCTCGACACTGTCGACGTCCGACAGCGCGATTGCGTCGCTGTCGACCGGACTCTCGACGACGGATAGCAGCGTGACTTCGCTGTCGACGTCCACGTCGACGGGCGTTTCGTCAGCCAACAGCTCGATCGCGTCGCTGTCCACGTCGACCTCCACGGGCATCAGCTCGCTGTCGACCGGCCTGAGTTCGACCAACAGCTCCGTTGTCTCGCTCTCCACATCGACGTCGACCGGCATCAGCTCGCTGTCGACTGGGTTGAGCTCGACCGATAGCTCCGTCGCCTCCCTGTCGACTTCCACGTCGACGGGCATTTCGACGGCCACCAGCTCGATCACCTCGCTGTCCACCTCGACCTCGACGGGCATCAGCTCGCTGTCGACCGGTTTGAGCTCGACCGATAGCTCGGTTGCTTCGCTGTCGACCTCCACGTCGACCGGTATTTCGACAGCCACCAGCTCGATCACTTCGCTCTCGACGTCGACCTCGACGGGTATCAGCTCGCTGTCCACCGGCCTCAGCTCGACCGATAGCTCCGTCGCGTCGCTTTCGACGTCCACATCGACCGGCATCAGCACTGCACAAAGCGGCGTCAACTCTCTGTCGACGGGCCTGAGCTCGACCAACAGCTCCGTCGCTTCGCTGTCCACCTCGACTTCGACCGGTATCAGCTCCCTGTCAACAGGCCTGAGCTCGACCGATAGCTCGGTTGCGTCGCTGTCGACGTCCACGTCGACGGGCATTTCGTCGGCCAACAGCTCGATCACGTCGCTGTCCACCTCCACGTCGACGGGCATTTCGACGGCCACCAGCTCGATCACCTCGCTGTCCACGTCGACCTCGACCGGCATCAGCTCTCTGTCCACCGGCCTCAGCTCGACCGATAGCTCTGTTGCGTCACTTTCGACGTCCACGTCGACGGGTATCAGCACTGCACAAAGCGGCGTCAATTCTCTGTCGACGGGTCTGAGCTCGACCAACAGCACCGTCGCTTCGCTGTCCACCTCGACTTCGACGGGTATCAGCTCGCTGTCCACCGGCCTCAGTTCGACCGATAGCTCGGTTGCGTCGCTGTCGACGTCCACGTCGACGGGCATTTCGTCGGCCAACAGCTCGATCACGTCGCTCTCCACGTCGACTTCGACCGGCATCAGCACTGCACAAAGCGGCGTCAACTCCCTGTCGACGGGCCTGAGCTCGACCAACAGCTCCGTCGCTTCGCTGTCCACCTCGACTTCGACGGGTATCAGCTCGCTGTCCACCGGCCTCAGCTCGACCGACAGCTCCGTCGCGTCGCTGTCGACGTCCACGTCGACGGGCATTTCGTCGGCCAACAGCTCGATCACGTCGCTCTCCACGTCGACTTCGACGGGCATCAGCACTGCACAAAGCGGCGTCAACTCCCTGTCGACGGGCCTGAGCTCGACCAACAGCTCCGTCGCTTCGCTGTCCACCTCGACTTCGACCGGTATCAGCTCCCTGTCAACCGGCCTGAGCTCGACCGATAGCTCGGTTGCGTCGCTGTCGACGTCCACGTCGACCGGCATCTCGACGGCCACTAGCTCGATCGCGTCGTTGTCCACGTCGACTTCGACCGGCATCAGCTCGCTGTCGACCGGTCTCAGCTCGACTGATAGCTCCGTCGCTTCGCTGTCGACCTCTACATCGACCGGCATTTCGACGGCGACCAGCTCGATCGCGTCGCTGTCCACGTCGACCTCAACGGGCATCAGCTCGCTGTCCACTGGCCTGAGCTCGACCGACAGCTCCGTCGCGTCGCTGTCGACGTCCACGTCGACGGGCATTTCGACGGCCACCAGCTCGATCACGTCGCTCTCCACGTCGACTTCGACCGGCATCAGCACTGCACAAAGCGGCGTCAGCTCCCTGTCGACCGGCCTCAGCTCGACCGATAGCTCGGTTGCGTCGCTGTCGACCTCCACGTCGACCGGTATCTCGACGGCCACCAGCTCGATCGCCTCGCTGTCCACCTCGACCTCGACCGGCATCGGCTCGCTCTCTACCGGCCTGAGCTCGACCAACAGCACCGTCGCGTCGCTGTCCACCTCAACCTCGACGGGCATCAATTCGCTGTCGACCGGCTTGAGCTCGACCGACAGTTCCGTCGCGTCGTTGTCGACCTCCACGTCGACCGGCATTTCGACGGCCACCAGCTCGATTGCCTCGTTGTCCACCTCAACTTCGACCGGTATCAGCTCGCTGTCCACCGGTTTGAGCTCGACCGACAGCTCCGTCGCGTCGCTGTCGACGTCCACGTCGACGGGCATTTCGACAGCCACCAGCTCGATCACCTCGCTGTCCACGTCGACTTCGACGGGTATCAGCTCGCTCTCGACTGGGTTGAGCTCGACCGACAGCTCCGTCGCCTCCCTGTCGACTTCCACGTCGACGGGCATTTCGACGGCCACCAGCTCGATCACCTCGCTGTCCACCTCGACCTCGACGGGCATCAGCTCCCTGTCGACCGGCCTGAGTTCGACCGACAGCTCGGTCGCATCGCTGTCGACTTCCACGTCGACGGGCATCTCGACGGCCACCAGCTCGATCACCTCGCTGTCCACCTCGACCTCGACGGGCATCAGCTCCCTGTCGACCGGCCTGAGTTCGACCGACAGCTCCGTCGCCTCCCTGTCGACTTCCACGTCGACGGGCATTTCGACGGCCACCAGCTCGATCACCTCGCTGTCCACCTCGACCTCGACGGGCATCAGCTCCCTGTCGACCGGCCTGAGTTCGACCGACAGCTCGGTCGCATCGCTGTCGACTTCCACGTCGACGGGCATCTCGACGGCCACCAGCTCGATCACCTCGCTGTCCACCTCGACCTCGACGGGCATCAGCTCCCTGTCGACCGGCCTGAGTTCGACCGACAGCTCGGTCGCATCGCTGTCGACTTCCACGTCGACGGGCATCTCGACGGCCACCAGCTCGATCGCCTCGCTGTCCACCTCGACCTCGACAGGCATCGGCTCGCTGTCCACCGGCCTCAGCTCGACCAACAGCACCGTCGCCTCGCTGTCCACCTCGACCTCGACCGGCATCGGCTCGCTCTCTACCGGCCTGAGCTCGACCAACAGCACCGTCGCGTCGCTGTCCACCTCGACCTCGACCGGCCTCAGCTCCCTGTCCACCGGCCTGAGCACGACCAACAGCACGGTCGCATCGCTCTCCACCTCGACCTCGACCGGCATCAGCTCCCTGTCCACGGGCCTGAGCACGACCGACAGCACGGTCGCATCGCTGTCGACCTCCACGTCGAGCGGCATCGGCTCGCTGTCGACCGGCTTGAGCACGACCAACAGCAACCTCACATCGCTGTCGACGTCCACCTCGACCGCGATCCAGGCCGCGAAGACGCACTACTACAGCGTCAACGACAACGGCACCCAGCAGGCCAACTACAACAACGACGGTGCTTCCGGCGTCAACGCCATCGCATCGGGCGTGAACGCAAGCGCCTCGGGCGCGAGCAGCGTCGCGGTCGGCGACGGTGCGAACGCCTCGTCGAACGGTGCAGTCGCCATTGGCCAGAACGCGTCGGCAACAGGCGGCAAGGCCGTGTCGATCGGCGTCGCGAACACGGCGATCGGCGACGGCGCGGTCGCGATCGGCGATCCGAACGTGGCCACCGGCACCGGCGCGGTCGCGCTCGGCGCGAACAACACGGCGACCGGCAACGGCGCACTGGCGATTGGCAACGCCAACTCCGCCACCGGCAACGGCTCGCTCGCGCTCGGCAACACCTCCACGGCAGCAGCAGCCGGCTCGCTCGCGTTCGGCTCGAACGCGGTTGCGAACAACCTCAACGACGTCGCGCTCGGCACGAACTCCGTCACGGCCGCCGCCAACCCGACGTCCAGCACGACGATTGGCGGCGTCACGTACCTCTTCGCGGGTAGCTCGCCGACGAGCGTCGTGAGCGTCGGCGCGCCGGGCGCGGAACGCCAGATCACCAACGTCGCCGCGGGCCGCATCTCGGCCACCAGCACGGACGCGGTCAACGGCAGCCAGCTCAACGCGACCAACCAGGCCGTCAACAGCCTGTCGACGGCAACGTCGACGAGCATCGGCTCGCTGTCCACCGGCATCAGCTCGCTGTCTACCGGCCTGAGCTCGACCAACAGCACCGTCGCGTCGCTGTCCACGTCGACGTCGACCAGCATCAGCTCGCTGTCGACCGGCCTGTCGTCGACCAACAGCAACCTCACGTCGCTGTCGACGTCGACCTCGACCGGCATCGGCTCGCTGTCGACGGGCCTCAGCTCGACGAACAGCACCGTGGCATCGCTGTCGACCGGCGTGACCACCATCAACAACACGCTGAACCAGCTGTCGACGACCATCAATAACAACACGACGCGCACGGCGAACAACAACGGCGTTGCGGCCGACATGAACGGCACCGGCACGGATCGTCCGACCGTCACCGCCGGCTCGAACTCGGCGGCAATCGGCGCAAATTCAACGGATGGCGGTCGTTCGAACGTCGTGTCGGTCGGCAACGACACGCAACAGCGCCAGATCATCAACGTCGCGCCGGGTACGCAGGGCACCGATGCCGTCAACGTCAATCAGTTGAATACATCGGTCGCGCAAGGTGTTCAACAGGCAAACGACTACACCGATCGACGGGTCAATGATATGAACCGGGCGATCGGCGATGTTGCCAAGAATGCGTATGCGGGCGTCGCGGCGGCGATGGCAATGCCGAATCTCACGCCGTCCCAGCCGGGGCGTACGGTGGTCGGGGTTGGGGTGGGGAGCTACAAGAGCGGAAAGGCGGGCGCAGTCAGCGTCACCCATCGTTCAGAAAATGGTCGGTGGCTGATCAACGGTGGAGTCGCCGGCACGTCGACTGGCGATGTAGGCGTACGCGCGCAAGTCGGATACGAGTGGTGATGAAAGAGGGGCGGATTCGGTGACCAGGGTGTTTACCTTGCCGAAGGGAAACGCCGTCCGCGATCTTGCAATCAGATTGTTTGGAATCCAATGCGATGACGAAACGTAGATATATTTCCGGCGCCCTGATGTGTATTCTCCTGTTGTCAGGATGCGGCGGCATGGCGCCGATAACGGACAAAAACGGAGCGGTCGTGTTTCCTGATCGCAGTACTGCATGGTTGAAGGAGGGCACGTTTCCGAACGTCGAAAATTTGCGGCAGGTCGAGCCCGGGCTGACGAAGGAACAGGTTTACGCGCTGATTCGCGAACCACATTTCGATGAGGGACTGTTTGGCGTGCACGTATGGAACTACATCTTCAATTTCCATACGTCGAACAAACCGGGCTACGTTACGTGCCAGTATCAGATCCAGTACGACGATGACTATCGCGTCAAGGCGACCTACTGGAAGGAACCTGCGTGCGTGACGCTGCTCGCCGAACACCGCGGTGTCAAAGATGAGTAAATGGCTCTAAGTAAAATTGTGAGGAAACCTACGAATGAAAACCATTCTGACCGCATACATCTTGTTCAGCCTTGCCTCGACTGCAATGGCCTGCGAATTGACGGGCATCAAAGGGGTGATCAGCAATGACGGCCAGGCCATCACGGTTCGGCAATCGATCCTGCTCAAGGATCAGGCACGCAACTACGGTGGCTACGAGCGAGCCGCCGCATACATGGAGCAGAATCGTGCTGAAGTACTGAAAAACGCTCGATTTTCTCAGGCCGTCAAGGACCAGGTCAGCAGCGACATGCTGAAGAACGAACAGGACCTGAAATGCTGGGCGTTGATCTGTAAGAAGGACAGTAGCGATCCTGGGTGTCAATTCTAGACGGGGCTGTTTACAGTCTGGCCGCCGAGCCTATCCGAAACCTTGTGTGTGAGGCATAAGCTGATGGCCAAGGCGCCACGATATGCCCCGCAACCGGCGTCGACTGAGCTCGACATTACATGTTCGGGTAATTCGGCCCGCCGCCGCCTTCCGGCGTGACCCACACGATGTTCTGCGTCGGGTCCTTGATGTCGCAGGTCTTGCAGTGCACGCAGTTCTGCGCGTTGATCACGAGGCGATCGCTGCCGTCGTCGTTCTTTACGAACTCGTACACCGCCGCCGGGCAGAACCGGCCTTCCGGCCCCGCGTACGTGCGCAGGTTCACGTTCACCGGCACGTTCGCATCCTTCAGCGTCAGGTGCGCCGGCTGGTTTTCCTCGTGGTTCGTGTTCGAGATGAACACCGACGACAGCCGGTCGAACGTCAGCTTGCCGTCCGGCTTCGGATATTCGATCGGCTCGCATTGCGACGCCGGCTTCAGCATCTCGTGGTCCGCGTGCTTGTGATGCAGCGTCCACGGCACGTTGCCGCCCATCACCTTCTGCTCGAGGCCGACCATCAGCGTGCCGAGGTACAGCCCCTTCGCCATCCACTGCTTGAAGTTGCGTGCGCGGTACAGCTCGTTGTACAGCCACGACTGCTTGAACGCATCCGGATACGCGTTGAGCTCGTCGCCCTGGCGGCCCGCCTGCACCGCGTCGAAGGCCGCGTCGGCCGCCAGCATGCCGGTCTTGATCGCCGCGTGGCTGCCCTTGATGCGCGACGCATTCAGGAAGCCTGCGTCGTCGCCGATCAGCGCGCCGCCCGGGAACACCGTCTTCGGCAGCGACAGCAGCCCGCCCGCGGTGATCGCGCGCGCGCCGTACGACACGCGCTTGCCGCCTTCGAGGAATGCGCGGATCGACGGGTGCGTCTTGTAGCGCTGGAATTCCTCGAACGGCGACAGATACGGGTTCGTGTAGCCGAGGCCCACCACGAAGCCGACCACCACCTGGTTGTTGTCCATGTGATACAGGAACGAGCCGCCGTAGGTGTCCGACTTCAGCGGCCAGCCGGCCGTGTGGATCACGAGGCCCGGCTTGTGCTTGGCCGGATCGATTTCCCACAGCTCCTTGATGCCGATCCCGTACGCCTGCGGATCGGCGTTCGCGTCCAGCTTGAACTTCGAGATCAGCTGGCGGCCGAGGTGGCCGCGGCAGCCTTCGGCGAACAGCGTGTACTTCGCGTGCAGCTCCATGCCGAGCTGGAAGTTCTCGGTCGGCTCGCCGTCCTTGCCCACGCCCATGTTGCCGGTCGCGACGCCTTTCACCGAGCCGTCGTCGTTGTAGAGGATCTCGGCGGCCGGGAAGCCCGGGAAGATTTCGACGCCCAGCGCTTCGGCCTGTGCGCCGAGCCAGCGCGTGACGTTGCCGAGCGAGATCACGTAGTTGCCGTGGTTCTTGAAGTTGTCCGGCAGCGCCCAGTTCGGCGTGGTGACCGCGCCTTTCTCGGACAGGAACAGGAAGCGGTCTTCCGTCACCTCGACATCGAGCGGCGCGCCGCGTTCCTTCCAGTCGGGGAACAGCTCGGTGATCGCGCGCGGGTCCATCACCGCGCCCGACAGGATGTGCGCGCCGATCTCGGAACCCTTCTCGAGCACGCACACGCCGATCTCGGTGCCTTTCTCGGCAGCCAGCTGCTTGAGCCGGATCGCGGCCGACAGCCCGGCCGGGCCGCCGCCGACGATCACGACGTCGTATTCCATCGATTCGCGCGGGCCGTATTGCTCGGCAAAGGTCATATCAGGCATGTCTTCACTGTTCGTTTCGTTTAGTGCGAGACCGGATGGATAGCAATCAAGACCAGTCTGGACCCGGGCGCGACGGGACGCAGGTCGAGTTCTTCGGCGCGCCCCTCGACCCACAGACCCTGCATCGAACCCAGCGAGACTGCGCTCAACAGGCTGCTTGCGACGCGCCATTGCCCGGACGCACAGATCAACAGTTGCGCGGGCGCGGGCGTGATGCGGCGCGAATGGGTCGTCACGATGACCGTGGCGCGACATGCGTCACGATGCGTCATGACGTTGAGAACCGTCGTCGAGCGTGTCATGCCGCTCGTCCACACGAGAAGATCGCCGGGAAAGCAGGCCGGTTGCATTGGGCGTGCGATCAGTTGCCCATCCTGCACGTTCAATTCGACCGGCGTATCGTCGATTGGAACGAGCGTGCGGTCCACACCCGGAAACTGTGAAAACCGCGCCGATCCGTCGAGCGTCGCGAGGCTGACTCGCCATTCGGCGTTGCCGCGGGAACCGATGCGCGTGGCAACCGTCCGTGTCACGCCGGCCCCGTTCGCCCACGCTTCGGGCGCAATTCGCACGCAATCGACAAATTGCACGCTCGGGTAGCGATGGGACGAAAGTGCGTGACGCGCGGTGGCGCCACTGCCACTGGACGGTGCGCGTGTCATGCGCTGTCGCCCGGGCCGATGTGACGTTCGAGCGCGAGCATCACGTCGAACAGGTCTCCAACGAAGCCGATATCGGCAAACGAGAAAATGGGGGCGTCCGGGTCCTTGTTGACGGCGACGACGAGCTTGGAGTCCTTCATGCCGGCGAGATGCTGCACGGCGCCGGAAATGCCGAATGCCAGGTAGACATCCGGCGCGACGGTCTTGCCCGTCTGGCCCACCTGAATCGCGTTTGGCGCATAGCCTGCGTCGACGGCGGCGCGCGATGCGCCGAGCGCCGCGCCGAGCCGCGCGGCCAGCGCGCCGAGTCTTGCCATGTTTTCGCCGGATGCAAGCCCGCGCCCGCCTGATACGACGATCGGCGCGTTGTTCAGATCGAGCCCGGTCGCTTGCGTGCCATGCCGCTCGAGCAGCGTCGTCGCCGGGAACGCCGGAGGGGCGTCGAGCGCCACGACGGGGGCCGGCTGGGCGCGCAGTCCGGCCGGCGAGAACGATGATGCGCGAACCGTGGCGAAGGTCGTCGCACGCGTGCTCATTACCGTGGCGACGATGCTGCCCGCATAGAGGCCGCGCACGAAGCGATCGTCGTCCGTCATCGCCACGGCGTCGGCGATGAAGGCGCCGCCGACGACGGCTGCCGCGCGCGGTAGTGCGTTGCGGCCCAGCGTGCGATGCGCGGCGACGAACAGCGAATGGCGCGGCACCCATTCGCACAGCATCGCCGCCAGCGCTTCCGGCGGGATGGCGGCGTTCGCCGCAACGGGATGGAACACCTGCTCGACGCCTTCGATCAGGGCCGCCGCAGCAGCAGCGGCCGGGTCGAGGACCAGCACGTCGACCGGCTGGCGCCGCTGAAGGGCGGCGGTCACGACGCGCGACGCCGATT
Source organism: Burkholderia stagnalis (assembly GCF_039848545.1). Classification (NCBI taxonomy): domain Bacteria; kingdom Pseudomonadati; phylum Pseudomonadota; class Betaproteobacteria; order Burkholderiales; family Burkholderiaceae; genus Burkholderia; species Burkholderia stagnalis. The sequence goes on from NZ_CP156686.1 coordinate 585,819, forward strand.
CGGCCAGCGTGCCGGCGAACGTATCCGCGATGACGAGCGTTCTCATGCGGCGGCTCCCGAATGAACGAATACGTTGTGCGCGGCGAGCGCGGCGACGAGTTCTGCAATGTCGGCCATGCGCGTACCCGCTCGGCGGATCGCGGGTTCGTCGATGCGGACCGTATGCGTGGCCGGTGCCAGTTCGATGCCGAAGCGAGCTGCATCGAGGATGGCGAGCGGCTTCTGCCTTGCCTTGACGATGCTCGGCAGCGTGACGCGGCGCGGTTCCGCGAGCCGCAGGTCGGCGCTGATCACGGCGGGACCGGCGAGCCGCCACGTGGCGGTTCCCGAATCGTCCCCGCAGGTGACTCGCCAGCCGGCGCCGTCGGGCGCGAGGCCGGTCGCGTCGAGCGCCTGCGGCCAGCCGAGCAGGCCGGCGAGCATCGGCGCGACGCCTCCGGTGTCGTCGTCGATCGCCTGCTTGCCGCACAGCACCAGGTCGTGCGGCGACGTGGCGATAAATGCGCGAAGCAGGGCGGCAACGCCCGACGAATCGATCGATGCACGCTCGTCGCCGGTGTCGATCAGGACCGCGTCGTCCGCGCCCATCGCGAGCCCGGTGCGCAGCACGTCCTGGCAGACCGGCCGGCCGCAGGTGACGACGGTGACGCGCGAGGCGTGGCCCGCTTCGCGCAGACGCAGCGCCATTTCGATCGCGCATTCGTCGAACGGGTTGACGGACATCTTGAGGCCGGCCGTGTCGATCGCGCCGCCCGCGCCGATATGGACCCGGACGTTCGGATCGACCACGCGCTTGATGGGGACCAGAATCTTGACAGACATGATGTAGACGCTGAAGGAGGAGAGATCAGGACACGGCGCCGAGGCCGTACTTGCCGGTCAGCAACGCGCCGGTCGAGAAACGCTCGAGCGCGTAAGGGGCAAGCGAGACGTCCGTCGGAAGACCGAGCGCATGCTGCGCGAGCAGCTTGCCGATTCCGGGCGACAGCTTGAAGCCGTGGCCGGAGAAACCGAAACCCACGACGAGCCCATCGATATCGCCGACGTTGCCGAGCACGGGATTCCAGTCCGGCGTGACGTCGTAGACGCCGGTCCACGACGACGCGAGCCCAGCGGTTTCGTACGCGGGGAAGCGCTCGGCCACCTGCGCGCCGACTTCGGCGACATAGTCGAGCGAGATGTCGCCCTGTTCCGTCTCGGGCACATTCAGCGTCTCGCCGACCACGCCCTCGGACACCAGCATCTGGCTGCCGCCGTAGCTGCGGTAATACAGCATGCCGGGCGAGCCGAGATCCTTGAACGCAGGCATCTTGAACGAGTAGTGCGCATCGCACTCGAGCGCCAGCACGGTGTGGCGCTCGGGCTTGACGGGCAGCGGCACATCGATCCAGCCGGACAGCTCGGGCGTCCAGATGTTCTGCGTGCTGATCAGCGTGCCGCAGGTGAAGCGTCCGGCGGTCGTGTCGACGCCCACGACGCGGCGGCCCTCGCGCAACACGCCGGTGACGGTCGTGCCTTCCAGAATCTTCACGCCGCGGCGGCGAGCCGATTTCGCGAAGCTGGTGGCGACGAGATATGCGTCGGCGAATCCGGCCTCGGGCTCGAAGCCGATCAGCACCGCGTCGTCGAAGCGGGCGATCGGCAAACGCGCTTGCGCGGCCTGCCGGTCCAGCGTCTCGACCTCGGAACCCATCGCGCGCTGTACGTCGAGCGACGCGCGCAGCGGCTCGAGCTTGTCGCCGTCCGGCGCGCAGATCATGTATCCACACTTGACGAGGCCGCACGATGCCTCGTCGTCGCCTACGTATTCGGCGAAGTTGTTGAAGGCCCACCATGACGCGCGCGCGAGTTCGACGTTCTGGCGTACCGAGTAGTGCGTGCGCAGCAGGCCGGACGATTGCGACGTCGTGCCGGTGCCGATCATCCCGCGTTCGAGGACAAGCACGCTGCCGGCGCCGAGCGACGCCAGATGATGTGCGACGGATGCGCCGATCACGCCGGCGCCGATCACGATGAAGTCGTAACGGCTCATGATTTCCCTCTGGGTAGGCAGTGAGCCGATTCTAGAAAGCACGGGCGCAGCCGAATTTTGTATTAGGCAAACTTATGCTGCGTGCCCGGAAATGCTCATCTCGCGCCCGGGCCGCCCGATCCGGCGCACCATGCGTTCCATGCCGCCGGTCCGTCGAATCCGGTGTCTACCCGGGAGAAACGATGAGACGCACCCCACCGCCAATCGATCTGCGGGCGCTTGCGGCGTTCGTCACCGTCTGCGAGACCGGTTCGATGACCGCCGCGGCCAAGCGGATCGGCGTGAGCCAGAGCGCGATCAGCCAGGCGATCACGGCGCTCGAGCGCGAGCAGGGCACGGTGCTGTTCGACCGGGACAGCCGGCCCCCGCGGCCGAACATCGCCGGGCGCGCGCTGCTCGAACTGGCGCGGCCGCTGCTCGAGCACGCGCAGATGGTCAGCGCACGCGTCGGCGATGCGTCGGCCGCCGGCCGGCTGCCGGTGCGGCTCGGCTGCGTTGATTCGTTTGCCGCGACGGTCGGCCCGGAACTGATCCGGGCGGTTTCCGGCACCGCCCGGCAGATCACGATGTGGTCCGGGCTGACGCCGGGGCTGAGCAAGCAGCTTCACGATCGGGAACTGGATGTCGCGGTCTGCACGCAGACCACGCTGAGCGACGCGCGCATCGTCGAGATGCCGCTGTTCTCGGAGGCGTTCGTCGCGGTCGTCGCGCGCGGCCATCTGGCCGGCCGCCCGAAAGTCGACTGGCGTGTGCTGGCGTCAGAGTTGCCGCTGATCCGTTACACCGGGCGTTCGGTGATCGGCCAGCAGGTGGAACGCTATGCGCGCCACCTCGGCATCGACAGCCCGAGACGCTTCGAATTCGACGCGACCGATCCGTTGCTGAGCCTCGTGGCTGCGCGGCTCGGCTTTGCGATCTCGACGCCGCTGTGCCTGTGGCAGGCGCGGCACTATCTCGACGAAATCGAGGTGCTGCCGCTGCCGTCCGGGCGACTCGGACGCCGGGATTTCTTCCTGCTGCATCGCCAGGACGAGTGGGACGATTTCGTCAGGGAAATCGTCACGCTGACACGGGCCGTCATCGATCGCTCGATTCGACCGTCACTCGAACGCGCGTTGCCGCATCTGCCCGACGATGCGCTGCTTTGATTTCCACGGAGTGCTACATGACCGAACTGTTCAAGTTGCAGCAGGGCGATGCGCCGCTGCTGATCTCGATCCCCCATCTCGGCATCGGGATCCCGGCGCCGCTGCGCGACACGTACTCGGATGCGGCGCTGACGTTCGCGGATACGGATTGGCATCTCGACCGTCTGTACGCGTTCGCAGCGGAATTCGGCGCCACGGTGCTCGGCGCGACGGTGTCGCGCTATGTGATCGACCTCAACCGGCCGCCGAATGACGAAAGCCTGTATCCGGGGCAGACGACGACAGGACTGTGCCCGACGGAAACCTTCGTCGGCGAACCGGTTTACCGGGAGGGCTGCGCGCCCGACGCGCAGGAGCAAGCGCGCCGTGTACACGCATACTGGCAGCCGTATCACGCAACGCTCGAAGCGGAACTGGCCAGACTGCGCGCGCTTCATGGAAACGTGTTGCTGTGGGAGGCACATTCGATTTCGAGCGTGCTGCCGCGGTTGTTCGACGGCAAGCTGCCCGACCTGAATCTCGGCACGCAGGACGGCCGCACCGCCGCGCCGGCGCTGCTCGCCGCTGCGGCGCGCGAAGCCGCGGCGAGTCCGTTCACGTGGGTGGCCAACGGCCGCTTCAAGGGTGGCTATATCACGCGGCGGTTCGGCGAGCCGTCGCGTGGCGTGCACGCGATCCAGCTCGAGATGTGCCAGTCGACCTATATGAACGAGGTTTTTCCGTTTGAATACGATCCCGCTCGCGCGGCGGCCGTGCAGCCGACGCTGCGCCGGATGATCGACACGGCGCTGGCTGTGCTCGCGGCGTTGCCCGCTTCAGCATAAGCGCTTCTGATACATCTTCGTAACCGCGGTTGCTGTTTCAGTGCGCCGTTGCACCGTGTTCAACAAGACGTCGCACCGCCGGCAGGCAGGATCGATTGAACAGATGAAACGACGCACGGCACGCATTGCGCTGAAAGTGTTTATCCGTGGGAATCTTTGATTCACCTTGGGAAACTTGGCACGATGCTTGCGTCATATCCGGCGTCACGGCGTCACGGCGTCACTATTCGGTCTGCTGACCATAGACGAAGATCGACAGGAACTGGATCGGCGTCTTGATCAGGCGTTCGGGGCCATGCGGTACGTCGCCCCGGAAAGTCAGCGTGTCGCCGGGATGGAGGATGTAAGTCTGCTGGCCGTGGCGGTACTCGATCACGCCCTTGAGCATGTGGATGAACTCGGTGCCGGGATGTTCGAAGACGGGAAAGCGTTCCGCCTGATCTTCCATCGTGATCAGGAACGGCTCGAAGAGCTTGCGCGGGCCCTGGTCGTAGGCGAGCAGATGATAGGTGTGGCCGCGTTTTGTGCCTTTGCGGACGACTTCCATGCCGGCGCCCTTCTTGACGAGCTGAGCACCGCCCTGCGGAACGTCGAAGTTGCGGAACAGCGTCGACATCGATACGCCGAGCGCCTGCGCGATGCGATGGAGCACGTCGAGGCCGGTCGAAGTCTGCGCGTTCTCGATTTTCGAGAGCATCCCGCGGCTGATGCCGGCCTGCTCGGCAACCTGCGCGATGGTCAGGCCGTGACGCTGGCGAAGCTCGCGGATCGTCGAGCCGAGATAGCGTTCGAGCGGTGGTTTGCTGTCGTCTGCGGTGGACATCGTCGGCCTCGGTAAAAAGGGCAGGGTAGCAGATTGTGGCGGCGGAAGCCGTGAACGAAGGAGGGAGGCGTTCGCGCGGAAAGTTTCATGAAAGGAATTATTGTTTCTTGAAAGTAAATCCGTCCACATGCGGGCGGTTTCCTTTGATCATCGAAGGCAGCAGTGGAAAGGAGTGGCGATGAACCTGAATGATGCGAGCAGTTTGCCGGCCAACGTGCTCGGCAGCGTGCCCCGTTTCGACTCCGCGGAAGAGGCGCAGGCGTATCTGACGCAGGAAGGCGTGAAGTACGTGCTTGCGCAATTTGTCGATATTCACGGCGTGGCCAAGGCCAAGTCGGTGCCGGTCGCGCATCTGAAAAGCGTGCTGACCGCCGGGGCGGGCTTTGCGGGCTTCGCGATCTGGGGTGTCGGCATCGAGCCGAACGGTCCGGATTACATGGCGGTCGGCGATCTCGCGACGCTCACGCCGGTACCGTGGCAGCCGGGGCTCTCGCGCATTGTGTGCGACGGCCATGTCGCCGGCGCGCCTTGGGCGTTCGATTCACGCGTGACGCTGAAGAAGCAGGTCGCGCGTCTTGCCGAGCGGAGCTGGACGCTGTTTACCGGCCTCGAGCCCGAGTTTTCGCTGCTGAAGCGCTCGGCATCGGGTGTGCTCGAGCCGTGCGACCCGAGCGACACGCTGGCGAAGCCGTGCTACGACTACAAGGGCCTGTCGCGTACGCGGGTGTTCCTCGAGCGATTGACCGAAGCGCTGCGCTCGGTCGGCATCGACGTGTACCAGATCGACCACGAGGACGCGAACGGCCAGTTCGAGATCAACTACACGTACACCGACTGCCTGACGTCGTGCGATCACTACGTGTTCTTCAAGATGGCCGCGTCGGAGATCGCGAACGACCTGGGGATGATCTGCTCGTTCATGCCGAAGCCGTTCGCAAACCGCCCCGGCAACGGCATGCACATGCACATGTCGATCGGCGACGGCGAGCGCAACCTGTTCGCCGACGACGCTGATCCGCTCGGCATGGGCCTGTCGGCGCTCGGCTACCGGTTCACGGCAGGCTTGCTCGCGCATGCGCCCGCGCTGGCGGCGCTTTGCAACCCGACCGTGAACTCGTACAAGCGCCTCGTGGTCGGGCGCTCGCTGACCGGCGCGACCTGGGCGCCGGCCTACATCAGCTACGGCGACAACAACCGCTCGACGATGGTGCGCATGCCCGGCGGCCGGATCGAGTTGCGGCTGCCCGACGGCGCATGTAACCCGTATCTCGCGACGGCGGCCGTGATCGCCGCCGGGCTCGACGGCATCGACCGTGACCTGTCGCCGGGCGCCCCCGCGAACGAGAACCTGTACGAGTGGCCGGCGCAAAAGCTGCGTGAACGCGGCATCGGCGTGCTGCCGCAGAACCTCGGCGAAGCGCTCGACGCGCTCGAAGCCGATCGGCTGATCCGGGGTGCGCTCGGGCCGGTGGTCGACGAATTTCTCAAGCTCAAGCGGATGGAGTGGCTGGAGTACATGCGCCACGTATCGGATTGGGAAATCAAGCAGTACATCGAATTTTTCTAAGGAGGGGGAACACATGTGCGGAATCGTAGGCTTGCTGGTGAAGACACCGGCATTGCGCGACCGGCTTGGTGAACTGATGGTGCCGATGCTGATCGGCATGACCGAGCGAGGCCCGGATTCGGCCGGCCTCGCCGTGTTCGGCGAGGCCGTCGATTCGGCTCAGCGCAAGCTGAGCCTGTATTCGGGCTTTACGGAAGAGGGCGAGCATTTCCCGTGGGACGTGCTGCTCGACCGCCTGAATGCGTCCGTCGACGCCACGGCGCGCATCGACGCGAAGCGCAATCACGCGGTGCTGACCGTCCGAGGGGGACCCGATACGATCAAGCACTGGCTGAACGAGCACTACCCGCACGTCTACGTGTTGTCGGCCGGCCGCTCGATCGACCTGTACAAGGACATCGGCTTGCCCGCCGACATCGCCGCGCGTTATGCGTTCGGCGCGCTCAAGGGCTCCCACCTCGTCGGCCACACGCGGATGGCGACCGAGTCGGCGGTGACGCCGGACCGCGCGCATCCGTTTACCGCGGGCGAGGATTTCTGCCTCGTGCACAACGGGTCGCTGTCGAATCCGTACGGCGTGCGGCGCAAGCTCGAGCCGGAGGGTATCCGCTTCGACACCGACAACGACACCGAGGCCGCATGCCGCTTCCTCGAATGGCGGCTGCGTGAAGGCGACACGCTGCATGCCGCGCTGCAGAAAGGCTTCGAGGCGCTCGACGGCTTCTTCACCTTTCTGATGGGCACCCCGACCGAGCTGGCGCTGATCCGCGATCCGTTCGCGTGCAAGCCTGCCGTCGTTGCCGAGAACGACGACTACGTGGCGATCGCGTCCGAGTTCCGCTCGCTTGCGCATCTGCCCGACATCAAGAACGCGAAAGTATTCGAACCCGCACCCGAGGAGATGTATGTATGGAACGCGTGACATTCGACCTTGAGCGCGCCACGGTCCGGGACGTCAACCAGTATCTGCACGGCGATGCGGACGTGCTCGACGGGCAAGCCATCGTCGTGGCCTCGCCGAACGGCGCGCACAACATCGCGGTCGGCGTCGACGCCGACGTCACGGTGACGATCGACGGGCATGCGGGCTACTACGCCGGCGGCATGAACAAGCGCGCGACGATCGTCATCGAGGGCAGCGCCGGTACCGGCGTCGCGGAAAACATGATGAGCGGCAAGGTGCACGTGAAGGGCTTCGCGTCGAACGGCGCGGGCGCATCTGCGCACGGCGGGCTGCTCGTGATCGACGGTGACGCCGGGCTGCGTTGCGGGATTTCGCTGAAAGGCGGCGACATCGTCGTCGGCGGCTCGGTCGGCAGCTTCTCCGCGTTCATGGCCCAGGCCGGGCGCATGGTGATCTGCGGCGATGCCGGCGACGCGCTCGGCGATTCGCTCTACGAGGCCGTGCTGTACGTGAAGGGCGACGTGAAATCGCTCGGCGCCGACGCGCAGTTCGAGCCGATGACCGACGCGGACGTCGGCGCCGTTGCCGCGCTGCTCGACGCCGCCGGCCTCGACCACGACCCGCGCGCGTTCAGGCGCATCGCGTCGGCACGCACCCTTTACCACTGGAACGCCGACGCGGACCAGCAATATTGAATCCAAAGCTCGTTCGGGAAGACGCCATGGAAGCCAAACCCATTCATTTCGCGCGCTTGCAGCAGGAAGAGTCGCACGGCTATGACCGCAAGACGATCGATTACATCCACACGGCCGCCCAGCGCGGCCTTTACGAGATCCGCGGTCTCGGCGCGAAGCGGCCGGTGCCGCATTTCGACGACCTGCTGTTTCTCGGCGCGTCGTTGTCGCGCTATCCGCTCGAAGGCTATCGCGAGAAATGCGCAACGCAGACCGTGCTCGGCACGCGCTTCGCGAAGAAGCCGATCGTGCTCGACATTCCGGTCACGGTGGCCGGCATGAGCTTCGGCGCGCTGTCGGCGAACGTGAAGGAAGCGCTCGGCCGCGCCGCGACCGCGGCCGGCACGTCGACGACGACCGGCGACGGCGGGATGACGCAGGAGGAGCGCCGTTCGTCGAAGACGCTCGTCTACCAGTGCCTGCCGTCGCGCTACGGGTTCAATCCCGACGACGTGCGCCGCGCGGACGCGATCGAGGTCGTGATCGGGCAAGGTGCGAAGCCGGGCGGCGGCGGCATGCTGCTCGGGCAGAAGGTCAATCCGCGCGTGGCGTCGATGCGCACGCTGCCGGCGGGTGTCGATCAGCGCTCGGCAAGCCGCCATCCGGACTGGACCGGCCCCGACGATCTCGCGATCAAGATCCAGGAGCTGCGCGAGATCACCGACTGGCAGAAGCCGATCTACGTGAAGGTCGGCGCGACGCGCACGTTCAACGACGTGAAGCTTGCGGTCCATGCGGGCGCGGACGTCGTCGTCGTCGACGGCATGCAGGGCGGCACCGCGGCGACGCAGACCTGCTTCATCGAGAACGTCGGCATCCCGACGCTGGCGGCGGTCCGTCAGGCCGTCGACGCGCTCGAGGAGCTGAACATGAAAGGGCAGGTTCAACTGATCGTGTCCGGCGGCATCCGCACGGGCGCCGACGTCGCGAAGGCGCTCGCGCTCGGCGCGGACGCGGTCGCGATCGGCCAGGGCGTGCTGATGGCGCTCGGCTGCAACGGCGATACGTACTTCCAGAACGGTGCGCTGCATTCGGCCGTCGCGGACTACGCGGCGCTGAATACGTCGCCGGGGTTCTGTCATCACTGTCATACGGGCAAGTGCCCGGTCGGCGTGACGACGCAGGACGCGGTGCTCGAGCAGCGCGTGCAGCCCGAGGAAGGCGCGCGCCGCGTACGCAACTACCTGAAGACGCTGAACATGGAGCTCACGACGATCGCGCGGGCCTGCGGCAAGCAGAACGTGCATCACCTGGAGCCGGAGGATCTCGTCGCGCTGACGGTCGAGGCGGCCGCGATGGCGCGGGTGCCGCTCGCCGGCACGTCGTGGATTCCTGGGCAGCGTTATTGACGTCCGCCGCATCGCGTGCGAAGAGCTCGGCGCACGCCGGCCCGGCCGGCGTAGCTGCTGCCGATTCCGCTCGCGGGCGCGCCGCGTGATTACTCCATTGGGCTGAGGTCCGCCGCATCGTCGCGCGGCGGACCGCGCGACGGCATGCCGGTTCGCCTGCTCCGCTTTCGCGACGGTATCGGCGTCGCGACCAAGCCCGCGTTGCCATTTTCGAGGAATCGACGAATGAAAAAAGTCATCGGATTGCTTGCATTGCTCGGGATGGCGGCGTTTGCCGTGCCCGCATTGGCGGATGGCGCCGCGGCAGCCGCCGCGCCGGTGCCCAACAAGGGCGACACCGCATGGATGATCGTCGCGACGCTGCTCGTCGTGATGATGGCGGCGCCCGGGCTCGGGCTCTTTTACGGCGGCATGGTGCGGGCGAAGAACATGCTGTCCATCCTGATGCAGACGCTCGTCGTGTTCTGCCTGCTAGGCGTGCTGTGGGCCGTCTACGGTTACAGCGTCGCCTTTACCGAAGGCAACGCGTTCTTCGGAGGGCTGAGCAAGGCGTTCCTCGCCGGGATCACGCCGGATTCGACGGCCGCGACGTTCAGCAAGGGCGTCGTGATTCCGGAGTTCATCTATGTGTCGTTCCAGCTGACGTTCGCCGCGATCACGCCCGCGCTGATCGTCGGCGGCATCGCCGAGCGCGCGAAATTCTCAGCGGTGCTGATGTTCATGGTGCTGTGGTTCACGTTCTCGTACCTGCCGATCGCGCACATGGTCTGGTACTGGCCCGGCCCCGATGCCTACACGAGCGCCGCGGCGGCCGACAAGGCCAATGCGACGGCGGGCTTCCTGTTCCAGAAGGGCGCGATCGACTTCGCGGGCGGCACGGTCGTGCACATCAACGCCGGCATCGCGGCGCTGGTCGGCGCGGTCATGATCGGCAAGCGCGCCGGGTTCGGACGCGAAACGATGGCGCCGCACAGCCTGACGATGACGATGATCGGCGGGTCGCTGCTTTGGGTCGGCTGGTTCGGGTTCAACGTCGGCTCGGCGCTCGAGGCGAGCGGCGCGGCGACGCTGGCGTTCGTCACGACGCTGCTCGCAACGTGTGCGGCGACGGTGTCCTGGACCGTCGTCGAGTGGGCGATGAAAGGCAAGCCGTCGATGCTCGGCGCGGTGTCGGGCGCGATCGCCGGGCTCGTCGTGATCACGCCCGCGTGCGGTTTCGTCGGCCCGATGGGCGCGATCGCGATGGGGCTGATCGCAGGCGCGGTGTGCTACTGGGGCGTCAATGGCCTGAAGCGCATGATCGGCGTCGACGATTCGCTCGACGTGTTCGGCGTGCATTGCATCGGCGGGATCGCCGGCGCCTTGCTGACAGGCGTGTTCGCGTCGCCGTCGCTCGGCGGCACGGGCATCTACGACTACGTCGCGAACAAGGTGGCCGACTATCACGTTGTCGATCAGTTGATCGCGCAATGCTGGGGGGTCGGGACGTCGCTCGTCTGGTCGGCGGCCGTGTCGGTCGTGGCGTTCAAGCTCGTTGACATGACGATCGGCCTGCGCGTCGATCACGAGCGCGAACGGGAAGGGCTCGACGTCAGCTCGCACGGGGAGACGGCCTACCATTCGTGAGGATCGGCGCGGCGGAATGGGGATGGGGCGGCATCGATCCGATGCTGACCCGGAGATCGACGCAAATATGGCATTCCACTGAGCGGGGCCGATGCATCAGGTCCGGAACCGTAACGTCCGTCTTTTTCTTTTTTCCGCCACGTAAGACGACGGAGTCGACTGTACGACCGAGACTTTGAGAGAACTCACACGGGGGAACTCGGTGTGATCGCCGCATGAGTCGCCGTACGTGAAAGCGAGGCAGGGTCACATCGTGAGGTTGCAAAAAATCGTGGCCTTCTTTAATAGGCCGCAGACATACCCCTAGCCGATCGTCAGGAGCCAGTTACGAAATGCCGCGATGGACGGCCACTCTGCCTTGTGGGCGGGATAAGCAAAGTAGTAGCTCAGGCCGCTGAAATAGGAAACGTTGAGTGGCGCGAGCAGATTCCCTGACTGCAACTCTTCCGCGACGAGGCATCGCGGTAGCAGGCCCACGCCGATACCTGTCGCAACGGCCTGGATCAGATGCGATGTCACCTCGAAGGTCGGCCCTAAATAGGAGCCACGCAGCTTGACATTGCAGGCATCGAACCATTCCTTCCAGACATTGGGGCGAGAGGCCACCCTGAGCAATAACAGCGAATCCAGATCGTGTACTGATTGGATGGGGTGCCGGTTCAGCAACTCTGGACTGGCGACAAGGACAAGTTCCTCTTTGAGCAGGCGATGAGATGCCAAGCCTGGCAGATCGTCTTTGCCAACGCCGATCACAGCATCCATGCCTGCCGTGTCGAGATCGAAGTCGCCGATTCTCGAATGCATGTGGACAACCACGTTGGGGTTGGCGGCATAGAAGGCATGCAGGCGCGGCATCAGCCAACGAGCGCCGAAGGTGGGCAGCACCGCCAAATTCAGGATGCCGCCCCCCGAGCGGTGTGCGATGGCTTGCAGTGTCGCGTTGCGCAGACCGGTAATCGCGCTGCCCACACCGCGCATGTACAACCGCCCTGCATCGGTCAGCTCGATCCGCCGCCCTTTGCGGAGAAACAACTGCACGTCCAGCAGTTCTTCGAGAGCCTGTACCTGACGGCTGACCGCACTTTGCGTCAAGGCTAGCTCCTCTGCTGCGCGGGTGTAGCTCTGGTGTCGCGCGGATGCCTCAAACGCCAGCAGCAGGGACATGGAAGGAGTCAGGGCTCGGGGGTTCATTCATAAACCTCATGCATATCCCGGAAATAATACGCTTTTGCTCAATATTCCGGGTGCTTAAACTCATGAATACTGAATTTCTTGAAGATAACAAGGAATCGATAACATATGACAATTCGCCGGAAGTCGAGCAACAGCCTCGACGGTTTTCCAAGGAAGGAGACACATGAACACAGCCACCCACGATGTGCCTGCGCCGCTGTGTGCGGCCGCACAGGACCAGTTCGAGCCCCCCGGCTTCCAGGTGCCGTGGGGAGCGGTCGATACCCACGCCCACGTGATTTCCGGCGACCCGATCCACCCGCTGGTGAGCAACCGTAGCTACACGCCGCCGCCGGCTCCCGAAGCGAAGTACCTCGCCATGCTCGACACCCTCGGCATGACCTACGGCGTGCTGGTGCAGATCAGCGTGTATGGCACCGACAACCGCTGCATGGTGGATTCGCTGCGGCGTCATCCGAGCCGTTTGCGGGGCGTGGCCGTGGTCTCGCCCGACATCAGCGACCGCGAGTTGGAAGAGCTGCATCAGGCGGGCGTGCGCGGACTGCGCATCAATGTGCTTTTTGGCGGTGGCATCGGCTTTGCGGCGATGGAGAAACTGGCTCACCGCATCAAGCACCTGGGCTGGCACATGCAGTTCCTGATGGATGTGCGAGCCTTGCCCGAGCTGCTGCCGCGCATGGCCGATTTGCCCGTTCCCGGCGTGGTGGACCACATGGGGCACATGCCTGTTGGGGAGGGGCTCCATGCCCCCGGCTTCGTTGCGTTGCGCCGCCTGGTGGCCGATCACGGCTACTGGGTCAAGCTCTCGGGCGCCTATCGCCTCAGCGACCGCTTCCAAACCTATGAAGATGTCACCCCCTTCGCCCAAGCGCTGATCGCCGATGCCCCGGATCGCATGCTCTGGGGCAGCGACTGGCCGCACGTTTCGCAAAGCCGCACGCCAGATACGGGCCGATTGCTCAACCTGCTGGCCGCATGGGCGCCCGATGCGGAAACCCGCCACCGCATCCTCGTCACCAACCCCACTTGCCTGTATGGCTTCCCATCCGTTGCCTAACCCGGCACGGATAGGGATATCTCTTCCACATAACACGAAAGAGACAAGACATGAGCTGGTATAGCCAAATGACCAAGACCGAGCGGCGCACCTTCACCGCTGCCTTCGGCGGCTGGGCGCTCGACGCCTTCGACTTCATGGTGTTCACCTTCGTCATCACGACGATCAGCACGCTCTTCCGGATCGACAAGGGACAGGCCGGCATGTTGGCCACCGTCACCTTGCTGTTTTCCGCCGTGGGCGGCTGGCTGGCGGGCATTCTGGCCGACCGCTTCGGGCGCGTGCGCGTCCTGCAAGGCACCATCCTCTGGTTCTCGGTGTGCACGATGCTGATCGGTTTCGCGCAGAACTTCGAGCAGATTCTGGTGCTGCGTGCACTGCAGGGGTTGGGCTTTGGCGGCGAATGGGCCGTGGGTTCGGTGCTGATGGGCGAGATGGTACGCACCGAGTACCGCGGCCGCGCCGTCGGCACGGTGCAAAGCGGCTGGGCGGTGGGCTGGGGTGTGGCCGCTGTGCTCTATACCGCCGTCTTTACCTGGCTGCCGGAAGACTATGCATGGCGAGCCCTGTTTTGGATCGGCATCATCCCTGCCGCGCTGGTGCTGTTCATCCGCCGGCACGTACCGGAGCCCGAACTGTTCCAGCGCACCCAGGAGGCGGAAGTGGTCAGTCACCACCGCACCTCCGCCTGGGCCATCTTCTCGCCGGCGCTCATCAAGACGACGGTGTTGAGCGCCTTGCTGTGCACCGGCGTGCAGGGCGGCTATTACGCTGTGACTACCTGGCTACCCACCTTCCTGAAGACCGAGCGCCATCTGTCGATCATCGGCACTGGCGGCTACCTGCTGGTGATCATCGTCGGCTCCTTCATCGGTTACCTGGTTGGCGCCTACCTGACCGACAGGTTGGGCCGCCGGGCAAACCTGCTGATCTTCGCGGTGCTGTCGGGCATCACCGTCTATGCGTACACCCAGCTCTCCCTGTCCAACGAGCAGATGCTCTTTCTCGGCTTTCCGCTCGGCTTCGCGGCCTCCGGGATCTTCAGCGGCATGGGTGCTTACCTGACCGAGTTGTTTCCCTCCGCCGTACGTGCCACGGGGCAGGGTTTCGCCTACAACTTTGGGCGCGGCATCGGCGCGCTGTTCCCGAGCCTGGTGGGCCATCTGGCGAACACAAAAGGCTTGGGTGTCGCCATCGGCATGTTCGCCGGCGGGGCGGCGGTGGTGGTTCTGCTGGCCGCGATGTTGCTGCCCGAAACCAAGGGGCGGGAAATCTCCTAATGTTCCGCGCTCGCCCTCATTGAAATCGAGTGTTCGCCAAGGAGCATTCATGATCCCGCGACTTGATCGCTTGCCCCAAGCGGGCAGCCTCTACCAGGAATTCGCGACGGAGTTGCGGCTGCGCGGTTTCGAGGGGGAGGTGTGCGAGAGCCATTCCGACCGCACGGCCCTGGCCACTGACAATTCCATCTACCAGGTGCTGCCCGCGCTGGCGGTGTTCCCCAAGAACTCGCAAGACCTGATTCGGATCGTCCGTCTGGCCGTGAACGAACGCTTTCATGCGCTGAGGCTGTTTCCGCGCGGCGGCGGCACTGGCACCAATGGCCAGTCCCTGGGCGATGGCGTGGTGGTGGACGTGTCGCGCCACATGAATCGCATCCTCGAAATCAACGTTGAGGAGCGTTGGGCGCGGGTGCAGGCGGGCGTGGTCAAGGACCAGCTGGAGGCTGCGCTCAAGCCCTATGGCTTGTTCTTCGCACCCGAGTTGTCTACATCCAACCGCGCCACCATCGGCGGCATGGTCAACACCGATGCCAGCGGCCAGGGGTCGTGCGCCTACGGCAAGACGCGTGACCACGTGCTGGAATTGAGCACGGTGCTGGCCGACGGCACGCTGTGGACCTCGGCCCCGATCGGCGACGAAACGCTGGCGGGCCTGCAGGCCCGCACTGACCTGGTGGGCCGCGTGCACCGTACCGTCGATGAAATCCGGAAACACGACGCTGCGCTGATCGAGCGGCACTTCCCCAAGCTTAACCGCTGTCTGACCGGCTACGACCTGGCCCACATCCGCGACGCGCAGGGCCGCTTCAACCTCAACAGCATCCTGTGCGGCGCGGAAGGCAGCCTGGGCTTCGTCGCCGAAGCCAAGCTCAACTTGCTGCCCATTCCCAAGCACGCTGCGCTGGCGGTGGTGAGCTATGCCAGCTTCGACGCCGCCCTGCGCGACGCGCCCCGGCTGCTGAAGCTGCAGGCCACCTCCATCGAAGCCATTGATGCCGTAGTGCTGCGTCTGGCGCGCGATGACAACAGTTGGTCGGAGATCGCGCGCTTCTTCCCCGACGCCTCACTGCCGCTCGAGGGCGTGAACCTGGTGGAATTCACCGCTGACGACCCGGCGGCGCTCGACGCCGCGCTGGACAATGCGTTGGCCCTGTTGAACGGTGCGGACGCCGCCGCCGGCGTGCTGGGTCACAGCATCGCCCACGGTCATGCCGATGTGGAAAGCATCTGGGCCATGCGCAAGCGCTCGGTCGGTCTGTTGGGGCGACTGCGCGGCGAGCGCCGCCCGCTGCCTTTCGTCGAAGACACGGCCGTACCACCTGAAAACCTGGCCGACTACATCGCCGAGTTCCGCGCGCTGTTGGACGTCCAGGGGCTGGTCTATGGCATGTTCGGCCATGCCGACGCGGGCGTGCTGCACGTGCGCCCAGCGCTAGACATGAAAGACCCGGCGCAGGAAGGCCAGATCCGCGCCATCACCGATGGAGTCGTGGCCTTGACGCGCAAGTACGGCGGCGTGCTGTGGGGCGAGCATGGCAAGGGGCTGCGCTCGGAATATGCACCGGCCTTTTGGGGTCCTTTGTATTCGCGCTTGCAGGACATCAAGGCGGCATTCGACCCACATAACCAGTTCAACCCCGGCAAGATCGCTGCGCCTGCCGGGCAGGCATTGACGCGGGTGGATGAAGCACCGACGCGTGGCCAGCGTGATCGCGTCATCCCCATTGCCGTACGTCACCACTTCGAGGACTCGCTGCACTGCAATGGCAATGGCGCCTGCTTCAACTTCGATGCCGACGACGCCATGTGCCCGTCGTGGAAGGCGACGCGCGACCGGCGCTTTTCGCCTAAGGGTCGTGCTGGGTTGCTGCGCGAATGGCTGTACCTCGTCAGCCAAGCGGGCCAAGCCGACCAGTTGAACGCCCAGGCCATCAACGGATGGCAGCGCATGGCGTCACCGCTCGCAAAGATCCGCAATACCCTGGCCAAGCGCAGCGGCGAATACGACTTCTCGCACGAGGTCAAGGCAGCAATGGATACCTGCCTGTCCTGCAGGTCCTGTGCGGGGCAATGCCCCATCAAGGTAGATGTTCCTGCTTTCCGGGCGAAGTTCCTGGCCCTGTACCACACCCGCTATCTGCGCCCCGTACGCGACTGGCTGCTGGCCTGCCTGGAGCCTGCCTTGCCCTGGATGGCCAAGGCGCCGCGCCTGATGAACTCGCTGATGGCCAGCGCGCCGTCACAGTGGCTGTTGCGCCGCGTCGGCCTGGTGCACATTCCCCGCCTGAGTGGCCTGGACTTGGCGGACGAGGCGCGCCGTGCCGGTTTCGCGGTGGCTACACCGCAAAGTGTCGCCGCTGCCGCGAAGCAGGAACAGCGCCCCGTCGTGCTGGTGCAGGATGCTTTCACCAGCCACTTCGAGACAGGCCTCGTGCTAGACACCTTGCGGCTGCTGGAATCGCTCGGCTTTCAGCCCCTGCTGGCGCCTTACATGCCGAGCGGCAAGCCGCTGCACGTGCATGGCTTCCTGGACGGTTTTCGCCGCACGGCCCAAAGCAACGCCATCATGCTCGAGAGCCTGGCAGCCACGGGCGTGCCGCTGGTCGGTATCGATCCGGCGATGACGCTCGTCTACCGCACCGAATACCCGGAAGCATTGAGTGACGTCAAGCTGCCGCGCGTTTATCTGCTCCAGGAATGGCTGGCCGGAGCGCTGGTGCCGCATGGCAACGCCATTGCCGACGACGCAGAACCCTATGTGCTGCTGCCTCATTGCACCGAGCGAACCAACGCGGCGGGCGCGATGGAGGACTGGAAACGTGTGTTCGCGGCATTGGGGGCTAGGTTGAATGTCCAGCCTTCCGGCTGTTGCGGCATGTCCGGCACCTACGGCCATGAAGCTCGAAATCGCACGACCTCCGAGTCGCTCTACGGGATGAGCTGGGCACCTGTGGTGGCACAGCACCGATCAGGCGGCAGATTAATGGCGACGGGCTATTCCTGCCGTAGCCAGGTCAGAGCGATGGACTCGGTGACATTGCCTCACCCGGTGCAGATTCTGCTAGCACTACATGGAGCTGCGAGCAAATCAGGCAAGGCTTGAGATGTCTTGATTCGATATGAAATCTTCGTGGGAATGGGTGTGGAACTTCGACACCTCCGTTGTTTCATGGCTGTTGCCGAGGAACTCCATTTCGCCCGTGCGGCCGAGCGATTGCACATTGACCAATCCCCTTTGCCCCGGACGATCAGGGAACTGGAGCATTGGAACAGCCAAGTGAGGTAGCGATACGGGTCGATGCCGTTGGCCTTGCAGGTTTCGACCAGTGAGTAGAGATTCGCGCTGGCGTGTGCGCCGGCGATGTCGACCTGGGCGCACATGGTTGATCGCAATGGGACAAAGATCGCCAATTTGCTGCTCACTTGTCTGCTTGGCGCGGGTGGGATGGTTATTGCGGCCTTGCTCAATGCATTCTGGCTGGCGCTGATCGGCATCACGATTGCGGTCATCGGCGTCACGACGGCGCGGGCTGTCTTCTGGCGCATCCCGACGCGGTTCCTGTCCGGCGCTGCGGCTGCCGGTGTGCTGGCCTTTATCAACTCCGTTGGCACCTTTGGCGGATTTGCTGGACCGTTCCTCGTTGGTTGGCTGAAAGATCGGACGGGGTCGTTCGCGATGGGCATGCTGGGCATGGCGGCAGTGCTGCCGGTATCGACGGTCCTGACGGCTGTTCTGAGGTTCGTGGTGAAGGACGAATAAGCGCGCGTTGCTCACATCAATGCGCAAGCGGCCTCATCAGGCATAGCCGATTGCAACACAGCTCGGCTTGCTTCAGTACCGCCACAATCTGTTCGATCGAAAAGCGTTTCCGCTTCATGACAAACCACCTCCTGGTTCAGGGTGAAGCTTGCCGCAAAACTCGCTCTAGATCTGGTCCAGGAAACCCAAGCGGATCAATCGACGCCAGACTCATTACTTGATTGGCGTAGAATTCCGCAGCAGGTCACCCATCGTACCGGCTGTAAAGCATCAGGGCGTGACAGGACCTAATCAACCTCCTGGAGACCTGCCTTATATCTTCCGGCGAGTTCCACATACGTGCTCGCATTGTCACTGAGAGATGCTACTTGCGCCTCCGAGAGTTCTTTTACAACCTTTGCTGGCACGCCAAGAATTAAAGAATTATCTGGAAAAACCTTATTTTCGGTCACAATGGCGCCTGCGCCCACGAGGCAGTTTCGACCGATGACCGCGCCATTCAATACAACCGCTTGGATGCCTATCAACGTCCCGTCTTCAATCGTGCAACCGTGCACCATGGCAAGATGACCGATGGTTACTCCGGCGCCAATCTTCAGTGGGTATCCAGGGTCGACATGCAAGACGGCACCTTCTTGGATATTTGAATTTTCGCCTATCGAGATTGAGGCTTTATCCCCTCGGACAGACGCGCCGAACCAAATACTCGCTCCCTTGGAGATAGAAACGTCACCAATCACATTCGCGGATTTTGCCACATAAGCGGACTCATCAATGTGCGGGCTGACGTTGTCGAGTTTATAAACAGTCATGTTTTTCCCTCTGCGGCTTATCCAAAGTGAATCAATCTGTCAATCAATCGAGTCTTAACCGAGACGCTGACGTGTGCACGTCTTGGCTGTCTTGATGACATGGCTTCGCGACTGCGATGGTCATGAAGCCTTGTATGCGACGCAGTCGACCTCGACCTTGCTGTCGACGACCATGCTCGACACAACGCAAGCTCGGGCGGGTTTGTGCTCTCCAAAAAACTGCCTGAAAACCGCATTGAACGCGTTGAAGTCTCTGGCGTCGGCAAGCCAAACGCCGCACCGGACGACGTGTTCCTTTGAATATCCGGCAGCCTCAAGAATCTCGGAAAGTTGCTCGAGCGACTTGCGGGCTTGCGATGCAATGGGACCGTTTTGAAATTCACCATCCTGCATTGCGCATTGCCCAGACACATAAAGCCATCCATCGACTTGAACTGCGTCTGCGAACGTCGCACGGTCACCAACTTTTGGATTCACATATCGCTTCATGTAATTTCCGGCTTGTCAGAAGTTGTGGTGAATGCCGATGCGGACGGCCAGCTGATTTGCATTACTCGATGCTGTCAGCAGGTCGATACCTGCCACGGCAGGTCGATTGAGAGAGTTGGTACCTATGGCGTGAACCCAGGACGTCATCGCGTAGAGGAATGTGCGCTTGGAAAGTGAATAGGTCGAACCAATTGTCGACTGCGTGTACTTCGCATCTTCGGCATGCGTATATGAAAACCCGGCGCCGATAAGAAGCTCTGGCGTGAACCGATAGGTATAGTTGAGTTCTGCCGAGTTGATGCTCGGACTGATGCCTCCGATTGGCGTGGAGCTCGTTTTTAGAACATGGTTGAAGCGGGTGGTCGTGTAGTTTGCTGCGACCACCGATGAACCGAATTTGTAGCGAAGGCCCGCTCCATAGACCTCGAGACTCCGGGCAGATAGGTATCCAGAGAACATCGGGTTGCTGGAGGGATTCGCGAACGTCTGTCCTGCGACGGCGCTGCTGCTTGCATCGAATTGCGACACGGCGGGCTCGTTTGCACGGCGATACACAACGGTCGCGCCCAATGAACCACGGTCGTAACTAGCGGCGATGCCCCATACCTGGTTGCGAGCCATCGACCCGGCAATACCGCCGAAGGAATAGATCCCTTCCAATGTCACGCCTTGCCACGTCGGGGAGACGTACTTGATGGCGTTGTTAAAGAAGTAGTCACCGAAAATATTGTCTACATCGCCGGCGCGAGCACCCAACGATCCCGCCATCAGAATTCCTGTTTCATACGCTCCCAGCACATCGAAGACGATGTCGCTCTGACGGCCGAGTGTGACCGTCCCAAAGTCTCCAGTCAGGCCCACCCACGACTGACGCCCGAACAAGCGCCCGTTCTGGAGTGATTTTCCGCTTTGAATATCAAAGCCATTCTCAAGACCGAATATCGCTTTCAGGCCTCCGCCAAGATTTTCAGTGCCACGAAACCCGAATCGACTGCTTCCCCGACTTCCGCTCCACGTCTGGACTCGAGAGGCGCCGCCCTGGTTGTTCGTATAAGTCAGTCCAGCGTCGGCCATGCCGTAAAGCGTGACTGAGCTTTGACCATGTGCCTCTAAGCACAATAGTAGGATGCCTAAACAAATGAGAGTTTTGGTGGTGGTCATGACTTGTATTCTCTTCTGGAAGAAAGAAATGACGACGTTGCCTTACGAAGCCCGGCGCGAAAACGTCGGACTTCGCTCACACCTGGTCAAACTGTTGCTTCACCTTTGCGCGCTGTATTTTTCCGTAATGCGAGCGCGGGACGGATTCGACGATAAGTATCCGGCGAGGTCTTTTGTGCGCGGATAGTCGCTGACGGCAATATTCGGTCAAAATCTCGGCAGACAGCGTTGCACCCAGCTTCGCGACGACCGCTGCGGCCACCATCTCACCCCATTCGACATCGGCGATTCCTACGACGGCAGCGTCTGCCACGGCGGGGTGTTCACACAGCACTGCCTCCACTTCACCAGGCTGTACCGATTTCCCGCCGGATCGGATGATTTCTTTTGCCCGCCCGGTTAGATAAAGTCGCCCGGCTTCGTCGAGTTGACCCACATCGCCAGTATGGAATCGTCCACCAAACAGTACATCTGAGGTCGCTTGGGGTCTATTCCAATAGCATGCCATGAGATGTCCGCCCTCAATGACAACCTCACCAGATTTCCCGGTAGCACATGGCAGCCCGTCCGGAGACAGAATGCTTATCCTGCTGTTTCGCGTGGGCACACCGACGAGACCATGGGTGAGCAAATCGTCACGAGTAACAAGGCTGAGCGCAGCACGGTTGCGGTAGCAGCTCCATGGTGCCTCAGTGAGACCGTAGAGCATGGCCAGCGTATTTCCAAAAATCTCCTTAGCTCGACTGAGTACATCAAACGAGAGCGCGGCGGCCCCAATGTCAATACGCTGAAGAGAAGCTAGCCGTTCGTCACCCGGCTTCAGTTCGCGAGTAAGCCGTACGAGATGGGTCGGCACAAGCGAGGTGCACTGCGCGCCATGACGCGCTACTTGGTCGGCAAACGTTTCCGATGAGAAGTGGCCCCCGAGAATGACAGTGCCGCCTTGTGATAAGTGCGCGAGTAGACCGATGGCTGCGATTGGCCACAGCGGACGCACATTCAGCATCAGGCGGGCTGCGTCCGAACCATCCGCTATCCAGGCCTGAACAACGTTTTCTTTTGCCGCATTCAGAGAAGCGTGGGTATGTATCACCGCTTTCGGCTTTCCGGTAGTCCCTCCGGTGTAATTTAGAGCGGTGATTCCTTTCCCATCATCCGACTGCGGCACTTCTTGCGGCGCAGTGAGATTGCCTAAGTCATCAAGCAGGGCGAGTGCGAGTCGCGTGCCGCCGATAAGTCTTTGGACCTCCTCTGCACGTTGAGCGTGAGCACTGGCAAATAGCAGCACGCCCGCACCTGCGTCGGAAATTTGCGCTGCCAATTCCTCGCTGGTCAAGCTCGGATCCAGCGAGACCCGTACCAGTCCGGCGTTCATGGCACCATACTCGGCGTACAGATAATGGGCAGAGCCGTCACCGAGCAGCGCTACGCGGCCTCCCTCCGAGAGTTTGGCATTCTTACAGATGAGCGCGCCGGTTGCTGCAATTGCGTCCGCGAACTGACGGAAGCTGACCTGTTCGCCCGACTCGTCGACGATGAGCGCGGGTCTGGAGGGAAATCGTCGAGCGACTTCCTCAATGCAATGGGTTACATTCACGCGTCACCATCCTTGCATAACCACGCGGCCTTCCACTGCCCGCGTATCCAGCATCTCGTGAGCACTGGCGATTTCGGAGAAGGGAAGGACCTTCGAAATAACGGGCTTGACCTGACCATTGGCTAACATCGCGATGGACTTCCGCAAGTCTTCCATCGTTCCCATGCCAGAACCGGCCACGGTGATGCGTCGGCCAATAAGCAGACCAGGCGGAATCGGTACCGGTTGAGCGCCGATGTTCCCAAGGACGACTGCGGTGCCGCCATACGTCACACAGCGAATGGTCTCCGGCAGAGATGGGCCAACGTTCTCGACAGCGATGTCGACGCCTCGTTTACCTGTCAGCTTCCATACGGCCGCGCCAAATTCGCCATTCGATGCGACAACGACATCGTGTGCGCCGAGCGATTTGAGGAAGGCAGCCTTGCGTTCGCTCGTCGTGACAGCAATAGCGCGGCCGCCGAGAGCCTTGACAATCTGAATCTGATGGGCACCGAGTCCGCCGCTTGCGCCAGTAATGAGAACGGTGTCTCCGGGTTGCATACCCGCGACGCTCGTCAGGGCGCGAAGGCTGGTGGCAATCGGGCAGGACGCGAGCGCCGCACTCACGAAGTCGAGTCCATCGGGAATTGGAATGATGGCGCTCGATGAGACCGCTACATATTCCGCAGTACCTCCTTCGGCATCCACTGATGGGAGGCTGGCGGCGCGGCACATATCTTGGCGACCGCGAAGGCAATCCCGGCACTCGCCACAGAAGGCGCGTTGATAAATCACCGCACGCGTGCCAATCGCGTGAGGACTCCCGCCTTCTCCGTGTGCGACCACCTCGCCGGCCGTCTCGTGACCGAGCACGACCCCGACCTTGGCGCCCGGAAGCTTGCCGGCGCGATGCATGACGTC
The DNA here is from genome assembly GCF_039848545.1 of Burkholderia stagnalis. NCBI lineage: Bacteria > Pseudomonadati > Pseudomonadota > Betaproteobacteria > Burkholderiales > Burkholderiaceae > Burkholderia > Burkholderia stagnalis. The sequence goes on from NZ_CP156686.1 coordinate 609,082, forward strand.
GTGGTGGCAAACACCCGCTGCATGAACCTTGACCAACACCTCTCCGCGCTTCAGAACTGGGGGCGGAATCTCGCGCAGTTTCAGCACTTCGGGGCCGCCAAACGCTTCCAAAATAATTGCTTTCATCGTTGTCCTCATAATTTTGATGTGTTCATAATACACACACGATGTGCACAATACAAACATCGAAAAAAATAGTTGAGGTTCGACAGTCACTTCGCGACATCGCGACGCAACGTTCGCCTCGGCTGGAGCCCGTCAATTTCTCAATAGAGGACAGCATGCAGATTGATTTCGAACCCGCAGCCGATGGCGTCTATGTCGTGACCCTGAATCGCCCCGAGCGCATGAACGCACTTGGAAGCATCGGAAAGCGACGCTTGGCACAAATCTGGCAAGAGGCTGAGAACAACGCCGCCGTTCGCGCCATCGTGGTGCACGGAGCTGGACCGCGTGCCTTCTGCGCGGGGTCCGACATAAAAGAGATTCAGGAAAGCGGGGAGATGGTGACCGCGCAGGTACTCGCAGACGCGATTCCATCGATTGGTGTTCGGCTGACGAAACCCGTCATCGCTGCGCTTCACGGGTACACCATCGGCATGGGGCTGACGTTGGCCATTCACTGCGACGTGCGGATTGCGGCGCCTAACAGTACTTTAGGCTTCCCCGAAGTCCAACACGGCATGCTTTCGGGGATCAGTGCAGTCAACCTTCCCGCGATAATCGGGGAAGCAGCAGCGCTCGACCTGATGCTATCAGCGCGTCTTATCGATGCGCAGGAAGCGCTCACGCTCGGTCTGGTTCATCAGATTCATGACGACCCGTATAGCGTTGCGCTCGAGCTCGCGAAGAGAATGGCCGGGCACTCCACGGCAGCGATGCGACTCACGAAGGAACTCGTCCTTTGCGAACGCGCTCGTCGCGTCGAGGCCCACTTTGCGCTCGTTGATTCCGCGAGGAAGCGCGTGACCGACTCCGAGGAATACGGTGACATCGTCGCGCACAAGCCGGGCGCTGGGCGCGTACGCGAATCCTGAGTCGAAATATTCTGGTTGCGGACGTGTGCGCCGCGATCTTCCCGACATTGTTGTCTGAAGCGTCTGCAGAGGGGTGGGGAAATGTCAGAACAAGTGTTGGCACAGAGCGGGTCGGCCACCTATCGACCGACTATCGATAGGGCGCTGTTCCGCAAGATGACTTGGCGAATCATGCCGTGGTTGTTTCTCGGCTGGGTGATGAACTGGATTGACCGTATCAACATCGGCTTCGCTCATCTCGGATTCAAAGACGAGTTTGCCATCTCGGAGGCGCAGTTCGGGGTGATGGTTGGCGTGTACGCCATCGGGTATCTGCTACTTGAGGTACCGAGCAACATGCTCATGGAGCGGATTGGTGCGCGTAAGACCATGTCACGCATCATGCTTCTCTGGGGGCTGATAACCGTAGCGACCGGTTTCGCGCAAAATGCGACGCAGCTCATCTGGATGCGGGCACTGCTCGGCGCGGCCGAGGCCGGATTCTTCCCTGGCGTCATTCTCTATTTGAGCTACTGGTTTCCGGCGGCTTATCGGGCTCGCGTGACTGCCCGATTCATTCTGGCGAATGCCGTATCGGGAATGCTTGGCGGCCCCATCGCAGGCTGGATACTCTCGCACATGGGCAATGTAGGGGGATTGCGCGCATGGCAATGGCTTTTCATTCTCGAAGGTTTGCCGCCGATGGTCCTCGCCGTCATGCTCTTTTTTATGTTGAGTGACCGTCCATCAGAGGCAAAGTGGTTGACTGACTATGAGAAGGCTTCAATCAATGCCGCGCTCGAGGCCGATCGGCGAATCCAGCAGAACATTCGGCACGCTGGCTTCTGGGGCGCGCTGAAAGACAAGCGGGTGTACCTTCTGGCAATTGCGTTCTGCCTCGCAATCATGGTTGCAGGAAATGTTGTCAACGTCTGGGCGCCGACGATTCTTCGCGGTGCCGGGGTGACGAACATAGGCAATCTCGGTTGGCTTTCGGCACTGCCGTACTTGGTTGGCGTGTTTTTTATGTTCTTCGTGACCCGGTTGTCAGATGCCCGGCGCGAGCGACGCTGGCACTTTGCTTTGCCCGTTCTCATTTCAGCATTCGGCATTGCGATGCTCCCGCAGGCCGCGAATGACGCTACTTTGGCGGTCCTGGTACTGGTCGTAAGCACCGCTGGGTATCTCGGCGCTACGGCGATGTACTGGACTATTCCGACTTTCTATTTGTCTGAGTCAGCGCGAGCCGGCGGCATCGCGTTTATCAACACGCTTGGTCAACTGGGCGCCCTTGGCACGCCTGTTTTTATCGGATGGATTAGGACTCACTCTGGCAGCATGAGCACCGGTCTCTATATCGTGGCTGGTCTCGTCGCGTTGGGTGCGTTGACCATCATCGCGACCCTGCCAGCATCAATGACGCGAGACGGCGCGTGAGCTTGAGCTAATGTTGCCCAGGCTTGCCGAGACATTCTGACAGACCCGCCGCAGGTGCTGAGCGAGGTCCGAGTTGACTTTGGTGTGGGCCGTCAGGTCGAGGCCCGCAATTACCATTGCCGCACAGGCGGTGCCGTCCGGTCCAATGATGGGATATGCCAGCGACGATAGCCCAGGTTTGAAATCATCGTGTCCCGCGGAAAAGCCGTCCTGCTTTCGGGATCGCGCCAACAGGCTTTCGATTGCGGCGTAGCGCTCCTTGCCAATACGTTCGATGCATTCTTCTCTTGAAAACGTTGACAGGATGGATTTGCCGCTCGCGCTCAGGTCAATCGGAAAATGGTCGCCGATATCCGTGATGACGTTTATCGGGGTTGCCGGCGTCCATAGGCGCTCAATGATGACGACCTCGTCACGCGCCGGAATGGAGATGGATAACACGGCTGCATAGTTTCGCAGCACTTTCTCCTGCAACTCTACCGCGAAAGGCAAGGCTATGCGCCGAACCTTCGCCCGATTCAAATGACCGGTAGCGAGCAACGCGCATTCGGCGCCGACGAAGTATACACCGGACTCCCCCGCAGCCATTCCCCAGTGCATCAGGGTCTTGAGCAGACGATGGGTTGTGGTTCGGTCGATACCAGTATTTCGCGCCAGTTCGAGGGCGCTTTGCCCGTTGGGATGCTTTGCCAGCTCGCGCAGGATGATGAACGCGCGGTCGATAGCCTGAACTCGACCGGTCGGCTCACCCGCATCAGAGGGTAGGGGTTTCGGAATCTTTGACACAGGTCGAACAGGCATAATTGTGTTTGGAAATCGAGGGCATCAAACCGATAGCTTACAGACTTTATGTTGATGGAAGGCCGTGGCGCCGGCCAAAAACAAAAAATTCGTCAATTGAGGTCTTCGCACGCATCATAGCCGGCCCACAATTCCTCATCACTGAGAGCACTTTGAGAGCGACCATCGACTTCGCGGACGAGTAGGTCAGCGCGCGGCGCAGAAACGCTTCGGCAAACAGGATTACGTCGAGGATGTGATCCTCCTTGCTTGCGTCGACCGACGCTGGCGCGGAACCACCGGGTAATGACCCCTCCATGTCAAGCGGCTTTGACATGATTGTATCTCTCGTCTGAAAACGGGTGTCTGGATGGCTTAAGTCGCAACGGTGCCGGAATGAGGGGGCCTAGTTCAGGGCGCAGGCATTGTGTTCTTTCGGCCAAGCGTTACTCTCTACAGTATGAGTAGGCGGGGCTATGGACTCTGACGACACTGATCGGCCACGCACGAATAGCCTCCATCTAGCACCAATAGGTTCCATTGCCATGTACGTGGTTTGCGATGGGAGGCTATGGATCCGTCTGGCTTTGCTGCTGGGGATTGCATACTTCACTACTCCGTTGTAGATGGGCCAAACTCGATCTGCGCCTGTTCCAGTATCCAGGACTCAATTTTTTCATGCCGCATTCGTAGAAGGTCCAGGGGGCGTCGTCGATAGTGCTTTTCCTCGATCGCGGATGGTTTGTGCCCCTGAATTTGAGCAACGACGCCAACAGTACTTCGACCCACTCCGAAAGAGTGCCGACGGACCGCCGCAATCCATGTAGTGTCACGTGAGGCAGATCGGCGGATGTCAATGCTTTGACATGAGCGTCACGAGGATCCGCTATCTTGCCGTCTGCGGATTTCTTGCTGGTGAACACCCACTCGGACTGCCACCAGTTTTCCCCCGCTTGGCAAGCCGTGCGGCTTGCCTTTTGTTAGGTAGTCTTTCGTTCAAGCGTTTCAATTCGAGTAGGAGGCTGGCCAAGTATGGCGTGAGGGGAATGATGCGTCCGCCGGTTCCCTCGATCTTGTCGTCAAGCCGGAGACTTCGCCAACCGAAGTCGACATCCTCCCAGCGCAACGCTGCCCATTCCTCACGGCGAGCGCCGGTGATCAGCAAGCCTTGCAGGTAGGCACTTCGAATTGGATTCTCGATTTTTCGAGCCTCCCGAAACCATGCATGAAGCTGTTCTCGTTGCAAAGAATCGCCATCCTTGGCCTTTACGCGAGGAATGACGTCACGGACCTCTCGCATCTTGTAGGCGCCGGGCTCGATATTCCGAACCATCTCAACCGTCAGTTCGAGGTTGATGCGCCGAATCAAGTCTGGTGTGGCGACATCACGTATGTCTGGGCACAAGGCCGTTGGCATTACCTGGCCGCCGTACTTGATTTGTTCACGCGCCGAGTCGTCGGCTGGGCATTCTCGACACGCCCGGATGCCGATCTGGTCGTGCAAGCTCTGGATATGGCCTATGAGCAGCGTGGTCGGCCACAAGGGTTGCTATTCCACTCGGATCAGGGCGGTCAGTATGCGGAGTCGGAAATTCCGTCAGCGCCTGTGGCGCTATCGGATACAGCGGAGCATGAGCCGTCGCGGAAACTGTCGGGACAATTCTCCGATGGAGAGGCTGTTCCGCAGCTTCAAGACCGAATGGCTGCTGTCCGCGGGTTACATGTCCGCGCAGGAAGCACACCGGGATATCGGCCACTGCCTGATGCACCGGTACAACTGGATACGGCCGCATCAGTTCAATGACGGACGGGCGCCGGCCGTCGCGGAAGAAAAACTTAACGTAGTGTCCGGGGTTGGTTGACCACTACAAAGCGCATGAACATGAAAATACTTTGGTGCCGACGGCGAGACTCGAACTCGCACAGCTTTCGCCACTACCCCCTCAAGATAGCGTGTCTACCAATTTCACCACGTCGGCATTTCAATGCAATCAGAATGCACCAGGCCTCGTATCGCGGACAGCCCTGCCAGCCATGAGCCAAGCCGCACTTTGTAATGTGCACCAAGGGCATGTTTAGATACGAACCCGCGCGCCTCGCGGCGCTACCTCCTCAGGATAGTGCGTCTACCAATTCCGCCACCTGAGCAAGAGGGTCGCCATTGTAACTGCACATGGCAGTTTTGTGAACGCCTTCCGGCCCGAAATTCGACGCGACGCGAACGGCCGCCGCCTTTTCCCGCTCAGGACGGCCGCGCGAACCCCGATTCGACCCACCGGTCGGCGCTCGCCTTGGTGAGCTTGAACCTCGCCGATACCTTCGCGTCGCCCAGCAATCCCCCGAACCGGTCGAACGCCTTGAGTTCCGCATAAGGCTCGAACTCGTCCGGCACGATATCGAGCGTGACCGACACTTCATCCTCGCCGGCCCACACCGTCACCTCCTTGTGCAGCATCGCGCGCCGCTGCTGCTCGTGCCGCATCAGCACCTCGCTCGCGGTCTTGACGAGCGTGCGGAACGCGTTCGCATCCATCGGCTTCGGGTTCTTCTTGTCGCGGCCCATCGTCCACGGCCCGACCAGCGCCGGTTCGGCTTCGCCGTCCTTGACCATCTCGACGGCCCAGCCGTCGTCGTCTTCATTCTTGATGATGCGCGCGGTCCAGCCGTTGTCGCGCCAGAGGGTGTCTTCGTGGAGGGTGGTGTCGTCGGCTTGGAGGTCGGAATCGGTCATGGATCAATCGGGAAAACAGGCGAGGGCGCACGCTGCACGCGCCGGCGTGCCGCCCGCAATGGCATTCGAAGCCCGCAATTTTACCCGCTGCCACGCTCGCCGCAGCGCGCCGGCCCCAACGTCGGCCATTCGGCCAACCGGACGGCGGCCGGTGCTTCACCGCACCGGGCCAAATTAAAACTCGTACCAGCGTTCTGAGGCGCATTTAAGTTCGTGTCAGATATCCCGCGCCGCGCCGAATTCGTAGAATGACGATCAGGCTATAAATAGCCTGAACAGGAAAACCAAAGCCGACCTCCGGACGGCGGCGCGCGACAGCCCGCCGACACCGCGGCAACCAAGGGAAGCGCGTATGGGGAAATTCAGTATCCGCACCGTCTTTGCATACGACTGGCCATTGACGCTGGCCGGCATGGAACACGTCGCAGGCAACGGCTGCGCGATCGAACTGGTTGGCGTCTACCGGCGCGTGGGCGACATGGTCGCGGCGCTCGGCAGCATCGACTGCGACGTCGTACTCGTCGATTACGCGATGCGAGGCGACGGGCAGATGGATGCGCTGCAGCTGCTCGACCGCCTGCGGGCATCCCGCGAAGGCGTCGGCGTCGTCGTGCTGGTCACGGACGAGAGCCCGGTGATCGTCCGCTCGATCCTCGCGCAGGGTGCGTCGGGCGTCGTCAGCAAGCTCGACGACGTCGGCCACATCGTCACCGCGATTCATTCGAGCTACGCGGGCGGCAGCTATCTGTCGCCGGCGGTGAGGCACACGCTCACGCCGGCCACCGAAAACCGCCAGAGCACACCGAAGCTGTCGCCGCGCGAAATCGAAGTGATCCGGCTTTACCTGTCCGGCGTGTCGATCAAGTCGATCGCCGAGCGGCTGAACAAGGGCAAGCAGACGGTCAGCGCGCAGAAGATCAGCGCGATGAAGAAGCTCGGCGCAAAAAACGACGTCGAGCTGATCTCGCGCGCGGCGTGCCTCGGCCTGCGCGACGGCGCGAGCGTCGTCGCTTCGGTGCCGGCCTAGGCGCGCGGCGCGGCGGCGGTGCATCGCTGCGATGCGCCGCCGCCGCTCATCGACAAAGCGCGGCGTGAGCCGTATCAGGCCGGCAGCGCAAACCGCGTGACCGCATCCCGCAGCGCTTCCGCCTGGTCGCGCAGCGAATGCGCGGCGGCGGCCGCCTGCTCGACGAGCGCCGCGTTTTGCTGCGTGACCTGATCCATCTCGCCGACGGCGCGGTTGACCTGCTCGATCCCCGCGCTCTGCTCGCGCGACGCGTGGCTGATTTCGTCGAGGATCTCGTTCACGCGCCGCACCGACTGCACGATCTCGGCCATCGTCTCGCCCGCGTTCGTGACGAGCGTCGCGCCGTGCTCGACGGTTTCGTTCGACGACACGATCAGCGACTTGATCTCCTTGGCGGCGGTGGCCGAGCGTTGCGCGAGCGAGCGCACTTCGGCCGCGACCACCGCGAAGCCGCGGCCTTGTTCGCCCGCGCGCGCGGCTTCGACGGCCGCGTTCAGCGCGAGGATGTTGGTCTGGAACGCGATGCCGTCGATCACGCCGATGATGTCGCCGATCTTGTGCGAGCGGTCGGTGATCTCGTTCATCGTGCGCACCACGTCGTCGACCACTTCGCTGCCGCGCGTCGCGACCTGCGCGGCCTGCTCGGCGAGCGACGCGGCCTGCGCGGCGCTGTCCGCGTTCTGCTTCACGTTCGCGGTCATCTCGTCCATGCTCGACGCGGTCTGCACGAGCGCGGCCGCCTGCTCCTCGGTGCGCTGCGACAGGTCGGTGTTGCCGGCGGCAATCTCGCCCGCGCCGACGTTGATGTTCTCGGTACCCATGCGCACGCGCGACACCATGTCGATCAGCCCGCCCTGCATCGTGTGCAGCGCGTGCAGCAGGCTGCCGCGGTCGTTCTGCTTCACGTCGACCTGCGCGGTCAGGTCGCCTTGCGCGATGCGTTGCGCGGCGGTCAGCGCGTCCTCGAGCGCGCCGCCGAGATTCGCGCGCACGCTCTTCAGCACGAGCACCATCACGGCCGTCGCGATCGCGCCGAGCACGGCGGTCATCGCGAACCAGCGGCCGATGCTCGCGAGCACGGCCGTCTGCACGTCGTTCATGTACATGCCGGTCACCACGTACCAGTCCCACGGCGCGAAGCGCTGCACCGCGCTCGTCTTCGACTGCGGCTCGCTCGAGCCGGGCTTCGGCCACAGGTATTCGACGAAGCCGGCGCCGCTGCCCTGGTTGCCGGCCTTCACGATCTCGACGAACAGGTGCTTGCCGGCCGGATCGGTGAAGCCCGACACGTCCTTGCCGTTGAGCTCGGACTTGATCGGATGCATCACGATCACCGGCTTCGAGTCGTTGATCGAGATGTAGCCGTCCGCGCCGTGGCGCATCGCGGCGATCGCTTCAAGCGCCTTTTGCTTCGCATCGGCTTCGGGCATCGCGTTCTGCTGCGACAGCTTGTAGTAGTGGTCGCTGACGCTCACCGCTTGCGCAATGAGCGCCGCCAGCTGGTCGCGGCGGTCCTCGATCATCGATGCGCGCGTCTGCCACGCGCCGAGTCCTGCGATCACAAGCAGGCCGAGCCAAAGGATGACGATCATCGAAGCGAGTTTCTGATTCAGGGAGAGGTTGCGCATGGTCGGTTCGGTCGGTCGATCGGAGAAACGCGCCGCTCGCGGCGTGACGGGATGACTTTCTTGACGGCCGGCGTTGTGCACTGCCGTAGAGGGGAAATCCCTAACAGGGAAAAATGGTGTGAAGAATGCCGCGCCGCGCGTGCGGCGGTGCGTCGCGTTCCGTGCAAGGTTTGACCGCGAGCGGATCGCCGCGTGAAAACAACGGGGCGGGAGCATGGGCGGGCGTCGGCCGTCACGCCGATGTGCGGCAGAGCGTGCGGCGGAATGTCACGGCGTCAGGTGAAGGTGAAGGTGAAGGTGAAGGTGAAGGTGAAGGTGAAGGTGAAGGTGAAGGTGAAGGTGAAGGTGAAGGTGAAGGTGAAGGCGAAGGCGAAGGCGAAGGCGAAGGCGAAGGCGAAGGCGAAGGCGAAGGCGAAGGCGAAGGCGAAGGCGAAGGCGAAGGCGAAGGCGGAATGGGGCGGCGCGTGTCGGACCCGATGCGCACGCCCGTTCGCACCACGCCGGTGCACGCGGTGAGCGGGTATGCGGAAACGGGCGTCGCGCGACCCCTAGACGGGATCCTTGCTTGGCGGCCCCTCGGGCTGCTGCGGGCTGTCGTGATGTCCGGGCGACGGTGGCACGAGCGGATCGCCTTCCGGGTCGCGGGTGGGATCTGCCGGGGGCTCGGGCAACGGAGTCGTGTGGTCGGTCATGGAGCGCTCGCGAAGATCGTGACGGGCGGCGCGGTGCGCCGGCGCCTCGTCTCCTTTATAGGCAATCGGGCGCGCGTTTGCACCCGGATTCGCTCAGCGCTCGTTGCGCCCGCGCGCGAGGTCGGCCGGCGTATCGACGTCGCGCAGGATCGCCGGATCGTCGACGTCGAGCAGCGTCACCGGCTCGCGGGCGAACAGCGCGCGCGCGCCGGTGTCGCCGTCGAGCGCCGCGAGCGCATCGTAATGGCGCTCGGCGAAGCCGACCGGATGGCCGCGCGTGCCGCGATGGACGGGCGCGACGATCGACGCGGCGCCGGTGTCGAGCGTGCGGGTGACGAGTTCGTAGGTGGACGGTGCGATCCATGGCATGTCGCCGAGCGCGACCAGCCAGCCGCAGGCGTCGGCGCTTGCGCGCACGCCGGCGGCGAGGCTCGCGCCCATGCCACGTTCGGCGTCGGGCGCGAAGATCACGCGGCAGCCGGCTTCGTTCAGCAGCATCGCGAGTTTCTCGGCGCCGGGGCGCACGACGGCGACCACGTCGGCGGTGGCCAATGCGAGGCGGCGGGCGGCCGCGAACGCGACCGGCGTGCCGTCGGGAAGCAGCGCGAGCAGCTTGCTTTGCAGGCCGCTCGGATCGAAGCGCTGGCCGAGGCCGGCGGCGAGGAGCACGCCGGTGGCGAGCGACGCATGGGACATGGGAGCAGCCGGTGACAGATGTATCGCGATTGTGCGGTGCGGCGTCGACGCGGCGCAAGCCCGGGATACCCTTTGCCTTTGCCGCGCGATGCGGCCCTGCCTTGCCCGCATGCAAGCGGTGATCTAGATTTTTTTTATCGAGGTGCGTCGGGCAGGAGGGCTGCCATGGAACTGAGCGTGGAACATGTCGACGTCTGGGCCGCAACCATCGACGACAAACCGGGCGGCCTTGCGCGCGTGCTGGGCGCGCTGCGGGATGCGGGCGCGGACCTGCAGTTCATCGTCGCGCGCCGCACGTCGGAGGCGCCGGGCAAGGGGGTCGTGTTCGTCGCGCCGCTGCAGGGCGACGCGGTGGTGCGCGCCGCGACGCAAGCGGGGTTCAGCGTCACGCCGAGCGTTCACTCCGTGCGCGTCATGGGGCTGGATCAATTGGGCGCGATTGCGCAATTGACGCAGATGCTCGCTGATGGGGGGATCAATCTGCGCGGCGTGTCGTCGGCCGTGCTGGGTTCGCAGTTCATCGCGTATCTCGGGGTCGACTCGCGGGACGATGCGGAGAAGGCGGTCGATATTCTGCAGCGGGCTTGATGCGCCTGCGCCGGGCGGTGAGCCGGCGAGGGCGGGCGGCAAGATTTCGCGTGGCGCCATTCCGTGGCGTCACGCATCCGCCCACTTCATCAACAGGTTGTGACAGATCCCCGTCAGTGAAATCACCATCGCATCCTGCGCCCCTTTCTCTGCCGACAACGCCTGAATCTGTGTATCGAGTATGGCGCAATCAAGCAGCGCGGTCGTTCCGTACCCGCGCTGAAAGCGGTTCTGGCTGATCGTGGTCAGCCTTATTACGGAGGACAGCGAGGGTCGGCTGCTGGAGAGGCCGCAGCGTGTCGTCCGATTCGACGGTATTGCGAGAGTGTCGTAGCGAGGCGGAACTGATTGATGCCTACGATAACTCCCCGTTCGCTGCACAGGCTGCAAATGGCTCCCGTCGTCGGACGGGCAGCCGTGTCCCGTTGCGTGACGCCTCCATTAAGCTCGTTCTTCCATAATCGATACTTATGTGTAATAGAAGATATAAAAACAAACTTTCCCGAGAGTAATCAAAGGGCGCTTGTGAAAAGACATTATCTGAGAGTGGGTGACAAATCGACGGCCGGGGGCGTAGTCGTCGAAGGCATTGCGACAACATCGGTCATGGGTCAGGAGTTGACCCGTCTTGGCGCGTCAGTAATGTGTCCGGCCTGCAAGACGGTCGGACATATTGTTCCGGTAGGCCCACGGTTTCCGGATGGGTGGATGGGACAGAAAGTCGCTCTTGAAGGCGACAAGGTTTCTTGCGGGTGCTTTCCTTTGCCGACGATGCTGCCTTCGCAAAACGTAATGTATGAGCAATATGACGGCGAAGGACTTTCGAGCATGGGATTCTCGTCTGCCGCCGCTGCAACCGCTGCACTCTCCGATCCCGATCATTGGGTCAGGTTCAAGCTCGACGAAAACGGAAGCTGCGAAGGGATGAAATGCACGGCGCATTTTGCCGATGGCTCCATCCAGCACGGAGTTGTCGACTCGAACAACATGTTTGCGTTCGAGCGGCCGAACAGCAGCATGTGCGAAAAGGTGGAGATTCACCACGAGAGCGGAGCACAAGGCGGCTCGGTTATTGATCGTTTGCTGGGAGCAATGTCGTCGTGAGCACAATTGAAGCGCAAGGCAAGACCACTCACGAAGGCAACTACGCGACTCAGCAAACACACACGCTGGAAAAGGGCATCCTTGAAGCGGCCATTGTTGAATTCGAAGCAGTGGCGGCAAAGTTTGCGGCCGATGCGATCAAGGATAGCAAGACGCGTGAGCGCTACATGGCGCACATCAAGGAGGTATCCGACGAAACTCGCAAACAGGTCGATGGCGGGCACATCACCGTAAAGGATGGCGCGATCTATATCAACCAATTGCGAGACAAGCTGTTTGTCGAGTATCGGCGATACACATCCGCCATCGGCGTCGCCGGCGCCGAGAAAATTAAGCTGAAGTCGCGGGGGTTTGACTACTACCTGGACAAGTATGCGCAGCGTCAATTTAGTAAGCCGTTTTCTCAGCTGACGGAACTGGAGCGAAGCAAGGTCTACTACACAGTCATCGAAGCGGCGGGGCGTCCGAATGATGATGTCAACGCGTCGATTCGCAAGATGCGGGTTATGGCAAAGGTTGCCATCCTCGTGACTTCCTTGTTTGCGATTGGCGCTATCATCAACGCAGACGACAAGGTAAAGGAGGCCGCGCGACAGGGCAGTATCATTGCGGGCTCGATGTTGGGCGGCGGCATTGCAGGCCTGTTCGTGTCGTTCATGTGTGGGCCTGCCGAACCTGTCTGCGCCGCGATACTCGTCTACATTGGCACAAGCGCGGGCGCTATCACCGGCGAGATGGTGAACGACGTGTATCAAGACGAGCTGGATGAGTTCTATCGATGGACTTCCAAGTGAGATTGGGTAGAAGAGATGTCAATGTTCGTTACAGTGCTGATGGTGATCCTGTTCGTTGCGGCGGGAGCAATCGTCATGCTGAATCTTGCCTATCGCCCTGATTCCGTGTCGGATTTCTGGAATCTCGACAATGAATACGAGCGGACGTCCAGCAAATTCGATTTCCTCCGTACGAAGGTCGCTTTCTACGGCGCAATCGTGACAGTGCTTGTAATCGGACTGCTGCACATCTTCGTGTTGCGATAGCAACGGTGGCGGCACTTTGGTGATGGGCTGGCCACATCACGCATCCGCCCACTTCCTCAACAGGTTGTGATAAACCCCCGTCAACGCAATCACCATCGCATCCTTCGCCCCTTTCTCCGCCGACAGCGCCTGAATCTGCGTATCGAGCTGGAACAGCAGCGTACGATCGCCATCATCACGCACCATGCTCTGGATCCAGAAGAACGACGCGACGCGCGCGCCGCGCGTGACGGGCGTCACGTGATGCAGGCTCGATGCCGGATACAGCACGAGATCGCCGGCCGGCAGCTTCGCGCGATGCACGCCGTACGTATCCTCGACGCACAGTTCGCCGCCGTCGTACGCATCGGGCTCCTCGAGAAACAGCGTCGCCGACAGATCGCTGCGCACGCGGAAATCCGTGCCGCGCAGCAGGCGGATCGCGTTGTCGACGTGCGTGCCGAACGCGTCGCCGCCTTCGTAGCGATTGAACAGCGGCGGGAACACCTTGAGCGGCAGCGCCGCCGAAAAGAACAGCGCATTGCGCGCCAGCGCATCCTGGATCGCGTCGCCCACCGCGCGCGCGGCGGGCGAGCCCTCCGGCAACTGTCGGTTGCGCTTCGCGAGCGCGGACTGCGCGCCCGACGTCGCATTGCCGTCGGTCCATTCGGCCTGGTCGAGCAGCTCGCGGCATTGCGCGACCTGCGCCCGGGTCAGCACCCCGGGAATGTGCAGCATCATGACGTGAATTCCGGATTCTGAACGGGCAGCCGCGCCGCCGCCGCGCGAAACGCATCGATCGGCGACGCGGCGAGATACGCGCGCATTTTTGCGACGAATGCCGGCGTCGCGGTGGCCGGCACGCGCGCGAGCCACGCGAGCGCTTCGTCGATGCGGCCGCGCTCGGCGAGCAGCCGCGCATGGTTGAACTGGCCGCGGAAATCGCCGGCCATGGCGGCGCGGCGGTAGTGATCGAACGCGAGCTCGGCGTCGGCGGGCACGACCCAGCCATCCTCGTAGAACCCGCCGATCAGGTTGATCGACTTCGCGTGACCGAGCGCGGCCGCGCGCCGGAACCAGTCGAGCGCCGCTTCGCGGTCCTCGTCGACGCCGTTGCCGAGCGCGAGCGCGGTCGCGTAGTTGTACATGCCCCAGTCGAGCCCCGCCTGCGCGGCGAGCCGGTACCAGTAGACGGCCACCGGCGCGCACGCGGCGGTGCCCCAGCCGAACTCGTAGCAACGGCCGAGCATGTTCATCGCCATCGGATGATCGGCCTGCGCGGCATGCCGGAACCACGTGAACGCGGCCGCAGGGTCGCGTGCAACGCCGTGGCCGTCGAGCAGGTACTGCCCGTACACGGCCTGCGCGTCGACGATGCCGTTTTCGGCCGCCGCCGCGACCCACGCGGCGGCGCGCTCGGGCGGCCCGGCCAGGATCTCGGCGAACTCGCGCGGCGACACCGACGCGAGCGCCTTCAGCGACACGGTCTCCATCGATCAGTAGCGCGCGTTCAGCGTGACGAACGCCGAGCGGCCCGGCGCGATCGACGCGTAGTGCGCCGGATACGCCTGATCGAAGTACGTGCGGTTGAACAGGTTGTTCACGTTCAGCTGCAGGTCGAGCTTCTTGTTGATCCGGTATTGCGCCATCGCGTCGAAGCGCCAGTACGACGGCACCGCGCGCTGGTTCGCCGGGTCGCCGAACACTTCCGACATGTAGAACGCGCCGCCGCCGACGGTGAACTTCGGCGTCACGTCATAGTTCGACCACATCGTGAGGCTGTGCTTCGGCGTGTTCGGGAACCGGTTGCCGTTGTTCGCGGTGTCCTTGCCGTTGTCGCGCAGCTCGCTCTTCATGTACGTGTAGCCGCCGAACACCTGCCACTGCTTCGTGATCTGCCCCGCGACGCCGAGTTCGAGGCCCTGCACGCGCTTGTTGCCGACCATCGCGTACTGGTTGTTCGGCAGCGTCACGCGTGCGTTCGTCGTGTCGATCTGGAACAGCGCGGCGGTGAGCGCGAGCTTGTCGTTCAGCACGTTCCACTTGGTGCCGAGCTCGATGCTGCGGTTCTTCTCGGGGGCGAGCTGGTCGGCGTTCGAGCCGACGCCGCCGCGGCCGGGCGTCAGCGACTGCGTTTCGCTGCCTTCGCCGAGCAGCATGCCGGCCGGCGTCGACGACGTCGCGTACGACGCGTAGATGCTGCCGTTCTGCGCCGGCTTGAACACGAGGCCGGCCTGCCAGTTCACGAGCGTGTCGTCGCGGGTGGTGGTCTTGCCGCCCTTGGCGCGGGTGTCGGTGAAGCGCGTCGAGTAGTCGTCGACGCGCAGCCCCGCGTTCACCTGCCAGCGCGGCGTGAGCTCGATCGTGTCGAAGCCGTAGATCGACTTCGTGACGGTGCGCGCGTGCGCGTAATCGTTGTCGCGGGTGATCGAGCCGGCCCACGGATCGTTCGGGTTCGGCGACCACAGGCTCGTGCAGTTGTAGCCCGACGCCGCGCCGATGCCGTTCTGGCAGATCTTGCCGGTGCCGGTCGCGACGGTGTACGTGTCGCGCTTGCCCCATTCGCGCGTGAGCTCGATGCCGGTCGTGAAGCTGTGCTTGAACGGGCCGGTGCGGAATTCGCCGAACAGCTCGGTCAGGTTCGCGATGCTGTTGATCGAGCTGTTGCGGTTGTTGTTGCGGCGCCAGACCTTGCCGTTGATCACGTTGCCCGAGCTGTCGTCCGGCTGCGTCCAGATGTAGTCCTGCGTCGATTCCGTGTAGCGCGTGGTGTTGCGGATCGTCAGCGACGGCGTGATGTCGTGCTCGATCTTCAGCGTGCTGATGTCCGACGTCGTCTTGCGGAAATCGCGGTCGCGCAGGCCGTAGAAGTTGTGGCGGTCGACGTTCGCCGGGCCGTCGGTGACGCCCTTCGGGATGTTGAAGCCGTAGACGTACGGGATGCCGCTGTCGGGCAGGTCGTCGGTGGACAGGTGGTAGTAGCTCGCGGTCACGCGGGTCGGCGTGCCGAGCCCGAATGCGATCGACGGCGCGACGCCCCAGCGTTCGTTGTTGACGGCGTCGCGGCCCGCGACGTCGTTGTTGTGGCTCATCAGGTTCAGCCGGAACGCGGCATGGTCGGCGAACTGCCAGTTGCCGTCGGCGGTGAAGCGGCGGTAGCGGTCGGTGCCGGCGCCCGCGCTGGCTTCGGCCGTCGTGCCGAGGTGCGGCGCCTTCGTGATCAGGTTGATGCTGCCGCCCGCGCCGCCGCGCCCGCCGTATGCGCCGTCCGAGCCCTTGGTGATCTCGACGCGTTCGGTGTTGAAGATCTCGCGGGTGGTTGCGCCGGTGTCGCGCATCCCGTCGACGAACATGCTGCCCTGCGAGTCGTAGCCGCGGATGAACGGCCGGTCGCCGAGCGGGTTGCCGCCTTCGCCCGCGCCGAACGTGATGCCGGGCACGGTGCGCAGCGCTTCGGTCAGCGTGGCCGCGCCGCTGTTGCGGATCAGTTCCTGCGGGATCACCGTGACGGATTTCGGCGTGTCGACGAGCGGCGCGGTGAATTTCGTGGAAGCGGAGAAGTCGGCCTTGTAGCTGTGCTCGGTCTTGCCCTTGATCTCGATCGGTGCGAGATGGCCGTCGGTGCCGGGCGGTGCGGGCGGCGGCGCGCCGTCGGCGAACGCCGGGCCGGCCGCGAGCACGCCGCACAGGGTCGTGAATTTTCCGAGCTTCAATTCGTCAGGGCGGGACTTCATCGGTGCTTCGACCTCATCTGGTGTGGCCCCGGAGGCGATCGCTCAAAAAGCATGAATGCCGCCGGGAATTATTACGATTTGTTTTCGGCTGGCATTCTATGTAATTTCAGGCGGAATGAGAAGCGTTCTTGTTTGTGTTGTTGGAAGAGTGTTGAAAAATGTTGCGGGGTGGTTGAACGGGGGCGAGTGAACTCGGGGGGGGCTGCAATGGTGGTGGGGGAGACGTTACGGTCGTACGCCCGGGGCGATGGTGGTCCACTGCACTCTGATATCAGGGGCAATGGTGACGTACTCGATTGTGAAATCGGGTGCGATAGTGACAAATTCCCACCGGCCGCAGCTGTTCGGCGCAATCCTGACACGTTCGACCTGCAGATCGGGGGCGATCGTCACGACTTGAACCCTGAGCTTGGGGGCGATGGTCACGACCTGCACTCTGCCTTTCAGGGGAATGCCCTTGTACGTGCAGCTCGAATCGACCTTGCCCGCGCTGGCCAGGCACGGGGCCAGCAGCAGCGCGAGCGTCATCGCGGTTTTGAGTTTCATGTGGACGGAATCGAAAAAGGCGGGGCGGCGTGCGCCGCAAGCGATACGTAAGTCGCGCCCGTATTTTGCCCGACGATTGAAGGGGCTGCCGGGAGGTTGACCCTTCGCGGCGGCGGCGGCGTCCGTCCGGTGCGCCGCCGTGCCGCCCGTTTCGTTCAGTCGATCCCGTGAAACACCGCATCTTCCGGCCCGAGGTACGCGGGCGGACGCCACGTCGCGTCGCGCATCGAATGCTGCACGAGGTTCTCCACGCCGAGCAGCACCGCGAAGATCGCCATCCGCACCGGAATCCCGTTGTCCGTCTGCCGGAAGATCGCGAGGCGCGGGTCGCGGTTCAGGTCGACCGACAGGTCGTTCGCGCCGGGCCGGCTGTCGCGCGGCAGCGGGTGCATGATCAGCGTGTCGGGCCCGCAGACGGTGTCGACGAGCGCCTGGTTGATCTGGAAATCCGGCGTGTAGCCTTCGAACGACTCGTCGGCGAAGCGCTCCTTCTGGATGCGCGTCGCATAGACGACGTCCGCGCCCGCCAGCCCCGCCGCGAGATCGTGCGTCTGCTCGATCACGTGGCCGTTCTTCGAGATCTGGTCGACGATGTACGCGGGCATCTCGAGCGTCGGCGGCGACACGAGCGTGAACTTGAGGCCGCGGTACAGCGCGAGCAGCTTGACGAGCGAATGCACGGTGCGGCCGTACTTGAGGTCGCCGACGAGCGCGATGTGCGCGCCGTCGACGATCTTGCCGAGCCGCGAGAATTCCCGCTGGATCGTGTACAGGTCGAGCAGCGCCTGGCTCGGGTGCTCGCCGGGGCCGTCGCCGCCGTTGATCACCGGCAGGTTGGTCGCGCGCGCGAATTCGGCCACCGAGCCTTGCTCCGGATGGCGGATCACCAGCGCGTCGACGTAGCCGGACATCACGCGGCTCGTGTCGTAGATCGATTCGCCCTTCGCCATCGACGAGAACGTGAAGCCGGTCGTGTCGCACACCGAGCCGCCGAGCCGGCAGAACGCCGCGCCGAACGACACGCGGGTGCGCGTGCTGGCCTCGAAGAACAGGTTGCCGAGCACCGCGCCTTCGAGCACGCGCGAGATCTTGCGGCGGCGCGCGATCGGCTGCATCACGTCGGCCACGCGAAACAGCGCCTCGACCGAATCCCGCGAGAACTGGTCGACCGACAGCAGCTGCGGCTTGCCTTCGAACAGGAACTGCTTCGCCAACCCTTGATTGTCTACGCTTTGCGTATAGTCGCTGCCTTCCGGCGGGGAGCGGTCGACGATCTCCGACACGAAGCGCTCGACGATCTCCGGCATCCCGCGCGACTCCTGGGAATCGTCCGGCAGCAGCCACGTGTCCAGGGCGCGGCGGCTGACGCCGATGCGGCTGGCGAACGCTTCGCGGGTCATGTTGAGGCGGCGCATCGCGTCGCGGAGGAAGGCTTGCTGGGGAACGGTCATCGGCGGCACCTCGCTGGAAAATATACGCGGTGCGTATATTAGTTCGAGGCCGGCCGAAGTCAAGGGAAACTTGCACGGGCGCCGCGAACGGGGCCGGGCTGGCGCAAGTCGGACGGCTTCGTATAATCAGGTCAGGCCCCGCGGCCTGCGCTCGCAGGCCGCCGTGCCGCAGACGATTGACGACCGGCCCGCCGCCCGGGCTCATTGACTCGAAGGAGAGGGAGAATGATGCGTACGATTGCTGCAATGCTGCTGATCGCGACCGCCGCGCTGGCCGGCTGCAATACGGTTGCCGGCGTGGGACAGGACATCTCGAAGGGCGGGCAGGCGATCAGCGATACCGCGGAAAAGGCGAAGTAGGCCGCCCGCTGCACCCGGACATGACGAGCGCCGTGCCGCTCCCGCGATCGTGGGGCGGCACGGCGCTTTTTGCCGGGCGCGTCAGCCGCGCTCCGCGAACACGTAGCGGCCTTGCGCCTTGCGCGGCCAGAACCACACGTAATCGGGAAACAGCCGGTTGCGCACGAAATAGACGTACACGACGAGTGCGATCGAGATCGCCAGGCCCTTCAGCGCATCGCCGGGATCCGTCGCGAGACGCTCGATCAGCTTCGGCATCTGCGCGATCGACAGTGCGATGTACGCGTGATAGATGGTGACCCGGTACGTCGCGAACCCCCAGATGAACAGCAGCGACAGCGGCACGGTCACGGCGAGGAACAGCCCGATGACGACCACGCTGGCCGTGCTCGGCGGGCCGTTCGATGCGGCATCGGCGGCGAGGGTGTAGGCCACCCACAGGCAGTACAGCAACTGAAGGATGCCAAGCGCGATCAGGAGGCGGACGTGCAGTTTGTTCTGCCGGCAGCGCTCGGGGTCGGGGCGGGACGCGATCAGGTTGGCCAGCACGCGATCCTTGACGCCCTGGCCGGATAGCGCGGCCAGCACGTCGCTCCTTTTCGAGCCTGCCGACAGCATGGCCGCGATGCTTGTTTTGGCTTCGGTCTTGTTCATGAGCGGTTGTCGGAATGGCGAGGTGCCCGGAGACGCGAATATTGCATCTCGCGGGAGCGCGCGCAATGGTTTCGCGCCGCGCGGACACATTCCTACAGTGCATGCGGAATCGCGTCGTGATTGGCGCGGCGCGGGCTTGAATGCCAAGCCTTCATGCGACGCGCGTGCACGGGCGGCGTGCGCGGCGTTCACGCCGATTGCGCGTCCGGCGCATGCGCGGCTGCGGCCCGCCGCCGCATCGCGCCCACCAGCATGCCCGCGACGACCAGCGCGATGCCCGCGAGCCGCGTCGCGTTCAGCGCCTCGCCGAACAGCGTCACCGCGAACAGCACCGCCGACACCGGCGCGATCGCGGTGAACAGCGCCGCTTCCGTGCCGCTCGTGCGCGCGGACCCGGCGTACCAGCACAGATAGCCGAGGACGGTCGGCACCAGCGCGTAGTAGACGATCGCCGCGACGGCGCCGGTGGTCCAGCCGGCCGCGGCCGCGCGCCATTCGAATGCGGCCGGCACGAGCGCAAGCACGAAGCCGAGGCCGGACATCGCGGTCGACAGCACAAGCGGTGCGAGCGGCGTCGCGAGCCGTCGGTTCAGCAGGATGAAGACCGCTTCGCACGCGACGGCGGCCAGCACCAGTGCATCGCCGGCGAGCGTTTGCATCGACGGCGCCGCGTGGCCCGGCGTGAACGTGACGAGCAGCACGCCGGACGTCGCGAGCGCGGCGGCGGCCCAGTCGCGCGGCGTCTGCCGTTCACGCAGCAGGACGGCCGCGATCAGGGTGGACATCGCCGGCAGCGTGCCGAGCATCACGCCCGCGTCGAGCGGCGACGACAGCCGCGTGCCGCTGATCAGCAGCACCGTGTAGCCGACGCCGCCCGCCGCCGCCTGCACGACGAGCAGCGCGGCGTCGCGCCGCGACACGCGCGGCCAGCGCAACCGCTGCGCGCGCATCAGTGCGAACAGCAGCGGCGTCGCGATCAGGAAGCGCAGCGCGGTCGCGGTGAACGGCGGCAAGCCGCCGGCGGTGAGGCGGCTCGCGATGACGGTGCTGCCGACGCCCGTCATCGCGGCGGCGAGATAGAGGTAGCCAATCAGTCGTGTTTTCATGCGCCGCATCGTCGCGCGGCTTGGCAGCGGGCGTCTTGAACGAAATTGCAGCGCGTTTTTTTGTGCTGGCGAAACGGGAGGCGGTGCGATGGCGCTGCGAAGCGACACGCGTCGTTCCGCCTATCGCCTATCGCATCGCGTGCGCGAACTGCCCCGGTGTGATGCCGAACTGGCGCGCGAACGCCCGCGTCAGGTGGCTCTGATCGGCGAACCCGGCCTCGGCGGCGGCGTCCGCGATCGGCCGGCCACGCGCGAGCAGCGCCCGGGCCACGCGCGTGCGCGACTGGATCAGGTAGGCATGCGGCGTGATGCCGAGTTCGCGTGCGAAGCCGCGCAGCAGCTGGAAGCGGCTGACGCCGCTCAGGCTTGCCAGCTCCGCGAGCGACACCGGCGCGGCGGGCGCCGCGTCGAGCCGCTCGCGCGCCGCGCGGATCGCGGGCGCGACGCCGGCCGGCGGCAGCGGGCGGCTCGCATGCCGCGCGAGCAGCCCCGCGACGAGCGTCACGAGCGCCTCGTCGCGCGCGAGCGATGCGTCGTCGTTGCCGACGACGATGCGTGCGTACAGCCGGCTCACGGCGGTGCTTAGCCGTGCGTCGCGCACGGCCGGATGCGCGAGTTCGACGCCGCCGAGCCCTTCCTCCTCGGCGACGCGCGTGACGAGCGCCGGCGCGAGATATAGCATCCGCCACTGCCTGCGCAGGCCGCTGCCGAGCGGCGCGCCGTCGTGCATTTCGCCGGGGTTGACCATGATCGCGTCGCCGGCCAGCGCATCGACTTGCCCGCGGCCGCTCCACGACCGGTGCGCGCCGCCGACGATCACGCCGACGCCGAACTCGTCATGCGCGTGACGCGGGAACGCGCGGTCGGAATCGATGCCGAGCGCTTCGACGCCTTCACGGGTGCGGGAGTAATGGGTGACTCGATGCATGGACGCTCCTCGCGCGCCGGCCCTGGCGCGGATCAGGCGCACTGTAGCGCGTTCCGGCGGCGCGCGCCCTTCAGCCGTTTGGCCGATACCGCGCGCCGCGCGTTGCCCGCACCATGTGCACGAGCAGCGTAGATGGCCCGCCGGGCCTGAAGCTGCACGGGAGACGGCAGGTGGAACGACAGGATCCGGTATTCATCCAGGTGGGCGCGCTCGCGGACGGCTTCGCGCCCGATGCGAACATCCTCGCAACCGTCGACGCGCTCGACGGGCACACGCTCACGCTCGACGACGCATCGGGCGCATCGCGCGTCTGCGCGTTCGGGCAGCACACGCTGCAATGGCGCGACGCGGCGAGCGGCGCGAGCGGCCGCGAGCCGTGCCGCGTGACGCGGCTGCGCGACGGGCTGTTCTTCGTCGACTACGTCGATTCGGCGGCGCGCGCGACGTCGGTGAGCCTCGTGATCGATCTCGACGGCGGCGTGTGGACATCGGTCACGGGCACGCTGCCGACCGAAGCCGATACGCGTATCGATGCTTTCACGCGGGTCGCGCGCGGGCTGCCGCTCACCGGCGTCGACGTCGCGTTCCGCCACGGCACGCTCGGCGCGCACGCGCACCCCGCGCCGCTGCACGCGCCGACCCGCGAGCTGATCGGCAAGCGGACGATGTATCGCTACAGCCCGACCGAATGCTACGAGCACATCTACCTGAACGAGAACTTCTATGCGTGGCAGTGCCTGGAAGGCGTGGAGCGCGGGCTGGCCGACGTGGATCGCTGCCACACCTTCCGGATCGCGGAGGCGCTGTACCTGTTCGTGTGGCGCGAGAAGGTGGTGCCGACCCTCGGCGTGGTGCTGATCGACCTCGCGCAGTGCAAGACGGACGGCAAGATCTTCGGCTACCAGGGCGGCGACTTCGGCTCGCTGTCGAACTTCCCGATCGGCGCGCATGCGCGCGTGCTGAACGACACCGTGCATCCGCTCGACGACGGAGCGGCGCGATGAGCGGCGTGCCCGGCAGCGGCCGGCTGAGTGCGGATTTCGCCGGGCGCGTCGTGCTCGTGACGGGCGCCGCGCAGGGCATCGGCGCGGCAATCGCGCGGCGCTTCGCGCAGGCCGGCGCGTTCGTGGCGCTGGCCGACCTGCAGGACGAGGCAGCACGGGCGCAGGCGGCGGCGATCGTCGACGCGGGCGGGCAGGCGCGCGCCTATCACGTCGATGCCGCGCACCGCGACGCGCTGCAGGCGCTCGTCGCGGCGGTCGAACAGGACAGCGGGCGGCTCGACGTCGTCGTCCACAACGCCGCGTATTTTCCGCTGACGCCGTTCACGCGAATCGACGAGGCGTTGCTCGAGCGGACGCTGGCCGTGAACCTGTCCGCGCTGTTCTGGCTCGCACAGGCGGCGCTGCCGGCGTTCGTGCGCGCGGGGGCGGGGCGGTTGCTCGTCACGTCGTCGGTCACGGGGCCGCGGGTCGCGTATCCGGGGCTCGCGCACTACGCGGCATCGAAAGCTGGGGTGAACGGCTTCATCCGGGCGGCGGCGCTGGAGCTGGCGCGCAGCAACGTGACGGTCAATGGCGTCGAGCCCGGGATGATCCGCACGCCGGCGGCGGCGAATCTCGGCGATGCCGCGCTCGCCGCGCAGATCGCGCGGGACATTCCGCTCGCGCGGATGGGCGAGCCGGAGGACATCGCGAGCGCAATGCTGTTCCTCGCGTCGGCGGATGCGGCGTACATCACCGGGCAGACGATCGTCGTCGACGGCGGCGCGACCTTGCCGGAGAGCGGTGCGGTGCTGGGGGGCGCGTGAAGGCAGCGGCGCGGCTACAGCCAGCCGTTGCGGATGAACTCGACGATCGAATAGCGGCGGTTGTCGAGATCGTGGCGCCGGACAGCCTCGACGATGCGCGACACGCCGTCCGCGTAGGGCGACGCGCCGTATACGCGGGATTCGAGCTGCAGGCTGCACGCGCCGTCCTCGATGAGGATCCGGTGATACGCGTGGCGGCCGAGCTGGTCGTCGGGGATCCCGCATTCGCCGCGCTGCACGTCGGGGTCGCGCACGGAGCGGATGGCGTCCGGCTGCACGCCGAGCGACCGGGCAATGCCGACCGCGGTGCCGGGCACGGACGTCTTGCCCGCCTGATGCGACTCGGTCACGCTGATTCGGCAGTCGCGAAACAGCGGGCCGCTGGTTTCCAGCATGCTCATGAACTTGAGCATCAGGATGTTCGTGTTCGGGCAGAGCACGACCGGAAAGTCGTGCGACCCGGTTTCGAGGTCGGAGCCGGTGGACAGTTCGATGAGCGGCGACGCGGTGGCCTGGCAGAACGCGATGGCGGCCGGAAGCTCCCGGCCGGAACCGGCGTGCACGACGATCGACCGGACATCGCTGCGCGCGCTGTCCGACCACGGCATCACGCGCCACGTTGCAGGGTCGAGCTGGTGCGAGCCGAGCAACTCGGTGGCCAGCTTGCCGGTTCCAACGATGAGTACTTGCATGGGATTGACGGGTTGAAGTTCGGGATTCGATACGGGGGCGGTGCGCGATGCGCGAGCAGCCGCACCGGCCTCGCGCATTATGCCCGCCCGCTTGCGCGCCGGTTGTGCGGCCTGCAGCGCCGCGTGCGAAGCGCACGGCCTCGCCCCGGCGCGCACGGACGCCCGAGCGGCGCTACGCTGTCGAAGCGCCGGCCACGCCGCAGGTGCGGCGGCCGGCATGACCCGACCCTCGATCAAGGAGAACACATCAATGAATGACGACATCAACGGAAAGGCCGTCGCGATCACCGGCGGATTCGGCCAGCTCGGCCTCGCGACGGCCGCATGGCTCGCCGGGCGGGGCGCGCGCATCGCGCTGATCGGGCGGGGCGACCCGCCGCCCGTCGTGCCGGCCGGCGCGCTGTGCATCGGCGGCATCGACCTGGTGAACGCGCAGGCCGCCACCCAGGCGCTCGACGCCGCGCAGCGCGATTTCGGCCGGCTCGACGCGCTGCTCAACATCGCGGGCGCGTTCACGTGGGAAACCGTCGCGGACGGCGACGCGGCCACCTGGGACCGGATGTACGCGCTGAACGTGAAGACCGCACTGAACGCGTCGAAGGCGGCGCTGCCGCATCTGCTGCGCGGCCCGGCCGGCCGCATCGTCAACATCGGCGCGGGTGCGGCGCTCAAGGCCGGGGCCGGCATGGGCGCATATGCGGCCGCGAAGGCGGGCGTCGCGCGGCTCACCGAGGCGCTGGCGGCGGAATTGCTGGATACGCCAGTGACGGTCAACGCGATCGCGCCGAGCATCATCGATACGCCGCAGAACCGCGCGGACATGCCCGATGCGGATTTTTCGCGCTGGGTTCAGCCGCGCGAGATCGCGGCGACGATCGGGTTCCTGCTGTCGACGGATGCGCAGGCGATCCGCGGCGCGACGATTCCGGTGAGCGGGCGGGTCGCGTAGCCGGGGGCGGGCCCGCCCGGCCATGCGCGTGAACTGCCGCTCGCGGACACGATCGTCTACGCGCTGGGCACGGATGGCATGCAGACCGTGCACTGCACGATATCAACGGCTTGGAAGTGTGCCGGACGTTGCGCACGTTCACCGAGGGGCCGGTGATTTTCCTGACGGCGCGGCAAGGCGAAATCGACCGGTTCGTTGCGCTGGGAGATTTCGTTTGAAATGTACGGAAAATTACATCATAAATATTGTCCCTCACGGGGCGCTCGTGCCATCGGCTTGAGCGCTCTGTCATCAAAAACACGCAGTCCAGTTAGGCGTCGAATGCACATAACGTCCGGGCGATTGCCTGTGAGATCAGCAATCCAGTCGGCAATTCGGTAAAGAGCCATTGCCCGGCGGGGTTCACCTCAAGAAACACATACCGGCCGTCGGGTGTGCGGCGCATATCGATCGCACCGTAGACCAACCCTAGGCGCCTCATCAGCTCGAGCACGCGATCCTCTATGTTTTTCGGCAGGGCCACAGGCTCGATGCGAGCGTGAGCGATGTCCATGCGGAAGTCGAACTTGTAGCTTGTCTGCTGCGAGTGAATTGCGGCCGTGAAGATCTGGTTGCCGATGACGGTGATGCGCAAATCGACATCGGCTTCGATGTAGCGCTGAAAAATTACTGGTGTGTAGCGCACATTGTCGACGAGTTCGAGCTCTTCGTCGCGCAAGATGCGCGTCTCGCGCCATTCGTTGTCAGTTGCCGAGAACGACTTGAAGATGACGTTGCTTGCGCCGTGACGACATGTAAATTCACGCACTGCGCTCGGACAGTTGGTGATGAGTGTATCGGGAATCTCGAGCCCTACGTCTTGTGCGACTTTGAGCTGGTATGGCTTTCGCTGGGCGACGAGATCCCGCGCTGGCTCGTTCATCCATTGCGCATCCAACGATTGCCACAGACCATGTAAGGCTTCTGTGCATTCGTTGAGGGCGAACCTGCGGTGCGTCTCGCGAACGATTTCGTGACTGACCTCGGGCCATTGTGGGCGACGCCACCAGACGGCACCACAATCATCGAGATCCAGTCCACCTTCACTGCAGCCAAAATTCAACGTGCGCTTGCCCGGCTCATATCGCATCGAAAGAGTCAGGCGCTGCGGATAATCGGACAAGTCGATCATGGTCGCGCGAGCGCCGAGCTTGAGCAGTTCTGCCAGGACGACCTGCGCATGTTCATCGCGCGGCGTGGATAGGATCAGGATCATCTGTTGCCGCCGCGGCCAGTTTCTGTGCCCGAGTACTGCTGATATTCGCGCAGCAGGGCCTGATATTCCCACCATACCTGCTGCGCGAGTTGCTGATCCGCGGCAGTGGCATGTCCTACCGCCTCGAGCTGAGCATATTGGTTGAGCCACTGCTGAGCCTGTATCAGGCGCTGCTCCAGCCCGTTCACGGTGGCTTGGGCGACATCCTGATGGCTTTGCGTCCAGGCCATCGAATGATGGGGGGTAGAGAGGACGAAAGGCGCTACCATGCGCGCGCCGCCGCCCTGGATACCACCGCCGTGAGAGAGGGCAACGCCCGGATCGACGGGATGTGGCGGCTGGACCGTGCTGTCGGAGGCCGGACCTTTTTGCAGGTCTGCCACCGGCGGCTTGTCGAACACCGGTTGCTTGGGCTCGTCGATGAACTTCAGCGTGGGACCGCCGTCGAGAGTCGAAAGCGTAGGAATATGATCGGCAGTCGCCAGCGTCGGATGAACGTCAGTCCAGGCGATCGTGGGCTGGTCTGCCGTCGCGATGGTGACATGAAGGTCAACCGTCGGTATCGTCGGATGTACATCCGTGCTTGCCAACGTCGCGTGGATGTCCTGGAGAGGCGACGTCGATACCGTCGTGCCGATGCTGCTGCGATCTCCGTCGAGGCAAGCTTGCATGCGCTGCACCTGGCCGGCGGTGAACATGAACATAGCCGCGTCGTCGACGTAATCCATGTAATTCATGAACATGTCGCCATTGGGGCCGTTGCTGCAGGTCACGTGAGGGAACGCGGGTGTACCGTAGTTCGGGCCGGCTTGGTTCGGCGTGTCGTTGACGAAGTCACTGCCGTTGCAACCATTGCCATCGTCGCCCCAGATGTGGCGAAGGTTCAGCCAATGCCCGATTTCATGCGAGGCCGTGCGTCCCAGATTGAACGGCGCCGCGGCCGTGCCGACCGTGCCAAACGCAGAGTGCAATATCACCACGCCGTCGGTGGTCGCTGCACCACCGGGGAATTGCGCGTAGCCCAAGAGGCCACCGTCGAGCTGACAAACCCACAAGTTCAGATACTGGGTGGCTGGCCATGCATCTGCGCCGCCGGTCGACGCCGCCTTGACCTTGTCGTCATCAGTAAAGCCGGTGACGTTGGTTTGGGTTCGCGTGATGCCATTGGTGGCGCCGCCGCTGGGATCGGTACTCGCCAGCACAAACTGGATCCGGCAGTCTGCCGCCAGCGGCAGGAACGCGGCCGGCACCGAGCCGATATCCGCATTCTTCTTGCGATAGTCACGATTCAGAACATCGATCTGGCTCTGTACCTGCGCATCTGAGATGTTCTGGACATTAGTGTTGTAGACGACATGGACCACGACGGGAATTTGCGTCACCCCAGTGCGGCTCGCCACCGCGAGACCACGCATCGACATGTGATGATAGTTCTCGCTGGCAATGCGGTTTCGCACGTAATTGGGATCGGTTCGCAGCAGGCGTTCGTGAACCTGCATCGTGCCGCAGGTCCGTTGCGCCGGCGGCTGTTGATTGCTGTTCGATGGTGGCGGACGGGTGGCCATGATTTCAATCTCCCCGCGTGGTGAAAGGAAACGTTCAGCGCTTTACGACGAGACGATCCGGATCGAGCGAATGCACCTGCATGACCTCTTCTGCCTTGCCTGGTAATTTCACCGTCAGCTTGCCGTCCGGGCTGAGCGTGTATGTTCCCTGAGTGGTGATTCTGCGGTCGTCGGCGCCGGGCCCGGTGACGTCCACTCGGCCATCCGCGTAAAACTTGAAGCCCGATCGTCCGCGTGATGGCGCGAGCGGCGTTCCGCTTGGACGAAAAACGCAGAAGCCACCGGCGTCTTCTTCGTGCGCATGGAGCCATCCTTGCGTCAGCAGTTTAGGATCCAGGGTAGCCATATTGATTCGATAAAAAATTGGCAATTCACTGTATTTCCAGCTCGCATCGATTTGACGAGCGTATACAACAACTCATCGGGCTGCATTATGTAACAACTGAATACAATTGAAATTAAACGACTGCCGCCAATTTTAGATGGATAACCTTTTGATAAAGGGAATGGTTGTTATTTGATCTGTTTCATGCACGGGCATGCAGCGAAATTCATTACTTTATTTTGCTAACGATTAAGTAATTTAGGTCGTAGTTCTGAAAAGGCAAGCGTCGCGCATTTCAGGGTTTACTATACGTAACGTCTTCATGCCGGTGCCTGCACTGACTGATCAGATTCATCGGCTGGCAAGCGAGTCCCGCATGACTATTTCCGATAGCCGTGTCTAGGAGCAGCTGAAATGTTGGTGCGGTTTGGACCTGTATGCTTGGCAAGCGCGGCTCACCGAGGCGCTGGCGGCGGAATTGCTGGATACGCCAGTGACGGTCAACGCGATCGCGCCGAGCATCATCGATACGCCGCAGAGCCGCGCGGACATGCCCGATGTGGATTTTTCGCGCTGGGTTCAGCCGCGCGAGATCGCGGCGACGATCGGGTTCCTGCTGTCGACGGATGCGCAGGCGATCCGCGGCGCGACGATTCCGGTGAGCGGGCGGGTCGCGTAGGCGGGGGGCGGGCCCGTCGACGCGCCGCCCGCGCGTAAAATACCGGACCGCATTGCGCGAGCAACCCCTGACACAATGAATCAGCCGAATATCCTGGTGGTCGAAGACGAACTGGCGATCGCCGACACGATCGTCTACGCGCTGGGCACGGACGGCATGCAGACCGTGCACTGCACGCTCGGGCAGGCCGCGCTCGAGCAACTGCGCGAAGGGCGCTTCGATCTCGTCGTGCTCGACGTCGGCCTGCCCGACATCAACGGCTTCGAGGTGTGCCGGACGCTGCGCACGTTCACGGAGGTGCCGGTGATCTTCCTCACCGCACGGCACGACGAGATCGACCGGATCGTCGGGCTGGAAATCGGCGCGGACGACTACGTGATCAAGCCGTTTTCGCCGCGCGAGCTGGCCGCGCGGGTGCGGGTGATCCTGCGCCGGCTGAACCGGCCGGCGCTTGCTCCGCGCGAACCGGCAGGCGCACCGTCGAACATCGCAGCGGGCTTCGAACTGGACACCGCCGGCGCGCGCGTTGCATGGCTCGGCCACGCGCTGAACCTGACGCGCTACGAATTCGGCCTGCTGGCGCTGCTCGTGCAGCATCCGGGGCGGATCTACTCGCGCGAGCAGCTGATGGATCTCGTCTGGCGCGACGCGATCGACACGACCGACCGCACGGTCGACACCCACATCAAGACGCTGCGCGCGAAGCTGCGCGCGATCGACCCCGCGCGCGACCCGATCCGCACCCATCGCGGGATGGGTTATTCGCTGCAACCGTGACGACGGCCTGTTCCTCATGCATATCGGACTGCGCATCTTCTTCGGCTTTTTCCTGATCGTCGGCCTCGCGGCGCTGATCACGCTGCGGGTGTTCGTGCAGGAAGTCAAACCCGGCGTGCGCGAAGCGATGGAGGACACGCTGGTCGACACCGCGCAGGTGCTCGCCGCGCTCGCCGCCGACGACATGGCCAGCGGACACATCGGCGACGGCGCGTTCGCCCGGCAGCTCGAAAAGCTGCACGCGAGCCCGGTGGGCGCGGAAGTGTGGGGCATGCGCAAGGACACGATCAGCTACCGCATCTACGTCACCGATGCACGCGGGATCGTGCGCTACGACTCCGCCGGCGGCGCGGTCGGCCAGGACTATTCGCGCTGGAACGACGTGTACCGCACGCTGCGCGGCCAGTACGGCGCGCGCAGCACCCGCTCCGACCCGGACGACGACAGCAGCACGGTGATGCATGTCGCCGCGCCGATCCGCAAGGGCGGCGAGATCATCGGCGTGCTGACCATCGCGAAGCCGAACCAGGCCGTCGCGCCGTTCATCGCGCGCAGCCAGCGCAAGATCCTGCTGTACGGCGCGCTGCTGATGGGCGGCGCGATCCTGATCGGCGTCGCGTGCACGGGCTGGCTGGTGGTCGGCCTGCGCCGGCTGCAGCGCTATGCGCGCACGATCGCGGCGGGCGAACGCGCGGTGATGCCGCTGCAGGGCGCCAACGAGCTCGCGGAGCTGGGCCGCGCGGTGGAAACCATGCACCAGCGCCTCGAGGACAGGCAGTACGTCGAGAACTACATCCACACGCTCACCCACGAGATGAAGAGCCCGCTCGCGGCGATCAGCGGCGCGGCCGAGCTGTTGCAGGAGGAGATGCCGGTGGCGAACCGCCGGCGCTTCGCGGACAACATCCGCCGCCAGGCGGGCCGCCTCGAGCAGATGATCCGCAAGCTGCTGGCGCTCGCGGAGGTGGAGCAGAAGCAGCGCCTGTCGGTGCGCGAACCGGTCGCGCTGGGGCCCTTGCTCGCACAACTGCTCGACGATGCGGAGCCGCGTGCGCGCAAGCGCGGCGTGACGCTGCGGCTGGACACGCCGGCCGATGCGCAAGCCGGCCACGTGGAAGGCGATCCGTTCCTGCTGCGCCAGGCGCTCGGCAACCTGCTGGACAACGCACTGGATTTCGCGCCGCCCGGCAGCGCGGTCACGGTCGCCGCGCAGCGGCAGGCGGCGGGCAGGGCGCCCGTCGCGGTCATCCGCGTCACCGACGACGGGCCCGGAATCCCCGGCTACGCCATGGCGCGCGTGTTCGATCGCTTCTATTCGCTGCCGCGGCCCGACGGCCAGGATCGCAGCACGGGCCTCGGCCTGTGCTTCGTCCGCGAAGTCGCGATGCTGCACCACGGCAGCATCGCGCTGGACAATCGCCCCGAAGGCGGCGCCTGCGCGACGCTGACGCTGCCTTCGGCGGGCTGAGCGGGCGCTTCACGTTCGCCACACATTCGCTTCACGTCCGCTTCCGCGGCGCTTCACGCGGCGGGCTCATGCTGACCGGATTCCTCCACTCCGGTCTCCGATCGCATGAATCGCATCCTGATGTTCAAGTCCCTGATCACTGCGGCCCTCGTGCTGCTGATCCTGATCCCGCTGCACCTGGTCGAGAGCATCGTGCGGGAACGCGCGCTGTATCGCGATGACGCATTGAAAAGCATCTGGTCCAGCTACGCGGGGCCGCAGACCGTGACGGGGCCGATCCTCGTCGTGCCGTACACGGAAGTCACCCGCGTGCGCGAAGACACCGCAGCGGGCCAGCCCGAGAAAACCCGCCTCCAGAGCGAAGCGAAACGCCTGCTCGTGTTTCCGAAGACGCTGGGCGTGAAGGGCAGCCTCGCGACCGACGTCCGCTATCGCGGCATCCACAAGGCGCTCGTGTACGACCTGCAAAGTCGCTGGGAAGGCACGCTCGCGCTGCCGGACCTGAAGCAGCTGCCGCAATCGGCCGGGCACGTGAGCTTCGCGATCGGCACGGCGTATGTCGCGTTCGGCATCAGCGACGTGCGCGGGCTGATGACGCAGCCGGTGCTGGCGTTCGGCGGCAAGCGGCTGGCGGTCGAGCAGGGCGCGCGGCTGCCGAGCCTGCGCCAGGGCGTGCACGCCGACGTCGATCTTGCCGCGTTCGCGGCCGCCGCCGGCGGCAACCCGGTGCCGTTCAGCATCGACCTGCCGCTGCTGGGCGCGCAGTCGGTCGCGTTCGCGCCGGTGGCCGACCAGAACGATTTCTCGCTGAAATCGGCGTGGCCGCACCCGAGTTTCGACGGCGCGTTCCTGCCGCGCACCCGCACGGTCGACGCCGGCGGCTTCGCCAGCGCGTGGAGCCTGACGTCGTTCAACACCAAGGTGCGCGAGCAGATCGCGTCGGGCAGCGGCGACGACGCGTTCGAATCGGCGTCGGTGTCGCTGATCGAGCCGGTCAACGTCTATCTCGAAGCCGAGCGCGCGACGAAATACGGCGCGCTGTTCGTGATGTTGACCTTCGCGAGCTTCTTCATGTTCGAGCTCGTGAAGCGGCTGCGCATCCACCCGATCCAGTACCTGCTGGTGGGGCTGTCGCTCGCACTGTTCTTCCTGCTGCTGCTGAGCCTGTCCGAGCACATCGCGTTCGGGTATGCGTATCTCGCGGCCAGCGGCGCGTGCATCGGGCTGCTCGGCTTCTACGTGTCGTTCGTGCTGCACAGCGCGCGGCGCGGGGCGACCTTCGCGGGCCTGCTGGCGATGCTGTACGCGGCGCTCTACGGCCTGCTGCTGTCCGAGGACAACGCGCTGATGCTCGGCTCGCTGCTGCTGTTCGCGATACTCGCCACCATCATGCTGCTGACCCGGCACGTCGACTGGTATTCGGTGGGCGCGGCGTGGCAGCCGCTGCTCGACAAGCCCGCCGCCGACGGCGCGAAGCCGGATGCCCCGGCGTCGTGAGCTTGCGCGTGCGCGTTATCGCCCCGAAGACGCTCGAGGTGACCCCGGTGTAACGCGGCGGCAGGCGGGATCGGCCTATACTGGGCGTTTCACCCAGACCGAATCCCGCCGTGTCCCGCAAGCCCGCTTCCGATCCGACGCCCGACGATCCCCGTCCGACCCCGCCGCAGAAACCGGAACTCGAGGATTGCTGCAACAGCGGATGCTCGCCTTGTGTGTTCGACCTGTACGACGAGGCGCTGGCCCGCTATCGCGAAGCGCTCGTCGCATGGGAAGCGCGTCAGGCGGAACGCATGGAACCCGCGAAACGCACTGCGCGCCACTGAACGACGGCGCGCGCGTCACGCCCCCGGATGCAGGCGCCGGTGCAGCGGCCCGAGCGCCATCGACAGCAGCACGCACATCGCCAGTATCGCCACCATCGCGAACATCGACGCGCGGAACGCGTGCACGTAGTCGAGCGCGCCGGGATGCGCGCCGAGCCGCGCGAAGAACACGCCGCCGAGCGTCGCCGCACCCACCGCGGCGCCGATCTGCAGCGTCGCGGTGACCATGCCGGACGCGACGCCGGCGCGCTCCGGCGCCACTTCGGCAAGCACGATCCGCACGATGGACGGCAGCACGAGCCCCTGTCCCACGCCCATCGCCGCGAGGCCGAGATAGAACCCGGGCCCGGGCGCGCGGGTGCCGGCGAGCGCGACCGCGGCGGCGAGGCCGGTAGTCAGCAGCGCGAAGCCGAGCGTCAGCACGCGATAGCCGCCGAGCTGGCCGACGAGGCGCGGCATCAGCAGCGGGCTTGACAGGAAGCCGAGTCCGAACGGCAGGATCGCGAGCCCGCACGCGAGCGGCGACCATTGCAGGCAGCCTTGCAGATAGATCCCGTAGCTCAGGAAGAACGCGCTCAGCATGTAGAACAGGAACGCCAGCGCGAGCCCGAGCGCGACGACCGGATTGCGGAACAGGCGCACGTCCAGCAGCGGATCGTGCCCGGCGGCGAGCCGGCGGCCCTCGACCGTCAGCAGCACGCCGAGCATCGGCAGCGCGCCGATCAGGCAGGCCGTCATCCACAGCGGCCAGCCTTCCTCGTGCCCGCGCGTGAGCGGATAGACCAGCATCAGCAGGAACAGCGACAGCAGGATCGTGCCGGGCAGGTCGATGCGCTGGCCGCGCGGCGGCCGGCTTTCCGGGATGAAGCGCCAGCTGCCGAGCAGCGCCAGCACGCCGATCGGCAGGTTGACGAGGAAGATCGCGCGCCAGCCGAGCCCGAACGGATGCAGGCTGATCAGCGCACCGCCGCCGAGCTGGCCGATCACGGCCGCGAGGCCGAACACGAAACCGTAGAGCCCCATCACCCGCACTTGCTCGTGCGGCGTGAACACGCTGCGGATCGTGGCGAGCACCTGCGGCGCGAGGGTCGCGGCGAACAGGCCCTGCAGCACGCGCCCGCCGACGAGCACCGAGCCGCTGCCGGCGAGGCCGCACAGCGTCGATGCGGCCACGAAGCCCGCCATCCCGATCATGAAGATGCGCTTGCGGCCGTACAGGTCGCCGAGGCGCCCGCCGGTGATCTGGGTCACGGCGCTCGCGCACGCATACGCCGAGATCACGAGCTGGAGCTCGGTGGGATGCGCGCCGATGCCGTCGCGGATCGCCGGCAGCGCGAGGTTCACGATGAAATAGTCGAGCGGCGGCAGGATCGCGCCGATCAGCAGGACCACGAGCGCCCAGCCGTGATGGCTGCGCGCGGTGGCGTCGGTCGCGTCCGCCGCCGTGGCGGGTGAGGTGAGCATGGGGTTCGTCATGAGCGTGTGTCCGATCGAGGCATGCCGTTGCGGCCGCGCCGGACAACGGGTCCGCACGCGCCCGGGCAGGCGAGCCGCCATTCTGGCGTCGCGCCTATGATTCGGAAAAGCGGGAAAGAGTGGTAGCATCCATCGGGTTATTCGATGGATAGGCGGGGACATGCGCGGATTCGACCTGGACCAGTTGCGGACCTTTGCGGCGGTGGCCGACGCGGGCAGCCTGACGGCGGCCGCGCCGCGGCTGCACCTCTCGCAGTCGACGGTCAGCGAGCAGGTTCGCAAGCTCGAGGCGCGCGCGGGCGTGCCGCTATTCGTGCGCAGCAAGCGCGGCGTCGAGGCCACGCCGGCCGGCAATCGGCTGCTGCATCATGCGCGGCGCATCGTTGCGCTGAACGAGGCTGCGTTCGACGAGCTGCGCGGGCAGGCGATCAAGGGCGAACTGCGCGTCGCGATCACCGACTATTACCGCACGCACGAGGTCGCGGGCCTGCTGGCGCGGCTGCGCGAGTGCTATCCGCAGCTCAGCCTGCACGTCAGCGCGATGAAGAGCGCCGAGATCGAGCACGCGCATGCGAAGGGGCAGATCGATATCGGCGTGGTCATGAACCTGTCGTCCGGGCCGTTCAGGCCGATGTCGGGCGACACGCGCTGGGTGCTGCGGCGCGAGCCGCTGTCGTGGGTCACGTCGCCCGCGCTGGCCGAGCACCTGCCCGAGCCGCTGCCGCTCGTGCTGCTGCCGGACGACTGCATGATGCATCAGGTCGCGATTCGGTCCCTCGAGGAGCAGCGCGTGCCGTTCGTGCTGGTGCACAGTGCGTCGGGCGTCGCCGGGCTGCAGTCGATGCTGGCGGCGGGGCTGGGCGTCGGCTGCCTGTGCGCGTCGGCGATCGGCGACGGCCTCATGCGGCTCGGCGCGAAATACCGGCTGCCGGCGCTGCCCGACGCGGTGTTCTCGCTCACGCCGCCGCTGCCCGGCGAACGCGAAGCCGTGACGCAGGCGCGCGAGGTGCTGGCGAGGCAGTTGCTGGTGTGACGCGGCGCCCGCTCGGCGCTCCCGGCTCGGCGCCCCCGGCTCGGCGCCCCCGGCTCGGCGCTCCCAGCTCGGTGCCCCCGGCTCGGCGCTCCCAGCTCGGCGCCCCCGGCTCGGCGCTCCCGGCTCAGCGCCCCCGGCTCGGCGCCCCCAGCTCGGCGCCCCCGTCAATCCTCCATTCCTTCCGCATAGGCACTCAGCCCGCGCACCAGCGCATCGAACGCTGCCCGGCAGCGCGGGCTGTTGCGCAGATCCTCGTGCATGACGACCCACGTCTCCAGCGGCAGCGCGATCTCGTGCGGCAGCACGCGCACCAGCCGCGCATCGCGTTTCGCGAGCGCGGCCTGGCAGATGCCGATCCCGTAGCCGGCGCGGATCATCGCGAGCTGCGCGAGGTTGCTGTCCGTGCGCAGCGCGAACGCGTCCCGGTTCCACGCCGGCAGCGCGCGGGATGCCGCGCGCAGGAACGGCGTCACCGCGTCGAAACCGATCAGCGCATGCCGCGCGAGCTCGGCGAGCGTCGCCGGCGCGCCGTGCCCGGCGATGTAGTCGTCGCGCGCATACATTCCAAGTTCGATGTTGCCGATGCGCCGCGCGACGAGCGCATCCTGCGCGGGCGGCGCCATGCGCACCGCGATGTCCGCTTCGCGCTTCAGCACGTCCTGGATGCGATCGGTGGGCACCAGCTCGATGACGAGTTCGGGATGGTCGCGCCGCAGCCGCGTCAGGATCGGCGGCAGCACTTCGACGCCGATCACGTCGCTCGCCGAGATCCGCACCACGCCGCTCGCGCCGCTCCCGTGGCTGGCGGCCGCGCGCTCGAATGCGGCGGCCGCGCTGCGCAGCGCCTCGGCATGGCCGCGCAACGCCAGCGCGGCCTCGGTCGGCAGCAGCCCGGACGGCGAGCGGGTGAACAAGGCCTGGCCGAACGCGGCTTCGAGCGCGGCGACGTGACGGCCGACCGTCGGCTGCGTGGCGCCGAGCGCGCGCGCCGCGCCCGACAGCGAGCCCTCGTCCAGCACGGCGAGGAAGGTTCGATAGTGTTCCCAGTTGAGATCGGAGGCCATACGAAAATGTATAGCGGATCGATCACGTTAGGCAATTCCTTGCTATCCCGATGCGGCCCAGAATGCACCGCAGACGAACGCGACTTGGGAGAGCGGCAATGGCAACACGGGTGGACGGGGCGGAACGGTGGGCGCTGGTGCTCGGCGCGACGGGCGGCATCGGCGGCGAGGTCGCGCGGCAATTGCGCGACGCGGGCTGGCAGGTGCGCGCGCTGCGACGCGGCGGCGCGGGGAGCGAGCCGGCGAGAGATGGCCTGACCTGGGTGCAGGGCGACGCGCTCGACCGCGAGGCCGTCACGCGGGCCGCGCACGGGTGCAGCGTGATCGTGCATGCGGTCAATCCGCCCGGCTATCGCAACTGGTCGACGCTGGTGCTGCCGATGATCGACAACACGATCGCGGCGGCCGCGTCGGCGGGCGCGACCGTCGTGCTGCCGGGCACGGTCTACAACTACGGCGCCGACGCGTTTCCGGTGCTGCATGAGGATTCGCCGCAGCATCCGTCCACGCGCAAGGGGGCGATTCGCGTCGAACTGGAGCGCCGGCTGCAGGCGGCGGCCGCGCAGGGCGTGCGGACGATCATCGTGCGCGCCGGCGATTTCTTCGGGCCGCGGGCCGGCAACAACTGGTTCTCGCAGGCGCTGGTCAAGCCGGGCCGGCCGGTGCGGGCCGTGAGCCTGCCGGGGCAGCGCGGCGTCGGCCATCAATGGGCATATCTGCCCGACGTCGCGCGCACGATGGTGGAATTGATCGCGCGCCGCGACACGCTGGCGCCGTTCGCGCGCTTTCACCACGCGGGCCACTGGGACGAGGACGGTACGCAGATGGCGCAGGCGATCTGCCGCGTCACGCAGCGGCATGGTGCGCGCCCCGTGATGCGGCGCTTGCCGTGGTGGCTGCTGCGCGCGGCGTCGCCGTTCGTGCCGACGCTGCGCGAACTGCTCGAGATGCGTTACCTGTGGCGCGAACCGATCCGCATGGACAACGCGCGGCTGTGCGAGGTGCTGGGCAGCGAACCGCATACGCCGCTCGATGCAGCGGTCGAGGCGACGCTGGCGGGGTTGGGGTGCGTGCGATGAGCGACACCCCGCAAGCCGCACGCATCCCGCCGGCCGCTACGCGACCACCGGCAGCACCTCGACCGCATACCGATGCCGCAGGCTGCGCCCGAGCACCGGATCGTGCAGTTCCATCTCGAACGCATCGCCGTGCGCCATCGCCGCGATCGCGCCGTGCACGGCGACCGTCCCGCCATACATCGCGCAGCGCGCCGGCATCGCGCGCGCATCGTCGAAGCGGCGCCACAGCGTGTCGGGCGCGAGCAGACCGCCGAGCGCGCCATGCTGGTAAGCGACACGCTCCCCGCTCGTCGCGATTCGCCACGACCGCATTTCGAGCGCATCCCAGTGATCCGCGACATCGGCATGCCGCCATGCATCGCGGCCGAGCGGCTTCGCGCACACCTGCTTCGACACGGCCACGCCGTACGCCTCGACCTCACGATCCGTGTGATCCGAGCCGAGCGTCACGAGCGTGCCGAGCGGGCTGTCGAGCAGCACGCATTCGATTTCGCCGCCCGAGCGCGCGCCGAGCACGCTGATCGACGCCGCCTGCGTGAGCAGCGCGGGCGCGACCCGATAGAAGCACGGCGTGGCCGATGGCGGCGCGACGCCGAGCGCGGCGAGTTCGTCGATGTGCGCGCGGATCGCGCCGGCGTCACGGCCGGCCCAGCCGGCGATGACGACCCGCTCGATCGCGACGGCGACGACTTCCGGCGGGCCATGGCGGGGAATGACGTTGAACGACAGGGGATGCATGCAGATCTTTCTCCGTTTGGGGTTCGGGGCAGTGGAACGGCGAGCGCGCGGCAGCGCTCATTGCGCGAGCGGCCGGTGAGCGGTTTCGCGAGCGGCCAGCAGCGCGAGCGCGGTCACGACGAGCGCCGCGGTTACGTACAGCGAGACTGCTGTCGTCGTGCCGGTCTGCCGGAACAGCGCGGTGATCACGAGCGGCGCGAAGCCGCCGCCGACGATGCCGGCCAGCGTGTACGCGAGCGACGAACCGGCATAGCGCACGCGCGTCGGAAACTGCTCGGTGATGAACGCGGCCTGCGGGCCATACATCGCCGCGTGGATCACGAGGCCGAACGCCGCCGCCGCGACGATCACGCCCGGTCGCGCGGTGTCGAGCATCACGAAGAACACGAACGCCCACACGATGCCCGCGAGCGCGCCGGCCAGATAGACGGGGCGGCGCCCGAAGCGGTCGGACAGCGCGCCGAAGAAGGGCACCGCGAGCGCGTTGCAGGCGGTGCCGGCCATCACCGCCGTCAGCGCGACGGGCCGCGACAGGTTCAGCACGGTGGTCACGTAGGTCAGCGTGAACACGACGATCAGCGCATAGAGCACGTCCGAGCCGATCCGCACCCCGCCCGCGATCAGCAGCCGGCGCCAGTAGTGCTTCAGCACTTCCGCGACCGGGATTTCCGCCGTCGCGTTCGATTCGGCGAGCTGCTCGAATTGCGGCGTTTCGTCGACGCCGTGCCGCAGCCACAGGCCGAAGCCCACGAGCAGCAGGCTGGCCGCGAACGGCAGCCGCCAGCCCCACGCGAGAAAACCGTCCGGCGACGTGGCGAGCGTCACGAGCGCGATACAGCCCGTGCCGAGCAGCGTGCCGAACGACGGGCCGACCTGCGTCCACGACGCGGACAGGCCGCGCCGGTTCTGGTCGCCGTGCTCGACGGACAGCAGCACCGCGCCGGCCCATTCGCCGCCGAGCGCGACGCCCTGCACGAAGCGCAGCGCGACCAGCAGGATCGGGCTCAGGAGGCCGGCGCTCGCATAGGTCGGCAGCGCGCCCATCAGCGCGGTGGTCAGCCCCATCAGCACCAGCGTGAGCATCAGCACCGCGCGGCGGCCGATGCGGTCGCCGAGGTTGCCGAACACGAAACCGCCGAGGGGGCGCGACACGTAGCCGACCGCGTAGGTCGAGAACGCGAGGATCGTGCCGGCCAGCGGATCGACCGACGGGAAGAACAGGCGGTTGAAGACGAGCGCGGCCAACGTGTTGTAGATCGTGAAGTCGTACCACTCGAGCGACGTACCGATCATGCTCGCGGTCGCGAGACGGCTGTTGCGGACGCGGTGCGGCGCACCGGCGGCGGGCGGGGCAAGGGTGTTCATGGTTGTCTGTGCAGGTTGTGAGGTGACGGGAGAGGCGGGGCGAACCCGATGCGCGCGGCAGGATGCTCGGGCGCTCACGTGCCGATCGCCGGCGCGGCGGACCGGCCGGCTGCAGCCGCCCCCCTGGCGGCCAGCGGCGGCGCGGGGCGCGCGGCGATTCGCCAGAGCAGATCGAAGGTGCGGACGTCGTCGTGTCCGGCAAGCTCGACCGCCACCCGGCGCGCGGCGTCGGCGTCGCTGCCTTCGATCAGCACGAGCGCGTCGGCGAGCGGCCGGGCGGCGGGGTCGCCGATCGGGGCGGAGAGTTCGGACTCAGTACGGAACAGCCGCGCGGCGTGGATGCCGGGTTCGCGCACGGCGGCATCGACACGCTCGCGCAGCAGCGGCACGTCGAGCCGCGCGGGCGGCAGCACGAACATCGCGAGATGCACGCCTTCGCCGTCGCCGGCCTCGATCGTCAGTTCTCCGACGCGCCGCTGCGTGGCGCTCATGCGGCCAAAGTTCGCGAGCGACCACGGCGTCTGCTGCGTGAACGCGTGGCGGTATGCGTCGCTGCGGAACACGTCGAGCGTATCGGTGACGTACAGCGCCAGATACTTGCGCGGCCCAGGATCGGTTGCCCGGAAACGCCGTGCGTACCGGAAGCCGGGAATCGCGACGCGTTCCTGCATGTGCTCGCGGTCGTACCACGCGTTGAAATCGGCTTCGTGCAGCGGGTCGATGTCCGTCCAGACGCAAAGCTGGCCGTGCGGAAGAAAGGTGCGGCTCATCGCGGAGATTCCTCGTGACAGGGTGCGAGACAGGAACCTCAGTGTCCCGAACGCGCCCCGCACGCGTCCAACAAGAAATCAAATTCGCGGTGAACAGGTTTTCTTATGACTTGCGCGGCGTGCGTGCGGTGCGGGCGCCGCGTCTCGACGTGCGCTCGGCGGATGCCGGGAGCGGCGCGGCCTGCGTGTGTGCTTGCGTGCCGGCCGCACCGTCGGTTGCCACGGACGGCATTGCGCGCGCGACCTCGCTCGCGAGTTCCGCGATGCGCGCCGCGACCGGCAGGCCCTGCGTCCGGTACGACGCGACGAGCGGCAGCGCGGGGAAGTCGGGCTCGACGTCCAGCAGTTCGAGTGCGCCTTCCTGCAGCTCGCGCCGGATGATCGCGGGCGGCAGCGCGGCGACGCCGAAGCCGTCGGCGACGAGGCGAATCATCGCGGCGACCGACGTGATGCAGTTGATGCTGGCCGGGCGCTCGACGGCGGCGAACATCCGCTCGATCGTCGCGTGCGGCCCCGAGTGGCGCGAGAAGCTGACGATCGGGAAGCCGGCCAGTTGCGCGACGCCGAGCCGCTCGCCGGCGAGACCGAGCCGCGGGCTCGCGACCCAGCGCACCGCGAACTCGGCGAGCGGCCGGTTGGTGAAGTCGGGCCCCGGCACGGAGTCGGTCTGGAGGATCAGGTCGACGCCGTCCGTGCTCAGCAGGCGCATCAGGTGCCGCGTGGTGTCGCTGGTGATCTCGACGTCGAGCCGCGGATAGCGCTCGCGAAGCTGCGCCATCAGCGCAGGAAACCAGCTGTGCACGATCGATTCGATCACGCCGATGCGGATCAGGCCGGCATCGCTCGCCGCATCGATGTCGCGGCGCATTTCGCTGTCGAGCCGCACGATCCGCTCCGCGTAGGCGAGCATGCGCCGGCCCGCCGGCGTCAGCGTGGCCGAGCGTGCGTTGCGGTCGAACAGGCGGACGTCGAATGCGTCCTCCAGCGATGCGATGCGGCTCGACACGGCGGCCTGCGTCGTGTGGAGTTTCTCGGCCGTGAGCCGGAAGTTTTCCAGCTTCGCGAGCCAGACGAAGGTTTCCAGAAACCGGATGTTCATCGAATCTCGACAATAAAGGCGCGCATCGCGCGGACGGTTCGCAGGCCGGATCGATGGTAACGGATTCCGCGCGCAGGACAAGCTGCGCCGGCGTGCATCACGCGTCTTAAAGGTCGGCAAGCGCCAGCGTCGGCACGTCGACGCACATCGCGCCGCCATCGGCGACGAGCGTCGCGCCGGTCACGAACGACGCATCCGGCGACGCGAGGAACGCGCACACCGCCGCGATCTCGTCCGGACCGGCCGCGCGGCGCAGCGGCACGTCGGCGCTCACGCGTGCATAGGCCGCGTCGAGCGATTCGTCGTGCCGCGCCATCAGCGGCGCCATCTCCGCATCGGCCATCGGCGTGCGGACCCAGCCGGGGCACACCGCGTTCGCGCGCACGCCGTGCGGCCCGTAATCGCGTGCGAGCGAGCGCGCAAGCCCGAGCAGCGCATGCTTGCCGACCGTGTAGCCGCACACGCCGGGGCCGGCCGCGAGCGCGGCGATCGACGCGACCAGCACGATGCTGCCGCGCTGCGCGATCAGGTCCGGCAGGCAGGCGCGGGCGCTCACGAACGCGGTGTCGAGGTTCGCGTGCATTGCGTCGCGCCAATGCGCGTCGTCGATCTCGTCCGCGCGGCCGACGCCGTGCCCGCCCGCGCACGCGACGAGCGCGTCGATGCGGCCGAAGCGCTCGGCGATGCGCGGCAGGAAGCGGCTCCAGTCGGTCGCGCCGGCTGCGTCGCCGGCCAGCGCGAGGCCGCCCGTTTCGGCCGCCAGCGCGTCGAGCGGCGCCCGGCGCCGGCCGATCAGCACGACGCGGTCGCCCTGCCGCGCGAAGCGGCGCGCGCACGCGGCGCCGATGCCGGTGCCCGCGCCGGTGATCGCGATCGTGCGGGGGTGCGGGTGCGTCATCGTGTTCTCCGGAAGGTGTCGATTCCGGTCACTGTAGGCGGCGTGGCGGCGCGCGGCTATCAGCCGGATGGCTGAACCCCGGCCGTGGCGCGCGTCGCCCGGTTATCGTCTGTCGAAATGCCGCGCGCGGCTGGCACACTGTGCAATTCAAGACACGCCGCGTTCGCGCGGCGCGCCGCATTTTGCAAAAACTGACGATCGCGCGCGCCCGATCGCTCTATGCTCGATATTTTTGCGATATGCCGTCAAAGCTCGGCACAATAGCGCGGGCGGCCGGCGCGATCCGGCCGGCGCGATCCGGCCGGCGCAACGACAAGCAAGGGAGAGTCCGCCATGAGACTGGACGACGAAGCAGAAAGCCAGAATGTCGAGGATCGCCGCAGTGGCGGCGGCTTCGGCGGCGGGCGGGCGACGATCGGCATCGGCACGATCGTCATCGCGCTGGCCGCATCGTATTTTTTCGGGATCGACCCGCGTGTCGTCCTCGAAGGCGCGTCGGCGCTGCAGGGCGCGCGGCAGCAGCAGGCCCAGCCGTCGGCCGCGCAGCAGCACGCCGCACCCGCGAACGACGCCGGCGCGGTGTTCACCCGCAAGGTGCTCGGCAACATCGAGCGGACCTGGGGGAACATCTTCACGGCGCAACTGCACGAGCAGTACCAGCCGCCGACGCTCGTGATGTTCCGGAACGCCACGCCGACGGCCTGCGGCACCGGCCAGACCGCAATGGGGCCGTTCTACTGTCCGGCCGACCGCAAGGTCTATATCGATCTCGGGTTCTACAGCGACCTGCGCAACCGCTTCGGCGCGGGTGGCGATTTCGCGCAGGCGTACGTGATCGCGCATGAGGTCGGCCATCACGTGCAGAACCTGCTCGGCATTTCCGGCAAGGTCGACGCCGCGCGCCGGCGTTCGAGCGAGGCGCGCGCGAACCAGTTGTCGGTGCGCATGGAACTGCAGGCCGACTGCTTCGCGGGCGTGTGGGCGAACAACGCGCAGCGCGCGAACCAGCGGCTCATCGAGCCGGGCGACTTCGAGCAGGGCCTGAAGACGGCTGCGGCGATCGGCGACGATCGTCTGCAGCAGCAAGGGCAGGGCTATGTGGTGCCGGAGAGCTTCACGCACGGCACGAGCGAACAGCGGGTGTACTGGCTGCGGCGCGGGCTCGAATCGGGGCAGTTGAGCGTGTGCGATACGTTCGCGTCGCGGTGAGGCGGGCTGCCGCCATGCACATCGTCAAGTCAACCGCCCCGACGAAACCGGGGCGGTTCGCCCGACGATGCTTCACTCGGTTGGCGTAACCCGGCTCAAGACCCGCGACCTACGCCGCCGCCTTCGCTGCTAGCAGAAATGTTCTCCCGGTGGAGATGACGGAGAGTGACGGCCCTGCGGCGAGTGAGGCCACGAAATTGATAAAAGCGGTGACTGCCGCGACGGTCGTCGCAATCCGCGCGCTCGTCTTGATAGCATCCGCGAGCGTCCGTGCGCACTGGTTGATGACGTCGACTGCCTCTCCGGAATCGGCCAGCGCGGCCGTCATGTTGTCGACGGTGATCGTCTGAAGCGCCGCAAGCAACGTGTTGGACTGCCCGATCAAGTTGAGTGCCAGCGCCAGCTCGTCCCGAGTCTGCTCGGGATCCGCCGTCAATTTATGGACCTGCGTGCCGATTGCCTGCACGTACGAGATGCCGACGTCCTTGATCTGCTGAAGTTCGTCTTGCGTCGGTGAGACGGAGATAGCGGGTGCCATACATGACTCCAGTTTTCAGAATGCCTTCCTGAGCGCTTCCGCGGTGTCGTAAGCGGACTTCGAAAAATCCTTGATTTCAACCGCCACATCCTTCGCGGATGGCGACTGTACGCTGGACTGCGCGGCCTTGAATGCCGGCATGAGCTTGTCCAGAAGGGTGACGTACTGATTCAGCGCGTGCTGCTGAGCCTCGCTTTTTGCCGACATCGCGGCCATCTCCGTCGAGATGCTTTCCTGAGCGACCGGCTCGAAGTAGTAGCCCGCTGACTGGAGGACCGAGAACAGATCCTTTGCCTGGAGTGCAAGCTGCTGATTGGACTGGAGCTGTGTGCCGTAATTGCTCGCCAGCGTTTTAAGGGCGCCGACAACCTTGGCGACGCTTTCCGAGCTCTCGTCATTCAGCACGGAAGCAAGCTTATTTTGACGGTAGGACCGAATGGCTGCCGAATAGATGAGCTTTTGCAGGCTGTCGACCGCCTGCACCTGGCTTGTCGAGATCAGCGAGGATCCATCCGGGTTCTTGA
Source organism: Burkholderia stagnalis (assembly GCF_039848545.1). Lineage (NCBI taxonomy): Bacteria > Pseudomonadati > Pseudomonadota > Betaproteobacteria > Burkholderiales > Burkholderiaceae > Burkholderia > Burkholderia stagnalis. The sequence continues at coordinate 653,715 of NZ_CP156686.1, forward strand.
ATCCGGCCAGACTCTGCGGAAGGCTGTCAAAGGCAGGGTTGTAGGTGACGAATTGATCCTGCGAAAGGCTTTTCAAGCCCGATGCATAATTCGACAAAGCCTGGTTGAGGAGTTGCAGGGCGGGGGTCAGTTTGTTAAGCCGTACGCAATTGTCCTTGACTTTCTCTCGAACGGGTTTCAGACCGTCGACCAAGCCTCGGGCTGCCTGTTCGACCATCGGATCAATTTTCTTCCCAGTGGTTTTGGCATGTGCCAGCGCAGAAGCGCCGACATTGTATTCCGCTCGGAAAAGCGATTCGAAATCCGTGCATGTGTCGGGCAGGTTCGAGAATACGGTATTCGTCTCGGACGCCACGTTGGAGGCGGAATTCGCGAATGCCGAGACGTTGGACAGGTTTGTGGCGCACCCCGCCAGCAAGCAGGAGATGCCGGCGCACATCCAGAATTGAAGTCGCATGTTTTTCCCCGGATCGCGAACGATTCGCTGATTTCTTATTGCGCGGCAGCAATTGAAGCCTGCTCGCTTGCGCGTGGTCACGCGGGCGTCTGAATTGCGTGGTGATGGATCGCGACAGACGGTACGAAGAAATCTAATACACGAATAAACCTTAAGCAACTGGAATTCGAGCGTTAATTCAAGGTGATTTTTTATTAATGCTAGCGTTTACTTCATTTGGCGATTTGTATGTAAATGCATGCGATGTGACGGCGGGATGGAGGCCGCTGACTTGTCCTTCGCAGCCAATCACCGCAATGCGTATTCAGCCTCGGTCAAGCCGCTGTTCTCGATGGCAGGCAAGCTGCCGTCCCGGCGACTTGCCGATTTGTGCTCACGCGTCATGCGTCGGCGCCGGTAGTCTGCCTCGACATCCGACGCGTCCGCCAGCCAGCCGATGTCCATCACGCCGATTTCATCACCGCCTTTCGATGCCGCCGCTGCCGACTGGCACCGCGCGCTGCGGGCCTGCGTGAGCGCCTTCGAAGCATTCGCGCGCCCATCGGCGACCGTGTTCTACCGGCTCGATGCGAGCGGCGAGCCGGCGGATTTCGAACTGTTCGGGATGCCGGAATCGATGCATCGCACCTATGTCGCCCGTTACCGGATGCTCGATCCGCTGCATCCGTCGCGTTGCGCGTCGGGCGCCGGCGAGGTCGTCACGCTCGCGTCGCAGCTGCCCGACGCGTGCCGCGACGCCTCTGCGTACTGGACCTGCTTCCTGCGCCGCCACGATGTCGCCGACGTGATCGAGATATGGCTGCGCGACGCGGGCCGGACGGTCGGCGCATTCTCGCTGCTGCGTTTCGGCGCGGCGGGCCGCTTCTCGCCGAGTGAAATCGACGCGCTCGCGCGTGTGCAACCGGTGGCCGAGGCTGCGCTGGGCCCGCTGCTGCGCGCGCGGCGCGGCATCCACCGGATCGGCTGCGAGGAGCGCCTGACCTACCGCGAGGAGCAGATCGCGCGCCTCGTGCGCGACGGCCGCTCGAACAAGGAGATCGCGCGGGATCTCGCGCTCGGCCAGCCGACCATCAAGACGCACCTGATGCGCATGTATCGCAAGCTCGGCGTGTCGAACCGCACCGAACTCGTCGGCGCGCTGTTCCTGTAGTCGCCGCAGCCCCCACACGCTGCCAATTTGCGCTCACGGCGCGCCGAACCCGCTCGATACAGTGGTGCGACGCCCGCGTGCCACGCACGCGGCCTCGACCCGACACCTTCGAGACGCTCATGACCTCAACGACCTTCGTCGCCGTCAGCGACACCGTGCGCCGCTTCGTCGCGCGCGACTTCGGCCTTTTCATCGATGGCGACATGCAGCCCGCGCACGCCAGCGCACGGCTCGACATCTACAACCCGGCGACCGACGAGCGGCTCGCGTCGGTCGCGGACGCCGACGAACACGACGTCGGCCGCGCGGTCGCGAGCGCGAAGCGCGCATTCGACGCGCGCGTATGGAGCGGCCTGCGCCCGGCGGACCGCGAACGCATCCTGCTGAAGCTCGCCGACCTGATCGAACGCGACGCCGAAACCCTCGCGCAGCTCGAGACGCTGAACCAGGGCAAGTCGATCCACGTCGCGCGCGCGGTCGAGGTCGGCGCGAGCGTCGAATACGTGCGCTACATGGCTGGCTGGGCGACCAAGATCACCGGCCAGACGCTCGACGTGTCGATCCCGTTTCCGCCCGGCACGCGCTACACGGCCTATACGCGCAAGGAACCGGTGGGCGTGGTCGCGGCGATCGTGCCGTGGAATTTTCCGCTGATGATCGCCGTGTGGAAGCTCGTGCCCGCGCTCGCGGCCGGCTGCACGATCGTGCTGAAGCCGTCGCCGGAAACGCCGCTCACCGCGTTGCGCCTCGCCGAGCTTGCACGCGAAGCGGGCGTGCCGCCGGGCGTGTTCAACGTCGTCACCGGCGGCCGCGCGTGCGGCGCGGCGCTCGCGAGCGATCCGTCGGTCGCGAAGATCTCGTTCACGGGCTCGACCGCGACCGGCAAGCTGGTCGGCGCGGCGGCCGTGCAGAACATGACGCGCTTCTCGCTCGAACTCGGCGGCAAGAACCCGATCGTGATGCTCGACGACGTCGACGTGCAGCAGGCGCTCGACGGCGTCGCGGCCGGCGCGTTCTTCAACCAGGGGCAGGTGTGCGCGGCCGCGTCGCGCATCTACGTGCACCGCAGCAAGTTCGCGCAGCTTGCGGACGGCCTCGCGGGCGTCGCGCAGTCGATGAAGCTCGGGCCGGGGCTCGACACGAGCGCGCAGATCAACCCGCTCGTGTCCGCGCAGCACCGCGACAAGGTCGTGCAGCACATCGAAGGGGCACGCCGCGACGGCCTCACGTTCCTCGCGGGCGGCACGCCGGCCGACGAGCTGCCCGGCTACTTCGTGAAGCCCGCGGTGATCGCCGACCCGCGCCCCGACAGCGCGATCGTGCGCGACGAGGTGTTCGGCCCGGTGATCGTCGTGGTGCCGTTCGACGACGCGGCCGACGCCGTGCGGCTCGCGAACGCGTCGCCGTACGGGCTCGCCGCGAGCATCTGGAGCAACGATTTGACGCGCGTGATGAACCTCGTGCCGCAGATCGAGGCCGGCACCGTGTGGGTGAACTGCCATATCCCGCTCGATCCGTCGATGCCGTTCGGCGGCTACAAGCAGTCGGGCATCGGCCGCGAGTTCGGCCAGTACGCGATCGAAGGCTTCACCGAAACCAAATCCGTCTGCATCGCGCATTGACGCGCGGCGCGGCCTGACCACCCATCCAAAACCGGAGACTGCAATGAGCTACAACGAAGCGAAGTTCTGGCACCCGATGCTGCACCCGAACGACATGAAGCGGCGCCAGCCGATCCGCATCGTGCGCGGCGACGGCTGCTACGTGTTCGACGAACACGGCAGGCAGCTCGTCGACGGCGTCGCGGGCCTGTGGAACGTGAACGTCGGCCACAACCGCCAGGAAGTGAAAGATGCGATCGTGCGCCAGCTCGACGAGCTCGAATATTTCCAGCTGTTCGACGGGATCAGCCACCCGCGCGCGGAGGAGCTGTCGAAGCTGCTGATCGACATGCTCGAGCCGGAAGGGATGCGCCGCGTGCTGTACAGCTCGGGCGGCTCGGATTCGATCGAGACCGCGCTGAAGATCGCGCGCCAGTACTGGAAGGTGCGCGGCCAGGCCGACCGCACCAAGTTCATTTCGCTGAAGCAGGGCTACCACGGCACGCATTTCGGCGGCGCGTCGGTCAACGGCAACACGGTGTTCCGCCGCAACTACGAGCCGAACCTGCCGGGCTGCTTCCACGTCGAGACGCCGTGGCTGTATCGCAACCCGTTCACGCAGGATCCCGAGGAACTGGGCCGGATCTGCGCGGAGCTGCTGGAGCGCGAGATCCTGTTCCAGAGCCCCGACACGGTGGCCGCGTTCATCGCGGAGCCGATCCAGGGCGCGGGCGGGGTGATCGTGCCGCCGGCCAACTACTGGCCGCTCGTGCGCGAGGTGTGCGACCGCTACGGCGTGCTGCTGATCGCCGACGAGGTCGTCACGGGCTTCGGCCGCAGCGGCAGCCTGTTCGGCAGCCGCGGCTGGGGCGTGCGCCCGGACATCATGTGTCTCGCGAAGGGCATCTCGTCGGGCTACGTGCCGCTTGGCGCGACCGCCGTGAACGCGCGGATCGAGGACGCGTTCGCCGGCAACGCCGATTTCGGCGGCGCGATCATGCACGGCTACACGTATGCGGGCCACCCGGTCGCGTGTGCGGCCGCAATCGCGAGCCTCGACATCGTGCTGAAGGAGGATCTGCCGGCGAACGCGGCGAAGCAGGGCGCCTATCTGCTCGAAGCGCTGCAGCCGTTCGCCGGGCGCTTCGCGGCGGTGGGCGAGGTGCGCGGCAAGGGGCTGATGCTCGCGCTCGACCTCGTCGCGGACAAGGCGACCCGCGAGCCGATCGATCCGCTGTCCGGCTATGCGAACGCGGTGGCCGAGGTCGCGCGCGAGCACGGCGTGCTGGTGCGCCCGGTCGGCACCAAGATCATCCTGTCGCCGCCGCTCGTGATCCAGCGCGAGCAGCTCGACCGGATCGTCGACGCGCTCGCGGCCGGCTTTGCCGCGGTGCCGTTCGCGTAACGCGGGCCCGCCGCGCGGGCGGTACGGACGCCGCCCGCCGGTTTGCCGATTTGAGCTATCTCTCGCTTTTTTGGATTACGTATTTTGTCGACATCGGACGGTAGATAGGAGACGACGATGTCGGAATGGTCAGGGTATACGAGCACGGCGGGCGACACGTCCGCCGCCGCGACGGGTGCGCAGCACGGCACCGTGCTGAAGGCGGGGGCGGTCGGCTTCCCGACCGCGCTGGCGAGCGCCGTCGGGCTCATCATGGCGAGCCCGGTGATTCTCACCGCGACGTCGGGCTTCGGGATGGGCGGCTGGGCGTTCGCGATCGCGATGATCATCGCGTTCGTGATGATGCAGGCGCAGGCGACGACCTTCGCCGAGGCGGCCGCGATGCTGCCCACCGCGGGCTCGGTTTACGATTACCTGTCGTGCGGGCTCGGCCGCTTCTGGGCGATCACCGGCACGATTTCCGCGTATTTCCTCGTGCACGTGTTCGCGGGCACGGCGGAGACGATCCTGAGCGGCATCATGGCGCTCGTCAACTTCGAATCGCTGAACGCCGCGCTCGAGCAGCACAACAGTTCGTGGCTCGTCGGCGTCGTTCTCGTGATCACGTTCGCGATCACCAACATCATCGGCATCAAGGTGTTCAGCAAACTCGAGATCGTGCTGACGGCCGGCATGTGGCTGTCGCTGATGACCTTCGGGATCCTCGGCATCGCCGCCGCGCCGGCCGTGCAGCTCGACGGCTGGTTCGGCCGCTCGGAAGTCGGCACGACGGTGCCGGCCGTGCTGTCGCTCGTCGGGATGGCGATGTTCATGTTCGTCGGCTGCGAGTTCGTCACGCCGCTCGCGCCGGAGATGAGAGCGCCCGGCCGCACGATTCCGCGCGCGATGGCGCTCGGCCTCGTCGGCGTCGCGGTCTGCATGTTCCTGTACGGCGCGGCGATCCGCCGCCAGGTGCCGAACGTCGCGGTCAGCGCCGACGGCCTCACGCACCTGCTCGACACGCCCGGCGCGATTCCCGCGTTCGCGCTGCAGGTGCTCGGGCCGTTCGGCCGCGTGTGGTTCGGCATCGCATTCCTGTTTGCCGGCGCCGCGACGATCAACACGCTGATGGCCGGCCTGCCGCGCATCCTGTACGGGATGGCGATCGACGGCGCGCTGCCGCGCTGCTTCGCGTACCTGCATCCGCGTTTCAAGACGCCGGTGGTCGGCATCGTCGCGGCGGCGGTCGTGCCGATCTTCCATGCGTGGCTGATCAAGGGCAACCTCGACAGCATCCTGCACCTCGTGCTCGCGGCGACCTGCGCATGGGGCACCGCGTACCTGCTCGTCACCGCGTCGGTCGTGATGCTGCGGATCCGCCGGCCGGACCTGCCGCGCCCGTACCGCTCGCCGTGGTTCCCGCTGCCGCAGATCGTGTCGAGCGTCGGCATCGTGCTCGCGATCTGGTACATCACGCCGCCGGGCATGAACCCGCGCGACATCTACGTGCCGTTCGGCGCGATGCTCGGGCTGACCGCGCTGTATGCGCTGTTCTGGACCGTCGTCGTGCAGCGCCGGCATCCGTTCAGGCCGGTGCCGGTCGAGGACGTGCTGCGCAACGAGCACGTCGCCGGATGAAGGCCATGCTCGCCCGCTGGCGCGCCGCACCCGGTGCGCCGCCGCCCGGCTACCGGCCCGGCGCGACCGCCGCGCGCGTGCTGGCCGACCTGAGCGCCACGCGCGACGGCGCGGGCGGGGCAAGCGGGGCAAGCGGGGCAAGCGGGGCAAGCGGGGCGAACGGGGCGAACGGGGCGAACGGCGCAAACGGCGCAAACGGCGCAAACGGCGCGGCGAGGCTGCCGAACGGCGTGCGGGTGAGCGCCACCGAGCAGGTCGCGCGGCAGTTCCTGATGCACACGGTCAGCGTGCGGATCGCGGTGACGGCGCGCGGCCCGGCCGCGCACGGCAGTGCGCGTGTGTTACAGACGGGCTGGCTGCGGCGCACCGGCGTGCGCGCGGCGCCGCGGCCCGGGTGCGATCCCGATTTCGCGCGGATCGTCGACGCGCTGCTGGCCGAAACGGCGCTCGCCGACGCGCTGCGGCCTGTCCATTTGGCGGATTGCGCGATCGACGCGCATGACGGATGCTGGACCCTGACCATCGTGCCGTACGGCGGCAGCGAGGTCGTGAACCGGATGCCGTCGTTTCGCCGCTACGTGCGGCTGACGGGCGAGCAGGCTACTGCGCTGTCGGCGGCCTGCGCGGCATTCGATCGTGTATTGCGCGGCTTTTTGCGAAGGTAAGCTGTGGCGTCGCGTGCCGACGCACGATGCCGGCGGCCGCGCGCAAGGGAATCAGGGTTCCACCGGAGGCGCCGATGTTGTTCCAGTCACGTTCGCACGAAGACGTGCACGACCATGGGCTCGCGATCGCGGGCTGGCATCAGGTCTATCGTCAGATGACGCCGGGCCGGTTCAAGGGCACCGTCACGCAGGTGCTGTACGACGATTTCCACTTCTTCCGCGAAACCACCAACCGGCGCGTCGCGCAGACGGGCGTCGCGCCCGCTGGCCGCACGTCGCTCGCGGTGCCGCTGTCGATGCCGCTCGCGGGCACGTTCCAGGGGCAGCCGATCGACGGCTACGCACTGCTCGCGCTGCGCGCCGGAGAGGATTTCGAGTTCCATACGCCCGAAGGGATGGGCCTCGTCGGAATCAGCGCCGCGTCGGATCTCGTCGACGAGCTGTGCGAGGTCGAGTTCGGTTCGGGCGCGGCCGGCGGGCGCAAGCTGCATCACGTGACGCGGCTGTCGGACGCGCAGGGCGTCGCGCTCGGCGCGCGGCTGTCGTCGCTGATCGACGAAGCGCAACGCAACCCCGGCTGCCTCGAATACGCGGCGACGCGCCGGATGTTCCGCGACGCGATGCTCGGCATGTTCCTCGACGCGCTCGACCAGGCAGTCGGCGCGGAGCGCCGCGACATCACGCATGCGACCTACAGCGACATCGTGCGCCGTTGCGAGCGGCACCTGCGCGAGCGGCCGGAGGAGCCCGTCACCGTGCTCGAGCTGTGCCGCGCGTTGCGCTGCAGCCGGCGCACGCTGCAGACGAGCTTCCAGCGCGTCGCCGACGTGACGCCGGTCGGCTACCTGCGCACGATCCGCCTGAACGCGGTGCGGCGCATGCTGCGCACGACGACCGCGCAGCAGCTCGGCGTCGGCGAGGCGGCCGCGAGCTGGGGCTTCACGCACCTCGGCTACTTCGCGCGCGAGTATCGCGACCTGTTCGGCGAACTGCCGTCGCAGACGCTGCGCCCCGAATGAGCGCCACGCCGCATCCGTTTGCCGATTTGCGATAGAGGTCCGGAATTTTCGCCGGATAGAGTCCCGTCACCCACATCATCAACCATATCGCTTCGCACAGCGAAGCGATGACCATCAGGGGACGGGAATGACGATCGGACGACGACTGGCCGCAGCGGCGGCTGCAGCTTCCTGCGTTCACGCGCACGCGCAGACTTCAGGCAGCGTGACGCTGTACGGCACCGTGGATACCGGCATCATCTACTCGACGAACCAGCAGTTCACGCGTGCGGACGGCAGCGTCGGCGGCGGGCATGCGTGGCAGATGGGCGGCGGCAACCTCGTGCCGTCGCGTTTCGGCCTGCAGGGCGCGGAGCCGCTCGGCGGCGGCCTGAATGCGGTGTTCGCGCTCGAGCAGCAGTTCCTGTCCGCGAACGGGCAGGCGCTGCAGGGCGGTGCGGCATTCAGCCGGCAGGCGTGGGTCGGGCTGCGGCAGGACGGCGTCGGCACGCTCGGCCTCGGGCGGCAATACGATTCCTATACCGACATGCTCGGCGCGTACGTGTCGAGCAACAACTGGTCGACGCCATACGGCTCGCATCTCGGCGACGTCGACAACCTGAACGCCGCGTTCAACTTCAACAACGCGGTGAAGTTCACGAGCACGGATTTCAACGGCCTCACGTTCGGCGGCACGTTCAGCTTCGGCGGGCAGGCCGGCAATTTCTCCGCGAAGCGCGGCTATGCGCTGGCCGTGTCGTACAACCGCGCGCCGGTGTCGCTCGCGCTCGGCTACCTGAACCTGCGCCAGCCGCTCGACGCGGCGCTCGGCGGCCAGAGCGGCTATATCGGCGATTTCTCCTGCAGCAACCCGGGCGCGATGTACTGCCTGCTGCAGGACGCCGCGTCGATGCGCACGTTCGGCGCGGGCGGCTCGGTCGCGCTCGGCGATGCCACGGTTGCGCTCACGTACACACATACGCGCCTGGGCGACAGCCGCTTCTTCTCGACGGATGCGCGGCCCGGCACGCAGGCATTCACGTTCGACGCCGGCGAACTGAACGTCACGTACATGTTCACGCCCGCGCTGCAGGGCGGCGTTGCGTACATCTTCAACGCCGCGCATACCGACGGGCGCGGCACGACGCGTTTCCACCAGGTGAACGTCGGCACCAACTACAGCCTGTCGAAGCGCACCGCGCTGTATGCGGTCGCGATCGGCCAGCTCGCGAGCGGCACGGGGCTCGGCACCGATGCGGGCGGCAACCCGGCCAACTACGCGCAGATCCCGGTGCTCGGCAACAGCAATTCGAACCGGCAGCTCGCGGTGATGGCGGGGATACGCGTGAACTTCTGACGCGGCGACGGCCGGTTGCCGGGGCAGGCGCGGCGGGGCGGCCGCCCGAACCCGCACAAGCCGCCTGCCACAATTCCTTAACGATCGGCGTGAACAATGGCGTTCGTCTCGAGCGGCCCGAGCCGCCCCTTTCGTTGCACACGTGTGCAACGGATTGCCGTTCCACCATCGCGCCCATCGTGAGGAAGACCATGACATTTTTCAGCCGCCTGCGCGCGCTGTCCGCCGCCGTTGCGCTCTCCGTCGTCGCGTCGCATGCCGTCGCCGCGGATCTCGTCATCGCGGGCCGCGACGACATCTACGGCAAGGGGCTGGCCGACGCCGTCGCCGGCTTCCAGAAGCTGCATCCCGGCACCGACGTCGAACTGCTGAAGCTGCCGAACGCGAACCTCTACCAGAAGCTCAAGCTGTCGATGCGCGAAGGCACCGGCGCGTACGACCTCGTGATGATGGACGACACGTGGTCGCCGGAATTCATCGGCAACGGCTGGCTGAAGCCGCTGCCGGCGACGCTCGCGGACGCCGACCTGGTCGCGTCGACCGTCGCGCTCGGCCGCAACGCGGCGGGCGGGCTGTATGCGCTGCCGGTGGTCGGCAACGTCGAGATGTTCGCGTACCGCAAGGATCTGCTCGCGAAATTCAAGCTGCAGCCGCCGCGCAACTGGGACGACGTGCTGAAGATCGCGCAGACGCTCGGCGGCGCGGACAAGAGCCTGAGCGGCGTCGTGTTCCGCGGCACCAAGGGCAACCCGGTCGTGACGGGGTTCCTGCCGATCCTGTGGGCGTACGGCGGCGACGTGCTCGATCGCGCCGGCAACGTGACGATCGATTCGCGCGAGGCGCAGGCGGCGCTGAAGACCTTCCTCGCGCTGAAGGCGTACGCGCCGAAGGACGTCGACGTGTACGGCGCGGCGGAAGTGCGCGATGCGCTGCAGCGCGGCACCGCCGCGCAGGCGATCGAGGTCTGGCCCGCGTGGGTGCCGGCGCTCGACGATCCGAAGCAGTCGCGCGTGGCCGGCCAGATCGCGCTGCAGGCGCCGCCGGGGCAGACCGCGGGCCCCGCGCCGATGCTCGGCATCTGGCAGATGGCGATTCCGAAGGACGCGCCGCATGCGAAGCTCGCGCAGGATTTCCTAGCCTACCTGACGTCGCGCGACACGCAGGCGCGCCTCGCCGCGCTCGGCATTCCGCCGACCCGCAAGAGCGTGTTCGAGGATCCGGCGCTGGTGCGGCAGTATCGCTGGTACCCGGATCAGCTGAAGGCGCTCGAAGCGGGCCGCGCGCGGCCGCGCGTGAAGGACTGGCAGCAGATCGAGAGCATCCTCGGCGACCAGCTGCAGCTCGCGCTGACGGGGCAGGCCGCGCCCGACGCGGCGCTGCGCCAGGCGCGGCAGAAGATCGCGCAGGCGATGGCCGCGGCGGGCAAATGATGCATCGCGCCGACGCATTCGACGCAAGCCGCCCATGAAGACGCCAGGCCGCATGCTGCCGTTCGTCGCGCTGCTCGGGCCCGCGCTGCTGGTGCTGGTTGCGCTCGCGCTGTATCCGGTGGCGCAGGTGCTGGTCGATTCGTTCTGCCAGGTCGACTACACGGCGGGCCGCCGCGCGTTCGCGGGCCTCGCGAACTATCGCGCGGTGCTCGCCGACGATGCATTCGCCGCCGGTTTCGGCAACACGCTGCGCTTCACGCTCGCCGCGTCGCTCGTCGAGGTGGCGCTCGGTTTCGGTCTCGCGCTGCTGTTCGTGCGCGCGTTCCCGGGCCGCAAGCTCGCGCTGCCGCTCGCGATCCTGCCGATGATGCTGTCGACGCTCGTCTGCTCGGCCATCTGGCGCAACTGGCTCAACTTCGACGGCTTTCTGAACGCGCTGCTCGCGACCGTCGGGCTGGACGGCGTGCGCTGGCTGTCGGATCCGCATCTGGCGCTGTGGTCGCTGATGCTCGTCGACGTGTGGCAGTGGACGCCGATGGCGTTCCTGATCGTGCTCGCGGGCCTGCAGTCGATCCCGCAGGAGCTGTACGAAGCCGCGCGCACCGACGGCGCGAGCGAATGGCAGTGCCTGCGCGACATCACGCTGCCGCTCGCCGCGCCGCAGATCGGGCTCGCCTTGCTGCTGCGCTCGATCGACACGTTCAAGCTGTTCGACAAGGTCTACGCGCTGACGGGCGGCGGCCCCGGCAACGCGACGCAGACGCTGTCGACCTACATCTACGACACGGGGTTTCGCTTCTTCAACGTCGGGCCGGCGAGCGCCGCGTCGGTGCTGATGCTCGCGGCGTCCGCGCTGCTCGTCTCGGGATACGTATGGCAAACGGTTCGCAAGCGGCGCGCGTGACGCCGCACGGCGCGCGCGCCATGGCGCGGCCCGCGCGCGGCCGCGCGGCATTCGCACGGGGCATGCCGTGGGCGCTGCGCGCGCTCGCGCTGGCGGCGCTGCTGCTGCCGTGCCTGTGGATGGCGGGCGCGGCCTTCATGCCGACGCTCGAGCGGCTCGATCATCCGCTGCGGCTGTGGCCGGCCGCGCCGACCCTCGCGCATTTCGCGTCGGTCTGGTCGAACGGCATCGGCGGCCCGCTCGTCAATTCGCTGCTGGTCGGCTTCGGCACGACGCTGCTGGCGCTGGCGCTCGCGTTTCCGGCCGCCTATGCGCTCGTGCGGCTGCGTTTTCCCGCGCGCCTGGACCTGCTGTTCCTCGTGCTCGTGCTGGCGCTGAAGCTGATGCCGCCGATCACGATCGCGGTGCCGCTGTTCGCGCTCGCGAAGCGGCTGCACCTGCTCGATTCGTCGCCCGGCCTGATGATCGCGTACCAGCTCTACGCGCTGCCGATGGCGATCTGGATGCTGCTCGCGTTCGTGCGCGACGTGCCTGTCGAATACGAGGAAGCCGCGTGCATCGACGGCGCGGGGCTCGCGCGGCGGCTCGTGCAGATCGTGCTGCCGCTGTGCGCGCCCGGCCTGATCGCCACCGCGATCTTCGTGTTCATCGCCGCATGGAACGAGTTCCTGCTCGCGCTGCTGTTCGTGTCGACGCCGAGCCGTTTCACGCTGCCGCTCGCGATCGCGGGCTACGTGACCGAGAACGGCATCGACTGGGGCGACCTGATGAGCGCGGGGCTGATCGCGTCGCTGCCGACGCTCGCGGTGGCCGGGTACGTGCAGCGCTATCTGCTGCGCGGCTTCGCGGGCGGGTTGAAGTGAACCTTGACGTGAACCGGCCGGGTGGTGCGGGCGCGCCGCGTCGTGGCCGGCGTCAGCCGCAGCTGTGACGGATCACGCGCGTCACCGGCACGACCTGCGTGCGCGACGGGCCGGCAAAAGCCTGCATCCGCTCGGCCAGCATGCCGACGGCCGCGTTCGCGAGCCCCTGCGTGTCCTGCCGGAAAGTCGTCAGCGCGTAGCCGTCGTACGCGGCGGCGGGAATGTCGTCGAAGCCGATCACGCGCAGGTCGTCCGGCACGTGCAGGCCGAAGCGGTGCCGCGCGGTGTCGATCACGCCCAGCGCGAGCAGGTCGGACGAGCAGAACACGCCGTCCGGACGCGCGTTGCCGGCCAGCAGCTGCCGCGCGGCGTCGACGCCGCATGCGTAGGTGTCGGATGGCGTCGCGTGAATCCGCATCGCCGCGGCGCGCTCGGGCGCGTGTTGACGGAGCGCGTCGGCGAATGCGGCGGCGCGCGCGTTCGCGCTGTAGCTCGTTGCGCGCGGCCCGACGAACGCGGGACGTTGCGCGCCGGCCTCGGCAAGCATCCGCGCGGCATTGGCGGCGCCGTCCGCGTTGTCGCTGACGACGACGTCCGCGCCGGGCAGGTTCGCCGCGCGATTGATCATCACGACCGGAATCCGGTGCGCGAGGTACTGGCGCGCGACCGACAGCGGCGGCGACGCGGACGTCATCACCAGGCCGGCGATCCGGTAGCTGAGCAGCCGCTCGAGCGACTGGCGGATCTGGCGCGGGTCTTCCGCGTTCGTCACGAGCGGCGTGAGCGCGCGATGCCCGAGCGCCGCCAGCAGGTCGGACAGCAGCCGCGCGCGAAACGGGTTCTCGAAGCCCGCGGTGACGACGCCGATCATGCTGCTGCGCTGCGTGATCATGTCGCGCGCGATCAGGTTCACCTGGTAGCCGAGCGCGCGCGCCGCATGCATCACGCGTTCGCGTGTCTCGGGCGCGATGCTCGCCGTCGGCGAGAACGCGCGCGACACCGCCGAGCGCGACACGCCGGCCCGCGCCGCCACGTCGGACGCGGTCACCCATTGTTTTTTCTGTTTGTCTGTCATCGACTCATGATCCATCCGCACTCCGATCCGCGCCTGCCGCTCGCCGACTGGATGTCGGCGCTCGACGACGCGCGAGCGCTGCATACCCTGACCGTACCGGGCAGTCATGACACCTGTGCGTATACCGTTGACGATGCTCTGGTCCGCACCCAGGACGCGCCGCTCGACGCGCAGCTGATGCACGGCGTGCGGATGCTCGATATCCGCTGCCGGCACGTGCACGACCGGTTCGAGATTCATCACGGCGGGATCGCGCTCGGGATGACCTTCGACGACGTGCTCGCGACCTGCGCGCGTTTTCTTGCCGCGCATCCGCGCGAATGCATCGTGATGTCGGTGAAGGACGAATGGCCGGCGCACGCGTGCCGGCGCAGCTTCGATGCGACGTTCGATGCGCATCGCGCGCGGCATCCGGGGTTGCGCTGGCATGCGGGCGGCGCGCTTCCGGCACTCGGCGACGTGCGCGGGGCGGCCGTGCTGCTGCGGCGCTTCCGGAGCAGCCGTCCGCTCGGCATCGACCTGACGGCGTGGCCGGACAACCAGACGTTCACGATCGATCAGCCGGGGGCGGCGTTCGTGATCCAGGACGCGTATCGCGTGCCGGTGGCGGCGTCGATCGACTACAAGTGGCGCGAGGTCGACGCATTGCTCACGCACATGCCGGGTGCGGAAAGCGGCCGCTGGGCGGTCAACTTCACCAGCGGGACGGGCATGGGCGCGAATCCGTCGGTCGTCGCGCGCGGCAACGGCACGATGGCGGGAATTCACGCGCGGCTCGCGAAACGGTTGCGCACGCACCCCGGGCCGTGCGGGATCGTGCTGCTCGACTTCTGTCGCGACGACGACTGGCGGCTGGTGCGGGCGCTGGTGGCGCGGAACGGGCAGCCGATTTCGTTACCGTGTATTACCGGTTCGCCGGAGAGCAGCGCCACCGGGCCGTCGCACGCGTGACGCCTGTCGCGATCAGCAGAAATCCTGAATGTTTATTCGGGCGGCCGGCGTATGCTTGATCGACGAACCGCATGCACGAAGGCGATGCAGGGCGGCAGGCCACGGACGGGTTGCGCTCGACGCGATGAAAATCATACGAATCGTGCTGTGTCTCGCCATCACCTGCGTGATCGTCATGGCGGGCGTTGCCAAGCTGCAGGATCGCTTCCTTTACTTTCCGGAGAAGGCGGCGATTGCGGACGTCGTGTCCGGCACACTGCGCGCGTGGCCGTCGCGGGATGCCTATCGCGGGCTGGTTGCGGAGCCGGCCGGGCCCGTTCGCGGCACGGTCGTCGTGTTTCATGGCAATGCCGGCCACGCCGGACACCGTTCGTACTACGCGACGCAACTCACTCGCATGGGGCTGCGCGTGATCCTCGCCGAGTACCCCGGTTACGGGCCGCGCAACGGCACGCCGAACGAGCGCAGCCTGGCCGCCGACGCGCAGCAGACGATCGAACTCGCGCGCCGCCGTTACGGCGCGCCGCTGCTGGTCGTCGGTGAATCGCTCGGCACGGGCGTGGCGGCCGAGGCCAGCTCGCGCGAGCGTGACAAGATCTCCGGCCTGATGCTGATCACTCCGTGGGATACGCTCGAACATGTCGCGGCTTATCACTACCCGTGGTTGCCGGTGAATTGGCTGCTGCGCGACCGCTACGACAGCGCCGCGCACCTGACGGCGTTCGGCCGTCCGGTGCTGGTGGTGGTCGCGGAGCGCGACGGCACGGTGCCCGCGCGCTTCGGCGAGGCGCTGTTCGACACGCTGGCCGACCCGAGACGGCTGGCGGTCGTGAAATCGGCCGACCATGGCGACTGGGCGGCGTTCGTCGACGATCGCTGGTGGCGATCTGCAATCGGTTTCCTGCTCGCACCGTCCCGGTGAATGGCGGATGCGTCGTGCATTCGCGCGATGCTTGCCTGCGTCGTCCGCGTTCGAGGCAGCAGGTCGCGTCGCCTACCGCGTCGCGATCGCCACCGCCGCGCCGGCCATCGCGGTCGCGCTCGTGCGGTTCGCGATCCGCATCGCCTTGCGGCTCGTCAGGAAGCGCCGCGCGCGGGTGGCGACGAATGCCCAGCAGAAGTCGCTCGCCACCAGCACGACGAGCATCGTGACGGTCAGCTCGAGCCACGCGAGCACGCCGATGTGGCGCAGGTCGACGAGCGTCGGCAGCAGCGCCAGGTAGAACATCATGATCTTCGGGTTGCCTAGCGTAACCAGGAGGCCCGCCACGAACATCCGCCACGGCGAGCGTGCGCTCGGCAGCGTCGCGCCGGCGGGGTCGGCCGGCGCGCGCCACATCTTCCAGGCAAGGAACAGAAGATAGCCCGCGCCCGCGAACTTCAACACGATGAACAGGCTGCCGAACGCATGCGCGATCACTGCGAGCCCCGCGACCGCGCAGCCGAGCCACATCGCTTCCCCGATCCACATCGCGAGCAGGAACGGCAGCACGTCGCGCACGCCGTTGGTGAGCACGCGCGCGACGAGCGCGGCGACGCTCGGGCCGGGCGTGCCGGCGGAGACGAGCAGGGCGAGGGCGAATACGGCAAGCGCGGACAGCGTCATGGTGGCCTCGTATGCGGGGCGTTCGATACGTATGAAGATTCGATTATAGTGATGCCCGTTCCAGCCTGCCTACTGCCGACGCCATGACCGAACCTGTCCGAATCCGCCTCGCCACCCGTGACGACGCCGCCGCGATGGCCGCCGTGGAGGTCGCCGCCGCGCAGCGCTTTCGCGAGATCGGCATGGCGCACATCGCCGACGCGGGGGCGACCGATGCGGCCGCCGTGCTCGTGCGCATCGACGCGGGCCGCGCGTACGTCGCGGTCGATGCACGCGACGCATGCGTCGGCTTCGCGTTCTACCGGCTGCTCGACGCGCACCGGCTGTATCTCGAGGAACTGGACGTCGCGCCGTCGCACGCGGGGCAGCGAATCGGCGTGCGCCTGATCGAGCAGGTGGCCGCGCGCGCGGCCACGGAAGGGCTCGCGCAGATCGTGCTGTCGACGTTCGTCACGCCGCCGTGGAATGCGCCGTATTACCGGCGCCACGGCTTCGACGACATCGACGATGCCGCGCTCGACGAGACGCTGCGCGCGATCCGCGCGCATCACGTGTCGCTCGGCCTCGACGAAACCCGGCGCGTGTTCATGCGCCGCGACCTGCGCGCATGAACCCGTGGCCGGCGGTGCTTACGCGGCGTCGCTGAGCGCCGGGTAGTCGGTGTAGCCCGTTTCGCCTTCCGCGTAGAACGTGGCCGGCACCGGCTGGTTGAGCGGCGCGTTCAGTTCGAAGCGGCGCGGCAGGTCGGGGTTCGCGATGAACAGCTTGCCCCATGCGATCGCATCGGCGTCGCCGCTTTCGAGCACCTGCTGCGCGGCGTCCGGCGTGAACTGCTCGTTCGCGATCAGCGGGCCGCCGAACGCCTCCTTCAGGCGCGGGCTCAACTCGTCGCCCTTGAACGACTCCCGCGTGAAGATGAACGCGATCTTGCGGCGGCCGAGTTCGCGCGCGACATAGCCGAACGTCGCGGCCGGGTCGGAGTCGCCCATCGTGTGCGCGTCGCCGCGCGGCGCGAGGTGCACGCCGACGCGCCCGGCGCCCCACACGTCGATCGCGGCGTCGACCACTTCCAGCAGCAGGCGCGCACGATTCTCGATCGGGCCGCCATACGCATCGGTGCGGCGGTTGGTGCTGTCCTGCAGGAACTGGTCGAGCAGGTAGCCGTTCGCGCCGTGGATCTCGACGCCGTCGAAACCCGCGGCCTTCGCGTTTTCCGCGCCCTTGCGGTACGCGGCGACGATGCCCGGGATTTCATCGAGCGCGAGCGCGCGCGGCGTGACGAACGGACGCTCCGGACGCACGAGGCTCACGTGCCCGCCCGCCGCGATCGCGCTCGGCGCGACCGGCAATTCGCCGTCGAGGAAGACCGGATCGGAGATCCGGCCCACGTGCCAGAGCTGCAGGACGATGCGGCCGCCCGCGTCGTGCACGGCGCGCGTCACGCGCTTCCAGCCTTCCACCTGTTCGTCGGACCAGATGCCCGGCGTGCCCGCATAGCCGACGCCCTGCGGCGTGACCGCAGTCGCTTCGCTGATGATCAGGCCGGCCGACGCGCGCTCGGCGTAGTAGCGGACCATCAGGTCGTTGGGCACGCGCGAATCGCCCGCGCGGGCGCGGGTGAGCGGCGCCATCACGATACGGTTGGGCAGGGTCAGGTCGCCGAGGGTGACGGGATCGAACAGCGTGGGCATGACAGTTACCTCTTCACGAAAAGCGGGACGGAAGTCCGCATGGATGGTCCGGCCGGGTGGGTTAGAGTTCGCGGCGCAGGGCGTCGAGAAATGCGTCGATGACGGCCTCGTTGCGCTTGAAGAACGCCCACTGGCCGATCCGGGTCGAGGTCACGAGCCCTGCGCGCTGCAGCGTCGCAAGGTGCGCGGACACCGTCGATTGCGACAGCCCGCAGCGCGCGTCGATCTGCCCCGCGCAGACGCCGTGGTCGTACGGCAGCGTCTGGTTCGGGAAGTGCGCGCCGGGCGTTCTCAGCCAGACGAGGATTTCCCGGCGGACAGGGTTCGCGAGCGCTTTCAGGATCGCGTCGATGTCGAGGTCGGTCGGCATGGGTGGGTATTGTTCAGGCAAATTGGCATCGTCGATGGGCGAATCTTATATCGGAATTTGACGATATTCGGAAAGACACTGGCGGCTATGGGGGTGATAGCCGTGGACATGCAAATGACCCGCTCGGGATGTCCGGGCCCGGGCTCACGCCCGACGGTAGCGGATCGACCAGACCGTCAGCAGCATCGCGCCGAACAGCAGCAGGCAGCCGAACGAGAAGTCGTTCAACGCGAGCATGTGCGCCTCGACATCGATCGCATGCGCGACCGACGCGAGCGCGCCGGACGGCGACAGCCCCGCGTGATCGAGCCGCGCGAACCAGTCGCCGGACGCGAAATCGTACGGCGTAATGTGGTCGACGAGATAGGTGTTGTGCACGCGGGAGCGGTGCTCGAAGTAGGTCGGCGCGGCCGAGGTCGCGACGCCGGTGCCGATCCGTCGCAGCGCGTTCTGCAGCCCGGATGCCGCGGGCAGCCGCTCGCGCGGCAGCCCGGCGAGCGAAAGCGACACGAGAGGCGTGATGAAGAACGCGGTGGCGGCGCCCATCAGCAGCGAGTTGGCGGCGATGTCGCCGATCGTCACGTCGCTGTTGAAGTGCATGCGCCAGAACGAGGCGGCGCCCCAGCCGACGAGCGCGACGGTCGCGAGCAGGCGCGGGTCGGTGCGGCCCTGGAAGCGGCCGAGCAGCGGCGCGATCACGATCCCCGCGACGCCGAGCGGCGCGGTGGCGATGCCGGCCCAGGTGGCCGTGTATCCCTGCTGGGTCTGCAGCCATAGCGGCACGAGCACCAGCGCGCCGAAGTAGAGCCCGAAGCCGACCGTGATCGCGAGCGTGCTGGTCGTGAAGTCGCGGTTCGCGAACAGCCGCAGGTCGACGATCGGATGGCTGTCGGTCAGCTCCCAGAGGATCAGCGCGATGAACGACGCGATACCCACGGCCGCCAGCACGCGAATTTCGTCGGACGCGAACCAGTCGAGGTTCTGGCCGCGATCGAGCAGCAATTGCAGCGAACCGAACGCGACGGTGAGCAGCAGCAGCCCGACGACGTCGACCGGCAGGCGCCGCGTCGCGTTGTCGCGCCCCGCCAGCAGCCGCGCGAGCACCACCAGCACGAGCACGCCCGGCGGCACGTTCACGTAGAAGATGTACGGCCAGCTCAGGTTGTCGGTGATCCAGCCGCCGGCGATCGGTCCGAGCACCGGCGCGACGAACGTCGTCGTCTGCCACACGGCCAGCGCGACGTGGCGGCGCGTCGGCGGGAACACGGCGAGCAGCAGCGCCTGGGACAGCGCGGTGATCGGGCCCGACGCGGCACCCTGAAGCGCGCGAAACAGCAGCAGCGCCTCGAAATTCGGCGCCATCCCGCACAGGATCGACGTGAGCACGAAGAGCAGCACCGCGACGCGGAACAGCCGGACCTGGCCGAAGCGCTGCGTGAGCCAGCCGGTGAGCGGCAGCGTGATCGCGAGCGGCGTCGCGAACGAGGTCAGCATCCAGGTGCCCATGTCCGGCGCGACGCCGAGATCGCCCGCGATGGTCGGGACGGCGACGTTCGCGATCGTCAGATCGAGCGTCTGCATGAAATTCGCGACGCTGACCGCGATCGCGACGAGCGTCAGCGGCATGCCGGCGAGCGGCTCCAGCGGCAGTTTCGGTGCTGCGTTCCGGGCGAAGAAGCGCATCGTCAGGCTCCCGGCGCGAGCGGGCGCGCACCGCTGTTCGCGCGAATCGTCGCGGCGACGAGCGCATCGCCCGCTTCGTCGTCGTCGCGGTAGATCGACGTGGCGTCGATCGGCCGGCGCACCTCGGGCGGATGGGCGGACGGCGACGCCGATGCCGTTGCGGCGCCGGCGCCGTGATCGACCGGCACCGACGCCGTCATCGACAGGCCGATGCGCAACGGATGCGCACGCAGCTCGGCGGGATCGAGCGCGATCCGGACCGGCACGCGCTGGACGACCTTGATCCAGTTGCCGGTCGCGTTTTGCGCGGGCACCGCCGCGAATGCGGCGCCCGTGCCGGCTTCGAGCCCGACGACGTGCCCGTGGAACACCACGTCGCTGCCGTACAGGTCGGAGAACAGCTCGACCGGCTGCCCGGCGCGCATGCCGCGCAGTTGGGATTCCTTGAAGTTGGCTTCGACCCATACGCGATCCAGCGGCACGAGCGCCAGCGACGGCGTGCCGGGCGCGACGTGCTGGCCGACCTGCACGACCCGGCGCGTGACGAGCCCGCCGAGCGGCGCACGTATCTCGGTGCGGCGCAGTGCGAGCGCCGCGCTGCGGACCCGGGACGCCGCCGCGCGCACGAGCGGATTCGTGCCGATCGACGTGCCGTCGGTGTGCGCGAGCGTCGCGTCGTACGCGGCTTGCTGCGCGTTCAGCGCGGCCGCCGCGCCGTCCATCGCATCCCGCGCGTGGCGAAGATCCTCGCGCGACACGCCGCCGTCCTGCGCGAGGCTCAGCCGGCGCTGCAGGTCGTCGTTCGCCTTGGACCACTCGGAACGCCGCAGCCGGATCTGCGCTTGCTCGCGCGCCGCGTCCGCGTGCGCGGTGCGGTATTCACGTACCGCATGGGCGAGCTGGGCGACCGCTTCGTCCAGCGCGAGCCGGGCATCGGTCTTGTCGACGCTGAACAGCAGGTCGCCGGGGCGGACCCAGTCGGCGTTCTGCACGCGCACCGCGTCGACGGTGCCGCCGATCTGCGGCGAGATCTGCACGACGTCGCCGGAGACGTACGCATCGTCGGTCGTCTCGGTGCCGCGCGTGGCGGCCCAGCCGGCGATGGCGATGCCGGCGGCGCCGGCGAGCGCGATGAAGAACCAGCGGAAGTAGCGCCGGCGCGCGCGTTGCAGCGACGGCTCGGCGACGGGGGATTCGGGACGGTTCATTGCGTGACTCCAGTGGAAGAGGGGCCGCCGAGCGCGGCGATCAGGCGGGCGTGCTCGATCGCGAACGACGCGTCGGCTCGGGCGACCGACGCGCGATCCTCGAGCAGCCGGCCTTGCGCAAGCAGGACGTCGAGATAGCCGGACATGCCTTTCCGGTAGCGCTGCGTCTCGATGGCATAGGTCTGTCGCGCGCGTGCCAGCGCTTCGCGGCGAAGCGCGCGCTGCCGGCCGAGCGTGTCGATCTGGACGAGGGTGTCGCTGACCTGGGCGAGCGCGTTGACGACCGTGTCGTCGTACACGGCGACGGCGGCGTTGTAGGCGGCGCTTTGCGCGCGCAGGCCGGCGCGCAGGCGGCCGCCCTCGAAAATCGGCAGCGTGATCGCGGGGCCCGCGCCGAGCGTGCCGCTGTTGCCGTGGAACAGCGCGCGGAAGCCGAAGCTCTGCACGCCGGCGAAGGCCAGCAGGTTGACGTCCGGATAGAACGCGGCGCGCGCCGCGTCGATGTTCGCCGCTTCGGCTTCGACCCGGTAACGCGCGGCCAGCACGTCCGGCCGGCGGCCGATCAGCGCCGCGGGCAGGACGGCCGGCATCGGCAGCTCGGCGGCCGGCGGCGCGGCGGGCGTCAGCGCCTCGGCGTAACCGGGCCCCCGGCCGACCAGCGCGGCGAGCCGGTGGCGCAGCCGGGCTGCCGCGGCCGCGTGCGCGTCGACGTCGGCCTGCGCGTGCGGGATGGGTTCGCTTGCCCTGAGCACGGCGACCTGCATGTCGAGGCCGGCATCGGCGCGTTGCGATGTGAGGCGGAGCAGTTCGCTGTGCTGCTGCAGCGTATCGCGCGCGATCGCGAGCAGTTGCCGTTCGAGCGCGAGCTGCAGATAGGTCTCGACGATCGCCGCCTGCAGCGACACCGTGGCCGCTTGCTCGAGCGCGCGCTGCTGGTCCGCGCGCAGGGCGGCGGCGCGCGCCAGCGCGTGCTGCCGGCCGGCGATGTCGAGATCGAACGACGCGCCGAGGAGCGCCTGCGCATCGGCCTGCCAGTGTCCGGCCGCGGGCGGCGGCGTCCGGTAGCTGCCCGGCAGGCGCGTCGGCACCGCGCTGGCCGCCGCGCCGAGCTGTGGCAGCAGCGCAGCGCTTTCGACGTCGGCGTCGGCCAGCGCCTGCGCGACGCGTTCCCGCTGCGCCCGCAGCGTCGGTGCGCCGGCCAGCGCGTCGTCGACGAGGCGATCCAGTTGCGCATCGCCGAATGCGGTCCACCAGCGTGCGGCGATCGTCGGCGAGCCGGCGCCGGCCGACCGGATCGCGGCGCCCGCATCGAGCTGCTCGACGGGAGTGATCCTGGCCGGCGGGCGTTGCGGGCCGAACGGGGCGCAGCCGGCGATCGCGAGCGCGGCGATCCCGGGAAGCAGGCGGCGGACGCCGCGCGCTCGGTCGAGGAGGAAGGGCATGGTCGGTTTCCTGCGGCGTGATGGCGAAGGATGTATATCTAAAAATATATCTTTAGATATTGTTTGGCAATCGGCAACTCGCAGAAATGACAGTCAGTCGATGACTTGGCGGCATTGCTCGGCTTGTACCCGCGGCGGGGCGTTGGCCGGGCGTTCTCGACACGCGCCGATGCCGGTCTGGTCCTGCCGGCACGGGACATGACGGATGGGTGGCGTGGCAGGCCACAACCGAGCATGAGTCGTCGTGGCTGTCGGGATAACGCGCCGATGGAGCGGTTGTTCCGCCGCCTGAAGACGGAATGGCTGCCGTCAGCGGGTTACATGACGGCGCAGGAGGTTCGCGGCGGCAGTCGCGGAAGAAAGACGTGACGCAGTGTCCGGGATGGATCGACCACTGCACGGACCCGCTACTGCATGAGTGCAGTACCTGAAAGCGCGGCCAGGTCGCGCTGTTCGCGCGTCGCCGCCACGAGTCCTCGGGTATACGCATGCCGAGGCGAATGCAAGGTCTGAAGCGTCTCGCCGGTTTCCACGATGCGCCCGTTCTGCATGACCGCGATTCGATGCGCGGTCGCGCGCAGGACGTCGATGTCGTGGCTGATGAGCACGTAGCTGAGCTTGTGCCGGCGCTGCAGATCCACAAGGAGCGCGAGGATGTTGCGCTGGACCGAGACGTCGAGTGCGCTGGTCGGTTCGTCGAGCACGAGGATGCGCGGATCGACGGCGAGCGCGCGCGCAATCGCAATGCGCTGTCGTTGTCCACCGGAGAACGCGTGCGGGTAGCGCGACGCCGCCTCGGCCGGCAGGCCGGTTTCGGCGAGCAGTGCGGCGACACGCGCGCGCCGCGCATCGGGCGTCAGGTGCGGGTGATGCAGCGTCATCCCCTCGCCGATGATCTCGCCCACCGTCATGCGCGGCGGCAGCGAGCCGAACGGATCCTGAAACACCATCTGCACGTGGGCCGCGCGTGCCATGCGCGACTGCGTGTCCGCGTGGCCGAGCCGGGCAAAGCCGAGGGTGCCGCCAAGCGGCCGTACCAGGCCGAGGATGGCCGATGCGAGCGTGGACTTCCCGCAGCCCGACTCGCCGAGCACGCCGAGCGTTTCCCCCTCGCGCAGATGAAGATCGATGCCGTCGAGTACGGTCGACGTGTCGCTGCGCAACACGCCACGCCAGCCGCGCGCCCGCATGCGATAGCCCGCGCGCAGCCCGTTGATTTCCAGCACGCGAGGTGCGTCGGCGGCGAGCGGCGCGAGCGTGCGTGTCGGCGCACTGCCGAACAGCATCCGCGTGTACGGATGCCGCTGCGTTGCGAAGAGCGCGCCGGTTTCGCCGCTTTCGACGATTTCGCCGTGACGCATCACGGCCACGCGGTGCGCGAAGCGCCGCACGAGATGCAGGTCGTGCGTGATCAACAGCACCGCGAGTCCGGATTCGCCCTCCTGCAGGTCGATCAGCAGATCGACGATTTGCTGGCGGATCGTGGCATCGAGTGCGGTGGTGGGCTCGTCGGCGATCAGCAGGCGCGGCCGGCACGCGAGCGCCATCGCGATCATCGCGCGCTGGCGCTGCCCGCCGGACAGCTGATGCGGATAGCAATCGATCTTGCGCTCGGGCTGCGCAATGCCGGTGCGGCGCAGCAGCGCGATGGCGCGCGCACGCGCCGCCGCGCCGCGCAGGCCCGCGTGCAGGCGGAGGCTTTCGCCGATCTGCCGGCCGATGCTCCACACCGGATTCAGCGCAGTCATCGGTTCCTGGAACACCATGGCGATGTCGCGCCCGCGAACGGTGCGCCATTTCGCATCGGTATTGCCGAGCAGGTCCTTGCCGTCCAGGCGCACGCGGCCACTGACCGTGGCGCCGTCGGCAAGGCCCAGCATCGCGAGCGCGGTGAGGCTCTTGCCGGAACCCGATTCGCCGACGAGCGCGACCCGTTCGCCGGGCGCGATCGAGAGATCGACGCCGTTGACGACCGTATGCGCGCCGAAGCGGATGTGCAGGTTTTCCACCGCGAGTACGGGAGTGTTCATGTTCGTGATGATCCGAAGGCGCCCGGCTTGCGGACGGAAAGCGATTCGCGCAGCGCGTCGCCGATGAAGGTGAGCAGCAGCAGCGTGAGCACGAGCGCGGCAATGGCGGTGGCCGAGATCCACCACGCGTCGAGATGGCTCTTGCCTTCGGCGAGCAGCTCGCCGAGGCTCGGCGCGGGCGGCGGTACGCCAAGGCCCAGGAAGTCGAGGCTCGTGAGCGCGACGATGGCGGCGCTCATGCGAAACGGCAGGTACGTGATGACGGGCGTGAGGCTGTTGGGCAGGATGTGCCGCCACATGATCTGCCGGTCGGAGAGGCCGAGGGTGCGCGCGGCGCGCACGTAATCGAGCGAGCGCTTCTGCAGGAACTCGCCGCGCACGTAATCGGAAAGCGTGATCCAGCCGAATGCGGCGAGCAGCGCGAAGAGGAGCGGCAGGCTCGGCTCGAAGATCGACGAGAGGATGATGAGCAGATAGAGGTCGGGCAGCGCATTCCATATTTCGATGAGCCGCTGCCCGACGAGATCGACGCGTCCCGCGTGATAGCCCTGCAGCGCGCCCGCGAGCACGCCGATCAGCGCGCCCGACAGCGTGAGCGCGAATGCGAACAGGATCGAGCTGCGAAAGCCGTAGAGCACGCGCGCGAATACGTCGCGGCCGAACGCATCGGTGCCGAGCCAGTTTTCCGTGGAGGGCGGCGCGGGAAACGGTGTCGCCGCGTGATAGTTCACGGTGTCGTAGCGATAGTGATCGGGCGCGTAGAGTGCGAAATTGCCGTCACGCGCGAGCTGCTCGCGGATGAACGGATCGAGATAATCGGCTTCCGTCGGCAACGTGCCGCCGAACCGCGTATCGGGGTACGTGCGCACCGTGGGGAACAGCCATTGGCCGTCGTATCGCACGATCAGCGGGCGGTCGTTGGCGATGCAGCCCGCAAACAGGCTCGCGACGAAGAGCGCCGCGAACGCGACGAGGCTGGCGAAGCCGAGCCGGTGCCCGCGAAAGCGCCGCCAGAAGTTCGCCGTGCGCCCGATCGGCGGGATATCGGCCGCCGGAAGGGGCGGCGCGGGCGGGCGAAGTGGGGTGATGGCTGCCATGATGGACGAGAGAGTCAATGGACGTTGCCGCCGAAATGGATGCGCGGATCGATCAACGCGTAGGCGATGTCGCCGATGAGCTTCGCGACGAGGCTCACCACGGTGAACACGAACAACGCGCCGAGTACGACCGGATAGTCGCGGCCGATGATGGCGTCGTATGAGAGGCGGCCGACGCCGTCGAGCGAGAACAGCGTTTCGATGAGCAGGCTGCCGCTCACGAACGCTGCGACGAATGCGGCAGGAAAGCCGGTGGCGAGCGGGATCAGCGCGTTGCGCAGCACATGTCCCCACACCACGCGCTGGCGCGACGCGCCTTTCGCGCGGGCGGTCAGCACGTACTGACGCGCGAGCTCGTCGAGGAACGCGTTGCGCGTGAGTAGCGAGACGACGGCGAGATTGCCCGTGACCGCCGCCGTGACGGGCAGGACGAGGTGCCACAGCCGGTCGACGACGCGGGCACCCAAAGCGAGCCGGTCGTAGCCGTCCGACGCGAGGCCGCCAAGGGGAAACACGTGCAGGAACAGGTTGCCGCTAAAGAGCATCAACAGCAGCACGCCGAGCACGAAGCCCGGAATCGCATAACCCGCGAGCAGCGCGATGCTCGTCGCGAAATCGAACGGCGTGCCGCGTCGCAGCGCCTTCGCAATGCCGAGCGGCACCGAGATCAGGTAAGTGAGCGCGAGCGACCAGCCGCCGAGCGTGACCGTGACGGGCAGCTTGCCGACGATCAGGTCCCACACCGACCGATGCTGGAAGAACGATTGGCCGAGATCGAGCCGCGCGTAGCGTCCGAGCATCCGCACATAACGCGTGAGCGGCGGCACGTCGAAGCCGAACTCATGGCGGATCGCGGCGACCTGCACGGGATCGACTCCCTCGTTGCCGTGATAGCCGTCGCCGCCACGCGTGCTTTCGCCGTGCAGCGAAGTGCCCTGAAGGCGCGCCATGACCTGTTCGACGGGGCCGCCGGGCACGAATTGCATGATGATGAAGGTGAGGGTCAGCACGCCGAGCAGCGTCGGCACCATGAGCAGCAGTCTGCGACCGATGTACGCGATCATGGCGGCCTCACTTGCTTCGCAGCGGCGTGCCCGCTTGCGGGTGCCACCAGCCGATGACCCAGTCGGCCCAGCCGTACTGCCGCGGCACGCTCGACGGCGGCGCGATGCGCGCGTTCCACGCGATGCGCGCATGCGTGATATGCCACTCCGGCACCATGATGTGTTCACCGAGCAGTACGCGGTCGAGCGCACGCGTCGCCGCGACCAGTTCGCTTTCGGATTGCGCGCGCTGGACGGCATCGATGAGCGCGTCGACGGCGGGCGACGCCACGCCCGCATAGTTTTCCGAGCCGGGCGTGCGCGCTGCCGCGCTGCCGAAGCGGCGCGCGAGTTCCGCGCCCGGGATGCTGGCCGGGCGATAGCCTACGGTGGTCATGTCGAAGTCGAAATGCTTGAGCCGTTCGTTGATGACGGCCTGGTCCATGATGCGCAGACGCGCGTCGATGCCGAGCAGCCGCAGGTTGCGCACCACGATCATCAGGATGCGCTCCATCCCGCTGCCGTCGTCGAGCAACTCGACGGTGAGCGGCGCGCCGGACGCGTCGCGCAGCACGCCGTCGCGATACCGCCAGCCCGCGCTCGCGAGCAGGGCTTCGGCCCTGGCGAGATTGCGACGCAGGCCGTGGGGGGCCGACGTGTCGGGTTGCGGCGGCAGCGGTCCGAACACGGCGGGCGGCACCGTGTTGCGCAGCGGCTCCAGGAGTGCCAGCTCGGCCGCACCGGGCGCGCCCGTGGCCGCGAACTCGCTGTCGTCGAAGTAGCTGCGGCTGCGCGTGTATTGCCCGTAGAACATGTTGCGGTTGATCCACTCGTAGTCGAGCGCGAGCCCGATCGCCTCGCGCACGCGCACGTCCCGGAACTTCGCGCGGCGAAGATTGAAGATGAGGCCTTGTGCGCCGCTGATGCCGCGTTCGGGAAACTCGCGCTTGTAGAGCGTGCGGTTCGTGAAACCGGGGCCGTCGTAGTTGTGCGCCCATTGCTCGGCGCTGCCTTCGAAGAGCGCGTCGATTTCGCCCGCGCGGAACGCCTGCAGCGGCGCGTAGGGATCGCTGTAGAGCCGGAAGCGTATCGTCGAGAAATTGAACATGCCGCGGCGCACCGGCAAATTCGCGGCCCAATAGCGCGGATTGCGCCGATAAACGATTTCGCGGTTGCTCGCTCGCGACGCGATCACGTAGGGGCCGCTCGCGAGTGGCTCGACGGTCGCGAGCTGATCGAAGCGCAGCGTGCCGCGGCCACGCGTGCGCCCCCAGTTGCGCGAAAACACGTAGAGGTCGCCCGCCGTGAGCGCGGCGCGACGGTCGGCGCGGCGGAACTCGAAGCGAACGGTGTGCGCATCGACCACGACGGCGTCGCGGATCAGTGCGTAGCGGCTGCTGTAGACGGGTGACGTGGCCGGGTTCGTCAGGCATTCGAACGCATAGCGCACGTCGTCGGCGGTGACGGGGTCGCCGTTCGAGAAGCGCGCGGCCGGGTCGAGATGAAACGTGGCCGAGAGACCGTCCGGGGCGAGTGCGACGCGGTCGGCGAGCAGCGGGTACTGGATGCCGACTTCGTCGAGGCTGCGTTGCATCAGCGTCTCGAAGGCGAGATTGAGCAGGTCGGGCGCCGCATTGCCGCGCAGCAGGAACGGGTTCAGCGAGTCGTAGGTCGAGACTTCGCTGTAGTTCGACAGCGTGAGCGTGCCTTCGCGCGGCGGGGCGGCATCGGCATAGGCAAAGCGCGTCAGTGCGGCAGCGGGCCGTGCGTCGCCGAACTCGGAGAGCGTGGTTTGCCA
This sequence comes from Burkholderia stagnalis, assembly GCF_039848545.1. Taxonomy (NCBI): domain Bacteria; kingdom Pseudomonadati; phylum Pseudomonadota; class Betaproteobacteria; order Burkholderiales; family Burkholderiaceae; genus Burkholderia; species Burkholderia stagnalis. The sequence goes on from NZ_CP156686.1 coordinate 682,156, forward strand.
GCGGGGGGCTGGAGAAGTGGCCGCGGCAGGCGTGATCGCGGCTCGCGCCGAGGCGACGACGCACAGCGCAATGCACGCCGCGATACGCGATGCCGCGCGGCGCCCGGTACGACGCGAACGGTGCGGAAATGAACGTCCGGCGCGTGCCATCAATGCCCCGGCTGCGTGACCAGCGACAGCTTCGCGATGCCTGCATGCTGGATCGCACCCATCACTTTCGCGACCGGGCCGTAGGGCACGCTTTCGTCAGCCTGCAGCGATACCGCGAGATCGGCATCCTGCCGCTTGCGCGATTCGAGCTGGCTCTCCACCTGCGCAAGCGGCACCTGCTGCTTGTCGAACCATACGGCGCCGGCCGCGTCGACGCTCACCGCGAGCGGTTTCTTCGGATCGACGGAGGCCGTGGCTTCGGTCTTCGGCAGATTGACGTGAATCGCCTTGTTGAGCAGCGGCGCGGTGACGATGAACGCGACGAGCAGCACGAGCATCACATCGACGAGCGGCGTAATGTTGATTTCGCTGAGGACGTCGTCGTCCTGGCTGGAGGAAGAAAAGGCCATTATGCTGCGACCTCCTGCGCACGAACGAACGGCGCCGCGCTGCGTTCCGCGCGCGACGGGGTCGTGCCTGCATCGTCCCCGCCGTCGCGTGCGAGACGGAAATGGTCGCGCTGCGCGAGTGCATAGAGATCGCCTGCGTGGTCGTCGAGGCGCGCCACGACCACCTTCACGCGGCGCACGAAGACGTTGTAGGCAAGCACGGCGGGCACGGCGACCGCGATGCCGATGCCGGTGGCGACGAGCGCCTCGCCGATCGGGCCGGCCACGACGTCGATGCTTGCCGACGCCGCGTGCGAGATCGCGCCGAGCGCGTGGATGATGCCGAACACGGTGCCGAACAGGCCGACGAACGGCGCGACGCTGCCGACCGATGCGAGCCATGCGAGCGAATGCTCGAGACGTCGGCGTTCCTGGCCGATCTGCCGTGCGAGCTGGCGCTCGAGCGTGTCCTGGCGGCTCCACAGATCTTCGGGTGTTTCGCCCGCGAATGCATGCGCGTCGGCGAGCGCATCGAGGGCGGCTTGCGTCACCCGGGCCTTGGGGCCTGCCTGCAGCGCACGCGCGGCGATTTCGCGCAGGGTGCTGGCGTCGGCGAGTGCTGCGCTGGCGCGGCCATCGGCGCGCGCTGCGCGCACATGCTGGAGGGTCTTGACGACGATGATCGTCCACGTGGCGATGGAAAAGAGACCGAGCGCCCACAGCGCGCCCTGCACGATGATCGTAAGCGGTAGCGAATTCATGTTCGAACTCCTGATGGATCAATCAAGTTGAAAATTCAGAGGAACGTCGACCCAGCCGTCGACGGGTGTCGTCCCGCGCTTGGCGGGCACGAAGCTCCAGCGGCGCACGGCGGCGATGGCGGCGTCGTCGAGCACGCGATGTCCGCTGGAACTGCGCAACTGGATCGAATCGGGCGTGCCGCTCGCGAGGACGTGCACGTGAAGGACGACCCTGCCTTGCCAGCCGTAGTCCTGCGCGATGGCCGGATAGGCGGGCGCGGGATTGCGGAGGTAGTCGGCATCGCCGTCCGGCAGCGTGGTTTTCTCGGTGGTCGGCGACGCGGCCGTGCGCGGCGCTGCCGCCGGCGCCGCCACGGGCGTGTCCGCCGGAGCGGGCGTGGGCGCCGCGGCCGGGGGCGGCGGCACGTCGGCGAGCGGCGTGGGCGTCGCCGTCGGCACGGGGCGCGGGCGGGGCGGATGCGCGTTGCGTACCTGCGGCAGCGGTTTCGGCGGCGTGACGGGTGCCACCTTGGGCGCCTGTGGCAGCGGCTTGGGCGGCGCCGTCATCTCGAGCGTGATGGGTGGCGTAACGGGCGGCTTGTTCGCCGGTGCCGGCGCGTGCAGCCACGTCCAGACGAATGCGGCATGCAGCGCCGCCACGCCGAGCGCGCATGCGAGGACATTGCGCGACGGAACGGATGCGGCGTCGCGCGGGCCATGCGCGCCGGGCGTTCGTGCGCGTCGATCTTGCGAACGGCGTTCGTCGTGAGCGTGCGTTTCGCGGCGCGGCATCACGAGCGCAAGATACGTCGCCCGGCGACGCTCGCCCGGCATCGCGCCATCCCAGGAAAAGTGCGCGGCGCTCACAGGTCGAACCTCGCGTTGAGCGCCACCGTGCGCGGTTGACCGACGAAGATATAGTCGGACTGCAGGAAGCCCCAGTAGCGGCGGTTGAAGATGTTGTCGACTTCGGCGCGCAGCGTGACGCCGTGCCCGCCGATCGTGGTGCGGTAGCTCAGGCCGGCGTTGAAGAGCGTGTAGCTCGGCAGCACGTACTGATTGAGCGCATCGGCCTTCATGCTGCTGAAATAGTGTGCCTCGGCGCTCGCGGTCAGGCCGGGCAGGCCCGGAATGCGATCGCTGACCTGCAGCACGCCTTGCCAGCGCGGGATGCCTTCGATGCGCTTGCCGACGAGATCGGCCTCGGTCTCGGTATAGGTGCCTGACAGCCACGACGCGCTCGCCGAGATGCGGAAACCCGCGGGCAGGTCGACGCGGCCATTCAGTTCGAGGCCCTCGATGCGCTCGGAGCCGTTCGACACATAGATGTTCTGCGCATTGCCGTACTCGGCGCCGCGCTGGATCCGGAAGAGCGCCGCCGAAGCGCCCACCTTGCGGCCGTCATATTTCACGCCCACCTCGTACTGCTTGCTCTTGAGCGGCGACAGCACTTCGTTTGCGTTGGCATAGGTCGGGCCCGCCGTTCCGCCGTCCTCGATCGCCTCGACATAGCTCGCGTAGAACAGCAGGTCGTTGCGCGGACGGAACATCAGCGCGAACGTGGGCGTGGTGGGCGTGAGCGTATAAACCTTGGCCGCGGCGCCGGGCTTGGTCAGCGAGGTCTGGTGATAGCTCGTGTAGCGGACGCCGGCGAGGATCGACCAGTACTTCAGGAAGCTCAGCGTGTCGCTTGCGAATACCGATTTTTGCTGCGAACTGAAGTTGTCGAACTGGAGGCCGTAGTCAAACGTGCCATTCCACGTGTGCGTGGCGATCGGTTGATAGAGATTGTTGGCGCCGATGTCGGTGTAGAGCGACGCTGGCACGGTTTTCTTGCTGAGCCATTGGCTGGACGCGCCTACCACGACCTGATGATCGACCGGGCCGGTCGAGAACTTGCCTTCGAGCGTGGCCTGTACCTGATCGTAGATCGACGAGCCGCGTGCGCGATTCAGGAACGTATTGAAGTCACCTTGTTCGTTGAGCAACCCGAGCCACTGCCCGGAGTAGCTGCGTTCGTCCTTGCTGTGGCTATAGTCGACGCTCGCTTTCCAGGCCGGATCGATCTGCCAGTGCAGGCCGGTCGACGCGAAATAGACGTTCGAGTTGAACCACGTGTCGTTGTATGCGGACAGATTCGTGCGACCGCTCGGCGCACGAGGCAACGCCTTGCTCGCATACGAATCGAGCGTGAGATCCTGGATGCCGCCTTCGACCTTGCGCGATTGGTAGATGCCGTCGAACGTCCAGGTGAGGCCGCTTGCAAGACGCGCATCGAGCGACAGCGATTCGGAATTGCGAAGCACGTGCGATCCATTGTAGGTATCGCCTTGCTCGTGCGTGATGTTGAATCGATAGCCGAACATCTGCCCGGGGCCGAAGCGGCCGCCGGTGTCGATGTGCTCGCTGAACACGCTGTCCGAACTGTAGCCGACGTCCGCGCTGAACGTGAATGCGTCGGTGGGCTTCTTCGTCACGAAGTTGATGATGCCGCCCGGGGCGCCGAAGCCATACATGAAGCCGGATGATCCCTTGAGCAGCTGGATCGACTCGAACGATTCGACCGGCAGTTCCACCGTCGTCATATAGAACGGCAACCCGTTGATCTTGTAGCCGTTGTAGTCATCGAGGGCAATGCCGCGTACGTTGATCGAGTACGCGTTGAACGAATAGGTGTCGCCGAGCGACATGACCGCCGCATCTTCCGCGAACACCTTGCCAAGTGCTTTCACCTGGCGATCCTCCAGTTCCTGTTGCTTGACGACACGCGTGGAAAACGGCGTTTCGAGGTCCGAACGCGTGCCAAGTGCGCCGCTCGAGACTTGTGGGGCCTGCTGCCGCACGCCGTTCACGGTCACGGTGGCGAGACTGCGAACCCGGTCGCTATCCTGGCGGGCGCCCTTGCCGGCCGGTATTTGCGTATCGGATGTCGGGGCGTCGGGCGAGGCGGGGGCGGTCTCGGCATGCGCAAGCGAGAGCGATCCTGTTCCGAACATCAGTGCGGACAATATGTGCAGCCTGAATTTGCAATCTCTTGTCATTAGGAATCCGATATGAAGGAATCTCATGCCTGGCATGGATTCATGAATGGATCAACCAATGCTGAATCTCACTCGTGAGCAGCGGGGGGGCGCTCTACGAAAGCACTCAGAATCTCGACGAAATGATCGAATGCCTGATCCGGGATGGATTGATCGCGTACGAATAGTTCCTGAAAGCACAATCCACGGATGAAGCATGCAATCACGTAACGCGTGAGCATGGGTGTGGCGGTGTTGTCGATCGACGTATTCGGCAGGTACGCGCTCACGTCTGCTCCGATCGAATGCGTGAGCAACGCAGCGTTGAAGCGTGCGCGCAGGTCGTCGTCATTGCGCAGGGCCCAGTAGAACTCCTGCGTCATCGGAAGCGTTTCCTGCATCTGCGTGCGCCAGGCAACGACTTCCTCGCGCACGGTGGCGGTGCTGTGGATCCGCTGCTGAAGCGAAGCCAGTTTGCCTTCCAGCCACTCGATGTACGACGCAACCAGCAGGTCGTTCTTGTGCGGGAAATGATGCAGAAGCGCACCGCGGGAGAAACCGGCCTGGCTGCAGATTTCGGTGATCGATGTCTTTGCGAGCCCGACTTCTTTCATGCATCGCAGCGTGGCATTGATCAGCGCGTGGCGGGTCGTGGCGCGGCGTTCGCTTTGCGGGCGTCGGTGGCGGCCCGTGGCAGAGGATGTGGCAGTGGTCATAAGGCTATGTGTGCCTGGGGCGAAGATTGCCCAACGCAGCACGTCGATGCGAACGAAAAATAAACAGTACGCTCGGTATCTTAGTGAGCCCCCTGGGGCCAGTCCAAGGAAATATCGTCACATACTTAGATCCGAATTTCGCGCGCGCGTACTGTTTTTGGTGTGGTCAGGAAATCCACTCGATTGATATTGAGTTGACCGATTGCGTTGGCATTGTTTACGACCATGAAACTAGAGTCGTGAGCGTGCCATTCGAGATTCCTGCTGATGGAGGGGGAGATTGGGAGCATCACTGAAGCCATGCCAGTCTTGGCGGTCGATGAGGTGCCGGCAGGGTCCGCTTTCAATTCGTTGAATCTGGCGAAAATTTCGGTTCTTGTTCTCTACCGACTAACTGTCAGTTGCGACAGGTGTTGAGATATGACGCAACATCCCTTTCGAAGATCGATATCCCGCGCGATACCATTTGGCGCTAAAGTCGGACCCGATAAAAAACGCGCAATACCGAGAAGCAGCGCCATTCACCGAGGGCATTCATGTCGATCGTGTTCGACGCGGGCACCCACGGCGCGCACGCCTTGTACAGGAAAATCGATCGCCGGGTACTCGCCTTCCTCGCCGTCTGTTATGCGGTCGCATATATCGATCGTGTGAACATCGGCTTCGCGAAATTGCAGATGCAACAGGATCTCGCGTTGAGCGCCGCCGCCTACGGCTTCGGTGCGGCCATCTTTTTCCTGGGCTACATGCTGTTCGAAATTCCGAGCAACCAGCTCCTTACCCGGATCGCCGCGCGCAAGACGCTGAGCCGGATCATGCTGCTCTGGGGTATCGCGTCGATGTCGATGTTCCTGGTCACCGACGCAACGTCGTTCTACGTGGCCCGACTCCTTCTCGGCGTATGCGAGGCAGGCTTCGCTCCCGGCATGCTTTTCTATCGCACTCGCTGGTACCTGCGCGAGCGCCTCGGTCGGGCGATGGCCTTGCTGCTGTGCGCGGCGCCACTCGGCGGCATCGTCGCGGCACCAGCGTCCGGGTGGCTGCTCGAACACATGAAAGACGTCGCGGGGTTCGCCGGCTGGCAATGGATGTTCGTGATCGAAGGTGTGCCGGCGCTCATTCTGGGCGCGCTCGCACTGATGTGGCTGAATGGCGCCCCCGAGGACACGCGATGGCTGACGGCCGACGAGAAGCGGGCGATCATCGAGCAGCGCGATACCGAACGATCGACTCGGGAACGGTGGCCGGCCCTGAAGACGGTGCTGCGCGACATCGGAATCTACCGTCTGTCGGTGGTCTACTTCTGTCTGATATGCGGCGTCTACGCCGTGGGTTTCTGGCTTCCGTCGATCCTGAAGACGAGCGGCGTGAACAGCATCATCGAGATCGGCTGGTACTCGGCCATTCCGTACGCGGCGGCCGTCGCGGGGATGTACTGGCTGTCGCGGCGAAACCTCGATCCTGCCGTTCGGATCGCGCCCGGGTGCGCCAGCACGGAATGATGGTGCTTCAGGCGGACCAAGGCGCCGCAGGCATATTCAACGGAAGAAGACCTCCATTGACTTGCGCCGCCGCCCTCGATCAATCGTTATCCAGCACCGCGACATAGTCATACCGGTCACCCCGGTACAACGAGCACGTCAACTCGAGCGGGCAGCCCTCGCTCGAGAACGAGCGGCGCTCGATCGACAGCACGGGGTCGCCCGCGTTGATGCCGAGCAGTTCTGCATCACGCGCCGACGCAAGTTCGGCGCGCAGCCGCTGGATCGCGCGCACGGGCCGCACGTCGGCGTCCTGCAGCGCGCGATAGAGCGATTCGCCGAAATCGACCGTGTCGCGCAGCAGGTCGGCCGGCAGCGTCGCGCGCTCGATCGCCATCGGCACCGCATCGGCCGTGCGCACGCGTTCGAGGCGGATCACGCGTGCATCGGGCCCGAGCCCGAGCGCGAGCAGCTCGTCGGGCGACGGCCGGTCGAGCTCGCGCCGCAGCCACTGCGAACCGGGCTTGAGCCCGCGCCGCTGCATGTCGTCCGAGAAGCTGGTGATCAGCGACAGCTGCTGCTCGACCCGCGCGGCGACGAAGGTGCCGGCGCCGCGCCGGGATTCGATCAGCCCTTGCCGCGTGAGCTTGTCGATCGCCCGGCGCACGGTATCCCGCGACACCTGGAAGCGCTCGGCCAGTTCGCGTTCCGGCGGGAGGCCCTCGCCGGTCTTCAGCTTGCCGTCCACGATGGCCGTGCGCAGCAGGCGCGCGAGCCGCATCGAGATCGACGAATCGCCGCTCTCGCCGCCATTGACGGGCGCGCGCAGCGCCGCCACCTGGGCAGCGTCGAACAGGTCGGTGCGTTCGGTCGGGCGGGCGCGGGGCCGGCCGCGTGGAGTCGGGTTCGAAGGTTTCATGTGAGAGGCGACATTCGAGGGGGCAATGCGCGCGACGCGCGCATCATTTTTGTCCGTCGGACGGCAGCAGCGCGAGCGCCTTGCGGATCGAGCCGCCTGCCGCGCCGGCGAGCCGCTCGGCGCTCGCGCGATCGACGCCCGCGACGAGCATCAGGATCGCGATGCGCGGCCGGTTGCCGGCCTGATCGAGCGCGCGCTCCGCCGCATCGTGCGACACGTGCGCGGCTTGCGACACGATGCCGATCGCGCGCTGCCGCAGCTTGTGGTTGTGCGCCTGGACGTCGATCATCAGGTTGCCGTAGGTCTTGCCGAGCGCCACCATCGAAATCGTCGACAGCATGTTGCAGATCATCTTCTGCGCGGTGCCGGCCTTCAGGCGCGTGGAGCCCGTCAGCACTTCCGGGCCGCAGTCCACCTCGATCGCGACGTCGGACAGTTGGCCCGCTTCGCTGCCGAGGTTGCACGCCACGCACACGGTCCGGCAGCCGGTCGCCCGCGCGTAGCGCAATGCGCCGATCACGTAAGGCGTGCGTCCGCTCGCGGTCAACCCGACGACCACGTCGTTCGCCGCGAGTTCGACGGCTTCGAGATCGCGGCGCCCGAGCGCGTCCGAATCCTCGGCGGACTCGGTGATGCCCGCGAAGCCGCCCGCGACGATGCCGACGATGTCGCCGGGCCGCGTGCCGAACGTGGGCTGGCACTCGAGCGCATCGAGGTAGCCGATGCGCCCGCTGTTGCCGGCGCCGATATAGATCAGCCTGCCGCCCGCGCGCAGCGCGTCGGCGATCGCGGCCACGCCGGCGGCGATCGCGGGCAATGCCTGGGCGACGCACGCCGCGACGCGCGCGTCTTCCCGATTCATCAGTGCCAGCGCTTCGCCGATGCCGAGCGCGTCGAGGTTCGCGCTTTGCCCGTTGGGCTGCTCGGTGACGAGATGGTCCAGCGGCATGGTGGTGTGCTCTCCCGGAAACGATCCGTCAAATGATAATTGGTATGGTCGGATTTGAAAACAGGTATGGCAAGCGGTTTCGCCATGCCGTGCGCGTGAAGCCGCATCGCGATATGCAGAGAATTGCTTGATATGGCGGAGATTTGAATAAATCTGCCGATCGCTTCATATGCATATGAAAAGACGGATTTTGCGGGGCGGTCGATATTTGGTACGGTCCAATTATTGCGAAGGCATACCTTTCGCGAAGAACCTGCCCCGAGTGCGGCGGCGGGCGGGGCATGGACATGACGGATCGACTGGCGGGAGCAACAGCATGAGTTCGGAACAGGGGGCGCAGCTCGACGCGCTGGCGCACGCCATCCTCGGCGCGGTGGGCGGGGCGGCGAACGTGGAGCGCCATTTTCATTGCATGACGCGCCTGCGTATCGTGCTGGTCGATGCGGACCGCGCCGACCTGTCGGCGTTGAAGGCGTCGCCGGCGGTGCTCGGCGTCGTGGCCGGCAACCCGCTGCAGATCGTGATCGGTCCGGGCGCGGTTGCGCAGGCGTCGGCCGCGTTCGCCGACGCGCTGGCTGCTTCGCCGGCGGTACCCGCGGCGCCTGCAGCACCCGCGGCCCAGCCGGAGACGGCAGCCCCGTCACGTGAAGCCGCGACGCGCGCGGCGCGGAAAAACACCGCGCCGAGCCGTTTCCTGCGGCGTATCGCCAGCATCTTCACGCCGCTGATTCCCGCGCTGATCGGCGCCGGCCTGCTGAACGTGCTGGCCAGTTCGCGTGCGTGAAGGCGAAGGCCGGTTTTCATCGGGAAACCGGCCTTCCCGAGGCGGGGCCGCGCCTGCTTCGTTCCGGCACGATGTTCCGCTACTTGCCGGCTTGTGTGGTCATACCGGCGGCAGGCGCGCCGGACGCAGCGGCCTGCGCCGCCTGCTGCGCGTCGACGCGCGCTTGCGCGGCGTGGATATCGGCGGGATACGAGCCCTCGTCGCCGGCGGACGGATTGTAGCCGGCGGCTTCGAGCCGATAGAGTTCATCCAGCACTTGCGCGCGCGTGAGCGGCGCGGGCGACTGGGCCCATGCCGCATGGCTGGCGAACAGCGCGGCAATCATCAGGGATCCGATCGAATATTTCATGGTGATGCTCCCGACACGATTGGGATGGCGACGCGTTCGCATCAACTGCCGAAGTACGGCGAGCAGAAGCTCAAGGGGCCGACGCAGTTGGCGGCGCCGGGCATCGACGGCGCAATCGCGCGCTTGCCGGCCTCGGACGAATCGGCGGGCTGGCTGCCCGTTCCGCTGCGCGCCTGCGAATCCTGCATCTGTTCTGCCTGCGCCCGGAACAACGGGCTGACTTCGGGGTAGGACGTATCGGTCACGAAACTCAGGCCGTGGTTCTGCGCATCGATCAGTTCCTGGCGCACTTCGGCGCGCGTCTTGCCCTGCGCCGATGCGGACGTGGAAAAACCGGCGACGGAAAGCATGACGACGGCCACGCCGGCCAGCAAGTGCTTGTTCATGTCCAGCTCCTTCGGAAGTTGAAAAGGTGAGTGCTGCATCCGTTCCAACATCGGGCGGCGCGGATTTATTCCGCGATTTCATCCGGCGTCGTCGAAATCCGCCGCGCGGCGATTTGTGCGGAACACGGGAATAGAACGCACGCATTCGCAGTTATTACGGATGCGGGTGCGGTTCCGATCAAGCGACGATCCGGGTGTGGAATGGACGAGCAAACTTCCGTCAGGCGCTTCGAGGCATTGATGCTGCCTCACATGCATGCCGCGTACAACGTCGCCCGCTGGCTGGCCCGCAACGACCAGGACGCGCAGGACATCGTCCAGGAAGCGTACGTGCGCGCGTTCCGCTTCATCGGCCGGTTCGACGGCGACGATGCGCGCGCGTGGCTGCTGCGCATCGTGCGCAACGTGTTCTGTACATGGTATCGGCAGAACCGCCGGCGGGCCGCCGGATCGCTGTCGCTCGACGACGAGGATGCCGTGCCGGAGCCGAGCGACGAAGGGCAGTCGAGCCCCGAGGCGCTGATGATGCGCGACCAGGATCGCCGGCAGGTCGTCGCGGCGCTCGACAGCCTGAGCGTCGAGCATCGGGAGGTGATCGTGCTGCGCGAGATCGAGGGGCTGTCGTACAAGGAAATTGCGAGCATCGTCGGCGTGCCGATCGGCACGGTGATGTCGCGCCTCGGGCGCGGCCGCCGGCAGCTCGCCGCGATTCTCACGGACCTGGGCCAGGAGGCATGATGGATCATCAACAAGCACATGACGTACTGCCCGCATACGTCGACAACGAACTGAGCCTGACCGAGTGCGCGGCCTTCGAGCGTCACCTGGCCCGGTGCGATGCGTGCCGCGCCGCGCTCGACGCGCAGCGGCGCGTGCGCGCGTGGCTGACGTCGCCCGAGCTTCGCTATCCCGCGCCCGATGCGCTGCGCGCGCGGATCCAGGCCGACTTGCGCGCCCACCGGCCGGTGCGCGAGCGCATCGCGGGCTGGTTTGCGCCGCGGCGCGCGAGCGGCCTGTCGATCTGGGCGCCGGCCGGCGCGATGGCGCTCGGTGCGCTGGCGCTCGCCTGCAGCGGCGTGCTCTACCTGTCCGCGCCGTCGGCCGACGCGCAGCTCAGGTCGGCGCTCGTCGACAACCACGTACGTTCGCTGCAGCTGGATCGCCTGACCGATGTCGTGTCGACCGACCGGCACACCGTCAAGCCGTGGTTCGACGGCAAGCTCGACTTCGCGCCGCCGGTGCGGGATTTCGCGCAGGCCGGCTATCCGCTCGTCGGCGGCCGGCTCGACTACGTCGGCGGTCGCGCGGTTGCGGTGCTCGTGTATCGCTACAAGCGTCACCCGATCGACGTCTATGTATGGCCGGGCGACAGCGCGGGTGCGACGCCGCGCATCGACGAGCAGCACGGGTATCACGTCGCGCGCTGGTCGGCCGGGCACATGAACTACTGGGCGATCACCGACGCGGGCGCCCGCGAACTCGACGGGCTCGTCGAGCGCATGCGCGCGGGTTCGTAGTGGCGGAGCCGGCGCGCGTCATGTAGCCGCGATGAAGGAAGCAGGCGTTGGAGGGGGGCACGGCGTCATGCCGGACGACCGCGATTGCGTCGTCCGGCACGGGCCGCGGTGATCCGGATCACTGCACCGTGATCGTTTCCTTCATGAACGGATGGATCCCGCAGAACACCTTGTAGACCCCCGGCTTGTCGAACGTGTAGGAGTACGTCTCGTCCTGGTCGAGCGCGTTCGAATGGAAGATTCCGGCGTCGTTGACGATGGTGTGCGGCTCGGCGTCGAGGTTCTTCCAGGTGAGCGTCGTGCCGGCCTTGATCGTCGTCGACATTGGCGAGAACATGAAATTCTTGATGGTGACGACCGGGCCGCCGGCGCTTTGCGCGAACGCGGGAACGGCCGATGCCGACGCGGCGAGGCAAAGCGCGGCTGCGGCAAGGATGCGGGGCAACATGCGGTTTTTCACGATGGTCTCCTGATCGCTCAGCCGATGGTCGTATCGTGCAGCGCCGACGCGGCGGGGTGGCCCGCATACTCGACGGTCGTCACGCCCAGCATCTTCGCCAGCTGGTCGCGCGGCACCGTGAGCGGCACCGGGCCCGGGCCGTTGCCCGCGGTGGGCTGCGGGAATGCGGTGGAGCGGGCGGTATGGAAGGTGATGTTGCCTTCCACCTTCGAGACGATCTGATGGATATGCCCGTTCAGCACTGTGACCGAACCGAAGCGCCGCAGGTAGCCGATCGCCTGCGCCGCATCGCCCGTTCCCCAGCCCCACGGTTCGTAGATGGTCCACATCGGCATGTGCGAGAACACGACGACGGGCGTGCTCGCGCTCCTGCCCTTGAGATCCTGTTCGAGCCATGCGAGCTGATCGGCGCCGAAGCTGCCGAGGCCGTTGGGCTTGAAGTGCATCACGTTGACGAGCCCGACGAAGTGAACGCCGTCGTGGTCGAAGCTGTAGTAGCCGCGGTTGTCCGATGCCTTGCCGAAGCGGCTGAAATACTCGGCGCCGGAGCCGTCGGTGACGTCGTGCTCGCCCGGAACCGTATGCAGCTCGGTGATCGACAGGCCCGACAGCAGCTGCGACGCGAGGTCGAATTCCGCCGCCTTCGACAGATGCGTGATGTCGCCGGTATGAATCGCGAGCGCGGGCTTCGCCGGCATGCCGTTGACGAGGTCGATCGTCTGCTTCAGCGTGCTCGTCACGTCGGGGTTGGCTTCCTTGTTGAAGCCGATGTGGGTGTCGCTGATCTGCACGAACAGCGGCTTGCCCATGTCCGCGGGCGGCATCTTGCTGCCCTGCGCCAGGGCGAGGTCGAACGGCGTCAGCACGCCGCCCGACAGCGTGAAGAGCGTGCCGAGGCCGCCGTAGGCCATGCATTTCAACGCCTGCCGGCGGGACGGACTGGATGGGTTTTGTGACGACATGGGAGCCTCGCGAGCGAATGACGACGGCGGACGGCCGGAAACGTCCGCGAAGAAACCGGCACTTTCAGCCGGGTATACCTGCGAGGCGGCGGATTTATTCCCGCCGTGAGAGCGGCGGCGTGCGGACGGACATGCGCGACTGTCGGCAAACCGTAAGCGCGGGCGGCACGATGGCCCACGTCGCGCGATCAGGCCGCTTCGAGCTGATCCAGGCAATCCGCGAGGATCATCGCGGCGGCGTTCCCCGGCGTCGATCCGAGCAGCTGCGGGGCGTACACGCTGTCGCCGATCTGGATCGGCCGTCCCGACAGCGCGCACACGCCGCGGCGCCGCGTATTGAACAGCCGCCATTTCTGGTCGGCGTAGCGGCCGGTGCACGCGTCGCACCACGAGATCACCACGCATTCGCGCGTCGGCCGCTCGAGCACGCCGATCGTCGGCCGGCTCGCGGCATTCCACGCCGGCAGCTTGTCGCGGGTCGTGCTGCGTCGCCGCGACATCGCCCAGTCGGCGGGCGGCCCGCCAAGGCTGCCGATATCCGTGACGGTTCGCAGCCACGGCGTTGCACTGTCATCCAACATGTCTGTCCTCCCGAGTCGATGCGCGATCCGGAGCGCGGCCGGTGTTACGACAGGCGAATTCGCGGTTGCGCGCAGCCGTTGATCCGCTCGGCGATCCACAGCAGGGTCGCCTTGGAAAAGCCGTGCAGCGCGTGCTGGTGACGGCGGTACAGCATCAGGTGGCTGAATTGCGCGAAGCGTCCGCGGATGAAGCCGCCGCGGAAGAAGCCAAACTGCCCGAGCGTGCCGAATGCGTCGTAGTCGCTGAGCGACACCAGCGCGCCGAAATCGTGAAACGCGAAATCGGGCAGCGCCTTGCCGTCGAGCCAGGACGGCAGGCATGCGGCCAGATGGGCCGCCTGCTGCGTGGCCACCTGCGCGGTGGGCGGCAGCGGCCGTTCCTGGCCGTCCGGCTGCAGGCTCGCGCAGTCGCCGATCGCGAACACGCGCTCGTCGTCGAGCGCCTGCAGCGTCGGCCGCACGACGACCTGGTTCGCATGGTTGGTGTCGAGCCCGCCGAGCGCGCTCATGAAGTCGGGCGCCTTCACGCCGGCGGCCCAGACCATCAGGTCGGCCGGCGCGAACGCGCCGTCGCCGAAATGGAAGCCGTGCGCGTCGGCCGAGTTCACACGCGTCGACGTCAGCACCCGAAAGCCGATCTGCTCGAGCCGCCGCTGCGCCGACGCGGAAATCTTCGGCGGGAACGCGGCGAGGATGCGCGGCGCGCTTTCGAGCAGCGTGAGCTGCAGGCGCTCGCGCACCGACGCGTCGCCGTATGCGCCCGCGATCTCCAGCAGCCGGCTCAATTCCGCTGCCAGCTCGACGCCCGTCGCGCCCGCGCCGACGATCGCGACACGCAGCGCCTCGTCGTTCGCGACGCTGCGGAACACGCGCATGCGCAACGCCTCGTTGAACGTCTCGGCCTGGCGCTGGCTGTCGATGAAGTAGCAATGCTCGCGCACGCCGGGCACCCCGAAATCATTGGCCTGGCTGCCGAGCGCGAGCACCAGCACGTCGTACTCGATCGTGCGCGCATCGAGCACCAGCTGGCCGTCCTGCGAGCGGATCTCGCCGAGCGCCACGCGCCGGCGCGCGCGATCGAGCCCCTGCATGTCGCCGGGCTGGAACGTGAAGCCGTGTTCGCGGGCATGCGCGAGGAAGATCACCTGCTGTTGCTGCACGTCGCGGGTGCCGGCGGCGATCGTGTGCAGCAGCGGCTTCCACACGTGCGTGGGGCTGCGGTCGATCAGCGTGACATGGGCGCGGCCGGTGCGGCCGAGCTGGTCGCCCAGGCGGGTCGCGAGCAACAGGCCGGCGATGCCGCCGCCCACGATGACGATGCGTACTGGATCGGACATGCTTAAATCATCGCGTGATGAATAAGGTATGATCCTAGCGCCTCGGTGCTTGACGTGTCAATCAAAGAGAGGCCGTCCGGTTCCGCGAGTCGGGGCGGGCGGGAGGCAGGGCAATCGGATTCTGGAGGGAGGGCGGGAACGTGGAAGCAGTCTCAGAGCGATCGGCGAGCCGGCGGCGCACGCGCGGGCGGCCGTTGCCGGGCGAGTCCGTCGGTCCGGACGTGATCTTGCGGGCGGCGCGCCGCACGTTCGCGAAGCGCGGCTATGACGCGACGAGCGTGCGCGAGATCGCGCGCGAACTGGGGGTCGATGCGGCGCTGATCGCGCACCATTTCGGCAGCAAGGTGACGCTCTGGAACGCGGTCGTCGACCAGATCGCGGAGCTGATGGCGCCGCTGTTCGCGGCCGTCGACGCATTGCGTGCGTCGCCGCTGACTTACCGCGCGCGCGTCGAACGCGCGGTGGCGCTCGGCGTGGATTCGGTGTTCGCCGAACCGGACATCGGCATGTTCTTCTCGACCGCGGCGACGGAGGAGGGCGAGCGGTTCGACCGGCTGAAGGTGCTGCTGGTGCGGCCGTACTATGCGGCCATGGCGCGCCTGCTGAACGACGCCGCCGAAGCCGGCGAGATCCAGGCGAACGATCCCGGCCTGTTGTTCTTCATGCTCGAGAATGCGATCAGCACGACGGTGTCCTACAGCCACCTGATGCACGAATTCACGACGCTGCCGATGCGCCCGGACGCGTTCAAGCAAGCCGTGCTCGAGACGGCATTCAACATGCTGGGGCCCCGCACGCCGGCGTCGCGCTGACGGCCGGTCGCATCGCCGTCACACGGGCGGCGGATCGCCGAGCCAGCGCCGCGCGCCCGGCCCGCGCCGGCCCGCGCGGTCTTCCGGGTTGGTCAGCTTGCAGCGCTTCAGCGACAGGCATCCGCAGCCGATGCACTCGTCGAGATTGATATACAGCCGCTGCAATTCCACGATCTGGTCGGCCACACGTTTTTTCCATCCACGCGACAAGCGCTGCCAGTCCTTGTTGGTCGGCAGCGTGTCGGCCGGCAGGCTGACGAGCTGCTCGGCGATCTCGTCGAGCGAATAGCCGATCTTCTGCGCGAACACGATGAACGCGATCAGGCGCAGCACCGAACGCGAATAGTGGCGATGGCTCGAGCCATTGCGATGCGAGCGGATCAGGCCGCGCGACTCGTAGAAGCGCAGCGTCGATGCCGGCACGCCGCTGCGCGCGGCGACTTCGCGGATCGACATCAACGGCCATTCCGACTCTTCGACAGTACCCATGACGTTCTCCTGGAAAACTTGACTTAAAGTCAACTTCAACTTTTAAGCTACGCGGCAGTTTAACGTACCGCGAGGCTCCATGATCCATTTCCCTGTTCGCAAGGCGGCGCCATGGGGCGTCGCCGGCGCGCTGCTGCTTGCGTTGTCCGCCTGCCATGACGGCAGAGGCGATCCGCCGGCCCAGGCCCTTCCCGAAGTCGGCGTCGCGACGATCGCGCTGCGCACGGTCCGCCTCGCGGACGAATTCAACGGCCGCGTCGAAGCGGTCGACGCGGTCGAACTGCGGCCGCGCGTGAGCGGCTATCTGCAGCGCGTCGCGTACAAGGAGGGCGATCTCGTGCCGCAAGGTGCGGTGCTGTTCGTGATCGATCCGCGCCCGTACCGGATCGCGCTCGATCGTGCGACGGCACAGCGGCAGCGGGCCCGTGCGGCGGCCGGCCTCGCGCAGGTGCAGCTCAAGCGCGTGCAGACGCTGATCGATGCGCACGCAACGTCGCAGGAAGAACTCGACAACGCGCGCGCCGCCGATGCGCAGGCGCGCGCGGACCTGCAGGCGGCGGAAGCCGCGGTCGCGGATGCGCAGCTGAACCTGGGCTTTACCGAGGTGCGCGCGCCGATCGCGGGCCGCGTCGGCCGCGCGATGGCGACGGTCGGCAACCTCGCACGCGCCGACGACACGCTGCTCACGACGGTCGTGTCGCAGGATCCCGTTTACGTGTACTTCGATTGCGACGAACAGAGCTACCTGCGCTACAACGCGCAGCGCGCCGATCCGAAGCATCGCGCGATCGGCGCCGATCCGGTGCGCGTCGGCCTCGCGAACGAAGCCGGCTTCCCGCATGCGGGCACGGTCGATTTCCTCGACAACCGGCTCGATCCGGCCACCGGCACGATCCGCGCGCGCGTGCGGCTGCCGAATGCCGACCATGCGTTCACGCCGGGCCTCTATGCGCGCGTGCAGCTCGTCAGCGGCCGCGACCAGGACGCGCTGCTGGTCGACACCAAGGCCGTGCTGACCGACCAGGACCGCAAGTACGTATACGTGATCGGCCCGGGCGACAAGGCGCTGCGCCGCGACGTGACGATCGGCCGAGAGCTGGGCGGCGAGCGGATCGTCGAGAAGGGGCTGAACGCGGGCGATCGCGTGGTCGTCGACGGCCTGCAGCGGATCTACTATCCGGGCGCGCCGGTCAAGCCGAAGGCGCTGGCCGCGCCGCCCGTCGCCGCGCTGCGCGCCGATGCCGCGGCGCCCGCGGCGCAGTGACGGGAGGCCAAGCGATGGATTTCTCCCGTTTCTTCATCGACCGGCCGATCTTCGCGGTCGTGCTGTCGATCGTCATCTTCGCGCTCGGGCTGATCGCGATCCCGATGCTGCCCGCGGGCGAGTACCCGGAAGTCGTGCCGCCGAGCGTCGTGGTGCGCGCGACGTATCCGGGCGCGAACCCGAAGGCGATCGCCGAATCGGTCGCCGAGCCGCTCGAGGAAGCGATCAACGGCGTCGAAGGGATCATGTACATGAAGTCGGTCGCGGGTTCGGACGGCAGCCTGCAGGTGGTCGTCACGTTCCTGCCGGGCGTCGATCCGGACACCGCCGCGGTGCGCGTGCAGAACCGCGTGAGCCAGGCGCTGTCGCGCCTGCCCGACGAAGTGCGGCAGTACGGCGTGACGACGCAGAAGCAGTCGCCGACGCCGCTGATGTACGTGAGTCTCTACTCGCCGGACAACAGCCGCGATTCGCTGTACCTGCGCAACTACCTGACGCTGAACGTGAAGGACGAGCTGTCGCGGATCACCGGCATCGGCGACGTCGGCGTGTACGGCTCCGGCGACTACGCGATGCGGGTCTGGCTCGACCCGAACCGGCTCGCGTCGCGCGGGCTGACCGCGAGCGACGTGATCGCCGCGGTGCGCGAGCAGAACGTGCAGGTATCGGCCGGGCAGCTCGGCGCGGAGCCGTCGCCGAAGGCGAGCGACTTCCTCGTGTCGATCAACGTGCGCGGCCGGCTGCGCACGACCCAGGAATTCGGCGACATCGTGCTGCGCAACGGCGGCGACGGGCAGGTCGTCAAGCTGTCCGACGTCGCGCGGCTCGAACTCGGCGCGGGCGATTACACGCTGCGCTCGTTCTACAACGACAAGCATTCGGCCGTGGTCGGCATCTTCCTGTCGCCGGGCGCCAACGCGCTCGACGTCGCGAAGGCCGTGTACGCGAAGCTCGACGAGCTGCAGACGCGCTTTCCGCCAGGCATCGCGTACCGGCCCGTGTGGGATCCGACGGTGTTCGTGCGCGAATCGATCCGCGCGGTGCAGCACACGCTGATCGAGGCGGTGGTGCTGGTCGTGTTCGTCGTGATCCTGTTCCTGCAGACCTGGCGCGCATCGGTCATCCCGCTCATTGCGGTGCCGGTGTCGGTGGTCGGCACGTTCGCGTGGCTGCTGATGCTCGGCTACTCGATCAACACGCTGACGCTGTTCGGGCTCGTGCTGGCGATCGGGATCGTCGTCGACGATGCGATCGTCGTCGTCGAGAACGTCGAGCGCAACATCGCGCAGGGGCTGAGCCCGCGCGACGCCGCGCACCAGGCGATGAAGGAGGTGTCCGGCCCGATCATCGCGATCGCGCTGGTGCTGTGCGCGGTGTTCGTGCCGATGGCGTTCCTGTCCGGCGTCACGGGGCAGTTCTACAAGCAGTTCGCGGTGACGATCGCGATCTCGACGGTGATCTCCGCGGTCAACTCGCTGACGCTGTCGCCCGCGCTCGCCGCGAAGCTGCTGCGGCCGCACGGCGCGCCGAAGGATGCGCTCACGCGCGCGATCGACCGCGCGTTCGGCTGGCTGTTCCGCCCGTTCAACCGCTTCTTCGAGCGCAGCTCGGACGGTTATCACGGCGTGGTCGCGCGCACGCTGAAGCGGCGCGGCGCGGTGTTCGCGGTCTACGCGGCGCTGCTCGCGGCCACCGCGCTGCTGTTCAACGCGGTGCCGGGCGGCTTCATCCCCGTGCAGGACAAGCTGTACCTGTTCGCGGGCGCGAAGCTGCCGGAAGGCGCGTCGCTGTCGCGCACGAGCGCGGTGGCCGAGCAGATGACGAAGATCGCGCGCAGCACCGAAGGCGTCGAGATGGTGCAGGGTTTCGCGGGCCTGAACGCGCTGCAGGGCGTGAACACGCCGAACATCACGAACTCGTACGTCATCCTGAAGCCGTTCGACCAGCGCAAGCGCAGCGCCGCGCAGATCAATGCCGAGCTGAACGCGCGTTTCGCGGGCATCAGCGGCGCCATCACGTATGCGCTGTTGCCGCCGCCGATCCAGGGGCTCGGCAACGGTTCGGGCTACGCGCTGTACCTGGAGGATCGCGCGGGGCTCGGCTACGGCGCGCTGCAGAATGCGCTGACGGCGTTCCAGGCCGCGGTCGCGAAGACGCCGGGGATGCATTACCCCGTCAGCTCGTACCAGGCGAACATCCCGCAGCTCGATGTGAAGGTCGATCGCCTGAAGGCGAAGGCGCAGGGCGTCGCGCTGACCGACCTGTTCAACACGCTGCAGGTGTATCTCGGCTCGATGTACGTGAACGACTTCAACCTGTTCGGGCGCGTGTACCGCGTGATGGCGCAGGCCGATGCCGGCCATCGGCAGACCGCGGAGGATATCGCGAACCTGCGCACGCGCAACGCGAAGGGCGAGATGGTGCCGATCGGTTCGATGGTGACGGTCGAGCCGACGTTCGGGCCCGACCCGGTCGTGCGCTACAACGGCTACCCGGCCGCTAACCTGATCGGCGACGCCGATCCGAAGGTGATGTCGTCGTCGCAGGCGATCGCGAAGCTCCAGCAGATCGCGAAGGAGGTGCTGCCGCCCGGCATCACGCTCGAATGGACCGATCTCAGCTACCAGCAGGTCACGCAGAGCAACGCGGCGATCGTCGTGTTCCCGCTCGCGGTGATGCTGGTGTTCCTCGTGCTCGCATCGCTGTACGAGAGCTGGACGCTGCCGCTCGCGGTGATCCTGATCGTGCCCGTCTGCATGTGCGCGGCGCTGTTCGGCGTGTGGCTGTCCGGCGGCGACAACAACGTGTTCGTGCAGGTCGGGCTGGTCGTGCTGATGGGGCTGGCGTGCAAGAACGCGATCCTGATCGTCGAGTTCGCGCGCGAGCTCGAGATCCAGGGCAAGGGCACGATCGAAGCCGCGCTCGACGCGTGCAAGCTGCGGCTGCGCCCGATCGTGATGACGTCGGTCGCGTTCATCGCGGGCTCGGTGCCGC
This sequence comes from Burkholderia stagnalis, assembly GCF_039848545.1. Lineage (NCBI taxonomy): Bacteria > Pseudomonadati > Pseudomonadota > Betaproteobacteria > Burkholderiales > Burkholderiaceae > Burkholderia > Burkholderia stagnalis. The sequence continues at coordinate 702,455 of NZ_CP156686.1, forward strand.
TCCTGATCGGCAGCGGCGCGGGCAGCGAGGTGCGCGCGGCCACCGGCGTCACCGTGTTCGCCGGGATGCTCGGCGTCACGCTGTTCGGGCTGTTCCTCACGCCCGTGTTCTATGTCGCGATCCGCAAGCTCGCGGGTGGCACCCCCGCCGTCTGGAACGAGCAGCACGGCACCCTCGGAGGAGAAAACCGATGAGCGCCGCTTTCCGTCTTTCCGCGCTCGCGATGTCGATCGCGCTTGCCGCGTGCGCGGTCGGTCCCGATTTCAAGCGGCCTGACACGGCCACGGCCGCGCGATTCGCCCGCGACGCGCATCCGGCGGCGCCGCAGGGCGCGGTGCCGGCCGATGCATCGGCCGATGCCGATGCCGCGTTCTGGCGCGGCTTCGGCGATCCGGCGCTGACCCGGCTGATCGACGCGGCGCTCGCCGCTAACCAGGACCTGCAGGTCGCCGTGTCGCGCTACGACGCATCGAACGCGCTGCTGTCGCAGGCGAGCTTCGACCGTTATCCGACGATCACCGCGAACGGCCAGATCGGCCATCGGCTGGCGAGCCGGGACCAGGCGTTCGGCGCACCGCGCAGCCAGCGCGACACGCCGACGTCGAGCGTCGGCATCAACGCCGCATGGGAACTCGACCTGTTCGGCCGCGTGCGGCGCTCGATCGAGTCGCAGCGCGCGGAAACCGCCGCGAGCGCGGCGGACGTGCGCGCGGTGCGCATCGCGATCGCGGGCGAGGTCGCGAGCACGTACGTCGACCTGCGCGGCTCGCAGGAGCGGTTGCGGATCGCGCGCGAGAATGCCGCGAACCAGAAGCAGACGCTCGCGCTGATCAATGCACGCGTCGGGGCCGGGCGCGGCTCCGAACTCGATGCGGCGCGCGCACGCGCGCAATACGAATCGACGACGTCGCGGATCGCCGTGTACGAAGCCGCGATCGGCGTCGACGAACACCGGCTCGCGGTGCTGACCGGGCAGACGCCGGACGCGCTGATCGGCCGGTTCGACGCGCCCGCGCCGCTGCCGGCGCTCGCCGCCGACATCGATCCCGGCACGCCCGGCGACCTGCTGCGACGGCGTCCGGACGTCGCCGCCGCCGAGGCGCGGCTGCATGCGGCAACCGCGCGCGTCGGCGTCGCGACGGCCGACCTGTTCCCGCGCTTCACGCTGTCGGGGTTGCTTGGCAGCGCGACCAGCAGCTACGGGTTCTTCCGTGCGGGCAGCGATACGAACCTGATCGCGCTCGGCATCGACTGGTCGTTCCTCGACGTCGGGCGCGTGCGCGCGCGGATCGCCGCGAGTGACGCGGAGGCGGCCGGCCAGCTCGCGCAGTATCGGCAGACCGTGCTCGGCGCGCTGGAGGACACCGAGAACGCGCTGCTGCGCGCCGCACGCACGCGCGACGAGACGGTGCATCTCGTGCGCGCCGCGGACGACAGCGCGCGCGCCGCGCAGCTCGCGCAGACGCGCTTCTCGGCCGGCGCGATCGACTACTACGAAGTGCTCGACGCGCAGCGCACGCTGCTGCAGGCGCAGGACGCGGCGGCCGATGGCCGGATGCGCAGTGCGGCCGCGACGGTCGCGCTGTACAAGGCGCTCGCCGGCGGCTGGCCGTCGGGAACGGGGCAGGGCGCGCCAGGCCCGCTCGCGCAGTCGCAGCGATAGCGGGGCGCGCATCGAGCGATACGCCGGCCGATGGCCGGCGTATCCGTCACACCGTTGCCGGATTGACCTTGTCGATGTCGATCCCGTCGCGCCGGATCGCATCGCCGACGGTTGCGCGCGGCACTGCTCCGTCGTCGGCCAGCGCCTTCAGCGCGGCGAGCGCGATGAAGTGGCGATCGACCTCGAAGAACGTGCGCAGCGCCTCGCGCGTATCCGAGCGGCCGAAGCCGTCGGTGCCGAGCGCGACGAAGCGGCGGCCGTCGACGAACGCGCGGATCGGGTCGCCGACGATCTTCATGTAGTCGGTCGCGACGACCACCGGCTCTGTGCGTCCATCGAGACATTCCTGCACGTACGGCATGCGCGGCTCCTGCTCGGGATGCAGCAGGTTCCAGCGCTCCGCGGCGATCGAGCCATTCGCGGGTTTCCTGCGGATCGATGTCGGGCAACGTGAGAGGTGCGGTGTCTCCAGAAGCATCAGGTTGCGCGGGGCGATGGTCGTGGCGCTGCGTCGCGCGACGCAGCGCTCGCCGATAGGCGGGCAGATGATTGCAATTGCAATCGTATTGGGGGAATTGTATCGAGGTAAAATTTAATTGCAACTGCAATTAAACGACAGAGGAACGACCTGACATGACCGCACCCGCCCCCGATCTGTGGTTCTCGTTCGTCCGCGCGCACCGCACGATGATTCGCGAGATCGAGCGCCGCCTCGCGGATGCCGGCCTGCCCGCGTATGCGTGGTACGACGCGTTGTGGGGGCTCGAAAGCGGGCCCGACGGCACGCGGCGCATGCACGAACTGGCCGACGTGCTCGCGATCGAGCGCTACAACCTCACACGGCTCGTCGATCGCCTGGAGCAGGAAGGGCTCGTCGAGCGCGCGCGCTCGGCGGACGACGGTCGTGCCGCGTACGCGAGCATTACCGACAAGGGGCGTGCGCTGCGCAAGAAGATGTGGAAGGTGTACCAGTCGACGGTCACCGAGCTGTTTCTCGGCCAGTTCGGCGGCAAGGAGCAGGCGGCCGTGGCCGCCGCGCTCGATCGCGCGACTGCCGCCGCGCGCGAGGCAGCGGCCGATGCGAAGAAGTAGCCGGTTCAGGCGGTCGGCCGCATGACCGTCGCGCGCGAGCTGCGTATGGCTCGGACAGCTCCAGATCGTCGAATCGATGCGCCAGTGGTCGTTCAGCAGCGCGGCCGCCTGTTGCACTTGCGCGAGCGTGCTGCCCGCGCCGCGCAGCCGGATGTGCGCGGCGGCGGCGCCGGCGTCCGCGCGGGCGAACCGAATGGCGCAGTCTGCATGTCCCTCCTTCGAGTGCTGGAATCTTGCCGGAGCCGTCGGCCCCGCATAGGATTGCAATTGCAATGATTGTAGTTGCAACAATATGCGGATGACAACGATCAAGGACCGACATGACATCGACGCACTCCCTCACGTTCTACACGGCCGACACGCCGAACGGGCACAAGGTCGCCATCTACCTGGAAGAGGCCGGGCTCGCGCACGAGCGTGTGCACGTGAACCTGTCCGCCGGCGAGCAGCGCAGCCCGGCATTCCTGGCCATCAACCCGAACGGCAAGATCCCGGCCATCGTCGATCACGATGCCGGGCTCGCCGTGTTCGAATCCGGCGCGATCCTCGGCTATCTCGCCGAGAAGACGGGGTGCCTGCATCCTGAAACGCTGGCCGAGCGAACGGCGGTCCAGCAATGGCTGCATGTCCAGATCGGCGGCATCGGCCCGATGCTCGGCCAGCTCTGGTGGTTCCTGCGTGCATCGAAGACGGTCAATGCCGAGGCGATCGAACGCTACCGGAACGAGGCGCGGCGCCTGTACGGTGTCGTGAACGGCCGCCTGGCGGAATCGGCGTATCTCGCATCGTCGCGGTATTCGATTGCCGACATCGTCGCGTTTCCGTGGCTGCGCACGTCGCATGAACTCGATCTCGACGTCAGCGAATACCCGCACGTCGAGCGCTGGCTCGCGGACATCGCGGCGCGGCCGGCCGTACAACGGGGCCTGGTCGCATGCCGCGCGCCGGCGGCCGAGCCGGCGCACTGACGGCGCGTCACCTGCCGGAAAACATTGTTCCTCGTCGTCGTAAACGTCTCGAATGCGTGATATTTGCGGCCCTCGATCTGTTTTAGAGTGGCCGCAAATATTGATGACGATGCGTCGCGCGGCCGCAGCCCCGGGCCGTGCAGACGCACCTGAGGAGCTGGAGACAAATGAGTGAAGGCAGGATTACGCAGGTCGAGTCGTTCGGTTTCGAGCGCATTCCCGATGCATCGCGCTACGCGCGGCCGATCGATCTGTTCCGGTTGCTGTTCGGCGGGTGCAACACGTTTTCCACATCGGTGCTCGGCAGCTTTCCCGTGCTGGTCGGGCTGTCGTTCAAGGCGGGCGTCTGCGCGATCCTGCTCGGCGTGCTCGCCGGCACCTGCATCCTTGCGCCGATGAGCCAGTTCGGGCCGCGCAACGGCACGAGCGACCCGGTATCGTCGGGCGCGCACTTCGGCATCCACGGCCGCATCGTCGGCTCGTTCCTCGCGCTGCTCACGTCGATCGCGTTCTTCTCGCTGGCGGTGTGGAGCTCGGGCGACGCGCTCGTCGGCGGCGCGCACAGCATGGTCGGCGTGCCCGTCAACGGCTTCACGCTCGGCGCGGCCTACATGGTGTTCGCGGTGCTCGTGCTGATCGTCTGCATCTACGGCTTCCGCTTCATGCTGTGGGTGAACAAGATCGCCGTGTGGGCCGCGAGCGTGCTGTTCGTCGCCGGGCTGTTCGCGTTCGCGGGCACGTTCGACATGAACTACGCGGGCACGCTGCAGCAAGGCAGCGCGGGCTTCTGGGCCGCGTTCATCGGCGCGGTGCTCGTCGCGCTGAGCAACCCCGTATCGTTCGCGTCGACGCTCGGCGACTGGGCGCGCTACATCCCGCGGCGCACGCCGAAGCATCGCGTGATGGGCGCCGTGTTCGCCGCGCAGGTCGCGACCTTCGTGCCGTTCTTCTTCGGCCTCGCGACTGCGACCCTCATCGCATCGCAGGCGCCCGCGTTCGTCGCATCGAACGATTACGTCGGCGGCCTGCTGGCGATTTCGCCGCGCTGGTTCCTGCTGCCGATGTGCCTGATCGCGATCATCGGCGGGATGTCGACCGGCACGACCGCGCTGTACGGCACGGGCCTCGACGTGTCGAGCATGTTCCCGCGCTTCCTGAACCGTGTGCGCGCAACGCTGCTGATCGGCACGATCGCGATCGCGTTCATCTTCATCGGCCGCTTCGCGTTCAACCTCGTCGAGAGCGTCGCGACGTTCTCGACGCTGATCTGCACGTTCAGCTGCCCGTGGATGGCGATCATGGTGATCGGCTACGTGACGCGCCGCGGGTTCTATCTCGCCGACGACCTGCAGGTGTTCAACCGCGGCCTGCGCGGCGGCCATTACTGGTTCGCGCACGGCTGGAACCTGCGCGCGATGGGCGCGTGGCTGCCGGCCGCGTTCCTCGGGCTGGCGTTCGTCAACCTGCCGGGGCAGTTCGTCGGGCCGCTCGGCCGGCTCGCGGGCGGGCTCGACCTCAGCGTGCCGGTGTCGCTGCTGGTGGGCGGCATCCTGTACCTGACGCTGCTGTCGCTGTTCCCGGAACCGGACGGCGTGTATGGCCCGGCCGGGCGGCGTTTCGTGCGCGGCGGCAAGCGCGCGGCGCACTCCGCGGGCGGCGCGCCGGCGATCCAGCCGAAAGGGTATTGAGCGCGGCGCGGGGTTGCCCGCCGCGCATCGCGCGTTGTCCGATTCGTTTGGCCCGATTCTTTCCGATGTTGTCCTGCGGGCCGCTGTCACAAATGGCCGCGCCGCCCGACACTGGCGCTTCGCGGTATTTGCCGCGAACGGCACGGCCCGGCGCACGCCGGGCGATCACGTTCCGTTCAACCTCCATCTCGAGCGCGCGACGCATGCACCATCCCACCATCCGTACCATCGCTGGCGCGAGCGCGCCGACGTCGATCCGGGCCGCCGGCACGGCACTGCTGGTCATCGACTTCCAGAACGAGTATTTCGGCGGCCGGCTGCCGATTCCGGATGGCCCGCGCGCGCTGGCCAACGCGCGACGCGTGATCGCGCTTGCGGATCGCGCGGGCATCCCGGTCTTCCACATCCAGCACGTGGCGCCCGCCGACAGCCCGATCTTCGCCGACGCGAGCGAAGGCTTCCGGTTTCACGCGGACCTGCAGCCGGCGCCGCATCACGCGGTCGTGCGGAAAACGTCCGTCAGCGTGTTTCCGACGACCGATCTCGACGTGCGCCTCAAGGCGGCCGGCATCGACACGCTGCTCGTGACCGGCCTGATGACCCATGCGTGCGTGGCCGGCGCGGCGCGCGACGCGGTGCCGCTCGGCTACGCGGTCATCGTGGTGGACGACGCGTGCGCGACGCGCGATCTCGATGCCGCGGACGGCAGCGTCGTGCAGCATGGCGTGCTGCATCGCGCGTCGCTGGCCGCGCTCGAGGACACGTTCGCCGATGTGCTGACGACCGGGCAGGTGCTGGCGCTGGAAGTCGTTTGAAGGCGCTTGTTGACTTTGTCGGGCGCGGCCGTTTGCTTCCTGGCAAAGCGCGCCCGCCACGCAGCCTCAGAACATCGTGTTCGCGTTCGCGGATTTTTCCGGCACCGGCTGGATCACGTCCCAGTGCTCGACGATCTTGCCGCCCTTCACGCGGAAGATGTCGACTATCGCTTCCCCCCGGTCGCTCGGGCGGACGGACGAGTGGACGTGCAGGTAAACGAGATCGCCGTCGGTGGCGCTGCGCACGATCCGCGCGTGTGCTTGCGGATTCGCCTTGAATGCGCCGGTGAAGTACGAGACGAATGGTTGCTTGCCGTCCGGCACGTGCGGATTGTGCTGCTTGTAGTCGTCGGCCAAGACGGTCGCGGCCTCGGCGACCTCGTGCTTGTTGAAGACGCGGTCGTAGAACGTCAGCACGAGCTGGCGGTTTGCTTCCTCGGCGGCGAGGTCGCGCGTCGCCGGCTGGCTGGCGTGCGCCGCCGCGGCGCCGGCCAGCAGGCCGACGGCGACGAGGAGGGAGCGAAGGGACGAGCGGGAGGAGGCCATGGGCGTGTTCCTTGTCTGCGGGCGCTGCCGTCGACATCGATGCGTCACGGCGGACGCGCCGAATCGACGCGCAGGTTTCCTGATGAAGCAGTCGAGGCCGCCGGCTTCGAACATGCTTCGTTGAACTGTCGAAATGAGCCCGATTCCGGGCCGCTGGAATGGTACAGTTGCCGCCCGACCGTCACAAGAAGTCACGGCGGTGTGAACAGGTCACACCGCGATGACCTGCTCATTCCCGTGAAAGACCACCCGGCGATGCCGATCTCCACCGCAGGCGATCCGATCGCGTTCGACCAGCCTTGCCCGATTCGCGACGTGCTCGACCGGATCGGCGACCAATGGAGCCTGCTTGTGCTCGAGGCGCTTGCCGATGGCACGCTGCGCTTCAACGAGCTCAGCCGCGCGATCGGCGATATTTCGAAGCAGATGCTGTCGCGCACGCTCAAGCGGCTGGAGCAGGACGGATTCATCAGCCGCACGCTGTACGCCGAAGTGCCGCCGCGCGTGGAATACGCGCTGACCGGGCTCGGCCGGTCGTTTCTCGTGCCGATGCGCGAGCTGGTCCGCTGGGCGGACGAGAACCATCGCGCGATTTGCGACGCGAGGCGTCAGGCGCGGGAGCGCGACGGCAACGTGAGTTAGTGTCGAAGTGCGGGGGCATCGCCCGATCGAAGGCGTTGCCCCGCGTCGTGCCGGTCGTGACGTGACTACCGCTGCGCACGGCGGCTAGCGCCAATACCCGTCGACGTACACCCACACCGGCCCTTGACGTCGCCAATAGCCGGGAATCCAGCGATGGCCGGGGCGGCGCGCGAGCCAGCGGCCGGGGATCCATACATATTGTCCACGCTGCCAGCGCCAGTAGCCGTCCGTCCATATATAGCCGTGCGGCCGTGGCGGCGGCGGGCGGCGGTCATGGCGGATCGGCGGCGGCGCGGCGCCCGGGCGGTCGTCATACGGCGGGCCGCCGGGCACGCGATGCGGGCCGGACGGCCGGTAGACGGGTGGAGCGGGCTGGGCCGAGGCGGCGCGGAGCCAGGCGCCCGTACCCATGAAGGCGGCGGTCAATCCGATGGTGCGCAATAACGAGCGTCGATTCATGGCGTGTCCTGTTCTGCTGTCCGGGATGACGTACGTTATCCTGCTCGCCCTTGGGCGGGGTTACGCGGCCCGTTAAGGCTGTTACGGCATGTCACGGCCCGCCGCTTGTAGTGATGACGTGGAAAGAGGGTTGACGGCCATTCTTCGGATGTTTGGCACCGGCACCGTCCGTTTTCGCTGCGAGCAACCCAATATTTGAGACAAAATGCGGTAACAATTACCGAATCCAGGTGGTTTGCGCGATTCCGCCTGTTGTTTCTATGCAACCGTCAAGACGGTGACACGAAAGAATGATGGGATGAAGGTCGCCAAAAAGAGGTCGTCAAGAAGCCAAAAAGAAGCTTCAAAACAAATACTTATGACTCATCCCCGATTTCATTATTTCTAGTTCTGGAAAAGCTTATTTCTTTATTTGCGAATGGCGGGCCTAGGGTACACCCCTAAACTCACGGTTCCCAAACGGGCAACTATCCGGGTGCAGCCAGCAGGACCGATGGCGCTTCCGGACGGTTGCAGACCGTTTATGAACAAGGTCGCGAGACCTGCCTCTTTTTAGAAGGGAGCTCCACGAATGAACAAGACTCTGATCGTTGCAGCAGCTGCAGCATCGTTCGCAACCGTCGCTCACGCGCAAAGCAGCGTCACGCTGTACGGCGTGCTGGACGCAGGCATCACCTACACGAGCAACGTCCAGCCGGCACTGGGCCAAGCTGGCAAGTCGCGTTGGGCGATGGGTTCGGGCATTGACCAGAGCCGTTTCGGCCTGCGTGGCTCGGAAGACCTGGGTGGCGGCCTGAAGGCAATCTTCACGTTGGAAAGCGGCTTCAACATCGGTAACGGCAAGTTCTCGAACAACAACGGCATGTTCAACCGCCAAGCGTTTGTCGGTCTGTCGAGCCAATACGGCACCGTTACGCTGGGTAAGCAGTATGACGCAGTTCAAGACTACCTGGCTCCGCTGACCGCAACGGGCTCGTGGGGCGGCACGTACTTCGCGCACCCGCTGAACCTTGACCGTCTGAGCACGACCGGCGATGTCGCAGCGAACAACACGATCAAGTTCACGAGCGCGAACTACGCTGGCCTGCAATTCGGCGGCACGTACTCGTTCTCGAACAACACGAACTTCGGCAACAACCGTGCATACAGCGCGGGTGCTGCATACCAGTTCCAAGGTCTGAAGCTGGCTGCTGCATACTCGCAAGCGAACCTGGGTGACGGTACGAACGCAAACGGCGCGACGTCGTCGGCAATCGGTGGCATCGCTAGCCAAGGCCGCGTCCGCACGTACGGTGCTGCTGCTGGTTACGCATTCGGTCCGGCACAAGTCGGCGCTGCATGGACGCAAGCGCGTCTCGACAACAATGCAGTCGGTCTGAGCACGCTGCGCACTGACAACTATGAAGTCAACGCAAAGTACAACCTGACGCCGGCTCTCGGCCTGGGCGCTGCTTACACGTACACGAACGCGAAGATCAACAACAGCAGCACGCACTGGAACCAGTTCGGCCTGCAAGCTGACTACTCGCTGTCGAAGCGCACGGACGTCTACGCACAAGCTGTGTATCAGCGTGCAGCGAAGAACGGTATTGGCGCATCGATCTACAACGGCGAAGGCATCAGCAGCAACAACCTGCCGAGCTCGTCGATCAACCAAACCGCAGCAACGGTTGGTCTGCGTCACCGCTTCTAAGCGTGACGGCTGGGAAACCAGCTTTGCAGCTCTGAAAAAGGCGCCTTCGGGCGCCTTTTTTTTTCGTCTGGACGATCCAGCCGCTGGGATCGAGCGCCGATCCTGGATGTTTCCGGTGGCGGCAGCACAAAAAAAAGCGAGGCCCGAAATTCGGGGCCTCGCTTTTTTTGTGCTCGGCGGCGCGCTTGGTGCAACCGCCGTCCAGCACCACGTCAGCGCGTGTATTCGCCGTTGGCTTCCGGCTGGAACACGATCTCCGCGACCTTCATCAGCTTTTCCACGCCGCTCGGCTGCATCACCTTCACGAGCTGGCCGCGCTGCGTGCCCAGCAGCGCCATGCCGACCGGCGAAAACACGTTCAGGCGCCCTTGTTCGAGATTGGCGGCATCCGGATAAACGATCGTCCAGGTCGTCCGCTCCTGGTTCGTTTCGTCGAGCAGCGTGATCTGCGAGTTCATCGTGACGACGTTGGCCTTGATGGCGTCGGGCTGGACGATATCGGCCCGCTCCAGCAACGCGTCCAGCATGGCCTGGAAGCGCGGGTTGTGTTCGGCATGCTTCTTGAGGCGTGCAACGTCGAGTTCGGTCAGCTGATAAAGGCGTTGTTTCATGGCAGTTCTCCAATTGATCGGCAGGGCAGGCGAGGCTTACCTACGTGGATCGCCCGGAGCCTGTCTGACTTGGCTCCGGGAGGAGACTGGGTGGTCAGATCAAGCGCCGGGCAGGGGCGAGCGGAGCCTGGGCCGCGCGTCGAGCGAGAGGGTGAGCCGGGTTGCCGGCGAGCGCGCGCACGCCGTCCGGGCAGGACGTCGAAATAGCGGAAAACGTGAACGCGCGCATGATGGGGGGGAATCGTCAGTCAAATAAACCTTACGATTCTACAACATCCTGGCGTGTGATGTGCATCGGCATGTCAGAAATTCGTCAGCAATTGTTGTCGAAATGACGCAAGTGAACGCGTTCTGATCTCACGGGGACCTACGATTTTTGTCAAAAACGCAACGCAGTATGTTCAAACTAAGGGTTTCCCCTTGGTCTGGCGGAGACTAGACTGCTTTCAATCGCTTCAGACAAACCTGCCGGAAGCGACGTGAAAACAGAACACATTTCGGAGGTAAGTCATCATGAAGTCGATCATCTACGCAGCGATTGCCGCTTCCGTTCTTGCCACCCCGCTTGCATCGTTCGCGCAATCGGAGCAAGGGCTGACCCGCGACCAGGTCAAAGCCGAGCTCGTCCAGCTCGAGCAGAACGGCTACAAGCCGCACGCCAGCGATTCGCAGTACCCGGCCGACATCCAGGCTGCCGAGCAGCGCATCCAGCCGAGCCAGCCGATGCTGGCGCACGCGGACACGAGCGGCTACGGTGCCGTGGCCGCCGGCGCGGCGCAATCGGGCGGCCGCCGCATGACGGAAGCGCCGAATCCCGTGAATTCGGTCTACTTCGGCAACTAAGCATCCCGGGTCTGCCCGCACGCATCCGACATCGACGAGCCGCGCGCCACAGGCGCGCCGCTCGCAAGCAGGCGCAGAACCTCCGTCGCCGCATTCCGGCGGCTTTCAGCCCAGACGCTCGCGCGTTTGGGCCTTTTTTGCTGGGAGCGCCGTCAGACGGACGTGACGGCCGGGGTTCCGTGGATGTAGTGCTCGAGCTGGCTGATCGTGAACTGCTGGTCGGCAATCACGCTCTTGACGAGGTCGCCGATCGAGATGAGGCCGACCAGCTTGCCGTCGTCGAGGACGGGCAGGTGGCGCATCCGGTGCTCGGTCATCAGCGCCATGCATTCGTCGCTGGACTGCGACGGTTCGACGTAGCGCACCTTGGAGGTCATGATCTCCTCGACGCGCGTCGCCTTCGAAGAGCGATCCTGCAGCACGATCTTGCGCGCGTAATCGCGCTCGGTAACGATGCCGGCGATGTCGTCACCGTCCACGACCAGCAGCGCGCCGATGCCCTTTTCGGCCATCAGCTTGATGGCGTCGTAGACGAGATCGGTCTTCGTGACGGTGTAGATAGTGCGGCCCGAATCCGGCTTGGCCTTGAGAATTTGCGCGACGGTCGTGCTCATACGCTTTCTCCGAGTGCTGGACAATGCAGGGAAGGCTGGGCGTGATGCGGGTCACCCGACGGGTTCAGTATAGCCGGGTGCGTGGCAGCAGGCGCGTGACAGATTGCAGATTAGCGGTAAACTTCCGTCACGCGCCATCCAGAAAATTCCTACATACCTGATCGTTTGACTGACTTCATGATGTCTTCGCGTTCCCAATCGCCCAAGCCGGGCAATGGCCAGGCCGACGAGTGCGTGACGCTCGTGGCTACCGCGTCGCTGCCCACGCGTTACGGCACGTTCACGTCGTATGCCTTCCGTGTGACGGGCAGCGATGCCGAACACCTCGCACTTGTGATGGGCGATGTCGCCGGCGAGCAGTCCGTGCTGACGCGGCTGCATTCCGAATGCCTGACCGGCGACGTGTTCGGTTCGTATCGCTGCGATTGCGGCGAGCAGCTCGACCTCGCGTTGCGCTATATCGCCGCGGAAGACCGCGGCGTACTGCTTTACCTGCGTGGCCATGAAGGGCGCGGGATCGGCCTGAGCAACAAGATTCGCGCGTATGCGCTGCAGGAGCAGGGGCGGGACACGGTCGAGGCGAACCTCGATCTCGGCCTGCCCGACGACGCCCGCGAATACGATTCCGCCGCCGCGATCCTGCGCATCCTCGGCGTGACGTCGGTGCGCCTGATGAGCAACAATCCGAAGAAATTCGACACCCTCGTGAAGCACGGCATTCCCGTGTGCGAACGGGTGGCGCTGGCGGTGCCGGTGCGCGAGGAAAACGAACGCTATATCCGCACCAAGCAGACGAAGTTCGGGCATTACTTCGAGGAAAACGAGTGACGCGTGTCGATGCGCGTGCATCGAAGCCCGTCCGCCGGCCTCAGCCATGGCGCATCGGCAGGATGATTGCGCGCGCAGCGTTCTGTTGCCGGCGGTGCGGCGGACGACCCGACCCGGGTGACGGATGAGCGCTGCAATGAAGATCGTGACGGAGCGCCTGACGCTGCGCCGCTGGCGGCTGGACGATGCCGCGTCGTTTGCGGCGCTGCATGCCGATGCAGAGATGACGGCGTGGCTCGCGCGCGGCCCGATGACGGCGGCCGAGGCCCACAGCGATATCGAGCGGTTCGACGCGCATTTCGACGAGCACGGTTTTGGCCCGTGGGCGGTCGAGCGCCGCGTCGACCGCGCATTGATCGGCCTCTGCGGGCTGCGTCAGGTGAGCGGCGTCGAGCATCCGATGGCGCCTTGCGTGGAAATCGCGTGGCGGCAAGCGCATGCCGCGTGGGGGCAGGGGTATATGGCCGAAGCGGCGTCGGCGGCGCTTGCCGACGGGTTCCAGCGGATCGGGCTGGCCGAGGTCTTCGCGTGGACCGCCGACAGCAATCTCCGCTCGCAGCGTGTGATGCAGCGTATCGGCATGCAGCCGCAACCCGTGCGGGACTTCGATCATCCGGCGCTTGCGGCGGGGCATCCGTTGCGCCGGCATGTGGTGTACGTCGCCCGGCGGCGTACGACGTCAGGCTGAGCGGCCGGCGAGCCGCTCACCGAGGCCACGCGGCAGCGCCGCGCACCGCTCACGCCACCGCTTGATCGGCGATCGCGTTCGCCGTGCCGGGATCGCGCGCGGGCGGCGCGGACTGCGCGCCGGCGAGGCGCCGATAGCGCGCCAGCGCCCACAGCGGGAAATACGCGGTGTAGCCGTGATACTTCAGGTAGAAGATGCGCGGAAAACCCGGGGCGTTGTGCGAGCGATGCCACCAGAAGCCGTCGTCCTGCTGGACCGACAGCAGGTACGCGATGCCTCGGCGCACGGAATCGGATTGCCAGTCGCCGAACGCCATTTGCGCAAGCAGCGCCCACGCGGTGTAGTTCGACGTGCTCTCGCCGTAGTTGGTCCCGCCGAGGCGCGGATCGGCGTAGCTGTCGTTCGTCTCGCCCCAGCCGCCGTCCGCGTGCTGCTGCGCACGAAGCCAGTCGAGCGCACGCACGATGTACGGCTGCGACTTGTCCTCGCCCGACAGCGCGAGGCCGGCGAGCACGCTCCACGTGCCGTACAGATAGTTCGTGCCCCAGCGGCCCCACCAGCTTCCGTCCGGTTGCTGCGTACGCTTCACGTACTCGATGCAGCGGGCGCGCGCCGCCTTGTCTTCCTCGCGCCGCGTGACGCCGAAACATAGCAGCACGCGGCCCGACACATCCTCGGTCGGCGGGTCGAGCAGCGCGCCATGGTCGGCGAACGGGATCGCATTGAGATACATGCGATCGCAATCCGCATCGAACGCGCCGAAGCCGCCGTTGCGCGACTGCAGCCCGCGCATCCAGTCGAGCGCGCGCGAGACGCGTTCCGCGTACGGATCCTTGCCCGATACACGCGCTTGCGCGCGACCTCGGCGATCGAGCATCGCCGTGACGACCGCGGTGTCGTCGATATCCGGATAGTGCGGATTCGCGTACTGAAACGCCCAGCCGCCCGGTGGCGTGCCGCGTCGTGCGTTCTCGCGCCAGTCGCCCTCCAGGTCGTTCACCTGGCGCGTTGCCAGCCAGTCGTATGCACGCGCGATGCGCGCATCGAGTTCGCGATCGGGAACCTGGGCATCCTGCGTCGCGCCGCGCGCCTGCTCGAGCGCCATCGTGCTCCAGGCTGTGTCCCATACCGGCGAGAGGCAGGGCTGGCAATACATGCTGCCGTCCGCGCGTGTGACCAGCAGCTTCTCCAGCGCGTTTTCGCAATCACGCCGCAGCGGATGGTCTTCCGGGTAGCCGAGGACTTCCATCATCTGATAGCTGTACACGATCGGCGGAAAGATCCCGCCCAGCCCGTCTTCGCCGTTCATGCGCTCCGCGCACCATGCTTCGGCGTGCCGGATCGCGCGTTGCCGCAGGCGCTTCGGCAGCAGGGGCTCGACGTGCCGGACGACGCGGTCCATCGCCAGAAAGAGCTTGCGCATCCCGGTGGCGGGCGGGAAGTAGCGACGCTCCTCGTCGGGCGGCGTGACGAACAGTTCGCGGATCGACACGTTGCGCGGATTGCGCGCGCGCGCCTTGAGCGAGCACAGCACCAGCAGTGGCACCATCGTCGTGCGCGCCCAGTAGGCGACCTTGTACATCGAGATCGGCACCCACTTCGGAAACAGTACGAACTCGATCGGCATGAACGGCGCTGCGCGCCACGGCACCTGGCCGAACGTCGCGAGCAGGATGCGGGTGAACACGTTCGAGCGGGCCGCGCCACCGAGCTTCAGGATGGTTTCCCGCGCCCGCACCATGTGCGGCGCATGCTCGGAATCGCCCGCCGCCTTCAGCGCGAAGTACGCCTTCACGCTGCACGAGATGTCCGGCGCCCCATCCACGTACAGATCCCACGCGCCATGCGAGTCGAGCCGCTGGATCGCGCGCAGGTAGCGCGCCATCTGCGCCTGCCGGACCTCGTCGATCTTGTCCATGAAATGCATCATCAGGATGTATTCCGCGGTGATCGTCGCGTCGGATTCGAGTTCGAAACACCAGCTGCCGTCGGGCTGCTGAAGATGGGCGAGGGCGTCGCGCCCGCGGACGATCGCCGCGTCGAGCGCGGCGGAGGAGAAAACGGGGATCGGATTCATGCGCGAAATAATACCATCCAGATGGAATGTTTGAGTGGAAGCTGGAGGCGGTGATAAGATCCGCGCATGAACAGACATGTCGACATGGCGCCGTACGGCGCGCCCGCGCAGACCGATTCTGCCGGGGCCGCCGGCGCGCCCGCAGCAGAGCAGGCCGCAGCCCCCACACTCGCCGCGACGGTAGCGCTCGCCGGCGTGCGGCGCAAGAAGGCGCCCGAGCAGGTGCGGGCGCGGCTTCTCGTCGCCGCATCGGAGATCGTGACGGAGCATGGCGTGCAGGCGCTGACGCTGGAGGCCGTGGCCAAGCGCGCCAACGTGACGAAAGGGGCGCTGCAATATCACTTCGAGAACAAGCAGGGTTTGCTCGATGCGCTTTTCGAGCAGACGACGACGCGGTTCGGCGCGCAGATGGACGCGCGGATCGCTGCCGATCCGCAGCCTGCCGGCGCCGCCGCACGCGCATACGTGCACACGACGCTCGACGAGACGAACCCCGCGGCCAGCATCGATCTGCTGCGCGCCCTCGTGGCATCGATGGTGAGCGAGCCGCGCACGCGCGCACGCTGGGCCGTGCCGCTGCGCGAATGGACGCGCCCCGATCCGGTGCCGCTCGAGCAGGCGGCGACGCTGATGATCTGCCGGCTTGCGGCCGACGGGCTGTGGTTTGCGAATATTCTCGGTTTCCAGGACGACATGCCGGACGACCTGCGCGTGGAAATCGTGCGTCAACTCGAGCGCCTGACACGCGTGGGTGCCGCGTGAACGGCCGAGCGTTGGGCGTGAAAGTTTGAACGATCGTCAGCCGGATCTTCGGCGACCCGTCACTGGGCCATACCGTCAGTCGCGATGGGCGGCCGTGCTGGAATACGTGTTCGGGCTCGTTGCCAAGGGGACGATGGTGCTGGCCGTGCTGATCATGGTGGCCATATCGATCATCACGGGCGACGCGGGTGGAACAGGCTCAATGCCGTGGCCGAGGACGAGAAAAGGTCGGTGGCGTTTGCTGCTTGTGCCGGCGCTATCGGTCGCGATCGTCGCCGCCACGCTCTACTTCATGAAGCGAGGCGGTGGGCATCTCGCTGGCAGCTAGCCGGATCGACTGCGTATCGGGGCCGACGCAGGCAATAAAAAAGCCCGCTGCTTGAGCGGGCCGAATCCATGTTGGAGACATGGAGGAGACAGGTGCAAATTTAAGGGAAAACCCTAGCGATGGCAAGAGCCCGTTGTATTTCTGCAACTTGCTGGGCCTGTCACCATCGCTTCACGGTGCCGGGCGTTCAAGCGCCCCTGCGCGCCCGATGCTCGCCGAACCGCTCCTGGGCGATCGGCAGCGCGAACTTGTCGCGCATTTCCGTTTCGATCCAGGCGCACGCTTCACGCGCGCAGTCGTTCAGCTCATGCCGGGAGGCATGCCCGTCGATGTCGTAGACGAAGCGCACGCCGACTTCGTCGTCGGCGAGTTGCCGCTCGAGCTGGTTGAGGTGCAATTGCGGCGTATGCCGTTGTGCGAGCGCGCGCAGTTCGTCGAAGTGATATTCGAGCCAGTCGGCCAGGAACAGCGCGTCGCTGCGGCAAGGCAGGCGGAACGCCGCGCGGCGCGACAGGCGCGCGCCGTCGGTCGACGCCATGGCGGGGTTGCGCGACGTGCCGGCCGGCGCGGCTGCCGGATCGGAAACGGGCGCGAGCGGGTGCTGGATATGCCGGTACGGCTCCCGGTCGCGCAGCGCATGCCACAACAGTTCGTCGCTGGCCGCACCCGACGGCTGCATCGTCAGGTCGTGGTGGCCGTCGCCGGCCGCGGCGACTTCGCGGATCACGAGGCGCAGCGAGCAGAGCGGCTCGTCCCCGGCCAGCAGCGTGGCCGCGCGCGGCAGCCCGCAGACGAGCGGAGCAGGGCCCGCGGCACGGAACACCAGCCCGCGGCGGTCGAGCCGGACCAGCGGCAGCGGCTCGGGGAACGACGGATACGCGACGGCGATGCGCGCGCCGTCGGCACTCGTCAATGCCGGCATCATCGAGCGAAAGACCGTTGAATGGTCCACGTTGACTCTCCTTCGAATACTGTGCCGCCCGAGCGAAGGGATGCGCTCAGGCGGCGATGGCTTGCCCGGTGCCGGACCCCGGGGTGACTCCAAGCGCTGCAAACGTTTGTGGATCGATATCGATCCAGCAGGCGACGACCATCCGACCGTCGATCATCTTCGGCGGGCCGGCGCGGTGCGCATGCACGCCGATGCGGCGGAACAGGCGCTCCATGCTGGCGAACGTCACGCCGATCAGCCGCTGCGCGCCGAGCTGCGCCGCGCACTCGACCACCGCCGCCAGCATCGGCCGCACCGCCCAGGCCGCGTTTTCCGCGGTGCCTTCGTCGCCGGTTGCCGCGAAGCGCGACAGCTCCCACACTGCGGCCGATTGCGGCAGCGGCATGTCCTCGGCGATCAGGTCCGCGAACAACGACTTCAGCAGGTACGGGCGCGTGGTCGGCAGCAGACGCGCGCAGCCGCACATCTCGCCGTGGCCGTTCCGCGCGAATACGTATACGGTATCGTCGCGATCGAACTGGTCGCGCTCGAAGCACTCGTTCGCCGACGGGAGCGACCACCCGAGCTGTTCGACGAACACTCGATGCCGGTAACGCCCGATATCCGCCGCGAGTTCGTGTGGTAACCGCCCTTCTTCGTGAACGAAGGTCCGCATGGTGTCCTCGGATGTTTGCTTGGTATGCACGCATTACAGCGCGCGTCCCGAGGGGGCGGTAACTGGTAACTCTTACAGGGTGGCCGGTGAAAATAACCGGCGTGGGCGTGGTAACGGTTTCTTGATCGCCGGGATTGAAAACTGGCGCGGATTTGCTTATAAAGAGCGCCAACGCTGCTGAATCATCGGATGAATGCGCGGCTGGCCGGTTGTCACTGGAGCGTCGGCCCGGCATGATAGGCGTCGCGATGCGCGAACACGGCGAACGCGACGGCCGTCGGCCAGTCGAGGCGGGCGAGGCGGGCCACGAGCGCGGCGGCGGTGCGGAACATGCCGATGTCGGCGCCGCTGGCGTCGGTGGCCATGACATTGCTGCGGACGTCGCCGCCGGCGATCACGAACGTGCCTGACGCACGTTCGAGATACCAGTCCCAGCCGAGCGTGACGTAGGCGATGCCGGGGCGGGCGGGGCGTTGCCACTCGGTGTAGCCGGCCAGGCGGGCGTCGATCGCGCTGCTGCGCAGCTCGACCAGCAGCGACGCATCGATGCCGCTGGAAACATGGTCGAGCGCAAGCTCGGCCAGTGCGCTTTCGGACAGGCGCACGTAGCCGTCCGGAGACGGGCCGTGGAAGGGGTACAGCAAAGGTGAGGTCATGCGCGGAATGTATCAGCCCCACCTGGGGCTGAAACCTGATAAGTATGACAGCGTGACGTGTCGGAGAACGAATGGAACTGCGCTGGCAGGATGCCTACCAACAATTCAGCGCCGCTGAAGACGAGCACCAGCTCTTTCAGCGGATTGCCGCGTATTCGAAGCGCCTGGGCTTCGAGTACTGCTGTTATGGGATCCGGGTGCCGCTGCCGGTGTCGAAGCCGACCGTCGCGATCTTCGACACCTACCCGGACGGCTGGATGGCCCATTACCAGGCGAACAACTACATCGAGATCGACTCGACGGTCCGCGACGGCGCGCTCAGCACCAACATGATCGTGTGGCCGGACGTCGACAAGATCGGGCCGTCGCCGTTGTGGCAGGACGCGCGCGACTACGGCCTGTCGGTCGGTGTCGCGCAGTCGAGCTGGGCGGCGCGCGGAGCGTTCGGCCTGCTGAGCATCGCGCGCCACGCCGATCCGCTCACGCCCGCCGAAATCAACATGCTGACGCTGCAGACCAACTGGCTCGCGAACCTGTCGCATTCGCTGATGAGCCGCTTCATGGTGGCGAAGCTGTCGCCCGAAGCGAGCGTCGCGCTGACCGCGCGCGAGCGCGAAGTGCTGTGCTGGACCGCCGAGGGCAAGACGGCGTGCGAGATCGGCCAGATCCTCAGCATCTCCGAACGAACGGTCAACTTCCACGTGAACAACGTCCTCGAGAAGCTCGGCGCGACCAACAAGGTGCAGGCGGTCGTCAAGGCGATCTCGGCCGGGCTCATCGATACGCCGTAACGCGCGGCGCGCCCGGCTCGCGCGCCGCTCACTCCATCAGCGGTTCCGCTTCCTTCGCGGTCCAGCTCACGCTGGAAATACTCTTCTCCATGCTGATCCGGCTGGCGATCTGCTCGAGCTTCGGCTGGTCTTTCGGATGCAGCTTCAGCGTCGCGGTGACCTTCAGCCGGTTGGGCTGATCGGGCACGTCCTCGCTCGTCAGGCTCTGGAACGACAACGGTTTCGCATACATCGAATTCGACAGCAGCGTGCGGATGTGCACCTCGTCCGCCTCGAGGCAGATCACGGTGATCTGGTACTCGCGCACGAGGTCGGCATTCGACACGGGCGTCGCGTTGATTGCCTGGCTGACGCCGCGCAGCACCGTGTTGGTGAGCAGCACGACACCGGTGCCGGCCAGCGCGGGCACGTAATGGCCGGAGCCCGACAGCACGCCGACGGCGGCCGAACACCACAGCGTGGCGGCCGTGTTGATGCCCTGGATCGAGCCCTTGTCGCGCATGATCACGCCGCCGCCGAGGAAGCCGACGCCGGACACGACATACGCGGCGATCTGCGTGACGCCCGCGACGCCGTTGCCGGTGAGCACGCCGAGCGTCACGAACAGGCAGGCCCCGCTCGCGACCAGCGTGATCGTGCGTAGCCCCGCGGTGCGCTGGCGCATCTGGCGTTCAAGGCCGATCGCGACGCCGCAGGCGAACGCGGTAAAAAGTCGAAGTGCGAAATCGAAAGTCATGAGTTGTCCTGCCGTACGGGGCGCGCATGCGGGCTCGCATCGTGCCGGCGTCGAAACGGGCGGCAATGCGGCAGCCGTCATCGCCCGGTACTCTACCCGGCGAATGCGTCATGCAATGTGAAACGGAGCGAAGCGGCGTGCTGACTCGCGGGAACGCGAGCCGGGGCAGGAGAACTGCGGCGGGCAGGCGTTCAGGCGGCGAGAAGCGCACGCAATGTGCTGCAACTGTCCACGTTGATTCCTGAAAGTTGAATGGGCGGCATTCTAGTGGGCGGCGCACGGGTGCGTCAACTCATGGGGTTCATTCGCACCGTTCGTTCGCGCCGCGGGTGGCGGGCCGCCGCCCGCACCCGCGTCACTGCGCCGCGCCGATCGTGCCGGTTGCGAGCGCCAGCGCGGCGGCGGCCGACAGCGCGCCGCAGTAGCTGTCGACATCCGCGTTGCGGGCCGCGAGCAGCTGGCTCTGCGCGAGCGTCGCGTCGGTCACCGAGCCGACGCCATTGCGGTACGCGGTCAGCGCCGCGTCGTAGCTCGTCTGCGCGGCATCGACGAGGGCCTTGGCGGCCTCGTTCGACGCGAGGCTCGTCTGCAGCGCGTTCTGCGCGGCGACGACTTGCCGCACCGCTTCCTCCTTCGTGCGCGTGAGCCGCGCCGAGGCGCTCTCGGCATCGTTGCGCGCCTGCATCAGCACCGCCGAGCGCAGGCCGCCGTCGTACAGCGGGATCGTCACGCCGACGAACACGCCGCCGCCGTAGCGGCTGCCGTTCAGGTTGACGGTCGGCGCCTGCTGGCCGATCGCCGGCAGCGCGGTGATCGCCGTGCGGCCGCTGCTGTATGACGTCGACGCGGACATGAACACCTTCGGCATGAACTCCGCCTCGGCCGCCTTCACCTTCGCGCGATCGGCCTTTTCGAGCGCATACGCGCTTTGCAGATCGGGGCGCCGCGCGATCGCATCCGCGACGATCGCGTCGACCGACGTGCGCAGCGCCGGCGGCAGCGGCCGCGCGGGCAGCGCCGCGATCGTCGGCTTCGACAGCGGCGAAATGCCGAGCGCCGACACGAGGCCGAGGTAACCGTCGCTCTCCGCGCCGCGCGCTTCGACGAGCGCGAGGTTGGCCTGCGCGCGGTTCTGCGTCGCCTGCGCGGCCTCGACGACGGTGCCGACGCCCTGCTTGAGCCGGGCGCGCGCAGCCGCGACGATCGCGTCGGCGTTGGCGAGGCTCTGCTCGGCGCTGCGTGCGCGCGAGCGCGATGCTTCGTACCGGTAGTACGCCACCGTCACGTCGTGGATCACCTGCTGGTGGACGGCCGTGAACGCGACGTTCGACACGATCGACGCCTGCTCGGCCGCTTCGACGCGCGCCGCCCGGCCGCCGAAATCGAACAGCAGCCACTGCAGCGACAGCGCCGAGATCGTGCCGCGCACGCTCGTGTCGGTGGACGCGCTGCCGAGCTGCGTCGACGTCGAACCGTGGCCGGCCTGGTAGCCGCCCATCGCCGTCGCGGACAAATGCGGCAGGTAGGCGGTCTTCGCGATGCCGACCGCGAGCGCCGCGTTGCGCGCGTCGTTCCATGCGATACGCGTCAGCGGGTTCGTCGATTCGGCGAGGTCGATCAGTTCCGGCAGCGTGTACGCATGCGCGGGATCGAGTGCGGCCGGCGGCGGCACCGCGGCGAGCGCGGGGTTGGCGGGCAGCGTGTAGTCGTGGCCGGCGGCATTTGCCGATACCTTCGCTGCGCCCGGCACGATCTCGCCGGAGGGCGCGGTTTGCGGCTGCCACGGATGGTCCGACGCCTGCGGCGCCAATTCGAGCGACGAGGTCGCGCAGCCGGCCAGCGCGGCGGCGGCCGCGACGGCGACGATGAGCGGGGCGGCCGGCGATTCAGGTCGGCGCATGACGGGCGGGCTCCTTCGGTGAGGCTTGACGGGCGGCGTCGGCGATGCGCGCGAGCCTCGTGTCGATCAGGTTGAGCAAAGCGTCGCGCGCGGGGTCGGCAACGGTCGGCGAGGGTGCGGGCGGCAGGGTGTCGGCGCCCGCGCCGCTGTCGCCCGACCCGGCGTCGTGCGACACGCGCGCGAGCCGCTCGCCGATCGCGGCGTCGCCCGGCGTGCGCTCGGCGAGCAGGAACAGCGGCGCTTCGAGCGCATCGAGTTCCGCGAGCGTGCGCCGCCGCGTGGCGACCCACGCCGGCGCGGGCCGCACCCACGACGGTTCGTAATGGATCAGGCCGAGATCTTGCGCGATCGCGCGATGGCGCGCGAACGCGTCGGCTGCCTTCGCGCGCCGCTCGGCCGGCTGCGCGACCTGCGCGAGCCGCCGCCACTGGTCGAGCAGCGCGGCCAGCGCCGCGTCGACCTGCTTGCCGATGCTGACCGGCCACACGCGCGTGAACACGAGATACACGACGACGTTGCCGAGCAGGATGCCGATCGTGCGATCGCGCGCGAGCGTCAGGTCGAAGCTGGGGCTCGCGCCCTGCAGCACGCACAGGAAGAACGCGAACGCGATCTGGAAGCCGGCGTACGCGATGCGCGGCGACCCGAACGCGACCCACGCGGCGATCGACGCGCCGGCGAACGTGAGCGCCATCAGCTGGCCGATCGACGACAGCGACGGCACGACGAACACGATCGCGGCGGTGCCGATCAGTGCACCGGCGATGCACCCGGCGATCCGCAACGTGAGTTTCTCGACCGTCTCGGCCGTCGTGCCGAGCGACACCATGTAGCACGTGATGAAACACGTATGGATGCCTGACCAGTCGAGCTGCAGGTACAGCAGATAGCAGAACATCGCGGCGGCGGTGGTCTTCAGCGCGTAGCGGATGTGATCGGGGTTGGTGCGCGCGTCCGGCAGGAAGAAGCCGCCGCGCGGCGCGGCGGGGGATGGCGAGGCGGGCGGCGAAGCGGGCGGCACGGCGGGCGGCACGGCGGGCGGCGCGGCGGATGTGGCCGGTGCGGCCGGTGAGGCCGGTGAGGCCGGTGAGGCCGGTGCGGCACGGGCCGGGTCGGCGGGTTCCGCGAAATGCATGATCGCGTCGCGCAGGTCGGCCGCGGCGACGCGCGCGAGCGGCGGCAGCGCATCGTCCGGCGGCAGCGCGAGCGCGATGTCGACCGGATAGCCGCCTTGCTCGAGCATGCCGGCCATCTCGTCGAGCGTGGCCGCGACGGGCATGGCAAACGCGTCCGGCAGCCGCGCGCCGGGTTCGCGCGTCGCGAGCGCGGCCGCGACGAGAATCGCGGTGCTCGATGCGATTGCCTGCCGCAGCGCGACGACGTCGGCCGCCGACGACGAGCCTTCGAGCTTCGACAGCTTGAGCCAGGTCAGGAGCTGCTGGTCGCCTTCGCGCAGGCTTGCGTCGAACGCGGCGCGCGTGGCGTCGTCGTCGCCGCCGCGCAGGCGCTGCGCGGCGAGCCGCAGCCGCTGCGCGAGCCGCGCGCACGCGAGCCGGCGCGGCGACGGCGCGATCAGGATATTGACGACGATCGCGACGCCGACCGGGATCGCGACCATCAGCCACGCATACATCAGCCCGCGCGTCGCGGCCTCGCCGAACGGCACGAGGCCGAGCTGGTCGAGCCCGAAGCCGACGATCATCGCGAGAATCGCGCCGACCGGGCGCAGCTTGCTGGCCGACGTCAGGTAGAGCAGCCCGATCGACAGCACGACCATGCACGCGACGCGCAGGATCGAATAGTCGACGCTGAACATCGCGACGCCGAGCACGAGCCCGATCACGATCGTCACGAGCAGCAGCATCGCGACGGCCAGCACGACGCTCGTCACGCGGTCCGGCCGGATCAGGAAGAACACGACGTACGCGGAAATCGCGGCTTCGGGCGTGCCGTACGCGCTCGTGATGAGCACGGTCAGCGTGCAGATCAGCGCGACGCGCGCGACCATCGCGGCGCGGCCCGGAAACGGCGCGAGCAGGCGCAGGATCTCGCGCGGGCCCGGCGCGACGACGTCAGCGGCAGGCCGAACCATGCCGCACCTCGACGATCGCACTCGCGCCGACGCGCACGAGCCTGGCGTCGGGCTCGTCGAGTTTCACGCGCACCGGGAAGCGTTGCGCGACGCGCACCCAGTTCACCGAGCGCTGGACGAGCGGCAGCGAGCGCGGCAGGTTCACGCGGTCGGTATCCGCGATGCCGGCGCCGATCCCGACCACCTTGCCGGCCAGCGGCCGGCCGCGGTCGATCATCGAATAGACGGTCGCGCAGTCGCCGACGGCGATCTGCTCGAGCGACGTCTCGCGGAAGTTGCCGACCGCGAACCATTCGCTCGCGTCGATCAGCGTGAAGATCGACTGGTTCGGCGCGACCGTCTCGCCCGCGAGGATCGACAGGCCCGTCACGAGCCCGTCGTGCGGCGCGCGCACGACGGTGTCGTCGAGCGCATGCTGCGCGCGGGCGAGCGCGGCTTCGCGCGCATGCAGCGTGGCGATCGCGTCGGCGTCGTCGCCGATCGTCTGCGCGGACGATCGCTGCTGTTCCTGCGCCTGGGCCAGCGACACGGCCGCGTCGCGCTGAGCGACCTGCGCCTGGTCGAATGCCTGCGCGCTCACGTAGCCTTGCGCGGCGAGCGGCGCGAGCCGCTTCACGTTGCGCGTCGCGAGATCGTAGTTGTGCGACGCGCGCTTCACCTGTTCGGCGGCGACCGACGCGCCCGACCGTTCGCCGATCAGCGTCCTGCGCCGCGTGTCGAGCGACGCGCGGGCGAGCTCGAGATCGGCCTGCGCCTGCGCGACGGTCAGCCGGTACGGCACCGGATCGATCTCGTACAGCAGCGCGCCTTTCGCGACGCGCTGGTTCTCGTGCACCGCGAGCCGCACGATCCGCCCGCCGACGGGCGACGCGACGTGCACGACGTCCGCGTCGATCGTCGCGTCGTCGGTCGACGGATAGGCGCTCGTGCGGAGATACGCATAGGCAAGGGCGGCGACGCCGAGCGCGACGATCGCGAGCGCGATCGCGCGGCCCTTGACGGAGGGGCGGGAGAGGCCGGCG
Source organism: Burkholderia stagnalis (assembly GCF_039848545.1). Taxonomy (NCBI): domain Bacteria; kingdom Pseudomonadati; phylum Pseudomonadota; class Betaproteobacteria; order Burkholderiales; family Burkholderiaceae; genus Burkholderia; species Burkholderia stagnalis. Next base: position 727,576 of record NZ_CP156686.1, read on the forward strand.
AGCTTCATGCGAAGGGCCCCGTGCCGGTGAGCCAGACGAGCACGGCGATCACGAGCCCGATCGCGGTGCAGACGGCAAGTTGATAAGGCACCGTGGCCGCCCAGCCGGTCGCGACGAACACGCGGTGCGCGACGATCGCGCCGATCACGCCGATCACGGCGCTCGCGAGCCACAGCGGGAAATAGGCGCCGAACAGCACGTAGGAGGGCGCGCCGCGCGATGCGCAGCCTGCGAGCGGCAGGGCGGGCGCCACGGCGGCGGCGACGCGCACGGGCGCGCGCGACGTTGTTTTTATCATGGTGTGACGGGCTCGACGGATGAGGGTGGGGCCGGGCGCGGCGCGATGCGGCCGCCGCGCTTGCGTGACGGTGCCGATGATAAATCACGGCGACGCCGGCGGCCAGCCGGCGCACGGCCGGCGTGCCCGGTCATGCGTAGGGTCGCTAAGGATCGAAAGGAACCGTCGACGAAAGAATCGGCGCGCGACGCGCGCATTGCGTGGCGAACGGGCGCGAATCGGTACGAACGCGGTCAGTCCTGCCGGCCGAGCCCGTCCTCGACGAGCAGGTCGACGAGCTTGCGCGCGAACAGCGGCAGCGCGTCGAGATCCGCGACGCAGATCTGCAGCCGGCGTTCGGCCCAGTCGTCGTCGAGCCGGATGATGCGCAGCGCCATCGTCTTCGCGTGCCGGCGCGCGGTGCCTTCGGGCAGCACGCCGACGCCGACGTTCGCCTCGATCATCCGGCACGCGGTCTCGAAGTTGCTGACCTGGATGCGCCAGCGCAGCGTGCGCTGCACGTCCGCGGCCGCGCGCTTCAGGAAGTTCTGGATCGCGCTCGCTTCCGGCAGCCCGATGAAGTCGTAGCCGAGCGTGTCGACGAACGGCGTGGACTTCAGGCTCGCGAGCGGATGGCCGGGCGCGACCGCGAGCACGAGCCGGTCGCGCCGGTACGGCATCGCCTGCAGCCCTTCGGTGCGCACGTTGCCGGCGACGATGCCGATGTCGACGACGCCTTCCTGCACCGCGCGCACGATGTCCGGGCTCAGCCGCTCCTGCATGTCGACGGTCACGTCCGGATGGTCGACGAGGTAGCTGCGCAGCACCGCGGGCAGGAACTCGCTCATCGCGGTGGTGTTCGCGAACACGCGCACGTGCCCCTTCACGCCGGACGCATATTCCTGCAGGTCGCCGCTCAGCTGCTCGAGCTGCCGCAGCACGCGGCGCGCATGCGCGAGCAGCGTCTCGCCGGGCGGCGTGACCTTCATGCCCTGGCTCGTGCGGCTCAGCAGCTTCACGCCGACCTGTTCCTCGAGATTCTTGATGCGCATGCTGGCCGCGGGCACCGACAGGTGCGCGCGTTCCGCGCCGCGCGTCAGGTTGCTCGCCTCGGCGATGTGCGTGAAGAGATTGAGGTCGACCAGATCGAAGCGCATGGCGGTGTGGGCGGATGAATGCGCCGATTATCGCGCGAAGCCGCGAAACGGCGCGCGGACGCCACTACGGGTCATGCCGGATGGAAGCGCGTGGCATGGCGCGACGGCAGGTGCGTCCGGGCCCGCCGCCGTCGCGTTCGGCGCGATATGTGTACCATCGTGCGTACGGTGCGGGGCACGCGGCACGGGGCGCAACGTCCCGCTTCGACGCGCGCCCCGCTGGCTTGTGTCGCAACGTGGTGGGTGAGCGCTCCATGCGAAGTTTCTTTGTCCGGTTCATTGCGATCGGCGTGTCGTTTCATCTGTACGTCGGGATGCGGATCATTCCCGACGCATTCGCGTCGACCGGCGCGCGCGTCGTCGCGGCGCTGGTGCTGGCCAGCTTCTGCGTGCTGATTCCGCTCGGGATGTTCTCGCGGCGCTTCGACGAGGGCTGGGCGGCGACCGCGTTCGGCTGGGCGGGCGCGATCGCGATGGGGTTCTTTTCGTCGCTGCTTGCGCTGACGTTCCTGCGCGAGTTCGTGCTGCTCGGCGTGGCCGCATGGCGGGCGCTGGTGCAGGCCGGCGCGTGGAGCGGGGCGGCGGCGGACAGCGCGCTGGCCGTGCTGGCCGGCGCGCTGCTGATCACCGCGATCGGCTTCGCGGGCGCGCGGCGCACCGCGGCCGTGAAGCGCGTGTCGATTCCGGTGGCAGGCCTGCCCGCCGCGCTCGACGGGCTGACGATCGTGCAGCTGTCCGACATCCACGTCGGGCCCACGATCAAGCGCCCGTACGTCGAGCGCATCGTCGGCGCGGTCAACGCGCTCGATGCGGACATCGTGGCCGTGACGGGCGACGTGGTCGACGGGTCCGTCGAACGGCTGCGCGAGCATACGGCGCCGCTCGGCCGCATGAAATCCCGCTATGGCAGCTTTTTCGTCACGGGCAACCACGAGTACTACGCGGGCGCGCATGCATGGATCGCGGAATTCCGCCGCATCGGGCTGACGGTGCTGCTGAACGAGCACGTCGTCGTGGAGCACGGCGGCGCGCGCGCGGTGGTTGCGGGCGTCACCGACTTCACGGCCGGCGCGTTCGACCCGGCGCACCGGAGCGACCCGGCGCGCGCGCTCGCGGGCGCGCCGCGCGACGTCGGCACGCGGATCCTGCTCGCGCACCAGCCGAGGAGCGCGGAGCAGGCCAGCAAGGCCGGGTTCTCGGTGCAGATCTCGGGCCATACGCACGGCGGGCAGTTCCTGCCCTGGCCGCCGTTCGTGCGCTTGCAGCAGCCGTTCATCGCGGGGCTGCGGAAGTTCGACGATCTGTGGGTCTACACGAGCCGCGGCACCGGGTACTGGGGGCCGCCGAACCGCTTCGGCGTGCCGTCCGAGATCACGCTGATCCGGCTGACGCGGGGCGCGTAGGCGGCAGCGGAAGGGGGCGGCGCGGCCGCCCGTGCGGGCGTGCGCAGCGTGCCCCCGCATGACTGTTACGCGATGCGCGCGATGTCGTCGAAGTCGAAGCGCGGGCCGCGCGGGTGCAGGCCGGCCGGGTCGCCGTAGCCGAGATTGACGAGGAAGTTGCTCTTCACCGTGGTGCCGGCGAAGAACGCGGCGTCGACCGCCGCATTGTCGAAGCCGGACATCGGGCCGGCGTCGAGGCCGAGCGCGCGGGCCGCCATGATCAGGTATGCGCCTTGCAGCGACGAATTGCGGAACGCGGTGGCCTGGATCAGCGCGTCGTTGCCGGCGAACCAGCTGCGCGCGTCCGCGTGCGGGAACAGCCGCGGCAGGTGGTCGTAGAACGCCATGTCCATGCCGACGATCACCGTGACGGGCGCGGCCAGCGTCTTTGCGAGATTGCCTTCGGACAGCGCCGGCTTCAGGCGCGCCTTCGCTTCCGGCGACTTCACGAACACGAAGCGCGCGGGGCTCGAATTCGCCGACGTCGGGCCGAATTTCGCCAGGTCGATCAGGCGGTGGAGCAGCGCGTCGTCGACCGGTTTGTCCTGCCAGGCGTTGTGCGTGCGCGCGGTGAGGAACAGCTGGTCGAGGGCGGAATCGGAAAGCGTCATGATGAGTACGGTAAAGAAGCGCGGCCGGGTCGCGCCGGCCGCAGGGTGACGAAAAAGCCGCGCCGCGGCGGCCGGCATGGCCGGAACGCGGGGGGCAGCATGCCGCGATGATAGCGTGACGCGCCCGCGCCCGGCCGGCGCGACGGGCGACGCCGCACGAATGAGCGAGCATGGCGGCCGCGCGCGCCGTTCGCTAACATGCAATCATGCATCGCCCGTCGATGTTTGCTGCCTGAATTTCCATCCCTTCGACATGTCCTCCACGCCCGATCTCTTCGATGACACCCCCGCGCCCGACGTCGACTGGTATCCGGACTGGCTCGCGCCGCCGGACGCCGATCGCCTGCTGGCCGCGCTGATCGACGAGGTCGCGTGGCGCCAGGACGCGATCCGCACGCCGCGCGGGCGCATTCCGCTGCCGCGCCTGACCGCATGGCAGGGCGAGCCCGAAGCCGTCTACGTGTATTCCGGCATCCGCAACGTGCCCGCGCCATGGACGCCGGCCGTGCTCGCGCTGAAGCGCGCGGTCGAGGCGACCTGCCGCGCGCGCTTCAACAGCGTGCTGCTGAACCGCTACCGCAACGGGCTCGACAGCATGGGCTGGCACGCGGACAACGAGCCCGAACTCGGCGCCGCGCCGGTGATCGCGTCGGTGAGCCTCGGCGCGATGCGCGTGTTCGACCTGCGGCACCGCGCGAGCGGCGTCACGCACGCGTACCGCCTGACGCACGGCAGCCTGCTCGTGATGCGCGGCCGGACCCAGGCCGAATGGCAGCATCGCGTGCCGAAAGCGCCGGCCGTGCAGGGCGAGCGCGTGAACCTGACGTTCCGGCTGGTCGACGCGTGACTCGAAATTGAATCAATGAATCGATTTATGTCGCTCGATAGCTGAGTAGAACCGCTAATGGTGCGTTGCAACAATCCTCGACTACACTGCGTGATGGACCGGCGTGCGTCGACTACTGAGAGAGCATCGACAGCCGCCGGAATGATTGCATCGCATGCCCGGACCTCGGCAGGCGCCGAACGGCGGGCAGCGGGAGAACAGCGCGTGACCGGACTGCATGAATCCCTCGAACCCTTGCTGCACGTCTTCGAACAGGACGGCGAATGGCAATGGGCGTTGACGGTGAAGCGGGCGGCTGGCGTCGGCGTGAAGGTGGTCGCGTTCAGCCGTGACGGCTTTTATCGGGAAGCGGACGCCCAGGCGGCCGGCGAGCGTGCGCTCGCATCGTTCGACGGCCCCGTGATGGCGTGAAAGCGCCGGCCGGCGTCGACGCCCGTGACGGGCGGACGGTGCGCGCTGCCGGCGTGTGATCGCAGTGCGGTTTCGTCGCAATCGCCATTCGAATTGCTTGCGGTTCATACCGGCGGGCGATGACGCCCGTTGCCGGTTTCCCATCCCGCCCGTCGTATCTCCCTTCCTCGCACGGCCGAAATGGTCCGTATCTTTCGACACGCCCCTGCCACAGGTTTCGCTTAACGTTGGCCGCGCATCCGGCCGGCGAGCCGGACAACCGACCGACGTGGGCCATGCGCGACGACCAGACTGAACACGACAACCGCCCCGTGCGCGGCGCGCCGCTTGCGGCACGGGGGCAGCAAGCGGGCTTCACGCTGATCGAGGTGCTGATCGCGCTCGCGATCGTCGCGGTTGCGCTGGGCGCGGTGATGCGCGCGATCGGCGCGCTCGCGTCGGACACCGACACGGCCCGCATGCGCCTGCTCGCGCTGTGGAGCGCGGACAACGCGCTCGGCGCGATCCGCATCGCCGCCGCCTGGCCGCCGGTCGGCACCAGCACGTTCGCGTGCCCGCAGGGGCCGTACCGGTTCGTGTGCCGCCAGCGCGTGACGGCGCTGCCGAGCCCGCTCGTGCGCCAGGTGACGGTGAGCGTGCACCCGTCGGCGTCGAGCCGGAACGTGCTCGCCGAAGTCGTCACCGTCGTCCAGAATGAAGCGCGCCGCTGACCGTCGCGCGCGGCGGCGCGCCCGCGGCTTCACGCTGATCGAGATGCTGGTTGCGATCGCGCTGCTGGCCGTGATCGCGCTGCTGTCGTGGCGCGGCCTCGACGCGACGATTCGCGGGCGCGACGGTATCGCGTCGAACCTGACGCAAACGCGGCTGCTCGGCCGCTATTTCTCGCAACTCCAGTTCGACCTGCTGAACCTCGTGACGGCCGACGAGGTGTTCGGGCCGCCGCTGCGGATCCGCCCGAACGAACTGGTGCTCGTGCGGCACGTCGGCGTCGGCGCCGGGCCGACGCACGTGCAGGTCGTGCGCTATCAGCTGAAAGGGCGCGAACTTGCGCGCAGCGCGTCGCAGCCGCTGGCGTCGCTCGCCGAACTCGAAGGCGCGCTGCAGCAGATGGACAGCTTCGCGCGCGTGGTCGTGAGCCGCGACGCGCGTGCATTGCAGTTGTCGGTATGGATCGCGCCGGACGGGTGGACGGCCAGCCAGCCGCTCGTCGAACAGACCTACGCGCAGTTCCTCGCGCAGCACGGCATCAGCAGCACCACGTCGCTCGGGATGCCGCTGCCGCGCGGCATTCGCTTCGCGGTCGCGCTCGGCACGCCGCCGGTCGAATACGTGCGCACGATCCCGATCGGCCAGTGAGCGGCACGCCCGCCGCGCATGCGCGGCGGCGCATCCCGCGCGCCCGGCAAAATGGTCCGTAACATTCGTCATACGCGTGTTACCGCCCGTCCCTAGTCTCGCGTCGAGAGCGATTGCCGCGACCCGCCGCTTCCGGCGGGCGATCGGCGACGGATTCCGCAAGACGGCAAGGGGGCCAACGTGGCGGGCGAGTACTCACATGGCGCACAGGTGCGCGCATCCGCGCATCACGCATCCGGAACACACGCGTCGGCGGCGATCCTGACCCGCGCGAGGAACCGGCACAGCGCGGGGCAGTTCGACGACGCCGCGCGCGACTATCTCACCGTGCTCGCGAACGAGCCGGACCATCCGCAGGCGCTGCACCTGTACGGCGTGCTGCAATACCAGCGCGGCGCGGCCGCCGACGCGGAGGCGCTGCTGCGGCAGTCGATCGCGATCGAAGCGGGTGCGCGGGCGCTGTCGGATCTCGGCGCGATTCTCGGGGAAAGCGGCCGGATCGACGAAGCGCTCGCGCAGTTCGACGCGGCGCTGCGCGTCGAGCCGAACGACGTGCAGACGCTGGTGCGGCTCGGCAATACGCTGATCGGGCTGCACCGCCACGAACAGGCGCTGGCCGCGTTCGACCGGGCGCTCGCCGTGTCGCCGCTCGTGCTCGATGCGCTGTGCAATCGCGGCAGCGCGCTGCGCGCGCTCGGGCGTCATCAGGATGCGCTCGACACCTATGACCGCGCGCTGATGGTCGAGCCGCGCTCGTTCGAATCGTGGTTCAACCGCGGGCTCGCGCTGCGCGCGCTGCAGCGTCCGGCCGATGCGCTGCCGTGTTTCGACCGCGCGATCGGGATCCGGCCGGGCATCGCGGCGATGCTGTCGGCGCGCGGCGAGACGCTCGTCGCGCTCGGGCGCCTGAACGAAGCGCTGGGCGCGTTCAACGAGGCCATCGCCGCCGATCCCGCGCTGATCGACGCGCTCTACAACAGCGCGGTCGCGCTCGAACGGCTGAACCGCGCCGACGAGGCGCTCGCGCGCTGCGAACGCATGCTCGCGCTCGCGCCGCACGATGCGCGCGCGTTCGCGTGCCGCGGCAACGCGCTGCTGCAGCTCGCGCGCTACGACGACGCGCTCGACAGCTACGCCCGCGCGCTCGACCTCGCGCCCGGCGCGCCCGACATCGAATGCAATCGCGGCACCGCGCTGCGTTTCCTGAAGCGCTTCGACGAGGCGCTGCGCTGCTACGACACGGCGCTGGCAAGCGACGACCGCTTCGCCGAGGCCTGGGCCAACCGCAGCAGCGTGCTGCAGGACCTGCACCGCTACGACGAAGCGATGCACTCGCTCGATCGCGCGCTGGCGCTGCGGCCGGACCATGCGACGAGCTGGCTCAACCGCGGCAACCTTCACTCCGCGACCGGGCGCGCGGACGATGCGCTGGCTGCCTACGATCGCGCAATCGCACTGGATGCCGACGACGTGGAAGCGCGCGTCGCGCGCGCGTCGCTCCACCTCGTCGAAGGCGATTTCGCGCGCGGCTGGGCGGAGTACGAATGGCGCTTGCGCGATCCGGCGATCGCGCGGCACGCGCGCCCGTTCACGCAGCCGGCGTGGCGCGGCGACGGCGCGCTCGACGGCAGGACGATCCTGGTGCATGCCGAGCAGGGTTTCGGCGATACGTTGCAGTTCTGCCGCTATGTGCCGCAGCTCGCCGCCCAGGGCGCGCGCGTCGTGCTCGAAGTGCCGCCGCCGCTGCGCGCGCTCGTCGCCTCGCTGGAAGGGCCGGCACAGGTGATCGCGCGCGGCGAGCCGCTGCCGCCGTTCGACTGCCACTGCCCGTTGCCGAGCCTGCCGTTCGCGCTGCGCGCGCTGCTGCCCGGGATACCGCAACCCGTGCCTTATCTCCACGCGGATCCGCAACGGGTTCGCCAGTGGGCCGCGCTGCTCGGCAACCGGCGCCGCCCGCGCGTCGGGCTCGCGTGGGCCGGCAATCCGGAACACCGGAACGACCACCGCCGCTCGATCGATTTCGCGCGGCTCGCGCCGCTGTTCGACCTCGACGTCGACTGGATCAGCCTGCAGAAGAACGTGACGACACGCGAGCGCGCGTTGCTGGAGAACGCGCCGGTGCTGCGCGTGGACGACGAGCTCGGCGATTTCGCGGAGACGGCGGCGCTGATCGCATCGCTGGACCTCGTGATTTCCGTCGATTCGGCGGTCGCGCACCTGGCCGGCGCGCTCGGCCATCCGGTGTGGGTGCTGCTGCCGGACCCGCCGGAATGGCGCTGGATGCGCGAGCGGCTCGACAGCCCGTGGTATCCGGGCGCGCGCCTGTTCCGCCAGTCCGTTGCGGGCGAATGGGCGGGCGTGATCGACGCGGTGCGGGCCGCGCTCAGCCGGCTGACACATTAGACGACACATGCGACAACCCGGGGGCCACACAATGACATCGAACGGTGCAGGCACGCCGCTCGCGACATCGACGATCGCGCAGCCGTCGCCCGAGATCCGTCCATCCGACGCCGCGCAGCTCGACCGGCTGCTGGAGCGGGCACGCAACGCGCATCGCGAGGGCGCGCTGCAGCATGCCGAGCAGGCGTATGCGCAACTGCTGACGCTCGCGCCCGATCATCCGGAGGCGCTGCATCTGCTCGGCGCGGTGCGATTCCAGCAAGGGCAGCTGCCCGAAGCCGACACGCTGATGCGGCGCTCGATCGAGCGGCAGCCGGCGCCGCTCGCGCTCGCGAACCACGCGGCGGTGCTCGCGGGCCTCGGGCGCGAGCCGGAAGCGCTGGCGCGTCTCGACGAAGCGCTGGCGATCAATCCCGCGCACCCGCGCGCGCTGTTTCAGCGCGCGGGCCTGCTCGCGCAGCTCGCGCGCCACGGCGACGCATGCGCGGCCTACGACCGCCTGCTCGAACTCGCGCCGGGCTTCGCGGACGGCTTCGTGAAGCGCGGCGAGACGCTGCTGGCGCTCGGCCGCTTCGACGCGGCGCTGGCCGATTGCGAGCACGCGGTCGCCATCGCCGGACGCACGTTCGACGCGCTGCGCGCGCGCGGGCTGGCGCTGCGCGGGCTCGGCCGGTTCCGCGACGCGGCGCAAAGCTACGATCATGCGCTGGCGCTCGTGCCGGGCAGCGCCGAAGTGCTGTTCCTGCGCGGCGTCGCGTACCTGGACCTCGGCGAACCGGAACGCGCGCTCGCCGACTTCAACACCGCGATGGCCGCGAGCCCCGGTTTCGTCGATGCGATCTTCAACAGCTCGGTCGCGCTCGAACAGCTCGGGCGGCACGACGAGGCGCTGGTCCGCTGCGACCGGGTGCTCGCGATCGACCCGCGGCACGCACGCGCACTCGCCAACCGCGGCAACGCGGCGAGCCACCTCGCGCGCTATCGCGACGCGATCGACAGCTATGCGCGCGCGCTCGACGCCGAACCCGACAACCCGGGCGTGCTGTGCAACTACGCGAGCGCGCTGATCGCCGTCGACCGCCACGACGACGCGCACGACGCGTGCGACCGCGCGCTGGCGGCCGATCCGGGCTACGCGCACGCGTGGTTCACGCGCGGCCGGGTGCGGCTGGAGACCCATCGTTACGACGATGCGCTGGCCGACTTCACGCGCGTGATCGCGGCGTCGCCGCGCGACAAGCTCACGCATTTCCACCGCGGCAATGCGCTGCGCGCGCTGCGCCGCCACGACGAGGCGCGGCAGGCGTACGCGGACGCGATCGACATCGATCCCGATTACGTGCAGGCGCACTGCATGCGTGCGTTCCTGTGCCTGTCGATCGGCGATTTCGAAGCAGGCTGGGCCGAATACGAATGGCGCTGGCGCGACCGCCAGCTCGACGCGAGCCGGCGCGCGTTCGCGCAGCCGCGCTGGACGCGGGATCTGCCGCTCGACGGGCAGACGATCCTGCTGTACGCGGAGCAGGGGCTCGGCGACACGCTGCAATTCTGCCGCTACGTGCCGCTCGTGAAGGCGCTGGGCGCGCGGGTGGTGCTCGAATCGCCGGTCGAGCTGACGGCGCTGTTCGCGACGCTCGACGGCGTCGACGCGCTGGTGCCGCGCGGCGCGCCGCTGCCGCCGTTCGACCTGCATTGCCCGCTGCTGAGCCTGCCGCACGAATTCCGCACCGACCTCGCGTCGATTCCGGCCGGCGTGCCGTATCTGCGGGCGGACCCGGCGCGCATCGCGCGCTGGCGCGAACGGCTCGGCGAACCCGCGCGGCCGCGCATCGGGCTCGTGTGGTCCGGCAACCCGCTGCACGTGAACGACCGCAACCGCTCGATGGCGCTGGCCGACCTGCTGCCGCTGCTCGACGATCGCTACGAATGGGTGTGCGCGCAGAAGGTGCTGCGCGACGAGGATCGCCCGCTGCTCGATGCTGCGCCGGTCCGCTTCGTCGGCGACGCGCTCGAGGATTTCGCGGATACGGCCGCGCTCACCGCGCTGATGGATGGCGTGGTCAGCGTCGACACGTCGGTCGCGCACCTGGCCGGCGCGCTCGGGCGGCCGCTCGCGCTGATGATCCCGTACACGCCCGATTTCCGCTGGCTGCTCGATCGCGACGACAGTCCGTGGTATCCGGGCGCGCGGCTGTTCCGCCAGCCGGAAGGCGGACAGTGGGCGCCGGTCGTCGAGCGGATCCGCGCCGCGTTGCCGGCGATGGTGGACGGAGGCGCGCGATGAGCACGCGCGACGCGGCGCAGGCGCTCGCGCCCGGCGCGGGCATCGGCACGCTGCGCGCGGCGCTCGACGACGCGCTGCGCAACGCGCGCACGCGGCTCGAACAGCGCGACTTCGCCGGCGCCGCACGGCTGTACGAGGGCGTGCTGACGATGGCGCCCGATCACGTCGAGGCGCTGCACCTGCTCGGCGTCGCGTACCTGCGGCTCGGCGACCCGGCGCGTGCGGAGCCGCTGATCGCCCGCTCGATGCGGGGCGGCCTGAGTCAACCGTGGAATCTCGCGAACCATGCGGCGGCGCTGGCCGGCGTCGGCCGCCATCAGGATGCGCTCGCCGCGAGCGATCGCGCGCTGGCGCAGGACTCCGGCCACGCGGCGTCGCACTTCGCGCGCGGCGACGCGCTGCGCGCGCTCGGGCACTACGACGACGCGCTCGCCGCCTACGATCGCGCGCTCGGCCGCGAACCGGGCTACGCGAGCGCATGGTGCCGGCGCGGCGAGACGCTGCGGCTGCTCGGCCGGCCCGCCGATGCGCTGATCAGCGTCGAACACGCGCTGCGGATCGATCCGGACGACCCGGCCGCGCACGTCGAGCACGGCCATGCCTTGCGCGCGCTGGGCCGGTGCGACGAAGCGCTGCGCGCCTACCGGCTCGCGATGGTCGTGCGCGGCAAGACGCCCGAACTCGTGCATGCGTGCGGCGTCGTGCTGACCGAACTCGGCCGCCCGGCCGAAGCGCTCGCCTGCCTCGACGAAGGGCTCGCGGGCGCGCCGGACGATGCGCAGCTGCTGTTCGCGAGCTGCGTCGCGCTCGACCTGCTGCACGCGCGCGACGAGCTGCTGAAGCGCTGCGACCGGCTGATCGCGCTGGATCGCGGCAACCCGGCCGCGTGGATCGGCCGAGGCAATGCGCTGCTCGGCCTCGACCGGCATGCGGACGCGGCACACGCGTATGGCGAAGCGCTGGCGCGCACGCCCGACGACGTCGATGCGCTGCGCAACCGCGCGGCCGCACTGCGTGCGCTCGGCGCGTTCGACGACGCGCTCGCGCACTACGACCGCGCGCTCGCGACGACGGGGCCGCATGCGGAACTGCTATATCACCGCGCGCTGGCACTGCAGCAGCTCGGCCGCTATGACGACGCGTACGCGAGCCATGCGGCGGCGGCCCGCGCGCCGGCGATGCTCGCACAGCACCTGTTCACGCGCGCGGTCGCGCGCCAGCAGCTCGGCGAACACGACGCGGCGCTGGCCGATTTTCAGCTGGCGTGCGAGCGCGATCCGCATCACGGCGCGGCGCGCCGCTCGGAGGCGTTCTGCCACCTGCTGATGGGGGATTTCGACACGGGCTGGAAGCGGCATGAAGCGCGCTGGAGCGCCGCCGACACGATGCTGCACCGGCGCCATGCGGACCGGCCGATGTGGGACGGCGCCGCACCCGTCGCCGGGCGGACCGTGCTGCTGCATGCGGAGCAGGGCTATGGCGACACGCTGCAGTTCTGCCGCTACGCGAGCCTCGTCCACGACCGCGGCGCGACCGTGATCGTCGAAGCGCCGGCCGCGCTCGGGGGGCTGCTCGGCACGCTGCGCGGCGTGAGCCGCGTCGTCACCGAAGGGGCGCCGCTGCCGGCGTTCGACCTGCATTGCCCGCTGATGAGCCTGCCTTACGCGTTTCGCACGACGCTCGACACGGTGCCGGCCGACGCGCGCTACCTGCATGCCGACCCGACGCGCCGCGACGCATGGGCGGCACGGCTCGCCGGGATCGCGCCGCCGCGCCGCCTGAAGGTCGGCATCGCGTGGTCCGGCAACCCGCGCCACGCGAACGACGAGAACCGCTCGGTGCCGTTCGCCGCGCTCGCGCCGCTGCTGACGCTCGACGCGACCTTCGTGAGCCTGCAGCCGCAAGTGCGGCCGCGCGATGCCGATGCGTTCGCGGCGAGCGGCGTCGCGTCGTTCGAGGATGCCTTGACGGATTTCGCGGAGACGGCCGCGCTCGTCGACGCGCTGGATCTGGTGATCAGCGTCGACACGTCGGTCGCGCACCTGGCCGGCGCGCTCGGGCGGCCGGTGTGGGTGCTGCTGCCGCGCGTGCCGGACTGGCGCTGGCTCCTCGAGCGCGACGACAGCCCGTGGTACCCGGGCGCGACGCTGTTCCGGCAGGCGCGGCCCGGCGACTGGCCGGCCGTCGTCGCGCGCGTGGGCGCGGCGCTGGCCGCGCGCGCGAGCGCGCGCCCATGACAAAAGTTACGGACCTTTCGACGGCGGCCGGAATGGTCCGTAGCACCCGCCACGTCGCTGCCACGCGGGCTTCGTATGGTCTTCGGATTCCGGCAGCCTGCTCAAGGCGCAACGACATGCGCGGCAGCGGATCGGCGTCGACATCGGCGCGACCGTGGCCGCGCGCAATCTTCTAGGGTTCGGGGTGGAGAATGGCAGCACGCGCACGCACAGCACGACAACATGACCCGATTCGTTCGCGGTCGATCCTGAGATCGGACCTGCGTCCGCTATGCCGGGCGGTCGCCCTCGTGCTGGCGGCCGGCGTCACCGCGCATGCGCAGGCGGCGGGCATCATGAACCTCGGGCAGGCGGCGGCGCGCGCGCCGGGCGGCGGGGCGGGCGACATGCCGGGCGTGCCGAATCTCGGCGTGTCGCCGCAGCAGGCGCTGCAGGCGAGCCAGCCGTCGATCCGCAACCTCGGCTACGCGGCGCATGCGATCGCCGCGCAGATCGCGGCGCAGCAGAATGCGGCCGCGGCCGCCGCGAAGCTGCCGTCGACGGTGCCGAACGGGCTCGCGCCGGGCGGCCTGCAGGTCGCGGCGGGGGCGAGCAGCGATTCGAACAACCCCGTGCTCTGGTTCAATGCGAACGCGCCGCGGCAGAGCGTCGACGCGAACGGGCACGTGAACGTCGACGTCAAGCAGACCGGGCAGAACGCGGTGCTGACGTGGGAGACGATGAACGTCGGGCGGCAGACCACGCTCAACTTCGACCAGTCGGCCGGCACGCAGACCAACGGCGCGAACAACTGGGCCGTGCTGAACCGCGTGAACGACCCGAGCGGGCGGCCGAGCCAGATCCTCGGCAACATCACCGCGCAGGGGGCCGTGTACGTGATCAACCGCAACGGCGTGCTGTTCGGGGCCGGGTCGCAGGTCAACGTGCATTCGCTGGTGGCGTCGTCGCTGCACCTGCTGGACACGAAGAACCAGCTGATGCCGACGCCGGACGGCATCGTCGCGAGCAACAAGCAGTTCCTCAGCCTGCCGGCCGGCACGACCGGCGGCCTCGCGTATCCGCAGTCGGGCAGTTCGACCGGCGTGGTCGGGTCGAACCGGCCGAACGAAGTGCTGGGCCTCGGCACCCAGGCGGCGCTCGCCGGCGCGTACCAGGCGCCGGGCGACATCACGATCGAGCCGGGCGCGTCGATCACGACGCACGCCAACGGCACGGTGAGCGACGGCGGGTTCGTGCTGGTGGCCGCGCCGAACGTGACGAACGGCGGCAGCATCACCGCGACGGCCGGGCAGGTCGTGCTCGCGGCCGGCGTGGGCGTGAGCCTGCGCCCCAACGGGCTGGCCGGGAAGAACAATCCGCAGGTGCTGCTGCCGGAGCTGAGCGGGCAGATCGTCACGAGCGACCCGCAGACCGGCGCGACGATCGACGTGACGCCCGCGGGCACGCTGACCAACACGGGCATCATCCAGGCCGCGCGCGGCAACGTGAACCTGCTGGGCAGCCGCGTCGCGCAGAACGGCGTGGTGGGCGTGACGACGAGCGTGAGCACGCCCGGCACGATCGCGATCTCGACCGCCGACGAGTACGCGTCGAACGATCCGCTGGGCCGGGCGTACCCGGGCCAGGCCGGCGCGGTCGTGGGCGGGCCCGGCGGCGGCGCCGACGACGTGCACCGCGCGGGCCTGCTGAGCTTCGGCCCCGGATCGGTGACGGCGGTGCTGCCGGACAGCAACGGGCAGACCGCGACGTCCACGCCGGGCACGACCTTCACGCCGGGCGGCATCGCGATGACGGCCGGTTCGGTATGGTTCCAGGGGGGCTCGCTGATCGAGGCGCCGGGCTCGAACGTGTCGGTGACGGCATACGTGCCGCAGGTGGCCGGCGCGGCGCCGCCGCCCGGCCAGACCGCGGTGCCCGGCCGGATCTACGTGGACGGCGGCGCGACGATCGACGTGTCGGGCCTCGCGAACGTCGGCGCGCCGATCGCGCAGACGCTGCTCACGATCGACCGGATCGGGCAGAACGAGCTGGCCGATTCGCCGCTGCTGCGCAACAGCTTCCTGTACGGGCTGAAGGGCATGGTGGTCGACAGCACGCTGACGGGCACGCGCAGCGACGGCGTGCAGTGGGTCGGCAGCCCGATCCTGAACCTGTCGGGCTACGCGAACCTGATTCCGCGCACCGTCGACCAGTTGCTGACCAACGGCGGCACGATCACGCTCGCGGGCGGCGACGTGATGACGGCCACCGGGTCGTCGATGAACCTGAACGGCGGCTATGTGCATTACGCCGGCGGGATGGTGAACACGACGCGCCTCGTCGATGCGAACGGCGCGATCGTGCCGATCGGGCAGGCGAGCCCGTACGAGCGATACGTGGGGATCGCCGGGCAGTACGTCGAGAGCCACCCGCGCTGGGGCGTGACGAAGTCCTGGTTCAACCCGCTGCAGACGGCGGGCGCGTACCAGGCCGACTCCATCGTCGGCGGCAACGCGGGCACGCTCGACCTCTATGCGTCGCGCGCGCTGGTGCTCGACGGCGACGTCAGCGCGCAGGCGTTCGGCGGCGCGAAGCAGATGCAGGGCAACAGCCTGCCGTCGGGCGGCACGTTCAATCTCGGCGCCGATCCGAAGCTCGGCGGCGGTGCGCTGGCCGCGCTCGCGTGGAACAACAGCACCGCCGCGCCGTCGGGCATCACGGGGTTCACGATCCTGCAGGATCGGGCGCCGCAGCTGAGCGACCTGGCGCCGGCTTTTTCGATCGATACGCCGCTCGACAAGCATGCGTTGCAAGCGCTGCCCGACACCGATCCGCGCGATCTCCTGACGACGATGGTGGTGCCGGCCGCGACCCTGAACCAGGGCGGCTTCGCGAACCTGAACGTGACCCAGGACAAGGCGGGCGGCAAGGGCATCGCGGTCGAGCAGCATGCGCAACTGAACCTGCAGCCGGGCGGCTCCGTCACGCTCAACAGCTCGACGGGCGGCATGGACGTCAACGTCGAGGGCCGCTTGTCCGCGCCGGGCGGCTCGATCTCGATCACGAGCGGCGGCAATGTCGTCGTGGGCCCGCAGGCGGTGCTCAGTACCGCGGGTCAATGGGTGAACAACAATGTGCGGGCAGCGCCGGGCACGACGCCCGGCAACAGCCAGTTCATCAACGGCGGCAGCATTTCGCTGTCGGCCACCGAGAGTGTGATCGCGAATAACGGCGTCACCGCCGATACGACCGGCTCGATCCTGCTTCGGCCCGGCAGCGTGCTCGACGTCTCGAGCGGCGGGCAGATGCTGGCGAACGGTCAACTGCTGATGCAGGACGGCATCCCGGCCGGGCGGGCCGGCAATGTGTCGCTGCGCACGTATGTGGCGCCTCTCGCCCAGCAGTTCGGGCATACCGGCGACGGGGGGGCCAACCTTCCCGACAGGCAGCCGACGGCCGGCACGCTCGCGCTGGGCGGCACGATCCTCAGCGAAGGTTTCTCCGGCGGCGGCACGCTGTCGCTGCAGGCGCTCGGCTTCCGGATCGGCGGCGATCCGGCGGCGGCCGCGCCGTGGGACGTGTATCTGCCGGAGACCTTCTTTGCGCAGCAGGGCTTCGGCAAGTACGTGCTGAACGCGTACTACGACTCGGTCGTCGCACCCGGCGCGACGATCGCGCTGACGCAGCGGAACCTCGTGCCGGACCTGCCGGCGCTGCGGCAGGCGGGCACGGGCGCGAACCTGTCGGCCGGCGGCCTGACGACGATCGGCCGGCTCGACGCCTATCACCGGCAGGCAACGAATCTCGTGCTGACCGGCGGCAACTACGTGTCGTGGCTCACGCCGTCGGTCGCGACGCCGTCGTATCCGGGCGTGACCGGTGCGGTTACGGTGTCGGCCGGCGCGTCGATCCTTGCGGATGCCGGCGCGAGCATCGGCTTCGGCTCGCCGACGCAAGTCACCGTGCTCGGTTCGGTGCGTGCGCCGGGCGGCGCGATCACGCTGAGCGCGGACACGGGCGGCGCGTTCGCGCAGCCGGGGCAGTTCGGCGTCTACGTTCCGAGCGACAGCCGGTCGGTCTGGCTCGGCGCCGATGCGACGCTCGACGTGTCGGGCGTCGCGCTGGCCAATCCGCTCGCGACGCCGGTCAAGGTCGGCGGGCAAGCCGTCGTGCCGAACGTCGGCAAGGTCCTGCCGGGCGGTTCGGTCACGCTGTCGAGCGACACCGGCTACGTGGTCGCGCAGGCCGGCTCGAAGATCGACGCGTCGGGCGCGTCGGCAAACTTCGACCAGTTGCAGGCGAACGGCGCATATGCATCGCAGCCGGTGTGGAGCGACGCGGGGTCGATCACGCTGTCCGCCGCGTATGGCCTCTTTGCCGATGCGACGCTGGCAGCCCGCGCGGGCGCCGAGCCGGCGCGGGGCGGCACGCTGTCGATCCTGCCGCATCAGAACGCGAGCAGCGCCGGGGCGACCGCGCTGGTCGTGCGGCAGAGCGGGACGCTCGTGCCGGCCGGGCTGGCGCCGGGGCAAGCCTTCTCGACGGCGATCGACCCGGCCACCGGGCTGCCGGTCGGGCAACCGACCGGCGTGATCCAGTTCGTCGCCGACAGCCTGAACGGCTCGGGCATCGCGAATCTCGTGCTGGGCGACGGTGCGTCGTCGCACCTCAGGTCGCCGGTGCCGCCGATCGCATTCGCCGGCAACGTCAATCTGACGTTGCCGGAGTCGGTGACGCTGAATACCGGCCGGATCGCGGCGCTTGGGCTGGATCAGCTGACGACGCTGCTGTCGAAGCCCGCGAGCCAGCCGGACATCAATTCGACTCCGCCGACGGTGCTCTCGACGTTGCTCGCGCAGCCGCAGCCGCCGCTCGGCACGCGTGTGTCGATCGATGCGCCGTATGTTGCGGTGGCCGGCCCGGTGAACACGACGCAGTCGCCCGGGTTGGCGCCGGTCGCCGCGCTGTCGGATGCGACGCTGAACGTCAACGCGTCGTTCATCGATCTGCGCAATCAGTTCCAGCTGAACAATTTCGGCCAGGCGAACTTCAACAGCCGCGGCGACATCCGGCTCAGTTCGACGAACGTGACGACGGCGGGCACGGTCGCGCCGCTGGCCGGCGTGCTGTACACGCCCGGCAACCTGACGTTCAGCGCGGCGAGCCTGTATCCGGCCACCGGCAGCACGTTCATCGTCGATGCGGTCGGCCCGATCGATCCGGTCACGGGCAAGCCCGCGCCGACGGCGGTCACGTTCGCGTCGAACGGCACGTCGGGCGCGCCGCTGTCGGCCGGCGGCACGCTGCTGGTGGACGCGACGAACATCGTGCAGGGCGGCGCGGTGCGCGCGCCGTCGGGCACCCTCGTGTTCGGCGTCGGCGACCCGGCGAACGCGGCGACGCAGGCGCAGTTCAACAACCTGCCGCTCGTCGCGACCGACTCGGTGACGTTCGCGAAAGGCAGCGTGACCTCGGTGTCGAACGGCGACGCGATCATTCCGTACGGCACGACCGTCGACGGCGTGCAGTGGCAGTACAACCCGTTCGCGGGGACGACGGCGGCCGACCTGGGCGCGCCGCCGGCGAAGTTCATCGGCGTGAACGGCAGCCGCGTGGCGCTCGACAAGGGCGCGACGATCGACCTGTCGGGCGGCGGCGACCTGCAGGCCGCCGAATGGGTGCCGGGCACGGGCGGCACGCGCGACGTGCTGTCGCAATACAACGTGAGCTACGCGAACGGCAAGGGCGCGACGGCCGTGCCGGTCAACGCCGGCGGCGGGAACGTGTATGCGATCCTGCCGGGCGCGCAGTCGCCCGTTGCCGCATACGACCCGGTGTTCGCGCAAACCGTGCAGCCGCAGCTCAACGACAACGGCACGGCGTCCACCACGACGGCCACGCTCGGCGTCGGCCGGGCCGGGATGAACGACGCGATCGGCAAGGCGGTGTACCTGTCCGGCGTGCCGGGGCTGGCCGCCGGCTACTACACGCTGCTGCCGGGCAAGTACGCGACGGTGCCGGGCGCGTATCGCGTGACGGTGTCGGGCACGCCGGGCAACGTCGCGCCGGGCGCGAGCAAGGTGCTGCCGGACGGCACGGTGGTCACGGCCGGCTACTTTGCCGACGCAGTGACGGGCGGGCGCAGCGCGACGCCGACGCTGTTCAGCGTGCAGTCGGGCCCGGTGTGGCAGCAGTATTCGCAATACACGCTGAAGGGCGCTAACACCTTCTTCACCGAGCAGGCGGCAAAGAAGGGCAACGTCACGCCGCCGCTGCCGGTGGACGGCGGGCAACTGGTGCTGGCGGCGACCCGCGCGCTCGCGCTCGGCGCGACGCTGAACACCGCCGCCGGCGCGGGCGGCGCGCCGGCCGAAGTCGATATCGCGTCGCGCGACATCCAGGTCACCGGCAACGGCAGCGCGGCGCTGGCGGGCTATCTGCAGATCGGCGCGAACGAGCTCGGCTCGCTGAACGCGGGCAGCCTGCTGATCGGCGGCACGCGCACGGCGACGACGAAAGGTGTGACGATCACGCCGATCGCGAACAGCGTGGTCGTGTCGAACGACGCGAATTCCGCGCTGAAGGGGCCCGAGATCCTGCTCGTGACGAAGGCCGATGCGAGCGGCACGGATCCGAACGCGGCCAACGGCTTGCGCGTCGATGCGGGCGCGTCGATCGCGGCGGCGGGCGAATATCCGGCCGCGAAGGATCAGCCGATCGCGATCGCCGGCGACGGCGCGCTGCTGCGCGTATCGAACGGCGCGATGGCGCCGCTCGCGCGCACGGGCGGCACGGGCACCGGCCTGCTGACGGTCGGCGCGGGCGCGACGCTGGCCGGCGGGCAGGCGCTGCTGCTCGACTCGTCCGGCAACCTGAAGGTCGACCCGAGCGCGGTGCTGTCGGCGAAGGCGATCACGGCGGACGGCTCGGCCATCACGTTCACGAACGCGAAGGGCGCGGCGGCGGCGAACCTGCCGGGGTTCGTGATCGATCCGGCGGGGCTCGCGCAGTTCGCGAACGCGCAACTGGTGACGCTGCGCAGTTACGGGGCGATCGGCTTCGTCGGCGACGTCGACGCGACGTTCGGCAACAGCGTCGACCTGAGCGCGGGCACTTTCACGAGCGACGGCGGCCGCGTGACGCTGAATGCGCCGCAGCTCGCGTTCACGAACGAGATGGGCGCGCCGGTCGGCACGGCGGCGCCGGGCGGCGGCACGCTGACGGTCAACGCGAAGGAGATCGATTTCGGCACGGGCGCGAAGACCGTGAGCGGATTCGGCGCGGCCACCCTGAACGCGACCGGCGGCATCGTCGGGCAGGGCACGGGCACGTTCGACTTCGGCGCGCTGCCGGTGACGCTCAATGCGCCGGTGTACCTCGCCGATACGCGTTCGGCGTCGACGGTGAAGACGACCGGCGCGCTGACATTGAACGCGGCGCCCGGCACGGCGTTGACGAAAACGCCGGTGGGCGGCGCGTGGAGCTTCATCGGCGGAACGCTCCTCGACAACGGCGCGACGATTACCGCGCCGGCGGGCAACGTGAGCCTGCAGGCGACGAGCGGGAACCTGACGATCGGCAGCGGCGCGACGGTGAGTGCGGCGGGCGTGTCGAAGCAGTTCTTCGACGTGACGCAGTACGCGCCGGCCGGGTCGATCCAGCTGACCGCCGATGCGGGCACGGTCGACGTGCAGCCTGGCGCGACCCTCGACTTCTCGGGCGCGAAGGGCGGCGGTGCGGCGGGCAGCCTGGCGCTGGCGGCGCCGAAGCAAGGGGTGAACCTGAACGGCGCAATCAAGGGCGGCGCGGCGAACGGCTACGCGGGCGGCTCGCTGTCGCTCGACACCGCGGGCGCGGCGGATCTCGACGCGCTCGCGAAGACGCTCGCGTCGAGCGGCGTGAACCAGTCGATCACGGTGCACACGAAGACGGGCAACCTGACGCTGTCGCCGGGCAATGCGCTGACCGCGCATGCGGTGTCGCTGACGGCCGATGGTGGGGCGGGGAATGCGTCGGATACGGCGAACGGCAATGTGAGCGTGCTGGGGACGATCGATGCGTCGGGGCAAGCAGGCGGGAAGATCGCGTTGTTCGGCCGCAGCGGGGTGGATGTCGAGGGCACGCTGCTCGCGCGCAGCACCGATGCGGCCCAGCGCGGCGGCACGGTGAACATCGGCACCAGCGCGGTGTTCGATCCGGGCGTCGCGAATCCGTACAACGGGACGTATGGCTATGAGAATTTCGATCCGTCGCGCGCGGGGCTGATCCGGGTCGGCGAAAACGCGCTGATCGACGTGTCGGGCGGTACGGCAGGCGGGCTGTCGGGCGGCACGGTGACGTTCCGCGCGCCGCTGCTCGCCGACGGCAGCGTCAACGTGCAGTTGCCGGCAGCGTTCAAGAACGCCAAGGGCGTCGCCGGCTCGCGTGCGACGTCGCTCGAGGCGTATGGCGTGTGGAGTACGACCGACGCGTCGACGGGCGCGCAGCACTTCGACGGCATCGTCGATCCGGCCGGCTGGTTCGACAGCAAGGGGCACCTGCTGGCCGGCACGTTTACCGCGCAGGGCGCGGGCGGCGCAACGTTTACGTTCACGCCCGATCCGAACGGCAGCGGCCTCGGCACGGTGACGAACACCGCGACGGGCGCGCAATTCACGCTGACCGATCCGGCGCAGCTTTACGCGGGGGTGAAGTCGGACGCGTTCGCCGGCTTCAACGGGCTGAACGGCATGTATTTCTCGCCGACGAGCGCGAATACCGATCACCAGAACTATTACGGCGGGCAGATCGTGAAGGCCGCCGACGGAACGCTGACGATGCAGCCCGGCACGCTGATGGATTTCATCCAGCGCGGCCTCGGTGCGAGCGGGCCCGCGCTCGTCGGGCAGACGTCGAATATCGCGAACTTCCGCGTGGTGCCGGGCATCGAGCTGGACAATCCGGGCGCGACGATCAACAACGGCAACATCTCGATCCTGTCGAACTGGAATCTCGGCGCCGGGCTGCCGAACGACAACGGCTCGATCACGCCGGCGTACCGCTACCACGACACGATCGCGCCGATGCTGACGTTCCGCGCGGCAGGCAATGTCGACGCGCAGGCCAGCATCACCGACGGGTTCTTCCAGAGTCAGGTGGCGACGATCCTCGGGGCGGCGGGGGATGCGTCGGCCACCGGCACGTATGCGGATGCGTTGAAGCTGTACAACGGGTTGATGGCCGTGAGCGATCCGGCGTCGATTACGGTGCAGTTCTTCGGCGGGGCGAGCCAGTCGCTCGCTTCGTTCGCCGGCGATCCGCAAAACCCGCTGTACGACCCCAATGTTTCGTTGCGCGCACCGCTCACGAGCCAGGCGTCCGAGTACTATTCCGACTACCTTCAATACGCGAATGCGTGGGGAACGTACTATGGCGACTGGGCAAGCGGCCGGTACACGTCGCACATCCTGCCCTACAGTCCGCTGAATACGCCGGCGCCGGTTCCGTCGAGTTTCCCGACCTATCAGGATTACGCGCTCGCGTATTACGACGAGAATGGACCGAGCTGGCTGAAAGGCTATACCAATTTCACCATCGTCGGCTTCGTGCGGAATGGCACGACGGTCATTCCGAAGTTCGGCACACCGACGCCACCGGTCGCTTCGTCGAATCCGAAGGATTACGGACAGTACATTTCCGTCTATAACGGCTATCTGAACCAAGTCACGAGCATTACGACGGCCACTCCGCCCGTGCTGCAGCCGAAGGGCGTATACAGCTTCTTCTTCGCGCCGACCGCGCCGTTGTCGATCCCGTTCACGGGCGTGAACATCGGCGCGTTGCCGGGAAATGCGCCGGCCAACGTCGCGACCGCCAACAACCCGTTGCCGATCAGTTTCGCGGCGCTCCTCGGTGGGCAGAGTGCGTCGTACCGGATCGTCGCGGGCGCGGATACCGCCAGCGCCAATCCGCTTGCGCTGCAGGCCGTTGCGGCATTCGGCTCCGGCGGCGCGTCGACGGGCAACGTGACGCTGAACCAGCATACCGCGTATGTCGATTCGAACGGGCGGACGCTGCTGCAGCCGACGACGATTCGTACCGGCACCGGGTCGATCGACATCGCCGCGGGCAACGACTTCGCGTTGTCCGATACGACTGCGCCGGGCGTGGTGTACACGGCCGGTGCACCCGCGCAGGGTGCGCCCGCGCTGGGTCTGGCCAGCGCACTGATGAGCGGCGCACCGGGGAGCCCCGACATTCTGGTCACGCCGACCGTGAACCCGGATTCGGCCGGCGATATCACGATTCATGCGCAGCGCAACGTCGACGGCGTGCAGAACGTCACCGATACGACAGGCGAGGTGACGGGGCAGGCCGGCAACAGCATCAGCCAGTACTGGTGGCAGTGGATGCAGATCTCGCCGGACAAGACGGTCACGAAGAAGACCGACGGTACGATGGTCTATACGCCGCTGGCCCGCAGTTCGATCGACTTCGGCGCGTTTGGCCAGGGGGTGATGAGCGTCGGCGGCAATGTGTCGATCAGCGCGGGCGGCAATATTTCCGACCTTGCCGTATCGCTGCCGACGACCTGGTACAAGGATGCCAGCGACACCCCGGTGACCGTCGGCGGCGGCAACCTGACCGTGAGGGCGGGTGGCGATATCCTGAGCGGCAGCTACTTCGTCGCGAAGGGAACGGGAGCGATCGCGGCCGGTGGAAGCATCGGCGCGGATATCGCCCTGCCGTGGCGAATGCTCGGCGCTGAGCCGATTGCCGTATCGACGGTGCTTGCCGCGCAGGATGGCGTGTTGAACGTGACCGCGCGGCAGGGCGTCGATATAGGCGCGATGCTCAATCCGTCTTATTCAAGCACGTTCCAGCAAGCCAACAACAGCGAACAGCCGAACATTAGTCTCTCGGATTATTCGCAGTATGCCGACAGCCAAGGCTATTCCTCGTCTTCCGCGGTGAACGTGTTGTCCACGACGGGCGATGTACGGTTCGGTACGCTCGGCGCAACGCTGACCGGCACGAACGGTGTATTGCCAGCCAGCCTGAATCTGACCGCGTTCAACGGCGGCATCGGCATCGATTCGGGCGGCACGTTGTATCCGTCCGCCACCGGGCAGATGAATTTGATTGCCACCCAGTCCGTGAGTCTCTCCAACGTCGCGACGAAATACACCGCGGCCTACCTGCCCGGCGTACTGGGCATGTCGGATGCGGATCAGGCGCAGATGCCGTCACCGACGAACCCGCTGGCGAAGGTCCCGCTTCCGACCGATGTGACGCTTGCTGCACATGCACTCAATGCGCTGCACGGCGGCGATTCGACGCCTGCGCGCATCTACAGCCTGAACGGGAGCATCGTCAACGGCGTGGCCAGTACGCCAGATATTCCA
Source organism: Burkholderia stagnalis (assembly GCF_039848545.1). Classification (NCBI taxonomy): domain Bacteria; kingdom Pseudomonadati; phylum Pseudomonadota; class Betaproteobacteria; order Burkholderiales; family Burkholderiaceae; genus Burkholderia; species Burkholderia stagnalis. The sequence continues at coordinate 751,964 of NZ_CP156686.1, forward strand.
GGCGCAGGTGACGGCCTCTACGGGAGTCTCGTCACGCTTTCGATCGACAAGCCGGCGCTCATCCAGGCGGGGCAGGATATCGTCAACCTCGCGTTCCTGGGCCAGAACCTGCGCAGCTCGGACATGACCCGCATCGTAGCGGGCCGCGACATCTACGATACGCCGATACCTAATGGCGGCGGCGGTGCAGTGCCTGTGCTGGCGGTCGGCGGTCCAGGCTGGCTCGACGTGCAAGCCGGGCGCAATATCGGTCCGCTGACGAGCCGGGCCGAACTGTTCAACGCGCATGCCGACACCGCATCGGTTACGCAGGTTTTCACGGGCATCAACGCGGTCGGCAACGCGAACAACCCGAACCTTCCGCATGAAAGCGCGAACGTCAACGTGCGGTTCGGCGTCGGGCCGGGTGTCGATCTGCAGGGGTTCATCTCGGCCTACATCGCGCCGGGCAGCGCCGTGGCAGGCATACCGAGCGCGACGCCGGCCCTGATCGCGTTCATGGAGCAGTACGACGCGGGGCTTGGCGTCGACACGGGATTGCTGGTCGACAAGCAGGCGGCACAGGCCAGGGTGGGCCGCCTGACGGCCGACGAAGCGTGGAAGCAGTTCCAGGCATTGCCGTCGCATGTGCAGCAGCTTTTTGCCGAGAAGGTGCTGTTTGGCGTACTGACGCGCGTCGGCGAGGATTTCAACGATGCGTCGAGTCCGTACCACGATCAGTATGCGAGAGGCTATCAGGCGATCAATACGCTGTTCCCGGCTTCGTACGGCTATACCGCCAACAATCTGGGCGGCGGCTCCAACGGCGCGAACAAAACCGCCAATACGGGCAATCTCGACATCCGCAGCACGACGATCCAGACCCAGCAGGGTGGCGACATCACGATCCTCGGGCCGGGCGGGCAGGCGCTCGTCGGCAGCGCCTCGGCGCCGCCGCAGGTCGTCGATGGCACGGGGACGGTCGTCGCCGGTCCCGGCACGATGGGGATCCTCGCGCTCGAAAAAGGTGACGTCAACATCTTCACCGACCAGAGCGTGCTGCTTGCGCAGAGCCGGATCTTCACCGAGCAGGGCGGCGACATGACGATCTGGAGTTCAAATGGCGACATCAACGCGGGCAAGGGCTCCAAGTCGTCGGCCGACACGCCGGCGCCGCAGTATGTGTGCGACGCGAACCACTACTGCACGGTCGACGCGCGCGGCCAGGTGACGGGGGCAGGCATCGCGACGCTGCAGAGCGTGCCGGGCGCGCCGAACGGCACGATCAACCTGATCGCGCCGCGCGGAACGGTCGATGCGGGCGATGCGGGCATTCGCGCGGGCAACCTGAACGTCGCGGCGCTGCATGTCGTGAATGCGGACAACATTCAGGTGACGGGCAAGTCGACCGGCATTCCGCTCGTGCAGGCCGTGAATACGGGCGCATTGACTGCCGCGAGTGCGGCGGCGTCGGCGGCGAGCCAGGTCGCGCAGGACCTCGCGAAGAACAACGCGGCGGGCGGCAGCCAGCGTCGCTGGACGATCACCGTGCAGGTCGAGGGCTTCGGCGATAGCGGCGCGGATGGCGGCGCGAAGCGGCGCAAGTCGGAACAGGTCGGCTACGATCCGTCGAACGCCGTTTCGCTGCTGGGATTCGGCTCCGCCGGGCCGACGCAGCGGACGTTGCTCAGCAAGGACGAGCTCGGGAAGTTGAACCGGTTTTGAGCGTTGTCTGTCAGGAAACCCCGGAACAGGTCATGAGCAACGGGTATGCGGCTGGTGACGAATTTCGGGGTGTCGGCTTTGGAACGTTGCGTCGTCAGCACCGGAGCGCGGATTGGCAAGCGGAGAACCGGCGTATCGACGCTCGGCGACGGGTCGATGGGTCGATGAATGTTGCGCAAGCAGAGCGTGACATACCCTCACCTTGTCGGTTCAAGGTGCGGGTGCGACGAGGTATCGATTCAGGTATGCAGACGGCTGCCAGGTGACGAGCCAGGCGCTCGGTTCTGGCAGATCACCTTGATCGGGGCGCTCGCTGCGTGGTACGCGCCCATTTGAGGATGGGTGACCTGCTGCCGGTGTGTGAGCGCCGCATCGCTGTATTCAAGCATGCATATTGACCTGCTCCGACTTCAACCGGGTAGTACGAGAACGTGCCTTCGGCCGTACCAAACAGCCCGATTTCCGAGGCCCGGGATTTGCAGTGGCGGGACGTAAAAAACCCCGGCCTTGAATATTCAAGGCCGGGGTGTCGTCATACCGGGTACGACGGGGTCGGCTTTCTGTCAGCGGCCGGTGAAGAGTGCGCAGGTCGATGCGTTGCCGATGTCGAGGCCGTTCCCGCTCGTGTTGCTCAGGAAGTTCGCCGAGATCGCCGACCGGAAGTTCGACGGCACCGTATCGAAGCCGTTGCCATGCACGATCGATGCGAAGCTGGCGTTCGTGTAGTGGCTGTTCAGGAAGTTTTGCACGGCGCTCGTGACCGTCGCGTTCGCATAGCACTGGCTCAGGATGATCTGGCTCGTGCCCGAAACCGGATAGCCGGTGGACGGGTTACCCGCGTTCGGCACCCATTGCGTCGGATCTGCTGCGGCAGCACCCGACGGCGCCGCAACCGTACCGAGTGCCGCCGTCGCGTTTGCGTACGTCGGCGCGTAGTACGTGTTCCCGTTCCGGAGGCTGGCCACCTGCAGTTGCAGCGCGCCGGCTGCCGTCACGACCGAGCTCGACGGCGCGAGGAACGTGTTTGTGTAGTCCGGGCTCAGGTAGGCGACTGCGGCGGTCGTCGACGATGACAGCGCATTGCGCACACCGCCGCTGCCGGACACGCCGACAAACGACGCGGTGGTCGGGAAGCCGCTCGGGAACGACGCAGTGAACGTCAGCGAGTCGACGAACTTCACACCTGTGGCCGTGTTGGCAGTCGTACAAACGGCGGCCAGGTGGCGGGTCAGCAGTTCCGTCGTGCCGCTGCCATCCGAGCGATAGATCACCTTGATCGGAGCGTTCGTCGTGTAGGTCGCGTTGGTTTCGGGATTGGTGACCTGATTCCAGTTCGTGAGCTTGCCCGAGAAGATGCCGCACAGATCGTTGTCGTTCAGCGCGATGCTGTGTGCCTGACCCGGCGTCGTTTGCGGGGTCGTCGTGCTCGTCACGGCCGGGCCGTTGACGACCGGGATCGTGATCGGCGTCACGATGTACGGGATCTGGATCAGCGGGCCGTCGGTCGTGCCGCGGCCGGTGTTGTTGTAGTTCGTGACCTGCGCGTTGCTCAGCGCGGCATCGCTGTTCGCGAAGTGAGCCGTGCCCGTCACGCCTGCGCCGAAGAACGTCGGCTGGTTGTTCAGGAATGCGTTCTGACCGGCGCCCGAGCCGACCGAGAAGTACGTGAACGTGGCTTGCGAGGTACCGAACAGGCCGATTTCCGTGGCCGGGTTGCTGACCGAACCGATGGTCGGCGCGACGAGCGACGAGCCGCCACCTTGAATCACGGGGCCGGCGGCCATCGCGACGGAGGCGCCCATGCCCGAAACGACGAGAGCGAGGACCTGACAGATCTTGCGCTTGCTGGATTTCATGAGAATGTCCTTGGACGAAGATAAACGGGAAGCCTGCTGCTGCGGCCGGAATGCCGTGTCGACCGCCGGATGAACTGTAGGAGGAAACGCGCCGTGCGCGTGTGAACTTTTCATAAAGAATGCTACGGAACATTTTTAACGGAATGACTGAATGCCTTATTCGATCGGGTCGCGGCTCGGAGTAAACGGGACTCGGGGCGATTCGCGATTCCCGGGCTGCACGCCGGCTTGCGCTAGCGTGGCGTCGAGTCAATTTGATGGCAGATGCTACGGAACATTCGTGCCGCCCACGCTTTCGAACTTGAGTGATCGAGAAGAGAGCGGATTCCAAACGGCTGCTTATTTAATGAATTTAGGGTAAGCGGGAAATTTAAAAAGACGACAAGTAAATAACCGAGACGATTAATCGCCGCCGCCCCAAAAGGTAGCCCAACATCCGTCACAAATTTGCGCCGGTTCACTCCTTAGTCTTTGCTCGCGCATCGCCACAGCCCGCCTGCCACCCGTCGCCGATTACCGATGACACGCTCCCGTTTCGTCCGCTTCTCGTCCCGCTGCACATGGTTCGCCGTCGGCCTGCGCGTCGTGCGGCTCGCGCATGCGCAGGTGCTGCCGAACGTCGCGAACGCCGACGTCAGCCAGGTCGCGAAGGCGGTCGCCGCCTATCCGAGCGACAACGCGATCGTCGTCACCGATTACGCGGACAACGTGCGCCGCATCGCGGAGATTCCCGCGGCGGGCGCGACGTCGCTCGCGGAAGTGTTGCGCGTCACCGGAGGCCACTGACATGTCCGCATTCCGCTATGAAGCGATCGACCGGGCCGGCAAGACCCGCAAGGGCTTGCTCGAAGCCGACAGCGCGCGTGCCGGGCGCAACCAGTTGCGCACGCAAGGATTGACGCCGCTCGTCGTCGAGCTTGCCGCGTCGCGGCTGCACGGCGAACGCAGCCAGCGTCTCGCACTCGGCCGCAAGCTGTCGCAGCGCGAACAGGCGATCCTCACGCGCCAGCTCGCGAGCCTGCTGATCGCCGGGCTGCCGCTCGACGAATCGCTGTCGGTGCTGAGCGAGCAGGCCGAACGCGAATACGTGCGCGAGCTGATGGCGTCGATCCGCGCGGAAGTGGTCGGCGGCCATACGTTCGCGAACGCGCTCACGCAGCATCCGCGCGATTTCCCGGAGATCTATCGTGCGCTCGTCGCGGCCGGCGAGCACACCGGCAAGCTCGGCGTCGTGCTGTCGCGTCTCGCCGACTACATCGAGCAGAGCAACGCGCTGAAGCAGAAGATCCTGCTCGCGTTCACGTATCCGGGCATCGTCACGCTGATCGCGTTCGGCATCGTCACGTTCCTGCTGAGCTACGTGGTGCCGCAAGTCGCGAACGTGTTCACGAGCACCAAGCAGCAGTTGCCGTTCCTGACGGTCGCCATGATGGCGCTGTCGGATTTCGTGCGGCACTGGTGGTGGGCGTCGCTCGTCGCGTTCGCGGCGGCCGTGCTCGCGATCCGCAAGGTGCTGTCGCAAGCGCGCCCGCGGCTCGCGTTCGACCGGTGGACGCTCACCGCGCCACTCGCCGGCAAGCTCGTGCGCGGCTACAACACGGTGCGCTTCGCGAGCACGCTGGGGATTCTCACCGCGGCCGGCGTGCCGATCCTGCGCGCGCTGCAGGCCGCTGGCGAGACGCTTTCCAATCGCGCGATGCGCGCGAACATCGACGATGCGATCGTGCGGGTGCGCGAAGGCTCGGCGCTGTCGCGCGCGCTGAACCATGTGAAGACGTTCCCGCCGGTGCTCGTGCACCTGATCCGCTCGGGCGAGGCCACCGGCGACGTGACGACGATGCTCGACCGCGCGGCCGAAGGCGAGGCGCGCGAGCTCGAACGGCGCACGATGTTCCTGACGAGCCTGCTCGAACCGTTGCTGATTCTCGCGATGGGCGGCGTGGTGCTCGTGATCGTGCTGGCGGTGATGATGCCGATCATCGAACTGAACAACATGGTGCAGTGATGCGCCGCTCAGCGCACGAACGCATGCGGGTTCCGCACGGCGGGCAGCGCGATTTGACGCGAGAGTGAATGCATGATGACGCGAGACGAGCATCCAGCACCCAAGCGCGGCCGTGCGCAACGGGGTTTCACCCTGATCGAGATCATGGTGGTGGTCGCGATCCTCGGCATCCTCGCCGCGTTGATCGTGCCGAAGATCATGAGCCGGCCCGACGAGGCGCGGCGCATCGCCGCGAAGCAGGACATCGGCACGATCATGCAGTCGCTGAATCTCTATCGGCTCGACAACGGCCGCTATCCGGCGCAGGAGCAGGGGCTGCATGCACTGGTGCAGAAGCCGGCCGTCGACCCGATGCCGAACAACTGGAAGGACGGCGGCTACCTGGAGCGTTTGCCGAACGATCCATGGGGCAATGCGTACCAGTACCTGAGCCCCGGCACGCACGGCGCGATCGACGTGTTCAGCTACGGTGCGGACGGCAAGGCGGGCGGAGAGGGGAACGATGCGGACATCGGCTCGTGGCAATAAGCGCATGGCCGAGCGGCGCGCGGCGGGCTTCACGCTGCTCGAGATGCTCGTCGTGCTGATGATCGTCGGGCTGCTCGTCGCGGTCGTGACGCTCGCGCCGTCGCGCAACCGGCGCGCCGATCTCGCCGAGGAGGCGCAGCGGCTCGCGAGCCTGCTCGAATCGGCGGGCGACGAGGCGCAGGTGCGCTCGACGCCGATCGCATGGCAGCCGGTGGGCGGCGGCTACCGGTTCGTGCAACGCACCGAGGGCGGCGCGTGGTCGCCGATGACGGACGACCTGTTTCGCGCGCGACGCTGGGGCACGGCGGTGACCGCCGTGACGGTGCACTACACGGGCGGCGGCGAGCCGATCGCGCGCGTCGTGCTCGGCGACGAAAGCATCGACGTGCCGGTGACGATCACGCTGACGTCGGGCGACGTGCGGTTGCTCGTCGTCGGCACCGGGATCGGCAATTTCGTCGTGCAGCGGCCTTGAGCGGCGGCGCGATCACCATGAAGGCCATCACGCGGCCCGCGCGGGGTGCGCGATGTCCAGCCTGATCGTGCCGCCGCCTTCGCCCGGCGCGTTCGACGCCGCGCAATGACAGGACGTGCCGACGCCGTACGCGCCGTTCGCCCGGCGCGGGCAATGGGTAAACACGGGCGATGCGCCCCGCAATGCGTGGCCGAACGCGGCGCAGACCGTGCTCGATCGATGCACGGTGCAGGATGCACACGGCCGCCTTACGCGCGGCTTGCCGTCGCGCCGGCCCGCTGCACAATTCACCTGACTGTCATGGACGGCGCGCACAATCTGTCATTCGCTTGCCACGGGGCGCTCACGGGGGTGAGGGGAATCCGGTGGCAGCATGCAACCTCAATTCCATCCAGGCATTCATGACGCGTTCACGGGCGCCGGCCGGTGTCCTGGCGATCGTCGCGTGGTTCACCTTTGCCGCGTTGTTCATGCGTGTCGTGCAGGCGCAGGAGACCGGAACCGCAGGACGTCAGCCGGGCGCCACGGCGCGCTTCGATTTGCCCGCGCAGCCGCTCGCGAAGGCCTTGCAGGATTTCGCGCGGATCACCGAGCTGATCGTGCTGGCGCCCGCGCCGCTGCTCGACGGGCGGACGAGCGCGCCGGTCAGCGGCGAGTTCCTGCCGCGCGACGCACTGGAGAGGGTGCTGGCGGGAACGGGGTTGCGCGCGGAATTCGCGCGGCCGGACGAGGCGATCATCGTCGCGCGGCCCGCCGGCGATGCGGCGTCCGCCGCGCTCGACACGCCGGCGGATGCCGCGCTGCCGATCGACGGCGTCGGCGATTCGCCGGAGCGGCGCGCGTTCGCGGGCCTGCTGCAGGCGCATCTGATCGATGCGCTGTGCGCGCAGCCGGCGGCGGTGCCGGGCGGCTATCGGCTCGTCGCGCAGCTGCGCATCGATAACAAGGGGGCGGTGGTGGCGGTCAACATGGTGGCATCGAGTGGTCTGGCCTCGCGCGACGCGGCGATCGTGCGCGCGCTGCGCGCGCTGCAGCTCGACGCGGCGCCGCCCGCGGCGTTGCCGCAGCCGGTCACGATCCTGTTGCGGCCGGTCGGCAACGGCGTGCATTTCCGCTGTCCGCAGACAGCCGAACGGAACTAGGCGGCCATGTCCGACACCACTCGCGCCGGGCTCAGGAAGCTGCTGGCGTCGCGCTACGCGTATCTGGTCAGGCGGCTCGAACGCGTGACCGGCTCGAAGGACGGCGCCGCCGACGCGCTGCACGAAACCTGGCTGCGCCTCGAGAACGCGAACGTGTCCGCGCAGGTGACCAACGCCGACGCCTATATCCTCGGGATGGCGAACAACGTCGCGATCGACCAGCATCGCCGCGAGCGGCGTCACCTGCACGACGACGATGTCGAGACGCTGCTCGAACTGCCCGACGAAGTGGCCGATCCCGAGCGCATCGTCGCCGCGCGGCGCAAGGTCGACACGCTGAAGGAGGTGCTGCGCGGCCTGCCGCCGCGGCGCCGGGCGATCCTGCTGGCGGCCCGCGTGGACGGGCTGCTGAATCGCGAGATCGCCGAGCGTTTCGGCATTTCGCTGCGGCTCGTCGAAAGCGAGCTGAGCGCGGCGATGAAGCACTGCCTGCAGCGCATGCAGGAAGAGGGTGAGTCGTACACGGGTTCGCGCGGCGGGCCCCGCAAATTTTGAGCATCCCGACGATGACGAAAGCCCAGGCCGATACCGCACACGATCCGCTCGACGAAGCGAGCGCGTGGCTGCTGCGTCTGCGCTCCGGGGAAGCGGCCCCGGACGACGCCGACGCGTTCGCGCGCTGGTGCGCGGATCGTCCGCAGGCCGCGCACCTGCTGCGCGACACGTGGGGCTCGCTGCGCACCGCCGCGGCGGAACTCGCGCAGGAGGAGCGCACGGCCGCCGCGTGGGCAAACGTTGCAAAGCGCGAGCGCACGATCCGCACGGGCCGGCGCGCGTTCGTCGGCTTCGCGGTCGCGGCGGGCGCGTCGTGGCTCACGCTGCGCCCGCCGATGGCGCTCTGGCCGTCGCTGGCCGATCTCGCGGCCGACTACCGCACAGGCACCGGCGAACAGCGGCAGGTCGCGCTGGCCGCGAACGTGACGGTCGAGCTGAACACGCAGACGCGGGTGGACGTGCTGCCCGCGAGCATCGCGGCGCGCGGCGTCGAGGTGGTGGCCGGCGAAGCGGAGATCGACGCGGCGGCGCCGCCTGGGGGCGCTGCGGCGCTGCGGCCCGTCGTGGTGGTCGCGGGCGGAGGGCGCATGCAGGCGGCGGTCGCCCGCTTCAACGTGCGGCGCACCGGCGCGCAGGTGTGCGTGACCTGCCTGTCGGGCACGGTCGCGCTCGCGCATCCGCGCGGCGCGCGCACGCTGCGCGCCGACGACCAGGTGATCTACGACGATCGCGGCATGCGGCCCGTGTCGCGCGTCGATCCGGGCGCGGTCAGCGCATGGCGGCGCGGCATGCTCGTGTTCAACGGCGTGCCGCTCGCGGACGTCGTCGACGAGATCAACCGCTACCGGCGCGGCAAGGTCGTGCTGCGCAGCGCCGCGCTCGGCGCGAACCGCATCCAGGCGCAATTCCCGATCGCGCGGCTCGACGACGTGATCGACATGGTCGGCCGCCTGTACGGCGCGCACGTCACGCGCCTGCCCGGCAACATCGTGCTGCTGAGCTGAGCTGAGCTGAGCTGAGCTGAGCTGAGCTGAGCTGAGCTGAGCTGAGCTGAGCTGAGCGCCACCGTCATCGCGTTCCGCGTTCTGCGGGTTGCGCGTCTTCGATTCGACCTTATCCATGAGGGCCGGCAAACGCCGGGCTGCCGTCAGCGGCAGCCCGGTGGGGCGTCGTCGGACCCGAGGCGTGTGCGGCAAGGCGCCCCGTGCAGCGTATCGACGCGTTGCGTGGGGAAGATGCGTTCAATGAGCTTCGGGCGGTGGCGTGATCATGACCATATCGCGACGGGATGACCATTCCGGCGACGCGCACGCGCTCGCCGACGGGATTTGCGAGGGCGCCGTGCGCTGGCTGCTCTGGCTGCGCGCGGGCGATGCGACCGAGCGCGAGCTCGACGCGTTCCGGCGCTGGCAAATGCAAAGCGCCGCGCACGCGGGGGCCGCGCAGGAGCTGATCTGGCTGTGGGTCGTGCTCGGCATGCTCGGCGATCCGGAACCGGATGGCCCGGCGCGGACGCACTGAGGCGGCCGCCGGGGCGTCTAGAGATCCGATGGCAGCAGCGTGATGCGCTGGCCGTCGAGCGGGATGGTGCGCATTGCGACCGCGCGCAGGATCCGCTGCCGGTTCAGTTCGAAGGCCAGCATGCATTGCCGATGGCTCGTATCCGACGCGCCGAGATGCTCGCGCAGCGTTTCGAACGGCAGCGCGAATGCTGCGTAGCCCCATCCGAACCCGTATGCCGAGAACCAAATTTCCGAATCAGTCGATGCCATCGGTGCAGTCAGGTAAATGCTGAGCAGGGGCATGTCGCAGTCCGTTGAAGTGTCGTGGTCGTGACGGCGGTGTGACACGGCAACCCTACCGGAACGCGGCGGATGTGGCGAACGATTTGAACGGTGCGCGGCGTTCATCGCAAGAAAGTCTGCGGGTTAGGCGCGCCCGTTGCGACCTAGTAAACGAGAGCACGAGGGCCAAGAAGCGTGATCGTGAGACGGCACCGGGGGCTGACGAGGACGGCCCCCGGATCGCCGCCACGGAGAGAGCAAGCGAGCAAGAAAAATCGGGAACCGCGCCGACGGCGTCAGTACGACGCCGGATCGTCCCGCGCGCAGGCGCGGGCGCCGGCCCAGGCCGCGTCGAGCGGGTCGTCGGCGTCGCGATGCGGTTCGAGCAGAAATGGAAAGCGTTCGACGAACGGTGCGGATTCTTGCAAGGCCACGATATGGTTGATCATCCATTGCAGCAGATCGCCGCCGTGCCGGACCTGGTCCGCTCGCCAGTCCGGCATCGCGGCGAACAGCCCGGCGAAGCCGCGCCAGCGCGACGGCCGGTCGTTGTCGCCGGGCCGGAAGTAGGTGTTCATGCAGACGTCGTCGCCGCCGGTCAGCGCGCCGACGAACAGCCCGTGCGGAGTCGGCACGCCCACCTGCCGCCATTGCTCGGCCCGCGCCAGCGCGCGCATCACGCGTGCGATCACGAACGCGGTGCGCGTTTCATGTTCGATTTCCGCCAGCGACATCACGCCGTTGCGCTGCATGCAGCGCGCGACCGCGTGCGGGCGGATCACGCTCGACGCGAAGCTGCGCAGCACGAGGTCGGGCACGGTGAGCTGCAATTGAAATTCGCGCAGGCCATGCTCGGCGCTCATCGTCGAGAAATTGACGAACAGGCCTTCATGCCGGCCGAGCGCGCCGACGTACGGTTCGAGCCCGAGCCGCGCGAGTTTCGGTGCGATCTGCCGTTCGAGCAGCCGCATCAGGTTGCGGCGGTTGCGCACGCCCGCGAACTGGTCGATGCCGCGCGTGACCACGTCGCTGATCTCCCAGCGCCGTTCCTCGGCGAACAGGCGGGGCGAGCGGCTCAGGTCGAAGCGGGCGCGGCCGTGTGCCACGCGGGGGTCTACGTACATGCGGGGGCCTCGTGCAACCGTTGCGGGCGGATGGCCGCGGCGTGTCGGCCGCGCGCATCCGGTCGTCCACGATGCTGCTGCGCCTGAAATGGCGCGTCAAGTGTGCGCATGCGCGCTCAACCAGACAGGGATGGGGTGATCAGGTGATACGCACGGTCGTGGAACGCTTTGTCGAGCACAGTCCGATGGCGATCATGGCGCGCCTCGTCATGCAGTGCGCGCTGCATGACGAGTGGGTCGACGTCGCCGCGGAAATGGAGGGCGAGCCGGACGGCGAGCAGCTGCGCGAGGCGCTGTTCTCGCTGGCGGTGGATGCGATCGCAACGATCGCGGCGCGATCGCGGCCGTCGGATGCGCAGGTCGCCGGGTTGCCGGCCGGGTTCGGCGCGGCGGTCGCTGCGCTGCACGACCGGATGAGCCGGCTGCGCGCCGGCTGGGGGCGCGCGCTCGTGCAGGACAGCGTCGAGCTGCTGCTGCCCGCGACCGCGCCGGTGCCGCGCGAGCGCGAATGGACACGGGCGGCGGGCGGCCTGCGGCTGCGCGTGCTGGACGGCGGCGCAACGCGTGCAGCGCCCGCGCGCGATGCCGACGACGCGGCGCACGCGCCGGCCGACGGCCCGCGCATGCTGCCCGTCTACGATCCGGATCTCGGGATGATCGTCGACCTGTTGCCGGCCGAGCGCGGCCGGATTCACGCGCGTGCATTCGTTGCTGCGGTGCTGGAGTCGGTCAAGCCGGGCGAGCTGTGGATCGTCGACGCGCCGCTCGATGTCGGCGCGCTGCTGTCGGGCTGGCCGCGTCGCGGCAGCGCGTTCGTGGTCCGCGACGACGATGGCACGGTCGGCTTCGGCGCACCCGGCGACTGGCAGGACGCCGGCACGCTCGATGGCGGGCCCGTGGTCGAGCAGGCGGTCCGCGTCGACGGCGAGCCGGGCCTCGCGCTGCGGCGCATCGAATGGCGTCGTGGCGGTGCCGATGCGCCGCTGCGCGTGCTGACCAACGCGCCGGCGTCGCAGCTCGACGCGGTTCAGGTCGCGCAACTCGCGAGCCGGCGCTGGCGCGAGGCGCTGCCGCTGCCGCTCGATGCGGTGCTCGGCGACGCAGCCGGCGGCAACGTGCCGGCGCGCGCGGCGCTGCTGGCGCGCGGCATCGTCGCGCTCGCATACAACGTGTTCGGCGTGATGGCGAACGTCGTCACGCATGCGCTGGAGCTGGACGCGCGCGATGCCGAGCGGCTGCCGGCCCACATCGCGGCCGGCGTGGCGGCGGCCTACGCGGGGATGATGATCGCGCTGCCGCCGGACTGGTGGCGGCGCTACGACCAGATGCCGGCAACGGCGCTCGCGCAGATCGTGCGGCTGCTCGCGATCCACGTCGATCCGCGCAGCGAGCGCAGGAAGCGCCGCGAGAACAAGCTGTCGGCGAAATCGCAGGCATTGCTGCGCGCGGCGACGCTCGAGCGGCTGCTGCACGACGACGGCGACGACGCGGCGTCGAACGTGTTCAGCCTGCGCACGATCGCGATGGCGACCCGCGATTTCAGCAGCAACCCGTCGAAGGCGCTGCGGCACGCGAGCGAGGCGCTCGTGATGGTGACGAAATACAACCGGCCGATCGCGCTGCTGGTGTCGATCGACGACTGGAACCGGCTGCTCGGCGAGGTGCGCGAGACGAGCGTGAGCCGGCTGTCGTTCGGCCATGCGGGCGCGACGCAGGTCGTGCGGCCGGTCGCGCTGGGCGAGCCGTCGCTGAATTAGGGGCTTACATTTGGAACGCGCATGCGTTGCCATGAGAACGGCCGCTCGCGAGGCGCGCGATGGACGTATTCGCATGCGCGTAAACAGACCCTAACTCGCGAGCCGCCGCACCCAGATCACCGAGGTCCAGCTGAAGTTGCCGCTGCCGTAGCGGGCGATCAGCGTATCGATGCGCGCGTTGACGCGCGCCGAATGGATGCGGCAATGCACGATGAAGTAGCCGCTGTTGACGCCGACGGCCGCGCCGTCCGGCAGGGTTGCGTTGCCCTGCACGGGCGCCAGGTATTCGGCGATGTCGCCGGTGCCGACGAAGTACGCGGTGCGGCGCCGCTCGACGAGGCGGCGCGCCTGGCTGCGCGACAGCGACGGGATCGCGGCCACCAGCACCGGCTCGGCCGCGGTATTGACGTTGACCGGCGCGAGGTCCGGGAGGATCGTCACGTGCGGCGCGAGCGCGTCGAGCGTGCGCGCGTCGTAGCCGGGCACTCGCGCGAGATCGTCGACCGACACGAGCTGCAGCGGCCAGCCCCCCGGGCCGTTCGCGTCGCGCAGCGAGCGCAGCATGTAGTCGGCCGTCTGTTGCGCGAGTTCGGGGTTCAGCGACAGCTCGCCGAGCAGGCGCCGGTATGCAAGCACGCCTTCGCCGTTGGCCTGCCACGGCTTGCCCGGCGCGACCCGCGACACGAGGTTCATCAGGTTGTAGCGGGCCTGCGCATCCTCGACATGCCCGGAAATCCACGCGCGCGACAGTTCCGCGTTGACCGCGGCCGCGTCCGGCGGCAGGAAGTCGGCGAGCTGCACGTCGGCGATCGGCGACGACCACGGCTGCCCGGCGACGGTCACGTTCGACGTCGCGCTTTGCGCGCGCAGCACCGCGCGCGCCCACTCGACCGCCGCGCGCTCGACCCACATCGTCTGCACGCCGAGCCGCTGGTTCTCGACGTCGCGCGTCGCGACCTGCTGGCGCCACAGCACGCTGGCGGCTAGCGTCGCCGCCAGCGCGACGACGAGCAGCACCGTCACGATCGCGATGCCGCGCTCGCGCCGCGCGCCCCGGGTCCGGCCATCACCGCAACGATGCATGTGCGCTCCTCGTGCGAACAGGAAACAGGGGCGTGGCCGTCATGCGTCGAACGCGAGCCACGCATGCGCGATGCTCGCATGCGCAGATGACGCGATGCCGAACAGCGCGGCGACCCCGGCGATCCAAGGCGCGAGCGTGGCCGGCCGCGTGCCGGCCGTTGCGGCCGCAAGCGGGCCGATCAGCGCGTCGATCGCGTGGGTCAGCCACAGCACGAGCACGAACAGCGCGGCGGCGATCGTCGCGCCCGCGACGAAGCCGTACCACGCCACCGCGCGCCGGCTCGTGAACGGCGCGCGGTGATGGCGCTGGTTCGCGGCGACGATCGCCGCGCCGTTCGCCACGGGCACGATCGCCATCGCCGCGGCCCAGAACAGCGGCTGGTCGCTCGACGGATCGATCAGCAGCAGCGCGCCGATCGCGCAGAACGGCGGGGCCAGCAGCGTGAGCGCGACCCACGAAAGCAGCTGCCACGCAAGCCACGGCGCACGCCAGCGCAGCGGGCGGCCGCCGCGCGGATGCGGATGCGTCGGATGCGGCAGTGCAGCGACGCCCGCCAGTCTATCGGCGAGCCACCGCAGCAGCAGTGTGGCGAGCGACATGGTGACTCCCGTCGTTGACGATCTTCTCAACGGTTAGGACGTTTCGGCGCGGCGAATGCCGCAGAATTTTTCGTCGCGCGCCGTCCGGTGCGAATCTTCCGGCGAATGTCACAAAAACTTCCCTGTTGAAACCTGACGATTGTCGGGCTGCATGCATGACGGGGCGTGGCGAACGCGTCGCGCGCGCATGACGGCGGGACGTTTGCCGACAGTGCCGCACTCGGACGAACGGCACGCATACGAAACGAGGGCCATTCAACGCCAACTGCCATGCGCCGCGCGTTTCACGCGCGGGCGGCCTGTCGCGCATCGTCGTCGCGCGGCGCGTTCGCCCTTCGCCGGCCCGCGCCGGTCCTTTCGTCGTGTTCCGCCGTCTTGCCCGCGTCGCGCCCGGGTCCTGCGCGCAAAAAAAATCTGCGGCAATTCGCGTGTCGTTCCGTCTAGGTAGGTGAATGCCGCGATGCGATGCGTCGTGATGCGTACTGCGGGTTTCGCGCAAAGGCTTCGTCCTTGTCGGTGAGCGCGTGAGATCGGCGGCCGGACCGGCGATGGCGGTATCGGACAGGACGATGCCGCGCAGCGCGATGAGGATGGCTAAGCATTCGTCATCAATCTGAAACAACGCTTTGATAGCGGGGCGCACCGGAGGCCCCCGTCAGCGCGAGGGTGATCCGAAACAAAAGGGGAATGGCGCATGCCGCCAAGAGCAGACCGTAAATCACGCGAACCGGGGCGGCTGCGACGCCGGTGCCTGGCCGGCGTGGCGCTGGTCGGGGGACTGAGCCTCGCATCGGGGGCCCGCGCGCAGGACGCGGGCGCGGCGCCGCCGGCCCCGCCGGCCGCGACGCCCGCGAGCGGCGTGCCGCAGACGTTCGACGTGAATGCATTCATCGTGCGCGGCAACACGACGCTGCCGCGCATCGAGATCGAGAAGGCGGTGTATCCGTTCGAGGGGCCGGGCCGGAGCCTCGCCGACGTGAACGCGGCGCGCGACGCGCTGCAGAAGGTGTACCAGGACAGCGGCTATCAGTCCGTCGTCGTCGAGCTGCCGCAGCAGCAGGTGAAGAACGGCGTGATCGTGCTGCAGGTGGTCGAGGCGAAGGTCGGGCGGCTGCGCGTCGACGGCGCGAAATACACGTCGCTGCAGAACGTCCGCGATGCGGTGCCGGCCCTCGCCGAAGGCGTCGTGCCCGATTTCAACCAGGCGCAGCTGCAGCTCGCCGACCTGAACCGCTCGGCGGACCGCCAGGTGATTCCGGTGCTGAAGCCCGGCACGATGCCGCAGACGGTCGACGTCGACCTGAAGGTCGACGACCGCAGCCCGCTGCACGGCTCGATCGACCTGAACAACGACAGCAGCCCCGGCACCTCCGCGCTGCGGACCACCGCGACGCTCAGCTATTCGAACCTGTGGCAGCTCGGCCACGTGATTTCCGGCACCTACGTGCTGGCGCCGCAGCATCCGAACGATGCGCGCGTCTATGCGTTCTCGTATCTCGCGCCGCTCAAGGATTCGCGCTGGAGCTTCCTCGCGACCGTCATCCACTCGGACAGCAACGTCGCGTCGGTCGGCGGCACCAACGTGCTCGGCAAGGGCACGACCTTCGGCTTCACCGCGATCTACGCGCTGCCGGCGTCGGACACCTATGCGCACTCGGTGAGCATCGAAATCGACCGCAAGCATTACGACGAGAACGTGAGCGTGGCAGGCCAGACGTCGACGGTGCCGCTCACCTACGTGCCGGTGACGTTCTCGTACAACGGCCAGCTCAGCCTGAAGCAATCGCAGACGTCGTTCTCCGCCGCGCTCGTGACCAACATCCGCGGCATCGGCAGCGACTGGGGCGCGTGGGACAGCAAGCGCTACAAGGCGACGCCGGACTTCGTCTACGGCAAGTTCGACGTGAACCATACGCAGCGCTTCGGCAACGACCTGCAGGCCAATGCGCACGTGAGCGCGCAGATCTCGAATTCGCCGCTGGTGTCGAGCGAGCAGTTTGCCGCGGGCGGGATGAACAGCGTGCGCGGCTACATGCAGGCCGAGGACACGGCCGACAGCGGCGTGATCGGTTCGCTCGAGCTGCGCACCCCGTCGCTCGCGAAGTTTCTCGGCGGCGCGATCGGCAGCCGCATCAACGAATGGCGCTTCCATGCGTTCGTCGATGCCGCGCATCTGTGGCTGCTGAGCCCGCTGCCCGAGCAGACGTCGAGCTTCAACCTGCTCAGCGTCGGCGTCGGCACGCGGCTGCAACTGGCCAAGTACCTGAGCGCCGATTTCGAGGCGGGCTGGCCGCTGAAGGCCGGCGTCCATACGAAGCAATACAGCCCCCGGTTCGATTTCTACGTGCGGCTGGGGTTCTGACGGATTTTTTTGATCGTGCCGCGCACCCGCGCATCGGGGCGGCACATTCGGGGAGTGGATCGTGAAGCGAGTCTTGGGTTTCCTGTTGGCGGCGATGCTGGGCGTGCTGCCCGGCATCGCGAGTGCGTGGTGGCAGAACGACTGGTCGTACCGCAAGGCGATCACGATCGACGCCAGCGGCAAGGGCGCGAACCTGGCGGAATCGGCCGGCCGTGTGCCGCTGCTGATCCGGCTGCACTCGGGCAATTTCCAGTTCGACGGGCTCGCCGACAACGGCGCGGACATCCGCTTCGTCGCGGCCGACGACAAGACGCCGCTGAACTACCACGTCGAGCAGTACGACCCGATGCTCGGCGTCGCGCTGGTCTGGATCGACGTGCCGAAGATGCCGGCGGGCGCCGCGCAGTCGATCTGGATGTACTACGGCAACAAGAAGGCGCCGGACGGCGGCAAGCCGGCCGATACCTTCGACGCCGACTACACGCTCGTCTATCACTTCAACGGCGCGGCGGGCGCACCGCCGAAGGACGCGACCGCGTACGGCAACCACGCGCAGAACGCGCCGCTGCGCGCCGTCGAGGACGGCATCGTCGGCAAGGCCGCGCAGTTCGACGGCAGCGCCGCGCTGAACTTGCCGGCCAGCCCGTCGCTGAACGTCGCCGCGGGCAGCGGCTTCACGTTCAGCGCATGGGTCAAGCCGTCCGCGCTGGCGCCGAACGCGCTGCTGTACAGCCGCCGCGACGGCGCGAACGCCCTGCTGATCGGCCTCGACAACGGCGTGCCGTTCGCGCAGGTCGACGGCGCCGCCAACGGTTCGGCGCCGGTCCGCACGCCGGCCGCGCAGCCGGTCGCGGCGAACCAGTGGACGCACGTGGCCGTGACGGCCGACGGCAAGCACCTGACCGTCTACGTGAACGGCAAGCAGGCGGCGCAGGCCGCGGCGGCCTTGCCGGCCCTCGCCGGCGCTGCGGCGGTGGGCGCGGATGCGGCCGGCGCGCCGGCCGGCTTCGCGGGCTACGTGGGCGCGATCGACGAACTGCGCCTGTCGAAGATCGCACGCACGCCGGACGCGCTCGCGCTCGACGTGCTGTCGCAAGGCTCGGAATCGAAGCTCGTCGCCTACGGCAACGACGAGAAGCAGTCGGGCTTCGGCTTCGGCTACTTCGGCGTGATCGTGCAGTCGGTGACGGTCGACGCGTGGGTCGTGATCACGATCCTGCTCGGCATGGCGATCGTGTCGTGGATCGTGATGTGGACCAAGGCGCGCTACGTCGGCACCGTCGACAAGGCGAACCTCTACTTCGTGCAGCGCTTTCGCGAAGTGGCGGGCAAGCACCTCGTCGGGCTTGCGCACGTCGACGAGCGCAGCGACGATGGCCGGCGCCTGCACCAGTCGTCGCTGTACCGGCTGTATCGCTCGGGCGTTCATGAAATCCACAGCCGCGTGGACGGCAACGGCCGCACGGTGATCACGACCGAATCGATCGAGGCGATCCGCGCGTCGATGGACGCGACGCTCGTGCGCGAGAACCAGAAGCTGTCGAAGTCGATGGTGCTGCTGACGATCGCGATCTCGGGCGGCCCGTTCCTCGGCCTGCTCGGCACGGTGGTGGGCGTGATGATCACGTTCGCGGCGATCGCCGCGGCCGGCGACGTGAACGTGAACGCGATCGCGCCGGGTATCGCGGCCGCGCTGCTCGCGACCGTGACGGGCCTGTTCGTCGCGATTCCCGCGCTGTTCGGCTACAACTACCTGCTGATCCGCAACAAGAACGTGACCGCGAACATGCAGGTGTTCGTCGACGAATTCGTCACGCGCCTGGCCGAAGCGCATCGCGCGCCGGATCACGCGGTGCTGGCCGACTGAACGGACGCGGGGAGACCACCATGCAGGTTCAGGACGACGACAAGCCGTACGACGACATCAACATCACGCCGATGCTCGACCTCGCGTACGTGCTGCTGATCATCTTCATCATCATGACCACCGCGTCGGTGCAGGGCATCAAGGTGGACCTGCCGAAGGCGAGCTCGTCAGCCAGTCTCGCGAAGCCGAAGACGAAGGCGATCACGGTCGCGGATTCGGGGCAGATCTTCCTCGACGCGTACCCCGTGACGATGGACGAACTCGAGAGCCGGCTGCGCACCGAGAAGGCGACCCACCCGGAATTCCCGATCGTGTTGAAGGGCGACGCGGCCGTGCAGTACCAGCGCGTGATGGACGTGCTCGACCTGCTGCGCCGCCTCGACCTGTCGCAGGTCGGCCTGGTGACGGGCAAGGCGAAGCAGGGCGGCTAGCGCGATGGAAATGACCTACAACGGCGGCCCGCCGCAGAAAGGCCCCGGCCGTTTCGTGAAGCCGGTTGCGATCGCGCTCGTGCTCGCGGGGCTGGCCGCGCTGGTCTGGCGCTTCGCGAGCGATACCGCGGGCGTGAAGCGCGCGGCCGCGCCGCAGGTGACGACCGTGATCCCGCTGCCGCCGCCGCCTCCGCCGCCGAAGCAGAAGCCGCCGCCGGAGAAGGTGAAGGAAGAGGTCAAGACGCCGGTCGACAAGCCGACCGTCGCGCCGAAGCCGTCCGAGACGCCGAAGCCGTCGGACAACCAGCCGAAGCAGATGACGATGAATGCCGATGCGCAGGCCGGCAGCGACAACTTCGGCATCGGCGCGGGCGACGGCTCGGGGATGGTCGGCAGCGGCGGCGGCGGCCGGTTCGGCAACGCGAGCTATGCGCAGTACATGGTCTACGTGCTGCAGCGCGCGATCGAGCAGGACAAGGGCGTGCAGGAGGCCGGCGGCGCGCGCTTCGCGGGCAGCCTGCACCTGTGGCTGGAGCCGTCGGGCCGCATCGCGAAGGTGACGGTCGCGCAGTCGACCGGCGACGTGAAGCTCGACGCGGCGGTGGTCGCGGCGGTCGAGGCGCTCGGCAAGGTGGACGAGGCGCCGCCGCCCGCGACCACCTATCCGGTGCTCGTCAGGCTGCAGGGGCGCAAGCCGGCATGACGCGACGCGCACGACACGCGAGTGAATCACGGGGCAGCGCCGTCGCTCGGATGCTGCCGGAAAAGAAACGGAAATTGTTCGGAGTCCATTAATGATTCGGAAGATGAACGGACAAGGCGCGCTGCCCGCGCGACTGTCGCGCATCGGCGGCGCGGTGCTGATGCTCGGGCTGACCTGCGCGTCCGCCGCACACGGGCAATCGCTCGACGCGCAGGCGGCAGCGGGCAAGGCCGCGCCGACGGAGAGCGTGGTGATCAACCTGATCAACCTGCTCGTCAAGCGCGGCGTGCTGACGCAGCAGAACGCGCACGAGCTGATCGCCGAAGCGCGCACGGAAGCCGCGCAGGCGAAGGCGGCCCGCGCGCCGGCCGTCGCGGGCGCGGGCATCGTCAACCCGCCGACGCAGCCGGGCGACGTCGCGGTGCCGTACGTGCCGCAGGTGGTGCGCGAGCAGATCCGCGACCAGGTCAAGCAGGAAGTGATCGCGCAGGCGAAGGCCGAGAACTGGGCGCAGCCGAACACGTTCCCCGACTGGGTGTCGCGCATCACGCTCGACGGCGACCTGCGCGTGCGCGACGAGTATCACTTCTACGGCAGCCGCAACGCGAACAACGTGACGAACTTCGCCGCGATCAACCAGGGCGGCGGCTTCGACATCAACTCGAACACCAACACGACGCAGCTGCCGACGCAGAACACGACGCAGAACCGCAACAACCTGCTGCGCTACCGCGCGCGGCTCGGCGTGACGGCGGCGCTCTCCGACGAGCTGACGGCCGGCGTGCAGCTCGCGAGCGGCAACGACAACGGGCCGGTGTCGACCACGGCCACGGCGGGCGGCGGCTTCGCGAAGAAGAACATCTGGCTGAACAAGGCGTACTTCTCGTACCGCCCGACGGCGTGGCTGAACCTGAAGGCCGGCCGTTTCGACAACCCGTTCTTCAAGTCGGACCTGGTGTTCTCCGACGACCTGATGATGGACGGCCTCGCCGCGAACCTGCGCCATGCGCTGCCGTGGAACCCGGACGTCACGCTGTTCGGCACGCTCGGCGTGTTCCCGATCCAGTACACGAGCGAGAACTTCCCGTCGAACAGCACCGACAAGGCCGGCAGCGACACGAAGTGGATGTTCGGCGCGCAGTTCGGCGCGGACTGGAAGATCGACGCGAAGAACCGGCTGAAGGGCGCGGTCGCGTATTACGACTTCCAGAACATGCGCGGCACGCTGTCGTCGCCGTGCGCGCTGTATCTCGGCGCGACGAACTGCAGCAGCGACAACCAGGCGCCGGCGTTCATGCAGGGCGGCAACACGCTGGTCGCGCTGCGCAACATCGTGCAGAACCCGAACCTCGCGCCGGGCATGACGCCGCAGCCGCAGCTGTTCGGGCTCGCGTACAACTACCGGCTGCTCGACCTGAAGGCGCAGTGGGATACGGTGGTCGCCGACCGCTTCAAGCTGCGGCTCGACGGCGAATACGTGCGCAACCTCGCGTACAACGAGAACAAGGCGTTCGGCGCGGCGTCGCTGCCGGTCAACAACTACGAATCGACGACGGTGAACGCGTCGCGCAGCGACTACCGCAGCGGCCCGAACGGCTTCCTCGCGAAGGCGACGATCGGCGAGCCCGAACCGCGTGCCAAGGGGCAGTGGAACTTCTCGATCGCGTACAAGTATTTGCAGCCGGATGCGGTGCTCGACGCGTTCAACGATTCGGACTTCCACCTCGGCGGCACCAACGCGCGCGGCTACGTGATCGGCGCGTCATACGCGGTCGCGCGCGACGCGTGGGTGTCGGCCCGCTACCTGAGCGCGAAGGAGGTGTACGGCCCGCCGGTGTCGATCGACGTGCTGCAGCTCGAGCTCAACGCCCGTTTCTGACCGGAGCCGCGGATGAAAACCACGCAATACGCGCTGCTCGCGACCGGCCTGGCCGGCGCGCTGCTGTTGGCCGCCGGCGGCGCCGGCGCGCAGGGCATCGAGGACAAGCTGCGCAGCCAGTTGCGCTCGACCGTGCAGGAGCTGCGCCAGCTGCAGAACGGCCAGGCGCAGCTGCAGGCGGACAAGACCGCCGCCGAACAGCAGCGCGACGACGCGCTGGCGCAGCTGAAGGCGGCCCAGGCGCAGCTCGCGGCGGCCAGGGGGCAGCCGGGCGGCGAGGCGGCCGCGAAACGCGCGCTCGCGCAGGAGAAGGCGGCGCGCGAGCAGGACGCGCAGGCGCTCGCGAAATACAAGGCGTCCTACGAGGATCTGCTGACGGTGTCGCGTGCCCGCGATGCGCAGAACGCGCAGCGGCAGGCGGAAATCGGCGCGCGTGACACGCAACTGCAAACCTGCGAAGCCCACAATGCAGCGCTGTACCGCGTGGGCCACGAGATCCTCGAGGCCTACGAACAGGTCGGCATCGGCACCGTGCTTGCGTCGCGGCAGCCGTTCGCGCAAGCGGCGCGCGTGAAGTACGACACGCTCGCGCAGCGCTACGGCGATGCGCTGTATGCGGGCAAGTACGACCGGGCCGCGCGCCCGGCGAACCCGGCCAGCGGGGCCGCCGCGCCGTGACGGCACGCGCCTTCCGTCGCGTGTAATCAAAACGATTCGTTGAAACAAGGATGAGAGCCATGCTGGACAGCAAGCAGTACGCACCGGGCGAGCACCCGGCGCAGGAAGGGTTGATCGACGCGGTGGGCGTCGAGCAGCTCGCGGACGTGTTCCGTGGCGCGGGCTACCGCGTGAGCGCGACCGAACAGAACGGCGCGGTGCAGTTGATGAGCGCGAGTCAGGGCGTCGGCTTTGCGGTGCGCTTCGGCAATGCGTTGCCATCCGCCGCGCAGGCGGAGCCCGCGACGCTTCGCTATCTCGACTACACGCTCGGCTGCGTGCTGCAGGTGCAGGGCGACTTGCCCGCGCAGCTCGTGGGCGACTGGAACCGCACGAAGCGGTTCGCGCGGCTCGCGAGCCACGGGCCGTTCCTCGCGCTCGAGATGGACGTGATCGTCGCGGGAGGGGTGTCGGTGCGCCACCTGCGTTCGACGATCGAGCTGTGGGACCGGATGGTGCAGGAGTTTCTGCTGCACCTGCGCAACCGGCCGGCGCTGGCCGAACAGGAAGCCGCCGCGCGCACGGCGTCCGACGGCGACGATGCGCAGGCCGGTGACGGTGCGGGTGACGCCGCGGCCGTTCGCGCGGAAGCCGCCGCGTGATGACTGGCCCGGGCTGGATCGGCGCCGCGTTGCGTTCGCTGCTGACGGGCGGCCGGCCGGCGCAGCCGGGCCCGGTCTCGCTCGCCGATGCGCCCGAAGCGTGGGTCGTCTACGCGCAGCGCGTGTCGCGGCGGCTCGAAGCGGCGCTCGACGGCACGGGGGCCGCTGCCAGCCGCTTGCGCGCGTACCTCGAATGTCAAGCCGGAGCCGCGGAGAACGACGGCGCGATGCCGCCCGAGTTGCTGCTTCGGGCATGGCTGGATCGGCGCGGCGACGTCGAACGCATCGAGAGCATTCCGGCATTCGTGCCCGACGTCGCCGCGGATCTGCGCGCGGTGCTGGTCGGCCAGCCCATCGGCGCGCCGCCGCCGCGCGGGATGGCGCAGCCGGTGGTCGTACGGGTGCATGTCGGGGCCGGGGCGCAGCGGCCGGTGGAAACAGACGGCCCGCGCTTATCGCATGATGCGCGCGGCCGGTAACGGCAGTGACACAGGAACACAGGAACGGGACATACCGTGAAGACACTCGCAAGAATGATGGCCGGCCTGCTGGTAAGCGTGCCGTTGAGCCTGCCGCTCGTCGCGGCCGCACAGGACGACGTGATCGCAAACGTAGCGCAGGCATCGGTCACGCAGGCCGATATCGCCGCGCTGCTGCAATCGGCGGGCGCGGAAGCGCGCACCCGGCTCGCGGCCGATCCGGCCGCGCTGGACCAGCTCGTGCGCGGGACGCTCGCGCAGAAGGCCCTGCTCGCCGAGGCGAAATCGAAGGGCTGGGACAAGCAGGCCGACGTGCAGGCGGCGATCGAGCAGGCGCGGCGCGACATCATCGCGCGCAGCTATCTCGCGTCGGTGAATGCGCCGCCGGCCGACTATCCGTCCGATGCGGAGATCCAGTCGGCGTACGAACGGAATCGCGCGGCGTTTACGGTGCCGCGCGCGCTGCACGTCGCGCAGATCTACCTGGCCGTCGCGCCGGATGCGGACGCGGCAGCCGTCGAGCGCACGCGCAAGGAGGCCGCCGTTCTCGCGTCCCGCGCGCGCACCGGCGACTTCGCGGCGCTCGCGAAAGCGCATTCGCAGGACAAGGCGAGCGCCGTCAACGGCGGCGATCTCGGCTTCGTGCCCGACACGGTGATGCTGCCCGCGGTGCGGCAGGCGGCCGATGCGCTGAAGCCGGGGCAGGTGTCCGCGCCGATCCGCACGTCGGCCGGCTTTCACGTGGTGAAGCTGATCGAGACGCGGGCGGCGGCGCCGAGCCCGCTCGCGGACGTGAAAGAGCGCCTGCGCGCGACGCTGCGTGCGCAGCGCACGCAGCAGAACGCGCAGGCGTATCTGGCGAAGCTCGGCGGCAACGCGCCGATCAACGAGGATGCGCTGAAGAAGGCGCTCGCGTCCGCCCGGTAGGGAGCGCCATGACCGTCATCCGATCCGCATCGACACCGGAGGAGGCCGCGCCGCCCGCGCGCGGGCAGCAGCATCCGCCCGCCGGGCCGTCGCAGGCGCGCGTCGCGGCCACCGTGGCGTGGCCCGGCGGGCGCGGCACGCCGCCGTCGCATTGCCCGCTCTGTTTCGGCGCGCTCGAGCCGATGCCCGGCATGCCGGGCCGGGTGCGCCATCGCAGCGCGCGGTGCTCGGCCCAATGCGTGCTGACGACCCGCCAGTACCAGCCCGACGAGCTGGCGATTCGCGGCGGGCGCGACGCGCAGGCGTCGGCGCGCCAGCGCGAGCGGTTCGTCGCGCACTGGGAGCGCCACTATGCGCTGGTGCGGCGCGTGTGGCCCGCGTTCACGATCGCGCGCTTCACGGCCGTGCTGGCCTGCGCGGACGTGCAGGCGCTGTGGTCGTATCCGTCGCTGCGCGACGACGATCTCGCGGCCGTGCTGCTCGTGCTGGCCGGCTTCATGCGGGTGCCGGCCCCGCAGGAGCAGGCGGAGCAGGACGGGCGCGACCCGCCGGCGGCCGGCGCGGCGGTGCGCTGGGTGCGCTTCTGGTTCGACGCGAGCGTGCGGGATGCGGCGGACCTGTGGACCGCCGGCGCCGACGCGCCGCGCCTGTTCCGCGTCGATTACCGGGAGCCGCAGGCGACGCCGTTCCCGACCGGCGCGCAGGTGGTCGCGTGGCAGCAGATCGGCGGCGTGCGCGACGCGTGGGCGCAGCAGCAGGACGCGCGCCGGCCCGCCATCGGGCCGGCCGAGCGCGCGGCGTTCGCGCGTTTCGTCGCCCGCTCGGCGCGGCGCGAGCCAACCTGACGCGGGCGCGCGGCGCGCCGGCGAGCATCGAAGGAGGCAGGCATGACCAGAGGAGCGAGGTGGAGCGTGATGGTCGCGGGCATGTGGCTCGCGGGCGCCGCTCATGCGCAGGCGGGCCATCCGCCCGCGGCCGGCAGCCAGCCGGGCGCGGCGGCGAAGCCGGTGTGCGTCGACGCCGAAGTGGACGGGCGGCGTGCGCTGTCGTACGACTGCCTGAGCGCGCAGCTCAAGCCGAAGGGCACGCCGCAGGCCGGCGCGTCTCAGGCGTCCACGGAGGGGCTCGCGAAGGCGCCGTCGAACCGGCTCGGCACGTTCAACCTGTCGGCGGAACGCAACCGTTTCGGCACGAACTGGGGCAAGTCGGCGACGCCGCAGCGCCCGGCGCCGCCGGTGGCCGTGCCGCCGAAATGAGCGGGCGGCGCGATGTGCGTCGTGCGGGCATGAATCCAAAGGGAAGGGAATCGTGGAATCGGGTATCTGCAGACAGATGGCCGTGCTGCTCGCGATGCTGGGTGCGATGGTGCTGACCGGCGCGGGCGTGGGCGCGGCGTCGGCCGCCGAGCGGCCGGTTCAGGCACCGGCGATCACCGGTGCGGCGCTGCCGAACTTCGCCGCACTGGTCAAGGGGTATGGCGCGGCAGTCGTCAACATCAGCGTCACGCGCGAGGTGGCGCAGATGGGCATCCAGTTGCCGCCCGGCATCGCGCCGGACAATCCGCTCGCGCCGTTTCTCGCGCGCCGCGTGATCGGCAACCGCGAGGAAGTGAGCCTCGGCTCGGGCTTCATCGTCGGCGCGGACGGCATCATCCTGACGAACCGGCACGTGGTCGCCGACGCGGCCGCGGTCGACGTGAAGCTGACCGACAAGCGCGAGTTCCGGGGCCGCGTGATCGGCAGCGACCCGGTGTCCGACGTCGCGGTGATCCGGATCGACGCGCGCAACCTGCCGACGGTCGTGACCGGCGACCCGGCGCGCACCGAGGTCGGCGACTGGGTGATGGCGATCGGCTCGCCATACGGGTTCGCGAACACCGTCACGCAGGGCATCGTCAGCGCGAAGTCGCGCGCGCTGCCCGGCGAGCGCGCGATCCCGTTCATCCAGACCGACGTGCCGATCAACCCCGGCAACTCGGGCGGCCCGCTGTTCGACCTGAACGGCCGCGTGATCGCGATCAATTCGATGATCTATTCGAAGACCGGCGGCTACCAGGGGCTCGCGTTCGCGATCCCGATCGACATCGCGCTCGACGTGAAGGACCAGTTGCTGCAGACCGGCAAGGTCACGCGCGGGCGGCTGGGCGTCGCGCTGCAGGAAGTGAGCCAGGCGCTCGCGCGCTCGTTCGGCCTGCGCCATTCCGACGGCGCGCTGATCACGATGGTCGAACCCGGCGGCCCCGGCGCGCAGGCCGGCCTGCAGGCCGGTGACGTGGTGCTCGCGATCGACGGCAAGACGGTCGCGGATTCCGCGGACCTGCTCGGCACCGTCGCGGGCATGCGGCCGGGGCGCGTGGCCGATCTGCTGGTGTGGCGCGCGGGGCGCGCGAGCCATCTGCAGGCGACGGTGGGGGCGTTCGACAGCGGCGACGCGCCGGGCGGCGAGGCGCAGGGGCTCGCGCGCTTCGGGCTCGCGCTGCGTCCGGCGAACGAGCAGGAGCGGCGGCAGCTCGGCGTGAGCCAGGGGCTCGTGATCGAGCAGGCGAGCGGCGCGGCCGCGCGGGCGGGGCTCAGGGCAGGCGACGTGGTGCTGTCGGTGAACGGCGCGCCGGTGGCGAACGCCGGCGCGCTGGTCGGCGAGATCGAACGCGCGCGCGGCACGGCCGCACTGCTCGTGCAGCGCGGCGGCACGCGCCTGTATGTGGCCGTGGAACCGGGGTGAGCGCGGTGGCGCATGGCGCGTCGCGGAAACGGACGGAGAGGCGAACATCCTCATGAAACGAAACCCGCGCATGAGCGCATTGGGCTGGGGTGCGGCGCTCGTCGTCGCGTGGACGCTCGCGGCGGGCGCGCCCGCGCGCGCGCAGACCGCCGACGTGCCGCAGCCGTGGATTGCCTACGCGCAGCGCGTCGGGCGGCAGTTCCAGGGCTGGCTCGAAGCCGACGGCGACGCCGCCGACCGGTTGCACCGGTCGCTCGAGGCACGCGTGCTGAACGCGCGCGCCGATGCGCCGCCGCCCGCGATCGTCGTGCGCGCGTGGATCGGCGCGAATGGAACCGTCACGCGCGTCGAATTCGACCCGCTCGGCGATGCGGGCGCGGATGCCGCGCTGCGGCAGCTGTTGACCGCAGGCCCGCTGGCGGAGCCGCCGCCGCCCGGCATGCGCCAGCCGCTGCGCGTGCGTTTGCGTCTCGCGCCGAATCCGGATGCGACGGCTGCTGTGTCGGGCGCGCCGTGAGCGACCGGTGCGCACCGCTCGTGAGCGCGGCGCGGGCGCGACGAATGCGGCCGCCCGTCGCCGCATCCAGGACCGCTGCAGCCGCACGCGGCGCGCGCGGCGACATTCGAAGCGGGGATCCGGTGCGGCGAGTGACCGACATCGGCAAGCGGCGCGCGCGGCGCGGGCCGTCCGGAGCGGCGCGATGATGATCGTGCTGATCCTGGTCGTGCCGGCGATCGCCGCGTTGTTCGGCTTCGCCGCGCATGTGGACGCGCTGACCGGCCGGATCGGCCCGCAGCCTGCGCGGGCGCAGCTCGAACGCTTGCGCCGGGAAGTTGCTCCGGCGCGGGCGGCGCTGCGGCGCGCGTGGCAGGCGGCTTGCCGGGCGATGCGAGGCGTCGCTCGAAGCGCATGCGCGGATCACAGAAACAGTGCGCCGCGAAAGACCAACCGTATCGGCGCCGAAGTTCGATGAAGTCATCGACGGGTTCGGCGGCCGGATTCGCGGCGAGTATGGGGTCGAGATTCTCGCCGCGGTCGAAGCGAGCCGGCCGTCAATCAGTGGCGCATTTACGGCGCGTTCCTGCGGGCCAACCCGATCTTTCTGAAACGCGCGCCGTTCTGTTCAGGCCGCGATATGTTTTTGCATGAACACACTCAGCGGGTCGTTCGCATAATCGCCAAACGGGCTCCTGCGCTGATGGCCGGCCTGGAATGCAATACATGCTCTCGCCTGAACGACGAGCGCGGCGGCGCCTGTGCAGATCGTGAGCGTTTCGATCGGCCCGGGGATCCGTGCGCATGTGTCAGCAGCTCTAAATAAACATATGCACGCCATTATTCATTATTGCGTTTCAGTGGAGTCCTTTATTTCCGTTTCTCTTCTCAACTATATTTTTCGAATTTTTAATCTCGACGCAAATAATATTTAATGTTAAAAGTATCGGCGGAATTTACCAGTCTCTCGGCGAATGAAACATAGTTCGCAGAGCGAATAGGTGGAATGTCTATTTGCATCCCTTTAATCACGTCAACACGCCCTAATGTCGAGATCATCGATGCACACAGCCTTTTCCTGTACGCCCCCAGAGAAGCGCGATCTGCCCGATCAATCCATCCATACGCAAGCGACGGAGATTCTGGGGCTCGTGATGAAGCATCGCCGCATCGCGGCCCAGAACCCCTGCGAAGGCCCGCTGTGCGCGACCTGTCTTGGTCCGCATCTCGACCGGGTCATCAAGGCGATCGAGCGCGACGAGCCTGTCGTGTTCGTCCTGCCCGCTTTTCCCGCCAAATCGCCCAACCCGGACAAGGTGCTCGGCCCGACGCCGGACATGGCCGAGCGGCAGTCGCTCGCGTTTCTCAACGAACTCTGCAACCGCATCGGCGCCGTGTACGCGCCAGGGGCGCGGATCATTCTGTGCTCGGACGGCCGCGTGTTCAGCGATGCGGTCGGGATGGACGAAAGCGACGTCACCGCCTATCAACAGGGGATCTCTGCGTTGATCGAGGAGCTCGGCGCGAGCGCGCTCAGCACCTTCAACCTGGACGATGTCTTTCCCGGCAGCGGCTTCGACGAGATGCGCGCGCGCCTCATGACGAGCCACGGCCAGCCCCTCGAAGACCTGCGGGCCGCCGTCCGGGCCGGCGGCGAGGCCCGGCGCATGTACTGCGGGATCACGCGCTTTCTCGTCGAGGATGCCACCCGGCCCGACATGGACATCAGCAAGACGGCGCTGCAGAAGGAATGCCGCGAGCGCGCATACCAGGTCGTGCAGCGCAGCAAGGCATGGGACGGGCTGCTCGCGACGATCTTTCCCGATGCGGTCCGCCTGTCGATCCACCCGCAGAGCTGCGGCAGCAGGAAGATCGGCATCCACATGATGGCGACGGCGGACGGATGGCTCACGCCCTGGCACGGCGTCGCGGCCCTGGTGAACGGCAGCTTCAGGTTGCTCAAGCGGCGCGAGGCCGAGGCGGCGGGCGCGGCGCTCGTCTTTCAAAACGGACGTCCGAGCCATTACGTTCTCGATGGTTCGGCATTGCCCAATCGCAGACTCGGCGCGGCCGGGATGGAGGAATGAAGGTGAACTACGAGACCACACAGGTGACACCGTTCGGCGTGATGGTGCGGCCGGCGTCCGGCCGCGCGGACGTGCGCGAACTGCCGACCGAACGCATGCGCGAACTGGTGCGGCAACACCACTTGCTGGTGCTTCGCGGTTTCGAGACGTTCGATGGCGCCGAGGCTTTCGAGGCATATTGCGGCGGCTGGGGCGAGATCAGCGTGTGGCCGTTCGGCAAGACCCTCGAGCTGATCGAACACGAAAAGCCCGACGACCACATCTTCGACAACAACTACGTGCCGCTTCACTGGGACGGCATGTACCGGCAGCAGGTGCCGGAGTTTCAGCTATTCCACTGCGTCAGTGCGCCCGAGGCCGAGCAGGGCGGGCGCACCACGTTCTCGAACACGAAGGCCTTGCTGGAGCGGGCCGCCCCCCAGGCCCGCGCGCTCTGGAGCAAGGTGACCGGCGTCTACCATCGCAAGATGGCGTTCTACGACAGCAAGACGATTGCGCCGATCGTCACGACGCACCCGGTGAGCGGCTTTCCGGTCGTCCGCTACAACGAGCCGTCCGTCGAAGGCGACGAGAGCTTCGTCAATCGGCCGGCCCTGGCGTTCACGGGTATTGCCGAAGCCGACATCGGCGACTTTCATCGCAGCCTGCGCGCCGCGCTGTACGCGCCCGAGAACTTCTATGCGCATGCATGGCAGACCGGCGACGTGGTGATTTCGGATAACTACACGCTGCTCCATGGTCGCGAAGGGTTCACGAGCGGCGCGCCGCGACATCTTCGCCGCGTGCACGTGCTCGGCAACCCGCCGCTCGACAATCCTCACCTGGTGGCATACGCATGAGCGCGCGGGAGGTGGACGTCGTCATCGTCGGCGCGGGCCCCGTGGGGCTGCTGTGCGCGTACCTGGGGCAGTTGTGCAATCTGCGCACGCTGGTCGTCGACAAATCGGCGGCGCCGCTGCAGGTGGGGCGGGCCGATGCGCTCAATGCGCGCACCTTGCAGCTGCTCGAGATCGTCGACCTGTTCGACGACCTCTATCCGCAGGGGAAGCCTTGCAACACCAGCTCGGTGTGGGCGGGGGGCAAGTTCGTTTCGCGTCAGTCGACGTGGTGGGAAGCGCTGGAAGGCTGCTTTCACAAGCATTTCCTGATGCTGGGGCAGTCGTTCGTCGAGCAGTTGCTGGACGAGAAGCTCGAGGCGCTGGATGCCGCGGTACGGCGCAACACGTCCGTCACCGATATCCAGGTTACCGACGATGGATGCACGACGACGCTGTCGACCGGCGAGACCGTCACGTCCAGGTTCGTGATCGGCGCGGACGGCTCACGTTCGTTCGTGCGCGACCTGTTCAACGTTCCGTTCGAGGTGACGCGGCCGCAATTGGTCTGGGCGGTGCTGGATGGCGTGATCGAGACCGACTTCGAGAAGGTGCCGGAAATCATCGTCTTTCAGGCGGAGACCTCCGACGTGGCGTGGATTCCACGCGAAGGGAATCTCGACCGCTTTTACGTTCGCATGGATACGAAGGATTTCACGGTCGAACAGGCGGTCGCGAAGATCAATCGCGCGATGCAGCCGCACGCGCTGCGCTTCAAGGAACTCGTCTGGTTCTCGCAGTTCTCGGTGAAGGAATCGGTGGCCGAGCACTATGCGATTGCCGACAAGGTCTTTCTGGCTGGCGATGCGTGCCACATTCACTCGGTGAATGGCGGTCAGGGCTTGAACACCGGCCTGGCGGATGCCTTCAACCTCATGTGGAAGATGAGCATGGTGCTGGGCATGGGCGCACCGACGGCGCTGCTGCGCACCTACGAGCAGGAGCGCAAGCCGGTGGCCATGGGCGTGGTCGAGACGTCCAGCGCGCTCGTGCGTTCCACCAAGTACTCCGAGGCGGGAACGCACGCGGATGACTACGTCAGGATCGTCGAGAAAAGAGCCGGCTACATCACGGGAATGGGCATTCGCTACGGCGAGCACGCGCTGCACGGCACGCGCTTGCCCGATTTCATGGTCCGCAACGAGGGGGCGCAGGCGGATACGCGCATCTACTCGCTGCTGGACTACCGGTTTTTTACGCTTCTCATTTTTGGCGACTGCAAGTTGCCCCTGGATCTGCCGGCATTCGTCAAAGTGATCCGGATTCGAGAAGCGAAGAGCCCGTATGCGGATCGAATAATCCTGGTTCGCCCCGATTCGTACATCGCCGCGTCTTCTGCTCTTGACGATGTCTCTCCGATCACTTCCTATTTCGAATCGCAAGGGATCCGACCATGGAACTCACTCAATTAGGCTCGCATGTCGCCCAACTGGGTTTTGCCGAAAGGCAGAAGCACGCGCAGGCATTGCTGTATGGCATGGCCAACATCGCCGAATACGTTCCCAGGGGTGTCTGCTACGATGCCGCCGCCTTCGTGAGATACCTGTTGCAAGGTCACGGTTTGATCACGCCGGGCATGCTGCTCGACACGACGGGCCAGCACTGGCGGCCGCGGTTCAACTTCGAGGCCGGCAGTCAATGGGACGGGCGGGGCAGCATTGCGGCGGGAACCGCGGTCGGCTTCTCGCGGGGCGGCAATGTCTTTCATGCCGCGATCGCCGTCGGCGGCACCCGGATCCGGGCCGTAAACGGCGGGCGTCTGGGGAGCGGATGGTTGTTGCCGGTAGACCTCGCGCGCGTGCTTGCTCCCGGTGACGACGGCACCTTCTTGTACGACAGGACGAACATTCGGGTACATCTGTCGCGCCTGTAAATGACCGGGTGAACCGGCGTCGAACCGGCGACGGGCCGAGCCGCGTCCACCCGTCGTCCGGCGATATCCGTATGGCGTCTCGCCGCCTATCGCTGATATCCTCTCGATCGTGTCTGACTATTCAATGGATCGTGGATGCGCATGCCGCGCCCCGGCGGTGCCCGTGGGTGCAAACTGGCGGCGCGCGCTGAGGTAGCATGACCGAATCTCCACGCTGATCCATGACCTGTTTCGTGATCGATTTCCTTCCGTCCATGTCCACATGGCCAAGACTACGATGAGTGGCGCGACCAAACCTCCTGCCGCGAAGGCGCGGCCGTCACGCCGGGCCGCGGCCGAGGGCGACGCGCCGGAACCCGTCGCGGCCGGCGACGACGAAGCGCCCGGCGGCGCGTCGTCCTACCTCGTGCCGGGCCTCGAGCGCGGCCTGCGGATTCTCGCCGAGTTCTCCGCGCGCGAGCCGGTGCTCGGCGCGCCCGAGCTGTCGAAGCGCATCGGCATTCCGCGCACGACCACGTTCCGCCTGCTGCAGACGCTCGAAGCGCTCGGTTTCCTCGAACGCGTGAACGGCGACCGGCACTTCCGGCTCGGCGTCGGCGTGCTGCGGCTCGGCTTCGAATACCTGAACTCGCTCGAACTGACCGATCTCGGCACGCCGGTGCTCGAACGGCTGCGCGACACGACCGGCCTGTCGACGCACCTGCTGATTCGCGACCAGCGCGACGTCGTGTTCGTCGCGAAGGCGCAGAGCAACGCGTCGATGTTCGGCTCGGTGAAGGTGCACGTCGGCACGCGGCTGCCCGCGCACGCGACCGTGCACGGCCACGTGCTGATGGGCGACCTGACGCGCGACGCGCTGCGCCAGCTCTACCCGGAAAAGCGCCTCGAGCAGTTCACCGAGCGCACGCCGGGCACGGTCGACGAGCTATACGAACGCGTGCGCCACTATGCGCGGCTCGGCTATGCGGTGAGCGAGGCCGCGTTCGAAGCCGGCATCTCGGCCGTGACCGCGCCGGTGCGCGACCATTCGGGCTCGATCGTCGCGGCGATCACCGCGACGGTGCCGCGCTCGGAGATCGGCGAGGCCGGCGAGAAGGAGCGCCTCGTCGAGGCCGTCTGCGGCGCGGCGGTCGACCTGTCGCAACGGCTCAACTATCGTCCGCTCGAAAGCGATCCGACGTTCGCGCACGCGCGCCACAAGGTCGCGATGTTCTGACGCGCGGCCGGCGTGGCGCTCCGTGGAAATGTCCTGATACACGGGCGACTCGGCGAAGCGGCGCGACGCCGCCTCGTCGGGGAGCGACATCGGCAGCACCTTGTGCCTGCCCCCATTCTCCCGACAGATAGATGAACAAGACCAAACCCGTCCGACGTTTCTCGATGATCCGGGAATTCCACCTGGCCGACTGGTTCACGCTCGGCAACGCCGTCTGCGGCACTAGCGCCATTTTCTCGATCATCTCGTACATCGCCACCGAAGACGTGCGGCACGTGTACTACGCGGCCGGGCTGATCGTCGCCGCGCTGATCTTCGACATCCTCGACGGCAGGATCGCGCGCTGGCGGCAGAAGTCGTCGGTGCTCGGCCGCGAGCTCGACTCGCTCGCCGACGTCATTTCGTTCGGCGTCGCGCCGGCCGTCATCGGCTACGGGTGCGGGATGCGGGGCATGGTCGACCGCGTCCTGCTGGTCTACTTCGTCGCATGCGGCGTGTCGCGGCTCGCGCGCTACAACGTGACGGCGGAGGCGCTGTCGCAGGAGGCCGGCAAGGTGACGTACTTCGAGGGCACGCCGATTCCGACTTCGATCGTCATCGTGCTGATGCTGGCCGTCGCCACCTATTGCGGCGGGATCGGCCCGACCATGTGGCTCGGCGAGATCGCGACGCGCGTCGGCGTGTTTCATCCGCTGGCGCTGGTGTTCGGCCTGTCGGGTTCGCTGATGATCAGCCGGATTCGCATTCCGAAACTCTGAGCGCCGGTCGCACGGGCGCGCGCCCGTGCGACGCACCGTCACCGCGTCAGAACGAGTGGTGGATCCCGGCCAGCACGACGACCTGGTTCGCCGTGCTCGACACGCCGGCCGTGAAGAACGCCGCCTTCGCGCCGCCCGTGCCGTGTTCGACCAGCACGTTCGCATAGAGCTGCGTGCGCTTCGACAGCGCATAGATGTCGCCGAGCTCGAGCTGCGTCCAGCGCCGGCCCGCCAGCGTCGACGTGGCCGCGCCGCCCGCGATCGTGTTGAACGCGCTGGTGCGGTAGTTCACGCCGGCGTCGTAGCTCTGGAACGTATCCGAGAAGCCGTTCGACTGCAGCTTCACGCGCGTGTAGAGCCCGTGCACGAGGAAGTCGCCGAACTGGTACGACGCGCCCGCGCCGATGTTCTCCATCTTGCTCGCGAGATAGCCGTTCGCGGTGTTCTGCCCCTGGAAGCGCGTGATCCCCGTCTGGCTGATCAGCACCGAGCGGTCGTGCTCGCTCGAATAGACGGCCGACGCCTTGAACGGCCCGTTCGCATAGTTCAGCGCGACGCCCACCGATTTGCCGGTCGAGAAGTTCGTCGTGTTGCCGAGCGCCAGCACGGCGGCGGCGCTGAAGCCCGCGAAACTCGGTGAGCGGTACTTGATCGCGTTGTTGTACGGCACGTTGCCGGTCGCGGCGAGCCCGTCGATGTTGCCCGGGTGGAACGCGAACCAGCTCGCCGCGAGGTAGGCGGTGCTGAGCGGGTCGAGATAGTCGAAGGTCAGCGGCGTCTGGCGGCCGAGCGTCAGCGTGCCGTAGCGCGTGGAATCGATGCCGACCCACGCGGCGCGGTTCCAGATCGTGTTCGCGGTCGCGAACTGGCCATTGTTCGTATAGAAGCCGTTCTCGAGCTGGAAGATCGCCGACAGGCCGCCGCCCAGGTCTTCCTTGCCCTTCAGGCCCCAGCGATCGGGCTGGGTGTTGCCCTGGATCATCGCCCACTTCGCGTGGCCGCCGACGTTGTTCACGTAGGCGACGCCCGCATCCGTACTCCCGTACAGCGTCACGCTGCTCTGCGCCCACGCGCCCGACACGGCGCCGATTCCGACCACCGCGGCTGCTACCGCATGCTTGACCATTGGATCTCCTTCCTGAGTCTCACTCGAATGAAAAACGGGCCGTGGCGGCGCGCGAACGGGACGACCTGCCGGCTCCGCGCATTCCACTGCTGGCTGGGCATTTGTGTGTTCCATACAAGGAACAATGTGCCTCTGGTGGAATGAAGTATAGGACCGGGCCAAGCATGGAAAAAAATAAATTTTTCGGGTCGGAGCGGCATGCCTGCCGGGCCGCAGGCATCGCGCGGGATCCATCGAAAACGGAATAACTCCCCGGTATATAAGAAGAAATCCGCATCGGCGAGATTGGGTCGGACGATTTCGGACCCGGCGGTCGGTGTTTTCCCTAGGACATGCAGCTTTTTATTCTTCTCCCGGAAAGTCGCTCCTATAATCACCATCCATAAACTGCTGTTCCGGGTATGGAACAAACCAAGCGTCGATCAGAAGGAAGGGTGTGAGATGTCTGAACAATGGATTTGCGCCGGGCACGCCGGCGCGCTGTCGGAGGACACGCCGATCGAGTTCAAGCGGACCGACGGCGTCGAAATCGGGATCTACCGCGTCGGCGACGAGGTGTATGCGCTCGAGAACGTGTGCCCCCATGCATACGCGCTGCTGACGCAGGGCTTCGTCGACGACGGCACGGTCGAATGCCCGCTGCACGAAGCCGTGTTCGATATCCGGACGGGCCAGTGCCTGAAGGGGCCGGGCGGCCGCGCGCTGAAGCAGTACGCGGTGCGCCTCGCCGGCGAGGAAATCCAGATCAAGGTGGAGTGACTGATGAAAGAAGCGACCGTGAACTTCAATCCCTTCCTGAAGCCGTGGGTGGCGCCGCAGCCGAACAACGTCGCGGGCAAGGGGCAGATCGAGATCCCGGGCCAGGTCGAGAACCGCGTGTGGCAGAACCGCAAGGCCGAGCCGACGCAGTACGAGAACGATCTCGGCGACGCGCTCGAACGCGTGTTCGAGGCCGGCGCGACCGAGCTGGACGACGTCGTCGCGGGCCTGAACCGCATCGGTTTCCGCACGCCGGACGGCGCGCCGTGGACGGCCGAGCGCTTCCGCGCCGAGCTGGCCGCGCTGGCGGAATGAGCGCGCCGCGCGCGTGACCCGCCGACCCGACGACAACCGAATCCGGAGCCCACTGATGACGTCCCCCGCACAACCCGCATCCCAACACGACCCGGTCCGCGCCTATCTCGACCGCGGCATCAAGAACTACTGGTATCCCGTCGCGCCGAGCTGGCAGGTGTCGAACGCGCCCGTCGGCCTCACGCGCCTGTCCGAGCAGATCGTGCTGTGGCGCGACCACCAAGGGCAGGTGCATGCGCTCGAGGATCGCTGCCCGCACCGCGGCGCGCGCCTGTCGCTCGGCTGGAACCTCGGCGGCAACCTCGCGTGCTGGTATCACGGCGTCGAGGTCGACGGCAGCGGCACGGTCAACCGCGTGCCGGCCGTGTCGAACTGTCCGCTCGAAGGCACGAAGTGCGTGAAGTCGTATCCCGTGCAGGAAAAGGCCAGCGCGATCTTCCTGTGGTTCGGCGACGATGCGCATGCCGAGCCGGCGCCGCTGAACCTGCCCGAGGAACTCGTCGCCGACGAATACGCGCATTTCCTGTGCGTGTCGAACTGGACCTGCAATTACCAGTACGCGATCGACAACGTGATGGACCCGATGCACGGCGCGTACCTGCACGCGACGTCGCACTCGATGGCCGAAGGCGACAAGCAGGCCGAGATGCGCGTGCGCAAGACGGAAACGGGCCTGATGTTCGAGAAGATCGGCCAGCGCGACGTGAACTTCGACTGGGTCGAGCTCGGCGAGACGGGCTGCCTGTGGATGCGCCTCGCGATTCCGTACAAGCAGAAGTTCGGCCCGGGCGGCAACTTCGGGATCATCGGCTTCGCGACGCCGGTCGACGACGACCACTGCCAGGTGTACTTCTGGCGCACCCGCAAGGTCAGCGGCTGGCAGCGCGACGTGTGGCGCTTCATGTACCGCAACCGTCTCGAGGGCCTGCACTGGGACGTGCTCGAGCAGGACCGCTACGTGCTCGAAAGCCTCGCGCCGAACGCGCGCGACCACGAATACCTGTACCAGCACGACGTCGGCATCACGCGCGTGCGGCGGATGCTGCGCCAGCGCGCGCAGGAACACCTGTCCGCGCTCGACGCGTATCGCGCCGCGCAACAGCCGGCCGCTACGGAGCAGGCTCATGGCTGAGCGCGCATCCGTGGTGTCGCTCGCCGGCCGGCGCGTGCTCGTCACGGGCGGCGCGCGCGGTCTCGGCGCGGCGTTCGTGAAGACGCTCGTCGCCACCGGCGCGCAGGTCGCGTTCGGCGACGTGCTGGCCGACGACGGCCGCGCGCTCGCCGCGCAACTCGCGCAGCAGGGCCATGCCGCGCATTTCTTCGCGCTCGACCTCGCCGATCCGGCCAGCGTCCATGCGTTCGTCGCGCAGGGCGCGGCGGCGCTCGGCGGCGTCGACGGCCTGATCAACAACGCGGCGATCACGAACTCGGGCGGCCGGCTGTCGACGGAACTCGACGTCGCGACCTGGGACGCGGTGATGAACGTGAACGTGCGCGGCCTGTGGCTCGCGAGCAATGCGGCGCTGCCGTACCTCGCGCAGTCGGGGCGCGGCGCGATCGTGAACCTCGCGTCGGACACCGCGCTGTGGGGCGCGCCGAAGCTGCTCGCGTACGTCGCGAGCAAGGGCGCGGTGATCGCGATGACGCATGCGCAGGCGCGCGAATTCGGCGCGCACGGCGTGACGGTCAATGCGATCGCACCGGGCCTCACCGAAGTCGAGGCCACCGCCTACGTGCCGGCCGAGCGCCACGCGTATTACCAGCAGGGCCGCGCGCTGACGCGCGCGCAGGTGCCCGACGACGTGACGGGCCCGGTGCTGTTCCTGCTGTCCGATGCCGCGCGCTTCGTGACGGGTCAATTGCTGCCGGTGAACGGCGGCTTCGTAATGAACTGATTTTCACTCTGAATCCGAATGAAGGAGATGACGATGGCGGACGCCGATCTCGATCGCAAATCGTGGGACCAGCCGGAAGGCGCAAGCTTTGGCGACTGGATGGAAGGGCGCGTCGCGCGCTACGCGACGCGGCGCTACGACTGGGATGCGCTGAAGTTCCAGGCCGACTACGACCCGAAGTACCGCCGCGCGCAGATGCGCTACGTCGGCACGGGCGGCACGGGCGTCGCGAAGGACGTCAATACGGTGCCGGCCGGCAACTTCACGTTCTCCACGATGGTGATCCCGGCCGGCAACATCGGCCCGAGCCACATCCACATCGACGTCGAGGAAATCTTCTTCGTGCTGCGCGGCAAGATGAAGGTGATCTGCGAGCGCGACGGCGAGACCTGGGAAGCGATCCTCGGCGAGCGCGACCTGATCTCGGTGCCGCCGGGCGTGTATCGCACGGAAATCAACATCGGCGAGGAAGACGCGCTGATGTGCGTGATGCTCGGTTCGTCGAAGCCGATCACGCCGACGTATCCGCCGGATTCGCCGCTCGCGAAGATCAAGCGTTGAGCGCAGACAGGTGAAGCGATGAGTGTCATCGACAAACGTGAAAGCGAGCGCGTCGCCGCCTTCGCGACGCTGCTCGAGCGGTTCCCCGAGCAGCGCTCGCCGGCCGGCGCGGCGGGCACGATCGGCTACCGCGAGGCCGGCGCGCAGCATGCCGGCCACACCTTGGCCGGCCGCGCGCACCCCGTCGTGCTGCTGCACGGGATCGGCTCGGGCGCCGCGTCGTGGGTGCGCCAGCTCGATGCGCTTGGCGCTTCGCGGCGCGTGCTCGCGTGGGACGCGCCGGGCTACGGCGCATCGACGCCCGTGCGCGGCGCGTCGCCGGTGGCCGCCGACTATGCGGCGGCGCTCGGCGCGTGGCTCGATGCGCTCGGCATCGAACGCTGCGTGCTGGTCGGCCATTCGCTCGGCGCGATCGTCGCGGGCGGCTTCGCCCGCGCGCTGCCGGCGCGCGTCGCCGGGCTGCTGCTGATCTCGCCCGCGGGCGGCTACGGCAGCGCGCCCGCCGAGACGCGCGACGCGCGCCGCGACGCGCGGCTCGCGATGCTGGCCGAACTCGGCCCGGCCGGGCTCGCGGCGCAGCGCAGCGCCAACATGCTGTCCGGCAACGCGAGCGAGGACGCGCGCGCATGGGTGCGCTGGAACATGGCGCGCATCGTGCCGGCCGGCTATGCGCAGGCGACGCACCTGCTCGCGAACGCCGATCTCGCTTCGGATCTCGCCGGTTTTCGCGGCCGCACGGCGGTGGCCGTCGGCGCGAGCGACGCGATCACGCCGCCCGCGGCATGCGAGCGGATCGCGGCGGCCGCGCACGTCGGGCTGCAGGTGATTCCGCAGGCCGGGCATGCCGGTTACGTGGAAGCGCCGGCCGCTTATACGGCATTGATCGACATGTTCTGCCGTCAATGCGACCAGCAGCGGGGGATGAGATGAACGACCCCTACGTTCACTTGCTTTGCATGGGGCCGGAATACGCGCTAAAGCGCCACGCCGGATCGACACGTTCACGGCCCCCCGAGGGGGCGGCTGCCGCCCTTGGGGCGGCCCGGCGGGAGGCAGCATGAGCGAACCGCTGATCAACGAAACCGACGGCGCGAAGGGCGAAGAGAAAGGCGAAGCGACCTACGTGGTGCCGGGCCTCGAACGAGGCTTGCGCATTCTCGCGGAGTTCTCGCCGCGCGAGCCGGTACTCGGTGCGCCGGAGCTGTCGAAGCGGCTCGGCATCCCGCGCACGACGGTGTTCCGCCTGCTGCAGACGCTCGAATCGCTCGGCTTCCTCGAGCGCGCCGACAAGGATCGCAACTACAAGCTCGGCATCGCGGTGCTGCGGCTCGGCTTCGAATACCTGAGCTCGCTGGAGCTGACCGATCTCGGCCTGCCGGTGATCGAAAGCCTGCGCGACGCCACCGGCTTCACGACGCACATCGTGATCCGCGACGGCCGCGACGTGGTGTTCGTCGCGAAGGCGCAGAGCCAGGCGCCGGTGTTCAGCTCGATCCGGGTGAACGTCGGCACGCGGCTGCCGGCGCACGCCACCACGCACGGGCACGTGCTGATGGGCGACCTGTCGCTGGGCGAGCTGCGTGCGCTGTATCCGGAAGGCACGCTGCAGCGGATGACGCAGGCGACGCCGGACACGGTCGACGCGCTGTACGGCGTGATCCGCGAGGACGCGCTGCGCGGCTACGGCGTCAGCAACTCGTCGTTCGAGCGCGGCATTTCCGTGGTCACCGCGCCGGTGCGCAACGAGACGCAGAAGATCGTCGCGTGCATCACGGTGACGGTGCCGCGCCCGGAGATCGACGCGACGCTGATCGCCGACGGCCTGATCGACAAGGTGCAGCGCGCGGCGGCCGAGCTGTCGCGGCGGCTCAACTACCGCTCGGACGACGAGCATTCGTTTTTGAAGGCATTGGGGCTCTGATGATCCAGATCGATTTGACCGGGCAAGTGGCGGTGGTGACGGGCGGTTCGTCCGGCATCGGCCTCGCGACGGCCGAGCGGTTCCTGCAGGCGGGCGCGTCGGTCGCGATATGCGGCCGCGACGGCGAGCGCCTTGCGCGCGCCGAGGCGATGCTCGGCGCGCAATACCCGGGCGCGCAGCTGCTCGCCGCGCGCTGCAACGTGCTCGACGAGGGCGACGTCGCGAGCTTCGCGCAAGCCGTGTCCGCGCGCTTCGGCCGCGCGGACATGCTGATCAACAACGCCGGGCAGGGGCGCGTGTCGACGTTCGCCGACACGAGCGACGACGCATGGCGCGACGAACTCGAGCTGAAGTACTTCAGCATCATCCGGCCGACCCGCGCGTTCCTGCCGATGCTGCGCGATGCGGCCGCGCCGAGCATCACCTGCGTGAACTCGCTGCTCGCGCTGCAGCCGGAGCCGCACATGGTCGCGACGTCGTCGGCGCGCGCGGGGGTGCTGAGCCTCGTGAAGTCGCTCGCGACCGAGCTTGCGCCGCAGCGCATCCGCGTCAACTCGATCCTGATCGGCATCGTCGAATCGGGCCAGTGGCGCCGCCGCTACGAAGCGCAGGCGCAGCCCGGCCAGAGCTGGGAAGACTGGACGGGCGAACTCGCCCGCAACAAGAACATTCCGTTGAACCGCTTCGGCCGGCCTGACGAGGCCGCCTGGGCGCTCTTTTATCTCGCAACGCATCTGTCGTCCTACACGACGGGCAGCCATATCGACGTTTCTGGAGGCTTTGCACGCCATGTCTAACAAAACCACGGTTGGCGAGCTGATTGCCGCCTTTCTCGAGCAGTGCGGCGTGAAGACCGCCTTCGGGGTCATCTCGATCCACAACATGCCGATCCTCGACGCGATCAACTCGCGCGGCAACATCCGCTACGTCGGCGCGCGCGGCGAAGCGGGCGCGCTCAACATGGCCGACGGCCTGGCCCGCGTGTCGGGCGGCCTCGGCGTGGCGTTCACGAGCACCGGCACGGCGGCGGGCAACGCGGCCGGCGCGATGGTCGAGGCGCTGACCGCCGGCACCGCGCTGCTGCACATCACTGGCCAGATCGAGACGCCGTACCTCGACCAGGATCTCGCGTACATCCACGAGGCGCCGGACCAGCTGACGATGCTCGACGCGATCTCGAAGGCCGCGTTCCGCGTGCGCACGGTCGAGACGGTGCTGCCGACGATCCGCGAGGCCGTGCGCGTCGCGCAGACCGCGCCGACGGGCCCCGTGTCGGTCGAGATTCCGATCGACATCCAGGCGGCCGAGATCGAATGGCCGGAAGACCTCGCGCCTGCGCACGTTGCAGTCCGCGAACACGACAGCGCACGCATCGCGAAGCTCGCCGACGCGCTCGCGAGCAAGCGCCGCCCGCTGCTGTGGCTCGGCGGCGGCGCGCGCCACGCGCGGGCGGAAGTCGAGCGCCTCGTGAAGCTCGGCTTCGGCGTCGTGACGAGCGTGCAGGGCCGCGGCGTGCTGCCCGAGGATCACCCGGCGACGCTCGGCGCGTTCAACGTGCATGCGGCGGTGGAAGCGTTCTACAAGACCTGCGACGCGCTCGTCGTCGTCGGTTCGCGCCTGCGCGGCAACGAGACGCTGAAGTACAAGCTCGCGCTGCCGCAGCCGCTGTTCCGCGTCGATGCCGATGCGCTCGCCGACAACCGCGGCTATCGCAACGACCTGTTCATCCACGGCGACTCGAAGC
Source organism: Burkholderia stagnalis (assembly GCF_039848545.1). Taxonomy (NCBI): domain Bacteria; kingdom Pseudomonadati; phylum Pseudomonadota; class Betaproteobacteria; order Burkholderiales; family Burkholderiaceae; genus Burkholderia; species Burkholderia stagnalis. The sequence goes on from NZ_CP156686.1 coordinate 794,891, forward strand.
GCGTGCTGGCCGAGCTGGCCGATCGCCTCGAAGGCCGCTTGAGCGTCGATCCGCAATTCGCGGCGGATCTGGCGGCGGCGCGCGAGCAGGCGGTTGCCGACGTTGCAAAGGGCCTTGGGCCCTACAAGCAGCTCGTCGACACGCTGCAGGCCGCGGTCGGCCGCGACTACAACTGGGTGCGCGACGTGACGATCTCGAACAGCACGTGGGGCAACCGCCTGCTGCAGATCTTCGAGCCGCGCGCGGGCGTGCATGCGCTCGGCGGCGGCATCGGCCAGGGGATGCAGATGGGCATCGGTGCGGCGCTCGCGGGCGCGGCGGCGAAGACGGTCTGCCTGGTCGGCGACGGCGGCCTGATGGTCAACGTCGGCGAACTCGTGACCGCCGTGCAGGAAAACGCGAACGTGATGATCGTGCTGATGAACGACCAGTGCTACGGCGTGATCCGCAACATCCAGGACGCGCACTACGGCGGCCGCCGCTGCTTCGTCCAGCTTCACCAGCCCGATTTCGCGCAGTTCTGCGCGAGCTTCGGCCTCACGCACTACCGGATCACGTCGCTCGACCAGGCCGAAGGCATCGTGCGCGAAGGGCTGGCCAAAGCGGGCCCGGTGCTCGTCGAAGTGGACATGCTGTCGGTCGGCTCGTTCGCATCGCAGTTCGCCGGCCCGCCGGTGAAGAAGGAAGCGCCGTCGGAGCGCCAGTATGCGTAACGATCACGCACACGGGCATGCGCCCGTCGACGTCGCGATGATCGGCTTCGGCGCGATCGGCGCGGCCGTGTATCGCGCGGTCGAGCACGACGCGTCGCTGCGGGTCGCGCACGTGATCGTGCCCGAGCATCAGCGCGCGGCGGTGCAGGGCGCGCTCGGCGGCGCGGTCGACGTGGTGTCGTCGGTCGGCGCGCTCGCGCATCGCCCCGAGTTCGCGCTCGAATGCGCGGGCCACAGCGCGCTCGTCGATCACGTCGTGCCGCTGCTGAAGGCCGGCACGGATTGCGCGGTGGCGTCGATCGGCGCGCTGTCCGATCTCGCGCTGCTCGATGCGCTGTCGCAGGCCGCCGACGAGGGCGACGCGACGCTCACGCTGCTGTCCGGCGCGATCGGCGGCATCGACGCGCTCGCCGCCGCGAAGCAGGGCGGCCTCGACGAGGTGCTGTACGTCGGCCGCAAGCCGCCGCTCGGCTGGCTCGGCACGCCGGCAGAAGAACTGTGCGACCTGCGCGCGATGACCGAGGAGCGCGTGATTTTCGAAGGCACCGCGCGCGACGCGGCGCGGCTGTACCCGAAGAACGCGAACGTCGCGGCGACCGTCGCGCTCGCGGGCCTCGGGCTCGACCAGACGCGCGTGCGGCTGATCGCCGATCCGGCGGTCACGCGCAACGTGCACCGGATCACCGCGCGCGGCGCGTTCGGCGAGATGTCGCTCGAGATGAGCGGCAAGCCGCTGCCCGACAACCCGAAGACGTCCGCGCTGACGGCGTTCAGCGCGATCCGCGCGCTGCGCAACCGCGCGGCCCGCTGCGTGATCTGAGCGGGCGGCCCGAGCGACCGAAAGATCGATCCGCGCCGCTGCAAGGGCGGGGGCGCAGAGACAGACTTGTGGGATTTGTGAAATGACTCCATTCGATACGAGCCTCGTACCCAACGGCGACATCCTGGTCGGCGGCGCGTGGCGGCGCGGCCGTGGCGCGCCTTACGCGAGCCTCTACCCGGCCGACCAGTCGCTGAACATGGAAGTGTCGACCGCGAACGCGGAAGACGCGGCCGAAGCCGTCGAGGCCGCCGACGCCGCGTGGCGCCGCGCCGACTGGGCCGGGCTCAAGCCGCACCAGCGCGCGCAGGTGCTGTACCGCATCGCGGATCTGATCATGCAGCGCCACGAGGCGCTGGCGAACCTGCAGCGCCGCGACAACGGCAAGCCGATCGGCGAGACCCGCGTGCTGGTGGCGAGCGCGGCGAACACGTTCCGCTATTTCGCGGCCTGCCTCGAAACGCTCGACGAGGAGCTGACGCCGTCGCGCGGCGACTACCTGACGATGAGCGTGTACGAGCCGATCGGCGTGATCGCGGCGATCACGCCGTGGAACTCGCCGATCGCGTCCGACGCGCAGAAGCTCGCGCCGGCGCTCGCCGGCGGCAACGCGGTGGTGCTGAAGCCGGCCGAAGTCACGCCGCTCGTGTCGCTCGCGCTCGCGCGCATCTGCGAGGAAGCCGGCGTGCCGAAGGGCGTGCTGAGCGTGCTGCCGGGCAAGGGCTCGGTGATCGGCGACGTGCTGGTGCGCCATCCGCTCGTGAAGAAGGTGTCGTTCACGGGCGGCACCGAAGTCGGGCGCGGCATCGCGCGCATCGCGGCGGAGAAGCTGATGCCCGTATCGCTCGAACTCGGCGGCAAGTCGCCGACGATCGTGTTCGACGACGCGGATCTCGATCACGCGGTCAACGGCGTGCTGTACGGCATCTTCAGCTCGTCGGGCGAGGCCTGCATCGCGGGTTCGCGCCTGTTCGTGCAGCGTTCGGTGTACGACGAATTCATGCAGCGCCTGGTGGCCGGCGCGCGCAAGCTGCGCGTGGGCGACCCGACGCGCGCCGATACGCAGATGGGGCCGCTCATCACGGCGAAGCATCGCGAGTCGGTGGAGCGCTACGTGGCGCTCGGCCTCGAGGAAGGCGGGCGCCTGCTGTGCGGCGGCGAGCGGCCGTCGGGCGACGGGCGCGAGGGCGGCTTCTACTATCAGCCGACGATCCTCGAAGGCCTGCCGAACAGCGCGCGCATCTGCCAGGAAGAAATCTTCGGGCCGGTGCTCGTCGCGATGCCGTTCGACGACGAGGCATCGCTGATCGAGCAGGCGAACGACAGCGTGTTCGGCCTCGCCGCCGGCATCTGGACGCGCGACTACAAGCGCGCGTGGCGCACCGCGCGCGCGCTCGAAACGGGCACCGTGTGGATCAACACGTACAAGCTGTTCTCGATCTCCACGCCGTTCTCGGGCTGGAAGGAGAGCGGGATGGGCCGCGAGAAGGGGCGTCTCGGCATCCGCGAGTACATGCAGCAGAAGAGCCTCTACTGGGGCTTGAACGACGCGCCGCTGCCGTGGGCGAACTGAGCGAAGGGGAATGACGCAATGAGCATTTTGGGTATCGAGCAGATCACGTACGGCGTCGACGACCTGGCGACCTGCCGGCGCTTCTTCGCCGACTGGGGGCTCAAGGAAGTCGCGCACGACGACACGCGCGCGCGTTTCGAGACGATGAACGGCTGCACCGTGCTGCTCGTCAAGGCCGACGATCCGGCGCTGCCGCCCGCGTTCGAGGCCGGCCCGACGCTGCGCGAAGTGACGTGGGGCGTCGCGACGCCCGCGGAACTCGACGCGCTGCGCGGCAAGCTCGCCGGCCAGCCCGGCTACTACGCGCACGACGATGCGGTCGGCTGCATCGATCCGAACGGGATGGCGATCCGCATCGAGGTGACGCGCAAGCGCGCGCTCGACGTGAAGGGCTCGCTGTCGAACGTGTGGGGCGAGACGCTGCGCGTCGATACGCCGAGCACGATCTATGCGCGCGCGGAGCCGGTCGAGGTCGGCCACGTCGTGTTCTTCACGAACGCGCTCGACGCGCAGGAGACGTTCTATCACGCGCTGCTCGGCTTCGAGACGTCGGACCGTTACCCGGGCCGCGGCGCGTTCATGCGCTGCGCGCCGCACGGCGGCCATCACGACCTGTTCCTGCTGGCGCTGCCGAATGGCAAGCGTGGGCTGAACCACGTCGCATTCACCGTGCGCGACATTCACGAGGTGTTCGGCGGCGGCATGCACATCGACCGCTGCGGCTGGGAAACCCAGCTCGGGCCGGGCCGGCATCCGGTGTCGTCCGCGTATTTCTGGTATTTCCAGAACCCGGCCGGCGGCCTGATCGAGTACTACGCGGATGAAGACGTGCTGACGCCCGACTGGCAGCCGCGCGAATTCGAGCCGGGCCCGACCGTGTTCGCCGAATGGGCGGTCGACGGCGGCCTCGACGGCAACACGCGGCGCCAGAAGCACGCGAAGGCGCCGGAAGGCAAGTTCATGACGGAGCGCAAATCATGACCGACGCAACCAACGAAGCGGGCGCGGTGCAGACCGTCGTCGTGATCGGCGGCGGCCAGGCCGCCGGCTGGGTGCTCAAGACGCTGCGCGCGGAAGGCTTCGCGGGCCGCCTCGTGATGATCGCCGACGAGCCGCACCTGCCGTACGAGCGCCCGCCGCTGTCGAAGGCGGTGCTCGCCGGCGACGCGCACATCGAGACGGTGCGCGTCGTGCATCCGGAGGAGTTCGATTCGCTGAACGTCGAGGCGTGGCAGCCGGAACGCGCGGCGTCGATCGACCGTGCACGCCGCGTCGTGCGCACCGAGAGCGGCCGCGAGGTCGAATACGACCGCCTGGTGATCGCCACCGGCGGCACGTCGCGCCGCTTGCCGGCATCGCTGGTGAGGACTTCCAACCTGCATTACCTGCGCACGCTCGACGAAGCGGCCGCGCTCGGCGAGAAGCTGCGTGCGAGCCGGCGCGTGCTCGTGATCGGCGGCGGCTGGATCGGCCTCGAAGTCGCGGCGACCGCGCGCAAGCTCGGCGTCGAGGCCATCGTGGTCGAAGGCGCGCCGCGCCTGTGCGGGCGCTCGGTGCCGCAGCTCGTGTCGGATTTCCTGCTCGACCTGCATTGCTCGAATGGCGTCGACGTGCGCCTCGGCGCATCGCTCGTGTCGCTGGATGGGCAGCCCGACGACGCGTCGAAGGTGCGCGCGACGCTCGCCGACGGCACGACGATCGACGCCGATTTCGCGGTGGCCGGCATCGGCCTCGCGCTGAACGCGTCGCTCGCGAGCGATGCGGGCCTCGCGGTGGACGACGGCATCGTCGTCGACGAGTTCGGCATGACGAGCGACCCGGCCGTGTTCGCGTGCGGCGACGTCGCGAATCATCACAACGGCTGGCTCAAGCGCCGCGTGCGGCTCGAATCGTGGGCGAACGCGCAGAACCAGGCGATCGCGGCCGCGAAGGCGGTGCTCGGCGTGCGCGCGCCGTACGCGGAAATTCCGTGGTTCTGGTCCGATCAGTACGACGTGAACCTGCAGATCCTCGGCGATCTGCCGGCCGATGCGCAGCTCGTCGTGCGCGGCGAACTCGCCGCGCGGCGCGCAACGCTGTTTTTCGTGGGCGACGGGCATGTGAGAGGTGTCATCGCCGTCAACAACGCGCGCGAGCTGAAGCTCGCGCGCAAGTGGATGAACCAGGGCCGGGCAGTGGATACGGAAGCCCTGGCAGACACGAGCAAGGCACTGGCCTGACCGGGCGACGAGACAAAGGAGACACCCCGCATGAGCACTTTCGACAACGTCGTGGCCGGTCGGGCCACGATGGACGCCGCTGCCGCGACGCCCGGCGCGATCATCGCGCGGCTCGAACGGCTGCCCGCCAACGCGATGCAGATCCGCGCGCGCGTGCTGATCGGCACCGCGACCTTCTTCGACGGCTTCGACGTGATCACGATCGCGGCGACGCTGCCGCTGCTGATCCACAAGTGGGGGCTGTCGCCGACGCAGATCGGCATGCTGATCGCGTCCGGCGCGATCGGCCAGCTGATCGGCGCGTTCCTGTTTCCCGCGCTCGCGGAGAAGCACGGCCGCGTGAAGGCGATCGCGTGGAGTTCGGCCGTGATCGGCGTCACCAGCATCGCGTGCGGGTTCGCGCCGACCTTCGAGGTGTTCGTGCTGCTGCGCATCCTGCAGGGGCTCGGCCTCGGCGGCGAGCTGCCGGTGGCGGCGACCTACATCAACGAGATCACGCGCGCGCACGGCCGCGGCCGCTTCGTGCTGCTGTACGAGATCGTGTTCCCGATCGGCCTGCTCGCGTCGATGGCGCTCGGCGCGTGGCTCGTGCCGCGCCTCGGCTGGGAGGTGATGTACTTCATCGGCGGGATGCCGCTGCTGCTCGCGCTCGTGCTGACGCGCATCGTGCCGGAATCGCCGCGCTGGCTCGCGTCGCGCGGGCGGCTGCCGGAAGCGGGGCAGGCGCTGGGTGTGTTCGAGGCGTCGGTGAAGGGCACGCTGCCGCCGGTCACGCAGGCCGCTGAATTCGACGAGATCGTGCGGCAGCACCCGAAGCGCCGGATGGTGGATTTGTTCAGCGCCGCGTATCGGAAGCGCACGCTTGCAGTGGCGACCCTGTGGGCGACCTGCGGCTTCATCCAGTACGGGCTGTCGACGTGGCTGCCGACGATCTACAAGAACTTCTATCACGCGCCGCTGCAGCTCGCGCTGAACCTTGCGGTGATCGGCTCGGTGATGGGTGTGCTCGGGTCGCTCGTGTCCGCGCTGCTGGTCGACAAGCTCGGCCGCAAGCCGGTGATCGTGTGGTCGTTCGTGCTGTGCGCGGTGTCGCTGGCGTTGGCGGGGGTTTATCACGCGGCGTCGGTGTACGTCGTCGCGACGTTCTGCTCGCTGTCGCTCGGGCTGATGGCGTCGGGGTTCATCACCGCTTATGTTTATACGCCGGAGCAGTATCCGACCAGCATCCGCGCGTCGGGCTGCGGCCTCGGCAGCGCGTGGCTGAAGATCGCGTCGTTCGTTGCGCCGATGGTGGTGCCGCACGCGATCATCGGCGGGGATTTGAGCCCCGCGTTCTACCTGCTCGGCGCGGTGCCGCTGATCGCAGCCGTCACCGTGCATTTCGTCGGGATCGAGACGAAGGGGAAGGTGCTGGAGGCGCTGGAGGCGTAGGTGTCGGTGGTGCGGGATGCCTGAACGCGATGCGGCCCGGACGATGTCCGGGCCGTTTTTCTTGGGTTGATCGAGGATCGCCGGGAAGCGCGGGGCCGACTGCGGTGTTCGGCCAATTTGAGACGGTCGGCTATGTCGCGCGAACGGCTGTTTCCGGTTGACCGCCCCAAGATCCCGGTCTCCTGCGTCTTGACCTGACGATGGTATTCGCCCTCGGTCGGGTTCGTTCCGATCGGCGTTCGCCCCAAATACGCGTAACATGGGTCGGTTGATCGCACTTTGTGACCCTGTTTACGCTTTGGAGATGCCTGCATGCTCCTTGCTGACTTTATCGTGCGAGACATGGAGCCGATCCTGGTGCAATGGGAGGCGTTCGCCGCCACCCTGCTGCCGGCGGCAGCAAACATGCAATCGCTGGCATTGCGCGACCACGCGCAGCAGATTCTTCTCGCGGTGGTAAAGGACCTGCGGACTTCGCAGACCAGGGAAGCCCAACGCGAAAAATCCCTGGGGCGCGGCTCCAGTCAGATCGACGCGACCGAAACCGCCGCGCAAACGCATGCGCTGTTGAGAGCAAGGGCCGGTTTCGATATCAACCAGCTCGCCGCCGAATATCGTGCCTTGCGCGCAAGCGTGCTGCGCTTGTGGATGGACGACTGCGCACCCTCGGCGCCTGAACTGGACGACGTCATTCGTTTTAACGAAGCGATCGATCAGGCAATTGCCGAATCGGTCGGCTTTTTCAGTGCGCAGGTCGAGCAGAGCCGTAACCTCCTGCTTGGCATGCTGGGGCACGACATGCGCGGCCCTCTTCAGGCGATCGTGGCGACCGCTTCGTATCTGGCGGCCCTGAATGACGGGGAACAGGTATCGCGAGCCGCGGCCCGCATGATACGGAGCGGAGCGCGGATGCAGGCGTTGCTCGATGACCTGACCGATTTCAACCGGACCAACCTGGGATTGGGCATCAAGGTCATCCCTACGAGCATCAATCTGGCGGATGTGCTTGCTGATGAGGTGGACGAGCTGCGTGCAATTCATCCTGACAGGCAGATCGAGTTACACGTTGGCGGTGATTCACAGGGGGTCTGGGACGGCCGGCGCGTGCAGCAAATGATCGGAAACATGGTTCTCAACGCCATCAAGTATGGTGCGCAAGATACGCCTGTGCGAGTGACGGTAACAGGCGACGTAACGCATGTCCGGATCGACGTCAGCAATCGCGGACCTGCCATCGACAGCACCCTGCTGGCAGACATCTTCAATCCGCTGACGCGAGGGGCAGACCATCAGGGCAAACACGAGCGGGCGGCGAGTCTCGGGCTGGGGCTGTATATTGCCAGCGAAATCGCCAAGTCCCACCACGGCGTCATCGAAGCGCGGTCCGACGGCACGGAGACCACCTTTTCAGTAACGCTCCCTCGTGCGAATGGAACCAAGGAACCATAACAGCGCTGACATTTCGTCGCAGTGAGAAGCAATACCCGACGGCGTTCGTCGCGGGTACACGCTGGACGGTGCGCTGCCAGTGGATCTGGCAGGTCAAAATGGCGCCATCGTATCGTGGCCATGCATCGTGCCTTCGAGGCGCGACAAAGCGGCATGCCGTTCTTGCCAGCGTCACCGTCCCGCCGGCCTTCAACCATCCGTCGAAACCGTTACCGCCTCCCACGCCCGGATTTCCCCCTCCAGCGCCGACAACTTGTCCCGCACGAGCCTGAGCGCGTCACTCCCCAACAAGAGATGAGCCGGCGGCCGTTCCGCTGCGATCGCCGCGAGCATCGCCCGCGCGGCTTTCACGGGATCGCCCAATTGCTTGCCGCTTTTCTCCTCGCGCGCTTTCCGGATCGGGGCGAAGAGCGCGTCGTAATCCGCGATCGAGCGGGGCGTGCGCGCCATCGACCGGCCGGCCCAATCGGTGCGAAACGAACCCGGCGCGACGGCGGTCACGGCGATACCGAAAGGCCCGAGCTCTTTCCCGAGCGCTTCGGAAATTCCTTCCAGCGCAAACTTGCTCCCACAGTAATACGCGATCCCCGGCATCGTGATGTGGCCGCCCATCGACGTGATGTTCAGGATGTGCCCGCGCCGACGTTTGCGCATGAAGGGCAGCGTAGCCTTGATCATCGCGACCGCGCCAAACACGTTCACGTCGAACTGCCGACGCATTTCCGACAGCGGCGCTTCCTCCATCACGCCTTCATGGCCGTAGCCGGCATTGTTGACCAGCACGTCGATAGGCCCGACGCTCGCCTCGATATCTGATACGACGCCGTCGATCGCGTCGAAGTCGGTCACGTCGAGCACCCGCCCAACCGCGCCATACGCGTGCAGCGCTTCGAATTCACGCCTTGCCTGTTCGCTTCTCACCGTGCCGACTACCGTGTAACCCACCGCCAGCGCCTCTTGCGCGAGCGCACGCCCGAAGCCGCTGCTGACGCCGGTGATGAGCAGGATCTTGCTGGATGCCATCGGAGCCTCTCCCGAATGTCGTTTGGAGTCTGCATGTTAGTCTTGCAAACGACGCCGAAACAGCCGCATTCCGCTGATCTTCTTGCATAAAACTATGAGCACCAAGCGCGCGGCAACGCGCCCCCCGGAGCCGCTTTCCCGCAGCCGGAAACGCATGGTCGCGCTGCTGCGCGCCTTGGCCCCCGACGAGGGCTACAACCTGACGGCACTGCCGAGCGTGCGCGTGCTGCGTTCGAACCGCGCGCTGTCGCGCACGCCGGTCCTGTACGATCCCGGCATCGTGATCGTTTGCCAGGGCAGCAAGCGCGGCTACTTCGGCGGCCAGCGCTACCTGTACGACGCGCATCACTACCTGGCCGTGTCCGTGCCCGTGCCGTTCACGATGGAAACCGACGCCACGCCGGCGCATCCGCTGCTCGCGCTGTATCTGCACCTCGATTTCACGATGGCTGCCGAACTCGCGGCACAGATCGACCGCGAGGGCGCAACGGAGCGCATGCAAGCGCCGAAGAGCATGATGTCGACGCCGATGGACGACGCGATGCAGGCATCGGTGCTGCGCTTCGTCGAGGCGCTGCATCGGCCGCTCGAAGCCGCGGTGCTGGGGCCGGCGCTGCTGCGCGAACTGTATTTCCGGGTTCTCACCGGCGCGCAGGGCGACGCGATGCGCGCCGCGCTGGCGATGCGCGGGCAGTTCGGCCGGATCGGCAAATCGCTGCGCCTGATCCACGCCGACTACGCGCAGCCGCTCGACGTCGCGCAATTGGCCGGGGAAGCGGGCATGAGCGTGCCGAGCTTCCACAGCCACTTCAAGGCGATCACGCAGGTGTCGCCGATGCAGTACGTGAAGTCGACGCGCCTGCATCAGGCGCGCCTGCTGATGGTGCGCCAGGGCCTGAGCGCGGAGGCGGCGGGCCACGCGGTGGGTTACGCGAGCCCGTCGCAGTTCAGCCGGGAATTCAAGCGTCTGTTCGGCTCGACGCCGGCGGCGGAGGCGAAGCGCATGCGCGAGCGCTTCGCGATTCCGGCCGCATTTGCGGACGCTGCGTATGTGTCGTCGCACTGATTCAGGTGTACCGAGTGTCGACTGCGGTGTTACCGTGTCGCCCGGTCGCGACGACAGGCGCGACAAACCCGTATGACCCGAAACGTCAGTTCATCATGAAAGGAAAGGAGAGACCTCATGCCGAGCCTTGAGCGAACGCGATCTGCCAGGTTCATCGACGCTGGCTGGCGCATGGCGCTTCGCATCGGATTCCGGCTCGCTCGCGTCTGGTGGCGCCTTCGACGGCCCAGCCATGAGGGCGCGCTGGTCGCCGTCTACGTCGGGCGGTCGCTGTTGCTGCTGAAGTCATCGTACCGGGCCGAATGGAATTTTCCCGGCGGCGGTGTCGGGCCCGGCGAGTCGCCCGAGATAGCGGCGCAGCGCGAAATGGACGAGGAGATCGGTCTCTCGTCGCACCCGTTGATCCCCGCCGGCAGCGTCAGCGGCATCTGGGACGGGCGAAGAGACCGGGTGCACTTCTTCGAACTGCACCTCGACAGCATGCCCGAGCTGCGGCTGGATCATCGCGAGATCGTCGCCGCGCATCTGGCTTCGCCGGAGGAATTGAGCGGCTTCGCGGTGACGGATGCGGTCGCTGCGTATCTCGGCAGAGGTCGTCGCGATTAGCCGGCGCTTTGCGACGAGACAATCAAGCCCGCTGCACAAGAATCACCGCGTATTTGCAGCTTCGCGCGCTTTCATTCCTGAACACGCAGTCGCTCGGCGGCCCGAGTTCGAGGCAGTCGCCGACCGCCAGTTCATGGCGCGTGCCGCCCTCGATGAACACCAGCTCCCCATCCAGCATCCAGATCAATTGCCGCGCATGCAGGTAGGCCGACGCCGGCATCGGGATTTCCGTCGCCGGCGGCAGGTCGATCTCGACGAGGTTCAGCGGCGACGCGGACTTCGGCGACACGTGACGCCGCACATATCCGCTTTGCGGATCGATCCACAGCGGCTGGTCCGCCGCGCGCAGCAGGCGGCCTTCCTCGAGTTCCGCGAGCGCCAGCAGCGCCGACATGGTCAAGCCGAACGCGCCCGCCAGCTTCGCCAGCAGCGACGCGGTCGGGCTGCTCTCGCCGCGCTCGATCTTGTGAATCATCGCCCGCGACACGCCGGACTTCTCGGCAAGATTGGTCAGCGACCAGCCGCGGTTCTCGCGCTCGGTTCGAATGCGCGCGCCGACACGCTGATCTACGTTGTCTAACATGGTGTACACTTGTTTTACTATAGTGGACTATCGATGAGGCTGATATGGTAATTCGCGATGCGGGTCCGGATGACGTGGAAGGTATCACGGCCATCTACAACGATGCCGTCGCGCATACGACTGCGATCTGGAACGACTTGACGGTCGATGCCGCGAATCGTACGGCATGGCTCGGCGATCGGCAGAAGGCCGGCTACCCGGTGCTCGTCGCGGTCGACGCGGGCGGCGCCGTGCTCGGTTATGCGTCGTTCGGCGACTGGCGGGCCTTCGACGGCTACCGCCATACGGTCGAGCATTCGGTCTACGTCCGCGGCGACCAGCGCGGCAACGGCATCGGCCTGGCGCTGATGCAGGCGCTGATCGGCCGCGCGCGGGCCATCGGCAAGCATGTGATGGTGGCCGGCATCGAGGCGAACAACGCCGGGTCGATCCGGCTGCACGACAAGCTCGGCTTCGAGCACGTCGGGCACCTGAAGGAAGTCGGCATGAAGTTCGGCCAGTGGCTCGATCTCGCGTTCATGCAGCTCAGGCTCGATGCGCGGCCGACGCCCGACGCCGCGCCGGCGCCATGATGCTGCTCCTGTCGTTCGGCCTGCTGGTCGGCGCCGGCGCGGCGATCGTCGCGCAGAATGCGCTGATGGCACGCATCACGGCGTCGTCGTCCACGGTGCTGATCGCGCTGGTGATGAATTCGGTGGTCGGTCTCGTGCTGCTGGCGGCGCTGCTGTTCGCGCGGTCCGGCGCGGCGGGGTTCGGCGAGATCGCGCGGTCGTTCCGGGCCTGGAGCCTGCTGCCGGGGCTGCTCGGGTCGTTCTTCGTGTTCGCGAGCCTGACCGGCTATCAGCGGTTCGGCGCCGCGACCACCATCGCGGTCGTGGTTGCGAGCCAGCTCGTGTCCGGGTTGCTGATGGATGCCGCCCGGGCGCAGCCGCAGCAGCCCAGCCTGCAGGCGCTGGCCGGCGCGGGCCTGCTGGTGCTCGGCGCGTTTCTGGTTGCGTCGCGCAACGTTGCAGGCCATTGAGGATCGGTCCGGGCCCCTCTACGAAATTCGGCCGACACGGTGCGCCCGAATGCGCGCACCATGCTCGATGGCGGATGAACGCCGATCAACGGATGGAGGCGGACGATGACGCGAACAGCCGGGTTGGTGGTCCTGATGGCCCTTGCGATGCCGATTGCATCGGCGCAGCAGAAGGTCGATCCGATCGAGGCGCAGGCCAACGCGTGCCTTGCCGCGCCGGCGGGGCAGACGACGTCGGGCATGATCGCATGCTCGCATCAGGCATACGTGGCGTACGACAAGCGCATGAACGAGGTCTATCAGCGCGTGATGCGCAGCGCCGATCCGCAGACGCGCGAGCTGATCCGCCAGGCGCAGCGCCAGTGGCTCGCCTACCGCGACGCGCAGCGCAAGGCCGATAACGGCCCGTGGCGCGCCGACCGCGGCTCGATCGCGAGCGTCGATATCGAGGCGCTCAACGTGGATGCGATTCGCGCGCGGATCCAGGAACTGGACTACTACGCGCGCTGAGCGCGGCCGCCGCCGCGCGGGTGATGGCCTGGCGCTTACTGCACCGCAGTGACCGGAATCGTCGAAATCCGCACGAGCCGGTCGAGCACGCTGCGCCGGAACAGCGACAGCAGGCTGTGCAGCGGATCGTGCCGCGGCGCGACGACGACGATCTCGTCGCAGCCGGTCTCGGCGGCCGTGGCCGCGATCGTATCCGCCACCGGCCCGACCTTCATCACGACGCTGTACGCGACGCCGGCATCGCGCAGCACCCGTTCGGCCTTCGCGAGTTCGCCTTCCGAGAAATGCCGCTCGATATCGCGCAGGCGCGACAGCGGATGATAGGCCTCGAGCCGGGTTGCCTCGAGCGGCGGCTGGACGTTGATCAGCACGATCTCCGACGCGCACCGTTCCCGGTAGAGAAAGGTCGCATGGCGAACCGCCTGCAGCGAGCGGGACGAGTGGCCGACCGGAACCAGCAGCTTGAGCATGGAGGATGCTCCAGTAACGAGATGCTTTCAGCGTAGCGCGCGTCCGGCCGGAATGATCTAAAGAGATCGGGCGGGCGCGTAAACATGTCGTATACGCGTCCGGCCGCGCGCATGCCGCTAATAAGAAATATAAGAAATTTACGTTTATGCGCATAAACGTTTTCATCGGGCGGGCGGCGGGTTTGCCGCGATTCAGTCGAATCCCCACTGAATCCACACGGAAAAAATCGGAGGTCGCGGGCGGCGCGTCGCGTAGAGTAGAACGTCAAACGGCGGCGCGGCGCCTGCCGCGACATCCGCCATCCCCGTCCGCATCCCAGGAGACCTCGCATGCCGCACGGCGCCCCGTCGCTTTCCGCTCCCGCCTCCATTCCCGTCGATCCGATCGTGCGCCTGTCCGCCACGGAGCTCGCGTCGGCGATTCGCCGCAAGGCCGTGTCGTGTGTCGAGACGATGAACGCGTACCTCGACCACATCGAGCGCGTGAACGGCGCGGTGAACGCGATCGTCGCGCTGCGCGAGCGCGACGTGCTCGTGGCCGAGGCCGCGCAGAAGGATGCGGCGCTCGCGCGCGGCGAGCATCACGGCTGGCTGCACGGCATCCCGCAGGCGCCGAAGGATCTGGCGATGACGAAGGGGCTCGTCACCACGTTCGGCTCGCCGATCTTCCGCGCCAACGTGCCGCAGGCCGATTCGGTCGGCGTCGCGCGGCTGCGCGCCGCGGGCGCGATCTTCGTCGGCAAGACCAATACGCCGGAATTCGGGCTCGGTTCGCATACGTTCAACGAGGTCTACGGCGCGACCCGCAACCCGTACGACCTGACCAAGAGCGCCGGCGGCAGCAGCGGCGGCACCGCGGCCGCGCTCGCGGCGCGGATGCTGCCGGTGGCGGACGGCAGCGATTTCGGCGGCTCGCTGCGCAATCCGGCGGCGTTCTGCAACATCTACGGCATGCGGCCGTCGCAGGGCCGCGTGCCGCGCTGGCCGGGCGTCGACGTGTTCGTGCAGCAGCTCGGCATCGAAGGGCCGATGGGGCGCACCGTCGGCGACGTCGCGAACCTGCTCGCGATCCAGGCCGGCTACGACCCGCACGACCCGCTGTCGCTCGCGGAGGATCCTGCCGTGTTCGCGCAGCCGCTCGACGCGGACCTGCGCGGCAAGCGCGTCGCGTGGGTCGGCGACTGGAACGGCTATCTGGCGACCGAGCCGGGCGTGCTCGCGCAGTGCGAGGCCGGGCTCGCGACGCTGCGCGAGATCGGCTGCGACGTCGATGCCGCGCTGCCGGCGTTCGCGCCGGAACGGATCTGGCGGATCTGGCTCGCGCACCGGCACTTCCTGTCGGGCGGCGGGCTGCTCGCGCATTACCGCGATCCGGCGCGGCGCGCGCTGCTGAAGCCCGAGGCGATCTACGAGGTCGAGGGTTTGCTGGCGCTGCCGGGGCAGGCGATCTTCGACGCGAGCGTCGAGCGCACCGCATGGCACCACGCGCTGCTCGGCTTCTTCGAGCGCTACGACTTCATCGCCGCGCCGACCGCGCAGGTGTTTCCGTTCGACGTCGACGCGCGCTGGCCGCAGCAGATCGCGGGCCGCCCGATGGACACCTATCACCGCTGGATGGAAACGGTCGTGCCATGGACGCTCGCCGGTTGCCCGGTGATCAACGTGCCGGTCGGCTTCAACGCGGCCGGGCTGCCGATGGGGATGCAGCTGATCGGCCGGCCGCGCGCGGACCTCGCGGTGCTGCAGCTCGCGCGCGGGTACGAGCAGGCGGCCGACTGGGTCGGCACGCGGCTGCCGGCGTGGATGGCGGTGTAGTGCGGTGTAGCGCGGCGAGCGCCGGATGGCGGCCCGGCTGCTGCGCGCCGCAGGATGAAAGCGCGGCCCGTCATGTCGCGCGCCGCGCGCTGACGGCCCGGCGCACCCTCAGAACGTGACGTTGGTCCGCAGCCCGAGCACGAACGTGTTGCGCAGCGGCGCGCGCGGGTCGCTCGGGTTCTGGCCGGCGCCCGCGTTGAACGTGTACTGCGCGTCGGCCTGGATCTGCCACCACGGCGCGACCTGGTAGTTGTACATCGCCTCGAGCGCCGCTTCGCTGCCGCGCACGCCGTACGGGCCGCCGCCGCCGAACGCGCGCGCGTCCTCGTCGAGCGCGCGCACGTGGCGGCCGACCTTGATGTAGGTGAGCGCGAGGCCCGCGCTGTCGTTGTCGCGGCCCGCGAACGGCGCCTTCAGCACGACGCCGACGTTGGCCGCCGCGCTGACGAGGTTGCGGTCGCCCGGCGCGGCCATCACGCGCGCGAACACGCCGAGGCTGTGCGGGCTGTCGGGGCCCGCGCGCCACACCATCTGGTCCGCCACCGCATAGACGCTGTAGTCGCCGCGATGCGGCCGGCCGACGCCGCTCGAATCGGGGTTCGCGAGCGACAGGCCAGTGGTGTCGTCGCGCTGGTCCGCGAAACTGCCGCTGTGATACCAGACGCCGAGCTTGTAGGTGCCGGGCAGGCCGCCGGGCGTCTTGGTGCCGCCCGTGCTGCCTTCCTGGTTGATCGCGTATTGCAGCTCGCCGATGAACAGCGCGCCGTCGTGCAGGTTGAAGTTGGTGCCGCTGCGGTTGTTCGGGTTGTTGCCGAGCGGATCGCCGTCGTACACGCCGGCGAGCGCGGTCAGCGACGGCGTGAGCTTCGCCCGCACCCGCACGCCGAGCGCGGACAGCGGATACGCGGGGCCGCCGCTCGGCAGGTCGTAGGACGGCAGCGCGGGCCAGCCGAACATCGTGTTGATGAAGGCCGCCGAGTAGGCGCTCGTCATGAATTCCTGGTCGATCGCCTGCTGGCCGACCCGCACGTCGACGCGCTCGTCGAGCAGCGACTGCTGATACCAGAGCTCCCACAGCCGCGTCGTGCTCTCGGCTTCGATCCCGCTCGCGGTGTTCAGCGTGCCGAGATAGTTCGGGCTGAACTGGCGGCCGTGGATCTGCAGCGCGCTCGCGTTGAAGCTGCCGCCTTTCCAGCCGAACGCCTTGTCGGTATCGACGCCGAGCGTCATCGTCGTCAGCCCGTGATACGCGACGCCGCGGTCGAGGCCGCCGCGCAGGTTCGCGAGCAGTTCGCTCGATTCGGTCAGGCCGAACGTGACGCCGTACTTGCCGAGCCACGGGCGGATGCCGCCGATGTCGCCGAGCAGCGTGTCGCGTGTCCACAGGCTGTCGGCGGCGGGCGCGGCCGGGTCCGCGGCGGGCGCGTCCTGCGCGACGGCGGCGCCGGCGCCGAGCAGCGTCGCGCATGCGACAGCGGCGGCGGACAGGCGGCGCAGCTTGCGCGCGGTCGCGCGGGGCGTGGCGGAATGCGGCGAAGCGAGCGGCATGACGATCCTTGTAAGCGAGGCGACAGGTTGGCCGCGCTATGGCCCAGCGCGGCAGTTGAAGGCAAGGCGGGCGAATCGTAAAAAACGCGGCCGGCCTCGTCAATCGCGGCACGGGGAATTTCAGACGATTGACGCGAAAAAGGAACGAATGATGCGGCGCGCTTGATATCGCGCAGCGGATGCGCATGAATGCGCGGGCCGGCCGGGGATCGCGGCGGAATTGCAAGCGGGCGGGGCGGGCGATTTCGTATCGATGTGTATCAATCGTTGCGGCGGCGCGCGGCGCGCTTCGAAAATGTTCGCCTCATCATTCCGGCACGGAGAACAACACATGAACACGATTCGCGCGACGGGCAAGCGCATCGCCCAGGCGGGCCTCGTTTGCGGTGCGCTGCTGAGCGGCGCCGCGCATGCGCAGCTCGACCTTCAGTCGCTGGGCGCGTCGCTGCTCGGCGGCGGGCAGCAGCAGGCCGCGGCGGCGCCGGCGCAGGGCGCGGTCGCGCAACTGCTGCAGGCGTACGTCGGCGCGAATCAGCAGGTGCTGACCGGGCAGTCGGCGCTCGCGTCGGCGATGGGGCTCACCGGCGCGGCCGGCCAGGCGCAGCAGGCGGCGAGCCTGCTGGGCAGCGGCGGCAACGCGCTGACGCCCGCCGCGCTGTCGCAGATGGGCGGCGCGCAGCAGTCGGTGTCGCAGGCGCTCGGGCAGGCGTTCGCGTCCGGCGGCGGCACGCACGGCCCGGTCGACAAGCAGGCGTTCAGCAACGGCCTCGCGTCGCTCGGCCAGGGGCTCACGCAGTATTCGCAACTTCAGTCGGGGCTCGGCGGCCTCGGCTCGACGAGCCCCGCCGCGCTGCTGCAAGCGGGCCTGAATCCGCAGAACATGCAGGCCGCGTCGTATATCGCGCAAAGCGCGCCGGGCCAGCTCCAGTCGCTCGCGACGACGCTCAGCCAGGCCGTCCAGTTCGCGACGAGCCAGGGCATCTCGGTGCCGTCGGTCGCGTCGTCGGCGCTCAAGCTGCTGCCGTAACGCAGCCGCTTTCGGCGTCCCGCAGGGTGCGGGGTCATCCATTGCGATGACCTTGCGCACCCAGGGGATTTCAGCCGGTGCTATCGTGTGGCGTCCTTGCTACCGTGCCGGCTCATGACTGACTCGTTCGACCTCTCCCGTTATTTCGCGCGCATCGGCTACGACGGCCCCGTCGCGCCGACCCTCGACGTGCTGCGCCGCCTTCACCTGCTGCATCCGCAGGCGATTCCGTTCGAAAACCTCACGCCGCTGACCGGCGCGCGCGTCGCGCTGGACCTGCCCGCGCTGGTCGCGAAAGTGCTCGACCGGCGGCGCGGCGGCTACTGCTTCGAGCTGAACAAGCTGTTCTACGCCGCGCTCACGCAGATCGGCTTTCGCGTCACGCCGCTGATCGCGCGGGTGCGCTGGATGCGCGCGCCGGACGAGATCACCGCGCAGACGCACATGCTGCTGCGCGTCGATCTCGACGGCACGGCCTGGTTCGCGGATATCGGCTTCGGCACCGCGACGCTGACCGCGCCGGTGCGCTACGCGCCCGGCGAGCGCCAGCTCACGCCGCACGGCGCGTTTCGCGTGATCGACGCGCCGGTCGACGGCGAGCTCGACATGCAGTGCGAGACGCCGGACGGCTGGCAGACGACTTATCGGTTCTCGCTGAAGCGCGCCGAGTGGATCGATTACGAGGCCGCGAACTGGTTCACGTCGACGCACCCCGATTCGCTGTTCGTCAACGACGTGATCGCGTGCCGCGTGCTGCCCGATCGCCGCGCGTCGATGTTCAACACCGGGTTGACGCTGCGCGATGCGAGCGGGGTGGGGCAGACGGTCACGTTCGACGACGCGGCCGCATGGGGCGCGTGCCTGCGCGACACGATCGGCATCGACACGACCGGCTTCGATCTCGACGCGCTGTTTGCGCGGGCCGTGGCGCGCACCGCCGTGCTCGGCGGCAACAGCCGGGAATCGGCGGCGGGCGCGAACGCACGCTGACGGCGCGGGGCCCGTCGCTTCACGGGCAGCCCGCGCGCTCCCGTCACGCCCGTTCCAGCACCGCCATTTCCCGCACGATCACGAGCAGCACCGACAGGCTCGCGCCGCCGGTCGCACGCAAATCCGCGAGCAGCTGCGCATAGCGTTCGAGCGCGGCTTCGCGCCGCCCGCGCCACGCGTCGACGATCGTCTCCGGCGTGGCCGAGTCGGCCGCTTCGGCAAGCGCGCTCGTCGTCAGCGTGCGCTTCAGGCGCGCGACTTCCGCGAGCGCCGCCGCGCGCGCCATCATGTCCCAGTGCGTGGGTGTCGGCAGTGCGGCCGCGCGTTCGCTGATCCAGCCGTAGTTGAGCTGCGTGCCGAGCGCGAAGTACACGCCCGCGACGTGCTCGAGGCTGCGATTGCAGGTCGCGGCCACCTCGGCGATGTCGAGCAGCGCGGCCGAGATGTCGCCGCTCGCGACCCGCGCCGCGAGCGCGCTGTCGACGCCGGCCTCGGTCAGCGCGCGCTGCCGCTCGGACAGCGCGTCGAGATCGGCGGCCGGCAGCAGCGACGGCAGCTGCGGCGCGAGCCGCTCGGCGGCGTCGCGGCAGCGCGCGAGCAGCTCGCCGACGCCGCCGTCGCCGACCGCGCCCGCCTGCAGGTGCCGCAGGAACCACAGCGCCGCGCGTTCGAGCAGCCGCGCGACATCGACGAACATGCGCGCCTGCACGTCGTCGGCCACCCGGTTGTCGAGCGCGTCGATGTCGCGCCACACCGCATCGAGATCGAACACGTCGCGCGCCATGATGCACGCGCGCACGATGTCGCCGGGCTTCGCGTCGGTCTCCTCCATCAGCCGGTGCACGAACGCGCAGCCGACCCGGTTCACGAGCCCGTTGGTCAGGTGCGTGGCGAGGATCTCGCGGCGCAGCGGATGGCGGCGCATCGGTTCGCTGAAGCGCTGTTGCAGCGGCTTCGGGAAATAGTCGACCAGCATCCCGGCGACCAGCGGGTCTTCCGGCACGTCCGATTCGAGCAGCGCGTCGTACAGCCACATCTTGCTGTACGCGAGCAGCACCGCGCGTTCCGGCGACGTGAGGCCGAGCCTGGCGGCCTGCCGCTCGGCGATCTCGTCGTCGGTCGGCAGGAACTCGATCACGCGGTTCAGGCGCCCCGCGCGCTCGAGCCAGCGCATCAGGCGCGCTTCCGCATCGAGCAGCTCGACCGTATAGCGGCCCGCGATCGACAGCGCCTGGGTCTGGTAGTAGTTGTCGCGCAGCACGAGCAGCCCGACCTCGTCGGTCATCTCCGCGAGCAGCGCGTTGCGCTGCTTCTCGGTCATCTCGCCATCCGACACCACCAGCCCGAGCAGGATCTTGATGTTGACTTCGTGATCCGAACAATCGACGCCGGCCGAGTTGTCGATCGCGTCGGTGTTGATGCGCCCGCCGTGCTGCGCGAACTCGATGCGCCCGAACTGCGTGAAGCCGAGGTTGCCGCCTTCGCCGATCACCTTGCAGCGCAGCTCCGCGCCGTTCACGCGCACCGCGTCGTTCGCGCGGTCGCCCACCTGCGCGTTGGTCTCGCGGGCCGCCTTCACGTAGGTGCCGATGCCGCCGTTGTACAGCAGGTCGACCGGCGCCTGCAGGATCGCGCGGATCAGCTCGTTCGGCGCGAGCGTGGCCGCATCGATGCCGAGCGCGGCCTGCACCGCGGCCGACAGCGGGATCGTCTTCGCGGTGCGCGGATACACGCCGCCGCCCGCCGAGATGACTGCCGAGTCATAGTCGGCCCAGCTCGAGCGCTCGAGTGCGAACAGCCGCGCGCGCTCCGCGAAGCTCGCGGCCGGATCGGGATTCGGATCGAGGAACACGTGCCGGTGGTCGAACGCCGCGACCAGCCGGATGTGCGGCGACAGCAGCATGCCGTTGCCGAACACGTCGCCCGACATGTCGCCGACGCCGACCACCGTGAAGTCCGTCGTCTGCGTATCGACGCCCATCTCGCGGAAGTGGCGCTTCACCGATTCCCACGCGCCGCGCGCGGTGATCGCCATCTTCTTGTGGTCGTAGCCGACCGAGCCGCCGGACGCGAACGCGTCGTCGAGCCAGAAACCGTATGCGTGCGAGATCGCGTTCGCGTAGTCGGAGAAGGTGGCCGTGCCCTTGTCGGCCGCGACGACCAGGTACGGATCGTCCGGATCGTGCCGCACGACGTCCGGCGGCGGCACGATCGCGTTGCCGGCGAGGTTGTCGGTCAGGTCGAGCAGCCCGCGCAGGAACGTCTGGTAGCACGCGATGCCTTCGCGCATCCACGCTTCGCGATCGCTCGGCGGCGGCGGGTTCTTCACGACGAAGCCGCCTTTCGAGCCGACCGGCACGATCACGACGTTCTTCACCATCTGCGCCTTCATCAGGCCGAGCACCTCGGTGCGGAAATCCTCGCGGCGGTCGGACCAGCGCAGCCCGCCGCGCGCGACGCGTCCGCCGCGCAGGTGCACGCCCTCGACGCGCGGCGAGTACACCCAGATCTCGAACATCGGCTTCGGCTCGGGCAGCCCGGGCACCTTCGCGGGATTGAACTTGAACGACAGGTACGGCTTCGGTTCGCCGTGCCCGTCGTGCTGATCGTGTTGATCGTGCTGGTAGTAGTTCGTGCGTTCCGTCGCATTGATCACGCCGAGGAATTGCCGCAGGATGCGGTCCTCGTCGAGGTTCGGCACCTGGTCGAGCGCGCTCTCGATCGCCTTCAGCAACCGCTCGGCCTGCGCGTCGCGCGTATCGCCGGTGCGCGGGTCGAAGCGCACGACGAACAGGTCGACGAGTTGCCGCGCGATCGCCGGATTGCCGGTCAGCGCGCGCTCGATGTACGCGTCGCTGAACGTCGAGCCGACCTGCCGCAGGTATTTCGCGTATGCGCGCAGGATCGTGACCTCGCGCGCGCTCAGGTGCGCGCGCAGCACGAGCCGGTTGAAATCGTCGTTCTCGATGCGGCCGCCCCAGATCTGGTCGAATGCGTCTTCGAACAGCCCCTTCACGCGTTCGATGTCGAATTCCGTGTCGTCCACGAGCTCGAGCCCGAAATCGTGCACCCACGCGGGCGCGGCGTCCTGCGTCTGGATCCGGTACGGCCGCTCCTCGTCGACGCGCACGCCGAGATGCTCGAGCATCGGCAGGCTGCGCGACAGCGCGATCGGATCGCCGGAACGATAGACCTTGAAGCGGAACGCGCGCGCGTCGGCCTCGATCGGCCGGTACAGGTTCATCGCGAGCCGTTCGGTGCCTTTCACGCGCTCGATCAGCTCGATGTCGCGCACCGCGGTGCGCGCCGGGTAGTCGTCGCGGTAGCCGGCCGGGAACGAATCCGCGTAGCGCTGCAGCAGGCGGTTGCCTTGCTCCTCGCCGAACGCGTCGAGCAGTGCGTCGGACAGGTCGTCCTGCCAGCGGCGCGTGACCTGCACGAGCCGCGTTTCGAGCTCGCGCGTGTCGACGTCGGGCATCGTGCCCGGCTCCGCATGGACGACGAAATGAATCCGCGCGATCGCGGATTCCGACAGCAGCGGCGTGAACTCGACGTTGACGCCCTTGAACGCGTCGACCAGCAGGCGTGCGATGCGCCGCCGCAGGTCGGTGGTGTACTTGTCGCGCGGCACGTAGACGAGGCACGACACGAAGCGGTCGAAGCGATCGCGCCGCACGAACAGGCGCGTGCGCTGGTGCTCCTGCAGGCGCAGCACGCCGAGCGCGATGTCGTACAGCTGGTCTTCGTCGGCCTGGAACAGCTCGTCGCGCGGGTAGGTTTCGAGCACGGTCACGAGCGACTTGCCGAGATGGCCCTTCGGCAAGAAGCCCGCGCGCCGCACGATGTTCGCGCATTTGCGGCGCACGATCGGGATTTCCGAGCAGGACACGGAGTAGGCGGTCGACGTGTACAGCCCGATGAAGCGCCGCTCGCCGCTGACCTTGCCGTCGGGGCCGACCAGCTTGACGCCGACATAGTCGAGATAGCCGGGCCGGTGCACGGTCGCGCGCGAGTTCGCCTTGGTCAGGAAGATCGGCCAGCTGCCGTGGATGATCTCCGCGGCGGCGGGCGGCAGCGGCGTCAGGTCCGGCGTGCCCGGCGCGCGCAGCGTTTCGCGCAGGAGGCCGAAGCCCGTGCCTTCGACGCCGCGCAGCGCGAAGCCCGAGCCGTGCGACACGAGCGCGTAGTCGCGCTGCCCGAGGAACGTGAAATGGTCGGCCACCATCCATTCGAGGAACGCGCGCGCCTCGATGTCCTCGGCGGTGGTCTCGCGCCCCTTCAGGTCCTTGATCGTGCTGCGCGCGATGTCGACGATCTTCGGCCAGTCCTCGACCGACGCGCGCACGTCGCCGAGCACCCGCGCGATGTCGTTGCGCAATGTGTCGAGCGTCGCGGCGTCGCAGCGATCGACCTCGAAGTGGATGAACGACGTGAGCTGCGAGTGCGTGTCGTCGGTCGCGGCGCCGCCCACGTCGACGCGCTCGATGCCGCCGTGCTTGCCGCGCCAGATGCGGAACACGGGGTGCATGCCGGAATGCAGCGCGAGGCCGAGACGGTTGACGGCCATCGTCACCGAATCGACGAGGAACGGCATGTCGTCGTTGACGATCTCGATCACCGTGTGATCGGAGTGCCAGCCGTGCTGCTCGAGGATCGGGTTGTAGACGCGCAGCCGCTCGCTGCCGGGGACGAATTTCTGCGCGGTCTGCCAGTGCGCCATCGCGGCGCCGTAGAGGTCGGCGATGCCGCGGCTTTGCAGGTCGTCGGCATCGGCGAAATCGTAGTAGTGGCGCAGGAAAGGTTCGACGATCTGGAACGCGGCTTCGGGCAATCGCCCGCGCGCGAATTCGACGACATCGGAGAGCAGGTGTGCGACGACTTCTTCGTTCTTCGCTTCCATGGCGCGTTCTCCTCGTCGGGTGGCCATCGACTGCATCGTCAGTGGGCCATTATGCGCCGAATGCGCGGCAAAGCGATGTGCGGGTGCACAACGCCGCGTCCGCGCCGCGTGCTTCCGCTATTGCGGTTTCCTGCAACGGATGCCGTCCACCTGCATGCTGACGCGGGTGCCCGCCCGGCCCGCGGCGATCGCGGCGATGTCGGCGAGCGAGCCGATCGCCGCGTCACGCCCCGTCTGCCGCGCGAATTCGATCGCGGCCTGCACCTTCGGCCCCATCGAGCCGGCCGCGAAGCCGAGCCGTTCGAGCGCGTCCGGATGTGCGGCTTCGATCAGCGCCTGCGTCGGCTGGCGCCAGTCGCGGTACACGCCGTCGACGTCGGTCACGATCAGCAGCAAGTCCGCGTGCAATTCGCGCGCCAGCAGCGACGCGCACAGATCCTTGTCGATCACGGCTTCGACGCCCGCGAGCTTGCCGTTCGCGTCGTAGCGCGTCGGGATGCCGCCGCCGCCCGCGCAGATCACGATCGCGCCTTTTTCGAGCAGCCATTTGATCGGACGAATCTCGAAGATGCGGCGCGGTCGCGGGCTCGGCACGACCCGGCGGAACGCGTCGCCGTCGGGCGCGATGCGCCAGCCCTTTTCCTGCGCGAGCCGTTCGGCCTCGTCGCGCGAATAGACGGGGCCGATCGGCTTGGTCGGCCGCTCGAATGCCGGATCGGCCGGATCCACCTCGACTTGCGTCAGCAGCGTGGCGAACGGCGCGTCGGCGGGCAGCAGGTTGCCGAGCTCCTGCTCGATCAGGTAGCCGATCATCCCTTCCGTTTGCGCGCCGAGCACGTCGAGCGGGTAGGGCTCGACCGGCGCGTAGGCCGCGCCCTGCAGCGCGAGCAGCCCGACCTGCGGCCCGTTGCCGTGCGCGATCACGAGTTCGTTGCCGGGGGCGATCCGGGCGATCTCGGCGACGGCGGTCTTCACGTTCTGCCGCTGCTGGGCCTCGGTCATCGGCTGATTGCGCTGCAAGAGCGCGTTGCCGCCCAATGCGATGACGATACGCATCGTGTTTCTCCTTGAAAGTGCGGACGGCGCTGCGCCGCGCCATCCGGTTGCGCGCGCCGGCGCGTCAGATACCGCCGAGCGTCGATACGAGCACGGCCTTGATCGTATGCATGCGGTTTTCGGCCTGTTCGAACGCGATGCAGCGCGGCGATTCGAATACCTCGTCGGTGACTTCGATGCCGTCCTTCAGATGCGGATAGCGTTCGGCGATCTGCTTGCCGACCTTCGTGTCGCTGTTGTGGAAGGCCGGCAGGCAGTGCATGAAGCGCGTGCGCGGATTGCCCGTCGATTCGATCAGCGTGCGGTTGACCTGATAAGGCAGCAGCGCGTCGATCCGCTCGTCCCATGCTTCGACGGGTTCGCCCATCGACACCCACACGTCGGTGTGAATGAAGTCGACGTTGCTGACCGCCGCGTGCGGATCCTCGGTCAACAGGATCCGCGCGCCGCTTTCGGCCGCGAACGCCTCGCATTGCGCGATCAGGTCCGCGGCGGGCCATAGCGACTTCGGCGCGCCGATCCGCACGTCCATCCCGAGCTTCGCGCCGATCAGGAGCAGCGAATTGCCCATGTTGTTGCGGGCGTCGCCGAGATACGCGTAGCTGATGTCGTGCAAGGGTTTGTCGCTGTGCTCGCGCATCGTCATCACGTCGGCGAGCATCTGCGTCGGATGGTATTCGTCGGTGAGCCCGTTGAAGACGGGGACGCCCGCATGGCGCGCCAGGTCCTCGACGATCTCCTGGCTGAAGCCGCGGTACTCGATTGCGTCATACATCCGGCCGAGCACGCGTGCGGTGTCCTTCATGCTCTCCTTGTGGCCGATCTGCGACGACGTCGGGTCGATGTACGTGACGTTTGCGCCCTGGTCGTACGCGGCGACCTCGAACGCGCAGCGCGTGCGGGTCGAGGTCTTTTCGAAGATGAGCGCGATGTTCTTGCGCATCAGGCGCGGCTGCTCGGTGCCGCTGTACTTCGCGCGCTTCAGGTCGCGGGCGAGATCGAGCAGGTAGCGCAGCTCGCGTGCGTTGTGGTGCATCAGGCTCAGCAGATTGCGGTTGTGCAGGTTGAAGCTCATCTGGCATCTCCGTGAAAAATCGGGGGGTAGCGTCGCGGTGCGTGCGCCGTTTCAGAAATCGACCGGATCGCGCAGGACCGGGCAGGTCATGCAGTGGCCGCCGCCGCGGCCGCGGCCAAGCTCGCTGGAGCCGATCGTGATCACCTCGACCCCCGCCTTGCGCAGCAGCGTGTTCGTATAGGTATTGCGGTCGTACCCGACGACGGTGCCCGGTTCGAGGCAGATCATGTTGTTGCCGTCATCCCATTGCTCGCGCTCGGCCGCGAAATCGTTGCCGCCCGTCTCGACGACGCGCAGCGCCTTCAGCCCCAGCGCCTGCGCGACGACGTCGACGAACGGCTTGTCCTCCCGCTCGATGTCGATGCCGTTGCGGCTGTCGCCGCGCGGGCGCAGCGTGAACGGCACGATCCGGTTCACGACGTCGGGGAACACGGTCACGAGGTCGCGGTCGCAGAAACTGAACACGGTGTCGAGATGCATCGACGCGCGCGCGTTCGGCAGGCCGGCGACGATCACGCGCTCGGCCGCGCCCTTCGCGAACAGCGACTGCGCGAGCTGGCCGATCGCCTGGTGCGTCGTGCGTTCGCCCATCCCGACCAGCACGACGCCGCGGCCGACCGGCATCACGTCGCCGCCTTCGAGCGTGGCCATCCCGTGGCCGCGGTCGGGATCGCCGTACCAGATGTCGAAGGTCTCGTCGGCGAACTGCGGATGGAACTTGTAGATCGCGGCGACGAGCAGCGTTTCCTGCCGGCGGGCAGGCCAGTGCATCGGGTTCAGCGTGACGCCGCCGTAGATCCAGCACGACGTGTCGCGCGTGAACATCATGTTCGGCAGCGGCGGCAGCACGAACGACGACCGCCCGAGGTAGTCGAGAAGCAGCGCGAGCGCCTTCGACTGCCCGCCGCCCGCGAGGTCGCTCGCGGCGACGCCGCCGATCAGGAACTCGGCGAGCGTGCGCGGCGCGAGGCTGTCGAGCCACGCGCGCACGTCGTCGGCGAGACCGATGCCGACGGTGTCGGGCGTGATCTTGCGATCGAGGATCCACTTGCGCGCGGCCGGGTTGGCGACGGTGTCGGTCAGCAGGTTGTGCATCTCGAGCACGTCGACGCCGCGTTCGCGCATCTTCGACACGAAGTCGAAGTGGTCGCGCTTGGCCTGGTTCACCCACATCACGTCGTCGAACAGCAGTTCGTCGCAATTGCTGGGCGTGAGGCGATGATGGGCGAGCCCGGGCGAGCAGACGATCACCTTGCGCAGCTTGCCGACTTCGGAGTGGACGCCGACTTGAGGAATGGCGTGAGTCATGTTCGTTACCTCTTCGATCAAAGGGAGATGAGCCCGCTATGGAGCGCGTAGGCGGCGAGAACGGCGGCGGCCGCGGCCGCCGCGAAAACGAGTTTTTCGGCGGTGGTGAACACCGGCTTGCCGAGTTCGCGCTTCGCTTTCGCGAAGAACAGCGCGCCCGGCACGTAGAGCAGGGCCGACAGCAGCAGGTACTTGACGCCCGCCGCGTACAGCAGCCACACCGCGTAAGTCACCGCGAGCGCGGCGATGCAGCCGTCCTTGCGGCGCGCGCGGGCGTCGTTCCCGTAGGTCTCGCCGCGCACGGCGAGCAGGAGCGCGTAGGCGGCCGACCAGAAGTACGGGATCAGGATCATCGACGTCGCGAGATAGATCAGCGACAGATAGGTGCCCTGCGCGAACAGCGTGATGACCAGGAACACCTGGACCATCGCGTTCGTGAGCCACAGCGCGTTGGCCGGCACATGGTTCGCGTTCTCCTTGCGCAGGAACGCGGGCATCGTGTGGTCCTTCGCGGCCGAGAACAGGATCTCCGCGCACAGCAGCACCCACGACAGCAGCGCGCCGACGAGCGACACCACGAGGCCGACGCTGATGACGACGGCGCCCCAATGGCCGACGACGTGCTCGAGCACGGCGGCCATCGACGGGTTCTGAAGCTTCGCGAGCTGAGGCTGCGTCATGATGCCGAGCGACAGCACGTTGACGAGCACGAGCGCGAGCAGCACGCCGACGAAACCGATCACGGTCGCGCGGCCGACGTCGCTGCGCTTTTCCGCGCGCGCCGAGTAGATGCTGGCGCCTTCGATGCCGATGAACACCCAGACGGTCGCGAGCATCATGTTGCGGACCTGGTTCGTCACCGAGCCGAGCGACGGGTTCGCGTGGCCCCAGATGTCGGCCCGGAACACGTCGAGCCGGAACGCGAAGAAGCCGACCAGGATGAACACCACGAGCGGGACGATCTTCGCGACGGTCGTGACGAGATTGACGAACGCCGCCTCCTTGATGCCGCGCAGCACGAGGAAATGCACGGCCCACAGGAGCACCGACGCGGCCACGATCGCGGCGCGCGTGTTGCCTTCGCCGAATACCGGGAAGAAGTAGCCGAGCGTCGAGAAGAGCAGCACGAAGTAGCCGACGTTGCCGACCCACGCGCTGATCCAGTAGCCCCACGCGGACGAGAAGCCCATGTAGTCGCCGAAGCCGGCCTGTGCGTACGCGTAGACGCCGCCGTCGAGCCGGGGCTTGCGGTTCGCGAGCGTCTGGAACACGAATGCAAGCGCGAGCATGCCGACCGCGGTGATCCCCCAGCCGATCAGGATCGCGCCGGCGTCGGCGGCGGCGGCCATGTTCTGCGGCAGCGAGAAGATGCCGCCGCCGATCATCGAGCCGACGACGAGGGCGGTCAGCGCGCCAAGCTGCAGCTTGTGCGTGGCGGTTTGCGCTGCATCGGTTTGAATCAGTTCAGCCATGAGGTTTCCTTGCAGTTGAGGGTGCGCGAAATCGCGGCGCGCACGGGGCCGTCGCGCGTCCGCCGGGGCGGAAAGCGCGGGGGCTGTGGCTTGCTGTTTGCTTGCTGCCGGGGGCCGGCGGTTATCGGCGCAGCGTCGTCGTCGATCGTTCGGGCGGTTGTCCGCTCCGGCCTTCCCGTTGACGCCGGGCGTCGGCGGCGTCGCTGCGGTCCCAGAACGCAAAGAGCCAGATGCCGATCCGGCGCCGCTTCCAGTACATGCCGTTCAGGCGCCGCCGGATTTCCGCGAGCGCACCCCGGTTGGCGCCTTCGACGTCGATCAGTGCGCCGGGCCGCGGGCCCGCTTGCCCGATGAGCCGGATGTGCGTGAAGGTTTCCCCGGTGTATTTGCAGAGAAAGTCCCGAAGCTCGTTCGGCGTGGTTTCCGGATTGATGTTGTCAACGAGAATTCTCATTGCCGCTCCCGGATTTCTGCTTGAAGACGAATTGAATCGATTTCGATCATTGAATGGGAGATTGAAGGCCGGAAAGTCGAAATGAAAATCGCGTGTGGACCAATGGCGTGGTGGATGGCGGGCTGTCGGGCCGTTTTTCCTCTTTATCCTTATTCGGAATTGAATGAACAAGCGATATTTCGATGCAATTGTGCGCCGGGCGTCGATATCGATTTTGATCGATGTCAATCGGCAATTTCCGGGATAAAGGGTGCGGCGTTTGGTAGCAAAGACGCCAGCCGGCGCATCATGCGTCGGCTGACTTGCGGATGGGGAGGCGAAGCGAGGGAGAGCGGGCGGGCGGATCAGGGACGCGATGCGTCCCGTCCAGTGGGGCAGGTTCGATCGGGTTGCGTCAGCGGCTCATTCGCGCTCGCTCCACAGCGTCCCGCCGGTCGCCCAGTTTTCCTTCTTCACGTCGGTGAGGATGATGTCCACCGAACCCGGCTCGCAGCCGAGCGTTTCGCACGTGACCCGCGTGATCGCCTCGACGAACCGGCGCTTCTGCTCGACGGTGCGGCCTTCGAACAGCTGGATATTGAAAGTCGGCATGACACATTCTCCGTAGATGGATTCAAGGAAACTCAATCGCGATACGACCGATCGATCCGGTCGAGCCGGCGCAGCAGCGCAGGCCATTCCAGCTCGCCCTCGATCGCGCCGCCATCGCGCAACTGCTCGGCCGTGCGGGCGGCGACGGCCGGCTCGGGCAGCACGAGCGGCCCGCCGCCCGACTGCGCGCGCACCTGGATGTCGCATGCCTTGATCAGCGTATCCATCAGCACATAGGCCTCGGCGACCGTGCGGCCGACCGTCAGCGTGCCGTGGTTGCGCAGCAGCATCGCGGATTTCGCGCCGAGACTCGCGGTCAGCCGCGCGCCTTCGGCCGGCGAGAACGCGAGCGCCTCGTAGTCGTGATACGCGAGATCGCCGTGAAAGCGCAGCGCATGCTGCGACGCGGGCAGCAGCCCGTCGCGCTGGATCGACACCGCGATGCCGGCCGTATTGTGCAGGTGCATCACGCACACCGCGTCGGGCCGCGCCGCATGCACGGCCGCGTGCAGCGCGAAGCCGGTCACGTTGACCGCGTGTTCGCCGTCGCCGATCCGGTTGCCGGCGAGGTCGATCTTCACCAGGTTCGATGCGCACACCTCGTCGAACGTCAGCCCGAACGGATTGATCAGGAAGTGGCCGGGTTCGCCCGGCACGGTCGCGGACAGGTGCGTGTAGATCAGGTCGTCCCAGCCGTTCAGCGCGACGAGCCGGTAGGCGGCGGCGAGATCGACGCGCAGCCGGCGTTCGGCGTCCGAGATCGGGCCGCCCGGTTTCACGGCGTCAGGACGGTGAGCGAATGACGACATCGGCATCTCCCAGGGTGAAGCGGCGCACGGCCCACACCGTGCACCACGACGCGAGCACGAACGGCAAGGTCAGCACCGTGACGCCCGCGCGCATCGCGAGCGCCTGCAGCAGCGCTGCGAACACCGCGGCCGCACATGCGGCGCGCGCGCCGCGCGGCATCAGCGCGATCGCGGCGAGCGCGCCGTTGAAGCCGAGCAGCCCGTCGGCGAACGCCGTGGCGCCGGCGCCGAGCGCGAGCAGCAGCGCGGTCGACACGAGCGCGCCGCCGAGCGCATACGCGGCCGCGCGGCGCGAGGCGGCCGCGAGGCCGGCCACCATCAGCGCGCCCGCGCACGCACCTTGCGCGAAGGTGGTTTGCGCGACGCCGGCGAGCAGCGCCGGGCCGAACGCGGGCAGCGACGGCGCCATCGCCGCGGCACCTGCCTCCGCGGTGTGCTGCGCCGCGACAAACGGCAGCCACAGCGCGGTAACGGCCAGGCACGGGCTCGAATACGGGCATTGTCGCGCCTTCTCGAGCGGCCGGCGCAGCGCGCGCTGCACGAGCGCTGCGCCGATCGCGGCGAGCGGCGCGAGCGCGACCGCCGTGAGCGTCGGCGGCGCAAACGTGACGGCGGCCAGCGCGGCGAGCGCGCCGTTGAACCCGAGCAGCCCTTGCTCGACGTCGCGGCGTGCGGCGCCCGTCAGCACCGCGCACATGTTGGCCGCCGCCGCGCCGAGCAGCGCCGCGCACGCCAGCCGCGCATCGGTCAGCGCCAGCGCGGCGAGCAGCAGCGCGCCGGTCAGCGCGTTCGCCTGCAGCACGATCTGGCCGATGCTGCGCAGCAGGATGCGCAGGTCGATCGGCGGCGAGGCGGGTTGGGCGGTAGGCATGACGGCGGCGAGACAGGACGAGCCGCGAGGATAGGGCAGATCGCGATGCACCGGAATAGTGAATGTTGGATACCCGGAATTTGTGCGACGATGCCCGGCATTCGACAACAACGAAGGAGGCAGGACGATGCGTGAAGTGCGTTGGGCGTCGCTGGAAGGCGACGGCATCGAACATCTGACGTTCGAACGCGGCGACGGCGGGATCGTCGTGGAGAGCGCCGTGGTCGGCCAGCGGTACGGCAAGGCTTACGGGCTTGCATACCGGGTGGAGTGCGACGCGCAGTGGCGCGCGACCTATGCGGTGCTCAAGGTGATGGGCGGCGGCACGCTCGAACTGCACGGCGACGGCCTCGGCCACTGGCGCGACGGCGCGGGGCAGGCGCTGCCCGATCTGGACGGCTGCGTCGACATCGACATCGCGGCCACCCCGTACACGAATTCGCTGCCGATCGGCCGCCTCGGGCTCGTGCGCGGCGAGCGGCGGCCGATCGACGTCGTCTACGTGTCGACGCCCGACCTGAAGGTGTCGCGGGTCCAGCAGGCATACGTGTGCATCGAACCGGGCCGGCGCTACCGCTACGAAGGCATCTTCCGGGATTTCACCGCCGAGATGGAGATCGACGACGACGGCCTCGTGATCGACTACGAGACGTTGTTCAGGCGCCTGCCGGCGCTCGGCTGAGCGGGCGGCGCCGCGTTCTTCTCGTGCGCGGCCGCGAAGCGGTCGATCCGCGACGCGATCAGGTCGGGGTCGCGCAGCACGATCCAGTGCGCGCCGGCGATTTCCTCGCGTACGTGTTCGCCGAGCCAGCGGTCGAGGCCGACCGTCATCTCCGGCGTCACGTAGCGGTCGCGCACCGGCACGAGGATCTGCACCGGCGCCTGCGCGTGACGCTCGCGCGGCCGCCGGGCGCGCGCGACGAAGTTGGCGCGATACAGCTTCATCCCGTTCAGCGCGTTCTTCAACTGTGCGGGATCGGGCTCCGGGCGGATCCGCTCGGTGAGCTGCAGCCAGCGCGGCCACAGTGCGGCGCCGCCGAGCCGCCAGACCAGCGACGGCACGAGCGGCAGGTGGAAGAACGCGATGTACCACGATTTCAGGCTCTGCCTGAGCCGCAGCTTCGCGCGGAACACGTGGTCGAGGCAGGGCCCCGAGATCGACGTATACGACGCGATGCGGCCGCGCCACGCCGGGTCGGTCACCGCCTCCCAGCACTGGATCGAACCCCAGTCGTGGCCGACGAGATGGAACGGCCGCTCGCCGCAGGTTGCGTCGGCGACGGCCTTCAGGTCCAACGCGAGCCGCGCGAGCGTGTAGTCGGCGCGGCGCCGCGGCGCATCGGACGCGCCCGCGCCGCGCACGTCGTACGCGATCACGCGGTAGCGCCTGGCGAGCCGCGCGCGAATCGGCGCCCACACCGCGGCCGAATCCGGGTAGCCGTGCACGAGGATCACGGGCGGCGCGCGGCGCGGCCCGCTCACGTAGACGGCGAGCTTCACGTCGCCGGACTGGACGGTCAGCATCTCGCTGGCGCGCGTCATCGCGTCAGGCCTGCGGAACCGGATGCAGCGGCACGCGGCGCGGTGCGGCCTGCGCGGCATAGCGCGCGTTGGTCGCGTCGATGTTCGCGAGCAGCGTGTCGAGCCCCTGCAGATACTGGTGGTTGTCGTGGTCCCACGGATGGAAGCCCGGCCGGAAATAGTCGAGCCATTCGCGCGCGATGCTCGGGAACACGCCGTTCTTCGGGCTGTACAGGTACTTGACCAGCCGCCACATGCCGCCGAATTTGCCGTGACGGCGACGATGCGCCGTCATCAGGCGCACGTGGAAGTCGAACACGATGGTCCAGAACGTCAACGTCGTGAACAGCATCGTGCCGGTGCGCAGCAGGTAGCTGCCGAGGCCCGGCTTCATCACCGCGTTCCACACGTCGTACGACACGGCCTTGTGCTCAGTTTCCTCCATCGCGTGCCACATCCACATCTGCTGGTAGCCCTCGACCGATCCGTCGATCCGGTGCTCATGGCCCGACAGCAGCTGGTTCGCGAGGATCGCCGTGTAGTGCTCGAGCGCGATCGTGATCGCGAGCTGCATCGAATGCGGCAGCACCTTCCTGAACCAGCCGAGGATCGTCCACAGGCGCTTGTCGAGCTTGTGCGCGGGCAGGCCCGACGCCTGCAGCAGGTCGTTGTACTCGATGTGCTCGCGCGTGTGCATCGCCTCCTGGCCGATGAAGCCGAGCACCTGCTTCTTCAGCTCCGGATCCTCGATGCGGTCGCGGTAGTGGCGCACCGAATCCATGAAGAAGCGCTCGCCGGCCGGGAACAGCAGCGACAGCGCGTTCATGAAGTGCGTGACGGGCACGCCCTGGACATGCCAGTCGCGCGCGTGTTCGGGCGGCAGCGCGAAACGGATGTCGCGCCGCACGGGCATCATGTTCGGGGCCGTCATGATTGTTCACCTCCCTGATTACCTGCATTGTTGTACGTGGCGTGGATCGGCGCGGGCGTCGTGCGGGCCGAGAGGCGGCACGCCTTCGCGGCTTCGCGCCGGCTCGCCAGCACGACGAGCGCTTGGTATGCGCACGGCAGGATGCGCGCCATCCAGTCGGCGGCGCGCGCATCGCGGCCGATCAGCACGCGGCGCTTGTTCTTGCGCACGCCGGCGAGGATCGCGCGCGCGGCGTCGTCGGCGGTCGTGATGAAGAACTTCTCGAACGAGTCCTTGCCTTGCTGTTCGCTCCCGACCATGAAACCGACCATGTTCTTCGCGACGCGGCTCGACTGCGCGATGTTGGTGCGGATGCCGCCCGGGTGCACGCAGGTTGCCGACACGCCGCACTTCATCATGTCGAGTTCCTGGCGCAGCGATTCGGTGAAGCCGCGCACCGCGTACTTGGTCGCGTTGTAGCCGCTCATGCCCGGCTGCGCGAAGATCCCGAAGATGCTCGACGTGTTGATCACGTGGCCTTCGCCCGCTGCCTTCAGGTGCGGCAGGAACGCCTTCGTGCCGTGCACGACGCCCCAGAAGTTGATGTTCACGATCCATTCGAGATCGCTGTATTCCATTCCCTCGATCGTGCTCGACAGCGCGACGCCCGCGTTGTTGAAGACGAGGTTGACCTTGCCGTGTTCCTGCGCGGTGTCGTCGGCCCACGCGAACATCGCGTCGCGCTCGCCGACGTCCAGCACGCGCGTCGTCACGCGCACGTTCGGCGCGAGCGCGCGCACGATCCGTTCGGTTTCGGCGAGGCCGATCGCATTCTTGTCGGCGAGCGATACGTGGCAGCCGGCCTGCGCGAGCTGCAGCGCGAGTGAGCGGCCCATGCCCGAGCCTGCGCCGGTGATCGCGGCGACCTTGTTGGTGAAATCTCTCATGTCGGTGGCTCCTGTTCGGGTCTCAGGCCGCTTCAACGGACGGGGCGGAAGCGGCGGGCGCGGCGGCCGCGGTGGCCGGCGCAGCGGCGGCGTCGCGGCGGGGCGCGTGGTACGCGTGATAGTCGGCCATCGAGAAATGGGCTGTCGCCTGCCGGAAGCGCCACGTGAAGCCCGGCCACAGCGTGGTGTTCTTGCCCGTGCGCGGGTCGAGGTACCAGCTCTTGCAGCCGCCCGTCGACCAGATCGCCTTCTTCAGCCGGCCTTGCAGGTCGTGGTTGAACTGCGCTTCGACGAGCGGGCGCACCTCGATCGCGTCTGCGCGTTCGCGCGCCATCGCGCGCAGCGCGCCGAGGATGTATTCGATCTGCGATTCGATCATGAACACCATCGAGTTGTGGCCGAGGCCCGTGTTCGGGCCGACGATCATGAAGAAGTTCGGGTAGCCGGGCAGCGTCGTGCCGAGATACGCATGCGCGCCGTCGCGCCACGCATCGACGATGTCGAGGCCGCCGCGGCCGATCACCGCGCCGCGCGGGAACGGATCGGCGACCTGGAAGCCGGTGCCGTAGATCAGGCAGTCGACTTCGTGGCGCACGCCGTCCGTCGTGACGACTGCATCGGCCTCGATGCGCTCGATGCCGGTGGTGATCACGTCGACGTTCTTGCGCGACAGCGCCGGGTAGTAGTCGTTCGAGATCAGCACGCGCTTGCAGCCGAGCGTGTAGTTCGGCGTCACGGCATCGCGCAGCACCGGATCGGGAATCTGCTTGCGGATGTGGCGCAGCGCCAGTTTCTGCACGTTCTTCATCAGCGACGGATGGATCGCGAAGCCGAGCACGCGCGATTCGAGCATCCAGTAGATGCCGCTGCGGACGAGCTTCTGCGTGAACGGCAGCGAGCGGAACAGCCATTGCTCGAGCTTCGTCAGGTTGCGGTCGGGCTTCG
Source organism: Burkholderia stagnalis (assembly GCF_039848545.1). Lineage (NCBI taxonomy): Bacteria > Pseudomonadati > Pseudomonadota > Betaproteobacteria > Burkholderiales > Burkholderiaceae > Burkholderia > Burkholderia stagnalis. Next base: position 830,614 of record NZ_CP156686.1, read on the forward strand.
GCATGATCCACGGCGGCGTGCGCTGGAACAGCGCGAGCTGCTTCACGCGCGGCGCGATCTGCGGCACGAACTGGATCGCGCTCGCGCCGGTGCCGATCACCGCGACGCGCTTGCCGTCGAGCGGATAGTCGTGGTCCCACTGCTGCGAGTGGAACGCGCGGCCCTTGAAGGTCTCGACGCCCGGGATCGCCGGCAGCGCCGCGCGCGACAGGCCGCCCATCCCGGACACCAGCACGCGCGCGGCAAGCCGCTTGCCGTTCGCGAACGTGAGGCGCCAGCGCTGCGCGGCCTCGTCGTATTCGGCGCGCTGCAGCTCGTGGTTCAGGCGCAGGTGCGCGCCGATCCCGAAGCGCTGCACGCAATCCTCGAGATACGCGCGGATCTCCGGCTGCGGCGCGAACATGCGCGTCCAGCGCGGGTTCGGCGCGAACGAGAACGAGTACACGTGCGATTGCACGTCGCATGCGCATCCGGGGTAGTGGTTGTCGCGCCAGGTGCCGCCGACCGACGCCGCCTTCTCGAGGACGACGAAATCGGTCATGCCGGTCTGCCGCAGACGAATGGCCATCCCGAGGCCGGCGAAGCCGGTGCCGATGATGGCGACGTCGACGGATTCGTCGGGGCCGTCGTGACCAGGGGGGCCGAAAGGCAAAGTGCGAGCATTCATCCGGGAGTCTCCGCTATGGCTCATTTTTGAATGTTACATTGTTTGATGTAACGATAGTGGGTGAACCGGGAAACCGCAAGCGACTAGACGGTGGACTCTAAGGGCCGGAAGCCCCGTGGGACAAGGCGGGAGCGGGTTTGGAACGGGGTGGCCGGGCAGGGCCGCGAGGGCCGCCGGGCATGGGTCGCGGTGGCGAGAGCAGGCCGCCGGCGGGCGGCGGCCTGTTTGAAACCGAATCAGGGGCGGATCGAACGGCCCGTCGTCTCATGGAAAACCCCGGCGACGATCGTGACCTGCGCGAGCGCGTACAACGCCCAGATCAGGTAGTCGATGCCGGCGAACCCGCCGAGGAAGCGGCCGACGCCGATCAGCGTGTCGGAGCCGACGAAGATCAGGCTGCCGAGCGCGACGAGCGGGCCGCGGGTGCGCGCGGCCAGCGCGAAGCTCGCCATCGCGCACAGCACGAGCATGTAGACGGCGACCGGCGCGGCCAGCTCGCCGAGATGCGGGAAAAACGCCGCGTAGAACGCGGGGGCCGCGAGCCACAGCCCGATCAGCGCGACGATGCGCCAGCCGTGCGGGCGCGCGCGCCAGCGCAGGAAGATCGCGCTATAGAACAGGTGCGTGAGCAGGAACGCGCCGAGCCCGCCGACGAACGACGGCGGCCAGTCGGGCAGCGCGAGCAGCACGTCGCCGAGCACGGCGGTGGCGAGCGCCGCGCACAGCCACGCGCGTTCGCGCGCAGCGCCGCACGCGCTGCCGGCCGCGAGCAGCAGCAGGCCCATCGCGGCCTTCGCGACGGCTTGTCCGGGATAGGGGGCGGCGGCGAGCGATGCACCGTACGCGAGCGCGGCGGCAACGGCGAGCGGCCAGAGCCGGCGGTAGGCGGCGGGAAGCGTGGCGATCAAGGCGGGTGTCTCCGGAATATCGTTGTCGGCGGCGCGCCTGCGCGGGCGCGGCTGCCGGCCATTATCCGGAAGAACGGCGGTGGGGAAACCGGCGAATCCTTCTAGAGCGATGCGCGCGTCGAATGCGCGCGCATCGAGTCAAGCCTACTTCGCCGCGAGCGCGGCCGACACGTTCGAGTCGGTCCACGCGTTGTCGCCGACCACGAGCTTCTGCGGGATCAGCTTCGCGTCGTGGAACGCATCCGCAACCCCCTGCTGGGTCGTGACGATCTTCTCGTCGATCGGCACCGCACCGAACGGCACGCGCCGGATCCATGCCTCGACGAGCGGCTGCGCAAGCCCGACCTTCGGCGCGAGCAGCGCGGCGGCCTCGGCCGGATGGCCATTGATCCACAGCCCGATCGCGCGCGCCTGCTGCAGGATCGCGGCGACGATCGCCGGGTTGCGCTGCGCGAAATCGCGCGTGGCCTCGTAAAAGTTGTTGGTCGCCGTGAGGCCCGTGTAGTCGGACAGCGTGCGCGCCTTCAGCGAATCCTGCGCGGCAGCGTAATACGGATCCCAGATCGCCCACGCGTCGACGTTGCCGCTCTCGAATGCCGCGCGCGCGTCGGCGGGCGGCAGGTAGACCGGGCGGATTTCGTCGTAGCGCACGCCGGCTTTCTGCAGCGCCTTCAGCAGCAGGTAGTTCGCGCTGGACCCCTTCTGCAGCGCGACCTTCTTGCCGCGCAGGTCGGCCACCGACTTGATCGGCGAATCGGGCTTGACGATCAGCGCCTCGTTGTGCGGCGCTGGCGGCTCCGCGCCGACGTAAACGAAGCGCACGCCGGCCGCCTGCGCGAACACGGGCGGCGGCGCGCCCGTATAGCCGAAGTCGATGCTGTTCGCGTTCAGCGCTTCGAGCAGCTGCGGGCCGGCCGGGAATTCGAACCACTGCACGCGGTAGCCGAGCGGCTTGAGCCGGGTCTCGAGCGCGCCTTGCGCTTTCACGACCGACAGCAGGCCGGCCTTCTGGTAGCCGATGCGCACGACCTGGTCGGCGCCGCCCTGCGCGAAGGCCGACGCGGCGGACAGCGCAACGAGCGTCGTCGCGGCGGTGTGGGTGATCCAGCGGGTGAAACGAAACATCGATCGGACTCCATGCGAAACGTCTTCGGGCGGGCGGCGCGGGCGCCGCTCGGTTGGAAGAATCGTCGCATGGGCGGTGTGGCCGGCAAACCAAGCATTGCCGATATCAATATGACGCCGGCGCGCCTATGCTTTGTCGCCGTCGCTGTGCGTGTCGGGCGCGCCGGACTGGCGCGCCGCTTCGTCGCTGAGCTTGCGGTCGAGGATCGTCGCGACGCGGCCGCCGAGGTAGGCGCTCGCGGCGGCCTCGAGCGCGCGGTTCGTCTCGCCTTCGACGAACACGGCCGCGAGCGGGCGCAGGCGCCAGATCGCGTCGACCAGCGCGGGCACGTCGGTGGCCGGCGGCAGCGTGCCTTCGTCGTAGCGGTCGAGCCGCTTCACGACGAGGTCGACCAGCAGCCGCGCGATCGCGTCGAAGTGCGGCCGCGCGAGGCTGATCACGTCGAGCAGTTCGCGCACCGGGATGCCTTCCCTGGTCATCGCCGCCGCCGCCTCGAGCAGCGCGGGGCTCTTCGCGACGAACGACAGGCCGCGCCGCTCGAGCAGGCCGAGCTCGGTCACGCGCGTGATCTGCGCGGGCGTCTGCGGGCCGAACATCTGCGCAAGTGCGGCGAGCGAGTAGGTTTTCGGCAGCTCGTGCGACCAGCGGCCGCCGATCGCGTTCTCGAGGCCGAGGATCGAGCGAAGGTCGTGGCCTTCGTCGATCGCCATGATCAGGTCCTGGATGTTCGACAGCGTGTAGCCGCGCGCGAGCAGGTGGTTGATGAGCTTCAGGCGGGCGACGTGCGTGTCGTCGTAGATGCCGACGCGGCCGCGCTTCTCGGGCGGCGCGAGCAGGCCGCGATCCTGGTACGCGCGCACGTTGCGCACGGTCGTGTCGGACACGCGCGCGAGCTCGTCGACCGTGTACTCGTTGCGGGAAGGTTCCGCGACGGCCTCGTCAGGTGGGGTGTGAGTCGATTTTGGCATGCGGCCATTCTAGCGCGACGCGGCAGGCGCGGGCGAGGCGGGGAGCGTGCGCGCGCCGTCGCCGAGCGGGCGCTGCAGCAGCGCGGTGTCGATCCAGCGGCCGTGCTTGAAACCGGCCGCCTTCAGCACGCCGGCCGGCTCGAAGCCGAACGCGCGATGCAGCGACGTCGAGCCGCCGGTGCCGCCGTCGGCGATCACCGCGATCATCTGTCGCCACGGGCCGGCCTCACAGCGCGCGATCAGGGCCGCGAGCAGCGCGCGGCCGACGCCGCGCCCGCGCTGCGCATCGTCGATGTAGATCGAATCTTCGACCGTGAAGCGGTAGGCGCTGCGCGTGCGGTACGGCGTCGCATACGCATAGCCGGCCACGCGGCCGCCGCATTCGGCGACGAGATACGGCAGCCCGCTGTGCAACACCGCGTTGCGGCGCGCGCGCAGCTCGGCGACGTCGGGCGGTGTTTCCTCGAACGACGCGACGCTGTGGCGGACATGGTGAGCATAGATCGCGTGAATGGCGGCGAGATCGGTGTCGGTCGAATCGCGGACGACGCAGGCGGCTGGCGTGGCGGACATGATGACGGGGCGACAGGGGCGGTGCGGGGAAACCATGACTATGCGGGCGATCGCCCGGCACGTAAAGCGGCGGCCGCGTGCGCGGCGTCGCGGCGGCGTTCAGTCCGGCGGCCGCTTCCTCTGCGTGTCGCGCGGCAACTCGTTGAAACGGGCGGAATAATACGCGGAAAAGCGGCCGAGGTGCCCGAAGCCGAACGTCAGCGCCGTATCGGTGATGCTGGCCATCGGGTCGGTCAGCAACTGCACGCGCGCGGCGTCGAGCCGGATGTTGCGCAGCAGTTCCATCGGGGTCGCGCCGTGGTAGCGGCGGCACAGCACGTTCAGCGTCCGCAGGCTGACGCCGGCCGCCCGGGCGAGATCTTCGAGCGAGATCGGCGCGCAGAGCCGCGCGTGAATGAATTCGAGCAGCGCATCCATCTGCCGGATGCCGCCCCGCGATCCGGATGCCGCCGGTGCGCCGCGCGCTTCCGGCGCCGGGCCGGCATGCGCGGCATCGGGCGACGGCGGGCAATGCAGGAGCAGGAACAACGCGAGGCTTCGCTCGAAGTGGTCGCGCCATTCGGCTCGTATGCTGCCGTCGCCGGATACGGCGAGGACGTTGAGCAGCGACTGCGCAAGCAGATCCCATTGCGACGCGAGCGCCCTCGGCAACAGGAACCCCGGCGCGAGGCCGGGCGCCGCGTCGTCGGGCGGGCGGCCGGACACCGCGCGCATCAGCGCATCGGGCACCTTGACGATCAGTTGCCGGGTGCCGGGCCGCCAGCGCAGGCGCACGCGCGTCCTGGGCGCGAGCACGGCGGTGCGTCCTTCGAACACGTCCATCACGTGTCCGTCGCACTCGATTTCGGCGCCGCCCGCGAGCGACGTGTGTACGAGCGAAAAGCCGTCGAACGGGCGCGGGGCGACCTCGACTTCGGCGCCGTACTGCAGCGCGTAGACGCTCAGATGATTCAGTTGCCCCTTGAACAGCGCCGCGTCGGGCACGCCGCGCTGCCAGCGCAGCGCATGCTCGGCCAGCTCCACCGAGACCTGCTCGTGCGCATCCATGCGCGAGCCGGATCGGAACAGGCAATTCCGGTACAGCGCGGACAGCACTTCCGCATTCGGGGTGAGGGGCATGGGGCGTCTCCTGTGTGGCGTTTCCGTGCCGCGCATCCGGCTGGCTGCGGTTGCGCGTCGTGCCACATCGGGTTCTCTTGTGTGCGAGATATCCTGAAGGGATCATATTGATCTTCGTCAGGCTTGTCTAAAGTATCGCAACATATTGCAAGAATCGGATAGTCCCATTCCCGCTCGGGAAAAATCCGGATAGCGCGCGGCGCGAGAAAAAACGGATCAAAATCGTGCGCGGCCTGCAAATTCCGGCTAGTGGGAATCATTGTGGCTTCCTACACTGCGCCGGCATCTGGACGGAAAGCGGCGCATTTCGCGACGATATTTCGTACATCTACTAAATAGACCGGCTGAGCGGTCGTGCTGGTTCGAGCGCGCGCGATGCGACGGTTGTCGCCGGTCCTGAATCCCCACTGGAAAAGGAAGGAAGCTCCATGCGTCAAATCGACCTGCAGGCGCTCTCGGATAACGCGCGGCTGGGCCCGCTGCACGGCGTCGTGCTGTTCTGGTGCGCGCTGATCATCGTGTTCGACGGCTACGACCTGGCGGTGGCCGGCATCGCGCTGCCGGCGATCATGAAGGAGATGGGCGTCAATCCCGCGCAGGCCGGCTTCATGGTCAGCTCGGCGCTGTTCGGCATGATGTTCGGCAATATCGTGTTCGGGACCGTCGCCGAGCGGATCGGGCGCCGTTGGGCCATCGCGGCCTGCCTGACGCTGTTCAGCGTGTTTACCGCGGCGGCCGGGCTGGCGCCCACGCCCGCACTGTTCGGCGCCGCCCGCTTCCTGGCGGGCATCGGCATCGGCGGCGTGATGCCGAACGTGATCGCCCAGATGACCGAATACGCGCCGCGGCGCGTGCGCAGCACGCTGGTGACGCTCATGTTCAGCGGCTATTCGGTCGGCGGCATGCTGGCGGCCGTGATGGGCAAGGGGATGATCGAGGCGTACGGATGGCAGTCCGTGTTCGTCGCCGCGGGCGCGCCGGTGCTGCTCGTGCCGCTGCTCGTGAAATGGATGCCGGAATCGCTGCCGTTCCTGATCCGGCGCGGCAGGACGGACGAACTCGCGCGCATCGCGCGCCGGCTCGATCCGGCGTACCGGCCGCAACCAGGCGACTGCTATGTCGTGCCGCGCGAGGACAACGCGGGCAACGCGCCGGTTCGCCAGCTGTTCGACGACGGTCGCGGATTCAGCACGGTCATGTTCTGGATCGCCTGCTTCATGTGCCTGTTCATGGTGTATGCGCTCAGCTCGTGGCTGACCCGGCTGATGGCGGGCGCGGGCTACAGCCTCGGCTCCGCGTTGACGTTCGTGCTGGTGCTGAATGCCGGTGCGATGGTCGGCGCGATCGGCGGCGGCTGGCTGGCCGATCGCTTTCCGATCAAGACGGTGCTCGTGTCGATGTATCTGCTCGCCGCGGCGTCGATCACGCTGCTCGGCTACAAGGTGCCGACCGCGCTGCTGTTCGTGCTGGTCGGGCTTGCGGGCGCGACGACCATCGGCACGCAGATCGTCAATTGCGCGTATGCAGGGCAGTTCTATCCGATGGCGATCCGCTCGACCGGCATCGGCTGGACGCTGGGCGTCGGCCGCGCCGGCGCGATCCTGGCGCCGATCGTCATCGGCGCGCTGGTCGGCATCGAGCTGCCGCTGGAACAGAACTTCATGGCGATCGGGCTGCCCGCGCTGGCGGCGGCTGTCGCGGTCGGCCTGATCGACCATCGGCGCTCGGCGTCGCATCACGGTCTCCCGGCCGCGGCTGCGGCCGGCGAGCGGCAGGCGTCGCATGCGCAACCGTCGTGAGCGGTGCATCGGCGGGGCGCCCGTGCGCGGCCGGCGGCCGATCGCGCGCGGCAATGCGGCATCGTTCGCCGCGCAAGGTGTGCGCCGTCTGCAGCGCCGACGCGAACGCGGCCCTGCTGGGCGGGCGTGCCGACCATCCTCTGTCCAAGCGGACGCGCGTCCATACGTCGGTCGGCTGGATGGGGCGCAGCGCGACGGCCGCCACGGCGGTCGCTGCCGGCGGGACGGTCGACATGGGGCGGAACCAGCTGGGGATCACGGCCGGGCTGCAGCAGCAGTTCCGACGGGGCCGGGGCGTCAGAGCCGCCCGTCCGCCGCGCGCACCGCATCGGCGATCGCGTCCGCGACGCGCTGCACGCGCGGCGACCGGCGCACGTCGGGGTGCACGACGAGCCAGATCTCGCGCTCGATGTCGCAGCGCGGCGCGGAGGTCAGTTCGACGAGCGGCGTGGATGCTGGCCCGGTGCGGGTAGGCGCGGCTGCGTCTGTGGTGGCGAAGGCGCGGGCGGCATCGGCGACGGGCGGTCGCCCGGATTCACACTCCTCCGGCGGGTGACGCGCCGCCGTCACGGAATCGATCGCCGGATCATCCACGAGAAACCGCGGCAGCAGCGCGACGCCCGCGCCGGCCACGCATGCGCGATGCAGCGCGGCCAGATCGTTCGCGACGAACGCGAAGCGGCGCCCGGCCGCGAAGCGGGCGAGCCATTGCTGCTGCGGGGTTTGCGCGAGCGCGTCGTCGTAGCCGAGGAACTGCCATGCGTCGGGCGGCGCGGCTGCCCATTCGGGCGTCGCGCACAGCACGAAGCGCATCGTGCCGAGCCGGCGCGCGGCGAGCCCCGGCTCGCTTGGCCGCGACAGGCGCACCGCGAGATCGGCTTCGCGCGCATACAGGTTGGCCGCGTGCATCTCGCCGAGCAGGTCGATCCGCAGCCGCGGCCATGCGCGCAGCGCGCGCGCCAGGCGCGGCGCGAGGAAGTGGCTCGCGAACACCGGCGACGCCGACACGCGCACGACGCCGTCGAGATCGGCCGCGCCTTGCGCGGCGCGCGCGAACGCCTGCGTGCCTGCTTCGATGTGCGCGGCATGGTCGGCGAGCCGCAGGCCCTCGTCGGTCGGCGGCCAGCCGCGCGGCAGGCGGTCGAACAGCCGGATGCCGAGCGCGTCCTCCAGCGCATCGATGCGCCGCGCGACCGTCGAATGCTGGACCCGCAGCGCGCGCGCGGCGGCCGACAGGCTGCCGCCGCGCATCACCGCGAGGAAGTAGCGGATGTCGTCCCAGCTCATCGCGGGCGCCGGCGTGGCGCCGTCATCTGTCGAATTTTGCACAGTCAGTGGGCGGAAATCGTGAATTCCGATCGATTATGCACGATGGGATCATCGTGTCACTTCATTCGACTGCGAGGACCGTCATGACCCAAACTGCCACCGCCATCCGGATCGGGATCGATCAATACGGCGATGCCGGCGTGCTGCGCCGCGTGGATGCGCCCGTCGCGCCGCCCGGCGTTGGCGAGGTGCGGATTCGCCAGACGGCCGTCGGCGTGAACTTCGTCGACATCTATTTCCGGACCGGCGCGCATCCGCTGCCCGCGCTGCCGGACGCGCTCGGTGTCGAGGCGGCCGGCGTGATCGACGCGGTCGGGCCCGGCGTGACGGATCTCGCGCCGGGCCAGCGCGTCGCTTATGCCGGGTTGCCGACCGGCAGCTACGCGACCCTGCGCACGTTGCCGGCCGCGCGCGTGCTGCCGGTGCCCGACGGGCTGAGCGACGATGCGGCCGCTGCCGGGTTGCTGAAAGGGATCACGGTCTACATGCTGCTGCATCGGGTCCGGCAGGTCCGCCCGGGCGACACGGTGCTCGTGCACGCGGCGGCCGGCGGCGTCGGGTTGCTGGCCACGCAATGGGCGCGCGCGCTCGGCGCGCGGGTGATCGGCACGGTCGGATCGGCGGCGAAGGGCGCGCTCGTCCGGGCGCATGGCGCGGAGGCGGTAGTCGCGTATCGCGAGGAAGATTTTGTCGCGGCGGCGCGCGCGTTCGGCGGCGGCGCGGGCGTCGATTACGCGATCGACGGGATCGGCGGCGATGTGCTGACCCGCACGCTCGGCGCGGTCAAGCCGTACGGGATGGTGGCGAGCATCGGGCAGGTGGCCGCGGTCGGCGCGCGGCAGACGATCGATCTCGACGAGCTCGGGCCGGCGCGCTCGATCGCGCTGGCCCGGCCGAGCGTGCTCGGGTTCATCGCGCGCGACGTCGGCGGCTACCGGGAAGCCGCGCGCGTGACCCTTGAGCGGCTGGCGGGCGGGATGCACGTCGAGATCGGCGCGCGGCTGCCGCTCGATCGAGTAGCCGATGCGCACCGGATGCTGGAAGCGCGCGCGACGACGGGGGCGGTGGTGCTGGTGCCGTGACCCGGAGGCAGGCCGCAATGGGATGGGGAGCTGTGCAGGGTCCGTCAGGCGGCGGGCCGGTCGAGTCGCCGCCCGCCTGCGCCGTCAAGCGCCCTTGCGCAGCGGCGCGTCCTCGACGAACCACGCGAGCACGAACGCGATCGCGATCGTGCTCGCCGCCGCCAGATACACGACGTGCAGCGACCCCGCGAACGCATCCAGGTACGCATGCCGCACCGCGTCCGGCAACTGGTGCACGGCGGCCGGGCTGAGTGCGCGCGGCAGCTCGTTGCCCGCCGGCAGCGCCTGCACGAGCCGCGACTGCAGGCCGTTCGAGAACAGCGCGCCGAACGCCGCGACGCCGAGCGAGCCGCCGATCGAGCGGAACAGCGTGACGCCGGACGTCGCGACGCCCATGTGGCGGAACGCGATCGTGTTCTGCACCGCGAGCGTGAGCACCGGCATCACCATGCCGAGCCCGATGCCGAGCAGCGCCATGTAGCCGTACATCGTGTGCAGCGGCGTGTCGAGCGTCAGCGTCGCCAGCAGCGCCATCGCGATGCCGCCGGCCAGCGTGCCCGCGATCGGGAACACGCGGTACTTGCCGAACCGCGAGATCAGGCGGCCGCTCACGACCGACATCGCGAGCATCCCGCCCATCATCGGCAGCAGCTGCATGCCGGCCTGCGACGGCGTCGAGCCCTTCACGACCTGCAGGTACAGCGGAATGAACGTGACGGAGCCGAACAGCGCGATGCCGACGACGAAGCCGATCAGGCTGCACAGCACGAAGGTGCGGTGGCGGAACAGCGCGAGCGGCATGATCGGTTCGGCGGCGAGCCGCTCCTCGTACACGAAGCCGCCGACCGCCACGACGCCGAGCGCGAGCATCATCCACAACTGCGGCGACGACCACGGCAGCAGCGAGCCGCCTTCGCTCGTAAACAGGACGATGCAGGTGAGGGCGGTCGCGAGGAACGCGGCGCCCATGTAGTCGATCCGGTGCTTCACATGCGCGGTGTGCGGCTTGAACGCGATGCCGATCACCGCGAGCGCGACCGCGCCGAGCGGCAGGTTGATGGTGAAGATCCAGCGCCACGACAGGTGCTCGACCAGGAAGCCGCCGAGCAGCGGCCCGACGATCGTCGCGAGCCCGTACACGCCGCCGAACATCCCCTGGTAGCGGCCGCGCGCGTCGGGCGGGATCAGGTCGCCGATCGCGGCCATCGTGACGACCATCAGGCCGCGGCCGCCGAGCCCCTGCACCGCGCGCAGCAGGATCAGCTGCGTCATGTCCTGCGCGACGCCGCACAGCGCCGAGCCCGCGAGGAACAGCACGATCGCCGCCTGCAGCACGATCTTGCGGCCGTACAGGTCGCCGAGCTTGCCGTACAGCGGCAGCACGACGGTGGACGACAGCAGATACGCGGTGACGACCCAAGACAGCTGGTCGAGCCCGCCGAGTTCGCCGACGATCGTCGGCAGCGCGGTGGACACGATGGTCTGGTCGAGCGCGGACAGCAGCATCACGAGCAGCAGCGCGGCGACGATCAGCCCGACGGGGGCATCGCGGCGGGCTGCGTCGACGGCCGGCGGGCGCGAAACGGTTTCGGTTTGCATGGAAGATGCCTGCTTAGGCAGTGAATTGTCCGGAAATATAGAGGCTTGAAGTTGCCTGGTCAATTTCTGCCGATGCTCGAATTGTTGTAGGCGTAACAGGAGGTTGATGTACGCGGAAATTGACGTGGATCACGCAAAAAAGCAGGGACGGACTCAAGTTTTTTGCAGGCAAACCGTAATACAGCGTGCCGCGCGCCGTTTGCCGCGGCTTTTTTCATACCGCCCACGTTCCGTCATGAACCTGAATGCCCTGTTTTCCCGTTTCTCGATCCGGACGCGGATCTTCTCCACGCTCGGCCTGGTTGCGGGCCTGCTCGTCGTCTCGGGGCTGATCGGCCTCGCCGGCATGCAGAGCTCGAACCGCGCGCTCGAGGAGGCCTATTCGCGGCAGCTGGCGGCGAAGAACGCGCTCGCCGCGGCGACCCTGAACCTGACGTTCGTGCGCACGACGCTCGACCGCGCGATGCTGCACCCCGAGGCGCCGGACGTGCCGGATCTCGTGAGCAAGGCGGAAGGCTACCTGTCGAAGGCGGACGCCGAGTGGCGCACGTACGCGGCGATGCCGCACGACGGCGACGAGACCGCGCTCGCGAGCCGCATGGACGCCGCGCGCCAGGCGCTGGTCGGGCAGGCGCTCAAGCCGATGGCCGACGCGATCCGCAGCGGCCGCCGCGACGAGGCCGACCGGCTGCTGATGACGGTCGCGCCGCCGCTGTCGGTCGCGCTCACGCAGGCCACCAATGCGCTCGACGATTTCCAGGCCGCGCGCGGCAAGGAAGTGTTCGACACCGCGCAGACCTATTACAACTGGCTGCGCGCCGGCGCGGTCGCCGGCATCGCGTTCGGCCTCGCCGCGTGCCTGGGCTGCGCGATCGGCCTGCATTTCGCGATCTCGCAGCCGGTCGAGCGGCTGCTCGGGCACTTCCGCCGCCTGTCGGGCGGCGACCTCACGTCGGAAGTCCGCTGGTCGTCGCAGGACGAGATGGCCGAACTGGTGAAGGGCGTGACGGGCATGCAGCGCAGCCTGGTTGACACGGTGCGCCAGGTCACGCAGGGTTCCGAGGCGATCGTCACCGCGACGCACCAGATCGCCGCGGGCAACACCGACCTGTCGCAGCGCACCGAGGAGCAGGCCGCCGCGCTCGAGCAGACGGCCGCGAGCATGGAGCAGCTGACGGCGACGGTGAAGCAGAACGCCGACAACGCGGCCCAGGCGCAGGCCTGTGCGGACAGTGCGTCCGACATTGCGTCGAAGGGCGCGGCGGTGGTCGGCGAGGTCGTCGACACGATGAACGAGATCGACCAGAGCTCGCAGAAGGTCGCCGACATCATCGGCACGATCGAGGGCATCGCGTTCCAGACCAACATCCTCGCGCTGAACGCGGCCGTCGAAGCCGCGCGCGCGGGCGAGCAGGGCCGCGGCTTCGCGGTGGTCGCGGGCGAGGTGCGCACGCTCGCGCAGCGCTCGGCGTCCGCGGCGAAGGAAATCCGCACGCTGATCGGCGAATCGGTCGAGCGCGTCGCGAACGGCTCGCGGCTCGTCGGCGTGGCCGGCTCGACGATGCAGGACATCCAGCAGGCGATCGCGCGCGTGACGAGCATCATGACCGAGATCGCGGCGGCGTCGAACGAGCAGCGCGACGGCATCGAGCAAGTGAACCGCGCGGTGTCGCAGATGGATCAGGTGTCGCAGCAGAACGCGGCGCTCGTCGAGGAAGCCGCGGCAGCCGCCGCGTCGCTCGAGGAGCAGGCCGACGTGCTGCGCCGCGCGGTGGGCGCGTTCCGCGTCGCCTGACGCGGGCAGGCGGGAACCGGCCCGGGCGGATGGACGTTCGGGTTACGCCGCCGTGAGCTGCCCGGCCGCGCGCGACGACGCGACGAGCAGCAGCTTCATCGTCGCGCGGGTCGCGCCGACGAACAGCTTGCGGGCCGCGCGCGCGTCGAGCGTGTCGAAGTCGATCTCGGTGAGAATCACGCACGGCGCCGACTGGCCCTTGAAGCGGTAGATCGAATCGAGCAGCACGTCGCCGTCGACGTATTCCGGGTTGCCGAACAGGTCGTACTTGCCGGTGAAGCGCTTGACCCGGTGCGGCCCGAGCTGGTCGAGCGCCGCGAGCGCCGAGCTTTCGCGGCCGCGATACGACAGCACCGCGATGTCCTGCTTGCGGAACCCGAGCGACAGCGCGTGCGTGATCGCGCGCTTGGTCGCGTCGATGCAGGCGTCGGCGAGTGCGGCGGGCGGCGTGTCGGCATCGCCGTACGCGGACACCGCGAGATCCGAGCCGTCGAACGGGCTGCCCGAGCGCAGCTCGGCGGCGAGCGGCTCCACGCGGCCGACCACGTCGCGCACGAAGTCGAGCAGGTCGCGCGGGCTGCGGTAGTTCGTGAGCGCCTTCAGCGTGACCCAGCCCGGCAGCGCGACCGGCTCGCGCATGTAGAGGTTCTGCAACGGATCCTCGAGCCACCACCACGCGCCGTCCGGCGCAAGCAGCCGCTCCAGCGCCACCGCCCACGACGGATGAAAATCCTGCCCCTCGTCGACGATCAGCACGTCGAAGCGCCAGCGCTCGGGCACCGGCGTGTCGGCGAAGCGCGCCGCGAGCCGCTCGAACGCGTCGGGCGCCTGGAAATCGGGCGTATGGCCGCTGTCGCGCACGACCCAGTCGCACAGCTGGTGGTAGTTCGCGATCTTCGCGCCGGGCGGCGCGATGCGCGCGATGTAGTCGGCAAGCGGCCGGTTGAAACACACGTAGAGCACGCGCCGGCCCGCGGCGACAGCGTCGCGCATCGCCTGCACCGCGAGCTGCGTCTTGCCCGAGCCCGCGGTGCCCGTCACGCGCAGCCGGAACGGCGTGAACTCGAGCTGGCGCGCCCACGCGGCGAGGCCGCCGGACAGCCGCGTGACGAGCGTGCCGGCCTGCCCGACGAGCGCGCTCGTATCGGGGGCGAGCGCCAGTTCGTCGGCGAGGAAATGGTGGATCTTCGGTGCGTTCGCAAAGCGCGGCTCGTCGGCGGGCAGCAGTTGCAGGATCACCTGCGCGAGCTGCGCCTTGCGCGCCGCGTCGACGATGCGCTCGGCGGGCACGCCCGCGATCGCGGCCTGGCGGACCGCGTAGTCGGGGCAGTAGAGCAGCGCATCCACGCCGTAGACGCCCGCGCCGAGCGCGGCCGTCAGGCGGCGGTGCAGCGTTTCCTGGGTGCGCGCGAGCTGGATCGGCACGTTGCGCTCGGTCTGCAGGTAGACCTTGACGAGCCCCTTCGGCGTCTCGCGCAGGAAGCCGGCCTTCTGTTCGATCAGCAGGATGCGCCCGGCCGGGCTGACGACCACGAACGCCGCTTCGCCGAACACCGAGAAGCCCTGGTCGGCGCGGGTCCAGTGCACGCCGTGGTACACGGTGTAGTCGTCCGGCAGCGCGTGTTCGAGGGCGGCGAGCGTCTCGCGCTCGCGTTCGGCCGCACCGGTGGCGGCGAGGCTTTTCCAGTCGTCGGGGATGAGGCGGGCCATGGCGTCGGGCGCGGCGGATGCCGGCGGGCGTGAACGGGTGCGGCTATTGTACTGAGGAACCCGTGCGCGGCCGTGGCCGCGGCGTGCGCGCCGGCAGTCGGGCCGGCGGTGGAGGCGTGGCGGCGCGCGGCGCTCAGCCGCGCGCGAGCCGTTTCGCGAGATCCGCGCTGAGGATCGCCATGCGTGCGGGCTTTTCGTAGCAGACCGCGTCGAACGCGCGGATCGCTTCGCTGATGTCGGCCTCGCTCGCGCGGCCGGTGAGCAGGTCGCCGGTCAGCACGAAGATCGGCGCGCCCGGGTTGTCGGACGTGCGCACCGCCTTGATCGCGGTGGCGGCCGTGCAGTCGTCGAACAGCCATTCGGTGACGACGGCGTCGAACGCCTGGCCCTGCAGCGCGTCGACGAAGGCGGCGAGGCCGTCGAATGCGGCCGTCGCAAAACCCTGCCGTTCGAGATAGCGGCACAGCTCGGTTGCGCTGACGCGATCGGGGTCGATCACGGCGACGAGCAGCTTGTCGTTCTCCGCGCGGCGCGGGTAGATCTCGATCTTGTGCACGTCGTACGCGTTCTGGTAGAGCACGCCGCTATGGCGCAGCACGCGCCAGCGGCCGTTCTGCTCGTACGCGACGAACTCGGGGCGCGCGCCTGCCTCGAGCGGCGCGCCGATCCAGGCGGTGCACGGGATCTCGGCGACCCCCGCGTACAGCACGGCTTCCTGCGAATACGCGCCGACCATGCCGGGGTCGAGCGTCTGCGCGCCGAACAGCTGCGCGGCGGGCTCGCCGTACGCTTCGGCAACCTTCTTGATCTGCGAGAGGGTCCACGGGCTGCTGCCGCGCAGCTTGCGGTGGCCCTGGGAAAAGCTGAGGTCGAGGATACGGCACAGCTCGGTGGTCTGCTGCCGCTTGCCGATGCCGTTGCGAGTCATCAGCTCGCGCACGCGCTCGGCAACCGCGAGGGAATCCGTGGTGATTGCTTCAGTGGTCATGCTACGGGAACGGATCGGGTCGAATGACGTTCAGGACGACGCCTTGCGGCGGAACTCGGCGGACAATCGGTTGCGATGTCCGGTGGCGAGCCGACCGGCCACGCGCGGAAAAGATAACTTTACCGCAAAATGGCATCGGTTCCTCGTTGCGATAGGTGCGATTGTGTGAAAGGTGTTTCGCAACGTTACGGGGCGCGATCCCGAGTTTCGCGCATTACTCACCAACAAGAAATAATGACGACAACGTACCCGCTTCACGACACGCTTACGCATGCCGACGCGGCCTTTCCGGCCGAGGCCGACGTGGTGATCGCCGGCGCCGGCATCATGGGCTGCGCAGCCGCGTACTACCTGGGTTTGCGCGGCCTGAAGGCCGTCGTGCTCGACAAGTCCCGGCTCGCCGGGCAGCAGTCCACGCGCGCGTGGGGCTTCGTGCGCCAGCAGGGGCGCGAGGCGGCCGAGGTGCCGCTGATGATGGCCGGCATGCGGATCTGGGAAGGATTAGAGGCCGCCCTCGGTTTCGATCTCGAATGGCGTCAGGGCGGCTGTCTCTATATTGCGGACAACGAAGCGGACTGGGCGTCGTTCCAGGCGTGGCTGAATGTCGCACGCGACCACGGGCTCGACACGCGCACGCTGACGCCCGCGCAGATCGGCGAGCACGTGAACGGCCTCGCCGCGCCCGCGCTCGGCGGCCTCTACACCGCGAGCGACGGCCAGGCCGAGCCGCGGCGCGTGGCCGCCGCGTTCGCCGCGCGTGCGCGCGAAGCCGGCGCGCGGTTCTTCGAGGGCTGCGGCGTGACGGCGATCGAGACGGCCGGCGGCGCGGTCGTCGGCGTCATGACCGAGCGCGGCGCGATCCGCACGTCGCGCGTGATCTGCGCGGCCGGCGCGGCGAGCTTCCGGCTGCTCGACGCGCTCGGGATCCGGCTGCCGCAGCAGGCCGTGCGCGGCACCTGCATGCGCACCAACGTGCTGCCGCCCGTGTCCGCGTCGACGATCTGGGGGCACGGCCTCGGCATCCGCCAGCGCAGCAACGGCGCGATCAATCTGGCCGACGACATGCAGGTGGACGTCGACCTGACGCTCGGCCACCTGCGTGGGCTGAGCGTGTTCTGGCCGGAATTCTGGTCGCAGCGCGAGAAATTCCGGCTGCACCTGAATGGTGCAGCATGGCGCGACCTGGTCGCGCGCATCGGCGGCGGGCCCGGCCCGATCGAGCCGCGCGATCCGCAGCCGCAGCCGAACCGCGCGCACGCGCCGCGCGCGCTCGCGAAGCTGAAGGCGATCTTTCCGGCGCTGAAGGATGCGCAGGTCGTCGAGGCGTGGGCCGGCCTGATCGACGTGCTGCCCGACGGCATTCCGGTGATCGACGCGCCGGGCACGCCCGCCGGGCTCGCGATCGCGACCGGCTTCTGCGGTCACGGCTTCGCGATGGGGCCGATCGTCGGCCGGCTGCTCGCCGAATGGGTCGACACCGGCGCGCCGTCGCTCGACCTCGCCGCGTTCCGCGCGCGGCGTTTCGTCGACGGCACGATGGTGCGGCCGCGCAGCATGCTGTGACGGGCGGCGCGCGCGGGCCGAATGCCCGAGGCCTTCATCCGATGAGCGCGCCGGGTCCGGTCAGCCGCGCCGCCCGGGCGAGTGTCATTTCCCGGTGTCCTGGGCGCCGCGATTGAAGGCGACCGCCGGCCGCGCGCTGCCTGCTCCCCACGCCTCGGCCGGCCGCCCGACGTGCAGCGTGTCGAGCAACTGTCCCATGCCGGCGAACACCCGGTAGGCGCTCGCGGCTTCCGCATACTGGCCGCCGATGTAATCGATGCGCGCGCTGTAATACTCGTTCTCGGCATTGAGCAGATCGAGCAGCGAGCGCTGCCCGATGCCGAACTGCAGCATGTACGCTTCGCGCGTCGCCGCACTGGAATCGACGTACTGCTTGAGCACGACCATCCGGTCGCGCGCGGTGAGGTACGCGTTGTACGCATGCGAAACGCTTTCCTGGATTTCGAGGCGCGTGCGGTTGCGTTCCTCTTCCGCTTCGCGGATCTGCGCGTGCGCTTCGCCGATGCGCGCCTTGTCGGCGCCCCCTTGGAACAGGTTGTAGCGAAGACGCAGCATCACGCGGCGGTCGTTGGTCGGCCCGAGCACGCCGTCGCGGTCGTGGCTCGCGCTGAGCTCCAGGTCGAGGCGCGGCCACAGCGCGGCCTTGGCGCCGTCGTACCGCGCGCGTGCCTGGGCCACGTCCGCCTCGGCGCCGGCGAGCGACGGGTGGTTCGCCAGCGCCGCGTCCAGCGCGAGGCGTTCGGTCGGCGGCAGCGCGCCTTCCGGCGCCACCGGCTTGACGAGCGCATCCGGCGCCGAGCCTACGAGACGGGCGTAAGCCACTTCGGCATCCTTCAGGCTGCTTTGCTCGGTGCGCAAGTTGTCCTGGGCCAGCGCCAGCCGGCTTTCCGCCTGGTAAAGGTCGGCGCGGCGCCCGACGCCGCGGTCGCTGCGCAGCTTGATCTGGTCGTGGATCCGGCGATGGGATTCGAGGTTGTCCTCGGCGGCGGCCGTCGTCTCCCGGCGGCGCAGCACTTCGAGATAGGCGCCCACCACGCGCAGCGCCACGTCCTCCGACGTGGAGGCGACGCGATTGGCGGACGAGTCGATGCGCGCCTGCTGACGCGCCACTTCGCTCCTGACCGCGAAGCCGTCGAACAGCATCTGCGACAACGTCACGTTGGCGTTGCGATGCGTGAACGTGGTCCGGTTCAGGCCGAGCAGGCGGGTCTCCACATCGTCGCGCTGCTCCTTGCCGATCGACGCGTCGACGTCCACGCGCGGCCAGTAGCCGGCCCGCGCCTGCTTCAGGCCCTGATCGGCCGCTTCGCGGTTATACGTGGTGGCGCGGACTTCGGGGTTGGTTCTGATCGCTTGCTCGACTGCTTCCTGGAGACTTTGCGCGGCGGCGAGCGACGAGGCGGCGGCAAGCGCCGACGCGAGTGCGAGCACGGCTAGCAGCGGGCAGTTTCGGTTCATCGACTCGGTTTCCTGTCGCCTGTCGCCTGACGGCTGCCAGCAAGCAGCACGGCTCAGGCACGATCGGATATTTCGCGATGCTCGGAATCATGCGGCCGGCGCAGCTCGCCGGAATCACGTTGCGCCTTCTGGCAGCTTAGTCCATTCGACGGATTTCCCGTGAAGATATTCGCGTCGGTGCGCTGCGCAGGATGCGTCGGACCTGCCGCCGCGAGCGACGGCGTGCTGCATTCGATCGCGCGTGCACGCGTCGCTCGCGGGGCGTTCCGGCCGGCTAGACCTCCTGGACGTGGGGCAGCGGCGGCGGGGTGTAAGTGACGACGGTGCCGCTGCCTTGATCGTGCGAAAGCTGGAAGCCGCCGGCCGACAGGTTGCCCTGCAGCGCAACCTGCGCCGTGTGGGCGCCGTCGCTGACGGTCAGCGTGCCGCCCGTTCCGGTGTCGTTGGCCGTGAAGCTGAGCGTCGTGTGGTCGTTGAACAGGACATCCGCGAGATCGAGCGTATCGGCCGCGCCGAAGCCGCTGACCGTGCCGGTGAAGCCGGCGGACTGGTCCAGCTTGAGCGTGCCGGCGGCGCCGTCGGCGAACGTCGTGTTTTCCGCGGACGCGCCGCCGAACTCCAGGGTCGCGGCGCCGCTGATCGTCGCGCTGCCGGCGCCCGTCACGTCGCCGTGGATCGTCAGGTTGCCGTTGTTGGCCCACAGGTTGCCCGTGTTCGCCACGGCGCTGTCGATCACGAGGCCGCCGCTGCCCGTTGCCTCGAGCGTGCCCGTATTGACGACGGCGTGGGCGCCCGTGTCGATCACGAGCGCGTTGGCGCCGCTGGCGACGATCGTCCCTTCGTTGACGAGCGTCAGCTGGCCGGCGCCGAGCTGGCCGGCCCCGGCGATCGTGTTGTCGACGTTGACGAGCGTCGCGTCCGGCGTGCTGCCGAAGATGACGTTGTGGCTGTCGTCCGACAGCGTCACGTGTCCGCCGCCTTCCAGCGTCGCGCTCTTGACGAGCACCTCGAACCGGGTCAGGTCGCCCGTCGATCCGAGCGCGATCGTGCCCGTGTTGTCGATCGTGCCGCCGACGGGAAGCATCGCGCCGTCGTTGACCGTCATGACGCCGGCGTTGGTCGTGACCGCCTCCTGGTCGAACACGAAATTGTCGCTGGTGAGGTCGGTGGCGTGAACGCCCGTCACCGTGATGGTCGCGCCGTCGCCCAGTGCAATCACCGCGTTGCCGTTGGCGTCGTCCGTCATGTGCGCCTGGACGTCGCTGAAGCTCGTGATGCCGGTGAAGCCGACGAGGTCGATCTTGTCGGCGGCGAGGTCGAGATTGTGCAGCGTGTCGTGGCCGATCGGCTGCGCGAACACGAACAGGTCGTGACCGGCGGATCCCGTGAGCTGATCGTCGCCCGACCACGCGAAGATCGGCGCGTTGGCCGCGAACGCTTCGACGTTGTCGGCGACCGTGACGGCCTGGTGGCTGCCGTCCGCGGCGGTCCAGGTTTCGGTCACGGTGAGCACCGTGGCGCCCGTGAAGGAAGCGGGCGGCGTGACGGTGAGTGCGCCGAGATCGCTCGTCGGGACGAGCCATGCGCCGTTGCCGAGGTCGGTGCCGGCGTTCAGCGTCCAGCCGGACGGGATGCCGGCGATCGTCACCGCGAGGTCGGACGCATGGCCCGACGGATCGGCCAGCGCCAGATTGATCTCGGATCCGGCGACGCCGGCGGGCGCCGCGTGCGTCGAGGATCGCGTGTTGCCTGCCGTGTCCCACTCGGTCACGGTGAGGGAGTCCTTGTTGAGGTTGAGGCTCTGTTGCGTGAAGGTCCAGGTGCCGGCGTTTTGCTGCGTTGCGCTGTAGTCGGCGTTGGTGGTGTTGTCGTGGACCGTCACTTTCCAGACGTTCGATGTGTCGGTGGTGGCTGTGAGCGTGTTCCCGCTGTATTGCCACGACAGCGTGGACGGGGCGGTGGTGTCGAGCGTGAAATTGAAGCTGGTCGCGTTCGAGATGTTGCCCGCCACGTCGATCTGGCGGACCTGGACGTTGTTCGTGCCTTCGACGGCGCTGAAGCTGGTGTTCCAATGGCCGCCATTGTCGACGCTGTATTGCACGGTGGCGCCGGTTTCGATGCCGGTGAGGTTCAGCGTGCCGACGTTGGTGACGTGGTCGGAGGCGCTGCTGCCGGAGTCGGTGGTCAGGGCGACACCGGGTGCGGCCGCCGACGTATCGAGCGTGAAGCTGAACGACGTCGCCGACGAGGTATTGCCGGCGACGTCGATCTGGCGGACCTGGACGTTGTTCGTGCCTTCGACGGCGCTGAAGCTGGTGTTCCAATGGCCGCCATTGTCGACGCTGTATTGCACGGTGGCGCCGGTTTCGATGCCGGTGAGGTTCAGCGTGCCGACGTTGGTGATGTGATCGGATGCGCTGCTGCCGGAATCGGTGGTGAGCGCGACGCCGGGGGCGGCCGCCGACGTGTCGAGCGTGAAGCTGAAGGAGGTCGCCGACGACGTATTGCCGGCGACGTCGATCTGGCGGACCTGGACGTTGTTCGCGCCTGCGACGGCGCTGAAACTGGTGTTCCAATGGCCGCCATTGTCGACGCTGTACTGCACGGTCGCGCCGGTTTCGACACCGGACAGGTTCAGCGTGCCGACGTTGGTGACGTGGTCGGAGGCGCTGCTGCCGGAGTCGGTGGTCAGCGCGACACCGGGTGCGGCAGCCGACGTATCGAGCGTGAAGCCGAACGACGTCGCCGACGAGGTATTGCCTGCCACGTCGATCTGGCGGACCTGGACGTTGTTCGTGCCCTCCAGGGCACCGAAGCTGGTGCTCCAGTGTGCACCGTTGTCGACGCTGTATTGCACGGTGGCGCCGGTTTCGATGCCGGTGAGGTTCAGTGTGCCGACGTTGGTGACGTGGTCGGAGGCACTGCTGCCCGAATCGGTGGTCAGCGCGACGCCGGGCGCGGCGGCCGAGGTGTCGAGCGTGAAGCTGAAGGAGGTCGCCGACGACGTATTGCCGGCGACGTCGATCTGGCGGACCTGGACGTTGTTCAATCCTTCGACCGCGCTGAAGCTGGTGTTCCAATGCGAACCGTTATCGACGCTGTATTGCACGGTGGCGCCGGTTTCGACACCGGTGAGGTTCAGCGTGCCGACGTTGGTGACGTGGTCGGACGCGCTGCTGCCGGAATCGGTGGTCAGCGCGACACCGGGCGCGGCGGCCGAGGTGTCGAGCGTGAAGCTGAACGACGTCGCCGACGAGGTATTGCCGGCGACGTCGATCTGGCGAACCTGCACGTTGTTCGTGCCTTCGACGGCGCTGAAGCTGGTGTTCCAATGGCCGCCATTGTCGACGCTGTACTGCACGGTGGCGCCGGTTTCGATGCCGGTGAGGTTCAGCGTGCCGACGTTGGTGATGTGATCGGATGCGCTGCTGCCGGAGTCGGTGGTCAGCGCGACACCGGGTGCGGCCACCGACGTATCGAGCGTGAAGCTGAACGACGTCGCCGACGAGGTATTGCCGGCGACGTCGATCTGGCGAACCTGCACGTTGTTTGTGCCTTCGACCGCGCTGAAGCTGGTGTTCCAATGGCCGCCATTATCGACGCTGTACTGCACGGTGGCGCCATTCTCGACGCCGGTGAGGCTCAACGTGCCGACGTTGGTGACGTGATCGGATGCGCTGCTGCCGGAATCGGTGGTCAGCGCGACACCGGGCGCAGCCGCCGACGTGTCGAGCGTGAAGCCGAACGACGTTGCCGCCGACGTATTGCCCGCGACATCGATCTGCCGGACCTGCACGTTGTTCGTGCCCTCCAGGGCACCGAAACTGGTGCTCCAGTGCGCACCGTTATCGACGCTGTACTGCACGGTGGCGCCGGTTTCGATGCCGGTGAGGTTCAGCGTGCCGACGTTAGTGACGTGGTCGGACGCACTGCTGCCGGAGTCGGTGGTCAGGGCGACACCGGGTGCGGCCGCCGAGGTATCGAGCGTGAAGCTGAAGGAGGTCGCCGACGACGTATTGCCGGCGACGTCGATCTGCCGGACCTGCACATTGTTCAATCCTTCGACCGCGCTGAAGCTGGTGTTCCAATGCGAACCGTTATCGACGCTGTATTGCACGGTGGCGCCGGTTTCGATACCGGTGAGGTTCAACGTACCGACGTTGGTGACGTGGTCGGAGGCACTGCTGCCGGAATCGGTGGTGAGTGCGACACCGGGTGCGGCAGCCGACGTATCGAGCGTGAAGCTGAACGAGGTCGGGTTGGACGTGTTGCCGGCGATATCAGTCTGCCGGACCTGCACGTCGTTCACGCCTTCGGTTGCGCTGAAGCTGGTGCTCCAGGTATGACCACCGTCGATCGAGTATTCGACGGTCGCGCCGGTTTCGACACCGGTCAGGTTCAGCGTGCCGACATTGGTGATGTGATCGGACGCGCTGCTGCCGGAATCGGTGGTGAGCGCCACGCCCGGTGCGGCGGCCGACGTGTCGAGCGTGAAGCTGAACGACGTCGGATCGGATGTGTTGCCGGCGATGTCGGTCTGGCGGACCTGCACGTCGTTCAGGCCTTCGGTTGCATTGAAACTGGTGCTCCAGGTGTGGCCGCCATCGGTCGAATATTCGACGACCGCGCCGGTTTCGACACCGGACAGGTTCAGCGTGCCGACGTTGGTGATGTGGTCGGACGCACTGCTGCCCGAATCGACCGTCAGCGCGACACCCGGCGCAGCCGCCGAGGTATCGAGCGTGAAGCTGAACGACGTCGCCGACGACGTATTGCCGGCGATGTCGGTCTGCCGGACCTGCACGTCGTTCAGGCCTTCGACGGCGCAGAAGCTGGTATTCCAGGTGTGGCCGCCATCGGTCGAATATTCGACGACCGCGCCGGTTTTGACACCGGACAGGTTCAGCGTGCCGACGTTGGTGATGTGGTCGGACGCACTGCTGCCCGAATCGACCGTCAGCGCGACACCCGGCGCAGCCGCCGAGGTATCGAGCGTGAAGCTGAACGACGTCGCCGACGACGTATTGCCGGCGATGTCGGTCTGCCGGACCTGCACGTCGTTCAGGCCTTCGGTTGCATTGAAACTGGTGCTCCAGGTGTGGCCGCCATCGGTCGAATATTCGACGACCGCGCCGGTTTCGACACCGGACAGGTTCAGCGTGCCGACGTTGGTGATGTGGTCGGACGCACTGCTGCCCGAATCGACCGTCAGCGCGACACCCGGCGCAGCCGCCGAGGTATCGAGCGTGAAGCTGAACGACGTCGCCGACGACGTATTGCCGGCGATGTCGGTCTGGCGGACCTGCACGTCGTTCAGGCCTTCGGTTGCATTGAAACTGGTGCTCCAGGTGTGGCCGCCATCGGTCGAATATTCGACGACCGCGCCGGTTTCGACACCGGACAGGTTCAGCGTGCCGACGTTGGTGACGTGGTCGGACGCGCTGCTGCCGGAATCGGTAGTCAGGGCCACGCCCGGTGCGGCAGCCGACGTATCGAGCGTAAAGCCGAACGAAGTCGGATCGGACGTGTTGCCGGCGATGTCGGTTTGCCGGACCTGTACGTCGTTCACGCCTTCGACCGCACTGAAGCTGGTA
This sequence comes from Burkholderia stagnalis, assembly GCF_039848545.1. Classification (NCBI taxonomy): domain Bacteria; kingdom Pseudomonadati; phylum Pseudomonadota; class Betaproteobacteria; order Burkholderiales; family Burkholderiaceae; genus Burkholderia; species Burkholderia stagnalis. The sequence goes on from NZ_CP156686.1 coordinate 854,892, forward strand.
TTCCAGGTATGACCGCTATCGGTCGAATATTCGACGGTGGCACCGGTTTCGACGCCCGTCAGGTTCAGCGTGCCGACATTGGTGACGTGATCAGACGCGCTGCTGCCGGAGTCGGTGGTCAGGGCGACACCGGGGGCAGCAGCCGACGTATCGAGCGTAAAGCTGAACGACGTCGGATCGGACGTGTTGCCGGCGATATCGGTCTGGCGGACCTGCACGTCGTTCAGGCCTTCGACGGCGCTGAAACTGGTGCTCCAGGTATGACCGCCGTCGGTCGAGTATTCAACGGTCGCGCCGGTTTCGACACCCGTCAGGTTCAGCGTGCCGACATTGGTGACGTGGTCGGAGGCACTGCTGCCCGAATCGGTGGCGAGCGCCACACCGGGCGCGGCGGCCGACGTGTCGAGCGTGAAGCTGAACGAAGTCGGATCGGACGTGTTGCTGGCGATATCGGTCTGCCGGACTTGGACGTCGTTCAGGCCTTCGACGGCGCTGAAGCTGGTGCTCCAGGTATGACCGCCGTCGATCGAGTATTCGACGGTGGCACCGGTCTCGACACCGGTCAGGTTCAGCGTGCCGGCGTTGGTGACGTGGTCGGAGGCATTGCTGCCCGAATCGGTGGTGAGCGCCACGCCCGGGGCGGCAGCCGAGGTATCGAGCGTGAAGCCGAACGAAGTCGGAACGGACGTGTTGCCGGCGATGTCGGTCTGCCGGACTTGGACGTCGTTCAGGCCTTCGACCGCGCTGAAGCTGGTGCTCCAGGTATGACCACCGTCGATCGAGTATTCGACGGTGGCGCCGGTTTCGACACCGGTGAGGTTCAGCGTGCCGACGTTGGTGACGTGATCGGACGCACTGCTGCCCGAATCGACCGCCAGCGCGACACCCGGCGCAGCCGCCGAGGTATCGAGCGTGAAGCTGAACGAAGCCGGGTTGGAGGTGTTGCCGGCGATGTCGGTCTGCCGGACCTGCACGTCGTTCAGGCCTTCGACGGCGCTGAAGCTGGTGTTCCAGGTGTGACCGCCATCGATCGAATATTCGACGGTCGCGCCGGTCTCGACACCGGTCAGGTTCAGCGAGCCGATGTTGGTGACGTGATCGGACGCGCTGCTGCCGGAATCGGTGGCGAGCGCGACGCCCGGGGCGGCAGCTGACGTATCGAGCGTGAAGCTGAGCGAGGTTGCCGACGACGTATTGCCGGCGATATCGGTTTGCCGGACCTGTACGTCGTTCACGCCTTCGACCGCGCTGAAGCTGGTGTTCCAATGGCCGCCATTGTCGATGCTGTACTGCACGGTGGCGCCGGTTTCGACGCCGGTCAGGTTCAATGTGCCGACGTTGGTGACGTGATCAACAGCACTGCTGCCCGAATCGACCGCCAGCGCGACACCCGGCGCAGCAGCCGAGGTATCGAGCGTGAAGCTGAAGGAGGTCGCCGACGACGTATTGCCGGCCACGTCGATCTGGCGAACCTGGACGTTGTTTGTGTCTGCGACGGCGCTGAAACTGGTGCTCCAGTGCGCGCCGCCATCGACGCTGTACTGCACGGTGGCGCCGCTCTCGACCCCGGTCAGATTCAGCGTGCCGATATTGGTGATGTGATCAACAGCGCTGCTGCCGGAATCGGTGGTGAGCGCCACACCGGGCGCGGCGGCCGACGTGTCAAGCGTGAAGCTGAAGGAGGTTGCCGACGACGTATTGCCTGCCACGTCGATCTGGCGGACCTGGACGTTGTTCGTGCCTTCGACGGCGCTGAAGCTGGTGTTCCAATGGCCGCCATCGTCGACGCTGTACTGCACGGTCGCGCCGGTTTCGATGCCGGTGAGGTTCAGCGTGCCGACGTTGGTGATGTGATCGGATGCGCTGCTGCCGGAGTCGGTGGTGAGCGCGACGACGGGCGCGGCAGCCGACGTATCGAGCGTGAAGCTGAACGAGGTCGCCGCCGACGTATTGCCCGCGACGTCGATCTGCCGGACCTGAACGTTGTTCAATCCTGCGACGGCGCTGAAACTGGTGCTCCAGTGCGCACCGCCTTCGACGCTGTACTGCACGGTGGCGCCGGTTTCGACACCGGTCAGGTTCAATGTGCCGACGTTGGTGACGTGATCGACAGCACTGCTGCCCGAATCGACCGCCAGCGCGACACCGGGCGCAGCAGCCGACGTGTCGAGCGTGAAGTTGAACGACGTTGCCGCCGACGCATTGCCCGCGACGTCAACCTGCCGAACCTGCACGTTGTTCACACCTTCGACGGCGCTGAAGCTGGTGCTCCAGTGCGCGCCGCCATCCACGCTGTACTGCACGGTGGCGCCGCTCTCGACCCCGGTCAGGTTCAATGTGCCGACGTTGGTGACGTGATCAACAGCACTGCTGCCCGAATCGACCGCCAGCGCGACACCCGGCGCAGCCGCCGACGTATCGAGCGTGAAGCTGAACGACGTCGCCGCCGACGCATTGCCTGCAACGTCAACCTGCCGCACCTGCACGTTGTTCGTGCCCTCGATCGCACCGAAGCTGGTGCCCCAATGCGCACCGCCATCGACGCTGTACTGCACGGTCGCGCCACTCTGAACCCCGGTCACATTCAGCGTACCGACATTCGTGACGTGATCGACGCCGCTGCTCCCCGAATCGACCGCCAACGCCACGCCAGGCGCCACAGCCGCGGCCGTATCGAGCGTGAAACAGCAGGACGCCGCCGCCGACACATTGCCGGCGACATCGATCTGCCGGACCAGCACGGTATTCGTTCCCTCGACCGCGCTGAAGCTCGTGTTCCAGTGCGCGCCGTTGTCGGTGCTGTACTGAATGGTCGCGCCGTGTGCGACTCCGCCGACCGAAAGTGTGCAGTCCGACGTGATGTTGTCGGCGGCAGAACAGCCCGTGTCGTGCGCCAGCGCGACGACAGGGGCGGGCGGCGCAATGTTGACATAGGCGGTCGCCCAGCTCAGCGTGCCGTTGCCCAGCCGGATCGCGTACGTGAAGCTGTCCTGCGCATAGCCGAGCGTATTGAAGCTGTTCGACAGCCATGACGCATCGAGGTGGCTCGCATCGTACCCGACCTTGCCGTCCGACGTGATCCAGATGTGCGCGCCGTGCGCGCTGTAATCCATGCTCACGGCTTCGGCTCTCGCCGTGTCCTGCGTCAGCAGCGCGGTCTGCTCGAGCGCGACGGTCGCTTCGGTGCCGGAGTCGAGCGAGTAGAGCGTCTTGGCCGCGCCACCGAGATCGTTCGCCATCACGTTCAGGTAGACGGTGGTGAGCGTATTGTCGGTGAGCCCGGTCTGCGCCGACGTAAACACGTCGTTTGTCGCCTGAGGCGTATTGCCCATGGACACCGCGGTGCCGTTCGAAGTCGTCGCCATGTCGTGCTCCCCGTCCTGTCCAATGTGTATTGATGCAGGCGTTCCGCCGCCCGATGCGACGCTCGCCCGCGGATCTGCAAATCGATCGTCGTGTCAGCGCTCGCGCAACGCCATGTCCTTGGTCTTGATGACGGGCTTGAGCAGGTAATGCAATACGGTCCGGCGGCCGGTCCGGATGTCGACCGTCGCGATCATGCCCGGCACGATCGCGACCGGCTGGCTGCGGCCGCTCGGCTTGTTCTGCCGGGTGCGCACCAGCACGCGGTAGTAGCTGTCGGGTTTCTCGCCGGGGCGGTCGGGCACGATCGTGTCGGCGCTGATGTCCTCGACGACGGCCGGAAAGCCGCCGTAGATGGAAAAGTCGTACGCGGAGAGCTTGACCGTCGCGTCCTGCCCCGGATGCAGGAACGCGATGTCCGCGGGCCGCACGCGCGCTTCGATCAGCAGCGTGTCGTCCAGCGGCACGATCTCCAGCAGATCCATCCCCGGCTGGATCACGCCGCCGACGGTGTTGATCTTGATCTGCTTGACCATGCCCTTCAGCGGCGCCCGCACCAGCGTGCGCGTGACGCGATCCTCGAGCGCCACATTGGCCGCGCTCAGCGCGGACTGTTCGGCGCGCGCCTGGTTCAGCTCCTTCATCGCGTCGGCGCGGAAGTGCGCGGTCGTTTCGTCGATCTTCTGGCGCGCTTCGCGATAGGCGGCTTCCAGCCGCGGCATCGCCAGCCGCGTCGCGTCGAGGTCGCCTTTCATGTCGTTGGCCTGCCGTTCGAGCCGCAGGACTTCGACATCGGATACCGCGCCTTTCTGCACGAGCGGGCTCGTCAGCGCCAGCTCCTTCGCGACGAGGCCATAGCTATGCTGAAGCTGCGCCTGGCGCGAACGTTTCTCCGCGAGCTCCTGGCGATGTTGTTCGGCCTGTTGCCTCAACACGTCCAGATTGGCCTGCAATTCGCGCTGGCGCGATTCGAACAGCGAGCGCTCCTCGTCGAGCAGGCCGGGGCTCGTCTGCGCCAGCCGATCGGGCGCGACGAACGCGGTGCCGTTCGCCTCGGCGGTGAGGCGCGCGATCCGGGCAAGCAGCGCGGCATCCTTCGCCTGTCCTTCCTTGTACGACGACGTGAAGCGCGTATCGTCGATGCGCATCAGCGGCTGGCCTTTCTGCACGACCTGTCCCACGCGCACCATGATCTCGGAGACGATGCCGCCCTCGAGGTTCTGCACCACCTGCACCCGGCTGGACGGGATCACCTTGCCTTCGCCGACGGTCACTTCGTCCACTTCGGCGAACGCGGCCCAGGCGAGGGCGATGACGAAGAAGGCGAGCGTCGCCCAGAGTATCCAGTGGCTGAAATAGCGCGGCCCTTCCATTGCCGCCGCGCAGCGCTCGCGCATGAACGCCGTATCGTCGGCGCGCGGCTTGAGGGCCGCGCCGATCCGCGCGGCCAGCGCCTTGAGCGCCGCGGCGCGGTTCATCGTCGGCGTATCCGCGCCGTCGGGTTCAGCCAGCAGCGACATGGAGCGTCCTCCCTGCAAGCGCGGCCAGGACCTGGTCCTTCGGGCCGTCGGCGACGACGCGGCCCTGATCCATCACGATCAGGCGGTCGACGAGCGTGAGCAGCGACGGGCGATGCGTGACGAGCAGCAGCGTGCGGCCCTCGAGGCGGGCCGCGAGCCGCGCCTTGAACAGTTCCTCGGACCGGTTGTCCATCGCGCTGCTGGGCTCGTCGAGCAACAGCACCTGCGGCGACAGCAACATCGCGCGGGCGATTGCGACCGCTTGACGCTGTCCGCCGGACAACGCTTCGCCGCGCTCGCCGACGGCGAGATCGAAGCCGTTCGGCAAGCGGTTGACGAAGTCGGCGACCCCGGCGACCTGCGCGGCGCGCAGCACGGCGTCGTCGTCCACGCCGGGCGCGCCCAGCACGATGTTGTCCCGCACGGTGCCGTTGAACAGCATCACGTCCTGCGGCACGTGGCCGATCCCGCGCCGCAGCGCGGCGGGATCGTACTGGCGCAGCTCGATGCCGTCGATCAGCACGTTGCCGGAAGCGGGCGGATAGAGCCCCAGGATGAGTTTTTCGATCGTGGTCTTGCCCGAGCCGACGCGTCCGATGATGCCGACGCGCTCGCCCGCGGCGATGCGGAACGACACGCCGTCGAGCGACGTGCCGCTCTGGCCCGGGTACGCGAAGCCGACGTTCCGGAATTCGATCTCGCCGCGCAGTGCCGGCCGGTGCACGAAGCGCTGGTCGGCCGGGCGCTCGCCGGGCAGGTTCATCACGCCGCTGATCGATGCCAGCGCGCTGCGGGACTGGTGGTAGCGGGTCAGCAGCGACGCCACCTGGCCCATCGGCGCCAGCGCGCGGCCCGTCAGGGTCGTGCAGGCGATCAGGCCGCCGGTCGTGAGCCGGTCGTCGCCAATCATGTAGACGCCGCACAGCACCACGGCGAGATAGGCCGCCTGTTGGGAGAACATCGCGAAATTGACCGCGCATCCCGACAGCAGGCGCGACTTGAGCCCGAGCCGCGCGATTTCGCCCAGCAACTGTTCCCAGCGGGCCTGCATCGGCCCTTCCGCGCCGTTGACCTTGATCGTTTCGAGGCCGACCAGCGTTTCGATCAGCAGCGCCTGCCGCTGGCTCGCGTGGCGCTGGCTGGCCTGCACGGCCCGTGCGAGCGGCCCCTGCACGGCGACGCCCGCGCCGATCACGAGCGGCAGCGCCATCAGCGGCAGCCAGCCGAGCCCGCCGCCGACCCAGAACATCGCCGCGATGAACACGATCGAAAACGGCAGGTCGATCAGCGCCGCCGCGGTGGCCGACGTGAGGAAATCGCGCACCGCTTCGAATTCCTGGATCTGCGACGCGAATCCGCCGACCGACGGCGGGCGCGCGGCCATCCGGATGCCGAGCACTTTTTCGAACAGGTTGGCGGACAGGATCACGTCGATCTTCTTGCCGGCCATGTCGATGAAATAGCCGCGCAACGTGCGCATCACCACGTCGAACACGATCACGAGCACGATGCCGGCCGCCAGCGCCCACAACGTCTCGAGCGCGTGGTTCGGCACGACCCGGTCGTAGACGTTCATCGTGAACAGCGGCATGGCCAGCGCGAACAGGTTGACCAGCATCGACGCGAGCATCACTTCCGCGTAAATCGGCCACGACTGCGCGACCACGCCCCAGAACCAGTTGCGCGGGCGCGGCACGGCGCTTTCCGCGTCGCGCGCGTCGAACCGGTGGGCGGGGCGCGCGAACAGCACGAGGCCGGCATGGCGTTGCGCGAGCTCGGCCGGGGCGAGCGCTGCCTCGCCGCAGCCGGTTTCGGGAAGGATCACCTGCACGGTGCCGGACGCGTTTCTGCGAACCAGCACGCATGCCTGCCCGTCGTTCAGCAGCAGCACGACGGGCAAGACCGCGTTCGGGATGTCGTCGAGCGCGCGCCGGGCCAGTTTGGCGGAGAGGCCCGCGCGCGACGCGGCCCGGATGAACAGCGCCGGCGTCAGGCGCTGGCCGGCCAGCGGCAGGCCGGCCACGAGCGCGTCGGCGCCCACCGGCCGGTCGAACAGCCGCGTCAGCACGAGCAGGCAGCCCAGCAGCGGATCGTCCTCGATGCCCGATCCGTGGGGCAGATCCCATGTACGCGCGCCTGTCGCGCCCGCCGCGCCCGCCGCGGCGTCCGTCGTTGCGGCATGCATTACAGTACGCCGCCACGCAGGTGACGGTCGGACCGGTGCGGCAGTCCCCCCGGCGCGGATATCCCCGCCGTCAAGCGCTCTGTCGTGCTCATGCGCTACCCCGATGTTGTTCGTTCGATGTTCGTCGCTTGGTGCGACTGCTTGTCGACTACTGCCTTACGTCGGAGCAACAGCAAGTAGCGGGCCAGATGCGGCGGCGGGCGCGCGCAGCATGGCGATGCGTGCTTGCGCGAGCCGGCCGGCCGGCGCGAATGGCGATTTTGTTTCGGCTCTGATACGAATTGATTCGGGGGGCGTTGCGGACGTGCGCGGCGCGATGCGCGGCGGCGCTTACGCTCTCGTGCGCGGATCAAGATGGCAGGGCAGCAGGGCGGTGGCGAACCGTCGCCGTGGCGCAAGCGGGGCGCTGGGCCCGGCCTCGAGAAATGTTTCAGCGCTGAAACGTCCGGGGTGTCGCGACGTATCGCCGATGCAACGTGGGTAAGGCCGGGGGGCCGGCAGGCTTGCCGCAGGCGCGCCCGCCCATCGTAGAATCGACCCCTTATCCATCAGGAGATTGCCCGTTGGCTTCGCCATCCGCCCAGCGCCGGTCGTTGCGCTCTCGCCTGCGGCGCGCCCGCAACCCGTGGCAGGCGCCGCGCGCACGCACGCTGTTCACGCGCCCAGCGACGTCGCCGCATCGCACGCTGCTGTTCCGCCTCGCCCTCGTCGTGTTCCTGTGCGCGCTCGCATTCCTCGTGCTGTATCTCGATCGCGACGGCCTGCGCGATTCGACGAAGAGCACGCCGATGGGCATCGCCGATCTCGTCTATTTCACGATGGTCACGGTCGCGACGGTCGGCTACGGCGACATCGTGCCGGTCACCGCGCGGGCGCGGCTGATCGATGCATTCTTCATCGTGCCGATCCGCATCGGCATCTGGTTCATCTTCCTGGGCACGGCGTATCAGTTCGTGATCCAGCGCGTTGTCGAGGAATTCCGCATGAAACGCCTGCAAAAACAACTGACCGATCACATCGTCGTGTGCGGCTACGGCCTGTCAGGCTCGATCGCCGTGCGCGAGCTGCTCGAAAGCGGCGTCGATCCGGCGACGGTGATCGTGATCGACGCGCAGCAGCAGGCGCTCGAGGCCGCGACGTCGCTCGGCGTGACCGGGCTGCTCGGCGACCCCGCGCACGAGGACCTGCTGCAGCAGGCGCAGGTGCGCGCCGCGAAGGCGGTGATTATCTCGGTGACCGACGATCCGACCGCGATCCTGCTGACGCTGTCGGTGCGCAGCATCGCGCCCGACACGAAGATCGTCGTGCGCATCCAGGAGAACCTGTATCAGCGGCAATTGCGCCAGGCGGGCGCGGACGTGATCGTGTCGTCGACGAAGATCGGCGCGCTGCTGCTCGCCGATGCGGTGCACAGCCGCTACATCGTGCCGTTCGTCAACGACATGCTGTCGACCCGCGGCCGCGCGACGCTGGTCGAGCGGCCGGCGATGAAGCACGAGATCGGCTGCATGACGAACGTCGTGCCGGGCGCGATCGTCGTCGGGCTCGATAGGGGCGGGAAGATTCACTCGTTCTACGAGGATCCGCCGTGCCGGATCGAGGCGGGGGATACGCTGGTCGTGATTCAGTCGGCGCGGATTCCGGATCCGGATGTGTGAAGTTCGTGTTTTATAAATAACAAAATAAATTCAAGTGGTTACGGGTCTATTTTGCGCTGGTGTTGATACGTATCAACACGCGACCGGGGCTCATCGAATCCTGGGACGGCGAGGGATCTCCGGGAGGGCATACCACCTCGTCGAGGTCGCAGCACTCGATCGCGAGATGTGAAGGGGAACATAGTGAGGGCTATGTTACCCTTCATTTCTGGACATTCTCGCCGAGTACCCGCATGGGGCCGCTCAAACGACTAAATCGCCGGCCGGCGGGATCCGCTGACGGCGCCGCCGACGTCCCGCTTGCACCGCTCTCCGCGAGGCCGCCTCGGAGGTGAACGATCGTCGCGTGCCCCCCGTTCATGCGCGGGCGGCGGCCCGCCACGTCTCGAGTTCCGGCATGGCTGGCACCGAAGTGATCGGGCGCGAGCGCGCCGAAGTCAGTGAGTGATAGTGCTGGGAGCGACGGGGGCTGAATTCTCACCGCAGCGCGGAGAGAATTCGCGGTGCGCCGGTCGGGGTCCCGCCGCCGCCGAGATTCCGGTAACGTGGCCGCTGCCGGGCGCTGCGTGTCGGCGACCGATTTCCCCGACTTCTGTTGCCGTTCGAAGTTTCTGCTAACAGTGACCATAGATTCTGCTAATGGGCAAACTCGTGGTAGCGCCGTCAGCAAAGGCTGAGAGCGATGTTCTTTTCGTGTCCGCACGCGTTGCGCTCATGCAACAAAGGGGGATGTATGTGCGAAGATTTTGCTAATGCGCCTTCAAGAGCTTGCAATGTCAGATGTGGCTCACGAGCGGCGTAATGAGGAAAGTCGCTCGTGACGAGAGCATGGTGTGCACGTAACCGATGATCAACAAATTGGGTGCGTGCGCAACAATATATCTCTCGTCCCAAGCTGGGGGGCGCGACTTTAATGCCTGTTTTCCAGGGTGGTGGAGGCTGTCGACATTGAGCCGTGGTGTACGCCCATGTCGCGCCTCAAAACCATCGTTTGGAATTGAGCGCACGTCGATGAAATACGTCGCCAGCGACCCGCCGCTGCTCACTGCCTCAGCTTGACGTTCGCCGCCCCGCATTAGCGGAATCGTTGGACACGATTAGCGCACGAACGGACACCATTAGCAGTATCTACGTACTTCAACAAGTGGTCCGCGAATATCGCATGCCGTCGACACGCTTTGCATTGGTGTCATTGAAATTGGGTATCTCTCGAATTCGATTTAACAATCGCTGGTATTCGCGTTGACGATTCACCCTACGACAAATTCGCGAATTGCCATATCATCTGAGTTTGTCTTTTCCGACGAAGCGATTCAAATCACTCCTCACGCGCAGCGGGAATTAGTACCCGATACGAAAGGATGGTGAAAGAATATGTAATCGCGACGTCATATTATTCGATACACGCAGTCGCGGTTCTGAGAGAGCAATAACAGCCGGGATTGCTTACCATGGGATGTCAGCATGAGCGGCGAAGTCTTGCTGAAGGCGCTGCGCGGCGGGCACGCGCAGTTCGAACGCATCGTCAAACTCGATACACCGCTCGGCGACGACTGGCTCGTGCCGCTGTACGTCAAGATTCAAGCGCGGCTCGGGCGGAATTTCGAGGTGGTCGTCGACGCGTCATCGGTCGTCGGCGACAAGATCAAGCTCAATGCCCTGATGCTGCAACCCGTCACGCTCTGGATTCGCCAGACGGACGGCAGCTATCTGCCAATTCATGGCTACGTGCAGCAGGTTCGGCGTCTGGGAAGTGATGGATCGCTCTCGTATTTTCAGCTCCGCTTCGCGTCCTGGTTGAGCTTCCTCAAGCTCAGCAGCGACCGGCGAGATTGGCAGGAAACCCCCGGCTGGCAGATCCTGACCGACGTGCTGGACAAGCATCCACAGGCATCCGGCCACTACGGGCTGGAGCTGCGCGGGACGATCCCCTCGTATTCGCATCGCGTGCAGTGGGAAACCGACTGGAACTTCGTGCACCGGAGCATGGAGGAAGTCGGCGTGTTCCCGCGCTTTGATTTCGAGAAAGACGGCAAGTCGCACAAGGTCGTCGTCATGGACGATCTGTATTTTGGGCCGTCGCTGCCGAACGCCGAGATGAAGTTCAGCCACGCGGGCACCGACGAGGATTTCGACGGGCTCACCCAGTTGAGCGAGCAGCAAGACGCGCAAAGCGCCACGCTGACGATCGGCACGGTCGACTACAAGCGCCCCAATCTTGACCAACAAGTCAGCACGCCAGCGGCGGATCTGGAGGATTTGCCGGGTCAAGGTGAGGACTATCTCTATACCGGCTCGCAGACCTGGGCGGCATCCGACGTCGGCCAGCAACAGGCTCGCATTCGAACCGAGGAATGGGCATCGCGCTCGAAACGTTACTTCGCAATCGGTAGCCCGCGCTACGCGCTGCCCGGCTACTGGTTCAAGGTGTCGGGGCATCCCGTCCTCGACGCGCTGCCGGAGGAAGAGCGCGAGCTGTCGATCATCGCGAGCGACTGGCTGATTCAAAACAACCTGCCAGGCGTGGACGCGCTCACGCGGTTTCCGCGCAGCCTGCGCAGCGAAATCGAACAGGCTCAGGCGGTCGGGAGCGGTGCGACCGTAAGGCATCGCGATGGCGGCGTCGGATTTTTCCACGTCGAGATCGAGGCGCAGCGCCGCAAGACGCCGTTCCGCAGTCCGTTCGAGCACGAGAAGCCGGAGATGCACCTGCAGACCGCGATCGTCGTGACGGACAGCGACGACGAAATTCTCACGGACGACGGCAACCGCGTGCGGGTCCGCACATCGAACAGCCGGAACGATCACAACACGAAGTCGACCACGTGGATCCGCGCGGCGATGCCGGACGCCGGTGCAAAGCGGGGCGGCTACTTCCCGTTGCGCAAGGATGACCAGGTGCTCCTGGGATTCGTGAACGGTGATTGCGACCGGCCGGTGATCATCTCCAGGCTGCATGGGGGCGCGACGATGCCGGTGTGGCATACGCACGGACTGCTGTCCGGCTTCCGGTCTCGCGAATACGGCGGCGACGGTTTCAACCAGCTCGTGATGGACGACTCGAGCGGCCAGAACCGGGTCCACCTGTACTCATCGAGCTACGGCTCTCACTTGCATCTGGGCTACCTGATCGAGCAGTCCGACAACACGCGCGGCGCGTTCCTCGGCAGCGGGTTCGACCTGAAGTCCGGCGCACACGGCGCCGTGCGCGCCGAGCAGGGGCTGTATGTGTCGACCCAGCCGGCCACCGCGCAGCCGCTGAACGTGACGGCCGCGACCGAGCCGCTCGCGGGCGCGGAAGCGGTATTCGAAACCGCATCGAAAGCCAGCGAAACGAACCGCGCCGAAAGCCTGCAAGACGGCCAGACCGCGCTGAAGTCGTTCACCGACGCGACGCAGCGCGCGGTTGCAGGTTCGACCAGCGGCGGCCGCACGGCTGGCGGCGGCACCGGCAATGCGAATGGCTTTTCGAAGCCGGTGATGCTGTTGTCGAGCCCCGAGGGCATCGCCGCGTCGACGCAGCAATCGGTGCACGTCACCGCGAACCAGCATACGAACATGGTGGCGGGCAAGAACGTCAACCTGGCGGCCGGCAAGTCGCTACTGGCGAGCGTGCTCGACAAGATCAGCTTGTTCGCGCAGAACCTCGGCATCAAGATTTTTGCGGCGAAGGGGCCGGTGGACATTCAGGCGCAAAGCGGCACGGCCTCGCTGGTGGCGCTGCAGGATGTGAAGATCGAAAGCGCGGACGGGCGGTTGATTTTGACGGCCGCGAAGGAAGTGTGGATCGGCGCCGGCGGCTCGTATATCAGCATCAAGGGCGGGTTGATCGAGAACGCGACGACCGGGCAGATTCTCGAAAAATGCGCGAATTGGGACAAGCCCGGCGGCGCAAGCGGGACGATTCGCGATCCGCTGCAGGCGACGCCGGTGTCGACGGACGGCGGGCGCGGTTCGCTCTTTTCCGGCTGACGCAGCGGTGACCATCGTCGACGCGGCAAGAAAAACGAGAAACGAGAGATTCCGAGAAGCATGAGCAAAAGCCACCAATCCCCAAAGCACGCAGCTCCGGCAAAAGCCGCGGCCGCGCCGAGCACGCCGGCGACGACCTCGGACACATCTTCGCCGCCGCCTTACAAGCGGCTGCGGTGGGCATTTCCGTTCACCCCGGCCGGACAGGATGACCCAACCAATCCGATGACCTACATGAAGTCGCTGGCGGTCGCTGAAGACGGGTTCTATCCGCTTGGCGCGAACGGCATGTGGCACGGCGGCATTCATTTCGACCAGAATACGGGCGCGCCACTGAAGCAAGCCGGCGGCATCCGCGCGATCGCCGACGGTGAAGTCGTCGCGTATCGACTGGACAGTAAGTATCCGGAACAGGAGTACCAAGACGGTCGGCACGCGTTGTATTCGACGGGCTTCGTGTTGGTCCGCCATCGGCTTCAATTGCCGCCAGCGCCGCCGCCTGAGCCACCAAAGACGGACACCACCAAGAACTCGACGGCGCAGCCGGCGACGTCATCCACATCGACAGCGGCGCCGACATCGACAGCAACAACGCCACCGGCAGCGGCGACACCTGCAGTGAGCACGAACAAGCCGGCACAAGGCGAAGTGTTGACGTTCTTCAGCCTGTACATGCACACGATGGATCACAACAGTTACCAATCGGCGGCGGAACAAGCGAAGGTCGCCCAGGTCGATCCGTCGAAACTGAACATGAACCCGATGCCGTATTGGGAAGGCGACCGTTACTATCGGGTCGGCGACAAGGCTAAAGACACGCAGGAGGTGCCGCGGCCGAAGGTGCCCGTGCCAAGTACTCGCGATGTGCTTGGGGAGTTCATCGGAAGCGACTTCAAGAAAGTGCCCGAGCCGGTAGCAGATGCGAAAGACACGACGCCGCTCCCACCTCCTGTGACGGGCCTCCGCATCCGCGATCTGCCGAACGGGAAGATCATCGGCATCCTGCCGCGCGGCGCGGAATTGACGGTCGCTACCGACGACCAGACAAAAGCGAAACCGGGCTGGGTAAAGATCAAGGTCGTCAAGTCTGGCACGCCGGCCAGCGCGGTCGTCGGCCAGCCGGTATCGCAACATGCGCCGTACGGGTATGTGTACGAGAAAGAATTAGACCCGATCGTCGATCCCAAGCCGCTGGACACGGTCGTTGTGCTGAAGGAGCCCTACACCGTCAAGGCCGGCGACGTCATCGCCCAGCTCGGCCACTATCTACGCTACCCCGACGCCAAGCTGCTGCCGGCGAAGCCGACCCGGCCGTTGCTGCATCTCGAGGTGTTCGCCGGCCCCGAGCTCGAGGCGTTCATCAAGAAGAGCCAGGCCAGGGCGAAAGAACGCCCGCCCGAAAAATCGTTTCTGGAAATCTCGCCGGGCGCGCTACTGGTCACCGACTTGCCCGAGCCGGATCAGAAACTGCAACCCGGCACCAAGCTTGTAGCCGTCACGGCCGGCGCAAAGGGTAGATGGGTCAAGGTTCAACCGAAAACGGCAGCACCCGTACATGGCGGCCGTCATGCGAAGCCGGTCTTCAATGACGCTGGCCCGCCCGTATGGGTCGAGGGTAGCTTCGCCAATACGACGACGACCGCAATCGTGCCGGGCTGGAAGGATTTCCCGCTACGCCTCTCGAATGCAAAGGGGCCGGGCGCAGACTTCCGCGATGTGTTCCGACGAGTCGACCTCGAAAAAAACGGCGACGCGAACATTGCAAAAGACGACAAGGGGCGATACTGGTACAACGTAACAATCGGCACGAAGGACGGCAGCACGCGGGCCGGCTGGGTCTGCGAGCAAAATCCCCCGCTGGTTCGGATGTGCGGCGCATGGGATTGGCCTGGCTTCGAACTGGTGGACAACAACAGCATCAAGCCAGTGGACATGCTCAAACGCTACATCCACGTCGCCGAGCAGTTTCTGGCCGACGAAGACAAAACCGAATTCGAGACGAGCGCGGCAACGGTCAACGCGAGCCCCCTCATCTCGAAGCTCGAGAAGGCGATTGACGCGAACCACGATGGGAAGGTGACTGCGCGAGAGCTGAAGCATGCGCAGGAAACACAGTGGACGGCCGAAGCCCTCTCGCATCTCGTCGTACGCTGCGAAAGCGAATGGGGTGGCGGCATAGGTAAGTGGGAAGCGTTGTCGCCCCTCATGAAGAAGCTGCTGTGGCTGTGGAAGGCCGAGATCGAACGGATCGGAAAATTGCAGTGGTGGGAGCAGGTCGCCGAAAAAAAGGTGGATGGCTTCCCGAGTGAGCCGAGCCCATGGCATTTCCATCCGATCGGGATTATCGGTAATTTCATTAATTCAGAAGTTGGCGGCAAAGCGCTTCGGTTGTCTGAGCAGGACGTCGATGATCTGATCAAGGTTACAGCGACAGAGGTTGCGTTGAGCTTGGATGATGACGATCTGGGAAAGCAGGCTGGCGCGGTCGTTGATACGATTTTAAATCGCCGGATGACTGGCCTTAAAAACTGGAGCACCATTAGGAGCGTGATTAACGAAAGGTGGCAGTTTTCTGATATTAATGCTCCGAGGCCAAGTGCTTATGGAAGCGTGCAAAATGTGCCCGAGAGCCGCGTTTCTCCGCGAGTAAGATCCCTGGTTATTGCTCATCTACAAGATCGGGCTAACGGAGGAGCTTCGCTGGTTGGGAACAACCTGAGTTATGCAAATCCATATGCGCTAGATGAAGCTTCGGACGCAACTAGAGCGTGGGTTGAGGATGTCATCCATCAGGCAAGCATTACTGGGTATCGGTATGGAAAGGGGCGCGCGGTTCACGTGCATGGAACAACACAGGGACTAATGCCTTCTAGGCCGGAGCCCTATTCCATCGAGCTCCCTGATTCATACAATCACTGATCTATAGAGAGTATTATGAAGAAAATCATTTTCCTATCTTTGATGTTGCTTCCTTTGAGTTCGTTTGCCGACGCGTGCATTGGTGGTGGGAATGTGTATAGTGATTTGTCTTGCGCTGAGCGCGCCTTGGATAAGTCAAAAAAAGAACTTAATTCTATTTACCAGAAAATATACGCATCCACGCAATACAAGGATGAGTTCGAGCAGTCGCAGAAGGCATGGCTCAACTATAGGGAGAAGCAGTGTAATGGTTATATTGCGGCGGAGGCATCGCAATCTCAAGGTGCCGGCCCCGGTCTAATCACGAAAGATTGTCTCGTCACGATCACGAAGCAGCGAGTTGATTATTTGAAAACGCTTCTCGCGAAATAGCAGATTGATATGATGAATTTAATTCGAGTCGGTGACAACACCGACCACGGAGGCAAGGTCGAAACGGGTTCCACGACAATGCGCTTCGACGGCCGCTACGTCGCCCGTAAGGGCGATCATGTGTCGTGCCCGCAGCATCCCGATATATCGCCCAACCTTATCGAGGAAGGCGACGCGTCGATGACGGATGAGGGCATTCCGATCGCACGGCACGGCCATCGCGCCACGTGTGGCTGCCACCTGATTTCGAGCCTCGTCTGAATCCTGCCGTTGGTGTGTCGGCTGTCGACTCGGTGCGCACCGGCGTCGTACCCGCACTTAGCACGCGCGGGCCTGGACGCGGGTAGGAGCGGCCGCATGCAGCGCCTCCTCAGTCACCAAATGCGCGGTCGGCAGAGCCGGTGCCGCGCGAGCATGCACTGGTTGCGGCCATGTCGGCCGGGCTATTCAAACGGCCCGCCGACCGGCTGGTAACGATGTACGCGAACGCGGCCGCTGGAAGCCGGTGCTAGAGCCTTCTGTTGGTGTTCACAATTGGCGCTAGCGGTGCTCAATAACCATGCTAACGGCAATCGAACGGAAACCACCTAGTTTCAAGGGGTTGGGGGGAAATGCCGCATTTGTCAGTGCGTTACTGTTGCGCAACAAATGACGCTTGCTCTGGTCACTAACTTTGCTGGCGCGGCTTTCGTGTCCTTTAGTTCCGCTAGCGTCTCCGTCCAATACCCCGGGTGAGGTGAACATAGCTTCCCTCGAATTGATCGAAATTCGAGCAGTGAAGGTCGCGTTTGTATTCAGGCCGCTGGGGAAGGGCACGGCTTCGCGAAAGCAGGCAGAGCGGGC
This sequence comes from Burkholderia stagnalis, assembly GCF_039848545.1. Lineage (NCBI taxonomy): Bacteria > Pseudomonadati > Pseudomonadota > Betaproteobacteria > Burkholderiales > Burkholderiaceae > Burkholderia > Burkholderia stagnalis. The sequence continues at coordinate 871,724 of NZ_CP156686.1, forward strand.
TGCACAACCACTCAGTGATCGTTGGGAAACTGCATCTGGACACCCAATTTCTGAAAAGCCGCAAATATCGATGCCGGTTTACGAGCAATAGCGCGCCATCGAGCACTCCGCTTCTCACGGATTAGAGCGCTACGCTGGCAGGGTTACTGGACATATCGGCGCGTCTGTGAACACTGCTAGCGCTAATTGTGAACGCCTACACCGGTCGCACCAGGCCACACACCGCTCGACAGGGTAGGCCTTCGCGGTCTCATCCATACAATCGGTGCGGCCGTTCGAGAGCACGCTCTGCTCGGCACGGTATGCGCCATCGACGAGGAGCAATCGTGCCGTAGTCACTCGGGCAATCCGGCCAGCCGCAGCCCCTCCGCAAACTGGGTCAGGTCTTCTGGGCGACCGATCGGAAGCCAGTCCTTGAGATTGGAAACGCGGAGTGACGGATCGAGCGTGCGCAGGCGCTGCATCGCCTCCTTCGCTTTGTCCATGCGTCCAGCGCGCGCATGACTTGCCGCCAGAATGCCGACCGGGGCAAGGAAACTCGGTAGATTCCATTTGGCTCTTTCGGCCCAATCCGAAGCGGAGTCGAAGCGTCCTGCAAAGAAATGTGCCAGCGCCATCCCAGCCTGCATCCTGAACATTTCCGGGTCCAATGGACTCAAGCGAATGGCACGCGTCAAATACTTGATCGCAACGTCTGTTTCACCGCGACAAGCGTACAGGCACCCACACAGGGACCATGCAGGGGCGTGGTTCGGATTGAGCAGCAAAGCTCTGTCGAACAGCGCGATACCGCCGTCGAGGTCGCCGGTGAGATGCCCGAGTGCATGAGCTCCTCTCGTGAGCGCCACAGCATCGTCCCGGCCAAGCTCCACCGCCAGTCGCGCCAGGCGAGTGCCCTCGGCAATCTCCCGGGGCGGATCGGTCATCCAGCCATTCATCTTGCGCCAGAAATAACACCAGGCCGCCATGCCATAGGCCGATGCGAAATCCGGATCGAGCTCGGTGGCCTTGTAGAACAAGGGCAGCGCCGCCTCGATCGATTCGCGCGTTCCGCTGTGCAAGTGCGCGGCGCCGCGAAGGTAATAGTCGTAGGCGCACAGGTTCTCCGTCGGCTTGCGCTTGGCACGCTCGATTTCCGCCCGCTCGAGCTGCGGCGCGATGGCGCCGACGACGCTTTCCGCAACCTGGTCCTGCAGTTCGAAGATGTCGTCCAGCGTGCCTTCGAAGCGCTCCGCCCAGAGATGTGCCCCGATCCTGGCATCGATGAGCTGCCCCGTGATGCGCACCTTGTTGCCAGTCTTGCGCACGCTACCTTCCAGCACGTAGCGCACGCCAAGCTCGCGGCCGACGTCCTTCACCTCGACTGCGCGGCCCTTGTAGGTGAAGCTCGAGTCGCTCGCGATGACGAACAGCCAGCGTATGCGCGATAGCGCAGCGATGATGTCCTCCACCACGCCGTCGGCGAAATACTCCTGCTCGGGATCGCCGCTCAGGTTCTGGAAGGGCAATACGGTAATGGAGGGTTTACCCGGAAGGAGGAGCGCGGACGGAGGCTCCCTCAATTCTCTGGAGATGTGTTCGCCGATCTCGCCGACGAAGCGGAAACCCTTGCGGGCGACAGTCCTGACCAAGCGCTGTTCCCCGCCGGTGTCGCCGATGGCCTTGCGGACCGCATTGATGTGACTGGTGATCGTCGATTCCGACACGATTCGGCCGTGCCATACCGCCTGCAGCAGGTCGTCCTTGCTGACGACACGGTCACGGTTCCTGACAAGATGCAGGAGCAGATCGAAGACTTGCGGCCCGACAGGTACGACTTTCGCGCGATGCGAAAGCTCCCGGCGTTCCGGGTCGATCACGTAGTCTCCAAACTCGAACTTCACTTGACATCCCGTGGCCGATTCGGCTCCCAGGGGGTAACCGGCGAATTCCGTCCATGGATGATACTGCAACCGGAGGTGAGAGCATCTCATCCCGATCGAGCAACGATTGGACGAATAATCAAGCTCTCCTGCAGAGAAATTCAAGGCGAAGGCAAGGACTTCCCCGGAGCGCGCGGGCAATCTCCATATATATCGACGACAACGGTTTGCGGTCGAGAAACGGAGAGAAAACATGAAAATTGTCGTCATCGGGTGCACCGGCCTCATCGGAACGATGCTTGTGGAGAACCTTCGCAAGCGCGGCCATGACGTGCTCGCAGCCGCCCCTGACACCGGCGACAACACCCGCACCCGCGAGGGTTTGGCCAAAGCGCTCGACGGTGCCGAGATCGTCGTCGATGCGGCGAACGCGCCAGTATGGGAAGACAAGGCGGCCATCGAGTTGCTCGAGACATCGGGCCGCAACCTGCTGGCTGCGGGCGCTGCCGCCGGCGTACGCCACCATGTGGCCCTGTCGATCGTTGGTAGCGAACGGCTTACCGACTGCGGCTATTTCCGGGCGAAGGTCGCGCAGGAGGGCCTCATCAAGGCATCCGGCATTCCATACACCATCGTGCGTGCGACGCAGTTCTACGAGTCTGTCGGCGACATTGCCCAGTCGGCTGCCCAGTTGGCCACCTTAGGCAAGGAGATTCGCTTGTCGCCGGCGCTGATCCAGCCGATCGCGTCAGCGGACGTGGCAGCGGCGCTTGCCGAGGCCGCAGTCGCGCCGCCGGTCAACGGCACGGTCGAAGTCGCCGGTCCGGAGGCGATGCCACTGGACGAACTGGTCAGGCGCTTCCTGCGGGCGATGCAGGATACGCGCAAGGTCGTGCCGGACATCCACGCGCGCTACTTCGGTGGCCTCCTCTCAGATCGGACGCTCACGCCCGGGGAGAACCCCCGCATCGGCGCGATCCGGTTCGAGGACTGGCTCGATCGCTACAAGGCTCAGTCCTGCTGCGCCATGCAATCGCCTCTTTTGGCGACTGCCGCTGCGGGCAACTCGGACGCGCTTGCATCGAGTTTCGCGACGAGCTATCCCGGAGTCGTCGCCTTCATCACCGTTGTGGCCGAAGGCGGCTTTTGTAAGGCTGCTGACCGGCTCGGGATCACTCGTTCCGCGGTCAGCCGCGTCATCCAGAAACTGGAGGCGCAGGTCGGCTTGCGTCTGTTGAGTCGGACGACGCGCAGCATTTCGCTCACGCGCGAAGGCGAGATCTTCCATGCCCGCTGCCAGCCCAGCGTCGCTCTCATCAAAGAGGCGATGGAAGACATGCGCGATCTGCGCGACGGTCCGCCGCGAGGACGCCTGCGGGTCTCCGCTTCCGTGGGCTTCGGCCGCAAAGTGGTTGCACCGCTGCTGTGGGGCTTCCAGGAGAAGTACCCCGACATCGAGATCGAACTGCACCTAAGCTGCGTCGCGAGCGACTTCACGTCGGACCGCATCGACGTCTCGTTTCTCAACGGGCGCCTGGCCGACAGCCGGATCGTCGCAAAACGGATCGTCCCGATGCAGACTTTGGTATGCGCCTCGCCCGAGTATGCCGTCAGGCGCGGTATGCCCGAGTCACCGGACGCGGTGATGCAGCACGACTGCATCAACGTCCGTCTGCCGTCGGGCCGCGTCTACGAATGGGAGTTCAAGGTGGAGGGGGGGACGCGCAAGCTGACTCCGCCATCGCGCCTCATGTTCAACGATGTCGGGCTAGTGCTGGAGGCCGTCCTCCAGGGCAAAGGCATCGCTCAGTTGGGGGGGTACCTGATCTGCGATCTGCTGCGCGAGGGGAAACTGGTTTACTCCATGCCACAGTATGCACCCGATGACCGCGGCCACTACATCTGCTACTTGAGTCGTCAGCATCTGCCGTCGCGTATCCGCGTGTTCGTCGATCACATGACGACAGCAATCCGGGCGCTGGACCTTCAATGCGCGGGTGCTTTTTCACCAACGCGTGATGATCGACAGGCCGCCTCGGCGCCATTGGTGCCCCTGCCGGGTCAATAGACTTGGCAGGACGACTGACGACGCGATTTCAACGACCGGCTGCGCCACGAGTGGACGGCGCCAGGGCCAAGATCTCTGCCTGGCGGACCCACCAGAACGAGAGTCGACCCCACTCTGCGCTGGACTGCGCCACCCCCACCGAATTCGCCCGCCGATACAGCCTGCAGGTCACATCGGCGATCCTTCCGGGGACCGGGGCAGCGGCCCTATCCGCTTAGGATGGCATACAGTCAAAGCGGCTTGGTCGGCAAATGCTTGCCGTCAAGGGTAGTCACCGCACGGTGGCCGCCTTCCGGATCCGGTACCTTCTGGATATCCAGCTTGAAGTTGATAGTGGCCCGGGCCTGTTTCAGAGGGCGAGCGCTGTAGACGTATTGGAGTTCGACCACTACGAAAGTGGCGAGGATCAAGGGAACGTTCGGCACGTGACAATCTGTCAGTTGGGAGATTGCGGTAAGACGTTGGTATGTTGTCCGAAGCGCAGGAGCATTGCGTAGCCGCAGATAACGGGCGCGAGGGCGAATGCGGCGTGCACCGCGCCAGGGAAGGACAGTTTGAGCATTGTGACCATCGCTTGAAGTGATCCTCTTCATTGATGCGCATAAGCGTACGCACTCTGCCCCGCCTTTCACGGGCGCGTTGGGCAACTTGCAGCACCAACGCGCCCGGTGCCTGACTAGCGGTTCTTCAGCGCCTCGGCAACTCCTGCGCCATAGGCGGGATCGGCCATCGTGCAATTGCGGATATGCCGCTGCTGCACGTCCTCGCTCGCGCCGCCGAGCGAGCGCGCCGTGTTGTCGAAGAGCTGCAGCTTCTGCTCGGACGACATCAGTCGGAACAGCGCCCCCGGCTGCGAGTAGTAGTCCTCGTCCGCGCGATGGTCCCAGTGCGCGGCTGCCCCCGAGACCTCCAGCGGCGGCTCCGCCAGCCGCGGGCTGTCGGCCCACTCGCCGCGGCTGTTTGGCACGATGCCGGGCAGCCCGCCCTGGTTGCCGTCCACGCGCATCGCGCCGTCGCGGTGATAGCTGTGCATCGGGCAGCGCGGGGCGTTCACCGGGATCTGGTGCGCGTTCACGCCCAGACGGTAGCGGACCGCGTCGCCGTAGCTGAAGAGCCGCCCCTGCAGCATCTTGTCCGGCGAGAAGCCAATGCCCGGCACGATGTTGGCGGGCGAGAACGCCGCCTGCTCCACATCGGCGAAGTAGTTGTCGGGGTTGCGGTTGAGCTCCAGCACACCCACCTCGATGAGTGGGTAGTCGCCGTGCGGCCAGACCTTGGTGAGGTCGAAGGGATTAAACGGGCAGACCTGCGCCTGCTGCTCGGTCATCACCTGGATGCACAACGTCCAGCGCGGGAAGTTGCCGCCATCGATCGCCTCGAGCAGGTCGCGCTGCGCGCTCTCGCGGTCGTTGGCGACGATCGCGGCGGCCTGTGCGTCGGTGAGGTTGCGAATGCCTTGCAGGCTGCGCAGGTGAAACTTCACCCAGTGCCGCTCGTTGTTCTCGTTGATGAAGCTGAACGTGTGACTGCCGAAACCGTGCATGTGGCGATAGCCATCGGGCAGGCCGCGATCGCTCATCACGATGGTCACCTGATGCAGCGCCTCGGGTAGCAGCGTCCAGAAGTCCCAGTTGTTCTGGGCGCTGCGCAGGTTGCTGCGCGGGTCGCGCTTGACGGCGTGGTTCAGGTCGGGAAATCGCAGCGGGTCGCGCAGGAAGAACACGGGCGTGTTGTTACCCACCAGGTCCCAATTGCCTTCCTCGGTATAGAACTTCACCGCGAAGCCGCGGATGTCTCGCTCGGCATCCGCCGCGCCGCGCTCGCCGGCCACCGTGGAGAAGCGCACGAAGACGTCCGTCTTCTTGCCGATGCCGGAAAAGAGCCTGGCCTTCGAGAACGCTGTGATGTCGTGCGTCACCGTGAAGTGGCCAAATGCGCCGGAGCCCTTGGCGTGCATGCGCCGCTCGGGGATCACCTCGCGGTCGAAGTGGGCGAGCTTCTCAAGCAGCCAGATGTCCTGCAACAGCGCGGGGCCGCGCGCACCGGCGGTCTCGATGTTGTAGTTGTCGACAACGGGGGCGCCGTTGGTAAAAGTGAGTTTGGTCATGGCGATGTGGGCAGGAAGAAGGGTTCAGCGGAGCGTCTTCAGGATGGGGGACTGGACGTCCAGAGTGGGCGTCGCGTCGATGGCCATCACCCCAACGGTGGACCGGCCATCGACGGTGCCGGCTGATTCGGACTCGATCAGGCGTTGATAAAAGCCAGCAGGTCCGCGTTAATGACGTCCGCGTGCGTTGTCGGCATGCCGTGCGGAAAGCCCTTGTAGGTCTTCAGCGTGCCGTTCTTCAGCAGCTTGGCCGACAGTGGCGCGGAGTCGGCGTAGGGGACGATCTGGTCGTCGTCGCCGTGCATCACCAGCACCGGCAGTCCGATCTTCTTCAGGTCGTCGGTGAAGTCGGTCTGCGAGAACGCGACGACGCCGTCGTAGTGCGCCTTGGCGCTGCCCATCATCCCCTGGCGCCACCAGTTCTGGATGATGCCTTCCTGCGGCTTCACGCCCGGCCGGTTGAAGCCGTAGAACGGCCCGGCGGGAATGTCGCGGTAGAACTGCGCCCGGTTCGTGGCCGTCTGCCGTTGCAGGCCGTCGAACACGTCCTTCGGCAGGCCGCCGGGGTTCGACGCGGTCTTGACCATCAGCGGCGGCACGGCGTTTATGAGGCAGGCCTTCGCGGCTCGCTTCTCGCCGTGGCGAGCCAGATAGCGCACGACCTCGCCGCCGCCGGTGGAGTGGCCGACGTGGATCGCGCCCTTGAGGTCGAGATGGTTCACGACCGCGGCGAGGTCGTCGGCGTAGTGATCCATGTCGTGGCCGTTCCAGACTTGCGCCGAGCGGCCATGCCCGCGCCGATCGTGCGCGACGACACGATAGCCCTTGGAGAGGAAGAACATCATCTGCGCGTCCCAATCGTCGGAGCTCAGAGGCCATCCGTGCGAGAAGACGATCGGGGTGCCATTGGAGGGACCCAAATCCTTGTAGAAGATCTGGACCCCGTCTTTGGTAGTGATATAGCTCATGGGTGGATTTCCTTCCGGAGTTTCGGCGCCATTCGGCGCAGTAGGGGCAGCGGCCGCTGCGAATGGCAAAGCCACTGCTGCTGCAGTGCCTGCCCCGATGACCAAAAACTGACGGCGCGTGACGCCAGCGAAGCCAGGCCGTATTGGCGCGGGATCAATCTTCATGGGTATAGACCTGAGTGGAGACGCGATCAGTCTAGCCACGGTCTCCTCGCCGTGCGATATGCGTCACGTGCAATTCGATGTTGCAGGTGCTTCACCAATGTTGCGGCAACGCATCCGGCGCGTGCCGCTGGGTCGTTCACCGAGCTCAGCCATCCGCACGACAGGATCTTCAAATGCGCCGGCTCATTCTTGATGAACTCTCGCTGAACGCGATTGGTGCGTCGCGATTGATAGAACTGTCCGCGCCCGGCCCCTAGTTCAGGCAGGCATTTGCTTCTAGATTTCAACGCATCACGTCAGCATCGATGCATCGGCTCGAGAGCTTCGCGACGTGTTCGTTGTCCACCCCAGTCCCAGGAACCAACATGACCCAACACAGCAACGACCAACAGCAGAACAACCGGCGTAGTACACCGATCCCACCGAGCGCGCCATGCCCGTTCCCACGATGACACTCGATCTGGAACGCACCGCCATGGTCGAGAAACACGCCGTCAGTCAGCTCATCCAGGAAACATCATGACTCGATTTCCTACCTACGTTCAGCAGTCCAGAGAACTGTCCACGAAGCGCATGGAGTTCGGCCCGCTGTTTCAGAAGATCACGATCGAAGATCCTGTTCGCGAGAACGCGTGCACACCCGATACAGCTAGCAGGAGCTGCCGATCCTCACTTGTCTCGTGGGGACGATCAACAACTGGAACCCCGTAGATGTTGCGTCCTGCATCGCCCGGCTCGTCCGACAAGGAGTTCGGGTAGCCGGAGTGAGCTTTCCAGGCGGTGATGAAACCTGGCGGCTGTGACGATCACTCCGTCTATTCCCGATTCTGGAAGTTGCTTTAGCGAACGTGCGCTCTGGACCCGTGACAGTGCGTCTGCCGCACCTGCCAGCATTCCCGCGCAGCCAACCGGAGAATTACTATGTGTGAATCCTCAAAATTTCATGGCCGCCGTACCTTCTTCAAGGGCATGGCTGCCGCCGCGGCAGTGGCCTCCACGCAACTGCCCTCGCTGGCCAACTCAGCGCCCGCCGGTGGCGGTGCCAAGTACGCGGATCCGGCCAAACCGGCACTGCCCAAGACGGACATGAAGCTTGACCTCACCCGTACTGCGTTCGTCGTGATCGATCCGCAGATTGACTTCATGAGCCCGAAGGGCAAGGCGTGGCCGGTGGTGGGCGAAAGCGTGACCGAACAGAATATGGTGCCGAACCTGGTGCGACTGTTTCAGGCGTCCAAGAAGGCCGGAATTACGATAGCGATTTCCCCCCATTACTACTATCCGCAGGACCATCGGTGGCAGTTCCAGGGTGGGGCGGAGATATTTCAGCACAACCTCGGCCTGTTCGACCGTCCGAGTGCGCTCTCGCTTGAAGGCTTCCGCGGGTCAGGCTCGGACTTCCTTCCGGAGTTCAAACCGTACATCGAGGATGACAAGACAATCATCTGCTCGCCGCACAAGCTCTATGGCCCCCAGGTCAACGACCTGAAGCTCCAACTGGGCAAGCAGCGCGTGGACCAGGTCATTCTGGCGGGCATGCTGGCCAACCTGTGCGTGGAGTCGCATCTGCGTGATCTGCTCGAGAATGGCTTCGAGGTGGCAGTCGTGCGTGACGCCGTAGCGGGACCGAAGCTGCCGGAAGGCGATGGCTATGGCGCTGCGCTAGTCAATTATCGCTTCATCGCCGATGGGGTCTGGACCACAGACGATACGGTAAAGATGCTGGAAGGTAAGTCGGTCTGAAGCATTCCCAGCCTGGGCGCCCCCGGTCATGGATGTCGGGGGTGCACGATCTGAGCATAAAGCGCAGGCATATTTTCGTGGCCACCTCGATGGCAGCATGTTGCGAGCCGGTTAGCGCATTCGATACCGGCCATGGGGCTGCTCACGGTGATTGGCATCTGCGCGACCAGAACCGATAGAGCCCAGATCATCCATTTTGCACATCGAGTTCCCACACAACCAAACGGGCGACACCATGCAAGACCTGATCGAAGGCTTCCTGAAGTTCCAGCGCGAAGAGTTTGGCAGAAGTCCAGCGTGCCCCGTCGCGCATCATCACATGAAACTTGACGCCGCTACCTTCCGAAAACTGCGTCGCCTGGCTCCTGTCCTCGATGACGTGCTTAATGCCGGCGAAGTCGAGCACGCGGACCAGGCTGTGAATCTCGCTGCCCTGGCGGCCCTGTGCTCACAGTTGTTTGACGCATATCGCGGCAGTTCGGTGACCGCCTGATCGTCAACGACGATGTCTTCGCATGGGAAGACCGGCGGCAAAGCGCGGCCGTATTCGGTCCGGGCGAGTTGGGTGAGGCGCTGTCGCGCCTTGGCGTGCGGGTGCGCTGTTCGGCATCGGCGTGAGCAACTAGTTTGGGCTGCTCACGGTGATTGGCATCCACGCGACCAAAACCGATAGAGCTCAGATCATCCATTTTGAACATCGAGTTCCCGCACAACCAAACGGGCGACATCATGCGAGACCTGATCGAAGGCTTCCTGAAATTCCAGCGCGAAGAGATTCCCAAGCGCACGGAGTTGTTTAAGCAGCTTGCAACCACTCAGAATCCGCGAACGCTGTTCATCGCTTGCTCAGACAGCCGTGTAGTGCCGGAGCTGCTGACACAGCAAGAGCCAGGCGAGTTGTTCGTCATTCGCAACGCCGGCAACATAGTTCCGGCTGACGGCGTGCAGCCTGGTGGCGTGTCAGCCAGCATCGAATACGCAGTCGCAGGCCTGAACGCAACTGACGTCGTCATCTGTGGACACTCCGACGGTGGTGCGATGACTGCCGTCGCCACATGCAAGTGCCTGGACCGTATGCCTGCGGCGGCGGGGTGGTTGCGTCATGCGTGTAGGTGATTGCGCTATCACCGAGATCACTCCGCACGGAATAATTGTGTTGCGGATTCTTGTAGTTGAAGGAGGTTGTTGCATAGGCCAGACTTTGCGCAGTCTGCGTCACCGCCCATTGCGTGAAGCCGTCTACCTCGTCGGACACTGTGCCGTTGCAGAATTCGATCGGCTTCGCATCGGGCAAGGCGGAAAGCCGGCTTGAAGCGAAATGGTGAAACGACGCCATCCTAGCCCGCGATATAGGGCATTGATATGGATTGCTTGGAAATTATTACATTCCTGTCATTGTTAACGGTTTGCTTTCATTGAGTGCGGTGCTAATTTCGATTCTCCTTTAAACGGAAATAGATAAATAAGTTAAGGAGAAGGTGGATGAAAGAGGTAATAGGAAAGAGCTTGATAATCGTCAGTGCATGCTGGCCATTATTCATGTCTCCGGCGCAAGCGGGGGGCGCGCCCGACGTGTCGCCCATTTGCACGTCCGTATTCCAGGACACGAGCGAAAACTCCCTGCTCAGTCGCGGTTCGCATTGCCAGAAGTCAGAGGCCTTCGACCGGGTGCTGATTGGAGACGACAACAGCGAGACCGGCAGGGTCCGCATCGAGGCCTACACCTATTCGGATAATCCGCTCAACCAGCTGTCGTGGCAGATCCGGTTCCGGTTCCGCACGACGACCCTGTCCGGCAATGGCGGCGGGCTGCAGATCAAACCGGTTATCGAGTGCGGGTCGCAGTGCACCGTGTCGCCGAGCGCCGGCGTAGGCCTCATGCCGGGTGGCCTCTCCAACGAAACGATCGTCACCATCACGCCGAACATGAAAGAGGGCAATCCGCTGTATGTGCGCCCGTATGTGGAGTACCGGATCGTGAAGACCGGCGACTCGTTCGAGAATGGTTCGAGCTTGACCTCGCATTCGGGCATGAGCTACGTGCCCGATTTGCGCTGTGACGTCGACCTTGCGAAATCCGGCACGCAGGGATGCATCTACTCGAAGGCGCCGGCGGTGATGCGCTCGGTCAAGACCGACAACCCGGATGTCGACGAATCTGCGAAGCACATCAAGGAGGCGCAGGCGCAAGGGCTGCCGGGCAACTTCGTGCCGCGTGACGACGGTACGATCCTGCCGGGATCGGACTCGCGGGCGCTCACGCGCACCCGCGACGCAACGCTGCGCGCCAGCAATCGCACTACGTCCAAGGAACAGTGCATTGCGAAGTACGGCCAGGTCACCGGACAATGCACGTTCACCGGCGATTCCAACGAAACGCCGAGCGGTTGCGATTGCGATGAGTATCCGTTCGCGGCAACCCATCAGGGCGCGGCGAGCGGAAGGTTCTCGGTCAGGCGCATCGATCCTAGCGACAACCGTCGCGCCGGCGCGTTTCTCGGCGATTTTTTCCGCGCGCAGCGCGTGCTTGACGGCGACGAGTTCTACGTCGACGTCGAACCGGGCGGTGCTTCGCCCGCGTCGAAGCGGCACTGATTCGCGACGCTGCATCTGACCGACCGCGCGCATCATCGGGCTGCTTGCCGACGATGCGCGCGCCCGTACTGTATTGACATGACGATGACGAACGACCTTTTACCGATGCCGGCATGGCTGGCCGACGCCTATCGCCGTTGCGCCGACGCCGTGCCGGGCGGCATGCGCGTCGAGACCGTGCCGGTCGAGCACGCATGCGGACGCGTGCTCGCGCAGGCCGTGACCGCGCCCGACGCGCTGCCGCGGCTTGCGCTCGCGGCGATCGAAGGCTATGCGCTGCGCGCGGGTGACGCTGCACACGCATCGCCCGCGCGGCCGGCGACACTGAATGTGCGCCTGCAATATCCGGTCCTGATTCATCGCGGCGGCGATCCGGCGGCGCGCGCGCTGTCGGCGGGCGATGCCGAATGGCTGCCCGCGCTCGCGCCGTTGCCGGCGCATGCGGACACCGTGGTGCCGCGCTCGCGCAATCGCGCGCCTGACGGGCAGCAGCATGCGCGCCTCGACCTTGACGCGCCGCCGGTCGAAGGGGAGGGTGTGATCGCGCGTGGCGCGGATTACGCATGTGATGCGCTGCTGCTCGACAAGGGGCAGCGCATTGGCGCGGAGCAACAGGCGCTGCTGATCGCCGCAGGCGTGCGTACCGTCGAGGTCAGCCGGCGGCCGCGCGTGTGCGTGGTCGTCGCGAGCTACGACCTCGTGCCGCCAGCCGGCGAGCGGCAGCCGTGGCAGCGTCCCGACGCGAACGGCCCCTATCTGTGCGCGCTCCTGAAGCAGTGGGGCTACGACGCGTCGCTCGAATACGTCGCGCCGCCCGACATGACCGTGCCGCCGCTGGAGTCCCGCGATGCCGAGCTGGCGTTTCGCCGCCAGCTTGCCGAGCTCGCGCAGCGCTACGACCTGCTGGTCGGCACCGGGGTGCTGGCGGAGGCGCCGCATCAGGATGCCGCGCTGAACCGGTTGCCGGTGTTTCCGGTCAGCGAGGCGCGCGTGACGCTGCCGCAGGTGCATGGCGCGCGCTTCAATTTCGGCCGCAGCGAGGACCGTTCGCCGGCGCAGCGCCGGACGTTCGAGTTGACCGATGCAGCGGGCCGGCCGCGCGGGTCGCGCGTCGTCACCTATTTCGACCAGGCGACGCTCGTCAATCTGCCGGGCTATCCCGGCGACGTCGCGATCCTCGCGCACACGATCCTGCGTCGGCTGATCGATCTGCTGGAATTTGTCGACGTGCCGGGGCCGTACTGGGAGACGGGCGTACTCGGCGCGCCGACATCGCGTGATCCGATGCTGAATGACCTCTGCTGGGCGACGCTTGCGGCGGGTGCGACGGGCGAGCCGGTCGTGACGCCGCTCGCGGGCGAGCGGGCCGATGCGTTCGGCGCGCTCGCCGGAGCCGATGCGCTCGTCGCGATCGAGTCGGGGGCGACGCCGCTGGCAGCGGGCTCGCCGGTACTGTTCATGCGGCTCGACCAGTCGCGCCGGCCGGTGCGGGCTGCGCGCGCCGCGGTGGAGGACACGCAAGCGGTTCGATCTTCAGCGGTGGACGCATCGCACACGGCCGCCTCTGATGCAACGCGAGCGGATGCGCCAGGCGCCGCCGCACCATCTCCGCACGACACGATCGCGGCAGCCTGGTCGCGTCTAGACGCATGGAGGCGCACGCTGCCGGCCGATGCGTCGGAGCCGTTCCGCGGTCCGGCGAGCGACGAGGATTTGCGCGCGCTCGAGGCGGGGCTGGGCGTGGCGTTGCCGGAGGCGTGGCGCGAGAGCTTGCGGTTGCACGACGGACAGGAAGCCGGGCGTACCGAACCGTTTGCGGGCGAGACGCTGCTGTCCGCTCGGCAGATCCTCGCGCAGTGGTCCATCTGGCACGAACTGGTTGCGCGCGGCGATTTGGCGGACTGTGAGGGCGAGCCGGAGCCGGGCATTCGCGGCGACTGGTACAACCTGAAATGGATACCGCTCACGCACAACGGCAGCGGCGATCATCTGTGCATCGATCTCGACCCGGACGAGGGCGGCCGGATCGGGCAGGTGATCCGCGTGTGGCACGACAGTCCCGAGCGCGAGCACGTGGCGGAAAGCGTGGGCGAATGGCTGGCGCGCGTCGTGCCCGGTTGACGTGTGCCTTGGGGATGGTCGAAAAGATGCGGGAGGCGCAGGCACCATTCGCGCTGCTCACGCGCGGCGGCTCGTGCCTGGCGGACATGCGTGCCGGGCTGGCTTTCCCCATATCCCCGCGTGGCCAGCTTGAGTCAGGCTGGTTTCAATAGGTTTGGGGGTGACCTGAGCTGAGACGGGACGCCGAGCGTCACATCTGCTTGAAGAGGCCCGCGCACGCGCGGCTGACGGGCAGGACGTCGCTGTTCCCGCGCAAATGGATACGCAGCCGGCCGAGCAGATCGCGTTCGATGTGATCGATGGCCGCAAAGGCGACGATGACGCCGCGATGCACCTGCGCGAAGCGCTCGGGATCGAGCCGCTGCAGCATGTCCTTGAGCGGCGTGCGGATCACGTGCCGCTCGCCTGCGGTCACGACCTCTGTGTATTTGTCCGTGGCCTGGAAGTACAGCACCTCGTCCACCGACACGAGCCGCGTCGTGTCCCTGAGGCCCACGGTCAGCCAGCGGATCGGCGCGGCATCGCGCCGCTCGCGCGCATTGGCCAGCAGGGCGGTGTCGACGGGCGCCGGGCCGCCGCGCTGCAGCTTGACGATGCAGCGCAGCAGGCGTTCGTCGGTCACCGGTTTCAGCAAATAGTCGATCGCCGACTGGTCGAACGCCTGGACCGCATACTCGTCGTAGGACGTCACGAACACGACGTGCACGTGCGGCACGAGACTCGCGATTTTCAGGCCGTCGATACCCGGCATCCGGATGTCGAGGAAAGCGAAATCCGGTCGCTTCGCATTCAGCTCGGCGAGTGCGTCCACGCCGTTGCGAGGCATCCCGACGATCTCGAGCTCAGGCCACAGCGGCGCGAGGCGCGCGGCAAGCTCCGCGGACAGGTTGGGTTCGTCGTCGGCAATCAGGGCGGTCGGCATATCAGGCGATCGGAATCTGCAAGGTTGCGGTCACGCCCCGCATGGCGTCGGCATTCGCGCCGACCGACACGCGGCCGCGCTCGCCATAAAGACTGATCATCCGCGCGCGAACGTTCGCGAGCCCCACGCCGCCGTGCAGCTTCGTGCCGCCGTTGCAAAGTCCCACGCCCGTGTCGCTCACGCTCAGGACGAGCAGGTCGCCGTCGCGCGTGCCGCGAATGCGCACCTCGCCACCGTCGACCGACGGCTCGATGCCGTGCAGCAGCGCGTTCTCGACGAGGGGCTGCAGCAGGAGCGGCGACAGCGGCAAGGCGCGCAGCGCGGCCGGCACGTCGATCGCATAGCGCAGGCGTTCCTCGCCGAGCCGGATCGTCGCGATCTTCAGCAGCGCCTCGACCAGTTCCAGTTCTTCTTCCAGGGTGGAGGTGGCCTCGCGCGTGCGGCTCAGGCTCGCGCGCAGATAGCGGTTCAGGCTGTCGAGCATCGTCGTGGCGCGGGCCGGATCGCGCTCGATCAGGCTTTGCACGTTCGCCAGCGTGTTGAACAGGAAATGCGGCTCGATCTGGGCCTGCAGCAGCGCGAGCCGCGCGGCCGTTTCGGCCTGGCGCGCCTCCGCGGCCTCGCGCCGCTGCGTTTCGAGCGACGCGCGCATGCGCGCGGCCTGCACGAACACCGAGACAAATGCGCAGGCCGCACCGGCGACGACGAACGACGAGCCGTAGGCCAGCCATACCTTGACGCCCGCATGTCCGATCAGGTGCGGAACGTGCCCGATCGTCGAGGCCGCGATCTCGAAACCGATGAACACGCTGGCCGGCGCGACGATCAGGATCTTCGGCACCAGCGCCAGCTTGCCGCGCACGAGCTTGTCGGCGGCGACACTGAGCAGCGTCGCGCTGAAACCGATGCCGTTCGCGACGACCAGATACGGGAGCAGCACCTCATTGCGGCGGGTGGCCCAGAACATCAGCCCGACACCGGAGTTGAAAACCAAGAGGCCCAGCAGCGATCGGCCTCGATGCACTAGGCCGGCATGGGGCGCGGACGACAGGAACGGGAGGAGCCTGCTTTGCATGGCTGCGAGCGAGTGCGGATGGCGGCGATGGTAACGTAATTCGCGGCACCGTCACCACTGGCGAGCGGCCGCGACGCATGCGCGGCGGCCTCGATTCGCGCACGCAGCCAGCGTAGATGCGACGCGTCGTCGGGTTGTTGTAATGCAGCAGCGCGCGTGGGCTGGCGCGACGACGAAGCGGCCCCGCACGGACATTCGCCGGACGCAGGCGCCGTTCATCGGCCAATTCCCGCCGTTCATCGCAAAGCGCGGCAGGCGGACTTTCCGGCCGCTATAGTCGTCGGCATATCCGCCGCGCGCGGCGCTCTCGAACAGGTACCCCATGCAACATCTCCCGGCCTACGTCTACGTGTTGTTCTGCGGGCTCGTCTATATCGGCGTGACGCGCTGCTTCGCGCGCGAAGTCCGGCCCGTGCGTCCGATCCTGTTTCCGATCGTGTTCGTCGGGCTCGGCCTGTCGAGCCTCGGCCACCTGTTTCCGCAGGCGGGGGGCGATGCCTACGCGGCCGCGCTGGCCGCGCTCGCGCTGGGCGCGACGGGCGGCTGGTTCCACGCGCGCCGCTGGCGGCTGCAGTTCAGGACCGGGCCCGAAGGCATGCTCGTGCGCCTGCCCGGCGACGCGAGCCTGCTGGCCACGCTGCTTCTGATCTTCGTTGCCGAGACGTTCATTCATGACGCGATCGCCACGTCGCGGCCGTGGGCCGCCACCGGAACCTTCGCGATCCTGTCATTCGCGATCTGGGGCATGCTCGTCGGCATGCCGCTCGGACGCGCGGTCAACGTGGTCACGCGCTGCATCCGTCACGCGAACGGATCGTCCGACGACGGCGCTGCGCCGGCGTTCGAGTCGCGCTGAACCGGCACGGTCGCCGGCGAGGTCATCGAGACTTTCGCGCCGCGGTCTTCTTCCTCGCCCGACGCATGGCGCCGGGCGATTCGCTTTCCGCGTCACGAAGAAACCTGTCCGCCGGCCTCGTGCGATCGGCGCGAACGCGCTCCAGCGGATCGATGCAATGAGCGAGGACGCGCTGGCGGATTTCCGCGCGCGCCACGTCGGGTTCGTCAGCCTGTCGCACCAGCACTTCGATGCGTTCGACGGCATCGCGAAAAGCTATTTTCTCGCCGATCCGCAGACTGGCGCGTTGACCGTGTTCGTCGTGCCCCGCGACGGAGGTGCTGAACACGGTGATCGGGCTGCGTGAGCGCTTCATTCCCGCGACCGTCAATCTCGACGAGCAGGCGCAGGAGAACGCGTCGAAGCGCCCGTCGGCCGGCGCGCAAATTGGGGCCGCTGCTGTAACGCACGCGCGTTCGTTTCCTGGGGCGTCGAATGTTGAGCTGATCGTGTGGTTCGGACGTTGCCCGACTTCGCCCAACTACCGGATAATCGCCGCATTGTCCCGAGAGAACGCGTATCACGCGGATGCCAAGGATGTCTGAAGAATTCGAAGTTCATGGCCCTCACGACCATGCGGTGGAACATCACGCGGCTCATGGTGGTGATCAAGGTACGTCGCGCATCGCGGTGCTGACGGCCGTGCTTGCCTGCTTCGGCGCGATATCTGCCTATCAGAGCGGTGCTGACGAGAGCTTCGCGCTGCTCTACAAGAATGACGCCGCGATCCGGAAAACCGAGGCTGCGAACCAGTGGGCCTACTATCAGGCGAAGGGCAATAAGCAGAACCTCGCCGAGCTCGGCGCGGCGTTGAGCCCGGAGGCGTCGCCGCAGCGAAAGCGGTTCGAGACGGATGCCGCGAGATACCGCGCCGACAAGGAGCCGATCCGGGCACGTGCCGAGGCGCTCGAAAAGGAAGTCGAGAAGAACAACGCCGCGAGCGAGGAGCGGATGCACCGACACCATCGATGGTCGCAGGCGACGACCGTCATCCAGATCTCGATCGCACTGGCGGCGATCACGATCCTCACGCGGCGGTCATGGATGCAGGGCCTGTCGATCGGCGCGGCCGCGATTGGCATCGTGATCGCGGGGTTGGCGTTCTTTGGGGTTTGATTGACTGGCAGTCGCGGAGCACGCGCGACCTACGATATCCGTCCCAAGCTCGTCTGAACTGGCTCACCGCGCCATCACGTCATCACGCCATCCGCCGCGCCACCAGCCGACGCCACAGCATCCCGGCCCGCTTGCCGCTACCACAATACGCAAGAACCGGCTTCGGCAACGCATCGACCATCACGCCGAACGCATCGACTTGCGCGTCGCCGATCTGATCGGATTCGACCGGGAGGTATCGCGCGTCGAGCCCAAGCTCACGGGCCGCGGCCGCAATCTCCTCGAACGCCGGCTGATCGGCGCTCTCGCCATCGGGCCGGTTGCAGATCACGGCGCGGAAGCCCGCGCTGCGAATCGCTTTCAAATCATCCGGCATGATCTGGCGCGACGCCGTCAACCCGCTCGATGCGCTCGACCGGCACTGCTCGATCGCGTGCCGGAAGCAGGCGATCGCGAAGTCGATGTCCTGTTCCGTCGTGAAGCGTCCGACGCTGATCCGGACGGTGCGGCCGGCCGAATCCGCATCCAGCCCGATGGCCGTGAGGACGTGGGACGGCGTGCCGGCGGCCGAGTTGCACGCCGAAGTCGACGACACGGCGAGCGCATCGCCCAGCATGAACGGGAAGAAGCCCGGTGCGGTGACGGTCAGGCTCAACGTATGCGGGATGCGCCGCGCCGCGGCCGCGTTCTGCGTGACGTCGCCGAGCGCCAGCACGCCGTCCTTCAACCGCGTGCTGAGCACGGCAATCCGCGCCGCTTCTGTCTCGAGGCCTTCGGCGGCCAGCTCGCACGCGGTGCCCATGCCGACGATCTGGTGGGTCGCAAGCGTGCCCGAACGCAAGCCGCGCTCGTGTCCGCCACCGTGCATTTGCGGCGCGATTCGATCCGCGATGTCCCGGCGCACGAACAGCGCGCCGATCCCTTTGGGCCCATAGAACTTGTGCGCCGACATCGACATCATGTCGATGCCGAGCGCGCGCACGTCGATCGGGGTCTTGCCGAGCGCCTGCGCCGCGTCGACGTGGAGCAGGGCGCCGGCGGCGTGCACGACCCGGGCGATCGCGCCGATGTCCGTGAGGGTGCCGATCTCGTTGTTCACGAGCATCAGCGACACGAGGCCGGTGTCCGGGCCGATCGCCGCGGCCACGGCGTCGGCCGTGATTTCGCCGTCGGACGTCGGCGTGAGACAGGTGACCGACATGCCTTGCTTCGACAGGCTGGCCATCGTGTCGAGAATGGCCTTGTGTTCGATGCGGCTCGTAATCAGGTGACGCTTCTCGACGGCGGCATCCGCATAGCCCTTGAGCGCCAGGTTGTTCGATTCGGTCGCGCCCGACGTCCAGACGATTTCGTCCGCATCCGCGCCGATGAGCGCGGCAACCTGTGCGCGCGCTCGTTCCACCTTCGCCCGCGCCTGCCTGCCCGCGGCATGCGAACTCGACGCCGGGTTGCCGAACGCGCCGTCCGCGCCGAGACAGGCGACCATCGATTCGATCACGCGCGGATCGGCCGGCGTCGTCGCTGCGTAGTCGAGGTAATGCAATGTGTTGTTCTCGCTCATATCCTTCACTGGCCCCTTCGCAATTCAGGAAATGATACGGTGACCGACCAGGAAAAAGGATCCAAACTTGGCTGGAAATTGGGCCTTTCGTGGAATATTTTTCTATCGATCGGCGGCGTTCGGGGAGCGGGGGCCTACGTTGGCGGCATCGGCATGCTGCCCGGCGGTCACCGGGCAGCTCCGCGCTCTCGGAAGACCGTGCCCCGATCTCGAATCGAAACCGGCAGCGGCTCTCGAAAAACGCATGAACATTCCGGGTGCATGTTTTTTCTCGCGATGATTGCGATACAGACGCATCTGTAAATTGCCGGAGTTTTCAATTGATTTAAACAATTTCGGCGGTTCAAGAATAATCAATCAAATCATTTCAATGACATCTGATTGTTTCTTTCAAATTCCAGTCAATTTACCTTCATAAGCCTTGTATTAAATTTCAATTGCTATAAGCTGATCGTAAGCAACGTTGCTTCATGTATTTCTTCTCATCCAACAGGAAGATTGCCCATGACACGTATGTACATTACGGCCGCTCCTACCGGGGCTGTCCCGAAATGGCTCGATCCGCTCGAACCGACCTTTATTCCGTCCGGTCTTATTCACCCGTTATTCGACTCGGCCGAAGCCGAGAAAATCGTCGCGCGTTTGCGATCGGACGGCTGGGAAGCCGTTCCCGCCGGCGGATGGTTGATCGAATCAGGACACGGTTTTTCTCTTGCAGATCGTTTTTTAGCAGAACTACCAAACCCGCCTGTCGCGCGCCATGCACTGGAGGAAATGGGGTGGACTCACCGCGATCGGGCGTGGCATCCGCCACCGGTGTCGGCATCCGGCAGCGCCGTCATTCCGCGCGAATGGCTGGCGGCGCTGTCGTCGGTCGAGCTCGTCAGGCGCATCGTGCTGCAATTGACGACGTATGGATGGGTGGCCGACGAGCGCGGCGATCTCGTCTGGCATCACGCGAAGCTGCACAGCTTTGTGCCGCCTGCGCTGATCGCGTCGATTCGCGAGGATTGTCCGGCGCTGCTGGCGAAACTCGAAACATCCGGCTGGCGTGCATGCGGCGCCGGCTACTGGCAAGCAGGCAAGGGGCGCTCGCCGGTCCTGCCGATCACGCCGGATGCGATCGTCGACGAAACGGTCCGGTCGATCCAGGAAGGCGCGGCGGTCGTGCACCTGCACACACGTGAACTCGGCGACCGCACGTCGCTCGAGATCCCCGGGCTGGGCGCCGTCACGGTCGGCACGCAGCGCAACCAGATCGTCGTGGACCACTACGACGCGATCGTGCCGGCGGTGCGGAACGTCGATACGACGGCGATCCTGAATCTGTCGACGAGCGTGCGGGGCGATCGTCAAGGCTCGCGCAGCACGCTGCGGCGCGCTCACCTGAAATCGTACGGCGAGGCCGCGGTGCCCGAAGTTGCGTCGCTGAGCCCGGCCGCGGTGATTTTCCAGGGCGGCGGCGGTTACGACAACGCGCCGGATTTCCTGGCCGAGCAGTTCGCGCATTTCCAGCGGGTCGGCACGCGCCCCGAGGTGGAAGTCTTCAATCACACGATCATCGACAACGCGACTACGCTTTACCGGGAATTCCTCGAAGCGACCGGCCGGCCCGTGCTGTTCATGCTGGTGGCCGGCGTCGACCAGTACCGCCGCGATCCGGTCAGCGGGGACGTCGAGGACGATTCGCTGATCGCGCCCGACGTTCGCCAGGAAATCGCCCGCTGCGTGGCGGCCGGCGACGCGCCGGCGCGGCAGCGCGCGATCGATCTCGCGGTCGAACAGCTGAGCCCGGTGGTTGCACGGCTGCGCGACGGCTTTCCGTCATCGCTCGTTTCGCTGCTGTTGCCGGGGCCGCTGCAGGCGATACTGGCCGATCTCGCGCACGCGTTGCGCCTGGATGGCGTGCGCATCGGGCTGGAAGACGGCCTGACCGTGCTCGACAGCCGGGTTCCGGGCGGCGTGCGCAAGGCGCGCGGCACCTGGGAGCAGGTGCGCATGCTGCGCGAAGACCTGCTGGCCAGGGGCGTCACGGTGCAAACCGCCGCCGAGGTGCGGGACATGCTCGGCCTGCCGGTCGCCAGGCCGCGTACGTCGCATTCGACCCGCGCATGAAGGAGCGAATATTCGATGGCTATCTATCGATTGGGTGAGCGCGTGCCCACCATCCATGCGAGCGCGTTCGTCGCGGATACGGCGTCGATTGTCGGCGACGTTCGGCTGGGCGCCGATTCGAGCGTCTGGTTCGGCGCGATCGTGCGCGGCGACACCGAGCCGATCGTCGTCGGCGCGGGCACCAACATCCAGGACGGGGCCGTGCTGCATACGGACGCGGGGTGCCCGTTGACGATTGCCGAACACGTGACGGTCGGTCACCAGGCCGTGCTGCATGGATGCACGATCGGCGAGGGCTCGCTGATCGGGATCCAGGCGGTGGTGCTCGACGGCGCGGTGATCGGCCGTCAGTGCCTGGTCGGGGCGGGCGCGGTCGTCACGGCGGGCAAGGTGTTTCCCGAGCGATCGCTGATCCTCGGTGCGCCCGCCAGGGTGGTTCGCGTTCTGACGGATGAGGACGTCGCACGGCTGCGCACGAATATCGGCTTCTATGCGGAGGTGCGCAGGCCGATGTACCAGCGGGCGCTGCACCGGATCGATCCGGTGTGACCCGGCTCGGCGAACCGTTGCGTCCGGCCGTGGACGCTTCGGCATGACGCGGCCGGCCCTTCGCCGGGCCGGCCCGCGCCACCCGCCCGGGCGCGCAATAGT
Organism: Burkholderia stagnalis; assembly: GCF_039848545.1. Lineage (NCBI taxonomy): Bacteria > Pseudomonadati > Pseudomonadota > Betaproteobacteria > Burkholderiales > Burkholderiaceae > Burkholderia > Burkholderia stagnalis. Next base: position 893,688 of record NZ_CP156686.1, read on the forward strand.
GCGCCCGGGCGGCTTACTTCACGCAATCGAGCGTATACCTGAGCGCCGGCGCGATCATGCCGCGCCACACGTCCCACGTGTGGCCGCCGTCGACGATGCGCAGCTCGGCCGGGTTCTGCGCGCGGCGCAGCTGCGTATACAGCAAGCTCGATTCGGCCTGGATCGTCAGGTCGTCGTCGCCGGCGGCGATGAACATCGGCACGCGCCAGCTCCGCGCGAAATAGCCGCGCAGCAGCGCCGGGTAGTTGAGTTCATGCCAGACACGCGAGTCGAACTGCTTGTCGCCGAACACGCCCACGTAGCGCGCCGCGGAATTGAGCGGCGGCTCGTTCGCGTAGATCGCGGGGCTCAGCAGCATCGCGCCGCAGAACAGGCCCGGCTCGAGCAGCGCGAAGCGCAGCGCGCCGAAGCCGCCCATCGACACGCCGCCGATCGCACGGCCCGCGCGCTGGTTCGACACTGCGAAATGCGCCTCGACGTCCGGCAGCAGGTCGTTGAGGAACGCGCTCTGCATCCGTTCCTTGCGGTCGACGTACCAGTCGGTGCCGCCCTGCGGCATCACGATGACGACCGGCGGGATGTCGTGCCGCTCGATCAGCGTATCGGCGGTGGTCTGCAGGCGGCCCTGCGTGATCCAGTCGTTCGCGTTGCCCGCGTTGCCGTGCAGCAGGTACAGCACCGGGTAGCGCGCGCCTTCCGGGTTGTAGCGCGGCGGCAGGTAGACCGTGTACGACCAGTCGCGCTGCAGCGACGGCGAACGGAACGTGCGCATCGCGACGCTGCTGTCGTCGCTGATCGCGGCGACCTGGGCCGGCTGGGCGGGCGGGGAGGATGCGGCGGATTCGGCGAAGCCGATGGTCAGCGCGGCGGCAAGCAGGAAGGAAAATCGGCGCATGTCGAGCGGGGTGAGGAGTATCGTCGCCTATCGTAGCAGCGGCGGATGACGGTCGCGCGGCGGTTCAGCGCCGCGTGCGGAACGGCAGCCGCGACATCAGCGGCGCGTAGAGCTTGGCGACGAGGTACAGCAGGCCCATCGCGCCGACGTCGGCGGCCAGCCCGAGCGGCACGTCGAGGTAGCCTTCGGTCGCCTGGTACAGCAGCGAATCCACCGCGAGCGAGATGCCGGTGCCGGCGACGAAGCACAGCAGGCCCTGGCGGCCGATCGTGCCGATCCACGGCATGGCGTGCGCCACCTTCTTCATCCAGCCGAGGTGCACGAGCTTGGCCGCGAGCCACGCGATCGCGAGGAAGTTCACGAGCCGCAGCACGCCGAGGTTCTGCTTGATCGACGGATCGGTCGGGAACGGCTCGATGCGCAGCCGGTAGTACGCGCCCGCCGCGACGATCGCGAGCGACGCGGCGGTCAGCAGCCAGCCCTGCGGCTTCGGCGCGAGCGTCTGGTAGACGGGCTGGCAGCGCGAGACCGCGCCGAGCACGAACAGCAGCTGCCACGCGAACGGATTGAAGTCCCATGGCGCGCCCTCGACGGTCGGCAGGAAATGCGCGGCGTGCGGCGCGGCGAACCACAGCGACGCGCTGAACGCGAGCAGCAGCCATGGCTGGCTGCGCGCGAGCGGCAGCGCGAGCGGGACGAGCAGCGCGAAGAACGCGTACATCGGCAGCACCGACGCGAGGTACGGCTGGCGCCGGAACAGCAGGATGTCGCGCAGCGCGGCGAGCGGCTTGTGGATCAGGCCGTCGAGATCGTTGGTCGGCATGTTCGGGCCGTCGATCGCGAACGCGTTCAGCGCCGCGGTGATCAGCAGCATCAGGCCCGCGGTGACGAGGAACGCGCGGTAGATCTCGAACGCGCGGCGGATGAAGCGCTGGCGCGCGGCGGCCTCGTCGTGGCGCTCGGCGAGCGAGTTGTACGCGATCGCGGTCGCGAAGCCGCCGAGGAACACGAATACTTCGGCGGCGTCGCACAGCGCGTACGCATGCAGCGTGACACGGGACAGGATGCTGCCGCCGATGTGGTCGACGACGATGACGAGCAGCACGAGGCCGCGGAAGAAATCGAGCTCGGCGTAGCGGCCGGGCCGGGCGGGGCTCATCGGCGCGCCTCCCGGCGAGCGCCGCGCGCGCGGCCGGCACGCACCGCGCATGAATCGGGGTCAGGCATGACTTCGTGAAGAATTGTCGACAGGAGGCGCATTGTGCCACCGAAGTGGCCGGTTCAGGGTTTACGTGAATGGCATATCTGCCAGCCACGGCCCGCAAGGCCCGCCCGGCAACCGGGACAATGGGGCCAGTTGGAAGGGCGCAACGCTTTGCGCGCGGGTGCCGCGCCCCGATGGACGTTTGGATTGCGTCGTGACACCATTTTGACCATTGCGCGGCGTGCCACCCCGCGCCGCCCGCCGATCGGGCCATACAAGACCAACAACCGGGCGCCCCGCACGAGCGCCCCCGACTCCCGGTTCTGGAGATTCGCCATGAAGAAGCACGTCCTTTCCGCCGCCGCGCTGGCCGCCTTCGCCGCACCGGTGTTCGCGCAAAACAGCGTGACGCTGTACGGCCTGATCGACGAGGGCTTCAACTACACGAACAACGTCAACGTGGGCGGCCTGGGCAAGACCAACTACCAGCTCGCGAGCGGCTATGCGCAGGGCAGCCGCTGGGGGCTGCGCGGCTCGGAGGACCTGGGCGGCGGGCTGAAGGCGATCTTCGTGCTCGAAAACGGCTTCGACGTGAACAACGGCCGGTTCAACCAGGGCGGCCGCATGTTCGGCCGGCAGGCGTTCGTCGGCCTGTCGGAGTCGCGCTTCGGCACGCTGACGTTCGGCCGCCAGTACGACGCGCTCGTCGACTATCTCGCGCCGCTGACCGCGAACGGCAACTGGGGCGGCACGCTGTTCTCGCATCCGTTCGACAACGACAACACCGACAACTCGTTCCGCGTCAACAACACGGTGAAGTATGCGAGCCCGGACTGGAACGGCCTGACGCTCGGCGGTACGTACAGCTTCAGCAACAGCACCGGCTTCGCGAACAACCGCCAGTACAGCATCGGCGCGCAATATTCGCTGGCCGGCCTGCAGGTCGCCGCGGCCTACCTGCAGGCGAACAGCCCCGGGATCGGCAACGCGGGCGCGATCGCGGCCGACGACGCGAACTTCGTCGCCGACCGCCTGCGCATCTTCGGCGGCGGCATCAACTACACGTTCGGCCCGGCGACGGTCGGCTTCGTGTACACGAAGACCGACGTGAAGAATCCGGTGTCGACCGTCTACCTGCCCGCGTCGACGTTCTCGGGCCTCGGATTGACCGCGACGAAGTTCCAGAACTTCGAGGTCAACGGCAAGTACCAGCTCACGCCCGATTTCTTCCTCGGCGCGCAGTACGTCTTCACGGACGGCAAGTTCGACGCCGCGACCGGCTCGTTCAAGCCGAAGTACCACACGGTGGGCGTGATGGCCGACTACAGCCTGTCGAAGCGCACCGACGTGTACCTGCAGGGCGCATGGCAGAAGGTCGCCGGCGACCGCACCGGCACGGCCGCCGACGGCGGCTACGTGGTCGGCACCGACGGCCCGTCGTCGTCGTCGAACCAGTTCGCGGTGCGCGCGGCGATCCGCCACAAGTTCTGATCGCCGGCGCAGGCGTGCCGACGCCCGTCAGCCGGGCGGGCGCGTCCGCCCGATCGTCTGCGCGAGCCAGTCGACGAAGATCCGCACGCGCGGCGCAAGATGCCGGCCATGCGGAAACACCACCGACACCGGCAGCGGCGCCGCATTCCATTCCGGCAGCACCTCGACGAGCGAGCCGTCCGCGAGCGGCCCGTCGAGGCTGTCGCGCGGCGCCTGGATCATTCCGAGCCCCGCGAGGCAGCAGGCCAGGTACGCCTGCGAACTGTTGACCGACACGATGCTGCGCATCTTCACCGCGTGCATCTCGCCGGTATCCATGTCCGCATATTCCCAGTCGAGCTCGCGGCCCGTGCGGCTCGAGAAATAGCCGACCGCGACGTGTTCCGGCAGGTCGTCGGGCGAGCGCGGCGTGCCGTGGCGCGCGAGATACGCCGGCGACGCGCAGTTGACCTGCGCCAGCTCGCCGAGGCGCCGCGCGACGAGCGACGTGTCCGACAGCGCGCCGACCCGCACCGCGCAGTCGATGCCGTCGGCCACCAGGTCGACGAAGCGATCGGTCGTGCTGATCACCACCCGCAGGTCCGGATAGCGCGCATGGAACGCCGGCAGCGCCGGGATCACTTCATTCAGCGCGAAACGCTCGGGCAGGTCCACGCGGATCACGCCGCGCGGCGACGCGCCGGCGTCCTCGAACAAGGTCTCGGCGTCGTCGAGATCTGCGAGCAGCCGCACGCAGCGCTCGTAGTAGGCCGTGCCCTCGGCGGTCAGCGCGACGCGCCGCGTCGTGCGCTGCAGCAGGCGGATCTTCAGGTGTTTCTCGAGGTACTGGACGGCGTTGCTCACCGTCGGGCGCGGCAGCTGCAGCTGCTCGGCCGCTTTCGTGAAGCTGCCCAGATGGGCGACGCGCGCAAAGATGCGCATTGCGTGCAGATGATCCATGCGAGGCGGGGGTGGGGCGGATTGGACAGCCTCCATTGTTAATCAGCGTCGAATGGTTTGGTGGAGTCTTTCGCGTTTATCACCAGCCGCGATCTCGCCAGAATGCGGTCCATCCACTCACCACTTCGAGGAAACGGACATGGAACTGCGTCAACTGGGCCGCTCGGGCCCGCGGGTGTCGGTCATCGGGCTCGGCTGCATGGGCATGTCGGACCTGTACGGGCCGGCCGACCGCGCGGAGAGTGTCGCGACGCTGCACGCGGCGCTCGACCACGGCATCACGCTGCTCGACACCGGCGATTTCTACGGGATGGGCGACAACGAGATGCTGATCCGCGACGCGCTGCGCGGCAGGACGCGCGAGCAGGTCGTGATCAGCGTGAAGTTCGGCGCGCTGCGCGATCCGGCGGGCACCTTCGTCGGCTACGACGCGCGGCCGGCGGCGATCCGGAATTTCGTCGCGTATTCGCTGAAGCGGCTCGGCACCGACTATCTCGACATCTACCGGCCGGCCCGGATCGATCCGGCGGTGCCGATCGAGGACACCGTCGGCGCGATCGCCGATCTCGTGAAGGCCGGGTACGTGCGGCAGATCGGGCTGTCGGAGGTCGGCGCGGACACCGTGCGCCGCGCGGCGGCCGTCGCGCCGATCGCCGATCTTCAGATCGAGTATTCGCTGCTGTCGCGGGACATCGAGGCCGAGATCCTGCCGGCCTGCCGCGCACTCGGCATCGGCGTGACCGCATACGGGGTGCTGTCGCGCGGGCTGCTGAGCGGGCGCTGGACGGCGGCGCGGGAAGTGGGGCGCGATTTCCGCGCGGCGAGCCCGCGCTTCCAGGGCGAGAACCTGACGCACAACCTCGCGCTGGTCGAAGCGCTGCGGGCGATCGCGGACGAGAAGGGCAGCAACCCGGCGCAGGTCGCGATCGCGTGGGCGCTGACGCGCGGCGACGACATCGTGCCGCTGATCGGCGCGCGCAAGCGCACGCAACTGCAGGACGCGCTGTCGGCGCTTGCGATGCAACTAACGGTCGATGATCTCGCCCGCATCGAAGCGGCGGTGCCCGCCGGGGCGGTGGCCGGCGACCGTTATCCGGCCGCACAGATGGCGCACCTCGACAGCGAGCAGGGGCGAGGGGCTGCTCACAAGGGGTGAGCGGCCGTCGGCTGGCGGCCTCACTGCCGCCGGGCGCCGCCCATCGTGCCGCCCGGCCCCCGCCGCGCCAGCCCGAGCCAGCCTCAGGCAAAACCAGATGGCGCGCGGCGGGCCGGCGGTTCACGATCGCGCCGTATTCACCCGAACGGAACGCGCGCTCATGCAACTCGATACGACGACGATCATCGTGCTGGTGTTCCTGCTGGCCGGTGCGGTCAAAGGCATGATCGGCCTCGGCCTGCCGACGATCGCAATGGGGCTGCTGACGCTCGCGATGCCGCCGTCGGCCGCGGCGAGCCTGCTGCTCGTGCCGTCGTTCGTCACCAATGTCTGGCAACTGTGGCTCGGCCCGTCGTTCGGGCCGCTGCTGCGCCGGTTGCGGCCGCTGCTCGCGGGGCTGACGATCGGCACGCTGACGGGCGGCCTGCCGGCGCTTGCGTCCGGCAACGGATGGACGCACGCCGCGCTCGGCGTCGTGCTGGCCGCGTATGGGGGCTGGGGGCTCGCGGCCGCACGGCTGCCTGCGCCCGGGCGTCACGAGCAATGGCTGTCGGCCGTGGTCGGCTACCTGACCGGCGTCGTCACGGCCGCGACCGGCGTGTTCGTCGTGCCGGCGGTGCCGTACCTGCAGGCGCTGCGGCTGTCGAAGGACGACCTGATCCAGGCGCTCGGGCTGTCGTTTACCGCGTCGACGATCGCGCTCGGCCTGCAGCTGCGGATGACCGGCGCGCTGCAGGCGGTCGATCTCGGCGTGTCGGTGCTGGCGCTCGTGCCGGCGCTCGCGGGGATGCTCGGCGGGCAGGCCGCACGGAAAGCGATGAGCGAGCGGGCGTTCCGGCGCTGCTTCTTCGTCGGGCTGATCGCGCTGGGCGGGTACATGGCGGCGTCGGCGCTGCATTGAACCCGCGCCGCTGCGCCGACTGGCTAGCCCTGCGCGGCCGCGCCCGACAGGAACGCGACGAACTCCCGCGTGTACTTCGGCAACGCATCGAACGACCGCGCGCACAGTGTCAGCTTCCGGTGGCTCCATGCGTCGGACAGCTCGACCATCGTCACGTCCATCGTCTGCATCGCGCGCGCTGCCGCGTGCCGCGACACGATCCCGATCCCCACGCCGCTCTCGATCACGCGGCAGATCGCGTCGAAGCTCTTCAACTGCACGCGATAGCGGATCCGCTTGCCGAGTGCCCGCGCCTGGTCGGCGAGGTGCACCTGCAGCGCGCTGCCGTCGGTGAGGCCGATGAAGTCCGCATCGACGATCTCGTCGAACGCGACCTTGTCGCGCGCGGCGAGCGGATGGCCGGCCGGCACGACGACGATCAGCCAGTCCTCGCGAAACGGCATCTGCGCGAGCCCGCCGAGCCCGACCGAATCGGCGACGATGCCGACGTCCGCCGTCTTGTTGCGGATCGCATGCACGATCTCCTGGCTCGAGCGCTCCTCGACGCTGATCGACAGCTTCGGATGATGCGGCAGGTACGCGGCGAGCGCGTCGGGCAGGTATTCGCTGAGCGACGCGGTGTTGCACAGCAGCCGGATGTGGCCGCGCAGCCCCTGGCCGTATTGCTGCAGCTCGCCGCGCATGTGGTCGATCTGCTGCAGCACGGTGCGCGCGTGATGCTCGAGCGCGCGGCCCGCGTCGGTGACCTGCGTGCCCGACTTGGTCCGGTGCAGCAGCGGCACGCCGAGCTCGTCCTCCATCCCGCGGATGCGCTCGCTCGCGGCCTGCAGCGTGATGTGCGTGCGTTCCGCGCCGCCGGTGATGCTGCCCGCCTCGCAGGTATGCAGGAAGAGCCGCAGGTCGGTCAGGTCGAAGCGCATGGTGGGGGCGTGTCGTGGGTATCGGCGATACGGTAGCAGGAACCGCGGACGCGGGCTCAGGCTTTGCCTGAGGCCCGCTTCGCCGCTTCCGCATTTTCGGGGCGCGATCATTGCCGGATCATGGGCCGCATATCGACCCGAGGAGACCGTCATGCGCACCAACCCGTCGTGGGGCGTGTCGTTCAAGATCGCGCTGCACCTGTTTTTCCTGTGCGTCGGCATCGCGCTGGCCTGCCTGGAACTGGCCGACCGGCTGCGCTGAGCCCGCCCGCGCCGTTGTGCGCGCATCGAAAGGCTTGCGTAATTTTCCCCGTTCCCCGGAAATTTTTGCGCTAATTGCGCCGCGAGGCGTCAAGTTCTTCCCGATTTGACCGTATTACCGGTATCGAGCATGCGCGGACGCGGGCTTCGTGATCGTTTGTCATCAATGTTTGCATCCGGTTACACGCCGCCCGTCCCGTTTTTGAGATGCTTGAAAGCTTGTCAAGAATGTTAAATCGGAGTCGGTCGACCATGGAAAAGCGCGAGATCTACCGCAGGGCGGCGTGGCTGTCGGGCCTTGGCGCCGTGCTCGTCATGGCCGGTTGCGCGACCGCCCCGCCGGTTCCGCCGAGCGATACGCTCGCGGGCGGGCCGGCATCGCCGCAGGACGCGGCCGCCCAATCGGCCGCGACGGCGCCGCCGCCGGCCCCCATCCTGGTGGCGCATCGCTATGTCGTCAAACGCGGCGACACGCTGGCGGGCATTGCGTCGGCGCACGGCTGCAGCGTGGCCGACCTGCGCCTGTGGAACAAGCTCGGCGCGCGCAGCCGGCTGCGGGCCGGGCAGGCGCTGCGCATCGTGAAGCAGGAAGCGCCGCAGGCGCCGGCCGTCGCATCGGCGCAGGCCGCGTCGCCGGCCGCCGCGCAGTCGGCCAGCGACCGGCAGGTCGTCAAGGAAACCCGGCGTCATGCAAGCGGGGTCGCGCTGACGTGGCCCGCGCGCGGCAATGTCGTCGAGCCGTTCCGGCCGGGGCAGAACCGCGGGATCCAGATTGCCGGCCGCGCCGGCGACCCGGTGCGCGCTGCCGCCGACGGCCGCGTGATGTATGCGGGCGTCGGGCTGAACGGCTACGGCAGCCTGATCATCGTCCAGCACAACGCGGATTTCCTGACCGCGTATGCGCACAACCGCAAGCTGCTCGTGAAGACCGGCGACGTCGTGCGCCAGGGCGACGCGATCGCGGAGATGGGCGATGTCGACAACTCGCGCGTCGCGCTGCTGTTCGAGGTGCGGCGCGACGGCAAGCCGGTCAACCCGATGCCCTACCTGCCGACGTCGCAAGGCTGAGCGGCGCGCGGCCGGCGCTGGAATACGCGCGCGGTCGCTGCTACGCTACGCGCAGGAGCAGGAGCAGGAGCAGGAGCAGGAGCAGGAGCAGGAGCAGGAGCAGGAGCAGGAGCAGGAGCAGGAGCAGCCAGGCCCGCTCGTCCGTCGTTCCCGTCATGCAGCGCCCGATACGCAGTCGATCCGTCAGCCATGGACCACTCTCCGTCACGCCGTTCGCTGCTGCTTGCCGCTGTCGCGGCGCCGTTCGTTGCCGCATGCGCGCGAGCGCCCGCCGGCGACCGCGAACATCTTCACGCCGCGCAGTCCCAGCTCGATGCACTCGAAAAAGCATCGAACGGCCGGCTCGGCGTTGCCGCGCTCGACACCGCGAGCGGCGCGCGAATCGGCTATCGCTCGCGCGAACGCTTCCCCGTGTGCGCCACGTACGCGGTCGTCGCGGTGGCCGCGATGCTGGCGCGCAGCACGCTCGATGCGTCGCTGCTGTCGCGCCGCACGCTGTATCGGCGCTACGAGCTCGTGCCGGGTTCGCCGGTCACCGAGAGCCGCGCCGATACCGGCATGACGGTCGGGCAATTGTGCGAGGCGGTGCTGCAGTCCGACGACAAGTCCGCGGCGAACCTGCTGATGCGCGTGCTCGGCGGGCCGCAGACCGTCACCGCGTTCGCGCACGACAGCGGCGACACGAGCTTCCGCCTCGACCGCTGGGAGCCCGCGCTGAACACGGCGACGCCCGGCGACGAGCGCGACACGTCGACGCCGCTCGCGATGGCCGAAGCGCTGCGCCGGCTGCTGCTCGGCGACGTGCTGCGCGAACCGGAGCGCACGCAACTGACGACATGGATGCTCGGCAACGCGCGCGGCTTCGCGGGCATCCGCGCGGGTGTGCCGTCCGACTGGCGCGTCGCCAGCATGGGCGGGGCGGGCGGTTACGGGACGACGACCGACGTCGCCGTGCTGTGGCCGACCTCGCGTGCGCCGCTCGTGATGGCGGTATCGTTCACGCAGCCCGATGCCGGCGCGGCGCCGCATGCGGACGTCGTCGCCGCGGCGGCGCGCATCGCGGCAGCCGCGCTGATCGCCGCTTGACGTTCATGTGATGTTCGGCTGATGTCCGCTCGTCCACCGGCCGCGCCGCCTCGCGCAAAGCCGGCGTTTCGCTTATCGTGTCGGTCTGCGCGCGCCGACGGCGCGCGCGTTTTCATCGCTCACTTCGCCTCGCCATGCGCCGACTTCCGCCCCTGCACGCGTTGCAGATCTTCTCGACGGTCGCCCGCCACCGCAGTTTCACGCGCGCGGCCGAGCAGCTGTGCATCACGCAGGGCGCGGTGAGCCGGCAGATCCAGACGCTCGAGGCGCATTACGGTTTCCCGCTGTTCAAGCGGCATGCGAAGGGGCTCACGCTGACGGCAGAGGGCGAGCAGCTGCTGCCGGTCGTCAACGAGAGCTTCGCGCGGATCGAGGACATCTCGATGCGGCTCACGCGCCAGCGTACCGACCTCGCGCTGAAGGTGCCGACTTGCGTGATGCGCTGGATGCTGCCGCGGATCATGCGCTTCCAGGGCGAGCATCCCGATCTGCACGTGCAGATCACGACCGCATGGCAGCACGTCGTCGACTTCGCGACCGAACCGTTCGATGCGGCGATCGTCTACGGCACCTCGCCGGGCGCGGGCGTCGTCGCGCTGCCGCTGTTCGACGAGCGGCTGACGCCCGTGTGCGCGCCCGAGCTGCGGCAGGCGTCGCCGCTCGATGAAGTCGGCGATCTCGCGCGCCATACGCTGCTGCATCCGACGCGCGACCATCGCGACTGGCGCGCGTGGCTCGATCACGCGGGCGCGCGCGCGATCGACCCCGAGCGCGGGCCGAGCTTCGACACGCTCGATCTCGCGACGAACGCGGCGATGCAGGGCTTCGGCGTCGCGATCGGCGACGTGACGCTCGTCGAGGACGACGTCAGCGCGCGACGGCTCGAACGCCCGTTCGACGTCGTGCTCGAAACCGGCGCGCGCTATTTCTTCGTGTATCCCGAGAACCTCGGCAGCCAGCAGAAGATCCGCGCGTTCAGCGACTGGATCGCGCGCCATCGCGACTGACGCGCAACGGCGTCGAAGGCGTGTCGAACCCGCTGCGCGCCGCGCCGGCGGCCGGTGTTACTGATACGTCACGATCGCGATCATTGGCGCTTGAGCGTTGCCCGCACGTTTCGGTAAAACGATTGCGCGGGAAGCTTGCGTAAAGGTCGTTGTCTTGACTGCCTGCAGGCTCGCGGCGTCGACGAATGCGATCTGTCCGGACGTGGGGCGCGGGCAGTCGGGGCGCACGCTTGCGGGCACCCCGACCGCCGCATCGAGCGCGAACGAGCACGGCGGCTCGACGATCATGCCGGTGAACTGGATGATGCCGGACGCGCCGGCGGCAAAGGGCGAGGACGTGGCCAGAAGCGAGGCAGCCAGAACGAACGAGGCGGCGATTGCGCGATGCTTCATGACAGGCTCCAGAGAGGACGCGTGTCGCAGCGGGGCCGCTCGAGTGGCAGTCCGTCAACGCTGCGGTGCTAGGTGCGTAAACGGCAAATGCATTGGATCTCTTGAATGGAAAATGAAAAATAAAACGAATAATCAAACGATATCGATATCGTTCGATTCAATATATGCCGCGTCTGCGCTATCGCAAGTTGGGGGTAATACCGGTGCGACAGGATCGTGAAAGGCGCGCGCGATGCGCGGCATCGTCCGGAATGCAAAACGGCCGCTCAGTGACGAGCGGCCGTTTTGACGGGTGATGCGGAAAGCGCAGGTTCAGGCGGCGCGCTTGCGAATCGCGCCGACGATGACCAGCAGCACGATCGCGCCGATGATCGACGCGATCCAGCCTGCGCCCTGGCCCGGCGCGTACCAGCCCGCGGCGCGGCCGACGTAGCCCGCGATCAGCGAGCCGACGATGCCGACGACGGACGTCAACACCAGCCCCATCTTGTCGTCGCCCGGCTTCAGCGCGCGAGCGAGCAGGCCGACGATCAGCCCGACCACCAGGGTTTCGATGAAATGCAGCATGAGCCCTCCTGTTCGTTGATGGATGAATGTTGCATGGACCGGCGTGCCGCGCAAGGGTTCCGCGCAGCCCGCCGCGCGTGAAGTTTCGCATGCCGACACGTCGCCGCGATGTCAGGCCGCCGCGATGTCAGGCGGCGGGCGCGTCGAGCGCCGGGTCGAGCCGGCGGTAGCCTTCGGTCGCGCGCAGCAGCGAGCGCGTGTAGTCGCGCGCGACCTGGCCGGCCCGCACGTCCTCGACGCCGAGCAGCTCGACGATCTCGCCGTGCTGCATCACCGCGACGCGCTGGCACAGGAAACCGACCACCGCGAGGTTGTGGCTGACGAGGATCATCGTCAGCGCGCGCTCGCGATGCAGGCGGCGCAGCAGGTTCAGGATCTCGGCCTGCACCGACACGTCGAGCGCGGACGTCGGCTCGTCGAGCAGCAGCACGCGCGGCTCGACGATCAGCGCGCGCGCGATCGCGACGCGCTGCCGTTGGCCGCCCGACAGCTGGTGCGGATAGCGGAAGCGGAACGCGGGCCCGAGCCCGACTTCGGCGAGCGCGCGGGCGATGCGCGCGTCGGCGTCGGCCATGCCGTGGATCGCCAGCGGCTCGCGCAACGTCTGGTCGATCGTGAAGCGCGGATGCAGCGACGCGTACGGATCCTGGAACACCATCTGCACCTGGCGGCGGAACGCGCGGTCGAGCTTCCCGCCGATCGGCCGGCCGTCGATCGACAGGCTGCCCGACGCGAGCGGCACGAGCCCGGTGAGCGCGCGCAGCAGCGTCGACTTGCCGGAACCCGATTCGCCGACGAGGCCGAACACCTCGCCGTCGCGCACCGCGAAGCTCGCGTCGCGCACCGCGTCGACGTGGCCGGTGCGGGTCGGAAAACGGATCGAAACGTGGTCGACGTCGATCATCGGGCGGCCTCCTGTTGCGGTGCGATGCCGAGCCAGGCCGGGTCGCGTTGCAGCACCGGCAGCTCGTCGGGCGGGTTGCGCAGCGGCGGGTTGGCCGCGAGCAAGCCGCGCGTATAAGGGTGCGTCGCGTGCCGCAGGTCGCGCGCCGCGCAGGTCTCGACGACGCGCCCCGCGTACATCACCGCGACGCGGTCGCAGAACGACATCACGAGCGGCAGGTCGTGGCTGATGAACATCAGGCCGGTGCCGTGCCGCGCGATCATCGCGTCGAGCACCGCGAGCACCTGCATCGACACCGCGACGTCGAGCGCCGAGGTCGGCTCGTCGGCGATCAAGAGGCGCGGGCCGGTCGACACCATCATCGCGATCATCACGCGTTGGCCCATGCCGCCCGACAGCTCGTGCGGATACGCGTCGGCGACGCGCGCCGGGTCGCGGATCTGCACGGCCGCGAGCGCGTCGACGATGCGCGCGCGCAGCGCGCGGCCGCGCAGCCCAGGCTCGCGCAGCCGGAACGCCTCGCCCATCTGCTTGGCGATCGTCATCACCGGGTTCAGCGAATACTTCGGATCCTGCAGGATCATCCCGATCTGGCTGCCGCACAGCCGCCGGCGCTCGCGCGGCGACATCGCGAGCAGGTCGTGGCCCGCGAAGCGCAGCGTGCGCGCGGACCACTGCGCGGCGTCGGGCAGCAGGCCGAGCAGCGCGCGGCCCGTGAGCGACTTGCCGGAACCCGACTCGCCGACGATGCCGAGCCGTTCGCCCGGCGCGAGCGTGAGCGACAGGTCGCGCACGGCGTCCGACACCGTGCCGTCGTGGCCGCGAAAGCCGATCTTCAGCCCGTCGATCTCGCACAGCGGCGCGTTCGTGTGGTTGGTGTGGGGGGCGGTCATGTCACGCTCCATGGCGCGGATCGAAGACGTCGCGCAGCCCGTCGCCGAGCAGGTTGAATGCGAGGCTGACGAGCAGGATCGCCGCGCCGGGCAGCGTCGCCACCCACCACGCGTCGAGCAGCACGTTGCGGCCCGACGCGACCATGAAGCCCCATTCCGGGCTCGGCGGCTGTGCGCCGAGGCCGAGGAAGCCGAGGCCTGCGACGGTCAGGATGATGCCGGCCATGTCGAGCGTCGCGCGCACGATCACCGACGACATGCAGAGCGGCACGATGTAGCGCAGCAGGATGCGCGGGTCCGACGCGCCCTGCAGCCGCGCGGCGTGGATGTAGTCGGCCTGCGCGATGCGGATCGTCTCGGCGCGCGCGAGGCGCGCATACGCGGGCCACGCGGTGATCGAGATCGCGACGACCGCGTTGATCACGCCGGGCCCGAGCGCGGCCGCGAACGCGAGCGCGAGCACGATCTTCGGGAACGCGAGCGCGACGTCGGTGATGCGCATCAGCACGCTGTCGACGAAGCCGCCGACGTAGCCGGCGGTCGTGCCGATCGCGAGCCCGACCGGCACGACGAGCACCACGACGAGCATGGCGATGCCGAGCGTCAGGCGCGCGCCGCCGATCAGGCGCGAGAGGATGTCGCGGCCGAGCTGGTCGGTGCCGAGCCAGTGCGACGGCGAGCCGGGCGGCAGCAGGCGGTCGGCGAGCACCTGCCGCAGCGGGTCGTGCGGCGTGATCAGCGGGCCGGCGAGCGCGACCGCGACCAGCGCGACGAGGATCGCGAGCCCGAGCAGGTTGAGCGGATTCGCGGCGAACCGGCGCCAGCGGCGGTACGCGAGGCCGAGCGCGGCCTGCGAGCGCGACGCGGGCGCGTCGGACAGGAGCCACGCGCGCAGGGTGGGGCGTGCTGCATTCGTGGTCATGATCGGGCGGCCTTCGGCATGAAGCGGGCGGGAAGAAGCGATGCAGCGGACATGTCGGCGCGGCCCTCAGCGTGCGCGCGGATCGAACACGCGATACAGCGCGTCGGTCAGCAGGTTGACGGTGATGAACATCGCGCCGATCACGAGCGTCGCGCCGAGCACCGCGCTCATGTCGGCGTTCAGCAGCGCGCCCGTCAGGTACGAGCCGAGCCCCGGCCACGCGAACACGATCTCGGTCAGCACCGAGCCTTCGAGCAGGTTGCTGTAGGTGAGCGCGATCACGGTCAGGAGCGGCACCGCGATGTTGCCGAACGCGTGCCGCCAGATCACGCGGCGCTCGGACAAGCCTTTCGCGCGCGCGGTGACGATGTATTCCTGGCTCAGCTGGTCGAGCATGAACGAGCGCGTCATCCGGCTCAGGTACGCGACCGAGTAGTAGCCGAGGATCGCGGCCGGCAGCGCGATGTGCGACAGCGCGTTGCGGAACACGTCCCATTCGCCGGCGAGCGCCGCGTCGATCAGCAGGCTGCCGGTGCGCGTGTCGACCATCCCGTCGAACACCGGGTCGAGCCGGCCGGGCCCCGCGACCCAGTGCAGCCGCGCGTAGAACAGCAGCAGGCCCATCAGGCCGAGCCAGAACACGGGCACCGAGCTGCCGATCAGGCCGACGAAGCGCGCGACGTGATCGATCGGCCGGTTGTGCTTCACCGCGGCCACGACGCCGAGCGGCACGCCGATCGCGATGCCGATCAGGGTCGCGAGCGTCGCCAGCTCGAGCGTCGCCGGAAACACGCGCTTGATGTCGTCGAGCACCGGGTTCGACGTCAGCAGCGACATCCCGAGATTGCCGTGCAGCACGTCGCGCGCGTAGATCAGGAATTGCGTCGCGAGCGGCTTGTCGAGGCCGAGCGCGATGCGTTCGGCTGCATACGCTTCGGCCGACGCGCGATCGCCGAGGATCGCGAGCACCGGGTCGATCGGCACCTTGCGGCCGATCACGAAGGTCAGTGCGAGCAGCCCGGCGAACGTGACGGCGAGCGTGAGCGCCCAGCGCAGCACGCGCAGCGCCCGGCGTATGGCCGGGCGCCGCGCGGGCAGCGTGCGCAGCGCTTCGAGGGAGGGGGCGGGAGTCGACATGGGGTGAATCTTATTGCTTCTTCAGGTTGCGGTACGACACGAGATCATTGATCGGCCCGACGTCCAGGCCGCCCACGCCCGGCCGCGTCGCGACCTGCGCGACCTTCTCGAACATGATCACGAACGGCGAGCGCGCGGCCAGCGACTTCTGCATCGTCTGGTAGCGCTGCGCGCGCGTCGCGGCGGACGGTTCGGCGAGCGCGGCGTCGGTGTCCTTCGTCAGCTGCGGAATATCCCAGCCGTTGCGCCAGGCCAGCATTTTATAGCTCGACTTGTCGGAATTGTCCGGATTCCACGCGAAACCCTGCGCGTTGCTGTGCGGGTCGATGTAGTCGGCCGACCATTCGCCGATGTAGATGTCGTGCTGGCGCGCGCGGTATTTCGCGAGCGTCTGCTTGTTGTCGCCCGGGATCAGCTGCACCTTGACGCCCGCCTGCGCGAAATTCGCCTGCACCGCCTGCGCGATTTCGGTGTACGGATAGTCGTTGCGCACGTCCATCGTCACGGCGAAGCCGTTCGGCACGCCGGCCTTCGCAAGCAGCGCCTTCGCCTTCGCGACGTCGAGCCGGTACGGCTTTGCGTCGAGCGTGCCGAGGAAGCCGTCGGGCAGGAAGGTCTGGTGCACCTTGTAGGTGGTCTTCACGACGTGGTTCTGGATGCCCGAATAGTCGACCAGCCATTTCAGCGCTTCCTGCACCTCGGGCTTCGCGAGCGTCGGGTTCTTCGTGTTCAGGCCGAGGTACAGCAGCGTCGCCTGCGGCGACGGCGCGACCTTCGCCTTGCCGGACTTCACGACCGCCGCGAGATCGTCGGGGCTCAGGTCGCGCGCCGCGTCGACGTCGCCGTTCTCGAGCAGCAGGCGCTGGCTCGCGGCTTCCGGCACGTGGCGCAGCACGATGCGCTTCATCGCGAGCGGCAGCCGGTAGCCGTCGAAGCGCTGCAGCACGAGGCTGTCGCCGGCCGCCCATTTGACGAGCCTGTACGCGCCGGAACCGGCTTCGTTGGTCTTCAGCCATGCGTTGCCGAAGTCGCTGCCCTGCTGGTGCGACAGCAGCAGCTTCTTGTCGAGCACCGACGCGGGCCACGAACCGAGCACGTTCAGCACGAAGGTCGGCGCGTACTTCTGGTCGGTCGTGACGGACACGGTCTGGTCGTCGAGCTTCTTCACGTTCGCGAGCACGTTGGCCTTCGTGAGGCCGATGCCCGTCAGCACCGCGGCCGGGCCCTTGTCGAGCAGCACCGTGCGCTGGATCGACCACGCGACGTCGTCGGCGGTCAGCGGGTTGCCCGAATGGAACCTGAGGCCCGGGCGCAGCTTGAACGTGTAGGTGAGCCCGTCGGGGCTCACGGTCCACGACTGCGCGACGTCGCCGTTGAATGTCGACGGGTCGCGCAGGTCGACGCGCACCAGGCGGTCGTAGGTGTTCGCGACGTATTCCTCCGGCACCAGCTCGTAGATCTCGCCCGGATCGAGCGTCGTGAATTCGTCCAGCAGCGTGGCCATCACGAACATGTCCTTCGGCGTCTCCGCGCGCGCGGCGAGCGGGGCGGCGGCGAGCACGGATGCGGCGAGCGCCGCGACGAGCCGGGGTGTCAGACGTTTCATGTGCGCTCCTTCGGTGGGTCATCGGGAAATGGGTCGAGCCTCACATCAGCCGCCACGGGCCGCTGTCGGCGTTGTCGATCTGCGGCAGCGCGTGCGAGCCGGGCAGTTCGTAGTGCCACCATTCGCTCGCGATGTGCGCGAAGCCGGCCGCGTGCATCACGCCGAGCAGCAGCAGGCGGTTGCGCTGCACGGTGGCCGGCAGGCCCGCGTGGAAGTGGCCGGACGCGGCCACCATCTCGTCGAAGCCGGTGCCCATGTCGAGCACGTCGCCGTTCGCGCCGGCGAGCGTCAGGTCGAGCGCGGTGCCGCGGCTGTGGTTCGAGCCGCGGCCGAGATCGGCGACGAAGTTCGGATCGGGCAGGAAGTCCCACAGCACCTGCTGCGCCTGCGGCGGGCGATACGCGTCGTAGATCCGCAGCCGCAGGCCCGCCTGCGCGGCGACCTCGGCCGCGCGGCGCAGCGCCGCTTCGGCCGGCTCGAGCAGCAGGCAATGCGCGCGGCGGTAAATCGCCTTGCCGGTCAGGTTGCGTTCGGTCGCGTAGACGAGGTCGATCTCGACGTCATGCGTGCGGGCCGTGATTTCGACGAGGCGGGGTGCATTCATCGGCGGATCGGGGCTCAGGGTTCGAATTGGTCGAACGCGCGCTGCAGCTCGCGGTTGCGCGCGACGCGCCGGTCGATCGCGGGGCCGAGGCGGTCGACGACGGCCGTGATCAGCAGGTTGAACAGGCAGGTGAGCGGCGCGAGCGAATCCCAGAACTGCCCGACGTCGGTCTTCACCTGCAGCAGGTCGGCCGGCCATTCGCGCGCCCACGGGCAGTAGAGGTCGGTGACGAGCGCGAATGGCAGGCCGCGCTCGGCGGCCGCCTGGCAATAGCGGCGCGCGACGCGCGAATATGCGCGGGTGTCGGTGACGATGCAATACGGCTGCGCGAATTCCGAGTTCAGCGAATCGACGTACGAGCCCGACTGGCCGTCCGAATAGAACACGCGCGGGCGCAGGTATTCGAGGTAGCTGCTGAATGCGTTGCCGATCCCGCGCGTCGACTGGATGCCGAGGATGAACACGGCGTCGGCTTGCGCGATGCGCTCCGCCACGCGGGCGAACACGGGGCCTTCGGCGAGCCGGTAGACGTGCCGGATCGCATCCAGCTCGCGGTCGAGCGACTGCGCGAGCGCGTCGTGACGCGCGCCGTCCGGCGTGGCGGCGGCGCGGCGGTATTCGTCGAGGCGGTCGGTGATCATCCACGGGCGATCGCCGTCGCCGCGCAGCTCGCGCTTCAGGTCGTCGAGATTGCGGTAGCCGACGCTGCGCAGGAAGCGCCCGACCGAGATTCCGCTGGTGCCGGCCTGCTGCGCGATCTGGTCGGCGGTCTCGAGGCCGAGCCGGTCGAGATTCGCGAGCATGTAGCTCGCGATGCGCTTCGCGGTGGGCGTCAGTTCGGCGAAACGGGCTTCGACGGTATGGGCGAACGCGCAGGTCATCGGCTGTTAGATCGTTGTCGTTTGGCGGCGAATTGTCATTCATCTAACGAAGCCAAAATCATTCGCGCCAGCTTATAAAAACTATGGTGTGACGAATGTCGATAGAGGGATGGCCCGAAAAATCGGCGAGACGGCATCCCGCACGTTCGCGTCACCCGAATGCATTTATTACAAACTTAAAGTTGATTATATTAAATCATTAAACCATCTTGATTATTCATTTAATTTTCTCTTGGTTTTGTATTTAACTTGTGTCTCGGGATATCGATTTAATCGACAAATTGAAAGTCGATCGATTATCTCGTGCCGAGAATTCGATTAATTGCGAATTGAAGAGGAAATCATGACGAATCTTTCCCGACGCAGGATGCTCGCGAACACGGCCGGCGCGGTTGCCGCGGCCGGCCTTGCCGTGACGGCGAAGGCGGCCACGTTCGGCAACCCGGACCGCCCGCCGGAAGGCGCGATCAACGCGCGCAACCGCCAGAGCCTGACCGATCCGGGGCCGAAGAATCCGGCTCTCGCCAATCAGTTTCCATCGTTTCAGGATCCGCCCGCAACCGATATCAACGGCATGCCGTTATTCTGGGCGTCTTTCAATAATGCGCATAAACGCATTCAGGATGGCGGATGGGCGCGGGAAGTCACGCAGGACGATTTCGCGATTTCCGAAACCATTTCGGGCGTCAACATGCGCCTCACGCGCGGCGGCATTCGCGAGATGCACTGGCACCAGCAGGCCGAATGGGCGTTCATGCTCGATGGCCGCTGCCGGATCACCGTGCTCGACGAGCAGGGCCGGCCGTCGGTTCAGGACGTGAAGACGGGCGACCTGTGGTATTTCCCGCCCGGCCTTCCGCATTCGCTGCAGGGGCTCGGCACCGACGGCGCGGAATTCCTGCTCGCGTTCGATAACGGCCGCGCGTCCGAATTCAACACGCTGCTGCTGACCGACTGGATCGCCCACACGCCGCCCGACGTGCTCGCGCTGAACTTCGGCGTGCCGGCCGATGCGTTTTCCAGGATCCCGCTCGACAACCTGTGGATCTTTCAGGGCAACGACCCGGGGCCGCTCGCGCAGGCGCAGCGCGCGGCCGCGTCGTCGCGCGGCGCGCCGCCGCAGCCGTTCGTGTTCTCGCTCGGCGACATGAAACCCGTCGTCAGGACGCGCGGCGGCGAGGTGCGGATCGCGGACAGCAGCAACTTCAACGTGTCGAAGACGGTGTCCGCCGCGCTCGTCACCGTGCATCCGGGCGGCATGCGCGAGCTGCACTGGCATCCGAACGCGGACGAATGGCAGTACTACATCCAGGGCGACGCGCGCATGACCGTGTTCGACACGGGGCCGAAGGCGCAGACAGCCGACTTCCGCGCGGGCGACGTCGGCTACGTGAAGAAGAGCCTCGGGCATTACGTGCAGAACACGGGCAACACCGATCTCGTGTTCCTCGAGATCTTCAAGTCGGAGCGCTACGCGGAAGTGTCGCTGTCCGACTGGCTCGCGCATACGCCGCCGCGGCTCGTCGAGGCGCACCTGAACCTCGCGCCCGACGTGATCGCGCAGATTCCGCGCAACCGCCCGGACGTCGTGCCGGCGTGACCTGCGCGCGGCCGGCAGGCGGCGCGCCGGCCGCGACGCTTCCTCACTCGCAGCCTCCTTCATTCGAACGGAACGAGACCATGCTTCCCATGTCGAGCAAACCAGCCGGCGGCGTCGCGCTGCCGGGCCCGTCCTCCGAACTCTCTGAACGCACCGGGCGTGCGGCGCGCGCCGCGCTGGAAGGGCGCCGCACCGGCGCGGCGGCGCTGCTGCCGTTCGTCGGCCCCGCCGTGATCGCGTCGATCGGCTACATGGATCCCGGCAATTTCGCGACCAACATCCAGGCGGGCGCCGCGTACGGCTACCGGTTGCTGTGGGTCGTGCTCGCCGCGAACGCGATCGCGATGCTGTTCCAGGCAATGTCGGCGAAGCTCGGCATCGTGACCGGCCGCAACCTCGCCGAGCTGTGCCGCGCGCATTTCCCGGCGCGGCTCGTCTGGGCGATGTGGATCGCGTCGGAGGTCGCGGCGATGGCGACCGATCTCGCGGAATTCCTCGGCGGCGCGCTCGCGTTCGAGCTGCTGTGCCACCTGTCGCTGCTCGCGGGGATGGTCGCGACGGCGCTTGCGACCTGCGCGATCCTCGGGCTCGAGACGCGCGGCTTCCGGCCGCTCGAGGCCGCGATCGCGGCGCTCGTCGGCGTGATCGGTATCTGCTACGTCGGCGAGCTGCTGATCGCGCCGCAGGACTGGCAGGCGGCGGCGCTGCATCTCGTCGTGCCGCAGCTGCCGGATCACGCCGCGCTGACGATTGCGGTCGGCATCATCGGCGCGACGATCATGCCGCACACGCTGTACCTGCATTCCGGGCTGACACAGGCCCGCACCACGCCGCGCAACGACGCCGAACGCCGCCGGCTCGTGCGTTTCTCGAACCGCGAGGTGGTGGCCGCGCTCGGCGTGGCCGGCGCCGTGAATCTCGCGATGGTGATGATGGCGTCGTCGGCGTTCCATCGAGCAGCGCCGGGCACGACCGACATCGGCGACGCGTATCACACGCTGGTGCCGGTGCTCGGGCCGGCGGCCGGCGCGCTGTTCCTGGTCGCGCTGCTGACGTCGGGCGTGTCGAGCTCGGTGGTCGGCACGATGGCGGGGCAGGTCGTGATGCAGGGCTTCATCCGGCGCCGGCTGCCGGTGTGGGTGCGCCGTGCGGTGACGATCGCGCCGGCGTTCGCGGTGGTCGCGCTGGGCTGCGACGTCACGCGTGCGATGGTGCTGAGCCAGGTCGTGCTGAGCTTCGTGCTGCCGATGCCGATGATCGCGCTGCTGGTGCTGTCGGCGCGCGCGGACGTGATGGGCGCGCATGCGATGCGCATGCCGCTGCGGATCGCGGCCGGCGCGGCGACGGCCGTGATCGTCGGGTTGAACGGGTATCTGGTGTGGGCAGCGTTCAATTGAAATCGAATGCGGCGCCTCGCGGCGGCGCGGCGCCGCCGCGTCATGCCCGCGCGCCGGCGTAGCGGGGCAGCGCGGGCGACGTCGCCTACTTCTTCAGCGTCCGATACGACACGAGATCGTTGATCGGCCCGATTTCCGGCCCGGTGACGCCCGGCCGCGTCGCGACCTGCACGACCTTCTCGAACATGACGATGAACGGCGAGCGCGCGAGCACCGCCTTCTGCAGCGCGTCATAGCGCTGCGCGCGTTTCGCGGGCGACGGCTCGACGAGCGCGGCCTCGGTGTCCTTCGTCAACTGCGGGATATCCCAGCTGTTGCGCCACGCGAGCATCTTGCTGGCCGACTGGTCGGAATTGTCCGGGTTCCATGCGAAGCCGCGCGCGTTGCTGTTCGGGTCCATGTAGTCGGGCGACCATTCGCCGATGAAGATGTCGTGCTGGCGCGCGCGATACTTGCCGATCGCCTGCTTCGCGTCGCCCGGGATCAGCTTCACCTGGATGCCCGCCTGCGCGAAGTTCGCCTGCAGCGCCTGCGCGATCTCCAGGAACGGGTAGTCGTTCGGCATGTCCATCGACACCGAGAAGCCGTTCGGCACACCGGCCTTCGCGAGCAGCGCCTTCGCCTTCGCGACGTCCTGCTTGTACGGGCGTGCGTTCAACGTGCCGAGGAAGCCTTCCGGCAGGAACGTCTGGTGCACCTTGTAGGTCGTGCTGACGATGTTGCGCTGGATGCCGTCGTAGTCGACGAGCCACTTCATCGCTTCCTGCACCTCGGGCTTCGCGAGGTTCGGGTTCTTCGTGTTCAGGCTCAGGTACAGCAGCGCGGACACCGGCCATGCGGCGACCTTGATCTTGCCCGCCTTGGTGAGCGCGGCGAGGCTGTCGGGGCTCAGGTTGCGCGCCGCGTCGGCGTCGCCGTTCTCGAGCAGCAGGCGCTGCGCGGATGCCTCGGGCACATGGCGCAGCACGACGCGCTGCATCGGATACGGCGTGCGGTACCCGTCGAAGCGCTGCAGCACGATGCTCTCGTTCGGCGTCCACTTGACGAGCTTGTACGGGCCCGAGCCGGCGTCGTTGGTGCGCAGCCAGCCGCTGCCGAGATCGTTGCCCTGCTGGTGCGACAGCAGCAGTTTCTTGTCGAACACCGACGCCGGGCACGCGCTCAGCACGTTGAGCACGAAGCTCGGCGCGTACTTGCGGTCGGTTTCGAGCACGACGGTTTGCGGATCGACCGCGCGCACCTTCTGCGCGACGTTCGCCTTCGTGAGGCCGAGATCGGCGAGCACGCTGGCCGGCCCCTTGTCGAGCAGCACGGTGCGCTGCAGCGACCACGCGACGTCGTCGGCGGTCAGCGGGTTGCCGGAATGGAACGTGAGCCCGGGGCGCAGCTTGAACGTGTAGGTGACGCCGTCCGCGCCGACGCTCCACGATTGCGCGATCTGCCCGTTGAACTGCGTCGGATCCTTCAGGTCGACGCGCACCAGCCGTTCGTAGGTGTTCGCGACGTACTCGGACGGCACGAGCTCGTAGATGCCGCTCGGGTCGAGGGTCGTGAATTCGGCGAGCTGGGTGGCGATGACGAAGATGCCGGGCGGCGTCGCGGCCTGGGCCGGCAGCGCCGGCGTGAGCGCGACGAGCGCGGCACTGACGAACAGCTTGGACAGCAGATGCTTCATGCGGGCTCCATCGGGAAGAGATCGTGGTGCGATTCTCTCATCGACGGGCGCCCGGCTGAAAATATTCGCTGCACGCGCAGGATGCGTGTGCAGCAGGCAGGCGGGCGGCGCTGCGCCTGCCGCGTCAGATCGCGCAGCGCGCGATCGCGAAGCGCATCGCTTCCTCGGCCGGCTCGTTCGCGGAGCCGCGCACGACCTTGATGACCGAGCCGGCGCCGGCCGGCGTGAGCGTGACGAAGTAGGAGCCCGAGCCGACGTCGACGTCGGTCGCGCCGTTGTGATGCGAGCGGCGCGCATCCGACAGGCGGCTCTCGAGGCAGTTGCCGATCGCGTCGGCCGGGCGCTGCGACGAAACGTAGATCATCGCGTTCGTGCCGCCGGAGGCGGCCGTGTCGGACGTCGGCGCGGAACCGCAGGCGGCGAGCACGGCGGCGGCGGGGAGGAGCAGCAGGAATCGTTTCATGATGGGTCGTCGAGTGTCTCGTGTCGAGGCTGGAACGCGGGGCAGGCGAAACGCGAAGCTTCGCAACGAAACCGCGCCGCGTCGCGCGTTTTTGCGCAGCGGATGCGGGGAGCGGATGACGGCGGAGTATACCCGCAGGGGATGACGCGCATCGCGCGCTGAAACGATTCGATACAACCAGCAACAAGCGCCCGCTGCCGGGGTACGGCAGCGGGCGTTCGAAGTTCACCGCGCCGGAGCGCTTATTGGCCGATCTTGTGGCTGACCGCGTTCTCCTGCTGGTTCAGCACGCGCTGTTCGGGCTTGGTGAGATGTCCGCCGTTCTGCGCCGCCATGTCCCGCTCTTCCTGGCGGATCCTGCGGTCGTCGCGATGCAGTCGCGCCGCTTGCGCGTGCGACATCTCGCCTTCCTTCACTTCGTTGTGGATGCGGCGGTTCTGGTTTGCGAGGCGCTGGTTCACCTCTTCGCGGCGCGGGTGGGCCTTCTGCCACGGCGTGTCGGCGAAGGCGGTGCCGGTCAGCACCGACATCAGCGTGGCGGCGATCGCGAAATTCCGGGTGAGGGCTCGCATGGTGGGTTCTCCTGTCGTTGCGCGGAGGAATTTCCGGCGCTTGCCCCAAGAACGGGTGGCGCACGACAGGTGTTGACGGCCGATCTGTATCGTTTGTGAGCGATTATTACGCGCGCCGCGGGTCAGGTGCGGGTCAGGGCACGGTGCGCCACGACTCGAAGGTTTCCGTCAGGAAATCGACGAACGCGCGCACCTTGCTGTCGAGCGTCGCGCGTCGCGGAAAGAGCGCGTTGAGTTCGACGTCGTCGGTCCGGTGCCAGTCGGGGAGCACGATTTCCAGCTCGCCGCTCTCGAGCCGCCTGGCCGCGAAATGCATCGAGACCAGCGCGATGCCGCCGCCGCTCACGGCCTGGCGCAGCACCGTGACCGATTCGTTCGAGATCAGGATCGGCCGCACCGGCACGTCGGCGACCTCGCCGCTGGTGCTGGCGAGTCGCAGCGTCAGGCCCGGCGCATCGCGGCCCACGTACAGGATGTCGTGCTGCGCGAGATCCTGCGGCGTGTTCGGCCGTCCGGCGCGTTCCAGATACTGCGGGCTCGCGGCGAGCTTTGCGTGCGACCAGCCGAGCGGCCGCGCGACGTAGCCGGAATCGCTCAGCGGCCCCGTGCGCAGTGCGACGTCGAAGCCGTGCTCGACGAGGTCGAGCGGGCTGTTGTCGTAGGTCAGCACGATCTGGATCTTCGGGTAGCGGCGGCGGAACTCGGTGAGCGCCGGCTCCAGCTTGAACAGGCCGATCGCGTACGGCGCGAGCACGCGCAGCGTGCCTTCCGGCTCGGTGCGCAATGCGCGCGCACGGCGGTCCGCCGCCAGCAGGATCTCCTCGGCGCGCAGGCAGTGCTCGTAGTAGTCGCGGCCGGCCTCGGTCACCGACACGCGGCGCGTGGTGCGGTACAGCAGCTGCACGCCGAGATCGGCTTCGAGCTGCTTCACCTTGCGGCTCGTCCGGCTGAGCGGCATGCCGAGCTGCGTGGAGGCCGCGGTGAAGCTGCCGCGCTCCACCACGCGCAGGAAGATCTGGATGCTTTCAAGGTCCATACAGGCGGCTCGTGTGATCGGGTGTGGTCGAATCGCGCCCATCTTAGCGTTCCTTGCAATTTCGTTTCATGTCGCGCGCGCCTGCGCCGATTATCCCGCCGCGCGGAATAACCTATCCCAGCCGGCCTCCGTAGTGGCGGCGCCCGCGCGCACGTATGCTCGCCGCATGAAATCCGCTTTCACCAAGACCGCGCCGCTCGCGGCGCTGCTGGCCGGCCTGCGCACATCGCTGCCGGCGCTGTCGCCCGCCGCCATCGGCTTCGCGCTGCGCACCACGGCCGCGTCGCTGATCGCGCTGTACATCGCATTCCGGATGAACCTCGACGACCCGAAGTGGGCGGCGGCGACCGTGTGGATCGTCGCGCAGGGCAATCGCGGGATGGGGCTGTCGAAGAGCCAGTACCGGATTCTCGGCACCGCCGTGGGCGCGGCGGTCGCGCTCGCGCTCACCGGCGCGTTCGCGCAGGCCCCCGAACTGTTCCTGCTCGCGCTTGCCGCGTGGATCGGGCTGTGCGCGGGCGTCGCGACGTTCCTGCGGAATTTCCGCGCGTACGCGGCGGTGCTGGCCGGCTATACGGCCGCGATCATCGCGATGGATGCGGTGTCCGCGCCGCTGCATGCGTTCGACATCGCGACCGCGCGGTTCATGTACGTCGTGGTCGGGATACTCTGCGCGGCGACGATGGAGACGATCTTCTCGCCGGGCGCGCCACTGCGGGACGTTCGCGTGCGGCTGGCGCGCTATCTCGAACGGGCGGTTGCCGTCGGCGCCGGCGCGCTGCGCCGCGAGTCGAACGGCGCGGCGATGCACCGGCTGTTCGCCGATGCGCTCGAACTCGATACCGCGGCCGAGTATGCGGCGGCGGGCGCGCCGCCGGTGCGGCGCGCGATCGGGCATCTGCGCGGGGCAGCGCTCGCGGTGCTGACCGCGCATGCGGCCGCGCAGGCCGTGCGCGAGCACGCGCGGTGCAGCGGCGACACGCCGGAGCCGCTGCTCGCCGAGGCCGCGCGGGTGCTCGACGGCATGGCCGCGTCGGGCGAGGCCGGGCCCGGTATGGCGTCGCTGCGGGCGCGCGTCGACGACGCGCTGCGCACGGAAGCCGCGGCGCCCGCCGGCGCGCGCACGTCGCGGCTGCTCACGCTCGACCGCCTCGCGGCACTCCTTGCCGGGTTCGACGGCGCGTTCGCGCGCAAGGCGCTGATCGACCTGCCGAATCCGCCGCCGCTCCGGGTGCGCTACGCGTATCACCGCGACGCGGTGCTCGCGTGGCACAACGGCGTGCGCGCGTTCGTCGCGGTGCTGGCCGCGGCGGCGTTCTGGATCTTCAGCGCGTGGCCGTCGGGCGCCGGGTTCGTCACCATCGTGGGCGTGGTCAGCGCGCTGTTCTCGACCCGCCCGAATTCGATCGGCGCCGCGATCGGCTTCCTGAAGGGCACGGCATGCGCGGCGCTGGCCGGCATCGTGTGCAACTTCGTCCTGTTGCCGGCGGTGTCGGATTTCGTGATGCTCGCCTATATCGTCGGCGTGTTCATGATGGGCGCGGGCATCGCGATGCGCTATCCCCGCACCGCGGCGATCGGCAGCAGCTTCGCGATCTTCTTCTGGAATTTCACGTCGCCGAGCAATACCGCGCGGATCGGCGATGCGGCGTTCCTCAACGGCGCGCTGGCCACGCTGCTCGGGATCGCGTTCGGCGCGCTGGTGTTCGCGCTCGTGTTTCCGCACGACCCCCGCGCGCGCCGGCGCCGCCTGCATCGCGCGGTGCGCCGCGACCTCGCCGGGCTTGCCCGCAACCCGCGCAAATGGTCGGCGAGCATGTGGCTGAGCCGCACCGCCGACCGCGTGGGGCACGAAATCACGTTCGCGGGCAGCGTGCCGCCGTCCCTCATCGAGCAGGACACGCGCGACCTGCTCGCGGCATGGACCATCGGCGACAGTGTGCTGGCGCTCGCCGCACTGGCTTCGGCGCAGGCCGCGGCGCGGCGGCCGGTCGCCGTCGTGCTGGCGCGGATCGCGCGGGCGGAGTTCGCGCGGCTCGAGGCGACCTGCGATGCCGTCGAGCGTGCGCTGCGGCGGCGCCTCGGCGATCTCGACGGCGACGACGGGCGTGCACTGCTGCGAGGTATCGTGCTGGTGCGCACGATTGCGGAAACCGCGAGCGCGCATCGCAAATTCCTGCGCGGCCGGACGGACTGAGCGGCGGGAGGGGAGAAGGGCGACGCGCCGGGCGTCAGGGCAGCCGGTAGTACTTGCCCGGCGTCACTTCGTCCGGCAGCGGATCGCCGTTCAGTTCGAGCAGCGTGCGCTCGATCTGGCGCGTGATCGCATCGAGCGCGAGATGGTTCGGGCCGGTGCCGAACGGTTCGGCGATCGCATGCGCGATCGCGTCGAGCGCGATCAGCGTGTAGGCGACGAACACGGTGACGAACGGCGTCGCGGCGCCGATCGAATCGACGAGGCCGAACGGCAGCAGCACGCAGTATGCGTAGATGGTCCGGTGCAGCAGCACGTCATACGAGAACGGGATCGGCGTCGACGCGATGCGTTCGCAGCCGCTGACCATCGCGACCAGTTCGTCGAGCCGCGCATCGAGCATCCACAGGCGCGTGTCTGCAAGGCGGCCGGCATCGGCGCGTGCGGCGAGCGTGGTGCGCAGCCCGTGCAGGATCGCGACCGGGCGGAACTTCAGCGGCGCGATCCGCGCGTACGCCGCATCGTCGAGCAGCGGCCGCAGGTCGGCCGCGGGATCGGTGTCGCGCAGCTGGTGCTTGAGCGCGTACACGAACGCGATCACGGTGCGCACGAACGTGCGGCGCTCGGCGTCGGTGTCGAACGCGCCGTACGCGAGCATCTGCGACACCAGCGTGCGCGCCGCGGTCAGCACGCCGCCCCACAGCACGCGCGCCTCGCGGTAGCGGTCGTAGCTCGCGTTGTTGCGGAACGCCGCGAAGATCGCCAGCGTCAAGCCGATCAGCGTGAACGGCGTCGGGTTCAGCGGCACCTTCTCGCCCATCACGCGGCCGCCGGTCCACAGCGCGACGATGCTGATCGCGAGCGTCAGCGCGAGCTGCGGCAGGATCGACTGCAGCACCGAGCCGTTCCAGACGAACAGCATCCGCAGCCAGTGCTCGCGGGGACGGACGATCATGCCGGTTCTCCTCAGGCGGCCTGCGACGCCGGCGCCGCGGCGCGGTGCAGCAGCACCGGCACCGATTTCGAGGTCGGCGTGTTGCAGACGTCGCCGACGCTGTCGAGCGGCACGAGCGGGTTCGTCTCCGGATAATACGCGCCGATGCAGCCGCGCGGAATGTCGTACTCGACCAGCAGGAAGCCGTCGGCGCGCCGCTCGATGCCGTCGTGCCACACCGTTTCCATGTCGACCCAGTCGCCGGCCTTCAGGCCGAGCATCGCGAGATCGTCCGGATTGGCGAACACGACGCGGCGCTGGCCGAACACGCCGCGATAGCGGTCGTCGAGCCCGTACACGGTCGTGTTGTACTGGTCGTGGGAGCGGGTCGTCATCAGCGTCATCAGGCGCTCGCCGTGCAGCGCGCGGGCGCGCTGGATCGGCGTGTCGGTCGGCAGCGCGTGCGCGATGAAGTTGGCCTTGCCCGTGGGCGTGAGCCATTCGCGGTCGCGCGACGCGACGCGCAGGTGGAAGCCGCCCGGCTTCGCGATGCGCGCGTTGTAGTCGTAGAAGTCGTCGAGGGTGGCCTCGATCGCGTCGCGGACCTTCGCGTAATCGTCCTTGTACGCGAGCCAGTCGATCTTGTCGCTGCCGAACACCGCGTGGCCGATGTGCGCGACGATCGCCGTTTCCGACATCAGGTTCGGCGAAGCGGGTTTGTTCATCCCGTACGACACGTGCACCATGCTCATCGAATCCTCGACGGTCACGCCCTGCGCCACGTTGTCCTGCAGGTCGATCTCGGTGCGGCCGAGCGTCGGCAGGATCAGCGCGTCCTGGCCGTGGACGAGGTGGCTGCGGTTCAGCTTCGTCGTGATGTGCACGGTGAGCGCGCAGCGGCGCAGGCCTTCCCAGGTGCGCGGCGTGTCCGGCGTCGCCATCGCGAAGTTGCCGCCCAGGCCGATGAACACCTTCAGGTGGCCCTCGAGCATCGCCTCGATCGTCTCGACGACGTCGTAGCCGTGCTCGCGCGGCGGCGCGAAATCGAACACCTTGCCGAGCCGGTCGAGGAACGCCTGCGACGGCTTTTCCTCGATGCCGACCGTGCGGTTGCCCTGCACGTTCGAATGGCCGCGCACCGGGCACAGGCCCGCGCCGGGGCGGCCGATGTTGCCGCGCATCAGCATCAGGTTGGTCAGCATCTGCACGGTCGCGACCGAATGCTTGTGCTGCGTGAGGCCCATCCCCCACGTCGCGATCACGCGCTCGCTGCGTGCGTAGAGCCGCGCGAGGCCGTCGATCTGCTCGTACGACACGCCGCTTTCGGCGGTGAGCGCCGACCAGCTTTCGTTGCGCAGGTCGTCGGCGAACGCGTCGAAGCCGGTCGTATGCTCGGCGATGAACGCGGTGTCGAGTACGCGCGCGGCGCCGTTCTTGCGCGCGTCGTCGTCGAATTCCAGCACGCGCTTCGCGATCCCCTTGATCAGCGCGAAATCGCCGCCGAGGGTCGGCTGGATGAACGTCGACGCGATGTTGGTGCCCGACATCGTCAGCATCTCGATCGGGCTTTGCGGATCCGCGAAACGCTCCAGCCCGCGCTCCTTCAGCGGGTTGATCGACACGATCGTCGCGCCGCGCTTCGCGCATTCGCGCAGCTCGCCCATCATCCGCGGATGGTTCGTCGCGGGGTTCTGGCCGAAGATGAACAGCGTGTCCGCGTGCTCGAAATCGTCGAGCGTGACCGTGCCCTTGCCGACGCCGACCGACGGCGGCAGCCCGCGGCTCGTGGCCTCGTGGCACATGTTCGAGCAGTCGGGGAAGTTGTTCGTGCCGAAGCGGCGCACGAACAGCTGGTACAGGAACGCGGCCTCGTTGCTCGCGCGGCCGGACGTGTAGAACGCGGCCTGGTTCGGGTCGGGCAGCGCGTGCAGGTGGCGGGCGATCAGCGCGTACGCGTCGTCCCATGCGATCGGCACGTAGCGGTCGGTGCGCGCGTCGTAAACCATCGGGTCGGTGAGGCGGCCGTGCTGCTCGAGTTCGTAGTCGGTCTGTTCGAGCAGCTCGGTGACCGTGTGCGCGGCGAAGAACGCGGGCGTCACGCGCTTGCTCGTCGCTTCGGCCGCGACGGCCTTCACGCCGTTCTCGCAGAACTCGAAGGTCGACGCATGCTTGCGGTCGGGCCACGCGCAGCCGGGGCAGTCGAAGCCGTCCGGCTGGTTCTGGCGGAACAGCGTGCGGTAATTGCTGCCGGACACCTTCTCCTTGATCAGGTTGACCGTGACGGCCTTGAGCGCCCCCCAGCCCGCGGCGGGATGGGTGTAAGGCTCGATGCGTGCGTTGGCGGGTTTCTTTTTCATGATGCAGGTGTCGGGGGGAGCGATGGATGCAGGTTACGCGCGGGCCGTTGCACGCTGCGTGTACACCTGTTCATCCCGAAAAAGAGTACAGTTGCGCGAAACTGATGCATTGCAGAACAGAACTGTACGTGTGAAAGCAAAGTGAAAGAGAGCCGCGCGAAGCGCTACGACAAACTGGCCGACGATCTGCAGGCGCAGATCGAGAACGGCGTCTACCGGCCGGGCGAACGGATCCCGTCGGTACGGCAGGCGAGCCGCCAGCACCGGCTCAGCATCACGACCGTGCTGCGGGCCTACCTGGTGCTCGAAAGCCGCGGGCTGATCGAAAGCCGGCCGCAGTCCGGCTATTTCGTGAAGGCGCGCACCGGGCGCGACGCCGTGCCCGAGCTGCACCTGTCGACGCCGGTGGCGACGTCGTCGGCCGTCGACGTGAGCCGGCTCGTGCTGTCGACGCTGCGCTCGATCGCGCGCGACGACGCGGTGCCGCTCGGCTCGCCGTACCCCGACGCGACGCAGTTTCCGGTGCAGCGGCTCGCGCGGCATGCGCAGGCGATCGCGCGGCGGCGCACCCGCTGGGGCGTGATCGACGACCTTCCGCCGGGCAACCAGGAGCTGATCCGGCAGATCGCGCGGCGCTACCTGGAAAGCGGGATTCCGGTGGAGCGCGACGAGATCGTCGTGACGATCGGTGCGACGGAGGCGATCAACCTGTGCCTGCAGGCGGTCGCGCGCCCGGGCGACACGATCGCCGTGGAATCGCCGACGTTCTACGCGATGCTGCACGCGATCGAACGCATGGGCATGCGCGCGATCGAGGTGCCGACCCATCCGGACGACGGCATCGATATCGACGCGCTCGCGCAGATTCTCGAACGCGAGCCGATCGCCGCCTGCATGGTGATGCCGAATTTCCAGAATCCGCTCGGCTTCCAGATGTCCGACGCGCGCAAGCGCGCGCTCGTCGAACTGCTCGCGAAGCATCGGGTGCCGGTGATCGAGAACGACGTCTACCAGGAGCTGTACTACGGCGACGCGCGGCCCAGCGCGTTGAAGTCGTTCGACCGGGAAGGGCTCGTGCTGCACTGCGCGTCGTTCTCGAAGAGCCTGTCGCCCGGCTACCGGATCGGCTGGGCGATGCCCGGGCGGTATCGCGACCAGGTCGAGAAGCTGAAATTCCTGAACACGCTCGCGACGCCGGTGACCGAGCAGCTCGCGATCGCCGAATACTTGAAGCACGACGGCTACGACTTCCACCTGCGGCGGATTCGCAAGCAGTACGCGCAGCAGGCGAACCTGATGAGCGCGATGGTGCGGCGCTTCTTCCCGGAAGGCACGCGGCTGTCGCACCCGCAGGGCGGCTACGTGCTGTGGGTCGAGCTGCCGCCGCAGGTCGACGCGATGCGGCTGTACCAGCTCGCGCTCGCGCAGCGCATCACCGTCGGGCCCGGCCACATGTTCTCGGCCGGCGGGAGCTACCACCATTTCATCCGGCTGAATTACAGCTATCCGTGGTCCGTGCAGATCGAGCAGGCGCTGAAGACGCTCGGGCGGCTGGCCGGGGAGTGCGCGAGCGGGTGAGGCGCGCGCCGCGGGTTGCGTTCGCGTGCTTCGGCGCGTCGCGTCACCGGTGGGTCGCCGCCGATGCGGCCACGGCTGCGCGGCGCTTATTCCGGATACGCGTCGTGGATTTTGAGGTTCGCGAGCCGGAAGATCGTGCGCAGCGTCTGCGGATGGATTTCCCGGCGCGCAGCGAGCGACGACAGGATGTAGTCGAGCACCTTCGCATACTTGAGCAGCACGAGCCCGGACTCGAGATCGGCATGGCCGGCGCGCATGCGTTCGGCCATCTGCAGCATGTCGGCCGACAACGTGTGCGCCATGTGGATTTCCATGCGTTGTTTTTCGCTCCAGGCTGCTTCCGGTTGCTCGAGCAACCGGTTCATGAACGCCTGGAATTGCGCATCTGACTGATTCGGCAGCGCACCCATAGTGACCCCGTTGTGTTTTTTTGCGAGCGCGTCCGTGGACGGGCCCTGCGGTTTCCCCGTATCCGCGCCGATCGCTGCGCGGTGCTTGTGCCGGACGGGATGCAGAATCCGTACCAGCGTCGCCGGCCGCGCGCGGCGCAGGCGGCGCGCGCGGCCCGGCAACGGCCGCCGGCGCTTGCCGGCCGGCGGTTCGGCGCAACGCGCGCGCGGATGCAACGGCCCGTGTGCGGCGTGCGACGGCGGCCGGAATGCGGCCGGATGGGCGAAATCGTTCACGGATGTAACGTAACGGCGGGAACAGCGCGTATGCGCGGCGGCGATGCGCGCGCCGATCGATCGGCATCGACGGCTGCCGGGCAGGGGCGCGTTTTCCCGGATCGAACCGTCGCAGCATTGATGGGCGGCGCATTCCGGCAGCACGATCAGGGGCGGCGAAGCATCCGCCCGGTCAAGCAGGCTTCGTGAAAGCAACGCGATCGGCGCTGGCGATTCGCGACGGGGTGGCCCGAAGGTTTCAGGCTTGTATCGTCTTCATCGGGCACGAATGCGGCGACGCCGGAACCCCCCGCACACGAGATGGTCCATACATCTATTGCCCTTCTTCAAGGGGACGCAAAATGGCTGCCATGCAACCCGGGGCCACGCCCCTCTCCGACGAGGAGGCCCGGCGCCAGTTGCGCCGCGCCGTCGTCGCCAGCACGGTCGGCACGACGATCGAATGGTATGACTTCTTTCTCTACAGCACGGTCACCGGCCTCGTCTTCGCAAAGCTGTACTTCCCCCAATCCCACCCGCTCGTCGGCACGCTGCAGGCCTTCCTGATCTATGCGGTCGGCTTCGTCGCGCGGCCGGTCGGCGCCGCGATCTTCGGCCATTACGGCGATCGCATCGGGCGCAAGGCCACGCTGATCGTCACGCTGCTGCTGATGGGGCTCGCCACCTTCGCGGTGGCCTTCGTGCCGACCTATGCGGCGATCGGCATCTGGGGCGCGGTCGCGCTCACGGTGCTGCGCTTCATCCAGGGTGTCGGTGTCGGCGGCGAATGGGGCGGCTCGGTGCTGATGTCGATGGAATGGGCGCGCACCAACGCGCACCGCGGTTTCGTGGCCGCCTGGCCGCAGTTCGGCGTGCCGGCCGGGCTGTTCCTCGCGAATCTGGCGGTGCTCGCGATGAGCTGGATCTCCGGCAGCGCATTCCTGACGTGGGGCTGGCGCGTGCCGTTCCTCCTGAGCATCGTGCTGGTCGCGATCGGCCTCTACATCCGCCTGAACATTCTCGAGACGCCGATCTTCGCGCGGCTGCTGGCCGAGCACCGGATCGAGAAGGCGCCGATGCTCGAAGTGATCCGTCGCCAGCCGAAGGACATCGTGCTTTCCGCGTTCGCGCGGATGGCCGAGCAGGCGCCGTTCTACATCTTCACGGCCTTCGTGTTCACCTACGGCGTGTCGACGCTGGGCGCGTCGCGCAACCTGCTGCTGATCGCGGTGCTCGCGGCGTCGGTGGTCGAGTTCGTCACCATTCCGCTGTTCGGCCACGTGTCCGACGTGATCGGGCGGCGGCGAATGTACATGATCGGCGCGGCCGTCGCCGGGCTGTTCGGTTTCCTTTATTTCGCGATGGTCGATACCCGGGATCCGGTGCTGATCTTCGCGGCCATCGTGCTGTCGCTGGTGCCGCACGCGATGATGTACGGGCCGCAGGCCGCGCTGATCGCCGAGTCGTTCACCGGGCGGCTGCGCTACAGCGGCGCGTCGCTCGGCTACCAGCTGGCGTCGGTGATCGCGGGCGGGCCCGCGCCGCTGATCGCGACCGCGCTGTTCGCCTACTACCATTCGGGCTACGCGATTGCGGCGTACGTGCTGGTGTGCGCGGCGATCAGCCTGATCGCGGCGTCGCGGCTCGGGGATTACACCAACAAGGACATTTCGCGGGAATACGACGACGTGCACGGCGGGCATGCTCCGCCGGTCGCGTGACGTCCTCGCGACGCCCGCAGCGGCGCCGATCGTTCGCGCGCGTGGCCGGCGCGCGCGCCGAACGATGCGGCCGACGTGATCACCCGAGGAATTCCAGCGCGCCCGTGCCGAGGTTGTACATCGCGCCGACGATCCTGATCTTGCCGCCGGCTTCGAGCTCGGCGAGCACCGGGCTGTCGCGGCGGATGCCGGCGAGGGTCAGCTCGACGTTCTTGCGCGCGACGGCGTCCACGAACGCGTAGTTCGTCGCGGTCCGCTCGCCGTCGTACCGGGTGGCCTGCACCGCGGGCTTGATCTTCGCCAGCAAGCCGGTGAGATTGCCGAGCTCGGCATCGGCAATCGCGCCCTTGATCGCGCCGCACGCAGTGTGTCCCATCACGACGACGACTTTCGCGCCGGACAGCTTGCACGCGAATTCCATGCTGCCGAGGATGTCGCTGTTCCCGATATTGCCCGCGACGCGGCAGTTGAAGATGTCGCCGATCCCGAGATCCATGATCACTTCCGCGGGCGCGCGCGAGTCGATGCAGCTGAGCAGCACGGCCGCGGGATACTGCCCGCTCGCGCTGGCGCGCTGTTCGCGAAGGTAGTTGCGGGCCTTGCGTTCGCCTTTCTGGAAGCGCGCGTTGCCTTGCTTCATCACCTCGATGATCTGTTCCGGCGTCATGCGCTCGCGCTGTGCCTTCGTCAACGCATCGGCGCGCGCCGTCAGCACGGCAAGCGGGCCGGCGGCGAACCCGGCCACCGACGCGGCGCCGGCGAGCCGCAGAAAGTGACGGCGGCCCGAATGGCCGTAATGCTTCGGATATTCGAAGGTGTCGCACATGGGGTTGTTCCTCTTCCTGGGCGACCGGCTCGCGCTGCCCGGCGTCGGATTGAACCACTATAGCCCGCGGCCTGCGGGGTTCAAGCGAATCGCGCGACGCACCTTGCACGCGTTTCTCGACAGACGAATGCGTCGTGACGCGATTGGGGAAAGCGACGTTTTTCGCCCACCTGCGATTGCCTACACTCAATAGCAGCGGGTGAGGACGAACCCCGCGACGATCAGGGAGCGGAAATGAATGCCACGGAAGCAGCTTCGACCGACGCGATCGCGGTCGGGGAATTGATCATTCGATATCTGGTAGACGGAACGGCGACCGGCGGAATCGGCGTATTCGAGCTGACCGTGCCGCCGGGCGCGCAGGTTCCGCCGCCGCACAGCCACGCGCGGAACGAGGAGTGCGTGTACGCGTTGTCGGGGACGCTGCGCTACTCGGTCGACCGTGTCGTGCGAGAACTCTCGCCCGGCGACTGCATGTTCACGCCGCGCGGCTCGGCCCATTACTTCAGCAATCCCCATGAGGAAACCGCGCGTGCGCTGGTCGTCATGTCGCCCGACATCGGCGCGCGGTATTTCCGCGACATCGCGGCGGTCGTAAAGGCGGGCGGGCCGCACAACCGTGAACGGCTCGTCGAGGTGATGGTGCGCTACGGGCTGGCGCCCGCGAAGCCGGCGATGTGAACGCCTGCGCGGCCGCCGGCACGAATCGTCAGCGCATTTCGCGAGCGCCGGCCGGCGCGACCGAACCGCGCTCAGGCATCGAGCGTATCGAGCCGCGCGACGATCTCCCGCGCCGACGCCGTCTCGCCGAGCCGCGGGAAAATCCGCGCGATGCTGTTCGCGTGCGCATCCGCGTTCAGGTCGGTCATCGCGTCGACGGCGAGCGTCACGTTGTAGCCGAGTTCGAACGCGTGGCGCGCGGTCGACTCGACGCCGATGCTCGTCGCGATGCCGGCCAGCACGACCTGCGTGACGCCCGCGGCCCGCAGGTGCGCGTCGAGGCCGGTGGCGGTGAACGCGCCCCAGGTGCGCTTGGTCACGACATGGTCGTTCGGTTGCCGGTTCAGTTCGGGCACGAGCTCGGCCCAGTCCGGCGGCAGCGGCCCCTTGAGGCCCGGCTGCATCGTGCGGCCCGGCGCGCCGCCGGCCACGTTCACGAGCACGACCGGCAGGCCCCGGCGGCGGAACGCGCCGGCCAGCTCGGCGGCGCGCTCGATGACGTCGGCGGCCGGATGCGCGGTGGGGAGGGCGGCGATGCCTTTCTGAAGATCGATGACGATCAACGCCGAATTCGAATCGAGGGCGATTGCGCTCATGGACGACTCCTGTAGGGGCGACGGGAGCATGGCGGCACGCGTGCCGCCTGCGGGATTCACGACTCGCCGAGCCGCCTGATCAGCGGGATCGCGGCGGCGAGCGTGTGCATCTCTTCGGGGTCGAGCCTGGCGAGCGCGGCCTGGAGCCATGCGCGCTTCGCGACGGTGCGCTGCTGCCGCTCGTCGATGCCGGCGCGGGTCAGCAGGAACAGGATCTGGCGCCCGTCGGTCGGATGCGGCTCGCGCTGCACGAGCCCCTCGTTCTCGAGGCTCGCGAGGATCGTCTTCATCGACTGCGGTTTCATCGACTCGGCGCGGGCGAGCTCGGCGGTCGTCATCGGCCCGTTCTGCTCGAGGCGCGCGAGTGCGCTCAATTGCGACAGCGTCAGCCCGCTCGAATCGACCTCGGAGCGCAGCCGGCGGATGAGCTGCCCGACGGCCAGCGTCAGGTCGTCGACGACGGTTTCGGCGCAAGCGCCGGTTTTGCGTGAGCGTGTCATGGGCGGATCATAGAAGAACGCAGTTTAACTTGCAAGTTAAACTGTCGATTTGCGCGAGGCGGGCGATCGCCCGAAAGGGTTGTGTCGGCGCTGCCGCTCGATGAAGGGAAAGGGTGGCGCTAGTCGCGTCCGGCCGGCGTGACGAGCGTGACCTGATCGTGGCGCGGCGTCGCGTTCTCGTGCAGCAGGTCGCCGATGTACTGCGCGAGCTCGTCCGCAGGGATCGCATCCGGAATCTGCAGGTTCGCGCGGCGCCGCTTGCCTTCGGTGCCGAGATCGAACACTGCCCAGCGATCCCGTTCGCGCACCACCGCAATCAGTCGTCCGAACGCGTTGAAGCGGTATTCGTCCTTCATTGCATCGCTCCCGAGGGTTGATCGATTCGCGTGTACCAGCCAGGTCACATCAGCGAGCAGGCGAGCCAGCGGTGGATCGTCTGCGCATCGCGCGTCACGCCGGCGCGCGTCGGCGCGCCGAGCAGCACGATGGTTTCCGGGCGGCCGTGCACGTGCATGCGCATCACGACGCCGTGGCCGGCCTCGTTGATGAAGCCGGTCTTCTGCACCTGGATGGGCCACTTGCTGTAGCGTACCAGCGGATCGGAGTTCACATAGCGCAGCGTGCCGCGGCCGGGCTGCACGGTGCCCGACCTGGCCGTCGAGAAGCGCCGGATCAACGGATCGCGCGCGGCGGCGTCGACGAGCCGAGCGAGTTCCTCGGCGGTCGACACGTTGCGTGGCGACAGGCCGGTCGCCTCGTGAAAGTGCGTGCGGCGCATGCCGAGCCGGCGTGCTTCCCGGTTCATCGCGGCGACGAACGCGGGGCGGCCGCCCGGATAGTCGCGGCTCAGCGCCGCCGCCGCGCGGTTCTCCGACGACATCAGCGCGATGCGGTGCATGTCGCGGCGCGACAGCGTCGAGCCCACCGACAGCCGCGAATGCGTGAACTTGATCGCGTCGCGATCGTGCGCGGTCACGCGCAGCATGCCGTCCAGCGGGCGGCCCGCATTGCGCGCGACGACCGCCGTCATCAGTTTCGAGATCGACGCAATCGGCCGTACCGTGCGCGCGTTGCGAGCCAGCAGCGGCGTGCCGGTGCGCACGTCGAGCACGTAGACGGCGCGTGAATGCAGCGCATTGACCGCGCGCGGGCTGTAGCCGCAACTCGCAAGCAGGCGGGGCCCGGGCGCCGCGCGACGGCGGGCGGGCAACGCGCGCTTCGTGCGGTGCGCATGCCGCGCGGGCGCGATGTGCGGCTTGGCCGCGTGATGGCGCATACGAGGGCGGCGATGTTTGGCGCGCCTGGCGTGCGCGGCCGGCTTCTTCAGCTTGGCTGCCGTCACGTGGCGCTGGGCGGGGCGGTGTTCGACGCGGTGCGCGGACGCGTTCGACATGAGCGCGCACAGCAGGATCGACGCGATGATGAGTAGAAAGGTCCGGGCGCGGGGCGCGCGCGCGTGGGTGCCAGACAAGCGGCAATCTCCTGGTTTCACTCGGGCGAGGGCGCCGCGCCGTGCGCGCGGCGGCGAAAGGGTGCAGGGGATTATAAGGTCGATTGCGCGGGCAACGATCCGGGGCGCTTCATCGCGGCGCGCACGAACGACACGAAGCGCAGCGTCACGGGGTCGTCGCGCATGGACGGCCACGCGAGCCCGACGCGCCATTTCGCGTGCCGGCCGGGCAGCGGCAGCACCGTTGCGTCGCGCAGCAGATGCTGCGCGCGCGAAGGAATGAACGCGACGCCGACGCCCGCGGCGACCGACGTGAGCACCGACTGCACGTCCTCGGCCTGCTGCGTCACGTTCGGCACGAAATGGCGTTCGACGCACCACCGGTCGACCTGCGCGGCGAGCCCGGCGCCGCGCGCACGCTGCAGCGCGATGAAGCCGATTTCGTTGAGTGCCTCGAGATTCGCCGGCAGGCGCGTGTATCGCAGGTGCGGCGGCAACGCGAGCGCGAGCGATTCGTCGACCATCTTGAACGACGACAGGCCTTCGCCCGGCGGCAGGCGCATGAAGCCGGCGTCCAGCTTGCCGGCCAGGATGCGGCGCGTCTGCTCGGCGGAAGACAGGTCGCTCAGCGTGACGGCAACCTCCGGATGCTGGCGCCGGAACTCGGCGATGAGCCGCGGCACGATCGTCAGCACCGACAGGCAGATGCCGATGCGCAGGTGGCCGCGCCGGCCGCTGCTGGCTTCCCGCGCGCGCATCAGGATGTCGTCCGCGTCGCGCACCAGCGCCTGCGCGTCGGACAGGAAGCGCTCGCCGAACGGCGTGAGCTCCGCGCCGTGCCGGCCCCGTTCGAACAGCTTGCCGCCGAGGCTGGATTCCAGCGCGCCGATCTGCTTGCTGAGCGCCGGCTGGCTCATGTGCAGCGCTTCCGCCGCGCGGCTGAAATGGCGCAGCTCGGTCACCGTCAGGAACGTTCTGAGCAGTTTCAATTCCATTCTTGAAAGGAATCGTATCGGTCAAAACATTCATTTTACGGATCGAACGGCCGCGTGTTCAATACGGGCATGTCCTTGCCGAAACTCCTCGCCATGTCGCCTTGTCATTCGATGTCCGGTCCGGCCGATGCGGCCGGCGAACCTGCCGCCGCGGCCGGCGGCGAACCCGGCGCCGCGCCTGCCGCCAATGCCGCGCCGCGCAACGGACGCGGCCGGCGCGTGCGCTTCGGAGATGCAATACCCGACGCGCCGCCGCGCGCGGCGACGGGTTCGATCGCGATCAGCTTCGCCGTCGTATCGCGCCGGCACTGGCCGCGATGAATGCGGGCGCGTGATCGCCATGCAGTCGCAGTGGAAGCGGTATAGTGTGTCCGCCATTGTCGTCCGGCTCACGCCGGCGCAGTGTGATGGCCGGCAGGATGCCGGGCTGTATCTTGTCGAATGCCACGTTCGCGCTCTCTGCCACACGGAACCGATGACCACCGAACAAAACGAAGACGACCTCGACCCTGCGCTCGTCGCGATCCTCGCGTCGCTTTACGAAGCGGCGAACGATCCCGCCGGCAAGCCGTGGTCGCTGCCCAAGCTCGCGAAGCGCGTGCAATTGCCGATGAGCACGCTGCGCCGCGTGCTGACCCAGCTCGACGCCGGTGGCCTCACGGTGACGACCTTGCACGAAGACGGCACGGGCAGCGCCGCGCTGACCGCCGAAGGGCGCGCGCTGTGCGCACAGCTTTTCGACGCGGGATGAAAAATGGCGGGCTGCCGAAGCAGCCCGCCATCGGATCACGCGCAGTGCCGGCGCGTCACCAGCGCGCCGTCAATCCCGCCATCACCGAATGGTCGTAGGTCTGGTCGTTCAGCCCGCGGCGATATCCGACGTCGAGATCGAGCCAGCTGACGGGCGAGTAGATCGCGCC
Organism: Burkholderia stagnalis; assembly: GCF_039848545.1. Classification (NCBI taxonomy): domain Bacteria; kingdom Pseudomonadati; phylum Pseudomonadota; class Betaproteobacteria; order Burkholderiales; family Burkholderiaceae; genus Burkholderia; species Burkholderia stagnalis. Next base: position 934,722 of record NZ_CP156686.1, read on the forward strand.
CACGATCGCGAACGCCGGGTTCGCACCGGCGCCGCGCTGCGGATTGCGCGACATGCCGACGTCGACCGCCAGCTGCAGCCGGTCCGTCGCGTGGTAGAGCGCCGCGCCGGACACCTGCCACAGCGATGTCAGTTGATCCTGCCGGTTCGGCTGATACGTGTATCCCGCATTCGCGAGAAACGAAAACCGCGCGACGTCGAACTGCGCGAGCATCGTTGTGCCGGCGCCCACGCGGCCGGTGCCGAGCCCGCGCCGGTCGTCGCCGGTCGGCATCGTCAGCTTCGGCTTGAGCGCCAGGGTGAACGGCCCGTGCTCGACGAAGCGCCATTTCATCCCCACCTCGACGTCGCCGAACCCCGAGCCGTTCTCGTCGGAGCGCGTCTGTACGTGCGTATAGGGCGCGTTGACGTAAATGTCGAGCCGGTCGCCGAACCCGCGCGTCAGCGTCGAATTCCACAGTTGCTGGCGGCCGATGTCCGGCTGCTTCGACGTGGCCTCGGTATTCAGTTCGAGCTGCCAGTGCGCGTTGCCCTGGGTGCTCGTGTCGTCGCTGACGAGCGGATGGGTCGCATGGGCGCCCACCGGCGCGAACAGCGTGCTCGCGACGGCGAGCGGAAGCATCTTTTTCATTGCATCACCTGGGAAGCATGGTGCGCGGCAGGCCCGCTCGTGTTGCACGGGCCTGCCGGCATTCAGAGGGCGGGAATCAGAACCACTGCTTGTAGCGGCGCACGTAGATCGTCTTGACCGTCTGCGCGAGCAGGATGTAGCCGACCATCGTCGCGACGAGCCACAGCCAGTAGCTGCCCGGCAGGTGCATGAAGCCGAGCGCATCCGCGAACGGCGAGAACGGCAGCCAGCAGCCGATCGCGATCGCCGTGACCGTCGACAGCAGCACCGGCAGCGACGCGGTGCTCTGCAGGAACGGAATCTTCTGCGTGCGCAGCAGGTGAACGACGAGCGTCTGCGACACGAGGCTTTCGATGAACCAGCCGGAATTCATCACGACCTGGCCGCCCGCGCCGCCTTGCAGGTGATACAGCGCGCCCGCGCCGAACACGAACCACATCAGCAGGTACGTCGTGATGTCGAACACCGACGACGTCGGCCCGACCCACAGCATGAAGCGGCTGATGTTGCCCGCTTCCCACTTGCGCGGCTTCTTCAGGAACTCGGGGTCCATCTTGTCCCACGGCAGCAGCATCTGCGACGTGTCGTAGACGAGGTTCAGCACCAGCAGCTGCGTCGCGAGCATCGGCTCCCACGGCAGGAACGCGCTGGCGACGAGCACCGAGAACACGTTGCCGAAGTTCGAGCTGGCTGTCATGTTCAGGTACTTGAGGATGTTGCCGAACGTTTCGCGGCCCTTGATCACGCCTTCCTCGAGCACCATCAGGCTTTTCTCGAGCAGGATGATGTCGGCGGTTTCCTTCGCGATGTCCGCGCCGCTGTCGACCGAGATGCCGACGTCGGCGTCGCGCAGCGCGGGCGCGTCGTTGATGCCGTCGCCGAGGAAGCCGACGGTGTGGCCGTTGGCCTGCAGCGCCTTGACGATGCGCGCCTTCTGCAGCGGTGTGAGCTTCGCGAACACGGTCGTGCGTTCGACCACCTGCGCGAGCGTCGCGTCGTCGAGCGCGTCGATCTCGGTGCCGAGCATCGGCTTGCCGGGATTGAGCCCGACCTGGCGGCACACCTTCATCGTGACGGTCGGATTGTCGCCGGTCAGCACCTTCACGGCGACGCCGTTCTCGCGCAGCGCGGCGAGCGCGGGCGCGGCCGATTCCTTCGGCGGATCGAGGAAGGTCAGGAAGCCGCGCACGACGAGGTCGCGCTCGTCGGCGGTGCGATACTGCTCGCGTTCGTCGCCGCGCGGGATCGCACGCGTGGCGAGCACCAGCACGCGGAAGCCGTCCTCGTTGTAGGCGTTCGCCTGTTCGAGCAGCCGCTTGCGGGCGACGAAATCGAGCGGGCGCACGCCGTCCTCGTCCTGAACGTGGGTCGACACCGCGAGCATTTCCTCGACCGCGCCCTTGCAGATCAGCGTATGCGTGCCGCGCGCATCCTCGACGACGACCGACAGCCGGCGCCGCACGAAATCGAACGGCAGCTCGTCGATCTTCTTGTAGCCCTGCGGCTTCACGCGCTCGCCGATCTCGTTCGCGCGGGTGACGATCGCGATGTCGATCAGGTTCTTCTGGCCGCTCTGGTGATGACTGTTCAGCCAGCCGAGCCGGAGGATCTCCTCGTTCTTGTGGCCCGACAGGTCGAGATGGTGCTCGAGGATGATCTTGTCCTGCGTGAGCGTGCCGGTCTTGTCGGTGCACAGCACGTCCATCGCGCCGAAATTCTGCACCGAGTTCAGGCGCTTGACGACGACCTTGCGGCGCGCCATCGCGACCGCGCCGCGCGCGAGGTTCGCGCTGACGATCATCGGCAGCATCTCGGGCGTCAGGCCGACGGCCACCGCGAGCGCGAAGGTGAGGGCGCTGAGCCAGTCGCCCTTGGTCAGCCCGTTGATCATGAAGACGACCGGCACCATCACGAACATGAACTTGATCAGCAGCCAGCTCACGCTCGCGACGCCGCGGTCGAAGCTCGTCTCGATGCGCTTGTGGCTGACGACGTTGCGCGCGAGCGAGCCGAAGTAGGTGTCCTCGCCGGTCGCGACGACCACCGCCGTCGCGGTGCCGCTCACGACGTTGGTGCCCATGAAGCAGACGTTCCCGAGATCGAGCAGCGACAGCGACGCATCGTTCGAGGCGGCCGCGGGCGCATTGGCCGACTTGCCGGAGACTGCGCCGAGCGTGTCGTATTTCTCGACCGGCAGCGCTTCGCCGGTCAGCACGGCCTGGCTGATGAACAGGTCGCGCGACGCGATCAGGCGCACGTCGGCGGGAATCATGTCGCCGGCCGACAGGTGCACGATGTCGCCGGTCACCACCTCGCGCATCGGAATGTCGCGCCGCGTCGGCTCGGCGGTGTCGGCCACCGCGCGCTGCACGGTCGCGGTCGTGCGCACCATTGCCTTGAGCTTCTCGGCAGCGCGCAGCGAGCGGAATTCCTGCACGAAGCGCAGCAGCGCGCTGATCGTCACCATCGTCAGCAGGATCGTCATGCCGACGTAGTCGCGATCGTCGGGCGCCGCGAAGTAGACGTCGGTGCAGAAGCTGATCGCGGCGAGCACCAGCAGCACGTAGACGAACGGGTTGTGGAACGACATCAGCAGCTGGCGAGCCCAGTGCGGCGGCTTGTCGTGTGCGATCTCGTTGGGGCCGTAGTATTGCAGGCGGTCGGCGGCCTGCTCGTAGGTGAGGCCGCGGGTGCTGGCGCCCAGCGCCTTCAGCGTTTCTTCGAGCGGGCGGGCCGCTTCCTGCGCGGCGCGCATGATGTGCGGTGCGGCTTGCCGGCCGGCGCCGCCGGTCTTGATGAAACCGCGTTGCTTCTTGTGAGAGGGGTTGCGTTGCGTCATGTGTTGCTCCTTGCGCGCGAGGCGGCGGGCGGGGCGCGCACGTTATCGACGAACGAACGCTCCCCGCCGCGTCGCGTCGGGCGCGATCGGCTGTTGATCGATGAATGGGGGAACGCTCGCCGGCGCGGCACGCGCGATCAGGCAGGCCGTGCGCGTGCGCGCACCGGCGAGCGGTAATCGACTACTGTCGTCAGAGTTCATTGGCACTCCTGTCGGTCGTGGGCTGGCGGCACGGGCGATCGGTGGCGGTGCGTGCGCGGCGGCACGCACGCCGGACGGCGCGCGAACGGATTGCGCACGCAGCGGTGCTGCGCGCGGCACGAGCGTGCACGGGGCCGCGCGAGCGGTCGCGTGTCGTTCGAAAAAATCGGCGGGAATCTGGCCGGTCAGGCCGGAAGGGCGCCGCATCCTGCTTCCCGGGATGCGGCAGAAGACGAGGCTCTGCGCGTTTTCCTCAGGCAGCAGTCAAGTTGGCCGAGCGCCAACTACAACTCGCATCGGTGTTCACAGAACACTCCAGGTAATTAGACGGGGGCGATGGTAAAGGGTCGCACTGCGAAGCGTCAACCCTTTTTGTCGGACATTTTGCGCGGCAGCCCGGCGAAGCGCGACCCGTCCGGCGGCCGGAAACGAAGCGGGCCTTCGGCATGCCGCCGAAGGCCCGTGCGTGGCCGCGTCGCGGGCGGGGCGTTACTGCACCGCGGCCGTCACGGCGGCGGACGCATCGAGAATGCCGGCGCCCGCCGGGAGCGCCGAGCACGCCGTGCCGGCCGCGAGCTTCGTCGCGCGCGCGCCGCCCTGCAGCTTCTGCTGGATCTGCGCGGGCGTGAGGTTGCCGTTCACGGCGAGCATCAGCGCCGCGACGCCTGACACCTGCGGGGTCGCGAGGCTCGTGCCGTTCGCGACGCCGTAGCCGTCCGCGCCGGGCACGGTCGTCCCCGTGTTCGACGTCGACAGGATGTTGACGCCGGGCGCGCTCAGCGAGACATCGGCGCCGAAGTTGCTGAAGATCGCGCGCCGGCCGCTTGCGTCGTTCGCGCCGACGCTGATCACGCCGCGGCAGTTGGCCGGCTGGTCGAGCGCGGTGGCGAGGCCGTCGTTGCCGGCCGCGACGATGACGGTCACGCCGCGCGCGGTCACGTCGTCGATCGCCTGCTGGAACGTCTGGCTGCACGGGCCGGTGCCGCCGAGGCTCAGGTTGATGATCTTGGCCGGCGTCGGGTTCGTCGGCGCGCCGCTGACCGCGATGCCGGCCGCCCAGCGCATCCCATCGGCGATGTCGCTCGTCACGCCGCCGCACTTGCCGAGCACGCGCACCGGCAGGATCCGGCCGAGCCACGACACGCCGGCGACGCCGATGTTGTTGTTCGCGGTCGCGCCGATGACGCCCGCGACGCGCGTGCCGTGCCAGCTGCTGTTGCTCGGCTCGTTCGCGCAGTGATAGAACGGGCCGCCGACGGTGTCGATTTCCTGTTGCGTGACCCAGTCGCCCGGGTCGGACGCGTCGGCGCTGCGCCCCTGGCCGTTGTTGCTCGTGTGGACGTTGCTGATGAAGCTGTAGCCGGGCAGCAGGTTGCCGGCGAGATCGGGGTGCGAAAGGACGCCGGTGTCGAGCACCGCGGTGACCACGGTCGGCGAGCCTTTGGTGCGGTTCCACGCGGGCGGCACGTTGATGCCGGCCGTCGGGTCGGACAGGTACCACTGCTGGCTGTACGACGGATCGGTCGGAATGTCGCGCACGCGCATCCGGCCGTCCGGTTCCGCATAGTCGACGTCGGCGTCGGCGGCGAACACCTGCGCGAGCGCGGCCGCGTCGGCGGCCGGGATCGACTGGCCGAGCGCGAGCACGGCCGCGCCGCTCGTCATCGTCCGTTCGACCTGGACGTTCAGCTGCGTGCGCCCGGTCGTGCTGGCAAACGCGCGCGCGCTGCCGGCCGGCGCGACCCATTGGCTCATCGCGCGCTGGATCACGGCATCGAAGCGCGACCCGGTGTTGGCGGCCGCCATCGCGTGCGCGGCGCTCGACGTCTTCAGGCGGACGATCAGGTGATCGACCGGCGGCTCGTCGGCCGCGACCGTCATCTGGGCCATTTGCGCAGCGGCTTGCTGCGCCGAGCATGAGTTGCTGTTGTTCGTCGTCGGCGCGGGCGCCGGGGCGGGCGACGGGGCCGGGGCGGGCGCCGGCGCGGCGGCGGACGGCGACGGGCTGCTGTCGCCGCCACCGCCGCCGCATCCGGCGATCGGCAGCAGCGCTGCGGCGGACAGCAGGCCGGCGAGGGCGCGTGCATGGGTCAATCGGGCCACGGCGGGATTGAAACGTTTGGCGTTCATAGTGAACTGGATCCTCGTAGGTAGCCGTTGTGCCGGCGTTGGCGGTCGGGCCGGCGAGGCCCGATGGCCGGCCGCGATGGCGGCGGCTTCGGCGGGCGGTCGGCCTGACTTGTTGTTCTCGGGCGGCCGGGCAACGGTTGCTGCGGCGCGCCATGCACTGGGTAACGGCCGGCGCGGCGGCTTCTTGAGCACGTTTCAAAAGAAAGAATTAGGGTCGCGCAAACGATAGCGTTGCTGCGCACCCGCACGAACACGCGTTTGGAACGAATGATCGGAGGCGGCAGCCGGCGCCCGCGCCACGCACGGCGCGACAAGCCCGGCGGGCGACGGGCGGCGGCGTCGTTGCGGCACTGCGGGAGGACGGCCCGGCGGCCTTTTGGGGGCAGATGTCAGCGGTGCGAGGCCGCCGTCTGCGACGGCGCGCAACGTTGCGCTTTCCCCGATGTGGCGCGATTTTGGCGAGCGTAGGATCGGGGTTCGACCCACTATCCGTCAGGAGACAAGCATGGACCGTCGCTACCGGTGGCTGGCCCTGGCCGTGTCGTTCGCGCTGTCAGGCGCCGCGCACGCGCAGGCACTCACGGGCACGCTGAAGAAGATCAAGGAGACGGGCGTCGTGTCGCTCGGCATCCGCGAATCGTCGGTGCCGTTCTCGTATTCGGACAACCAGCAGAAGAACATCGGCTATTCGCGGGACATCGCGTCGCGCATCGTCGATCAGCTGAAGACGGAGCTGAACCTGCCGGGCCTCGCGGTGAAGGAGATCCCGATCACGTCGCAGAACCGCATTCCGCTGCTGCAGAACGGCACGATCGATTTCGAATGCGGCTCGACGACGAACACGCTCGAGCGGCAGAAGCAGGCCGCGTTCTCGAACAGTATCTTTCTCTACGGCATCCGCTTCAGCACGCGCAAGGATTCCGGCGTGAAGGACTTCGCGGACCTCGCGGGCAAGACGGTCGCGACGACGGCCGGCACGTCGGACGAGCGGCTGCTGCGCAAGCTGAACGAGGAGAAGAACATGAACATGACGATCATCAGCGCGAAGGACCACGCCGAGGCGTTCATGAACGTGACGACCGGGCGCGCGGTCGCGTTCGTGATGGACGAGCCGCTGCTGTACGGCGAACTCGCGAAGGACCGGACGCCGGGCGCCTACACCGTGACGGGCACGCCGCTCGTCCACGAGAACTACGCGTGCATGCTGCGCAAGGACGATCCGGCGTTCAAGCACGTCGTCGACGGCGTGATCGCGAAGCTGCAGACCGCCGGCGACGCGGAGAAGCTCTACAACCGCTGGTTCACGCAGCCGATCCCGCCGAAGGGCATGAACCTGAACTATCCGCTGTCCGCGGAGATGCGGCAGCTGTTCAAGAACCCGACGGATCAGGCGCAGTACTGAGCGGGAAGGGCCGGCCGGGCGCGCGCGATCGTTGCGCGCTCAACGGCCGCCCTGAACATCTCCATGGAGTGATACCGACTATTTGCGCGTAGCCATGCCGTTTCGCCGCGGCGTGCCGATAACTCATGCTGGCTACGATCGAGCGACTGTCGGGGATATTCCATGCACTTCTGGCGCAAGCTTTCCATCCAGAGAAAGCTGGTTTTGAGCATGACCAGCTGCCTGCTGGTCTTTGTGGCGATTTCGAGCGGGCTGAGCGTCCGGCTGATCGGCAGCACCGTGCGCGAGCGCGTCGTGCAGGACGAACTGCCGACCGTGCTGAACAGCATCCGCGCGGACGTGCAGCGCCAGCTCGCCGGGCCGGTCGCCGCGTCGCGGCTGCTGGCAGGCGATGCCTTCCTGCTGCAGTGGGAAGCCGACGGCGAACCCGAGGCCGGCACGCGCAACTGGATGCGGCTCGCGGAGAACGTGAAGGCGCAGCAGAAGGCCGCATCCGTGCAATGGGTGTCGACGGCGAGCGGCAACTACTACACCGAGGGCGGCCTGCAGCGCAAGCTCGGCGACCACGACCGCTGGCTGACGGCGTTCCTCGCGTCCGGCAAGCCGTTCGAAGTCAACATGGATCGCGACGTGACGGCCGGCGGCTACATGATGTTCATCAATGCGCGTGTGGAAAGCGGCGGCAAGCCGCTGGGCGCGTCCGGCATGAGCCTGTCGGTGGACGCGCTGGCGCGGGGCATCGCGGCCTACCGGCTCGGCGAGAGCGGCTTTGCGTACCTCGTGCGCCCGGACGGCGCGATCATGATGCATCGCGATACGTCGCTGATCGACGGCAAGCACTTCCTGACGGAGCAGGCCGGGCTGCCGCGCGACGCGGCCGGCGTGCTGCTGGCCGGCAAGCCGTACGCGTACCTGAGCCATGCGGCGCCGGGCGGCGAGCGCTTCGTCGCCACGTCGTTCATTCCCGAGGTGAACGCGTACGTGGTCGTCGAGGTGCCGGAGGCGGAGCTGCTCGGCCCCGTCACGCGCGCGATCCGCAACGCCGCCGTGGTGGCCGCCGTCGCCGGCATGGGCGTGGCGCTGGCGGTGATCCTGCTGGTCGGCCGCGCGATCGCCGCGCCGATCCGGCGCGCGGCGGACCTGCTCGACGAAATCGCCAGCGGGCAGGGCGACCTGACCCGCCGCATGACGGTCGAGGGGCAGGACGAGATCGGCCAGCTGTCGGACGCGTTCAACCGCTTCGTGTCGTCGCTGGGGACGCTGGTCCACCGCGTGCGGGCGGCGTCCGCGTCGATCGCGACCGGTTCCGCGCAGATCGCGACGGGCAACGCCGATCTCAGCGAGCGCACCGAAGGACAGTCCAGCAACCTGGAGCGGACCGCGTCGTCGATGGAGCAGATCACCGCCGTCGTGAAGAACAACACGGAAACCGCCCGCACGGCGGCCCGGATGATCAACGGCGCGTCCGACGCCGCGGTGCGGGGCGGCCAGGTGGTGGGCGAGGTCGTGGCCACGATGGCGCAGATCAGCGACGCGTCGCAGCGGATCTCCGAAATCATCGTGCTGATCGACAGCATTTCGTTCCAGACCAACATCCTCGCGCTCAACGCGGCGGTGGAAGCGGCGCGCGCCGGCGAGCAGGGCCGCGGCTTCGCGGTCGTGGCCGCCGAGGTGCGCAGCCTCGCGCAGCGCAGCGCGCAGGCGGCCAAGGAGATCAAGGCGCTGATCGAGCACAGCGCGGGGACGGTCAGCGCCGGCTCGCGGCTCGTGGTCGAGGCGGGCGAGGTGATGCGCGACGTGGTGGCGCAGGTGCAGGGCGTCACCACGCTGATGAGCGAGATCGCCGAGGCGAGCCAGGAGCAGAGCGCGGGGATCGACCAGATCGGCGGCGCGGTGCAGTCGCTCGACGAGATGACGCAGCAGAACGCGGCGCTGGTGGAAGAGAGCGCGGCGGCGGCGGAGAGCCTGCGGCAGCAGGCGGCGGACCTGACCCGATTGGTGGCGGCGTTCAAGGTCGATGCGTGACGGCGCCCGCGCCGCCCGGCGGCGGGCGCAGGCCGCACGCGAGCCGGACGGTATGGGATAATGCGCGTTTTGCCCGGAGCGCAGCTCAAGAGGTTGTTCGCAAGGGCGCGCAGGGGCCTTTATTCCCGTGGCCCGCTTCCTTTCCGCGATAATTCTTCAGCAACCACAATGCCCGCATACCGTTCCAAGACCTCCACCGCCGGCCGCAACATGGCAGGGGCGCGCTCCCTGTGGCGCGCCACCGGCATGAAAGACGAAGATTTCGCGAAGCCGATCATCGCCGTCGTCAACTCGTTCACCCAGTTCGTGCCCGGCCACGTGCACCTGAAGGATCTCGGCCAGCTCGTCGCGCGCGAGATCGAGGCCGCGGGCGGCGTGGCCAAGGAATTCAACACCATCGCGGTCGACGACGGCATCGCGATGGGCCACGACGGCATGCTGTATTCGCTGCCGAGCCGCGACATCATCGCGGATTCCGTGGAATACATGGTGAACGCGCACTGCGCCGACGCGATGGTGTGCATCTCCAACTGCGACAAGATCACCCCCGGCATGCTGATGGCCGCGATGCGGCTCGACATCCCGGTGATCTTCGTGTCCGGCGGCCCGATGGAAGCCGGCAAGACGCGCCTCGCCAACCCCGTCACCAAGACGGTCGAGCTGAAGAAGCTCGACCTGGTCGACGCGATGGTGATCGCGGCCGACTCGGCCTATTCCGACGCGGAAGTGGCCGAGGTGGAGCGCTCCGCGTGCCCGACCTGCGGTTCGTGCTCGGGCATGTTCACGGCCAACTCGATGAACTGCCTGACCGAGGCGCTGGGCCTGTCGCTGCCCGGCAACGGCACGGTGGTGGCCACGCATGCGGACCGCGAGCAGCTCTTCAAGCGCGCCGGCCGCCGCATCGTCGAGCTGACCCGCGAATACTACGAGCAGGAGAACGCGCGCGTGCTGCCGCGCGCGGTGGGCTTCAAGGCGTTCGAGAACGCGATGACGCTGGATATCGCGATGGGCGGCTCGACCAACACGATCCTGCACCTGCTGGCGATCGCGCGCGAGGCGGGCATCGATTTCACGATGACCGACATCGATCGCCTGTCGCGCGTCGTGCCGCAGCTGTGCAAGGTTGCGCCGAACACCAACAAGTACCACATCGAGGACGTGCACCGCGCGGGCGGCATCATGGCGATCCTCGGCGAGCTCGACCGCGCCGGCAAGCTGCATACCGACGTGCCGACCGTGCACGCGCCCACGCTCAAGGACGCGCTCGACCAGTGGGACATCGTCCGCACGCAGGACGACGCGGTCCGTAACTTCTACCTGGCCGGCCCGGCCGGCATTCCGACGCAGGTGGCGTTCAGCCAGGACACGCGCTGGCCGAGCCTGGATCTCGACCGCGCCGAAGGCTGCATCCGCTCGTACGAGCACGCGTTCTCGAAGGAAGGCGGCCTGGCCGTGCTGACGGGCAACATCGCGCTCGACGGCTGCGTGGTGAAGACGGCCGGCGTGGACGAGAGCATCCTCGTGTTCGAGGGCTCGGCTCACGTGACCGAATCGCAGGACGAGGCGGTCGAGAACATCCTCAACGACAAGGTCAAGGCCGGCGATGTGGTGATCGTGCGCTACGAAGGCCCGAAGGGCGGCCCCGGCATGCAGGAGATGCTGTACCCGACGAGCTACATCAAGTCGAAGGGCCTCGGCAAGGCATGTGCGCTGCTGACGGACGGCCGTTTCTCGGGCGGCACGTCGGGCCTGTCGATCGGGCATTGCTCGCCCGAAGCGGCGGCGGGCGGCGCGATCGGGCTCGTGCGCGACGGCGACCGGATCCGCATCGACATTCCGAACCGGACGATCGACGTGCTGCTGTCCGACGAGGAACTCGCGCGCCGGCGCGAGGAGCAGAACGCGAAGGGGTGGAAGCCTGCGAAGTCGCGTCCACGCAAGGTGTCGGCGGCGCTGAAGGCGTACGCGAAGCTGGTGATGTCGGCGGACAAGGGCGCGGTGCGCGATGTGTCGCTGCTGGATGACTGATCTGGCGATGGGCTGTTGTGGGCCCGGCCGCGATCGAGCCGCTCTTCGGAGCGGCTTTTTTGGGTTCATCGAGGGTGGAGGGGACGTCGCTTGCCGACCCGTGGCCGCCAGTCGCTCTATCCGAGATTCAACGGCCGGCAATTGGGCAATCCAGTTGTCCAAGCCAAATCCGCGGGATCAGCAGTTCGAGCTTAGTGGGTGTCCAGGCACTGGCGCTCGCAGGCGGCTACGTGATTCGTCGTTCAAATGACTACTAGCACTGCGGCTCGATTACCACAAAGTTGAGTCGGCAAGCTTCGCCCTTTCCGCGTCGACGAGATCCACCAAAGCCAGCACTGAGTCCAGTAACTCTCTATGGTCGTGTGCAGGTGAGTATTCAAGAACCTTAAGATTATAGTTGCTTGAAAGCATTCTTTTATATTCACTAGATATTTTTCCAGAAAGGGCGGCATATTGAGGTGGTGCTGCCCCGAAGGAACGAGCATATTGCTCCAAAACCAATGCCAAGTCGGGATCGTTCATTCCACACCCAATAAATAAAAAGGTATGCGTCAACACGAGAGCATCGATAGCCTTGTAAAAATTTGCGTTCTTATTTCGAATGTCGGCATAATCTTCGCGTGTAAAAATAAGTTTATCAGGCGTATCGATACACCCGTGTATCTTTAGGATCAGTCGCTGGTTTCCGCCTCCCCTTAGTACGCGCGGAATATCGTCATCGTAATATTTTTTAATTTTCAATAGATTTTGGCTTTGGGCTGCGGCGTAGTTGTCAAAAATCTTATCGAAATTTGGTGTAAGAACTATTGATGAATCTAGGGAAAATACTGCTTCGTGAAGCTTGTTTGGAAGAAATTGCGGGTTTAAAAATTGCTGCTCCACGAGGGGCACCCAATCGTGATCCAGTTTGTATTTAATAAGCTGGCAGCAGCCAAGATAATCTCCGTTTTTTAGGAGCCTCTTCATTTCAGTTTTGCTTCCCGTGCAGCGCGCAATCCCTTCCTCCAAGAAGCCTTTCCAAGAGGGCGGTCTTTGGCCTGCAGCATTGACTGACGTCATGGAAGCGCCAGCTCCTAAAAACAACACTGAGCGTCGTCTTGCAATAGCGGAAATTAGATCATCAGGCCAAGAAATCATTCAAGACCTCAATGTTGTATTTGAAATTCTCGGCAATGCCTTCGAATAATTCCAGTGATTCCTTGACTTTAATGAAGTGCGCGCCAACGATGCCGTCTGCTTTTTTAAGGTCGAACACGGGTTTTCGACTGTTTTGAGACATGGGAATCAAGCTGTGCAGATTCGGTATCGATCCTAGTTGGTAATCGAGGCCGGCTGGTTCAGTCTGATCTTTCATTAGCGTTTTTTCGATCGCTTGCGGTACCTCTGACATGATCTTTTCATAAGCTTTAACCGCCCTGCGCTCGCCTGAAGCATCTCGCTTTGCCGTGTATTGCTGGTTAACATAACCGAGAAGTCGCAGCCGAAAGGTCAGATCGGCTATTTCAGTTTCTTCTGGGTCGGGCAATGCCTTGATTTGCAGCTCCAGTCGTCGCTTCCATTCTCTTAGCCACGTCGAAATATTTTCGGTTGCGCGGATACTGAAAATATCCATGGATAAGGGTAAAATAAAATAGTCGCACGCGATTAGAACTGCTCGATTAATGGAGCCTAGTGAGGGGCCCATATCAAAAAAAACATAATCATAATCATCGCATTTGCTGAGAAATTCTCGAAACATATACGTAGTCCGAACGCCGCGTACGCCACCTGAATTCCAGTCGGATGCAAGTGTATCTTCAATAAGCGCAAGACGGGGATCGCCCAATAGCACATCCACCTTGAATGCCGAGGATGCTCTAAATTCATTTGCCGCTGAAAAACCTTTGCCCTGGGAGAGTGGGCGAGCCATCGAGTAAATCGTAAAGGCTGACTTTTTATCGTAAATTTCCTTTAAGACGCTGTCCTTGAACATGTATTGAGTGGCGTTAGTTTGTGGATCGGCGTCCACCATCAAGATTTTCTTTCCCTCGTGAGTTGCCAAATATGCGGCTAAGTTGCATGTGAGGGTCGTTTTTCCAACGCCACCCTTGTTGGTAAAGAAGGCAATCGATTTCATAGGTGTAGCTTCGTGATTTGACAAAGATTTCGTGATTCTAGCCGACGGTTCACTTTCGCGGCCCCACTGGCGCTAGCTAGCTTGCGATAACGGCTCGGAACAACCGAGCGATGCCAATCGCGCCTCGGCCTGTGAGTTCAAGCAGGTTCGACCGAGCGCCCTATCCATTGCGCAGGAACACGACGTACCCGCGAAACCACGGATTCGCCGCGAGGTAGGGCGGCGCATCCCACTCGCCGCCTTCGATCACGCCGATGCGAAACGGCAGCTGCAGCCGCGCGACGCGGGGCAGATAGGCCGCATACGTGGGAATCGTGCTGCGCCCCTGATAGGTCTGCACGACCACCTCGTCGACGATCCCCCTGAGCTGGTTGACCTGACCCGTATCGATGCGGCTGCTCCAGTCGAGCAGCCCCGTGATGCTCAACCGGCAATCGTCAGGCAAGGTCTCGCGCAGGGTCCGCAGAAATTCCAGATAGTCCTGAAGATGGCGGGTGCGCGCATCGAAGTCGATCTGGATGCCCGCGATCGTGCGCCCCGATGCACGCCAGCGCGCGAGCTGCGCCAGCATGATCTGCGTGACCCGTGGCGTCCAGCGCAGCGTATGCGCCCGATAGACGAGCCAGATGCGCGCGTTCGGCGCGGGCGGCAGCGCGACCCCTTGCGCGATGAAACGCACCTGCGCATCGTCCTGCGGCGACGCCTCGATCTGGCCTTGCAGCACGTAGACGGTGCGCGCGTCGCGCACGACCGCCTGCGGCTTCACGCCCGCCCACAGCCAGAACGCGTCGTACTGCGCGGGATCGACCGTGCCGGCCGGCGCGATGCGTGCAACCAGCAGCAACGCGATGCACAGGATGCGCTTCACGCCGGGCTCACCAGTAGTACTTGAGCGTCTGCGCCCATTGGGTGCCCGGATAGGCGGCCTTCAGCGTATTGAACCAGCGCTTGCGCGCCTCTTTCGAAACGTCCTTTCCGCCGCATTCGTTGTAACCCGCGGGCGCATAGCACTTGATCGCCCGATAGAGCGCGTAGGCCCGGTCGTTGGGGTTCGCCTGCGCATCGTCGATCACCGCCAGGTAGCCCGGCATCCGCTCGAACGGCTTGCCCTTGAACTGCGACGGCGCACTGCCGAGGGTGGGCGGCACGCGCGTGGCGCCGGCCGTCGAACGGTTGGCGGCCCACGACGGCGTCGAATACTCGGCGAGACCCGATTCGGCCGGATGGCGGCGCACGAAATCGGCGAGGCAGTTCAAGCCTTTCGTATCGCCGGGATTCTGTTGCAGCGCCGCTGCGATGTCGCGCGCGGACGGGCACACATAGCCGTCTTCATTCTTCGCGCCGGGGCGGGTGAACGGCTTCAACGGATCGGCGGGCGCATCGGACACGAGGGCGACGTCCGCGACGAAGTCGGCGTAGTGCGCGCGCGTGAGTTCCTTATACAGCAGCGTGTACAGCGCGATGTCGCGCAGCGTGCCGCTGGTCGACTTGTTCTGCGCCTGCGCGCGCAGCAGGTCCGCATTGGCCGCGCGCTGGAGGAGGGTCGCGCGGATGGCGGCGTTCTGGATGGGGGAATCGTCGGTGAATGCTTCGTCAACGAGGCCGGCCTGCTCGTGGTTGATGGCGAGCGCCAGCTCCAGCGCCTCGCGCTGGAAGCGCAGTTTGGCGAGCGGGATCAGGTCGCGCCAGAGCTGCCGGGCCTTGTCCGACTGGCCGCTGTCCTCCAGTGCGAACGCGCGCAGCGCCTGCTGGCTCAGGCCGAAGTAGTCGAGCGGTGCGCCGCTCGCCTGCGGCAGCAAGTCGAGCGCCGCGGCCGGCTTATGCCCGATGTAGACATACCAGGTGGCGAGCAGATAGTCGTAGAGCGCGGGCGTGCCGGCGAAGCGCGGTTTCTGCGCCTGCAGCTCGCCCAGCGTAAGCGGCTTGTCGCGGCTCGAGTCGGTGCTGTCCGACGTGCGCATGCGCATCAGGTCGACGGTCGCCAGCACTGCGGGCGACTGGATCTGGCGCGGGTCGAATCCCGGCGCGAACACCAGCTTGCTGTCGAGTTCGTTCGCCAGCTGCATAAGCGGCACGTTCGACACCGTGGGTGACCAGTGCGCGAACGCCTTGTCGTAGAGATCGGCTTGCTGCGCGACGTTCCCGCCGAGCCACGCGACGCGCCGCAACAGCCCCGACGCGGAGCCCGCATAGCGACCTTGCGGATAAACCTTCAAGTACGTGCGAAAGACCGTGTTCGCGGCGTCGAGCGAGACCTTCGCGACGCTCTCGCGTGACGGCGTGGGGCTGTCGTGGTCGAATGCATTGGCCTGCGCGGCGTTCAACTGCGCGCGCCCGGCCATATAGAGCCCGGTTTCCTTCAGCCACGGGTTCGCGCTGTGCGACGCACCGGCGAAGGCCTTGGTCGCGGCGGGGAAGTCGAAGCGGTAGAACGCGTTCGTGCCGTCGAGGTAGGTCGCGAACTGCTGCCCGATGGGCGATTTGACCGAGGGCCTCGTCCACGCGGCGCTCGCGCCGCCCGACGCGCAGGTCTTTTGCGCGATGTCGGCGCGCGCGGCGCGCAGGCGCGCGGCTTCGTCGCCGGGGAGATCCTTGGCCGCGTTCAGTGCAGCGCCGAACGCGTCGGCGCCGGCAGTCATGCTGCGGCAGATGCTGCCTTCGCCATCGGCGTATTGATTCGACGGGGCGTTGGCATTCGACGCATTGCCGGTCGTGTCGGGTTGCTTCTGGCCGATGTCGATCCATCCGGAGAAGTCGTACGAGAAGGGTACGACGATCCGGTTCGCCCGGTCTTTCGGCGGGATGCTCTTCGGGTCCGGGAACAGCTGCGCGAGCTGGCCGCTGTCGACCATCAGCAGCATCGCGTTGATGCGCGTGTCGTTGGCGGGGCTCAGGATCGGCATGCCGCCGCACGAGTAGGCGATCTGCCGGAGCGCGGCGGGTGGATTGCAGCTGTCGTCCGAGCTTGCATGGGCGACGGGGATGCAAAAGAGGCTCGCCGTCAGCGAGGCGATCAGGTTTCGGTGCAGCAACGTGGTTCTCCGCATTGTTCTTGTGCTGGGTGGAGTCGAACCGAATCGAGGATCCCGGCCATGGGCTCGAAGCGGGTCGTGAAAGGCCGCCTCGCTCGGGGGAGCAAGGGCAAGGCGCTTGATTCTATTGAATGTGCAGGGCAGCTAGCAACAGCATTTGCCGAGCGCCATGCGTCCTGCGTTCGACTCGCTTTCGCGCGTGAGAGCCATTGGTCGTTCTGAGGCGCATGAACCGATCGCATGCCCGCTTCATTATTCGCACCGGCACGGCAATGGCCTGATCGCTCAACGCCGCCTCGCCCCCACCTTCGCAAACGCCCCCCGCACCTCGAACCCGATCGCATCCACCACATTCCCGCGCGCATCGACCAGTTCGAGCCGATGCTTGCCCGGCCACGGCAGCCATGCCACGCGATCCGCATGCCCGATCACCTTGTCGTCGAGCCGCCACGCGAACTTCGCCGCGTGCCCGGACGTGCGTTCGAACCAGATCCGCTGGTTCTTCGGCGGAATGTCCGGATCGATCGCGAAGATCGTCCCGTCGGTCGGCGCGCCGATCGTCAGCGGCGCGCGCGGCCCGTCCTTGCCGGCCGCGACCGGCGCCGCGAGCCGGATCGTATCGACCGCGGTGCCCGCGAGAAACCATTCGCCGCGCGCGGGCTCCAGGTCACGTTCGAACGCGATGCGGCGCTGCTCGACGCCCGCCGGCGCGCGCGGCGCGCGGCTCGCGAGATCGCGATGCAGGTAGCCGACGACGGCCGACCAGACGGGCGCCGCGCCGGTCACGCCCGACACGTCCCACATCGGCGAGCCGTCCGCGTTGCCGACCCACACGCCGACCGTATAGCGCGACGTGTATCCGACCGCCCAGTTGTCGCGCATGTCCTTGCTGGTGCCGGTCTTCACTGCCGAGAAAAAGCGCGTCGCGAGCGGGTTGTCGAAGCCGAAGGTGCGCACCCGGGCGTTGTTGTCGGCGAGGATGTCGGTGACGACGAAGCTCGCCGCCTCGCTGAACACACGCGTGCCGTCGGCTGCGCGCGCAGGCGGCGCGCTCGATGCAGCCGACGCGCTCGCCACCGCCAGATCCGCAACCCCACGCGCCACGCCCCCATTCGCCAGCGCCCGATACGCATTGGTCAGCGACAGCAGCGTGACGTCCGCGCTGCCGAGCGCGAGGCTGAAGCCGTAATAGTCGCCTTCCTGCGCGAGCGGCAGCCCGAGCGCGGTCAGCGTGCGCGCGAAGCGGTGCGGCGTGACGAGCACGAGCGTGCGCACCGCCGGCACGTTGAGCGAGCCGCCGAGCGCGCTGCGCACGCTCACCCAGCCCTTGAAGTCCTTGTCGTAGTTCTGCGGGATGTACAGGCCGCCGCCGGCGGCGAGGTTGATCGGCGCGTCGTCGAGCAGCGACGCGGCGGTGAGCCGCTTCTCGTCGATCGCCTGCGCATACAGGAACGGCTTGAGCGTCGAGCCGGCCTGGCGCGGCGCGAGCACCGCATCGACGTCGCGCGCGTTCGACAGCGCACCCGACGAGCCGACCCACGCGCGAATCTCGCCGCTCGCGTTGTCGATCACGACCACCGCGCCGTCCTGCACGTTGCGCCGGTGGGCGGGCGCGTTGAGCTCGGTCAGCGCGCGGGTCAGCGTGTCGCGCGCGAAGCGCTGCAGCGGCGCATCGAGCGTCGAACGCACCTGCGTGCCCGCGCCGGGCTTCACCTCGGCCGCGATGCGCCGCGCGAAATGCGGCGCGAGCGCCGCGCCGTCGTCGCGCCACGCGCCGGCGGGGCGGGCCGTCACGAGCTGCACGTAGCCGTCGAGCGCCGCGCACTGCTGCGCGGCGCGCATGTCGCGCAGGATGCGGCACGCGCGTTCGGCGACCTTCTCGGCATTCGCGTTCGGCGCGCGCACGAGCGCGGCGGCCACCGCGGATTCGCGCACGTCGAGCCCGGACGGCGCCTTGCCGAACAGCGCGCGCGACATCGCGTCGAGCCCGATCGTCTCGCCGCGGAACGGCACGAGGTTCAGGTAAGCCTCGAGAATCTGGTCCTTGCGCCAGCCGCGTTCGAGCAGCAGCGCGTTCACTGCCTGCGACGCCTTCTGCGGCAGCGAGCGCTGCCCCGACCGGCGCGGCGAATCGCCGAGCAGGCCGGCGAGCTGCATCGTCACGGTCGACGCGCCGCGCGTGCGCTCGTTCCACAGGTTGCCCCAGGCGGCGCCCGCGATGCCGCGCCAGTCGACGCCGCTGTGTTCGTAGAAGCGCTTGTCCTCGGAGACGACGATCGCCTCGCGGAACGCGGGCGACGTGTCTGCGAGCGCGACCCAGTCGCCGCGCCGCTCGGCGTGATCGACACGGGTGCGCTGCAGCGGCGTGCCGTCGCGCGCGAGCAGCACCCAGTCGGAGCTGCGCCAGCGGTGGCGCACGTCGTCGTAGGACGGCAGCGCGTGCGCGACGAGCGGGGCCGCGCACAGCACGGCGATGAAGAAGCGGCCGGCAGGACGGGCAAAATGCGCCGGCCGCGGTGCAGCGAAACCCATCATTGCGCGCTCACGGCTTGCCTGCTTCGGCCGGCTTGACCGTCACCGGCGGATTCGGCCACAGCCCGTACACGGACGGCGCATACAGCGCCTCGACGCGCGTCGGCGGCAAGCCGAACGTGCCGACGTTGTTCAGCCGCACCGTGTATTCGACCGACAGCTTGCCCTTCGGCAGGTAGTCGTAATATGCGCGATAGCCGTCGAAGTCGCGTTCGACGAAGGCCGGCCATGCGCCGTCGCCGGTTTTCTCGCCCTGCGTCGCCGCCTCGGAATCGCGGCCGAGGCCGGAGCCGAGGATCGTCGCGCCGGCGGGCACCGGATCGTTGACGACCACCCACGTCATGTCGCTCTGCGCGTCGATGTCGAGATGCACGCGCACCACGTCGCCGCGCGTCAGCACGCCCTTGACCGCGGGCGATACGGGCGTGACGGTCTTCGTGATCCGGTAGCCGGCCGCGAACGGCGCGCGCAGCGGCACCGCGGCAAGGCTCTCGATCGTCGCCCACGGGCGGCCGGTGCCGTTCTGCACGACGCTCAGCGTGCCCGGCTGGGCAGCGCGCGGCCACGGCAGCATCACGCTGCGCGCGGCCGCGGCACGCGTCGCCGGAGTCGCCGAGGCCGGTGCGGCCGATGCATCCGGCGCAGCCGGCGCTTGCGACCACGCGATCGACCGTTCGTCGCCGCCGAGCGCGACCTTGGTCGTGCCGCTGACCGGCGTGCTTTCATAGACGCGCGAGAACCGCTCGACCGCGAGCAGGCCGAGCGCGTTCGACGTGGTCGTCTGCCATGCGCCGCGCTGCTGCAGCGCGAGCAGGCCGGCCGTCACGCGCGGCATCTCGTCCTTCCACGCCGGGTCGCCCGCGAATTCCAGCGCGAGCCGCGCGGCGTTGGTCTCGTTGTTCGTCATCAGCCACCACAGATCGTCGTCGCGCGCGGTGGAGAACACGAGCTGCGTGCCCTGGTACGTGAGCCGCGCGCGCAGGATTTGCTCGACCTGCGCACGTTTCTCGTCACGCTGCGGGATGTCCTTCACGCGCGTCAGGATCGCGTGATAGTCGATCACCGCGGACGTCGGCCACTGGTTCGGCGCGATTTCGAGCGAGCCGAGCATCCGGCCCTGCGCCGCGCCGTAGCGCGACAGCGCCTCGATCGCCGCGAGCTTGCGCAGGTCGCGATCCTGGCGCGGCGCCCACGTGTTGCGCTCGGTGCGGCCTTCGACGAAGCGCGCGAGCCCGGCTTCGAGCTGCGTGCGCACGTCTTCCGGCAGCGCGAAGCGCGCGTCGAGGCGGCTCGCCTCGTCGGCGAGCACGAGCAGGTAGGCGGACAGCGTCGGGCTGCCGTAGTGGTCGTTGCCGGACGGCGGCGGGAAGTAGCTCGCGAGCCCGTCGCTGTCGAGATAGACCGGCATGCGCGCGGTCAGCGCCTGCCATTGCGCGGGATCGCGCAGCCCGATCGCGCGCGACGCCTGCTGTTCGAGGCAGCGGTACGGATAGCGCTCGAACCAGCGCCGCACGCCCGGCAGGCCGTCGGCGAGCTTCGACTGCAGCGATACGGCGATGCCGCCGCGCGGCGCGCCTTGCGCGTTGGGCGCCGCGCCGGCCGGCGGCGCGACGGGCAGCGTCAGCGTGCCGTCGACCTGCGAGAGCGTCGCCTGCTGCACGGTGACCGGCAGCGCCGGCACGACTTTCTGCGCGACCGCGAGCGCGTCGGCCGCGCGCGCGCCGCCTTGCTCGGCCGCCTCGATGCGCCAGTTCAGCGCGCCGGCCGCGTCGAGCGACTGCTCGGGCACGGTGATCGTCCACGCGACTTCGCCGGCGCTGTTCGGCGCGAGGGAAAGGGTCTGCGGCGCGACGTCGAGGCCCGTCACATGCGGCGTGACGACCACCCGCATCGTGCGCTCGGTCGTGTTGCGCAGCGTGACCTGCGCGCGGAACGCGTCGCCTTCGCGCACGAGCGGCGGCAGGCCGGAGATCAGCTGCAGATCCTGCGTGCTGCGGATCGACGTGCTGCCGGTGCCGAAGCGGTCGGGGCCGACGGCCGCGATCGCGACGATCCGGAAGCGGGTGAGCGCATCGTTGAGCGGCACCTCGACGGTCGCGCTGCCGTTCGCGTCGAGCGTCACGCGCGGGTTCCACAGCAGCAGCGTGTCGAACAGCTCGCGCGTGGGCGCGGAGCCGCCGCCGCCGCCCGCCGGCACGGCCTTGCGGCCGAAGTGGCGGCGGCCGACGATTTCCATCTGCGCGGTGGCGGTTTCGACGCCGTACGCGCGCCGTTGCAGCATCGCGTCGAGCAGGCCCCAGCTCTGGTTCGGCATCAGTTCGAGCAGCGCCTCGTCGACTGCCGCGACGGCGACCTGCGTGCCGGCCGGCGCGGGCTGGCCGCCGGGCAGCGTGACCTTCACGTGCGCCAGCGCCTTGCCGCGCACGGTGTAGCGGGTCGCGTCGGTCGTCACGGTCACACCGAGCCGGTGCGCGCCGGTGCCGACCTTGATCTCGCCGAGGCCATAGCGGAACGCGGGCTTCGACAGGTCGACGAACGCGGTGGGCGCCTCGTAGTGGCGGCCTTCGCGCCAGAACGCGCGCGCCCAGTCGAGCGGCGCCTTCCAGCCCCACGTGAAGAACGAGTACCACGGCACTTCGCGGATGCGGCCGCGCAGCGCGAGCACCGACACGTAGACGTTCGGCCCCCACGATTCGCCGACCTTCAGGTCGACGGTCGGGTTCTTGCCGTTCAGCTCGACGATGTGCGTTTCCATCACGCCGCCGCGTTCGACCGCGACGAGCGCGGTTGCGTAGCGGAACGGCATGCGCACCTGGAAGCGCGCGGTCTCGCCCGGTTCGTACGACGTTTTCTCGGGAATCACGTCGATCCGGTCGGTGTTCTCGCCGCCGAACCAGAGTTCGTCCTCGCGCGTGACCCACACCGACGTCGACGCATTCGACGTGCGGCCGTCGCCGTCCTTCGCGACGGCAATGAGCTGCACGTTGCCGGCCTGCTCGAGCGTCGCGTCGCACGCCATGCGGCCCTTGTCGTCGGTCTTGCCGGAGCACAGCACGCCGAGGTCGCGCGTGTCGCTCTTGTTGTCGTACGCGTAGAAGCCGCCGACCATGCGCTTGCGCGACGACGTGGTAATGCGCGCGATGCCCTTGATCTCGATCGGCACCGACGCGCGCGGCTTGCCCTGCAGGTCGACCGCGAGCGCCTGCACGGGCACCCGCTGGCCGACCGACACCCAGCGGCCCGCCTTGATGCCGGCGACGACCGCGGCCGGCCACAGGATCGCGTCGCCGCGAATCGTCTGGACTTCGCCGTTCGGATCGGCGAACGTCGCTTCGAGCGCGAGCCGTTTCGGCGCGTCGACGGCCGGCAGCCCCTGCAGCGTGACCGCGCCCGCACCGTTGCGGTCGAGCGTCAGCGGCAGCTTGTCGGCGATCAGCTTGGTCGCGTCGGGATCGTTGCTGCCGTGCGAGGCGCTCCCGCCGTTCTCGCCGTCCTGCTCGTCGTCGTCGGCCATGCCGTCGGCGCGCTCGGGGCGGTACGGCGTGAAGCTGAAATCCTCATAGCGATCGGCGAACGGCGGCGACGCCCATTTCATCAGCGCCGACACCTGCACGGGCAGGTTCGACGCGCCGCCGCCGGACACGTAGTCGATCTGCACCGCGAGCGGCGCCTCCTTCGCCGCGACGAGCGGGCTTTTCTGCGCATCGCGCGCGCCGATCGAGCCCTTGAGGACGGGCAGGCGGAACGCCTCGACGCGGAAGCTGCCGCTGTAGTAGCTGGCGGTCGGCGCATCGTCGGGGCCGTCCTCGAGCGACACGCTGTATTCGCCGAGCTTCGCGGCCGGCGGCAGCGCGAAGCGCGAATCGGCGCTGTGGTCGGCGGCCCAGGTCAGCGGCAGCTTGTACGTCTGCCCGGAGCCGAGATGGCGGATCGTCGCACGGGTCGGGTATTGCGACGGGAACGCGAGGCTCTGCAGCGTTTCCCGGCGCACGAAATGTTTCATCGACACGGTTTCGCCGGCGCGCAGCAGCGTGCGGTCGAACACGGTGTGCGCGCGCACCGTCGGCGCGCTGTCCATGTCGGTCGGCACGTTGAAGCGCCACGACTCGATGCCGCGGTTCCAGCCGGAGCTGACGAACGCCATGTCGGGGCCGGTCTTCGGATCGTCGACGCGGGCCGACACGAAGTAATCGTCGTAGCGATCCGACTTGCACGCGTGCTTCGGCTCGAACGGCGCGTCGATCTTCAGCAGGCCCTGCGCGTCGGTCTTGCCCGCCGCGATCTGGTCGCCGTTGCAGTCGGACACGCGCACCTGCGCGTTCGGCACCGGCTTGCCCTTGTCGAGCGTGGTGACCCACACGAGGCTGTTCTCGCGGCCCTGTTTCAGGTGCACGCCGAGGTTGGTGACCAGCACGGCCGTGCGCACGTACATGTTCGACGGCTTCGCGAGCAGCGAGCGGCCGAGCGACGGCGACGCGAGTTCGAGCACGTAGAATCCGGGCTTGTCGATCGGCACGCCGACCACCTCGAACGGCCGCAGCGTCGTCGGATCGGCTTTCGGCAGCGTCAGCGTCTGCGCGCCGGCTTCGCCCTTGAGCAGCGACAGCGAGCGCACGTCGATGCGGCGATCCTTCGGCGCGGGCTGGCGTTCGCCGGCCGCGAGCGGCACGTAGACGGGGCGCTGGCCATGCGCGAGCAGGCCGGGGCGCAGCGTGTCGATCGTCGCGACGCTCATCGACCAGTTGTCGAAGCGCTCGACGAGCCGCATCCAGTCGCGGATCGCGGTGTCGTTCTCGACCTTCAGGTTCGAGAACTGCGCGCCGCCGGCATTGAGGCCCGCGACGTGCAGGTCGGCCTCGACGTTGCGCAGCGTGACCGGCACGAGCGCCGGCGTGCCGGGCTCGGCGAAGCGTTCGACGATGCCGAAGGTGCCCGACGAGAATTTCGCGAGCGGCGGCATCGGCGCGGTGCGCGTGGACAGCGGGAACAGGTCGGCATTGCTGAGCGAGCGGCCGGTGACGTCGCGCAGGCCGGCCGGCAGCTCGAGCGTCATCGCGGTCTGCTCGGGCAGCGGCGGCTTGAACGACACGGTGCTGACTTCCTCGCCGTGGTCGTCCGGATCGAAGGTCGGCGCGAGCGCGTCGTGCGAGCTGCGCAGGCGGATCGCCTCGGCGTTTTTGCGGGAGATCGGCGCGTTGAAGGAGAGGGTCAGCGGACGCAGCGGCGTGCAGGGCGCCTTCGCGTTTTCGCGCTCGCACGAGAAGCTCGCGGCGAACGGCGCGCGCACGGTGAAGTCGAAGCGGCGCTCGGTGTCGTTCGCGATGCCGCTCGGGCTCGCGACGCCCTTGCCGTATACGAGCTGCATCTTCGCGCCCGACGGCAGCGCCTGCGTGCACGACAGCGTCAGCACGCGCGCGGCGTCCTGCTTCAGGCCGAAGTGGTCGAGCAGCGCCTTGCGCGCGTCGGCATCGGCCGCGACGACGGGGATGCGGTTGCCGATGCCGGCCGCCTCGCACCAGATGTTCGCGAGTGCCGAGCGTTCGTCGGCGGGGCCGTTCAGCTTCAGTACGAATACCTGGCGTTCCTCGATCTCGCGCGAGCCCGGCCGCACCGATACCGGGAACGGGCCGCCCGTCTGGAACGCGAAGCGGCGCGGGCCGCTGGCCGCGGTGCCGGCCACCGAGCGCAGCCCGTCGTTGAGTGCGACCGCGCAGCGCACGCCGGGCGGCAGGTCGTTCTCGAAATCGTAGACCCAGGTCTTGTCGTCGAGCCAATGGCCCTGGCCGCGCCCGGCCGCGGAGTCGGTGCAGGTGACGCGCGCCGGGTTCGGCGCGCTCGCCGAGCCGAACGCGACCATCGCTTCGTCGAACTTGACGACGGCCTGCCGGACTTCGGCGACGGTGCCTTGCGGCGACACGCTCACCGTGCGTGCCGCGTCGGCCTGTAGCGACGCCACGGCGGCGGCGCCGAGCGCCGCGACGGCGCCGATGCGCCAGAGCCACCTCGTGACGTTCTGAAAAATTGGTTTGTGCTTGTTGTCGTCGCGCTGCTTCATCGCTCGATTGCCCTCGGGGGAAGCTTTCTGTTTGATTGCACGCGATTCTAACCGACCGGCACGGCAGCCCATCCGGTTGGCGGGGGTGTCGTCGTCGCGCGACATGGGGAGAGGGCGTCTCGGACTTGTCGCACCGAAGACACAAAAATCCGGCGAAATATCGATTGTGTCGGAATGCGGAACATTTAATGGACTATAAAAAGATTGTTCGATCCGAATTGTGCGCGTACATTTCAGGCCCGCGCCAAAGTTTGAGAAATATCAAGCGTGGTTTTCCCGAATCTGGCGTCCGAGAGAAGGAAGCATGCACAACGACAACACTCCCCACTCGCGTCGCACCGGCGACGCCGCCGCCGGCATCACGCGGCGTCAATGGCTGCAGGGCGCGCTCGCGCTGACTGCCGCGGGCCTCACGGGCTCGCTCGCGCTGAAGGCGCTGGCCGACAACCCGGGCGGCGCGCCGCTCGACACGTTCATGACGATCTCCGAAGCATTGACCGGCAAGAAAGGCCTCAGCCGCGTGATCGGCGAGCGCCTGCTGCAGGCGCTGCAGAAGGGTTCGCTCAAGACCGCCGACGCTTTGCCGCAACTGGCCGGCGCGCTGTCCTCGGGCACGCTGAACCCCGATCAGGAAAAGCATGCGCTGGCGATTCTTGAATCCTGGTATCTCGGGATCGTCGACAACGTCGTCATTACTTACGAAGAAGCATTAATGTTCGGCGTCGTTTCGGACACGCTCGTGATCCGCTCGTATTGCCCCAACAAACCCGGCTTCTGGGCCGACAAACCGATCGAGAGGCAAGCCTGATGGCCGATACACAACAAGCCGACGTCGTGGTCGTCGGGTCGGGCGTCGCGGGCGCGATCGTCGCGCACCAGCTCGCGATGGCGGGCAAGTCGGTGATCCTGCTCGAAGCCGGCCCGCGCATGCCGCGCTGGGAAATCGTCGAGCGCTTCCGCAACCAGGCGGACAAGATGGACTTCATGGCGCCGTACCCGTCGAGCCCGTGGGCGCCGCATCCGGAATACGGCCCGCCGAACGACTACCTGGTGCTGAAGGGCGAGCACAAGTTCAACTCGCAGTACATCCGCGCGGTGGGCGGCACGACGTGGCACTGGGCCGCGTCCGCGTGGCGCTTCATCCCGAACGACTTCAAGTTGAAGACCGTGTACGGCGTCGGCCGCGACTGGCCGATCCAGTACGACGATCTCGAGCACTACTACCAGCGCGCCGAGGAAGAGCTCGGCGTGTGGGGCCCGGGCCCCGAGGAAGACCTGTACTCGCCGCGCAAGCAGCCGTATCCGATGCCGCCGCTGCCGCTGTCGTACAACGAGCTCACGATCAAGACCGCGCTCAACAACCACGATCCGAAATTCCACGTGGTGACCGAGCCGGTCGCGCGCAACAGCCGCCCGTACGACGGCCGGCCAACCTGTTGCGGCAACAACAACTGCATGCCGATCTGCCCGATCGGCGCGATGTACAACGGCATCGTGCACGTCGAGAAGGCCGAGCAGGCGGGCGCGAAGCTGATCGAGAACGCGGTCGTCTACAAGCTGGAAACCGGCCCGAACAAGCGCATCACGGCCGCGATCTACAAGGACAAGACGGGCGCCGACCACCGCGTCGAAGGCAAGTATTTCGTGATCGCGGCGAACGGCATCGAGACGCCGAAGATCCTGCTGATGTCCGCGAACCGCGATTTCCCGAAGGGCGTCGCGAACAGCTCCGACATGGTCGGCCGCAACCTGATGGACCACCCGGGCACCGGCGTGTCGTTCTACGCGAGCGAGAAGCTGTGGCCGGGCCGCGGCCCGCAGGAAATGACGTCGCTGATCGGCTTCCGCGACGGCCCGTTCCGCGCGACCGAGGCGGGCAAGAAGATCCACCTGTCGAACATCTCGCGGGTCGACCAGGAGACGCAGAAGATCTTCAAGGCCGGCAAGCTGCTGAAGCACGACGAGCTGGACGCGCAGATCCGCGACCGCTCCGCGCGCTACGTGCAGTTCGACTGTTTCCACGAGATCCTGCCGCAGCCGGAGAACCGCATCGTGCCGAGCAAGACGGCCACCGACGCGATCGGCATCCCGCGCCCCGAGATCACCTACGCGATCGACGACTACGTGAAGCGCGGCGCGGTGCATACGCGCGAGGTCTACGCGACCGCCGCGCAGGTGCTGGGCGGCACGGACGTCGTGTTCAACGACGAATTCGCACCGAACAACCACATCACCGGCGCGACGATCATGGGCGCCGATGCGCGCGACTCGGTCGTCGACAAGGACTGCCGCACGTTCGACCATCCGAACCTGTTCATCTCGAGCAGCGCGACGATGCCGACGGTCGGCACGGTGAACGTGACGCTGACGATCGCGGCGCTCGCGCTGCGGATGTCCGACCAGCTGAAGAAGGAAGTCTGACCGTGCTGAAACAATCTCTCACCTTCCTCCTGGCCGGCTGCCTCGCATTGCCCGGCCTGGCCCGCGCGGCCGATCCGGCCGACGCGGCGCTCGTCAAGCGCGGCGAATACCTCGCGGTTGCCGGCGACTGCATGGCCTGCCACACCGTGAAGGGCGGCAAGCCGTTCGCCGGCGGCCTCGGGATGCCCGTGCCGATGCTCGGCAAGATCTACACGAGCAATATCACGCCCGACGCGGACACGGGCATCGGCGGCTGGACCTACGACGACTTCGAGCGCGCGGTGCGCCACGGCGTGTCGAAGAGCGGCGACAACCTGTATCCGGCGATGCCGTACGTGTCCTACGCGAAGGTCAGCGACGACGACGTGAAGGCGCTGTACGCATACTTCATGCACGGCGTGGAACCCGTCAAGCAGACGCCGCCGAAGAACGAGATTCCCGCGCTGCTCAGCATGCGCTGGCCGCTGAAGATCTGGAACTGGCTGTTCCTGAAGGACGGCGCGTACCAGCCGAAGCCGGCGCAGAGCGCCGAGTGGAATCGCGGCGCGTATCTGGTGCAGGGCCTCGCGCATTGCAGCACGTGCCACACGCCGCGCGGCATCGCGATGCAGGAGAAGTCGCTCGACGAGACGGGCGGCAGCTTCCTGTCGGGTTCGGTGCTGGCGGGCTGGGACGGCTACAACATCACGTCGGATGCGAACGCGGGGATCGGCGGCTGGTCGCAGCAGCAGCTCGTCCAGTACCTGCGCACCGGCAGCGTGCCGGGCGTCGCGCAGGCGGCCGGCCCGATGGCCGAGGCGGTCGAGCACAGCTTCTCGAAGATGACCGACGCGGACATCGGGGCGATCGCCACGTACATCCGCACCGTGCCGGCCGTCGCCGACAGCAGCGTGAAGCAGCCGCGCACCACGTGGGGCAAGCCGGCCGAGGACGGCCTGCGCCTGCGCGGCGTGGCGCTCGCATCGTCGGGCATCGACCCGGCGCGCCTGTATCTCGGCAACTGCGCGAGCTGCCACCAGATGCAGGGCAAGGGCACGCCGGACGGCTACTATCCGTCGCTGTTCCACAACTCGACGGTGGGCGCGCCGAACCCGACCAACCTCGTGCAGGTGATCCTGAACGGCGTGCAGCGCAAGGCAGGCAGCGAGGACGTGGGGATGCCGGCGTTCCGCCACGAGCTGTCGGATGCGCAGATCGCCGCGCTCGCGAACTACCTGACCGGGCAGTTCGGCAATCCGGCCGCGAAGGTGACCGAGCAGGAGGTCGCGAAGCTGCGCTGAGCGACGGCGGGACGCGAACTTTTCTCGAGAGGAGGGCGCGCAGCGCATCGGGCGACGCCCCGATGCAAGGTGGCTGCAGAGCGGGACGGGCGGCGTGCGTCGCCGCCCGTCCTGGTTCATTGACCCGCTGATGCGCGCGTGCCGCGCATCGCATTCGTTGAGCGACACCATGACACCGAGACAATCCTTTCTTGCGTCCCAGCGCGATGTGCTGCTGTTGCTTGCCCGCATCCTGATCGTTATCCTGTTCATCCTGTTCGGCTGGCCGAAGCTCGCGCATTTTTCCGGCACGATCGAGTACATGGGCACGGTCGGCGCCCCGGCGCCGATCATCTCGGCGGCGATCGCCGTCGTGATGGAACTGCTCGTCGGCATCGCGCTGCTCGTGGGCTTCTATACGCGTCCGCTCGCGCTGCTGCTGGCGCTCTACACGATCGGCACCGCGCTCATCGGTCACCACTACTGGACGATGACGGGTGGCGAACAGATGAACAACATGATTCATTTCTACAAGAACATCGCGATCGCCGGCGGCCTGCTCGCGCTTTGCGCGGCAGGCCCCGGGCGTTTTTCGATCGATCGCGGCTGACCCGGCGCGCGCATGGGGCGCGCGTCGATGGTCGAGATTCCGAGGGGGCAATACCTTGCAATTCAAACATATCGCATGGCTGATGGCGGCGGCCGCGCCCGCGGCCGCGCTCGCGCAGACGAGCGTGACGCTGTACGGGCGGATCGACGCCGGCGTCGAATACCTGAACCACATCGCGACGCCGAACGGCAGTTCGACTCGCTGGAGCGCGGAAGGCGGCGACTGGGGCACCAGCATGTTCGGCCTGAAGGGGGCGGAGGATCTCGGCGGCGGGCTGTCGACGGTGTTCAACCTGGAGACGGCGTTCCAGGTGATGAACGGCACGACGGGCGGCGGCCGGATGTGGTCGCGCCGCGCGTTCGTCGGCCTGAAGAGCAACACGTGGGGCCAGCTGCAGGCCGGCCGCAACCTGTTCATCGACAGCGACGGCGTGTGGGAATTCGATCCGTTCGTGCAGCAGGCGTTTTCGTCGGCTTCGCTGGTGCGCGGCCGCAACTGGCAGCAGACCAGCAACAACATCGAATATCACAGCCCGGTGATCGGCGGCTTCGACGTGCAGGCGCAGTATGCGTTCGGCAACCAGTCGCGCGGTTTCAATTACGGCGCGCCGGACGATTTCGGCCGCTCGGACGGGATCATGATCTCGTACCACTCGCCGGTGCTCGACGTGCGCGGGATCTACGACGAGCTGCGCGACCGCAACGGCAAGTTCAGCAACATCTTCTCGAGCTCGCGCGAGTACTTCGTCGGCGCGAACGTGAAGCTGTCGCAGTTCAAGATCCAGGGTGCATATACGCATTACCAGGCGCCGGACAGCCCGGCCGGCGTGCCCGATCGTGCCGATCACTACTGGCTCGGCGCGACCTGGTTCGCGAATGCGGCCTGGGCGGTGACCGCGGGCGGCTACTACGTGAAGGTCGGCGATGGCGGCGGCGATGCATCGCACGACCCGTCGGGCCACGCGATGATGTACGTGCTCGGCACGACGTACAACCTGTCGAAGCGCACGTTCCTGTACGGCACCGTCGCGTATGTGCGCAACGGCGGCAATTCGAATTTCTCGCTGCTGGCGACGCCGCGCGACGCGACCCCGAACACGAGCCCGATGGCGGGCGAGTCGCAGACGGGCGCGTACGCGGGGATCATGCATACGTTCTGACGGCGCGAGCGAGAGCGGTACAGCAGGGCTTCGGCAATGGATGCCGAAGCCTTTTTCATTTTCCACGGTCAGTTGCGATATGTGGTGCTCGGTAGCTGCCACGAGACTTGGGGTGGACCGGAAGCTTGGTTTCTTAAAGAAGGCCGGTATCTTCCGGTCTCGATCGATCGAGAAATTGAATACGCTCCGAAACCGCCTCGAGCATCACTATGAAATCCCAAAGGTTGAAGACGTCGAAGTGTATTTCGATCTGGTATCGGCATTCGTCGGTGTGGTGGAAGCAACAATCCCTGCCTTGGGTGTCAACTCGTCTATGGGAGTGACTATTGTGGGAGGTGGACATGTTTCTACGCGGTTCAAGTATGAAGGTCCGGAGGTTCAGATAGTTCTCGAGCAGAAAACGGAACCGGTTGAGCAAGTCTTTTGCATCGATCTATCCACATCGTCGGACGTAACTGCCGCTCTCGATTCGTTTGCATTTTTGCTGAAAATTCACATTCTTTTCACAAGGGTGGAAAACGGCGCGATTGGGGACCGCCATTTCGTTGCTGCGCTAAAAGGCGATGTCCGGATCTAGAAAATTGATTGTCGCGGCAGTCGTAGGCCCCGGTTCGGGGGAAGTCATACAAAAACCTCCATTTGATCTGAAAAGAAACGCGGCCACAGGCTGATAATATTCGCCACGTATGCCCGCCAAGCATCGGTATGATGGCGACCTTGCCACAATTTTCTACATATATGGTGCACGGACCAGAGCCGGCATGCGTCAGACGTGATGCCCGTCCGCCGGAAGAGTTCGATTTTTCGGAGAGGCAGCAATGCAACGAATCGTGATGGTCTGGATGATGCTGCTCGCGTCTCTTTCGCTCGGTGCTGCAAGCGTCGCGCACGCGGGGCAGCACAGCGACGCGCCCATTTCCGCTTCAGCTGCAGTCGTACCGGCGACCGCCGACCGGCTGCCCGCGTACCAGCCGCGCTTCGGACGCACACGCCCTGTGATTGCCGTTGTTGGCGAAAACGAGTACACCGAATTGACGGACTACGTCGTTCCGTACGGTATCCTGGCCGAATCGGGCGCCGCGGACCTCAGCGCGCTCGCGACGAAGGCCGGGCCTCTCCGGATGTTCCCTGCGCCGATGAACGTCGTGCCGGATGAAACCACCGCGCAGTTCGATCGACGTGTACCGGAAGGGGCCGACTACGTGATCGTTCCCGCCGTGCATCGCGACAGCGACCCGACGCTCATCGCATGGGTTGCCGGGCAGGCGAAGAAGGGCGCCACGATCATCGGCGTGTGCGACGGCGTCTGGGTCGTCGCGCGCGCCGGATTGCTCCAGGGCCGCCGTGCGACCGGCCACTGGTATTCGATGAGCGACCTGCGAAAGAAATTTCCCGGTACGCAATGGATGGATGGCAAGCGCTACGTCGCCGACGGCAAGGTCGTGACGACCACGGGCGTGACCGCGACGATTCCGGTATCGCTTGCGCTCGTCGACGCGATCGCGGGGCGCGACCGCGCGTTGCAGGTTGCCGGAAAGCTCGGCCGTCCGGCGTGGTCGTCAGAGATCGCGAGTGACCGGTTCAGTCTCGGGTTGCCGACGATGACAACGATCGCCACCAACTACGTCGCGTTCTGGGCGCATGTCGATTTCGGCATTCCAGTCGTGCCGGGTGTCGACGAAATCGCGCTCGTTCTGCAAGCGGACGCATATTCGACGACGTTTCGTTCGACCGCATACACCGTCGCCGCGAATCGTGAACCCGTCAGGACCCGACGCGGGCTGACGATCGTACCGGAACGCGTCGCGGGCGTCGATGCGCCGAACCGGATGCTGCCCGCGCCGGTCGCGGCGTTCCCGTTGCATGCGCTGGATACGTCCCTCGAGGGAATTGCGTCGGAATTCGGCAAGCGAACCGCCGCGTGGGTCGCGCTACAGATGCAATACCCGGGCTACTGACTGCGGCATGCGCAAGGCCCGCGTCAATCGAGCGCCTTCCCCGCCTTCTCGTCCATGCACCGCAGCGCCAGCAGCGTCAGCACCCCGCAGCCGATCGCATACCACGCCGGCGCATTCGGATTGCCGGTCGCCGCGATCAGCCACGTGACGAAGAACTGCGCGAAGCCGCCGAAGATCGCGACGCCGATGCTGTACACGAGCGCGCCGCCCGTCGCCCGCACCGCGCGCGGGAACAGTTCGCCGAGCATCGCGCCGGTTGCGCCGATGTTGATCGCATGCACGACCGACAGCGCCGCGATGATCGACAGCAGCGACGCGGCGCCCGGCCAGCGGTTCAGCGCGATGAAGGCCGGGTAGATCGCGGCCATCAGCACGATGCGCGTCCACCAGACGATCCGGTTGCGCCCATGGACGTCCGACAGGTAGCCGCCGAGCGGCGTCGCGAGCATCAGGATCGCGCCCGCGACGCAGCCCGCCGTCATCGACAGCCAGCTCGGCAGGTGCAGCACCTGCACGCCGTAGATCGCCATGTAGAACACGATGATGTAGTGGATCGACGTGCCGCCGATCGTCACGCCGAGCCCCGCGAACACGGCCTTGCCGTGATGGCGCAGCACGTCGGCGAGCGGCAGCGACTGCACCTTCTCCCGCGGCGCGGGCGCCGCGGCCGGCACTTCCTCGACGGTGTGGCGCAGCCAGTAGCCGATCGGCACGAACAGCGTGCCGATCACGAACGGCACGCGCCAGCCCCAGCTTTCGAGCTGCGCGGCGCTCAGCGTCGACGTGAGCGCGACGCCGGTGAGCGCGCCCGCGAGCGCCGCGAGCCCCTGGCTCGAAAACTGGAACGATGCGTAGAAGCCGCGGCGGTGCTGCGGCGCCTGCTCCAGCAGCAGCGTGGTCGACGCGCCCACTTCGCCGCCCGACGCGAACCCCTGCAGCAGGCGCGCGAGCACGAGCAGCAGCGGGGCGGCGAGGCCGATCTGCGCGTAGGTTGGCGCGACCGCGATCGTCGCGGTGCCGAGCGCCATGATCAGCAGCGTCGCGATCATCGCGCGCTTGCGGCCGACGCGATCCGCATACATGCCGATCACGAGGCCGCCGAGCGGCCGCGTGACGAAGCCGACGCCGAAACTGGCGACCGCGAGCATCAGCTGGCCGAACGACGAATGCACCGGGAAGAACAGCTTGCCGATCAGGATCGCGAAGAAGCTGTAGACCGTGAAATCGTAGAACTCGAGCGCGTTGCCGACCGCGGCGGCGGCGATCAGGCGGCGCTTCTTCGCGGCGGCGCGCGCGTCGGCCGGCGCGCCGGCAAAAGGAAGGGCGGACGTTTCCATGGGATTCCCCGATGAACGCAAGCGTGGGTGGAGAAGAACCGTCAGGCCGCGAGCCAGGCTTCGGCCAGGCGGACCCAGTAGCTCGCGCCGATCGCGAGGATGTCGTCGTTGAAGTCGTAGCCGGGGTTGTGCACCATGCAGCCGCCCTTGCTGCCCGTGCCGTTGCCGATGAACGCGTAGCAGCCGGGGCGCGCTTCGAGCATGAACGCGAAATCCTCGCTGCCCATCAGCGGCGCGGCGTCGGCCTCGACGCGTGCCGCGCCGAGCATCTGGCGCGCGATGTCGGTGGCGAACGCGGTCGGCTCCGGATGATTGACGAGCACGGGGTAGCCGTAGTCGTACTGCACGTCGGCCGTCACGCCGAAGCTCTCGGCCTGGCCTTTCGCGAGCGCGTCGATGCGGCGCGCGAGCAGCTGGCGCACGTCGGCGCTCAGCGCGCGCACCGACAGCTTCATCACGACCGTCTCGGGGATGATGTTGAACGTCTCGCCGGCCTGCACGCTGCCGACCGTGATCACGGCGGCCTGCTGCGCATCGACCTCGCGCGCGACGATCGTCTGCAGCGCGACCATGATGCTGCCCGCCGCCGACATCGGGTCGCGCGCGAAATGCGGCATCGCGCCGTGGCCGCCGACGCCGCGCAGCGTGATCGTCACGCGGTCGGCGGAGGCCATCGCCGCGCCGGTGCGGAACGCCATGTCGCCGGCCGCGCGGCCCGGCATGTTGTGGATCGCGAAGATCGCGTCGCACGGGAAGCGGTCGAACAGGCCGTCGTCCATCATCGCCTTCGCGCCGCCGAAGTTCTCCTCGGCCGGCTGGAAGATCAGGTTCAGCGTGCCGGAGAACTTGCGCGTCGCCGCGAGATGGCGCGCCGCGCACAGCAGCATCGCGGTGTGGCCGTCGTGGCCGCACGCATGCATCTTGTTCGCATGGCGGCTCGCATACGGCAGGCCCGTGGCTTCCGCGAGCGGCAGCGCGTCCATGTCGGCGCGCAGGCCGATCGTGCGCGTGCCTTGCCCTTCGCGCAGCACGCCGACCACGCCCGTCTTGCCGAGGCCGCGGTGGACCTCGTAGCCCCAGCCGGCGAGCAGCTCGGCGACGAGATCGCTCGTCAGCGTTTCCTCGAACGCCAGTTCCGGGTGAGCGTGTATCCTGCGCCGCACCTCGATCAGCTCGGGGGCGATCGCGGCGATGCCGGGGATGACGGGATTCGCTGGCTGCATGGTGTCTCCGTGGGGGTGGTTGACGCGCTTATGACGTCGCAGCATATAAATTTCTTTCGCGCACCATAAGCTGATAAATTGCTTTGGTGCTCACCGCCGGTTGCCGCTAGGGAACACCCTGAGATCGTGCATGCGGAAGCGCATCCGGGTTTCCACGTATCACGCGCGTCGTCATGAAATACCATCAGTTGAAAGCGTTCGTCACCGTCGCGGAGGAGGGCAGCATCCGCGCGGCCGCGCGCCGCCTGAACGTGTCGCCGGCGGCGCTGACCAAGGCGGTCAAGGAGCTGGAGATCGCGCTCGGCGTTTCGCTCGTCGTGCGCACCGCGCGCGGCGTGCAGTTGACCGGCTTCGGCCAGCGGCTGCAGGTGCGCGCGCGGCTGATCGTCGCCGAGATGCAGCGTGCGCGCGACGACATCGAGCAGGCGCAGGGCGAGATGACGGGCTCCGTCGCGGCGGCCATCACGCCGGCCGCGGCGGTGACGATCCTGCCCGATGCGTTTCGCGCGTTCCGGCGGCGCTTTCCGGTCGCGCGGGTGAGTCTGATCGAAGGGTTCCCGGGCGTCGCGCTGCCGCGGCTGCACGACGGCTCGCTCGATTTCGCGGTCGCGGTGGTCGTGCCCGAACTGCTCGCGGCGGAGTTCGATCACGCGGAGCTCTATTCGAGCCGCTCGCTGATCGTCGCGCGCAAAGGGCATCCGCTCGCGGCGGCCACGTCGCTCGCCGATCTCGTCGATGCCGACTGGCTGATGAATCCGTCGCCGGAAAGCTCGACGCAGGTGCTGTTCAACTGCTTCGTCGCGCATGGCCTGCCGGTGCCCGCGCGGATCGTCGAGTGCCCGAGCTTCGGGCTCGCGCACAGCCTGATGACGGGGTCCGACCTGCTCGCGTCGATGCCGGAGCAACTGCTCAACGCCGACTGGGCGCGCGACCGGTTCGCGATACTGCCGATCCGCGAGCGGCTGCCGGCCGTGTCGGTGCAGGTGGTGACGCGCCGCGACAGCCCGCTCACGCCGGCCGCGGCGATGCTGCTCGACTGCCTGCGCGATTCCGCGCGGCGGCAAGGGCTGAGGTGAGCACGGAACTCCGCTGCCGTGAAGAAATTATCCAGTGATCCTGAGAAAATCGCGCCGGCAGCGCCCGGTTCCGGCGTGCCGGCGGCAAGCCGGTATCATATCGGCCGGCCGGCGATGCCTGCCGGTTTCCAACAACGTCCAATCTTTCGGCATCCAGCAATCAGAGGCAATACATGACCAGTGCAACCCAATTCGACAACGTGTCGGTCGTCAAGCGCGCCAACGTCTATTTCGACGGCAAGTGCGTCTCGCATACCGTGCTGTTCCCGGACGGCACGCGCAAGACGCTCGGCGTGATCCTGCCGTGCGCGCTCAACTTCGGCACGGACGCGCCCGAATTGATGGAAGTGCAGGGCGGCAAATGCCGCGTGAAGCTCGACGGCAGCACCGAATGGCAGACCTACGGCGCGGGCGAATCGTTCTCGGTGCCGGGCAAGAGCCGCTTCGACATCGAAGTGATCGAGACGCTCGACTACGTCTGCAGCTATCTGTAACGATGTAATGCGCGCGGCGAACGGCTGCGGCCATGCAATGAAAAAACCCCGCAAATGCGGGGTTTTTTCGTTGATGCATCGCGGACGGCGCAAGGCCGTCCACGCGTACACGTTACAGGCAGGCGCTGATCGCGCCCGCAGCGTCGGCGCTCGCGCCGCTGCCGGCACGGAAGCCGACCCAGGTCTTCGCACCTGCGGTGTTGGCCGGACGCACCATGGCGGCCGCGCCGTTCGGCGGTTGCTGGCCCGGCGCGTACACGTCGGTCGCGAGGCCGTTCGCGAGCACGTTCTGCGAGACGACCTGTTGCTGGGATTTGTCTGCCCAGGTCTTCGCGATGCATGCCGACACTTCCTCGGCGGGTTTCTGGCTTTGCCCCACGTTCTGCACGGCGGACGGGTCGGCCGCGTGCGCGGAAATGGCAACGGTCAGTGCGATGAGCGGTAAGTATTTCACGTTATCTCCCTCGGGTCGTGATTGATTGAGCGGGATGCGCAGCAGTACTGCGTAAGGTGAGAGTCCACCGTTCGGAGCGGGTTCCGGCGATTCCGAAACAAGATGTTAAGGCGCTTGCCAAACCGCGGATCCGGTGCTGCACAGCCTGCTGCACGGGACGACGCGTGCGTCGTCCGGTCGTCTCGCTGCCCGGGCGTGTGATGGGTGAAGGGTCGCAGCGTGCGGCATCCATGCGGATGCCGCGCCGCGACGCGTTATCGTGGACGAACTGAAGGAAGGCCCCGTCGCATGAGGCTCATGATGACAAACTTTCGCGCGTCGAACTGTCAAGCAACTTCAAATGCGCGTCGATGCGCGATTCAGCCGGTCTTGCGCGCGGCGCCGAGGCCGCGACGCGCATTCGCCGGCACGATCGGCCGGAAGCGCTCGCGCTTGTGTTCCTCGTCGAAGTGCTGGAGCGCCGGCTTGATCAGGTCGCTGCGCGACACGAGGCCTGTCATGCGCAGCGATTGCGCATCGTCGACGACAGGCAGCCGCTCGAGGCCGAGCACCGCGAGACGCGTCGCGACGAGGCGGCACGTTTCGTGCGTCAGCGCGATGGCGGGCGCGCGATCGGCCAGCACGCGCGCGACCGGCGTATCGGGCGAGAATGTCGCGCGCTGCGCGTCGAGCAGCGCGCGATCGACGACCCCGAGCAGGCGGCCGTCCTTCACGACCGGATACGCGCGGTGCGTTTGCCGCGCGCCGAAGAACGTCGCGTCGACTTCCGCGAGCGGGGTGTCCGCGTCGATCGTGACGATCGACGCGGCGCGCGTCATCACTTCGGCGACGTCGTGCCGCTCGAGCGGATCGACGCCGTATTCGCGATAGATGTGATAGCCGCGGCGCGCGATCTTCTCGGTCATGATCGAACGCTTCATCACGACGGTCGCGAAGCCGTGCGCGACCAGCGTCGCCGCGAGCAGCGGCAGCAGCGCGTTGGTGTCGTGCGTGAGGCCGAACGCGAACACGATCGCGGTGAGCGGCGCGCCGAGCGTCGCGCCAAGGGTCGCGGCCATGCAGACGAGCGGCCACAGGGCCGGGTCGCCGCCCGGCAGCACCGGCGACAGCACGGCGCCGAGCCCCGCGCCGAGCATCAGCAGCGGCGCGAGCACGCCGCCCGACGTGCCGGAGCCGAGCGCGATCACCCACATCACGGCCTTCACGACCAGCAGCGCGAGCGCGATCCGCAGCGCGATGTGCTGGTGCAGCAGGTCGCCGATCACGTCGTAGCCGACGCCGAGCGCGCGCGGTTCGAGCCAACCGCCGACGCCGATCGCGACCGCGCCGAGCGCGGGCCACCACATCCAGTGCACGGGCAGCTTCGCGAACGCGTCCTCGACGCGGTACAGCGCGGCCGACAGCCCGCACGCGAGCGCGCCCGACAGCAGGCCCGCGACCACGCACGACACGAGCGCGACCGGCGACGGCGCGGCGGTCGTCAGCGGAAACAGCGGCTCGACGCCGAACAACACCGCACGCGCGAAACCGGCGACCGCGCATGCGAGCGCGACCGGCAGGAAGCTGCGCGGGCGCCATTCGAACAGCAGCAGCTCGACCGCGAGCAGCACCGCGGCGACCGGCGTGCCGAACACGGCGGTCATGCCGGCCGCGGCGCCGGCGACGAGCAGCGTCTTGCGCTCGGCGGCGGTGACCTTCACGCACTGCGCGACCAGCGAGCCGAGCGCGCCGCCCGTCATGATGATCGGCCCCTCGGCACCGAACGGGCCGCCGCTGCCGATCACGACGCCCGACGACAGCGGTTTCAGGATCGCGACCTTCGGCGACATGCGGCTCTTGCCGAACAGGATCGCCTCGATCGCCTCGGGGATGCCGTGGCCGCGAATCTTCTCCGAGCCGAAGCGCGC
This sequence comes from Burkholderia stagnalis, assembly GCF_039848545.1. NCBI lineage: Bacteria > Pseudomonadati > Pseudomonadota > Betaproteobacteria > Burkholderiales > Burkholderiaceae > Burkholderia > Burkholderia stagnalis. The sequence continues at coordinate 973,610 of NZ_CP156686.1, forward strand.
CATCATCCCGACGATCAGCCCGCCGATCACCGGCACCACGATCACCCATGCGCCGAGCGTGTTGCCCGCGGGCGAGCGGTCGGCGAACGAGAACTGCTGGAAGAAGAACAGGTTCGTGAACAGGTGGATCAGGCTCAGCAGGACGAACGCCGCGAGCGTGCTCAGCACGCCGATGCAGGCGGCGAGCAGGGCGATCCTGGGCAGGCGGTCGTTGGTCGCGAAATCGCGTTTGTGCGGGGCGTTCATCGGCGTGGCGGGAGCAAGGGTCAGTAATCGAGTTGAGGCACCTGGAAGGCGCCCTTGAGCGACTTCAGTTCGGCGCGGTGCATCGCCGCGAGGCGCGCGAGCAGTGTTTCGCCGGCTTCTTCCAGATGCACCTCCACCTGGCGGCGGTCCATTTCGCTCGGCTTGCGCTTCACGAGGCCGAGCGCTTCGCAGCGCGTCACCAGCGCGACCACGCCGTGATGCTGCGCCTGCAGGCGTTCCGCGAGCTCGCCGATGGTCGCCCATTCGCGTTGCGGATAGCCCTTGACGTGCAGCAGCAGCAGGTATTGCAGCGGTGTCACGCCTTCGCTCTGCGCGGCGCGTTCGGAGAAGCGCTCGAAACGGCGCATCTGGTAGCGGAATTCGGACAACTGCTCGAAATCGGATTTGTGCAGCGCGCGTCGGGTTTGGGTCATCGTCGGCGGAAAGCGATTGTGGTAGCCGGGAAATATATCACGATGTGATATAAATGGGCGAGCTGCGGCGATAGGCGAAATACGACATATGAATCGCGTCGCCGCGGTGCCCGGCTACGCAGCCTCGAGCATCTGCGTCTGCTGGTAAAGCCCCGTGACGAGGTCGGTTTGCGTGACGATGCCGACGAGCCGGCGCGATGCGTCAACGACAGGAATGTGGTGGTGACCGGAATGCGCGAACAGCGGCACGAGCGCGGTCAGCGGCAGCGTGTGCGGCACCGACGCGACGTCGCGGCTCATCACGGTGCCGACGCTCGCAGGCCGGCCGCCGAACGATTGCGGCAGGCGCGCGGACAGCCGCTGCCACAGCGGCGCCGGGCGGCACGACGGGCGCGTCAGGTCGGCGCGGGTGACGATCCCGGCCAGGCGGTGGTCCGCATCGACGACGGGCAGCGCCTTCACGCGATGCCGGTCGAGCAGCGTGAGCGCGGCCGTCACCGACGTCGACGGCGCGACGCTCACCGCGCGCTTGGTCATCAGGTCTGCGCAGGTGAGCTGGCCGAACGTGCGCGCATACGCCTGCAGTTCGGTTTCGCGCAGCAGCGCTTCGAGATCGTCCGGCGCGACATCGAGCCATTCGCTGCGGCGCTTGAGCACCGCGTCGAGATCCTCGCGCGTGAAGCCGCCGTGCGCGGGTGCCGGCTTCGGACCGGCCTTCGGCTTCGCGTCGGGCCGCGCGCCGCCGTGCGGATAGCGGTGGCCGGTGAGCGCGTGGTAGGCGAGCGCCGCCGACAGCAGGATTGCCGATTGCAGCGCGATCGGCTCGAGCACGAAGCGGAAACCGAGCGCGTGGATGGCCGAGCCGCCGAGCACGGCCGTCAGCGCGACCGCACCCGACGGCGGGTGCACGCAGCGCAGCGCGAACATCCCGCCGATCGCGCCCGCGACGGCCAGCGCGGCGGCGGTGATCGGATCGGCGATCCATTGCGCGCACGCGACGCCGACGGTGGCCGCGACCAGGTTGCCGCCGATGATCGACCACGGCTGCGCGAGCGGGCTCGCGGGCACCGCGAACAGCAGCACCGCCGACGCGCCCATCGGCGCCACCAGCAGCGGCACGAGCCCCGGCACGCCGGGCAGCACCCGCATCGTCGCGCCGACCGTCGCGATGCCGACCAGCGCGCCGGCGCACGAGCGCAGGCGCTCGCGCCAGCCAAGAGTCAGCGGAAGCGGGGTGAAGCTGTGCAGCCACTGCCGCAAGGTGCGGCGCGACGGGGAGGAGCCGGACGACATGTAACGTATGAGGAAAAAGCGGTGAGGCGTGCGTCGAGGTGCGCGGAATTGTATCTCATTGTGATATAAATTGTCGCGCCGCAATGGCGCGACGCGCGCACGAAATCGGCATTCTTTCGTATTGCTTTCATCTGGCGGCACGGTGGCGCAACAGCGCAAAGTTGTTCGCGGCGGCGTACAATTCGGGCCACTGATTCCCCCGAACACCTGGACTACGCACGCGATGCCCGCTCTCCCGCCTTCTCTCCGGCATGGTGATCGCGTTGACGGGGTTCCCGGCCGTATCCCGTTGCCCACCTGACGCGAGCGCGGCCGACACTTCCTTATCTACTTTCCCCCAAGCCTATCCAATGGACATGCTCGAAAACATGCGCCTGTTCGTGCGCGTTGTCGAAGCCGGCAGTTTCACCGCGGTCGCCAAAGAAATCGACGCGACCACCGCGCAGGTGTCGCGCGCCGTCTCGAACCTCGAGGCGCACGTGCAGACGCGGCTGCTGCATCGCACGACGCGCCACCTCGGCCTCACCGAAAGCGGCCAGCGTTATTTCGAGCGCGCGAAATCGATCCTCGCGGAAATCGACTATGCGAACGCGGAGGCGCGCAACGCGCTGCTGCGGCCGTCGGGCAAGATGCGCATCCACGCGATGACGGGGCTCGGGCAGAGCCACGTCGTGTCGTCGATCGTCCGCTACCAGGAGGACAACCCGGACGTGTCGGTCGAGCTGACGCTCGCGCAGCGGATGCCGAATCTCGTCGAGGAGGGCTATGACGTGTCGATCGTCACCGCGTCGCAACTGCCGGATTCGGGCTACGTCGCGCAGACGTGCGGCACGAGCTGCAGCGTGCTGGTCGCGTCGCGCGACTACCTCGCGCGGCACGGCACGCCGCAGACGCCGGAAGACCTGCCGAAGCACACCTGCCTGAGGCTCGACACGCCGGCGTCGCCGGCCGGCGAATGGCGGCTCGAACACAAGGACGGCGACGAGCAGGTGCTCGAGCTGCCGCCCACGCCGTTCCAGGTCAACGTGCCGGACGCGCTGTGCGTGGCCGTGCGTGCCGGGCGCGGGATCGCGTGCGTCGCGCTGTATACGGTGCTCGACGATATCCGCGCAGGCCGCCTGATCCGCGTGCTGCCCGAATATCGGCTGCAGACGCTGAGTGTCTACGCGGTGTACGCGACGCGCCGCTATCTCGATGCGAAGATCCGCACTTTCCTCGAGCACTTGCGCACGACGCTTACGCCGGCGCTGGAAAACGACCTGCGCGAGCTGGACCGGCTGACCGTCGCGCACACCGAGTCGGGCCGCCAGCGCGCGTGACAATCTGTCGGCGGGGTCGTGTTCAGGCCGCTGGCGGATGTCGACGTCGCGGCCGAGCTGTATCTCGCGTGGCGCACGGACAACGACAATCCGGCGCTGCCGCGTTTCAATGCGATGGTCGAGCGTTTTCTCGCGGAGCATGCGGCAGGCGGAGTGGTGTGAGGCGGTGCTGTTGCACGATCCGCTCGGCCCGGCCGACTGATCGTTGGCATGACGGTATGCGACAAGACATATAACGAGGGCGCAGATTGATCCGGATGCTTTACCTGATTCCCGCCGCGATCGCGGCGTGGGTGGTTGCGTCGCGCTACGGCGCGCTGGCCGGCGGCGCAGCGGCGGTGGTGGCGCTGATCGCACCGGCCGTCATCCTGTCGAGGCTGGCGAACCGCGACGCGCACGACCAGCCGGTTCCCGCTGGCGACGCGGCGCATGTCAGGAGACTGGCTGTTCCCGGGGCCGCTCGCGCCCTGTTCGACGAGCTCCGGCGTGAAATCGAACGATACGTGGAGGTCGACGCGGGAACTGACGGCTCGACTGTGGCGATGGTGTCTGCCGGTGCGGCGATGACGGGTGACGACGACGCGCTCTTCGTGTTTCGCTCGCACGATCGCGCGTGGTCCGGGTTTCGTTGTGGCGGCGACAGCTTCCGGTTTCGCCACGGCGCGATTCTTACCGTGGGAATCTTCGCGATCGATTCGGTCAGGGCGCCTAGTGCCGGGTCGTGCCAGGGGGTGCTGTGGTTCGATGTGAAGCCGCGGAACATGCCCGCCGAGATCAACGAGCCATACATGAAGCGCGCATTTTTCGCGCTCGGGCCGGATTGCGGCGACAGCCTGGAGCCGATGCGCGAGTGGGCGCGCGTACTCGAGGAGATCGCGACGGCGCTCGATGCGAAGTTCGACGTCGCCGTCTATTCGGACGTGTAGTGGGCGGCGCGTTTCGAAGCGTCGGCCGCGTGCGGCAATGCCGTTTTTTCAATGCGACATTCGACGGCGCATGGTCGAGTGGAATAACGTCTTTCCGAACATGCCCAGCCCGTTGCTGCCTTCGTCACCATTCCTGGCGCGGATCCGCGCTGCTCGACGCTGGCGAAGGGCTCGCATGCGACGCCCGTGCCGGCGATCCGGGCGGGCTCACCTGACGGGGCAGGCAGCTTTCAGTCGGGCGGCCTGTTCGCGTGCGCCGCGCAGCGGGAGCCGCCTGAGATTGCCTTCGACGTCGATCCGAAGCGCCCCGTCGCCTTCGAACAGGCGATAGAACCGCGCCCGATCCTTGATCTCGCCGACTGCGTACATGTCGAGGTCCGACAGCGCGAGCGTGGCGCGGCCGGTGACGCGCGCGCTGTTCGACGCGAATGTCATGCGCACGCGCTGGCCGTCCCGCAGATCGGCGGCGCTCACCAGTACCGAGGCCCGGAGCCGGCCGGCTTCGCAGACCACGTAGAGCGCATTGCCGTCGGTGTCCCGGTCGCCATAGTCCAGCAGCGAGCCGTCGAAATGCCAGCCCGACGCACCATCGTCGGGCGCGCCGGCCGGCTGCGCGTGGCTCGCGGGCGCCGGCAGCGACAGCAGGATGCCGATCAGCCAGGCCGATGCGGCGTGGCGCGCGGCATGCTTGCGCACACCGCGCCGCGCGCCGGGCATCGCGCCGGCCATCAGTGCGTGACCGACAGGAACAGATATGCGGCGAACAGCGACAGGTGCACGACGCCGTGCAGCACGGTCGTGCGCCCGGCGCTGAGCGTCAGCGTGCTGACGAGCAGCGTCAGCGACAGCAGCACGGTTTCCATCGCGCCGATGCCGAGCGTGAGCGGCTGGCCGATCCAGATGAACACCGCGGCAACTGTCGGAATGGTCAGCCCGATGCTCGCGAGCGCCGAGCCGAGCGCGAGGTTCATGCTGGTCTGCAGGCGGTTCGCGCGTGCCGCGGTGACGGCCGCGAGCCCTTCGGGCAGCAGCACGAGCGCGGCGATCACGATGCCGACCGCGGCCTCGGGCGCGCCGAGCGTCAGCACCGCGTGCTCGACCGCCGGCGACAGCAGCTTCGCGAGCAGCACGACGGCAACGAGGCTCGCGAACAGCAGCAGAAGGCTGATCACCGCGGTGCGGTTGCTCGGCGGCGCCGCGTGCACGGATTCGTTCGCGCTGTCGTGCGCGGCGAGGAAGTAGTCGCGGTGGCGCACGGTCTGCACGAACACGAACACGCCGTACAGCACCAGCGACGACACGCCGGCGAATGCGAGCTGCGAATTCGAGAACTGCGGGCCCGGCGCGGCGCTCAGGTAGTTCGGCATCACGAGCGACAGCACCGACAGCGACGCGAGCACCGCGAGCGCCTTGCTCGCGCCGCGCCCGTGGAAATCCTGCTCGCCGTGCTTCCACGCGCCGACGAGCAGGCAGATGCCGACGATGCCGTTGCAGATGATCATCACCGCGGCGAACACCGTATCGCGCGCGAGGCCGGATTTCTCGGGGCCCGCGCCGAGCATCACCGACACGATCAGCGCGACTTCGATGACGGTCACGGCGACCGCGAGCACGAGCGTGCCGAACGGTTCGCCGACGCGGTGCGCGACGACTTCCGCATGGTGGACGGCGGCGAACACGGCGCCCGCGAGCGCGGCCGCGAACACCGCGATGACGAGACCTTCGGCTGGTACGACGCGCGACAGCGCGAGCACCAGCCAGGCGGCAAGCGGGGCCCAGAGGGTCCAGCGCGGGAGCTGGTTGGACGAGAGCGGCATGGTGGGTTTTCCTTATTCGAGTGGCGGCGCGCGACGCGCCGTCACGGGTTGGACGAAGCCCGGCCGGGAAATCCGCCGAACGATGACGATGGCACTGAAAGACGGCGGCGCCGACAGGCGCTGCCCGGGTTCGCCGCGTCGAGGAGGCGCGTGGCGCGGGCGGGCTGATGCCCGTCGCAGGGCGAACCGGTTCGATGCGGCTGGCTGCTGGAAGCGGGGCCGGATCGCCGCCGGGCATGGCCGGCGGCTCGGGTCCGGCCCCGAAAGGGCGGCCGGCGATGCGCGGCAATGGCGGCGTGGCACGCGGTTTCTCCCTGAAATCCGGCGGTTTGCGGGATTTTATCAGGTGGATGCGGGCCGCTATCCTGAAATCGAACCCTTACGTTGACCTTTCGGTTTGGAAAAGGTGCCCGATATTTTTCATTTTCTTGTCGTTACGGTTTCGGTAACGGTCTTTTGCGCGACGAATTCGGGCTCGCCCTGACATAAAGCTACCGACCGGTCGGTTTATAATCGCCGACATTCCCACTTCCTTGACGGATCGCAAGCGATGGCTGTTTCCTCTGCACAATCGGTGTACTCGGGCGCGCTGGCGCCGGCGGCGGTCGTCGGCGTGATCGGCGCGGGCGCGATGGGCGCGGGCATCGCGCAGGTGGCGGCGGCGGCCGGCCACACGGTGCTGCTGTACGACCTGAACGAGGCGGCCTGCGACAAGGCGCTCGCCGGCATCCGCGCGCAGTTCGCGCGGCTCGCGGAAAAGGGCCGGCTCGACCCGGCGCAGGCGGATGCCGCGGCGAACCGGCTGAGCGCGGTGCGCGCGCTGGACGCGCTTGCGCCGGCCGCGCTGATCGTCGAGGCGGCGGCCGAGCGGCTCGATGTGAAGCGCGAGATCTTCGCGACGCTCGAACGCCATGTCGACGATGCGTGCCTGCTCGCGACCAACACGTCGTCGATCTCGATCACGTCGATCGCGGCAGGCCTGCGCGTGCCGCAGCGCGTGGCCGGGCTGCATTTCTTCAACCCGGCGCCGCTGATGGCGCTCGTCGAGGTGGTCAGCGGGCTCGCGACCGCGCCCGAGGTCGCGCAGGTGCTGTACGACACCGCCGCCGCGTGGGGCAAGCGGCCGGTGATGGCGAAGTCGACGCCGGGCTTCATCGTCAACCGCGTCGCGCGGCCGTATTACGCCGAAGCGCTGCGCGTGCTGAACGAGCAGGGCGGCGCGCCCGCGTCGATCGACGCGGTGATGCGCGAAGCGGGCGGGTTCCGGATGGGGCCGTTCGAGCTGATGGACCTGATCGGTCACGACGTGAACTTCGCGGTGACCGAGTCGGTGTTCCGCGCGTACTTCAACGACCCGCGCTTCACGCCGTCGCTGATCCAGCAGGAGCTCGTCAATGCGGGCTTCCTCGGCCGCAAGTCCGGCCGCGGTTTCTATTCGTACGCGGACGGCGCGGCGCCGCCGGCACCGGACGTCGAGCCGCCGCGCGACGCGCCGGGCGCCGTCACGCTGTTCGCGCAGGCCGGCCCGGCCGCCGCGCTGCATGCGCGCTTCGTCGAGCGCATTGCCGGCGCGCGGCAGGCGCTCGCGCATCCCGACGACCTGCTCGCGACAGCCGGCCGCGCATCGATCGCGCTGACCGACGGCCGCACCGCGACTGGGCGCGCCGCGCAAACGGGCACGGCCGATCTCGTGCTGGTCGACCTCGCGCGCGATTACGCGCAGGCCGGGCTCGTCGCGCTCACCCGCGCGCTCCAGTGCAGCGACGCGGCCTATGCGGACGCGGTCGGCCTGTTCCAGCAGGCCGGCTATCGCGTGATCGGCCTTGCGGACGTGCCGGGCATGGTCGTGATGCGCACCGTCGCGATGCTCGCGAACGAAGCGGCCGACACGGTGAACCAGGGCGTGTGCTCGCCCGCCGACCTCGATCTCGCGATGGAAAAGGGCGTCAACTATCCGTGCGGCCCGCTCGCCTGGGCGGACGCAATCGGCGTCGCGCGCGTGCATCGCGTGCTGTCGCACCTGGCCGCGAGCTACGGCGAGGACCGCTACCGCGTGTCGCCGCGCATCGCGGCGCTGCACGCGGCCGGCCGCGGGTTCCACGCTTAGCGGCGCGCCGCCCCGAACACGATAACGACATCACTCTCCATTGGAGGAGCCCCCGATGAACACCCCGACGCACCCGATGGCCGCGCTCGACCCGATCGAGACCGCCAGCCGCGACGAACTCCAGGCGTTGCAGCTCGAGCGGCTCAAGTGGTCGCTGCGCCACGCGTACGACAACGTCCCGCACTACCGCCGCACGTTCGACGCGGCGGGCGTGCATCCGGACGACCTGAAGACGCTCGCCGATCTCGCGAAATTCCCGTTCGCGACGAAGACCGACTTCCGCGACAACTACCCGTTCGGGCTGTTCGCGGTGCCGCGCGAGCAGGTGGTGCGCGTGCACGCGTCGAGCGGCACGACCGGCAAGCCGACCGTGGTCGGCTACACGGCGCGCGACATCGACACCTGGGCGAACCTGATCGCGCGCTCGATCCGCGCGGCGGGCGGGCGCCCGGGCGACACGCTGCACAACGCGTTCGGCTACGGGCTGTTCACGGGCGGGCTCGGCATCCACTACGGCGCGGAGCGGCTCGGCTGCATGGTCGTGCCGATGTCGGGCGGGCAGACCGAGAAGCAGGTGCAGCTGATCCGCGATTTCGAGCCGAAGATCATCCTCGTCACGCCGTCGTACATGCTGAACCTGATCGACGAGATGGTGCGGCAGGGGATGGACCCGGCCGAATCGTCGCTGAAGATCGGCATTTTCGGCGCGGAGCCGTGGACGCAGGCGCTGCGCGAGGAAGTGCAGACGCGCGCCGGCATCGACGCGCTCGACATCTACGGGCTGTCCGAGGTGATGGGCCCGGGCGTCGCGTGCGAGTGCATCGAGACCAAGGACGGCCCGGTGGTGTGGGAAGACCATTTCTACCCGGAGATCATCGACCCCGTGACGGGCGAGGTGCTGCCGGACGGCAGCGAAGGCGAACTGGTGTTCACGTCGCTGACGAAGGAGGCGATGCCGGTGATCCGCTACCGCACGCGCGACCTCACCGCGCTGCTGCCGCCCACGGCGCGCGCGATGCGCCGCCTCGCGAAGATCACCGGCCGCTCCGACGACATGCTGATCATCCGCGGCGTGAACGTGTTCCCGAGCCAGATCGAGGAGCTCGTCGTCGCGCTGCCGGCGCTGTCCGGCCAGTACCAGCTGACGATCTCGCGCGACGGCCACATGGACCGGCTCGACCTCGCGGTCGAGCTGCGCTCGGAGGCCGCGAACGTGGCGGACGGCGATCGCCGCGCGATCGCGCGCGAGCTGCAGCACCGGATCAAGACAATGGTCGGCGTGTCCGCCGGCGTGACGGTGCTGCCGGCCGGCGGCATTCCGGCGACCGCGACCGGCAAGGCCCGGCGCGTGATCGACCGGCGCCATGCCGCATGACGCCCGATACCCGCAAAAACGAGGAACCCCGCTTGAAGATCGATGAACTGAAGACCCTGACCGTGGCCGTCGATGCGCGCGGCATCGCGACCGTCGCGCTGGCGCGCGGCGACGTGCTCAACGCGTTCGACGAAACGATGATCGCCGAACTCACCGACACGTTCACCGTGCTCGGCGCGCGCGACGACGTGCGCGCAATCGTGCTGCTCTCGGACGGCCGCGCGTTCTGCGCGGGCGCCGATCTGCAATGGATGCAGCGCGCGAGCGCGAACGACGCGGCCGCGAACCTGCGCGACGCGGAACGCTTCGCGGCGATGATGCGCGCGATCCGGCAGTGCCCGAAACCGACGGTCGCGCGCGTGCAGGGCCACGCGTTCGGCGGCGGCGTGGGCCTGTGCGCCGCGTGCGACATCGTGATCGCGAGCGAGCATGCGCGCTTCGCCGTCAGCGAGGCGCGCTTCGGCATCCTGCCGGCCGTGATCGGCCCGTATCTGGTCGAGGCGGTGGGCCAGCGCCAGGCGCGCCGGCTCGCGCTGACCGCGACCCAGCTCACCGCGCGCGAGGCGGTCGAGATCGGGCTGATTCATCAGGCGGTGCCGCTCGACGCGCTCGACGACGCGCTCGGCAAGACGCTCGCGGAGCTGGGCCGCAACGGCTCGAACGCGCTGATGGAGATCAAGCGCTTCTTCGACGCGATCGGCGAGTATCCGCCGTCCGATGCGCGCGCGACGTTCACCGCGCAGACGATCTCGCGCGTGCGCGCGACGGCCGAGGCGAAGGAGGGCTTCGCGGCGTTCTTCGCGAAGCGGCCGCCGGCCTGGGAGGCCGGCGACGCGTAAGCTGCGCCGGGCGGCGCGGGCGGGCGTGTCGTCCGTCCCGCCCGTCCCGCAAACGGAAAGGCTTGCTCTACAATGCGTGACCCCCGGCACGCCCGCCGGTTATGCCTTGACCGTTCCCTGCCCGATGATCGTCAACCGCCTTATCTCCGAGATCCTGTTCGGCTTCACCGGCCTGATGGGCATCATCAATCCGATCGGCATCGCGTTCCTGTTCCTCGAACGCACCGAATCGCTGACCGAGCACGAGCGCGACATGCTCGCGAAGAAGGTCGCGTTCAACTCGTTCATCGTGTTGATGGTCGCGTTCTTCGCCGGCACGCCGGTGCTGCATTTCTTCGGGATCTCGATGGAAGCGCTGCGCATCGGCGGCGGCTTCGCGGTGGCCGTGTCGGGCTGGCGGATGCTGAACGAGCCGGACGTGCCGGGCGGCGGCGACACGCCCGTCAAGCCGATCGACGCGAACGCGATCATGACGCGCGCATTCTTCCCGCTGACCATGCCGCTGACGACCGGCCCCGGCTCGATCGCGACCGCGATCGCGCTGAACGCGAACCGCACGCACAAGCTGTCGGAATTCATGCTGTCGAGCATCGTGTCGCTGGCCGTGTCCGCGCTCGTCGCGGTGGTGATCTGGCAGACCTACAGCCGCTCCGCGTTCCTCGCGCGCTATCTCGGCACCGAAGGCACCAAGGTTGCGATGCGCGTGTCCGCGTTCCTGCTGCTGTGCATCGGCGTGCAGATCATGCTGACCGGCTTCTCCGAATTCCTGCAGCCGATCGCCGACCAGATCAAGTAAGCCCGCCATCGGCCGCGCATCAGCGCGCGGCAGCCAGCATCGGGTAGGTGAACAGGCCGAAGTGGATTGCGTTCAGCCCGGCGTGCGCGAGCGCGGCCGCGAACAGGCCGCCGCGGCGGAACGCGAGGCCGTAGCCGACGCCGGCCACCGTGCCGAGCACGATCCACGGCCAGCCGCCCGCCGCGTGCGCGGCGCCGAACAGCACCGCGGCCACCGCGAGCGCCGCCCACGGCCCCCACGCGAACCCCGCCAGCACCCGCGTCAGCCCGCCCTGCACGTAGCCGCGAAACAGCGCCTCCTCGGCGAGCGTCACGAGCAGCAGGTTGTTCGCGAGCCACAGCCAGCCGGCCGCCGGCCACTTCGGCGCCCAGCCGACCATGCCGAATGCGGTGGCGCCGGCGAGGCACGCCGCGGACGTCGCGAGCGCGGCGACGACGCCCGTGCGCCACGCGCGCGACAGCGCGATGCGCGGATGAACCCACGGCAGCACCCACAGCAGCCACAGGCCGACGAGCGGCTTGTCGAGATTCAGGTACATCGTGAACGGCGCGGCGTCGGGCGTGAAGCGGGTCGGCTCGATCACGCGCGGGTTATGGAAGCCGGGGAGCAGGTGCAGGCTCAGCGCGACCGCGACGGCGATGAATACGACATGCGCGGCGACGCGCACCGCGGGCGGGCGCGCCGCGGACACGCCCCACGCGGCCAGCGCGAGCACCGCAAACGGCACCAGCGCGAGCGGCGCGAGCTGGCCGAGCGCGAGCGCGCCGGCATAGCCGACGGCCGCGAGCACCAGGCTGGCCATGCGCAGCGGGCGGCACCAGGCGAGCGCCGCGGCGGCGAACAGGGCGATCCAGGTCGCGATGAACGGGAGGGTCGTAACGGACATGAGCGGCGTATTGATCAGACAAGACGCCGCGCATCATACAGGACCGTCAGGTTCGGCCGCAGAATGGGGCGGGCCGGCGCATGCGCGCCGCGCGGCCGTCAGCGGCCGGCGGTTTCGGTGAAACCGTCGCGGTTCGGGATGTCGACGCTGCTGCGCTCGCGGATGCGCCGCCGGTACCAGAACGTCCAGACCAGCAGGCCGCCGAACACCGCATAGCCGGTGATCGGCGAAACGACCAGCACGCGCTCGACGGGCCAGTTCACCACCATCCAGCAGCGGAACAGCATTTCCAGGCTCATCCCGGCGCCCCAGACGAACGTCATCAGGCGCAGCGTCTGCCGCAGCACGGGCTGCTCGTCCCACGCGGATTCGAAGCGCGCGGCGCCGCCCGCCATGCCGCGGGCCACGGTGGCGCGCGTGAGATAGAAGATCAGCGGACGTTCGCGCACGAGCGACAGCAGGAACACGATGCCGATCGCGCCGGACGCGAGCGATTCGCGCATCAGCAGCGCGCGCGGGCTGCCGCCGAGCGCCATCGCGACGATCGACAGCGCGATGCCGAACAGCACGACGGCGCTCACCGCGTCGACGCGGCGCGTGCGGATGAATTCGACGATGGACCAGACGACCGGCGGAATCGCCGACGCGTACAGCGCGCCGACTTCGCCGACGTACGGATGGGCGATCCGGTACGCGACCCACGGCAGCAGCAGGTTGACGACGAGTTCGAGGAGCAGGCCGGCGCGCGGTTTCACGGGAGGTTCCATGAGACGGGTTCGGAAACTCGAATCAGATGCGATCGAGTATATCGGCATTCAATCGCCGCTTGCACGGGGCGGGAACCCGGATACGACCGACCATCCGTGCGCATCGCGCGCGAGCTCGACCGTCGACAGCGGCGCGACGTCCGCGCGCCACGCCGATTCCGGCGCAGCGCACGCCGCGTGCGCAAGCGCCGCGCGGATCACCGCGGCCGATGCGATCGCAACGACGTTGCCGGCCGGCAGCCGGTCGAGCCACGCGGCGACCCGGTGCCGCACCGCGTCGAACGATTCGCCGCCGTGCGGCGACGCGGCCGGATCGGTCAGCCACGCGTGGAGCTGCGCGGGCGCGTCGTGCGCGATGTCGGCGAGACGCCGGCCGCGCCACGCGCCGTAGTCGCAGTCGGCCAGCGCCGGCTCGATGGCCGCCGGCAGCGCCAGCGCGGCGGCGGTTTGCCGTGCGCAGCGTGCCGGGCCGCATAGCGCAGTCGCGCCGGGCGGATATTGCAACTGCGGCAACCGCGCGCGTGCATCGGCGACCTGCGCGAGTGCGTGCGCGTCCAGCGCGTCGTCGTCGGGGAACGTGCCCGTGCGCATGGCCTGCGTCGCGGCATGGGCGATCAGCAGCACCTGCGTACGCTGCGGCGACGGCGTGCGGCGCGACGCTTTCTGATCCGGAACGTTCACGCGTACAATCCCCCCGTTGCGAAGTGCGGAAGCCGGTGTGAATCCGGCGCGGTCGCGCCACTGTAATCGGTCGCCAACGTTTCCGAAAGCCAGACCTGCCTTCGTCGCCACTGTCATTCTTCAACCGTTCGTCGGGGCGCGCTTTCCCCCCTGGAGGTTTCATCATGAGCGACGCAGTTCTCAAGCCGGTTGTCGCACCGGCGCCCATTCCCGTCCGGGAACTCCTGCCGTGGGCCGTGTTCGGCGGCCTGCTCCTGTTGCTGGCGCTGTACTTCGTCGGCGCCGAAGAGGGCGCGACGTCGCTGATTCCCGGCATGTTCGTCCACGAGTTCGTTCACGACGGCCGCCATCTGCTCGGCTTTCCTTGCCACTGACAGGGGGCGTTCATGGTCGGAAAGCTGTTGGTACGCGGCATGCTCGCGGGCATTGCCGCGGGTCTGCTCACGTTCGGTTTCGCCAGGGTGGCCGGGGAGCCGCACGTCAGCCAGGCGATCGCGTTCGAAGAGAAGCATGGCGAAGCCCATTCGCACGGCGACGAGCCGGAAGCCGAACTCGTCAGCCGTGACACGCAGGCCGGCGTCGGCCTGCTGACCGCCGTCGTCACGTACGGGGCCGCGTTCGGCGGGCTGTTCGCACTGACGTTCGCGTATGCGTACGGGCGGGTCGGGAAGCTCGGCGCGCGGGCGTTGTCCGCATGGCTCGCGCTGGCCGCGTTCGTCGCGCTGGTCGTCGTGCCGAACCTCAAATACCCGGCCAATCCGCCGGCGGTCGGCGATCCGGAAACGATCGGCGTGCGCACGGGGCTGTTCTTCCTGATGATCGCGATCTCGATTGCCGCGATGGTGTTCTCGCTCGGCGTGCGCCGCCAGCTGGCCGCGCGCGTCGGCGAATGGAACGCGTCGATCGGCGGCGGGCTCGTGTTCGTCGTGCTGATCGCGCTCGTGCAGTTCGCGCTGCCGGACTTCAACGAAGTGCCCGACGGGTTCCCGGCCGCGTTGCTGTGGAAATTCCGCGTGGCCGCGATCGGCATGCAGGCCGTGATGTGGACGACGATCGGCCTGCTGTTCGGCGCGCTCGCCGAGCGCAGCGGGCTGGTCGGCTCGCGCGCGTAACGCGCCGCGCGATTGCGGCGGCGCGCCGGGGCCGGCGATGGGCGGCCGGCCCCGGCGCGCACGTCAGCCGGCCGTCGGCCGGACGATGATCTTCACGTTGCGGTCCTTGTGGTTGACCAGCTCCTCGAAGCCGCGCGACACGATGTCGCCGAGCGCGATCCGTCCGGTGATCAGCGGCTGCACGTCGATGCGGCCGTCCGCGATGAAGCGGATCACGTCCGCGAATTCGCCGTTGTACGCGAGCGAGCCGATCACTTCCTTCTCGGTCGACACGAGGTCGAAGAAGTTGAACGCGCCCGGTTCCTCGAAGATGCCGACCATCACGGCCTTGCCGGCCTTGCGGATCACGTCGATCGCGAGCTTCGCGGTCGCGGTGTGGCCGATGCACTCGAACGACACGTCCGCGCCGTAGCCGCCCGTCAGCGCCTTGACCTGCGCGAGCGCATCGGTTTCCTTCGGGTCGATCACCGCGCTCGCGCCTACCTCCAGCGCCTTCTGCTTGCGCGCCGCCGACATTTCCAGCGCGATTACGCGCCCGGCGCCGGCCGCCTTCGCGCACATGATCGTGCACAGGCCGATCGTGCCCGCGCCGACCACGACCACCGTCTGGCCGACGATGCTGCCGGCCTTCTTCACCGCATGCAGCCCGACCGCGAGCGGCTCGATCAGCGCGCCGGCCTCGGTCGGAAAGCCGTCGGGCAGCTTGTACAGCAGCTCGGCGGGCACGTTCACGAATTCGGCGAACGCGCCGTTGTTCATCAGCCCGGTGAACGCGAGGTTCTCGCAGACGTTGTACAGGCCGTGCCGGCAATACCAGCAGGTGCCGCAATGCTGGCACGCGTCGGCCGTCACGCGCTCGCCGAGCGCGAAGCCCGTCACGCCCGCGCCGAGCGCCGCGATCTCGCCGCTGAATTCGTGGCCGAGGATGCACTGGCCTTTCAGGCCCGTCAGCGGGTGCGGCGCGTCGACCGGGATGAAGACCGGGCCCGCGACGTATTCGTGCAGGTCCGAGCCGCAGATGCCGCACCAGTGCACGCGGATCGTGACCCAGCCCGCGGCGGGTTGGCCCGGAACGGGCACCTCCTCGACGCGGATGTCGCGGCGGCCGCGCCAGACCGCGGCCTTCATGCTGGAATGAACTGCCGATGCGGGTGTGCTCACAGGGTGTCTCCGTCAGGTTGGGGGCCGGCGCGAATCGCGGTCGCGGCGGGCGCGCGGTGGCGCGGTCGATGCGTATGCAGGAACGGTGCCAGTGGTGCGCGCGGTGGTGGCGGTGCGCTGCGTCATCGGTGCGGCGTTGCGCGTGCATGCGGCGGGCGGGTGGCCATGGGGAACCTGTTGTGCTTCGCAAAGGCGCGCGGCGGGTGAGACGCGCGGGACGTTCGTCTCACCGGGGTGAGACGGAGCGGGGGCGGCCCGTCACCGGCCTGACAGCCGCATCGGTATCGGTATCGGCATTCGCATTGGCATTGGCATTGGCATTGGCATCGGTATCGGTATCGGCATCGGCATCCGCGTGAGCCGTGAAACGCCCCGTTGCGCGCACAGCCCCTTTACTTGAAGTGAACTTCAATTCGTATCATGTGCGCCGGTCGTTCGCGGCCCATCCGTTCACTCCATGGAAATCCGTCGAGCATGCTGAATTTCACCGAAAGCCCGATCGGCGACGCGCGGAGATCGACGCACAAGCGCGCCGACCGCGTGATTTCGCCGCTGCGGCCGCAGCTCTTCGTCACGATCCTGGAGGCCGGTGACGACGCTTTGCTGATCAGATGGGTCGAAAGCGGCCGCTGTCATTACGGCGAGCAGCGCTGGCGGCTGCGCGCAGCCGCCCGGCCGGGCCGCTGCGCGATTTCCGGGCAGCCGATCGCACCGGGCGAACCGGTGTTCCGGCCCGTGCTGCGGCCCGCGCCGGTGAACGGCGACGAGATGATCCGCCCGGCGTCGGTGCCGCGCGCGGGCGTTACCCGAGATCCTTGCGGTACTGGATGAACCCGGCGTTGGTGGCGACGCGGTCGTACAGCGCGCGGGCGGTCGTATTGGTCTCGTGCGTGAGCCAGTACACGCGGCTCGCGCCGGCCTCGCGCGCCCGCGCATACACGGCGTCGATCAGCGCGCCGCCCGCGCCGCGCCCGCGCGCTTCGGCGGCGGTGTACAGGTCCTGCAGGTAGCAATACGGCCCCTCGGTCCAGCACGAGCGATGGAACAGCGCGTGCACGATGCCGATCAGCGTGCCCGCGTCGTCGAACGCGCCGAGCACGAACATCGGTTCCGCCGGGTCCATCAGGCGCGCCCACGTCGTCGCGAACACCGCGTCGCTCAGCGGGGCGTTGTAGAACTGCCGGTACGCGCGCCACAGCGGCCGCCACGCGGCCTCGTCGGCGGCTTCGAGCGGGCGCACCGCGACGCGCGCCGCGCCGTGGCCCGCGCGGTCGCGCGCGGCGGCCCGCTCGTTGGCCTGCGCGTGGCGGATCGCGCCGAGCGACGCGCGCTGCGCGCCCTGTGCGTCGAAGTTGGCAGGCGACAGCCACGCGTCGAACGCGGCCGCGAGCGCGGGCCAGTCGCCGTCGACGATCGCGTACCACGCGGTGTCGCGGTTGCGCCCCTTGTAGACGAGCGCCTGGCGGAACGTGCCTTCGTATTGGAAGCCGAGCCGGTCGGCCGCCTTGCGCGACGGCACGTTGAGGCTGTCGCATTTCCATTCGTAGCGCCGGTAGCCGAGCGTGTCGAACACGTGCTTCATCAGCAGGTATTGCGCCTCGGTCGACACCGGCGTGCGCTTCAGGCGCGGCGAGAACGTGACGGAGCCGACCTCGATCACGCCGTTGGCCGGGTCGATGCGCATCAGCGCGAGCGTGCCGACCGCGCGGCCGCTCGCAAGATCGATCACCGCGAAATGCAGCGGGTCGCTGCTCGCGGCGGCGCCGCGCGCGTAGTCGCGGTAGCTCGCCTCGTCCGCATAGGGGCCGTGCGCGAGGTAGGTCCAGTCGCTGCCGTCGGCGGCCTGCGCGTAGGCGGCGTACAGGTCCGCCGCGTGACGCTCGGCGTCGAGCGGCTCGAGGCGGCAATGGCGGCCGTCGAGCGTGACGGGTTGCGGGCGCGGGCGGGCGGACCAGTCGGGCAGCGGCTGCCCGACGGGCTGTTGGTGGGCGTTGAGGGTGATGGGCACGGTGGATCTCGCTTCAGGGTGACGGCCGGCGACGTACCGGCTTGAAGACGATCGTAGTGGGCGCGAGGTACCATGAAAAGTGCCAGCACTTAGCAAATTTATGGTGCCACGCGGCACCGACGATCGACGCAACCGATGAACGCCACCTTACCGCCCGCCGACCTTCCCCCACAGCTCGACGCGCCGCTGACGCGCGCGCCGGGCGCGCCTTCGCTGCAGCGGCAGTTGCTGCGCCGCCTGCGCGACGCGATCCTCGGCGGCGCGATGCCGGCCGGCAGCCGCCTGCCCGGCACGCGCGCGCTGGCCGACACGCTCGGCATCTCGCGCAACACGGTGACGGCCGTCTACGAGCAGCTCGTCGCCGAAGGCTTCCTGCAATCCGATCGACGCGGCACGCGCGTGGTCGGGCCGACGCGCCGGACCGAACCGCGCCCGCGCGCCGCGCCGCCGGCGGTCGCGCAGCGGCTCGGCCGCATCCGCCCGAGCCGCATCGTCGGCACCGCCGAATTCGAGGGCTTCCGGCCGGGCGTGCCCGCGCTCGCGCATTTCCCGGTCGATGCGTGGCGGCATGCGGTCGACCGCGCGCTGCGCCACACGGGGCGCGCGCTGCTCGGCTACGGCGATCCGCTCGGCGAGCCCGCGCTGCGCGAATCGATCGCACGGCACCTGGCCGTGACGCGCGGCGTGCGCTGCGACCCGGAGCAGATCGTGATGACCGAGGGCGCGCAAGGCGCGATCGCGCTGTGTTTGCAACTGGTGACGAACCCCGGCGACACCGTGTGGGTCGAGGAGCCCGGCTATCGCGGCGCGCGCACCGCGATGCAGGCCGGCGATCTCGACGTGGTGCCGATGCCGGTGGACGCGGAAGGCTTGCGCGCGGACGCGGACGACTGGCGCGAGCGCACGCCGCGCGTCGTCTATACGACGCCGTCCAATCAGTTCCCGACCGGCGCGGTGCTGTCGATCTCGCGCCGGCTCGCGCTGATCGACGCCGCGCGCCGCCATCGCGCGTGGATCATCGAGGACGACTACGACAGCGAGTTCCGCCACACGGGCGAGCCGATCGGCGCGATGCAGGGGCTCGCGCCGGATTCGCCGGTCGTCTATGTCGGTTCGTTCAGCAAGACGATGTTTCCGGCGCTGCGCATCGGTTTCGTGGTGCTGCCGGAAGCGCTGCTGGCCGCGGTGCGCACCGTGCTGCCGGAGCTGCTGCGCGGCGGCGCGCGCCACGTGCAGCTCGCGCTGGCCGACTTCATCGAGAAGGGGGAGTACGGGCGGCATCTCGGCCGCATGCGGCGGTTGTACCGCGACCGCCGGCTCGCGCTGCTGGCCGCGCTCGACAGCGCGCTGAGCGTGCCGCATCGCGTCGAGGGCGGCCCGTGCGGGCTGCATCTGACCTTGCGCCTGCCGCCGCGCTACGCGGACCGCGCGCTCGTCGACGCCGCGCGCGCGCACGGCATCGGGCCGTTCGCGCTGTCGGGCTTTTCGCTGCATGCGCAGACGCCGCACAACGGGCTCGTGCTCGGCTTCGGCAACACGTCGGCGGACGCGTTCGAGCCGATGCTGCGCACGCTGTCCGCGCTGGCGAACCGGCTCGGCGGACCGTGACCGGGCCGGCGGCGGCGCATCGTCGGACTTGTGCGGATTGACGAAGCGGCCGGTTTGACCGGAACGAAGGCTGCCGCCGCTTTGCGGGCGATGCGAGGCGGGCGGACGGGGCGGCGATTCGTATGCTCTGGCGCGCGGCGTGGACTATAAATGGATTCGTGTACGGGTGATTGTCGGCGGCGCGCGCGTCTCGCGCCCGCGGCGCGACGACTGCCGGGGGAGGTGCACCGTGGTTCGCCTGACGCTTGTCCGCGCCGTGCTTCGCGCCGCGCTGATCGGGGGAGTGTGTGCCGGCTGTCCGTGCCTGCAGCCGACGGCCATCGCGGCGAGCTCGGCGCCGCCCGTGGCGAAGGAGAAGCGCGCGGCGCCGGTAGATTTTCCGGCGATCGTCGAGCGCTACGGCGCGGCGGTCGTGAACATCAGCGTCGCGCCCCCGGAGGCGCAGGGGCCCGCGCCGGCGGGCACGTCGTTCGCCGCGCTCGATCCCGACGATCCGCTTGCCGCATTCTTCCGGCGCGGCGCGCCGCAGCCGCCGACGCCCGAGACGGCGCCGCGCGCGATGTCGGGCGGCGGCTCCGGGTTCATCGTCAGCGCCGACGGCATGATCCTGACGTCCGCGCATGTGGTCGACCAGGCCACCGACCTGACGGTGCGGCTCACCGATCGCCGTGAATTCAAGGCGACGGTGCTGACGGTCGATCCGCAGAGCGACGTCGCGGTGCTGAAGATCGACGCGACGAAGCTGCCGGTGGTGCGGCTCGGCGATTCGGCGAAGGTGCGGGTCGGCGAACCGGTGCTGACGATCGGCGTGCCGGAAGGCACCGGGACGACGGTCACCGCCGGCATCGTCAGCGCGACCGCGCGCACGCTGCCGGACGGCGGCGCGTTTCCGTTCTTCCAGACCGACATCGCCGTCAACCCCGACAACTCGGGCGGGCCGGTGTTCAATCGCGCCGGCGAGGTGATCGGCATCGCGGTGCAGGTCTACACGGGCGCGGACCGCTACGCGAGCCTGACCTTCGCGATCCCGATCGGTCTCGCGGCCAAGGTGCGCACGCAACTGCAGACGCAGATGCAGGCGCAGCGCAACGCGTCGGCAAGCGCGTCGGGGAATGCGCTCGGCGTGGACGTGCAGGATGTCGGCGCGGGGCTCGCGGCCGCGTTCGGCCTGCCGCGCCCGGCGGGCGCGCTCGTCAACGCGGTCGACCCCGGGTCGCCGGCCGCCGCGATCGGCGTGAAGCCCGGCGATGTGATCGTGCAGCTCGGCGACAAGCCGATCGGCCGCTCGGCCGAACTGAACGACTATACGGCCGCGCTGGCGCCGGGCGCGAAAGTGCCGCTCCGGCTGATTCGCAACCGCAAGCCGATGACGCTGACGGTCACGGGCGGCGCGGCCGGGGCGGGCACGCCGGCCGCGGGCACGGACATGGCTGCTACGCAGCCGGCTGGCGGCGGCGATCGTCTCGGGCTGACCATGCATCCGCTGACCGACGACGAACGCCGCTCGACGGGGCTCGCGGTCGGGATGATGGTGGACGACGTGCGCGGGCCGGCAGCGGCGGCCGGCATCCAGCCCGGCGACGTCGTGCTCGCGCTGAACGACACGCTGCTCGAAACGCCGGACGACATCGCGATGCTCGAAGCGAAGGGCGGCAAGGTGATCGCGGTGCTGATCCAGCGCAACAATGCGCGCAAGTTCGTGTCGGTCAGGGCGCGTTAGCGGTAACTCACTGCGCCGTTGGCGGCAGCTCCGCCCACGCATGCAGGGTGGACACGATCGTATCGAAGAGCGGCCGGCTGTCGACGTCCTCGCTCAGGCAGGCCGCCGCGAGCGCTTCGAGCGCGCCGACGGCCGACGATGTGCCGCCATCACAGCGCGCCAGCAGTTCCTCGAGCAGACACCCGAACGCGCGCACTTCGAGCCGCTGCAAGGCGGATCCGGATCGCGCATCGTCGGCGTCATAGAACGACGCCGCGCCGAAATCGCCGAGCAGCGCGCCCCCCGCGCCGCGATGCAGGATGTTGTGCGCATACAGGTCGCCGTGCAGGATGCCGCGCGCGTGCAGGTGACGCGCGGCCGACGCGATGCCGTGCGCGATACGCAGCGCCGACGCGAAATCGAAGCGCGCATCGTCCGCATAGACATCGCGCGTGCAGGACGCGAGGCTCGGCGGCCCGGCAAGATTCTCGAACGCCGGATCGATCAGCGCCATGACGAGCCCGTGCGCGTCCAGCGGATGGCCTTTCACTTTGCCGATCACCGGGATCAGGTTCGGGTGGCGTCCGGCGTGGATGCAGGCGGCCATCTCGCAGTCCGGCAGGCCGTCGCTCGTCATCGCGCCCTTGAAGAGCTTGACGGCGACATGCGGCGCGGCGCCGTCCGATTCCGCCAGCCGCCGCGCCCGATGAATGACGCCCGACGCGCCTTCGCCGAGCGGCTGTTCGAGCGCGAGCGATGCCCATTGAACCTCGGGGATCGCCGAGTCGGCCGCCGCGGCTGTTTCCCGTGCCGCGCTGAACGGGTTGCCGGCATACGCGAGCCACGCCAGTCGCGGCAGGCGCAGCAACCACGCGGGCAATGCGCTCAGCCGGTTCGACGAAAGGCGCACGAGCTCGAGTCGCGAGCATGCCGCCATCGTCTCCGGCAACGCATGCAGCCGGTTGCCCGCGAGCATCAGTTTCTGCAACCGTGAACAATTGCCGAGTTCCGCCGGCAGTGTGTCGATCGCGTTGTCGGTCAGGATCAGCCAGCGCAACTGCGGCGGAAGCGATCGGCCGGAAACCGCGCGGATGCGATTCGCCTTGAAACCGATCATGCTCAACTGCGGGCACGCGCCCAGCACGTCCGGCAGTTCGGTGAAGCGGTTGTCGGACGCGAACAGGATGCGCAGCCGGTGCAGCCGCGGCAGATCGTCCGGCAGCGTCGACAGCGCGTTTCCGCTCAGGTCGAGCGTTTCCAGCGTGTCGGCCAGATCGAAGATCTCGCGCGGAAACTCGGTGAGGCCGCACGCGAGTTTCAGGTGGCGGGCGCCGGCAAGCTGGCCTGCGCGCAGTTGTTCGAGGGTCGTCGTCACGGAAGGAAGGGAGCGTGCAATTCAATTGCCGGGGATTGTACGGGCAACGGTGCAGAAGCCGGCGGCCGGCGCTGGCCGGCGCATGCAGGCCGACGGCGCGCGTCAGCGACGATAGATGAATTCGAAATCCGTCGAGCGCCCGACCTTGAATTCGTAATCGCCGACCCGCCGGAACCCGGCCCGCTCGTAGAACGCGATGGCCCGCGCGTTGCCGGACCAGACGCCGAGCCAGATCGGGCCCGGCCGATGTTCGCCCAGGAACGCGAGCGCAAGATCGAGCAGGCGCTGGCCGGCTCCGGTGCCTTGCGCGCTGCGTCGCAGGTAAAGCTGGCACAGCTCGCCGTCTTCGGGCCTGGCGTCGGGATGCGGCAGTTTGCAGGGGCCGACGTGCACGTAACCGTCCAGCGCGCGCTCGTCCGTTTCCACCACCCAGGTGCGATGCCCGGGATCGGCAAGCTGGCGCGCGACGACTTCGGGTGAGTAGCTCGCGGCTTCGTATGCGGCGAGATCTTCGGCGCCGTAACCGATGCCGAAACCCTCGACGAAGGTTTCGCGGAACGTGTCGCGCTTCAGCTCGGCCAGGCGGCCGGCATCATCGACGGTGGCAATCCGGATCATTCAAGCGGTCCTCAAGGAAGGGAAGGGTGACGGCGGCCGATCAGGGGAGCGGCATCGGGACGCGCGCTTCGACGGGAAGTATTCGCAAATCGTCATCCGGGATACACCGGCTTCGTCGATGATCCTGCCGATGTCCACCGCCTGATACCCGCGCTCCGCGCGAAGTATGCAGGCAAATCCGTATACGATAAAGTCCAGCGCCTGTCGGCTCGAAAGGCGCGAAAACCCTTTTGTCGTTCCATCGATTGCTCATTGTGCGGGGAAGACTGTGCAAGATTCCAGGCTGAAGGTTGCGGTGCTGTTCGGCGGCAGCAGCGCGGAGCGCGAAGTGTCGCTGGCGAGCGCCGGCCAGGTGATCACGGCATTGCGAAGCCTGGCGCATGAGGTCGTCGCGGTGGATGCGTCGCGCGGCCGTCTTTCCGCGGAACAGGAAGCACGCCTGCTGGCATCGCGCGTGGACGAAGCGCCGCCGTCGTCCGAGGCGCTCGCCGAATGTCGGGCCGGCATGCCGACGCTGCTTCCGCTCGACGATCTGGCCGGCGTCGACGTGGTGTTTCTCGCGCTTCACGGCGGCACCGGAGAGGACGGCACCTTCCAGGCGATGCTCGAGCAGGCGGGCGTGGCCTATACGGGCAGCGGGCATCTGGGCAGCGCGATCGCGATGGACAAGGACATGGCGAAACGGCTGTTCGTCGCCGCCGGCATTCGCACGCCCCACTGGCTGATGGCGCCCTGCGAAGCCGACAAGGCGCAGCAGCTGATCGGCTATCCGCTCATCGTCAAGCCGAATCGGGAAGGCTCGACCGTCGGCCTGTCGCTCGTGCGGAATCCGGCAGGCTTCGACGACGCGGTGCGCACGGCCGGGCGCTTCGACGCCGAAGTGATGGTCGAGCAGTTCATTGCCGGCCGCGAGCTGACGGTCGGCGTGCTCGGCGAGCGTGCCCTGACCGTCGGCGAAATCGTCCTCGCGCCGGATGCCGTGTTCGACTACAAGGCGAAATACCAGGCGGGCCAGGTGCGCGAGCAATTTCCCGCCGACCTGCCGAAGGACATCGTCGCGGCCGTGCAGCAGACCGCGCTGCGCGTGCATGCGCTGCTGAAACTCGACGGCTACAGCCGGACCGATTTCCGGCTCGACCCGCATGGCAACCTCTGGTGCCTGGAGGTCAACACGCTGCCGGGCATGACGGCGACGAGCCTGCTGCCGCAGTCCGCCGGGGCGTCCGGCATCGGGTTCGCGCAGTTGTGCGAGCAGATTTGCCGCGCGGGCATCGCGCGGCACCGGGCGCGCCGCTGACGCACGGCGCGGTGCCCGTCGCCCTTACGGCTTCGCCCCCACCACGAATTCGAACTGCGCGACCCCGTCGACGCCCCCCGTCACGCGATCGCCCGGCTGCAGCGCGCCCACGCCGGCCGGCGTGCCGGTGAAGATCAGGTCGCCGGCCTTCAGCTCGACCGAGCGCGACACATAGGCGATGACGTCCGGCACTGCCCAGATCATGTCGGCGAGATCGCCTTGCTGGCGCGGCTCGCCGTTGACCGCGAGCCAGATGCGGCCCCTGGCCGGATGGCCGGTGGCGGCAACCGGGCGCAGCGCGGTCACCGGCCCCGATGCGTCGAAACCCTTCGCCCAATCCCACGGCCGGCTCAGCTTCTTCGCGTCGGCCTGCAGGTCGCGGCGCGTCAGGTCGACGCCGACGCCATAGCCCCACACGTGCGACAGCGCATCGGCCGGCTCGATCGCGCGGCCGCCGCGGCCGATCGCGACGACGAGCTCGATCTCGTGGTGCAGGTCGTTCGTGAGCGGCGGATACGGGACGGTGCCGTGCGCCGGCACGATCGCATCGGCCGGCTTCATGAAGAAGAACGGCGGCTCGCGGGTCGGATCGGCGCCCATTTCGCGCGCATGCTCGGCGTAGTTGCGGCCGACGCAGAACACGCGGCGCAGCGCAAAGCGCGCGCGCGACTGGTCGACTTCGACGGAAGGACGCTCGGGAGCGTCGATGACATATTCGGACATCGGGTGGCCTCGTTCGGAAGGAAGACGGGGGCCGGCGCGCGCATCGTGGCCCGGCCGGCATGCGTGAACGATACCCGATGCGCACTGCGCCGAATGCGACGCAACTGCGCTTTTCCGGGACAAAACTACGCGTCGCCGTCCGGCAGCGCGGCGTTCGCGTCCCGATACGCCTTCGGCGACATGCCGACCCGCGCGCGGAAGCGCCGCGCGAAATAGCCTTCGTCGCGGAAGCCGACCGCGCGCGCGATCTCGGCGATGCGCCGGCTGGTGTGCGCGAGCAGCGATTGCGCGAGCGCGATGCGGCGCTCGGTCACGAGATCGGTGAAGGTGCTGCCGGTTTCCTTGCGGATCAGGTGCGCGAGATAGTTCGGCGACAGGAACGCGGCCTCGGCGGTGCCCGCGAGCGTCAGATCCTCGCGGGTCAGGTTCGCGCGCACGTGGCGCAGCACGCGCGCGAGCGCGTCGCGCCGCCCCGCGCGCTGCGCGCCGCGTTGCGCGAGCTTGTCGAGCGCGCCCGCATACTGCGTGCAGACGAGCCCGATCAGTTGCAGCAGGTAGCCGCGCAGCAGCGTGGTCGAGCCGAACGTGCGGACGCGGTCGGCGTCGAGCATGCACAGCGCGAGGCGGCGCGCCTCGTCGAACGCGTCGCCGGTCAGGATGAAATCGAGGTGCTCCTGGAAGCGGAACGGCGTCAGCTCGGGAAAACGGTGCGCGGGCACGTCCTCGAGGTCGAGCGGATCGACGTCGAGATCGGCGCGCAGGAATGCCTGGCTGAAGTTGATCACGACGAAGTGCGCGCCTTCCGGATGCGGGATCAGGTGCTCGCGGTGCGGCAGCACGAACGCGAGCGCGCCGCGCGGAAACGGCCGCGTGACGCCGCCGATCCGCTGCTCGGTGTCGCCGCCGAGGTTGAACTGGATCTGGAAATACGCGTGCCGGTGCGGCTCGGTGATCGCCTGGCGCGACGCCTGGTCGCGGATGTAGAAATCGAGCCGGTCGCTGCGTTCGGGCATCCCGTACAGGCGCGGCGGGGCGGAGGAGGACATTGCGGATTCGGCCATTCGTGACGCGGATTGAGCCGCGATGGTACAGCGAATCGCGGCGCCGCAGGAAGCCGCGCGGGCGCAGCCCGCCGCCGCGTCGGGCCGCCGGCTTGCGCAGGCGGCGGGCGGGTGAGCGCGCGCCGGCGCGCCACCGCTGCCGGTCATGCGGCCGGCGCGTCCGCGTCCGGATAGAACCCGAGGTAGCCGAGCGGCCGCGCGTCGGGCGCGCTGGCCGTCAGCGTCGCCGTCGCGCCGGTCGACGCGAGCGCATCCACCGTCGCCGCGCGATTGGACAGCAGCGTCCATTGCGCGGCCGCATCGTTCGCGGCCGTCGCCGCGCGCGCGCCGGCCAGCGCGGCGAGCAGCGCGTCGGCCGGCGGCGCATGGATCACGAAGCCTTCGTTCGCGACCGCCGCCGTTTCGACGCCCAGCGCCGCGCACACCCGCGCGCGCAGCGGCGCCTCGGCCTCGTTCGCCGCGCGCGAGCGGGCGATGTCGCGGCGCGTGACCTCGTCGACGATCATGCCGCCGCGCAGCAGCGGCGTCGTCTGCCATGCGTCGGGCGGACAGTTCTTGCCTTCCGGCGCCAGCTCGACGAACGGATTGATTTCCGCCGGATAGATCCGGCACACGAGCGGCCGTTCGTCGTAGATCCCGCAGCGCATGTCGGCCTGCAGGTTCGGGCACGGCCCGGTGTAGGACGCGGTGAGCACCGTCGTCACGCGCACCGGCAGCGTGCCGCTGAGCGCGGGCGTCGAGCGGGCCCGCTTGTATGCGGCGAACGCGTTGTCCGGCTCGGGTTCGACGGGCCACGGGATCGCGTCGCACAGCAGCTCGACGCGGCCGCTGCGTTGCAGCCACGCGATCGCTTCGTCGATCGTCAGCAGGAGGCGCAGGTCGTGGCAGCACTTGCCGCACGCCGTGCACGCGAAATCGATGTCGTTCACTGAAGGTTCCTGGTTGGGGCGGCGCGTATCGGAATAGGGTTCAATGCGCCGCGAGCGCGGCGGCGACCCGGCGGCGCAGCTCGGGCACGACGTCGGCGTCGAACCACGGACGGTGCTTGAACCACGCCTGGTTGCGCGGCGACGGGTGCGGCAGCGGCAGCACCGCCGGGCCGTAGTCGCGCCATGCGGCGACGGTGTCGCTCAGCGACGCCTTGCGCGTGTCGCGCAGGAAATGCCGCTGCGCATACTGGCCGATCAGCAGCGTCAGCCGGATCGCCGGCAGCTCGGCGAGCAGCCGGTCGAGCCACAGCCGCGCGCATTCGGGGCGTGGCGGGTTGTCGCCGCTCGCGCCGCGGCCCGGATAGCAGAAGCCCATCGGCACGATCGCGAAGCGCGTCGCGTCGTAGAACGTGTCCGCGTCGACGGCGAGCCAGTCGCGCAGCCGCTTGCCGCTCGCGTCGTCCCACGGGATGCCGCTCGCATGCACGCGCGCGCCGGGCGCCTGGCCGACGATCAGGATGCGCGCGTCGCGGTGCGCGCGCAGCACGGGGCGCGGGCCGAGCGGCAGCACGGCTTCGCAGGCGCGGCACGCGCGGATTTCGGCAAGCAGCGCGTCGAGCGGCGCGTGCGGTTGGTTCGGCATGGGAATCGGGCGGGTTGCGGGCGTCGTCGCTTCATCGAAGCGCGGGGGCCGGGGGCGTCTGCGCCGACCCGATGCTTGTCAGGCGGCGCGTTCGAGACACGATCCTGCAATCGGTTCCTGAACGCGCGGGCTAGCCGGCGTGCGTCGCGCCCCTCTCGGCGACGGCAGCATCATACATGGCGGTGTGCGCGATTGCGTCGACGCTTGCGTCGGCGTCGGGGGCGCCGTCGAGCATGCCCCAGCGCCGGTATTGCGACACGAACCAGCGGCCGTCGTCCGCGCAGGGCCGGTTCACGGTGCCGTGCGCATGAAACGCGATCGGCAGCGGCGGCGCGGCGAACGGCCCGGCGCCGTAGTCGCCGAGCAGGCGCGGCGCGATCAGCGAGGCCGGCACGCCCACCGCGTCTGGCGACGCGAGCCAGCCGGCGGCGTCGCGGCGGTGCGCGGGATCGTCGAGCCACGCGCACGCGTCGACCAGCGTGCGGATCAGCGCGCGCGCGGCATTCGGGTACAGCGCCGCGAACTCGCGCCGGCAGGCGAGCGCCTTTTCCGGATGATCGGGCCAGACCTCGCTCGTCGCGGCGACCGTGCGGCCCGCGCGGCAGGCCTCGGCCACCGCATGCCACGGCTCGCCCGCGCAGAAGCCGTCAAGCTCGCCGTCGGCGAGCGCGGCGACCATCTCGGGCGGCGGAATCACGACGCTGCGGATGTCGCGCAGCGGGTCGACGCCGTGCGACGCGAGCCAGTGATAGAGCCACATCGCATGCGTGCCGGTCGGGAAGGTCTGCGCGAACACGGGCCGGCGGCCGAGCGTCGCGAGCGCCGCCGGCAGGTTGCCCTGCGCGCGGTACGCATCGGCGAGCCGGCCGGAGAACGTGATCGCCTGGCCGTTGCGGTTCAGCACCATCAGCACGGCCATGTCGGCCTGCGGGCTGCCGATGCCGAGCTGCATCCCGCACACGAGGCCGTACAGCGCATGCGCGGCGTCGAGCTCGCCGGACAGCAGCTTGTCGCGCACCGCGGCCCACGACGGCTGGCGGCTCAGTTCGAGCGTGAGCCCGTGGCGTTCGCCGAGGCCGAGGCGCTGCGCGACGATCAGCGGGGCGGCGTCGCTCAGCGCGACGAAACCGAGGCGGAGGTGCGCGCGTTCCGGCGCGGCGGGGGGCGAAGTCGTCATGGCATGAGAACTCAAGGTTGCAGGGCGCTCGCGAGCACTTGGCGCGCGGCATCGACGATGCGGATGCCCTGGTCCATCGCGCGCTTGCGCAGCAGCGCGTAGGCGTCGTGTTCGGACAGCTTGCGGCGGTCCATCAGCAGGCGTTTCGCGCGGTCGATCAGCTTGCGGTCCTCGAGCTCGCGCTCGACGTCGGCGAGCCGCCGGCGCAGCGCGTCGTCGTGCGAGAAGCGGGCGAGCGCGACCTC
Organism: Burkholderia stagnalis; assembly: GCF_039848545.1. Taxonomy (NCBI): domain Bacteria; kingdom Pseudomonadati; phylum Pseudomonadota; class Betaproteobacteria; order Burkholderiales; family Burkholderiaceae; genus Burkholderia; species Burkholderia stagnalis. The sequence goes on from NZ_CP156686.1 coordinate 1,002,752, forward strand.
GAGGATCGGTGCGAGCCGCTCGGCCGACAGCCCTTCGACGAGATACGCGCTGACCCCCGCGCCGACCGCCGCGCGGATCAGCGTCTGGTCCGCGTCGTGGCTGAACATCAGCACCGGGCGCGGCGCGGTCGCGTTCATCACGGCGAGCTGCTCGAGCGTGTCGCGCGACGGCGATTCGGTGTCGATGATCACGACGTCGGGCCGCTGCGCCTCGATGGCCGCCGGCAGCCGCGCCGGCGTCGCCACCTCGTTCAGCATCTCGTAGCCGAGGCGCGCAAGCGCGTCGCGCAGGTCGCCGATCGGCTTCTGCGTATCGGTGACGAGCAGCACGCGCAGCCGGAGGGGGGAAGCGGACGCGCTCATGATGCGAATGGAACAAGCGGGGCCGCCGCGGGCCCGGCGCCGCCGCGTGCCTCGCGCGCAGGCGGGCGCCGGTCGCCGCGCGGGCGGCCGGCGCTTTCACTATAGACGGGCGGCCGGCGCCGCGTTGCGCGCCGCATCCTACGCCGCACGCCGAACCGCGGGCGCGACGTTCGGCCCCGTGGTGTCGTCCGCCTGCGTGCGTGCCGCGGCCTCGCCGATCGCCGCACCGACCAGGATCACCGCCGGGCTGCCGAGCCTCGCTTCGGCGACGCCTTGCGCGAGCGCGCCGAGCGTGCCGGCCCAGCGCCGCTCGTCGGGCGTGCCGGCCCACTGCACCGCCGCGGCCGGCGTGGACGCGGGCAGTGCGGCGAGCAGGCCGGCCGCGATCCGCTCGACGCGGCTCATGCCCATATAGATCGCGAGCGTCGTGCCGGTGGCCGCGAGGCGCGGCCAGTCGGGCTCGCCGTGGTCCTGCAGGTGCGCGGTGACGAACGTGACGCCCTGGCAATGCTCGCGATGCGTGAGCGACGCGCCGAGGCTCGCCGCCGCCGCGAAGCCGGACGAGATGCCGTTGACGATCTCGACCGGAATCGCCGCGTCGCGCAGCATCCTCAGTTCCTCGCCGGCGCGGCCGAACAGCAGCGCCTCGCCGCCCTTCACGCGCACGACGTGCGCGCCGCGCAGCGCGTAGCGGCGCATCAGCCGCTCGATGAACGCCTGCGGCGTCGAGCGGCAGCCGCCGCGCTTGCCGACGCGCACGACGCGCGCCTGCGGCGCGAGTTCGACGATCGCCGGATTGACCAGATCGTCGAGCAGCAGCACGTCGGCGGCCGCGAGCGCCTTCACGGCTTTCAACGTGAGCAGGTCGAGATCGCCGGGGCCGGCGCCGACCAGGGTGACCTTGCCAGTCGTCATGATGCGTTTCCATTGCCACGCGTGCGTGGCGGTCGAAGGTGAAGCGGGGGCCGCGATGAGGCCGGTGCGGTAGCCCGCGCGCGCGCCGAAACCGTAGCCGAAACCGTAGCCGAAACCGTAGCCGAAACCGAAACCGAAACCGAAGCCCAAGCCGAAGCCGAAGCCCAAGCCCAAGCCCAAGCCCAAGCCCAAGCCCAAGCCCAAGCCCAAGCCCAAGCCCAAGCCCAAGCCCAAGCCCAAGCCGAAGCCCAAGCCGAAGCCCAAGCCGAAGCCCAAGCCGAAGCCGAAGCCGAAGCCGAAGCCGAAGCCGAAGCCGAAGCCGAAGCCGAAGCCGAAGCCGAAGCCGAAGCCGAAGCCGAAGCGACAACGGCATCCGCCCGTGCGTTCGACACGGAGGGACGCCGTTGTCCGGTTGCGTCCCCGTCCATGACGGTGGGCGCGCGTGCTGCGGGTACCACGCATCGGCGCCATTGCCGATGTCTTTCCACCTTTCAGCAATATCCGGGCCAGCTTCGGCGGGCGCGCGGCGGCCTCGCGCGCACCGGTGCGATGCCGCATGCGCGTGCGCGATTCACCGTCCGCGTGCACCGCGACGCCGCACGGCGGCAGTGCTGCATCGCACTACAACTGTGCCTCGCTGCCTCACGACGCGTCGCTGATCGAGGTCAAATCGCCGGCTCCGGGCCGTTCGAACCTGCCGCAAACCGCCCTGCGACGGGATTCTTCCCGGCATGGCACGGCGCTTGCATAGTGTCGATCGAGCCAATCAACGGCGATTGGCCTGCAGCACCGATTACCGACGTGCCCGGCGACGGGCTTCTTGGGCAACGGCGTCCTTCGCATCGGGTCACGACAGGTGACCGGATACGCAGGACGCCGTTTTTGTTTGGTGAATGAGCCATGACCGATAAAGCTACCCGCATCGATCTCTTCAGTTTCCGCACAGCGCCGATGCGCGCGTTCCATCTGACGTGGATGGCGTTCTTCGTCTGCTTCTTCGCGTGGTTCGCGTGCGCGCCGCTGATGCCGCTGATCGCGCGCGAATTCCACCTGAGCGCCGCGCAGGTCGCGAACATCAACATCGCCGCGGTGGCCGCGACGATCGTCGTGCGGCTGATCGTCGGCCCGCTGTGCGATCGCTTCGGCCCGCGCCGCGTGTATGCGGGGCTGCTCGCGATCGGCGCGATCCCGGTGTTCGCGGTGTCGTTCAGCCATGACTACCTGACCTTCCTGCTGTGCCGGCTCGGCATCGGCGCGGTGGGCGCGAGCTTCGTGATCACGCAGTACCACACGTCGGTGATGTTCGCGCCGAACGTCGTCGGCACCGCGAACGCGACGTCGGCCGGCTGGGGCAACGCCGGCGCGGGCGCCGCGCAGGCGTTCCTGCCGCTGCTCGTCGCGGCCGCGCTGATGCTCGGCGTCGGCGATGCGTCCGCATGGCGCGTCGCGCTCGCCGTGCCGGGCATCGCGATGCTTGCGATGGCGTGGGTGTACTGGCGCTATACGCAGGATTGCCCGCAAGGCGACTTCGCCGCGCTGCGCCGGCAGGGCGTGACGATCGACAGCGGCAAGAAGGGCGGCTGGGCGAGCTTCGCCGCCGCGTGCGCGAACTACCGCGTGTGGATGCTGTTCGTCACGTACGGCGCGTGCTTCGGCGTCGAGGTGTTCATCCACAACGTCGCCGCGCTGTACTACGTCGACCACTTCCACCTGTCGCTGAAGGACGCGGGCTTCGCCGCGGGCCTGTTCGGCGTGCTCGCGCTGTTCGCGCGCGCGCTCGGCGGCTGGCTGTCGGACAAGGTCGCCGCGCGCCGCAGCCTCGACGTGCGCGCGACGCTGCTGTGCGCGCTGATCGTCGGCGAAGGGCTCGGCCTGATCTGGTTCTCGCATGCGAACGGCGTGGGCATCGCGCTGGTCGCGATGCTGACCTTCGGCCTGTTCACGCACATGGCGTGCGGCGCGACCTACGCGCTCGTGCCGTTCATCGACCGCAAGGCGCTCGGCGGCGTCGCGGGCATCGTCGGCGCGGGCGGCAACGTGGGCGCGGTCGCGGCGGGCTTCCTGCTGAAGGGCGTCGGCGACGTGCAGCACACGCTGAGCCTGCTCGGCCTGATCGTCACCGTGTCGGCGCTGTGCGCGATGGCGGTGCGCTTCAGCGAAGAACACAAGGCCCGCGAGGCGGCGCTGCGCGAAAGCGCGCTGGCCGCGGGCGGCATCGCAAACTGATCGTTCGAGGACACCATCATGAAACTCATCGTCATCGGTCACGGCATGGTCGGTCACAAGCTGCTCGAATGCGTCGCGGCGCAAGCGCCGGGCGCGCTGCAGGTGACCGTGCTCGGCGAGGAGCCGCGCCCCGCGTACGATCGCGTGCACCTGTCCGAATTCTTCTCGGGCAAGTCGGCGGACGACCTGTCGCTCGTCGCGCCGGGCTTCTTCGCGGATCACCCGCACATCGACCTGCGCCTGAACGCCCAGGCCGCGTCGATCGACCGCGACGCGCACACGGTCACGCTGGCGTCCGGCGAAACGCTCGCCTACGACAAGCTGGTGCTCGCGACCGGCTCGCGGCCGTTCGTGCCGCCGGTGCCGGGGCGCGAGCGCGCGGACTGCTTCGTGTACCGCACGATCGAGGATCTCGAGGCGATGCAGGCGTGCGGCGCGCGCGCGACGCGCGGCGTGGTGGTGGGCGGCGGCCTGCTCGGCCTCGAATGCGCGAAGGCGCTGCGCGACATGGGGCTCGACACGCACGTCGTCGAGTTCGCGCCGCGCCTGATGGCCGTGCAGGTCGACGACGGCGGCGGCCGCATGCTGCGCGCGAAGATCGAGGCGCTCGGCGTGACGGTGCATACCGGCAAGAACACGCTCGAGATCGTCGACGGCGAGGAAGGCACGCACCGGATGGCATTCGCCGACGGCACGCATCTCGACACCGACATGATCGTGTTCTCGGCCGGCATCCGCCCGCGCGACGAGCTGGCGCGCGCATGCGGGCTCGACCTCGGCCCGCGCGGCGGCGTCGCGATCGACGACGGCTGCCGCACGAGCGACGCGGACATCTACGCGATCGGCGAATGCGCGGCGTGGAACGGCATGGTGTACGGCCTCGTCGCGCCGGGCTACGACATGGCGCGGGTGGTCGCGAAGCAGCTGGCGGGCGAAGCGGCCTCGTTCGCCGGCGCGGACCTGAGCACGAAGCTGAAGCTGATGGGCGTGGACGTCGCGAGCATCGGCGACGCGCACGGCGCGACGGCTGGCAGCCGCACGTACCAGTACGCGGACGAGCGCAAGCAGGTCTACAAGAAGCTCGTCGTGTCCGACTGCGGCAAGTTCCTGCACGGCGCGGTGATGGTGGGCGACGCGGCCGAATACGGCACGCTGCTGCAGATGATGCTGAACCGCGTGGAGCTGCCCGAATCGCCGGAGTTCCTGATCCTGCCCGCGCCGGACGGCGCGGCGAAGCCCGCGCTCGGCGTCGACGCGCTGCCTGCGGCCGCGCAGATCTGCTCGTGCAACAACGTGTCGAAGTCGCAGCTGTGCGCGGCGGTGCGCGACGGCGCGACCAGCATCGGCGCGCTGAAGTCGTGCACGGGCGCGGGCACGTCGTGCGGCGGCTGCGTGCCGCTCGTCACGCAGGTCATGAAGGCCGAGATGAAGAAGCAGGGCCTGGCCGTCAACAACCACATCTGCGAACACTTCGCGTATTCACGCCAGGCGCTGTTCCACCTGATCCGCGTCGAGCGCATCACGACGTTCGACGCGCTGCTCGCGAAGCACGGCCATGGCCTCGGCTGCGACGTCTGCAAGCCGGCCGTCGCGGGCATCCTCGCGTCGTGCTTCAACGAGTTCGTGCTGAAGAAGGAGCACGCGAGCCTGCAGGATTCGAACGACTACTACCTCGCGAACATCCAGCGCGACGGCACGTATTCGGTCGTGCCGCGCATGGCGGGCGGCGAGGTGACGCCCGAAGGGCTGATCGCGGTGGGCCAGGTCGCGAAGAAGTACGGCCTCTACACGAAGATCACCGGCGGCCAGCGCGTCGACCTGTTCGGCGCGCGCGTCGAGCAGTTGCCGCTGATCTGGGAAGCGCTGATCGCGGCCGGCTTCGAATCGGGCCATGCGTACGGCAAGTCGCTGCGCACCGTGAAGTCGTGCGTGGGCTCGACGTGGTGCCGCTACGGCGTCGACGATTCGGTCGGCCTCGCGATCGACCTCGAGAACCGCTACAAGGGCCTGCGTTCGCCGCACAAGCTGAAGTTCGGCGTGTCGGGCTGCACGCGCGAATGCGCGGAAGCGCAGGGCAAGGACGTCGGCATCATCGCGACCGAGAAGGGCTGGAACCTGTACGTGTGCGGCAACGGCGGGATGAAGCCGCGCCATGCGGAGCTGCTCGCCGCCGATCTCGACCGCGACACGCTGATCCGCTACATCGACCGCTTCCTGATGTTCTACGTGCGCACCGCCGACCGGCTGCAGCGCACCAGCGTGTGGCGCGACAACCTCGAAGGCGGGCTCGACTACCTGATCGACGTCGTCGTGCACGACAAGCTGGGGCTCGCGGCCGAACTCGAAGCGGACATGAAGCACGTGATCGACACGTACGAGTGCGAGTGGAAGCGGGCCGTCACCGATCCCGAGACGCGCAAGCGCTTCCGCCACTTCGTGAACAGCGACGCGCCCGACGCGAACATCGCCTTCGTCGAGACGCGCGGCCAGATTCGCCCGGCGACGCCGGACGAGCGCACGCGCGGCAAGCGCGTCGACATCCCGGTGGCGGTCGAAACCGAAACCGTTTGAGCCGTGTTCATCGTCAGCAAGGAGAGCATCATGAACGATCGTCTGCCCCTGTCCTGGACCCGCGTGTGCGCGATCGACGAGATCGTGCCGAACACCGGCGTATGCGCGCTCGTCAACGGCGAGCAGGTCGCCGTATTCAACGTCGCGCACGCGGACGGCGGCGTGTTCGCGATCGGCAACGTCGACCCGGCGTCGCAGGCGGCGGTGATGTCGCGCGGCCTGGTCGGCAGCCTCGGCGAGCGGATCGTCGTCGCGTCGCCGCTGTACAAGCATCACTTCGACCTGCGCACCGGCGAGTGCCTCGAGGTGCCCGACCAGTCGATCAGCACGTATCCGTCGCGCGTCGAGGACGGCGTCGTGTGGGTCGCGGCCTGACGCACCCGGAGCCGCCATGACCGCGACGAACGTGAAGAGCGTGTGCCCCTACTGCGGCGTCGGCTGCGGGATGGTGCTGCACGTCGAGGAGGGCGAGGTCGTCAAGGTGTCCGGCGACCCCGACCATCCGGCCAACTTCGGGCGGCTCTGCACGAAAGGCTCGTCGGCGCACGTCGCGCTGCGCAAATCCGGGCGGCTCGAGGGCGCGTTCGTGCGCGACGCGCGCGAGGACGACCTCGTGCCGCTGCCGGTGCCCGACGCGATCGCCGAAACCGGCCGCCGCCTGCGCGCGGTGCTCGACGCGCATGGCCCGGACGCGCTGTCGTTCTACGTGTCGGGCCAGATGTCGATCGAGGCGCAATACCTCGTCAACAAGCTGGCGAAGGGCTTCGTCGGCACCAACCGGATCGAGTCGAACTCGCGCCTGTGCATGGCGAGCGCGAGCAGCGGCTACAAGCTGTCGCTCGGTGCGGACGGCCCGCCGGGCGCGTACCAGGACTTCGACCGCGCGGACCTGTTCTTCGTGATCGGCGCGAACATGGCCGATTGCCACCCGATCCTGTTTCTGCGGATGATGGACCGCGTGAAGGCCGGCGCGAAGCTGATCGTCGTCGATCCGCGGCGCACCGGCACCGCGGACAAGGCGGACCTGTTCCTGCAGATCCGCGCGGGCACCGATCTCGCGCTGATGAACGGGCTGCTGCACCTGCTGCACGCGAACGGCAGGACCGATGCCGCGTTCATCGCCGACTTCACCGAAGGATGGGACGCGATGCCCGCGTTCCTCGCCGACTACACGCCGGAGAAGGTCGCGGCGATCACGGGGCTGGCCGAAGCCGACATCCGGCTTGCCGCGCAGTGGATCGGCGATGCGCCGGACTGGATGAGCTGCTGGACGATGGGCCTCAATCAGAGCACCCACGGCGTGTGGAACACCAACGCGATCTGCAATCTGCACCTCGCGACCGGCGCGCTGTGCCGGCCCGGCAGCGGCCCGTTCTCGCTGACCGGCCAGCCGAACGCGATGGGCGGGCGCGAGATGGGCTACATGGGGCCGGGGCTGCCGGGCCAGCGCTCGGTGCTGTCGGACGCGGACCGGCAGTGCGTCGAGGATCTGTGGCAGGTGCCGCGCGGCACGCTGCGCACCGAGACGGGCAGCGGCACCGTCGACCTGTTCGAGCGGATGGCGGCCGGCGAGGTGAAGGCGTGCTGGATCATCTGCACGAACCCGGTTGCAACGGTGCCGAACCGGCGGAACGCGATCGCCGGCCTGCAGGCGGCCGAGCTCGTGATCGCGCAGGACGCGTTCCTCGACACCGAGACCAACCGCTATGCGGACATCCTGCTGCCGGGCGCGCTGTGGGCCGAAGGCGAAGGCGTGATGGTCAACTCCGAACGCAACCTGACGCTGATGCGGCAGGCGATCGCGCCGCCCGGCGAAGCGCTGCCCGACTGGCGGATCATCGCCGGGGTCGCGCGCGCGATGGGGTTCGGCGACGCGTTCGACTACGCGTCGGCCGCCGACGTGTTCGACGAGATCGTGCGCTTCTCGAACCCGGCGACCGGCTACGACCTGCGCGGCGCGAGCCACGCGGCGCTCGCCGACGCGCCGCTGCAGTGGCCGTGCGCGCCGGGCGCGGCGCACGGGCAGCGCAACCCGGTCCGCTACCTGAACGACGGCGTAAGCCAGACGCTGCGCACGGCGGCGGACGGCAGCACGCCGCGCCTCGCGTTCCCGACGCCGTCGGGCAAGGCGCGGTTCTTCGCGCGGCCGCACGTCGCGCCGGCCGAGCTGCCCGATCGCGAATTCCCGATCGTGCTGAACACCGGGCGGTTGCAGCACCAGTGGCACACGATGACGAAGACGGGCAAGGTCGCGATGCTGAACAAGCTGAACCCGCGCCCGTTCGTCGAACTTCATCCGGAGGATGCGCAAGCGCTCGGCATCGCGGCGCAAGACAGCGTCGAGATCCGCTCGCGGCGAGGGCGCGCGGTGCTGCCGGCCGTCGTGACCGATCGCGTGCAGCCCGGCAACTGCTTCGCGCCAATGCACTGGAACGACGTGTACGGCGACGACCTGTGCATCAACGCGGTCACCCACGATGCGATCGATCCCGTATCGCAGCAACCTGAACTGAAATGCTGCGCGGTCGCGCTGAGCCGGGTGGCTGCGGCTCCCGCCGCGCACGCGCACGACGACACCCCGCAGCGCGGCGCGGCCGACGCGGCTGCCCGGCCGGCGACCGCGCACGGTGCCCCTGCGTTCGAGGAACTCGACATGGCTGACATCGATGCTTTCGCCGCCGCGCTCGGCATCGCCGATACGGCGCCGCCGCCGCTCTCCGACGCGGAGCGCCTGTACGTCGCGGGCTTCGTGAACGGCCTGCGCAGCGACGCCGGTCGCCGCGCGCGCGGCGTGCCCGTGCTGCCCGCGGGCGCACCGCTCGCCGCGCCCGCGCGCCTGTGGCTCGACGGCATGCTCGCGGGCCTGTTCAGCCGCACGCTGCCGGGCCACGGCGAGCCGGCCGCGCCGCTGGCCGCCCCGCGCGCCGACGCGGCCGCCGCGCCGGGCGGCGTGCGGATCGTGCGCACGCGGCCGAAGGTCGTGCTGCTGTGGGCGTCGCAGACGGGCAACATCGAATCGCTGACCGAGGATTACGCGACGCAGCTGATGAACGCGGGCTTCGAGATCCGCACGACCTGCATGGCCGACTATCCGGTCGCGTCGCTCGCGAAGGCGCAATACGTGCTGCTGATGACGAGCACGTTCGGCGACGGCGATCCGCCCGACAACGGCCGCGAGTTCTGGGACGCGCTGCGGGCCGACGGCGCGGCGCGCCTCGACGGCGTGCGCTTCGCGGTGCTCGCGTTCGGCGACCGCAACTACGACCAGTTCTGCGGGCACGGCCGCCAGCTCGACGCGCGGCTCGCGGCGCTCGGCGCGGCGCGGCTGCTGCCGCGCGTCGATTGCGACGTCGAGTTCCAGGCCGACGCCGACCGCTGGCTGGAGCGCGTCGTCGTGCGGATCAAGGAGGAGGATGCGGCGCTGCACGCGGTGCCGGCCGAGGGGACGATTCCGTCGGGCGCGCTGCCGACCAAGGCGCACCCGGCGCCGTCGCGGCTCGTCGCGAACCTGCGGCTCAACCGGCCGGGCGCGGCGAAGGATACGCGCTACGTGTCGCTGTCGACCGAAGGCGCGAACCTCGAATACGAATCCGGCGACGCGCTCGGCGTGTGGCCGACCAACTGCCCGGCGCTCGTCGACGAATTGCTCGAGATCACCGCGCTGAAGGCCGACACGCCGGTGACTGTGGCCGGCGTCGGCGACGTGCGGCTCGGCGACGCGCTCACGCGGCATCTCGACATCACGCGCCCGCATCCGGACGCGCTCGCGTACATCGCCGCGCGCAGCTCGAACGGCGCGCTGAAGACGCTGCTCGCCGACGAGCGCAAGGCCGACCTGAAGCACTGGCTGTGGGGCCAGCAGCTCGCCGACGTGCTGCACGAGTACCCGGTCGAGCTGTCGGGTGCGGAGCTCGTCGGCATGCTCAAGCGAATGCAGCCGCGCCTGTATTCGATCGCGTCGAGCCCGCACGCGCATCGCGACGAGATCCACCTGACGGTGTCCGCCGTGCGGTATCACAACGGGCGGCGCGCGCGCAAAGGCGTCGCGTCGACGTTCCTCGCGGATCGCGCGGACGACGGCCGCGTGCCGGTGTTCGTGCAGAAATCCGCGCATTTCCGGCCGCCGGCGAGCGGCGACGTGCCGATCGTGATGGTCGGCCCGGGCACCGGCGTCGCGCCGTTTCGCGGCTTCCTGCACGAGCGCCGGGCGCGCGGCGCGCGCGGGCGCAACTGGCTGTTCTTCGGCGAGCAGCATGCGCAGACCGATTTCTACTATTGCGACGAGCTGACCGGGATGCGCGACAGCGGTTTCCTGACGCGGCTCGATCTCGCTTTCTCGCGCGACCAGGCGGACAAGGTGTACGTGCAGGACCGCATGCGCGAGCACGGCGCCGAGCTGTTCGCGTGGCTCGAGGAGGGCGCGCATTTCTACGTGTGCGGCGACGCGGCGCGGATGGCGAAGGACGTCGATGCGGCGCTGAAGTCGGTGGTAGCGGCGCACGGCGGGATGTCGGACGAGAAGGCGGGCGAGTATGTCGCGCGGCTGGCGAAGGAGCGGCGGTATGTGCGGGATGTGTATTGAGTGGCTCGCGTGGCGGCGTGTCGCGCGGGTTTGGTTTCAGGGTGTCGGGGGGATGCGCTTCGTCGGGCGGCTTTTGATGGCGGCTCGTCAGCGAAGGACGGTTACGATCCTGTCCGTCCAGGTACGGTAGCCACGGATGCCTGACTGCCGGCGAGCATCCTGTTCGCCCGGCGCACGAACACCCAGTGCCAAATCCAGAAGAAAACCGCAACTGCGCTGGCGATGGCGCCGATGGTATTGGGTATCAACGAAAGAACCTGGGCAAGACACCACCCGATGCCGCTGATCCGGCCGAACGAGCGCAACCCCGACAGAGCCGGATTGACACGAGACTCCGCTTCCAGGGACTTCGCAACGTTGGACACGATGAAGAAGTCCTCGATGAAGTTGTATGGCAAGAGGAACATGAACCAGACGCTGTTGGGTTCGGCCACACGCGATCCTCGGTCGACCGATTTCAGGGTGGTCCTGAGGTCGCTCGCGTAGGCATAGACCAGCGCCAGGAAAACCGCGATGACGACGATGCCGCCGATGGGCCCAAGCATCTCCATTTCGCCGAGAACGCCTCCGTCCTCTGTGGGATGGATAAGGGGATAGGCGAGCCCAAAGGCGATGGGGATGCTCAGAATGGCTTTGAGTATGGTCCGTGCGGTTGTGCTCATGGGTATCGGATGGAATAGGCGCGTCGTCACCGGCAGCATAGCGAACGATCCTCCTCGCTGTGCGACTTTGTCATGGTGTATGCCGCCTTCTCTCGCGACTCCAGCCGAGTTGCGGGTCGCGCCGCCCGGACGATCGCGTTCGTATACTTCCCGGCCGGCCGCGGCCCGTCACTACGCGCGCACGGCCCCACGCGCCATCCGTTTCGTGTATCGATCGCGCGCCCGATTTCTCGATGAGACGGATTCGATTCAATCTGAGACAAAACGAAATTCCTCGTCGTCGCGATCGCGTTTAATCTTCATCCATCCGATTAACTCTGCTGCTATCAAGAATGATGCGGCGACAATCATGATGAAACCTCTGCGAATTCAAATCGCAACTTAATATCTGAAGCGAATTCCCCCGACCGGCCCGGACGGCGCGGCGGCGCACAAGCGTCGCGGCGTCGTCGCACGCCCACGGCGGCTCTCCGGGCGACGTCCGGCGCATCGGCCGTGCAATTGCAAGGCCGATCGCCGCGACTCCGGATCGAGAAAACCGAGCATGTATTTACAGGGTCGATTTCAAATCGACCTCGGCGGAGTATTAATCGCGTTTCTTGAAAATGATTTCACGAGTCGAATGTCTGACATGAAATTGCAATGACGTTGTGAGCCCTTAACCTGAAACACAGAATAGGACGAACTACCATGGCCTTTCAAAGAATTTCAGCCGATTCGCATATCGACCTGCATTGGCTGCCGTCGGATCTGTTCACGAAGAACGCCGCGCCGAGCCTGAAGGAGCGGATGCCGTTCGTGGTCGAGGCGGAGGATCCGTACTGGACGAACAAGAAGAACACATGGCTCGGCTATGTGTGCGGCTTCGGTCCGTACGGCCAGAAGTACGTGCCGGGCAGCAACGCGAAGATCGACATCATGGCCGCGACCGGGCTCTATCGCGACGCGGCGAACGGCCGGCGCCGCGTGAGCGACCCGGTGCTGCGTCAGGAGGACATGGATCTCGACGGCGTGGACGCGGACGTCGTGTACGGCCTCGCCGCCGAAACGCTGATGCGCATGGAGGATCCGGAAGCCGCGATCGAGATGTGCCGCATCTACAACGACTGGCTCGTCGATTTCTGCAAAGGCTCGAACGGCCGCCTGTATGGCCTCGCCGCGTTGAACGATTCGAGCGTCGACGCCGCGGTGGAGGAAGTCCGGCGCGTGGCGGAATTCCGCCGCTCGGGCATCGTCGGCGTGAACCTCGCGATGAGCCGCGAGACGCGCCCGCTCTGGCATCCGAGCTGGGAACCGCTGTGGCGCACGATCGCCGAGTCGGGGCTGCCGCTTCACATCCATTGCTTCCGCTCGCTGCCGCTCACGCTCGAGGAAATCGACGTCGAGGGCCAGGCGAAGCGCGCCGCGTTCTTCACGAGCGTGACGGGCTTCCAGATGAGCCTCGTGCATCCGCTCGCCGCGCTGATCGGCTCGGGCGTGCTCGAGCGTCATCCGAACCTGCGCGTCGTGCTCGGCGAGAGCGGCATCGGCTGGCTGCCGTACGTGATCGAGCGGATGGACCACGAGTTCAAGGGCCGCTTCCAGGATCTCGAACTGAAGATGCTGCCGAGCGAATACTGGCGGCGCCAGTGCAAGGCGTGCTTCCAGACCGACCGCATCGGCTTCAAGCTGGTCGAGGATCTGGGCGTCGAGACGCTGATGTGGGGTTCCGACTATCCGCACTCGGACGGCACGTGGCCGGAGTCGCAGAAGGTGTTCGCGGAGCAGTTCAGCGTGCTGCCGGACGACGTCGTGCGCAAGATCACCTACGAGAACGCCGGCCGCTTCTACGGCATCCTGAAAGACTGAGGTCGACCAACCCGGGGGCAGCATGATCAAGATCTACGACTGCACGTTAAGGGAGGGCGCCCAGGCGTCGGGCGTCTCGTTCTCGGTTCGGGACAAGCTGCGGATCACGGAACTCCTCGACGACATGGGCTTCACGTACACCGAGGGCGGGTGGCCCGGCTCGAACGAGAAAGACACGCGCTTCTTCCAGGAACTCAAGGCCTTGTCGCTCAGGAAGATCAAGGTCGTTGCCTTCGGGCGCACGAAGCGCGCGTCGGTCAGGGCCGAGGACGACGCGAGCCTGAAGGCGCTCGTGCGCACGGGCATTCCGCACGGGCACATCTTCGGCAAGGGCTGGGATCTGCACGTGAGCGAAGTGCTCGGCATCTCGCCGGAGGAGAACCTCGAGTCGGTGTTCGACTCGATCCGGTTCCTGAAGCAGCACATGGAGGAAGTGAGCTTCGGCTTCGAGCATTTCTTCGACGCGTACAAGGAGAATCCGGCCGGCGCGCTGAAGCTGATCGAGACCGCCGTGCAGGCCGGCGTCGACTGGATCGACCTGGCCGACACGAACGGCGGGTGCTTTCCGCACGAGGTCGCGTCGATCGTGTCGACGGTCACGCGGTCGTTCGACATCGAATTCGCGGTGCACTGCCACAACGACACGGGCTGCGGCGTCGCGAACACGATCGCCGCCGTGCAGAACGGCGTGAAGATCGTCGAGGGCACGGTGAACGGCTACTCGGAGCGCTGCGGCATGGCCGATCTCTGCACGGTCATTCCGAATCTCCAGCTCAAGCTCGGCTATCCGATCCTCGAGCCCGGCAAGCTGCAGCAGCTCACGCGCCTGTCGCAGGAAGTGGCCGAACTGCTGCAGGCCGAGCGGCCGACGTTCCACCCGTATGTCGGCTCGCTCGCGTTCACGCACAAGGGCGGCGTTCACGTCGACGGCTACCTGAAGCACCGCCGCACCTACGAACACATCGACCCCGCGCTGGTCGGCAATCGCAGCGACATCGTCGTGTCGGAAGTGTCGGGCAAGAGCAACCTGAACAACTTCCTGCGCAAGCACCGGCTCGAGCACCTGTTCGCCGACGCCGACGTCGACGGGCTCGTGCGCCTGGTCAAGGAGCTCGAGCATGCGGGGTTCGAGTTCAACTCGTCCGAGGAGTCGCTCGTGCTGATGCTGCTGCGGCACGTCGGAAAGACGAGCCCGCGCATCCAGGTGAACCGCCTGTCGGTGCGGTCGGTCGACGAGGCGTTTCCTGTCGCGACCCGCATCGTCGCGGAGCCGGCCGGCGGCCGCGCAGTGTTGCCGCTGCCGGGCGGCGCGCCCGACGCGAGCCTGATCGAGTTCGACGGCGATTTCGACTTCGCGGTGCGCGGCGACGATGCGCTCGTCGGCGAACGCGTGCAGTTCTCGCTGTCGGCCGCGAGCGCGTCGCTCAGCCATCTCGTCGAGCGGCTCGTGTCGCGCTGCGGCGAATTCTTCCCGGAGCTGGCGGGCACGCGGCTGGTCGACTTCAGGATTCGCGCAATCAACGACCGGCCGCAACGCGTGCGCGTCGTCCTGGAGTTCACCGACGGCGTGCGCACGTGGAAGATGGCCGCGGTCAATTCGAGTGTCGCGAACGCGACCGTGAACGCGACGCTGGAAGCGCTCGAATATCGGTTGTGCGTCGGCGATATCGGCACGTTCGTGCCCGACGCGCTCGACGCGCGGCAATCCGCGCTCGCAGACAACGGGAGGTAGCATGTGCGGCATCACAGGCTGGGTGGACTGGCAACACGACCTGCGCGAACACGTGCCGACGCTGCGTGCGATGACGGCCTCGCTCGTGCATCGCGGCCCCGACGGATCGGGGGAATGGGTGACCGCGCGCGCCGCGCTCGGCCATCGCCGGCTGTCGATCATCGATCCGGCGAACGGCGCGCAGCCGATGGTGCGCAACGCGCGGCAACGCACGTTCGCGATCACGTACAACGGCGAGCTCTACAACACGCCGGAACTGCGTCGCGAGCTTGAAGCGCGCGGCTGCCGCTTCGAGACGCGCTGCGATACGGAAGTGCTGCTGCACGCGTATATCGAATGGGGCCCGGCATGCCTCGACCGGCTGAACGGCATCTTCGCGTTCGCGGTGTGGGACGAGACCGACCGGCGCCTGTTCCTCGCGCGCGACCGGGTCGGCGTCAAGCCGCTCTTCTTCGCGCGGCTGGACAGCGGGCTCGTGTTCGGCTCCGAAATGAAGGCGATCCTCGCGAACCCGCGGGTGTCGCGCGAGGTCACGCTCGACGCGTTCCAGGAGCTGCTGTTCCTGGGGCCGGCGCGCACGCCGGGCGCCGGCGTGTTCCGCCAGATCGAGGAGCTGAAGCCGGGCTGGTGCCTGACCTGCAACGTGAACGGGATCGAGTCCTGGCCGTACTGGCGGCTCGAAAGCCGCCCGCATGAAGACGGCTTCGACCGCACCGTCGAGCGCGTGCGCGAGCTCGTCGTCGATGCGGTGACGAAGCAGCTCGTGTCCGACGTGCCGATCGGCACGATGGTGTCGGGCGGGCTCGATTCGAGCTCGATCACCGCGATCGCCGCGGGCTCGTTCAAGGAGGCGGGCGCCGGCGCGCTCGACACCTATTCGATCGACTTCGTCGACAACAGCGCGCACTTCAAGCCGACCGACTACGTGCCGGACGAGGACGCGCCGTGGGTCGAGAAAGTCACCGCGCATCTGCACACGCGCCACCATCGCGTGATGCTCGACACGTCGGACCTGATCTCCCATCTCGGCGACGCGATGCGCTCGCGCGACCTGCCCGGCATGTGGGAAGTCGATGCGTCGCTGCAGCTCTTTTGCCGCGAGATCAAGAAGCACTCGACCGTCGTGCTGTCGGGCGAGACCGCCGACGAGATCTTCGGCGGCTATCGCTGGTATCACCAGGCGAGCGACTACGAGGTGGAGCGGTTCCCGTGGGTCCGGCTGGTCGACGGCCGCCAGCGGCTGCTCGCGCCGGCGATCCGCGACCGGATCGATCCCGGCGCGCTGGTCGCGCGGCATTACCGGCAGACCGTCGCGGAATGTCCGCCGCTGCCCGGCGAGTCGCCCGGCGAGGCGCGCCGCCGCCAGATGTTCTACATCAACTTCACGCGCTGGCTGCCGATGATGCTCGACCGCAAGGATCGCGCGAGCATGGCCGAAGGGCTCGAGGTGCGCGTGCCGTTCTGCGATCACCGGATCGTCGAGTATCTGTGGAACGTGCCGTGGAGCATGAAGAACGCCGGCGACCGCGAGAAGGGGCTGCTGCGCCATGCGATGCAGGGCATCCTGCCCGACGACGTGATCTGGCGCCCGAAGAGCCCGTTCCCGACCACGCACAACCCGCGTTACCTGCATCAGGTGCGCGCGCTGCTGGTCGAGCGCCTGCGGCAGCCGTCGTCGCCGCTGCGGCCGCTGCTCGACATGGCCGAACTGGAACGCGTGCTCGCGTCGCCGGACGACGAAGCCAGGGATCGTCACTGGTTCGGCATGTACGCGAAGGACGCGCAGTTCCTCGCGTATCTGTATCAGATCGATCTATGGATGTCGGAGTACCGCGTATCGCTCGTATGACGCAGCGACGCCGTGCCCGTGCCGCGGCGCGCGGGCACGGCGATAACCGTACGTAGCCGCCCGACGCCGGGCGGCACCTTCAATAGGGGCAGACAAGGTGCGTATCAAGGACGAACTTCTGAAAGACGAGACCGGGCTGAAGCTGGCTTGCGTCGAACCGGTCTGGTCGCTTCGCGAGCAGTCGCAGGAAATCTACGATGCATTGGCGAAAACCGAACCGGCGCTCGGCGACGTCTACGGGCTGCTGGACGGCGAGCTGCCGGTGCAGAAGCAATGGGCGTTCGGCGATTACGGCCCGGTGTCGCGTCCGGACCGTCACGTCCGCGCGTTCTATCTCGATCTCGGCAAGCTGACGAGCGTGTCGGACGGCCGCGGCTTCATCGCGATCAAGGGCACCGAGCCCGTGTCGGAAAACTTCGCGAGCATCGCCAAGCGCATGGGCGAGATGTGGAACGTGTTCAGCTGGACGATCGGCGGCCAGGCGCGCCCCGTGCTCGAGGATCTGTCGCTGATGAACCAGCTCGAACGCTTTCCGATCAGCGAAGGCAAGCCGCCGGGCGTCCACCCGCTGTGGGATGCCGACGACGAGGCGCGCTGCGCGCTGCAATTGCAGACCGCCTATTACCGCCGCTTCGGCCGGCTCGCGCGGATTCCGACGCCGCTGTTCGTGTATCGCTGGCCGGAGGCCGTGCGCGAGCAGGCGCTCGACGTGCTGCGCCCGCTGCTGTCGCCGCGCACGGCGATCCTCGTCGAGGCGATGATCCGCGACGAGCTCGGCGCGTACGTGTACCACTACCCGGCGTATCCGATGCGCGCGATGCACGTGCGCGGCGGCGACGTGGGCGTGGAAGTGCCGTACGACAAGCGTCATGCGGCGCTGCGCGAGCTGACCGATCCCGATACGGCGATCGAGCGCTGGATTCGCCTGACCGCCGAGTTTCTCGCGCTCGGCTGGATTCCGACCGATCCCGCGCACTTCGGCCGCGGCAACTGCCTGATGGCGCAAAACCTCGTGCTGGACGGCGGGATCGTCGACGTGAACAGCATTCGCCACGTGTCGACGATGCGCGCGCCGGGCGAGCTCGATTTCGCGGTGCGGCAGAGCGTGCGCGAGCTGACGCAGTCGATCAGCTGGTTCCTGGTCGGCACCGAGGCGGGGGTGCCGTGGTTCCAGCGCATTTTCGTCGACGCGTTCGCGCACGTGTGGGACGCGCTGCGGCGCGAACTCGCGGAGCTGGACGCCCCGCAGGAAATCCAGGCGGTGTTTTCGACGCGTGACGGCACGTATCGCTCGCTCGACCGGCTGTTCCGCAATTACTTCGGGCTGAGCGCGTATCGCCCGCAGGACGCCGAGGCGCGCGAGTATCGGCAGCCTGCGCAGCGCGGCGCCTGACGCCTGAACCGCAACGGGAGTCCTTCTCATGCAGATCGCCGCACCCCTCAAGACCAGCGAGTTTTCCGATCTCGTCGCCGCGCTGCGCTGGCGCGCCGAACACCAGCGCGAGCGCCGCGCGTTCGCGTTCGTCGACGGCGACGACCTGAATGCCGCCGAGCCGCTTTCCTACGGCGAGCTCGACGGCCGCGCGCGCGCGATCGCCGCGCGGCTCGTCGAGCAGGGCGCGGCGGGCCGGCCGGTGCTGCTCGTGTTTCCGTCCGGCCTCGACTTCATCGCGGCGTTCTGGGGCTGCGTCTATGCGGGCGCGATCGCCGTGCCGCTCGCGCTGCCCGAGCGCGCGCGCAGCGACGCCGCGCTGCGCCGCATCGAGGGCGTCGCGGCGGACGCGCAGCCGCATTGCCTGCTGACGACGGACGCCGCCGATGCGCAGCTTGCGGCGCTGTTCGCGCCCGTGCCCGTGCTGCGCGACCTGCCGCGCGTCGCCGTGGATCGCGTCGAGCGCAGTGTTGCCGATCGCTGGCAGGCGCCCGCGCTGACCGGCGACACAGTCGCGTGCCTGCAGTACACGTCCGGTTCGACCGGCACCGCGAAAGGCGTCGAGCTGACGCACGCGAACTTCATCGCGAACAGCCTGCGCGCATCCGAAGGCTCGCAGCTGACGAGCGACAGCGTGCTCGTCACGTGGTCGCCGACGTCGCATGCGGCCGGGCTCATGTATGGCGCGTGCCTGCCCGTATGCATCGGCTTTCCGGCCGTGCATCTCGCGACCCATCTGTTCGTCGAGCAGCCGGTGCGCTGGCTGCGCGCGATCTCGCATTTCCGCGCGACGCATTCGGGCGGCCCGAACTTCGCCTACGACCTGTGCGTGCAGCGCGTGAAGCCGGAGCAGTGGCGCGCGCTGCGCCTCGACTGCTGGCGCAATGCGTACAGCTCGGGCGAAACGGTGCGCGCCGACACGCTGCGGCGTTTCGCTGAAGCGGCCGCGCCGGCCGGCTTCAGCGCCGATGCGCTGCAGCCGTGCTACGGCATCTCGGAAGTGACGATGCGGGTCACGGAAGCGCCGGCCGGCCGGTTTCCGCTCGTGTGCCGGTTCGACGCGCGCGAGCTGGGGCAGGGCCGCGCGGTCGAGCTGGCCGACGGGCGCGACGATGCGCGCGCGGGCGTCGAACTGCTCGGCTACGGGCCGCTGGAACACGCGGGCCGGACGATCCGGATCGTCGATCCGGCGACGCTGGGCCCGTGTCGCGACGGGCAGGTCGGCGAAGTGTGGCTGGCGGGCGCCGACGTGGCGCGCGGCTACCTGAACCGGCCCGACGAGAGCGCGGCGACGTTCCACGCGACGCTCGACGGCGATCCGGCCGTGTACCTGAGAACCAGCGATCTCGGCGTCGCGCATCGCGGCGAACTGTTTCTCGTCGGCCGGCTGAAGGAACTGATCATCATCCGCGGCGCGAACCATTTCCCGCAGGACATCGAACAGGATGCCGAGCAGGGCGGCGCGCACGCGGGCGTCGGGCGCGCGGCGGCATTCGCGCATTCGGTCGCCGGCGAGGAGATGCTGGTCGTTGCGGCGGAAGTCGAGCCGTCGACGTTTCGCGACCCGGACGACGCGGCGGCGGCGATGCGCGACCTGGTCAGCCGCCGGCACGGGCTGCGGATTCACGACGTCGTGTTCGTCGCGCCCGGATCGCTGCCGCGCACCGGCACCGGCAAGCTGCAGCGCACGCTGTGCGCGGCGCGCTATGCGGGCGGCGAACTCGACGTGGTCGCGCGCGCCGGCCGCCGCGCCGCCGCAAGCAACACGGCATCGGCCGCGCGCGCGGGCGCCGATCTGCGTGCGTATCTGCGGCGCGCGCTCGCCGAATGCACGAACCTGCCCGAAGACGAGATCGGCGATCGGCCGTTCGCCGAATACGGGCTGGATTCGCTCGGCGTCGTGCGTATCGCGGCCGAGCTCGGCGAGCACCTCGGCCGGACGCTGTCGCCGACCGTGCTGTACGACCATCCGAGCGTCGATGCGCTCGTGCGCCATCTGACGGGCGGCGACGCGCACGACGCGGCGCCGCTGGCCGAAGGCGCCAGGGCCGGCGCCGCGGGGCCGGTCGCGATCGTCGGGATGAGCATCCGCTTCCCCGGCGGCGAAGGGCTCGACGCGTACTGGCGGCTGCTCGCCGACGGCATCGATGCCGTCACCGAGGTGCCGGCCGCGCGCTGGGACGCCGATGCCATCTACGACCCGGAGCCCGGTGCGCCCGGCAAGACCAACAGCCGCTGGGGCGGCTTCGTGGACGGTGTCGACCAGTTCGACCGAGAACTGTTCGGCCTGTCGGAGCGGGCCGCGAGCGACACCGATCCGCAGCACCGGCTGCTGCTGGAGGCCGCGTGGGCGGCGATCGAGGACGCCGGCATCGCGCCCGATGCGCTGGCCGGCAGCGCGGCCGGCGTGTTCGTCGGGATCTCGCAGTCCGACTACGGGCGAATCACGCTCGCGCGCACCCACGATTCGAGCCCGTTCGTGTCGACGGGTGCGAGCCCGGCCGTCGCGTCGGGGCGGCTGTCGTACACGTTCGACCTGCACGGCCCGAGCGTGTCGGTCGATACGGCGTGCTCGTCGTCGCTCGTCGCCGTGCATCACGCGTGCCGCGCGCTCGCCGACGGCGAATGCGACGTCGCGCTCGCGGCCGGCGTGAACCTGATCCTCACGCCCGAGCGGACGATCTCGCTGAGCCACGGCACGTTCTTCTCGCCGGACGGCAAATGCAAGCCGTTCGACGCGCGCGCGAACGGCTACGTGCGGGCGGAAGGCGTCGGCGTGGTGCTGCTCAAGCCGCTCGAGCGCGCGGTGCGCGACGGCGATCGCATCTACGCGGTGATCCGCGGCAGCGCGGTGAACCAGGACGGCCGGACCAACGGGCTGACGGCGCCGAACGGGCTCGCGCAGCGCGACGTGGTGCGCGCCGCGCTGCGCAGCGCGGGGCTGCGGCCGCACGACGTCGGCTATGTGGAAGCGCACGGCACCGGCACCGCGCTCGGCGATCCGATCGAGGTCGAGGCGCTCGGCGCGGTGTTCGCGTCGGACGGCCCGCGCGACGCGCCGCTCGCGATCGGCTCGGTCAAGTCGAACATCGGGCATCTCGAGGCGGCGGCCGGCATCGCCGGGCTGATCAAGGCGGCGCTGTGCCTGCATCGGCGCACGCTCGTGCCGACGCTGCACCTGCAGGAACCGAACCCGAACATCCGCTTCGCCGAACTGCCGATCGTCGTGCAGCGGCAGGCCGAGCCGTGGCAAGCGGCGGCCGCGCGGGTCGCGGGCGTCAGCTCGTTCGGCTACAGCGGGACCAACGCGCACGTCGTGCTCGAAGAGGCGCCCGCCACGGCGCCGGACGAGCGGGCGGGCGAAGCGCCCGGCGCGGCGCAAGCAAGCGCCCGCGCGCGGCACCTGCTCGTGCTGTCCGGCGCGAGCGACGGCGCGCTGCGCGATCTCGCGCAGCGCCATGCCGCGCATCTCGCGCCACTCGACCCCGCACAGCTCGCGGACGCGTGCTTCACCGCCGCGACGGCGCGCCCGCACCTGCCGCACCGGCTGTCGGCCGTCGGCGCGACGCCGGCCGAGCTTGCCGCGACGCTGCGCGCGTTCGTCGACGGCGGCGCGCCCGCCGGGCTGCACGTCGCGCGGCTGCGCGCGGGCGCCACGCCGAAGATCGCGTTTTTGTATACGGGCAGCGGCGCGCAATACGCGGGGATGGGGCGCGACCTGTACGACGCCGAGCCGGTTTTCCGCGACGCGATCGACCGGTGCGAACGCATCCTCGCGGACGTCCTCGACGTGCCGCTGAAGGCCGTGATGTTCGGCGACGGCGTCGACGCCGCGCTGATCGACGAGCTTGCCTATCTGCAGCCGTCGCTGTTCGCGTTCGAGTATGCGATGACCGAACTGTGGCGCTCGTGGGGCATCGAGCCCGACGTCGTGATCGGCCACAGCCTCGGCGAACTGGTGGCCGCGTGCGTGGCCGGCGTGTTCGATCTCGAGGACGGGCTGCGGCTCGTCGCCACGCGCGGCCTGCTGATGCAGTCGGTGCCGCGCAAGGGCGAAATGCTCGCGATCGTTGCGGATCTCGCGCGCGCCGAGGCCGTGGTGCGCGACTGGCCGGACGACCTGGCGATCGCCGCGATCAACGGCCCCGAAAGCATCGTGATCTCGGGCACCCGCGAAGGGATCGGCGGCGCGCAGGCCGCGCTCGACGCCGTGGGCGTGAAATGCACGCGCCTGCAGGTGTCCGGCGCCGCGCATTCAGCGCTGATGGACCCGATCCTCGACCCGTTCGAGGCAGTCGCGTCGCGCGTGCGGTTCCAGCCGCCGCGGATCGCGGTCATCTCGAACGTGACGGGCGCGGTCGCCTCCGCGGACGACCTGTGCTCGCCGCGCTACTGGCGGCGCCATATCCGCGATACCGTGCGTTTCGCGCAGGGGATCGAGACGCTGCTCGACACGCGCAGCGAGATCGTGATCGAGGTCGGGCCGCGCCCGACGCTGCTCGGGATCGCGCGCGACATCGTCGGCGACGCGCCGGGCGTGTGGCTGCCGTCCGTTCACAAGGGGCGCGGCAGCATGGAGCAGTTGACCGACAGCGTCGGCGCGGCGCACGCGCATGGCGCGCGCGTCGACTGGCACGCGTTCCATCGCGGCGAACCGCGGCGGCGCGTGCCGCTGCCCGCCTATCCGTTCCAGCGCAAGCGCTACTGGGTCGACGACGAACCGCGCGCGGACGCTACGCCGGCGGCGCCGGGCCGGCATCCGCTGCTCGGCCGGCCGCTCGGCATCGTCGGCGCATTCGAACAGACGCTGTCGCGGCTGCCGGCGTTCATCGGCGAGCATCTCGTGTTCGGCCGGGTCGTGTTCCCGGGCGCGGGCTTCGTCGAAACGGCGCTGGCGGCCGCACGCGAGCAATGGGGCGACGGCGCGTTCCGGCTGACCGACGTGGGCCTCGCGGCGGCGCTCGTGATCGGCGACGGCGACGCCCGCCGGCTGCACGTTCACGCGCTGCCGGACGGCGACGACGCGCTGCAGGTGCGCATCTTCAGCGGCACGCCGCGTGGGACCGACGATGCCGCCGCACCCACGGAGCACGTGCGGCTCGACGTGCGACGTGTCGACGCGTCGCCGGGCAGTATCGACGTGACGTCGCTGCGCGAACGCTGCGACACGCGCGTCGAACCCGCCGACCAGTACGCGAAGGTGCACGCGCTCGGCCTGCAGATCGGCGCGGCGTTCCAGGGCATGCGCGAGATCCGGCGCGGCGACGACGAAGCGTTCGCGGAGATCGAACTCGACGACGCGAGAAGCCGCGAGCAGGGCGCGTACCTGATTCATCCGGCGATGCTCGACTGCGGCTTCCAGTTGAGCGGCGTCGCGCAGCGCGAGATGTCCACGCTGTCGGTGCCGGTCGGTTTCGAGCGCATCACGTTCTTCGCGTCGCCGGGCAAGCGCGTGCTGTGTCATGCGCGGATTCGCGAGCAGCAGGGGCCGCACATTACGTCGGACATCCGCTTCTTCGACGCCGACGGGCGCGTGCTGATCGAGATCGACGGCTACGTCAAGCGCACGGTGCGTCCGGAAACGCTGATCGGCGCATCGGCCGATTGGGCGCGCTGGGTCTGGCGGCAGGAATGGCGCCCGGCCGCCGCGGTGCGGCTCGCCGCGCGCGCCGCAGCGCCCGGCGGCCGCCACTGGCTGGTCGTCGCGCGCGGCCGGCTCGCGAGCGGGCTGGCGTCGCGCCTTGCAAGCGCGGGCGACCTTTGCACGCTCGTCACCGACGCCGGGCACGACACAGTCGGCGACGTTCCCCGCATCGTCGTGAACGAAGGCGGCGCGGACGAATTCGAGCGGATCGCGCGACAGGCGGCCGAGCGCGCGCCCGTGACCGATGTCGTTTTCGCGTGGCCGGCCGATGACGAGACGGATGCGCACGACGCCGACTGGCGCCGCGCACTCGCGTCGAACAGCCGCACCGCGCTGGATGCGGTTCAAGGCGTGCTGCGGCACGCGGACGCGAGCGGCGCGACGGTGCGCCTGTCGTTCGTCACGCGCGGCGCGCAGCCGGCCCAGGCATCTGACGTGGCGCTCGACCAGGCGCCGCTGTGGGGCTTCGCGCGCGTCGTGCGGCGCGAGCATCCCGAATGCGAAACCCGCCTGATCGACCTCGACCCGCGCAAGCCGGCCGACGCGCAGGCCGACTGGCTCGCGGACGAGCTTCGCGACGCGCCGGCGGCAGACGCCGATGGCGCGATGCCCGAAATCGCCGTGCGCGACGGCGCGCGCCATACGCCGCGGCTCGTGCGCTTCCAGGCCGGCCCGGCCGCGCCCGAGAACCGCGTGCGGGCCGACGCGACCTATGTGGTGACCGGCGGCCTCGGCGGGCTCGGCCTCGCGGCCGCGCGGCGGCTCGTGGAACGCGGCGCGCGCGCGCTCGTGCTGGTCGGCCGGCGCGGCGTGACCGCGGAAGCGGAACCGGTGCTGCAATGGATGGACGCGCAGGGCGCGCGGGTGCTCGTGCAGCAGGCGGACATCTCGAACGCGGACGACGTCGCGCGCGTATTCGCCGAAACGCGCCGCACGATGCCGCCGCTGGCGGGCGTGCTGCATTGCGCGGGCCTCGTCGCCGACCGCGCGCTGGCGCAGCAGACGTGGCACGGCTTCGAGGAAGTGTTCGGGCCGAAGGTTGCGGGCGCGTGGCATCTGCATCGTGAAACGCAGGCCGACGCGCTGGATTTCTTCGTGCTGTTCTCGTCCAACTCGGCGCTCGTCGGCCTCGGCGGGCAGGCGAACTACGCGGCCGCGAACGCGTTCCTCGACGGCTTCGCGCACCACCGGCGCGCGCTCGGCTTGCCCGCGCTCGCGATCGACTGGGGCCCGTGGGCGCAGATCGGCCTCGCGGTGCGCGCGAAGCTCGCGAAGGAGCGCCTGACGATCGATCCGCAGATCGGCCTGCAAGTGCTCGACGGGCTCATCGACGCGGAGACGGACGCGCCGCAGGTCGTGGTGCCGACGACGACGCACGACGCGCCCGCCGCGAAAAGCGCGCCGGCCGCGACGGATCTCGTGCAGCGGCTGGCGAGGACGGACGCCGGCGAACGGCTGGCGGCGCTGCGGGATTTCGTCCGCGACGCGGTCGCGGCCGTGTCGGGCGCGTCGGCCGAGGACGTGCCGGACGATCGCGCGATCGTCGATCTCGGCCTCGATTCGCTGATGACGGTCGAACTGCGGCTCAAGCTTGGCGCGGCGACCGGCGGCAAGCGGCTGCCGAACACGTTCACGCTCAATCACCCGAGCGTCGCGGCGATGGCGGAGCAGTTGCTGCGCGACATCGCGCCGCTGCTGTCGGGGCAGGCGGGTAATGCACAGGCGGACCCGGCGCGCACGGACGGCACCGGCACCCCCAGCGCCAGCACGCCGCCGGCCGCCGACGGCAGCGCCGGCCGCGCGTCGAACGTGGTCTCGCTGCCCGGCAACGCATCGAAGACGCCGCTCGTGCTGGTCCACGGGATGGGCGGCTACGCGTGGTCGTACCTGCCGCTGCGGCAATACCTCGGCGATCGGCCGCTCGTGATGCTGAACAAGGTGCTCGGCGGCGAAACGCTGCAGGAGTACGTCGCGCTGCTGGTCGAGACATTGCGCAGCCAGCAGCCGCACGGGCCATACCTGCTCGGCGGCTGGTCGGCCGGCGGTCGGCTCGCGTTCGAGGTCGCGGCGCTGCTGGAGCGCCAGGGCGAACGGGTGCTCGGCGTGCTGATGTTCGACGTCTACCGGCAAACCGGCGTGCGGCTCGCGAAGTTCGTCGAAGCGCGCGGCGCGATGGACCGCGATCCGGCCGACGCGACGCTTGCCGGCATGCACGCGATCGAGCGTCTCGTCACCGTGTTCGGCACGGACATCCGGCTGGCAAGCACGGGCGACGTGCTGCATCTCGCGCGGCTGGTGCTGCCGCATGTGGCCGCGCCGGCGAGCATCGAGCGCGCCGGCGTGGCGGAGGCCGCGAAGTGGTTCCTCGATCAGCTCGCGGAGAACGGGCGCGGACTGATGTTGCCGGACCCGAGCGGCGAAGTGGTCGAGGCGCTGGAGACGCTGTTCACGATCCGGCGCTTCTACCGGATGACGATGGGCGAGATACAGGGGGACGTGACGCTGTCGGCGCAGGCGTTCTCGATCAACATCGCGGGCAACGCGTTCTCGCGCGGCTGGGAGCGGCACTTCGCGGCCCCGGTGCGCGAGCTGGACGTCCGTATCGAGCTCGCCGCCGCGCCGCGGTTGACGCCGTTCTCGTGCTTCGCCGAACACATCGCGATGTTCGATCGCGAGAACGTCGCGCTGTTCGGCCCGCAGGTCGCCGAATTCCTCGCCACGCTCGACGGGGGCGCGACGGCCGCGCCCGCGCCGGGAATCGAAATGTCGCCGAATCAGGAGGAAAACGATGTCGCCACCGTTGTTTCTGACCGCGCTTGACGCGGACGCGCGCCGCCTCGCGCACGACGTGCGGGTCGCGCACCCGTTCCGTCGCGAGCCGGTCGTCGGCGCGGACGCCGCGCTGCGCTGCCTGCACGAACTGGCGGATACGCTCGACGCCGAGCTCGACGTGCACCTGCGGTTCGACGGCGACGCCGGGATCGCGGCCGCCTGGCGGTGCGGCCCCGCCGAGCGCGCGATCGACGGCGTGACGCTGGCGCTGACGAACGCGGCGGGCGAGATCGCCGAGCTGCGCATCGCGGTGCGGCCGCTGCCGTTCGTCGCGCCGTGGCGGGCGCGGTTCGAACGCGTGACGGCCCAGCCGCGCGACGTCGATGCACACGACAGCGTGCCGCGCGACGCCGCCGCGCCCGTGCAGCGGCGGCTGCCGTTCCCGCTGAGCGACGACGTGGCGTTTCACGGCCCGGCGTTCGTCAAGCCGGTGCGCGGCGTGGATGCGGTGTCCCATGTGCTCGGCTACGCGAGCGCGGTGTACGGCGAATGCGACTACGGCCCCGCGTTGCGCAACGGCGCGCATTTCCTGCGGGCGTTCACGTCGAAACAGCTGCCGCTCGAGATCGTCAGCATCGCGCATCTCGACGCCGAAGACCGGATCGACGAATGGACCGCATACATGCAGCCGTGGGACAACATGGTGCTGTTCCGCGAGCGCCTGCGCGCGCACCTTGGCGACTATCTCGACGCGTCGTACTACGGGGCGTCGTAGCGGCGCACGAATTCCCGCGCGGCCGCCGGCAAGCCGGTGCGCCGCCGAACCGAACCCAAGGAGACCCACTGTGTCGATGCCCGATCCCCTCGCGTTGCTGCTGAAACGCCGCTCCACGCCGACGCGCCAGCTGGGCGGCGCGCCGCCCGACCGCGCGACGCTGAACCGCTTGCTGGAGGCCGCGATTCGCGTGCCGGACCACGGCAAGCTCGAACCGTTCCGGCTGATCCTGCTCGAAGGCGACGCGAAGCTGCGCTTCGGGGAGCGGCTCGCCGCGCGCGCGTCGCAGCGCGCGAGCCTGTCGGAGACGCAGCAGGAGAAGGAGCGGCTGCGCTATACGTTCGCGCCGCTGGTGATCGCGGTGATCGCGCGCGTGGATCCGGACCACAAGGTGCCGGTCGTCGAGCAGCAACTGAGCGCGGGCTGCGTCGCGTACAACCTGCTGCTCGCCGCGTCGGCCGTCGGCCTCGGCGCGCAGTGGCTGACCGGCTGGGCCGCGTACGACGCGGAAGTCGCGGCGATCCTCGGGCTCGCGGCGCACGAGCAGACGGTCGGGTTCGTCCACGTCGGCCAGCCGGCCGAGGACGTCGCCGAGCGCAGCCGCCCGGCGCTCGACAGCGTGTTGAGCGTCTGGACGCCGGCAGCAGCGGCGGGGCAGGCCGCTGCCTAGCGCGCTATACACCAACCACGCATCATGGCGAACTTCACCGACTTTCATCGCACCTTCCCGCTGCCGGACGGCACCACCGCGCGCATCGTGTCGCTGCCGGCGGTCGCGCGCGCCCATCCGCGCGTTGCGCGTTTCCCGCCGTCGATCCGGATCCTGCTCGAGGCCGCGCTGCGCCGCGCCGACGGCACGCACGCGGCGACGGAGCACGCGCAGGCGCTGCTCGACTGGCGCGCCGGCGACGGCCGGGACATCCCGGTCTGGGTCTCGCGCGTGCTGCTGCAGGACGCGTCAGGCATTCCGCTGCTGTGCGATCTCGCGGCGATGCGTTCGGCCGCCGTGCGGGCAGGCGTGCATGCGCAGGCCGTTCAACCGACGCTGCCCGTCGATCTCGTCGTCGATCATTCGGTCGTCGTCGACGCGTATGGCGATGCGGCCGCACACGACACGAATCTCGCGGCGGAATACCGGCTCAACGCGGAACGCTTCCAGTTCGTCAAATGGGCCGCGCGCGCGTTTCAGGGCGTGCGGGTCATTCCGCCCGGCAACGGCATCGTCCACCAGATCAATCTCGAGTTCCTGGCCGGCGTGGTCGCGCGGCGCGACGGCTGGCTGTTTCCCGACACGGTCGTCGGCACGGATTCGCACACGACGATGATCAACGCGCTCGGTGTGCTGGGCTGGGGCGTCGGCGGGCTCGAAGCGGAAATCGCGCTGCTCGGGGAGCCGCTCCACCAGAGCGCGCCGGAGGTCGTCGCCGTGCACCTGACGGGTGCGCCCCGTGGCCGCGTGCTGGCCACCGACGTCGCGCTCCACCTGACCCGCGCGCTGCGCGAAGCCGGCGTGGTCGGCAAGTTTCTCGAATTTGTCGGGCCCGGTGCGCGGGGCCTGTCGCTGCCGGATCGCGCGACGATCGCCAACATGGCGCCCGAATACGGCGCGACGACGGCCTTTTTCGGCATCGACGACACCACGCTCGCCTATCTGGCGCAAACGGGCCGATCGCGCGACGCGATCGACACGATCCGCGCGTACTACGCCGCGCAGGGCCTGTTCGGGATTCCGGATGCGGCGGACCACGACTACACGTCGGTGCTGTCGATCGACCTGTCGGCCGTCGAACCGACGCTCGCGGGGCCTGCGCGGCCGCACCAGACGCTCGCCGTCGCGCAGCTTCCAGCGAGCGTCGCGCGCGGCGGCGCGGCGCATTCCGGTGCGCCGGACGGGCTCGGCGACGGCGCCGTCGTGCTCGCCGCGATCACGTCGTGCACCAATACGGCCAACCCGGCGGCGATGCTGGCGGCCGGGCTGCTGGCGAAGCGGGCGGCCGCGCGCGGCTTGCGCCCGCCCGGCCACGTGAAGACGGTGCTGGCGCCAGGCTCGCGCGCGGTGACGCGCTATCTCGAGCGCGCGGGACTGCTCGAACCGCTGCAGCGGCTCGGCTTCTTCGTCGCCGCGTACGGGTGCGCGTCGTGCGTCGGCAATACGGGCGCGCTCGCCGACGGCGTCGAGGCGGCGGTACGCGCGCGCGGCCTGTCGGTGGCCGCGGTGCTGTCCGGCAACCGCAACTTCGAGGGCCGCATTCACCGCGCGATCAAGGCCAACTATCTCGCGAGCCCCGCGCTCGTCGTGGCCTACGCGCTGGCCGGCACGGTCGCGCGCGATCTCGATGCGGCGCCGCTCGGGGTCGATGCAGCCGGTGCGCCGGTCTTCCTGGCCGACGTGTGGCCCGACAAGGCGGACATCGACGCGCTCGTCGATGCGGTGGTCGACGAGCGCGCGTACGCCGGCCTGTATGACGACGCAACGGGCGAAGGCGGCGACAGCATCGGCTGGTCGCGCATCGATGCGCCGGCGGCGCCGCTGTTCGAATGGCGCGACACCTCGGGCTATTTCGTCGAACCGCCGTTCTTCGACCCGCCGGCGCGCGACGCACGGCCGTTCGGGCCCGTGCGCCGCGCGCGCGTGCTCGCCGTGCTCGGGGATGGCGTCACGACCGACCATATCAGCCCGGTCGGCGCGATCGCGGCCGACAGCGAGGCGGCGCGCTACCTGCGCGCGCGGCAGGTTCCCGACGACGCGTTCAATACCTATGGCGCGCGCCGCTGCAACCATCACGTGATGATGCGCGGCACGTTCGCGAATCCGCATCTTCGCAACCGGGTGGGCGGGCTCGACGCGGGCCCCGTCGCCCGTTCGGCGCGCGACGGCGCGACGCGCAGCCTGTTCGACGTCGCGATGGAAAACCGCGAGGACGGCGTGCCGAGCGTGATCGTCGCGGGCGCGCTGTACGGCTCGGGAAGCGCGCGCGACTGGGCCGCGAAGGGCACGTCGCTGCTGGGCGTCGCGGCGGTCGTCGCGGCCGGCTTCGAGCGCATCCATCGCAGCAACCTGGCGCTGATGGGCGTGCTGCCGATCGAAGTGGGCGCGCCGAACGCACTCGATGCGCTTGCATGGGACGGTTCCGAATGCATCGACATCGATTTCGATCCGCACGCGCGAGCGCCGCGCCCGCCGGCCACGGTCACCGTCCGGCGCAACGGGCGCGAGGTCGCGCGCGTGGCCGGCACGCTGCGCATCGATACGCTGGCCGAATGGCGTTACGTGCGCGAAGGCGGCGTGCTGCGCGCGATCTTCACGGGCACGATGAAGCGCGCGCGTTGACGCTGCTGAACGCGCGCCTCTAATATGAAAAATGCCGTGGACGGGCCGCCCGATCGCCCGCGTCGGCAACGAAGGCCGTCCGGGCGGCCGTGCGACGCGCGAGGCCGGCGCGCGTCGCAGCCCGCGCGGTCCATGCCGTTCGGCATCGCTTCGGTCGTCCGGCTCGGCCGATCAACGAGGAGTGGCAAACATGGCTGACACGCCGATGTCCGGGCTGGAATTCCTGCGCGCCGCGGCAGCAGGCGACGTACCCGCCGCGACGATGTGGAGCACGATGCCGATGCGCGCGGAAACCATCGAGCCCGGCTACGTGAAGATGATCGCGCGCGCGGACGAGCGGCACCTGAACTCGCAGGGCGCCGTGCACGGCGGGTTCGCGGCGACCGTGCTCGACTCGGTGACGGGCTGCGCCGTCCATACGATGCTCGACGCGCACGCCGGTTACGCGACGGTCGACCTCAGCGTGAAGATGCTGCGGCCCGTGCCGCTGTCCGTCGACCTGATCGTGGAGGGGCGCGTGGCGCACCTGTCGAAAAGCCTCGGCATCGCCGAGGGCGTGCTGACCACGCCGGACGGCAAGAAGGTCGCGCTGGCGTCCGCGACCTGTCTCATCCGGCGCACGGACGCCGCGCGCTAGCGTGCCGCCCCGGCCGCGCACGCGTCACGCGGCCGTCCTCACCGGCGCGAAATCCGGGTCGGCGATCCGCGTGTCCAGCGCCGCGCCCGCCGATTCGACGAGATGGTCGGCGAAGGTCCGCACTTTCGACGGCAGGTGCGTGCGCGACGGATACGCGACATGAATGTCGGCCGGCGGCAGGTGGTAGTCGGCCAGCAAACGCACCAGCCGGCCTTCGCGCAGGTCGTCGTCGACCATATGACACGGCAGCAGCGCGATGCCCATGCCGAGCACGGCAAGCTCGCGCAGCATGCTCGAGTTGTTCGCCAGCGCGACGTTCGTCGGATTCACCTGCACGGGCCCATCCGGGCCGAGCAGCTCCAGCTGCTCGCCATACCGTTCGAGCGGCAGGTGCAGCCACGCGTGCCCGGCCAGATCCTCCGGATGCGCGGGCGCGCCGTGCTTCTTCAGATAGGCGGGCGCGGCGCAGACCATCATGCGCGTCCTCATCAGCCACCGCTTGACGATGCTGTCGCCCGTCACCTGGCGGCCCATCAGCACGCCGACGTCGAATCGTTCCTCGATCAGGTTGACGGGGCGATCCGTCAGCGTCAGGTCGAGCGTCACCCGCGGATAGCGCTGCGCATACGCGCTCAGCGCCGCCGAAAAGCCGTGCAGGCTGAACATCGGGTGCGCGGCGATGCGCAGCGTGCCGGCCGGCTCCCGCGTATGCGCGGCGACCAGCCGCTCGGCCCGTTCGAGATCCGCGAGGATCCGGCTCACGCATTCCAGATACGCCTGCCCCTGCTCGGTCAGCGATAGGCGGCGCGTGCTCCGCTGGAACAGGCGGGCGTCCAGATGGCTTTCGAGCGACATCACGAGCCGCGTCGCGAGTGAATTCGAAATCCGCAACGCGCGCGCGGCCCGCGAATAACTGCCGAGTTCGGCGATCCGGACGAATACGCGTATCGACTGCAGATAATCCATTGAACTGCCCCTGTCTCTCGGTTGGTCGTCCGTGGCCGCCGCCGGGCTCTTCTTGACGAATTAGGACGCGCGTCTTAGTATGAAGATATTGTAGGACGAACATCCTAATCGTGCCTCGCAATTTGGAGGCGACCCAGGTGACCGTGCAAGGCGTTCCGCACCGGGCCTGGCCACAGGGCAGGACTTTCCATGAAAGCCGAATCGACTCGCGATCTCATCGTTGCTTCCGCCGACCAGCTGTTCTACCAGCAGGGCTACCAGCACACGTCCTTTTCCGATATTGCCGGCGCGGTGCAGATCTCGCGCGGCAATTTCTATCATCACTTCAAGACCAAGGACGAGATCCTCGACGCCGTGATCGACGCGCGGCTCGCGAATGTGCAGGCCATGCTGGACGAGTGGGACATCGAATGGTCGGCGCCGCTCGATCGCCTCAAGCGCTTCTCGCAGATGCTCGTCACGAACCGCAGCAAGATCATGCGTTCCGGCTGCCCGATCGGCACGCTGTGCACGGAGCTCGGGAAGCTGAATCACGATGCGCACGACCGCGCGAACGAGCTGCTGTCGCTGTTCCGTGCATGGTTGAGCGCACAGTTCGACGCGCTGGGCTGCGACGCCGCCGATATGTTGGCGATGCATCTGCTGTCGCGAACGCAGGGTGTGGCCGTGCTGGCGAATGCGTATGCCGACGAGCGGTTCATCCAGCGCGAAGTCGAGCAGATCGACGCATGGCTCGACACGGTGGCGGGAGACGCCATGCGCGTCGCGCGGTAACGGGCGCGGGGCGCGCGCCCCGGTCCGGATAGCTTGCACCGGGCGGCCGACGGCCGCCCGAACTGTGCCGCGATAAGAAAAAACATCCGGACGATCGCGCCGGAGCGTCACGCTTTGCACTACTGATTGTGAAGAATTCGTGAAGCCGCTCGTCGCGAAGGCCGGGATGCGGCGGCTCAAGAGGCTTTTTCGACCTGGAGAGGGGTAATGGAAACAGTACGAATCGAATCAAAACGGCCGCTGTACTGGCTGGCGCTCGGCGCGTTTTGCCTGTCGACGGAAGGGTTCATGATCGCGCCGCTGCTGCCGAGCATCTCCGCCGATCTCGGCCGGAGCGTCAGCGCCGCCGGGCTGCTGGTGAGCGTGTTCGCGTTTGCTTATGCGATCAGCTCGCCGATCCTGACGACGCTGACCGGCAACCTCAATCGCCGCACGTTGCTGATCGTCAGTCTTGCGGCGTTCGCCGTCGCGAACGTGGTCGCGTGGCATTCGACGACATTCGCACAACTGATGGCCGCGCGCATCCTGCTCGCGTTCACCGCGGGCCTCTTCCTGCCGAATGCGAATGCGGTGGCCGGATCGCTCGTCGCGCCCGAACAGCGCGGCCGCGCGCTCGCGATCGTGAACGGCGGATCGAGTGTCGCAATCGCGCTCGGCGTGCCGCTCGGTTCGATCATCGCGAGCTTCGGCAGCTGGCGCTCGACATTCGCGAGCGTGGCCCTGCTCGGCGCGATCGCGACGATCGGCCTGAAGTTCGGCTTGCCGAAAGGCTTCGGCAAGGGGCTGCCGACGGCGACGCTGACGCAGCGGCTCAACGTCGGGCGCAGGCCGGCCGTGCTGACGGCACTGTTGTCGACGATGTTGTGGGCGACGGGCGCGTACGTCGTCTATACGTACATCGCGGCCTATATCGTCGAAACGCTCGGCGCGCACGGCGTGCCGCTCAGCATCGTGCTGTTCGCGTGGGGCGTGTCGGCCGTGACGGGGATGATTCTCGGCGGCCGCCTGACCGACAGGCTCGGCGCGCATCGCGTGATCGTGATCATGCTGAGCGTGCTGACCGCGGCATTCATCGCGCTGTCGTTGATTCATGCGTACGCGCCACCCGCAATCGCGGTCGTGCCGGTGATCGTCGCGGTGATCTGCTGGGGCGCGTCGGTCTGGGGCTTCATCGCGCCGCAGCAGTCACGGCTGATCGGCATCGGCGGCGTGAACGTCGCACCGGTGACGCTGTCGCTGAACGCGTCGTTCATGTACATCGGATTTTCGTTGGGATCCGGGTTGGGTGGATACGTGCTCGGCACGCAGGGCGTCGGCGCGCTCGGCTGGATCGGCGCAGCGTTCGAAGCGGCGTCGCTGGGCATCGTGCTCGTCACCGCGCGCCGTAAAGCGGTGCCGGCGGCCGCGCCTCGCGAACTCGTCGACGGGTGACGGCTGCGGTGTTCGAGGGCCGGGTGCGCGGGCACGGCTGCCGATAGGCGCCGGTGCGCGGCGCCCGGCCGCGCACGCACGCGTCGCCACCGACGCTGCATCGTCCGCCGGTCCGGCGCGCCCGCGTATGCCTGCGGGAAAGTGCAGACAGGCATCGTCAGGAATCCAGTTCGATGAATATCTTTTCTACCCACCGTACACGCGTGGCGGGGGTCGTGACGGCCATCGCCGTCGCGATCGGCCTCTCGCTGTCGGGCGCCATGCGGGGCAGGGCGAACGTGCCGGCCAAGGCGGCGCCGCTGCCCGAAGTCGACGTCGCCACCGTCGTGCCGCAGACCGTGACCGACTGGCAAAGCTATTCCGGCCGTCTCGAAGCGATCGAGAAGGTCGACGTGCGCCCGCAGGTGTCGGGCACGATCGTGTCGGTCAACTTCAAGGACGGCGCGCTCGTGAAGAAGGGCGACGTGCTGTTCGTGATCGACCCGCGCCCGTACCAGGCCGCGGTCGATCGCGCGGCTGCGCAACTCGCGGCCGCGCAGGCGCGCAACGGCTACGCGCAAAGCGACTGGCAGCGCGCGCAGCGGCTGATCGGCGACAACGCGATCGCGAAGCGCGACTACGACGAGAAGCAGAACGCCGCGCGCGAGGCGAGCGCGAACCTGAAGGCGGCCGAGGCCGCGCTCGAAACCGCGCGCATCGATCTCGGCTACACGCGGATCACCGCGCCCGTGTCGGGCCGCGTGTCGCGCGCGGAGATCACGCTCGGCAACGTCGTGTCGGCCGGCGCATCGGCCGCGCCGCTGACGACGCTCGTGTCGGTGTCGCCGATCTACGCATCGTTCGACGCCGACGAGCAGACCTACCTGCAATACATCAACGGCGCGCGCGACGGCCGCAAGGTGCCGGTCGAGCTCGGCCTCGCGAACGAGAGCGGCTATTCGAGAAGCGGCGTGATCGACTCGGTCGACAACCGCCTCGACACGTCGTCCGGCACGATCCGCGTGCGTGCGCGCTTCGACAACGCGGACGGCGCGCTGGTGCCGGGGCTCTATGCACGCGTGAAGGTCAGCGGCGGCGCGCCGCACCAGGCACTGCTCGTCGACGACGCGGCGATCAACACGGACCAGGACAAGAAGTTCGTGTTCGTCGTCGATGCGCAGGGCCGCGTGTCGTACCGCGAAGTGCAGCCGGGGCTGCAGCACGGCACGCGCCGGGCGATCGTCAGCGGCCTCGCCGCCGGCGACCGCGTGATCGTGAACGGCACGCAGCGCGTGCGGCCGGGCCAGCAGGTGAAGCCGCACGACGTGCCGATGACGGCGAACGCGGCGGCCGACGCGCGTTCGTAGCCGGCGCGCGCGGCCGGCGCGCGTTCGCGCCGCACGCGCGTGCCACCAGAAAGGGCCTCGCCACTCATGAACGTATCGAAATTCTTCATCGACCGGCCGATCTTCGCGGGCGTGCTGTCGGTCGGCATTCTGCTCGCGGGCATCATCGCGATCTTCCTGCTGCCGGTTTCCGAGTATCCGGAGATCGTGCCGCCGTCGGTGATCGTCAAGGCGCAGTATCCGGGCGCGAACCCGAAAGTGATCGCCGAAACCGTCGCGTCGCCGCTGGAAGAACAGATCAACGGCGTCGAGGACATGCTGTACATGCAGTCGCAGACCAACAGCGACGGCAACCTGACGCTCACCGTCACGTTCAAGCTCGGCACCGACCCCGACAAGGCCACGCAGCTCGTGCAGAACCGCGTGAACCAGGCGCTGCCGCGCCTGCCGGAAGACGTGCAGCGGCTCGGCGTGACGACCGTGAAGAGTTCGCCGAGCATCACGATGATCGTGCACCTGATCTCGCCCGACAATCGCTACGACACGACGTATCTGCGCAACTACGCGCTGATCAACGTGAAGGACCGGCTGTCGCGCATTCGCGGCGTCGGCGAGGTGCAGCTGTGGGGCGCGGGCGACTATTCGATGCGCGTGTGGCTCGATCCGCAGAAGGTCGCGCAGCGCGGGCTGACCGCCGCCGACGTCGTGCGCGCGATTCGCGAGCAGAACGTGCAGGTCGCGGCGGGCGTGGTGGGCGGATCGCCGTCGCTGGCCGATACGCCGCTGCAACTGTCGGTGAACGCGCGCGGCCGCCTGCAGACGGAAGACGAGTTCGGCGACATCGTCGTGAAGACGGCGCCGGACGGCGGCGTCACGCACCTGCGCGACATCGCGCGCACCCAGCTCGGCGCGTCGAACTACGGCTTGCGGGCGCTGCTCGACAACGAATCGGCGGTCGCGATGCCCGTGTTCCAGCTGCCGGGCGCAAACGCGCTGCAGGTCGCGGAGGCCGTGCGCGCGGAAATGGACGATCTCAAGCACGACTTTCCGGCAGGCGTCGACTACAAGATCGTCTACGACCAGACGCTGTACATGCGATCGAGCATCGAAGCGGTCGTGCACACGCTGGTCGAGGCGATCGTGCTCGTCGCGCTGGTCGTGATCGTGTTCCTGCAGACGTGGCGCGCGTCGATCATTCCGCTGATCGCGGTGCCGGTGTCGATCGTCGGCACCTTCGCGCTGCTGCTCGCGTTCGGCTACTCGATCAATACGCTGTCGCTGTTTGGGATGGTGCTCGCGATCGGGATCGTGGTCGACGACGCGATCGTCGTCGTCGAGAACGTCGAGCGCAACATCGAGAGCGGGATGACCGCACGGGACGCGACCTACAAGGCGATGCAGGAAGTGAGCGGGCCGATCATCGCGATCGCGCTGACGCTCGTCGCCGTGTTCGTGCCGCTCGCGTTCATGTCGGGGCTGACCGGCCAGTTCTACAAGCAGTTCGCGATGACGATCGCGATCTCGACGGTGATCTCGGCGTTCAACTCGCTGACGCTGTCGCCGGCGTTGTCCGCGATCCTGCTGAAGGGGCATGGCGACAAGGAAGACTGGCTGACGCGCGCGATGAACCGCGTGCTCGGCGGCTTCTTCCGCCGCTTCAACAAGGTGTTTCGGCGCGGCGCGGAGCACTACGGGCGCGGCGTGCGCGGCGTGCTGACGCGGCGCTCGCTGGTGCTCGCGACGTACCTGTTGCTGATCGGCGCGGCCGTGCTCGTCGCGCGCGCGGTGCCGACCGGTTTCATCCCGGCGCTGGATCGCGGCTATCTCGTCGCGTTCGCGCAATTGCCGAGCGGCGCGTCGCTGGATCGCACCGAGTCGGTGATGCGGCAAATGGCGTCCGTCGCGCTGAAGCAGCCGGGCGTCGATCACGCGCCGGCTTTCCCCGGGATGTCGGTGAACGGGTTCATGAACAGTTCGAGCGCGGGCATCGTGTTCGTGATGCTGAAACCGGCGCGCGAGCGGCGCGGGCTGTCGGCCGACGCGATCGCTGCGGCGTTGAACCGCCAGTACGGCGGGATCAAGGGCGCCTTCATCGCGGTGTTTCCGCCGCCGGCGGTGTTCGGTCTCGGCACGCTCGGCGGCTTCAAGCTGCAGATCGAGGATCGCGGCGCGGTCGGCTATACGCGGCTGGCCGATGCCGCGCGCGAATTCATCGCGCAGATGAAGAATGCGCCGGAATTCGGCAGGGTGTTTACGAACTATCAGGTCAACGTGCCGCAGCTCAACGTCGATCTCGATCGCGTGAAGGCGAAGCAGCTCGGCGTGTCGGTCACCGACGTGTTCAATACGATGCAGGTGTATCTCGGTTCGCTGTACGTGAATGACTTCAACCGCTTCGGACGCGTGTACCAGGTGCGCGTGCAGGCGGATGCGCCGTTCCGCCAGCGCGCGGACGACATCCTGCAGCTGAAGACGCGCAACGGCGCGGGCGAGATGGTGCCGCTGTCGTCGCTCGTCACCGTGACGCCGACGTTCGGCCCCGAGATGGTGGTGCGCTACAACGGCTACACGGCGGCCGACGTCAACGGCGGCCCGGCGCCGGGCTTCTCGTCGGGGCAGACGCAGGCCGCGGTCGAGCGAATCGCGGCGCAGACGCTGCCGCGCGGCGTGAAGTTCGAATGGACCGACCTCACGTATCAGCAGCTCCTCGCGGGCAACGCGGCGATCTGGGTGTTTCCGATCAGCGTGCTGCTCGTGTTCCTCGTGCTTGCCGCGCAATACGAGAGCCTGACGCTGCCGCTCGCAGTGATCCTGATCGTGCCGATGGGCATCCTGTCGGCGCTCACGGGCGTGTGGCTCACGCAGGGCGACAACAATATCTTCACGCAGATCGGCCTGATGGTGCTGGTGGGGCTGTCGGCGAAGAACGCGATCCTGATCGTCGAGTTCGCGCGCGAGCTGGAGCACGACGGCAGGACACCGCTCGAAGCGGCGATCGAGGCGAGCCGGCTGCGGCTGCGGCCGATCCTGATGACGTCGATCGCGTTCATCATGGGCGTGGTGCCGCTCGTCACGTCGACCGGCGCGGGTGCGGAGATGCGCCACGCGATGGGTGTCGCGGTGTTCTTCGGGATGCTCGGCGTGACGCTGTTCGGGTTGATGCTGACGCCGGTGTTCTATGTGGTGCTGCGCACGCTCGCGGGCGGCAGGATTCATGTCGTCGAGAAGAAGGGCGCGACCGGCTACGGCGTGCCGGCTTCGGACGCTTGAGGAGGCGCGACGTGAACGGTCACCACGGCAACAACCAGAGCAACAACCAGAGCACCAACCACGGCACCAACCACGGCACCAACCACGGCACCAACCACGGCACCAACCACGGCACCAACCACGGCACCAACCACGGCACCAACCACGGCACCAACCACGGCACCAACCACGGCACCAACCACGGCACCAACCACGGCACCAACCACGGCAACAACCACGGCAACAACCACGGCAACAACCACGGCAACAACCACGGCAACAACCACGGCAACAACCACGGCAACAACCACGGCAACAACCACGGCAACCACGAAGACGGTCGATTCGCGCACACGGCAACGCGTGCCGCGACGGCCACGCTGCTGGCCGCACTGCTTGCCGCCTGCGCGGTCGGGCCCGACTACAAGCGGCCGGATGTCGCAACGCCCGCCGCGTTCAAGGAAGCGCCGACGCTCGCGGTCGGCGAGCAGGCCGGCACGTGGAAGCGGGCCGAACCGTCGGACACCGCGCATCGTGGCGAATGGTGGAAGGCGTTTGGCGATCCGGTGCTCGATTCGCTCGAGGCGCAGGCGCTCGCCGCGAACCAGAACCTGAAGGCCGCGGCGGCGCGCGTCGAGGAAGCGCGCGCGGCCACCCGCGCGGCGCGCTCGCAATGGTTCCCGCAGATCGGCGCGGGCTTCGGGCCGACGCGCCAGGGGCTGTCGTCGGCGTCGCAGTCGCTGCCGCAGGGCAGCGGCCCGACCTTCGCGACGTTGTGGCGCGCGCAAGGCACGGTGTCGTATGAAGCGGACCTGTTCGGCCGCGTGGGCCGCAACGTCGAGGCGTCGCGCGCGGACGAGGCACAGAGCGAGGCGCTGTTCCGCTCGGTGCAGCTCGCGCTGCAGGCGGACGTCGCGCAGAACTACTTCGCGTTGCGCCAGCTCGATTCCGACCAGGACTTGTACCGCCGCACGGTCGAATTGCGCGAACAGGCGTTGAGGCTCGTGCAGCGCCGCTTCAACGAGGGCGACATCAGCGAGCTCGACGTGTCGCGCGCAAAGAACGAACTGGCGAGTGCGCAGGCCGACGCGGTCGGCGTTGCGCGCCGCCGCGCGGCGTCCGAGCATGCGCTCGCGATCCTGCTCGGCAAGGCGCCGGCGGATTTCGCGTTCAAGCAAACGCCGCTCGTGCCGGTCGCGGTGAAGGTGCCGGCGGGCCTGCCGTCGGCGCTGCTCGAACGGCGTCCGGACATTGCGGCTGCGGAACGTGCGATGGCGGCCGCGAACGCGCGCATCGGGCTCGCGAAGTCGGCGTATTTCCCGAAGCTCGACATCACGGGATCGGCCGGCTTTGAAGCGTCGACGCTCGGCAACCTGTTCATGTGGTCGAGCCGCACGTTCCTGCTCGGGCCGTTCGCGGGCACCGCGCTGACGCTGCCGCTGTTCGACGGCGGGCGGCGTGCCGCCGGCGTGCAGCAGGCGCGCGCGCAATACGACGAACAGGTCGCGAACTACCGGCAGCAGGTGCTCGTCGCGTTCCGCGAGGTCGAGGACAATCTCGCGGACCTGCGTTTGCTCGACGACCAGATTCGCGCGCAGGACACGGCCGTCAAGGCGTCGCGGCGCGCGGCGACGCTGTCGCGCACGCAGTATCAGGAGGGCGAGGTCAGCTATCTCGACGTGATCGATGCGGAGCGATCGGTGTTGGCGTCGCAATTGCAGGCGAACCAGCTGACGGGTGCGCAGGCCGTATCGACCGTCAATCTGATTCGTGCGCTGGGTGGCGGGTGGGGCGGCATTCAACCGCCGCCTGGCCGGATTTCCTGAATGGTGAAATGCGGACCTACCAGAAAACGGAGGTAAATCGATTTAATCATTCTGGCTGTCAATTATTGGGATGATTTTATTGAATGCCAGCCTTCCATTTGCGCATGGCTATTGACGGAGGTAAATAAGATTGCCTGGTCGAGTCGATTGAAATGATTCGATTTCGTCGATCCACATGCTCTGTTTATAGCCGGATTGGAATAGTTGCCCGAATCGAATGGGCGGTCCTGCGCCCCTTGTTTTCCCGGGGCGACCGGGAAGATGTGCCTTTGTGCGGCAAAATCGTTCGCGGGAATCGGGTGTCATTCGATAGTTGAAATTATCGGCGCCAATCATGCTGGAAATAAGATCGGGTTGAGAATGTCATTGTGAAAAGGGGCTTTGACTTTTTCAATTTCGAGGTATATATTGATCTGACGAATTCGAGGTGCTTCAAATCTAAAAACAATTTCCACAATGATTTTTGTGCGAGGGCAATGTGATGGACGGTGGTACACCCACGACTGCTTGTCACTTGTATGGCAGGCATTCGTTTTCTTTCAAGATTGAGCAAACGGATTTTCTCCGCCCGGTGGCGCGAATCATTGCGCTCGCCCATCGTCGCAACATGATCTCCGGGCTCGCATGGCCCGGTGCATGCACCGAACACCCGGCTGGCGCCCCGCGTCCGGCCGTGCCGATCTGACGCGCCGCCGTCGCGCGACATTCACGAGTCGAAAGCTCACGCAAGCCATCGTTGCCTGGCACGCCGCCAGCGCTGCGCGCATGGCGTCGCAGCAACGCATCCAATCGTGACGCCGCGTTCGCCGCGTTCGGTCGAGACGATGCCGGGCTGAACGAAGCGCACGGCGAGTCGATGCAACTCTCGCGCATTTATAAAGGAATGCTTACATGTGACCGGAGACAGGATGGATGAATCGCGCGATCAAGGCACGGCGGTCGTGTCCGCGGTCGGGAGCGTGTCGTGAGGGTGACCCGTCATGCGTTGCTGAGTGCGCTCGCGTCCTTTCTCGAGCGGTGGGCGAGCCATGACATCGCGTGGCTCAGCGGGCCGGCGGAGCAGGTGAGGCCCGGGATGGCGGACGCCGCGGCGCGAGAGGCGTCGATTGACTCGCCGGCGAGCGAATCGCGATGCCGGCCGGAGCGGGCATCACGGACATCGAATTGATTACGAGGGCAGTCATGTTTGTCGAGCACATCAGCAACGTCGGTCCCCCACGCCTTACCCATTCCGGCTCGCAGCCGCATTCCTGAGCCGCGGCGGCAGGCGCCGCACAACGCCGATCGACGTTTCGCCCACCCGGCGCCGCATGACCCGATCACGCGGCCCGGATCGCGAACCGGGCCCATGTGAGGACCGAAGCCGCCCCGACCGGGCGGCGGGGCGCCGTATCGCCGATCGCCTTTGAACATTCGTAGACAGACCGGAATTGGAGATCACATGTCCGCTCCGATGTTATTCGAGTTTTCAACGCTTCCCTTTGCGCCGCAGGACAAGCTGGACGCGTGGCGCGGACAGAGCCGCCTGGCCGAAATCGTGCCCGGCAGCCGTGGCATGTCGGACGAGTCGGTACTCGACAGCGAGTTCGTCGGCATTCATGCGAACCAGATCATGATCGGCACGATGAACTACTCGCCCAAGTTCCACGGCGACTCGATCAGCTATGACGCAATCCGCTGCAAGAAGCGCATTCGCGAGGACGGCTTCGATCATTATGCGTTCCGCACCAGCCGAAACAGCGTCTGGCGCGCCAGCAAGTTCGACAGCGTCGAATCCGTGCAGCCTCACCAGGTCGCCGTCGCGGACCTGACCCAGCCTTATCAGATCAACGTGGGCGCGGGCAGCTTCGTGGCGGTGATCGTGCCGCGGCGGATGATTCCCTTTGATCTGGCGGCGCGGCACGGCGCGGTCATGGGCGGCACGATCGCGACGCTCACGAGCCAGTACCTGAACACGTTGTCGACGAATCTGCGGGGCGTGACCGCGGCCGAGATTCCGAGCGTCGCGCAGGCGACGCTGGGCATGCTGACCGCGATGCTGATGCCGACGCCGGACAATCTGCGCGAAGCGCAATCCGAGCTGAAAGTGGAAATGTTCGAACGCGTGAAGGAACACATCAACGCGCATCTCGCGTCGCCGGAGCTGAGCGTGGAATCCATTTGCAAGAACGTCGGCCTGTCCAGGGCGAGCCTGTATCGGCTGTTTTCGGAGAACAACCTCGGCGTCAGCGAATACATCAAGCTCGCGCGCCTCAGGAAGATCTACGCAATCCTGTCGTCGCCGGACGGGCGCAAGCAGCGGCTGCCGAATATCGCTTATCAGTACGGCTTCTACGATGTGCCGTCGCTGACGCGCGACTTCAGGAAGTATTTCGGCAGTTCGCCGAAGGACGTGCAGTATTCGATATGGGGGGCCAACACCGTCAGGCAAGCGCCTTCCGGCGCGCTCACGAACGATTACTGGAGCTGGCATTACGCATAAGCAGCCGAATCGGCTTTGGAAGCGTGTCATCGCTGCGGCCATCCGTTACCATTTGTCTGTCAATTGAATAACCCGGCGATCGATCATGACCACTGAACTCCAGAATCTGAAGACGCAATTGCGTGAATTGAATATCCGTCTTTCGGACGTCAAGAAGGACGAAAAGCAATCGCTGCTCGAAACCATTCAGGAGGGCGTTGCGCTGTACGGCATCACGGAAGACGAGCTGCTGCGCGCCGCCGGCTTCCGGAGGGCGCGCAAGGGGCGG
Source organism: Burkholderia stagnalis (assembly GCF_039848545.1). NCBI lineage: Bacteria > Pseudomonadati > Pseudomonadota > Betaproteobacteria > Burkholderiales > Burkholderiaceae > Burkholderia > Burkholderia stagnalis. The sequence goes on from NZ_CP156686.1 coordinate 1,046,412, forward strand.
GCGCCGGCGAAGTACTACGATCCCTCGACGGGCAAGACGTGGTCGGGCCACGGTCCGCGGCCGAAGTGGCTCGAAGGAAAGAACCTCGACGACTTTCGGGTCGACCGGGCCGCGAAGCCGTGGTGGCCTGAAGAAGCGTCCTGACGCGAATCCGCGTCCGCAGCGGCGATTCCCGTTGGCTTGGCCACCGCCGCTGCGAGTGTCCGCATACCGTCCTCATTCCGGCAGCGTCCGGCCCGCCGCATGGTTTTCTGCTCCCCGGCGCGGCCGGCCCGGAAGATTTCTCCCAAAATGCGCCACCGGTCATTCATCCGACAAAAAAATGGTCCCGGTTCCCGGTATGATGCGCATCTCGCGTGTAGGGACCACTTAGTTTTGACCTCGCATTGACGCCGCCGCCCGGCCTGGCGCCGCGGTTGCAAACCCGAAAGATTTTGTAATAAAAATTCCGTATACTTGTAATTTCTGAGTCAGGCGCCGCCGGCTTCCGCGTTGGCGGGCCGCCCACGCAGAACAACCGGATTCGTCGCCGCCGAGCCACCCGGCGCCGCGACAAGCTATGTACCGCCACCAATAAGTTATGTCTTCCAGCCCACCTGGTTCACCGAGCCGTGCCGCGGCGATGTTCGCGCGCGTCTCGGCATTGCTCCGCCACGAGCGCGTGCTGTCGCCGCTGCTCGCGCTCGGCATCGGGCTGCTGCTGATCGTGGTCTTCCAGCACCTGTCGGCATCGATCGACTACCGGTCGGTGATCCGCCAGCTGCGCGCGCTGTCGGCCGCCGAGTGGGGCGCGTCGCTCGGCGCGACGGCCCTCAGCTATCTCGCGCTCGTCGCCCGCGACGCGGTCGGCCTGCGCTACGTCGCGGCCAGGGTGCCGCGCGCGCCGCTGTGGATCGGCGCGATCGCCGCGTCGGCGCTCGGCAACGCGACCGGCTTCGGCGCGCTGACGGGCGGGGCGGTGCGCGCGCGCGTCTACGGCGTGGCCGGCGTCACGCCGGCCCAGATCGGCCGCATGACGGTGTTTACGAGCGGCACGCTCGCGCTCGCCCTGGTGCTGATGACCGCGGTCGGCATGGTCTGCCTGCCGCAGGCGCTGGCCGCGATGCTGCACGTCGCGCCCGGCGTGCTGGTGTGGAGCGGCGGCGCGCTGCTCGTCGCGATGGCGGCCATGGTGGCCGCGTGCGGCCGTGCGGCCCGCCCGGTCGCGACGCGCTTCAAGTGGCTCGCGTTCGACATCCCGGCACGCCGCGATCTCGTCGCGCAGATCGTCTACGCGGTGTTCGACGTGGTGGCGGCGGGCCTCACGCTGTGGGTGCTGCTGCCGGCCGCGCCGGTCGGCTTTTCGACCTTCATCACGGTCTACGCGGCCGCGCTGCTGCTCGGCATGGTCGGCCATACGCCGGGCGGGATCGGCGTGTTCGAGGCGGCGATGATCTTCACGCTCGGCCGCGACGTGCCGGCGCACGAGATGGTCGCCGCGCTGATCGCCTATCGCGCGATCTACTTCGGCGTGCCGTTCGTGCTGTCGGCCGGCCTGCTGGCGGCCTTCGAGGGCCGCGCGCTGCGGCGGCGGCTCGTCACGCGGCAGGCCGCGCGCGTGTCCCAGCTCGCGCCGCTGTTCCTGAGCCTCGTCACGTTCGCGGTCGGCTCGATGCTGGTGATCTCGAGCGCGACGCCGGCGTTCTGGTATCGGATCGTGATCCTGCGCAACATCGTGCCGCTGTGGGTGCTGGAAGGCTCGCAGGTGATCTGCAGCGTGCTCGGCGTCGCGCTGCTGTTCGTCGCGCGCGGGCTGCTGCGCCGGCTCGACGGCGCGTGGTGGATGACCTTCGCGCTGACGCTCGCGAGCCTCGCGCTGTCGCTCGCGAAGGGCCTCGCGTTCGTCGAGGCCGGCGTGCTCGGCGCGCTGCTGGTGCTGCTGCTCGTCAGCCGCCGGCGCTTCAAGCGCCACTCGTCGCTGTTCGCGGAGCGCTTCACCGTCGGCTGGTTCGTGTCGGTCGCGCTGGTGCTGATGCTCGCGGTGTGGGTGCTGTTCTTCGCGTTCCGCGACGTGCCGTATACGCGCGAGCTGTGGTCGCATTTCTCGTTCGACGCGCGTGCGCCGCGCGCGCTGCGCGCGACGCTGGCCGCGGGCGTGTTCGTCGCGCTGTTCGCGCTGTATCAACTGCTGCGCCCGGCGCCGGGACGCTTCGTGACGCCCGCGCCGCAGGACCTGCTCGACGCCGAGCGGATCATCCGCGCGCAGGAGTGCAGCGACGCGGGCCTCGCGCTGATGGGCGACAAGAGCTTCCTGTTCTCGGAATCGCGCAAGGCGTTCCTGATGTACGCGAAGTACGGCCGCACGTGGGCCGCGCTGCACGATCCGGTGGGCCCGCGCAGCGAATGGCCGGCGCTGATCGGCAAGTTCATCGCGCTCGCGCACGCGCACAGCGGCCGCGCGGCGTTCTACCAGGTGCGCGCGAACGCGCTGCCGCTGTATCTCGACGCGGGCCTCACGCTGATGAAGCTCGGCGAGGAGGCGCACGTCGCGCTCGACGAGTTCGACCTGAAGGGCTCGCACCGCTCGCACCTGCGCTACGCGCTGCGCCGCGGCGACAAGGACGCGCTCGCCGTCGAGGTGATCGCGCCGTGCGACGTGCCGGCCGCGTTGCCGGCGCTGCGCGGGATTTCGGACGGCTGGCTCGACAGCCGCGATGCGCGCGAGAAGAGCTTCTCGGTCGCCGCGTTCCACGACGGCTATCTCGCGACACAGTCGGTGATGCTGGTGCGGCAGGCCGACAAGCCGATCGCGTTCGTCACGTTCATGACGACCGACTTGAACACCGAGGCGACCGTCGGCGTGATGCGCCACCTGCCGGAAGCGTCGCCGTACGCGATGGAGTATCTGTTCACGCAGCTCGCGCTGCATCTGAAGGAAGCGGGTTTCCGCAAGCTGAGCCTCGGCATCGCGCCGTTCTCGGGGATGGGCGCGGCGAAGATGCCGTCGCCGTGGCACCGGGTCGGGCTGATGGTGTGGCGCTTCGGCGGCCGTTTCTACAATTTCCGCGGCTTGCGCGCGTTCAAGAGCAAGTTCGAGCCGCATTGGGAGCCGCGTTATCTCGCGGCTTCGGGCTCGGTCGGCGTGTTCGTCACGCTGGCGGATCTGTCCTTGCTGGCTGGAGGTCGGCGTTCATGATGTCGAAGAAGGGTATCGCGCGGGCGGTGGTCGCCTGCGCGGGAATGATGTTGGCCGGCGCCGCGTTCGCGGCCAAGCCGGTGGCGAAGCAGGAAACCGTGTCGGGCGGCCGCTACGGGCCGGTCACGGTGACGAAGCCGAGCGGCGCGCTGCGCGGTTTCGTCGTGATGTTCTCGCGCGACAGCGGCTGGAGCGCGGCCGACCAGCAGGCGGCCGATGCGCTCGCGAAGGCCGGCGCGATGACGGTCGGCGTCGATTCGGCGCGCTATGCGGCGAACCTCGCCGCGATCCAGGAAACCTGCCATCACCTCGACGGCGACGCCGAGGCGGTCAGCCACCAGCTCGAACGGCTCGCGCGCTCGTCGCGCTACTTCACGCCGATCGTCGCGGGCGTCGGGCAAGGCGGCGCGATCGCGAAGCAGATCCTGTCGATGGCGCCGGAGAACACGATCGCGGGCGCGGTGTCGGTCGCCCCGGCCGCGAAGCTCGATCCGCGCTTCAAGCCGTGCCCGCCCGATCCGACGATCGTGCGCCGCGCGATGCCGGGCTTCGTCGAGTCGGCGCCGGCCGGCGACGGCGCGAAGCTCGTGTCGCTCGTCACGTCGCACCTGCGCGACGACAGCAGCACCGACGAGCTCGACGTGTCGGACCTGCCGCTGATCGAGCTGCCGGCCAAGGGCGGCAGCAACCTGCTCGCGATCGTGATCTCCGGCGACGGCGGCTGGCGCGACCTCGACAAGACGATCGCCGAGGCGCTGCAGCGCGACGGCGTGTCGGTGGTCGGCATCGACAGCCTGCGCTACTTCTGGAGCGAGAAGCCGCCCGCGCAGACGAGCCGCGATCTGGCGCGCGTGATGCGCACCTACATGGCGCGCTGGCGCGCGACGAACGTGGCGCTGATCGGCTACTCGTTCGGCGCGGACGTGATGCCGTTCGCGTACAACCGGCTGCCGGCCAACCTGCGCGACAAGGTGTCGGTGATGTCGCTGCTCGGCTTCGCGCCGGCCGCGGATTTCCAGATCCGCGTGACGGGCTGGCTCGGCATGCCGGCGAGCGACAACGCGCTGAAGGTCGCGCCGGAGATCGCCAAGGTGCCGCCGGGCATCGTGCAGTGCTTCTACGGCGAGCAGGAGAAGGAGACGATGTGCCCGGTGCTCGCGAACACGGGCATCCAGGTGATCAAGACGCAGGGCGAGCATCACTTCGGCCGCGACTATGTCGCGCTCGAGAAGCAGATTCTCGCGGCGTTCAGGAAGCAGGTGGCGGGCAACTAGCCGCGCCCGGCATGCCGGCGGAACGCATGCGCTCCGCCGGCGGCGCGCTCACGCGAGCGTGACCTGGTTCTCGAACGCGATGCCGAGCTTCGCGTAGCCCTGCGGCGAAGGATGGATCTCGTTTTCCCAGTCGCCGGAAGGCCCGGTCGAGCTGGGCGGGTCGGGATTGAGCGTGCCGATCAGGTAGATCGGCCGGATGTTCGGCTTGGCGATGCCGCGCGCGACGAGCTTGCCGTTGATGCCCGCCAGGTACTGCGCCCACTGCTGGATGATATACGTCGTCAGCTTCAGCCAGTCGTCGGGCGGAATGTGGTATGCGGCATACGCGCGGGACAGCCATGGGCCGATGCCGGGGCCGGCCGGCGCGTTGCGCGGCTGCGGGCAATCGTAGGTGTGGACGAAGATCGGCACGCCGTTCGAACGGCTGGTCGGCGCATCCCGCTTGTCGATCATCGCGACGAAACAGTCTTCGATCATCGCAAAGAACGCTTGCCAGCCCTCCGGGCGCAAGTAGCGATTGATTGCCCCGCTCGACGGAACGCGCTCGGGATCCTGCAGCAGCCGGCGCGTGGCCTTGCCCGGATCGGGCTCGTCCGGCATCGTCAGGATCGCGTCGAACAGGTCGTTGCCGCCGGCCGACAGCAGGATCGCGTCCCACGCATAGGCAAGCGTGCCGCCCGCGAGATACGTGGCGAACTTGACCTCGCGCGTCCAGTCGATCATCTGCGCGAAGGTCTTGCCGGGCGACGCCAGCGTCACGGCCGCCGCGCTGCTCGGTAAGCGCAGGCTGAACAGCAGGTTGCCGGTCGCCCACGGCGGCAGCTGGCCGATGGAGAACCACGAGTCGCCTTGCGCGAGAAACCGCCAGGTGGACGTCGTCAGGACACTGCCGCGATCGCGATTCAGATCGCCGGGCTGCAGGACCGCCAGGGGATGATCGAATGACATGAAGCCTTCCTCCAAGGTTGATGCACGACGCTACAGCGCCGGGTCGAGCGGCGTGATCCTCGCCAGCATCAGCGTGTACTCCTCCGCCGCAATCTGTCTGAACTTCATCTTCACGACCGCATTCGCGCGCGCGATGGCGTCGTCCGCGCGTGCGTCCGGATACAGTCGCGCCGCGGCTTCCGCGACGATCTCGTCCGGGTTGTCGAGGCGCGGCGGCAGGGTTGGCGTTTTCTCCCCATCGAGCGTCTGCACCAGCAGATAGATGGGTACGACGTCCGCCAGGCCGATCGGCAGCAGTTTCGCCGCGTCCGGGCCGAAATGCCGGCGCACGATCGCTTGCGAGCCGAGCCGCAGCGTGAAGCGAAACGGAAATCCCGTGCGGATCGACAGCGTGACGGGATCGGCCGCGGCCATCTGCTCGATCGACGTGATGCCTTCCGCGTGCAGCGACGCCGTCACGGCCTTCGTCACGCCGCTCAGGTTGAGCAGTTCGTCCGGCGCGTCCTCGTCCTTTTCGAGCTGGGTCAGGTTGAGCGCCGCGATCCGGCGAATCACCTTGATGATTTCGTCGACCGGCAGGATCGTCAGCGCGAACGCGGCCACCACATGCGGCGCCGCGACGAGCGCGAGCGGGATCGCGAGGAACAGCCGCAGCGCATACCAGTACATGTCGGATGCATTGAGCGCGCGCCGCCGGATGGCCAGCACGGCATCGCTGACGACGTACATCGTCGCGCCGGCGATCGATGCGACGATCACCGGGGCGCTGAGTCCGAAAATGCAGGTCGTCTTGTCCGCCGTCGCGCAGTCGCCCTGCGTGCACAGCCACACCGCGATGGCCGTGATCGCGTAGGCCACCACGAGCAGAATGAGGAACGGCGGCACGAACGCCCACAGGCCGTACTGCTCGTGGTAGAGGTTCGCGAACAGCCGGTCGCCGAGGGTCGGCCAGCGCTCCGAGAACTTGCTCAAGCGTTCCGTGTTGCTGTCCGCCGTTGGCGCGGCGCCGGCCTGTCGCTCCGCGTAATGGATCGTCTGCAGCAGCCATTTCGACCAGAAGCGCTTCAGGTAGGCGTCGAGTGCGGCGTTCTTGAGGCTGTTCTGGAATTCGTCGTAGCGTGCGTACCAGCCGAGGCACAGGAACGCGATGAGCGGCACGCCGATCAGGAGGGTCGCGATCGCGCTGACCAGGATGAGCGTCCCCGGCCACCGGATCGCGGCGATCCATGTCCATGCGTCGGGTGCGTGTATCGGTCGATTGATCGCGGATGTCGCGATCGCAATCCCCGCCAGGTTGACGAGAACGAGATAGACGCTCAATGAAATGAAGCGGCCGCTTGCCGTCCAGTGACGCATTCTCACGGGGTTGACGGCCGGCGGCCGGGCTTCGAACGGATTGGACGCAGTCATGTGCATGCTCGCGAGTGATCGCGCCCGCTTCCAGGCACGACCACGCGTGCGGAAGGCAGGCAAATGTCACGCTTCGCCGCCGGACGGCGGCGAAACGAATCGCTTTGCTTCGATGCGGTGAATCAGGGAAGGGACGGGGTCAGCACGGTGGGGCAAGCAGATGCTTCGACGCGCGCACGGGCGGAATCGCGGCTTCGCATGCCGCGCACGATGCGTGCGCGCACGGAGCGATTGCGGTGGTGTTCGTTACGCCGCGAGACGATGACTTGTCCATGGCGAGTCCCCAGGTTGGAATGGTTTTGTATGACTTGATTGTTGTATCGGACCTTTGCGCGATTCATGTATCCCGCTGCGAATCGAACGGGATGTGCCGCGCATTTGATCCGTAGAGTCAAGCTAGGTTATGCGCTGGAAATGTCAAGCAATGACAGGATCAAATGCGGGAATGTGCGGATGTTCCCGGAGCATGCGAGGGCTGGCATGAGGAATGCCGGTCGAATGATCGGATGAATGGCTTGCCCGCGGATCAGATGTCCCGCTGGTAGAAGCCCGGAAAGCGTTCGAGCTGGCGCCGCGCATCGTCCGGATCGGCGCCTGCGCCGAGCACCGCGCTCGAGAAGCCCGTGCGCGCCATCAGCAGCAACTGGTCGACCAGCACGTCGCCCGTTGCGCGCAGGTCCCCCGCGAACCCGAAGCGCTTGCGCAGCAGGTAGGCCTGGCTGTACGCGCGGCCGTCGGTGAACGCCGGGAAGTGCAGGTCGATGCGCGACGCCTGCGCGATCCGCGCGGCAAGCGGCTCGAGTTCCTCGTCGTTCGAGATGGCAAGCGCGGCGTCGCGCGGGTCGTCGTGGTGTTCGGCCGGCGTCAGCAGCCGGATGCGTTGCGGTGTGGTCATCATGCGGTCGCTGCGAGATGCCGCGCCTGGTTGGCGGCGGCCTTGAAGGGTTCCGGGCCGACGCGGCGCACCGTGTCGATGAAGCGTTCCGCGCGGCCGCCCGTGTCGAGCCGCGCGTCGAGATACGCGGCGACGACCGCATCGACGACGTCGACGATCTCGTCCGCCGAGAACGACGGGCCGATCACCTTGCCCGGCTGCGCGGCGCCGCTCGCGGCCGAGCCGTCGGAGCCGCCGAGCGTCACCTGGTACCACTCGGCGCCGTCCTTGTCGACGCCGAGGATGCCGATGTGGCCGCTGTGGTGATGGCCGCACGAGTTGATGCAGCCGCTGATGTGCAGGTCGATGTCGCCGACGTCGTGCAGCAGGTCGAGATCCTGGAAGCGCTCGGCGATCGCGTCGGCGATCGGGATCGAGCGCGCGTTCGCCAGCGCGCAGAAGTCGCCGCCCGGGCACGCGATCATGTCGGTCAGCAGGCCGACGTTCGCGCTCGCGAGCCCGGCCGCGCGCGCGTCTTCCCACAGCAGGAACAGGTCGTCGACGTGCACCCACGGCAGCACGGCGTTCTGCGTGTGCGTGACGCGCGCCTCGCCGGCCGAGTAGCGGTCGGCGAGATCGGCGAGCGCGTCGAGCTGGTCCGGCGACGCGTCGCCGGGCGCTTGCAGGCGCCGCTTGAACGACAGCGTGACGATCCGCAGCGCCGGGTCGCGGTGCGCGGCGACGTTGCGCGCGAGCCAGCGCGCGAACGCCGGATGCCGGCCGGCCTGCGCGGCGACGCTCGCACTCGTGTGTTGCGCGTCGACGCTGCGCGGCTTGCGCGCCGGCGGCACGAAGCAGGCGGCGACGCGGTCGAATTCGGCTTGCGGGATCGTATGCGGGCCGCCGTCGTGCTCGACGATCTGGCGGAATTCCGCTTCGACGTCGTCGATGTAGCGCTGCCCCTCGGTCTTCACGAGGATCTTGATGCGCGCCTTGTACTTGTTGTCGCGGCGGCCGTAGCGGTTGTACACGCGCACGATCGCCTCGATGTAGTTCATCACGTGCCGCCACGGCAGGAACGCGCGCAGCGGCGTCGCGATCATCGGCGTGCGGCCCATCCCGCCGCCGACGCTCACGCGAAAGCCGAGCTCGCCCGCGTCGTTGCGCACGAGCTTCAGCCCGACGTCGTGCCAGTCGGTCGCCGCGCGATCCTCGGTCGCGCCGGTGATCGCGATCTTGAACTTGCGCGGCAGGAACGCGAACTCCGGATGCAGCGTCGTCCATTGCCGCATCACCTCGGCGAACGGACGCGGATCGGCGATCTCGTCCGGCGCGACGCCCGCGCGCTCGTCGCACGAGATGTTGCGGATGCAGTTGCCGCTCGTCTGGATGCCATGCATGTCGACGGTCGCGAGCAGGTCCATCACGTCGGCCGCCTTAGCGAGCGGAATCCAGTTGAACTGCACGTTGGTGCGCGTCGTGAAGTGCGCGTTGCGGGTCGGCAGGCGCGTGGTGCCGAGCCGCCCCTGCGCGTCGCATGCGGCGCGATAGGTCGCTGCGTCGGGCACGTCGTAGTCGCGCGCGATCCGCGCGAGCACGCGCAGCTGCGCGCTCGACAGCTCGCCGTACGGCACGGCCACGCGCAGCATCGGCGCGTGGCGCTGCACGTACCAGCCGTTCTGCAGCCGCAGCGGCCGGAACGCGTCTTCGCTCAATGCGCCGCGCTGCCAGCGTTCGAGCTGGTCGCGAAACTGGGCCGCGCGGCTGTGGACGAGCGCGCGGTCGAAAACTGTATATCGATACATGACGTGATACGCGAGAGATGCCGCGGCGCGGCATGCGCACGGCTCGGAGGGACGTTGCGACGGGTGTCAGGCAACGGAAGACAGCGTAGGGAACCCGGTGCGGCGGGACAAGCAGCAGATCCGGAGGAAAAGGGCGCAGCAGATGGCGGATGCGGCGCCGGCGCGGGCCGGGCATGCGTGCATGCCCGTGGCCGGTTGATGTGTGTTATGCGTCGGCGTCGACGACGAGCGCCGGATCGAGCGCGCGGATGCGCTGGTCGATGAAGTAGCCGCCGCCTTCCTGATAGCGCAGGAACAGGCGGCCGCACGCGCGGCAGCGGCTGACGTTGCAGCGGTTGTACGGGAAATGGCGCAGCGCGATCGGCGCATCGTCCGACGCGTAGCGCGTCCCCGCCGGATGATGTTCCGCATAGGTCGGCTCCGCATCGCCGGGCGGCGCGAGCGTGCCCACTTCGGTCAGTTGCGTGTCCTGCAGCGACAGCGGCAGGCTCGTCCATCCGGCGAGCGAGATCTTCGTGCACGCGCACGGCTGCGTGACGTGGGCTGCTTCGGCCGTCAGTTTCAACAGCGCGTCGTGATCGAGGTACGGCAGTGGGCTCATGGGAAATCGTGAAGGGGCGGTGAGATCAGCAATGTAACCCGCGCGCGAATCGGCTGCATGGCCGTGACGCCGGCGGCGCGTGCCGTGCGCACCGTGTGCGGTCAACCGCCCTTGCGGACCGACGGCTGCGCGACCAGTTCGCCGAGCACGCGGATCGCGCGTTCGATGTCGCGGCTCCACGGATGGCCGAAGTTCACGCGCACGCAGCGCTCGAAGCCATGCGCCGCGGAAAACAGCGGCCCCGGCGCGAAGCTGATGCCGCGCGCGATCGCCTGCCGGTGCAGTTCCATCGCGTCGATCGCATCGGGGAATTCCAGCCACAGGAAGTAGCCGCCGTCCGGCCGCGCCCATTCGACGCCCGCGGGCAGCCAGCGCCGCAGCGCGTCGTCCATGCGCGCGAACTGGCCCTGCAGCGCGCCGCGCAGCTTGCGCAGATGGCGATCGTAGCCGCCATGCTCGAGATAGTTCGCGATGCCGGCCTGCGCCGGAATGCTCGCCGACAGCGTCGTCATCAGCTTGAGCCGCTGCACCTTCTCCGCGTATCGGCCCGCGGCCGCCCAGCCGATCCGGTAGCCGGGCGCGAGCGTCTTCGAGAACGAACTGCAGTGCATCACGAGCCCGTGCGTGTCGAACGCGCGCGCGGGCAGCGGATAGTCCGGCCCGAAATGCAGCTCGCCGTACACGTCGTCCTCGATCAGCGGCACGTCGCGCGCGGCCAGCAGCTCGACGAGCGCGCGCTTCTTGTCCGGCGACAGCGTGACGCCGGTCGGATTCTGGAAATTCGTCATGAACCAGCACGCGCGCACGTCGTGCCGGTCGAGCGCATGCGCGAGCGCGTCGAGATCGAGGCCCGTGCGCGGATCGACCGGAATCTCGACCGCCCGCAGGTCGAGCCGCTCGATCGCCTGCAGCGCCGCGTAGAAGCCGGGCGCCTCGACGGCCACCACGTCGCCGGGCCGCGTGACGGCCATCAGGCACAGGTTCAGCGCTTCGAGCGCGCCGTTCGTGACGACGATCTCGTCGAGCGGCTGCGACACGCCCATCGCCAGATAACGCAGCGCGATCTGGCGGCGCAGTTGCTCGTTGCCGGGCGGCAGGTCGACCACCGTGCTCCACGGGCTGACGAGGCGCGTCGCCTGCGCGAGCGATTTCGCGAGGCGCGGCAGCGGAAACAGCTTCGGCGACGGGAACGCGGAGCCGAGCGGCACGATGCCCGGCTGCGTCGCGGCGTCGAGCACCGAGAACACGAGGTCGCTGATGTCGACCTTGCGCGTGGCCGGCGCGGCGCGGCTCGCGCGCCGCTTCGCGGGCGGGCGCGCGCCCGGCGCGACGTAGTAGCCCGAGCGTTCGCGCGCGCGAATCAGGCCCCACTGCTCGAGCAGGTAGTACGCGCGAAACACCGTCGACTGGCTGACGCCGTGCTGCGCGATGAGCTGGCGCAGCGACGGCAGGCGCGTGCCGACCGCGAGGTTGCCGTTGCGGATCTCGTCGGCGATCGTATGGGCGAGGGTTTCGTAGCGTTTCATCGAGGTGGACGGAAGCCGCTCGCCGGGCGCGGGCCGGACGGGCCTCGCGCGCGTGGCGGCGAGCGGCGGGCTCATTGTCCAATGGCCGTCGCCAAAAGGAAAGCGCATGCGCCGCCGCGCCGGGCGCGGGCGGCGCGCTCAGGCCGCGCTGGGCTCCGCGTTGCGGTGGCCGGCGGGGCCGCGCAATACCGGCAGTGGCTCGACCTTGCCGACGATGAACAGGTACGACAGCGCGCCGACGATGCACAGCGCGCCCGCCACCGCGAGCGGCACGGCGAACGAGCCCTTCGTGATCGACAGCATCACGCCGGTGAACGTCGTGATGAAGATCCCCGCGAGATTGCCCGCGAAGTTCTGGATGCCGCCGATCGACGCGACGTGTGCGGGCGTCGGCGCGACTTCGCCGACCAGCGTCCACACGTTCGCGCCGGCGAACGACAGGCTCGCATAGGCGAGCGCGAACAGCGCGAGGCAGGCCCACACGTTCTCGACGAACGCCGACAGCGCGATCGACGACGACATCAGCATGCCGAGCACGAGGCAGGTCTTGCGCGCGGCGGTCGCGCTCCAGCCGCGCCGGAACAGGCTGTCCGACACGTAGCCGCCGAGCCAGCCGCCCGGGATCGCGAGCAGCGCGGGCAGCATGCCCCACGTGCCGAGCGACGCGAGCGAGAAGCCGCGCGACTGCAGCAGGTAGCTCGGGAACCACGTGATGAAGAAGTAGATCGCGAAGTTCAGGCAGAACAGGCCGATCATCATCCCCCAGATGGTCCGGTAGCGGAACAGGTCGAGCCACGACACCTTCGCGCCGTCGGCGGCGGACGCGGCGGCGGGCGCGCCGCGCTGCGCGAGCAGCGCATCGACGGCGTCCGGCGCGATCGCGCGGTAGCGTTCCGGGTCGCGATAGATGAACCACCACGCGAGCGCCCAGACGATGCCGATGCCGCCGGTGATCACGAACGAGCCGCGCCAGCCGACGAGCGAGATCAGCCACGCGACGAGCGGCAGCGACAGCGCGGAGCCGACCCGCGAGCCGCTGTCGAAGATGCTGCTCGCGAGCCCGCGCTCGCTGCGCGGAAACCAGTTGAACGCGACCTTCGCGAACGACGGGATCGCGGCCGCCTCGCCCACGCCGAGCATCAGCCGCACGCCCACCAGTTGCGCGAGGCCGCGCGCGGCGCCGGTCGCGACCGTGAACGCGGACCACCAGCCCACCGCGAGCGCGAGGCTCACGCGCACGCCGACCTTGTCGATGAACCAGCCGGCCGGCAGCTGCAGGAACGCGTAGGTCCAGAAGAACGCGCTCAGCACGAGCCCCATGCCGACCGCGTCGAGGCCGAGCTCCGCGCGAATGCTCGGCGCGGCGATCGCGAGGTTCGCGCGGTCGATGAAGTTGATGACGTTGGCGAGGAAGCACATGAAGATCATGGCCCATCGGATGCGTGGCATGTGAAGTCTCCGCGCGGAATGGATTGGCGGGCCGCCGGCGATCCGCTGCGCCGGCGGCCTCGATGAGCGGGTCAGCGCGGCTCGCGCGCGAGCGTGTCCATCGCTTCCCACAGGCCGTTCAGGTACACGGCGCCGAGCGCACGGTCGTAGAGCCCGTAGCCGGGCTTGCCGGTCTCGCCCCAGATCATGCGGCCGTGGTCCGGGCGCACGTAGCCCGTGAAGCCGGTGTCGTGATACGCCTTCACGATCGCCGCGATGTCGAGCGAGCCGCAGCGCGACAGGTGCGCGGTTTCCTCGAAGTCGCCGTTCGCGTCGACCTTCACGTTGCGGATGTGCGCGAAGTGGATGCGGCCCATCGCGCCGAACTCGCGCACCAGCGCCTCGACGTCGTTCCGCGGCCCCGCGCCGAGCGAGCCCGAGCACAGCGTGAGCCCGTTCGCGGGCGTGTCGACGATGCGCACGATGCGCGCGAGATCGTCGCGGTTCTTCACGATGCGCGGCAGCCCGAAGATCGGGCGCGGCGGATCGTCCGGGTGGATCGCCATCTTCACGCCGGCTTCCTGTGCGACCGGGATGATCGCCTTCAGGAAGTATTCGAGGTTGGCCCACAGCCGCGCTTCGTCCACCTCGCGATAGTCGGTGAGCAGCGCCTGCAGTTCGTCCGCGCGGTAGCTCGAATCCCAGCCCGGCAGCGCGATGCCCTGGCTCGGGTCGATCCGGTCGACCGCGTCCGTGCTGAACGCGAGGCAGGTCGAGCCGTCGTCGAGCGTCTTCGACAGCTCGGTACGGGTCCAGTCGAACACGGGCATGAAGTTGTAGCAGATGACCCGGATGCCGGCCGCGCCGAGATGGCGGATCGTCTGCTGGTAGTTCGCGATCAGGCGGTCGCGGCTCGGCTTGCCGAGCTTGATGTCCTCGTGCACGGGCACCGATTCGACGACCTCGAAGTGCAGGCCGGCCTGCTCGATCGTCGCCTTCAGCGCGTCGATCTTGTGCGCGGGCCAGGCCTCGCCCACCGGTTCGTCGTAGATCGCGGACACGATGTGCGTCACGCCCGGAATCTGCCGGATGTACTGCAGCGAGACCGGATCGGACTCGCCATACCAACGGAAAGACATCTTCACTGGATCGGCTCCTTGCTGGCGGTTCATGCGTCGGATGGCCGGGCGGCAGCGAGCGCGCCCGGCGGCGGTGTCTGTGCATTATGGGTGGTATGCCAATTGTGCGGGATAGTGGTTTACCAGTTGTCCGGTCGATGGCCGGCGAAGCGGGCTCATCAGTGATGCATTGAAAGGAAGGGCGCCAGCGCGCCGCCGGATGGCTGAAAATTGGTGTACCATTTTCGCGATCCGGCGCCGTGGGTGGCGGCGGCAAGCCTGCTGCGAGAGTTCGATGACCGATTTATCCAACCTGCCCGGCCACCGCGACGCGGATGCCGCGGATCGCTCCTACATTGGCCTCGCGCGGCAGATCCATGCGATGGTCGCGGCCGGCGCGTTCGAGGCGGGCGCGCGGCTGCCGTCGGAGCGCAGCCTGGCCGACCAGTTCGGCGTGAGCCGCACGCAGGTGCGCGAGGCGATCATCGCGCTCGAGGTGCAGGGGATCGTCGAGGTGCGGGTGGGGTCGGGCATCTACGTGTCGGCCGCCGATGCCGCGAAGCCGGTGACGTTCGAGGTGCCGCGCGGGCCGGGCCCGATCGAGACGCTGCGCGCGCGCGGGCTGATCGAGGCGGAGATCGCGGCGCTGGCGGCGCTCGAGCGCAAGGACGCCGATCTCGACCGGATGTTCGTCGCGCTGACGACGATGCGCGAGCAGATGGACGACAAGGCCGCGTACGACGCGGCCGATCGCCAGTTCCACATGCGCATCGCGGAATCCACCGGCAACACGGTGCTGCTGCACATGGCCACGGCGATGTGGGACTGCGCGCGCAGCGATCCGCTGTGGGACAAGATCGAGGAGCATTTTCATTCGCCTGCATTGCGCGCGGCCTCGCAGGAAGATCATCAACGGATCTTCGCGGCGATCATGGCGCGCGACGCCGACGGCGCGCGCGACGCGATGCGTGCGCACCTGGCGCGCGTGATCGCGGAGTTTACGCAGGCGTGGCGTTAGGCCTCGTTCACGCGCGCATTAAACAGACAACAGACGATTGATTGCCAACGAGAAGGCGGTAATGCGACCGTAAGCGGCCGATTGGCGCGCCGACAGCAAGCGACGCGCGAAAGCCCGTCGCCGCTGCTCAATTTCAACCTCGGGTTGCCGATAACACGACAGGGCATCGATCGACATTCGTTTGCGGACGCAACGGATTGCGAATGACCGCATCGATACGATGATGCGCGAGCGCATTCGATCCGTAGCGCGAATCATTCTGATTTCGTCGGCGCGGCACACAAGTGAAGCGACATTGCATGCGGCTAGTTCGTATTGCGTGGCGATATTTTTTATGGTGTCGTTGCAAGCTATCGCATCGACTCGAAAAAGGACAGTCGAATGCAGCCGGGCGATTCGGAGATACTCCGATTGATCAGGGGAATCGGCGCAGGTTGGCGCGGGGTCAACGTTGCATTGCGCCGGATTCTCATTCTCTTCGCGCTGAGCCTGTCGTGCTCGCCGGGCTTTGCTGCACCCGAATCCGCCAACGAAAACGTTTTGCGCGTGCTTGCATGGCCCGGCTATGCGGACAGCGATGTCGTCAGCGCTTTCGAAATGCAATTCCATGCGCGCGTCGAAGTGACGCTCGTCGATTCCGACGAAGCGCTGTGGTCGCGCATGCATAGCGCTTCGCCGCCGCCGTACGACGTGCTGGCGGCGAACACGGCCGAGATCGAGCGCTATGCGCGCGACAACCTGCTCGCGCCGCTGGACCTGTCGCGCATTCCGAACCGGCAGCGGCAGTTGCCGAACTTCCAGCAGGTGGCGAACATCGGCGGGCTCGTGCGCGACAACGCGACGTACGGGATCCCGTTCACGTATTCGTCGATGGGGCTGATCTACGACCGCAAGCAGGTGCCGGTCGCGCCGCGCTCGATGCGCGAGCTGTGGAACCCGCGCTACCGGGGCAAGGTGCTCGACTTCAACAGCGCGCAGCACAACTTCTCGTTCACCGCGCTCGCGCTCGGCTATGGCGACCCGTTCAAGCTGTCGCCGGTGCAGTCGCGCGCGGTTACGCTCAAGCTGATCGAGCTGCGGCGCAACCTGCTGACGTACTACACGCTGCCCGAGGAGGCGACCGCGCTGTTCGTCCGGCATCGCGCGGCGCTGATGTTCGGCAACTATGGCACGCAGCAGGTCGAGCTGCTGCGCCGCGCGGGCGCGGATGTCGGCTACGTGATTCCGGACGAGGGCGCGCTCGCGTGGCTCGACTGCTGGGCGATGACGCGCGGCGCGGAACACCCCGAGCTGGCGCTCGCGTGGATCAACTACATGCTCGAACCGTCGGTCGGCGCGCTGCTCACGCAACGGCAGGGGCTCGCGAACACGCTTGCGCCGCCGTCCGGCCTCGATGCGGGCCGCCAGCACCTGGTGTGGCTGCAGCCGGTCGAGGACATCGCGCGCCGCGAGGCGTTGTGGAGCCGCATCGTGTCAGGGGATCGCCCGGAGCGTTTCGGCAAATGATCAAGCTCGGGTTGACCTCGAAACTGTCGGTGCTGCTCGCCTGCATCGGTGTGATCGCATCCGGCGCGACCGGCTATTACACGTACCGCGCGAATCGCGCGATGCTCGTGCAGGAGGCGCAGCACAGCCTGCTGATGTCGACGCAGCTCCTCGGGCAGCGTTTCACCGCCGCGCTCGGCGACGTCGCGGACGATGCGCTGGTGCTCGCGACGATGCCGTCGTCGTCGGCCGTGGCGCTCGGCGAGGACGCGACCGCCGATGCGGTGCGCCGCCGGCGGCTCGAGCAGGTGTATTACAGCTTCATGACGCATCACCCCGAATACATGCAGGTGCGCCTGATCGCGCGCGGCCAGTACGGGCTCGAACGGATTCGCGTCGACCGCGATGCGCGCGGCGTCGTCGTGATGCCGGACAGCGAATTCCAGGAGAAAGGCCAGTTCTCCTATGTGTTCGACACGCTGGCGACGCCGCCGGGGCACATTTACCTGTCGCCGATCGCGATCAACCATGAAACCGGCTCGCATGCGGCCGAAGGGCAGCCGATCCTGCGGGTCGGCACGCCGGTCGTCGACACGCGCGGCGAGACGGTCGGCGCGCTCGTGATCGACGTCGACCTGACGCGCGTCTTCACGCGGCTGGAGCGCGACCTCCCGGAAAACTACGTCGTGTATCTCGCCAACGAGTGGGGCGATTTCCTGGTGCACCCCGATCCGGCGCAGGCGTTCGGCTTCGATCGCGGGCGGCGCGTGCTGATGCAGGACAGCTTCCCGGTCACGCAGCCGCTGTTCGACGACGTGCGCACGAGCGTGACGCTCAACGGCCTGGCGAACCCCGCCCAGGCGCTCGCGCAAATGCTCGCGTTCGCGCGCACGCCGTTCAGCCGCGGCGAAGGCAACCGCTTCGTGGTGCTCGGGCTGTCGCGCCCGCTGTCGGACGTGCTCGCGCCGGCCGCCATGCTCGGCGAGCGGATCGTGCGGATGGTGCTGATCTCGAGCCTGCTCGCGGTGATCCTGGCGATCCTGTTCGCGCGCGCGATCACGCGGCCGCTGCAGGTGCTCGCGCGCGCGGCGATGCACGTGTTCGACGATCCGGCCGCCGAACGGCTGCCGGTCGGTCGCTCGGACGAGATCGGCATTCTCGCGCGCTGTTTCGACTGCATGCGCGTCGAGATCCGCACGCAGGTGACGATGCTGCGCGCGAAGCAGCAGGAGCTCACGCATCTCGCCGGGCACGACATGCTCACCGGGCTGCCGAACCGTCTGCTGTTCATGGAGCGGCTCGACGGCGCGATCCGTCACGCGTCGGTGACCAACGAAGGGCTCGCGGTGATGTTCGTCGATCTCGACCGCTTCAAGCAGATCAACGACCAGCTCGGGCATTCGGCCGGCGACCGCACGCTCGTCGCGGTCGCGAAGCGGCTGAACCTCGTGCTGCGCAGCGGCGACATGGCCGCGCGGCTCGGCGGCGACGAATTCATCGTGCTGATCGCGGGGGTGCGCACGCCCGAACTGATCGGCGACATCGCGTCGCGCATCCAGATCGTGATGGCCGAGGAGCTGGAATTCGGCGAGCGGCGCATGGCGGTGGGGGCGAGCATCGGCGTCAGCGAGTATCCGGTCGACGGCGCCTCGGCGGAGGAACTGCTGGTCAAGGCGGATGCCGCGATGTATGCGGCGAAGGCGTCGGCGCAGCGGGCGTATGTGCGCTACCAGGAACTGCTCGGCGCGGGTGCGTGCGCGGATGGCGCGGAGCGTGAATCGTAGGGGGCGCCGGCAACGGCGGGTGACGGGCGGCGGCCGCCATCAATGCAGCGAGCCCGTCGCTGGACGGGCTCGTGGCGAGGCGAGCAGGCTGCGCGGCAAGCGCGCAGCGGCTGGCTTAGTGGCCGAAGTAGACCGAGTCGCGCGGGCTTTGCGCCTTGACGGCCGGGGCGCCGCCTTGCACGGCCGGCGCCGGTTGCGCACCGTAGCCGCTGTTGTCGGCGGCTTGCACGCGGGCCTGGGCGGCCTGGATGTCGGCCGGGTAGTACGGGCTGGACAGGCCCGGCTTGTAGCCGGCCTTTTCCAGCTGGACGAGTTCGTTGCGCACTTGCTCGCGGGTCACGCTGCCTTGCGCGAATGCGCCGAACGAAGCGGACAGGGCGCTGGCGGCGACGACTGCGTAGACGATCGATTTCATGATGACCTCCGGTGTTTGTTTGGCTCTTCCGCGTTCGACACCATGTCGTAAGCGGTTGAATACATCGTAGGCCCCGGAGGACTTAGGGTAAACGTGGATTTCGGTGAAAGATCGTTGCCTCAGGGGCAACAATTCCAAGATAAACACCGTCTGGCCCTAAAGACCATCTCGCATATTGCAATCGTCGGTGTGGCGGGCGGGTGCCGGCGCGGGCTGCGGCGGCGGGAGGGATGGGGCGCGCGGCGCGTCAGACGCTGTCGGCGTCGTCGATTTCCTTGCGTTCGCGGCGCTCCTCGTTGCCGCGGCGCGCCCGCAGGCGCTGGCGCGACAGCACGGCGATCACCTGCTGCGTGGGGGCGCCGGACGGGAGTTCGTTGCGGATGCGGTCGGCCACCATCGGCAGGCCCGCGCGCTGGCGGCGCAGCGCCTTCGCGATCGCCCGGCGGCATTCGTCGCCGTGGCATTCCCACTCATCGCGGATTTTCAGGCAGTAACGGCATGTGTCCATGCCGGACAGTCTAACGCGTCTTGCGCTGCGGCGACCCGTCAGGAAACGCAGGGTCGGGCATCGGCGACAGGGCGGCGTGCGGTGCGTCGGGCACGGCGCACGCCGCCGCGCTCACGTTTCCAACTCGGGTCGGCGCGTGTCCGGCGGCGCGACGCGGGTGTCGCTGGCGGCTCGTGGCGGGTTCGCGACTTCGCGCTTTTCGAGGAAGTACATCGCCAGCGCGGCGATCGTGAGCAACGTGAAAGCGGCGGGGCCCGTCATCGCCGCATGGCTGACCTGCAGCAGATATCCCGCCGCGGCAAGCAGGATGCCGAGCACCACGTTGGCCCGCGTGCGCCGGCGCAGCCAGCGTTCGAGCCCGACGAACGCCATCGCGAAAAATGCCGCCCACGACCCGCTCTCGCTGATGACCGACCCGACCCCGCCCGTCCACGGGTCGACCCAGGACTTGTTCAGCAGCGTCGCGATGGCCGTCTGCTGGTCCGGTGCCATCTGCGCGGCGATCTGCAGCAAGCGGCCGAGCCCGATCCCGCCGACCGCGTCGAGCACCGTGTAGGCCACCAGGAAAACGAAGGTCGACAGGCGCGCGAGCCAGGCGACCGGGCCCGGATCGTCGCCGACGAGCAGCCAGAGGCCGATGCAGACGAGCACGACGCACGGCGTCTGGATCATGTGCAGCGCAAACCACCAGGCCGGGCCGAAATACGCAAGCGCGTGATGGCCGTGATCGTATTCGGGCTTCGACAGGTAGTCGAACATGTCGGGGTTGTGCGTGAACCCGGCAGGATGAAACAGCTCGATCGTCGCCAGCACGATCGGCGCGACGAAAAGGCACAGCCACCACAGCACGGCCCGGGTTGTTCGGTTCATATTCGGCTCCTGATTGGCTTGCGAATCGCATTGACGGCGGACCGCGCGTGTCGGCACGGGTGCGATATCGGTCGAGGAATGAAAATGATCGATTGAATGATTTCTCGCGAAGGCGCGATCAAACCACGTGTCCCATTCGCCCTCAGTCAGCATAGGACACGCGCTGGCGAATGTTAAGAATTAATCTCGTTTGGAAACAGGCGCGGCCGATTTATATTCGGCGCGCCCTTTTTCAATTCAATTGGAACGTTGGTGATGGAAATGGCGTGAAAACGCCGGCCATTTTCCAGTGGCCGCCCTTGAGGTTCTTGTCCGTCTCGTCGCCCCTCCACGCGCAACGACGACGAGTGGCCGTTACAACGCTCGCGCCCATTCGTTGCCGGGGTGGAGCGCGTCGAGGCAGTCTTTCAGCCACGCGCGTTCGATAGCCGGCAGGTTCGGTAACGCGCGCTCGAAATCCTGCTGGTCTTTGGGGCGCCGATCCCTGGCCTTGAACAGAAGCACGGCGGACGGATTCAGATACGGGATGCCGTCAGCCGTTCTCATCACCATGTCGGTGCGAGGGCGCTTGAACGATGGATCTCTCTTGTAGGCCCACAACGCGTGCGTTCCAGGCTCGATCATCATGTCGATCCGCCAGCTTTCCGCCGCGCGGTCGAATCCCCGGAATTGCATGATCTCGGACGGCGCATCCCGAGTTGCCGGCAGTTTTTCGACGACGCCCGCATGGGCGGTGTAGAACGCCAAATCACCGAACGCCTGACGGAATATGCCGAAGTCTTCTCTTAGGATCGTGAACTCCAGATCGCCGTGTTCGCGCGTCTGGGTGCCGTGCCAAAGATCGAGGGCCCATCCACCGACGACACACCACGGCAACCGTATATCGCTCAGCCGTCGAGCGAGTTCGGCCGGTTGCCATGCATTCCACGCTTCCTGGTCGGGGATAGCCGTTTGAGTATTCATCGTGTTGGCGTGACTTGCACTGTAGAGTCGCCACGGATTTTCTCAAAAGCGTATGTGACCGTGAAAGAAATTCCGTATTTACTATTAGTTTTCCTGCGGATGGCGTGCGCTTCCGAAGATTGATCGGCAATTTTGCTTCGCTGGTACGTCGCAATGTATTGAAGTGCCGAGCATTTTCACGCGCTTTCGTGATTCGCGAAGACCGATTGTGAAGTTCTGGATGCACGGCATTTACCCCGTGCGTTTCAGCAAGGAATACGGTGAAGGAGGGTTTGCGAACTCGGTGGCTGCCTTTGGAAGAACGCTTCCGATGTCGCTTGGGGTGGCAGCGTTGACCTGCGTCGTGGCGCCTGGCCTTCAACGATGTGAACGGGCGTAGCCGGCCGGCGCAGCCCGCGCGCCGGCAAGCAGGCCGTTTCCTTGAAAAGGGCGCGATTAGCCTGGCGGCGCGTCACCCGTCGATCCGGTGCTTCTCCTCGGTCTCGCGGTGCCGCAGGTCGTCGTCCGCGTGCAGATACTGGCTCGTCGTGGTCAGCGACACATGGCCGAGGTTGTCGCGCACGAGGCGCAGGTCGAGCCGGCCGTCGGCCATGTGCGAGCCCGCGCTGTGGCGCAGCCAGTGCGCGGACGCCTGTTCGAGCACGCGCGCCTGTTCCGCGCCCGCGTCGCCTTGCGCGCGCAGCCGGTCGGCCGCCTGCCGGAACATGGTCTTGACGATCAGGTCCAGCGCCGCGCGCGTGAGCGGCCGCTGCGCATGCCCGACCGGCAGCACGAGCGGCGTGGCCTCGCCGTCGACGGGCAGCGCGGGCAGCCGATGCGCGCGCCGGTAGCGCGACAGCTCGGCCATCATCTCGTCGGTGGCGGGCACGAGCCGTTGGCGGCCGCCCTTGCCGGTGACGTCGAGCCACCACCGGTCGCGCCCGTGCGCATCCCGTCGGCAGAAGAACTGGCCCATCGTGTTCTGCGCGACCTCGGTGATCCGCAGACTTGCGCGAGCCGCGCGCCGAACCGCTCGCGCGTCAGCGCGGCGCTTGCGTCGGCGCAGGCTGCGACGCGAGCGTTTGCCGCGGCACCGGCGCGCCGATGCGCCGGAACACGAGCGCCGACAGCAGCGTGATTGCGCCGATGCACACGAACGCGAGCATGAAGCCGCCCGACGCGGACCCGAAGCGCGCGGAGAACACGTTCACGAGCCCGCCGCCGATCGACACGCCGAGCGCCATCGCGAGCATCTGCATCATCGTGAACAGGCTGTTGCCGCTCGCGGCGTCGGCATGCGACAGGTCCTTCAGCGTCACGCTGTTCATCGCCGCGAACTGCATCGAATTGGCCGCGCCGAACACGACGAGCAGCGCGCCTTCGAGCCACGGCGACGGCTGCCGGGACACGAGCGCGAATGCGGCGATGGTCACGCCGATGATCAGCGTGTTGACGACGAGGAACGCCGGATAGCCGTAGCGCTGCACGAGCGGCGCGATCTGGCGTTTCGACAGCACGCCCGCGATCGCGGCCGACAGCATCATCAGGCCCGAATGCAGCGGCGTGTAGCCGAGCTGCACCTGCATCAGCAGCGGCAGCATGAACGGGACGGCGCTCGAGCCGATCCGGCACAGCAGGTTGCCGAGCAGCCCCGCACCGAAGTTCGGCTCGCGGAACAGGCCGAGCCGGAACAGCGGGCGCGCCCGCACGCGCGCGTACGGTACGTATGCCAGCGCGGCGGCGGCGCCGAGCGCGGCGAAAGCGGCCGACCACGCGGTGTGATGCGCGCCCACCGGCGGATCGACCGCGAGCGACAGCAGGATCATCGCGGCCGACAGCAGCGCGCAGCCGACGAAGTCGAACGGTGGCGGCTGCGTCGCGTCGTCGTGCCGCAGGTAGCGCCGCACCGCGACGAAGCCGAGCGCGCCGACCGGCACGTTGACGAGAAAGATCCAGTGCCACGACACCGCTTCCGCGAACCAGCCGCCGAGCGTTGGGCCGAAGATCGGGCCGAGCTGCCCCGCGATCGACACGAACGCGAGCGCCGACACGTATTGCTCGCCGGGCACGCTGCGCAGCACCGCGAGCCGGCCGATCGGCATCAGCATCGAGCCGCCGACGCCTTGCAAGGCGCGCGCGACGACGAGCTGGTCGAGCGACCGGGCCGCGGCACAGCACACCGAGCCGAGCACGAAGGCCAGGATCGCGATCGAGAACACGCGCCGCGTGCCGAAGCGGTCGGCGAGCCAGCCGGACGCGGGCGTGAGCATCGCCATCGTCAGCGTATAGACCACCACCACGGGCTGCATCGCGAGCGGCGACGCGTGAAGGCTGCGGGCGATGGACGGCAACGCGGTATTGACGATCGTCGTGTCGAGCGTCTGCATGAAGAACGCGGAGGCGACGATCCAGAGCAGCGCGGTGTGTGACGTGATACGGGGCATGGCGAAATCGGTTGAGGCGCGACCGGGCGGCCGAAGGCGTCGTGCCGCTCGAGCGACAGACAGCGACCGATGTTATCGGGTCGCGTGGTAATCGGGAAGTGGCCTGAAGGTGTTGACTGTCGTCGCCATCGAGGCAAGCGCCGCGTCGGCGGGCGGCGGTGCGTCCCGCCGTCAGGCCGCGTCACCCGCCCGCCGGCACCAGCGCCAGCCGCTTGCACGCGCACCGCTCGACACTCGCCGCATCGGTCGGAATCGTCACGTAGCGGCCGTTCGCCCACTCGTCCATCCGGTCCGAATACCACCCCGAAAACCGGTTGCCGGACTGGCCGACCGGCATCGCGAAGCGGGCCGCATCCGGCGCGGCCATGTCGATCACCATCCGCATCGCGGCCGCCATCTTGGTCTCGTAGGGCGCGGCGGCGTCGCTGAAGTCGTTGCCGCCGACGTCGACCGTCGTCATGTCGCCGCCGAACGGCACGCGTACGTCGAACCAGCGCGCGAGCCACGGCACCTGGTGAAACGGCCGGTGACGCGCGAGCGCGGCGTGCGCGTCGCCCCAGCGCCACGCGCGCATGTCGTCCCCGTAGCGCTGTTTCAGGTCGCGCAACGCGGCCCGCAGCGCCGCGCCGACTTGGGCGGAACACGGCGCAGGCGCCGCCGCGCCGGCCGCTTTGCCGCACCACGCGGCGCCGATCGCCGGGTCGCGCAACGCGTTCAGCAATGCCTGGTGCAGGTTGCGCTGGCGCCAGTATTCGGCGAACAGTTCGCGCCCGGCGCGCGGCTCGAAGACGGCCTGCGCGGCCGCGCGTTCCCACGCACTGGCGATCAGCGGTTCGGCTTCGTCCGCGCGCGCGACGCGATCCCAGCGCCGCAGCCGCGCGAGCGCGTCCGCTTCGTCGCGATCGGCCGGCAGGCCGGCGCGGGCGATCAGCAGCGGCAGCAGGTCGGCCTGCGACGGCGACTGAATATCCGCCTGGATCGCCGCGAAGCTGTCGAGCGAGTGCGTGGCCCGCGCGTCGAGCAGCGCCGTGATCCGCTTGTAGCGGTACGGCAGCACCCATTCGCCGCTGAGGAAATACGGATAGCCGCGCGGCACGATCCGGTTGTTCGCGGTCACGATGCGGGCGGCCGGCGGATTGAGCGCCTGCGGCAACGCGTCGAACGGCACGAAGCCGCTCCAGTCGTAGCGCGCATCCCAGCCGGGCGCGGGCACTTCCGTCATCAGGTCGTTGCCGGGGCGGCGGATCGGCACGCGCCCGGGCGCGACGAAGCCGATGTTGCCGTGGCGATCCGCATACACGATGTTCTGCTGCGGCGCGTCGAACTTCGCGGCGGCGCGCAGGAATTCCGGCCAGTCGCGCGCATGGTCGAAGCCGAGCCCGGCCTCCATCGTCGTGTCGTCGGGCATCAGCGCCGTCCATTGCAGCGCGAGCACGTAGCGGCTCGAGCGGCGCAGCGCGTCGCGGGCGTTCGCGGACACGTCGCTGATCACGGGCCCGTGCCGCGTTTCGCGCACGGTCCAGCGCACGGCCGGCTGGCCTTTCACGCCGATCGTTTCCGTGCGCGTCGCGAACCGGGCCCAGCCGCCCGGCGTGCGGTAGTAGTCGGGCCGCGTGAGGTCGACCTGCTCGATGAATAGATCCTCGACGCTCGTGCCGGTGTTGGTCATGCCCCACGCGATCTGCTCGTTGTGGCCGATCAGCACGACCGGCAGGCCGGGCACGGTGCCGCCCGCGACGTTCAGCCGGTCCGAGCGCAGATGCGCGAGATAGAACAGCGGCGGGGTCGACAGGCCCAGATGCGGGTCGTTCGCGAGCATCGGCAGGCCGCTTTCCGAGCGGCTGCCGGCCACCACCCAGTTGTTCGAGCCGAGCCCCTCGACGTGCTGCGACGGCTGCGCGTCGAGCGCGGCGGCGGCCGTCACGGCCAGCGCCGACAGGCCGCGCAGCATCGGCACGTAGTCGATCGTCGCCATCGGCGTCGCGTCTTCCGGCGCGGTCGTCACGAGCTGGCGGATCTGCGCGAGCGGCAGCCGCTGCGCGAGCCGCATCCGTTCGATCGCCAGCGCCATGTTGCCGCCGAGATCCCACGCGAGGACCGACAGCCACGCCACCGAATCCTCGGGGGCCCACGGCACGGGCGCGGGCGCGCCCGTCAGCAGGTATTCGATCGGCAGGGCCGGCCCGCGCGTGGCCAGATACGCGTTGATGCCGGCCGCATAGCGTTCGAGCGCGAAGCGGGTGTCCGGCGACAGGTGGCGATAGATGCGCTCGGCATTGCGCTTCACGCCGAGCGTGCGCATGAACTGGTCGAGCGGCAGCGTGCGCGCGCCGAGCACTTCGGACAGCGTGCCTGACGCGATGCGGCGATTCATGTCGAGCTGCCACAGCCGGTCCTGCGCATGGACGAAGCCCAGCGCGAAATACGCATCGCCGTCGGTCCCGGCGACGATGTGCGGAATGCCGTGCGCGTCGCGGGCGACGACCACGCGCGCGGCGGGCGTGGCCGCGCGCGGCAGGGTGACGGCGCCTTCGAGCACCGGCAGCGACGCGCGGCCGTACAGCGCGACGCCGCCGCCCGCGAGCGCGATCAGCAGGAGGACGAGCAGGCTGAAGGCCAGCCCGGCCCGGCGAAGTGTGCGAGGCAGCAAGATATCCGTCTCCTGGATGGATGCGCCGTGCCGGACATTATCGCAGCAGGCGATGCGGCGCCGACCTCATGGCGCGCGGCATAACCTTATGCGAATTGCTTGGTTCGGCTTGTGCGCGGGCGGCCGTATCGTTCACGGTTATCGCGGGCCGCTGCCCATGCGGCGCGCGAACGATCTGAACACTGGAGAACGCGACATGAGTCGGGACGTGCTGTTTCTGCTGGAACCGGGCTTCACCGATCCGAAGCATCCGGGCGAACGCTTCGTCTGCCCGCACGGGCTGTCGATCGAGGGGCTGCTGGCGAGCGATCCGTCGCGGGCGGCATCGCTCGACGTGAAACGCATCGGCTTCGCGCGGCCGCGCCACGACGTGATCGCGGCGCTGGACGACGCGCACCAGGGCCTGCCGGCGCTCGTGCTCGGCGCGGGCCAGCCGGCGCCGCCGGATGCGCTGGTGCTCGGCGAGGTTCGTTACGTGACCGACCCGAAGCGCATCGTCGAGCTGCTCGCGCAGCGTCACGGTTTTCCGAAGGTGCATTGACGCGGGGCGGCGCGTCGCGCGTCAGCAGGTCAGTGCGGGCGAATTGCAGATGCACGCATAGACCTCGGTGTAGCGGCTGACGGCGGCCGCGGAGTCGAACCTGCGCCGGGCCGTCTCGAAGCCGGCGTCGCCCGGCGCGTCGGCGTGCGACGTATCGGACCACAGCGCGTCGATGCGTTGCGCGAGCAGCGGGATGTTGCGCGGCGGAATCAGATAGCCGGTTGCCCCGTCGTCGACGAGGTCCGGCGGCCGGCCGGCCGAGGTGCCGATCACCGGGCGCCCGGCCCACATCGCTTCGAGCGCGGACAGGCCGCAGGTCTCGAAGTAGTTCGGCATGCAAAGGATGGTCGCGTTGCGGTATGCATCGTACTTCGCGTCACCTTGCAGCGAGCCGACGAACTCGACCTGCCGCCCGATCCCGAGCGATTCGGCGAGGCTGCGCCACGGCGCGGCGTTGCCGCCGCCCGCAACCTTGAGCGGGATGGCCAGCCCGCGCTGGCGGAGCATGCAGATCGCATGCAGCAACTCGGTCAGGCCCTGGTGCTCGACGAGGCTGGCGGAAAACAGCACGTAGCGGCCGTCGGCGGCGCGATCGGCATCCGGCAGCAGGTTCCGTTCGAATGCGCCCGCATGGTTGCCGATCACCGTCGATTGGGCGCCGGCGCCGACGCACGCGATCATGTCATGACGAACGGCATCGGATGCGACGACACGCGCGTCCGCGTGCGACACCAGGAAATCGACTGCCGCGCGGTAAAGCCGGCCGGCCGTCCGATAGCGGGC
The DNA here is from genome assembly GCF_039848545.1 of Burkholderia stagnalis. Taxonomy (NCBI): domain Bacteria; kingdom Pseudomonadati; phylum Pseudomonadota; class Betaproteobacteria; order Burkholderiales; family Burkholderiaceae; genus Burkholderia; species Burkholderia stagnalis. Next base: position 1,074,011 of record NZ_CP156686.1, read on the forward strand.
GAAACATTCGCCCGAGTGGACATGCAGAATGCAGCGGCGCCGCAGGAGCCTGGCAATCGCAAAGAGCGCGGCCTTGCGCATCAGCGAACCGGGCGACGTCACGTGGAACAGGACGAGATCCGCCTGCAGCGCACGCAGCGCGAAACGCGGGAAATCGATGGTCGGGAACAGCACGACGCTCGCGGGCGACGCGCAATCGCGCGTGCCGAAGAACGCGGCCTCGATACGATGCGCGCGCAACTGCTCGGCTTTCGCCTGAAGATTGGACAGGATCGCCGCGACACCGACGTCGCGTGCGTTTCCCGGCCCAACGTGCAGCACCCGGAGGTTCCGGTCGGCATGGGCAGTCATCTGGGTCTCTCGCTTCTGATTGTTCGTGTACGGCGCAGGGACGAGGACGCTGCTCACGGCAGACCTTGAATCTCGGGAGCCTGTGAAAGACAGCATAGGCAAAAGCGCCTCAAGGTCCAGCGAAAGATCATTAATCGTCGGCAGTGCCGGGATGAAGAAGGGCGGCGGCACGCAGACTTTTCCCCGGCCAGGCCTGATTGGTGTGACGAAACGCGACGGTGAGCGCATGGAAGAACGGCTGTCGAGCCGGACGAATCGTCATCATTCCGCTGATCTGGATCACGAAGCCGGGCAAGGCCGGCTGATCGAGCGACGCGGCAGCGGCCGCGCATTGACCGTCGCGATGCAACGAGGCCGCGAATCCCGCGATTCGCGGCCTTTTTGCGTTCAGAGCGTCTCGATCGCGAGCGCGATGCCCTGGCCGCCGCCAATGCACAGCGTCACCACGCCGCGCTTGATGCCGTCGCGCTTCATCGAGTGGATCAGGCGCGTGGTCAGCACCGCGCCCGTCGCGCCGATCGCATGGCCGTGCGCGATCGCGCCGCCGTCCACGTTGACGATCTCCTCGTCGATGCCGAGCTGGCCCGCCACCGCGATCGGCACGACCGCGAACGCCTCGTTGATCTCGAAGCGCTCGACATCGCGCAGCGCCCAGCCGGCGCGTTCGAGCGCGATCTTCACCGCGGGAACGGGGCCCAGGCCGAACATCCCGGGCTCGACGGCGGCGATGCCGAACGACACGACGCGAGCGCTCGGTGCGATCCCGTGCGCGTCGGCGAACGCGCGGTCCGCCACCAGCATCGCCGATGCGCCGCTGTTCAGGCCCGGCGCATTGCCGGCGGTGATCGTGCCGTCCGGGCGGAACGCGGGTTTCAGTTTCGCGAGCGTGTCGAGCGTCGTATCGGGGCGGGGCGTCTCGTCCCGCGCGAACGCCACGCGCGCCTTGCGCTGCAGGATCTCGACCGGCACCAGCTCGGCGTCGAACTTCCCGCCGGCCAGCGCGGCGGAGAAGCGTTGCTGCGAGCGCAGCGCCCAGCGGTCCTGGCGGTCGCGCGAAATGTCGAGCTGGCTCGCCAGATCCTCGGTATGCCACCCGGAATGCTGGTCGGAGAATGCATCGACGAGGCCGTCGCGCAGCATGCTGTCGAGGATCGGGGCCTGGCCCATCCGGTAGCCCCAGCGGGCGCCGTCGAGCAGGTACGGCGCGCGCTCCATGCTTTCCATGCCGCCGGCGACGGCCGCGTTCGCGAAGCCCAGCATGATCTCCTGCGCGGCATTGACGATCGCCTGCGCGCCGGAGCCGCAGACCCGGTTGACCGTCAGCGCGGGCACCGCGACCGGAATGCCGGCGCCGATCGACGCCTGCCGTGCGGGGTTCATCTTGTTGCCGGCCTGGATCACGTTGCCCATCACGACCGTGTCGACGGCCGCGCCATCCAGGCTGCTGCGCCGCAGGGTTTCGCGCACGGCGATCGCGCCGAGCTCGGTCGCGGGCGTGTCCTTCAAAGAGCCGTTGAACGTGCCGATCGGCGTTCGGACAGGATGGCAGATGACGACTTCGCGTGTACTCATGATGCGTTCCTCGATCACGTTGACATGGGTGCGCGCGGGCGACCGCGAGCGGTGGTGCGGTGCGCGTCGCGCAATGATTCCCGGATTCCTGGGTTCTGTGCATATGCATGGTCATGTATGTATATGCATATTGTCAACGTGAAAATTGGGCGGCGATGCTCCCCCTATTTCTTCGGGCCGGGGCTCGAATCCGCGCGCGGGCCGGCAGATTTCGAAATTGTCATCCGGCGGTCAGCGTCACGCCGGCTCCGCTCTCCAGAATGACTCCGTCAGGCAGCGGACCGCATCGGCTGTCGTGCCGGCGGCGCATCGACGATGCGTCTTCTTCGTACCGTTCTGGGGAGTTTCATCATGAATCTGAATCGCAGGCTGATGGCTGCCGCCGCGCTGCTCGCCGCCGCAATCGGCACGCCGCCCGCGGCTTTCGCGCAGACTTCGTTGCCCGGCCTGACGCGCGCCGACGTCATCGCCGACCTGGTCCAGGCGCAGCGCGACGGCGTCATGCCCGCACCGAAACGGGACTATCCGCCGAGCGCGCAGACGATCGCGCTCAATCGCGCGCGCTATGCGATCGCGCACGGCGAGCAGGGCGCCGCGACCGCGAACGCGAACGCGTCGGCATCGGTGTCGACCGTGAGCGCGCAGTGAAGCGGGGGCGGGCGATGAAACCCTTGTCGCGGCTGGCGATCGCCGCTCTGTTGGCGGCGGCGGTTGCACCGGCCTTCGCGCGGGGTATGCCGCAATTGCCTGACGACGACGGCGGCCGCGCGAGCGTGCTGCGCGCGCGGAATCCGGCACGCACGACCGATGACGCGCGGCCGCAGGTGGCCCGTGCCGGCTCGACGGAAGCGCAAGCGCGCCCGTGCGGGACGGACGCGCGAAATCGCGATGCGTCGCTGCAGTGAGCAGCAGAACGTCGCGTTTCCGCTGGGATGCGCAAGGTCCGCAAGTCCGACGCCGATCAATGGCCGCGATAGATTGCGTCGCGGCCGTTGATTGTCATCGCGCGGCCGGATTCGCTGGCGGTTCGGCTTTCCTTGCCGTAGCCGGTCGTGTCGGCGGCCGGGGCAGCGCTCGGGCCGGTTTGCGCGACGGCGTTTTCACGCACGCGATTTTCGGCGGCGAGGATCGCGGCCGGATACGTGTTGTGATCCATCGCCGGGCGGTAGCCGGCGGCCACGAGCTGGGCCAGTTCGGCCTTCACTTCGGCGCGGGTCAGTGGATGGGTGGTTTGCTGCGCGAACGAAACGGCCGGTGCGGCGATGATCAGTGCGGCGAGCGTGGAAGAAACGAGCGTTTTCATGTTGGGTACCTGTCTGGTTGAGTGAGCCGCAACCACGTCGATGTCGTTGCGAGTGCAGCCAATATAGGTATCCGTTCGCCGCGGAAAAACGGGCCGCCGGCGAAATGATCTTTGATCTGAAATCACGAATGGGCCGCCGATTCCGTCGCCAGCCTTGCTGCGCGAGCATGTCGGCCGCACGGCCCCTTCGCGCGAAATATCGGGTCGCCGCACCAAACCGGGGATTAGACCTTCCGGGACTCAACTATGTCGAATTCCGTCTTGGACAGACTTAACCCGCCTGCCTAGACTGAACCCGCTTTCCCTCACCCCTGGAGCAAATCATGAGTCTCAAAGGCAAGCTGCCCGGCAACAAGATCCTCGGCTTCGGCACCGCGCCGCTCGGCAACATGTTCCGCGACATCCCCGACGCGGAAGCCGCGGCCACCGTCGAAGCCGCATGGCAGCACGGCATCCGCTATTTCGATTCCGCGCCGTTCTATGGCGCCGGCCTCGCCGAAATGCGTCTGGGCGACGCGCTCGCGCACCATCCGCGTGACGAATACGTGCTGAGCACGAAGGTCGGCCGCGTGATCCTCGACGAAGTCGAGGACGTGTCGGCGCGCGATCTGGGCGAGAAGGGCGGCCTGTTCGAACACGGCCGGCCGAACCGCATCGTCAACGACTATTCGGCCGACGCGACGCTGCGCTCGATCGAGGACAGCCTGAAGCGCCTGCGCACTGACCGCCTCGACATCGTCTGGGTGCACGACATCGCACAGGATTTCTACGGCGACGAATGGCTCGCGCAATTCGAAGTCGCGCGCAAGGGCGCATTCCGTGTGCTCGGCAAGCTGCGCGAAGAAGGCGTGATCAACGCATGGGGCCTCGGCGTGAACCGCGTCGAGCCGATCGAACTGGTGCTCGATCTCGCCGAACCGCAGCCGGACGGCATGCTGCTGGCCGGCCGCTACACGCTGCTCGATCATGAGCGCGCGCTGCAGCGCGTGATGCCGGCGGCGGCCGCGCAGAACGTCGGGATCGTCGTCGGCGGCCCGTACAGCTCGGGCGTGCTCGCGGGCGGCACGCACTTCGAATACCAGAAGGCTTCTCCGGAAATCATCGCGAAGGTCGAACGCATCAAGGCGATCGCCGCGCGCTACGACGTGCCGATCAAGGCCGCCGCGCTGCAGTTCTCGATGGCGCATCCGGCCACCGCCGCGGTGATTCCGGGCGCCAGCCGTCCGGAGCGGATCGCGGAAGACCAGGCCGCGCTGAACGTGGCGATTCCGGCCGACTTCTGGCGCGAGATGCGCGAACAAGGTCTGGTTGCGGCCAATGCGCCGCTGCCGATCGATCGTTGATCGTCAACGGTGATGATATGGCACAGGCACACGCAAGCATCCAGGTCTCGGCTTCGGCCGACACGGTCTGGCAATTGATCGGCGGCTTCGGGGCGCTGCCCGACTGGCTGTCGTATATCCCGTCGAGCGAGCTGAGTGAAGGTGGCCGCGTGCGCAGCCTCGCGAATCCGGACGGCGACGCGATCGTCGAGCGTCTGGTCGCCTTCGACGACGCGGCGCGCAGCTACACGTACGCGATCCTCGAGGCGCCGTTCCCGGTCGTCGACTATCGCTCCACGCTGCGCGTGCGCGGGAACGGCGCGAACGCGGCGACGATCGAGTGGTCGGGCACGTTCACGCCGAACGGCGCGACCGACGACGAATCGATTCGCCACTTCCGGGGCATCTACGAAGACGGTCTCGCCGAGCTGGCGAAGCGGTTCGCGGCGGTGTGATGGTCGTGACGGCAGCCGGCAACGAATGCCGGCTGCCGCTCCGCGCGGTGCGCATTCAACGGCGCGCCGCGCGCCGCGCGTTGCGTCATTCGACCGCCGCGACCACCTCGTCGCCGGTCAGGATCTCGCGGAACACGCCGACCAGCGGCCGCAGGTTGACCTTGTGCCATGCGGCCCACAGCGGCGTGCGATAGCTGAACCACGGCAGCTCGCGCAGCACGACGCCTTCCGGCACCTGATGACGCAGGCTCTGCTGGATCATCGTCACGCCGAGCCCGGCGGCGACGAGCCCGAGCGCCGCGAGCGGCTCGCTCGCCTCGACTGAAATATCCGGTGAAAACCCCGCCTTCGCACACGCGGCGACGAACGCGCCGTGACGCGGCGCGCTTTCCTGCTGCGTGACGCCGATCCACGGCTGCGTCGCGAGATCGTCGGCGACCAGCGTCTTCTTCTTCGCGAGCGGATGCCCTTCGGGCAGCGCAAGCAGCATCGGATCGTTCAGCACGCGCATCGACTCGAGTTCGGGATCGTCCGACGCGGGCGGCTCGGTGACGAGCGCGATGTCGAGGCTGCGCTCGCGCAAGCCTTCGAGCTGCGCGGCGGACGTGTAGTTGTACAGCGCGATGTGGACGGCCGGGCGCTCCGCGCGCAGCGTCTTCAGCGCGCGCGGCAGCACGCCCGAGTGCGTGGCCGTTTCCAGGTAGCCGATGCAGAGCCCGCCTTCGTCGCCGCGGCCGAGCCGGCGCGCGAGCGATTCCAGCCGGTGTGCATGACGCAAGAATGCCTGCGTCTCGCTGAGGAACGTGCGGCCGTCACGCGTCAGGCGAATGCGTTGCTGGCTGCGTTCGAACAGCGTCAGTCCGAGCTTTTCCTCGAGCTGCGCGATCTGGCGGCTGAGCGGCGACTGTGAAATATGCAGGCGTTCCGCGGCGCGGCCGACGTGTTCCTCTTCCGCGACCGCGATGAAATATTGAAGCTGGCGGATGTCGAGCATGTAGGACCTTCCGGGGCTCAAGTCTGGTAGAGGGCGGCCGGAGCGCGTCGCGAAGGTCGAGCGTATTGGCGCGATCGCGTCGCGCGACGACGTGCCGGACAAGGCGGCCGTGCCGCCATTCGTGTGCGGCGCGCTTGACGGCATGATAGCGCCGTCAAGCGCGCACGGTATCCGGTTCGGTGCCGGCGTCAGCGAATGGCGACAGGATTGATGTTGACCTGCGTGGAGCCGACGTACAGCGGCTGGCCCAGCACGAACAGGAATTCCCAGGCCTGGTCACGCACCAGCGCGCGGCTGTCGATCAGTTCGAGGTTGTAGATGCCGCGCTTCGCGAGCATGTACTGGTTGATCGGGAATTCATCCCGCGAGTGCGGGTTCGGGTAGACCTCGGAGGCCCAGGTATCCCCGCCGAACGCGACGATCCCCTGGTCGGCCAGCCATGTCGCGGCTTCCATGCCGATGCCGGGTTCGACTTCGAGGAACTGCCGGTTGTCCTTGCCGATCAGTTCCAGCCAGCCGGTGTTGAACAGCACCACGTCTCCCTTGCGCAGCGTCAGGCCTTGCTTCTTCAGGACGGCCTGGATGTCCGCGACGGTGAACTCGGTGCCGCCCGGTACGATCGGCTTGCCGAAGTACGCGGTCATATCGAGCACGACGCCGCGCGTGACGATCGGCGGCACCTTCTCGACGCCCAGCTTCGTCACCCCGTCGACGGTCACGAAATCGGCCGCGCGGTTGCCGTTGTAATAGACGTTGTCGATGCCGATGTGGCCGATCCCGTTGAGCTGCGTGCCGACGCCCGTCCACGCGTTGACCAGTTCGTCGTTGAACGTGAACTTGTTCGGGCCGAGGCTCTTGCCGGCCTGCTGGCCGACCTGCACGTTGTAGAGCCGGAAGCTGCGATGCCGGAACGCCGGCAGGTTCTTGTCCACCGGCACCGCCAGCGGATAGGTCTTGCCGGCCTTGACGAGGCCGACCGCCTGCCTGACGACGTCGGGCGTCAACAGGTTGGCTGCGCCGATTTCATCATGCGGGCCGTAGGCGGACGGATACCAGTCCGCCGCCGGCGCGGCGGCCGCGGCCGTGATCGGCAGGCTCGCGGCGAGCGCGAACGCGAGCGCGGCGAGGGTGCGCTTCTTCATCGAATGTATTTCCATGCGAATACGGGAGACAGCTGCGTCAGGCCGCGACCGGCGTGGCGCTCGGATAGTCGGTCAGCCCTTGCGCGCCGCCGCCGAACAGCGTGTCGCGGTCGTGCTGAGCCAGTGGCACGCCGGCGCGCAGGCGCGCGGGCAGGTCGGGATTCGCGACGAACGGGCGGCCGAATGCCACCAGGTCGGCCCAGCCCGCGGCAATGGCTTCGCGCGCGCGTTCCGCGGTGTACTTGCCCGCGTAGATCAGCACGCCGGGAAACGCGGCGCGCAGCTTGTGCTTGAACGCGACCGGCATCAGCGGCGCGTCGTCCCAGTCGGCTTCGGCGATGTGCAGGTAGCCGACGCCGAGTTCGCCGAGCAGCTTCGCGGCAGCGAGGTAGGTCGTTTCCGGGTCGGCGTCGACGCAGCCGTTCAGCGTGGTCAGCGGCGCGAGGCGGACGCCGACGCGGGATGCATCGCCCGCGCCCTCGATCAGCGCCTGCGTGACTTCGCGCAGGAAGCGCAGCCGGTTGTCGAGCGAGCCGCCATACGCGTCCGTGCGCGTGTTGGCGTTCGAATCGATGAACTGATTCACGAGGTAGCCGTTCGCACCGTGCAGTTCGACGCCGTCGAACCCGGCCTCGATCGCGTGGCGGGCGGCGGCGCGGTACTGGCCGACGATCTCCTGGATCTCGTCGATGCTCAGCGCACGCGGCGCGGACGCCTGCACGAAGCCGGGCGTGCTGCCGTCGTCGCCGGCGATGAACACGTTCACGCCGTCGGCCTGGATCGGCGACGACGACACGGGCGACTGGCCGCCCAGCAGGCTCGTATGGCTCAGCCGGCCGACGTGCCAGAGCTGCGCGAAGATGCGGCCGCCGGCCGCGTGCACGGCGTCGGTCACCTTGCGCCAGCCGGCGACCTGGGCCGGTGTGTGAATGCCGGGCGTCCATGCGTAACCCTTGCCGAGCGGCGCGATATAGGTGCCTTCGCTGACGATCAGGCCGGCGCTCGCGCGCTGCGCGTAATACGCGGCCATCAGTTCATTGGCTTCGTCGCCGGGCTGGCTCGCGCGCGAGCGCGTCATCGGCGGCATCACGATGCGGTTCGGCAGCGTCAGCGCGCCGAGCCGCAGCGGTTGGAACAGCGGATCCTGGGTCATGGTGGGTGTCCTGTGGAAGCCGCGGCCGGCTGGCCGCAGCGGAAATCTTGGGTGTGCGGGCCGCTTCAGTCCCACTGCGGCGCGAGGCCGGCCGGGTCGACTTCGCGGCCGTTGCGGTCGAGCGCGTCGATCTGCGCCATGTCGTCGTCGGTCAGTTGCAGCGTCTGCGCAAGCAGGTTGCTCGCGAGGTTCGCGCGCTTGGTCGACGACGGAATCACCGCGTAGCCGAGTTTCAATGCCCATGCGAGCGCAACCTGCGCCGGCGTTGCGTCGTGGCGTTGCGCGATCGCGCCGATGACCGGGTCGCCGAGCACCTTGCCGTACGCGAGCGTCATGTACGAGGTCACCTGAATGCCTTCGCGCTGCAGGAACTCGACCAGCTTGCGATTCTGCAGATAGGGGCTCAGCTCGATCTGGTTGGTCGCGATCGCGTCCTTGCCGACCGCCGCGATGGCCTGCTTCGTCAGCTCGATGTTGAAGTTCGACACGCCGATCCGGCGCGTCAGGCCTTTCGCCTTGGCATCGGCAAGCGCGGTCATGAACGTTTCGAGCGCCACGCCGTTGCCGGGCGCGGGCCAGTGGATCAGCGTCAGGTCGACGTGGTCGGTGCGCAGCTTGGTCAGGCTTTCCTCGAGGCTCGGCACGAGCTTCGCGGGCGCGTAGTTGTCGACCCAGATCTTCGTCGTCAGGAACAGTTCGTCGCGCGCCACGCCGGAGGCGGCGATCGCCTCGCCGACTTCCGCTTCGTTGCCGTAGATCTGCGCGGTGTCGATTGCGCGGTAGCCGAGGTCGAGGCCGTTGCGAACCGAATCGATGACGACCTGGCCTTGCAGGCGGAACGTGCCGAGGCCGAATGCCGGAATCTTGCTCATGGTGTTCTCCTTGAGGGGTAGAAGCAAAGGTCGATGGAAGGATTGTGCCGTCGGCGACCTTTGCGATAAACGTCAGTAAGCGTCAATGACAATTGAATTCAAATCAAGGATCGCGTCGCCCGCCGCCACGCGGTTGGGGCCCGGTTCACGGCGTCTGCTCGGCCAGTTCCTGTTTGTGATGGAAATGCGGGAGAACTTCGCTCGCGATCTCGGCGAAGGTCTCGTCGAGCGGCCGGCGATTGCGGCGGAAATGCAGGCCGATGTGCTGCACGCCCGCGTCGCGCATCGCCGCGAGTTCTTCCGCCAGTGCGATGCGTCCCGCGCGGGCGCCGAAATGGTGCCGCTGCAGCGGTTCGTGCGGGTCTGCCGCGAGGTCGAGGTGGATGAAGCTCACGTACGGCTTGTCGCCTGCCACGGCGCGCCAGTTCGCGGCGCGCTGCGCGTGGTCGGCCGGCGTGCCCGGATACGCGAGGCAGCCGTCCATATGCTCGCCGATCCATGCGGGCGTCTGCTGCGCGAGGCCCGCGACGAGCAGCGGCACCGGCGAACGGGCGGCGGGCAGCACGTCCAGGCCGGGCGGCAGGTGTCCGCGCGCACCGTCGCGCAGCAGCGCGACCTGGCTGCGGAAATTCGCGCCGCGCGCGGCGAAATCGCGGCCGAACAGCGGATATTCGACCGGCCGGTCGCCGCTCGCGACGCCGAGCAGCAGGCGGCCGCCGCTCAGCTCCTGGATCGTCGCGGCCGATTTCAGCGTCAGCAGCGGTTCGCGCAGCGGCAGCACGACGGCGGCCGTGCCGAGCAGGATGTCGCGCGTGATGCCGGCGAGGTAGCCGAGATACGAGAACGTTTCGAACACCTGCGCGGCGTCGCCGAACGACGGGTCGTACACCGGCACGTCGCGCACCCAGAGCGCGCGGAAGCCGAGCGTGTCGGCCAGTCGTGCGAGCGCCGCATGGTTTTCCAGATCGGGCACGCCGGGGCGGCGGCCGTCGCGGTGGCGCTTCGTGCCGCCGGCCGGCGACCAGTCGTTGTCGAGCGGCAGTTCGATGCCGATGCTGAAGCCGCCGTCGGCGAGCTTGTCGAGTGAAGTGGGCATGGGCGGGCTCCGTTCAGACTGCGCGCAGGCTGCCTTCGAGCCGATGGAAATCGAGCGACGACGCGGTGAAGAACGAGCGCGACGTGCCGGCGGCGAAATCGTCGATGTGCACGACCGTCGCGCGGTCGGCTTCCTGCCACGAGATCGCGTAGGTCTTGCCGGCGACGTGCTGCCACGCGTACGCGACTTCGCCCTTCGCGCCGGCGTACGGGCCTTCGGTGATCTCGTAGCGCATGCGGAGGCTGCTCCCGTCATACGCGTTGAGTGCGGTGAGGCCGTCGTAACGGACTTCGAAGGTCTTGCCGGCGAACGGCGGGAGGTGGGCGGGCGTGTTCATGATGGGGGGCTCCGGGTGGCGATTCAGTGGGCGAGTTCGACGGGTTCGGCCGTGCGTTCCGGCAGGCCCTGGCTTTGGTCGAGACGGCCGCTCAGCGCGGTGAGCGCGAACGCGCCGAGCGTGACGGCGGCGGCGATCCACGGCGTATGGCCGAGACCGACGTTCGCGACGATCAGCCCGCCGAGCGACGAGCCGCCTGCGACGCCGAGGTTGAAGGCGGCGATGTTGAAGCCCGACGCGACGTCGGCGGCGTCCGGCGCGAAGTGGCGCGCCTGCTTGACGACGTACACCTGCAGGCCCGGCACGTTGCCGAACGCAACCGCGCCCCACGCGAGCATCGTCAGCACCGCGAGCCACTTGACGTGCACCGTGAAGGTCAGCGCGAGCAGCACGATCGCGAGCAGCAGGAAGATCCGCTTGAGCGCCTTGACGGGGCCGACGCTGTCGGCGAGCTTGCCGCCCCACACGTTGCCGAACGCGACCGACACGCCGTAGCCGACGAGCACGAGGCTGACCTGCGACGGCGTGAAGCCGGCGATCTGTTCGAGCAGCGGCGCCATGTACGTGAACGCGATCAGCGAGCCGCCGTAGCCGACCGCCGTCATCGCATAGACGAGCAGCAGGCGCGGCTGGGCGAGCACGCGGAACTGGCGGGCGAGCGGCGCGGGCGGCGTCTGCGGCAGCCCGCGCGGCACGAACGCCACCGCGCCGACGAACGCGACGAGGCCGAACAGCGCGACGATCAGGAAGGTCGCGCGCCAGCCGAAGTGCTGGCCGATGAAGGTGCCGAGCGGAATGCCGGCGACGAACGCGACGGTCATCCCGCTGAACATCGTCGCGATCGCGCTGGCGGCCTTTTCCTTCGGCACGAGCGTGGTCGCGATGATCGAGCCGACCGAGAAGAACACGCCGTGCGCGAGGCCGGTGAGCACGCGCGCGACGATCAGCGATTCGTAGCCCGGCGCCTGCCAGGCCACGAGGTTGCCGACGGTGAACAGCGCCATCAGCGCGGCGAGCAGCGTCTTGCGCGGCACGCGGCCGGTGAGCGCGGTGAGCAGCGGCGCGCCGATGGCGACGCTCAGTGCGTAGAGGCTGACGAGCAGGCCGGCCGACGGCAGGCTGACGCCGAGGTCGGCGCCGATCGTCGGGATCAGCCCGACGATCACGAATTCGGTCGTGCCGATGGCGAATGCGCTGATGGTCAGCGCGAGCAGGGCGAGGGGCATGAGGCGATCCTGGTTCCAGTAGGGATGGATCGCAGTGTGCCGTCGTTACTTTTGCGGAAAAACTCGGCTATGAGCCAAATTGTTTTGATTTGAAATCAAGAATGGAAGCCGCGCGGCCGCTCATGCGGCCCATGATCGTGCCGCATCGAGCGCGGCATCGGGTCGTCGAAACTTGCTCGGGATTTCCCCGAGGCGGCCCGGTCTCGTGCGCACTGCGCTTGGTTTGCAGGTTTGCATCGCCCGCATCGACGCAATGTTTCGACCCGGCAACACGTTCGGTTGCTTCATCCTGAGAGTGAATGCTGACGAATTGACCGGGATGAAAGGGGCGCTTCTCATAGTCGAGTGTTCGCTTTCAAAGCTCCGGTGGTGCATTTGCCTGGCCCCGAGTTGCCTTGCGGCCTCGATCGGCAGACAGCGTGCTACGCGCCTTCGTGACAGGCGCAACGGGCTTCGCCTGGGCAAGCACAATACACAGATGGACGCCTGACGGCTGGTTGGCTGTCCTTTCGGTCCGTGCCAGGCATCAGGGAGCAATCTTGATCTAACGCAACGCACCGCCATTTCGCGGAGGTAGGGTGGGCAACACGTCGATCGACGTAACGCGAGCCGGGTACCGCGGGGCTTTCTCATGAGAACTCAGGTGAAGCAGTTGCGACGCCATGCCGCCGCACATTCGTTCTATCACCTTGACCAGAGCGCGATCACCGATTGCGCGTGCGCCGGCTTGGCTTGCTTCGCCGCACGCGCCGACCGACCAGCGGTCTGGCAGCGCGCCATCGATCAACAGCCGACCGTTTCCTGCCTGGGAAAATGCTACGACGGCCCCAGCGACAGCGCACATGACATTCGACCAAACACCAGGAGTCACGGCCGTCGCACCGTGCTGCTGAGCAACGTGCTCATCGGCGGCGTCCGGGACATGACCGTGTATCGTGAACACGGCGGCGGTCTGGCCTTGGCCAGGGCGCAAACCACGGCGCCGGGCGCGTTGATACAAATGCTGCACGAGTCCGGATTGCGAGGGCGCGGCGGAGCCGGCTTTCCGGCCGCGATCAAATGGCAGGCAGTTGCCGATGAGCCGGCCGACACTAAATATCTGGTTGTCAACGCTGACGAAGGCGATCCTGGCGCATTTTCCGATCGTTTCCTGCTCGAAGACGATCCATTTCGGGTAATTGAAGGCGCCGCGATCGCTGCCTGCGCCGTGGGCGCGCGCCGAGGTTTCATCTATGTGCGCAAGGAGTACCCGTTGGCTGCGCAAATCGTCTCGCAAGCCCTGCAGCAAGCGCGTGCGGCAGGGTGGCTAGGGTCAGGATTTGACCTTCAACTGATTGTGGGGCAAGGCGCCTATCTCTGTGGGGAAGAGACCTCGCTGCTGAACGCACTGGAGGGCCGCCGTCCCGAAGCGCGTCAACGGCCCCCGCAGATCACTCGGCACGGGCTCTTCGGCGCACCTACGCTGGTGCACAACGTGGAAACCCTGTGCTCGGTGCCGTGGATCGTGACGGAGGGCGCAGCAGCCTATGCCGAACTCGGATTCTCCCGCAGCCGTGGCACCAAGCTGCTCTCGCTCAATTCCCTGTTTCGCCGTCCGGGGCTTTACGAAGTCGAGTTCGGCATCTCGTTGGCGGATATCGTTGATCACCTGGGTCAAGGTTTGCGCCGTGGCAACCTCAAAGGTCTCATGGTCGGAGGACCGCTCGCAGGCATCGTGCCGCCGGAGCTGCTGGCCACTCGGCTCGGTTACGAAGAAATGCGGGCGATCGATTGCGCGGTCGGGCATGGCGGTGTCATCGCGTTTTCCGACGACACGTCGATCATGAACATCATCGCAGAGGTGTTCCGGTTTGGCGCGCGCGAGTCCTGTGGCGCGTGCACGCCCTGTCACTTCGGCACGCCCGCGCTGGCGGCTATGGTCGATGCCGTTCCGGCAGGCGCATCGATCGACGGTGCGCGTTATCAGAAAATCATCGACGCACTTGCAGCGACAAGCTTGTGCGGCCATGGGCGTGGGTTGGCGGAGTTCGCCGAGTCGGTGAAGCGGCACTACCGGGCGGAGCTGAAACCATGGCTTGGCTGACCATCGACGGCGTCCGGCACGAAGTGACGGACGGCACGCTGCTCATCGACGCCCTGGCAGAAGCGGGTGCGACGGTTCCGCATTTGTGCCACGACAAGCACCTGAGGCCATTCGGAACCTGCCGATTGTGCGTGGTGGAACTGGAGGGCCAGGCTCTCCCCGTTGCAAGCTGCTCGTTCACGGTTGAGGATGGCTTGATTGTGCGCACCCGCAGCAAATCCCTCGATGCGCTGCGCCGTACGAATCTCGAGCTGCTCGTCGCGCATTACCCGATAGCCGCATGCGCCGCCGAGCCGCGGCATCCGTTCCATCGCCTGCTCGCGGAATATGGCGTTCAGCCGGGGGAGAGGCGGGAAGATGGACTGTTTCAGGACGACACTCACCCTTATCTCGGCGTGGCGATGGAGCGCTGCATCTATTGCGAGCGGTGTATCCGCATCTGCGAGGAAATTCAAGGTCAATTCGTTTGGGAGGCGTGGGGACGCGGCGAGGCCACGCGCATCGCGACGGGAAAAGGGCCGACGCTCCTTGCCGGAGGCTGCGTGAGTTGTGGGGCCTGCGTGGACAGTTGCCCAAGCGGCGCCTTGTTCGACAAACGAGTCCGTGTCGAGCCGACCGCGTGGACGCGTAGCACCTGCGTGTATTGCGCCGTGGGCTGCCAGATGAACGTCGGGACTGCAAATGGACGCGTGGTGGCGGTGCGGCCAGCCGACAGCCCGGTCAACCGCGGCCACCTTTGCGTGAAGGGGCGCTATGCGTTCGAGTTCAACCATGCGGCGGACCGCATCACGCGGCCGATGATCCGCCGTGACGGCACATGGCATCCGACGACCTGGGACGAGGCGCTCGACTTCACCGCCGCGCGGCTACGGGAGATTGTCGCGCGTGACGGACCGGATGCGGTCGGCGTGCTCGGCTCGGCACGGGCGACCAACGAGGAAAATTACCTCGCGCAGAAGTTCGCCCGCGTGGTGCTTGGCACCCACAACGTCGATTGCTGCGCACGGGTGTGCCACACGCCCAGTGCCAAGGCACTCAAGACCATGCTTGGCGTCGGCGCGGCCACGAACAGCTTCGACGACATCGAGCTGGCAAAGGCCTTTCTGATTTGCGGAGCAAACCCGACCGAGAACCATCCGGTGGTGGGCGCCCGCATCAAGCAAGCGGTGCTCGAGGGCGCGCCCCTCGTGGTCATCGATCCGCGTCGTACCGAGCTGGCGGCGCTGGCCGACGTGCACCTCGCGGTGCGCCCTGGTCACAACGTGCCCCTGTTGAACGCGCTCGCCGCCACGCTGATCGAGGAAGGGCTCGTCGATCACGCGTTCCTGGCCGAGCGCGTAGCCGGCCTGGATGCCTTTACCGCGCATGTCGCCCGATATTCCGCCGAAACCGTGGCGGAGGCTTGTGGCGTATCCGCCGCGGCAATCCGCGCGGCCGCGCGGCTCTATGCCGGCGGCAGGCCATCGATGTGCTTTCATGGCCTCGGCTTGACCGAGCATCTCCAGGGAAGCGAGGGCGTGATGGCGCTGATCAATCTGGCGCTGCTGACCGGCAACCTGGGCCGGCCGGGCTCAGGCATCAATCCGTTACGTGGTCAGAACAACGTGCAGGGGGCGGCGCAGATGGGTTGCGACCCGGCGTCTTTGACGGGGGCACAGGCAATCGACAGGGCCGGCGAGCGCTTCGAACGGATGTGGGGTGTCACGCTGCCGTCGCGCCATGGTCTCAACCTGCTCGAAATGATCGACGCGGCCCGGGCCGGCCGGCTCAAGGCCCTTTGCGTGATGGGCTACGACATTTATCTTTCGCTGCCGAAGGCAAACGACACCGCCGCGGCATTGGGTGCGCTCGATCTGGTGGTCGTACAGGACCTGTTCCTTAATCAAACGGCCGAGGCATTCGGCACGGTCTTTCTTCCGGCCGCCTCATTCTTCGAGAAGGACGGCACCTTCATGAATTCCGACCGGCGCGTGCAGCGCATTCGCGCCGCCGTAGCCCCACCGGGTGAGGCCCGTCCGGACTGGTGGATCATCCAGGCGCTGGCTGCTCGCTTGGGTAAGCCGCACGGCTTCGAGTTCACCGGACCGCAGGCAATCTGGGACGAGGTGCGTGCGCTGTGGCCCGATGCAATGGGGCTCGGGTATTCGCGGCTGGAACGCGAAGACCTGCATTGGCCATGTCCGGATGAACACCACCCGGGTACTCCGGTGCTGCATCAGGCGCATTTCGTTGGCGGCAAGACCGCGACGCTGGCCATGATCGACTACGTTCCGACGATCGAGAAAACCGACGACGACTATCCTCTGCTGCTGACGACCGGCCGCACGCTGCACCACTTCAACGCGGGCACGATGAGCTACCGGACCAGCAATGCCACCTTGCGGCCGTCCGACACACTGGACATGGCAGCCGAGGATGCGATGCGCCATGGCGTGGTCGAAGGCGAAAGGGTATGTGTGTCGAGCCGCTACGGAACGTCGACACTGCCTGTCCACATCAGCCCTGCCGTACGTGAAGGGCAATTGTTCGCGACCTTCCATCGACCCGATCTGTTTATCAACCGATTGACTTCGCCCGTGCGCGACCGCTTGGTCGATACACCCGAATACAAGGTGGTGGCAGTCCGGCTGAACAAGCTCCCCGGCGGCGTTGCGGGCGGCGGGGCCGCAGTGGACGAGGGAACCTCATCGCGCGTGACGTAGTTCGCTCAGAACCTTCCCGACCGAAAAATGGCAATGGCCCACGCCATTCCCATCACGGCGGCGACCACAAAACCGCTCAGCCCCAATAGCGAGATGCCGGCATAGTGGGGCCCGGTGTGGAATGTCGTGACAATCGACGAACCGACGACGACAGACGCGATGATCAGGCTCAGGCTGAGGCGATTGCTCGCGCGGTCGAGATGGGCCTCGAGCGTCTGGAGCTGGTCGTGCTCGACGCGCAGCGTCGCTTTCCCGCTTCCCAGCACATCGACCGCGCGATTCAGGATGTCGGGAAAATTGACGGCGGCGCGATGCAGCGAGCGAATCATCCGGAAAAGGCCGGGCGATTCTGGGGCATGCGTCAATGCCGCGAGCGCATGGCGCCCCAGCAAGCGCGGAAGGTAGTCGCGCAGGATACGCAGCGCATTGAAGCTGGAATCGAGCGCCACGGCTTGCGCCTCGACCAGCATGAAGGCTTTGCCCACCAGCAGGAACTGGCGCGGCACCCTGATCGCGTGCCGTCGGCTGAGTTGCAGGAATTGACGCACGATCTCGCTGAACGAGTAGCCCTTGCCGGCTGCCTTGTAGTACGCGTCGAGCGCGTCCGACGCGTCGCGCTTGAGGGCCTCTCGATCCACCCCGGCCGCGGCGATGCCCATCTCGAAATAGGCATCGATCATCAACGAGATATCACCCGAGCCTACCGCCAGAATCAGCTCGGCGAGCGCACCTTGATCGCGTGCCGACAGTTCGCCCATGATGCCGAAATCGTGGAAGCACAATCGCCCGTCTGCCGACACGAACACATTGCCCGGATGCGGATCTCCGTGAAAAAAGCCATGTTCGAAAACTTGCTTGAGGAATGACTCCATCAGCACCCCGGCAAGTCGCTGCCGCTCCCGCGTGTCCCGAAGCGGCAGTTGCACGAGCTTGTGCCCCATGCTTCGCTCCATCGTGAGCACGCGTCGACTGGTCAGCTCCCAACAGATCCGCGGTACGAAGATGTCAGGATCATCGATGAAGTCGGCTCTCAATCGATCGCCGTTTCGGCCTTCCGTCTGATAATCGAGTTCGTCCGCAATGAGCCGGGCGAATTCCTCGACAAGATCGGTCGGGCCGAACCGACGGCTCTCGGGCACGTAGCATTCCAGTTGACGTGCGAGAAAGCGCATGATGCTGACGTCGGCGTGGATGACCGGTTCAATCCCGGGGCGCTGCACCTTGACGACCACGTTCGCGCCATCGTCGAGTCGTGCCCCATGAACCTGTCCTATCGACGCGGCGGCGAGCGGCGCTTCGTCGAACTCGGCGTACAACTGGCCGATCGGGCGGCCCAGTTCGCGCTCGATGATCGAGATTGCCCGAGCGCCGGGGAACACGGCGACCTGGTCCTGAAGCCGCTGCAACTCATCGATCCACGTTTCGGGAAGGAGATCGCGCCGCAGGCTCAGCAACTGACCGAACTTCACGAACGCAGGCCCGAGCTGTTCGAGCATATTCCGAAAGCGGACGGCGTCGCGATCGCCCGGCTGTAATTCCTTCGTGGCTGCGTCGATCACGTCTTGTCCAACGTGCAGCCTCTCCACGCAATGCGCCCAGCCGGCGCCAGCCAATGCGCGAAGTATCTGGACGAGCCGCGGCAGCCGAGCCGCGGCCGGTCGCTCTTCCCGTTGTTCATCGGACGCAAGCGTAGCGTTCATCGGTGTCTCCTGTTCATTGCGTGCCGTGCTTGCATCAAAAGGCGCCCCAGCGGCGAAACGACATGGCCTTCCTGACCCGGGCCGTCGCGAGGTCGAGCGCGGCGTCGCGCGGCGACTGTCCGCGCCTCGTGGCGGCCTCGATCACCTCGGCGGTGTTTTCGCGTACCGTTGCCGCGATCCTGTCGAGCGCGGCTGCCTGGCTGCCGCCGGCATACTCGACGGCCGCGCAGATCACGCCCCCGGCATTCGCGATGAAGTCGGGGATGCACAACACGCCCTTTTGGTGGAGGCAGGCTTCGGCACCGCGCGTGAAAGGAATGTTCGCCCCCTGGACCACGAGGCGGGTTGCGAGTCGGGCGACATTGCCCTCATGCACGACGTCCGGCCGGGCAGCGGGGATCCAGATTTCGCATTCGACATCGACGGCTGCTTCGCGCCCGAATTTTTCGCCGCGCGGATAGTCGAGCACGGACTTGCCCTCTGCCTTGAGGCGGTCGAGCAACCCGAGGTCGATACCGGTGGCATCGGCCAGCGTGCCGGCCGAATCGGCCACGCCGACGACGATTGCGCCCTTCAGGGCGAGGAAGTGCGCCGCGTGGCGGCCCACGGCGCCATAGCCCTGAATCACGACACGCGCACCGGCGAGTTCGAAATTGCAGTATGGAGCGGCGACCTCCGCTGCATGAGCGACGCCCCAGCCAGTCGCGCCGATCTGATCCAGCGGAATGCCGCCAAGCTCGCGCGGCAGGCCGACTGACCGTCCGATTTCGTCCTTGACCCAGGCCATGCAGGTTTCGTCGGTCCCCATGTCGGGGCCGAAGATGTAGTCGCGGATGTCGCCGAGCGCGCAGGCAAGTGCACGGATCAGGTGCTCCTTGTCCTCGCGAGGCATCTTGGGATCGCCGTAGAGCACGACCTTCCCGCCGCCGTGGGCGAGCCCCGCCGCGGCGTTCTTGAACGTCATGGCGCGCGCGAGGCGAAAGCACTCCTCGGCACTGACGTCCGGAGCAATGCGCAAGCCTCCGATAGCAGGGCCGGCGGCGACGTTGTCGATGACCAGTATCGCCCTGAGGCCAATGGACGAATCGTGGACGTGGATCGTTCTCGTCGGCCCGAATTCATCTGCAAAGCCGAATGCATCCTGCATTGTCTCCGCCTCCATGTGCGCGCAGCGTCGCCGAATCGGCCATTCATGCCTCTCGACGCCAGGGTTCCTGGACGCGCAAGCAGCGCTTGCGACGGTTCAGAATGCCGCCCGAAGCGCGACATCGAACGCAATGACAAGTGCCGAACACACGATCCCGAACATCATGTTCGCGTGTCGATGCTCGACGTCAGGATGGCGGCTGACCCACGCGGCCATGAATAGCACCCCGTCGAGCATCACCTGCAGCGCGAACACGATCAACATCAGCGTGAATTCATAGCCCGCCTGGGACAACTGGGCAAAGTTCCAGCCATGCCTGCCGACCCAATACGCGACCCTGTAGGTTTCGTAGACGACGAGCAGCAGCGGGAACACATAGGAGACAAAGTAAGTCGGCATCGTCGCGTGCCGAAGTTCATGAAGGAAATGATGTCCGGCATGCATGATGGCCTCCGATCGGTGAACGTGTGTGCATCGGGGCGATGTCTTCCACCTTTTCAGCGTAGGCATCCGCGATGGCCTTCTGTTGATACGCATCAACTGAACGATGCACATCGCCGCGCCACCCGGACGCCGGCGGCTGGCGTCGTATCGTTGTCCAGCGCGCGCGAAGCGCGCTGGCGCGTGACTGGCCGGGATCAATTCTTTCCCGCTCCGCGACGCTTCGAACAGGTGCGGCATCTCGACTGGCTGGCGGCCGCGCGCCTGACCTGCAAAACGGCGCGGGACATTGTTCCGGGCGCGACCCATCGATTGCGGCGCGGTGTCGCGTATTCGGCAGGGACGAGTGCGCGGTCTGACGCAGGAACGGGCAGACGGTCCTAAATCCTGACGTCTCGCAGCCGCAGTGCGTTCGAGATGACGGATGCAGAACTCAGGCTCATCGCCAGCGCCGCAACCATCGGCGACAGCAGCAAACCGGTGAACGGATAAAGCAACCCGGCAGCCAAAGGAACGCCAAGCGCGTTGTATGCGAACGCGAAGCCGAGGTTCTGCTTCATGTTGGCGACCGTTGCCTCGGACAACTCCCGAGCTCGCGCGATACCGCGCAAGTCGCCCTTCACGAGCGTAACTTGCGCGCTGTTCATCGCCACGTCCGTGCCTGTTCCCATGGCGACGCCGACGTCGGCCTTCGCGAGCGCCGGCGCGTCGTTGATGCCGTCTCCAGCCATGGCCACGACATGTCCCGCCTGTTGAAACATCGTCACCAAATCGAGCTTGCCCGCCGGCTTGACTTCACCATGAAATTCGTCGAGGCCGAGCTTCTCGGCAACGGCCCTGGCCGTCACCACGCCGTCGCCGGTCGCCATCACGACACGCATGCCGCTTTCCTTCAACGTCGCGAGTGCTTCCGGCGTCGTCGCCTTGATCGGGTCGGCGACGGCCAGGAGCCCGGCCAGGCGTCCGTTCACCGCCAGATACATGACGCTAGCCCCTTGTGCTCGCATGCTGTCCGCTTCGTTGGCGAGCGACTCGACGGATACGGAATCGGCGTGCATCAGCGCCGTGTTGCCCAATGCCAGTGTTCGGCCGGCAACGCGTGCCCGCACGCCTATGCCTGTCGCGGATTCGAAGCCCTCGGCGGGGTCCAGGGCCATGTTTTTGTCACGGGCTGCCGCGACGATCGCGGCAGCCAGGGGATGCTCGCTTCCCTGGTCAAGACTGGCCGCCAGCCGAAGTACCTCATCGGCCGTGTAGCCGTCGATGCCTGCGGCCCGTTCGAACGCCGGGCGCCCCTCGGTCAGCGTTCCCGTCTTGTCGACGATCAGTACGTCGACCTTGCGCAGATTCTCGATGGCCGCCGCGTCGCGGAAGAGCACGCCGTTCGAGGCGCCCTTGCCGCTGGCGACCATGATCGACATCGGCGTGGCGAGTCCAAGCGCGCAGGGGCACGCGATGATGAGGACCGCGACTGCATTGATGAGGCCAAATATCCAGCCTGGATCGGGCCCAAGCAGGCCCCATACCAGGAACGTCAGCAGCGCAATGCCGACGACCGCCACGACGAAGACGCCAGCCACCTTGTCGGCCATCCGCTGCATGGGGGCCCGGGACCGCTGCGCCTGCGCGACCATTTGCACGATCTGCGACAGCACGGTCTGGGAGCCGACCTTTTCCGACCGGATGACCAGCGTGCCCGACGCGTTCATGGTCGCACCAATGACATGATCGCCAACACGCTTCGTCACGGGGACGGATTCCCCGGTAATCATGGATTCGTCAAGCGAACTCGAACCCGCAGTGACGACGCCATCAACGGGGACTTTCTCGCCTGGCCGCACTCGAAGCATGTCTCCCACACGCACGTCGGATAACGGTGCATCGTCCTCGGAACCGTCCTGGTTGATGCGTCGGGCGGTCTTGGGCGCGAGCCCGAGAAGCGCCTTGATGGCGGCAGACGTTTGCGAGCGTGCCCTCAACTCGAGAAGCTGCCCGAGCAGCGTGAGCGAAATGATGACCGCCGCGGCTTCGAAATAGACGCCGACTTGGCCGTGGGCGCGATATGTCGCGGGAAACACGCGCGGAAAGACGGTGGCGACGACGCTGTAGATGTAGGCAGCACCCGTGCCGAGACCAATGAGGGTCCACATGTTCGGACTGCGGTCGAGGAACGAACGCACGCACCGTTCGAAGAACGGGAAGCCGGCCCATAGAACGACCGGCGTGGCGAGGAGAAGCTCGACCCAGTTCCCGGTCGACGCGGACACCGATCCGAGCCGATGGCCAACCATCGCCAGCACGAAGACGGTGCCGGTCAGCGGGAGTGTCCACCAGAAGCGACGCCGAAAATCGACCAGTTCCGGGTTCTCGCGAGCGTCGATGTCGGGCAGAACCGGCTCCAGCGTCATGCCGCACCTGGGGCACTGTCCAGGATGGTCCTGGCGGATCTCCGGATGCATCGGGCACGTGTAGATCGTGCCCTGCGGCACTGTCATCGCCGCATCTGCGGGCGGGGTGACGACGTACTTTCCCGGGGCCACTCGAAACTTCGTCAGGCAGGCGTCGCTGCAGAAGTAGTAGTGCATACCGTCGTGCTCGCCGTGAAAGCGTGATGCCTCGGTCACGTTCATCCCGCAGACGGGGTCGCGCAGCGGTTCTTTCGCGCCGTGCGCAAGATGCGCGCCCGGCGACGAACGGTCGGGCATTCGCGGGTGATACGACCTGCCTTCGCCACGTTGACGGCTCATCTTGACGCTCCTTTTCAATCGGCGCAGGCATGCTCCACGCGGCGAGGTATCCCTTTGATCGGCCGAGCGCGCGGACTTCGTCAATGCGCTCCTCGGAGCCGGTTGTGTAACCAGGCGAAAAATGCGCCAGCCGCAAAGAACCAGGCTGCAAACACGAACGCCGGGTAGACAACGGACCACCAGGACAGCGGTTCGCCGGTCTGAAGACGCCGGAAATCGAGCCCATGAAAGAGCGCATTCATGAAGTTCATGAAGGGCTCTGGAAGTGCCATCCAGACAAGCGTACAAAGAGCGTAGAAGAACACAACCGTGGCAGAAAGCGCCACGCCAGTCGCGAAAGGCTTCATGGTGGCCTCCCTGTCCAGAGAAAAATGCGATTCGAGGCTGGCGTCGACGCTGAATGCGTCAGCCGCATTCAATGTACTTGGGCCGGACGCTTCCCCCGAAGATCGGGAAAAACCTGGGCGTGTGCGCAGCGTAGTCGCGCCACGCGGCGCCGAATCGCGCTTCCGTTTCCCGTTCCTCTTGTATCGCGAGCCGGACGTACATAAAGACCAGCACAGGGAACATCGCCAATGTCACAAGCGTGGGCCATTGCAGCAGGAAGCCCAGCATGATGATGAACAACCCGACGTATTGCGGGTGCCGAATTCGGCCGTACGGTCCGGTCGTCGCCAACGCCTTGCTGCGCTGAGCTTCGTACAGGACATGCCACGCGGCAGAAAGCAGGAAGAAACCGCCAAGGATGACGAAAAAACTGAGCAGATGAGGAAGCCCTGCATGCGGGTCGCCGTGCCGACCCGTGAGGGTCCACCAGAGGTGCCCGGAGTCATGTGTAAGCAGGTTCGTGCGCGGGAAGCGCGATTGCAACCACCCTGATAGCAGGTAAATGGTGAGCGGGAAGCCGTACATTTCGGCGAACAGCGCCACGATGAAGGCGGAAAAGCCACCGAACGTTCGCCAGTCCCGCTTCGTTGCAGGTTTGAAGAAGCTGAACGCAAAGATGACGAAGACCAGTGAATTGACGACCACCAGGCCCCATAGCCCGTAACCGTCATCGACGCGGCTCATGACTGTCTCCCGAATCAGGATGGCGGACTTTCGTTCCCTGTTCACCATGCTGGTGTCCATGGCCGTGGTGCATGAACCGATGCATGAGCGGACACGACAGTAGCAGCAGGTACGGCAGCACACCAAGGAAGTGGGCGCGGTGTTCGGAAAGCAAAAGGAACAACGCAATGGCTGAAAAGGCCAAGAGTGCGATCACCGACCGCGACTTCCAGAACGGTCGCGCGGCATGCGGATTGTCATCCATCGTTCGGCTCCAGCGGCGAAGCAATTTCTTCTCGGAAGCGTGGTCGCGATCAGACTGGCGGTGCAACGTTGCCTGTGTTTCCCCACGCGCAGCGATCGGGAATCCGATAGTTCTCGCATTTCAATTTATCGCTCGTTTATGTAGACGAGTTGACGTGGCTCAACAGGGCTCGAATGCGTTTCGTACGATGTATTGCCGCCCGTGCCGGGTCGCCGGCGCCGGGCGGGATGCGGCATACAGGCGGCGTAAGTCAGGCGTGGCACGCTTGACGTACGTCAAGCCGCTGTTCGTGCGGATTCATACGCTGGGAACAGCACTACCGGGTGTTTGTGAATGTCGTGTGGCCGACAATATGCGAGAGAGGTGCATGAATGATGGCGCAATCAACCATTCCGCCTGCACGACATGGTGGGGTGCGCATGTTCTGGATCGTCATGGTCGCCTCCATCCTGACGAGCCTGACCGGGTGCGGCTACAACGCCATCCAGGCCGAGGACGAGCAGGTCAAGGCCAACTGGTCCGAGGTGCTGAACCAGTATCAACGCCGTGCGGACCTTGTTCCCAACCTCGTCGATACGGTGAAGGGGTACGCGAATCAGGAGAGAGACGTACTGACGAGTGTGACCCGGGCGCGTGCTCAGGTCGGCTCGATTCGCGCGACGCCCGAACTCATTGCCGACCCGCAGGCGTTTGCGAGATTTGAAGCTGCGCAAGGGCAACTGACCAGTTCACTGTCCCGAATGCTGGTCGTATCGGAAAACTATCCGCAACTGAAATCCGACGCAAACTTCAGGGACCTGCAGGCCCAGCTCGAAGGAACGGAAAATCGCATTGCCGTTGCACGGAACAGGTACATACGCTCCGTCCAGGCGTACAACACCACGGTGCGCTCGTTTCCGAACAATCTCACGGCGAGAGCGTTCGGCTATCCGGAAAGGCCCAACTTCTCCGTGGGTAACGAAGCGGAGATTGCGAAGCCGCCGCGTGTTGATTTCGGCTCGACACCGGCGTCCGCTGGTGGGGTGTCGAATTGAGCATATTCCGGTTGGTGCTTGCAGTCGTTGCCATATTTTTCGCCCTCGGCGGAACGGTTGTCCGGGCGGATGTACCGGTGCCACCTCTCGTTGCGAGGGTGACCGACGAGACCGGCACGTTAACGGGCGAACAGAAGGCCGCTCTCGAGCAGACCTTGAAGGCGTTCGAGACTCGGAAAGGAACGCAGATTTCCGTCCTTATCGTCCCGACGGTCGAACCGGAAACGATCGAGCAGTTTTCGATGCGTGTCGTCGAGCAATGGAAGCTCGGACGCAAGAACGTCGACGATGGCGTTTTGCTGATTGTCGCAAAAAATGACCACGCACTTCGCATCGAGGTGGGGTACGGTCTCGAGGGCGTACTTACCGATGCGACGAGCAATCGAATCATCAGCGAGGTGATCGTTCCGCGATTCCGAAGCGGCGATTTCTATGGTGGCATCTCGGCCGGCACCGATAGCATCATGCGGGTCGTGAGCGGCGAGCCCCTGCCGCAACCCCAAAAGCGGCAACGTGAATCGGACGGGGCGGGACGCCTGCTACCCGTTCTCTTTCTCCTGACCGTCATGGCGGGTGGCTTGCTTCGTGCGGTGCTTGGCAGATTGCCGGGCGCGTGTGTCACGGGAGGCATCATTGGCGTGATCGCATGGATTTTGTCCGGTGCAATCTTCATAGCCGCGGCAGCCGGGCTCATGGCGTTGATCTTCACGCTGCTGGGTAGTGGCATGGGGGCCGTTGGTGGCCGCTTCATCGGAGGCGGAAGCGGGCGGCTCGGCGGCGATTCGCACCGGGACATTTTCCGTGGAGGAGGCGGTGGATTCGGCGGCGGCGGTGCATCTGGCAGGTGGTAGACATGGACCTGAAACGGCTTCTTCGACATCTCCTCATGACACGCTGGCGAGTCAATGCCGCGTTCCCGCGCCGATCCCTTCGCGCCATTGAACGAGCGGTGCATGTCAGTCACGACGCACACGTTGGCCAAGTCAGATTTGCGGTCGAAGGGGCACTTCACACCAATGCGCTTCTGAAGGGAACGTCTGCCAGGGCACGCGCCATAGACGTCTTCTCTCAGCTCAGGATCTGGGACACCGAGCACAACAACGGGGTTCTCATATACCTGCTGCTTGCCGACAGGGACGTCGAAATCGTCGCGGATCGTGGTATCCACGCCAAGGTAGATAGCGGTGAATGGGAAGCGATTTGCCGGGTAATGGAAGCGGATTTCCGGCGTGGAGATTACCAGTTGGGCGTGCTGCGGGGTATCGAACTGGTTACCGAACTATTGCGGAAGCACTTTCCGGTAAGTCGTCCTCCTGTTGACGAATTTCCGAGTTCCCCGATAGTGATGTAAGCCGGGCGAGCCGAGGCGGTCAATCGCGCGCGGGGGGCGCCCCGGTCGCGCTCGCATCGCGTCGGGCGATGCCGAGGAAATCACCGCATGCACACGACTACCGTCGGTTTGGAGAGGGAAAAATGAACGCTGCCACACTTTGCACACGTGCGGTCGCCACGTGTGGCCCACAGACACCGGTCGTCGAAGCAGCCGAAAAGATGCGCGGACTGCATGCGGGCGATCTGGTGGTGGTGCGTGAGGATCAGGGCGTCCGGATGCCGGTCGGCGTGTTGACCGATCGCGATATCGTGCTCGCCGTCGTGAGTCCGGATGCCGAGGCGCGGACGCTGTTCGTCGGCGACATGATGTCGGAGCCGGCCGTGGTCGCGCACGGCGCGGACGACGTCTGGCTGCTTGCAAGGCGAATGCGCCAGCATGGCGTGCGGCGGCTGCCGGTCGTATCGGACGACGGCGGTCTGATCGGAATCGTCACGCTGGATGACCTGATTCACGCCGCGGCAAACCTGCTGGACGAACTGCGCCTCGTCGCGGTGCGCCAACCGCATCTCGAGGACAAGCGGCGAGTCTAGACGCTCTCGTCGAGCGCGGCGTCGCGGGCTTGGCCGCCCACATGGCCCCGCCTGCAACCTTGACGGCGCGCGTAACCCGAACTCGCGTCGTCCGCGAGCGTCGCGAGTAAAGGGGACCAGAATGCGTCGCCTTCGTAGGCGGCTGGCTCGACGCCGGTATCGAACCGGATCGCGAGCGCGCGCTCCGCGTCCGTCAGCGGCTCGGCCTGTGCGAGCTGCCCTGCGAGTACTGCTGTATCGGCGTCGGATGCGCCACGCCGCTGGGCCGCTCTTGCCGCGACGCGCGCATGGAGCATCACGGGGCTTGCCGAAAACGCCAGAATGATCACCCGAACCTGAAGGCGATTCGCAAGCGCGATGAATGCCGCCCGGTTGCGCTCGTGCAGGAACGTCGCATCGACGATCGCGGTATGGCCGGATTCGATCACGGTCTTCGCATGCTCGAGAAGGTGATCGTATATTCCGTCGATGGCCGCATCCGAATACGCCGCATCCGGTAATCGAGCCGCTTCCGGGCAGCCGGCGAGGCGCTTGCGCTCCACATCGCTCGACAAGCGGATGGCATCAAGTCTGCCGGCGAGCGCGAGACTTGCAACCGATTTTCCGGAACCCGACACGCCATGGCATAGAAGCAGCGAGGGTCGCACGTCGCGCCGATGCGCGACGACATCCATCGCGATGCGCACATAGCGCGTGCGCTCTGCGTCATCGCCGCGCAACCGAGCGGCAAGCGCGCGCACAAGCGCGCGATAGGTTTTGAAGAACGGCAGCACGTCGAGTGCCCCGTGATCACCCGTCAGCGCAAGCCAGCCGGCCAGCAGCCGGTGTGCACAGTCGTCGCGGCCGTGCGCCGAATAGTCCATCAACGCGAACGCGAGATCGCTGGCGACGTCGATCCAGCGCAACGTGTCGTCGAACTCGATGCAATCGAACATCAGCAGCCGGCCGCGCCAGCGGACAATGTTGTCCAGATGCAGATCGCCGTGGCAGGCACGCACGAAACCATTCTGGCGGCGCTCGTCAAGCCGGGGCGCGATGCGCTCAAGCTCCGCTGCGATCCAGGTGCGCAGTGCCGCCTCGGATGCCACCGTCGCGTCGAGCTCATCGAGAAGCGGCAGGCATTGGGCCGTCACGCAGCCGGCGCTTCCGAAGCCGGCATGCGGTGCCCGGCGGGGGGCGTGCAGGTGATAGTGTGCGAGCGCGGCCGCCAACGCGTCGGCGTCTGCAAGGCCCTCGTCATGTCGCCTGCAGCGCGCGGAAAGCACCGCGTCTGCATCGAAACGCCGCATCCTGACGACGTATTCAAGCGACGCGTCGTTGAATCGCCCCCCTTTGGGACGCGAACGCACATCGCTGCCGAAAGCGTTGAGCCGCCCATGAGCGACGAGCGGCTGTACACCCAGATACAGCGGCCCTGCCAACGGACGGTTGAGCGTGCATCCCGCCTGCGCGCAACGTCGCCGCCGTTCGGCCCGTGTGAGGTCGACGAAACCGAGCTTCACCGGCTTGATGATCTTGTATGCGTAGCGCCCCGCAAGATACACGATCGACAAGTGAGTCTCGATCCGCCGGATCCGACCGGCGGGGTGCGCGTAGGTGGCCGCGCGCTGAAGCGCCCGATCGACCGAGCGCGCGTTGCGACGCGCGTTGCCGCCCGTCACCGTATGCGGGAGATGTCGCGAGACCGGCATGGCACGGGGACAGGAACACGCGCATGCGTTGCCGACAGATCACCCGATGAGCGGATACGCGTCGCCCGAATGCCGCGGACATGGAGCATGCTGAACACAAGGCTGAGAAGGCGTGGCAGATTTCGCACGATGGGGACTCCGAGTGACGTCGGTATGGATGGGCGGCATGTGCAGCGATTCCATGTATTCAAACGAACATTGCTGCGCCGGCGCTTGACCTGCATCAAGCGTGGCCCGTTGTTCGGGCGTGCCGCCGTCGTTGGATCGCGCCAGGGCGAGTGCCGCGCGTGCCTGCATGACCGGGCGTGCCGATCCGCCAAAGGACGCTTGACGGAAGTCAATGTTCGCGCGCGTCGAGCGTCGATGATTGTGACGCAGCCAAACGCGATGACAGGGCAAGGTTTTGCATCCGGGGAGGTTCGAATGTACACAAGGATCATGGTCGCAATGGACGGTAGTACGTCGTCGCGGCGAGCCCTTGAAGAAGGCTTGAAAATGGCCGGGCTTTGCCATGCCCGGGTTTCCGCGGTCTACGTCGTCGACAAGTCGGCGGTGTTCACCTACCCCGGACGCCTCGATCCGAACGCGTTGATCGAGGCGGATCGGCGTGCGGGTGTGGCGGTATTGCATGACGCCGAGCGAACTATTGCACGCGCCGCCGTGAACGGCGAGACGGAACTTGTCGAGACCGACAGCCTCGGCGAGGACATTGCGGAGCGCCTGCAGCGTTACGTCGATGACCACGCCATCGACCTTGCCGTGGTCGGCACGCACGGGCGGCGCGGCGTCCGGAGAATGGTGATCGGCAGCGTGGCCGAGCGCTTCCTGCGCGAATCGCGGTGCCCGGTGCTGCTCATGCGCGGTGACGATGCACCGCCCGCCGCTGTTGCCGCGGCCTAGCCGTGCGGCGCGATTGACACAGGTCAACCGTCACCAGGCCGGCGAATCTACGCTTTGTGCAACAGCCGCCGAACCAGGTGACCACCATGCAGATCTCGTTTCCTGCCGAAAAGCCGGAATACTCCGCTCCGGATCTCGTTCTGGCGTTCCCGGCCCTCGTCGAAGGTGATCGCGTGCAGTGCGCGATCACGGCCGAGGCGCTGGAAGATCATTTCGGCGCGGCTTCGCCTCGCGAACAAGACCTCGCCAACGCGTTTGCGCGCCATCGTCCTGCCATCGAGTGCGCCGCGCGCCGGATGCTCGAGGAGGTTGGCGGACACCCGATCCTGTTGCACAGCGGGTTCTTCCGGTTCTGCGCGTGATCTCGCCTGCGCGGTTGACGCGTATCAAGCAGCGGGCGGCACACGACGTTACGCTGACTTTGAAAGAACAACGTTCGTCCCGCACGCGACACGCAACGTCGCGCTGACGCGTGCTTCATCGCGGGCCGCCCCTGTCGGGACGACGGCGCCGGCCCGATCACCGTTCGAGGAGTGCAAACATGAGCAACATGACGCGTTACGATCCGTTCTCGATGGAACCCGTTTCCGACCTGTTCCAGGGGCTGTTCCGGCCGCTGCGCGGCCTGTCGCTGCCGGACGAGCCCGAGTTCGCGTCGATGAAGATCGACGTCACGGAAAACGACAGTGCCTATCTGGTCAAGGCGGAACTGCCCGGCGTTGCAAAGAACGACATTGAAGTTCAGGTCACTGGCCGCACGGTGTCGATCAACGCGAAGGTCGAGCGCAGCAAGGAACAAAAGGAAGGCGAGCGCGTGATCCGGCGCGAGCGCTATAGCGGTGCAATCAGCCGGTCGTTCTCGCTCGCGGACGAAGTCGACGAGGCGACCGCGACGGCGACCTACCAGGACGGAATACTGTCATTGACGCTGCCGAAGAAGGCACCCGTCGGCCAGAAAAAGCTGACGATCAGTTGACCGATGCCTGGCCGATTCGGCGACACATCGGCCCAGGGGAGGGAGGCGGCGCACGGGATGACCCGCGCGCCGTTCGTTTCATTGGGCGCGCCTGACGTCTTGTCCGCTCAAGCGGCCGGTCGGGCACCATCCATCGGGTAGCCCGTGAGATTGCGCGCATCCATCGCATGCTTCGGCACGAGTCGATGCAACCGGCCGGCAACGGCTCGCACCGCGGCGTCTCCATTGACCTGAATCAGCGAATCCGGACCGCGCTCGTGCAAATCTGATTTTGACGCGGCGGATTTGAACGCCGTGGCTCATAGGAGAGCAGGCGATGAAAACGGACAAGCAACTGAAGCAGGAAGTACAGGAAAAGCTGGAATCCGACCCGTCCATCGACTCGACCCGTATCGGCGTCGAGGTGGCCAATCGCATCGTGACCCTGTCGGGTCATCCGCCAAGCTATGCCGAGAAGCTCGCGATCGAGCGTGCGGCGAACCGCGTATCTGGCGTCAAGGCCGTCGTGATCGACATGACCGTGCATTTGCCGAACGACGACGTCCGGACCGACGAGGACATCGCCATTGCAGTGCGCTCGGTTCTTCACTGGACGGTCGGCCTGCACGACGACACCGTCAAGGTACAGGTCGAGCACGGTTGGATCACGTTGTCCGGCAAGGTCGACTGGGCATATCAGAGCCACATGGCGGTACGCGCGATTTCCCAGATGCGCAGCGTGACCGGCGTGACGAATCACATCGCCGTGCTGGGAACGGTCGGCTCTCTCGACATCGGCGGGAACATCAAGCGCGCGATCATGCGTCACGCCGAACGGGAGGCCAAGCACATCAGCGTCGAGGTGCACGACGGAACGGTGACCTTGTCGGGGAAGGTCGGATCGTTTTCCGAACGCAAGGCGGTGCGCGGCGCGGCCTGGTCGGCGCGGGGCGTGCGTGCGGTCGTCGACAACCTTGTCGTCGACTGAACGTCATGTGCCGCCGGCATGCCGCGTAGCGGGTGCGGGCCGACGGCGGGATCAAGAAGGCGGCCCTGAAGATAGCCCTGAAGACAGCGGAGGGATCGTGCAGACGCGCTCAGTGGATTCCTACA
This sequence comes from Burkholderia stagnalis, assembly GCF_039848545.1. Taxonomy (NCBI): domain Bacteria; kingdom Pseudomonadati; phylum Pseudomonadota; class Betaproteobacteria; order Burkholderiales; family Burkholderiaceae; genus Burkholderia; species Burkholderia stagnalis. Next base: position 1,105,585 of record NZ_CP156686.1, read on the forward strand.
CGCGACGTCCCGTCCGGGACGTCTTGCGTCGCATCCGCGGGCGAATGCGTTGCCGCTCGTACCAGTCGCCGATCGCGCGCCAGATATCCGGAGCGGATTCGCAATAGGTGAACAGCTCGAGATCGTGGCGGTCGATCATCCCTTCGTCCGCGAGGAACTCGAAATCCACCGCGCGACGCCAGTACGCTTCGCCAACGAGTATCACGGGAAGCGGAGGGATCTTGCCTGTCTGCAGGAGCGTCAGCACCTCGAACAGTTCGTCGAAGGTGCCATATCCGCCGGGAAAGAAGACCGCGGCCTTCGCGCGTTCGAGCAGATGCAATTTACGGATGGCGAAATAGTGGAAGCGGAAACACAAATCGGGCGTGATGTACCGGTTGGGTATTTGTTTCCTCGGGAGCTCGATGTTGAATCCGATGCTAGGCGCACCGCTCTCGTATGCGCCACGGTTGGCGGCTTCCATGATGCCCGGGCCGCCGCCCGTGACCACGGCAAGCCGTGCCGTGCGAACGCTGCAGGCAGCCCGCCCCACAAGGCGTCCGAATTCGCGCGCGACGCGATAGTACGCACTGTGCTCGACGAGCCGGCTTGCCTCGGCGACCGCGTGGCGCCGCCGTGCATCATGCGGCCGCTCAGCCAGCGCACGGTTCGCTTCGGCCAACCGTGCGCTCGCCACCGCCGGTGAGACCATACGGGTGCTGCCGTAGATCACGACCGCGTGACCGATTCGCTCGCATTGCAGGCGCTCCTCGGCTTTCCAGTAGTCGAGCTGCAACCGGATGCCACGCATGCCGGGACGTTTCAGGAATGCGGCATCCTCGTCGGCCGGAGCGCAGGCCAGGCGTTCGGCAAACCGGCGGCTCCGGCGTGGCAGGGGCCGCAGATCGCCGTGGATTCCGGCCGTGCGTGGCGCCGTGGCGCGAGGTTTGCCGCGCGCTTCTTGCGTCATGACGTCGAATTCGGCGCCGCGACGCGTGGGGCGATCTCGCCGGGCATTGCTGCGGCGGGTGCCGGCGGAAACGCGCTTGACTGCATCCGACATGGGCGGCCGTGGCTATTGGCTCAGAACCCACTGTACGAGCCGGCGCGCGTCATCCCGCGACAGCGGGCCGCCGCGCTCGGCGGCCGACGGCATGGGCGTATCGCCCCAATGCGCGCGCCCCCCGAGCCGCAGCTTGATCTCGAGTTGTTCCTGCGCACGCGGAACGTCGCGATACCGCTCCGCGATCTGGTGGAATGACGGCGCGAGGAATGGCATGTCGGGTGTATGGCAGAACATGCAGTGCTGCGCGTCGACGAGCTCGGTCGGTTCGGGCACTGCCGTCTGTGCTCTGGCGACGCCGGCCAGCGCGATGATCAGGCCAGCGGCGAGTTCGCGTGTGATATTCATGTTTTTCCTCCGTCGGCGTAGAGCCCTGCATGGCACGCGCGCGGACGCGCCGGTGAAATCACCTCGTCGAGTGGCCGACGGGGAGCACGAGGCGTGTGTGGGCCGCGTCCGATGCGCAACAGCAATTGCGGCTGGCCGTCAAATTTCATCGTGTCAGCAACCGGCCTGCGGCCGTTGACCCATGTCAAGCGCGCGGGTGGCCGAGTCATGCGGCGCGCGTGCGGTGAGGCTAGTCTTGAATGGAGTGGCGCGCGCACGCAGGAGGGAGCGCGATGCAGGACGAGCGATGGTTCGAGCCGCTGCGAGAGGTGGCCCGGGAACTGGCGATCCCGGAAGACGCGCTGAAACGCTGGCTCGACGAAGAGATCAAGGATCTCGAAGAGGGGGCGCACGTGCGCGAATTCGTGATGGTGTTCGCGATTCGGCGCGTGCGCGCCCGACTGGCGGCCATTCGCTCGGCGCAACGGGAGCGCTAGCGAGGCGCACGGTGCCCGTTGAATGCGAATTCAGACTTGCGCGAGACTGTCCGGGTCGACGATGCGGATTTGCTTGCCCTGCGCTGCGACCATCCCTCTCCGCTGGAATTTCGACAGCATGCGGCTCACCGTCTCAAGCTTCATGCCGAGATAACCGCCGATTTCGTCGCGTGTCATCCGCAGGATGAATTCCGCAGATGAATAGCCCCGCGCCTTGAAGCGCGCGGAGAGATTCAGCAGGAACGCGGCGACGCGTTGCTCGGCGGTCATCGTGCCGAGCAGCAGCATCAGCCCTGACTCCCGGACAATCTCGCCGCTCATCATCTGGTACACATGATGTTGCATCGCGCGATTTTCACGGCACAGCTGTTCGAGTTGGCCAAAGGGAATGATGCAGACGGTGCTGTCTTCAAGGGCGATTGCATCGCCGTTGTGACGGCCGCTGTGCACGCCGTCCAGTCCAAGCGATTCGCCGACGATCTGAAAACCCGTCACTTGCTCGTCGCCGTCGCGGTGCATCATGACGGTCTTGAACGAACCGGTCCTTACCGCGTAGATGCTTTGGAACACGTCGCCCGCGCGGTAGAGGGAATCGCCGCGTTTGACATGACGAGTCGTGCAGATCATCGCGTCGAGCCGCGCGAAATCGTCGGGCGTCAGATTTTGCGGCATACACACGTTGCGTAGTGCGCACGATGAACAGCGGGAAGTACTCCGTTTCGGTTGATCCTCGCGCGCCACCGAATGCAGCGGAATGATGGGGTGTAACGGCGTGGACGTCGCGACATCGACGTTGGTCAGCATCATCTGCTCCTGCAAATACGGTCAGCAGCGCACCTTACCCGTGCCATGGGCTTGACGATGTTGACCCTGTCGTATGCGACGGCGATGCTCTGCCGTCTTCATGAGAGGAGACCCGCACCGGTTTGGCCGATTGATCGATACCGCGGTTGTCGGGCGACGAAACTGCGCTTGTTCCGGGCGGCACACGCTACTTGGTTTTCTTATTGCCCAGTATGTATCGCTTGAAGCGCAAGCGAAATCAGCGAGACTTGCAGATGCGGTAGGCGATAGGGAAGCGCTGTAGGACGGTTCCTACACACCTGTCGGAATCTTGTATCCATGCGTCATGTCAACTGACGCGTTCTCCGGGGATCGGCGTTTTCCCGCGCCTTCCGCATGACAAGGGGAATCCCGGCGATCTTCACAGGTCATCCTGATCGTCGAACAGCTTGTGTCGCATCGCGTAGCGCACGAGCGCCGCTTCGTTCGACATCTGCATCTTCTCGAGAATACGGGCTTTGTAGGTGCTGACGGTCTTCACGCTCACGCAAAGTTCCTCGGCGATCTCGGAAATCGACTGACCGGACGCAACTCGGCGAAATACGTCGAATTCCCGGTCGGACAAGCGCTGATGCGGCAGCATGTCGGTCGGCTCGTTGAGACTTTGCGCGAACTGTTCGGCCATGGCGAGGCTGACATACACGCCGCCGGCGGCGATTTTGGTCAGCGCGGCAACCAGCTCGGCACTCGCACTTTCCTTGGTCATGTAGCCGGCCGCACCCGCACGGAATGCGCGCACCGCATATTGCTGTTCTGCGTGCATCGTCAGCACGAGGATGTGCAACGACGGCTTTTCATCCTTGATCTGCTTGATGAGTTCGACGCCATTGCGGCCGGGCATCGACAGGTCGAGCACCAGCACGTCTGCATTCGTGCCGCGTACGAGCGCCATCGTTGAAGCACTATCCCGCGCTTCGCCGGCGATTTCGAAGTCGCTGGCGTTCTGCAGGATGTGACGGAGGCCGTCTCTGACAAGAGCGTGGTCGTCGGCGATGAGTACCTTGATCATGACAACACGCCCCCTTGCCGGATCGCGTGGAGCGGCAGCGTCACGGTGATCGTGAAACCTTTGCCTGGCTCGTTGTCGATCGTCACATTGCCATCGAGCATGTGCGCACGCTCGCGGATTCCGATCAGTCCGAACGACGGATGGTCGCGCGCCTTCGTCCGGCTATCCGGCGCGCCGTGGCCGTTGTCGGCGATTCGCAACAAGCAGTATCCGTCGTCGACTTTCAGCATCAACGTCACGTGCGTTGCGTCGGCGTGCCGCACGACGTTGGTCAGCGCTTCCTGAACGATCCGGAACAGCGTGGTCGCGCCGGCATTGGTCAATACCGTGTCGGCGGGATCGATATGTCGCTCGACTGCGATTCCGTAGCGATTCGTGAAATCGTTCGCGAGCCATTCGATCGCGGGGACGAGACCGAGATCGTCGAGCATCACCGGCCTGAGATCCGCCGCAATGCGCCGAACCGAGGCGACGGTGGAATCGATCAGGCGGTGCATGCCACCCAATTGGTCGCGCACGGCGGTACCGGGCGGGAGATGCTTCGCCAGTCCCAGCTCGACGGCGGACAGATCCATCTTGAGTGCGGTGAGCTGTTGGCCGAGATCGTCATGCAGTTCTCGTGCAATGCGGGTTTTTTCTTCTTCACGGACGTTCTGCAGGTTGGCCGACAATTCGCGCAGTTCTTCGCGCGATTGCTTGAGCGCATTCTCCGCGCGGACACGTTCGGTCACGTCACGAAGCATGACCGTATACAACTTGCCGGTGCCGTCGCGGATTTGCGAAATGGATGCCTCGATGGGAAACTCGGTCCCGTCCCCGCGCAGCCCGAACAGCACGCGTTGTTGCCCCATTTTCCGCTCGGAGACACCTGTCACGCCAAATTGTTCGACGTGCTTCGCGTGCGTGGCGCGAAAACGTTCCGGAATGAAACGGGACAGCGGGGCGCCGATTGCTTCCATGGCGGAGACGCCAAACACGTGTTCCGCCGCGGGGTTGAAAATCACGACCGTCTGACGTTCATCGATGGTGATAATGGCCTCCATCGACGATCGGATGATGCCCATCATGCGCGCTTCGGAAAGTGGGGCGCCGCTTCCGGGGGTATCCGCGAAATGACGTCGGGTGACGGCCTGATGGACGAGCGTGGCAAGCGCGAGCGAGACGGCGATACCCGTGAGCAGGATCACGATCGCGGCGCCGGACGTGTCGGGCAGGGCGGCGCTGTAGGCGAGTGAAAGCGACGTGCCGCCGAAAGTCAGCGTGTCCGTTCGTTTGACGAATTCGTCGTCGGGCGCGTGTCCGTTCGCGGTCAGGGCGCCTGAATAGATGACCGCCGGCGGATTGTCCGCCGTGACTTGTAAGCCAAGCTGGCTCATCGATGGCGGATCGAACAACCGTCGTACATCCAGGCCGGCGTAGACGAATCCGACGGTCTCGGCTCGCCGCTGCTCGTCGGCAGGCGCGGCAGCGCCGCCCGTATCGATCGGAAGATAAAGCACGAAGTCCGGATGGTCCGCCGTCGTGTCGGCACGGTCGCGCACCTGCCTCGCCGCCAGTGCCACCTTGCCGCTATCGGCCGCGCGTCGCAGCGCGCGTTGCGTCCCTGGATCGTCGTCCGCTGCTGCGCCGGCGCCGATGATGCCGAGGGTGCGAACAGGCGATTGCAGGCTTTCGAGATCGAGACCGGCGACATAGCGTCGCCACGCGTCGTCGGATTGTCGGGTCGTGACGGCGAAACTACGGGCGCCTCGCAGCACGGCTGCAGCGTTGAGCAGATCGTGCTGGAGATTGAGGGTAGCGAGCGTCGCCATGCGCTCGAATTGAGCCCGTGCCGTCTCATGTGCCCGAACCTGGAGACTTCCGGCCGCGACGAGCGATCCGGCCACGCCGGCAGCGAGGGCAAGCAGCGCGGCGACAGACGCGCGGTGCATGAAGCGTACGCGGCGAGACGTCTGGGCGGCGCCGGGGAAAGATGCATGCGCGGTCATGGGCGTTCATCCCGAAGAAAATCGCCGGCAGCCGGCACGCTGCGGCCGGACGCCAAGCTCGCGAAGGCTGGCTGGTACGCTTTTCTGGAGGAATTGTGCGCGGTTTGCCATGATTTCGCCAATCGGGGCGCGTGCGGGCCTGCCGTCAAGCGCCCCCGGGCCGATGCTTGACCCGCATCAAGCGGCGCAACCCGGCCCGGCTCAGACTGGGAGCCGGACACCGGACACCGGAAACCGGAAACCGGAAACCGGAAACCGGACACCGGACACCGGACACCGGACGAGCGACGGGGAGGCGGTATGTACGAACGGATCTTTGCAGCGCTGGACGGCAGCCGCGGCGCGCGCCTCGCGCTTGACGAGGCGATCCGGCTTGCCTGCGCGTCGGGCGGCCTTGTCGTCGCGGTGTGTGCCGTGTCGGACGCGCCGCGGCTCACCGATATCGACAGCGGTTATGTCGACCAACGCGACCGGAACCCTCTGGATACCGACATCGCCAGCACGGTATTGGCTGACGCCGAGACCGCGTTCCGGTTAAGCGGCGTGCGCGGGTCCGCGCATACGATCGAAACATCCGGCGAAAATGTGTCGGCGGCGCTTGCCCGAGCGGCCGCCGAATGCGATGCCGATCTGATCGTAATGGGGACGCATGGCCGCCATGGCATCCGCCGGGCATTGCTGGGCAGCGTCGCGGAGTCGCTGCTGCGCACGGCGGATCGACCGGTCCTGCTCGTGCGGGACAATGCCGACGCGCGTGCCGCAGCCCTGTAAACGGTGACGAGGCAGCCGGACCCGGCTGCCCCCTGACGGATTAATGCGACATCAGCACCGGCACCGTCATGCTTTTCAGAACGGTGCGTGTGGCGCCGCCGAGTACACGCTCGTGCATCCGGGTGTGGCTGTACGCGCCCATTACGAGAAGATCGGCATGCAGGTCGCTGGCCCGATTAAGCAGCGTCGCACCCGAGCCGATGTCCGGTTCGCGCGGCGTCGTCGAAAAAGACGGGCGAACGCCGTGACGCTCGAGGTAGGCAGCGACGTCGACACCTGCCGGGGTCTCGTCCGGATCGGGGCGCTTGCGTGCCACGGTTTCGACGTTGACGGAGCGGGCGTGCGTGAGCAGCGGCAGCGCATCGGCGACCGCTCGGGCGGCCTCCCGGCCACCGTCCCAGGCAACCAGAATGTTCTTGCCGAGCTTGCGCACCCGGCCGGCATACGGCACGACGATGGCGGGACGGCCGCTGCCCATCAGCACGTCCTCGACGAAATGGTGCGCGATAAAAGTCGTGCGGTCGCGAGGGTCGGTCTGGCCGAGCACCAGGAGATCGGCATGACGCGCATGCAGTGTCGCGACGTCCGTTGCCGGGCCGGCGGGCGCCCGCCACTCGACGCTACGCCCCGCGCGTTCAGCAGCCTCGAGAAACCTGATTTCTGCCTGCTTGCGGCGCTCCTCGCACAAGCGCTCGTACACCGCGAGCTTGAGCGGTTCATCGGGGCGCATCAATGGCTCGAACAGGTCCTGGCAGACCACGTACAAACCGATCAGATGCGCGTCCCAGCGCCCTGCGAGATCGAGTGCCAGTGCGAGCCGCGTTTTGCAGCGCTCGCTGTCGTCGAGATGGACGAGCAAGGTCTTGTAGCTCATGACGGCTCCTTTTCGGTCGATGCCGCAGTGGCTTCGGCGGCAGGCGTCGGCGCGGCTCGCGCGGGAATCATCAAGACGGCGCAGGTGGCGCCCCGCAGCACGCGCTCGGCAACGCTGCCCAGCATCAGCCGCCGGAAGCCGCGTCGGCCGTGCGTTCCCATGACGATCAGATCGGCGCCAGCGTCCCTGGCCACGATCAGGATGCGTTGTGCGACGTCTTCGCCTGCCGGTTCGACATTGGCGATCCGCGGCGTGCCGGACACACCGTGTTCAGCCATGCGTTTCGCGGCGTCGGCGGTGACGCGCAGCCCTTCTTCACGGAATGCGTCGATCAGGATCGACGGATCGTAGCCGAGCGGGTCATAAGCCGGCACGAGAAAGTCGACTACGTAGACGGGAGTAAGCCGTGCATTCGTCTCGGACGCGAGGGTCAGCGCAGCATCGAGTGCACGCGACGATGTCTCGCTGCCGTCAAGCGCGACCAATATGTTCGAGTACATGGCAGTTCCCTTGAGCAGGCGTCGATACGTCCATCATCGGGGCGTGGGCGCCGACCTCGCTGATCTGGATCAAGCCTGCCGGTCGTCCCGCAGCAGCCGCAGCGCGTCGCGTGCGGCGATCCACGCCTCGTTGGTCGGCTCGACGACGACGGTGACTGCACTCGACTTGCGCGAGACCACATGCGCGTGCGTCGCATTGGCAGACATGTCCATCTCGAGGCCGAGCCAGCCCAGCGACGCGCAGATTCGTTCGCGCAGCGCTGCGGAATGCTCGCCGACGCCGGCCGTAAAGACCAACATGTCGAGGCCGCCAAGCAGGGCGGTCAACGCACCTGCCTCGCGCACGATCCGATGCACGTAAAGCGCCAGCGCGTCACGCGCGCTAGCGTCGCCGCGGGCCTCGCGTTCAAGGAGAACACGTGGGTCCGCAGACACGCCGGATACACCCTTGAGCCCCGACTCGTGGTACAGCATCCGGCTCAGCGCAGCGTGCGACAGGTGTTCGGTGTCGAGCAGGTGCAGTACGACTCCGGGATCGAGCGAACCGCAACGCGTACCCATCATCAGGCCATCGAGCGCCGAGAAGCCCATCGTCGTTGCGATGCTGTGCAGCTCGCGCATCGCACAAAGGCTCGCGCCGCTACCGAGATGCGCGGCGATCACGCGCCCGTGTGCCAGCGGGCCGAACGCCTCGTCGAGTGCAACGGCGAGATACGCGTATGACAAGCCGTGGAATCCGTAGCGGCGCACCCCTTTATCGAACCATGCATTTGGCAACGGCAGCAATTGTTCGTTGCGCGGCAGCGTGCAATGAAACGCGGTATCGAATACTGCGATCTGCGGGATACCGGGCAGTTCGGCGCGCAGGATATCGATCGCGTTCAGGATCCGCGGCTGATGCAGCGGCGCGAGTGGCGTCAACTTGCGAAGCTCGCCGAGTACCGCATCGTCGACGACGACCGGCGCCACATGATTCGGCCCGCCGTGCACCACCCGGTGGGCAACGGCACCCAGCGTGACATGGGGCAATCGCTCGCGTATCCACCTTGCGATCGACGTGATGACTGCATGACAAGGATCACTGGCGACGGGGGACAGCGGGTGTTGCGGTTCGGTGCCAAAGCGGATCGACATGCCGTTACCGTCGTCGCGCGCCTCGCCGTCGTAAAGGGGGCGGCGCTCCGGTGCTCCGCGAGGCGGATACGTGAACACGCCGAACTTGATGCTCGACGAACCCGTATTGAGGACGAGAAGCGCAAGGGTACGCATGGCCCCACTCAATGTGACATCGGGACCGGCAGCGTCATCGACGCCAGCACGGTACGCGTGGCGCCGCCCATCGGAAGCCCGCGCCAGAGCATGGCCCGTCAGCCGCCATCACGAGCGGACCGGTACCGGTCTCGTATGCGCGCGACAGCAGTGATGCGCCCGCGTACGGGACAAACAGCGGGCGTTCCCGAGGTTCGCGGAAACAATTCGCGGGCCCGGCCATCGCGTGGAACGAGCCGGGTTCCGTCCGATAGACCGCGGCCAGGCCGGTCAGATGCGCGCCGGACCGCAGTGCGAGCCGTGATGCGAACGCAAGGCGCGCATGAGCGCGGTTGCTTGTGTCGAAGTGCACGGCTGCGCTCTTGTCGCTCATCGCGATCGCTCCGTCGGCGGTGAATCCATCAGTGCGATTCAGTCTAAGAAGGAGGGCACCCGTGCGCTTGATTCAGATCAACGGCCGCCAAGCGTCGCAAACACACAGTGAAACGGTCGTTTTGCCGGACCATGGCGAGCGGCGCGGAATGAGGTACCGAACAACCAGCTGGAATCGTCGCGACATGAACAATATCGTCCAGTCCGATCCTGACGACGGAACGAGCCTGCCGGGCCTGCTGCCGCCGCCGGATGGCGGGCTGCCGACGCTGATTGCAAGGGCCTGCGACATGCCGCCGCTGCCCATTGCGGTCGTGCATCCGTGCGACCCGGTGAGCCTTGCCGCGCTCGCGGCGCTCGGCGATTCGCCGCTTGGCGCCGTGCTCGAACTCGTGGTCGTTGCACCCCGGACCAGGATCCAGGCACTGGCGTCAGCGGCCGGTATCGATCTCGCGCGCTGGACGATTCACGACGTGCCGCACAGTCACGCGGCGGCGGCGAAAGCGGTCGAACTCGCCGCTGCGGGCAGGGTGGCGGCGATGATGAAAGGCAGCCTGCACACTGACGAATTGATGGGGGCTGTCGTCGCGGCGAATTCCGGCTTGCGTACCGACAAGCGGGTCTCCCATTGTTTCTTGATCGAGACCGCCGCTTATCCGCGACCGTTCATCCTGACCGACGCGGCGGTCAACATCGCACCGGATCTCGCGCAGAAGGCCGCCATCACGCAGAACGCAATCGACGTCGCGCACGCGCTCGGTGTGACCTGTCCGCGCGTCGCCGTACTGTGTGCGATCGAAACGGTCAATCCCGCGATGCGCTCGACGCTTGACGCGGCGGCGCTGGCCAAAATGGCCGAGCGTGGCCAGATCACGGGCGCGATCGTCGACGGTCCGCTCGCATTCGACAACGCAGTATCGCAGCGCGCAGCCATCGACAAAGGCATCGATTCGCCGGTCGCGGGCCGGGCGGACATCCTCGTCGTGCCGGATATCGAGGCCGGCAACATGCTGGCAAAACAATTGGAATACCTGGGTGGTGCGGCGTGCGCCGGTGTCGTGGTCGGCGCACGTGTGCCGATTGTGCTGACGAGTCGCGCAGATGGCGTGGCCACCAGGCTCGCTTCATGCGCGCTGGCAGCGCTGCTTGCCGACGTCCGGCGCCACTCGGGCTTCCACGCCTGACGAACGCCGAGGGTGTACAAGAAGCAGCGTCAAGGCGACGTAGCCGCGTGCATTTACGTATTGGCGGGCGCGATCTCGTCGAGATCGACAATCTGCTGGTACGTTGGGACTTCGCACGACCAATGCAGTCTCTCTTCGATACGACGGCGCAATGCATCGGCTGCGGCAGGCTCGCCGTGCGTGACGAACGTCCGGGCCGGGGGACGTTGCATCGCACCGAGCCACTGCAGGATCTCCTCGTAATCCGCATGCGCGGAGAGGCTCGTGATGGTCTCGACTTGTGCGCGTACGCGCACATACTCGCCGTGAATCTTCACGGTCGGCTCGTGTGCGGCCAACGCCGCGCCGCGCGTGCCGGCGGCTTGATAGCCGACCAGCGCAATCGTGTTCCGGGCATCGGGAGCGTAGTGGCTCAGGTGATGCAATACGCGCCCGCCCGTCGCCATGCCGCTTCCCGCAACGATCACCATGGGGCCCTGGTGCCCGGAGATGGCCTTCGACTCGTCGACGGTGCGCACCATCGTGGCTGCATGACCGAGCGCATCCGCTTCCGCAATGGTCAGTCGATGCTCGAGGATATGACGTCGATAGACTTCGGTAACGTCCGTCGCCATTGGGCTGTCGAGATAAACCGGCACGCGCGACATGCGGCCGCTCGCCTTCAGGCGAGCGATGAAGAGGAGGATTTCCTGCGCCCTGCCGACGGTGAAACAGGGAATCACGACCACGCCACCCCGCGAAAACGTCTTTTCGAATAGCGCTGCGAGTTCGCTTTCCGGATTCGAAGCCGGATGCAGGCGATCGCCATAGGTCGACTCGACGACCACGAAATCGGCATGGATAGGCGGCGTCGGCGGCCGCATGATCGGGTCGTGACGTCGGCCGAGGTCGCCGGAAAAGGCGATGACCTTGTGACTCCAGCTCACGATGATGCTCGCCGCGCCGAGAATATGGCCGGCGGGCAACAGGCGAAACGACATCCCGCCACCGAGCGCAATGCACTCGTCGAACGAGCAGGGCCTGAGCAGGCGCAGCGCGCGCAGCGCGTCGTCCAGCGTATAGAGCGGCCGTGCCGGATGATGCTTCGAGTAACCGTGACGGTTCGCGAAATCGGCTTCCTCCTCCTGTAGCCGCGCGCTGTCGCGCAGCATGATCCCGCAGAGCTCGGCCGTTGCCGACGTGCAATACACCGGGCCGCGAAATCCATCGCGTGCCAGTGCCGGCAGATAGCCGGAGTGGTCGATATGCGCATGCGTGAGAACGACGGCATCCAGCGTATCGAGCGAACGGGGCAGCGGATTCCAGTTGCGCAACCGCAGATTCTTCGTGCCCTGGAAGAGCCCGCAATCGATCAGCACGCGCTTGCCGCCATGCTCGAGCAGATACTTCGAGCCGGTCACGGTTTCGGTTGCCCCGAGAAAAGTCAGTTTCATTGCTTGCCTCACCGGAAGTGGGGGGTGTCAGTGGTCCGATTACATCGCGGCGGTGGCTCGGGTCGTTGATGGAAATCAGCGATTTCGGTACCTATTTGCGCGAAAGACGTTCGTGATGATCGTGATCCCGGTGTGCCGTCGGCCGGTGCCACCTCAGCTTGTGACGCGTGACCAGCGTTCGCCAATCGATTTTCATGAGGAGATACGAGGAGCCGAGCAGCGCAATTTGCGAGACGACGAAATAGCCGCTGAGATAGGCGCCCCCCGGTTGGGATTCAAGATCAAGGCGCTCGGCCGCAAACCTGCCGATATGCGCCCAGACGGAATAGGTCACGACGCGTCCGACAAAAAATGCGGCGCCGATGGTGCGCAGCGGCAAGCCGGATAGTCCGTATGCGATGAACAGATAGTTGGACGGAAACGGACTGAGCGCGTAGAGGAAGAAAACGCCTGCCGTGAGCCGCCTCCGCCTGGCGAGCCACGCCTGGACGACGTCGATGTTCTCCCGGTCGGCGCGGCGCATCCAGCGTCCCCTGACTAGGGTGCGGGCAAAACCAGCCAGTATCAGGCGTCCGACGGTCGCGGCGCAGGCGGCGACGACGGCGAACACGAACGGATTGCCGTTGGACAGATTGAAGCCGACCCACGACATGGCCATCCACGTCGGCGGGGCAAATGCCGGTATGAGGTTCAGCAGGAGAATGACGGCGAAGAGTATGGCCAGCGTTCCCACGGTGAGTCTCCGCAGTGGTGGGGCGCCGGTTGCCGGAGCGCCTTCGGGGAGGCGTGCTCCGGCAACGGGCCGGGTTCGCGGGGTGGGGCTCAGGGTTCGCGGACATTGACGAGCAATAGCGGGACCTTCGTGATCTGCGCCACGCGCAATGCGACGCTGCCGAGCACCCAGCCGGCAATGCCGCGTCGGCCGTGCGAGCCCATGACGAGGAGTTCCGCACGCCAGTTGCTCGCCTCGCGCGCGATCGCCTGAGGCACGTCATCGCTGGTTCGGTGCGTGTGGACGAGTGCCGTGTCCGCATGCGCCGCCGTTTCGGCAAGGATCGATGCCGCTGCTGCCAGGGCCTGCTTGCCTTCTTCGATGAATGCGTTTTCGAGGACATCGATGGGAACGAAGTCCGTCAGGCGCACGGCGCGGTCGATGACGTAGATCGCCCGCAGCTCCGAATTGGCCTTGGCGTACCGGATGCCGAATTGCAGGGCCCGTCGCGCCGGCGGGCTGCCGTCGGTCGCGAACAGGATGCGATGGGGCGCCTGCTCGCCGGGCGAGCAGGAACCCTCCGGGACGATGAGGATCGGGCACCCGGCCAGCCTCGCCAGCGGTTCCGCGACGGTGCCCTCGAGCCAGCGAAGCAAGCCGTGGCGTTGGCGGGCGCCGATCACGAGCAGTTCAGCTTGCCATGTTCGGGCCGTATCGAGCAGCGCCTGTACGACATCGCCATTTCGTCTGGAAAGATCGATGACTTCGGTGTCGACAAGGACGTCGCTGCGGGTGAACGTGTCGCGGGCCCGGCTGAGCGCGTCGCTCGCGTCCTGGAGCAGTTCCGCGCGTGCCGAGTCCAGATAGGCCGCCGTTGTCGCCCCGGTGGGTACGAGCGTGCGCGGATTCTCGGCCACGGAGACGATGCGCACCTGCCCACCCTGCGGGACGATATTCCGTGCGTATTTCAGCGCCTGGTCGGATGAGGCCGATCCATCGATGGCGATGAGCGTCTTGCCGGGCGGCGCCGGGATGCCGCTGCGTGAGCTGTCGGAAGTCATCAGTGAACCTCCAGGGTCGGTCTGCAACCATTTTGGGAGATTCTGTCCCGCAGACAACGCAACGGCTTGATGCCAATCAACGAACCATCAGTGCTGCGCACCGCGTCCAGCACGTCGTCCTGCATGCCGATGCGGTTCGCGACCGTCTTGACGGCGGGATCCATCCCCTTATCTTCGCGCCGATGTCGATGACGGATGCGGACGACTTGTTCAGGATTCCGATCGTGGCGGCATGCCGCCGTCATTGCTGGTCCCGCGCAGTCGGATTGAGCAGTGCGACAAAGACGACGATGCTTGCAATCAGCGCGACGATTGCGTACGAAAATATCCGCTCATCGCCGAACAGCATTCCATGCACGACGCCCCCCAGTGCCCCCAGCGTAACGAATACGCTCAGTGTCGCGAGTACGATCCGGAACTGCTTGCGTATCATGACCGCCTCCTGAAGAAAGGCCACCGACGCCTCGCATCGCAGATGCGCGCCGTCGGGACCGCTGCCAGCTCAGATTCTGGGGAAATGATCACGTTCCGGAGCACGGCACGATTGATCGGTATCAACGGACGATTGGTCGGCGCCGCTGGCATCCGTACCCAGGGAATCAGGGGCCGCCCCAGGCTGTCGAGCATGTTTGACTGATATCAACGCTGCCGTCTTCCCACCGTCGATCATGTCGACTGGCCAACGGCAACACTGGCGCTCGGCTTATTTTCGCAAGGCTCGCATGTACCGGAAAATCATGGTCGCGATAGACGGCAGCCCATCGTCAATGCAGGCACTCAAAGAAGGCCTGGCGGTAGCCAAGCTTTGCGGTGGGCATCTGTACGTCGTTTACGTGATCGACCAATCGGCATTGTTCACACTTGCCGGCGGGTACGACCAGGAAGCATTGGTTGCCGCGATGCGACGGGATGGTGCCGGGGTGCTCCGCGATGCCGAGCAGGCCATCGCAGATGCAAGCGCCGCGGGTGATACGGCGCTCATCGAAACCAAGCGTATCGGCGAAGACATCGCGGGACGTTTACAGCGCTACGCCCAGGAGAACACCGTCGACCTCGCTGTGCTCGGTACGCATGGCCGGCGCGGAATCGAACGCATGCTGATCGGAAGTGTCGCCGAGCGCTTCCTGCGCGGCGCGATTTGCCCGGTTTTGTTCACACGCGGTGAAGACCCGCAGCCGGCGGAAACGGTGATTTTCTGACCGGATCCAGGTCGGCATTCACCACTGTTCCCCCTTACGTCGAGGAGAGGCCACGATGAACCGCTCGAATCCGCGGCCCGCTCGCCGCTTTTGGCGCCGTGACGAGCGCGTGCCGCCCCATGCGATGGAAAGTTATCGTGATCGGAGGTGCCCGAAGGGCGCGGTGTACTGTGAAACAAGCGGCAAGATCCACGACGGCGGCCGCCGGCCGTCGCGTGCGACTGCCGGCGCCGCCGGTTCGATTCTATGAAAAAGGAATTCGACTATTCCGGCGTGCTGATCGCGATCGGATTCATCGTACTGTTCGCGGTTCAGTTCTTGACGTCGCATCAGGCGACGACATCGATCGCGTACAGCGATTTCCATCGGCTCGTTGACGCGCGGCTCGTCGACGATCTCGAGATCGGCCCGTCTTCGATCTCCGGCGTGCTGCGAATGCCTGAAGCCGGGGCGATGCTGCCAGCCTCTGACGTCGCAGCCGTGAAGCAGGCCGGCCCGCCGTGGCGCTTCACGACCAACCGCGTCACCGACGACCATCTGGTCGGCACGCTGACGGCGGCCGCAATCCGTTATCACGGCGCGCCGGACACGGGCTGGCTTTCGGCACTCGCATCGTGGGTGCTGCCGCTGATCGTCTTCGTGTTCATCTGGAACATGATGCTGCGCAGGCGAGGCGGGCCGCAAGACTTCAGCGGGATGGGCAAGAGCCAGGCGCGCGTGTATGTACAGCAGGAAACCGGCATCACGTTCGACGACATCGCCGGCATCGACGAGGCGAAGGCCGAACTGCAGCAGATCGTCGCGTTCCTGCGCAACCCGGAACGCTACCAGCGGCTTGGCGGCAAGATCCCGAAGGGCGTGCTGATCGTCGGCGCGCCGGGCACCGGCAAGACGCTGCTCGCGCGCGCGGTGGCCGGCGAGGCGGCCGTGCCGTTTTTCACGATCAGCGGCTCGGCGTTCGTCGAGATGTTCGTCGGCGTCGGCGCGGCGCGCGTGCGCGACCTGTTCGAGCAGGCGCAGCAGAAGGCGCCGTGCATCGTGTTCGTCGACGAGCTCGATGCGCTCGGCAAGGTGCGCGGCGTCGGCGTGATGTCGGGCAACGACGAGCGCGAGCAGACGCTGAACCAGTTGCTCGTCGAGATGGACGGCTTCCAGGCCAATTCCGGCGTGATCATCATGGCCGCGACCAACCGGCCGGAAATCCTCGACCCCGCGCTGCTGCGCCCGGGCCGCTTCGACCGGCACATCGCGATCGACCGGCCCGACCAGATCGGCCGCAAGCAGATCCTCGGCGTGCACGTGAAGCGGGTGAAGCTCGCGGCCGGCGTCGATCTCACCGAGCTGGCGTCGCGCACGCCGGGCTTCGTCGGCGCGGATCTCGCGAACGTCGTCAACGAAGCCGCGCTGCACGCGGCCGAGCTCGGCAAGCCCGCGATCGAGATGGCCGACTTCGACGAGGCGATCGACCGCGCGATGACGGGCATGGAGCGCAAGAGCCGCGTGATGAACGAGCAGGAGAAGGTGACGATCGCGTATCACGAGGCCGGCCATGCGCTCGTCGCGCAATGCCGCGCGCATTGCGACCCGGTGAAGAAGGTGTCGATCATTCCGCGCGGCGTCGCGGCGCTCGGCTTCACGCAGCAGGTGCCGACCGAGGATCGCTACGTGCTGCGCAAGAGCGAGCTGCTCGACCGGCTCGACGCGCTGCTCGGCGGGCGGGTGGCCGAGGAGCTGGTGTTCGCGGACGTGTCGACCGGCGCGCAGAACGATCTCGAACGCGCGACCGCGATGGCACGTCATATGGTCACCCACTACGGCATGAGTCCACGCATCGGTCTCGCGACTTTCGACAACAGCGCGCCGCAGATCGGGGCACCGGGAGCATGGACGCCCGGCGACGGCCGCTGCAGCGAGCACACCGCGCAGCTGATCGACGACGAAGTGCGCGCGCTGCTCGCCGACGCGCATGCGCGGGTGGCCGCGACGCTCGGCGAGCGCCGTGACGCGCTCGAGCGAATCGCGCAGCGCCTGCTGCAATGCGAGGCGATCGATCACGACACGCTGATGGCCCTGATCGCGCCGCTGGCGGGCGCCATACCGCCGACGCACCGGCCCGCGGCGGACGTCCCGGCTGACGCCGCCACGGACGCCCCTGCATGATCGACATCTCGTGCAGCCCGCCTGTCAGCACGCTGTACATACGGATCTATCCGCCTGCCTGGCCGCGTCGCCGGCGACGACCGACGCAAGCTGTGGATCCGGACGGAAAATCGTGATTCCCTTGAGACGCTCGCGCCACGCGAGCAAGAACAACGCGTCGACTTGCGACAGCGAACAATGCCGATCGACGGTCACTGTCTTCGAGATACCCGCGTCCACGCACGGCTGCAGCGCCGAAAGCATCGCGACGTGGTCGGCCGGCGCAACGTCGCTTGCAGTGACGAAATAATCGGGCAGCGCGATGCCCTTGCCGTGCAATTGCCGGAACAGCCGATACGCGTGGTTCTCCGCACGGAAGACATGGACGTGATCGTCGCCGGTGCGCACGTAGCGCCGCTGCGTCCAGTCGACGGCTGGCTCGATCCCGTTCGAGCAGTTGTCGCAGAATGCGAGGCTCACGCTGCCGGCCGGCGCGAACGACAGCAGATGGCTGTTGCGCAATCCGTGCCGCGCGATGGCTTCGCGCACCGCCAGCGGCAACGGAACACGATGCGCCGGCCCGTCGAGATAGGCGGCCGGGTCGTATGCCGGAAACGCACCGCGCTCGGCGGCGAGTGCCGCCGACGCGGCAAATGCGTGCTGGCGCATCGTCAGCGTGATCTCGCGCGCGACCGTGCGCGCGGCCGGGCTGTCGTAACGCAGCCGCAGCATCGTCAGTGTATCGCCAAGCCCCGTCACGCCAACGCCGATCCGACGCTTGCTGTGCGCTTCGCGCGCATGCGCGGCGAGCGGCCATGCGGTCAGGTCGAGCACGTTGTCGAGCATGCGGACCTGTACGCGCACCGCGTCGGCGAGCGTCGCGAAATCAAAACCGGGTTCGCCGTCGATGCCGAACGGATGCCGCACGAATCGCGTCAGGTCGATCGGACCGAGCACGCAACTGCCATATGCCGGCAGCGGTTGCTCGCCGCACGGGTTCGTCGCGTCGATCCGCTCGTGCTCGCGTAGCGGATTCGCGTCGTGGATCGTGTCGAGGAACAGCAGGCCGGGTTCGGCGCTGTCGCGCGCCGCATTGACGATTTCATGCCACAGCGCGCGCGCCGGAATGGTCGCGTACGCATGCCTGCCGTCCGGCATCGCGGGCGACGCGCCGACGCCGGGGCAGGGCGGTGCGTGATGCGCGAGCGTCCACGGCAGATTGTGGGCCACCGCCTCCATGAATGCATCCGTTACCCCGACCGACAGGTTGAATGTCGACCAGCGCTGCCGGCCGCGCTTCGCCGTAACGAATGCGATCAGATCCGGATGATCGCAGCGCAGCACGCCCATCTGTGCGCCTCGCCGCGGACCGGAAAACGTCAGCGTGCGGCACATGGCGTCGAAACGATCGATCGCCGCGCATACGCCTTTTTCTTCCGCGCGATGCCGCTCGTACGCGCCGATGGGCGGCACCGGCGAGAAGTCGTAGCCGATGCCGCCGCCCATCGTCAACGTGAGCCTGGCCTCGCCAAGCGCGCGCACGAGCGCGGCCTCTACGGCTGCCGTCGACGCATCTCCCGGTATCTCGAGCGGATGGACGAAGCAGTTGATCATCGTTCCCGGGGTATTGGCGCCCGCATTTGCGAGAATGCGACCGGCGCCGATCGCGCCGCGCCGCAGGTTGCGGAAGAATGCCTGCTCGACCGGCACGCGCGACGCAGCCGATTCGGCAAGCGACAGGGCGTGCGCGACTCGCCGGAACACGGCCGCATGAGTCGTTTCGCCAGACTGGGCATAGCGGTCGGCAAATACGGTGGTACAGAGTGGCTGTTCGTCCATGGCGAGGCTCCGCGGCGGCCGATCATTCACTTTAAGAACGCGCGTGCGGTGTATCGTTGATCGAGCGCAATTCCGGCCCCCGCGCATCCGTTGACCGCCATCAACGACGCTCGGCTTGCCAGGCCGGTATGGTGGCTCAGGACAGTTCCGGGCGTTTCGGCAACCGGAGCAGCGGCCTGAACGCAGCCGCCGTCCTCCTCGAACTGCGCACGCATCGGAACGATTTTCATCGCGGAGCCCCCTTCATGACCGACATTGTCACAGTGACGCTGAATCCCGCCGTCGATGTCGCGACGTCGGTCGAGCGCATCGTCGATACCCGCAAGCTGCGCTGCGCATTGCCACGGCGCGATCCAGGCGGCGGCGGGATCAACGTCGCGCGCGTGATTCACCGGTTGGGCGGCGATTGCGTCGCGCTTTACGCAGCGGGCGGCCCGACGGGACACACGCTGACCGCATTGCTCGAGGCCGAGCACCTGCCCGCCATGCGAATCGGCATTGCCGGCGAGACGCGCGAGAATTTCTGCGTGCACGAAACCGCGAGCGGCCGGGAGTTCCGTTTCCTGATGCCGGGGCCATCACTTGCCGAAGCGGAATGGCGGGACTTTGGCGCCTGCCTCGAGCGCATGGATCCCGCGCCGCGCTATCTGGTGCTGAGCGGCAGCCTTCCTGCGGGTGCACCGGCCGATCTGTACGCGAAACTGGCGCGGGCTGCATCGGAGCGCGGTACCCGGGTCGTCGTGGATACGGCCGGGCCGGCGCTGCAAGCCGCGCTCGACGCCGGCGTGTATCTCGTCAAGCCGAGTCTTGGCGAACTGAGTGCATTGGCCGGCGCGTCGCTCGAAGAAGAGGCGGCCTGCAGATTGGCCGGCGAGCTCGTCGCGGACGGCCGTGCGGAGATCGTCGCGTTGACGCTTGGGGCGCGCGGCGCGTGGGTCGTCACGCGAGATCGCGCGCTGCGCCTGCCTGGCAGGCAGGCGGCGGTATGCAGCACGATCGGCGCCGGCGACAGCTTCGTCGGTGGAATGGTCTGGGCGCTCGCGCGCGGGATAGGGTTCGACGATGCGTGCCGCTACGCGCTCGCCGCGTCCACGGCATCCGTGGCGAATCCGGGCACGACGCTGTGTACGCGGGATGAAGTCGAGCGGATCCATGCCGAACTGGCCGCCGGATCGGCGTGACGCCGCCGGACGCACGCAACTTTGCACCGCGGATTGATCTGACTCAACGCTCACACAGCGCGATCGTCAAGAATGAGGGACGGAATTTGCTCGGGGTGCATCGTGACCGTCCGATCGATCGTCTTCCTGTTCTTTCTGTCGCTGGCGTCGCCCGCCGTGCTCGGCGACGATGCCGCACCGGCGCAGCCGCGCGTGCTGATCCTTGTCTATCACCGGTTTGCGGCCGAGCGGCTGGATTCGATGACGGTGCGAACCAGCACGTTCCGCGCGCATCTCCGCGCAATCGATGCAGCCGGCTACCGGATCGTGCCGCTCGCCGATGTCGTGCGCTGGCATGCCGGTGACGCCGGAGCGATCCCGGCGCGCGCCGTCGCGATCACGGTCGACGACGGGCATCGTTCCGTCTACGACGTGCTGCGACCCGTGCTGGCGCAGCATCCGGTGCCGGTCACGTTGTTCGTCTACCCGTCGGCCATCTCCAACGCGAGCTACGCAATGACGTGGGACCAACTGCGTACGCTCGGCACGGCTGGCGAATTCGACATGGAGTCGCATACTTACTGGCATCCGAATTTCCGGACGGAACGCGCACTGCGGACGCCGGACGACTTCCGGCACTTCGTGTCCTGGCAACTGAGCCGGTCACGCGCGCGGCTCGAGGCCGAAACCGGGAAGCCGGTCCGCCTGCTGGCCTGGCCGTTCGGCATCCACGACACGGAAACGGAGCAGCTTGCCGCTCGCGCAGGCTATGTCGCGGCATTCACGCTCGAAGCGCGCCCGGTGCGGCTCGCCGACCCTGCAATGGAATTGCCGCGCTACCTGATGACCGATGCATGCGAGATTCGCTGCATGGGCAGCCTGCTGCGTGCAACCGGGGGCGGCCGTGGCTAAGCGCGGGTTCCTCTGGCTCCTGCTGCTGTTCGCCGGGCTCACGACGCAGGCGGCGACGGTGACGGTCACGGTCGTCGATGCCGCGAGCGGCCGCCCGCTCGAGGGCGCGACGGGCTACGCTTCGGGGGCCACCCTGATCGCCAATGCCGATGGCATCTTCACGGTGCCGACCGACGGAGCCGGCACGCAGGTCAGCGTGAAAATGCCCGGCTACGCGCGCGAAGCGGTCACGCTGGACGGGCAGGGCGCCGCACGCGCCATTCGCATGTCTGCACTGCGCCCGAAAGCGGTCTATCTGTCGGCTTACGGCGTCGCGGACCGCACGCTGCGAGACGCGGCATTGGCATTGCAGGGCAAGACGGCCATCAACGCGCTCGTCATCGACGTCAAGGGCGACAGCGGCGCGACGCGTTACCGAAGCCTGGCGCGTGAAATCGCGGGTGCGGCCGAGCCGGCACCCGGCGGCGAGCGCCGCGCGGCGGAGCTGCCGGAACTGGTCGGGCTCTTCCATGCACGGGGCCTATACCTGATCGCGCGCATTGTCGTGTTCAAGGACGATCCGCTGGTTCGCGCGCATCCCGAATGGGCTGTGCGGACTGCCGTCAACGAAATCTGGCTCGATCGCGAACACCAGCGCTGGATCGATCCGACCGTGCGCGCGGCGTGGGAACACAACTATGACGTCGCGGAGGAAGCCGCCCGAATGGGCTTCGACGAGATCCAGTTCGACTATCTGCGCTTTCCGGACGCGAATGGCCTGCGGTTCCGCGAGCCCAACACCGAGCCCAATCGCGTGGCGGCGATCACGGGGTTTCTCGCGGGTGCGCGGGAGCGCCTGCGTCCGTACAACGTTTACCTGGCGGCGGACATCTTCGGCTACGTCTGTTGGAACTTCAACGACACCGCGATCGGGCAGCGGATCGAAACGTTCGGACGATACGTCGACTACATTTCCCCGATGCTGTATCCGTCCGGGTTCACGTGGGGGTTGCCCGGCTGCCGGAAACCGACCGACAAGCCGGGGGAGATCGTATCCCGGTCGCTCAGGGAAGCGATGCGCCGCACCGGCCTGGGCGGCGTGCGCTTCCGCCCCTGGTTGCAGGCGTTTCGAGACTACGCGTTCGATCATCGGGTATTCGATGCCGACGAGATTCGCGCGCAAGTGGAGGCGGCCGACGCCGCCGGTACGAACGGGTGGATGCTGTGGAATCCGCGCAATCGCTACGATCCCGACGCTTTGCCGCGCTGACCTGCGTGCTGATACTGGCGATACCGGCGGGCGCCGTAGCTGGCGCAGGCCTGGACACGGGCCTTCAGGCACCGGCCACCACGATTGATGCGGCGATTGCCGCGGAGATGTCGGATCGCCATCTTGCCGGCGCGGTCGTGCTGATCGGCGACGCCGACGGCGTGCGCGACCGGATCGTGAGAGGCATGCGCACCGCAGGGCGCGCGTCCGAATCGATGACGGCCGACACGATCTTCGATCTCGCTTCGCTGACGAAAGCCGTTGCCACCGCGACGGCGGTCATGCAGCTCGTGGAACGCGGCAGGCTGACGCTGGACGCACCGGCTGCCCGATATTGGCCGGCCCTTGACGCGCGAGGCAAGGGCGGCATCACGGTTCGTCAACTGCTCGCGCACACGTCCGGCCTGCCTGCCGGCGTATCGTCGATACGGGCGCTGCGCACCCGCGCGTCGGTCCTTGCCGACGTCCTGGCGATGTCGCCTGTCGCCCAGCCCGGCACGCGCGTCATCTACAGCGATATCAATTACGTGGTACTCGGGGAAATTGTCGAGCGCGCAAGTGGCAAGCGGCTCGACACATGGTGCGCGACGCACGTCTTCGCGCCGCTGCGCATGCACGATACGCAATTCCTGCCCGGCGTCCGCGTGACATCGCGCGTCGCGCCCACGCGCCTGCG
Source organism: Burkholderia stagnalis (assembly GCF_039848545.1). Taxonomy (NCBI): domain Bacteria; kingdom Pseudomonadati; phylum Pseudomonadota; class Betaproteobacteria; order Burkholderiales; family Burkholderiaceae; genus Burkholderia; species Burkholderia stagnalis. The sequence goes on from NZ_CP156686.1 coordinate 1,128,641, forward strand.
GGCCAGGCGCGCACGCGTCGACGATCCCATCGCGGCGGCGATGGGCGGCGTCTCGGGCAACGCGGGCTTGTTCTCCACTGCCGACGATCTCGGGCGCTTCGCACGCATGCTGCTGCATGACGGCGTGCTCGACGGCGAGCGCATTCTGCGGCCCGGGAGCGTCGCCGCGCTGGAAGCGCCGGCGACACTCGATGCCGACGGCGAGGCGCGCACCTCGGGCTGGGCGCTGCAGGCGCCACTGGCGGCCAACCGCTATCGGCTGCCGGCAGCCGGCGCGCTCGCCCATCTTGGCTATACGGGAACGGGCCTGTGGATCGATCTGGTTACGCGGCGCTTCGTCATCGTGCTGACGAGCCGCCTGTATCCGGACGCGACAGGCGACGCGCAGCCGTTGCGGGAAGCGGTGCTCGGCATCGTGTCGAGCCATGCGCCGCCGGTATCGGGCGCGCAGATTGCCGCCCGCATTCCCGTGATGAGGCCGGCCGTCGAGCGTGCCGCGCGTTTGCCGAGGTCCGACGGCCCGGTGCTGACCGGCATCGATGTGCTCGCGGCGAACGGATTCGCCGGCGTGGCCGGCAAGCGCATCGGCGTTGTCACGAATCGCAGCGGCTTCGATCGCGCGGGCCGGCGCACGATCGACCTGCTGGCGCAAGCGCCGCGGGCCCGGCTCACGGCGATCTTCGCACCGGAGCACGGTGTCGATACCGATCTCGACACGAGGTTCGGCGACGCCGTCGACGTGCGCACGAACGTGGTTGTCCGCAGCCTCTATGGCGACCGGCGGCGAATCGCGCCGGCGGCGTTGTCGGGCATCGACGTGCTCGTCTTCGATCTCCAGGATGCCGGCGTGCGTTTCTTCACCTATATCGCGACACTCGGCTACGCACTCGAGGCGGCGTCCGCCGCGCATGTTCCGGTGATCGTGCTGGATCGCCCGAACCTGCTTGGGGCGGACACGGTCGGGGGGGCGGTATCGGACGCCGATCCCGCGTCCTTCACGAACTACTATCCGCTGCCGCTGATGCATGGGATGACGGTCGGCGAACTGGCGAAGCTGTTCAACGAACGGTTGTGGATCGGCGCCGATCTGACGGTGGTACCGATGCAGCACTACCTGCGATCGATGCGCTTTGAAGATACCGGGCTTGGCTGGGTGCCGCCGTCGCCGAACCTGCGCGATACGGCCGCGCTGTCGCTATATCCGGATGTCGGCCTTGTCGAAGGGGCGGAGATCAGTGTCGGCCGCGGCACCGCAAGGCCGTTCGGCGTCGTCGGCTCGCCCTGGATCGATGGCCGCGCGCTCGCGGACGACTTGCGGGCGATGCATGTGAATGCGACCTTCGTGCCGATCCGGTTCGTGCCGACGGAAGGTCCTTACCGCGGCGCACTGTGCGACGGCGTGCGGATCGCGCGGCTGCCGGGTACGTTGCGGCCAGGGGCGGTCGGTTTCGCGCTCGCGCTTGCGCTGCATCGGCGCTATCCGGAGCGCTTCCGAATCGACCCGATTCGGGCATCGGTCGGTTCGCGCGCGATTGCGGACATGCTGGAGGATGGGCGTTCGCTCGACGCAATCGAGCGCGTCGTCGATATGCAGAACAGTGCGTTTGCACGAGAACGGGCGGCTTATCTGCTGTATTGACGCTCGCGGGCGCCGCGATCCGATCGTGCCGCAACGCATGCGCGCATAGCCGCCAGCGTCCCCATCCAGGGTACAGAGCCGAGTCGACAGCAGCGCCCCGTCCCAATGCGTCGCGGAAACTGTTGATGCCTGTCAAATTTCCATGGGGCGCGATACATAGACTGAAGCGGGAATCCCGTGGCGATTGCGCCCGGAATCCTGATTGCCAGCCGACATTCGACACTTCCCGCGTACGTCATGCCTATCATTCCGCGCTCCGTTGATTTCGCGGTACTGAGCGTCTCCGCAGTCACGCTGGTGGCGGGCTTTGCCTTGACCGCGATCGGCATGAGCGCGCTTGCGCGCGCGATGTGGCTCTGCGGCGCGCTGTCGGTTCTGCTGGCAGTGACCACCTCCATCGCGACGGCATTGGCCAGACGTGAAGCCGGAATCGACGTCCTGGCGTGGCTTGCGATCGGCCTGGCCTTGACGCTCGGCGAATATCTCGCGGGGGCCATCATCGGGCTGATGCTGGCGAGCGGGCGGGCGCTCGAGCAGTACGCGCAACGCAGGGCGCAGCGGGAAATGACGGCGTTGCTGCGCAGGACACCGCATCACGCGGCGCGTTTCGAAAACGGTGAATGGCGCCAGGTGGCCCTGGAGCATGTGGGGCCCGGTGACAGGCTGCTCGTGCGAAGCGGCGAGTTCGTGCCGGTTGACGGTGTGTTGACCGGCGCGGCCGAACTGGACGAATCCATGCTGACCGGTGAATCGGTCGCGCTCCGTCGGCTGCCCGGCGAATCCGTATGCAGCGGGGTGGTCAATGCCGGCACGCCGTTCGAGATGGTGGCCTCTGCGAGCGCCGGCGGCAGCACGTATGCCGGCATCGTCCGCATGGTGCAGTCGGCACAACGGGAACGCAGCCCGGCGGCAAGGCTGGCGGACCGCTACGCATTGGTTTTCGTGCTGATTGCGCTATTGCTGGCCGGCGGAAGCTGGTTGGCGACCGGCGATATCAGGCGCGCGCTCGCCGTGCTCGTCGTCGCGACGCCGTGTCCGCTGATCCTTGCGGTGCCGGTCGCAATCGTCTCCGGCATGTCGCGTTGTGCGAAGCGCGGGATTCTTGTCAAGGGTGGCGGCGCGTTGGAGCGTCTCGCGCAAGCGTCCATCCTCTTTTTCGACAAGACCGGAACGCTCACGGGCGGCCGAGCCCGTCTCGTCTCGATTGAAAGTAGCCCAGGCGTGACGCACGACACCGTACTGCGATTCGCGGCGTCTTTGGCGCAAGCGTCCGGGCATGTGATTTCCGAGGCATTGACCATTGCCGCGCGTGAGCGCCATGTGAATCTGTCATCGCCATCGACAATCCAGGAGTCTCCTGGCGCCGGATTGACCGGGCAGGTGGACGGCCAGGCGGTTGCGATCGGCTCGTTCGCTTTCGTTTCGACACACGCATCGGTCGCGCCATGGAGCGAGCCGCTCCTGAGGCACGTTGGCTACGAAGGCGGATCGGTGGTGTTCGTCGGCGTCGACGGCGTCATGATCGGGGCAGTCCAACTGGCCGACCAGGTTCGGCTCGAGACGCCCAGGGCGCTGCGCCTGCTGCGGCAGGGTGGCGTCAGCCGAATCGTGATGCTGACCGGCGACCGGCGCGACATCGCGGAGACCGTCGGCGCCACGGCAGGCGTCACCGAAGTGAGGGCGGAACAGTCTCCGGCGGACAAGCTCGCGGCCATTCAAGCTGCGCAGCATGAAGGCGTGGTGATCATGGTCGGAGATGGCATCAACGACGCGCCTGCGCTGGCGGCTGCGGACGTCGGCGTGGCAATGGGCGCGCGGGGCGCAGCGGCATCGTCCGAAGCGGCCGACGTCGTGCTGCTGGTCGACCGTCTGGATCGCCTTGTGGAGGCCTTGCGAATTGCGAAGCGGTCCCGTCGGATCGCCGTCGAGAGCGTCACGGCCGGCATGGCGCTGTCGATCGTCGCAATGGGCGTGGCGGCGTTCGGATTCCTGCCGCCCATCGGCGGGGCGATACTGCAGGAAATCATCGACGTTGCGGTAATCATCAATGCGCTGCGGGCTTCGGGAACACGATCGGTATCGAGGGCGGGTGGCCTCGCCTCCATCGACGCGGAGCGGATGAAGGCAGAGCATGTCCGGCTCGCTCCGGTGCTGAAGGAGATAAGAGACCTCGCCGACGAACTGCCGCGCTTGCCCGGAACGGCCGTTCGGACTGCACTCACGGACGTGAACGGCACATTGGCCCGTAGCCTGGTTCCTCACGAAAGGTCCGACGATCTCGATGTTTATCCGGGGCTCGTGCCGCTGTTGGGAGGTGAAGACCCGCTGGCGGCGATGAGCGGCTCGCATCGCGAGATATTCAGGATGACCCGTCTGCTGGAACAAATGGCAACGGACATGCCGCCTGACGGACCGGACTCGGTGGGCTTACGTGAGATTCAGCGCCTGCTGTATGGGCTGGAGGCGGTGGTTCGACTGCATTGCGCTCAGGAAGACGAAATGTTTCATGCACTCGGTGCGGAAAATTAGAAAGCGCGATCGCTGAAATCCGCGTCTAGCAGAAATTGACCGTGAGTACCGTCAACACGCAGTTTCAAGCGGCAATTTCCGATGCGTAGAGTCGGTCCAGCGCGAACCGGTAGAAGAGCCAGGCTGCGACGGCTGTCGGCAGCAGCGCGATGGACAGGAACACCGCAAAGCCGATGCCGCGGCTCCTGAGCGGAATCTCGTCGACGTTCATGCCGGGCAGGCCCACTCAGGTTGATCGGTAGTGCGATCACCGTAAGGGACGTCAGGATCAGCACGCTCCGGTTCGCGTGCTCGCCCAGCCACGACGCACGAATGGCTGCACGGCGGCCCGTCTGCTGCCGTGTGGCCGGCTCGTCGCGCAAACCCGGCCGGCGCCAGCGAACCTTGCAGCCATCGCGAGACGTGCGATTGATGTCGATCAGCGATCGGTCGATTCGCTAGCCTAACCTCGACATATGGCGTGCCTGCATGTTGGGGCGTGGATATCAAGGAGGGTGCCATGTTCGGAGGCAAGATACTCGTGGTGTTCTATTCGCGGACGGGCACGACCCGCAGGACCGGATCCGCACTGGCCGCCATGCTGCATGCCGATATCGAGGAAATCGTCGAAACGCGCGGTCGCGCCGGGCCGTTCGGGTATCTGCGCTCGATCGTCGAGGCGGTCAATCAGAAGCCGGCAGACATCGTTACGCCGAAGCGGGATCCGTCGGCATACGACCTTGTCGTGATCGGTTCGCCGGTGTGGGCAGGCTGCGTATCGTCGCCGGTGCGTTCCTACCTCAACGCGTATTGGCACCAGTTGCCGCGCATCGCGCTCTTTTGCAGCTTCGCGCAGCGTGGCGCGGACTCCGCGCTGGCGCAAATGCGCACGCTGGCACGCAAATCACCGATCGCGGAATGCCAGGTAACGTCGCGCGAAGCACTTCACGACAGCGCCAGTCCGGTTCTGACGACGTTTGCGGAACGGGCGACGCGCCGGTTGCAAGAAGCTATCGCAACAGCGGCAGCGCGCTGACTCGATGCGTCGACGTGCGTCTACCGCCGACCAGCCTGCACACTCAATCTGAACGCACGACGCAGCATGCGTTACCCGCGTTCGGCGAAACAGGCGGCAAATCCTGCATGCAGGAAGAGTCAGCACGCAGCCGTTCGAATCCTGAACGATCGATTGCAGTGCGCTTGAACTGGCTGATCGCATGTGCCGAAGTCACGTCGGCGACATCGTCGTCATCGAGTATCGCAATGGCGACGCCATGCCGATCTTGGCACGATCGTACCGGCAGCGGAGCTCAGCCGGACCTCGAAAACCAGGTGCCGGATCGATGGCAGGCACGCGCAATTCAGTCGGCCGGGTGCCTGTTCAACTCGGCCGAAGCAGGCCGACTTCGCGCGTTGCCGTGCCGGCACACTCTTTGATCTCCCTCAAAGCCGTGGCGTCGGCGCACTTTGATGTCGAGCCGCAGCCGACCAAGATGGAGATTGTGGGCACTGGCTAACGGGCTTGCCGAGCAACCGAGTCGGTCAAGCGATCGCCAGTGCATTTCGCCTGTTTCCGTGGGGTTGGGTATGTCCTCGTTGAAGCCGCGTGCCGCGATCGCCGTAATCCTCCGTGAGCACGAACGGCTGTCTGCCGTCATCGCGGGCATGCGGCGCTATGTCCATCTGCTGGCGGCTGGCAAACCCGTTCCGGGTCTCATGGTGTTCAGGGCGATGCTCTATTACATCCGAGAGTACCCCGAGCAGGTACATCATCCGAAAGAGGAGCGCTACCTGTTTGCGCCATTGCGGGATGCGTCTCCCGAATTCGACGGCGTCCTCGACGAACTGGAGACTCAGCACGCCCGAGGTGACGGGATGCTAACCAATCTCGAGCACGCGCTGACCCGATACGAATTGAAGGGGGCGCCCGCACTCGCGGCCCTGGTGGCGCTGGTGGATGAATATGCCGAGTTCTATTCGGATCACCGGTGCATGGAGGAGACGCTGATATTGCCGGCCGCCAGGCGTTTGCTGACGGAAGAGGACTGGGCGGAACTCGATCTCGCGTTCGGAGCGAATCGCGATCCGTTCGATGGCGTCAAACTCGAAGACGATCTCGGCAAGCTGTTCTCGATGATCGTCAATGCGATTCCGGAAACGGAGGATTAGCGGTTCGCGCGTGCGTTTCGCCCGAGGCTCGTCCACCGAACCGGAATGCCGGCACAGCGCGTGCAACGCGCTCAGCCTGCGTCGTCTGCAAACAGCCGGTGCTCGGGTTCGGCCTGCTCGGTATCGACGCACTGCACGCACCAGCGGCCGGCATCTGGCGTGTGATGGGCGTGCCGGTACCAGCGTGCCATGCCGCATGCACCGACACTCGGCGCCTTGGCATTGCCGGACGCGAAGTCGTCGAGGACGATGAGCGGATGGTCGGAATCGGGCAGGGCAAGCCGGATGCCGTCGCCGGCCCGGGCAAGCGTCCCCCATGACGGCATTGCCATGGCGTCGTGCCCTTCGCACGACCACTTGTGCTCGTCGAAATCAAGCCAGACGATCGCATATGCCGACGGGCCGGCATGCGCGAACGTGTCGAGATGAACGGTGATGCGCACGGCGTACTCCTGTGATGAATGGCTGGTGGCGTCCTCTGACGCGGGCATGGGTCCAGTCTAGGTTTGGCCATGGACCCAACCTTGATGCACGTCAACCGGTTAAGCGACGTGACACCATTGACGCTTGCTGGATCGATGACTTCCGTCGTGATTTTCTTGTGACGCGACCTCCCGCAACGGCCCGTCGAGCCTGACAGGATTCCGACAGTATCGACGCGAGATTCACGACCTGATTGGTCAAAAAATTCCACCACAGGTTGCTATGTGGTCGGAATGGCGGGCCTGTGCGTTTCGCCGGCCGTCAGTTTTGCATTGCAATGCAGCCATTAAGATAAGAAAACTTATCCTGACCGCAACGCGCAAATGCAAACCGGCCCGTCCGGAATTCGCGCTCCGCGACACCGTTCCGGCGCCGCTGTCATAATCGCCGCTCCCGTCGGCAGCGGTTGCCACGCGGGCAGTCGAGAACGATGGCTCATGCCCGACATCGCCTCCGACGAAACCCGCCTCGCCGCCGAAATCGAGCGCATGAAGGCCGACTTCCCGAAAACCCGCGAGCTGTACCGCGAAGCCTGCGCGCTGCTGTTCTTCCGGTTCGGCATCACGCCGACCGCCAACCGGCTGTATCAACGGCGTGCGCTCGAGGCGGACATCGAGCGGCTGCAAACGAACAACACGGAAGGCGATCGCGCACTGGCGCTGGCGCGCGTGGATTTCACCGCGCAACTCGATCGCTTGCGCGACGACGCAAACCGGGCCGAGGAGCGCTTACGCACGTCGGAGAAGCGGGCGCTTCAGGAGATCGATCGCGAACGCACGGCCGCGGCGCGATTGCAGAAGGAACTCGACGCGATGGCGGCGCGCGCCGAAAAGCGCGATGCGCAACATCGCGGCGACCTCGCCGCGTTGCAGGCGCAACTGGGCGACTCGCTGCATCGATGCGGGGTGCTTCAGGGGCAGCTCGACGGAGCGAGCGCGGCCAGCGCCGCGTACGGGAACGAACTCGACACGCTGCGGCGCGAAATGGCGGCGCTTGCGGCGCCTCGCCGGGCGGCGGCACGTCCGGCGAAGGCGGCGGCTTCGGCGCCGACCGTCAGGAAGCAGCGCGCGGCAAAGCCGCGGCCGGGTGCGTCGAGCGAATGACGGAGGCCCGACTGGCCCGATTCGACGATCCGACGGCGAAGCATGTTTCGCGGTTGTCGGTCGAACCTGTCGCCGGATCGAATCGATGGCGACGATCACCGCGACGGGCGCCCGCGGCCCGGGCGTCCGTCATCCGTTCGGATATTCCTGCTTGATCAACGCGAGCCGCAGCAAGCCGAGCCGCGTAGCCACGATGCCGAGCAGATAGAGGTCGCGTCTGCGCTGCACCGGCTGCTGTGCCGACGCGTCGTAGGCGGACGGCAGCGATACGCCCGCGGGCACCGCAGCCTGCATGCCTGCCGCATTCGACATCTGCACGGCGATCGATGCCTGGTCCTGATGCGTGACGATGCCGACTTTGCCGAGCGCCGCGGCCGCGCCGGCCTGCTTGGCGATCGCAGCGGCCACGCCGTCGGGCGTCGGCACGACGTTGCCGGCGCTGGCCGGCGCGGCGGGCAGCGGGATCGACGTCACGCCTGCCGACAACCCGTACTTCGACGCGAGCACGCTGGCCACTTCCTGTTGCGCGACGATCGGCGCCGCGACTTTCCGGCGCAACTGGAACACGGCATCGGCGATCGCCTCGTTCACGGGGCCCGGCACCGGCGCGCTGCCGGAGGCCGCCGCGCGATTGCCGAAGCTGTACGCGACGATCGTGTCGATCTGGCCGGCGTCGACCGTCGGCGGCGTCCATGCGAAGAACGTGTCGAGCAGGTAGCCGGTCTCGTCGGCGGCTACCGCGGCATCGTTCAGTTCGGCCGTCAGCTTGCCGGCCATCTGGCGCTGCAGCTCGGCATCGGTGGCGGGAACATCGGCGGCGAAGCCGGGCGTGGCGGCGCACAGGCCGGCGAGCGCGGGCACGGATGCAAGGAAATGGCGGCGATTTTTCATGTGCGTCGAATGCATGAGGACGGTTGGCACGGTCAACCTTTCGGAAAGGCCAGGGCCGTCGCGACGATCGACCGGGTGGCCATCTGCGACAGCATGTCGTGGACGAGGTAGAGGCTTCGGTTGCGCGTCCAGGGCTGGCCGGATTGCGGGTCGTAGGCGACCGGCAGCGGCACGTCGGCCGCCGCGTACGCCTTCATGCCCGCTTGCTGCGACGTCTGGATGCAGCGCTTCGCGTGGTCGCGGTGGCCGACCACGGCAACGTTGCCCATCGCGGCGGCGCCGCCCGCCCGTGACACGGCGGCGGCGGCCACGCCGGCCGTGCTGAGATACACGATCGTGCCGTCGCTGGCGATCACGGGTTCGATCGACGCCAGCACGTCGGCGCCCATGCCGTACTTCGACGCGAGGAAGCGCGCAATCTCCCATTGCGCATACACCTTCACCGGCTTGAGTGCGTAGATCCGGTGGACGGCATCGGCGAGCGCTTCGTTGACGGGCCCCGGGTCAGGCAGCGCGGCCTGGTTGCCGCCCGTGCTCGACGTGTTGCCGCTCGCCGCGTTCGGGCGATTGCCGAAGCTGTACGCGACGATCGCACCGATCTGGCCGGCCGGAATCGTCGGCAGGCTCCACGTGAAGCCGACGTCCAGCAGCGCCGGCAGCATCGCGTCGACGGTGGCCGGATCGCCGAGCTGGGCATTGAGCCTGGCGACGATCTGTGCCTGCAGTTCGGCGTCGTTCACCGGGCGGGACGAGATGTCGTCGCCGCCGCATGCGCTCAATATGGATGTCGCGGCGAGCGTCGATCCCGCCGCCAGCATGCTTCTGCGCGACAGGTTGGGTGAATGCGTTTTCATGAAATGAGAATGGAAGGGCATCAGTCTGTGGATTGATGACGCGGGATCGTAGTCGGCGTGCATTAAAACCCGGTGAAATTCACCGACTGCATCTACGCGATGCTGCGCTGCTTCGTCGACGGCGAAGCCGGACCGCGAAGCCTGCATTTGAACGGCGTCGGGCAGCGGTCGTGCTCAGGCAGGGCGATGGCAGTCCTGATTATTCGATCGGCAGCCGGAGCAGGTCACACGGCATGCCCTCGGCGCGCGCATGCCGGCGCGCGGGCGCGATACGGCCCCGCTGACGGAATCGGGTAAAGTGCGACTCAAAATACCGGCTGAACATTACTAGACGACCGGTCTAATCGTTGCTACCATACGCCACATCATGAATGCATCTTCAGGCGCGGAAGTCCGCCAGCACATCCTGAACATCGCGAAGCCGATCATGCTCCACAAGGGGTTTTCGGCGGTCGGTCTGAACGAGATTCTCGCCGCGGCGGGCATCCCGAAGGGCTCGTTCTACCATTACTTCGGCTCGAAGGAGGCGTTCGGGGAAGCGCTGCTCGAATCGTATTTCGACGGCTATCTCGAGCATCTCGACAATCTGCTGCTCCGCCAGGCCGGCACGGGCGCCGAGCGCCTGATGAGCTACTGGACCAACTGGCAGCTCACGCAGTGCAACGACGATCCGCAGGGCAAGTGCCTCGCGGTGAAGCTCGGCGCCGAGGTGTCCGATCTGTCCGAGGCGATGCGTTCGGTCCTGCGGCGCGGCACCGCCGCGATCATCGAGCGGCTCGCGGCCGGCATCGAAGCGGGGCTGGCCGACGGTTCGCTGCACGGGATCGACGATTCGCGCCAGACCGCCGCAGTGCTGTACGAGCTGTGGCTCGGGGCGACGCTGCTGGAGAAGATCCACCGCGACCGCAAGGCCATCGAAAACGCGATGGCTGCGACGCTGCGGATGCTGAACCTGCCGGCCGCCGCCGGCGAGCACGGAGCCCAGGAGTAAGCGAGGCGCGCACATGCGCGCCTTATTTTATGTCCCGATATTAGACGACTGGTCTACTTATCATGAGCCGGCGCGCTGGCCATCCGATGCCGGGTGCCGGCGGCCAGGTTGCCGATTTCCTTTCCTGACCGGATCGTGCGATCGCACGCATCCTTATCGACGGAGGTTCACATGTCGCAAAGCAAGACCGGAAACCGCAGGATCGTCCTGAACGCGCGCCCGGCGGGTGCACCCACGCCGAACGATTTCCGCGCCGAAACGGGCGCGGTGCCGGCGCCGGGGCCGGGCCAGGTGCTGCTGCGTACGGTCTGGCTGTCGCTCGACCCGTACATGCGCGGCCGGATGAGCGACGCGCCGTCCTATGCGCCGCCGGTGGAACTGGGCGACGTGATGGTCGGCGGCACGGTCAGCCGCGTCGTTGCGTCGAACCTGCCGGCGTTTCGCGAAGGCGATCTCGTCGTCGCGTCGGGCGGCTGGCAGGACTACGCGCTGTCGGACGGCAGCGACCTGATTCCGCTCGGCCGCGATTTCGCGCACCCGTCATACGCGCTCGGCGTGCTCGGCATGCCGGGCTTCACCGCGTACACGGGCCTGCTCGAGATCGGCGAGCCGAAGGCCGGCGAGACGGTGGTCGTCGCGGCGGCGAGCGGCGCGGTCGGCGCGGTGGTCGGGCAGATCGCGAAGCTGAAGGGCTGCCGCGTGGTCGGCATCGCCGGCGGCGCGGACAAGGTTGCCTATGTGACCGGCACGCTCGGCTTCGACGCGTGCATCGACCACCGCGACCCTGGCTTCGCGAGCCAACTCGCGGCCGCGTGTCCGAACGGCATCGACGTCTATTTCGAGAACGTCGGCGGGGCGGTGTTCGACGCGGTGCTGCCGCTGCTGAACATCGGCGCGCGCGTGCCGGTGTGCGGGCTGATCGCGCATTACAACGACACCGCGCTGCCGGCCGGCCCGGACCGCCTGCCGCTGCTGACGTCGATCCTGCTGCGCAAGCGCATCCGGATGCAGGGCTTCATCATCCTCGATCACTATGCACAGGGTTACGCCACGTTCCTGAAGGAAATGGGCGAATGGGTCGCGCAAGGCAAGGTGAAGGCGCGCGAGGACGTCGTCGACGGCCTGTCCGGCGCGCCTGACGCGCTGATCGGGCTGCTCGCCGGCAAGAACTTCGGCAAGGTCGTCGTGCGCGTCGGTCCCGACGAACTGGCCTGAACCATCATTGGATGGCGCGCGCGGCGCGCCATCGCTCATCCCGATATCCCGATATCTCGATTCGCCCAAGGAAACATCATGTCCATCTACGTATTCGCCACCCTGATCCCGAAACCCGAGCACGTCGCGACGGTCGAGGCCGAACTGCGGCAACTGGTTGCCGCGACCCGCACCGAGCCCGGCAACCGCCGCTACGACCTGTTCCGCGAGGCGGACGGCGCGCCCGGCTTCCACGTCTTCGAGATTTACGACGACGAGCAGGCGCTGGAGGCGCATCGCGCAAGCGCGCACTATGTCGCGTATCGTGCCAAGGCCGGCGAATGGCTCGCGCAGCCGCCGGTCGTCAAGGTGCTGACGGCCGTCGACACGGCCCCGCAGTAACCCGCAGCAACCCGCCCGCGCGAGACAAGCGCGGCGTATCGCGAATCCCGGCGCGCGTCGCGCGCGCCGTCCCCCCACCAGCCAGCCCCGGAGGCTGAATGATCACACTGAACATCAACGGCGCGGACCACGCGGTGGACGCGCCCGCCGACATGCCGCTCCTCTGGGCGCTGCGCGACCTCGTCGGCCTGACCGGCACCAAGTTCGGCTGCGGCATCGCGCAGTGCGGCGCGTGCACCGTGCATCTCGACGGTGTCGCGGCGCGCTCGTGCGTGCTGCCGGTCGCGGCGGTCGCCGGCCGCAAGATCACGACGATCGAGGCGGTCGGCGCGACGCCGGCGGGCCGGAAGGTCCAGCAGGCATGGCGCGAGCTGGACGTGGTGCAGTGCGGCTATTGCCAGTCGGGGCAGGTGATGGCGGCCACCGCGCTGATCGCGGCGAATCCGCACCCGAACGACGCCGACATCGACGCGGCCATGGCGGGCAACATCTGCCGCTGCGGCACCTACAACCGGGTACGCGCGGCGATCAAGCAGGCCGCGAAGGAGGCCTGACATGTCGCGCGGATTGATCCAGGCAGGCCAGGCCGGCGCGGGCGTGTCGCGCCGCAGGTTCCTCAAGTTCGGCATGTCGCTCGGCGCGGCGGCGGGCGGCGGCCTGCTGCTCGGCTTCAGCGTGCCGGCGGCGGGCGGCGATGCGCGGCGCTCGGTGATCGGCGGCGATGCCGATGAAACCCCGCGCGCCGGCGTGTTCGCGCCGAACGCGTTCGTGCAGATCGATCGCAACGGGCAGGTCACGCTCGTGATGCCGAAGGTCGAGATGGGGCAAGGCGTCTATACGTCGTTGCCGATGCTGATCGCCGAGGAGCTCGAGGTGCCGCTGTCGAACGTGACGCTCGACCATGCGCCGCCGAACGAGAAGCTGTTTGCCGATCCGCTGCTCGGCGGCCAGCTCACCGGCGGCTCGACGTCGATCCGTTACGCGTGGGAGCCGATGCGCCGCGCGGGCGCGACCGCGCGCACGCTGCTCGTCGGCGCGGCGGCCAAGCAGTGGAACGTCGATCCGGCGACCTGCCGCGCGGAAAACGGCGAAGTGCTGCATCCGCCGAGCGGGCGCCGCGCGTCGTACGGCCAGCTCGCGGATGCCGCGGCGAAGCTGCCGGTGCCGAAGGACGTCGCGCTGAAGAAGCCGGCCGATTTCAAGCTGATCGGCAAGCCGATCAAGCGCCTCGATTCGCCCGAGAAAGTCGACGGCACCGCGCAGTTCGGGCTCGACGTGCGGCTGCCCGGCATGCTTTACGCGGTGATCGTCAACAGTCCGGTGTTCGGCGGCACGATCGCGAGCATCGACGATACGGCCGCGAAGCGGATCGGCGGCGTGCGCCAGGTCGTGCGCGCGGACAACGCGGTCGCGGTGGTCGGCGATCACACGTGGGCGGCCAAGCGCGGCGCGTCGGCGCTGGTCGTGAAGTGGAACGAAGGCGCGGGCGCGAAGGTGTCGACCAAGGACATCGCCGCGGATCACGCACGCGCGGCGGATAGCGCCAAGGGCGCGGTCGCGCGCAAGGACGGCGACGTCGACAAGGCGTTCGCGAATGCGAAGACGCGCGTCGATGCGGTGTACGAGCAGCCGCTGCTCGCACACGCGACGATGGAGCCGGTCAACTGCACGGTGCACGTGCGGCCCGACGGCTGCGAGATCTGGCTCGGCACCCAGGTGCCGACGCGCGCGCTCGACGCGGTGCAGCGCATCACGGGTTTCCCGCGCGAGAAGATCGTCGTGAACAACCACCTGCTCGGCGGCGGCTTCGGCCGCCGGCTCGAAGTCGACATGGTCGAGCAGGCGGTGAAGATCGCGAAGCAGGTCAACGCGCCCGTCAAGGTGATCTGGACGCGCGAGGAAGACATCCAGCACGACATGTACCGGCCGTACTACTACGACCGGATCTCGGCCGGGCTCGACGCGAACGGCAAGCCGGTGGCGTGGCGGCACCGGATCGTCGGCTCGTCGATCCTCGCGCGCTTCGCGCCGCCGGCCGTCAAGGACGGCGTCGATCCGGACGCGGTCGAGGTGTCCGCCGAACTGCCGTACGACCTGCCGAACCAGCTCGTCGACTATGTGCGGCAGGAGCCGCGCCACGTGCCGACCGCGTTCTGGCGCGGCGTCGGGCCGACGCGCGGCACGTTCGTCGTCGAGAGCTTCATCGACGAGCTGGCCGCGCAGACCAAGACCGACCCCGTGCAGTACCGCCGTGCGCTGCTCGGCAAGACGCCGCGTGCGCGCAACGTGCTCGACGTGGCGACGAAGGCGGCCGGCTGGGGCGCGCCGCTGCCGAAGGGGCAGGGGCGCGGCGTGTCGGTGATGCATGCGTTCGGCAGCTTCTTCTCGATCGTCGTCGACGTCGCGGTGGACGGCGGCGACGTGCAGGTCAAGCGCGTCGTATGCGCGGTCGACTGCGGGATGGCCGTCAACCCGGACACGATCGAGGCGCAGGTGCAGGGCGGCATCATCTTCGGGATCACGGGCGCACTGTACGGCGAGATCACGATCGAGAACGGCCGCGTGGCGCAGAGCAACTTCACCGACTACCGGATGCTGCGGATCGACGAAACGCCGCCGATCGACGTGCATATCGTGAAGAGCGCGGAAGCGCCGGGCGGGATCGGCGAACCGGGCACGGCCGCGACCGCGGCCGCGCTGTCGAACGCGATCTTCGCGGCGACCGGCAAGCGCCTGCGCAAGCTGCCGGTCGGCAACCAGCTCAAAACCGCCTGACATCGAGGTTACGGATGATTCGAAACATGACTCTGGCGCGCGCCGCGCAGGCGCTCGGCGCGGCCGCCGCCGTCACGCTGGCGGCCGGCACGGCCGCGCAGGCCGCCGCGCCCGACGCGGCGCTCGTCGCGCGCGGCGCGTATCTCGCGAAGGCCGGCGACTGCGTCGCGTGCCACACGGCGCCGCGCGGCACGCCGTTCGCGGGCGGCCTGAAGATGGATACGCCGATGGGCGCGATCTACACGACCAACATCACGCCCGACCCGGATACCGGCATCGGCCGCTACACGGAAGGCGACTTCGCGCGTGCGCTGCGCGCGGGCGTCGCGCAGGACGGCCACAACCTGTACCCGGCGATGCCGTATCCGTCGTACGCGAAGCTGAAGGACGACGACGTGAAGGCGCTCTACGCGTATTTCATGCACGGCGTCGAGCCGGTGAAGCAGCCGAATCGCGCGTCCGACATTCCGTGGCCGCTGAACATGCGCTGGCCGCTGAAGCTGTGGAATGCGGTGTTCCTCGATACGACGGCCTACGTGGACAAACCCGGCAAGGATGCGGCGTGGAATCGCGGCGCGTACCTCGTGCAGGGGCTCGGGCACTGCGGGTCGTGCCACACGCCGCGCGGCGTCGGCTTCCAGGAGAAGGCGCTCGACGAGGGCGGCGCGGCGTTCCTGTCCGGCGCGCCGATCGACAACTGGTTCGCGTCGAACCTGACCGGCGAGCACAACACGGGGCTCGGCCGCTGGAGCGAGGCCGACATCGCGCAGTTCCTGAAGACGGGCGCGAACCGGCATGCGACGGCGTTCGGCTCGATGGTGAGCGTGATCAACCACAGCACGCAGGCGCTCACCGACGACGACCTGACGGCGATGTCCCGCTATCTGAAGTCGCTGCCGGCGGCGGGCGGCACGGGCGCGCCGCCTTACCGCGACGATCCGAAGGTGACGCAGGCGGCGCTGCTGCGGCCGGCGAACGACCCGGGCGCGAAGGTGTACACCGCGTACTGCATGCACTGCCACGGCACGGACGGCAAGGCGTTCGCGCCGCTGCTCGCGCCGCTCGCGGGCAATCCGAACGTGCTGGAGCACGACGCGACGTCGCTGATCAACGTGACGCTGAACGGCAGCGAGACGCTGGTGATCGGCGGCGTGCCGTCCGCGTACCCGATGCCGGCGTTCGCGAACCAGCTGAACGACCGGCAGATCGCCGACGTGCTGACGTTCATGCGCGCCGGCTGGAACAACGGCGCGCCGGCCGTGCAGGCGGAGGCGGTCGCGAAGCTGCGCCGGGCGACCCAGGCGGCGCGCTGAGCGCGGCCGCGGGTCGCGCATGAAAGTCGAAAGGCGGGTATGCTGCCTGCCGACGAGGCTGCCGCGGCGCGCATCGCGCGCCGGCGGCGGCCCGGTTCACCGGTGCGCCCTCGTTCGCGAGCCGGCGCGCATTTTTGACGCAAAGCAGAGGTGTCTGGATGGCTAACGTGACTTATACGGATACGCAGCTCCTGATCGACGGCGAGTGGACCGACGCGGCGAGCGGCAAGACGATCGACGTCGTCAACCCGGCGACCGGCAAGGTGATCGGCAAGGTGGCCCATGCGGGCATCGCCGATCTCGACCGCGCGCTGGCCGCTGCGCAGCGCGGCTTCGAGCAATGGCGCCGGGTGCCCGCGCACGAGCGCGCGGCGACGATGCGCAAGGCGGCCGCGCTGGTGCGCGAACGCGCGGACGCGATCGCGCAGCTGATGACGCAGGAGCAGGGCAAGCCGCTCGTCGAGGCGCGCGCCGAAGTGCTGTCGGCGGCGGACATCATCGAATGGTTCGCCGACGAAGGCCGGCGCGTGTACGGCCGGATCGTGCCGCCGCGCAACCTCGGCGCGCAGCAGACGGTCGTGAAGGAGCCGGTCGGCCCGGTCGCCGCGTTCACGCCGTGGAATTTCCCGGTCAACCAGGTGGTGCGCAAGCTGAGCGCCGCGCTCGCGACCGGCTGCTCGTTCCTCGTGAAGGCACCGGAGGAAACCCCGGCGTCGCCGGCCGCGCTGCTGCGCGCGTTCGTCGACGCGGGCGTGCCGGCCGGCGTGATCGGCCTCGTATTCGGCGATCCGGCCGAGATTTCCGGCTACCTGATCCCGCATCCGGTGATCCGCAAGGTGACGTTCACGGGCTCGACGCCGGTCGGCAAGCAGCTCGCCGCGCTCGCGGGCCTGCACATGAAGCGCGCGACGATGGAGCTCGGCGGCCATGCGCCGGTGATCGTCGCCGAGGACGCGGACGTCGCGCTCGCGGTGAAGGCCGCCGGCGGCGCGAAATTCCGCAACGCGGGGCAGGTGTGCATTTCGCCGACGCGCTTCCTCGTGCACAACAGCATCCGCGACGAATTCACGCGCGCGCTGGTCAAGCATGCCGAAGGGCTGAAGGTCGGCAACGGGCTGGAAGAAGGCACGACGCTCGGCGCGCTCGCGAACACGCGCCGGATCGCCGCGATGACGTCGGTCGTCGAGAACGCGCGCGCGGTGGGCGCACGGGTGGAGACGGGCGGCGAGCGGATCGGCACGGAAGGCAACTTCTTCGCGCCGACCGTGCTGGCCGACGTGCCGCTCGAGGCGGACGTGTTCAACAACGAACCGTTCGGCCCGGTCGCGGCGATCCGCGGCTTCGACCGTCTCGAGGACGCGATCGCGGAAGCGAACCGCCTGCCGTACGGCCTCGCGGGCTACGCGTTCACGCGTTCGTTCGCGAACGTCCACCTGCTCACGCAGCGCCTGGAAGTGGGGATGCTGTGGATCAACCAGCCGGCAACGCCGTGGCCGGAAATGCCGTTCGGCGGCGTGAAGGATTCGGGCTATGGGTCGGAAGGCGGGCCGGAGGCGCTCGAGCCGTATCTCGTGACGAAGTCGGTGACGGTGATGGCGGTTTGACGGGTGGTTGAGGGTAGCGATGCCGCCGCTCCACTTTTACAGGGGGCGGCGGTAATTTTTGCGCGGTGAAGAGGGTGTTTCAAGGAGCTCAAATATGTCCACAACCGGTCAGAGCGCATCCGCTCCGTCCCAAACCAACGATTGCACCATGCTCCCCGCATCGGCGGCAGCCACCTTGAAAATGCTGGTGCGCTACAAGAGCTGGGCGAATGCGCTGACGTTCAGAACCGTGATGGAACTACCGGAGGGCGAGGCCCTTCGACCGAGACCGACGCGGTTCGGAAACATGGTGCATACGTTGAACCATGTCTATGTGGTGGACGATATCTTCAGACACCATCTGCAAGGCAAGAAACACGGCTATACCGCGCGCAATACCGACCATGCGCCTGCCGTTGAAGATCTATGGAAAGCCGTTCAGGAAATGGATCGTTGGTACACCGATCTCGTCGACACCTGGTCGGACGAGGATCTTGCGAAAGTCGTCCATTTCGAGTTTGTCGGAGGAGGACGAGGCGCCATGACGCGCGAGCAAATCGTGCTGCATGTCGTGAATCACGGTACATATCACCGTGGTTTTGTCGGCGACATGATGTATCAAGTGCCCTTTACGCCGCCATCAAACGATCTGCCTGTGTTCATCAGAGACCACTATCGGTGCGAGTGACGGGGTGGCATGCCATTCACCCGTCGGCGGCCGGTAGAGGGCGAATTGATCGGCGCTCGGGACTGTTGCAGGGTGGACCGACATGACGGTCTCTGATCGGAAAACAGCACGACGAGACGGGCAGCAAGCGATATCGGGCTTTTCACGCTTCTCGTATTTCGACCCATCGTTCACGGCGTCCAGCGATAAACGTTGATGCTGTTGCCCTTCACGTGGTTCTTCGTCACCACGTACTCGCCCGTCGACCGGCGGTAGGCCCGGATGCTGTACATCGCATCGATCGCGCTGCTGGTATCCACGGTGCTGCTGCTGGTGTTGACCAGCGTGGCGTCGAGGTTGCCGGTGGTGAGGTTGAATGCGTCGACGTTCGGCCGGGCGGGCACGTTGCCGCCGAACCAGTAGCCGACGAACAGATGGTTGCCGGCCGCGTCGATCGACTTCGCGCCGGTCGCGGGCAGCGTGATCACCGGATCGGGCGCGGTGGTGTTGCCCGCGCGCCAGCCGTGATACACCTCGATCCGCGTGCCGATCGCCGTCCAGTCGTTGCCGCCGACGATGCCCTGGCCGAGCACCATCGTGTCGGTGTCCGCGAGGTAGATGATGCGCGTCAGCGGCTGGACGCTCGCGGGAACGGGCGTCGGCACGCCAGGCCCCCATGACGGCTTGCCGTTCGCGTCGAAACCGGCCAACGGGTAGTGATAGATCGAACCGGTCTTGTCGAGGCCGGCCCAAACGTCCCCCTTGCTGTCGAGGCTGAATCCGCTCGAGACGCGCAGGTTCGTATTGAACGCGGGCCCCGGAATCGACGCATCCGGAATGGCGATGTAGCCGTTCGCCGCGTTGAAATGGAAAAAGTAGTAGATCGGCGGGTTCTGGCCGGCCGCCACGAGAATCCGGTGCGCGCCGACCGACGTGAGCAGCCCGAAATGCTCGTCGCGCTGCACGTCGTTCATGTCGATGCGCGGGTCCGACGGGTACGTGAACGGGTCGACGATGTTCGCGACGAAGGTGCCGCCCGCGGTGCCGCCGTAGATGTGCGTGCCGCCATAGAACAGCGCGCCGTCCGTGACCGGGTCCGGCGCGGCGATGCCCTCGAAGTTGAGCGACTGCAGCGTCCACTGCAGGTTGCCGGCGCTGTTGTACGCATGAATGTCGGTGGCGCCGTTGCGGCCGAGATCCCAGCTGCCGCCCCACGGATTGTTGAGCACATAGAGGTTGCCGGCCGTGTCCTTGCCGATGCCGGCGACGCGGGTGAAGCGCTGCGCGCCGACCTGGCCTTTGATGCCCGTCGTGGCGTCGAGATAACCGCCCCGTACGCCGAAGGTGCCGGCCAGCGCCGGCGTGCCCGACACCGTGTAGCGCTTGATGTTCATGTCGGGGCCTTCGTCGCCAACCAGCAACTGCTGCGACGACGCATCGAAATAGAGCGCCGACGGCCGCGACCCGGCGGGCATCCGGATCGTGTTCAGCGGCGTGCCGGACGGGCCGAAGCCGACGATCGTGCCCGCGCTTTTCTGCGCGACCCACACGTTGCCTGCGCCGTCCACGGCGAGCGCGCCGGGGCTCGACACGCCAAGGTCCCGCTGCCATACGCCGGCGGTGGTGAAGACCCGCACGCGGTTGCCGTAGAAATCGCTCGCGTAGAGCAACGCGCCTGCCGTGGCGAGCCCGGTGACGACGTCCACCCGCGGCTGGTTGGTCGACGCGCTGACCTGAATGAGCAGGTCGCGCGCCCTGGTGGCGCGGTTGTAGCGTCCCACCGCGCCGGTGCCGTAGCCGTTGCCGGCTTGCAGCGCGACGAAGATCGACGCGGCGTTGCCCGTGATCGCGCTGCCCTGGAATTCCGCATGCGTGCCGATCGAGCCGAGGCTCTTGCGGTTCTGGTAGATCGCGACGCCGCCCTCGTATTCATCCCACATCGACGCCGTATAGATCACGCCTTCGGGCGCGACCCACATCGAACGCGCGGTGTTGCCGACGTGCGCGTCGAGCGTGCCGTAGGTGTTCGCGATCCAGTCGGTGGTGTTGGGCGCCGCATGGCTCGCGGGCATGATCGTCGCGAGCGCTGCGGCGAGCAGCACGGCATGCATTCGTTTTTTTCCCGCCATGTCCAATGGGCTCCTGAATGGGGCAATCATTCACATGAGTCGATGCATGACGTCCAGCATACCGTCGGCATGTGACAGGACGCGCATGCGCCGCGCGGCCGCTCAATGCCGGCTGCGCCCGCGATAACTTTCCACTTCCGCGTCGTAGGCGGCGAGGAACGCCTTGCCGAACACCGATGCGAAATCGTCTTCGATCGCGAACACCGTGTCGCGATGCGTCGCCGCGTAGCGATCCCACAGCCGCGCCTTGTACAGCACCGGCACGCGCTTCGCGTACCACGGCGGCGCGTCGTCGCGTTCGCGCAGGCGCTGCGGCGAGAAGCGCGTGAGCAGGTCCATCAGCGCGGCGCGCATGCCGGCGACCATGCCGATCTGGTGCGCGTGCAGATCCTGGAACGCATCGCTCACCGCGCTCTGCGGCGACATGAAGCCCGGCAGCGGCAGCCCGAACATCTGCCGCAACACCGCGCCGCCGTCCGGCAGCAGTTTCAGCGGATTGTTCTCGCGGTCGAGCAGCATCGTCATGTGCGCCTTCACCTCGCGCTTCAGGATGCTGCGCGACGACAGCAGTTCCACCGTGCCGTTCGCGAACAGCGCGAGCAACTGGCCGGCGATGAATAGCTGCTCGGCCGACCATTCGTGCGGTTCGGCGGCGGCGTCGAGTCCCGCGCCTTCGAAGAATGCACGCAACAGTTCATCGGGCGCCGCGGATTGCGGCGCGTGCGCGGCGGGTGGCGCATCCGCCGTGCGCGATGCGTCGTCGTCTGGGCGCGTCGATGCCGGTTGCACGCGCATGTGCTGCGTCCATTCGGGCGCGTGGTCGGCCTGCGTGACGTGCGCGAAGGCGGGCGGGGCCGAATCGCGTGCGGTGTCGTGGCCGGCGTCGGCCGGCGAGGGCGCGTCGCTCGACGGTTGCGCGAACAGGTCGAGCGGATCGGTCGACAGGTGATGCAGGTCGTGCGGCGCGGGCACGTGTTGCGGCGCGTTGGCGCGGCCCGCGGGCCGTTCGGCGCCGGCAGCAGCGCGCGTGCCACGCGGCGCGGCATCGCCAGGCGCCTTGCCGCGCGCGAAGCGGTCCTGCAGCAGGCCCCACAGGCGGTTGCCCGCACCTTTCGGGTCGGCGTGCGGCCCGGCCGGCATGTCGACGGTCGGCCGCGCGGCCGCCTCGCGTTCCGCGCGCAGCACGTACGGGCCGATCCGGACGATGTCGCCGTCCCGCAACGGCCGTTCCTGCGCATACCCGATCGGTTCGCGGTTCACCTCGATGGTCGATACGCTGCTCAGGTTCTTCAGCAGGCACGCATCGTCGCCGACCTGCAGCAGCGCCTGCAGGCGCGAAACCTGCCGGGAGTCGTCGCGCAGCACGAGGTGATTGTCGCTGTCGCGGCCGATGGTGCCGCCCGGCGGGTGAAACACCACGGCGTCGAAATGGCCGTTGCCGACCGGTTCGCCGGCATGTTCGATCACGATCAATTGCATGTCATGCGTCGCTCGATTTGGATGGTGCGTTCGCTGGGAAACCGGTTCGTTCAGGATGACGATGCATGCTTGCGGCGCGCGGCCTCGAACGCGGGCCCCCAGATCGGATGCCCCTTCTCGGCGGGGGACAGGTCGAAACGCGGATTGAGCGCGAGGATCTTCACGAACTCGGCGCGGCAGGTCGCGACCCGGTTCGTCACGCAGTAGCTGAACGCGAGCAGCTTGTGCGCGGCGACCTGCGTGTCGGTGTCGGCGCCGTCGATGTCGTGCGCGCGGTTGAGGATCGCGATCGTGCGCGCGTAGTCGCCGATATCGTAGGCCGTGCGCGCGCTGTCGAGCGTGGCGCGCGCGGCCGACTGGGCCGGGGGCGTGCCGCAGCCGCCCAGCCCCAGCAACAGGACGCCGAGGAAAACAACCAGCGACGATCTGCCTTTCATGCTCGATTGGACGAATTCGGTTGAATGGGATGCGTGACGTGCGGTGCTGTTGGATTCTAGTGCCAATAATCCGACGATCTTCGCTTGTTACGTTTCGTTTCAACTTGAAACAATTAATTATCGATGTATGGCGGGCCGCGCCCGGAATGCGCTTGTGAATCCGGAAAATCGACCTATAGTTCGGTGTGCTTTTGGGTTTCGTCAGTTGTTTTGCAGCGCTCATTCCGGTGCGTAAAAGCGGGCCGTTTACTCCGGCGGCATGAACAGCTTGGCACGTCACCCGCGTCGCATGCTGCCGCCGGCGTCAAGGCTGGCGGGCGGCGGTTTGCGTCCGTCCGTTCGGACGACGGGATGGCGCGCGCCCTGGCGAAATTCAATCGGCATTCATTGAATCATTGGCTGTTTACCCAATTCAATCGATCGGTAAATGACGCGTGATTCGACCCGGCTTTTTGGCGAATAAATTGCCGGATGAAAAATAAATGAAAGGAGTGGTTGGTTACATCATTACCGAATGAATAATCGTCCCTGATTCAACGGCCGATCCGGATTCCGCTTTCGGGAAACCGGGGAGAGCGTTTGCGCTGCGAGGATCGACTATGCGACGGCGGTACGGTGGCTTCATCGTGCTGGGATGCGTGCTGCTGCTCCCGGGCTGCGGCGCGACGGAGCGTGCCGCCGCGGTGCCGTATGCGATCACGGTCGACGTCGCGCCGGACGTCAACCCGGACCTGAACCGCAAGCCGTCGCCGATCGTGCTGAAGGTGTTCCAGCTCAAGTCCGCCGCGGCATTCGAGAGCGCCGACTTCTTCTCGCTGCAGGACAAGCCGGAGAGCGTGCTCGGCGCGGACCTGCTCGGCGTCGACCGGATCATCCTGCGGCCCGGCGATGCGCGCACGCTGCACTATCGCGGCCACGTCGACGCGGGCGCGCTCGGCGTCGTCGCCGAATACCGCGTGCTCGAGAAGAACCGCTGGCGGCTCACGGTGCCGCTGCCGCGTGCGAAGCAGCTCAATGTCTACAAGTTCTGGCAGACGTCGCCGGGCGAGCTGAAACTGTCGATTGCGGTGCGCAACGGCGGCCTCGGGCTCGACGGCGATGCGCGGGGGCGCCCATGAACGAACCGTCGTTGTCCGCGACGCCCGTCGCGGCCCTGCGTCAGCGCGTGGTGTGGACCGAAGGCATGTTCCTGCGGCCGCAGCATTTCCAGCAGCTCGAACGGCATTGGGAACAGTACGTCGCGCTGCGCTGCCTGCCGCTGCAAGGGTGCTGGTGGGGATTCGACGCGCTGGCGCTCGACCGCGAACTGCTCGCGCTCGGCAAGGTCGCGCTGCGCGCCGCGTCGGGCGTGATGCGCGACGGCACGCCGTTCGAGCTGTCGCATCCGGATGCATTGCCGGTGCCGTTCGACGTGCCCGCCGACGCTAAGGACGCGCTCGTCGTGCTCGCGCTGCCGCACTGGCGCGGCGGCGCGGAGGAGGTGTCGTTCGGCGGCGACGGCGACGCGGACGTCGCGCGCTACGTCGTGCGCGAACACGAGATCGCCGACGCCAACGCGGTCGCGCTCGGCCCCGCGCTGCTGCAGACCGGCCGCCTCAACGTGCGGCTGATGCTCGACGCGGAACTGACGGGCGACTGGCACGCGCTCGGCGTCGCGCGGATCGTCGAGCGACGCACCGACGGGCGGTTGCTCGTCGATGACGGCTATATCCCGCCGCGGCTCGTCGCGCAGCGCGATCCGGTGCTGCTGCGGCACGCGCGCGAGCTGCACGGGCTGCTCGTGCAGCGCAGCGAGGCGCTCGCGGCGCGCCTGTCGGAGCCGGGGCGCGGCGGCGTGTCGGAGGTCGCGGATTTCCTGCTGCTGCAACTCGTCAACCGCTACCTGGCGCTCACCTGGCATGCGCAGCAGGACGTCGCCACGCACCCGGAGGCGCTGTTCCGCGACTGGCTGAAGCTCGCGTGCGACCTGAGCACGTTCACCGCGGCGGGCCGGCGCCCGCAGGCGCTCGCGATATATCGGCACGACGACCTGCGCGCGAGTTTCGGCGAACTGATGGCCGAGCTGCGCCGCTCGCTGTCGACGGTGCTCGAACAGAACGCGATCCAGATCGAGCTGCGCGACGCCGGCAATGGGATGCGGGTCGCGACGCTCGCCGATCCGTCGCTGCGCGACACGGCGGGCTTCGTGCTCGCGGTGCGCGCCGACGTGCCGGCCGACAGCCTGCGCCAGCGGTTCCCCGCGCAGGCGAAGCTCGGGCCGGTCGAACGCATCCGCGATCTCGTGCAACTGCAACTGCCGGGCATCGCGCTGCGCCAGTTGCCGGTCGCGCCACGGCAGATTCCGTATCACGCGGGCCACGCGTACTTCGAGATCGACAAGGGCGGCGAGCTGTGGAAGCAGCTCGCGCGCTCCGGCGGTCTCGCGCTGCATCTGGCCGGCGAATTCCCGGGACTCTCGATGGAGTTCTGGGCGATCCGCGGATAGCGGCGGGCGCGCGCGATGAATACCTCTCCCGATTCGATTTCCGGCGGCGCGGGCGGCTTCGTGCCGCCGAACCCCGGCGGCATGCACGCGGCGGCCACGGCGGGCGCGGCCGGGCCCGCCACGACCCAGCCGCAGCCGCGGCCCGGCCGCTGGGCGGCGAGCGGCTCGAACCCGCTCGTCGCCGCCGCGAACCCGCTGCTCAACCTCGTGCCGCAGATCCGCTCGACCGTCCATCACCCGAACCCGGCGTGGCTGCGCGAGCATCTGGTCGTCGAGATCCGCCAGTTCGAGGCGCGCGCGCAGGAGGCGGGCGTCGCGTCCGAGGCGATCATCGGCGCGCGCTACTGCCTGTGCACGGCGCTCGACGAGGCCGCCGCGCTCACGCCATGGGGCGGCAGCGTGTGGTCGTCGCACAGCCTGCTCGTGTCGTTCCACAACGAGACCTGGGGCGGCGAGAAGTTCTTCCATCTGCTCGAGCGGCTGTCGCAGCAGCCGCGCCAGCACCTCGACCTGCTGGAGCTGCTGTACTTCTGCCTCGCGCTCGGCTTCGAAGGCCGCTATCGCGTGCTCGACAACGGCCATGCGCAGCTCGACGCGCTGCGGCGCCAGCTCGCGCAGACGATCCGCTCGGTGCGCGGCGAATTCGATGCGGCGCTGTCGCCGCACTGGCGCGACGTCGTCACGCGCGACGTCACGCGGCGCTTCACGGTGCCGCTGTGGGTGTGCGCGGCGCTCGCGCTGCTGGTCGGCTTCGGCGTGTTCGCGGGCCTGCGGATCGCGCTCGCCGGGCATTCCGACCGGCTGTTCGCGTCGATCGACGCGCTGCACCTGCCGAAGCTGCAGCCCGCGCAACCGGCGCCGCGCCCCGCGCCCGCGCCGCGCATCGCGAAGTTCCTCGAGCCGGAGATCGCGGCGGGGCTCGTGTCGGTGCGCGACGACGCGGACCGCAGCGTGATCGTGCTGCGCGGCGACGGCCTGTTCCAGTCGGGCTCGACGTCGGTGATCGACCGCTACGCGCCGGTGCTGGCGCGCGTCGCGGACGCGCTGAACAAGGTGCCCGGCAACGTCCGCGTGAGCGGCTTCACCGACGACACGCCGGTGCACACGGCCCGCTTCGCGTCGAACTGGGACCTGTCGCGCGAGCGCGCGGAAGCGGTGCGCGGCCTGCTCGCGGCGCGGCTCGACCGCCCGGAGCGGCTCGCGGCGGAGGGGCGCGGCACGCTCGATCCGGTCGCGCCGAACGATACGCCCGCGAACCGCGCGCGCAACCGCCGCGTCGAGATCACGCTGATGCCCGCGCCCGGCGGCGACGCCGCGGCGGCCGCGCAGGAGGTTCGCCGACCATGAACCAGGCCGTGATGCGCTTCGTCCGCCCGTTGCCGTCCCGCGAGATCTGGACCTTCGCGGGGCTGGCCGTGCTCGCCTGCTTCGTGTGGCTCGCGGGGCCGCTGGTCGCGTTCGCCGAGTTCCGCCCGCTCGAAAGCGGCTGGGCGCGCGCGCTGACGATCGTCGCGCTGTTCGCCGCCTGGGGCGCGCGCGTCGCGTGGCGCGGCTGGCGGGCCGGCCGGCTGAACGCGCAACTGCTGAACCAGTTGCGCGAAGCCGCGCCGCGCACGGCCGCCGGGCCCGACGATGCGGCGAAGGCGCAGCTCGACGAATTGCGCAGCCGCTTCGACGAGGCCGCGACGCTGCTGAAGAAGGTCCGCTTCGGCCAGGCCGACGGCGTGCGCAAGGGGCTGTCGCGCTGGCTCGAGCGGCTGTCGCGGCAGTACCTGTACCAGTTGCCGTGGTACGTGTTCATCGGCGCGCCGGGCTCGGGCAAGACGACGGCGCTCGTCAATTCGGGGCTCAGCTTCCCGCTCGCCGAGCAGTTCGGCCGCGCGGCGATCCGTGGCGTGGGCGGCACGCGGCATTGCGACTGGTGGTTCACGAACGACGCGGTGCTGATCGACACCGCCGGCCGCTACACGACGCACGAAGGCAATCGCGCGCTCGACGAGGCGGAGTGGAAAGGCTTCGTCGACCTGCTGAAGAAATACCGCGCGCGCCAGCCGCTGAACGGCGCGATGCTGACGATCAGCGTCGCGGACCTGCTCGGCGCGTCGGAGGCCGAGCGCACGCAGCATGCGATGGTGCTGCGCAAGCGCCTGCTCGAATTGCGTGCGCAGCTCGGCATCCGTTTTCCGGTGTACCTGCTCGTCACCAAGGCCGATCTTCTCGCTGGATTCGCCGAGTATTTCGGCGGCTTCGGCCGCGCGGAGTGCGCGCAGGTGTGGGGCTTCACGTTCCCGCTCGCGCAGAGCGAGGCGTCCGGTTTCGACCTGCGCGCGGCGTTCGACCGCGAGTATGCGCTGCTGCACCGGCGGCTGAACGACGCGCTGCCCGAGCTGCTCGCGTCGCAGACGGACGCGCGCCAGCGCGAGATGAGCTATCTGCTGCCGCAGCAGATCGCCGACCTGCAGGACCTGCTCGGCCAGTTCGTCGCCGAGGTGTTCTCGGTGTCAAGCTTCGAGCCGATGCCGATGCTGCGCGGCGTGTACCTGACGAGCGGCACGCAGGAAGGCACCGCGTTCGACCGCGTGATGAGCGGCATCAAGCGCTTCCTGAAGATCGAGGGCGTGCCGCCGGCCGCGCAGACGGGCGCGACCGGCCGCAGCTTCTTCCTGAAATCGCTGCTGCAGGATCACATCTTCCGCGAGGCGGCGCTCGCGGGCAGCAACCTGCGCTGGCATCAGCGGCGGCGCGTGCTGCAGATCGGCGGCTACGCGGCGCTCGCGTTCCTGTGCATCGCGATGTTGGTCGCCTGGCTGAAGAGCTATTCGAACAACCGCGCGTATCTCGACCAGGTCGCGGCGCGCGTGCCGGCCGTCGACGCGCAGATCGGCGGTGCGACGTTCGCGGGCGCCGCCGACGTCGCGCGGCTGCTGCCGGTGCTCGATGCGCTCGGCGGCCTCGCGAACGCGGGCGGCGTCGATCTCGCGCACCCGCCGCTCGCGTATCGGTGGGGCCTGTTCCAGGGCGAGAAGATCGACGAGGCGGTGGACGCCGTCTACCGGCGCGCGCTCGACGACGTGCTGCTGCCGATCGCCGCGCGCCGGATGGAAGCGGCGCTGCGCGACGCGCGGCCCGAGGACAGCGAATACGCGTATGCGGCGCTGAAGGCATACCTGATGCTGTACGACAGCGCGCATTACGATCCCGCGTTCGTGCAGGCCGTCGTCGACCTGGAGATGGAACGCGCGCTGCCGGCCGATTTCTCGGCGGCCCAGCGCACGGCGCTGCGCGCGCATCTCGCCGCGCTGTTCGGCAGCCGCGTCGTGGTGTCGCCGTTCGCGATGAACGAACGGCTCGTCGCCGACGTGCGCGAGCGGCTGCGGCAGGCGCCGTTCTCGCAGCGGCTGTACCGGCAGCTCGCGCGCACGCTGCGCGCGGACGCCGCGTCGTACGACTTCAGCGTCGCGCGCGCGGTCGGCCCGGACGCGTCGCTCGTGTTCCGGCGCCAGAGCGGCAAGCCGCTCGCGGAAGGCGTGCCGGGCCTCTACACGCGCAACGGCTATCGCAACGTGTTCGCGCCGCGCGTCGCGGGCGCGGTCGACGCGTACGGCCGCGAGGAGGTGTGGGTGCTGAACCTCGGCGCGTCGGAGATCCCGGGCGCGAGCGAGGCGGCCGCGTGGGCGCGCGACATCCGCCAGCTCTATCTGAACGATTACCTGAAGACCTGGGACGACTATCTCGCCGACCTCCGGCTGCAGCGCACCGCGACGCTCGCGCAGAGCATCCAGGTGGCGCGCGCGCTGTCGTCGGCCGATTCGCCGCTGACCCGGCTGATGGTCGCGCTCGCGCGCGACACCGCGCTCGGCGATGCGCCGGGCGGCGCGCGCAACCTCGCGTCGCGCGCGCAGGACAAGGTCGACGCGGCGCGCAGCTCGCTCGCGCAGATCTTCGCGGGCCAGCCGGGCGGCGAAGCCGGCGCGGCTGCTGCTGCGCCCGCGAGCCCCGAGCAGGTCGTCGACGGCCATTTCGCCGCACTGCGCGCGTTCGCGCCGGGCAGCGGCGACCAGGCCGCGTCGTTCGACGCGGTGCTGAAGGCGATCGACGCGCTGTACACGTACCTGATGGCGACCGACGACGCATTGCGCAGCGGCGCGCAGCCGCCGCCGTCCGATGCGCCGGCCCGGCTGCGCGCGCAGGCCGGGCGGTTGCCGACGCCGTTCCGGGAAGTGCTCGACGAGCTGTCGAACGTCGCGAACGGCAGCGTCGCGACCGTCGAGCAGCGCAACGTCACGCTGCGGGCCGGCACGAACGTCGGCGACTTCTGCCGGCAGGCGATCGACGGCCGCTATCCGTTCGCGCGCGGCGCGTCGCGCGACGTCGCGCCGGCGGACTTCGCGCAGCTGTTCGCGCCGGGCGGCCTGATGGACGACTTCTTCCAGAAGAACCTGCAGCCGATCGTCGACACGACGGCGCATCCGTGGCGCTTCGCGAACCGCAACGCGGACGCGGATGCGACGGCGGCCGCGATGCTCGCGTCGTTCGAGAAGGCCGCGGTGATCCGCGACGCGTATTTCCCGGGCGGCGCGCGCGCCGCGCAGCTCAGGGTGATGATCCAGCCGCTCGAAATGGATCCGTCGATCTCCGAGATGGTGCTCGACGTCGACGGCCAGGTCGTCCGCTATGCGCACGGGCCGCTCGTGCCGAGCGCGGTGCAGTGGCCGGGCCCGCGCGGCAGCAACCAGGTGCGCTTGCAGACCGCCGGGCAGGCGGGCGCGGCGGACGGCTTCACGACCGACGGGCCGTGGGCGCTGCATCGGCTGTTCGATCGCGCGGGCGTGTCGGCCGGGCGCGGCGCCGAGCAGATGGTCGCGCGCTTTTCGGTGGACGGCAAACCGATCGTGCTGCTGGTGAGCACCGGCAGTGTCCGCAACCCGTTCAGGCTCGCCCAGATGGAGTCCTTCGCATGCCCTCCGAAGCCATGAGCACGCAGCCGGCGCACACGCTCGGCGGCGAACCGCCGGCCTGGTACGGAAAGATTCCGGGCGCGGGCGATTTCGTCAGTCGCCGCTTGCCGCACTCGCTCGCCGGCTGGTGGGAGCGCTGGCTGCAGCAGGGGATGGCCGCGATGCGCCAGCGCGGCGCGGACGAGATCGCGCGCTACTACACGGTCGCGCCGGTGTGGAATTTCCTGATCCCGGCGGGCGCCGGCGCGGCGTGCGTGCAGCCCGGCTGCGTCGCGCCGAGCTGCGACCGCGTGGGACGCTATTACCCGGTGCTCGTCACGCTGCCGATGCACGCGGCCGATTACTGGAGCGGGCTGCCGGACGCCGCCGACGCGTTCTACTGGCAGATCGGCAGCGCGCTGCTCGATGCGATCCGGCATGCGCGCGCGCCGCTCGATCTGGAGGCCGCGCTCGCGCAGGTGCGGCTCGTGCCGGGCGACGCCGGGCTGGACGATGTGCCGGCGCAGGTGTCGCAGGTGTCGCAGGTGTCGCAGGCGTCGCTGCCGCCGTCGGAGCAACCGGCCGCGCCCGCGTGGCCGGGGCTGTCCGGGTATTTCGATCCGCACGGCGCGACGAGCTTCTGGTGGACCAACCGCGCGGACGGGTCGCCGCTGCGCACGCACGCGCACACCGGCGCGCCGGACGGCCCGCTGTTTCTGCGGCTGTTCGGCGGCGGCGTGTAGCGGCGGCGGTGCGCGGCATCGAGAGGTGGACGAGGTGGACATGAAGGACGCATTTTCGAGAGACGGCGAGCAGGACGCGGCGAGCCGCGGCGACGCGACCGACATCGCGGTGCGGCCGCTGCCGCTCGGGCATCGGCTCGGCGAATTGCAGCTCGACGAGGTGCTCGGGATCGGCGGTTTCGGGATCGTCTATCGCGCGTTCGACCGCACGCTGCGGCGCGCGGTGGCGATCAAGGAATACATGCCGTCGATGCTCGCGACGCGCGGCGGCGACTACACGGTGTCGCTGCGCTCGGAGCGTTTCGCGCCGGCGTTCGACGCGGGCCGCGGCGCGTTCCTGAACGAGGCGCGGCTGCTCGCGCAGTTCGATCATCCGGGGCTCGTCAAGGTCCTGCATTTCTGGGAGAGCCACGGCACCGCGTACATGGTGATGCCGTTCTACGAAGGGCGCACGCTGAAGCAACTGCTCGACGGCGGCGTGCAGATGAGCGAGACGCAGTTGCGCAACGTGGTCGCCGCGCTGCTCGGCGCGCTCGACACGCTGCATCGCGCGCAGTGCTTCCATCGCGACGTCGCGCTGGACAACGTGCTGATCCGCCCGGACGGCAACGCGATCCTGCTCGACTTCGGCGCCGCGCGAAAGCGGATCGGCGACCTCGTCGACGACGGCGCGATGATGATCAAGCGCGGCTATGCGCCGATCGAGCAGTACACCGACGACCCCGCGTTCAGCCAGGGGCCGTGGACCGACCTCTACGCGCTCGGCGCGGTGATGCACGCGATGATCACCGGCGAGCTGCCGCCGGCCGCGGTCGTGCGCAGCATCAAGGACACGTACCGGCCGCTCGCCGCGCGCGAGCGGCCGGTGCGCGACCTGTACAGCCCCGGGTTGCTGGCGGCGGTCGATCATGCGTTGCAGCTCAGGATCGCCGACCGGCCGGAATCGGTCGCCGCGTTTGCGGCGGAGCTGGGGTTGAGCGGGTTCGGTCAGGTGGGGTACGGGCCGGAGGCCGGGGCGCGGGAGGATGGCGGCGCGCAGGCGCGGCGTCAGGGGAACGAAGGCGGCGGGGAGGGGAAGCGCGCGGGCGATGGCAAGGCGGAAGGTGCTTCGGTTGACGCGGGGGCTTCGTCAGGAACGTCGCCTGCGGCTTCGACGCAGGCTCGGCCCGCGCACGATGAACACAGCGCGTCCGATTCGTCTCGCGCGGAGCCTGCGCCGTTGCGGCAATCGGCGACCCAGACGCCGGGCGTGCCGCCGACTGCCGACGCGCCGAACCCATCCGCGAAACCGGCCCGCGACGAGACGTCGACCCCGACTCCGACTCCGACTCCGACGGACGGCTCGGCCCGACCGGCCGCCGGCCGCACATGGCCCGCCGCCGCGAGCCCGCCGTGGCGTGGTGGCCACCGCACCGGCGTGTACGTCGGCGGCGCGCTTGCCGCGCTGGCGGCGATCGGCATCGGCGCGGCCTATCTGATGCAGCCGGCCCGCAACGCGGGCGAATCGGCGTCGGGTGCGGGCGTGCCGCAGGCCGCCGCGCCGGCGCCCGAACCTGGCGGCGGCTCCGGGGTCGCGGTCGCCCAGCGCGGCCCGACGCCGATCGTCGTGCCGCCCGCGAGCATGCCGGCCGCCGCGCCGGCGCAGGTGGTCGCGACGACCGCCGCGAGCGAACCCGCCGCGCCGTCTGCCCCGCAGCAGATCGCGAAGAATACGGCAGACGCGCCAGCCACCCCGCAGCAGATCGCGAAGAACACGGCAGAGGCGCCGTCCGCCCCGCAGCAGACCGCGAAGAACACGGCAGGCGCGTCGCCGGCCGCGCCCGGTTCGAGCATCGCGCCGGCCGGGAGCCTCGATGCATCGGAAAGGGTGGTCGCGGTTCCGCCTTCGGGGGCTGGCTCGTCCCCCGACGCCGCCGTCGCCACTGCGGGCAATTCCGCCAACGCCTTCGCCACCGCCGCTACCGCACCCGAGCAACGCCCGCCCGATACGCCGGAACCCGTCGCCGTGCGTTTCCACGTGCGGCCGTGGGGCGACGTGTACGTGAGCGGCGTGCGGCGCGGCGCGAGCCCGCCGCTGCGCACGGTGTCGCTGGCGCCCGGCACGTACCAGATCGAGATCCGCAACGGCACGCTGCCGCCGTTGCGGCGCACCGTGAAGATCGACCCCGGCAGCAAGCCGATCAGCATCGACTATGCGTTCGAATGACCTCGGCGCGCCGGCACCTGCCGCCGCCTCCACCACCGAAGCGCGCGCGCCGACGCCGCGCGCGGAGCTGATCGACCGCCTGCTCGACGGCGTCGCGCCGGACGCGCCGTGCGGCGCGAATCTCGAGTACGAGCCGGATTTCCTGCAACTGCGCGAACACGCGACGCCGCGCCCGGAGCAGCAGTACGGCGACACGGTGATTCCGGCCGAGGCGCCGGACTGGCGCGCGGTCGAGCGGCTGGCGCTCGCGCTGTCCGGCCGCACGAAGGACCTGCGCGTCGCCGCGTACCTGACGCGCAGCTGGACCGAGCTGCACGGGATTCCCGGCTACGCGGACGGGCTCGCGGTGGTCGCGGGCCTGCTCGGCCGCTGGTGGGACGACGTGCACCCGCGCCTCGACGCGGACGGCGAACCGGACCCGACGCCGCGCTGCAACGCGCTGGCCGAGGTGGCCGGCGCGCACGACTGCGCGCGCGCGGCGCGCCGCCAGCCGCTGTTCGACGGCGGCCCGAGCGTGCGCGACGCCGAACGCATGCTCGACGGCCACGACGACGGCGGCGAGCGCCAGCCGGGCGACCGCGAGCGCCTGCTCGACGCGCTCCTGGACGTGCGCGGCGACGGGCCGCCGCCGTTGCAGCCGGCGCGCGCCGCGCTGGCCGCGCTCGCATCGATTCGCGCACAGGTGAGCGAGAAGCTCGGCGGCGAATGGGCGCCCGATGCGAGCGATGTCGAGAAGGCGCTGCACCGGATCGTGCAGCGCGCGCCGCCGCCGCGCGACACGGCGGCGCCCGCCGAAACCGGTGCGGACGGCGCAGCGCCGGGGCAAGCGGAGCCGTCACCGCCAGCTGCGCCTGCCGACGGCCGCGCGTGGCGCGACGCCGAAGTAACGAGCCGCGACGACGTGCGCATCGGCCTCGACAAGATCTGCCGCTATTTCGAGCTGCACGAGCCGAGCCATCCCGCGCCGCTGCTGCTGCGGCGCGCGCAGCGGCTGCTCGCGCTCGACTTCTACGAAATCATCCGGGATCTCGCTCCGGAAAGCCTGCCGAAGCTGGACTTGCTGAGCGGCCAGCGGAGCGAATGACACGCGGCCGTGCGGGCGGCACCGAACGGCGCAACTTGAAGCGAAGGAGCACACGATGACGGACAGGACCAAGGCAACAGGCAGCGGGCAGAAATTCATCGCGCGCAATCGGGCGCCGCGCGTGCAGATCGAGTACGACGTCGAGACGTACGGGGCCGAGCGCAAGGTCCAGCTGCCGTTCGTGATGGGGGTGCTCGCCGATCTCGCGGGCAAGCGCGCCGAACCGCTGCCGGATTTGCCGGAACGCAAGTTCCTCGAGATCGACGTCGACAACTTCGACGAGCGGATGAAGTCGATCGCGCCGCGCGTCGCGTTCCAGGTGCCGAACACGCTGACCGGCGACGGGCTGCTGAACGTCGACATGACGTTCGAGCGGATCGACGATTTCTCGCCGGCCGCGATCGCGCGCCACGTCGACGCGCTGCGCCAGTTGCTCGACGCCCGCACCGAGCTGTCGAACCTGCTGTCGTACATGGACGGCAAGCACGGCGCGGAGCAACTGATCGAGAACGCGATCAACGATCCCGAGCTGCTGAAGGCGCTCGTGCGGCAGCCGGCGGCGGAGGCCGCGGCCGGCGCCGCACCGGCCGCCCGGCTCGGCGAGGCCGGCCCGGAGGCGCGCCATGAATGAATCCGCCCAGACCCGGCCCGCCGCGCGCGGCACCGCGCAGCCGCTCGTCGCGCACGACGAATTCGCCGCGCTGCTGCAAAAGGCGTTCAAGCCGAAGACCGCCGAGGCGCGCGAATCGGTCGAGCGCGCCGTGCGCACGCTCGCGCAGCAGGCGCTGGAAAACACCGTCGGCGTGACGACCGATGCGTACGGCAGCGTCAAGCAGATCATCGCGGAGATCGACCGCAAGCTGTCCGAGCAGATCAACCTGATCCTGCATCACGGCGAGTTCCAGGCGCTCGAAGGCGCGTGGCGCGGGCTGCATTACCTCGTCACGCACACCGAGACCGACGAGCTGCTGAAGATCAAGGCGCTGCCGGTCGCGCGCGGCGAGCTCGCGCGCACGCTGAAGCGCTACAAGGGCGTCGCGTGGGACCAGAGCCCGCTGTTCCGCAAGGTCTACGAGGAGGAATACGGGCAGTTCGGCGGCGAGCCGTTCGGCTGCCTCGTCGGCGACTACCACTTCAACCACGGCGCGCCGGACGTCGAGATGCTCGGCGAGCTGTCGAAGATCGCCGCGGCCGCGCACGCGCCGTTCATCGCCGGCGCGTCGCCCGAGCTGATGCAGATGGATTCGTGGCAGGAGCTGTCGAACCCGCGCGACCTGACGAAGATCTTCCAGAACACCGAATACGCGGCGTGGCGCAGCCTGCGCCAATCGGAGGACGCGCGCTACGTCGGCCTCGCGATGCCGCGCTTTCTCGCGCGGCTGCCGTACGGCGCGCGCACCAGCCCGGTCGACGAATTCGACTTCGAGGAGGACACCGACGCGGCCAGCCACGCGCGCTACACGTGGGCGAATTCCGCGTATGCGATGGCCGCGAACATCAACCGCTCGTTCAAGCTGTACGGCTGGTGTTCGTCGATCCGCGGCGTCGAATCGGGCGGCGCGGTCGAGGGGCTGCCGTGCCACACGTTCCCGACCGACGACGGCGGCGTCGACCAGAAATGCCCGACCGAGATCGCGATCAGCGACCGCCGCGAGGCCGAGCTCGCGAAGAACGGCTTCATGCCGTTCGTGCACCGGAAGAACTCGGATTTCGCGGCGTTCATCGGCGCGCAGTCGCTGTACCAGCCGGCCGAATACCACGATCCCGACGCAACCGCGAACGCGCGGCTGTCCGGCCGCCTGCCGTACCTGTTCGCGTGCTGCCGCTTCGCGCATTACCTGAAGTGCATCGTGCGCGACAAGATCGGCTCGTTCCGCGAGCGCGACGACATGGAGCGCTGGCTGAACGACTGGATCATGAACTACGTCGACGGCGACCCGGTGAACTCGTCGCAGGAAACCAAGGCGCGCAAGCCGCTCGCGGCGGCCCACGTGATCGTCGAAGAGATCGAGGACAACCCCGGCTACTACGCGTCGAAGTTTTTCCTGCGGCCGCATTACCAGCTCGAAGGGCTCACCGTGTCGCTGCGGCTCATCTCGAGGCTGCCGTCGGCGAAGGCGGCGAACGCGTGAGCGGCGGCGCATCTCAACCGGAACGGAGGCAGCGATGGGCGTGGCGATGTTCATGAAGGTGGAAGGCGTGACCGGCGAATCGGCGGACGCGCAGCACAAGGGCTGGACCGACATCCAGACGTTCTCGTGGGGCGCCAGCCAGCCGGGCGCGATGGCGAGCGGCAGCGGCGGCAACGCGGGCAAGGCGAGCTTCAACGATCTCGTCGTGGCCGCGTACATGGACAAGGGCGCGCCCGCGATCATCAAGAACTGCGCGAACGGCAAGCACCTGGCGACGGTCGAGATCTCGGCGTGCAAGACGGGCGGCACGCAGGTCGAGTTCATGCGGGTGACGCTGCAGGAAGTGCTCGTCACGTCCGCGCAGGTGGCCGGCGTGGACGCCGGCGACGCGGCCGACCGCCTGCTGATGCACTACGGCTTCCAGGCCGCGAAGGTCAAGAAGCAGTACTGGCAGCAGAACGACAACGGCGGCAAGGGCGCCGAGGTGTCGGTCGGCTGGAACATCAAGGAAAACACCGAGATGTGACGGCGGGCCAACCGAACCATGGACGACACGCGCCCCCGTGACGGCCGCGAGGCCGGCATGCGCGACCGGCTGCAGCCCGCGCTGCTCGACCGGCTGACCGACGCCGAGCCGCAGCGGCGCACCGAGCCGCCCGACGCGCAGTGGGTCGGCGCCGAGCGCCTGCGCGCGGCGGTGCTGCGCGATCTTGCGTGGCTGCTCAATACGCGCAACGCGGAGGACGGCTTCGTCGACTGGCACGCGTACCCGCACGCGCAGGCGTCGGTGATCAACTACGGAATGCGGCCGCTCGTCGGCAAGCCGATGTCGGGCGTCGAGCGGCTGGCGGTCGAGGCGTCGATCCGCGACGCGATCGTGCGCTTCGAGCCGCGCATCGCACCCGAGAGCGTCGAGGTGCGCAGCGTGCCCGATACGCCCGGCGTGCCCGGCGGCGCGGCCGGCGAGCAGCGGCACAACGTACTGATGTTCGAGATCCGCGGCACGTTGTGGTCGGTGCCGCACCCGATTGCGTTCGTGCTGCGCTCCGCGCTCGACCTCGAAACCGGTGCAATGTCGCTGCATTCGGCAGCGGGAGGCTGACGCGATGGAAACACGCCTGCTCGACTACTACAACCGCGAACTCGCGTACCTGCGCGAGCTGGGCGACGAGTTCGCGCAGCAGTTCCCGAAGGTCGCCGCGCGGCTGCGGCTGAACGAACCGGGGCCGCCCGATCCATACGTCGAGCGGCTGCTCGAAGGCTTCAGCTTCCTCACCGCGCGCGTGCAGCTCAAGATGGACGCGGAGTTTCCGCACTTCACGCAGGCGCTGCTGGACGCGGTGTATCCGGGCTATCTGGCGCCGCTGCCGTCGATGGCGATCGTGCAGTTCGCGCCGCTGATGAACGAAGGCAGCCTCGCGCAGGGCTGGCCGCTGCCGGCCGGCACCGCGCTGCGCGCGCGGCCCGCCGCGTCGGAGCAGACCGCGTGCGAGTTCCGCACCGCGCACGACTTGACGCTGTGGCCGCTCGAATTGACCGGCGCGGCCGTGACGGGCGCGCCGGCCTACCTGCCGCATGGCTTCGTCGCGGCACGCCAGGACGTGCGCGGCGCGCTGCGGATCCGGCTCGCCGCGCGCGGCGGCGCGCGTCTCGCGGAACTGCCGCTCGACCGGCTGATGCTCCATCTCGCCGGGCCGGAGCGGGACGCGCTGCACCTGCTCGAGCTGATCGCCGCGCACACGCTCGGCGTGGTCGTGCACGACCCGGGCCAGCCGCCGCGCTGGGCGCACGCGCTCGGTGCGGACGCCATCGTCCACCAGGGCTTCGACCCCGGCCAGGCGATCCTGCCCGACGACGGCCGCAGCTTTCACGGCTACCGGCTGCTGCGCGAGTATTTCGCGTTCCCCGCGCGCTTCCTGTTCTTCAGCATCGATGGGCTGCGGCCCGCGCTCGCGCACGCGACGGGCGACACCTGCGAGCTGACGCTGCTGTTCGACCGGCACGACGCCGCGCTCGAAGCCGCCGTCGATGCGCGGCACCTCGCGCTGAACTGCACGCCGGCCGTGAACCTGTTCGCGCGGCGCGGCGATCGCATTCCGGTGCAGCCGGGCGCGCGCGAGCATCACGTCGTGGTCGACCGCAGCCGCCCGCTCGACTACGAGGTCTATGCGGTGCAGCGGCTCGCGATCGACCCGCAGCGCAACGACGGTCAAGCGCGCGAATTTCGGCCGTTTCACGCGTCGTACGCGGGAGATGACGGCAATTACGGCGCGTACTACACGGTGCGCCGCGAGCCGCGGCTCGTGTCCGCGCAGGCGCGTGCGAACGGCACGCGCACCGGCTATGTCGGCAGCGAGACTTACGTGTCGCTGGTCGACAGCGCGTGCGCGCCGTACGACGAAGCGATGCGCTACCTCGCCGTCGACACGCTGTGCACGAACCGCGAT
Organism: Burkholderia stagnalis; assembly: GCF_039848545.1. Lineage (NCBI taxonomy): Bacteria > Pseudomonadati > Pseudomonadota > Betaproteobacteria > Burkholderiales > Burkholderiaceae > Burkholderia > Burkholderia stagnalis. The sequence continues at coordinate 1,167,292 of NZ_CP156686.1, forward strand.
CTCGTGCTGCTGCAGCCGCCCGGCGATGCGCACACGTTCACGCTGCGCGTGTCGGCGCCGGTCGAGCGGATCGTCGCGCTGCGCGGGCCGTCGCGGCCGCGCCCGCCGATCGCCGATGCGCAGACGGCGTGGCGCCTGATCCGCCACCTCGGGCTCGCGCGGCACACGCTGACCGATCTCGACGACGAGGCGGGGGCGCGCGTGCTGCGCGAGCTGCTCGGCTTGCACGCGGACCCGGCCGACGCGGCGATGCGCCGGCAGATCGATGGCGTGCGACGGGTGGCGTTCGAGCCCGTGTTACGCCGCCTGCCGGCCGCTTCGCCGCTGATGTTCGGGCGTGGCGTGCAGGTCAACGTGACCGTCGACGACCACGCGTTCTCCGGCGACAGCCCGTTCCTGCTCGGCGCGGTGCTCGAGCAGTTCTTCGCGCGGCACGTGTCGATCAACGCGTTCGCCGAATGCGTGCTGACGAGCGCGCAGCGCGGGCGGCTCGCGCAGTGGCCGGCACGCGTCGGCAGGCGGCCCGTGATATGAAGCGCGAGAAGCCCGAGAGGCTTGATGGCCCGCCCGCCGCGAACCCGGCCGCCGTCGCCGCGCGCCGCGATGCGTTCCGCGCGCGCCTGCGCGCCGCGCCGCACGGCTACGACCTGTTCCACGCGCTGCGCTGGCTCGACGCGCTGGCGCCGGACCATGCGCCGCTCGGCCATGCGGCGCGGCCGCGCGACGAGCCGGTCAGGCTCGGCCAGGCGCCGTCGCTCGCGTTCGCGGCGGCGATGCTGGCCGGCGTCGACGACGGCGGCGCGGTGCCGCGCATCGCGATCCACGGCTTCGGGCTGTTCGGCCCGAACGGGCCGCTGCCCGCGCACCTGACCGAGTACGCGCACGAGCGCGCGGCGCAGCACGGCGATCCGGCGTTCGCCGCGTTCGCGGACCTGTTCCATCACCGGCTGATCCTGCTGTTCTACCGCGCGTGGGCCGACGCGCAGCCGACGGTGAGCCTCGACCGGCCCGCGCGCGCACGGTTCGACGGTTACGTCGCGAGCCTGATCGGGCGAGCCGCGCCCGACGCGGCGCAGCCGGACCCGGCCGACGCGCTCGCGCCGCACGCGCGCTGCTTCCACGCCGGCCATCTGGTGCGGCACACCCGCAACCCGGAGGGGCTTGCGCAGATCCTGCGGCGGCATTTCGGCGTCGCGGCGCGCATCGTCGAGCATGTGCCGCAATGGGTGACGATCGAGCGCGCGCAGCGCTGCGCGATCCGCGCGACGCGGCCGACGCAGCCGCTCGGCGGCGCGGTGCTCGGCATCGCGGTGCGCGATGCGCAGTCGCGGTTCCGGATCGTGCTCGGGCCGCTGTCGCTCGATGCGTACCGCCGATGCCTGCCGGGCGGCACGTATGCGCGGCCGCTCGCGCAATGGGTGCGCGAATACGTCGGCATCGAGTTCGACTGGGAGGTGCAGCTCGAACTGGCGCACGACGCGGTGCCGTCGGCCGCGCTCGGCGGCCCGCACGGGATCGGCCGCAGCGCGTGGCTCGGGCGGCGCATCGAGCCGGGCCCCGCGCGCGATCTCGTGATCGACGGCCGCGCGTACGCATCCACGTTGCGCCGCTCCCCGGCGCAGGCTGCGCCCGCGCCCGCCGATCGTGAACCTGCCTGAACGGAAACCATCATGTCCGATATCGGCCGCGTCACCCTGTTCGGAAAACTGAACCCGTTCCTCTACGAGACGCTGGAGCAGGCGACCGGCTTCTGCCGGCTGCGCGGCAATCCGTACGTCGAGCTCGCGCACTGGCTGAAGCAGATCCTGCAGCGCCCGGACAGCGACCTGCACCGCATCCTGCGCCGCTTCGAGATCGATGCCGCCGCGCTCGAGCGCGGGCTCGTCGCGGCGCTCGACCGGCTGCCGCGCGGCGCCGGCTCGGTGTCCGACCTGTCCGTGCATATCGACGATGCGGTCGAGCGTGCGTGGGTGTACGCGACGCTCAAATACGATGCGACGCGGATTCGCGGCGCGACGCTGGTGCTCGCGATCCTGAAGACGCCGCAGTTGCGCGGCGTGCTGGTCGGGATCGCGCGCGAGTTCGAGCGCATCGTGCCGGACGTGCTGGCCGACACGCTCGACGCGATCGTCGACGGCTCGCCGGAAGCGCCGTTGCCCGACGCGCCCGGGGCGGCGGGTGTCGCGCCGGCCTCTGCCGCGGCGGCGGCCGGCGACGGCTCGGCGCTCGCGCGTTTCGCCGTCGACCTGACCGCGCGCGCGCGGGCCGGCGAGATCGACCCCGTGATCGGCCGCGATGCCGAGATCCGCCAGATCGTCGACATCCTGCTGCGGCGCCGGCAGAACAATCCGCTGCTGGTCGGCGAGGCGGGCGTCGGCAAGACCGCCGTCGCCGAAGGTTTTGCGCTGCGGATCGTCGCGGGCGACGTGCCGCCGCCGCTGCGCGACGTCGCGCTGTACCTGCTCGACCTCGGCCTGCTGCAGGCCGGCGCGGGCGTGAAGGGCGAGTTCGAGAGCCGCCTGCGCGGCGTGATCGACGAAGCGATGTCGGCCGGCCGGCCGGCGATCCTGTTCATCGACGAGGTGCACACGCTCGTCGGCGCGGGCGGCGCGGCCGGCACCGGCGATGCGGCGAACCTGCTGAAGCCTGCGCTCGCGCGCGGGCTGCTGCGCACGATCGGCGCGACGACCTGGTCCGAGTACAAGCAGTACATCGAGAAGGATCCGGCGCTGACGCGGCGCTTCCAGCTCGTCCACGTGCACGAACCGGAGGAGGAGGCCGCGCTCGCGATGCTGCGCGGGCTTGCCGCGAAGCTCGAGGCCCATCATCGCGTGCTCGTGCTCGACGACGCGCTGCAGGCGGCCGTGACGCTGTCGCACCGCTACATCCCCGCGCGCCAGTTGCCCGACAAGGCGATCAGCCTGCTCGACACCGTCTGCGCGCGGGTCGCCGTCAGCCAGCACGCGGTGCCCGCGCCGATCGAGGACGCGCGCCGCCGCATCGACAGCCTGCAAGTCGAGCACGAACGGATCGGGCGCGAGTGCGCGCTCGGCACCGGCGACGCTGCGCGGCGCGATGCGATCGCCACGGCGATCGCCGGCGCGCAGGCCGAGCTCGACCGGCTCGATGCCCGCTGGCAGGCCGAGCGCGATGCGCTGGCGACGATCGTCGCGGCGCGCGCCGCGCTGCTCGACGACGACCCGTCGCGTGCGCTCGACGCGGATGCGCGCGCCGCCGCACAGGGCCGTCTCGCCGCCGCCCGGCAGGCGCTGGCCGACCTCCAGGGCGATGCGCCGCTCGTGCTGCCGGCCGTCGACACGCACGCGGTGGCGGCCGTCGTCGCCGACTGGACCGGGATTCCGCTCGGGCGGATGGTGCGCGACGAGACGCAGGCGGTGCTGAACCTCGCCGCCACGCTCGGCGAGCGCGTGGTCGGCCAGCGTCACGCGGTCGAGCTGATCGCCGAACGGATCCAGACCGCCCGCGCGCGGCTCGACGATCCGGCGAAGCCGCACGGCGTGTTCCTGCTGTGCGGCCCGTCGGGCGTCGGCAAGACCGAGACCGCGCTGGCGCTCGCCGACACGCTGTACGGCGGCGAGCACAACGCGATCACGATCAACATGAGCGAGTTCCAGGAGGCGCACACCGTGTCGACGCTGAAGGGCGCGCCGCCCGGCTACGTCGGCTACGGGCAGGGCGGGGTGCTGACCGAGGCCGTGCGCCGCCGGCCGTACAGCGTCGTGCTGCTCGACGAGATCGAGAAGGCGCACCGCGACGTGCACGAGCTGTTCTTCCAGGTGTTCGACAAGGGCTGGATGGAGGACGGCGAAGGGCGCGACATCGATTTCCGGCACACCGTGATCCTGCTGACGTCGAACGTCGGCTCGGAGCAGGTGATCCGGCTGTGCCGCGACCCGGAGCGGCTGCCCGGCGCGCACGCGCTCGCCGACGCGCTGCGCGTGCCGCTGCGCGACGTGTTCCCGGCCGCGCTGCTCGGCCGGCTGACCGTCGTGCCGTACTACCCGCTGACCGACGCGACGCTCGCGCGCGTCGTCGCGCTGCAGCTCGCGCGCATCGCGCGGCGGATCGACGCGCACCACGGCATCCGCCTGCATTGCGCGGACAGCGCGACCGCGCTGATCGTCGAGCGCTGCCGGACGATCGAATCCGGCGGCCGGATGGTCGACGCGATCCTCACGCACGCCATGCTGCCGCGGATCAGCCGGGCCATCCTCGAGGCGACGCTCGAAGGCCGCGCGCTCGCGTCGATCGACGTGAGCGCGGCCGACGGCGAATTCGTCTACCGGTTCGACGAGGAGGCCACGACGTGAATCGCGTATTCACCCTCGACAGCCCGCTCGGCGACGACCTGAAATTCCACAGCCTCGACGGCGACGAAGCGCTCGGCAGCCTGTTCGAATTCCGGATCGAGGCGCTGGCCGGCAGCCACAGCCTGTCGCTGAAGGACCTGCTCGGCAAGCCGGTGACGGTGCGAATCGAGCAGCAGGACGGATCGATCCGCTGCCTGAACGGGATCGTCGCGCGTGTGTCGCTCGCCGGGCGGCGCGCCGAACGGCACTACGGTTACGTGCTGACCGTGCGCCCGTGGCTGTGGCTCGCGACGCGCCGCTCCGACTGCCGGATCTTCCAGAACCGCACCGTGCCCGAGATCGTGCAGGAGGTGCTGGCGCCGTATGGCTTTCCGATCGAGAGCCGCCTGACCGAGTCGTACGTGCCGCGCGACTACTGCGTGCAGTACAACGAGACGGATGCCGCGTTCGTGTCGCGGCTGATGGAGTTCGAAGGGATCTACTACTGGTTCCGGCATGCGGCGCAGGCGCACACGCTGATGCTGGGCGACGCGATGTCGTCGCACGCGGCGCTGCCCGGCTACGCGACGATTCCGTTCATCGCGCGCGACCGCACGGCGATCGCCGGCGAGGAGCATATCGACAGCTGGCTGCCGGCGCAGGAGGTGAGCGTCGGCAAGCACGAGACCAGCGACTATGACTACACGAAGCCGCGCGCCGACCTGTCCGCGCAGAAGGTCGACCCGCGCGGCCACGACCACGACGGCTTTGCGTCGTTCGAGTGGCCGGGCGGCTATCGCGACGATGCGCCCGGCGCGCACACCAGCCGCGTGCGTCTCGAGGAGCGGCAGGCGGAGCACGAGCGCGCGAGCGCCAGCACCGACGTGCGCGGCGTCGCGCCCGGCTGGCTGTTCACGCTCGCGCATTGCCCGCGCGCCGACCAGAACCGCGAATACCTGATCGTGCGGTGCCAGTACCGGTTTCAGGAGAACGCGTATGCGAGCGCGGCCGACGCCGAAGCGGTCGTGCATGCATCTCAGTTGCTCGTGCAGCCGTCGAGCCTGCCTTACCGGTCGCCGCGCGACACGCCGATGCCGCGCACCAGCGGGCCGCAGACGGCCACCGTCGTCGGGCCGCCCGGCGAGGAGATCTGGACCGACCGCTACGGCCGCGTGAAGCTCCAGTTCCGCTGGGACCGCTACGGGCAGAGCAACCAGGATTCGTCGTGCTGGGTGCGCGTGTCGAGCCCATGGGCCGGCGGCGGCTTCGGCGGCATGCAGATTCCGCGCGTGGGCGACGAGGTGGTCGTCGATTTCCTGAACGGCGATCCGGACCAGCCGATCGTGACGGGGCGCGTGTACAACGGCGAACGGATGCCGCCGTGGAGCTTGCCGGGCAGCGCGACGCAAAGCGGGCTGCTGTCGCGGTCGTCGCCCGGCGGGACGACCGAGCATGCGAACGCGTTCCGCTTCGAGGACAAGAAGGGCGCGGAGCAGCTATGGATGCATGCGGAGCGGAATTTCGACGCGGAGACCGAACTCGACCATTCGCTGTCGGTCGGCAACAACCATACGCATACGGTCGGCAACGACGAGACGATGCAGGTGAAGAACAACCGGCAGCGCAACGTCGGGCAGAACGAGACGGTGACCATCGGCCAGCATCGGGTCGCGCAGATCGGCGGGAACGAGACGCACGGGGTGGGCGGGAACCGGACGCGCTCGGTCGGCCAGAACGAAACCGTGACGGTCGGCGCGAATCGCGACGCGACCATCGGCGGCACGCACAAGGAAACCGTCGCGCAGGGCAAGACCGAAACGATCGGCGAAGCCAAGACGCTCACGGTCGGGCAGCTTTATCACACGACGTCGCAGGACATGAGGACGACGGTCGCGGCGACGCATACCGAGGAAATCGGCGCGCGCACGTCGACGATCTCGAATGCGCATGTGCTCACCGTCGGTGGCGAGCATTCCGTCACCGTCGGCGCGAACCACACGACGAACGTGCAGCGCCAGATGCTCGTCAATGCCGGCGACCGGCTCGCGCTCGTCTGCGGGCGGTCCAGCATCGTGATGCAAAGCGACGGCACGATCGTGATCCAGGGCGTCAAGGTCGAGTCGAGCGGCTCCGACAGCCACAGCGTGCGCGGCAGGACGGTGACGTCGTCGGCGACCGGCGAGCACACCGTCGAAGGCACGGTGCTGAAACTGAATCCGTGACGCGAGGGCGTGCGCATGCAGAACTGGCAACCGACCAACCCCGTGGAGCGCAGGTTCATGGATGCGCATGCGGACTGGATGCGTTTCGCGGACGATCGCGCCGCCCGGCTGATGATCTGGCAGACCGACGAGACCGATGCGCAGCTCGTGCGGCTGTATTTCCAGGTGCAGGACGAAACCTCGTGCGCGGTGCGGACGATGCGCGCGGCGTTCGTCAATGAATCGCGTTACGCGCAGGCGCTCGCGGACGAACTCGTCGCGTTCTACGACAGCCGCCGCGAAGCCTCCAACGCGCAGGGACTGCGCGCCGACTGGCAGGCGCCGCGCGACGACGGGGCGAACCCGGTGCTGCATCTGCTCGCGGTGGCCGACAGCCTGATGCACCACCACCCGGACATTTTTCCCGCGATGGTGTTCGTGCTGGCGCCCGCCCAGGTGCGCGACGACGCGGCATGGTCACGCTGGCTCGACGGGCTGCTGATGATCGTGGCCGCCGCGCCGGCGCTCGGCGAGCGCGTGCGCTTCGTCGTGCCGCGTACCGACGTCTCGCCATTGGCGGCGCTGCCGCAGCGTCATCCCGATGCGGTGCGCGTCGTGCAGGGCCGCTATGCGATGGCGAGCGTGCCGCGCGAACTGCTGGCCGAATCCGGCGAGCGGGGGCCGGGCGGCGAGTTCCGGCGCGCGTTCGTGACGTTGACCGAGGCGATCGAAAGCGGCAGTCCGGCCCGGCTCGAGGCACTGCGCGCGGCGGCGCTGAAGGTGGCGGAGCGCGAGCAATGGTTCGACCAGTGCGTGGTCGTGCACCTGATCGCCGGTGCCGCGTATCTGAAGTGGCGCGATCGCGAGCGTGCGATCGACGCGTATCGGCAGGCGGCCGACAGCGGCAGGCATGCGGTGAATGCCGGGCATCCGGCCGGGCACACGCTCGTCGCGAACGGCTTGTTCGGCGAGGCGAGCGTGCACTTGACGCACAAGGATGACGCGCACGCGGCGTATTGCTACGAACGCGCGGCGGCATCGACCGCGGCCGCGCGGGACGGGCTGATGACGGTCGAAGCGTGGCGCATGAGCGCCGTGTGCTGGGAGCGGGCCGGGGCGCGCGAGCATGCGCGGGAGGCCGGATTCAATGCGCTCGATGCGGGGCTGATGATCGACGAATCGATCCGTGCGAACAGCAACCTGCGGCTCGTCGTCGAGTGGATGGTGTCGCAGGTCGGCGCGTTCGACCGCCGGCGCGGCGAACTCGGCGAGAAGGTCGCCGCGCTGCGCGGCGCACGGTGAGCGGGAGGGCGGCGTGGGATTGCTCGCGGTCAAGCATCTGGATCCGGTGGTCGGGGTCGACGTTCACTCGGTGCTGGTCGCGCCCAGCCCGACGCCGGTGTTCCTGCCGCATCCGCATGTCGGTTTCATGCTCGATCTGCGGGAGTACGTCGAGGCGGCGAAGGGCGTGGTCGGCAGCATCGCGATGGCGATCGCGCAGGAGAAGGCGGCCGAGTATCTCGACGATCATCCCGATGTCGCGAAGCGGCTCGACGATGCGGCGGGTTTTGCGGCCGGGAAGCTGGCGGATCTGAACGACGACCCGATCGTCGCGCAAGCGCTGAAGCTCCAGGGCGAGGCCACGTCGCTCAAGCGCCGTATCGGCGATGCGCTCGGCGCCAGCGTCGGGGCGGGCGGCAGCGCCGGCCGGCCGATCTTCGTGAACGGCCTGCTGCGGGCCACCGCCGGCACGCATTCGTTTCACGTTCCGGGCCTGCACTTCCCGCTCGGCGAAGCGTTCGCGCCACCGCCGCCGGAGGATCCGCTGCCGTCGGACGACGCCGAATCGTACATGGGCAGCAGGACGGTGCTCGCGAACAACGATCCGATGTCGTTCATGGCGCTGCCGGCAATGAGTTGCTGGTCGGTGGGCCTGGAACCGCCGCCGCACAATGGCGCGCATACCGAGCGGAGCTATCCGTCGATGCCGAGTTCGGTGATGCTGCCGATCCCGGCCGGCCGGCCGGTGCTCGTCGGCGGGCCGCCGGTCATGAACATGGCCGCGGCCGCGAAGGGGTTGTTCAAGGCGTTCCAGGGGTCGAAGTGGGCGAGGGCGCTGGCGGACAAGCTGCATTTGCAATCGGGGTTCCTGAGATGCAAGGTGCTGCATGCGGAGCCGGTGGACGCGATCACGGGCGAGGTGATCGTGCAGCAGCACGACTTTACGGTTGCGGGCCGCCTGCCGCTCGTGTGGGTGCGCAGTTATGCGGGCCACGCGGCGCGGCACGGCGCCGTGGGCGCGGCGTGGCAGACGCCGGCCGATATCCGGCTCGACCTGGTGCGAAACGGGCGCGCGGTGGGCGCGGTCGCGCATTTGCCCGATCTCGCGACGGCTTTCGATGCGATACCCGACGAGGACGGCTGGCCGGCGCGCCGATATGACTGGCAGCACGGGCATGCGCTGTATCGGCAGCGCGGCCTGCTGGTCCTGCGTACGCAAGCAGGGATCGAATATGTGTTTGTCTGGCCGGCGCATCGGCAACACGCCGTCGACCCGCTGGCGGACGGTGCGGCCTTGACGTTGCCCGTCGAGCGGATGGCGGACCTGAGCGGCAATGCGTGGGTATTCGAGCGCGGTCCGGATCGCGGCCTGGTGCGCGTGGTCGAGCTGAAGGGGGACGCGCCGACCGGACGCGCGATCGCATGCGACGCGGATGCAGACGCGGACGCGGATGCGGTCGGGCCGGGCGAAGCCCGTGCGCATCTGCTGGGCCAATTGACGCTGATCGATGCCGACGGCCGCGCCCATCCGCTCGTCGGCTACGCGCACGACCGGAGCGGGAATCTGGTTGCCGTGCTCGATGCGATGGGCCTGCCGCGCCGCTTCGCGTACGACGACGGTCACCGGATGGTGCGCCACACGAGCGCGCGGGGGATCGCGTTCCACTACAGCCACCGGCAGCACGACGACGGCGTGTGGCGCGTCGAGCGCGCGTGGGGCGACAACGGCCTGTTCGATTACCACTTTGCCTACGATGTCGCGCATCGCGAGACGCGGATCGTCGATTCGCTGCAGCACGCGACGATCCTCCAGTCCGACGCGCGCGGGATGCCGGTGGCGCGCATCGATCCGCTGGGCGGCGTGACGACTTACCGGTACGACGCCCAGGGGCGCACGTGCGCGGAAACCGATCCCGCGGGCCGCACCACCACCTGGGCCTATGACCCCTGGGGCAACCTGCTCGCGCAGACGCAGCCCGACGGAAGCGCCGTGCAGGTGGCGTACGACACGCAGCATCGCCCGGTGCACGTCACTGCGCCGGGCGACCGGCAGTGGCGTTACGCGTGGGACGATCGCGGCAGGCTGCTCGCGCAGTCGACGCCCACGCACTCCACCCAGCGCTACGCATACGACCGGCACGGCCAGCTCATCGCGCATACCGGGCCGCGCGGCGCGGTGACGCGCTTCGACTACGATCGCGACGGCAATCTCGCGGCCGTGACCGATGCGCTCGGCCACTGCGCCCGGTACACGCACGATGCGCGCGCCAACGTGATCCGGGTGGTCGACGCGCTGGCGCAGGCGAGCCATTACGAATACGACCGCAACGGCAACCTGACGCGCGCCATCGAGCCGGGCGAGCGCGAAGCCCTGTTCAGCTACGACACCGACGGCAACCTGCTGCGCTATCGCGATCCGGGCGGTCAGGTCACGCGCTTCGACTATTCCGCGCTGGGGCAGGTCGTCAAGCGACTGACGCCGGACGGCAACGTGATCGAATACCGCTACGACACCGAAGCGCAACTGATCGGCGTGGTCAACGAGCGCGGCGAACTGTATCGCCTGACGCGCGACGCATTGGGCCGGATCGTCGAGGAGGTCGATTACTGGGGCCAGTCGCGGCGCCATGAGTACGGCGCGGGTGGCCAGCTGCTGCGCAGTATCGATCCGAACGGGCAGGCGATCGCCTACGAAACGGATGCGCTCGGCCGTATCGTGCGCAGGCGCGTGCCGGATCCGCGGCAGCCCGACGGCATGCGTACCGAGACGTTCTCGTACGATCGGAGCGGCAACCTGATCGTCGCGGAAAATCCGGACGGCCGGATCGAACGCGAGTATGACGCGGCCGGCCGCGTCGTCGCGGAGCACGGCGGCGACGATGCCGAGATCGCGAACGTGTACGACCTCGACGGCAATCGCATCGCACGAACGACCCGCTTGCGCGACGCCGCCACGACGATCGAACGCACGACGCGCTACGCATACGATGCGCTCGACCGGATCGCGGCGATCACGATCGACGATGCGCCGCCGATCGTGTTCGAGCGCGATGCGCTCGGACGCATCCGGACCGAGCACTTCGGCGACGCGTTGCGCCGCGAGCTGTCGTATACGGCCGACCGGCTCCTTGCGCGCCAGACGCTGCTGGGCGATGCGGGGCCACGGTTCGCCCGCGACTATGCGTACGACGCGAACGGCGACATGATCGCCAGGCGTGACACGGGCGATACGGGCGATACGGGCGGCGGCGAAGACCGCTTCCGATACGATCCGGTCGGCCGGCTGACGGAACATCTCGATGCGGCCGGCCGGCTGCGGCGGTTTGCCGGCGACCGGGCCGGCGATTTGCTGGCGACGCGCATACGCGAAGGCAACGCCACGCGAGACGCGTTCGGAAGCGGGCCGCGCGTCGATGCGTGGTGCCGGGAGGGTGCGTGCGGCGACGCATACCATGCGTTCGACCGGATCGGCAATCTCGTGCGCAAGCAGGATGCCGGGCACGACATGACGCTGCGTTGGGACGGTGACGGCCTGCTGGTCGAAACGTGCGTCGTGCGGCCGGCGCGGGCCGATGGCGCGCAAGGCGGCGCGCTGCAGGTCTGGACGCGCTATTCATACGACGCGCTGCGTCGGCGCACGAAGAAGGTCACGCAGTTGCGGCCGGGCGCCGGCGGCGCCGACGCGCGCGCGCCGGTCAGCACGACGCGGTTCTTCTGGGACGGCGATGTGCTGATCGGCGCGCTCACCCGGCGCGATCCGCAGTTCGACCTGCTGCTGGCGCGCGCGCTGGACGGTGCGCCAGCAGCGGACCGCTCCGAACGTGCCGGGGACGGCGGCGCCGCCATGGTGCACGGCGTTGCCGAGCATCAGGAATGGCTGTGCTATCCCGGAACCTCGCATCCGCTGGCGTGGCTGCGCGCTACGCTGCCGCCCGACGGCGCCGATGCGCCGATGCCGCCGCCACGGCCGACGATTCATTGGTTGTCCACGGACCCGAACGGCATGCCGATTCGCGGCGACGCGATCGGGCACGGCGCGCCGTGGCGGGCAGCCTACGCGTCGTGGGGGGCGCTCGATCGCCCGGCGTCGACGCCCGGGGTCGAACAGCCGCTGCGCTTTCTCGGCCAATACGAAGACCGTGAAACCGGGCTCTTCTACAACCGGCATCGCTATTACGATCCGGACACGGCCCGGTACATCTCGATCGACCCGATCCGCCTGAGCGGCGGCGACCATCCGTACCGATACGGCAGGAACCCGCTCGGCTGGGTCGATCCGCTCGGCCTGGCGGGCGTGCCGACCCGGCGTGTTCCGCGCTATTTCGGGCACACGGATCCGCTCGTCGAGGCGCAGGTGCGGGCCAAGGTGGTCGACTTCCTGAAGAGCCATCCGGGCATGGTCACGAGCGGCAGGGACAATATCGCGGTCGCACGGCTGAACGACGGATCCCTGCAGCTGCTGCACGGCAACCAGACCGTCGGTCACCCGGAAGCGCGCTTGCTGCGTGCCTATCCGGGCAGCGTCGAACTGCTCTGGAGCGAACTGCAGCCGTGCGACATCAACAACTATTACCTCAACGCAAACAAGCAGATGCAGATCAAGGACACGCCGTGCCAGACGGTCATCGATTCGAGCGGCGGGCTGAAAGCCGTGTTTTACCGGATCGCGACCGGACTATCGGGCCCCGGCGCACCGACCAACGCCCAGCGGCTCCAGGCATTCCGCTCGTATGCGGTGAACGGGGATTTCCGCTAGGCGCCGGCGGCGGATCGTGCGCGGCTGCGACGTCAACTCGGGCCGGCTTGCGTAGTCCAGAGGCTGGAGCAGGGCGGTCAACCGTTCCGGGCAAACGTTTCCCAAAACCGGGAAAGACTTGAGGCAGCGAGCGTGCCGGCAAAAAATGCCGACGGAATGCGTCACGCAAGTCGATTTCGTGGAAATGCTCGCGCAAGCTTTCCTCAGACTTGCTACGATTGTGCGCGCGGCGAAAGGGGGGAATTTCTCGGCTCGCGTATCGCACGGCACTCGCGCCCGGACGGCGCAGGGACGACACGAAAACCCACGCATGAAAACGGGCTGGAACGGCAACTGAGAGGCCGGCGGCTGGCCCGCGCAGATCTATCTTGAACAACAAGGACGTCAACAACATGAAGGCCACACGCCTCCAGGTCGCCGCGACGCTGGTCGCATTCGCGCTCGCTACGGGCTGCGCGGCGCCGGTCGCCTTTGCCAAGAGTTCCGGCTTCAGCTCCAGCCGCTCGTCATCCAGCTCGAGTTCCGGCTCCAGCCGTTCATCGGCCAGTTCGAGTTCGAGCTCCAGCCGTTCTTCGTACAGCTCGAGCTCCAGTTCCAGCTCCAGTCGCTCCTCCTTCGGCTTGAGTTCTGGTTCCAGCTCCGGCCGTTCCTCCTTTGGCCTGAGTGCCGACTCGGGCTCCAGCCGCTCTTCCTTCGGCTCAAGTCCGAGCGCCAGCCGCTCGTACGGCTCGTCGAGTTACAAGAGCGCTTCCGATGACGCTTCGACGCGTTCGTCGGCTGGTACGTCCAGCCTGTCCGGCACGTCGAAGAAGTCGGGGTTCAGCAGCTCGGGTTCCAAAAAAGTGATTGCCGCGACTGCGCTCGGCGGGGCGCTGTATGCCGCTCAGTCGAGCCGGGACGCAGCCGCGACGCTGAATTCGAGCGAGTCGTCGCGTAGCAGCAGCGGCGACAGCGGCAGTACCAATGGCAGTAGCAGCAACGCGAGCGGCAGTTCGCTCGACCGCGGCACTTCCGGCTATACGCGATCGTATGGGACGCGCAGCGATACGCCGCCGCCACCGCCGCCGTCGTACAGTGCGCCCGCTCCCAACGTGCCGCCACCGCCGTCGTACCGTTCACCCGCGCCCAGCGCGCCACCGCCGCCGGTGGTGGTACAGCAATCCAGTGGCAATAGCGGCCTCCTGCTCGGCTATATGCTCGGGCGCAGCAGCCAGCCGCGCGAAACGGTCGTTGTCCAGCAGCCGACGGCGCGCGCGGCCGATTCAACCGATGCGCCGGGGTATCGGCGCGTCAGCGACAATGCTACGCCGGATACCGACACCGCCGCATCCGAAGCCCGGGCGGCGGCTGTCGATTCGCCGCCTGCAACGACGGCGAAACAACCGAAAAAGGAAAACAAGCATTGGGTCGTGGGTACGGTCGTGCTGATCGGCGGATTCTTGCTGGCCGGTTGGCTCGTCTTCAAGCTGCTCGCGTGGGTGCGCCGCGCGTGGTCGGACAGGAAGGCACGCTATGTGTCCCGCACCAACTACCGCCTCTGAGAACGAACATGGGAATTCTTGAACTCGCTCGCCGTATTGGCGCAAAACGCCTCGACGAGTTTGCGCGCACGCAGGCAGATCAACCGGAGCGGGTCGACACGGGGCTGCCGTTGGGCGCGCGTATCGGCGGCATGATCGAGCTGGTGCTGGCCGATTTTGCATTGCTCGAAGGGTCGCTTCTCGTCGTGCCGCCGGCTGTGCAGATGCCGATCGTTGCGGTCAGTCGCCTGCATGTCGACGCCGATGCGGATCTGTCGATCTTCCGGCTGTACACGGATACGGGCACGGATCGGAACGGGCAGGGTGCATTCCTGCAGATCATGACGGGCAATGACGCTCCGCAGGATGTGCGCGAAATCGCGTACTACCAGTTCCTGTACCGCGAATATCCGGTGACGGCCGAGGAGCAGGACGCCTTCCTCGGCAACGGCTACGGCCTTGGCCAGGACCGCTACGACATGGACCGCGACGAGCTTGCCCAGATCGCGCACCTCGCAGGGAATCCGGCGCGCGTCGATGCGCTGCTTGGCGGCAACGAGACGCTCGGGTTCGAGCGCGATGCGCCGGGCGGCGACTACGTCCGGCCGTGGACGGCCCGGGAGCGTCGGCTGGACGACGGCATCGGCGAGAAGGGCGTCGAGAAGACGCATTCGTTCATGCAATACGTGCGGCGCCTGCCGGCCGGCCCGGCGCAGGAAAGTGGCCCGATCGAGCGCCTGTGGATCGATTTCGAGCATGTCGAGACGATGGACGGGCGCCCGGCGGAGGCTGTCTGGGTCGACTATTTCGCCGGTCTTGCCATCGATCCGCTGCGCGTCAAGGTTTTCTGAGGGGCGAAGCCGCCTCGATCCATTCGCAACTCGCAACTCGCAACGCAAGATTTACCAAGGAGCACACCATGTCTGGCTGGAAACTCGTTTCGTCGCTTCTCGCGAAACACGTTGGTACCGTGGGCGACCGCCTCGCGCAGCAGATCGCCGCATTCGATCCGGAAACGGCGACGCAAGTCGACCGCGACAACCTTCAAGCGAAGCTGCATGAAGTGGCGGTCAAGCTGGCCGAGGCCAAGCAGAAGAACGGCGCCGCGCAGAAGGCGGCGACGGAATTGAAGGCCAGCATCGACGGCGACGTGAAGGCGTCCGTCGTGCTGATCGCCAAGTTCGAAAAGCAGGAAATCAACGAGGTCACGCTGACGCAGTTCACCAACGACCTCGAGCGCCGCCAGCAGGAGATGCCGCGACGTCAGGCCGAGGCGGACGGCGCGCAGCAGCTCGTCGATACGCTGCAGGAAATCCTGACGACCGTCGAAACCCAGGTGAACGAGTTCGACGCGCGAGCGCGCGCGGCGATGGCGGATCTCGCGCAGGCCCAGGCCGATCGCGAGCGTGCGCAATTGATGCAACAACAGCAGGAGGAATTGAACCGGTTGCGTGCGAGCACCGGGTCGGCTTCGACCGGGCTCGGCGCGTTGCAAGCGGCGGCTGCACAGGCGCGTGTTGCAGCGGATGCCGCGCAAACGGTGGCTGCCATTGGGCAAAAGCCGCTCGACCAGCAAGCTGCGGTTGAAGAGGCTCGTCGTATTGCTGCGGGTGCGTCGCCTGCTGGTACGGAATCGGCGGTTGAGCGCTTGCGGCGGATTTCGCAAGCGTAATTGGGGAGGCCGCGTGTCGGTGATGTCGGCACGCGGCGACGAGGGCTTGTGTTGGTTTGGATGGTTGGGTGGACGTTCTACATGAGTTTACATAACGTGAATTATCACCAGAAAAGCTGTAAGAGCAAAGTTGTAATGTCGTATCTGGGCAAAGTTGAAATGTCGTAGTTGGCCGCGGGTTGGTTCATCCTGAGCGGCTCCTGATGGTCAACCAGGAGCCGCCCGTGGCCAACAACACCAACACGATCACCATGAGCATGCGAGAGCTGGATCGACTCAAGGTTGTCGAAGCGGTCGTCGAAGGACGGCTGATGCCGTGGCGAGCCGCGGAGCGACTCGATGTCAGTCGACGACAGGTCGAGCGGCTCGTCGCCCGGTATCGGGCCTCGGGACCGGCCGGTCTGGTATCGCAGCGGCGCGGCCAACCGAGCAACCATCAACTGCCGGAGGATTTGGCGCATCGCGCCTTGAGCGTGATTCGCGAGCGTTATGCCGATTTTGGGCCAACCTTGGCCTGCGAGAAGCTGTGGGAATGCCACGGCCTGCAGCTATCAAAGGAAACGGTCCGCAAGCTGATGACGGACGCCGGCTTGTGGATTCCGCGCCGGCAGCGCCCGCCGAAGGTTTACCAGCCCCGGGCGCGGCGCGCATGCCTGGGCGAACTGATCCAGATCGACGGCAGCGAGCATCGGTGGTTCGAGGGCCGGGCGCCGCAGTGCACGCTGCTGGTGTACGTGGACGACGCGACCAGCCGGCTGATGATGTTGCACTTCACGGCGACGGAATCGACCTTCAGCTATTTCGAGGCGACGCGCGCGTATCTGGAGCGGTACGGCAAGCCGGTGGCGTTCTACAGCGACAAGGCGAGCGTGTTCCGCAGCACGAATGCGAGCAAGACCGGCCGCAGCGTGACGCACTTCGGCCGGGCGATGTACGAGCTGAACATCGACACGTTTTGCGCAAACAGCAGTTCGGCCAAGGGGCGGGTCGAGCGTGCGCACCTGACGCTGCAGGACCGGCTCGTCAAGGAGCTGAGATTACGCGGGATCAGCACGGTGGCCGACGCCAACGCCTATGCGCCCTCCTTCATCGCCGCCTATAACGCACGCTTTGCGAAGCCGCCGCGCAGTGACTTCAACGCGCACCGGCCGTTGCGGGCCGACGAGGATCTGGATCAGTTGCTGACCTGGCGCGAAACGCGGCGCGTCTCGAAGTCGCTGACGGTGCTGTACGACCGGGTGCTGTACTTGCTGGACGATACGCCGGCCAACCGCAAGCTGATTCATCGCTACATCGACGTGTGGGAGTACCCGGATGGGCGGATCGAGGTTCGCGCCGACGGCCGCGTGTTGGTCTGTCGGCAGTACGACAAACTGGCGGAGGTCGATCAAGGCGCGGTGGTCGAGCATAAACGCCTGAGTCATGCGCTGCAGGTGGCGGAAGCGATCCAGGCGCAGCGCGACAACCGACGTGCGTCAGGATCGCCATCGCGCACCAACCGCGGCATGCCGGTACGTGCCAAGGCATCGCCACCCGGCACCAAGAAGCAGCGCGCGTTCACGGCGGCGGACGTTGAAGCAGCCATTCTGAATCTGGCGGCGCAAACCCCTGATGCCAAATCACGTCGGCGGTCTGCGAGGGCTGGCTGATCGAGCGTAAGCGCTCTGCTGCTTCAAGCCCAATCCTTCAACGCTGAATGATGGGCAAACCGATGAAACATGCGACATCTGTATTTGGCTGCCGCTACGACATTTGAATCTGGGTATGACAAAAGCTTGTAGCGGCTAGATAGTAATGTCCGCTTTTAGCTACATAGAAATGTCCGCTTTGATGGCCAGTAAGCTGACCAGTCGCCGGGACTCCGGCGCTGGAGGCGTCGATGGCCGCAACAGAACGGATAACGATGACGATGCGAGAGCTGGACAGATTCAAGGTCATTCAGGACGTGGCGGACGGCAAGCTCAAGCCGTGGCGCGCGGCTGAGCGACTGGAGTTGACGACGCGGCAGATTCGGCGGCTGGTCGCCAAGCTGCGCGAGCACGGTGCGGCTGGTTTGGTGTCGGGGCATCGTTCGAAGCCGGGTAATCGTCGTTTGGATGCAGGAACGGCCGACCGGGCGCTCTCGATCATCCGCGACCGTTACGCCGATTTTGGCCCGACGCTGGCCTGCGAGAAGCTGTGGGAGTGTCACGGCATCCGGCTGGCCAAGGAGACGGTCCGCAAGCTGATGGCCGACGCCGGCTTGTGGGTGCCGCGCCGGCAGCGCCCACCGAAGGTTTACCAGCCGCGCACACGACGCACATGCCTGGCCGAACCGATCCAGATCGACGGCAGCGTCACCGCTCGGCAGTCTCCCTGTTCCGCACGCTGCCCAGAAACCGCGTCAGCTCCACCGTCTGCGGCCGCTCGAAGATCTCTTCGGCCGTCCCCGTCTCCCACACCCTGCCCTGGTGCATGAACACGATCCTGTCGCTGACCGCACGCGCGAAGTTCATCTCGTGCGTGACCATGATCAGCGTCATGTCCTCGCGCGCGAGTTGCTCGACGACGCCCAGTACCTCGCCGACGAGCTCGGGATCGAGCGCGGACGTGATCTCGTCGCACAGCAGCACGCTCGGCTTCATCGCGAGCGCCCGCGCGATCGCGACGCGCTGCTGCTGGCCGCCCGACAGATGTTCCGGAAACGCGTCGAACTTGTCGCCGAGGCCGACGCGCTCGAGCATCAATTCCGCGATCGCGCGCGCCTGCTCGCGATGCGCCTTCTTCACGACCGACTGTGCGAGCATCACGTTCTGTCCGGCGCTCAGGTGCGGAAACAGGTTGTATTGCTGGAACACCATCCCGACCTTGAGCCGCAGCGCACGCAGGTCCGCGTGCCGCGCATCGACGCGCGCGCCGTCGATCGAGATCGTGCCCGCGTCGATGCTCTCGAGCCCGTTGAGCGTGCGCAGCAACGTGCTCTTGCCCGAGCCGCTGCGGCCGATGATCGAGACGACCTGCCCGCGCTCGACGGAGAAATCGATCCCCTTGAGCACATGATGGGTGCCGAAGTTCTTTTCGAGACCACGGGTTTCAACGAGCGGCATGCCATCTCCTTTGCAACGTGCGCGCATAACGGGTAAGCGGATAACAGAGCGCGAAATAGATCAGCGCGACGAGCCCGTACACGACGAACGGCCGGAACGTCGCGTTCGAGATCGCGATGCCGACCTTCGTCAGCTCGGTGAAGCCGATGATCGACACCAGCGCCGTATCCTTCACGGCCTGCACGCCGAAGCCGACCGTCGGCGCGATCGCGATGCGCGCGGCCTGCGGGAGGATCACGTGACGCAACTGCTCGATATAGCTCATGGCCAGGCTCGCCGACGCCTCCCACTGCCCTTTCGGCACCGCCTCGACGCAGCCGCGCCAGATTTCGGCGAGATACGCACTGGTGAAGAACGTGAGCCCCGCCGTGGCCGCGACCCACGGCGGCACGTCGAGCCCGACGAGCGGCAGGCCGAAGAACACGATGAACAGTTGCATCAGCAACGGGGTGCCCTGGAAAACCTCGATGTACAGCTTCGCACTGCCGCGCAGCACCGTCGAACCCGACACGCGCATCACGAGCAGCCCCAGCCCGACGAGGCCGCCGGACAGGAACGATACGATCGACAGCACGATCGTCCAGCGCGCGGCCAGCAGCAGGTTGGCGAGAATCTGCCCGAACGTGAAATCGGTCATCGCGCACCTCGCACGCGACGGGAGAACAGGCGGCGCCCCATCGAGCCGAGCGCGCCACGCAGCAGCAGCGCCATCGCCAGATACGCGAGCGTGATGACGAAATACGTCTCGAACGCACGGAAGTTGCGCGACTGAATGTAGCCGGCCGCATAGGTCAGATCGGCCACCGAGATCTGCGACACCACCGCCGAACCGAGCATCGTGATCACGATCTGGCTCGAGAGCGCGGGAAACACCTTGGCGAGCGCTTGCGGCAGCACGACGTGGCGCAGCATCTGCGCGCGCGACATCGCAAGCGCGGCTGCCGCCTCCAGATGCCCTTTCGGCACGGCGGCGACGCCCGCGCGCACGATCTCGACCGAGTACGCGCCGAGATTGAGCGTCATCGCGAGAATCGCGGCCGTGTATTCGTCGATGTGCACGCCGAGCGCGGGCAAGCCGAAGAAGATGAAGAACAGCTGGACAACGAACGGCGTATTGCGAATCGCCTCGACGTACGCGCCGATCAGCGGGCGAAATTGCACGGCCGCACGCGCATCGGCGCTGTACGCGGCCGCGCCGAGCACGCCGAGCGCCACGCCGAGCACGGTCGCGACCGCGGTCAGCGCGAGCGTGATCGCCGCGCCGCTCGCGAACACGCCGGCGTATTCGGCGAGCTCGCCGAATTGAAGCTGGTAGCTCATGACGATTGAGTCAGTTCGGGTTCGGACAACGACACCCGCCGCGCCGGCGGCGCCGGCTGCGGCGATGTATCAGGCGGCACGACGATCCGTCACAGGCCGGCCGGCAGCGGCTGGCCGAGCCATTTCCGCGACATCGCGCCCAGCGTGCCGTCCTGCTTCGCGTGGGCGATCGCATCGTCGATCTTCGCGAGCAGGCGCGGTTCGTTCTTGTTGACGCCGACGAAGCACGGCGAATTCTTGATCACGAACTTGACCTCGGGCCGGCGCGGCGGATTCTTCGCCAGAATCGCCGCCGCGACGATGTTGCCGGCGGCGATCAGCTGCACTTGCCCCGACAGGAACGCCTGGATCGTCGCGTTGTTGTCCTCGAAGCGCTTGATCGTCGCGTTCGGCGCAAGCTGCGACAGCGCGATCTCTTCCAGCGCGCCGCGCGTGGCGCCGACCGTCTTGCCGGTCAGGTCGGCGGGCGCGGCCACCTTCACGTCCGCCGGCCCGAACACGCCCTGGAAATACGGCGCGTACGCGCTCGAGAAGTCGATGACCTTCTCGCGCTCGGGCGTCTTGCCGAGCGACGAGATCACCATGTCGACCTTGTTGGTCGTCAGGTACGGAATCCGGTTCGCACTGTTCACGGGCACCAGCTTCAGCTTCACGCCGAGCGATTTGGCGAGCAGCTCGGCCATGTCGATGTCGTAGCCCTGCGGCTGCATGTCCGTGCCGACCGAGCCGAACGGCGGATAGTCTTCGGGTACCGCAACGCGTAGCGCGCCGCTTTTCGCGATGGTGTCGAGCGCGTCGGCATGCGCCGGCGCAGCGGCGAACAGCGCCATCACGGGGGCTGCGATCAGCGCAGCCAGCCAGGTGCGTCGGGGGAACGGTCGAGTCGTCGGGCTCACGGTGAATCTTCCTTGTCTGGTATGTCGTCGGGCAGCGCGCAACCGTTGCGCGGCCGGTGCAACTCCAGCAAAAACCGGGCCATCGCCATGAAACGCTTGCGGTACCGGCACGAGATGGCAATTCCGGCAACCCGTATTCCTCATTCCGGTGCATGGGCCGGCATCGGCGACAGCCGTTGCCCTCGCAGTGCGCGTCGGCGCACCAAATTAACTAACCGGTTCGCCCCGGGGAGTCAAGCGCAGGCGTATTGAACGTACGCCGGCCCCTGTTCATCGCCCCGGAGTGGAAACAAGAAATCGAAACGACAGTCGCGCACGCACGATATACGGGGTCGCACGCGCCTTGCAGGCCGACGCGCTTTGCGGCGCCCTCGCCGCGGCCCATATGCACGGATTCGAACAGGTTCAGTCCAAATTTGCATTCCGTTTGTGACGGGAATTACGGCCGAATACGTTCGCGACATACCGTGCCGTTCGCCACGATCGGCGAATCGCAAGCAGGATGGGCGCGCCGGATTTCGCGCCCTCCTTCTCCGGTACGAGGGGTTCCCGATCGTCTCGCGATCGGGATGAACGCAATCACATCAGAGCACGAGGACGCAATCATGGCATCGCTTCCCGAATCGTCGACAACGGGCGAAACCGACAAACGCAGCTGGCTCGAATCGCACGAGGCCGGCTATCACAAGACCCTCGGCAATCGACAGGTGCAGATGATCGCGATCGGCGGGGCCATCGGCACCGGTCTGTTCCTCGGCGCGGGCGGCCGTCTGCAGGCCGCCGGACCGTCGCTCGCGATCGTCTATCTGGTATGCGGCGCGTTCTCGTTCCTGATCCTTCGCGCGCTCGGCGAACTCGTGATGCATCGCCCCAGCAGCGGCAGCTTCGTGTCGTATGCGCGCGAATTCCTCGGCGAAAAGGCTTCGTTCGTCGCAGGCTGGATGTACTTCCTGAACTGGGCGATGACGGGCATCGTCGACATCACCGCCGTCGCGCTCTACATGCATTACTGGGCGCCGTTCGCGGGCGTGCCGCAATGGGTTTTCGCGCTCGTCGCGCTCTGCATCGTCGCGACGATGAACCTGATCGGCGTGAAGTGGTTCGCCGAGATGGAGTTCTGGTTCGCGCTGATCAAGGTCGCCGCGATCGTATTGTTTCTCGCGATCGGCTCCGCGCTTCTCGGCACGGGCGTGCAGGTCGCCGGCCATGACACCGGCATGCATCTGATCACCGACAACGGCGGGTTCTTTCCGCACGGACTGATGCCGGCGCTGGTGCTGGTGCAGGGCGTGGTGTTCGCGTTCGCGGGCGTCGAACTGGTGGGCACGGCCGCCGGCGAATGCAAGGATGCGCGCAAGGTGCTGCCGCGCGCGATCAACAACGTGATCTGGCGCATCGCGATCTTCTACGTCGCGTCGGTCGTCCTGCTGGTCTGCCTGCTGCCTTGGAGCGCGTACAAGGCGGGCCAGAGCCCGTTCGTCACGTTCTTCGGCGCGCTCGGCGTGCCGGGCATCGGCTCGGTGATGAACCTGGTGGTGCTGACGGCGGCGTTGTCGAGCCTCAACTCCGGCCTGTATTCGACCGGGCGCGTGTTGCGTTCGCTGTCGATGGGCGGATCGGCCCCCGCGTTCCTCGGGCGAATGAGCGCGCAATCCGTGCCGTATGCGGGCATTCTGGTGACGGTCGCGATCTATGTGGTCGGCGTACTGCTCAACTATTTCGTACCGTCAAGCGTGTTCGAGATCGTCCTGAACATCGCGTCGCTCGGCATCATCAGCACATGGGGCTTCATCGTCGTGTGCCAGATGAAGTTCCGCGCCGCGGTCAGGCGCGGCGAGGTGGACGACGTGCCGTTCAGGATGCCGGGCGCGCCCGTGACTTCGTGGCTCACGCTGCTGTTCCTGCTCGGCGTGCTGGTGCTGATGGCATTCGATTACCCGAACGGTACGTGGACGATCGCATCGATCCCGCTGGTCGCACTGCTGCTCGCGGCTGGCTGGAAGTGGCTGAGCAGCCGAGCGCGCCGCGGGTTGCTCAAGCCGACGATTCCGTCGGTCACGCTGACACGGCAAGTGCTCGAAAAGGGTAACGACTAAGCCGACGCGCGATTGGGGGCGGCCTCCGGCCCGAAACGCCGGCCATGGAGATTGCGGTCACACTCTCGGCCCGGTGAGTCGTTCGACGGAAATGTCGGCACTCGTACCGATGACGCAAACAATCCACGGCCGGCCATCCGACTGCGACCCGCCGGATTCGATCGACGCAATCGACCGCTATCGCGCCCCCGCGCTCGACCTGTCCGCACATGCGCCGGATCGACACGCACATGGCGCCAACTTGCGGCATTACGCCGCCCCGCCGACCATCTGTCGACAACCCAAAAGACCACTTGTTGACGGGCAACCCTGCGCAGCACCGAAACTGCTTCAGCGGCCAGCAGCGGAAAGGTGCTCTTCAGAACGCGGGCCATTTTTCGGCGCAGAAAGCGGTTGCCTTCTTGCTCATATCCCGACTCTTTCGGGAATTTCAGTCAACGCTTGTGGACGATCGAATCGAGCACGAAGCTGGTCGTCATGTTTTGCACACCGTCCATCGCACTGATCGTCGCCCAGATGTCGCTGATGCGCTCGTGCGTGGATGCCTCTATCTGCACCAGCAAATCGACCTCGCCGCTGAGGACCGCGCAATCGCGCACCTCGGCGATCCGCTCGAGTGCGGCAAGCACGTCCGCGCCGCGCATCCGGTCCTTGCGATAAACGAGCATCACGGCGCGCACCGGCACGACATCGTCGGGCACTGCGAGCCGCACCGTGTAGCCTGCAATGATGTTCAGCGCTTCTAGCCGGTCGATCCGGTTCCGGACCGCCTGCCTGGACAAACCGATCCTATCGGCCAGCACCGCGAGCGGAATCCGCGCATCGGCACACAATGCGTCGATTATCTTCTGGTCCAGGCCGTCGATCTTCATTGACCGAACCCGGTGTGCCCGGCGCCGCGTGCGTCGACCGCGTCGCGCACTGCCGCGATGTGGCCGGGGCCGATTCCGCAACATCCGCCGACGATCCGCGCGCCCAGCGCAAGCCACTGCTCCGCCCATCTTGCATAACCGGGCGGATCGATGTCGGCGCGCAAACCGTGAAGTTCCTCGTTCGCGCGCGCATCGGCGCGCTGAGGCGGAAATGCGTTCGCATATGCGCCGATTGATAGCGACGTCCCGTTCGCGCGAGCGTGCGCTGCGCCGTCTCGATCGCCGCCCCCATCGCTTCCGGCTGGCTGCAGTTGAACAGCAGCGCGGTCGCGCGCGCGGACACGGCGGCGTCGATCGCTTCGTCAAGCGTCTGTCCCGATCGCAGTACCGGCGTGGCTCCTGCGTCGACGTCGTCGCGCAGCGTGAACGAGACCCAGAGCGGCTTCGGATTCGCGCCGAGCGCGCGCCGGACTGCGTGGATCTCGTCGGTCAGGCTCTGTGTCTCGGCCAGCCACAGGTCGACGTACGGATCGAGCCCATCGACGAGCATCGCCAAAATTGCATCGGCGCGCGCCGCGTCGAACAGGTCGGGCCGGTACGATCCGCCCGTCGGCGGAAGCGATCCTGCGACGCGCACGGGCCGCGCTGCGCGGTCCGCCGCTTGCCGCGCGAGTTGCCCGGCAAGTGCCGCGAGCGCGACGCCGTCGCAACGAAATCGCTCCTCGCCGATATGGAACGGCACGACCGCATAGCTGTTCGCGGTGAGCACGTCGGCGCCCGCAGCGGCAAACGCGTCGTGCGCGAGACTGACGTAATGCGGCGCTTCCATCAGCGCGAGCGCCGACCATTCCGGCTGTCTGAACGGCGCCCCCATCCGCGCCAATTCGCGCCCCATGCCGCCGTCGAGTACTGTGATGTCATGCATAGTCCGTGCTCCGTCGTTGCAATCCGCGCATCTCGCGCTTGAATCGATTCAAAGGCCGGCGCGACGCGCGTGGGGCGTCGATCGAGCGTGCGCGCCGGTCCGTGTCAGATCTGCGCCAATGCTTGCGCGATATCGCTTTTCAGGTCGTCGATGTGCTCGATGCCGACCGAATAGCGGATGAAATTGAGCGGAATGTCGGCAGCACGCATTTGCTCTGCCGACATCGTGCCCGCCCACATGGATGCCGTATGGATCGCGAGCGAATCGACGCCGCCGAGATTGCCTGCATTCAACGGCACGCGCAGCGCCTCGACAAAGCGCTGCGCTTCGCCGTACCCTCCCCGCACGCCGAACGCCACCACACCGCCGAAACCGCGCATCTGCCGGCATGCGAGCCCATGCTGCGGATGGCTGCGCAGGCCCGGATAGAACACGCGCTCGACCTTCGCGTGCGCTTCGAGGAATTCGGCGAGCGCCTGAGCATTCGCGTTGATCCGCTCGACGCGCATCGGCAGCGTGCGCAGCCCGCGCAGCAGCAGCCACGCGTCCATCGGGGACAGCACCGAGCCGAGCGTAATATGCGTATGCCAGATCTGCTCGGCGAGCACGCGGCTCGTGCAGATCACGCCGCCGGTCAGGTCGTGATGGCCGCCCAGATACTTGGTGGCGCTGTGCACGACGATGTCGACACCGAGCCGGTGCGGCTGCTGGTTGACCGGCGACGCGAACGTGTTGTCCGCGAGTGTCAGGATGCCGCGGGCGCTTGCGATTTCGGTCACCGCGGCGATGTCGGTCACGAGCAGCAGCGGATTGACCGGCGACTCGAGCACGATCAGCCGCGTGTTCGGCCGAATCGCCCGATCGAACGCAGCCGCGTCGGTCTGGTCGACGAACGTCACCTCGACGCCGAACCGGCGCAGCATGTCGTCGAGCATTTTCGTGGTGCTCATGTAATGACGCGTCTGGCCGACGACGTGATCGCCTGCCTTCACGACACTGAGGATCGCGGTCGCGATCGCGCCCATTCCGGATGCCGTGACGAGCGCGGTCTCGGTGCCCTCGAGCTCCGCCATGATTGCCTTTACGCGCTCGTGAACCGGATTGCCGTAGCGGGTGTAGTTGCGCGGATGCTGCGGCACGCTCGACATCTCCGCGAATTCCTCGCTGCCGGCTGCCTTGAACACCGCCGAATAGTGAATCGCCGGCGCGACCGACTTCTCGTCGGTCACGTCGCGGTCCGCAGCGAGCGCCAGCGTTTCAAGCTTGTATCCCATGTCGTCCTCGGATCGTTCGTTGTGTCGCGTTCATGCGGTGCCGGTCAGGCACGCACGCTGCCCAGATGGCGATTCAGCAGACCTTCGACGCGTTTGAGCACGGTCGAAAGCACAGCCGTGATACCGACGTACACGATGCCGGCCAGCATCAGCGCGTCGGTCGTATAGGTTTCGATGGAGATGCGCCGCGCGACGCCGGTCAGGTCGAGCACGGTGATCGTGCTGGCCAGCGCGGTCGACTTCAGCTGCAGCACGATCTCGTTGCCGAGCGTCGGTGCGACGATGCCGATCGCGCGCGGGACGATCACGAACCAGGTCAGCATGAAGCGGCTCATCCCGAACGCGAGCGCGGCTTCCTTCTCGCCGGCGGGGACGCCGGCGATCCCGCCCCGGATGTCTTCCGCCATGTACGCCGCGAGGTTGAGCGTCAGCGCGCACAACGCACACGAGAACGATCCGCCGACCAGCAGCCACAGAGGCGACGCACGCACGATCGAGAACTGCGCGAGCCCGTAATACAGCACGAAAATCTGCACCAGCAGCGGCGTGCCGCGAAACACCGACATGAACAGGCGGCTCGGTGTCGACAGCCACCGGCACGCCGACGTGCGCGCGACAGCCAGCGGCACCGCGAGCGCGAACGCAAGCGTGCATGACAGCACCAGCAGCTCGAGCGTGATCCATATGCCGCGCGCGACGTCAGGGCCGGACTGCGCGATGAGGGAAAGAAAGTCGTTGATCACAAGGCCCTCCTCAGGTGCGTTTTGCGTAACCGCGGCCCGCGATGCGCTCGAGCCACGCGAACACGGGATTCGATGCGGCGAGAAAGCCGAAATAGACGATGCCGACCGTCACGTAGAAGACGAATGGCTGCTTGGTGAACTGCGCGGCGATGTTGGCCTTGCGCAACATGTCCTCGAGCCCGACGATCGACACCAGCGACGTGTCCTTCAGCAAGTTCTGCCACATGTTGTTCAGGCTCGGCAGGCAGATGCGCCACGCCTGCGGCAGGCGCACGTGCCACAGTGTCTGCAGGCGTGTCAGCCCGTACGCGCGCGCGGCCTCGATCTGTCCGGCCGGCACCGCGATGAACGCGCCGCGGAACATCTCCGACGAGTAGGCGCCGAACACCACGGCGAGCGCGATCACGCCGGCGGAAAACGGGCTGATGACAATGGCGCCATCGAATTGCGCGTTGAGCAGATGCGACAGCCCGAAGTAGCAGATCAACAGGATCAGGAACTCGGGAATGCCGCGCAGGAAATTGGTCAGCGCATAGGTCGCATGTCTGAGCCACCTCACGCTCGACAGTTTTGCCGATGCGCCGGCGATGCCGAGCAGCATGCCGACGCACAGCGCGGCGACTGCAAGCTCCAGCGTGACGAGCGCGCCAGCCGCGATCTGCGCGGCGTAGTTCACCAGGATGTCCATCGTGATATCGCTCCTTGTGAGCCCGGATCGCGCAGGCCGCCGTCCGGCGACCGCGCGGTCCCGATGCGCGGTTATTGCGGCGCGATGCTGAATGGGAAATAGCGCTTGTTGGCTGCGGCGAACGTGCCATCCGCCTGCACCTGCGCGATGCCCTTGTCGAACAGCGCCTTCAGCGGCGCGTCGCCCTTGCGTACCGCGATCGCCGTACCGTCGCCGAAGATGTCCGCATCGGCGATCGGCTTGCCGACGAAGTCGAAGCCTTCCCGCCTGCCGGCCTTCGTCAGCCAGTCGTACGCGACCGTGTTGTCGGCAAACACCGCATCGACGCGCCCGGCCTCGAGATCGAGCCAGGCCTCGTCGAGCGTCTGGTAGACCTTCACGTTGATTCCCGACTTGCTCGCCGGCAGGCGGCGGCGCAGATAGGATTCATGCGTCGAGGCCGTCTGAACGCCGATCGTCCTGCCGCGCAGCGTGGCGGCATTGTCCGTGATGCCCGAGCCCTGCTTCGCGACGAGCTGCACGGGCGCCGTCGTGAAAATGCGCGTGAAGTCCACCGACTGCTCGCGCTCCGGCGTCTTCGACATTTGCGCGAGTACCGCATCGATCTGCTTCGCCTTGAGTGCTGGAATCAACGCGTCGAAATCCATCGTCACCCACTGACACTTGACCTTCAACGTGTCGCACATCTTCTTGCCGATATCGATCTCCATGCCCTGCAGCTTGCCGGATGCATCCTTGTATTCGAACGGCGCGTAATCGGCGAGCGTGCCGATCCGCACGACCTGCTCGGCATGCGCGACCGATCCGAGCAGCGCCGCACCCACGCACAGCGACTGAAGCAGCTTCTTCATGGTTTCCCCTCCGGTTGACATTGAATCCGCATCAGATGATGCTGGACAGAAACTTCTGGAAACGCGGCGATTTCTGGCTCGCGAACACCTCATCGGGGCTGCCGTCTTCCTCGATTCGTCCCTGGTGGACGAACACGACGCGGTTCGCGACTTCGCGTGCAAACCCCATCTCGTGCGTGACGACGAGCATCGTGCGTCCCTCGTCGGCCAGCGAGCGCATCACTTTCAGCACTTCGCCGACGAGCTCGGGATCGAGCGCGGACGTCGGCTCGTCGAACAGCATCACGTCGGGGTCGGTCGCGAGTGCACGAGCAATCGCGACGCGCTGCTGTTGGCCGCCCGACAGCTGGTTCGGATAGTGGTCACACTTGCCGGCGAGGCCGACCCGTTCGAGCATCGCGATCGCCTTGTCGCGGGCGTCGCGCTTCGGCACGCCGAGCACGCGCACCGGCACGAACATCACGTTCTGCAGCACGGTCATGTGCGCCCAGAGATTGAACTGCTGGAACACCATCGCGAGCTTGCGGCGCACGCGCATCACCTGCCGAGCATCGGCCGCGACGAGCGCGCCGTCGCGGCCCGCCGGCTTCAGCGCAAGCGTTTCGCCGTTCACGCAGATCCGGCCGCGGTCGGGCATTTCCAGCAAGTTGATGCACCTGAGGAACGTACTCTTGCCCGACCCGCTGCTGCCGAGGATCGACACGACCTCGTGATTCTTCGCGGTCAGCGAGATGCCCTTCAGCACCTCGACGCCGCCGAACGACTTGTGAATATCCTCGACCACCAGCGCGTCTGCCGCCGGCTTGCATGCAGGAATTGCTGCTGGCATCCTCGACTCCTTCTTCGATACGTTTCACACACCGCTCCGGTTCGCGCCGCGCCGGCCCGCCAGGTGCCGGCGCTTGCGCATCAGCTCGACAGCCGCCGGTTGCGCCTGAAGCAGACCACCTTCGGCTGCGTCATTTCCGTCATCGCGAACCGAACGCCTTCGCGGCCCAGCGACCCATGCTTGAATCCACCGAACGGCATGCCGTCGAAGCGGTAATCGGACGAATCGTTGATCATCACGCCGCCCGCCTGCAGGCGCTCGGCCGCGCCGAGCGCCGCCTCCAGGCGGTTGGTGAACACGCCTGCATGCAGGCAGCTCTCCGACGCGTTGGCCGCGTCGAGCGCCTGCTGCAGGTCGGTGAATTTCTCGATCGTCACGACCGGCGCGAATACCTCGTCGGTCCATACCCGCGCGTCGTGCGGCACATCCGCGAGCACCGTCGGTTCATACAGCGCCCCGCGTCGCCGATGGCCGGTCAGCACTGTCGCACCGCCCGAGACTGCATCGTCGACCCAGCGTTCGATGCGGATCGCCTGTTCCTCGTCGATCATCGGCCCCATGTCGGTCGCATCGTCCAGCGGATCGCCGACGACCATCCTGCCGGTCAGCTCGACGAAATACCGGATGAACGGCTCGTACGCGGCCTCGGCGACGAAGATCCGTTGCGTACCGATGCAGTTTTGTCCCGCCGCCCAGAACGCGCCCGACACGCACGATTCGGCGGCGTCCTTCAGGTCGCAGTCGGCCATGACGATCACCGGCGCATTTCCGCCCAGGTCCATCGCGATCTTCTTGAGTCCCGCATCGCGCGTGATGGCTTCGCCGGTCTGCGGGCCGCCGGTAAAGGTCACCATCCGGATCCGCCGGTCGCGCACCAGCGCGGACGCGATCTCCGCGCCGCCGTGCACGATCTGCAGCGCGTCACGCGGCGCACCGGCTTCCCACAGGGCCTCGACGAGCGCCTGTGCGGACAGAGGCGCGAGCAACGAGGGCTTCAGGATGGCAGCGTTGCCGGTCGCGATCGCCGGTCCGAGCTTGTGTGCGACGAGGTTCAGCGGGTCGTTGAAGGGCGTGATCGCGAGAATCACGCCCAGCGGCTCCAGCGTGTAGTAGCCGCTGCGATCCTCCGAGCCGGGATACCCGTCGAACGGGATCGTCTCGCCGTTGAGTCGTTTCGCTTCCTCGCCCGACAGGCGCAGCGTGTTCACGCAGCGCGCGACTTCCTTGCGGGCCTGCCGCAGCGGCTTGCCCGCTTCGAGCGCGATCGTGCGTGCAAATGTCTCCGCATGTGCCTCCACGCTCGCGGCTGCGCGAAACAGGATGTCGGCTCGCTGGCTGCGTGGCATGATTGCGGCCGCGCGCGCGCCGTCGAGCGCGCGCTCGACGAGGGCCGGCGCCGCATCGGCCCGCGACAGACGGACCTGGCCGACGATCGAGCCGTCATACGGCGACCGGACATCGGCTACGCCGGCTCCCGTGCAGTCGGTCATCACCGCATCGCGCGCGCTCATGCCGCCACCTCGTGCGAGGCTGCGCCAATCCTGTCCGCCAGTTCGATCAGGTCGGAGAGGATCGCAAACGCCGTTTCCTCGCGCCCCGCGCCGGGTCCGCTGATCGTCACGCTGCCGAGCACGTCGGTGTCGAACGTGATCGCGTTCGTCACGCCGCTCGCGGCAAGCAATGGATGGCCGGCCGGCAGCTTGCGCGGTTCGACGCTCGCGGTGACGGTGCCGTCCGGATGGCGGACGGCAGATCCGATCAACCGCCAGGACATGCGCTCCGCCACCGCCGCGCGCACGTCGCGCTCGGTCAATTCCACGATGCCGCGGCACGTTACGTCGCCGCGCTTGAGGCCGGCATTCCACAGCGCGTTCGCCAGAATGACGACCTTCAGCTGCACGTCCGAACCGTTGACGTCGGCCGCCGGGTTCGCCTCCGCATAGCCGCGCTGCTGCGCATCCCGGATCGCCGCATCGAAGCTCGCGCCGGCCTCGACCTCACCGAGCACGAAATTCGACGTGCCGTTCAGGATGCCGGCGAAGCCGTTGATGTCGCAGCCGCGCAGCGTCGTCGCGAGCTGCCGCAGCACCGGCGTGCCGCTCATCACCGTGCCCTCGTACATCACGCAAGCACCCGATTGCGTGGCGATCCGCGCCAGTGCCGGCTGCGCGAGCGCGATCGGCCCCTTGTTGGTCGTGATCACGTGCTTGCCGCACTCGAGCGCGGTACGGCAATGCGACAGCGCAGGCTCACCGGTGTTCGGATCAGTGAAGGTCGCCTCGATGACGACATCCACGTGGTCCGATGCGATGGCCTTCAGCACCGCACCGAGGCCGACGTCCGGCGACACCAGCGTGCCGGGATCGCGACGCAGCGCTTCGGCATCGACGCCCCGCCGAGCGGTTTCGTCGAGGACGTCCAGCGCGATACCGCGAGGATTCGTCGCGATCCCGAGCCGCAGGTCGGCGACCATCGTCACCGATACGTCGAGTCCCGCCGCACCCAGCATCGCACGCTTCTTTTTGAGCAGTTCGACCAGTGCCTGATTGACTCCGCCGAAACCGACCAGTGCCAGTTTGAGTTCCATCTCGATCATCTCCTGTTCATTGACTACGTGACACAGGTTAGTCATGCGAATCGATTTTCAAATTAGGCTTTTCGCCCGATTCAGGGAGTCACCCGTTGCGGTTTGTCATGCGGGACGGGCGGATCGCCCGTTCCCGCGCGAAGCAAGCACGTCAGGTGGCCGGCGGTTCGTCGTCGCCGTCCTTGTCGACCGGCACGAACAGCCCGACCTTGACCGCGCTCAGCACGACGTTCGTGTTGATCCGGCGGATCATCGGGTTGCTCTGCATGATGCGTGCGGACAGCCGGTCGTACGCCTCGACGTCGTGTGCGGTGATGATCGCGATCAGGTCGACGGAGCCGGTCACGTAGTAGATCTGCTGGATTTCGTCATGCGCCTTCGACCACTCGCGGAATCTGGCGACCGTCTCGTAGTTTTCGCGTTCGATCTCGATTGCCGCAATGAACGTCATCGGCCTGCCGACCGCCGCGCGATCGACCACCGCGATTTCCGCCGAAATGATCTTTTCGGTGCGCATGCGCTTCAGCCGCTTTTGCACGGCCGATGTGGACAGACCGATCCGTTCGGCAATGGCGTCCGCAGTCGCGGTGCAATCGCGCTGGACGATATTCAGGATCTTGCGGTCGAAGGTGTCGAGTGCGTCGGTCATGGCGTGGCCTGCCGGAGAACGGGTGCTTGCGTCAAAGATAGAAAGGTCGGGCCGATCTGAGCCCGACCAGATGCCGGACGCGGTCGAACGCGGTGACGAGCGTTTCGCGCCATTGCGCTACTGGCCCGCAGATGCATACGGGTGCGAAATGGATCGTATCCACACCGGCAGGAATACGGAACGGGCGCTCGATGCCATCGTCCGATTCGGTCACGAGTGCGGTGCCGTCGACTTCGGTCAGGCTCATCAACAGATGGGCGGGCGCAGTCGCGCCAAGCAGGTTGCGCAGAGGCGACTCGTTCGCGGACAACTGCTCGAGCAGCGGCAGCTCGTACGCGCCGGGCCACCAGGTGTCGTGCTCGTCGAGCCACGGGCCGACGCCCGGCATTCCGACCATCTCGAGGATCCGGTCCGCGCCCAGATGCGCATAGGCGCGGCACCGACCGGCCTCGTCGGTGGCGGAGCACGCCAGCCAGCCGGCGGCGCTCGTGACAGGGTCCGTCAACACGACGTTCGCAGGCTTCAGTCGACCGAGCATGCCAGCCGCGCTTGCAGCCGATCCGTGCCGTTCGCAGGCCCTCCGCGGGTGATCCGGGACGATCCGGCATACCCACTTGGGACCATCCTGCAAAGCGGCGGGGACGTCGCCGGACCGGACTTGAGCGGTTCGCCTGCGGGCGTGTTCAACGATGACGATTGGCGTGTCCGGCATACAACTCTCTCGTGCTTGCGGGGCTCGTCGCAGCGATGCTGGCGCGCTTCATGGATTGGCTGACGATGTTGGGGCTGGAGAAATCATATCGTCTCGATGCGACTAAAAAAATCTCAACCGCATCGAATGGCGACGCAAAGCATCGAAAAACACCGCTTGATGGATGTTTTTCATCCGAGCGGACGCCCGGCAGGTCCGGTTACAGGTGCGCAGGCGAGAAGGGATTCGAGAATTTCCCGGCATGGCCGACCAGCGTGCCGGCTTGCGGTGTCGGCGCCATGCCGCCGGGTGTTCGGGTGAAGAGCGGATCGTGCGGGTATTCCCGCAGGTGGCCGAGCCAGGTGCTGACCGTCGGCTGGCTCCGGCCCAGTTGCTTGGTCAAGCGCGTGGCGCACTCACTTCGATGCGGTTCACGACCCCTTCGATCGCATCCAGGCACCACGCGTCCTGTTCGGCCATCAGCCTTTCCGCCTCCGTCGCGACCCAGCCCGCCAGGGTGATCTGGTGATTCTTCACGCTGACGGTGATCTGGTCGGCTCGCACGCGGGGGTCCGTTTCCAGCACGAGATGCATTACTTCGGAAATCTCCTCGTCGCCGTCGGCTTCGGCGGGCACCAGCTCCAGCAGGTTCACCACGTCGCGGCAGCTGCCTGCCCACCACGCAAGCACGCCTGCCAGGCGCCGGTGAGACAGGCTGATCACCTGCCCTGTCAGCGTCACGACACCATTTTCGACCGTCACCTCGATCGCGCCGCTGCCCTCGTTGCCGGCCTGATCCATGGTGCCGCGCAGCACCTCGAGCTGCCCTTTGACGCGTGCGCAAATCACGCAGTTGCGAAAATCGACCGCCTGCGCGAGCCGCTCGCAAATGCGCGTGCGCAGTTCGCCATCGCCCATCGGCGGATGGGCCGCCACAAGGAGCCGGTCGACAAGCGGCACCCCGCCGCTATGTGCGTGGGTCAGCGAAAGCAGGCGCTTCTTCGATGCGATGTCCGGCACCTCGCCCGACACGGTCAACGCGTTGCCGTCAAGACTCATGTGAATGGGATGATTGTGTAACTTCAGGTGAGATTCGTGTTCAAAGGCCGCCATCACCTGCTTCAGGACCGTGTCGCTGCGTTGCATGATCTGCCTCGCGCAAAGGTTGAATGAAGCAGCGCCGCCGGTCCCGGACGGAAAAGGCATCTGCTGCATCCGGCGGTCGCTGTATCGTCAATTATAGGAACGGTGCCGCCAGGACAAGCGCCGGGCCGGACAGGTCGCGCGCCGGCTGCATGCCTTCGCGCCATAAGCGGCCGAGGCCGCTACCCATGGATGTTCTCGACGCGCATCGCGAACGCCACGCCCCGTTTCATGTTGGGCGAGAGAAAACAGGGGCTGCGGAAATCGTTTGGGAGAACCAGACACCGTGATTCTTCAAGTTTGCCCGGCCGGCCATGTGAAATGACGGAGATCATAAAAATTGTCTTTTCTTTCATTGGGTTAGGAAAAGCCTGCGTGCATGAGCCGAGACTGGCACGTCCTATGCGTTTGTATCTGCGAGCGCAACGAAAAGTGCTCTCTTCCAAACCGCAGCAAACCCAAGGAGATTTATCATGTCCGCACTGATGATCAACGACCTGTCCCGCGCCCACGAACTCAGCCGCAAGGAAATGGCTTCGGTCAGCGGCGGTAGCGTGTTCCAGAACATGGGCATCAACAATATCGCGACCGGCGGCGGCTTCTCGTTCGCGAGCCCCAACACCATCACGGCCCCGGTGACGCAGGTCGATGCCTCGACGCACCTGGATCTCACCAGCGTGACCAACTCGCTCAACAACCTTGGCGGCCTCGTTGTCGCGAAGATGGGCCTGTAAGTTTCACCCTGCTTCCAGGCAGTGGCAGCCGTAGCCGATAACGCTGTAGTGAAGTTCTCCAGACTGCCGCGAGTGCGTCCTCGCAGCGCTTGAAGCCCGCCAGGCCGTTCCCGCTTGGCGGGCTTTCTTGCATCGATAAAAACGAAGCCGGCATCGCCGGGAAACTTGCTGGTGATCCGTCATTTGCGCAGGCCGCCCCGATCAGCGGCCGGCCAGATCCGGAGGCGCATTTAGCCCCTCCCCGCCCCTGCACGCGAATCCGCTCAACTTCGTCGACGTCGATGGCGTCACGCCTTCCCGATCTTTGCGTCAATTCTGGTTGCGACCGCTCGTCGTCGCACCATCGCGCAGGCGTTCGCCTGCATCGCGAGCGCTATGCCTTCCTTCCTGTCGGGCGAGAGAAAACAGCCGCCACGGAAATTGTTTGGGAAAACCAGACATCGTGATTCTTCAAGCTTGCTCGGTGGGCCGCGTGAAATGGCCTCAGCCAGATCGAATCGCGTTTGTTTTCATGAGGTTAGGTGCTCCTCCGCGCGCCCGGGACGATGCTGGCACGCCCTATGCGTTTGTATCTGCGAGCGCAACGAAACGTGCTCTTTTCCAAACCGCAGCAAACTCAAGGAGATTTACCATGTCCGCACTGATGATCAACGACCTGTCCCGCACCCACGAACTCAGCCACAAGGAAATGGCTTCCGTCAGCGGCGGTAGCGTGTTCCAGAACATGGGCATCAACAATATCGCGACCGGCGGCGGCTTCTCGTTCGCCAGCCCCAACACCATCACGGCCCCGGTGACGCAGGTCGATGCCTCGACGCATCAGGATCTCACCAGCGTGACCAACACGATCAACAACCTCGGCGGCCAGGTGATTGCGAAGCTGGGCCTGTAAGTTTGCCCTCGCGACGTTTGAAGCCCGCCAAGCCGTTCTCGCTTGGCGGGCTTCCTTGCATCGATAAAAACGAAGCCAGCGCTTTCTCCCGGCATTCATGGCGCATGAACCGCTGAACGGCAATCCGATCGACGCACCGGGTCGCGCCAACCGATATCCAGCCCCGCATCCGCGTAACTCCGTGCCAGCACGGCTCGGTTGCGCTCGTAGCTTCGCGTCACCCAGTCGCAGTACAGCGCTGCCAGCACGCTCGCCCGATCGGGATGACGCATGACCTCGACGGCCATCGCGCCCGCGCGCAGGCCGGAAGCGATGGCAAAACGCAACCCGTCTCCTGTCGCGGGATCGAGATAGCCCGCCGCATCGCCGCACACGACATAGCCCGGCCCCGCAGCCTGGCGCAGGTGCCGCCAGCGCCGGCACTCGCGCCACACCGGCCCGACCGGCGCCGTGTCCACGGGCCATGCGATATCGCCATCGCGCAGCGTCGAAAGCGACGTCCAGATCTGAAACGTGGACGTTGCTCTCAACCAAAGCCAGCCATCACGCGCGATGTTCCAGTGTGTGCCGATGCGCGCGCCGTGCGTGCGCGCGTAGCCGCGGCGAAGCCAGAACGGCGAAGAGTCGGTTGCCACGTCGAGCCCGATCGCGCGCCGCAGCCATCCGTTGATGCCGGTCGCATCGATCACGATGCGTGCGCCGACATCGCCGTCGCCGCGCGCGATGCCGACGACCGTTCCATGATCGACGCGCGAGACAAATCCGTCAGCGGGCGCGCGCGAATAGCGAACGCCCGCAGCCAGCGCTTCGGCGCGCAAGCCGTCGTCCAGGCGGCTGCGTATGACCGCACGTCCCCGCTGCGCATCCGCGTGGCTGTCGAGCCAGGTATCCGGTTGCCGCGCCAGCCCGGGCGCCAGTCGATCGAGCAGCGCGAGCGCGGCGCCGGACACGCATTCCGGCGCCGCGCGCGAACGCCCGCGACCCAGCATCCACACGTTGGCGCCCGCGCTCGCCGCAGCGATCGCCGCGGCACATCCGGCAGGCCCGTCGCCCACGACGAGCACGTCACATGCGTTCATCGCACCGCAATCACTCAGTAAAGCCCGAGCGCGTCAGGCCCCGGTGCGCAGCGCAGCACGTGCCCGACCGTCCGCGCCTCGGTCGCATCGCAACGGATCGCCTGCCCGTAACGCACGCGCAATCGTCCCGGCGCGTGCTGCTCCGGCGCCGCATCGTTATCGGCAGGAAGGACAAACAGAAAGCGATAGCACCGTGCATCGCCGGCTTCGCGAAGCACCCGTGCGGATACCAGCCACAGTCTCGTATGCGAAGGCGTTTGCCCGTCGTCGCATGCGGCGACGGCATGGCGCAACGCGCTGATCCGCCGAATCAGCTCGGCGGAATCGACATGCTCGAATGCGCCATACAGCATCTCGCCGTGCAGCGCGTTTGCGACGTAGTCCGCGCGTTCGATGTCCGCGTAGTCCACGCGGCCGTCGGGCGTCAGGTACGGGCCGTATTCGCCGTCCCATCCGCGCCGCGTATTCGACTCGTCGCCGCGCGTGACCAGCGGATGACACGGATGCAAGCCGAGTTCATGGTCGAGCATGGGGATGGCGGTCGGCGCGTCGGACCGATTGAAGGTTCTCGACGCATCCGGGCTCACGGCGGGCCAGAAGCTGTTGGAGGCCGCGCAGAGCTTGATGTCTTCGGCAAACGGGCTGCCCAACCCGAAGGTGGCGAGGAAGATGCCCCGCCGGTCGCCTGCGTAGGTGACGTCCCAGCCGGGCGCGAACACACTCGAAGACGCGTCCGACAGAAACGACGTCATGCGCGGCGTATGCACTTCCCTGTCCTGCCGGCGTGTTGCGCGTGCCGCCCGGCTGAACGCGGCGGCGATCGTCCGGTCGTTCGGCGAAAACGCCTGCGTATTCCTGAACGGATCGACGTGCCCGGGATTGGCCGCGAGACGCTCGGCGCTGAGCGATATCGGCGAGCCGCTGCGGAACTGCGACTTCGGATCGATCTGCCGGTCCGTGAACCAGCGCTGCAGTTCCGCCTGGTCGGCGTACGGATAGAAGTCCGGCGCGGCGACGACCGAATAGGCCGGCAGCACGGCGTGTTGCGCGAGCTCGTCGACACGGATCGTCACGACCCCTTCGGTGCAGTGATCCAGAAACAACTGCGCGCGATAGCCGCCTTTGCCGACTTCCCCGAGAAAGTCCCTTCGGTCGACGGGATGCGCGCGCATATCCGTGCAGGTGCCGTTCTCGTGCACCTTGTGGCGGATGTTGATGAATTCCGGCGCATTGCGCGGTTCGGGAAATCGCAGCCATCCGGGCGCGAAATGCGGGAAGTATCGATGCCGCACCTCGTCGATGGCGGCCAGCACCAGCTTCCACAAGTTCGTGATGATTCTCATCGTCGTGAAGCGCCGGTTGGCGAGCGGCACCAGTCGCCATCGAGCCGGCACGCGAAAGCCGCGCACGCCGTAGTTGGCGGGCGTCACGGGCTCGATCATCGGCCGCGCGATCGGTATCAGCAGCGCGGCTGCGCCGGCGCGCTTCAGTGTGACTGCCGGTGCGTCCGGGCCGGCAGGCGTTGCCGCGTCGGGATCCTGGCAGCAGACCGCATACGGTGCGCTGTCCGGATCGCCCGCGGGCGACGGCCGCACGCCCCAGCGGGCCGCGACGGCCCGCTTCAGCTTCTCGCCCACATGACGGTGGCCATATTTCAACGTCAGCCGGAGGCCGGGCACGCACTCGTCGGGAAACAGCTTGCGCACGGGCTCGATGAAGGTGCGCCGATCGTCGCCCGATTGCTTGCCTTCGATCAGTGCAAGCGTATCGGGGCCGATGACCGGGCGGACGAGGAACGCGCCGTAGCGTGCCGGCATCGCGCGGACGTGC
This sequence comes from Burkholderia stagnalis, assembly GCF_039848545.1. Taxonomy (NCBI): domain Bacteria; kingdom Pseudomonadati; phylum Pseudomonadota; class Betaproteobacteria; order Burkholderiales; family Burkholderiaceae; genus Burkholderia; species Burkholderia stagnalis. The sequence goes on from NZ_CP156686.1 coordinate 1,206,217, forward strand.
TCGATCCCGTCCTGGACGTGCGGCACGAAGCTGCGGGTCTGCGCGTCGTAGTGCGCGTCGACGTCGCCGTTGCGCGCAATGCCGAGCCGCGAGAACACGAGGTCCGCATGCTGCTGATGTCCGGTACGGCGCGCCGGCCGGTACTGGTAAGCAAGCACCGCGACGTCCAGCGTCTGCCAGTCGGGCGGCAGCGGCGCCAGCGAATCGATGTAGTTCTCCAGCAAATCGATCGCTTCGAGGCGCACGCCACCGTCCGGCGATGGGCACTCGGACAGTGCAAGCATGTGATAGATCAGGCTGCGCGCGGGGTCGCCGGGCTCGATCGCCCGCTCGGTGCTCGGGCAGAGATCGTGAATGCGGGGATCGTCCCAATCGATCGGCAGCGGCCGGCTCAGTCGATTCGCCGTCTCCTCGGGCGTGCCCGAATCGGACAGATCGAGACCGTGACGCTTGAACGCTTGTTGCCACGGAACCGCCAGCTCGAGCAGCAACGCGTGAACCTCATCGACAAGCATCAACGACCTCCGGTAGGTGGTGCGTTCGAAGCGGGCGGCACGATGCGCTTCGCTGCCTGTCGGCCCGGCATATCCAACCGGTCGCAGCAGGCCGCGTTTTCAGTACGTGTTTCAAACGGGCATCACATTCAGGTTCTCGGTCGCCGGGATCAGTGACTAATATAGGTGATTGCAGAAGAAATGAAGATTCGGATTGTGTTTGAAACATTGAATACTCGATCGACACATCGCGGCGAGCCACATCATGTTGAAGCGCAGAACCTTCCTGTTGGGCAGTGCGGGCGCGGCGGGCACGCTGGTGATCGGCTGGGCATGGTGGCGGCCCGACGACCGGCTGGCCATGCCCGCGGCGCTGGAGACGTCGCGCGCCGGTGTGCCGTTGAACGGCTGGGTGATGATCAGTTCGTCTAATGACGTGACGATCGTCATGAGCAAATCCGAGATGGGCCAGGGCGTGCATACCGGCGCGGCCATGCTGCTGGCGGAGGAGCTCGACGCGGACTGGTCCCGGGTTCGCGTCGTCATGTCCCCGCTCGACACGATCTACAAGGACCGCGCAACCCTCGCCGACGGCCTTCCGTTTCGTCCCGACGATGACGGCCTGCTCGCTCGCGGCATGGAGGCGCTGGCGCGCCGCGCAGCGCGCTATGTGGGCTCGATGGTGACGGGGGGATCGACGAGCATGGTCGATCTGTGGGGGCCCATGCGCGAGGCGGGCGCGACGGCCCGTGTCATGTTGCGCGGCGCTGCGGCGAAGCTCTGGAGCGTTCCCGCCGTGGAATGCGAGACGAAAGCCGGCCGGGTGCTGCATCGTTCGGGACGCTCCGCGACGTATGGCGAACTCGTCCGGCTCGCGCGGGACGTGCCGCGCCCGACGCATGTCGAGCTCAAGGACCCGAAGGCGTTCACGCTCGTCGGGAAACGGCTGGGTCGCATCGAGGCGCGCTCGAAGCTCGACGGCAGCGCGCGTTTCGGCATCGATGCGCTTCCGGACACACTCCTCTACGCGAGCGTCACGATGTGTCCGACGCTCGGCGGACAGGCGCTGGATTTCGACAAGTCCAGGGTCGCCAGCCTGAAAGGCGTGACCGGCATCTTCACGATCGAGCCGTACCACGGCGGAACCGGAGGCGTTGCCGTCATTGCGGACAACCCGTTCATCGCGATGCGGACGTTGTGCCAGCTGTCGATCAGATGGGACCACGGCCCGGCTGCCGGCGTGAATACCGCGGATGTCCGCGCGGCGTTGACGCGCGCGCTCGACGGCGACGCGGGCCGCCACGCCTTCTACGCCGCCGGCGATGCCGATGCCGTGCTGAGCCGCGCGAAGCCGTTCGTCGCGCAGTACGAAGCGCCTTATCTGGCTCATGGCGCGATGGAGCCCATGAATTGCACGGTGCGGGTCGACGACGACGCGGCGACGGTCTGGGTCGGCACGCAGGTTCCGATGCTGGCGCGCAAGGCGGTCGCGGCGCTGCTGGGGCTGGGCGAAGACAAGGTGGTCGTGAATCAGCAATTGATCGGCGGCGCATTCGGCCGGCGGCTCGAGGTCGACTTCATCGCGCAGGCCGCCGCCATCGCACGCCATGCGAAGGGGCGGCCCGTGCAGACGATCTGGTCGCGCCCGCAGGACATGACGCACGACTTCTACCGCCCCGCCTGTGTGGCGAGATACAGCGGCGCGCTCGATTCGAGCGGCCGGCTGGTTGCATGGAAAGGCCTGTCGGCGAGCCAGTCGATCAGCGCGCAGGCGATGCCACGCACCTTCGGCACGCCCGCCATCGCCGCGAAGCTGCTGCCCGACGCCACCACGGCGGAAGGTGCATTCGACCAGCCCTACGAATGCGAGAACGTTCTCGTCCAGCACCATACGGTGGCGCTCCCGGTGCCCGTCGGCTTCTGGCGCTCCGTCGGGCACTCGCATCAGGCATTTTTCGTCGAGAGCTTCATCGACGAGATGGCGGCGCTGGCACGGAAAGACCCGATCCAGTTTCGCCTCGACATGCTGAAGCAGCCGGCGCACCAGCGCCATGCGGCAGTGTTGCAGGTGCTCGTCGCGCTGTCCGGCTGGCGTGCGCCGCTGGCATGGCGTGACGAGACCGGCGCGCGTCGCGCGCGCGGCATGGCGATGCACGAATCGTTCGGCAGCGTGGTCGCGCAGGTCGCCGAACTCCGGCAGGAAGGCGACGGCTTTCGCGTGACGCGCGTGGTCTGCGTGATCGACTGCGGGCTGGCCGTGAATCCGAACCTCGTCGAGCAGCAGATGGAAAGCGGGATCCTCTTCGGGTTGTCGGCCGCGCTCGAACAGGCGATCACGATCGAGAACGGGCAAGTCGCGCAGCATTATTTCGACGACTACCCGCTGGTCAACATGGCAACGTGTCCCGAGATCGTCACGCAGATCGTGGCGGGCGGGACCGAGCCGCGCGGCGTCGGCGAAGCGGGCACGCCGCCGATTGCAGCGGCTGTGGCGAATGCGCTGTATGCGCTCACGGGCGTGCGCCATCGCACGCTGCCGCTCGTCAAGCCGCCCCTGCCCCAGCAAGGAGACGACCGATGGTGTCAGTCCGTATCAACGGGGAGGCCGCTCATCTCGATGCCGAGCCCGACACCCCGCTGCTCTGGGTGATTCGGTGCGAACGGAAGCTGACCGGCACGAAGTTCGGCTGCGGCGTCGGGATCTGCGGCGCATGCATGGTGCTGCTGAACGATCAGGCCGTGCCGGCCTGCCAGATTCCGGTCGGTACGCTGGACGGCGCGCGCATCACGACCGTCGAAGGGCTCGACAGCCCTGAAGCGCGGGCACTGAAGGACGCGTGGATTGCCGTCGACGTCGTGCAATGCGGCTATTGCCAGAGCGCGCAGCTGGTCGCTGCCACGGCCCTGCTCATGCGCTGCCCGCGCCCCGACGACCGCCAGATCGACGAGGCGATGAAGAACATCGGATGCCGGTGCGGCACGTTTCCCCGCATCCGCAAGGCCATTCACAAGGCGGCCGAAGCGCTGGGCCGCTGACGGTGACGAATCCGCTCGATCATTTGCCGCCGGCATGCGTCGTGATCTGCACGAAATCGGCGGCAATGTGGCCCGCGCCGTACTTGGCCTCGAACAGTTTCAATTGCCGATCGACGGCCGCGAGATAGGCGGCGCGCGGCTCGGAGGGCGGGCGAAGCCCGTCGAACAGCGGCGCCGGCGTGACGAGGAGCACGATCATCTCGGTGCCGAACGGCTTGCCGATCACCCAGTCGCCCATGCTGCCGATCGTGGCGGCGTAATTCGGCGGCGCCTGGTTGTCGCGTGCGTGGCTGCTCGGCACGAGATGCACGACACTCCCGTTCAGCACGTAGTAGTCGACGTTCACGTACGAGTCGTAACCGGGCGTCGTGATGTCGATGACCAGCGGGTTGCCTTCCGCGAGCGGCGCATCGGGCGGCCGCGTGCGGATCGACGCGGTGTGTGGCGACGCCCGATTCGATCGCCAGTACGGGGCGAGCGCGCTCACGACCTCGCAATTGTGGGCATCGACCGGGCGCACATCGAGATTCGCCGTCTGCCCGCCCGGCATGCCGCCGAGCGCAGCGCGCAACCGCCCGATGCCGACACCGGATTCCACGTAACCCCGCACCTGGAGCACGTGATCCTGCACCGACGCATCCAGCGCCGAACAAGGGACGCGCGCGAGCGCCGCCATCACGGACGGCAGCGAGATGGCCGGCGGCGGCGCCGGCTCGCTGGCGGCAGCCGACGCGGCGTTCGTGGTGGCCGCGGGTGCGCTGCCGGCTGCGACGCCCAACTTCGCGGCATCCCCTCCGCCTGCAGGCGCCTGCGCGAGCGCGTCCGCTGCGGGGCGCTTTTCGCCGCTGCGCGACAGCGCCTGGTAGCCGTACCAGAGCACGGCGATCGCTGCCAGCACGCAAGCGCCCACGGCTGCCCCGACGCGTACGCCCGATGCCGGCGTACGACGCTCGAGCACGCCCATGCCCTCCAGGAACAGGTTGATGCTCGGCGTGCGCGTCGCGCGGTCGAACGACAACGCGGCGCTCAAGGTTCGCCATTGCGCGCGATCGAGACCGGGCGGGCGCTCGGGCCGCAAGTGGTCGTGACGCGCCTGCGTGGCCGAGCGCCGATCGAACGGATGGTGTCCGGTCAGCAATTCGTAGGTGACGCAGGCGAGCGCGTAGACGTCGTCGCGCGGATCCGGTTCGCGATGCTCGAACATCTCCGGGCTCGCGTAGGCAGGCGTGATGCCGCCGAGGCTCGCCGGGTCGAACACGGTCACGTCGGGATCCTCGTCGCGCCGCTGGAAGGCGCGAGCGATCCCGAAGTCGATCACCTTCACTTCGCCCCTGTCGGTGAGGAACACATTGGCGGGCTTGAAATCGCAGTGGACGAAGCCGCGCTCATGCGCATACGCGAGCGCCTGGCCCATGCCGGCGATGATCGGCAATGCGGCATCGAGCGGCATGCCCGTAAAGCCCGGCGCACGCAGCACCTTGCTGAGCGGCTTGCCCGACAGATACTCCATCGTGAGGTAGACGAGCGGGCCGTCGCGATCGAAGTCGTAGACGGTGACGATGTTGCGATGGGCGAGCGTCTGCGCCTTGCGGGCTTCGCGCTGAAGCGCGATCAGCGACGTCGGCTGGCCGCGAAACTGCACGTTGAGCACCTTGATCGCGATGTGCGGCTTGCGATCCGACGCCTCCAGCTTGCGGAGGTCGAGCGCCTTGTACACGGTGCCCATCCCGCCGACGCCGAGGCACTCCTCCAGCACGAAGCGCCCGTTCAGCGTATCGCCGATGCCTTTCACGCGCTCGCTGTCGACGAACATCGCGCCGCTCGACGGGCCCGGACTCGCCCCCGCATGAAGCGGGCCCTCCTGGACCCGGGTGGCATCGCCGGCCGATGCCGTCTTGTCGCGGCACCGTTCGATGCGTCTCAGCACTTCCGCATAGATCTCGTCGGACAGCGGCTGCGTGGTTTGCGTCTGGTCGAGCACTTCGCGCAGTTGCGCGCAATCGACCTGGTCGGTCGCCAGCACCCGGTCGATCTCCGAGAAGAACGCGTCCTGCGACAGCGCCCCGCTCTGGAATGTCTGAATCAGCTGCGTAAAGCTCATCATTCGTATGCCGTCTACTCAGCTTCAGCTTGCCGACCCGCTTCGGAACCTCACGGCGCCGCCACGTCATCGTCAGACGAATTCGACTGCGCGCCGCACCGGCCGCCAGCCTTCTGACAGGATGTCTAACAAATCATACTAGTCTGCGGTCACGCCCTGTGCAATCGGTGCCGGAGCTAGATGTCGGGCAGATCCGCTTCCCGTGCGCGGCCGTGCCGCGAAACCTATACTGGACAGATTCCCGGTGGGCCGGCGCATCGCACGATGCTGCGCGGCTGCCCTCCTCCCATCCGATCTCGCGGAGCGAACCATGGGCGTGCTCGTCATCAACGATCTTCCCGAAAGCGTCGACCTCGACCGGCAGGCGATGGCCGCCATCACGGGCGGCGCGATGGTCCGCGCGCATCAGACGATGCTCGCGCCGCAGGCTTTCCCGTATCTGCACACCGACACGCACGGCGCTGCGTCGACGCGCATGCCGGCGGTCGACGCAGCGGCATCCCGGCCGCGTCCGACGCTGTTGCGTTGAAGGGCGCACCGCTCGACCCGGCGCGCACGGTCAGGCCGCGCGCGCCGTCATCACGGGCCGCCGATCCGCCGGCGGGAACACGCACCACGAGCCGTCGTCGTGACGAAAGAAGAAGATCGCGATGGTGCCGGCCGGATGCGCGGCCTCGACGCAGACGAAGCGGCGCCGTTGCGCAGGCATGCGGCTGAAACGCACGACGCGCGCGGGCACGAACGTGCTCGGGGCGAGCCACTTGTCGACCTGCTTGCGCAGGGATGATCCGGTTCCGTTCATTTGAGCCTCCCTGATGGCCATGTCGAATGCTTCGAGACGTCGCTCATGCAACCGCGACACACCGTCCGCCTGCCCGCCGCGCCGCGATCAACGCACGGCAGATGGACAGCGCGAACCGCAGTGCCGTGCGCGGATGCATGACGCACGTGCGAACCTGCTCGCTGTGGCCGGTGCCTTCCACGCACCACGTGCAGAAGTGCTCGCAGTTGTTCGTCAGCAGGCGGTAGTGGTTTTCGCCGAGGCGGGAACGCGCACGCAGCACCGCGGTGCGCCCCGCATACATCGCGTACGGATGCGGCACGATGCGCACCGCGTGACCGGCGGCGAAGCGTTCGAGCGTGACTTCCTCGATCGGGCCGCGATGCAGCGACGCGCACAGCCCCGCGTAGTGGACGACACGCCCGTCGCCGACATAGATGCCGTGGTGGCTGTAGCCCGCGCGATCGGACACCAGGTGCGCGCCGAGCGGCAGCGCCGCGTCGCCGACGGGCAGCGCAGCCGCATGCTCGATCGCTTCCGCAGCGCCAGCCGCCGTGTGGAACACGGCGCTGTTCACTGGTTGAAGGTCGAGTTTCATGACTGGCTCCGTCTGCAGGTTGGCGGCCGCCCGTGTTGCCGAAGGGTCAGCCGGTTGCCAACTAACCTGCATCAAGCGTGCCAATCATCCGGCGCCCGTCGCGCAAGGCGTGACGGGACCTGCCCGGCGAGCCGCGCGTCGCGCTGTCGGCGCGCGGCCAACCATTCGACGGGGCGTGTGTTGGTGCGACGGCACCAGGTGACGCGCCGGACAGCCGTCCGCGTCTGCCGGCGCACCTGTCGGTTTCGCGGCTACGTTCATGGGCGCAACTGTTGGCTTGCGCACAACCATTGCAGGACACGGCCGCGACGCACTAGCGTGCAAGCAGCGCGGGTCGATGGCGCCGTGCCTTGCCGCGCGCGGCGCTCACCGGATCGACGCACGCGCCCGGGCAACGCACGCGGGTGGCGTCACGCATGGCACGAGGTTTGCACGTATCGGGTACCGGTCCGTCGGCCAGCCCCCCATACGGAGACTCATCATGACCTCGCTCGCGATTACCGACCTTCACATGCAGCACGACATCGATCGCAAGACGATGTCGTTCATCCGCGGCGCAGGCGCGCCGTGGGTATTCGGCTGGATCCAGCCCTACGCGCCCCCGGCTCCGGCGTTCGGGCCCGTCGTCAACCTCTATCAGACGTACAACACGTTCTATGCGAACCAGGTGCTCAACCAGATCCAGAACATCGACGTCACGAACTCGGCGCCCGGCGCGAACATCGTGGTCGGGGTTGGCGCGGACGGCCGGAACCGGCTCGTCTAGCGCCTGTTCACGCGAATGAAAGGAATGGCGCGCCGTGAGCGCAGAACTGCAATGGACGTCGGCTTCGCGCACTGACGTGGGCCGCGTTCGCGAGATCAACGAAGACGACTGCCTCGCGTTGCCGCACCGTGGCCTGTGGGCCGTTGCGGACGGCATGGGCGGCCATTCGGCCGGCGATCTCGCGAGCCGGACGATCGTGCAGGCGCTGGAGCGGCTGGCGGCCCCGGCCACGCTGGCGGACTTCATCGAGGCCGCGCGCACCGCGCTCGATGAAGTCAACGCACGCCTGCGCGAATCGGCCGCCCAGCGCGGCGTGCGCATGATCGGCAGCACGGTGGCGGTGCTGCTCGCGAGCGGCCGTCAATGCGGCTGGGTCTGGGCCGGAGACAGCCGGATCTACCTGTACCGCGACGCGCACCTGACGCAGCTCACGCGCGATCACAGCCACGTCGCGCAACTGCAGGCGCAGGGCCACCTGAGCGCGCAGCAGGCGCGCCATCATCCGGCATTGCACCTGATCACGCGCGCCGTCGGCGCGTCCGAGCGGCTGCATCTGGACGAACGGCGCATCGACGTGTGCGACGGCGACATGTTCCTGCTGTGCAGCGATGGCCTGAGCAACGAGCTGGACGAAGCCGACATCTCGGCCGCCCTCGCGTGCGGCGATTGCGCGCGCGCGACGGACCTGCTCGTCGACCTCGCATTGCTCAACGGCGGGCGGGACAACGTCACCGCCATCGTGATCCGCGCGGACGACCCCGATGCGTCCGACCGCACGCTCGCCAATCCCGCCGTGCGGCTCTGATCGACGCCGATCGACCAGGAGACCAAGCGCGACGCTTACGCCTCCTTGTCGGGCGTCGCGCCGTTCGGATGACGGAACGCTTTCGAACGGATGCCGTGCTTCTTGAGCAGCATCTGCAGGTGCGACCGGTTCATCTCGCAACGGCGCGCCAGTTCGGCGACGGTGCCGCCCGTCTCCTGCAGCCCGCGTTCGAGAAACGCGCGCTCCGCCTCGTCGCTGGCGGCGCGCTTCGCGTCGCTGAGCGACATCGGCCTGCCCGGCGCAGCGTCTTCGGTCGCACGCACGAGGCTCGACGCGGCTTTCGGGCGGATGTCCTCGGGCAGGTGCTCGATATCCGCGACCTCGCCGGCCAGGCACGACAGACGGTAGACGAGGTTGCGCAATTCGCGGATGTTGCCCGGATACGCGTAGGCGAGCAGGAAGTCGCGCAGCTTCGGCGTCGTCTTGATCGGCCTGCGCTTGAGCGCCCCCGCCGCCTCGTCGCCGAAGTACGCGAGCAGCAGCGGAATTTCGTCGCGACGCTCGCGCAGCGCCGGCAACGTCAGATGAATGACGCTCAGGCGGTAGAACAGGTCCTCGCGAAAGAGCCCCTGCTCGCTCAGCTTCCGCAGATTCTTGTTGGTGGCGGCGACGATGCGCGTATCGACGGTGATCGGCTCGTCCGAGCCGACCCGCTGGATCTCGTGCGATTCCAGCACGCGCAGCAGCTTGACCTGGCCCGACAGCGGCAATTCGCCGATCTCGTCGAGGAAGATCGTGCCGGTGTGCGCGCTCTCGAACTTGCCCTTGCGATCGTTCGACGCGCCCGTGAACGCGCCGCGCCGATGCCCGAACAGCTCGGATTCGAGCAGGTTGTCGGGAATCGCGCCGCAGTTCACCGAGATGTAGGGCCGGTCGGCGCGCGCGCCGTTCGCGTGGATGACCTTCGCCATCAGTTCCTTGCCGGTCCCGCTCTCGCCGTCGATCAGCACGGGCAGATCGGTCGGCGCGGCCTTTTCGGCAATTTCGAGCGCGGCGAGCAGCTTCGGATTGTCGCCGAAGATTCCCTCGAAGATGAAGCTGCGCTCGATCAGCGCCTGCCGGCGCCGGCGTGCCGCAGGCCCGGCCGCTTCCGGCGCGTCGGCGGCTGTGTCGAGCGTGTCCGGCGCGGCCACGGCCGCCTCGACGAAGCGTTCCTTGCGCGACATCTGCATGACTTCGTCGCGCAGCACGTTCGCCTGATTGAGCAGTTTCTCGATGTCGGCGCGCTCGAGCCTGGGCGCCCAGCGCAGCATCGAGCGCAGGATCTCGATCTTCTCGAGCAGGCCGCCATACGAGACAGCGGAGTTGCCGAATCCGTGCGGGTCGAAGAGTTTCATGTCGTGCCCAGCTGTTTCTGCACGAGCTGGTAATACATGCCCTTGAGGGCCACCAGTTCGTCGTGCGAGCCCTGTTCGACGATCGCGCCTTCGTACAGGACGAGGATCTTGTCGGCACGCATGATGGTGCTGAGCCGGTGCGCGATGATCACCGCCGTGCGCCCTTGCAGGATCTCGTGCATGTTCGCGAGGATGTTGCTCTCCGACTGCGTGTCGAGCGACGAGGTCGCCTCGTCGAACACGAGCAGGCGCGGGTCGTGATACAGCGCGCGTGCGATGCACAGCCGCTGGATCTGGCCGCCCGACAGGCCCACGCCGCGCTCGCCCACCACCTGCTCGTAGCCGAGCGGCAATTTGCTGATGAATGCATGCGCATCGGCCATCCGGGCCACCTCCTCCATGCGGCGCCAGTCGGGGCTCGCGTCGCCGCAGGCGATGTTCTCGGCGATCGATCCGGAAAACACCAGGTTGGACTGCATCACGTAGCCGATCTGCGCACGGAAATAGGCCTTGTCGATCGCGCTCATGTCGTAGCCGTCGACCACGATCTTCCCGTCGGTGGGCGCATAAAAGCCCACCAGCAGCTTCGCCAGCGTGGTTTTCCCCGAGCCGCTGCGCCCGACGATCGCCACCATCTCGCCGCGCTTGATCGTGCAGTTGATGTTCTCGAGCACGTAAGGCGTTTCGTTGCCGCCATAGCGGAAATACACGCCGTCGAAGCTGATGTCGCCCTGCAGGTCGGGCAGCAGCACGCGCGAGGCCAGTTCGGACGGCTGCTGCTCGGGCTCGATGTCGAGGACGTCGCCGAGGCGCTCCATCGCCACCGCCGCGTCGTTCATCAGGCTCCACATGCCGACGAGCCCCATCAGCGGCGCCAGCACGCTGCCCATGAACGCATTGAAGGCGATCAGCTGCCCGATGCTGAGTTCATGCGCGAGCACGAGATTCGCGCCGACCCACAGGATCACGATGGTGGTCGCCGCATTCAGCAGCTGGCTGCCCAGCGCCACCACGATATGGAATGCCTGCGCGCGGTACTGGACGTCGAGCGCCTTCGCATACTTGCGCTCCCACTTCAGCCGCACCGACCGCTCGATGCCCATGCCCTTCACGGTCTCGACGCCGCCGAGCGTCTCCATCAGCAGCGACTTCGCATCGGTGGACGCGGCGAACACCTCGCGCGCATAGCCTTTCAGCTTCGGCGTCGCGAGCGCGGTGAGCGCCATGATCGGGATCACGAAGGCGATCAGCACCAGCGTCATCTTCACGTTGTAGAGGAACATGATCGTGAAGTAGATGAAGATCATCAGAAGATTGAGCACGGTGGTGACGGTGGACTCCGTCAGGAACGCGCGGATCGTCTGGTTTTCCTGGAAGCGCGCGAACACGTCCCCGCTCTTGCGGCGCGCGAAGAACGAATACGGCAGCGACATCGTATGTTTGTAGAACTGCGACATCATCGCGAAGTCGAGACTGCGCACCATGAAGTTGGACAGATGCGCGCGGATCGTGGTCATCAGCTGGGTGAACACGTGCGAAATCACGAGCCCGGCAATCAGCAGGTGCAGCAGGCTGACGTTCTGGTGCACGATCACCCCGTCCAGCACGCTCTGGATGATGAGCGGCGGGATGACGCCCAGCACCTGGATCACGAAGGTCGCCAGGAACAGATGCGCGAGGATCTTCCGGTAAGGGCGCAGGTAGCCGATGAAGCGCACCCACGGCGAACGCGACTCGGCCTGCGGCGCGGCCTGCGCGTTCGCGGTGAACAGCAGGCAGGTGCCGCTCCAGCCGCGCTCGAACGCCTCGACGCTCAGCTTCCTGAAGCCGAGCGCCGGATCGGCGATCCGCACCCACGACTTCGACACGCCGTACACGACGACGTAGTGGTATCCCTCCCAGTGCACGATGAACGGCAGGTCGAACCCGAGCAGCGCCTCGTACGTGCACTGCACGCCGCGCGTCGCGAAGCCGACCGCCTCGCCGGTGCGCGCGAGACTGTCGAGCGTCGCGCCCTGCGTCGTCACGTTCGCCAGATCGCGCAGCTTGCCGAGCGTCATCGCGATGCCGTAGTGACGGCAGATCATCGCGAGGCATGCCGCCCCGCAATCCATCTCCTCCGCCTGCTCGACCAGCACGAAACGCTTGATCATGCGCTCGCCGAACGCGGCGTCGGCGCCGATGTCGATCTGCAGCGGGCGGCGGCGCCGTTCGGCGAGCTTCTTCTGCCGCTGCAGTTCGTGGTCGACGAAACGGATGCGCTCCTCGAGCACCTCGCGCAATTTCGGGTTGCGCTCGAGCATCACGTGCACGGTTTTTTCCGGGATGACGAGCAGGCGCGTATCGGTGACGGCGGTGACGGTCGCCGCCTGCTCCTGCCGCAGCAGGCACGCGCGCTCGCCGAAGATCTCGCCGGCGCCGAGCGTCGCGAGCGGATAGTCGTTGCCGTCCTCGTGGCACGACACGCTCACCTCGCCCTGGCGCACGACGTACAGCCGCAGGTCGCCGCCGGGCCCTTGCCGGACGATCTCCTTGCCGGCCGCGACGCGCTTCACGCCGACGCTCGACACGTATTCCTCCAGCTCGGCACGCGTCAGCTTGCCGCGCAGGTCGAACAGGCGCGTGACGAAACCGCCGGCCGAGCTGATCGCGACGTAGCTCGTCACGAACGACTGCGCGGCGGGGTTGTCGCGCAGGATCGGCTCGATCGCGCTGCGCGGGATGCACAGCACCTCGGTCTTGGTCGACGCGCGCACCGACACCTCGTGCCGGCAGTCGCGCAGCATCGCCATCTCGCCGAACACCTCGCGCTCCTTGCGCACGCCGACGCTGGTTTCCTTGCCGCGCTCGTCGGCGATCAGGCGCACGGCCCCCGATCGCAGCACGTACAGGCCCTCGGCCGCCTCGCCGCGGTTGCAGACGGTGTCGCCGAACGCGTAGGTGCGCACCTGCGCATGCGCGGCCATCCGATCGAGTTCGTCGCGCGAGAACAGCGACAGCGGCTCCACCGACGCGAGAAACGCCGCGAGCGACGGGGTGCTGGCCGGAGCGGGGGCTTGGGCGTCCATCGGTGCGGTTCTCCGTGATCAGCGTGCTTCGATGATGTGTTCCTGCGCACGCTCGGCGAGCCATTCCTCGCGCAGCAGGCGGCGCACTTCCGACGCCACGTCGGCGTCGAGCGCGGCCGGGTGTTTCGCGGTGACCGAGAAGATCTCGAAGAACGAGCCGTCGGGCGCCGCGAACGGCCCGAGCAGGTCGCCCACGTGCGCGTTGAACACCTTGGCCTCGATATCCGTCTTCAGCGAGCCGCGCAGCACCTTGCCGATCACCCCCCCGCGCTCGCTCGTGTCGGCGATCGAATGCTCGCGCGCCATGTCGCCGAAGCTGTCCGGGTCGTCCTCCAGGATCGCCATCATCTCGCGCGCCTTGCCTTCCGAATCCAGCACGATGTGGCTGACCTCGATGCTGTCGAACTTCGGTGAATTGAGCTTGAAGTACGCTTCGACGGCCGCGTCGCTGCACACCGTGTCGAGCGTTTTCTCCTGGTACAGCGTGTCGGTGATGAACCGCTCGAACTCGTCGAGGCTGATGCCGAACACGTCCAGGTAGCGGTTCATGTCCGCGGCGCGGTGCAGGCCGCGCACGCGGCGGAACTGGTCGGCGCGCTCCTGGATCTCCTCGGGCGTGACCTGCATGCCCATCTTCTTCGCCGCGCTCACCGTCAGCCGGTCGCGAACCTGCTGTTCGACGAGGCCCTCGAACTGCCCGGTGAGCTTCAGCACGCGGATGAAATCATCGGTGCCGATCACCTCGTCGTCGATACGCACGATTGCCGTCATGTCGTTCCCCTTAGGTCCATCAGCCAGCGATCTGCCGGAACGGGTCCAGCGCGAACCCGATCAGCCGGCGCTCGCGCACCACGATTTCCGCCGTGGCCGTCATCCCGTAGCGCAGCGGGTACTTCGTGCCGGCGATCACGTAGGCGTCGCGCGCCAGCGCCACGCGGCCTTCGTAGACGGGTTCCTTCGTCTGCGCCTGCGGCTTGGTGGCCGGCGAAATGTATTCGAGCGTGCCGTCCACCACGCCGTAGCGCTGATACGGAAACGCATTGAACTTGAGTTTCACGGCCAGGCCTTCTCGCAGGAAGGCGCGGTCCTGCTCCGCGATCGCGACCTTCACCACCGGCCGCGCGTCGGACGGCGCGATGCTGCCGAGCGGCGTGTTGGCGAGGATCTTGTCGCCGGGCTGCGTCGTGGTCACGTCGGTGATCACGCCGGAAACGGGCGCCAGCACCAGCAGGAAATTGTCCTTGTCGATGTTCTCGAAGCGGATGCGCGCGGCGGCATCGGCGGCGAGGCGCGCCGTCTGCACCTGCAGGCGCAGCTTCTCCTCGGTGTTCGCGATGTCGCGCACCGTCGCGTCGTACTGGATGCGCAGCCCCGCCAGCGTCCCGCCGCTGCCTTCGAGCTGCGCCTTCGCCTGCGCGAACTCGTGGCTCTGCTGCGCCTCGAGCTGCGTGAGCCGCGCCTGCGCGACGCGGTAGCTGTCCTGGGCCTGCAGGTACGCGCTGCGCTTCTGCTCCACCTGGCTCTGCGACACGCCGCCGCCGCCCGGCAGCGCGAACAGGCGCGCGTACTTGTCCTGTTCGTCCTTCGCGAGATCGAGCGCGTGGCGCGCGTTGTCGATATTGCTGCGCGCTTCGTCGACCTGCGCGCGCTGCGATTGCGCGAGCTTGCTGGTGCCCTCGGCGATGCGGTTCTGGTGGATGTGCTCCTCGACCTCGATCTGCTGCTTCAGCGCGTCGGCCTTGCGCTCCATCAGCTGTTTCTTGTCCGGGAACTGCTTCCACTCGCGCTCCGCGTCGTCGAGCTTGAGCCGCGCGTCGAGCGCGTTGGTCGCCGCCTCGATCGCGCCGCGCGCGTTGATCCGGCCGATCACGTCGTTCTTCTCGACCGGCTGGCCTTCGGCGATATAGATGTCCACGAGCTCGCCGTCGACCGGCGCGTAGATGCGGCGCACCTCGGACTCCGGCGCGAGCGCGCCCTGCGCGGTCACGATCACGTCGGCACGGCCGACGAACGACCACAGCAGCGCGCACACGACGAGCCCGACCATCGCGAGGATGGCCGCCTGCGTGAGCCGCCACGGCCGCGCCGTCAGGATCGCGATCCCTTCGACGCTGTGATCCTCCAGCGCCTCGCCGAGCGAGCGCGGCGGCTCAGGGGGGGGCGCCTGCCGCGCGCGCTTAAGGAGACTGTCGAGCTTCACCGCGCCCTCCCGAGGAAGCGAGCCGTTCCAGCGTCGCGACATGGGCCGCGAACGCCGGCGTCGCGAAGCGGAACTGCCTGAGGCGATCCAGCACGGCCGGCCCGTGCCCGGCCCGCGCGTCGCTTTCGAACTGCGTGTACTGCTGCAGATCGGCCCGCACGGCGTCGAGGCCGCCGAGGCGCGGATAGCGCTGCTCGTAGTCGGCGAGCAGCGCCGGAAGACCGTCGAGCCGGTCGTCGTCGAGCGCCGACGCGATCGCGCGCTGCAAGCGTTCGAGCGCGGCCACGTAGACGGAGTTGTCGCTTTGCAGCTTGCGCAGCTGGCTGAGCGCGTCGGCATACCGCGCGCCGAACGCGGGAACGTATGACGAAATCCGGTCGAGCAGCCGCTGATGCGCGCCCGGGTCGTCGTTCCAGCGGCCGGTCAATGCCTTGATCGGCGCTTCGTCGCGGTAGATGCGGATCGGCGCCTCCGGCCCGCCGCGGCCGGCAACGAACGCCTGCAGCTCGCCGATCCATGCAATCTCGTCGACGAGCGGCCGCGCGTCGGCATTGTGGCGGGCCAGCGTGCGCATGTCCTGCACGACGGCGCGGGCGCGGTCGAATGCGCGCGCGTTCATCGCGGCGATCCAGCCCGGTACGGTCGACCGGACGAGCGCCTCGGTGCCGAGCGCGAGGAACGCCGTATCGTCCGGATCGTTCGCGAGATGGCGGTCGGCGAGCTGCGCCGCCTGCGCGGCGTCGCCGCGCGCCAGCAGCGCGCGCATCTCGCGCAGCGGCGCGTCCTGGAAATACAGCGTCGCGAGCAGCGCGACGACCACGGCGAGCAGCCCGCCGCTCCACCAGCCGAGCCGGCGCACGTCGACGCGCCCGCTGCCGCCGAACGCCTCGCTCAGCTCCGACAGGAACACCAGGAACCTGCCGCGCCGGCGGCGTGTGTCATGCGCGGTTTCGGCTGCGCCTTGCGCGGCGTGCGGGTTCACCTCGTCGTCCTGCTGAACGGCCGGCACCGTGCAGAAGATGTCGAGGAACGAATGCGCGGTATCGACGAAGGTCGTCCGGTCGGCGTCCTCGACGGCCGCATTCGCGCCGGCGCCGGGCGACGACGTGGCCGTGATGGTGGCGTCCGGCCCCGGCTCGCGCTGCACGCCGACCCGATAGACGAAGTGATCGCCGCCGAACGCGAGCATCGCGCCGTCGGCGAGCGGCACCGCATGCTCGTCGAGGCGCCGGCCGTCGACGAAGGTCCCGTTCGTACTCCCGAGATCTTCGACGAAGACGTCGCCGTCCTGCACGTAGAGGTGCGCATGACGCCGCGACAGGTAGTTGACCTGATGCGGATACGCGTTCCGGTAGCAGGCGAAGGTGTCGTCAGTCTTGCTGACGAGGAACGGGAAGGCGGTAATGATGACCGGTTGCAGGCCGAGATCGCCGCGCTCGGGCGACAGCGTGACGACGGCCGGCCGCGCCGGCCGGTGCGTCGCGCGCGGCACGAACGCGACGCGGTACGCCAGCGTGCCGGCGAATCGCAGCTCGTCGCCGTCGCGCAGCAGGTGCGGCTTGTCGCCGACGTCGACGCCGTTGACGGCCGTGCCGTTCTTGCTGCCGAGATCGGCGACATAGGCCGCGCTGCCTTCGAAGAAGATGCGCGCATGCCGGCGCGACAGGTCGGCCACCCGCTCGGGCGGCGCCGACGCGAACGGCGTGTTCGTCCGTCCGACGGCGAACAGCGCCTTGTCGATCCGGATCTCGCTCAGCTCCGGATGGGAAACCGGCTTGAGCACGATGTCGAACTGCCGATCGAGCGCGGCCTGTTTCTCTGCAATCGAAGCGGCGTCTGGAACCATGATTCGGCCAACGATCGACATGCGCCCGCCAATGGGCACGCGGCGCAGGAAGTGCGACGCGCTTGCGAACCACCCTTGTGAAGCCGCACCGCCAACGCACATGGCAGCAAGAGTGTGAAAAAAGTTTAGGCGACGGATGACGGTAGTCAATCGGCTGGCGCCGATCGCACGGCGGCTCATGGCTGGCGTGTTCATTGCATCGCTTGGCCGGTCGGCGCGCTGCTCGCGTTCGAGACTTCGACCGCGCGCCAGCCGCCGCCGATCGCCTTGTAGAGCGTGACCGTGTCGCTCAGAATCTGCTGATGATTGGCGAGCAGCGCGAGTTCCGCGGACGCCACCGAACGTTCCGATTCGAGCACCTCCAGTTGCGACACGAGCCCTTCCTTGAGCTGTGCCTCGACTTGCGCTGCGACGGTACGCAGGCGCTCGCTCTGCTGCTGAAGCTGCACGCGCTGCCGCTTGTGCGCGTCGAGATCGACGAGTGCATTTTCCACCTCCTTGAACGCGGTGAACACGGTCTGCCGGTACTGCTGCTCGGCGACCTTCGTCTGCGCCTCGGTCGTCTTGATGTGCGCGCGCACGCTCGGGTCGAACATCGGCAGGTTGATGCTCGGCAGGAAGCTGAACGTGAACGCCCTGAACAGGTCCGACAGCGCGAACGCCGCGGTGCCGCCGCGCCCCGTCAGGCTGATCGACGGCAGTTGCGCGAGCTTCGCCGCGCCCACTTCGTCATACGATTCGAGCACGCGATACTGCGCGGCAACGACGTCCGGCCGGCGCGCGAGCAGTTGCGCGGGCAGCCCCATCGGCACGTCCGGCAGCTTGACGCGCTGCCGGAGATGGCCGGCAGGCATCCTGAATTCGCCGGCCGGCACGCCCAACAGCGTCGCGAGCGCGTTCTCGGCCGTGTCGCGCGCGCGGTGCAGCTCGATCAGGTCGTTCGACAGCCGGTTGATCTCCGCGCTCTGCCGCAGCACTTCCGTCTGCGGCGCGATGCCGTTCGCCAGCATCGACTGGTAGATCGCGAGGATCCGCCGGTTCTTGTCGAGCGTGCGCTGTTCCTGCTCGATCTGGTCGTCGAACTGGAGGATCTGGAAGTACGTGCTCGACACGTCGGCGACGAGCGTCAGGTAGCCCGCGCGCCAGTCGGCCTCGGTCGCGTGGTATTCGGCCTTCTGCGCCTGCACGCCCTTCTCGACCTTGCCCCAGATGTCGATGTCCCAGTTCACCTGGCTGCCGAGGTTGTAGGTCTTCGACAGCGTCTGATGCGTGCTCTTCTCGAAGTCCACGCCCGCGCCGAGGCTGGCGCTCGGCAGCGCGCCAGCCTGGACTTCGCCGACCTGCGCACCGGCCACGCCGATGCGGGCCGCCAGCACCTTGATATCGACGTTGCCCGCGATGGCCTTGTCGATGAGCGCGTCGAGATATGGATCGTCGAAGCTCTTCCACCACTCGGGATTGACCGTGTCCGACGCGGAGACGGGCCCGTGCGCATGCGCCCACGTGGTCTTCGCCGGCATCTCCGGGCGCTGGTAGGCGGGCATGTTCAGGTCCATGCAGCCGGACAGCAACGCCGCGCATGCGCCGGCGGAACCGGCGATGCGGGCCAGCGAACGCATGAGGCCGCGGCAGTGGCGCGTGGCGGTCGGCGACAGGTGGGTGTTCACGATCGACTCCTTCGGAGTAACGCGGCGACGCTGCGGGATCGGGTGGAGGTGTTGGTGTTCGTGCTGCAGCGTGGCACGCTCGCGTCACATACTGCATGGGGCGTGCCAGCCGCTCGCGGAAGCGGCGGGAGTCATGCCGGGCGGCTTGCCGATGCGGGTTCGGACGACCAAGAGGAAGTTCGGGGGACGTGTGCGCGGCACACGGATCGATGCGGCGTGATGGGTCGTCGCCAACAGTTCGGGCCCGGACTGTGCGGCACGCACAGACACGCGCGCCGCTCACGCCATGGGCGACGTCACTTCACGTAGATCGTGATCTTCTTCGAATAGATGGGAGGCTTCTGCGGCACGTGGTCGGCATCGCCCATCAACAGCTGCAACGTGTGCTTGCCCGGCGGAAGCTCCAGCGTGGTTTCGGTTTCGCCCGCGCCGAAATGCAGGTGATTCCGGTCGGACGGAATCGGCTGGTCCATCGGCGGCAGGTCCGTATCGACCAGCAGGTGATGGTGGCCCGTGTTCGGAAACTGCACGTGCGACGGCGCGACACCCATGTCTCGCAGGCCGAACCACACCCGGAACGGACGTCCGGCCGGCAGCACCTGGCCATCGTTGGGCCATCCGATGTAGACGACGGCCTTCGGGGCGTGCGTGGCGGTCTCTGCGGTTGCCGGCCCTGCCCATAGCAGCACCACGGCAGCGGCAAAGAGGATGAGCTTGTTCATGGCGTCGTTTCCCGGTTCGGGCGGCAGGCGCGGCGTGGCGCGCTACTTGACCGTGATCGTGATCTTCTTCGAATACACCGGCGGATCGTGCGGCACGTGATCGTGGTCGCCCATCAGCAGCTGCAGCGTGTGCTTGCCGGGCGGCAGCTCGATGCGCGCCTCGGTTTGACCGGCGCCGTAATGCAGGTGATTCCGGTCCGACGGTATCGGCTGGTCCAGCGGCGGGAGATCGGCGTCGATGAGCAGGTGATGATGGCCGACGTTCGGCCGCTCGATGCCTTTCGGGCAGATGCCCATGTTGCGCAGGCCCATGCGCACCCAGAACTTGCCGCCCGTGATCGTCGCACCGTCCGACGGCCAGATGATGTACGCCTCGGCGCCGGGCGGCGACGGCGAACGCCCCGCGGCGAAAACGATCCTCGGCACCAGGACGGTGGCGGCCATGACCAACAGCGTAGCCCTTCTTCGCATCGTGTTGCTCCTCGCGTGGGTAGCGGCGCGCGGCGTCGGACAGTGGAGCGTGTCTAACAGCTTAGGACGTAATCGACAGGAAGGCACATATCGGCGCGTACGCGCGCATGTCTGTTTTTTTCAGGACCCGCGGGTGGTTCCGGTGATCGCCGCTGAACGTACGTGCTATCTTGAATGTGTCCTGGCCGTGCCCGCCACGACCGGACACCCGGCAACGGCTGCGCTCCGCCTTCGGCCATCTGATCCGACGGCGCACCCTGGGGGGCTGAATATGTGGCGAATACTCTTGCCCGCATGCCTGTTTGCGTCGATCTCGATGACGTCGAGCGTCTGCTTCGGCGAGATCGTGCATCCGTTTGCCGCGCCGCCGCCCGCGTCCGCGCGTGCCGAGTCCGTCCAACCGGGCCGCGTCGCGCTCGTGATCGGCAACGGCGCCTATCGCGACCGTGCGCTTGCCAATCCCGTCCGTGACGCCGATGCGATGGCCGATGCGCTGCGGGCGCTCGGCTTCGACGTCATCACGCTGCGCGATGCTACCCGGCAGCAAATGGTCGATGGGCTGGCGGCGTTCGAGCGCCGCGTGCCGGCCGGCGGCACCGGGCTGGTGTATTTTGCGGGCCACGGCGCCAGCGCCGGCGGAACGACATGGCTCGCACCCGTCGATGCCGACGTCGGCTCTCCGGCCGGCCTGTCGCGAACGGGAATCGACCTGCAAACCGTGTTCGATGCGACATCGCGGCGGCACGGCGGCGGGATTGATCTGATCATTATGGATTCCTGCCTGAGTGCGCTCCCCGGCGCCGGCAACGTGGCGGCCCGCCTGCTGCCGCCGCATACGCTCGTCGCCTACGCAACGGCGCCCGGTAAAGACGCGGCCGACGGTGCAATGCATGGTGTCTACACGGCGGCGCTGCTGCAATCGCTCGCGTTGCCGGGGCTCGGCATCGCACAGGTCTTCGAGCGTGCCGGTGCGATGGTCGAAAGCGCCACCGGGCATCGGCAGATACCTTGGGTTGCGTCGTCCCTTTCCGATGCGGCAACGACCCATGCGTTCACCGGGCCCCGTCGCGCGGGCGCCGTCGCCGGGCATTCCGGCACCGGCATCGGAAAAGGCTTCGACGTGTCGGCCGACCTCAGCGTCGTCACGCTCGACAGCCGGGGCGTGATGCCGAAAGACAGCGCCGAGCAATACGAAATCACGTTCTGGGAGTCGATCAAGGACAGCAAGGAGGCAGGCGACTACGAGGCCTATCTGAAGACCTACCCGAACGGCCGCTTCGCGCAGCTGGCGCAGGCCCGTCTTGCGCGGCTTCGGGCCGCCGCGCCCAAGGCGCCCGCGGCGTCCGCGCCTGCACCGACGGCAAGCCCCGCGCCGGCCCCTACTCCCGTTCCGGCTCCGGCGCCAGCCTCGACGTCTGCACAGCCTGCGCACGCGCCTGCTTCGTCGACGAAAGCGTCACCGCCCGCTACAGCAGCGGCCCCATCGGCACCGCCGCAGAAAGCGACCGCCGCCAATGAAATCCGGGATTGCCCGACATGCCCCGTCATGCTGACGGTCAGCCCCGGGACGTTCGCGATGGGCAGCAATTCGGGCGATCCGTCGGAAAAACCGGCGCATCGCGTGACGCTCGATCATGCTTTCGCGCTCGCGAAGGACGTGGTGACCGTCGCGCAGTGGAATGCGTGCCGCGATGCGGGCGCCTGTCCGCGCCTGTCCGGCGACAGCAACACCGCACCGAACGCGCCTGCGCGCGACCTGAGCTGGGACGATGCGCAACAGTACGTGAAGTGGCTGTCGAAAATCAGCGGCAAGTCTTACCGGCTGCCGACCGAGGCCGAATGGGAATTCGCGGCCCGTGCCGGCACCACGACCCGCTACTGGTGGGGCAACGAGATGCGCCCGGGCAACGCGAACTGCAAGGATTGCGGTTCGCCGTGGCGGGCGGAGGCACCGAACAACGTCGGGTCGTTCGCGGCCAATCCGCTCGGCTTCCACGACATGGGGGGCGGCGTATGGGAATGGGTCAGCGATTGCTGGCACAACTCGTACAAGAACGCGCCTGCCGACGGCCGCTCGTGGGACGAGCCGAACTGCCAGGTCCGCGTGATCCGCGGCGGCTCGTGGCGGGACGGGGCAAGCTACATGCCGGTGTCGACACGCTTCAAGTACGACAGCAGCGTACGCTATTCGGCAAACGGGTTTCGCGTGGCCCGGGACATGAAGTAGATCGATCATGCTCGAACCCGAAATCGCGCCGGACGTATTTGGGCGCCATATTCAATGACGTGACGGTCATTGCTTGAAAGTGGCCGTGCCATTTAATCAAGCATGCATCAGAGTCAGGCCGGGGCAATTCGGTCATACCGTGGTTGGCGCTCGGCGCCGTCGTACTTGCAGCGGCCGTTGCTTTGTCTTCGCCGTCGTTGCTTTCGCGGTCGCCGCCGCGGCTTGCACTTATGCGACGACTCGCCCGTTCGCGCGCGACGTATTCTCGAAGTGCGCGACGGTCGGTGTCGGCGACTGGCTTACCCTGCGCCCCGTCGGCAAGACGGACGCGACGCTGCCGCTGCTCTCCATCGATGGCGAGAACGATGAAAGTATCGACGTGCGGTTTGACGGCGCCAGACTCGACGCGACCAGCATCGACGTTCTGCGCCGGGACCTGCGATTCGACCCGTCGACGCACAGCCCCCGCGCCGCCACAGCCCTCAACTCTTCCCGGAACCTGCCGTTAACGCACAATGGCGCTCCCGTGACATGTGTCATCCGACGTACTGATCAGGTCGATCCGGGATCGTCAAATGCGGCATCGTGGCCAGTGCGCCGCGTGCGCCGCCGAGACGCGCCAGTCCGCCGGTCGCCGGATCGATGTTCGCCTACGAGGCTTCACTGTCTTTGGTCTGAGAATGTATCCGAGTAGCTACGATATTCCCGTTGCGCGCCTCGTCGTGCGCCAGATACTGTCCTGCACGCGAACCACGCCGGTGCGCGAGGTCGCCCGCCGCATCTTCGCCGAGCGCTGCAGTTCGATCGTCGTGATGGAAGAAGGCCAGGCCGTCGGCATCTGGACCGAGCAGGACGCACTGGCGGCCGGGGACAGCCCCGAGGCGCTCGACCAGCCGGTCGGCGACGTGATGAGCAGCCCGGTGCTGACGCTGGAGGCCAGTACGCCGCTCGGCGAAGCGGCGACGCAGTTCAAGCAGTCGGGCGTGCGCCACTTCGTGGTCGTCAGGGACGGCGCGGCGATCGGCGTGTTGACCCAGACCGACGTCGTCGTGAACCAGGGCGCCGAATTCTTCCTGCGCCTGAAGTCGATCGATTCGATTCCCGTCCACGAGCCCGTCACGGTTCCCGAGCATGTCGCGCTGCGCGACGTCGTGGCGCGGATGCGCGCGGAGAAGCTCGACGCCGTCCTCGTCGCGTACGACGACGGCGGGCACGGCATCCTGACCGAGCGCGACATCGTCCGGCTGATCGCGGGAGACGGCATGTTCGGCATCGTCGGCGCGCACGCCAGCCGGCCGCTGCAGATGTTGGCCGCGAAGCAGAGCCTGTATGCGGCCCAGCGCTACATGATGCAGCAGAACATCCGCCACGTCGGCATTCACGACGACCGCGGCGCCCTCACCGGCTTGCTCGGCTTCGCGGACGTGCTGCAGAGCATCGAGCACGAATACGTGAACGAGCTTCGCAACGCATTGCGCGAGCGCGACGAAGCGCTCGGCCTCGCGCGCTTCAGCCTGCGCATGGCGGACCGGGTCTTCGAGTCGGCGCTCGAGGGCATCATGGTGACCGACCGGCACGCGAAGATCGAACGCGTGAACCAGGCGTTCACGCGCCTCACCGGCTACACGGAAGACGAAGTGATCGGCCGCGACCCGAGCATGCTGAGCTCAGGCCGGCAGACGCCGGAGTTCTACCGGAATCTCTGGCAGGCGCTCACGACCGACGGCCACTGGCAAGGCGAAATCTGGAACCGGCGCAAAAGCGGCGAGTTGTTCCTCGAATACCTGACGATCACCAGCATCCGCGACATCGACGGCAAGATCTCGCATTACGCCGCGATCTTCTCCGATATCACCCAGCGCCGCCAGGCCGAGGAACGGCTCGCCTACCTCGCCACGCACGATGTCCTCACGGGCCTCGCGAACCGCACGCTGTTCGAGGAGCGGCTCGCGCACGCGATCGTCCAGGCGAAGCGGCGCCGCAGCAAGGTCGCGGTGATGTATCTCGATCTCGACCGCTTCAAGCTCGTCAACGACACCCTCGGCCACAACGCCGGCGACGAAGTGCTGAAGGTGGTGGCCGGCCGGATCGCGTCGGGCGTGCGCGCGAGCGACACGGTGGCGCGCATGGGCGGCGACGAATTCGCGCTGGTGCTCGAGGAAATCGACGACGTGCGCGACGTCGGGCGCATTGCGCGCCTGCTGCTGGATGAAGTGGGACACGCGATCGACATCGGCGACCGCGAGATCTTCGTGACGCCGAGCATCGGCATCAGCATCTATCCCGACGACGGCGCCGAGGCCGAGCAATTGATGCTGCTCGCGGATCAGGCGATGTACGGCGCGAAAAGCCGCGGCCGGAACGTGTTCCAGTTCTTCGAGAGCAAGATGACGTCGTCGGCGCTGGAGCAGCTCGAAACGCTCGGCGAACTGCATCGCGCGCTCGAACAGAACGAATTCCGACTCTTCTACCAACCGCAATACGATCTGGCGAGCGGCAGGATCGTCGGCGTCGAGGCGCTGCTGCGCTGGATGCACCCGCGCCGGGGGCTCGTCGCGCCGGGCGAATTCATCGCGCTCGCGGAACGCTCCGCGCTGATCGTGCCGATCGGCCGATGGGTGCTGCGCGAAGCGTGCCGGCAGGCGCGCAAGTGGCTCGACGACGGCTACGCGTTCGGCCGCATCGCGGTGAACGTGTCGGCCAGGCAATGTTTCGCCGACGGCTTCCTCTCGGATCTCACGTCGATCCTCAGCGAAACCGCCCTGCCGCCCGAGCACCTGCAGCTCGAATTGCTCGAAAGCATGGCCATGAACACGCGCGAGGAGATCGGCATCCTGCTCCGGGAACTGGCGACCCGGGGGATCAGCCTCGCGATCGACGATTTCGGCACCGGCTATTCGTCGCTGGTGTACCTGAAGGATCTACCGGTCGACACGCTGAAGATCGACCGGTCGTTTCTCGCCGATTGCGGCGCGGACGGCGCGGACGGCCCGATCGTGCGGGCGATCGTCGCGATGGGGCGCGCGCTCGGCCTCGACGTCATCATGGAAGGCGTCGAAACCGAGCAGCAGCTGGCGTTCGTGCAGGCGATCGGTTGCCACCAGGCGCAAGGGTTCCTGCTGGCACGGCCGCAGCCGCCCGAGCAACTGATCGGGTTTGCGCGCAGCCGCGGCGATGGCGAAGCGGCGGCCGGCGACGATTGCGGGGCGGAACTGCTGGCGGAGTGACGCACGGCGCTCGGCACTCGGCACTCAGCACTCAGCACTCAGCACTCAGCACCCTGAAACGATACTCGCCGCCCCGGTTCCCCATCCGAGCACCCTCCCTGAACCGACTTTTCGCGAGATGACAGCAATTTCAGGTAGGCGCCCCCGATCGTGCGAGGCGGCTCAGTTCATCCGGTCCGGCAGGATGTGGGCGCGGATCGAGCGGCCCTTCCACGAGATGTGGTCGATCCTCGCGCGAAGGTCGTAGAGGGCCACCGACGAGAGCGTGCCGAACCTGAGCAGCGTAATGGGGTCGCCAATGCCTGCCGGCACGCGTTCGATCGAATCGAACAGCGGGAATCCGTGCCGTTTCAGGAACGCGCCGATTTCGTCGTCACGCGCGCCTTCCTCGACGTTGATCAGCAAGAGTTCGGCCATGGTCGCTCCTTTGCGCTCATGCGAGCGTCGCCGCGGGCCGCTGCGCGGGCGGCGCGCCCAGCGCCGCGCGAATGCGTTGCAGCGCGTCCCACTGCCGCTCGCTCACCGTTTCGCTTTGCACGCGCGCATCGCCCAACAGCTTGTCCAGCAAGGTCAGCAGCCGCTTGCGGTCTTCCGGCCTGGCGAGCAGCGCCGGAAGCGTGGCGATGGCCTGTTGCGGCTCGTAGGTCGCGATGATCTCCTGCTCGCCATACACGCGCCGCCACTGATCGGGCGGCAGGTTCGGCAGATACTCGGCGTAGGTTTCGATGAGCTCGCGCTCCGTCGCAAGCTGCGCAAGCGGCAACGGCTCGCCGCTGCGCTCGAGCAGAAACGCCGCGCGCGCCACCGCTTCGGTATAGCCGCCCTGCCCGATCGACGCGAGCGCATCCTTCACGAACGGCAGCTCGCGGGGATCCGCGGCCGCGTGCGACGCGGGTTGGCGTTCGCGATGCTGGTCCGCGGCATGCAGCATGAACGGATGGGTGTACAGCGTGAAGAACAGCGACTCGACGCTCGCATCGCGCAGGGCCCGGAAACAATCGAGCGACGCGCTGACGATGTCCGAGCCGCGGCGTTCGAGTTCGCGCCACGGCCCGATATCGTCCGCGTGCTGGCGGTTGGCCTTGATCGTGGCGGCGGCCGGCTTCAGCCATTGAAGCCACGGGTTCAAGTCCGAAAACGCCCAGCGCTGGAAGCGCAGCGGATGAAAATCGCGCAGCAGGCGCGCGGTGGTCTCGTTCGACGCCTGCTGCACGTACGGCTGCATGAACAGCTCATACGCGCGCTGCGTGAATTCGGACAGCTCGGCGACGGCTTCGAAGGCGGCTTCGTCCTTGCGCCCGAAGCGGTTGAAATGCTTCGCGATCTCTTCTAGACGATGCTCGGCGAACGTGACCTCGTAGGTGAGCTTCCCGTCGGCGCCCTTCGCCTCCTGGAGCGACATCGCATAAAGGCCGGGCGGAAGCGTTTCGATCGCATCCAGCACGTTGACGATCTGCGCGTGCTCCTTTTTCGCGACCTTGCCCGACACGAAGATGCCGAGATGGCCCACGTCCTCTTCCACCAAACCGATGATCACCTGCCCGCGCGACTTGATCTCCTCGGTGCTGCCGTAGATGTCCGCCACCCAGTTGAACGCCTGCTGCGGCGGCGTGATGTTGTCGCCCATCGACGCGAACAGGATGATCGGCGAGCGGATCTTGCGCAGGTCGAACGCCTCGCCCGCGCCGTCGCGCACTTCGCCGGACCAGAGCTTGTTGCCGACGAACAGGTTGCGCGTGATCCATTCGATCTCCTCGCGGTTCATCAGGTAGTAGCCGCCCCACCAGCGCTCGAATTCGAGGAACCGCGGCGGCTCGGTGTCGATGTTGTCGTACACGTGGTAATACTTGTCCCACAGCGTATTCGCCGGGTTCAGGTACTCGAAGTTCTGCACGAGATGCGCGCCGTCGAACTTGCCGTGGCCGAGGTCCGACGCGAACGACGCGAGCCAGGTGCCGCCCAGTATCCCGCCGGCATAGCGCATCGGATTGTCGCTCGGGCCTTCGCTCCATGCGCCGCTCCAGTACGACATCGGCGCCCCGTTGATGACGATCGGGCCCGTGTCGTCCGCCGACGAGCTGGCGAGCATCATCGCGGCCCAGCCGCCCTGGCAGTTGCCGACGATCGCCGGCTTCTCGCTGTCCGGATGCAGCGCGCGCACTTTCCGGACGAATTCCTGCTCCGCCGCGCACACGTCGAGCAAGGTCTGGCCGGGTTCGGGATCCTGGAAAAACACGACGAAGTACACGGGATGCCCGGCGCGCAACGCGACGCCGACTTGCGAATCGTCCTTGAAGCCGCCGATGCCGGGCCCGTGCCCCGCGCGCGGATCGATGATCAGGTAAGGCCGCTTGCGATCGTCGACGATCACGCCGTTAGGCGGCTGGATGTGAACGAGCGCGTAATTGACGGGCCGCGCGAAATGCCTGCCGTCGAGCACGACGTCGTAATCGAAATGCAGCGCGGGCTTCAGCCCCTGTGCCACGCGCTCGACGTATTGCGTGCCGCGCTCGCGCATCGTGTCCCAGAACAGCAGCGAGCGCTGCACGGCGTCGACCGCATAGTGCCATGCGCTCAAGGGCGACAAAGGCGTGGCGAACGGCGCGGCGCGGCCGTCGTGGCCGTCGAGCGCTTCGCTCAACCGTTTCCCGTACTGTTCCAGCGCGTTCCCGGTGCGCTTTTGCAGGACGTGGGCAATTTCCGTGGCGATCTCATGACTGCGCGCCAGTTGCGTGGCAGCATCCATCACTCTCTTCTCCAAAGGGGGCAAGGTCGATCTCGACGCATGCCGGGGCCGGCCGCCTCGTGTCAGCCCAGCACGTGCATCCCCGCGTCGATATAGTGAATTCCGCCGGTCATCGCGCGTGCCGCGTCGCCGGCGAGAAAGGTGCACAACGCGCCGACGTCGTCGATTTCGAGCGGCCGGCGCAATGGTGCGCGCCGCGCGGCGTCGTCGAGCAGGCGATCGAAGTTCGGAAGCCCGGATGCGGCCCGCGTCGGCAATGCGCCGGGCGAAATGGCGTTCACGCGAATGCCCGCCGGCCCGAGCTCGACCGCCAGGTATCGAACGGTGGCTTCCAACGCGGCCTTGACCGGCCCCATCACGCCATACTCGGCGATGACTTGATCCGCGCCGATATAGGTCATTGCCATCAGGCTTCCGCCGGACGTCATCAACGGCTCGGCACGCTTGGCCATCCGGATGAACGAGTGACACGACGTATCCATCGCGAGCGCGAACCCTTCCGGGGAGCTGTCGACGACGCGTCCGTGCAGGTCGGCTTTGGGTGCATAGGCAACGGCATGCAGCAGAAAGTCGAGGCCGCCCCACGTTTCTTCGATGGAGTCGAACACCGCGCGCATCTGGTCCGCGCGACCCACGTCGAGCGGCATCGCAATGGCCGGCTCGAGCTGCTTCAGCAGCGGCTCGACATGGGGCAGCGCCCGGTCGGACTGCCACGTCACGGCCAATTCGGCGCCCGCCGCGCGAAATGCGCGCGCGCAGCCCCACGCGATGCTGTTTTCATTGGCGATGCCGACGACGAGCCCCCTTCGACCCTGAAGCGGCCGCGCGTCGAGGCACGGCATCCCTGAATCGCGCGCATCGTTGTTCGTCATCGCGAAACCTCCGGTCGAATTCTTTCACGCGGCGAACCCGTGAAAAGGCCGATGTGTCCAGTCCGCGCATGCGATGCGCGGTTGCGACTCATTCTAGGGTTTACGCGATGACGTCAGGAGGATCGAACGCGGCATGTTTGATTTATGGCAAATCTTCTCGGAGTCGAACTGCCGTACCGGCAGTTGCCATGTACCCGCTGCTCGCGAGGTCGAGTGCCGGGTGCCGGGTGCCGGGTGCCGGGTGCGTCACGCTGCCGCACCCTTGTAGGAAATGCCCTACAACGCTTCCTCGACACCTACCGCAACTTCAAGCACGGCTGATTTCACCGGCGTGCGCCGACGTCCATACTGCTTGGCGAGAATACCGAACAACTGCGTGCCCGCCGGCCCCGGACCGCTCTCCCCGTCTCATGACGGTCGCGTAAACGGATCGTTCCGCCCGGCACGGGCAGCCTGTTCGACAAGACGGCCCATGCCTCGACAGGGCATGAAGACCCGTCGACAGCGCCGCGCATCGGCGCGGCTCACCGACACCCCATCGAATTGGAGCAGACCATGTTGAGCGAGGCCCAACGCCCGGCAGCGATGCCGCGGCACGCTGTTTCCCCCCTGCACCCGGTCGCGCGCGAGGACCAGCCGAAGCGCACCGCGTCGCGTTGCTCGTCGTGCTCGATGCGCGCCGTGTGCATGCCGAGCAACCTGAGCACCGAGGATTTCGCGCGTCTCGACGCGATGATCTGCACGACGCGCCATGTGCGGCGCGGCGAGGCCCTTTACCGCTCGGGCGACACGTTCCACAGCATCTACGCGGTGCGCACCGGTTCGTTCAAGACCGTCATGGTGCACCGTGACGGCAACGAGCAGGTGACGGGCTTCCAGATCGTCGGCGAGGCGCTCGGCCTCGACGGCCTGCATGGCGGCCATCACAACGGCGATGCGATCGCGCTCGAGGACAGCACGGTCTGCATCATCCCGTTCGGCCAGCTCGAACAGCTCTGCCGCGAGGTGCGGCCGATGCAGCAGCACGTGTATCAGATGATGGGCGGCGAGATCGTCCGCGAATCGGCGTTGATGCTGCTGCTCGGCACGATGACGGCCGAACAGCGCGTCGCGGCGTTCCTGCTGAACCTGTCCGCGCGCTTCAAGGCGCGAGGCTACTCGTCCGCCGAGTTCGTGCTGCGGATGACGCGCGATGAAATCGGCGAGTATCTCGGGATGAAGCTCGAAACCGTCAGCCGGATGCTGTCGAAGTTCCAGCGCAGCGGGATGGTCGCGGCGCGCGGCAAGCAGATCCGCATCGTCGATGCGGACGGCCTGGCGCGCATCTGACATCCGACGGCCGCGCAGGCGAAACGCCGAAGGCGGCCGGCTGCCGTATTGCATGCGGCGTGCCGGCGCCTTCATCTGCGTGACTAGGCTGCTGCCGCGGCAGCGTGCGCATCGTCGCCGCGCACGAGCAGCACGGGGCAGCGCGAGCTGCGCAGGAAGCGCTCCGCGACGCTGCCGACCATCAGGCGCCGGATGCCGCGCCGGCCGTGCGTGCCGACCACCGCCAGGTCGATCGCCTGCTCGTCGACATAGCGCTGCAGGCGTTCGGCGATGTCCTCGCCGATGCTTTCCGTTTCGATCAGCTCGGTATCGCCGTTCACCGCCGCGCGCGCAATGGTGCGCTCGGCGTCGCGCAGCACGGCCACGCCGTCGCGCCGGATCTCCTCGATCAGCGTATGCGGATCGACGCGCCCGGCATAGGTGAACAGCACCGACTTGTCGGCGACGTACACCGCCACCAGGCGGGCGCCGCTGGCCTTCGCCACTTTCAGGCCTTCGTCGAGCGCCAGTTTCGACGATGCGCTGCCGTCTACCGCAACCATGATCTTCGTGTACATGTCTTGAGCCTCGCTGGGTGGATTGCCGCGCATTCTCGTTGCGCGCGGCTTCATCACCATCATCGGCGCCTGGCGGGACGACACGTTGATGCCGCTCAAGAATGGCGATGCGCACGCGCGCGACAAAGCGCCACGGCCGGGGCATGCGCGCGCCGCATCGCTTGCACGCTCCCCGCCCGGGCCGTGACGAACCCGCTATCATCGATTCCTTTTATGCGTCGGCCGGCGCGCACGCGCGGGCCGCCAACGATCGACGGAGACGACATGACGACCCTATTCGAACGCGTGGACGGCGCCGCGCAGCATCTGCTCGCCGCCCGTCATGCCGGCGTGGCCGGCCCGCTCCTGCCGGAGGCGTACCGGCCCGACGATATCGAGACGGCGCTGGCGATCCAGCGCCGCGTCGTCGAGCTGTCCGGCGAGACGATCGGCGGCTGGAAATGCTCGGTGCCGCCACCCGGGCGCATCGTCGTCGCGCCGATCTTCGCGTCGGCGATCCATCCGGCGGGCGGCCTGTTCCGGGTCGTCGCCGATACGCTGACCGTGCGGATCGAGCCGGAAATCGCGTTCGTGCTCGATCGCGACCTGCCGCCGCGCGAACGGCCCTACGACGAGGACGAGGTGCGCGCGGCGATCCGCGAAGTCCGCGTCGTGCTCGAAGTGCTCGGCTGCCGCTATGCGGACCCGTCGAAGGCGAGCGTGCCGGAGCTGCTGGCGGACGCGCAGTTCAACCAGGGGCTGTGTGTCGGGCCGGTTGTGCCCGACGGCCTGAACGTGCCGCTCGACACCATCGCGCTCGAGTTCGGCGGCGGCCTGAACCGCACGATCGACGGCCGTCATTCGGACGGGCATCCGCTCAAGCCGCTGCTGTGGCTCGTGAATTTCCTCGCCGCGCGCGGCGATGCCGTCCGCGCGGGCCAGATCGTGACCACCGGTTCGTACGCCGGCGCGATCGAGGTGCCGCTCGGCCAGGCGCTGACGGTGCGATTCGGCGAACTCGGCAGCCTCACGGTGGAACTGGTCGCCTGAATCGCCGACGCCGCGCTATGCGTCGAGCTCGGCGTAGTGCCGGAAGATCCCTTCCTCGTTGAACGGAATGCGCCGCTCGGACGCGAGGTAGCGCGCGACCGGCGGATGCTGCGCCACCCGGTCGTGCAACGCGGTCAGCCTCGGATGCTTCGGTTCGATGCGGGCCAT
Organism: Burkholderia stagnalis; assembly: GCF_039848545.1. NCBI lineage: Bacteria > Pseudomonadati > Pseudomonadota > Betaproteobacteria > Burkholderiales > Burkholderiaceae > Burkholderia > Burkholderia stagnalis. The sequence continues at coordinate 1,238,285 of NZ_CP156686.1, forward strand.
CGCGTTCGGGAACGCGTAGCGCAGCCCTTCGATCACTTGGAAGATCGACAGGTCCGCATAGGTCAGCGTGTCGCCCGCCATGCAGCCGCTCTTGTGCGGATTGTGCGCGAGCACCTTGCCGAAGTAGCCGAGGAACTTCGGCACGCGGTGCTTCAGGAAATCCCGTGCCCGCGCCTCGGCCTCCGGCATCTGATCCTCGTAGTACAGACTGCTCGCGATCGGATGATGGGTGTCGTGCACTTCGTTGACGAAATCGGCCACCGTCAGCTGCAGCTGATGGACCCACAGGCGCCCAGCTTCGTCGCTCGGCGCCAGCCCGTGGCGGCTGCCGAGGAACAGCAGGATGTTGGCGGTCTGGCCGATCAGCTGGTCGCCGGCCTTGAGGAACGGCGGCGCGAACGGCAGGCAGGTCTCGGACGCGCTGTCCAGCAGCCGCGTCATCGCCGGCATGCCCATGCCGCGCCCGGAGCGGCGCGCGACGTCCACGTAGTCGGCTTCGGCCGCTTCGAGCGCCAGCCGCACGAATTCGCCGCGGCCCTGGATGCCGGGCCAGTAGTAGAGCTCGTAACGCATGCTGCCCTCCCCGTTGCACGATGACCACCCTGATGGATCCGGCCGCGGGCCTTGCGTCTGCCGGCCCGGCGGCGTTGCGTGTTGCCGACGGCGACTGACAGTCTAGGCGGAACCGGAATGGCCGTCATCCGGCGTTGCCTGCGATCCGGGAAGCATCGGCCGTGCCCGACATCGGGCCCCACCGGCTAAAAAGTGCGCGCTTAAGCCTCGGTTAATTCACGCGTCCTACGCTGGAAGTGTCGTACCGCGACGCGGCCGTTTCGGCCCCGCGCGTCACGCGCCGGCCGAGACGGCCGCCGCGACGGTACGCACGACGTCACGGCGCAAGCGGCGAAGCCGGCGCCCTCTCCGAACGCTTATCCCCGCCGGTCCGACCCCGCTCGATGCCGTGATTCGACCCGGCGCGGCGCATGCCGTCGCGCCGGGCTTCCGAAGCCGTCGCAACTGCAGTTTCTCGCGACCAAGACAGAGGGAGGCAATCATGAAAACCTCGACCCCATTGACGCTGGGCATCGCCGCGCTGGTGCTCGGCATGGCAGCGCAGCCGGCGCCGGCCGCCGACGAAGCCCCGCTTCCCGCGCCCGATCACGCGGGCCAGGTCGCCTATCGGTCCGGCGGCATCGGCACCGACCAGTCAGCCGAAATGAAGCAGGACATGCGCCACTATTCGCTCACGCTCGAATTTGCGGCGCGCGCCGGCGGCGGCAGCAACGAGTACCTCGCGGACATCCCGGTGAGCGTCACCGACGCGCGCGGCCGCCAGGTGCTGTCGACGGTGACCGAAGGGCCGTTCCTGCTGGCCGCGCTGCCGGCCGGCCGCTATTCGGTGACGGCTACCTACAACGGCCGGACGCAGCGGCGCAGCGTACAGGTACACGCGTCGTCGCACGTTCACGAAGTGTTCCTGTGGAACATGTGACGGGCGGTATCGTATCGATAGCGGGCACGCTTGAAGGTCAGGCTTCGGGTGCGTGGCAGACCACTTCGATGTTGTGCCCGTCCGGACCGATGACGAACGCGGCGTAGTCGTTCGCGTGGTAGTGCGGGCGCAGCCCGGGCGCGCCATTGTCCCGGGCGCCCGCCGCCAGCGCCGCGCGATGGAATGCGTCGACCTGCCGGCGATTGTCGGCCATGAACGCGAGGTGAAGATGCGCCGGTTTCTCGTCGGTCTGGAACAGGCACAGGGAAGGCTTGCCCTTCGGGCAAAGCTCGACGCCGTACGCCGGCGGCCCCTCCGACGCCACCTCTACGCCGAGCGGCTCGAGTGCCGTGAGGAAGAACGCCTTGCTCGCCGCATAGTCGCTGACGCCGAATTTCACGTGGTCGAACATCGCTGCTCCTGAAGTGGGCGGCTGGTGCAAGGCCCGGCGTTTGCGGGGGCGTGCTTCTGCCGGCCGGCCAGCGGCTCGCCGTCCTCGTTGAATCCGTCGCTAGCCCGGCACGTCGACCGATTCGCGTGCCGCAGGCAACGCGTGCGACGCATCGCGAGCCGTGTCGCGTCGTACGAGCCACCGATGCAGCCATGCCGACAGCACGCCCGACGTGATGAACGCATCGGCGGTCGCGATCACGTCGATCCCGGCGAAACCGTCGGCGATGTCCAGCAGGCCGTTCCTCAGCAAGACATAGCCGACCATCGACGCCGTGCCGACGCCCATGCCGAGCAGCACGAACCACCTGCGGCGCACGCGCGCGCCGATGGCGGCCAGAATGCCGCCGGCGAACGCGGATGGCAGGAAATAGCCGAAGAAGAACGACCCGAAGAACACCAGCAGGATCATCTGGCCGCAGAGCTTCAGCGTGTCCCACGACGGCCCGTCGATCGCGGACCGCGCGACCAGCATGACGGCGGGCCAGATGAGCGCCGCGACGAGCGGCCCGCCGATGGCGAACGACATGCAGCCGAAGACGGCGCGGCTGGGCAGGCGCAGCGGCGTGCGCGGCGGATTGGGCGCGGCGGTTGTCATGTTTGTTGTCGGTGATCGGAATGGCGGCTCGCGCAAGTGTAGCGCGACGCGTTCGATTTCCGGGGCGCGCCATGCGACCCAGTGGTCGCGCGCGTGCCGGCGCAACTGGCGGGGAGCAAGCCGGCGGACGACGACGGCGCGGCAGACTGACGGCCGAAGCGCATCGCATGGTGCGGCGCAATACGGAATAAGCGGCGGCCGCGGAACGTTTCGTGTTCGCTCGGGCGCTCGCCCGTCGACAGGAGGTTGAGATGAAATCGACAACGCTGGTCGCAGCCGTGCTCGCGGCGCTGGCGCTCGTGCTGTCCGCGGGCTGCATGTCGCAGCCGGACAGCGGCGCGTCGAACCATGCGGTCGGCCGCTACGGTGGCGGCGGCTCGGGTGGCGGCGGTGGAGGCGGCGGCGGCGGTTACTGACCGCTTGCCACCCACCCGGCGTACCGCCGCGCGCGAGCGCCGGAAACCGGCCGCTTCGCGCGGCGCCGCCCCGCCGTTGCGCGTCAGCGCATCGCCTTCACGTCGGCCGGCGTCACGCTCGCCGGCTGCCCGCCCCACGTCGCGCGCAGGTAGTTCGACAGCTGCGCGAGTTCGTCGTCGCTCAGCGTCCCGGCGAAGCCCGGCATCGGCTGCAGGTTCTCGACGCCGGCGAACTTTTGCTCGTCGATGCCGTCGAGCATCGCGACCAGCAGGTTGCGCGGGTCGCCCTGGCGCAGCGTCGAGTTGCCGTGCATCGGCACCGCGACGTGCGGCTTGCCCTCGCCGTTCAGCCCGTGGCAGCCCGCGCACACCGCGACGTACACCGAGCGGCCGGCCGCGAGCTGCGCGGCGTCGGCCGACACCGGCTTGACCGGCTGCGGCGCCTGCGGCTTGTCGCCGAGCAGGTACGCGGACAGCCCGCGCAGGTCGTCCTTCGACAGGTACTGCGTGCTCAGGTGCACGACCGGATACATCTCGCCGAAGGCGGAGCCTTGCGGCGCGATGCCGACCGCGAAGAACGCCTGAAGATCCGTGCCCGTCCAGCCGCGCGCGGCGAGGCCCGCCGGCGTGATGTCGGGCGCTGCCACGCGGCCGAGCGCCGCGCCCGCGAACGGCTTCGCGCCGTCGAGCTGGCCCGTGACGCTGCGCGGCGTATGGCATTCCGCGCAGTGGCCGAGCGCGTTCGCGACATAGCGGCCGCGCCGCCAGTCGGCGGACTGGCCCGCCGATGCGTCGGGCAGGCTGTCCTTCAGGAACAACAGGTCCCACACGGCCATCCCGAACCGCAGGTTGTACGGGAATTTCAGTTCGTGCTCGCGGTTCGCGACGGCGACGGGCTTCACCGACATCAGGTACGCATACATCGCGTCGGCGTCGGCGCGCGTGAGCTGCCGGTACGACGTGTACGGCATCGACGGATACAGGCGCTTGCCCGGCGCCTTGCCGTCGTGCAGCGCCGCGTAGAAGTCGTCGGCGCTCCAGCTGCCGATCCCGTGGTCCTTGTCCGGCGTGATGTTCGAGCCGTAGAACGTGCCGTACGGCGAATCGAGCTTCGCGCCGCCGGCGAACGGCGCGCCGTCCTTGGCGGTGTGGCACGCGGCGCAGTCCGCGGCGCGCACCAGGTAGCGGCCGCGCGCGATCTGCTCGGGCGTCGGCGCGGCGCCGGCCACGGCAGGCGCATCGCGGCCGCCGCAGGCGGCCAGCAGCAGCGCGCAGGCGGCCGCAAGCGCGGGCACGCGCGCGAGGCGCGCGACTCGATGGGCGAATGTGCGTGTCATGCGGTGTCCTTCACGAGTCCCGGCGTGGTCATCACGACGTCCTTCACCGCTTCGTAGTAGCGGACGTAGCCCGTGCAGCGGCACAGGTGCGCGTCGAGCGCGTCGGTGATCGTGCGCTCGACGTCCGCCTTCGCGACCGGCTGGCGCTTCAGCCGCTCGATCAGCACGGTGGCCGCGTTCACGAAGCCCGGCGTGCAGTAGCCGCACTGGAAGCTGAAATGCTCGAGGAACTTCTGCTGGATCGGCGACAGCTCGACCACCTCGCCCGCGTCGTTGCGCTTCGCGTGGCCCTCGATCGTGCGGATCGCGCGGCCGTGGAAGAAGTGCGCGCCGGTGATGCAGCTGCGGACTTCCTCGCTGGTGCCGTCGGGCTTGTCGAGGATCACCACGCACGCGTGGCAGATGCCCTGCCCGCAGCCGAGCCGCGAGCCGGTGAGCCCCGCGTACTCGTGCAGGAACTCGATCATCATCAGCCCTTCGGGCACCTGCATGGGGCCGACGGACTTGCCGTTGATGGTCACCGACAGCGGCTTCGGCTGGAACCGGACGAGCGGACGCTCGACCGGCGCGGCCGGCTGGGCCGGCACGGTGGCGGCGGATGCGGGCGCGGGCGCGCTGGCGCCGGCGGCGGACGCGGCGGCCGGGGTAGCCGGCGTGACGACGCCGGCGGCGCTCGCGGCCGACGCGGCGGTTTGGGCGGTCGTCATGCGAGCACCTCCTGGATCTTTTGCGGGGTCACCGGCAAGTCGGTGAAACGATGGCCGATCGCGTGCGCGATGCCATTCACGATCGCGCCGACGACCGGGATCATCACCACTTCGGCGACGCCCTTCGGCGGATCGGTTTCGGACAGCGGCGGCAGCACGTCGCCCGTCTGCGTCCACACGGCCACGTCGGACGCGCGCGGCAGCGTGTAGCGGTTGAAGTTCCACGTGCCGTTGCCGGGGCCGTCCTCGTATAGCGGCAGGTATTCGTGCAGCGCATGGCCGATGCCCATCGCGAGGCCGCCCTGCAACTGGCCCGACACGAGCTGCGGCGAGATCTGGTTGCCGCACTCCATGATCGAGTGGTGCGTGAGCAGCTCGACCTTGCCGGTCGCTTCATGCACGGCCAGCTCGACGAGCGTGCCGACCGCCGTGTAGTACGTGACGGCCGCGTTGTTGCGGCTCGTCGGCGGGATGAACACGCGCTTGCGGTCGAGCACGCGATAGCCGTTCGCGGTCGGCGGCAGCGTGGCGCGGATCGCGGTCGCGCCGGCCGGCGCGGCGGTGCCCGGCACCGGCCCGTTCGCGTCGCCCGTGCGCGGCGCGCCGACGCGCAGCGACAGCCCGTCGATCGGCAAACGCTCGGTCGCGCCGCCGATCTCGAACTCGGCATCGGTCCACTGCCAGCGGTTGAACACGTGCACGACCGCGCCGGTCGGCAGGCCGAGCGCATGCGCCTGCTTCGCGAGCTGCTCGAACGTCAGCGGCTCGAGGCCGTCGGCGGTCAGCTTGCCGTCGACCCAGCGCGCGTCCTCGATGCGGACCGTGTATGGCGCGGCTTGCCCGCCGCCGAGGCCGCGCGACCAGATCGACATCGCGGCCGGCCACAGCCCGTAGCGGAACACCGCGCGCGCGGCTTCGCGCGTGCTGTGCGTGAAGTAGTACGCGGAGTTCGTCGCGCTCGACGGCGACGCATAGCTCGGCGACCAGCGCGGGTTCGCGCTGAGCCGGTCCTGGTCGGCCTGCGACATCAGGTACGGATCGCCGCTCGTCTCGACCGGCAGGTCCGGCCACTCCGTCAGCGCGACGCGCACGTCGGTCGCCGGGCGGCCGAGCCATTTCGCGACCGCGACGGCCTGCGACGTCGACATCCCGGTGCCGATCTCGGCCGCCGTGTGATGCAGCGTGACCTTGCCGGTCTCGTCGAATTCGACCTTCGCGAACGACGCTTCCGCGCCGGTGCCGAAATCCTTCTGCACGCACGCAAAGCCGACGCCGTAGCGCCGGCCCGGATGCGCGGCCTCGAACTCGGCCTTGCGCGCGGCGCGGCGCGTCCACAGCGGGTGCCGCCGCGCGCGTTCGAGCACTTCGTCGACGCGCAAGGCGCCTGCGGGAATCGCGCCCTGGGTGTTCTTCATCCCCGAGCGCAGCGCGTTCTTCAGGCGGAACTCGATCGGGTCGAGCTGAAGCTGCGCGGCGATCTCGTCGATCGCCATCTCGGTCGCCGCCATGCTCTGCAGCGTGCCGTAGCCGCGCGCGGAACCGGCGTCGATCGCGCGCGACGCGATCGCGACCGCGGCGAGATCGCTCTTCGGGAAGTAGTAGATCGATTGCGCGGCGGTCGCGCCGACCATCGCGACCGACGGCGAGAAGTTGCTGCGCCCGCCGCCGTTCGCCTCGAAGTCGCCCTTGAACGACTGCAGCAGGCCCGTGTTGCGGTCGACCGCGATCCGGTAGCGCATCCTGAACGCGTGGCGCTTCAGCGACGTCTGGAACTGCTCGTAGCGGTCGTTCGCGAAGCGCACCGGGCGGCCGTCCGCGTACAGCGCGCAGACGAGCCCGTAGAACGGCACGTTGAAGTGGTCCTTCGACCCGTAGCCGACCGTGTAGCACGGATGCACGAACAGCTTCTTCACCGGGAAGCGGCATTTCGCGACCATCGCGGCGGCGTTCTCGGCGACTTCGAGCGGCGACTGGGTCGGCACGACGAGGTGCAGCGCCTGCGCTTCGGCGTCGTACCAGCAGTTCGCGTTGTCGGGCTCGAGCGCGGCGGTGTCGACCGACTGCGTGTTGTATTCGCGGTCGAACACGAGCCAGTCGGCGGCCGGATGGTCGAGCTCGTCGGCGATCCGCGCCGCATGGAACATCCCCTGCTCGTCGAGCTTGCCGTGCTCCTTGCCGTCCGGCCACACGGGCTGGCGCTTGCGCATCATGCTCGGGAAGATCGGCGCGTCCTTCAGGCTCGAATAGGCGTCGTCGTCGTAGGCCGTCTTGCCGCCCACCCGCACGTAGCGGAACGTGCCCCACGGGTCGCGCTCGAGCGGGCCCGTGACCGCGCCGTAGCGGATCACGTCGTCACGGAACTTGAGCAGGTTCTTCGCGAAGCGGAAGCGCGCGAAATCGTGGTAGATCAGGATCGCGACCGCATGGCCGAGATACGCGGGCGTCTTGCCGGCGGGCAGCAGCATGTCGTCGCCGTAGAACGCCGGGAACGCGACGCCGTCGCGCGCGAGATCGTCGGCGGTGACGATGCGGTCGGGCTTCAGGTCGTCGCCGAGCAGCGACAGGTCGAAGCCTTCGTAGACGCGGTCGGCCTGCGCGACGCGCAGGATCAGCGCATGCGACTGCTGTTGCGGCCAGTGCGGCATGTCGGCCGCGCGCACGTCGCGGGCGAACACTTTCGCGCCCGTGACCTTCGCGATGCCGTCGATGCGGAATTGCGGGATGCCGGTGACGCTATCCCATTTGACGGGGGTGAGGAGTTTTTCTTCGAAGAGCGCCGCGAATGCGCGGCTGCCAATGGGCGCGACATAGACCGCGACGCCCGCCAGCACGCTGGCTTTCAGAAAACCCCGCCGTGACAGGCCGTGGTTTTTCATTGGGGGGGAACCTCCTGATGCGGCTCGTACGGCGATCGGGTGTCTGTCGCGGCGTTCGGAGCGGCGCGCATTCTGTCATCTTTCCGTGCATGTCGGCTATAGCATTTCTCGCATGTATTACTTATTGGAATGCTTATAACGGTGACGGACCGCTCCTTGCGGGCGATCCTGCCCGCCGCGCGTCGCATGCGCGAGACGCGCGCGCCGCGATGGCGGCCGCCTTGCGCGCGGGGCGGCTGCCGCGACATGGCCCACCCGACCGGCCGGCGATGTTTCGTGCTAATGTCATACGCATCCGGCCACCGGTTTCGCCCGCAACGATGCCGTGCGGGCGCCGCCAGCCCGCTTCGTGTCGAGGTCATCGATCATGACGGTCAGGGCGTCACTCCTGTACTCCGTTCTCGCTACCCCGCCTTCCGGCCATTACCGCGTCACGGCCGCGCTACGCCCGGCCCTGCTTTCCACCCTGTTCGAAGATATCCGGCCGATGTTCCTGTCCGGCCTCGCGAGCGGCTTCGTCGCGGCCGTCGCGCTGGTGCGGCTGCAGCAGACCTGGTGCATCGTGTGGCTGCTCGCCGAGCTCGGCCTGCTGTCCGCACGGGTCGCGATCGCGCGCGCGTATGTCGTGCACCGCGACGCGGGCATCGACTGCGCCGAATTCTGGGCGCTGCGCTACGCGCCGGTGTCGCTCGTCGCGTGCTTCGTGCTCGGCCTCGGCACGATGGCCTGCGTCGAGGCTGTCGACGTCGAGATGGGCACGCTGTCGGTGCTCGTCGCGGGCGGCGTGTTCGGCGGGATCGCGTCGCGCAACTCGGCGCTGCCGCGTCTCGCGATGACGCAGATCACGCTCGGCGTGCTGCCGATCGGCGTCGGCGCGCTGCTCGCCCAGCGCAGCGGCGCGTGGCTGCTGCTGCCGCCGCTGGCGATCTACCTGGTGGCGATGCGCACGGTCGTGCAGCGCCACTACACGGTGCTGGTCGCGCTGATCTCGGAGCGGCAGCGCAATGCGGCGCTCGCCGCGCGCTTCGATGCCGCGCTCACCTACATGCCGCACGGCCTGTGCATGGTCGACCCCGAGGACCGCGTGATCGTCGCGAACCGGCGCACCGCGCAGCTGTTCGGCTCGCCGCGCGAGATCATGCTGAACAGCCCGTTTCCGGACGTCGTCGCGGCGCTCGGCGCGGGCGTGGCCGCGGAGCCGGACGAGACGGAGCTCGCCGCGTACTGCCGCAGCTGGCTGAACCGCGAGCCCGCGCCGCTCGAGCTCACGCTGGCCGACGGGCGGCAGCTCGAGATGACGCGCCACCAGGTGCCGGACGGCAACACGGTGGTGATCGTCGAGGACGTCACGGCCCGCCGCCGCGCGGAGCGGCATATTCGCCACCTTGCACGGCACGACGCGCTGACGGGCCTGCCGAACCGCCACGAGCTGCACGCGGAGCTCAAGCGCATGCTCGCACGGCGCCACGGGCAGGCGATTGGCGTCATGTATCTCGACCTCGACGGCTTCAAGGCGATCAACGACCGGTTCGGCCATCACGCGGGCGACGAGGTGCTGACGCAGGTCGCCGCGCGTCTCGGCGAGACGCTGCCGCCGGGCGAACTGGCCGCGCGCATCGGCGGCGACGAGTTCGTCGTCGTGATCCGCGACACGACGATGCAGGCGTGCTCGCTCCTCGCCGCCCAGATCATCCGGCAGATCTCCGCGCCCTATGTCCTGTCGATCGGCGAGACCGTGACGCTCGGCATCAGCATCGGGATCTCGCTCGACGGCGACGGCGACACGCCCGACGACCTGATCCGGCAGGCCGACAGCGCGCTGTACGACGCGAAGACGTCCGGCAAGGGCAGGTTCCGGTTCTACTCGAACGGCAGCCGGCGCGTCGCGCCCGCGGCCGCGGGCTGACGGCAACGTCAGCCGCCGGCGGTTTCATCCGCGCAGCATTTCACGCGCCGCACACGCGCCGGGCCGCCCGCGTCACGTTACATGTTCCGTAACATCGGCCCGCGCACGCCGCGCAGTTCGCTGCAGAAGGCGGCACGATCGACGCATCGGCGGGGTTTCATGACCTGGCACCGTTATTGCTCCTCATTGGGTAACGAAGAACACGCCCGGGGAGACCATCATGGATACCGTCGAAGTCATCAGCCGCAACGAAGCGATCAACGAAGCCAGCGTGATCGACGGCACGACGCTGATCAGGCGTCTCACGTCGCTTCGCCGTCCCGACCCGCGCGAAGCCGCGTGCGTGACGAATCCGCCGCTCACGGCATATGGCGCGTACCGCCAGGGCGTCGACGACTACGCCGCGCGGCGCGCGAATCCATATCGCGCGGGCAGCCGTTTCTGGGCGCTGTGGGAAGAAGGACGTATCGAGGCTGAAACCGACGGACGTTGACGCCGTGCACGCGGCAGAGCGGCGTCGCACCAGGCGGCGCCGGGCATGGCCGCATGATTGATGCCGTTGTCGGCCCTCACGGCCCGTTTCACCGATGCAACCGCGGGCGTGGCCGGGCAATCTCCCGGCCGATGCCCCGATGCGCGCCGCCCAGCCGTTGCGCCCCCTCCCGCCGCTCCCTGTCTTGACCGATCCCCTCAGGCGCGCAGCCCGCCGCGCCGCGCGATCGCCGTTTCCCGATAAGATGGCGCATCCCTTCGCTCGACGTCCGACCCTCGATCCGAACATGACCGCCACCTTCTCCCCCCGCAACCCGATCCACTGCGAAATCGATCTCGACGCGCCGGGCAAGCATGCCGGCTACCTGCGCCTGCCGCATTCCGTGCACCGTTCCGCGTACGGCTGGCTGCCGATTCCGATCGCGTCGATCCGCAACGGCGACGGGCCGGTCGCGCTGGTGATGGCCGGCAACCACGGCGACGAATACGAAGGCCAGATCGTCGTGTCGCAACTGATGCGCGAGATCGAGCCTGAGATGGTCAACGGCCAGCTGATCCTGCTGCCGATGGCGAACTTTCCCGCGGCGGCCGCGGGCCTGCGCGTGTCGCCGCTCGACGAAGGCAACCTGAACCGCAGCTTCCCCGGCGACCCGGCCGGCACGCCGACGCAGATGATCGCCCACTACATCGAGCACGCGCTGCTGTCCCGCGCGCAGTACCTGGTCGACCTGCATTCGGGCGGCAGCTCGCTGCTGTACCACGGCGGCAACATGCTCGCGATCGATCCGCTCGACGCGGACGAGGCCGCCCGCCTCAACGGGCTGCTGGCCGCGTTCGGGCTGCCGAACGCGCTGCTGCATGCGCCGAATCCCGTGCATTCGGCGTCGGCCGCGCGGCGGCAAGGCGCGATCTCGATCGTCACGGAACTGGGCGGCGCGGGCATGGCCGACCCGGCGCTGATCCGGCTCGGCCGCCACGGCCTGCTGCACTACCTCGGCTACATCGGCCTGCTGCGCGGCGCGCTGGTACCCGACGCGCCGCCGGCCGTCACGCGCTTCATGCGCGTCGACGGCGATCGTCACTTCGTCTACGCGTACGAGCAGGGTCTCTATGAACCGCTCGTCGAACTCGGCGACCAGGTGCGCGCCGGCCAGCCGGCCGCGTGGGTACACTTCCCCGACACGCCGCTGCGCGAGCCCGTGCTGCACCGTTTCGCGGGCGACGGCGAGGTGGTCTGCAAGCGGGTGCCCGCGCAGGTGCGGCGCGGCGACTGCCTGTTCCAGCTCGCGGAGCCGACCGCCGCGCCGGCCTGACGCGCGGGCGCCGCGTTTCACCGATCCCCTCTGATTCCCCGCCCCCGCCCGGCCGTCTTCCACGCGCCGGGCAACGCTGTGCGTCCCGCCGCGCATCGCGCGCCACGTGAAAGTCTTCTGACGCGCGCGACGAAATCCTTATCGAAATTCCTTCGTTCGCCCCGGTTCGCGCGGGCGGTAACGTGTTCGTCACAGCAGCGGCCGCTCGCATGCGTCGCAGGACCTGCGTTCGCCGCTATCGAAACGAACAGCGCGCCGCGATAACGGCAAGGCCGCACGCCCGAGCGTCGACCTGCCTGCCCGCGTCGCGCGCACTCGCGCCGCCCATCGCCATGACCGACCGCATCATCGACACCACGCCGCTCGACGTCCGCGCCCAGCCGCTGATCGACGCGCTGATCGACGAATACGCGACCCGCTACCACGCGTACCGCCCCGACAGCCTCGGTTCGGCCCGCGAGGAGCTGGCGCGCTACCCGGCCGAGCGGTTCGCGCCGCCGGAGGGCGCGTTCGTGCTGCTGCTGCGCGACGGCGAGACGATCGGCGGCGGCGCGTTCAAGCGCTACGACGCGCACACGGCCGAGCTGAAGCGCATCTGGACGCATGCGGACCTGCGCCGCCAGGGGCTCGCGCGCCGCATCGTCGAGGCGCTCGAGGTGCGCGCCGCGCAACAGGGTTATCAGCGCGTCTACCTGACCACGGGCTTTCGCCAGCCGGAGGCGTGGGCGCTCTACGATCGTACGGGCTACACGCGCCTGTTCGATTCGTCGATCGATCCCTTCGCGTATTTTCATCTGCCGTTCGGCAAGGACCTCGTCGAGCCGTCGCGCACGACGACGCTCGCCGATCTGTGGGCGCCCGAGCCGGCGCTGCCGCGCTGAGCCGGCCTTCCGTTTTCCACCCTCGACACCCATCCCCGGATCCGACCGATACAGGACGCCTACATGCAACGAGCCGCACCCATCGTTTCCCATGCGCTGCGCGCGCTGAGCGCCGCGCTGATCGGCCTGACGGCCGTCGCCGCCACGGCCGCGACGTTCGACCTGAGCCCCGAGCAGCGCGGCCGCCCGCGCGCGTCCACCGACCCGGCCGTGGTGGCCGCGGTGCCGGCCTCGTTCAAGTTTGCGGAGCCGGACACGCTGACCATCGGCATCGCGCCGAGCCTGCCGCCGATCAGCACCTACGCGACCGACGCGCGCACGGTGGTCGGCTTCGACGCCGACGTCAGCCAGCTCGCGGCCGACAGCCTCGGGCGCAAGCTTAAGATCGTCGCGCTCGCGTGGCCCGACTGGCCGCTCGCGCTCGCGTCGGGCAAGGTCGACGCGGTGATCTCGAACGTCACCGTCACCGAGGAGCGCAAGCAGAAGCTCGATTTCTCGACGTACCGCCGCGACCTGGTCGGCTTCTACGTGCGCAACGACAGCAAGATCACGGCGATCCGCGAGCCGAAGGACGTCGCGGGGCTGCGCATCGTGACCGACGCGGGCACCAACCAGGAGAAGATCCTGCTCGAGTGGGACCGCCAGAACGTCGCGCAGGGGCTCAAGCCGGTCGCCGTCCAGTACTACGACGACCAGGCGATGCGGATCGTCGCGGTGCAGTCGGGCCGCGCCGACGCCGTGCTGAGCGTGAACTCGGTGCTCGCGTACCAGAGCGCGCAGCAGGGCAAGACGCGGCTCGTCGGCGCGATCAGCGGCGGCTGGCCGCGCACCGCCGACATCGCGATCGCGACGCGCAAGGGCAGCGGCCTCGCCGAGCCGCTGACGCTCGCGCTGAACGGGCTCATCCACAACGGCCGCTATCGGCAGGTGCTCGAGCGCTGGAACCTCGGTTCCGAGGCGATCGACCAGTCGCGCACCAATCCGCCGGGCCTGCCGAAGACCTGATCCCCCACGCCCCCTCACCCCACGCCACGCAGGAGCGCCGTTCGACATGGCCTATTCGCTTTCATTGCTGGACAAGAGCCCGATCGCCGACGGCACGAGCGCGGCCGATGCGCTGCGCGCGACCGTCACGCTCGCTCAGCGCGCCGAGCAGCTCGGCTACCGACGATTCTGGGTGGCCGAGCATCACGGCGCGCCGGGCTTCGCGAGCTCCGCGCCGGAGATCGTCGTCGCGCACCTGCTCGCGCATACGTCGCGCATCCGCGTCGGCTCGGGCGGCGTGATGCTGCAGCACTACAGCCCGTTCAAGGTCGCCGAGACCTTCAAGCTGCTGGCGTCGCTCGCGCCGGGCCGCGTCGATCTCGGCATCGGCAAGGCGCCCGGCGGGCTGCCGCTCACCACCCGCGCGCTGCAGTGGATTCACGACAAGGCGAAAAAGCCCGGCTTCGCCACCCAGCTCGAGGAACTCGACGCGTTCCTCGGCTGGGGCGTGGCCGAGGATCACCCGCTCGCGGGCGCGCTCGCGATGCCGGCGCCGCCGCAGCCGCCGGAGCGCATCCTGCTCGGCGGCTCGCCGGACAGCGCCGAGCTCGCCGCGCGCCACGGCTGGCGCTTCTGCTACGCGGGCCATTTCAACGGCGACGAGGCGAACATCGAACGCTCGCTCGACGCGTATCGCAGCGCCGGCGGCGTGCGGCCGCTGGTCGCGCTGTATGCGGTGGCCGCGCCGACCCGCGACGAGGCCGAGCAGCTGATCGGGCCGCTGCGGATCTTCAAGCTGCAGATCGCGGGCGGCCAGAGCTTCAACCTCGGCAGCGCGCAGGCAGCGGCCGACTTCGCGCGGCAGAGCGGCGCGACCGACTACCGGATCGACGAGCTGCGCCCGACCGTGCTCGCCGACACGCCCGACCAGGTGCATCGCGCGCTCGACGCGCTGAGCCGGCGGCTCGACGTCGACGAGTTCGTGGTCGATTCGCCGCTGACCGACTATGCGGCGCGGCTCGCGTCGGTCGAACGGCTCGGCGGCGCGCTGTCGACTGCGCCCGCGCGCGCGGCCGGTTCTTCCCTTTTCCCAGAAACCAACCCGTGACCCGCCCATGACCCGACGATCCATCCCCTTCGGCCTGATGCTGCAAGGCGCCGGCAGCCACATGAACGCGTGGCGCCACCCGAGCAACCCGCCGGACGCCAGCATCAACCTCGACTTCGTCACCGGCATCGCGCGCAAGGCCGAGGCCCACGGCATCGCGTTCGCGTTCGTCGCGGACGGCCTGTACATCAACGAGAAGTCGATTCCGCACTTCCTGAACCGCTTCGAGCCGATCACGGTGCTGTCCGCGCTCGCGGCCGCGACGCGCAAGATCGGCCTGGCCGGCACGATCTCGACGTCGTACAGCGAGCCGTTCACGGTCGCGCGCCAGCTCGCGTCGCTCGACGTGATCAGCGGCGGCCGCGCGGGCTGGAACGTCGTGACGACGCCGCTCGAAGGCACCGCGAAGAACTTCGGCAAGGCGCATCCGGACCACGAGCTGCGCTACGAGATCGCCGACGAATACCTGAGCGTCGTGCAGGGGCTGTGGGACAGCTGGGACGACGACGCGTTCATCCGCGACCGTGCCAGCGGCCAGTTCTTCGCGCGCGACCGGCTCCATACGCTCGATCACAACGGCCGCTTCTTCCAGGTCGCGGGGCCGCTGAACATCCAGCGCTCGCCGCAGGGGCAGCCGGTGATCTTCCAGGCCGGCTCGTCCGACGCGGGGATCGGGCTCGCGGGCAAGTACGCGGACGCGGTGTTCACGCATTCGCCGTCGCTCGACGACACGCGCGCGTTCACGCAGCGCGTGAAGCAGAGCGCGGTCGAGCACGGCCGCCGCGCCGACGACGTGAAGGTGTTCCCGGGCATCGGGCCGATCGTCGGGCGCACCGCCGCCGAAGCCGAGGAGAAGTACCAGGCGATTCGCGACCTGCTGACGATCGACGAGGCGCTCGCGTTCCTCGGCCGCTTCTTCGATCACCACGACTTCACGCAATACCCGCTCGATGCGCCGTTCCCCGAGCTCGGCGAGGTCGGCCGCAACAGCTTCCGCTCGGTCACCGACCGGATCAAGGCCGATGCGAAGCGGCACGGCTGGACGCTGCGCGATACCGCGCTCGCGGTCGCGACGCCGCGGCCGAATTTCATCGGCACCCCCGAGCACGTCGCCGACGAGCTGATCCGCTGGATCGACGCGGGCGCGGCCGACGGTTTCATCCTCGGTTTCGCGGTGCAGGCGCAGGGCGTCGACGATTTCTTCGAGCTCGTGCTGCCGGTGCTGGAGGCGCGCGGCCGCTACAGCCGCGAGCTGCCGGGGCACACGCTGCGCGATCACCTCGGCCTGCCGCGCAAGGCGAGCCGCCATGCGACGGCCGCCGCGCCGCGCGCGCCGGCCGAAACCGCGCAGGCCTGACGCCCGGCCCGCCGGCGCTACCGACCGACTCGAGGAACCGCAACGACATGAGCGACACCACCCACCTCCACGGCGCGCTGCCGCCGCTTTCTCCCGCCGCCGCGCGCGATGCCGGCTCACGCTTGCGGGTCGTGCCCGCGCGGCATCGCGCGAGCACGGCCGGCACCGCGCTCGCGGTCGTGCTGATCGGGCTCGTGGCCTATTCGCTGCTCGGCAATCCGCAATGGGGCTGGCCGGTGTTCGCGGAATGGTTCTTCGCGCCGCCGGTGCTGTCGGGGCTGGCCCGCACGCTGCTGCTGACGGCGCTCGGCGCGGTGTTCGGCCTCGTGCTCGGCGGGTTCGTCGCGCTGGCGCGGCTGTCGCGCTCGCGGCTGCTGGCGGCGAGCGCGTGGGCGTTCATCTGGCTGTTCCGCTCGATCCCGCTGATCGTGCTGCTGCTGATCCTGAACAACCTCGGCTACCTGTACGAGCACGTGCGGCTCGGCGTGCCACTGACCGGCATCACGTTCGTCGACATCGCGACGACCGACCTGATCAGCCCGTTCCTCGCGGCGGTGCTCGGCCTGTCGCTGCACCATGCGGCGTTTTCCGCCGAGGTGATTCGCGGCGGCATCCTCGCGGTCGACCAGGGCCAGCTCGAGGCCGCGGCGGCGCTCGGCCTGCCGCGCGCGCACCAGACGACGCGCATCGTGCTGCCGCAGGCGATGCGCGCGATCCTGCCGACCGCGTTCAACGACCTGATCATGCTCGCGAAAGGCACGTCGATGGTGTACGTGCTCGCAATGCCCGAGCTGTTCTATACGGTGCAGGTGATCTACCGGCGCAATCTCGAGGTGATTCCGCTGCTGATGGTCGCGACCGTCTGGTATCTGATCATCCTCACCGTGCTGTCGGCGATCCAGGTGCAGATCGAGCGGCACTATGCGCGCGGCGCGCTGCGCAATCCGCCGCCGTCCGCCGTCACCTTCGTGCTGGAACGGCTGCGGGCGGCCTGGCGGCGTGCCGGGGTTCGCCGCACGGCCGCAGCTGCGGCGGCCGTGGCGGCCGGCGACGACACGCCCGCGCCGCGTGCGGGCGGCGAGATCGCCGTGCACGCGGTGTCGAAGCAGTTCGGCACGCAGCGCGTGCTCGACCGCGTGTCGTTCGTCGCGCCGCGCGGCAGTGTGACGGTGATCGTCGGGCCGTCGGGCTCGGGCAAGTCGACGCTGCTGCGTGCGATCAACCATCTGGAGCGCGTCGACGACGGCTTCATCGACATCGACGGCGAACTGGTCGGCTACCGCCGCGACGGCGACACGCTCTACGAGCTGAAGGAGCGCGACGTGCTGAAGCGCCGCATCGACGTCGGCATGGTGTTCCAGAACTTCAACCTGTTCCCGCACCTGACCGTGCTCGAGAACCTCGTCGAGGCGCCGGTCGCCGTCGGCGGCGTGACCCGCGCGGCCGCCGAGCGCAGCGCGCGCGCGCTGCTCGCGCGCGTCGGGCTCGCCGACAAGGCCGACGCGTATCCGCGCCAGTTGTCCGGCGGCCAGCAGCAGCGCGTCGCGATCGCGCGGGCGCTCGCGCTGCGGCCGAAGGTGCTGCTGTTCGACGAGCCGACCTCCGCGCTCGACCCGGAGCTCGTCAACGAAGTGCTCGACGTGATCAAGGAGCTGGCCCGCTCCGGCACGACGCTCGTGATCGTCACGCACGAGATCGGCTTCGCGCGCGAAGTCGCGGACAACGTGCTGTTCATGGAGCGCGGCCGCATCGTCGAGGCGGGGCCGCCGGCGATCGTGCTCGACGCGCCGGCGCATCCGCGCACGCGCGAATTCCTGTCGCGGGTGCTTTGACGCCCGCCCGCCTGCCCTGCCGGACCCGATACGCGACCGATACGCGAGACTCGCACCGATGATCGACCGACGCCTGTTCATGACGGCCGCCCTCGCCGCGGCCGCCGGCCTGCCGCTGCGCACGGCGCTTGCCACCGCCGCGATAGCGGATCTCGACCCGCGCCAGGCGGGCCGCGTGCGCGCGCCGCGCGATGCGGAAGCGATCCGCGCGGCGAGCGGCTACCGCTGGGTGCGCGACGGCGCGTTCACGGTGGCGATTGCGCCGCATGCACCGCCGCTCTCGACCTACGCGACCGACGCGCGCACCGTGGTGGGCGCCGATCCCGACTATGCGCAGCTGGTGGCCGACGCGCTCGGCCGCACGCTCGTGCTGGTGCCGGTCGCGTGGGCCGACTGGCCGCTGGGCCTGAGCTCGGGCAAGTACGACGCGGTGATCTCCAACGTCGGCGTGACCGAAAAGCGCAAGGAAAAATACGATTTCACGACCTACCGGCTCGGGCTGCACGGCTTCTACGTGCGCACCGCGAGCCCGATCGCGAAGATCGCCGAGCCGAAGGACGTGGCCGGGCTGCGCATCATCACGGGCGCGGGCACGAGCCAGGAGCGGATCCTGCTCGAATGGAGCCGGCGCAACGTCGCGCAGGGGCTCAAGGCGACCGAGCTGCAGTATTTCGACGACGACGCGGCCGCGCGCATCGCGCTGCTGTCGGGGCGCGCCGATGCGGTGCTGAACCCGAACGCGCAGCTCGCGTACGACGCGGCGCGCGACGGCCGGCTGCGGCGTGTCGGCCTCGTCAACGCGGGCTGGCCGGCGAACGCGGACGTCGCGATCGCGACGCGCAAGGGCAGCGGCCTGGCCGACGCGCTGACGCTCGCGACCAACACGCTGATCGCGAACGGCCGTTATGGGCAGGCGCTCGCGCGCTGGGGCCTGCAGAGCGAGGCCGTGGCGCGCGCGGAGACGAATCCGCCGGGGTTGCCGGCGTTTTGACGGGCGGGCGCATCGCCGCGCCCGCTTGGTTTATGCGGGGATCGCCGCGCCCTGCCGGTCAAGCTCGGCGATATGCGCGTGGATCGCCGGAATCAGCGCGTCGCCATACGCGCGCGCATCGTCGAGCGGATCGAAGCCGCGAATCAGGAACGTCGTCACGCCGAGCCGGTAATACGCGCCGAGCGCGCGGGCGACCTGCTCGGGCGTGCCGACCAGCGCGGTCGAATTCCAGCGCGCGCCGGTCAGGTTCGCGACGCCCATCCACAGCCGCTCGTCGAGCACGTCGCCCTGCGCGGCCGCGGCCATCAGCCGCTGCGATCCGGCGTTCTGCGGCGCGTGGCCCGCGATCGGCTGGCCGTTCGCGAGCCGCGCCGCACGCACGCGCTCGCGGATCGCGTCGGCCTTCGCCCACGCGGCGGCCTCCGTATCCGCGACGATCGGCCGGAACGACACGCTGATGCGCGGCGCACGCCCGTGCAGCGCGGCGACGGCGCGCACCCGTTCGACCTGCTCGCGGATCGACGCGAGCGGTTCGCCCCACGTCATGTACACGTCCGCATGCTGCCCGGCCACCGCCAGCGCGGCCGGCGACGACCCGCCGAAATAGATCGGCACGTGCGGCCGCTGGACGCCCTTCACGAGCGGCGACGCGCCGCGCAGCCGGTAGAACGGGCCGTCGTGATCGACGGGCGCGTCGGCGAGCCAGATCCGCTTCAGCACGTCGAGGTATTCGGCGGTGCGCCGATAGCGCGCGTCGTGCGGCACGAAATCGCCGTCGCGCCGCAGGTCCGCATCGTCGCCGCCCGACACGATGTTGAGCGACAGCCGCCCGCCGCTGAACACGTCGAGCGTCGCGATCTGCCGGGCGGCGGCCGATGGCGCGATCACGCCCGGCCGGTGCGCGAGCAGGATGCGGATCCGCTCGGTTGCGGCGGCCGCGAACGAACTGACGATGAAGCCGTCCGCCGCGTTGCTGAAATGGCCGACCAGGATCTGGTCGAAGCCCGCGGCTTCGTGCGCGTGCGCGAAGCGCCGCACGTAATCGGGCTGCACGGCGGCGCCGCCGGGCACGTCGACTTCCGCGCCGGGCGTCGCGGTGATCATGCCGATGATGTCGACTGGCATGTCGGGATGTCCTTCAGGAAAACGGAATAGGCGCGCGGCTGACGCTGCGCGCGTTCATCGCGCGGCGGCCTTCTGCGCGGGCGCGGCGAACGCGCCGGCATACGAGCGGTCGAGCAGCTTCGCGGTGTCGTACGGGGCCGGGATCACGCCGGCCTTGTGCAGGAAATCGGCGGTGTTCTGCGCGTCCTTCGCGGCCGCGTCGTCGACCGGGCCGACGCGCTGGTGCGCGTCGTTGAGCCAGCGGTACGCGACGTCCGGCTCGAGCTTCGCGCGCTTCGCCCACAGGTCGGCGTATTCGCGCGGATGGCTGTCGACCCATTGGCGCGCGGCCACCACGCGGCGCAGGAAATCGCTGATCTCCGCGCGCTTGCCGGTGGCCGCCTGCTCGTTCGCCGCGACGAAGCTGAGCGCGGGCATCAGCCCCTGCGCGGTGGCGATCGGCCGTGCGCCCTGGCGCAGTGCGAGCGTGCTGACGAACGGCTCCCACAGCGACACCGCGTCCACCGAGCCGTTCGCGAGCGCGTTGGTCGCGTCGATCGGCATCAGGTATGCGTACTTCACCGCGTCGGCGCGCAGGCCCGCGCGTTCGAGCGCGCGCAGCACGAGCTGCTGGCTCCACGCGCCGCGCCACACGGCGATCGTCTTGCCGCTCAGGTCGGCGACCGTGCGCACCGGCGAATTCTTCGGCACGAGGATCGCGACGCCGTCGAGGTTCTGCCGCGACACCGCGACGACCTTCACCGGCGCGCCGCGCGCGGCGAGCGTAAGCAGCGGGGAATCGCCGAGGAAGCCGACGTCGATCGCATTGCCGTTCAGGCTCTCGGCGACCGGCGCGGCCGCCTGGAAGTGCTTCCACTCGATCGTGTAAGGCAGGCCCTCCAGCACGCCGGACGCTTCCATCGAAGCCTGGATGTTGAAGTAGTTCTGTTCACCGACGCGCAGCGTAACGGTGTCTTTGGCGATGCCCGGCTGCGCGGCAAGCGCCAGCACGAGCGCCGTGACGATTCGGCTCAGCAACGTGATCTCCCGGATAGGTGGTCGAATGGGGTTCAGGACCGGAGACGATACGTCGCCGAACTTCATAAGACAAACGCAATATTCTGCTAAGTAAAGATGCGGAAATTTTATGACCCGGGTGCCGCGCCGCGAGGCCGCCGGCCCGCGCATTCGAATCCTTCCTCGACAGATATTTCGCACACGAAATACACCGCGCACTATATTTCGCATGCGAAACAACTCCCGGAACGAGGGCCGCGATGCCATCCCAACCCATCCAGTTTTCCGCCGCCGACGGCTATGCGCTGCACGGCACGCTGTGGTCGCCGGACGCCGCGCCGCGGGCGCTGGTGCTGATCCATCCGGCGACGGCGGTGCCGGAGCGGCTGTATGCCGGCTTCGCGTGCTACCTGACCGAGCGCGGCTTCGCGGCGCTGACCTACAACTATCGCGGCATCGACGCGTCGCGTCCGGCCCGGATGGCGCGCTTGCGCGCCCGCATGCGCGATTGGGTCGACCTCGACGTCGAAGCGGCGACCGCGTGGGGGCGACAGGCGTTCGACAGCGTGCCGCTGCTCGCGGTCGGGCACAGCGTCGGCGGCCATGCGATCGGCCTGAGCGCCGGGTCGCGCCACCTGCGCGCGGCGGTGATGGTCGCGTCGCACGCGGGCAGCACGCGGCTGATCGCGCGGGCGGCCGAGCGCCTGAAGGTGCGGCTGATCCTGCGCGTGTTCGGCCCGCTGCTGTCCGCGCTGCTCGGCTACGTGCCCGGCAAGCGGCTCGGGCTCGGCGAGGATATGCCGGCCGGCGTGTTCCGCGAATGGAGCGGCTGGACCACGCTGCCGCGCTATTTCTTCGACGACCCGACGCTCGGCGCGGCCGAGCGGTTCGCGCAACAGCGGCTGCCGATCCTCGCGCTCGGCTTCGACGACGACCCGTGGGCGAACCCGGTCGCGATCGACCTGCTGGTAAGCTACCTGACGCAGGCGGCCGTCGAACGCCGCCAGATCGATCCGCGCGCCGCCGGCAGCGGGCCGGTCGGGCACATGGGCTTCTTTCGCAGCCGGCCCGGCGCGGTGCTGTGGCCGGGCGTCGCGGACTGGCTTTCTCAGGCGCTCGACGGGCCGCGCGACACGGGCCGCCTCTCTTCCACCACCCCAGCCGGAAACCGAGCTTGAGCGACGAACGACGACTGTTTTTCCTGTTGAACCTCGCGCAGCGGCGCGTGCAGCGCTGGGTCGACCGCCGGGCCGAGACCGATGCGCGCGCAAGCGCCGCGCAGGCCGGCGTGCTCTTTCATCTCGCGAAGCACGACGGCGCGCTCGTCGGCGAAGTCGGCGCGGCGCTGCAGATCGCGCCGTCCGCGATGACGGGCCTCGCCGATCGCATGGCGAAGGCGGGCCTGCTCACGCGCCATCACGATTCGGACGACGGCCGCGCGACCCGCCTGTTCCTCACCGACGACGGCCACGCGGCGCTGAAGCAGGCGCGCGTGCTGTTGCGCGAGCTGAACGGCAAGTTGTGCGACGGGTTCTCGGACGACGAGCTCGATGTGGTCGCGCGCTGGCTCGGCACGATGCAGGCGCGCTTTCCTGTGGAGCGCTGAACGCCGGCGCGCGCCAACCGGCGCGGCCGGTGCAACGCAATACAAAGCGATTTCCATTCGCACTTCGATTCGGCTTTGCGGCTGCGATATCACGCCGTTCCCCTGCCCGTTCCCTGCCCGCGCGCCGCAAATTTTTCTGGTTGCGCTCGCGCGATCCGGCAACGCTTGCCGGCTACACACCGTTACAAAAAACTGGCTGCTGCGCGCGGTTTTGTTCGCCTACATTGCAATCCACTTCGATGCATTCGTCGTATCCAAGAGACTTGGGGGTACCCGCGCGCGACGGCCATGACGCGCGGGACATGCACGGCAACGAGAAACAAAGCAAGGAAGTCTTGACCGATACGCTGGCGGAACCCAGCGAAGGCGGATTGCGATGACTGACGCGACGCACTGAACGGCACGGATCGACGCGATACCGGCCGCTCGCCCGTGCGCTCGCACTCCGGCGCCCTGACTATTCGCGCACGCACGCGCGCGGCGCCGGCGTGTCCGGCCACCGCAGCCGCATGTCCACCAGGAGCAGTCCATGCGACGCACTACCCTGCCTCATCCGCTCGTCACCCGCCTGTCCGCCGCCATCGCGCTCGCGCTCGCGGCGTCCGCCTACGCGGAGCCGGTGCGCGTGTCCGGCCCGAGCCCGTTCGCCGCCTGCACGATCGGCGGCCCCGGCACCGTCTACGTGAACGCCGAGGTCGAGCCGTGGCTCGCGGTGAACCCGGCGAATCAGCAGAACATGATCGGCGTGTGGCAGCAGGACCGCTGGTCGAACGGCGGCGCGCACGGGCTCGTCGCCGGCTACACGTTCGACGGCGGCGCCACCTGGGCGCAGACCACGCAGCCGTTCAGCGCCTGTGCGCCGGGCGGGCTGCCGTACGAGCGCGCGTCCGATCCGTGGGTGTCGATCGGGCCGGACGGCACCGCGTACTCGGTGTCGATCTCGTTCAACCAGTCGAACAACAGCAATGCGGTGGCGGCTTCGGTGTCGAGCGACGGCGGCCAGACGTGGAGCGGCCCGGCGCTGCTGATCGCCGACAACGAGCCCACGACGCAGTTCTTCAACGACAAGGAATCGGTCACCGCGAACCCGGTGAAGGCCGGCACCGCGTATGCGGTGTGGGACCGCCTCGAGCAGCCGAACGGCAATCCGCGCGCGAACCTGCATACGCAGGCGTTCCGCGGCCCGACGCTGTTCTCGAAGACGGTCGACGGCGGCAAGACGTGGAGCAAGGCGAGAGTCATCGTCCACGTGCCGTCGCGGCAGCAGACGATCGGCAACCAGATCGTCGTCGATCCGAAGAGCGGCACGCTCTACAACTTCTTCAACCTGATCAAGCCGCCGTTCAGCAAGGCCGCCGGCAAGGTCGCGTTCATCAAGTCGACCGACGACGGCGCGACGTGGACGCAGCCGCAGGTGATCGCCGGGTTGCAGACGGTGGGCGTGACCGATCCGATCACCGGCGAGCCGGTGCGCACCGGCGACATCATTCCGGAGCCCGCGATCGATCCCGCGTCGGGGCAGCTTTACGTGGTGTGGCAGGACAGCCGCTTCAACGGCGGCCTCTACGACGAGGTCGCACTGTCGACGTCGACCGACGGCGGCGCAACCTGGAGCGCGCCGCTGCAGGTCAACACGCCGACCGGCCGCGCGGCGTTCAACCCGTCGGTGCGCGTCAACGAAGGCGGCGCGGTGATGGTCACCCACTACGACTTCCGCGACCTGCCGGCCGGCGACACGACGACGCTGCCCACCGGCTTCTGGCGCAAGATCTCGCTCGACGGCGGCCGCACGTTCGTCGCCGAGCGGCGCGTCGGCGGGCCGTTCGACCTGAAGGTCGCGCCGAATGCGGAGGGCTTCTTCATCGGCGACTACCAGGGCCTCGACACGGGCCCGTCGTCATCGTTCCATCCGTTCTTCGTGCAGACCAACCCGAATCTCGCGAACCGCACGGACGTGTTCTTCGCGCCGTGACCGCCGTCCGGCCGCCTGAGCGGCGGCCGGCCAGACGCTCCCGATGATCCCCGCGCGCCGGCACCCGCCGGCGCCGCCCGCGTGTCAAGCGAGGAAACGCTCGACACGCCCTTCCATCCGCCTCTGACCCAGATCAACGGGCCTCACCGCACTCGTCGGATATAAGTGGACGCGTTCCGGGAAACGGGCGCGCGCATCGGCCATGCGCGCCCCGGCTCGCCCGGGATGCCCCAGCCATGGCGACGTCATGCACGTCCGCCGACCGACAACGAGGAAGACCATGCGCCACGTCGCGCTCCCCGATCCGCCGCCCGTTCGCGCGCGCGCCGCCCTTGCACGGGCCGCACGCGTGGCGATCGCGCTGGCCTGCGGCGGCCTGCTGTCGGGTTGCCTGTCGCTCGCGCCGCACTATGCGCGCCCGGCGCAGCCCGTTCCCGCTGCCTATCCCGACGTCAGCGCCGCCGAAGCGGCACCCGCGACGGCCGTGCCCGACTGGCGCACGTATTTCGCCGACGCGCGGCTGCGCGCGCTGATCGAGCAGGCGCTCGCGAACAACCGCGACCTGCGGGCGGCCGTCGCGCGGGTCGAACAGGCGCGCGCTGTCTACGGCATCCGCCGCGCGGACCAGTGGCCGTCGATCGATGCGGGCGCCGCGTACGCGCGCTTTCGCACGCCGGGCGGCCTGCTCGCGCCGTCGCCGTTCATCGGCCGGCTCTACGACGTGCAGCTCGCGGAAACGCAATGGGAGATCGATTTCTGGGGCCGCGTGCGCAACCTGAAGGACGCGGCGCGCGAACGCTATCTGGCGAGCGATGCCGCGCGCCGCGCGGTGTCGCTGAGCCTGATCACGCAGGTGGCCGACGCGTATCTGGCCGTGTGCGCGTACGACGAGCGCCTCGCGCTGACTCGCGCGACGATCGACAGCCGGCGCGAGTCGCTGCGGATCTTCCGGCGCCGCTACGACGAAGGCGCGATCTCGCGGCTGGACCTGACCCAATCGGAAATCCTGCTGCAGCAGGCGGAAGCGCTCGGCGCGCAACTGGGCCAGGCGCGCGCGAGCGCCGCGGACGCGCTGATGCTGCTGGTCGGCGCGTCGCCCGACCTGCCCGCCGCGCCGCTCACGCTCGACGACCAGGCCGTGATGCCCGCGCTCGCGCCCGGGCTGCCGTCCGCGCTGCTCGAAAACCGTCCGGACGTGATCGCGGCCGAGCACCAGCTTCGCGCGGCGCACGCGAACATCGGCGCGGCCCGCGCCGCGTTCTTCCCGCGCATCGCGCTGACGAGCGCGATCGGTTCGGGCAGCAGCGAGCTGCACAACCTGTTCTCGTCGGGCACGGGCACGTGGAGCGTGATTCCGAACCTGGCGATGCCGATCTTCGACGCCGGGCGCAATCGCGCCAATCTCGCGCTGACGAAGGCGCAGCGCGACGAAGCCGTCGCGCAGTACGAGAAGACCGTGCAAGGCGCATTCCGCGACGTGTCCGATGCGCTCGCGGCGCGCGACTGGCAGGCCGAGCAGCTGCGCGTCGAACGCGCGACGCTCGCGTCGCAGACGGAACGCGCGCGGCTCGCGAAGCTGCGCTACGACAGCGGCGCGGTGCGCTTTCTCGAAGTGCTCGACGCGCAGCGCGACCTGCTGAATGCCGAGCAGCAGCTCGTGCAGACGCGCCGCGCGCTGCTGTCGAGCCGCGTCTCGCTGTACGGCGCGCTCGGCGGCGCCCCGCTGGCCGGCGGCAACGATGCGCCGGCCGCCTCCCCTCACGATTCGACCGATTCGGGTTCCATGCAATGAAGATGCCCAACCGCCAATATCTGATCGGCTTCGGCGCGGCCGCGCTCGCCCTCGGCGCCGCCTGGTACGGCTGGACCCTCTGGCGCGACGGCCGGGCCGACGCCGGGTTCGTGAGCGGCAACGGCCGCATCGAGGCGACCGAGATCGATGTCGCGACCAAGCTGCCGGGGCGTGTCAGCGCGATGCTGGTCGACGAAGGCGATTTCGTGAAGGCGGGCCAGCCGCTCGCCAGCATGGACGTGCTGGTGCTGCATGCGCAGCTCGACGAGGCGCGCGCGAAAGAACAGCAGGCGTTGAACACGGCCGCGAGCGTCGACGCGCAGGTCGCGCAGCGCCGCAGCGACAAGGCGGCGGCCGAGGCCGCCGTCGTGCAGCGCGAAAGCGAGCTGGACGCCGCGCGGCGCCGGCTCGCGCGCTCCGAGACGCTGTCGCGCGAAGGCGCGTCGTCGCTGCAGGAGCTCGACGACGATCGCGCCCGCGCGCGCAGCATGGAGGCGACCGTGCGCGCCGCCCGTGCGCAGGTCGACGCGGCGCAGGCCGCGATCGACGCGACGAAGGCGCAGCTCGTCGCCGCGCACTCCGGGGTCGCGGCCGCGCAGGCGACCGTCGCGCGCGTGCAGGCGGACATCTCCGACAGCGAACTGACGTCGCCGCGCGACGGCCGCGTGCAGTATCGCGTGGCCGAGCCCGGCGAAGTGCTGCCGGCCGGCGGCAAGGTGCTCAATGTGGTCGACCTGGCCGACGTCTACATGACGTTCTTCCTGCCGGAGACCGTGGTCGGCAAGGTGCCGCTCGGCGCCGACGTGCGGATCGTGCTCGACGCCGCGCCGCAGTACGTGATCCCGGCGCGGGTGTCGTTCGTGTCGAGCACCGCGCAGTTCACGCCGAAGACGGTCGAGACGGCCAACGAACGGCAGAAGCTGATGTTCCGCGTGAAGGCGCGCATCGACCGCGACCTGCTGCAGCGCCATCTCCGGCTCGTGAAGACCGGGCTGCCGGGCGTCGCATGGCTGAAGGTCGATGCGCACGCGCGCTGGCCGGACACGCTCGCGGTGAAGGTGCCGCAGTGACGCCCGGGCAGGAAGCCACCGGCCTGGTCGAGCGCGCGCCGATGCCGGCTGGCGGTGCCGACGGCGCCGTCATCCGCGTGGCCGGCGTGTCGCTGCGTTATGGCGCGGTGTGCGCGCTCGACGCCGTGACGCTCGACGTGCCCGCCGGGCGCATGATCGGGCTGATCGGCCCGGACGGCGTCGGCAAGTCGAGCCTGCTCGCGCTCGCGTCGGGTGCGCGGGCGATCCAGCAAGGCCGCGTGACGGTGCTCGGCGGCGACATGGCGTCGGCCGCGCACCGCGATCGCGTGTGCGGCCGCATCGCGTACATGCCGCAGGGGCTCGGCAAGAACCTGTACGCGACGCTGTCGGTCGAGGAAAACCTGCAGTTCTTCGCGCGGCTGTTCGGCCACGACGCGGCCGAACGGCGGCGCCGGATCGACAGCCTGACGCGCAGCACGGGCCTCGATCCGTTCCTCGCGCGCCCGGCCGGCAAGCTGTCCGGCGGCATGAAGCAGAAGCTCGGGCTGTGCTGCGCACTGATCCACGATCCCGACCTGCTGATCCTCGACGAGCCGACCACCGGCGTCGATCCGCTCGCCCGTGCGCAGTTCTGGGAGCTGATCGGCCGGATTCGCGCGGCGCGCCCGTCGATGAGCGTGCTGGTCGCGACCGCCTACATGGACGAGGCACAGCGCTTCGACTGGCTGATCGCGATGGATGCCGGCCGCGTGCTGGCGACGGGCACGCCCGCCGAGCTGCTCGCGCGCACCGGCTGCGACCGGCTGGAATCGGCGTTCATCGCGCTGCTGCCGGACGAGCGCCGGCGCGGCTACGTGCCGGTGCGGGTGACGCCGCTGCAGGCCGACGAAGCCGCCGGCTACGCGATCGAGGCGCACGACCTGACGATGCGGTTCGGCGACTTCGTCGCGGTCGATCACGTGAGTTTCCGGATTCGGCGCGGGGAGATCTTCGGTTTCCTGGGCTCGAACGGCTGCGGCAAGTCGACGACGATGAAGATGCTGACCGGCCTGCTGCCCGCCACCGAAGGCGACGCGAAGCTGTTCGGCCGGCCCGTCGCGGCCGGCGACATCAACACGCGCCGCCGGGTCGGCTACATGTCGCAGGGCTTCTCGCTGTACGGCGAGCTGACCGTGCGGCAGAACCTCGTGCTGCATGCGCGCCTGTTCGGCGTGCCGGAGGCCGAGGTCGCCGCGCGCGTGGCCGAGATGACCGAGCGCTTCGGCCTGGCCGGCGCGCTCGACACGCTGCCCGACAGCCTGCCGCTCGGCATGCGGCAGCGGCTGTCGCTGGCGGTCGCGATGGTGCACAAGCCGGAACTGCTGATTCTCGACGAGCCCACCTCCGGCGTCGATCCGGTGGCGCGCGACAGTTTCTGGCAGTTGATGATCGAGCTGGCGCGGCGCGACCGCGTGACGATCTTCATCTCGACGCACTTCATGAACGAAGCCGAGCGCTGCGACCGCATTTCGCTGATGCACGCCGGCCGCGTGCTCGCGAGCGACGCGCCCGCCGAGCTGGTGCGGCAACGCGGCGCGGCCACGCTGGAGGACGCGTTCATCGGCTACCTGGTCGACGCGCAGCGCGCGGGCGACGGGCCGCAGGCGGCGCCGGACGATGCTCCGTGGGATGCCGGCGGGGAGGCCGGCGCGCCGCCGTCCGCCGCCGCCGCCCGGCCCGCGCCGCGCTTCAGTCTCGCGCGCGCCGGCAGCTACATGTGGCGCGAAATCCTGGAGCTGCGCCGCGACCCGGTGCGCGCGACGCTCGCGCTGCTCGGCTCGCTCGTGCTGATGTGCGTGATCAGCATCGGCATCAGCCTCGACGTCGACAACCTCACGTTCGCGGTGCTGGACCGCGACCAGACGATCCTGAGCCAGGGCTATGCGCAGAACATCGCCGGTTCGCGCTATTTCGTGCAGCGCGACGCGCTGACGGGCTACGACGACCTCGACCGGCGCATGCGCCGCGGGCAGTTGTCGCTCGCGATCGAGATCCCGCCCGATTTCGCGCGGGACGTCGCACGCGGCCGGCGCGTGCAGATCGGCATGTGGATCGACGGCGCGATGCCGCTGCGCGCGGAGACGATCCGGGGCTACGTGGCCGGCATGCACGAGAACTGGCTGCGCGACGAGGCGAAACGCCGGCTCGGCGCGTCGCTCGCGACGCCGGTCGACATCGCCGTGCGCTATCGCTACAACCCCGATGTGAGGAGCCTGCCCGCGATGATCCCGGCCATCATGCCGATGCTGCTGCTGATGCTGCCGGCGATGCTGACCGCGCTCGCCGTCGTGCGCGAGCGCGAGCTCGGCTCGATCGTCAACCTGTACGTGACGCCCGTCACGCGCACCGAATTCCTGATCGGCAAGCAGGCGCCGTACATCGTGCTCGCAATGCTGAACTTCCTGCTGATGGTCGTGCTCGCGGATCTCGCGTTCGGCGTGCGGATCAAGGGCAGCTTCGCGACGCTGCTGCTCGCCGTGCTGATCTTCAACGTCGTGGCGACCGGCGTCGGGCTGCTCGCGTCCACCTTCACGCGCAGCCAGATCGCCGCGATCTTCATGACGATCATCGGCACGCTGATTCCGGTCGTGCAGTTCTCGGGGCTGCTCACGCCGCTGTCGTCGCTCGAAGGCGCGGGCAAATGGATCGGCACCCTCTATCCGGCCACCTACATGCTCGCGATCAGCCGCGGCGTGTACAACAAGGGGCTCGGCCTCGCCGACCTGTGGCCGCAGTTCTGGCCGATGCTCGCGTCGGTGCCGGTCGTGCTGGCGGCCACCGTCGCGTTGCTCAGAAAGCAGGAAACCTGACCATGCAGCGTCTGCTCACGATCTACCGGCTCGGCGTCAAGGAACTGTGGAGCCTCGCGCGCGACCCGATCATGCTCGTGCTGATCGTCTACACCTTCAGCGCGTCGATCTACGCGGCCGCCACCGCACGGCCCGACACGCTGCACAAGGCGCCCGTCGCGATCGTCGACGAGGATGCGTCGCCGCTGTCGGCGCGCATCGCGTCGGCGCTCTTTCCACCGCAGTTCACGCTGCCCGCGATGGTCGACGCCGCGTCGGCCGATCGCGGCCTGGACGACGGCGACTACACGTTCGTGCTCGACATCCCGCCGAACCTCCAGCGCGACGTGCTCGCCGGACGCCCCGCGACGATCCGGCTCGACGTCGACGCGACGCGAATGAGCCAGGCGTTCACCGGCAGCGGCTACGTGCAGCAGATCGTCTCGGGCGAGATCGACACGTTCGTGCGCCGCCATCGCGGCGGCCCCGACCTGCCGGTCGATCTCGCGGTACACATGCGCTTCAATCCGAATCTCGACGAGCTCTGGTTCGGCGCGCTGATGGAAGTCATCAACAACGTGACGATGCTGTCGATGATCCTCACGGGCGCGGCGCTGATTCGCGAGCGCGAGCACGGGACGATCGAGCACCTGCTCGTGATGCCGGTCACGCCCGCCGAAATCATGCTGGCGAAGGTATGGTCGATGGGGCTCGTCGTGACGGTCGCGGCGTTCGCGTCGCTCGTGTTCGTCGTGCGCGGCGCGCTGGGGGTGCCGATCCCGGGTTCGCTCGCGCTGTTCGTCGCCGGCATGGCGCTGCACCTGTTCGCGACGACGTCGATGGGGATCTTTCTCGCGACGCTGGTGCGCAGCATGCCGCAGTTCGGGATGCTGCTGGTGCTGGTGCTGCTGCCGCTGCAGTTGCTGTCCGGCGGGCTCACGCCGCGCGAGAGCATGCCGCAGGCCGTGCAGGACATCATGCTCGCGGCGCCGACCACCCATTTCGTCGAGCTCGCGCAGCGCATCCTCTATCGCGGCGCGGGCCTCGACGCGGTGTGGCCGCAATTCGCGATCCTGCTCGTGATCGGGGGCGTGCTGTTCCTGCTGTCGCTGAAGCGGTTCCGCCTGACCATCGGCCAGATGGCGTGACGATCCGGCGGCGGACGCGGCATCGCGCGTCCGCCGCACCTGGACGTCAGCGCATCTCGGTCAGCACGATGCGCCCGTCGACCTGCCCCGCGCGCAGCTTCGCGAAGATCTCGTTGATGCTGCCGAGCCGGTCGCGGTGGATGTGCGCGCGCACGAGCCCGTCGGCCGCGAAATCGAGCGATTCCTGCAAATCGCGCCGCGTGCCGACGATCGAGCCGCGCACCGTAATGCCGTTCAGCACCGTCGAGAAGATCGGCAGCGGGAAATCGCCCGGCGGCAGCCCGTTGAGCGCGACCGTGCCGCCCCGCCGCACCATCCCGAGCGCCTGCGCGAATGCGCTTCGCGACACGGCGGTGACGAGCACGCCGTGCGCGCCGCCGATTTCCTTCTGGATGATCGCGGCCGGATCGCTGGTCGATGCGTCGATCGTCAGTTCCGCGCCGAGCTGTTTCGCGAGCGCGAGCTTGTCCTGCGCGACGTCGATCGCCGCGACGTGCAGCCCCATCGCGCGCGCGTATTGCACGGCCACGTGCCCGAGCCCGCCGATGCCGGAAATCGCGATCCACTGGCCGGGCCGCGTGTCGGTCACGCGGATCCCCTTGTAGACCGTCACGCCCGCGCACAGGATCGGCGCGATCTCGTCGAACGCGACCTGCGCCGGCAGGTGGCCGACATAGTCCGGATCGGCGAGCACGTATTCTGCGTAGCTGCCGTTCACCGAGTAGCCGGTGTTCCGCTGCTGGTGGCACAGCGTCTCCCAACCCGAGTAGCAGTGTTCGCAATGCCCGCAGGCCGTGTACAGCCAAGGCACGCCGACGCGGTCGCCCTCGCGCACGTGCGTGACGCCCGCACCGACCGCCGCGACGACGCCCACCCCTTCATGGCCGGGAATGAACGGCAGCGACGGCTTCACGGGCCAGTCGCCGTCGGCCGCGTGCAGATCGGTGTGGCAGACCCCGGACGCCTTGATGTTGACGAGGATCTGGCCGGGGCCCGGCGTCGGCACCGGCACCTCCTCGATGCGCAGCGGCTCGCCGAAGGCGTGCACCACCGCTGCTTTCATGGTCTGGGTCATGGGTCGCTCCTGTCTTGGTCGATGAGCGACCCAGTATCCGGAAGCGGGATCGGCGACGGTTGACGCGCGTCAACGCGGCCGGGATCAGTTTGGATTTTGAGATGATATAACATATCATCACGCCTGATCGGCAGCCTGCCGGTGGTCGATGCGCACGCGCGACCGCCCGCACCGAGCCGATTCCGACGGGTCATTGCGCGCCACGAATGCAACAATATATCGTATCGGAAGTGCGTGCGGCGACCCGGTTTGACGACAACCGAAACGACCACACCGATCATGCGCGACCTGCCTCGCTTACCCCTTCGCCCGCTTTCCCCGCTTTCCCTGATGCTGCTCGCGTCCTTCGCGCACGCGCAGGCCGGCGCGCCCGCCGATGCCGCGCCCGCCGCCGGCCAGCCGCTCGCCCCGATCTTCGTGACCGCCAACCCGCTCGGCGACGCGCAGCTGATCGCGCCGACCGCCCAGCTATCCGGCGATGCGCTCGTGCGCCGCCAGGCCGATTCGCTCGGCGAGACGCTGAACGGCCTGCCCGGCGTGTCGACCACCACCTACGGGCCGATGGTCGGCCGCCCGATCATCCGCGGGATGGACGGCGACCGGATCCGGCTGCTGCAGAACGGCGTCGCCGCGTACGACGCGTCGTCGCTGTCCTACGACCACGCGGTGCCGCAGGACCCGCTGACGATCGAGCGCGTCGAGATCGTGCGCGGCCCGGCCGCGCTGCTGTATGGCGGCAACGCGGTGGGCGGCGTGGTCAACACGATCGACAACCGCATCCCGCGCGAGGCGATCGAAGGCGTGACGGGCGCCCTCGATGCGCGCTACGGTGGCGCAAACGCGGTGCGTGCGGGCGCCGCGCAGGTCGAGGGCGGCAACGGCCGCTTCGCGTTCCACGTCGACGCGTTCGACCGCGAGACGAGCAAGCTGCGGATTCCCGGCTACGCGCGCAGCGCCGCGCAGCGCACGCTCGACGGCCCCGATGCGCCGCAGCCTTACGGCAGCGTGCCGAACAGCGACGGCCGGGTGCACGGCGGCGCGGTCGGCGCGTCCTACACGTGGGCGGACGGCTTCACGGGGCTGTCGTACAGCGGCTCCGAATCGAACTACGGCTCGGTCGCCGAGAACGACGTGCGCCTGAAGATGCGCCAGGAGCGCCTCGCGGTCGCATCCGAGGTGCGCAACCTGAGCGGCCCGTTCTCGCAGCTGAAGTTCGATTTCGCGTACACCGACTACCGGCACAAGGAAGTCGACGACGGCACGACCGCGACGATGTTCCGCAATCGCGGCTACGAGGCGCGCATCGAGGCGCGCCACCGCAAGCTCGGGCCCTTCGAGGGCGCGCTCGGCGTGCAGTTCGGCCAGAACCGGTTCTCCGCGCTCGGCGAGGAAACGCTCGTGCCGAGCACGCGCACGACCAGCGTCGCGCTGTTCGGGCTCGAGGAATGGAAGGTCAACGACGCGCTGAAGCTGAGCGTCGGCGGGCGCTACGAGCATGTGAAGCTCCAGCCCGATCCGGCCGGCGTCGACAAATTCGCGGGCGCGCAGCCGCGCGACTTCAACGCGGGCAGCGTGTCGGCCGGCGCGCTGTTCTCGCTCACCCCGGTGTGGTCGGTCGCGGCGAACGTCGCGTACACCGAGCGCGCGCCGACCTTCTACGAGCTGTATTCGAACGGCCCGCACGACGCGACCGGCCAGTTCCTGATCGGCAACCCGAATGCGTCGAAGGAAAAGGCGGTGTCGACCGACCTGTCGCTGCGCTACGCGAGCGGGCCGAACCGCGGCAGCGTCGGCGTGTTCTACAACCGCTTCGCGAACTACCTGACCGAGTACAACACGGGCCGCGTCGTCGACGACGACGGCGAGCCGGTCGCGCGCGGCACCGACGGCGCGCTGGCCGAGGCCGTCTACCGCGGCGTGCGCGCGGAGTTCTACGGCGTCGAGCTCGACGGCAAGTGGCGCGTGTTCGCGCGGCGCGGCCACACGGTCGACGTCGAGCTGGGCGCCGACTACACGCATGCGCGCAACGTCGACACGGGCCAGCCGCTGCCGCGCATCGCGCCGCTGCGCGCGACGCTCGCGGCCGATTACGGCTACGGCCCGTTCGGCGCGCGCGCGCAGGTCACGCATGCATGGGCGCAGCACCGCGTGCCGGACAACGACCTGCCGACCGACGGCTACACGTCGCTCGGCGTGATGCTGACCTACAAGTTCCGGATGGGTGCGACGCGCTGGCTCGCGTATCTGCGCGGCGACAACCTGACGAACCAGGACATCCGCTACGCGAGCTCGGTGGTGCGCGGGTTCGCGCCGCAAGGCGGCCGCAGCGTGCTGGCCGGCGTACGCACGACTTTCTGACGCAGCGGTGCGCGGCCCTGCCCGATCCGGTCCGGGCGGGGCCGCAAATGCATCCCGCAAATATCAGACGAATAATGCGAAATTTACTGGTGATTTTTTAATTCGAACCGATGCCATTGAATCATCTGTAAAACATTATGTCGATTATTCGAATATGAACGCTTGAATCACGAATGATCGATCCCCATTCGAAAATTGGCAGATGCCCCCCAAAAGGTGAGGCATATCAATGGCTTGCCGGACGAAATGCTGCGGGAAAACCAGCGGAAAATCAGGGTTTTGGAAGGGTAAAGATTTATCCGGTAAACCCGTTAAAGCCGGCACGACCCGAATTGCCGGTCGAATAATCATTCCACCGCCGTCCATTCGTCCAAGAGGCCTACCGTGAAAATCGCCAGAATAAGCATCAAGACAAAACTGCTTGGCGGCTTCGGCCTGCTCGCCGCGATCGTCCTGATCGTGTCGGGCATGGCACTCAACGCGTTGTCCGATACCAACAACGAGTTTTCGCGGTACATGAACGGCGTGAACGCGCGGGCGGCCCTCTCCGCGCAGGTCCGCACTGCGGTCGACCAGCGTGCGATCGCGGCGCGCAACCTCGTGCTGGTGACGAAGCCGGACGACGTCGCGCTCGAGCTGGCCGAGGTGCAGCGCGCGCACAAGGAGGTGCAGGACCGGCTCGGCAAGCTGAAGGACATGATGGCGAACGCGACCGACACGACCGACCGCGCGCGCGAGATGATCGCCGAGATCGCGCGCATCGAAGCGAGCTACGGCCCGGTCGCGCTCAACATCGTGGGCCTCGCGCAGAGCGGCCGCCGCGACGAGGCGATCGCGGAAATGAACCAGCACTGCCGGCCGCTGCTCGCCGAACTGGTGCGCGCGACCAGCGCATACGCGGCCTACACGCACGAGCGCGAGCTCGCGATCGCGCAGGCGTTCGCGGATCGCTACGAGACCGAGCGCAACATCCTCGCGGGGATCAGCGCGATCGCAATCGCGCTCGCGGCCGTCGGCGGGCTGTGGCTGACGCGCACGATCACCGCGCCGATCGTTACGGCGGTGGGCGTCGCGCGCACGGTCGCCGACGGCGATCTCGGCAGCCGCATCGACGTGCGCGGCAACGACGAGACGCGCGACCTGCTCGACGCGCTGCAGACGATGAATGCGCGGCTGATCGACATCGTGAGCCGCGTGCGCGACGCGTCGGGCAGCATCGCCACCGCGGTCGGCGAGATCGCGTCGGGCAACCTCGACCTGAGCCAGCGCACCGAGGAGCAGGCCGCGTCGCTGCAGGAAACGGCCGCGACGATGGAGGAATTCACGTCGACGGTGCGCCTGAACGCGGAAAACGCGCAGCAGGCCAGCACGCTCGCCGCGAACGCGTCGGAGGTTGCGCAGCGCGGCAGCGACGTGGTCGGCCGCGTGGTCGACACGATGACGGAGATCGGCGACAGCTCGTCGAAGATCGCCGACATCACCGGCATCATCGAAGGCATCGCGTTCCAGACCAACATCCTCGCGCTGAACGCGGCGGTCGAGGCCGCGCGCGCGGGCGAACAGGGCCGCGGCTTCGCGGTCGTGGCGAGCGAGGTGCGCAGCCTCGCGCAGCGCTCGTCGACGGCGGCCAAGGAGATCAAGGAGCTGATCTCCGCGTCGGTGCAGACGATTCGCGACGGCTCGACGCTCGCGGGCGAAGCCGGCAAGACGATGCGCGACGTCACGCAGGCGGTCGCGCGCGTGACCGACATCATGGGTGAGATCGCAGCGGCCTCCGCCGAACAGAGCCGCGGCATCGACCAGGTGAACCTGACGATTACGCAGATGGACCAGACGACCCAGCAGAACGCGGCGCTCGTCGAGCAGGCCGCGGCGGCGTCGAAGTCGCTCGAGCAGCAGGGGCACGAGCTGGGCGAAACGGTGGCCGCGTTCCGGGTGCCGGCCGGCGAGCGCGCGCAGTTCGCCGCGTACGAGCCGGCCACCGCCGCGCACGGCGCATGGCGGCCGGCTGCCGCGTGACGTGACGACGAGACGCGCCTGCCTGCACCACGCGCGTGCGCGACCGTCACATCCGACGAACGTTCGCCGCGTACGAGCCGGCCACCGCCGCGCACGACGCATGGCGGCCGGCTGCCGCGTGATGTGACGACGAGACGCGCCTGCCTGCACCACGCGCGTGCGCGACCGTCACATCCGACGAACGCGTCCGGCGACGCACGCGAGGCTCACGTAAACGCGCATGCGCGGAAGCCCCCGCGTGCGGCGCATCCGCGCAAGCGCAATCCCCGCCGGGGTCTGCGCATATCGCGCGCCCAGGCGCGGCGCGCATCGTCATTCGTCCTACCGCGGGCGAATTGCGTTTGATCAAAAATCGATCGCGACGCGCTTCTTACAGTGTGTTGATCGCTGGAACGAAACCGCCGCCATGGACGAACAACCGGTATGCGCAGCCGTGCTCGCCGATCGCTATGCGCGCGCGGGCGAGACGACGCGCGCGGCGATTTTCCATCGGGTCGCGCATGCGCTCGCGCTCGCGGAGCCGATGACGGCACGCGCACGCGTCGAGCAGATCTTCTACCGGAACATGCAGCGCGGCGCGATCGGCGCCGGCCGCATCATGGCCAACGCGGGCGCCGGCGCGGAAGGCACGATGGTCAACTGCTTCGTGCATCCGATCGCGATGCCGGGCACGGCGTCGCTCGCCGCCGTGCATGCGGCGCTCGCGCGCGCGCTCGACGAAGCGCGCATCACGCTGCTGATGGGCGGCGGCATCGGCTACGACTTCTCCGCGCTGCCGCCGCTCGCGGCCTACGAGCGATCCGGCGCGGACACGCCCGACGTGTGCGCCGCGATCGACCGCTTCGACCTCGTGTGCCGCGCGCTGCCGTTCACGGGCCCGCGCCGCAGCGCGCAGATGGCGGTCCTGCGCTGCGACCATCCGGACGTCGCCGCGTTCGTCGAAGCGAAGCGCGGGCGGCGGCGCTGGCCGACGTTCAACCTGTCGGTGGGCGTGACCGACGCGTTCATGCAGGCCGTCGAGCACAACCTGCCGTGGACGCTGCGGCATCGCGTGCCGCCCTGCTCGCCCGCCTGCACGCAAACGGCGCTGCCCGACGGCAACTGGACCTACGCGACGCTGCCGGCGCGCGCGCTGTGGCACGTGATCGTCAACGGGGCGCGCGACAGCTCCGAGCCCGGCCTGCTGTTTCTCGACACGATCGGCGCGGCCGATTCGCTGCGCGCGCACGAGCGCATCGAGGCGACGAACCCGTGCGGCGAGCAGCCGCTGCCCGCATACGGCAGCTGCGTGCTCGGGCCGGTCGACCTGACCCGCTTCGTGCGCCACCCGTTCGGCGTCGACGGCGAGCCGCGCTTCGATTTCGCGTCGCTCGCCGAAGCCGTGCGCGTGCAGGTGCGCATGCTCGACAACGCGATCGACCTGACCGTGTGGCCGCTCGCCGAGCATGCGCGCGAAGCGCACGACAAGCGGCGCATCGGCGTCGGCGTAACGGGCCTCGCCGACGCGCTGACGATGCTGCGGCTGCGCTACGACGGCGCCGCCGCGCGCATGGTCGCGCGCGAGATCGCGCTGACGATGCGCCATCACGCGTTCTCCGCATCGGCGTCGCTCGCGGCCGAGCGCGGCGTGTTTCCCGCGTACGATGCGGCCGACTATCTCGACGGCCCGTCGCATCGCGCGCCGCTGCCGATGGCCGTGCGCGAAGTGATCGCGCGGCACGGGCTGCGCAACAGCCACCTGCTGTCGTTCGCGCCGGCGGGCAGCGTGAGCCTCGCGTTCGGCGACAACTGCTCGCACGGCATCGAGCCCCCGACCGACTGGGTCGAGCGCCGCCAGGTGCGCACCGGCGACGATCACGTGCATGCGATTCGTGCGGAGAATCACGCATACCGGCTGTTTCGTCAGCTGCATGGCGAACACGCGCCGCTGCCCGACTACTTCATGAAGGCCGCCGACGTCGCGCCGGCCGATCATGTGTCGATGCTCGCCGCGCTGCAGCCGTGTGTCGACGCGGCCATCTCGAAGACGGTCAACGTCGACCGGCGCTGCTCGCTCGCGCAAGTCGACGCGCTGTTCTTCGCCGCATGGCGCGAACGCCTGAAAGGCATCACGATCTTTCGCCCCGATCCGGCGTTCGCGTCCGTCGTCTTCAACGGTGCGTTCGGGCGTGCGCCGATGCAGGCAGGCTGAAGTCGGCATACGGCGCGCACGGCGAGATGCGCGGGGCCGAATCCCGCAGACTTTTAAAACCGACGAATGGCGAGTATCCTGAAAAAAGCACTCCCGGCCGGGCAACGGGTCACGTGCCTCGACACCTGCCCGGTCATTGCGGCCCCGTCTCGCGTGTCACGCGGATGGCGGCGCGTGTCGCACGCCGTGGCCGCACGATCTTCCCCCACCATTCGTCAGGAGAGCTGGTGAGCCGTCTCGTCGTCGTATCGAATCGCATCGCAGATCCACGTAAAGCCGCCGCGGGCGGTCTCGCCGTCGCAGTGCGGGACAGCCTGATGGAAACGGGCGGCGTCTGGTTCGGCTGGAGCGGCCGCCTGCGCGGCGACGACCATCAACCGTCACGCGGCAACGAGGTGCAGGTGCAGAACGTCGGCGGCATCCAGCTCGCGACGATCGATCTCGATCCGCAAGACTACGACGCGTACTACCTCGGCTATTCGAACAACGTGCTGTGGCCGGTGTTTCACTACCGGCTCGATCTCGCGCAATTCGACCGACGTTTCGCGGACGGCTATCGCCGCGTGAACCAGTTGTTCGCGCGCAAGCTGCGCACGCTGCTGCGGCCCGACGATGTCGTGTGGGTGCACGACTATCAGCTGATTCCGCTCGCCGCCGAGCTGCGCGCGATGGGCTGCACGAACCCGATCGGCTTCTTCCTGCACATCCCGATGCCGCCGCAGCCGATCATGGCGGCGATCCCGGAGCACGAATGGCTGATGCGCTCGCTGTTCGCGTACGACCTCGTCGGCTTCCAGACGGAAGGCGACCTGCTGCACTTCGAGCACTACGTCGAGGCGGAAGCCGGCGCCGCGCGCCTGCCCGACGGGCGGCTGCATGCGTTCGGCCGCACGCTGGCGGCGGGCGCGTTTCCGATCGGCATCAACGTCGACGAATTCGCGGCGCTCGCGGGCGACCGCGACGGCATCGACATGTTCGAGCGGATGCGCGACGAGTATTCGCGCCGCCAGCTGCTCGTCGGCGTCGACCGGCTCGACTACACGAAAGGCCTGCCGCAGCGCGTGCATGCGTTCCGGCAACTGCTCGAACAGTATCCGGAGAACCGCAACCGCGCGACGCTGATCCAGATCGCCGCGCCGAGCCGCGAGGATCTCGGCGCCTACGACGATCTGCGGCGCGAGATGGACAGCCTGTGCGGCGCGATCAACGGCGACTACGGCGAGCTCGAATGGATGCCGATGCGCTACATCCATCGCACCGTCGCGCGGCGCCGGCTGCCGGGCCTCTACCGCGCGAGCCGCGTCGCGCTCGTCACGCCGCTGCGCGACGGGATGAATCTGGTCGCGAAGGAATTCCTCGCCGCGCAGGACGAAGCCGATCCGGGCGTGCTCGTGCTGTCGCGCTTCGCGGGTGCGGCCGAGCAGTTGAGGGATGCGCTGCTCGTCAACCCGTACGACACGCAGGGCACCGCACAGGCGATCCAGCGCGCGCTGGCGATGCCGATCGACGAGCGCCGCCAGCGTCACGCGGCGCTGATGGCGACCGTGCGCAAGTACGACGTGCACTGGTGGCGCACGCGCTTTCTCGACGCGCTCGCCAATGCTGCGGAGGTCTCGGCCGTGCATCCGTGACGTGCATCCGTGACGTGCATCGGGCGGGCGGCACATGCCCTCGCCCGCTGCACGCTCGCAGCGCGTCACCGTCGGGAGCGAAGCT
The DNA here is from genome assembly GCF_039848545.1 of Burkholderia stagnalis. NCBI lineage: Bacteria > Pseudomonadati > Pseudomonadota > Betaproteobacteria > Burkholderiales > Burkholderiaceae > Burkholderia > Burkholderia stagnalis. The sequence goes on from NZ_CP156686.1 coordinate 1,278,882, forward strand.
CGATCGCGCGCCAGAACGCATCGCGCCGCGCCTGCAGCGTCGACGAAATCCCGTGCGGCAGGAACGCAGGCCCCGTATCGGGCTGCACCACCGCGCCGATGTAGAGCGCCTCCCGCGCATGCGGCGGCACGTAGCGCGTGTCGCGGCTGAAGCCGAGGATGAGGCAGCCGAGATCGCGATCGTAGAAGCGGCTTCGCGACCACATGTTCAACGTCGTCAGCATCCGGCCGGGCACGGCGACCTCCTCGGTCGGCGCACCGGGCAGGTCGGTGCGGTTCCACAGCGTCTTGCGGCTGCCGTCGTCGAGCACGAGCGTGAGCGCGAGCGGAATGCTGCCGCTCGTGACGACGGCTTTCTCGACGTTGAATCGCTTGTCCGGCGCGGGCGCGGGGAAATCGACCGTGTATTTCTCGACGCCGCCCAGCGGGTCGGCGATGATGCCGGTCGCATCCGTGCGCTGCCCGCTCCACTGTTTCGGCCCCTTGCCGGCCGGATAGCGGACATTGACGACGCGCGGCGTCCGGTTGAACAGTTCGACGTCGATCGCGGAAAAGCCCGCCAGCGGCGCGCTGAACGGCGTCGCGACGCCGTTGGCCGCCCATTGCGCGCAGGTGCGATCCCAGTCGTCGGCGGTGCCGTATGCGCGGCTGTAGACGTCCTTGAACGGAAACTCCCGCGTGGCTTCCGGATGCGCAACCGGATCGAGATACACGAGCAGCACGCGGAAATCGTCGACGAGCAGCGTCAGCCTCTGCTCGAACGGCTGCCAGTAGTCGTAGATGGCCGTCCGATGCTGGCCCGGGCTCGACGGCGCGCGCTTCGCGAGTTCGGCGCGCTGCGCCGCGGCGACGCGATCGATATGCGCGAGATACGCCTGCGTCGTGCGCGTGGCCTCGTTCGCGACGTCGGCGAACGACGCGGCGCTCCAGCCCCAGTCCTTGCCGTGCAGCACGCAGTCGCGCAGCAGCGCCATGTGGAATTGCGTGAAGATCGCGAACAACGGCAGGAGCGTCCACGCATACGCCGGATTCTGGAATTCCGGGGCGGCCGCGACGAACTGCGTGTTCGTCGCGATGAACTGCATCCGGATCGTATCGCGGTCCTGCGCGGCGACCGCCTGCAGGTACAGCTTCAGCGCATCGCCGAGGCCGTTCAGCTTCGCCTGCAGCAGATTGAACACGGCGCCGTCGATCTTTTCGTCGATCATGGCTTCGACTTGACGGCGTATTTCGCCCCAGACGTCGCGCGTGGGCTCCGGCCACAGCATCGACACGATCGCGCCGAGGATGCCGCCGACTTCGGGGATCATCGACACGGCCGTGACGACCACGGTCTTCAGCTTGTCGAGCAGATCGTCGACGTCCACGCCGACGGGGGCCGCGTGGACATACGGCAGCGTCATCGCCAGCCCCGCCGCGGTGATCGTCTTGAGTAATGCGCGTCGTGTCAGCATGCCTGCGTCCGTCCTGTCTGAATATTCATCACATTCAGTAGACGAATCGCAGCGCTCAATGTTTAACGATTTTTTGTCCGACGTCACAAGCTCGTCTGCACGTCCTCGAGCACCGCGCCGTTCACGTCGCACACGTCGACCGACACCGGAATGCCGGTGCGCACGCTTTCCGTGACGACGCAATACGCATCGAACTGTTCGAGCGCGCGCGATGCATCCGCGAGTTCGGCCCACGCCTTGCCGACCGACAGCCGCACCGCCATCGCGCCCACCCGCACGCGCCCGGTTTCGTTCTGCACCATTTCGACGTCGATATGCGCGGCCACCGGCCGGCAATCCATCTGATGTTTGTCGAGCGCGAACAGCAGGCTGGCCGCGAGACAATGCGCGACCGATGCCGCCAGCAGGCGCACCGGATTCGGCCCGCTGCCCTGCCCGAGCGGCGGTGGTTCGTCGGTGAGCATCACGGGCAGGTCCGTGCCCGTGAAACGGACTTCGAAGCGGAAGCGTTCGCATTGCGCGACGTCGACCGACACACGCTCTTCGCTCATGGCGACTCCGTCGGAAGAATGGGGATGGATGCGGCGCGATCGCGCCGGGTGCCGATCGATTGTTGGCCCGGCAGCGCGCGGGTGGCAATCGGCATTTCCCGGACTTGAACCGGCGCGCCAAAGTTGGCGATCCGTCAGCGATCGGGTTTGCGTGGCGCGTCGTAGGTCATGAAGTCGTGCACGTCGGCGGTTGCGTCGCCGCGCCCGCCGGCGGGCGATGCGCCCTGCTTCGGTTGTTCCGCGCGCTGCTGCGCGGGCGCGTCGTCCGGCGGCGACGCAATCAGAGCCTGCAGCGCGTCGTGTTCGAGCACTTCGCATTCGAGCAGGCGCCGCGCGATCCGCTCGAGCGCGTCGCGATGCTCGGCGAGCGTCGCGGCCACCCGCGCATGCGCGTCGGCGAGCAGCGAGCGCACCTCGTCGTCGATCAGCTGCGCGGTGTGCTCGCTGCAGCGCCCTTCGCCGCCATGCCATGCGCCGGGAATGCCCGTGCGCGGGCCGTCGTCGAAGGTCGCGAGGCCGACGCTCTCGCTCATCCCGTATTGCGTGACCATGTGGCGCACCATCGCGGTCGCGCGTTCGAGATCGTTCTGCGCGCCGGTCGACACGTCGGCGAACACCAGCTCCTCGGCCACCCGCCCGCCGAGCAGCGCGTCGAGCCGGTCGAGCAGCTCGCTCTTGCGCAGCACGTAGCGATCCTCGGTCGGCACCTGCTGCGTGAAGCCGAGCGCCGCGACGCCGCGCGGAATGATCGACACCTTCTTCACCGGGTCGCAATGCGCGCGGCATTGCGCGACGAGCGCATGGCCGGCCTCGTGATACGCGATCGTCACCTTCTCCTGCTCGTTCATCACGCGGCTCTTGCGCTCCATGCCCGTCATCGCACGGTCGATCGCCTCGTCGAAGTCGGCCATCTCGATCGCGGGCTTGCCGAGCTCGGCCGCGTGCAGCGCGGCTTCGTTGACGACGTTCGCGAGATCCGCGCCGACGAAACCCGGCGTGCGCGACGCCAGCTCGGTGAGATCGACGCCGGCCGCGAGCTTCACCCGCTTCACGTGCACGCCGAGGATCTGCTTGCGGCCGATCTGGTCGGGCCGGTCGATCGCGATGTGCCGGTCGAAACGGCCCGGGCGCAGCAGCGCGGGGTCGAGGATTTCCGGCCGGTTGGTCGCGGCCATGATGATCACGCCGGAATTCGCCTGGAAGCCGTCCATCTCGACGAGCAGCTGGTTCAGCGTCTGCTCGCGCTCGTCGTTGCCCGACATCACGCCGACGCCGCGCACCTTGCCGAGCGCATCGAGCTCATCGACGAACACGATGCACGGCGCCTTCTGCTGCGCCTGCTCGAACAGGTCGCGCACGCGCGCGGCGCCGACGCCGACGAACATCTCGACGAACGCCGAGCCGCTGATCGAGAAGAACGGCACGGCCGCCTCGCCGGCCACCGCGCGCGCGAGCAGCGTCTTGCCGGTGCCCGGCGCGCCGACGATCAGCACGCCCTTCGGGATCTTGCCGCCGAGCCGGCTGTAGCGCTCCGGGTTGCGCAGGAACGCGACGAGCTGCTGCAGCTCGGCCTTCGCCTCGTCGATGCCGGCGATGTCGTCGAACGTGATGCCGGTTTCCTGCTGCACGTACACGCGCGCCTGGCTCTTGCCCATCCCGCTGAAGTCCTGCAGCCCGCCCTTCCTGCGCAGCATCATGTTCCAGATGAAGATGAAGGCGATCAGCGGCAGCACCCACGACGCGAGCGCGGCGAGCCAGCTCGCGTCCGGCGTGCCGTGATAGCGGACGCCGGCGGCGGTGAGCGTGTCGATCAGGTGTTCGTCGGTGACGCGGTTGGTCGTGAAGCGCCACGGCGTGCCGGCTTCCTTGACGACGGCCACCTCCGACGCCGGCAGCAGCGTGCCCGCTTCGGGCATACGCAGCGTGCCCGAGATCGACGACGGGCCGATCTCGAGATCGTCGACGAGCCTGGCGGCCACCAGCCGGTGAAAATCGCTGTACGCGATCTGGGTCGATGTCGGATGCAGCATCAGCAGCTGCACCGCGAACAGCACGAAGAAACCGATCGCGATCAGCACGCCGGGATAGTCGAACTTCTTGTCCATGGCATCGGGCCGGCCGCGCGGTTCGCTACGCTATGCGTCCGCGCGATGCCATTCGGCGCGCAGCATGCCTTCGCCGTCCGGATAGTGCAGCGTGAGCTTGCCGTGGTGCGCGCGCACCATCGCCTTGCCGAGGCGCCGCAGCAGGTGCACGCCGGTCGTGCGGATCGTCAGCGCCGCATCGCCGTCGTCGATTTCCATGATCCGTTCGAGCGGGTGCTCGCGGGTTTCGTCGTCCGCCTGGTGGTTGAGCAGCGCGAGGATGTCCGCGCGGCGGCGCGCCAGGTAGGCGCCGCTCAGGACCAGTTCGCCGGCCGGCGCGTGATCCTCGGTGCGCTTGCAGGCCGGGCACTGCTGGGCTTTCGCGTCGTCGGACGCCGCATGCCAGGTCCAGCGGCCGTCGTCGTAGGATGCGCCGCACGTGGTGCAACGGGTCGCGGTCTTGAGCCGCTTCGGCGCGTGATAGCTGTCATCGGTATGTGCGGGCGGCCGCTGGTCGCGCCGCATCGCCGACTGCACGGGAGTGGAGTTCGAGTGGTTCATCGTCGCCTCGTTTCGTCAAAGGAATGGGCGCTGGCGCGTTCGCGCGGCGACGCACCGGCCGGCGGTGGCGCGCGCCCCTGACCGACTCATTCCGCGCCGCATGCCGCGGCCTGTCCGTGCGGCCGATTCGGCTGGCCGGGTGGCGGCGGCCGGCGGCATCACCGGCACGCGCGTGCATGCAGCTCGTAAGTCCAGTCTAGTTCGCGCCCGCGCGTCGCGCGACCGGGGCGATTCGTCCGATGAAGCCTTTCAACCCCGAGCCTCGTCGCGTTATAGTCGCGTTCGTGACATTTATGTGACAAATCGGCGCACGCCGATGCACGATGCTCACGCGCGCGGCCGCCGCGCCGCCAACGATCCAACGACGCTATCCACCCGCCTATCCGAGGAGCACACGACGTGAACGACACCCCCGACCGGCCCGACGACCTTCCCGACGACCTCGACCGCCGCCGCGTGCTCGGCGGCATCGCCGCGCTCGGCGCGAGCGTCGCGCTCGCCGGCTGCGAGACGCAGCCGCTGGCCGGCGCCGCGTCGCGTTCCGCCGCCGACTTGCGGCTCGACGACGCGCTGCGCCACCATGTGCGCAACATCGTCGTGATCTACGCGGAAAACCGCAGCTTCGCGAACCTGTACGGCGATTTCCCCGGCGTGCAATACCCGCTGAGCGCGGTGCCGCCCGACCACGCACAGCAGCTCGACCGCGACGGCAAGACGCCGCTGCGCGAGCTGCCGAAGATCTGGGGCGGCCTCGTGCCACAGGCGCAGGAGATCGACGGCAAGCGCTACATGATCGGCGAGCGCGATATCCGGAACCTGCCGAACGCGCCGTTCCTGATCCGCGACGCGCAGGGCAAGCCGCTGCCGAACAACGTGATCACGCGCGACCTGTGGCACCGCTTCTACCAGAACCAGATGCAGATCAACGCGGGCCGCAACGACCAGTTCGCCGCGTGGGCGGATTCGGGCGGCCTCGTGATGGGCCACTACCGCAATTCCGCCGACACGCTGCGGCTGTGGAACCTCGCGCGGCAGTACACGCTGTGCGACAACTTCTTCATGGCGGCCTTCGGCGGCTCGTGGCTCAACCACATGTACCTGATTTCCGCGCAGGCGCCGCTGTATCCGGATGCGCACAAGCATCCGCAGGCGAAGAAGCTGCTGTCGGTGGTCGAAGGCGACGACCCGACTGGCACACGCCTAAAGGTCGCGGACGATTCGCCGGCATCCGCGCTCGACGGCCCGCCGAAGTTCGTGAGCGACGGCCCGCTGACGCCGGACGGCTATGGCGTGAACACGATGGCGCCGCCGTACCAGCCGAGCTACGTGCCGCCGCCCGAAGGCGGCAACCCCGCGTATGCGGACCCGGCCGACCATCGCGTGCTGCCGCCGCAGGGCTACGCGACGATCGGCGACCGCCTGTCGGACAAGGGCGTCGACTGGGCGTGGTACAGCGGCGCGTGGCAATACGCGCTCGAGCATCGCGACACCGGCGACGTGCCCGATTTCCAGTACCACCACCAGCCGTTCAACTACTTCGTCAAGTACGCGCCGGGCACCGAAGCGCGCCGCCGCCACCTGCGCGACGCGGGGCTCGGCGACGCGCCGTCGACCAACCGCCTGCTCGCCGACATCGACGCGGGCCGCCTGCCCGCGGTCACGTTCTACAAGCCGCAGGGCAACCTGAACATGCATGCGGGCTACGCGGACATCGCGTCGGGCGACCGCCACATCGCGACCGTGATCGAGCATATCCAGCGCGGGCCGCAGTGGGCGAACACGGTGATCATCATGACGCACGACGAGAACGGCGGCTGGTGGGATCCGGTCGCGCCGCCGCTCGGCGACCGCTGGGGCCCCGGCTCGCGGATTCCGGCGCTGGTGATCGCGCCGTTCGCGAAGAAGGGTTACGTCGACCACACGCTGTATGACACGAACTCGATCCTGCGCTTCATCAGCCGCGTGCACGGGCTGGTGCCGCTCGACGGCGTGGCGTCGCGCAACCAGGCATTCGCCGCGCGCGGCCAGACGCCGCCGGGGGATCTGACGAACGCGCTCGACATCGGTTGAGTTGGTGCGCAAGCGAAACGACGGCGAGCCTCGTGCTCGCCGTCGTTTCTTCAGGTCATGGCGTTGGCGCAGCTAGGCGGCATCCCGCAGCGCGCCGCGCTCGGCCCGCGCCGCATGACGCCCCGCCATGCAGCGCGTCGCGTCGCGTCGGGCAAGGCCTATCTGGTCGGCGACGAAAACCTGAGCTTTGCCGACTACTTCGCGGCGTTCTTCCGCGCGGCCGGCCAGCCGCAGCCGGTGCCGTGCGTCGACCACGAACATCCGCTGCCGCCAGACCTCGCGAATACGGGGCGCGGCAACGTCGTGTCGTACGAGCCGGACCCGGCGGATGTCGCGGTGCTGCGCTACCGGCGCGGCGACGTGCAGCCCGCGGTCGACGAAGTCGTCGTGCATTGCCGCGCGCTGTGAGCGGCGTCGTGCGCGTCGTGGCGTGCGCATGAAAAACGTCCCGCGCGGCCTGCATGGCCAGCGCGGGACGTCGTGTGCGATGCGCCGGCGCTCCGGCACATGAACTTACTCGCCGACGCGTTCCTCGATCTTCTTCATCGTGTCGAGCAGCGCGGCCGGCAGACGCAGCTTCAGCGTATCGAACAACTGCGCATGCAGCTTCAGCTCGTCGCGCCATTCGGCGGCGTCCATCGACGTGACCGCATCGAACTGCTCACGCGTGAACGCGAGCCCGTCCCAGTGCAGCTCGTCATAAGCCGGCGACACGCCGAACGCATGCTCGGCGCCGCCGCCCTGCCCTTCGAGACGGTCGAGCATCCACTTCAGCACCCGCATGTTCTCGCCGAAGCCCGGCCACACGAACTTGCCGTTGCCGTCCTTGCGGAACCAGTTCACGCAGTAGATCTTCGGCGGCGTCGCACCGCTCGCGGCGAGTTGCTCGCCCATCTTCAGCCAGTGGCCGAAATAGTCGCTCATGTTGTAGCCGCAGAACGGCAGCATCGCGAACGGGTCGCGCCGCACGATGCCCTGCTGGCCGACCGCCGCGGCGGTCGTTTCCGAGCCCATCGTCGCAGCCATGTACACGCCTTCGACCCAGTCGCGCGCCTCGGTGACGAGCGGCACGGTGGTCGAACGGCGCCCGCCGAAGATGAACGCGTCGATCGGCACGCCGGCCGGGTTCTCCCAGTCGGCGTCGATCGACGGGCATTGCGCGGCCGGCGCGGTGAAGCGCGAGTTCGGATGCGCGGCCTTGCGGCCGGTTTCCTTGCCGATCTCCGGCGTCCACGGGTTGCCCTGCCAGTCGGTGAGCTTTGCGGGCGGCGTGTCGGTCAGCCCTTCCCACCACACGTCGCCGTCCTCGGTCAGCGCGACGTTCGTGAAGATCACGTTTTCCTTCAGCGTCGAGATCGCGTTCGGATTGGTCTTTTCACCGGTGCCGGGCGCGACGCCGAAGAAGCCCGCCTCCGGGTTGATCGCGTACAGCCGGCCGTCGCGGCCGGGCTTCAGCCACGCGATGTCGTCGCCGATCGTCGTGACCTGCCAGCCGTCGAAACCCTTCGGCGGAATCAGCATCGCGAAGTTGGTCTTGCCGCACGCGGACGGGAACGCCGCCGCGACGTGATACTTCTTGCCGGCCGGCGACGTCACGCCGAGGATCAGCATGTGCTCGGCGAGCCAGCCCTGGTCGCGGCCCATCGTCGACGCGATGCGCAGCGCGAAGCATTTCTTGCCGAGCAGCGCGTTGCCGCCGTAGCCGGAGCCGAAGCTCCAGATCTCGCGCGACTCGGGAAAATGCACGATGTACTTGACCGGGTTGCACGGCCACGGCACGTCCTGCTGGCCCGCTTCGAGCGGATGGCCGACGCTGTGCACGCACGGCACGAAATCGCCGTCCTCGCCGAGCACGTCGTACACGTCGCGGCCCATGCGCGTCATGATCCGCATGTTCACCGCGACGTACGGGCTGTCCGACAGTTCGACGCCGACGTGCGCGATGGGCGAGCCGAGCGGGCCCATCGAGAACGGCACGACATACAGCGTGCGGCCGCGCATCGCGCCGCGGAACAGGCCGTCGAGCGTCTCGCGCATTTCGTCGGGCGCGACCCAGTTGTTGGTCGGGCCGACGTCGTCGCGCGACGCGGCGCAGATGAACGTGCGATCCTCGACGCGCGCGACGTCCGACGGATCGGACTGCGCCAGATACGAATTGGGACGCTTCACGGGATCGAGCCGCTTGAGCGTCCCCTGGTCGACCATTGCCTGGCACAGCCCGTCGTATTCGGCCTGCGAGCCGTCGCACCAGACGACGCGGTCGGGCTCGGTGAGTTCGGCGATGCGCGCCACCCAGTCGATCAGCCCGCGATGCTTGACGAATGCGGGCGGTGCGATCGTCGGGCCGTGTGTGACTTCGGCCATGGTGTTTCGCTGCATGAGAGTGTCTCCAGAATTATCGACAACGGATGGGGGAAGCGGGCCGGGCCCGCGAGATGGGGAAGCGATTCGGGAGGCAGGTTGCAGCGTTCACGGCGCGCAGGACGGGACGCGCGAGCTGGGCGCGTGCCGGAGCCGTGATGCGGGCGAGAGGGCTGGATGTCTCGTTGGAATATGCGAACGCGTGTTTCGCCATGCATGCAACCTGACGTACGACTACATGCAGGTCAGCATACCATCGCAGAAATCGCATTGGCGTTGCGCTGCAGCAAGGCGGCGCTGCGAAAGCGGCCGGGCACGCGCGTTGCATGCGCGTAATTCTTACTGGCACTGTTTCGGCGCTGCGCGGGCGGGATCGGCGCACATGGCCGTCCGGCAAGGGTTTCGCGGCGTCGGGAAATCCGACGCAAAACGGCCGAAGGCAACGAACGTGCCCGCATCGGCCGCACATTCGCGTTTTCGCTACTGCGGCAAACCCTGAATTAGGTTGCGGACACAACTTCGCGACCGGGCGCGCTCGGCGCGCTGGTCGAGGACGCGTGGCAAGTGTTGGGAGTCCGCTGTATTCGACAGTCGGCCCGTCAGTTTCTTGATGTAGATCAGGGCTGCACGGAAAAACAAGGCGGCGAGTGCAATTCCGCCGACGCGGCTCGAAGCGACTCATGGTCGACCAGCCTGCCGAACGCCATGAGCAACCCAAAGAAGCAAAGGACGACGCCTCCTGACAATCCGATGCAGTCGTAAAGGCGCAATCGTGTGAACGGTTGCATGGCGTCGCCCGGTTGGACTGTTGAAGATCCGGATTCGTCAGTGGCCGCGAGCCAGCACGACCAATCCTGCACCGTATACCGCGCCGGCCGCAGCACCGAGCGCCGCAACATGCGGGCCGAGCGCGGCAGCCAATGTGCCGCCGATCAACGCGCCCCGAGCGGCCGTTCGAGAGCGTGACCGCACCGATCCCGCCGTCGTTCACGCTCACCGCGAACCGTTTCGCGCCCGCCGTTTCGACACCCCTCCCGACAGCAGCCGCACGCCTCCGGCCGGCCTTTCGTCATATCAAAGACGAAATGTCTAGAACTATACAAAACATCGATATATACTCGTGGGCATCTTCCCGAGTCGATGGGCACATCGGACATGAGCGACTACCCGGTTTTCGAGCGGCTTTGCACGTTGCTGAACACGTCCGGCGCGCGGTTTCGCGTGCTGGAACATCCCGCGGAGGGGAAATCCGACGCGATCGCCGCGCTGCGCGGCACGGCCCCCGGCCAGGGCGCGAAGGCGATGCTCTGCACGTTCAAGGACGGCGGCGACGCCACGGTGCTCGCCGTGATCCCCGGCGACCGCAAGGTGGATTTCCGCAAGATCAGCGACGTCGTCGGCCGCAGGAAGGCCACGCTGGCGCCGCCCGAACTGGCCGCCGAGATCACGAACTGCGTGATGGGCGCCGTGCCGCCGTTCGTGTTCGACGATCGCGTGACGCTCGTCGTCGATCCGATGCTGATCGAATCCAACGCTGAAATCGCGTTCAACGCGGGCCGCCTCGACCGCTCGGTCGTCCTCGACGCCGCCGACTACGTGCGCATCGCGCAGCCGCTGCTGGCCGACATCACACGGCCGGACGCGGCACTCTGACGCCCACCCCGGCCCCCCTTCGACCATGGCCAAGCCCAACGTCAAATCGGAGCAGGCATCGCTGCTCGAACAGGTGCAGCAGATCGCGCAGGGGCTCGGCGAGATGTTCGCGCCGTTCACCGAAGTCGTGGTGCACGACCTGCGCACGCCCGAGCACGCGATCCTTGCGATCCACAACAACCTGTCCGGCCGCGCGGTCGGCGATCCGGCCACCGAACTCGGCCTCGCGCGCATCGCCGACGACGACTATCCGCAGGTGCTCGCGAACTACCCGAACCGGCTCGCCGACGGCCGCACCGCGAAAAGCACGTCGATCGGCATCAAGGATTCCAGCGGCCGCTACATCGCCGCGCTGTGCCTGAACGCCGACGTCACGCTGCTGCGCGGGATCCAGGGCATGCTGAGCCAGTTCTGCGCCACCGACGGCGCGCCGGCGCGCGAAACGCTGGACCCGGCCAACGCGGACGCGATCCGCGAGCGCATCGACGCGTTCGCGATGAACCTCGCGACCACGCCGCAATCGCTGAAGACCGAGCAGCGCCGCGAGCTGATGCAGGCGCTGAAGGCGGACGGCTATCTGGAAGTGCGGCGCTCGATGGAGATCGTCGCGCAGCATCTCGGCGTGTCGCGCGCGACGGTGTACAACGATGCGAAGTGACGCCCGCCTGCTGCTGCTCGACAAGGACGACGTCGAGCGCCTGCTCGTCGCCGACGACGTGCTCGCGGCCGTCGCGCACGCATTCGAATTGCACCGGCTGCGCGACGGCCGCGTGTTCCCGGTGATCCGCGAGCGGCTCGCGACCGGCGGCGTGTTCGGCATCAAGGCCGGTGACGTGCCGTCCGAAGCGCTGCTGGGGTTCAAGGCGGCGGGCTTCTGGCCGTCGAACCGGGCCGTGGGCGGCGAGCCGCACCAGGCGACCGTGATGCTGATCGACCCGGCCACCGGCCGCCCGCGCTGCGTGATCGACGGCAATGCGATCACGACGATGCGCACCGGCGCGGCCGGCGGCCTCGGGCTGCGCGCGCTGGCGCGCCCCGACAGCCGCAGCCTGTGCGTATTCGGCACCGGCGTGCAGGCGCGCATCCAGGTGACGTTCGCGCTGCGCATGCTCCCCGCAATCGAGACCGTGCGCTACCTCACCGCGAGCGGCGCTGCCGATGCCCGTTTCGAGGCGCTGTTCCGCGACCGTTGCACGGTGTCGCACGCGACGAACGCGGACGACACGGTGGCGGCCAGCGATGTCGTGATCACTGCGACGCCGGGCGGCGGCCCGCTGTTCGGCCCGGACGCGGTGCAGCCCGGCACGCACGTCAATTGCGTCGGCGCCGATACGGCCGGCAAGCGGGAGTTGCCCGACGGGCTGCTCGAACGCGTCCGGCTGTTCGTCGACGATCGCATCCAGGCGCGCCTGATCGGCGAAGCGCAATGGGCGCCCGGCGTCGACTGCGTCGAACTCGGCGACGTGCTCGCCGCGCCCGATGCCGTCGAGCGCGAGCCGCACGACATCACCGTCTTCGACATGACCGGCCTCGCGCTGCAGGATCTCGCCGTCGCGCGGATGCTGGTCGAGCGGGCCGACCAGGCCGGCATCGGCACGCGCGTGCCGTGGCCATGGTGACGTTACCGTCCGCCGCGCCACGCGGCGCCGCAGAACCTGTCGGGGCGGGCCGCCTGCCCCGATGCGTGCAAGACGTGCGTGACATGCGCCATGCACGCGAAACCGCTGGCGGCCTGCGCTGCGCAGGCCGCCCTTCCTGATCGATTCCCTAGAGCGAGTGTTCGATGAATCAGTTGCCTCTCCCCACCTACGCCGATGTCGCCGCCGCCGCGGCCCGCCTCGAAGGCCATGCGCACCGTACGCCGGTGATGACGTCGCGGACGATCAACGAGGAACTCGGCGCGCAGGTGTTCTTCAAGTGCGAGAACCTGCAGCGCATGGGGGCATTCAAGTTCCGCGGCGCGTTCAACGCGCTGTCCCGCTTCACCGACGAGCAGCGCCGCAACGGCGTGGTCGCGTTCTCGTCCGGCAACCATGCGCAGGCGATCGCGCTGTCGGCGCGGCTGCTCGGGATGCCCGCGACGATCGTGATGCCGAGCGACGCGCCGGCCGCGAAGGTCGAGGCAACGCGCGGCTACGGCGGCAACGTCGTGATGTACGACCGCTATACGGAAGATCGCGAGCAGATCGGCCGCGATCTCGCCGAACGTCACGGGCTCACGCTGGTCCCGCCGTACGATCACCCGGACGTGATCGCGGGCCAGGGCACCGCGGCAGCCGAGCTGTATGCGGAGGTCGGGCCGCTCGACGCGCTGTTCATGCCGCTCGGCGGCGGTGGCCTGCTGTCCGGTTCGGCGCTGGCGACGCGCGAGCTGTCGCCGGCCACGCGGCTGTACGGCGTGGAGCCCGAGGCCGGCAACGACGCGCAGCAGTCGTTCCGTTCCGGCAAGATCGTGCACATCGATACGCCGAAGACCATCGCGGACGGCGCGCAGACCCAGCACCTCGGCAACCTGACGTTTCCGATCATCCGTCGCGACGTCGACGACATCCTGACGGCCAGCGACGCGCAACTGATCGACTGCATGCGTTTCTTCGCATTGCGTATGAAGATTATCGTCGAGCCGACCGGCTGCCTCGGCCTGGCCGCCGCGCGGCAGATGAAGGAGCAGCTCGCGGGCAAGCGCGTCGGCGTGATCATCAGCGGCGGCAACGTCGATCTGGAGAAGTTCTGCGCGCTGGTGGCGCAGCCGGCGGCGTAAGCGTTCGGGCGTGCGCACGCACGCCTGAAAGAAGCCGCAGCATGCTGTCATGCGCACGACGCCGCGTCGTCACGCGGCGTTAAGTTTCGCGACCTAGACTGATGGAGTTGTTTCGCGGTTTTGTCGCGCAAGGAGTTGCCATGAACACGCACGCGATCGCCGCCGCCCTGGCGGCCGTTTCTCTTTCGGCGTTCGCTCAACCGGGCGCTTTGACGTCCGGCTCCCCGTCCTCCGCACCATCGCTCACTGACGTGCCGCAAACGGCGGCGCAACTGCCCGGCGCCCTGCCTTCCACCAGCGGTGTCGTGCTCGCGAAAATCGATCAGAACAATACGCCGCCCGATCGCGGCGGCGACCCGAGCGGCCGGCAGCACGCGGGCACGCGGATGTAAGCGCGCGACGGCGCGGGCTGCGCGCGCACTACCCGTTCGCATTCAAGGATCGAGACCGGTGTCGACGTGTTCGCGATTTCAGACGTCGCCGAGGATCTGGTCGTGCCGATCATGGACGCGCCGATCCGCATCGACCGCGACGCGCTGACGCTCGGCTATGCCGGCACGTACTCGTCGTTCCTGCTGTTCGCGAAGCGCGCGGAGGCGAAGTACAAGGTGCCGGCGCGCGACACTCTCGTCGAACTGGGCGGACAGCGGCTCGTCGGCGGGCAGGAAGACATGATCGAGGATGCGGCACCGACGATGGCGCGGGCGCAGGGGGTGGCGGTGTGAGCGTTCGGAAAGCGGTTTCCCGAATCCGCGTGACGGCCCCGGGCCGCTGATCTCACTATGACGCCGCGGCGGGCCACGCCGCCGCGTCGTGCGAATCCGGCGGGGACCGCTCCCCGCCTTCGTCATGCCGCGTCGATCAGCGGCGCGGCGGGCCGCTGCGGGCCGGCGCGCGTTCGTCCTTGTGCCGGTAGTTGATGCGACCCTTCGTCAGGTCGTACACCGACAGCTCCAGCGTGACGCGGTCACCCGCGAGGATGCGGATATGGTTCTTGCGCATGCGGCCCGACGCATACGCGCCCACCACAGCACCGTTTTCCAGCGTGACGCGATATTTGCTGTCCGGCAGCACTTCGTCGACGATTCCGTCCAATTCCAGCAGTTCTTCTTTTGCCAAACCAATTCCTCCAGACAAGGTGATTGAGATCGCAGCTGCAACGGTCGCCGGGCGCATGCGCCCGTGCAAGCGCGCGCTCGAGCCGGCTCGCGATCGGAGCCCGGCGCGTCGCTGCGTGGTGCGATCGGAAAGGCGGTGCCGACGGTGCCGCCAAAATCAAGGCCGCGCCGGTATCGGCATGGCCTCGGGCCGCTCGGGTTGCTGCGATTGTTTCGATGCGAGACGCCCGGCGCTTTCGCCGAGATGCCTCGTTGCGCGTCATGCGGGCGCGCGATGGGTGGAGCGCCTGGCGATGGGTGCGTCGCGGATCTCGCGATGCGCCGCGTCATTCGCCGGCGATACGGGCTACGGGTGCGCCCATGAGCACTGGACGCTCGATCGGGAGGCGATTGCCGCCGTATGCCGACTGCAATCGCCAGGATGCGGCAGGCGCCGCGAGGCGGCATCTGCGCGGCGCCGGCCCCGTTCGGGAGGCCGGCGCGGTACGACTTACTGCGGCGTGATGTTCGACGCTTGCAGGCCCTTCGGGCCGCGCTTCACTTCGTAGCTGACCTTCTGGCCTTCGGCCAGGGTCTTGAAGCCCGTGCCGCGGATTTCCGAGAAGTGTGCGAACAGGTCGTCGCCGCCGTTATCCGGGGAGATGAAGCCGAAACCCTTGGTTTCGTTGAACCACTTGACGGTACCGGTATCCATGAAATATTTCCTTAAAACAAATAATCAAACTCGCGCCCTGTCCGGGCACGAACAAAGAGTCAAAGAGGGAGAGACCAACGACTGCCGCACGCAGCGGCCAATGATGAGCAATCGAGCATCTTGAAGACTTCGGTCACGGACACTACCCTTCGCCGGGCATTCCGTCAAGCTGATTCGATGCGACGGGGTGGCGCAGGCAGCCGCCGGCGCCCCGACAAAAGGGCCGGGGCGCTTGCGCCACCGCCCTCCCGGTGCCGGTGGCGGCGCCCTCACGGGTCGATTCGACCCTTACCGCTCGAACACGTGATGCAGCGCCGGCGGCGCCCTCGCCGTCCCGGATCCGCATCTCGAACGCCTTGCGCGCGACGCTCGACGGCCGCACGTCCGACGAGATCATCTGGTCGTTGCAGTGCCGGCCGGCGTCGTGGGCAGCTTCACGTCGTGCGCGGCGGCGCGGTCGAGCGCGCCGCCGACCTCGTCCATCGAATCGACTTCGGCCATCACGTCCGACGGCGCGGCCGTCTCGAACAGTGCGATGCTGTGGTGGCGCGCGTTGCGGCAGTGCATGAAGTGGATGCGCTTCTCCGGTTCCGCCGGATCGGGCGTGAATTTCACGCGGTAGACGCGGTAGATGTCGGACAGCTCGAAGCCGAGCACGTCGCGCACGATCGCGTCGGTCGCGCCGAACTGCGGCGCGGGCAGCACCGCGTGGCCGAGGCCCATGCTGCCGGTGACGAAGCGCGGCACGCCGAGCGGCGACACGAAGCGGCGGAAGTCGCAGCGCGCGCGCCAGTACAGCTCGCGGCGGCTGCCGGACGGATCCTCGCGCCACACCATCGCCCGCACGCGGCGCAGTGCGGCTTCGTCGCGGGTCGCCCGGATCGGCTCGACGGCCGCGCGCTGCAGCGCCGCGCAGGCCGCGTCGAACGCGGCGGCGTCGGCCGGCTCCCAGCCCGATGCGTGATAGCAGCCCGCGTTGCCGGGAACGATCAGGTAGCGGAAATCACGCTCGTCCATCTTCAGGTACAGCGCGCCGTCGGGCGTATCGAGCGCCTGCATGCCCAGCATGTCTTGCGCGTAGCGGCACCACGCATCGACGCGCGTCGCCTCGACAACGACGTAGCCGAGCGCACGGACCTCGATCATGTCGGCCTCCTCCAGGTTCAGAATCCGTTGTTCGTGAAAGGATTCAGGCCAGCCGGGGGCGCGTCACATCGTCTGTTGGGACGAGAGGCGGCGGGGTTGGGCGCCGATGCGGCTTTCGAACCGATTCCGTCGATTGAATCTTGCGGCGTGCATTTGAAACGATGCGAGACGGAATTCGATTAATTTTTCCGGCGTTATTACGCGAACAAACCAGCCGCACATAAATTACCAAAAATAATAACTCTTATTAAATAATATTATATTAACAAATTCATTTTCAGGATATAGATTTTCATTCATTGTTTTTGCAATTGCATTGAAGGCGAATCAGATAAATACAAATCTGCGATCAAGCCCTCACGGCCAATGAAGATCATTAAATAATCAATTAAAACAAGGCACCTGCCTGCCCACCGGCTCGATTAATCGGCAACAACAAAGAGAGTCATTGGAAGCGTTTCCAAGCCATGTCCTCGCAATGCATTTAATTCGCCCGGCATATTTTCATGCCAGCTGAGGGGCGCCTAATGTTCGATAAATATTTCGAATCTCAGAAATTCATAAGTTTGAAAAGGAGATTCAAATGAGCAAGTTGATCAATAAAATCGCTGTCGCCGCGTTGGGTTCGCTGCTCGCAACCGGCGCGCTGGCCCAGCAAATCAGGACGCACGGGGCCGTCACGCAGATCACGTTACCCGAGCGTGCCCTGCAAGTTGCCGCGATCGATTTCAAGAACGCCAAACCGATGCCGTTGCCAAGGCCGATCACTGCGCCGGCTTCGATGCTGGATTCGCTGATGTACAACGCCCGGCCGGCGCTCGGCGTGCCGGGCTTTGCGCAAGGCGGCGCCGGGGACGGCAGGCAAAGGCCCGTGCAACTCGTCGCGCCCATCGATTTGAGCCAGACCGGTGTCCAGCCGCAGGAATTCGGAACGTCGAATCAGCCCTATACCACCAGCCAGGTGAATGCATACGGCAACAATACGCAGTATTACTATCCGTTCCGCGCAGCCGGCAAGCTGTTCTTCAACATCGGCTCGGCGACTTATCTGTGCTCTGCGTCGCTGATCAAACCAGGGGTAGTCGTCACGGCCGCGCACTGCGTCGCGAATTTCGGCCAGCGGCAGTTCTACTCGAACTGGGTATTCGTTCCCGCCTATAGCAACGGAAGCGCGCCCTATGGCACATGGTACGGCGCGTCCGCCACCGTCATGACGTCCTACTACGACGGCTCCGATCCATGCGCCGTCGCCGGCGTCATCTGCCAGGACGACATCGCCGTGATCGTGCTGTCGCCGCAAGGCGGATCGTATGCGGGCAACAGCGCCGGATGGTATGGCTATGGATGGAACGGCTATAGCTACAACCCGTCGGGGTTCGCGCTGATCGACCAGCTCGGCTACCCGGTGGCGCTGGATAGCGGCGTCTACATGGAGCGCAACGAATCGCAAGGTTTCGTATCCGCCAGCAACTCGAACAACACGATCATCGGTTCGCTGATGACCGGGGGTTCGAGCGGCGGCCCATGGCTCGTCAACCTCGGCATGCCGCCGGCACTCAGCGGCACGGGTTTCGGCAACGCAGCGTCGCACAACGTCGTGGTGGGCGTGACGAGCTGGGGTTATACGGACACGACGGTGAAGCAGCAAGGCGCGTCGCCGTTCACGAGCGGCAATATCGTGACGCTCGTGAATACCGTATGCGGCAGCACGCCGGCAGCGTGTTGACGGCCGCCTGACGTAACGCGTCGCGCGTGGCTTTGCGCTCGTCGTGCCGATCGGCGCCGCTGGTCGGCGCTTCGCGCGACGCTAATCGAACGGATTCGCCAGCCGGACCCCTGTCTTCGCGAAATCGTCGACGTTGCGGGTCACGACCGTCAGGTCGTCGATGAGCGCCGTTGCGGCGATCAGCTTGTCGAGCGCATGCTCCGGATGCGGGACGCGCAGGTGGCCCCACCGCTGGCCGCTGTCGATGTCGCTGTCGATGTCGCTGTCGCTGTCGCTGTCGCTGTCGCTGTCGCTGTCGCTGTCGCTGTCGCTGTCGCTGTCGCTGTCGCTGTCGCTGTCGCTGTCGCTGTCGCTGTCGCTGTCGCTGTCGCTGTCGCTGTCGATGTCGACGTCGACGTCGACGTCGACGTCGATCGGCAGGATGTTCGGCGCGTAGTCGGACAGGATCGTCGCGAGCCATGCCTTGAGCGTCGACGCCTGCCGGAGATCGCCGCGAACCGGCTGCCGGCCGCGCGCTGAGCCGCGTGCCCGCTCAGCCGATGTCACGCGCCTGCGCGAGCGCCGCCAGGTTCCCTTCCCCGAACCCGTGATGCCCCCGGCGCTGGACGATCTCGAAGAAGATCTCGCCCGGCCGGCGCTTGACGAAGGTCTGGAAGAACAGCTTCGGCACGCCGTCGTCGCCGATCTCGCCGTCGATCAGCACCGCCCGGCTGCGCAGCGCGCCGAGATCGACGCCGTGCCCCGGCAGCCGCGCATCGACCGCGTCGTAGTAGCGCGCGGGCGGCTCGATGAACTCGACGCCGTTCGCGCGCAGCCGGTCAACGCACGACAGGATGTCGTCCGTCGCAAGCGCGACGTGCTGCACGCCCTCGCCCGGATGGTCCGGCAGGTACGCGTGCATCAGCTCGGTGCGGCGCGTGCCCTCCTCGTAGACGGGAATCCGCAGCGCGCCGCACGGCGACACCATCACGCGCGATTCCTCCGACACGTGCCAGTGCGCGTCGATCTCGTGGATTTCGCGGAAATGCAGCAGGTCGTGGTAGAAGTCCAGCCATTCCTGCATGCGCCCCGCGCCGACCGTCTGCGTGAAATGGTCGACCTGCTGCAGCCCGGTGCCCGCGAAGTCGAGATCGGTGTGCGCAGTGGCGACGTCGATCGGCCGGAAGTCGATGTCGAAGATCGAGATGTCGCCGACGCCGCCGCGCTGGCCGTCCCGCCCGCGCCAGCGGTCGACGAAGTACAGGTGCGAATCGCCGATGCCCTGGATCGCCGGGATCTTCAGCTCGCCGACGCCGACCCGCTCGCCCTCGAACGCCCACGCGCCGAGCGTGATCGCCCGCTCGAACGCGCGCCGCGCATTGGCCACGCGCAGGCCGATCGCGCACACCCCCATCCCGTACTCCTGCGCATAGCGCGCGGCGAACGAATCGGGCTCGGCGTTGATCAGGAAATGCATCTGGCCCTGCCGATACAGCGTGACGGCCTTGCTCACGTGCCGGGCGATCGCCTTGAAGCCGAGCTGCTCGAAGCGTTGCGCGAGCGCCTGCGGCACGGGCGCCGCGAACTCGACGAATTCCAGGCCGGCCATCCCGAGCGGATTGGCGGCCGGATCGTCGACGGGCGGCGTATCGCTGGACAAGGGGGGATGAGTGCCGAGCATTCCAGTCTCCGGGGGCAAGCGGTCGTTGACGATGCGCCGGGCGCAGTGCTGCCCGGCCTGCGCGGCACCGGACCTTCGGCCCGTGCCGCCAATGTGTTCAATGGTGCCGATTTTAACCAGATCGTTCATGCCGGCACACCTCGGCCGAACGGCCAAGTGTTTCGTTCCGCTCAGTGCAAACCCGGAAAGCGTTCGATAAACGCACGCATTTGAACGATAATCGCGCAATTTGGCCGTTCGGCCGATTGCCGCGCCGCCACGCCGGCCCTATGCTCCGGTCACCCATCGCCTTCAATGCAGCATCGGACGCGGCGCCGCCACGATTCCATGATGCGCCGTGCCAGGAGACATCACCATGACCCCAGCCTTTGACACCCTCGACACCGCAGGCACCGCGCGGGCGCGCAGCCAGGCCCGCAAGGCGGCGCTCGGCAGCTTCGTCGGCGCCGTCGTCGACTGGTACGACTTCCTGCTGTACGGGATCGTCGCCGCGCTCGTGTTCAATTCCGAGTTCTTCCCGAAGGTCAGCCCGACGATGGGCACGCTCGCGGCGTTCGCGACATTCGGCGTCGGCTTTCTGTTCCGCCCGCTCGGCGGTGTCGTGTTCGGCCATTACGGCGACCGGCTCGGCCGCAAGCGGATGCTCGTGCTGACGGTGATGCTGATGGGGCTGTCGACCGTCGCGATCGGCCTGCTGCCGACCTTCGCGACGATCGGCTGGTGGGCGCCGGTGCTGCTCGTCGCGATGCGTGCGCTGCAGGGCTTCGCGGTCGGCGGCGAATGGGGCGGCGCGGCGCTGATGGCCGTCGAGAGCGCGCCGCGCAAGAGGAAGGCGTTCTACAGCAGCGGCGTGCAGGTCGGCTACGGCGTCGGCCTCGTGCTCGCGACGGGCATCGTGTCGATTCTCGGCCACACGTTCGGCGATGCGGCGTTCAAGGCATGGGCGTGGCGCCTGCCGTTCGTGTTCAGCATCGTGCTGGTGCTGATCGGCCTGTGGGTGCGCCGCAGCATGGACGAGTCGCAGGAGTTCGTCGAGAAGGTCGAGCACGCGAACCGCAAGGTGCGCATGCCGGTGCTGGAAGCGCTGACGCGCCACCCGAAGGCGTTCCTGCTGATCATCGCGCTGCGCCTTGCCGAGCTGTTCACGATGTATATCGTCACCGCGTTCGCGCTCAGCTATTCGACCACCAACCTCGGCATGTCGCGCGACCTGTTCCTGAACATCGGCCTGCTGGTCGGCGCGGTGAGCTGCGTGACGATCCCCTGCTTTGCATGGCTCGCCGACCGTTTCGGCCTGCGCCGCATCTACCTGATCGGCGCGCTGATCGGCCTCGCGTCCGCGGTGCCGTTCTTCGTCGCGCTCGAGGCGCGGTCGATCGCGTGGATCGTGATCTTCTCGGTGCTGCTCGCGAACGTCGCGCACGATATGGTCGTGAGCGTCCAGCAGCCGCTCTTCACCGAGCTGTTCGGCGCGGAATACCGCTACAGCGGCGCAGGCGTCGGCTACCAGTTCGCGAGCGTGGTCGGCGGCGGCTTCACGCCGTTCATCGCGGTCGCCCTCACCAGCTTCGCCGGCGGTTCGTGGCACCTCGTCGCGGGCTACCTCGCGGCCGGTTGCCTGATTTCGCTGGTCGTTGCCGCGCGGATGCGGACGGCAAACTGATCTGCCCGCGTGATCCGCCCGCGCGTGGCCTGCCGTCGCGCGGCCGGCCACGCCGCCGTGTGCGCGACACGACGTCAAACACTGTCAATCCGGGCTGCGACCTCCCTGTTTCCAGCACGCAGTCTCCACGGGCACGTCCGACCAATGGCATCATATGGGCCTACGTCAGTCACCGATCTACCCCCAATACCATGTCGAATCTCATCGTTCACGGCGGCACGCCGCTGCGCGGCAACATCCAGCCGTCCGCGAACAAGAACGCCGTCCTGCCGATCCTGTGCGCCACCCTGCTCACCGACCAGCCGCTGCGGCTCGTCGGCGTGCCCGACATCACCGACGTGCGCAAGATCCTCGACATCTTCCGCACGCTCGGCAGCGACGTGTCGATCGATTTCACCACCGGCATCCTCGAGCTCCATCACCGCAACACGACGTTCGACCCGGCCGTGCACCGGCTGCCCGAGGCGATGCGCTCGTCGATCATGCTGATTCCGCCGCTGCTCGCGCGCTTCGGCGTCGCGCGCCTCGAGAACGACGTGAAGGGCTGCACGCTCGGCGTGCGCGAAATCGATCCGCACGTCGAGGTGTTCGAGCGCTTCGGCGCGCACATCGAGCGTACGCCCGACTCGCTGATCGTCCGCGCGGACGGCCCGCTGAAAGCCAACGATCACTGGCTCGACTACGCGTCGGTCACCACCACCGAGAACTTCGCGCTGTGCGCGACCGCGGCGGCGGGCACGTCGACGCTGATGAACGCGGCGTCCGAGCCGCACGTGCAGGAGTTCTCGCAATTCCTCGCGATGCTGGGCGTCGGCATCGAAGGCATCGGCACGTCGCGGCTGTGCGTCACCGGCGGGTGCAAGCTCGGCGGCGGCGAGTTCCGCTTCGCCGAGGATTTCCACGAGATCGCGACGTTCCTCGCGCTCGGCGCGATCACCGGCGGGGACATCGCCGTGCGCAACTCCGTGCCCGAGCATTTCCCGCTGATCGATCGCACGTTCGCGAAGTTCGGCGTCAACGTCACGCACCGCGACGGCTGGTCGCGCGCGGAACGCGACGGCCCGCTGCGCGTGCGCAGGCCGTTCACGCAGAACATCCTGACCAAGATCGAAGCCGCGCCGTGGCCGTACCTGCCGGTCGACCTGCTGCCGATCTTCATCGCGCTCGGCGTGCAGGCCGAAGGCAGCGCGATGTTCTGGAACAAGGTCTACGACGGCGCGCTCGGCTGGTCGGGCGAACTGTCGAAGTTCGGCGCGCACGTGCTGCTGTCGGATCCGCACCGGCTGATCACGTTCGGCGGGCTGAAGCTCACGCCCGCGCGCGTCGAGAGCCCGTACATCATCCGCGTCGCGATCGCGCTGCTGATGGTGGCCGCGAGCATCGAAGGCCGCTCGGAAATCATGAACGCACTGCCGATCCGCCGCGCGCACCCGCATTTCGTCGAGAACCTGCGCTCGGTCGGCGCGAACGTGGAGTGGACGAGCAGCGAGTAACGCCGCTCCGGAAGCCCCGCACGTCATACCTTCCGTCTCGCTTCCCGGCCGCGTCCCGCGCGCGGCCGGGCAATTGCTGCCGCATATCCTGACCGACCCGCACGCCCTCCCATTTGCGCGATAATCGCCCACACCCGCGCGCTCACCGCCCCACCCCACGTTTCCGCCCCATGAAAAAGGCCGAACTCGACAAGCGCGACTGGATCGCCGGCCTGGAAAAAGGCCTGATGATCCTCGAGGCGTTCGACAGCCAGCACGCGCGCATGACGCCGACCCAGGCCGCCGCCCGCACCGGCCTCACGCGCACCGCCGCGCGGCGCTATCTGCTGACGCTCGAATCGCTCGGCTACGTCTACACCGACGGCAAGCTGTACGGCCTCACGCCACGCGTGCTGCGGGTCGGCTGGTCGTATTTCGATTCCGCGCGCCTGCCGCGCACCGTGCAGCCGTATCTGCAGCAGCTCAGCGCGACGCTCAACGAATCCGCCTACGTGAGCGTGCTCGACGAATGGGAACTGGTGTTCATCGCGCGCAACGGCGTGTCGCGCGTGATGACGACGGGCTTCGTGCTCGGCGCGCGCGTGCCGGCACCGCTGACGTCGCCGGGCGTCGTGCTGCTCGCGCACCAGCCCGACCGCGACGCGATGCGCGCGTGGCTCGACCGGGCCGAACTTGCGCCGTTCACGCCGCATACGATCACCAACAAGGCCCGCCTGCTCGAACAGATCGACCACGCCCGCGACGACGGCTTCGCGGTGATCGAGCAGCAATTGCAGGTGGGCGTGCGCGGCATCGCGGTGCCGCTGAAGAACCGTCACGGCGAAGTCGTCGCCGCGCTCAGCACCAACATGCCGATCGGCGCGGAAACCACCGAAGCGGCCGTGCGCCGCGTGCTGCCGTCGCTGCAGGAAACCGCGCTCGCGATGCTGAACGTGCTCTGAGCGCCGCTCAGCCGCTCAGCCGCTCAGCCGATCCGCCACCAGCGCGGCAGCAGGTCGCGCACCTCGCGCCGCCGGTAGCGGTCGTCGATCAGGTGCACCACCCCCTCGTCGTGCTCGGTGCGTATCACGCGCCCTGCCGCCTGCACGACCTTCTGCAGCCCCGGATACAGGTAGGTGTAGTCGTAGCCGTTGCCGAAGCGGGCGTCCATCGCGCGGCGCATCTGCTCGTTGACGTCGTTGACCTGCGGCAGCCCGAGCGTCGCGATGAACGCGCCGATCAGCCGCTCGCCCGCCAGATCCACGCCTTCCGAAAACGCGCCGCCCAGTACCGCGAAGCCGACGCCGCGCCCGCCCGCGTCGAAGCGCGCGAGGAACGCGTCCCGCTCGGCCTCGGCCATGCCGGGCGCCTGCGCCCACACGGGCACGTCCGGATGGCGCTCCTGCATCAGCGCGACGACGCGCTGCAGGTAATCGAAACTGCTCAGGAAACTCAGGTAGTTGCCCGGACGCGCCGCGTACTGCCCGGCGATCAGGTCGACGATCGGCGCGAGCGAGCGGTCCCGGTCGCGCCAGCGCGTCGACACATGGCTCGCGACGCGCACGGTCAGTTGCTCGGCGCGGAACGGCCCGTCGACGTCGAGCCAGCCGGTGTCCGTCGGCAAGCCGAGCGTGTCGCGATAAAAGTGGAACGGGCGCAGCGTGCCGGAGAACAGCACGGTCGCGCGGGCGGCCGAGTAGCGCGGCGCGAGAAAACCGGCCGGCACCACGTTGCGCACGCACAGTGTCGATTGCACGCGGCGCCGCCGGCCGGCCGGCGCAACGCCGTCGAGCCCCGGCTGGCGCGGCGTCGGCTCGCCGTGCAGCGTCGCGTCGAAGATCGACGCCTCGTCGAACGCATCCGCGAGCGCGCCGAACTGGATCGCGTCGAAATGGAAGCGCAGCAGCGCGTCGCCGTTCGCGCGCGGCGCGTCGGCGAGATGCTCGCCGATCGCCGCGACCAGGTTCTGCACGGCCGACACGAGCGAACCGGGGAGATCCGGATACGCGGCATAGCGCGTCTCCTGCGCGCGATTCAGCGCGCCCCACGCGCGGCCGAGCCGCTCGAACGGCTTGCGCAGCGCGGCCGGCGCCGCCTCGCGCGCGGCCGCGAACGCGAACGGATCGAGCGATGCGCTGTACATCTTGCGCGCGCGGTCGAGCAGGTTGTGCGCCTCGTCGACGAGCACGCCGATGCGCCACTGGTTCTGCTGCGCGAGCGTGTGCAGCATCGCGCTGCTGTCGTAGTAGTAGTTGTAGTCGCCGATCACCATGTCGGACCAGCGCGCCAGCTCCTGCGCGAGGTAGTACGGGCAGATGTCGTGCGCGAGCGCCGCCGTGCGCACCGTGTCGCGGTCGAGCAGCCCGCGGCCGATCGCGGCATCCCGCGCGGCGGCGAGGCGATCGTAGAAGCCGCGCGCGAGCGGACACGATTCGCCGTGGCACGCGTTGTCCGGATGCTCACACGCCTTGTCGCGCGCGACGAGCTCCAGCACGCGCAGCGGCAGCGCCGGCGTGCCCGCGCCGAGCGTCGCGGCTGCCTCGAGCGCGAGCGCGCGGCCCGGCGTCTTCGCGGTCAGGAAAAACACCCGGTCGAGCTGATCCTCGCCGCACGCCTTCAGCAGCGGGAACACCGTGCCGAGCGTCTTGCCGATACCGGTCGGCGCCTGCGCCATCAGGCAGCGCTCGTCGCGCGCGGCGCGATAGACGGCGACCGCCAGCTCGCGCTGCCCGCTGCGGAACCGCGCATGCGGAAACTGCAGCGCGCGCAGCGCCGCGTCGCGCGCGGCCCGGTGCGCGGTTTCGCGTTCGGCCCAGCCGACGAAGCACGCGCACTGCTCCGCGAAGAACGCCGCGAGCGCGTCCGCGCCGAACGTCTCGCTCAGCACGGTCTCGCGCTCGTGCACGATGTCGAAATACACGAGCGCGACGTCGACCTCCGCAAGCCCGCGCGTCGCGCACAGCAGATGCGCGTACACCTTCGCCTGCGCCCAGTGCAGCGCGCGATGGTTGGCCGGCATCGCATCGAGGCTGCCGCGGTAGGTCTTGATTTCCTCCAGGCGGTTCGACACGGGGTCGTAGCCGTCCGCGCGGCCGCGCACGGTCAGCGTGCCCCATGTGCCCGTCAGCGCAATCTCGGTTTCATAGCGTGCGCCGCGGCGCGACGTCACCGCGCCGTGGCCGGCGATGCCTTCGAGCGCGGTCGGCGCGGGCGTGAAGCGCAGGTCGAGGTCGCCGCGCCGCGCGGTGAACTCGCACATCGCCCGCACCGCGACGACGTAGCTCATGCGGATTGCCCCGCCGCCTCGGCACGCGCGACGGCATCGCCCGCCCATTCGACGTCCACCACGCGCACGGGCATCCCGTGCGCGACGCAGTATTCGAGCCAGCGCGTCTGGTTGTCCTGCAGGCGATCGCCGGGCCCCTTCACCTCGATCATTTCGTAGCGCCGCGCGTCCGGCCAGAACCGGATCAGATCGGGGAACCCCGAGCGGTTGCTGCGGATGTCGGCGAGCAGGCGCGCGAACCAGAGCCGCAGATGCGCGGGCGGCAGGCACGCGAGCGCTTCGTCGAGCAGCGCCTCGCTCAGCACGCCCCAGAACACGAACGGCGACTGCAGGCTCGCCTTCGTCGCGAAGTGGCGGCGGATCGTCTCCTGGTAGGCGCCGGAATCGAGCTGCGCGAAGCACGCGGCGAACGCGTCCGCGCGACGCGCGGCGAAATCGGGCGCATGCAGGTCGGCCGGCCCGCGCTGGAACGGATGGAAGAACGCGCCCGGCACGGCGGCGAACACGGGCTCCCAGCACAGCAGCCCGAACAGCGAGTTGATCAGCGTGTTCTCGACGTAGTGGACCGGCGCGTCCGGTTGCGCGAGATGGTCGCGCACCGCGTACTCGACGCTCACGAACGCGTCCGGGCGCGCGAGCACCAGCGTGTCGCGCGGCACGTCCGGCGCGGCGGCCGCGCGTTCGGCCGCACGGCCGAGGCGCCGCCGCAGGCGCGGCAGCATCCGTTCGACCCGCTGGCGCTCCTCGTCGCTTTCGAACGCGGTGCGCGCATCGAGGGCGAGCGCGAGCGCGTCGTCGTCGCGGCCGCAGCGTTCGAGCACGCGAATCCGCCGGTGGCGGCTGCCGGGCCACGCGCTGCGCGCATACGCGTCGAGCGCGAGCGGCCACGCGCCGCGCCGCTCGCCGGCCTGGCCCACCGCGAACAGCAGCTTCGCGCGGCGCGTCTCGAGCCACGGCTGCCCGCAGGCGACCGCGCCGATCGCGTCGACGAGCGGGTCGAGCGCGGTGTCGTCCGGCCACGCGTCGAGCGCGTCGCGGCACGCGTGCAGCGCGAGATACGCGTCGACGTCGCCGCGCTGCTGGAACGCGCGCGACGACGGCGCGAACGGCACGTTTTCGTACTGGAACACGCCGAGATCGGCGAGCACGAACTCGCTCCAGTCCTGATAGAGATTGCCGAAGAACATCAGCCGCAGGCGGTCGCACAGCGCGCCGACCGTCACGCGCAGCACGCAGTCGTCGGCCGCCGGATGCCACGCATCGAACGCCTGCGCGGCGGCGTCGTGCGCGGGCCGCAGCCGCTCGAGCCATTCGGCCTTGCGCTCGCCCGCCTGCGCGGCGAGCGCCGGAAACATCCGCAGCAGCTCGGCCTTGGTGGACAGCGCGAACACGTCGTCGAGCGTCAGCGCCGGCGCCGGATCGACCCAGCCCAACGCGACGAGCGGCGCGGCGGCCGCGAGCGGGCAGCCGATTTCGTCGTACGCGAGCTTGCTGGCGCGGAAATCGGGCCCGTTGCGCATCAGCATCCGCACGAGCAGCGCGCGCGACGCCTGCGGCAGCAGCGCAAAGGCATGCAGGAACGCGCGTTCGCCGTCGTCGAACACGTCGTCGTAGCGCTCGCCGAGCCAGGCGAGCGCGCGCTCGAAATTGGTGAGGTAGTAGAACGCCGGGGGCGCTGGCGAGGCAGGTGTCACGGAAATCGGTCACTGTACATTTGTACAGGTGCGAATCATAGCAAATGTGAAATCGGCCGCGCGCGCGTCAGAACTGGTAATTGACCGACAGGTCGAGCACGCCGTTCGTCGTCTGTTGCGTGACGGGGCTGTGCGCCGCGCGGCCGACGAGCTGCTCGATCGCGCCGTCCATCGTCAGGAACCAGTGCTTGTTCACGAACCAGACCATCGTCACGCCCGCGCCGACCGACTTGAGCCCGGCGCCCGACGAATAGCGCGGCAGCCCGGAACGTGCGGCCGCGCCGTCGCTGACACCGAACCAGCTGTTCAGGTAGCGTGCGTCGGCGAACGACACGGTCGGCCCGGCGAACCAGAAGAAGTGCTCGTTGCTGCCGGGCAGCGGCATGTACGCGGACAAGTCGCCGACCCAGCCGTTCGAGCCGCCGAGGCTGCGCCGCACGTCCGCGCGCAGCACGAGCGGGAAATCCTTCGAGATCACGTAGTCGGCCGACAGCTTCATCACCGGCGCGGGGTTGATGTTGTCGAAGCCGTTCAGGTGACCGACATCGTCCGACGAGCGGCGCCCGAGGTCGTAGCCCACCGACAGGCTGACGCGCCAGTTCGGGCCGCGCAGCACGTTCGCGCCGAGGCCCTCGCCGGTCGACAGGAAGAACAGGTCGCGGTAGCGCACGTCGACGTTCGGGCCGCCGAGCAGGCGATAGCGATCGGAACCCGCGTAGCGCGGCAGGAACGCCATCCCCGCGCCGACGCTCACCTGCCAGGTCGGCGGGTTCGGTTCGAACAGCTTCATCAGCGGCACGCCCGCCGAATACTGCCATTCGCCGAGCGGCGACGGTGTCTGGGCATGCGCGGCGGGCGGCACGGCCGCCGAGAGCGCCGCGACCGCCGACGCGCCAGACAGGAACCGGCGTGCGCCGGACGACAGCAACGGGCGAGCGATGACCATGAGCGGGTATCCGTCGGTTGCGCGAAACAGGGCAAACGCCGCACACCGCGTGCCGTACCGGCGAAACGCGCGCGGTACAAATGCAGCGTGCGCTGAATTAACGAACATCCTACGCGACGCGCGCGTGCGCGCCTAGCGCCCGCTGCATCCATGCGCCCGCCCCGCGACGGCGAACGTCAATCGCCGCGGCAGGTGCGCGCGGCGTAACGTAGACTTTCTGTGGATGCCTTCATCGCGAGCCGCGTTCATCCGCATCGGGAACGCGGCTTGCCGATACGCACTCGCCCGACCGAAGGAGGTTCGACCATGACCGTCCACGCCACCGGCAGCCGCGCTGCGCGCGCATCGGCCGCCGGCCCATCCCGCGTGCTTGCGTCGCAACGCAAGCCGCCGCCAGACAAGACGGAAGAACGCATCGACGAAGGGCTGGAAGAAACGTTTCCCGCGAGCGATCCGCCCGCGATCGGCGGCGGCACCCGGATCGATCCGGCAAAGCCGTCCGGCGAGCGCGGCAAGCACACACCGGCCACGCCGTCGAAACCGGACCACCGCGGCCAGGCCCGTTCACGCTAGTAGCGGGCTTGCGAACGCGCGTTGCCGGTCGTCCCCCAAGGGGACTTCCTTCAGGGCGCGTGCAAGAAGCAAGGAACGCCGTTTGGCCGAGCCAAACAAGCGACGCGCGACGCCGCAATGCGGCCGGCAACGCACGTTCCCCTGATCTTGAAAGTTCATTCGCGGGGCTGGCCGCATACGGCCCCGCACGACAACCGATGCCGCAAGATTTCGACGGCTCGGCCCCCGCCGCCGCGTCAGGCGACCTTGAACTGACCGACCGTCGCCGCGAGCTGGTGCGCCTGCGTCTGCAGCGCCGATGCCGCGGCCGTCGACTGTTCGACCAGCGCCGCGTTCTGCTGCACCATCTCGTCGAGCTGCGTGACCGCGCGGTTGACTTCCTGAATCCCGCGGGTCTGCTCGTTCGCCGCGTGGGTGATCTCGGAGATGATCGTCGTCACGTTCGCGACGTTGGTGACGATCTCGCTCATCGTCTCGCCGGCCTGGCGCACCTGCCCGGACCCGGCCTCGACGCTCGCAACCGTCGATTCGACCAGCACCTTCACCTCGCGCGCGGCCTGCGCGCTGCGCTGCGCGAGGCTGCGCACTTCCTGCGCGACCACCGCGAAGCCGCGGCCCTGCTCGCCCGCGCGCGCCGCCTCGACGGCCGCGTTCAGCGCGAGGATGTTGGTCTGGAACGCGATGCCGTCGATCACGCCGATGATGTCGCCGATCCGGCCCGACGCTTCCTCGATCTTCTCCATCGTCGAAACCACGTCCGACACGACCACGCCGCCGTGCGACGCGATCTTCGACGCGGCAGCCGCCCGTTCGTCGGCCTGGCCCGCCGCCGCGGCCGACTGGCCGACGGTCGCAGTGATTTCCTCCATCGACGCGGCCGTTTCCTCGAGGCTCGCGGCCGCAGCCTCGGTGCGCGACGACAAGTCCTGGTTGCCGGCCGCGATCTCGTTGGCCGCCGTGCGCACCGATTCGCTCGCGTCGCGGATCTGCTGCATCACCTGCTGCAGCTTGTTCACGAAGCTGTTGAACGAGCGGGCGATGTCCGCCACTTCGTCGCGGCCTTCGTCGGGCAGGCGCTGCGTCAGGTCGCCGTCACCGGAACCGATCGCGGCCATCGCGTCGCGCACCTGCGACAGGCGGCGGAACGCGGTCGCGGTGACCGCGCCGATGATCAGCGCCGCCAGCGCGATGATGACGACGAGCGTGACGACCGCCGTGACCAGGAACGAACGCATCGCCGCGGTCGCTTCGCTCTTGTCGAGCGCGACGAGCACGAACCAGTCGGTGCCGGGCACCGGCTGCCCACGGACGAGCTTGTGCGCGCCGGCGGCGTTCACCTCGAGGGGCGCGCTGCCCGACGCGATCGAGGCCGGGCTGACGCCGCCGAGATCGGCCGACACCTCGGCCACGGGCTTGAGCGTGAGCTTCGGGTCGGCATGCGCGACGATATGGCCCGCGCTGTCGATCAGCATGCCGAAGCTGGCCGGCGTCGGATGGATCGCCTTGACGTTCGCGATCACCGTATCCATCGCGACGTCCGCCGCCACGACCGCCTTGAGCACGCCGTCGCGCACCACGGGCGCCGCGAACGTGACCACCAGCTTGCCCGTGCCCGCATCGATGTAAGGCGGCGTGACGACCGGCTTGCCGGCCTGCGCGGCCTGCTTGAACCACGGCCGCCCGGTCGGGTCGTAGTCGGCCGGGATGCCGGTCGGGTCGGTGAACTTGAACGCCTTGTCCGCGTAGCCGACGTAGACGTTGATGAAGCCGCCGGCCGCGGCGATCTGCTTGAGCGCCGGCATCGCGTCGGGCGACAGGGTCGCGTCCTGCAGCGAGTCGATCATCTTCGATTTCGATGCGACCCACTCGCCGATCGCGCTCGCGTACAGGCTCGACGTGGACGACAGGCTGCTGTCGATATCGCCATCGCTGTACGTCTTCGCGACGATGGCGTTGATCAGGGCGCTCGCGACGAGCGCAAACGTGACGATGGCGACACTCACGGCAATAATCCGTGCGCGGATGGACGAGAACATGGCAACGACTCTGGTGGGGAGCGCGAACGCAAGATGGATGAATTCCCCGTGTAAACGGCGCATCCGGCGCTTTCTTGAGGGGCGCGTGCACAAGATTGATGCATTGACGGCACCCGCGCAAATCGGGGCCCGAGCTGCCGCGCATCGAGCGGCCGGGCACGGCCCGGCGCGGCGATGCAACGCCGTCAGCACATTGTCAGAACATCGTCAGCACAACGTCAGACCATCGTCAGCACGGCCGCGCCCGACACGCGTCCGGCGCGCAGGTCGTCGAGCGCCCGGTTCGCATCGGCGAGCGGGTAGCGCGTCGTCTCGATGTCGAGCGGGATCCGCCCCGCCAGCGCCATGAACGCGTCGCCGTCCGCGCGGGTCAGGTTCGCGACCGACAGCAGCCGTCGCTCCTCCCACAGCAGCGCATACGGGAACGACGGGATATCCGTCATGTGAATACCGGCGCAGACGACGGTGCCGCCCTTCTCCACCGCGCCGAGCGCGAGCGGCACGAGCGCGCCGACCGGCGCGAAGATCAGCGCCGCGTCGAGCGGCTCCGGCGCCGGCTCGTCGCTGCCGCCGGCCCAGCATGCGCCCAGGCGCAACGCGAGCTGCTGCGCGACGGTGTCGCCCGGCCGCGTGAACGCGTACACGCGGCGGCCCTGATGCCGCGCGACCTGCGCGACGATGTGCGCGGCCGCGCCGAATCCGTACAGGCCGAGGCGCCGCGCGTCACCGGCCAGCGTCAACGCGCGATAGCCGATCAGCCCCGCGCACAGCAGCGGCGCGGCCTGGACGTCGTCGTAGCCCGGCGGCAGGCGCAGGCAGAAGCGTGCATCGGCGACCGTGCGTTCCGCATAGCCGCCGTCGAGCGTATAGCCGGTGAAGCCCGGCGTGTCGCACAGGTTCTCGCGGCCGCTCGCGCAGAACGCGCAATGGCCGCAGGTATGGCCGAGCCACGGCACGCCGACGCGCTCGCCGATCGCGAAGCCGCTCGTGCCTGGGCCCAGCGACGCGACGGTGCCGACGATCTCGTGGCCGGGAATCACCGGGCGCTTCGGCGCGCGCAGGTCGCCGTCGACCACGTGCAGATCGGTGCGGCAGACGCCGCACGCGCGGACGTCGATCAGAAGCTGGCCCGGCCCCGGCGACGGATCGGGCAGCTCGCGCAGCGTCAGGTGCGGCGAATGGCCGTCATAGACGCTGGCTCGCATGCCGGGTGGGCTCCGTGGATGTGTGGCCGGGCGGCGCGTTGTCCGCCTGCCGGCCGTGATCGGCCTGCGCGGCCTGCGCGGCCTGCTCGTCGAGCTTGCGCATCCGGTCGCGCAGGTGACGGATCGCAAATACGTGAACGTAGTCGTGCACGCGGGCATCGGCGGCCAGCACGCGCACCTCGTCGTCGATCATCGTGCGCAACTGGTCTTCGCTGATCGCGCGCTGCGCGGCGAATTCCTTGAGGGATTCCAGCAAATTATCCCGGGACATCGACGGACTCCTTACAGTCGAGGCAAGCAGAGAGAGAGGGATCTATTGGCAGCGTATAGACAGACAGGCGATGCGACGGATGCTGCATCGCCGCGCCCTTGCGCTGCGTCAACGACGCGGCACGATGCACGGGCATCGGGCATCGGGCGTCGCGACCCGAGAAGAATCGGCAGCGGCCGGGCTGGTGCGGACTTGCGCCGCACGGGCAATTCGATGAAAGACGCACTTACCCCGAAAGCGCGGCGCCGACGCGCTGGCACGTCATGGACATGCATCAGCGGTCGGCGTAACAGCCAAAGTAGACCGGACGACACGCATCGTCAAGCCGCTCGACCTTTGTATCGTTCGTTGAAAAACGACCGGCCGGCGCCGCGCTTCCCGCCGCCATGCAGCGATGCCGCAGGTATGCGCAGGCATCGGGCGACGGCCCGCTTCGGGTAAACAACGAGCGTCGCATGCCGTGCGCGCCGCGCCCCGCCACACCGCGCGCGGCCGTCGATCGGCCGCGCGCGTGTCAGGAAATTCCTATGGCGCGGCGGATTTCCTGACGCCGACTTCAGCGTGCCCTGATTGGAAGCGAACATTCCCCACACGATACTGATGCCATGGACAGACCGTTCATGCCGGGCCATCGCCCAGCCGGCCGCCGAGCCGGCACGCGGGTCAGGCGGAGGAGACCACTCATGTCATC
This sequence comes from Burkholderia stagnalis, assembly GCF_039848545.1. Lineage (NCBI taxonomy): Bacteria > Pseudomonadati > Pseudomonadota > Betaproteobacteria > Burkholderiales > Burkholderiaceae > Burkholderia > Burkholderia stagnalis. The sequence goes on from NZ_CP156686.1 coordinate 1,312,557, forward strand.
TGGCACGTTTTCGAACGGCAACGGGCAACGGCGCACGAATGCCGAACCCAAGCCGGCATCCGACGCCGCGTCGCGCGACGATCTGGAGGCGCTGCTCGCGCTCGCACGCCAGGCCGGGCTGCTCGTCACGCTCGACGGGCAGATCGGCCGGGAGAAGTACCAGAGCATCGCCGGGTCGGTGGCCGCGCTGCAACGGTTTGCCGCGGCGCTGCGCCAGCAGGCCACGCGCGAGGCAGCCGCACCGCCGGCGCCCCGGCATGCGACGCGACGCAGCCGCGCGCGCGTGCACCACGGCAGGCGCTTCTCGCCCTGCCGAGCCTGCCCGCTCGAGGCCGTGCGCCACCATGCGCACGCGCGCCACGGCGGGCGTCAGCGGCGCAGCGCGCGGCCGGGCTGCGCGTCCTGAGCGCCTACGCGGCTGGTGCGCCAAGAGGCGCACCGCTTCAGCGCCTCGCCGGCACGGGCGACGCTCGCCCGCTCATTCTCCGATCGGTTGCAGGTCTTCCGGCTGGCGCTGGCCCGCGGTCGTCAATTCGCTGCACAGGCCTTGTACGACGATTTCCGCGTCGACCGTTTGCCTCGACAAGATGCCGGATCTCGGCAACACGTTGGTGTAGTAATGCGCGCCCTCCACCACGAATCCCGTCGCCCACATCCGCGAATGCGGCACGCCGCCGCGATCCTTGACGCGCAAGTCTTCGGCGATGTCGATCCCGCCCGGGTGATAGTCGCCGTTCATCAGCGGCCGGATCATCCCGCGCTTCAGCAGGCTGGCCGACAGCGTCGACGAATCGGTGAGCGGCGAGTATCGGTCCGATCGGGCCGCGATGACCACGTCGACAGCCGTGCGCTCCTCGTAGGCTTCATGCTCGACACACACCCGGTACGTCCAGTCGTCGCCGGTTTCGACGCGCGTGCGAGAGCCGCCCGCCACCTGAAGGATGCCGGCCTCGAACAGCGCGAGCCATTCCTCGTTGCGCCGTAGCGGCGGCCCGAACGAAATCCGGTTGATGATCGGGTTGAATTCCTCGATGAAGTATCGGTGCGACTCCGCCGACATGCCGTTGAATTCCACCGTGGCGCGCAACGCGTCACGCGCGTCGCGCAGCACGTCGGTCGCGGCCTTGTACCCGCTCGCGCAGTTGCCCCGGTACGCTTCCTGGAGATCTCGCTTCATCGCGTCGATGAACCATTGCCGAAACGCATCCGGCCGCTCGAACGTACGCTCGCGTATCGGCCACAGGATGGCGTGAACGATCCGCACTTCCTCCGCCGTCGGTTCGAACCCGGCCGGATCGACTTCCGCACCGCCTTCGGCGATGCGATAGGCCAGGGCCATTTCCTTGACGATCAGCGGAAGGACTTCCCGCGAGAAGTCGATGCCGGAACGCCCTGCCGCAATGGCGCGCCTGCGCAATTCGTCGGCCGCCTGCGGCGTGTAGAACCGGCACGCGTACTGCCCTTTCTGCCCCTTCTGATTGACGCCGCGCGCCGCGAAAGGCAGCGTGTGGCGCGACCCGAGCCAAATCCTCGGCTCGTGTCCCGACGGCACGTAAACCAGCCGATCGCCCGCCGTGCGATACGTGCCGCCACGGCCGATGGTCAGCGCCGACACGACGTCGTGGGCCGTCAGCCCCAGCCCCCGCACCGCGACGCGCGCGCCCGCATCGATCGCATCGAGCTTTTCCACCGGATACGGCGCTGCGACATAGGCGAGGTGCGGATTGAACGAACGCCCGGCCAGTGCGAATGCCGCCAGCTTCCTGTCCTCGTCGTCGGACGCCCGCGTGCCGTGCCCCGTCGCGAGCACGACGAACTGCGCGGCGATCGCGTCGGCGCGATCCAGGTCGATCGCGTAGCCGCCCGCAGCCGGTCGAATGTCGATCGCCCTGGCGCGAACGTGACGGACCGCGATATTGGCCGGAAGCGCCGCCAGCACCTCGCGCCCGAATGCGGCGAGATACTTTCCGAGCAGGCTGCGCGGCAAATGGTGGCGCTCGGTCAGCTGCTCGCCGCCAGGCGCGACCTCGATCTGATACCCATCCGCGAAACGCCGGTATCCCTGGCGCTCGGCCCAATGCAGGAACGACGGCTTCGCGTCGCCGCCGACCGCGCTCACCGGCGGATACATCGTGATCTGCGCCGCGAGCGTATTGATCATCAGATGCCCGGCCTGCGCCGCGGAGTGCGCCCCCTCGCCGAGATCGCCCGGGTCGATCACCACGACCTCCAGGCGGACGTGGTCGGGAATGCTTTCCCGATATTCCAGCAGCCGCTCCAATATAGACAAGGCGCGTGGTCCGCCGCCGACGATCGCAAGCCGCAAACTCGCCATATGGCACTCCTTGGTGCACTGTGGCCCAGAATTCCGCGCAACGCCGGCATGGTGTTGCGCGCCCGGCGTCAACCCGCGGGCAGACCCGCGTCAGTTGCTGCCCGAGAGCGACGCATGGCCGCGCGGCGCATCGCCGACGTCCAGCAGGCGTCGCGTGCCCTCGGCAACGGGCGTGAAATCCCTCGCCGCGATGAATTCCGGCCTCGGCCGCGCCGACGGGGGCAGCACATTCTCGACGCTGTTGTACGTGATGTAGAGCATGGTCCGGTCGTAAGGCGACATGTTCGCGGACGACGCGTGATAGACGTTCGGATGGAAGAACATCACCGAGCCGCGCTTGAGTTTCGGCACCGTGACGCCGTGCGCGTCCGCGAGTTCGGCAATCAGCTTGCGATTGGCCTTGTACTTCATCTCCGCGCCGAAATACTGCTGCCAGTCGTCGCCGCCGTTGTCGCGCACTTCGACCGGATACTCGCCCCCACGGTGCGAGCCCGGGATGAACATCAGCGGCCCGTTGAATTCGTAGATGTCGTCGAGCGTGATGCACGCCGTCACCGCGCGCGGCGCCTGCATCTGGTCGGCATCGCGCCAGAACGTGAAGTCCTGATGCCACTCCCAGCGCTCGCCGATGAAAGCCAGCTTCGCATTGATCTTGAACTGGTGAACGTACACCCGGCTCCCCAACAGCTGCTCGGCCGGCCGGATCAATTGCGGCACGCGGATCAATTCCGAGAACACCGGGTTGCGCAGATGAGAACCGTTGACCGCGCGCGGGCGCTCGGTTCCGTCTTCGGCGACCAGCCCCACTCGATCCTCTCCCAGCTCGCGCATGGCCTCGTGTTTCAAAAGCGCCATCTCCTCCCGCGTGAAATCGTCGTCGACGATCAGCAGCCCGTCGTCCTCATATCTTCCAATCTGGGCCTGGGTCAGTTCCATAAGATCTCTCCGTGGGAAGCTTCTCTTGATGACGGTTTCATAACGGCGGGAGTGATGCAGCCGGGCATGATTGCGCCCGATCGCCCGGCGGTATTTAAAACGCGCTTTCACGAAGACAACATGCGGCCTTTGCGAAAGCGCCTCTTGAATCAGACTCGGAACACTATGAAGGCAACGATATTGACCGGGCAACCTGTAAGAAATTTCACTTGAATTTTCGCGCATCCCGTTTCACGATAAATTAGCCAAATCGAGTTATTGAAAATAGGGATAGATCGAAGAGAGGAACGTGACGATCAGGTTTGACATTAGCGCTCGCTTCGCCCTATTCTCCGTTGAATCGCTCATTCGCCGTAAAGCTCTGGTTCGCAGTTTTATATAGCGTTGATTTACCTTGAATCAACCCGAAAAAGCGAGTAAGGAGTATTCACCATGCTGCTGGAGGCATCACATCGGCAATCCAGTCCAGGATCCCGCCGTCTCGCGGATCCATTGCTTCAGAAGCTCTGTCGCATCGCGGAGCTGAATCCTGAAAAGACCGCCGTAATCGATGCCCGTGGGTCATATAGTTATTACGATATATTTTCAAGCGGCCGGACTTTCTCCGCGGCTTTACAGAATGCCGGCATCGGCCCGAATGCAATCGTCGCGCTTTCAATGCGCAAGGAATGCTCGTATATCGAGGCGGTAATCGGCTGCCTGCTTTCCGGCAACGCATTCCTGCCGATCGACCCGGATTATCCGCCGGAACGCAAGCGCCATATGATTGCCGATTCCGGTGCGGTGGCGGCCGCCATCAATTTCGATATGTGCACGCCTGTCGACGTTCCGATTCTCCTGGATACGCGCACGCTCCCGCCGGGCAATGCGCCTGATTTTCCGGACGAATTGCGCGCCGCCTACACGATCTATACGTCCGGCACGACGGGCCGCCCGAAAGGCGTGCCGATCGAATCAGCCGCATTGGCCGATTTCATTGCCGTCCAGGGTGCGACGCTGGCGGTCACCGGCGCGAGTCGCTTTGCGTCGATTGCGTCGATCTCGTTCGATATGTCGATCTGGGAACTGTTCATGGCGCTGTGCCATGGCGCGACCCTCGTCATGCTCGATCGCGACACCATCGTCGACGGACGAAAGCTCGGTGCGGCGCTCGACGCGCATGCCGTCAGCCATGTGCTGATGACGCCGTCCATGTTGTCGCTGCTGCCGGCAGGCGCATATCCGGCGCTTCGCTATGTCGTCTCGGCGGGCGAAAAATGCGGTTCGCAGAACGTGAAAACCTGGTCTCCCGTGACGCATTTCTTCGATGCGTACGGCGCCACGGAAGCGACGATTTATACGACCATCGTCCGCAAGACGCCCGATACGCCGCCGGCCTGCGTCGGCCAGCCCATGGCGGGCAGCGGGATCGCCATCATCGATTCGAACGGCCGCGAGGTAAATAACGGAGAAACCGGTGAGATCTGTATCGTCGGAAACGCGGTTTCTCGCGGGTACCACAATCGGCCGGAATTGAATGCGAACGTGTTCATCGAGCTTGACGGGAAACGGGCTTATCGCACCGGCGATATCGGCTATCTCGACGAATCGGGTTTCCTGTTCTGCAAGGGCCGCCTCGACCGGCAAGTCAAGTTCAATGGCTACCGAATCGAACTCGAAGAGATCGAGCGAGTGGCGAATGAGACGCTGCTCGTCGCCGCATCCGCCGCCGCGCTTCATACCTCCGAATCCGGAAAGACGTTCCTCTATCTTTTCGTCGTGCCGCGCGATGAAACGGATTTCAAGCCGCTCGCCTTCCGCGAGGCATTACGCAGGGTTCTGCCGATGTTCATGATGCCGAGCCGGATCTTCGCGGTTCCGGCCATGCCAGTCACTTCCAGCGGTAAAGCCGATATCTCCCGTTTAATGACCCTTGCTCACGAAAATTGAACATGACCGACCTCACTGCCCCCTTGCTTGCCGACGCAACCGAGCGCATGCATGCCATCTGGCGCCGCATGCTCGATCACGACGAGTTCGGGCCGACCGACAGCTTTTTCGACGTCGGCGGCCATTCGCTGCTGATAACGGAACTGGCCATCGAAATAGAAAAGGAATTCGGCGTGAACATCCCTGCCGACGCGATATTCGATCATCAGACGATCGCCGCCCTCTGCGCATTCGTCGGCCGCCCGCGGTAACGACCGTCGCCGCCGCAACCTCTCGCCTACTGCGGATCCAGGAGATTCAAAACATGGTAGATGCCAAAGAAGTTCGGGAAAGATTTTTTCGCGATGGATTCTACGGCCCGTTTGTCGTGTATCCACCGGACACCGCAAAATCGATGCTCGCGTCGATTCGACGCCAGAGCCAGGACATGAGCCGGGCGATTTTCCAGAACAGCTGCAATTACGATCGCCATTTCGACATCGACGAGCTGGCGGCCCACGTCGAGAATGAAGTGATCATTTCCCACGCGCGGGCAATTCTGGGCGATGACCTGCTGTGCTGGAGATCCGAGTATTTTCCGAAATTCCCCGGCGCCAAGGGCACCGAGTGGCACCAGGTCGAGCGGTTCCAGTACACCACCGGGTCGCCGCAACTGCAGCCCGTCGACGGGCAGCCGGGCGACGTCCCGTTCGAGCTGACCGTCTGGACCGCTTTCACCGAGTCGACGATCGACAACGGCTGCATGAAGTTCCTGCCCGGCTCGCACCGGACGAAATATTTCGACGAGTCGATCGAGCCGACGACCGGACGAAACCAGCGCTACGATCCGATATCGGCCGACGAAACAGCCTTCTTCGGCTACAACTTCTCGGAGTTCAAGGTCGATCCCGACTGGGCGCCCGATGAATCCGAGGCCTGCTCCATGGAGATGAAACCCGGCGAGTCCGTCATGTTCATGGCCAAGTGCGTCCACGGTTCGCATCCGAACATCACGAAGAACAAGACGCGTTTTGCATTTACGACGCGATACGTGTCGCCTGACGTGCTCGTCTATCCGGGACAGGATACGTTCGTCGAGCACGGCGGGTTCTTCGACCTCGGCCAGTACGGCGTCGTGCACGTGTCGGGCAAGGACACGTTCCAGCACAACCGGACGCGCCACTCGACCAACACCGGTTACCGATTCCGGCCAGCCGCGGCCCGTGCAGGCACCGGCAGCGGTCAATAAACGCCCGTCGACACGCGGCACGCGCCGCCATGCGCCGGCGCGTGCCTTTTTGCGCACCATTCGGAAGCCGAGTGAGGACATGCACAAGCCAGGGGCAGGGTTCGCGGATCAAGTGATTCTTGTAACGGGCGGGTCGGAAGGCATCGGGGCCAGCGTGGTCGAGAAGATGGCGCGGGAAGGCGCCCGCGTACTGAGCGTTTCGCGGTCGGCGCGCGGAGCCGAGGCCGCGGCCCGCCTCGGTCGGCAGGGTTTCGACGTCGCGTGGATTCAGGCCGATGTTTCGGACCCCGGTGCATGTGCCGACGTGGTTCGCGAGGCCATTCGCCGGCACGGGCGCCTCGATGTCCTCGTCAACAATGCGGGCAACCGCCCCGCGACGCTGCAGCGGCCGATCGATTCGTTGACCGACGCCGATCTGCGAGAGGCGCTGGGCACCCACCTGCACGGCCCGTACAACCTGTCGATCGCAGCGTGGCCGCACATGGCCGCGCAACGCTATGGCCGTATCCTCAACTTTTGCTCGGGCCATCTCTTCAGCTCGTTCGACGAGCACGGCCTTCTCCCGTTCGGGATCGCGAAATCCGGCATCATCGGGCTGACGAAGATGATGGCCACGCCCGGCGCACGGTGCGGCATTGCCGTCAACGCGCTGTTCCCTGCCGCGCTCGATTCGCAGTGGAACCGGGTCGAGTGGCGTGTTCCGTCACAGCAGGAAGAGCGTGATCTCGCGGACGTGTGCTCCCACGCGGGCCTTTGGCCGTTCATCGAATGGATATGCGGGCCGAACGCGTGCAACGGGGAAATGTTCAGCGTATGCAACACGAACCTGACCCACGTGTTCGTGGGCGATACCGACAACTTTTCCTATTCGGCCTATCCGGACATGGGCGCATGTGTACGGGCCGCGATGGAATCGGCCAGTCATGACCGCCCCAGGACGGTCGGCCAGTTCTTCAGCAAGCATCTCGGCGCGCCGCGCAGCAGGCGCCTCGTTCAGCTGCTCGCGTCACTGGCCACCCGCCGGCACAGGGCGCCTGAACGCGTGCCCGCGCCGGACTGAGCGCCGGCGCCGCGAACACGACGCATACGCGTCACGCCGAATCGCGCCGCCTGTACACGCGCGCCATGCTGGCGAGAAACGAGAGCGCGGCGATCGCGCAGGCCAGCGCAAACACGTACACGGAGAATTGCCCGTCCGCGCTTCCGCTTGCGCCGCCCACCAGTGCGATCACCACGGCGACCAGCGCGGCGCCGATCGATTGGCCGGTCGTTCTTGCCGTCGACAGCACGCCGGACGCGGTGGCGGTCCTGTTCCTTGCCGCGTTGGCGAACATTTCCTTGTTGTTGGGCGGCAGGAAGAAACCGTACCCCATTCCGCAAAGCGCGACGCGCCACAGGAAGTCGCCCGCCTGCGGATGCGCCGGCAGCAACGCGAGCGAGCCGAGCCCCACGCAAAAGATCAATACGCCGATGCTCGACACCTGGGTCGCATTCAGGCGATTCGTCAGTCTCCCGGCAAACGGCGCGCACAGTGCGACCGTGATCGGCCATGGCGTAAAGATCAGCGCGGATTTCAACGCACTGTACGAATAGGTGTGCTGCAGCACGAACGGCAGCGCAACCAGGGCCATGCCTTGTGAAACGAACATCGTGACGGACGTCAGCACCGCGAATGTGTAGCGGCGCGATTGAAAGATATCCAGGGGCAGAAGCGGATACCTGGCCCGGGTCTGACCGATGCCGAATGCACACAACAGCGCCGCCGATGCGGCGGCAAGCAGAAAGACGGTGCGATCGCTCCACCGGCCGATTTGATCGACGGCGAGCGCAAACAGGCCGAATGCCGCGGCCGACGTCACCGCGCCGAGCACGTCGAAGCCGCGTTCCTTGTGCGTGTCCTTGCCCAGCGCGAGCACCGAGAACGCGGTGGCCGCTATCCCGAGCGGAATGTTGATGTAGAACAGCCAGGGCCACGATGCGTACGAGACGATCAGCCCGCCGAGTGCGGGGCCGAGGGCCGTTCCCACGGCGAACACCAGTGCATTGAGGCCGAAGACCGTTCCCAGTGCGCGCGGCGGAAAGATCACGCGATAGAGACCGTAGCCGACGCTGATCAGTATCGCGTAGCTGATGCCCTGGACGATCCGCATCGCCACCAGCGCACTGAAGGTGGTCGCGAGCCCGCACCCCAGGGACGACAGCGTGAACAACACGAGCCCGGCCGTGTAAAAGCGTCGTTCGCCGATTCTCGAGCCGAGCGACGCACAGGTCAGCATGATCGCCGCGCTGGCCACCTGGTACCCGTTCGCGACCCAGATGACCGAGGCCGCGCTGACGCCCAGGTCGGTCGAGATGGTGGGCAGTGCGATATTGACGATGGCGCTATCGAGGGCCGACATGAACACGCCGACCAGAATCGCGACTGCGGCAAAATAGCGCCGAGGTATTTCGAACCCTTCTTCGCTGAATTCTTCTGCAATCTGCATGAAGTGATTGTGCTCGATGGAGGAGAGGTCGAATGCGCGAATCTAGCCGTGACGCAGACGCTCGCCGTGCGCGGCGTCGAGCGCCAGGCCTGCGAGCGATTTCAATATCACCGCGGTGACACCCCAGATGTCGTATTGCTGATCCGCCCAATACCAGGACCCCGTGCGCTCTCCTTCGACATACTGCCGCGGCAGGTCCGGATTCAGCAGCGTGGCAAACGGAAACTCGAATATTTCCTCGACTTCGGCCGGTGCGGCTTCCCAGCGGGCCGTATCCGACACAATACCGATAACCGGGAAAATGGCGTGATTGCGCTTTCTCGTTTTGTGAATCGGCAAGCTGCCGATAACCTGGACCGCGCCGGGTTCAAGGCATATTTCCTCGAAAGCTTCCCGCAATGCCGTCGCGCCGACCGTATCGTCGGATTCCGCCGGACGGCCGCCGGGAAAACTGACGTGCGACGAATATTCGCTGAGCCCCGACGAGCGCTTGGTCAGCAAGATCGTCGGCTCGCGCCGCGCCACGATCGCCACCAGCACGGCGGAGAATTTCCACTGGCCATCGTTGTCCGCAAGGAGCAGCTTCGCCGCGGGCCAATCCGTCGACGCGGGAATCCGAAAGCCTTCCACGCCGCGTACGATCGATTCCAGCGCGACCTGCTGCGCGTCGATATCCGGGTGCGCCTTGGCGAACGCACCGTGGGTCTCCAAGATAATTCTGTCGCTTCCCATGTCTTCCTCCGGCATGCCTGGGCCTACGCGCTTCGAGTGACACTGAATCGGGAAATCCTGCTCTGGAACGGCGTCTTCGCCGCAAAAACCGTTTGAGTATATGTTCGTTTTCGGTCAAACGGGGATTTGGTTTGCTTAAATTTTAAAGCATGCCCGCTCAGTCGCGGATAACCGATCCGGAAAGCCGATCCGCTATGAATCCGCCGATAAACTCATGCCGATTTACCGTGCCCATTATTCGGCCGAATCGGCATTCACTTGCGAATGCGATCAAATGGCTCAGCCAGCGCACCGCGCCAGGAAAGCGGGCGGGGTATGACCCACCCCCGCCCGTCCTCCAAGGCAGCCTGACGGCAGCCTACCCTCGTGCCAGAGAGTTCTGTCGGGGCCGACGGCATGCGCCTATTCGACCACCAGGTTGTCGATCACCGCGCGCACGCCGGGCGCGGACCATGCGGCGCCGCGCGCGACCTCGCGTTCCGCATATGAATCGACCTTGCCGTTGAGCGTCACCGTGCCGTCCTGCACGAGCACCTCGATCCGGCTCGCCTCGCGCTCCGCGTGGCGCTGCATCGCCTTGCGGATCGTCGTGCCGATGTCGCCGGCCACGACGTCGCCGCCCACCTCGAGCGCATCGGACACGCCGGTGATCCCGCGCATCTCCGATACCGCACGCAGCGCGCGCAGCCGCTGATAGCCCCAGTCGACCTTGCCGGTCAGCGTGACCCAGCCCTTCTCGACCTGCACGTGGAGCGCGTCGTCGCGCAGGCCTTCCGTCCAGTGCAGCACCGCGCGCACCGCCTTCGCGACATCTTCGTCGGTATGGCGGTTTTCGTGCGGCAGCTGCACGGCCAGGTCGACGACGACGGCGCGCACGCCCGCCACGCGATGCGCGGCGTGCTCGGCGGCAACCTTCTCCGCGAAACTCGACGGCCGGCCGGACAGCGTGACGACCCGGTCCTCGACCTCGACGCCGATGCGCGTCGAGTCGACCGCCGGATCCCACGCGAGTTCCTCCTCGACGTCCTGCTTCACCTGCCTGTCGGTCTTCATCGCTTGCTCCCGAGCAGCCGCGCGCCGGGACGCACGGAATACCCGCTTTTCACACGGCCCGGCGGCGATGTCGGACGCAGGTCAATGCGCGCGCCGATCCGCCGCCCTTGGGCCACGCTCAATCCGCGCCGCGCACGAGCAGCACCGGCACCTGCGCGAGGTGCGCGACGCGGCGCGCGACGCTGCCGATCAGCAGCGCGGCCAGCCCGCGCCGGCCATGCGTGCCGACCACCAGCATCTCCGCGTCCCAGCGCACGGCCTCGCGCATCAGCGCGTGCGCGACGTCGTCGCTCGTCGCGAGCGTTTCGATCAAGCCGCGCTTGGTCGGATTCGCGCAGGCCTGGAACAGCGCGTCGACCCGCGCCAGGGCCACCTCGCCCTCCGCGCGGTACGCATCCTCGAGCGCGCGCACCGGCACGATGTCCGTCAGACGAATCGCGCGATCGACGACGTAGGCCGCATACAGCAGCGTGCTCGGCGTCGCGAACGCCATGCCGGTCTGCACCGCGTGCAGCGACGGCTCGCTGCCGTCGACCGCGAACATCATCCGCTGCGGCGGCCCTTCGATCGGCCGCTCGTAGCTCGCCGGCACGATCAGCAGCGCGCAGCGCGCGCGCCGCGTCAGCGTGTCCGACACCGCGCCTTCGACCAGCCGCAGCAGGCCGTGATGCCCGCTCGCGCCGACCACGAGCGCATCGGCCTGCCACGCGGCCGTGTCGCCGACCAGCGCACCGGCGATCGTGCCGCCCGCGACCGACGCGTCGACGATGCCGTGCTCGACGTCCGCGCCGCTGTCGGCGAACATTGGCATGATCCGGTCGAGCACGGCCTGCGCGTCGTCCGTCATTTCCTTGCGGGCGGACGTGAGCAATGCATCGATGCGCGGGATGTCGGGCAGCAGCAGGCGCGGATTGTCGATCACGCTGACCACGCGCAACTGCATGCCGGGGCGCAGCAGCGCGCGCGTGTACTGCGCGGCGCGCAGCGATTCGGGCGTCGGATCGACGGCAAGCGCGATCCGCGACGGTGACGGGACGGACTGGGCAGGCTGCATGGCGAAGGCACTCCGTACGTGCGCGTCGTCCGTGGCGGACGACGCCGGAGCTTCGCACGGGTGCGGTGCGCGGCGGTCCGGCCGCCGCATGCCTGGCCGCGGGATCGGCTGGCAGCCGCGCGAAGCGCGGACAAGCGATGCCGACAGCATAGAACGTCCGGCCCGCCCGTGCATGATCGAAATCAAGCCGCGGGCCGCGGCCGGCCACGCTTACGACTTCGTCGGCGCCGATACGGCCGGACGGTTCGCGTAGAACACCGCGTACGCGATGCCGAGCAGCACGATCCACAGCGGCCCGATCACGAGCGCGACGCGCGTATCGGGCGTGAACGCCATCAGCACGACCACGAGCGCGAGGAACGCAAGCGCGACGTACGAGCCGAGCGGAAAGAACGGCGCGCGGATCGGCAGGCGCGCGATCTGGTCCGCCGACAGCGTGCGGCGGAAGCGCAGCTGCGCGATCAGGATCACGCACCACGTCCAGATCGCGCCGAACGTCGACACCGACGTGAGCCACACGAACACGTGCTGCGGCGCCAGGTAGTTGAGCAGCACGCCGACCAGCAGCAGCGCGACCGACACGCTCACGCCGTACACCGGCACGCCGCTGCGGCTCACGCGCCCGAGCACGCGCGGCGCCTGGCCCTGCTGCGCGAGGTTGTAGAGCATCCGCGCGGTGCTGAACAGGCCGCTGTTGCACGACGACAGCGCGGCCGTCAGCACGACGAAGTTGATGATGCCGGCGGCGGCCGGGATGCCGAGCCGCGAGAACGTCATCACGAACGGGCTGCCCTGCGTGCCGATCTGATTCCACGGGTAGATCGACATGATCACGAACAGCGCGCCGATGTAGAAGATCAGCACGCGCCAGAACACCGAGTTCACGGCCTTCGACAGCGATTTCTCCGGATTGCGCGCCTCGCCAGCGGTCAAGCCGAGCATCTCGACGCCGAGATACGCGAACATCACGATCGGCAGCGCGCCGATCACGCCCGTCCAGCCGTTCGGCATGAAGCCGCCGTTCACCCACAGGTTCGAGATGCCGGTCGCGACGCCGCCGTTGCCGAGACCGAGCGTGATCATCAGGCCGCCGCCGATGATCATCAGCACGATCGTGACGATCTTGATCAGCGCGAACCAGAACTCGAACTCGCCGTACAGCTTCACCGCGACGAAGTTCACCGCGCCCATCGCCGTGAGCCCGAGCAGCGCCCAGATCCAGTTCGGCACGTCGGGGAACCAGACGTGCATGTAGACCGCGACGCCCGTCACCTCCGCCATGCAGGTGACGATCCACACGAACCAGTAGGTCCAGCCGGTCACGTAGCCGGCAAACGGGCCGAGGTAGTCGCGCGCATAGCGGCTGAAGGCGCCGGCGACCGGGTTGGTGATCGCCATTTCGCCGAGCGCGCGCATGATCAGGAAAATCACGATGCCGCCCAGCAGATAGGTCAGCAGAATCGCGGGGCCGGCGGTGCGGATCGCGGAAGCCGAGCCGAGGAACAGGCCGACGCCGATCGTCGCGCCGAGCGCCATCAGGTTGATGTGCCGTTCTTCCAGCCGGCGGTGCAGCTGGTCTTCTTCTTGTCTCAAGTGCGTCTCCAGGCGGCCGCGCGCGGCTGCCGTCATTGTGTCAAGGTCATTGCGCGACAGGTCGGTGCCGTATACGGCTGCCGAAAACGAAATGATCCCCGCCGCCGGTTTCCCCATCGGCAATGAAACCGATATTGCGCGAAACCGTTCGGAATGGCCGCGGATTATCGAGCGATTCCGGAATAATCCGGGAAACGGCCCCCGCACTGCCGGGTAACGAGCGGTGCGTCAGGCGCAGCGCGCCTGCCCGCGCGTTCAACGGGAATTCAATCGCGTTCGGCGCGGCGTGCCGCGCGTCGTATGTGCGCGATCACGCGCACGCAATATGCAGGCGCGATTATATGAATGATCAGAGGATTCGCGCCAGTCGATTCTTGCCGGAAGGCGCGATCATGAATGACAGGATGATGATTTAAACGGCCGGCGCGCGCGGATGCGCGCGGGTCATTTGGACAGCGTCGCGCGCACCGTGTACTCGCCTTGCGTCGCGTCGTGCTCGTGCCGCACGAAATAGCGCGACGCATCCACGTCGGCGGGCATCGGCTCGACCGGGTAGCCGTGCTTTTCCCATGCGTCGAGGCCGCCCTTCAGCGCCTTGATGTGATGCGCCATCTGCTTGCGCTGCAACTGCGCGACGATGCGCTTCGCGGTCGCCTCGTTCGGGCACACGCAATAGACGACGATCGGCCGCTTCAGCAGCTCGGGATCGAGCAGCTCCGGCGAATCGAGATCCAGCGGTACCGCGCCGGCGATCCGGTAAGGCTCGCGTTCGCGCACCCCGCGCGGCCGCGCGTCGAAGATCAGCGGCGGCTCGTCCGACGTCATCATCTCGGCGAGCTGCGGCGGCGAGATGCGCATCTGCGCGAGCCAGCGCCGGAACTGCACGCGGCGCACCCAGCGGTACAGCAGGAACGTGATGAAGATCGCGAGGAATGCGTCGAGGATCGTCCCGCCGCTCGAGCGCACCCACAGCACGAACTGGACGATCTGGTCGTGAATCGCCGCGCCGCCGATGAGCCAGAACCCGGCCCACAGCGAAGCGCCGGCCAGGTCCCACAGCAGGAACACGCCGACGCCGATCGCCGTCGTGCCGAGCAGCGGCGCGGACACGAGGCCGAGACCCGGCAGGAACTTGGCGAGCACGAGCAGCGGCGCGCCGTGGCGTTCGAACACGTTGCGCGCGAAGCGCAGCGTCGTGTCGAGCGACAGCGAGAAGCGCACCAGCGCGTTGATCAGGCGCCGGCCGCGGGTGCGGCCCATGAAGAACCACAGCGAATCGGCCAGCATCGTCGCGCCGACGGCCGCCACGAACATGCTCACGTACGACGCCTGCCCCATCGCCGCCATCGTGCCGCCGAGGATCAGCATCGGCACGGCCGGCACGGGCACGCCGAGCTGCGTGATCAGCACGCTCGCGAACACGGCCCACGGGCCGAGCGATGACGGAATCGCAACGGGAAAGTGCCACACGGCGGCGCTCCTGGATGACATGCGGGCCGAATCGGCTAAGCCGGCCAGCGACCGGCGGTGCAACGACTGCCGCGGCACTTCCGCAGCTGGAACGGCATGAACGGCATTCTAAACGGGTTTGATGAACGCCGCGCGGCGCAGCCTTGCGCGCCGCGCGGGTTTTGCCGCCCGCGTGCGGCCGCCCGCGATGCGTCACGCAGCAGGCGCGGACGGCCCCGACGGGCCCGCGGACGTGCCGCACGACGGGCAGAACCGGCTGAACGCGTTCTTGCGCGTGCGGCACTGCCCGCAGGCGTTGAACACGCAGATCCCGCAGTGCGGGCAGAAATTCGCGTTCGGATCGGCGGTGTCGAGCGGCCGCTCGCAGCCGGGGCACACCTTCTTCGCGATGCGCGCATACGCGGTCACGAAATCGATCGCCTCGCGCCGCGACACGTCGGGCTGCTGCTCCTCGCGGCGCTTCTGTTCGAGGTAGCGCGACAGCGCGCGGATCGCGTACTGCCCGACCGCCACCGTCAGCACGATGCCGACGATATAGCGCACGTAGCCGCCGTAGCTCGGCAGATACGGCACCAGCTCGACGAAGAACCCGTACAGCGCGAAGAAAATGAAGCCCCATACAAACGGCCAGTAGCGGCTGCCGCGCTTCTTCGCGAACAGCCAGCCGGCGGCCAGCAGCAGCGGCAGCGTGAACAGCAGCCGGATGCCGAACACGCGCAGTTCCTGCTTGCGCTGCGCCGCGTCGAGCCTACGGTCCGCGTCGGTTTCGAGTTTGGCGAGCGCGAGCCGCGCGGCGCCCTGCTCCCGTTCAAGCCCCTGCGCGGCTTGCCTCAGCGCACCGATGCGGGCCTGCGCATCGCGCTCGCGCTGCGTCGCCGCCTCGAGCGCACGGGCATGCGCGATCACGGCCGGATCCTGCTCGGCACGCTCGGTCGCATGGCGGGTCGCGATCTCCGCGCGGAACGCTTCGCGCGCCTGCCGCGTGTCCTGCTCGGCGGCCGTCAGCAGCAGCGACGCCTGCTCGGTCGCGTCGCGGTTCGCGTTCAGGTCGGCCTGCAGCTTGGTGAGCGTCTGGCGCAGCGGCACGGCCGCCTGCCGGTCGATGAACGCCTCGCGGTCGAGCGACACCTCGACGCGCGGCAGATCGCCGACGATCAGCCCGCCGAGCCCGATCAGGAAGCCGGCGAACACCACGGCGATGATCCATAGCGCGCGCTGGAACCACACCTCGGCCAGTCGCAGTCCCTTTGTCGATATTGTCATGTTGGTTGGGTTCCATGAGCGCCGGCTGCGCGCCCGGCGGTGAACGGGAGGGGCTACGGGGAGGATGCTGCCAGATGTGCGCGGCGCGGCGCAACTTCCGCGCGGCGCGGTGAAGGGCGTGCAGAAAACGTGCGGCCACGGCGGCGCGCGCCGCGTCGCCGTGGCTTGACTACGCTCGCCTGCGGGCCGCCGCTTACGCGGGCGGCGTCGCGACCTGCTCGTTGTGCCGCACCATCAGCACCGGCCGGTCCGCGGAGCGCAGCAGCGATTCCGCGACACTGCCGGCGAGCAGCCGGCGCAGCCCGTGCCGCCCGCTCGTGCCCATCACGATCAAGTCGGCGTCGGCTTCAGCCGCCGTGCGCATCAGCACCGCCGCGATGTCCTCGCCGTACGCGTCGAGCGCGCGCACCGTGCCCGGCACGCGGCTCGCGTCGAGCGTGGCCTTCGCGCCATCGAGCACGGCGGTCACGGCTTCGGCCGACGTCGGCTCGACGTCGCGTGTATCCGCGAAACTCGCGTCGACGTCCACGAGCTGCTGCTTGTGCTCGACGACATACGCGCAGGTAATCGCGCCGCCGGACGCGGACGCGATCCTGATCGCCTCATCCAGCGCCAGACGCGCGCTGGGGCTGTCGTCGAGCGCCACGAAAATCCGCTTGTACATGGTCCGACCCTCCCATAGGAAATCCGTTTCGAATCCGCTGGCCGGCGCCGGCCCGTTCGCGCCCACATCACGCACGCGAATCGGCCGCACCGGCCACCCATTCAGTCTGGCCCCACGCGCGTCGGTCGCCGTTGACGCGGGTCAAGCATGCGCCGCGCCCCGTCGCATCGGATGATTTGCAGCTTTTTCTGCTGACCCCATTACAAAAAACGCGCAAAACGCGCACAATTTCATCTTGTAAACAGATACCGCCAAGCATCGGGTGCCGGCCGCGCCCGGTATTCCCACGCTGCCCATGTGCCAGGGCGGCCTCGGAGAGAGTGGCCCGTAGATGACCGCCAGCGGAACCCCAATGCGCGACGCCCGACCGTCCACGCGCTATCAGTCCATGTTACGCCAGCCGCTTGCGGCTGGCGTTGTCGCGCTCGTCGTCGGCGCAGTGCTGTCGCTGTGCGTCGCGCTGCTGGTGCGCGAGCAATGGCAAAGCACCATCCACGCCCGCTTCGAGCGCCGCACCTCGCACGTGACGGCGATGCTGCGCCACGAACTGCAGGCCGGCGTCGCCGTGCTCGAAAGCGCGCGCGGCGCGCTCGCCCTCACGCCGCAGATGACGCTGGAGCAGTGGCGCCAGTATGTCGACGCGCTGAATCTCGACAATGGCCGCTCGCCGGTCAGGCAGCTCGGCTATGCGCCGCTGTCGCCCGAGGTGCGCGTGCTGCTCGCGGGCGCCGGCGCCCCCACGGCCGAGCCGCTCGCCGTCGCGACGCTGAGCGCACCCGCGTCGGCGGCGCCCGTCGCACGCTTCGGCGGGCCCGACACGGCGTCGTTGCGGCGCGCCGTGCAGACCGGCAATGCCGCGCTGGGCGTCCACTCCACCGATGACGACACCACCCGCGACGGGCGCACCGTCACGCTGTTCCTGCCCGTCGCCGACGAGCCGGCCCCCGCCACGCCGGCCAAACCGGGCACGGTGCGGGACGCCGCGATCGACGGCGTGCTGTTTGCGGCGCTCAGCCCGCAGCGGCTGCTCGAGCGCGCGCTCGACTCGGAACGCGGGATCGACCTTCGCGTAAGCGCCGACGGCGACCCGCGGCCGATCTTCAGCGCGGAAACCTCCACCGAGGAAGCCGTCGCGTCGCCCGACCTGATGCGCCAGACCGACGTGCTGGTGTTCGGCGGCAGCACCCTGAAGCTCGATTATTCGGCGGACGGCCGGCCCGGCGCGACCGGCGCGCAGCGCGCGGCGGGCACGGTGCTCACGGCGGGCCTGCTCGCGTCGCTCGCGCTCGCGGCGCTCGTGTACGTGCTGCTGCGCGGCCGGCCGGGGTCCGCCGCGGATGTCGGCGCCCGCAGCAGCGGCATCCTCAACGAGGCGCGGATGATGGGCATCATCCGCTCGTCGATGGAGGCGATCATCACGATCGACGAGAAGCAGACGGTCGTGATCTTCAACCCGATGGCCGAACAGGTGTTCGGCGTATCCGCGATGGAGGCGATCGGCGCGCCGCTGTCGCGCTTCATCCCGGAGCGGTTCCGCGCCGCGCACGCGAAGCACGTCGACCAGTTCGGCGTGACGGGCGTGTCCGAGCGGCAGATGGGCCGCCAGCGCGTGCTGTTCGGGCTGCGCGGCAACGGCGAGGAATTCCCGATCGAGGCGTCGATCTCGCAGATCCGCGATGCGTCCGGCAAGCTCTACACGGTAATGCTGCGCGACATCACCGAGCGCGTGCGCGCCGAGAACGCGCTGAAGCAATCGCGCGAGGAGCTGCGCGAACTGTCGGCGAACCTGCAGAACGTGCGCGAGGAAGAGAAGACGCGCATCGCGCGCGAACTGCACGACGATCTCGGCCAGCAGCTCACCGCGCTGAAGATGGACCTGTCCGTCGTCGAGCACCAGTTGCGCGCGCCCGACGCGGTGCAGCCGCGCGAAGACGTGCTCGTCCACCTGCAGGGCATGCGGCGGCTGATCGATGCGACGGTCGCATCGGTGCGGCGCATCGCGGCCGACCTGCGGCCGGTGATGCTCGACGATCTCGGCCTCGTGCCGGCGATCGAATGGCTCGCGAACGATTTCACGAACCGCTACGGGATCAATGTCGAGCGCAACATCGAGACCGGCGGCCTCGCCTTCACCAACGCGGGCGCGACGACGCTGTTCCGCATCGTCCAGGAGGCGCTGACCAACGTCGCGCGCCACGCCGACGCGACGCGGGTCGCGCTGACGCTCGACATCGAGAGCGGCTTCTGCGTGCTGCGCATCGCCGACAACGGCCGCGGCGCGGCGCCCGTCACCGGGACGGCGACGCACGAGGAGAAGTCGTTCGGGCTGATCGGCATCCGCGAGCGCGCCCACATGCTCGGCGGCAGCGTGACGATCGACACCGCCCTCGCGCGCGGCTTCTCGATCACCGTCGCGTTTCCGCTGACCACGATTCAACAGGAAACTTCAACCATATGATCAAGGTGCTCATCGCCGACGACCATACGCTCGTGCGCGACGGGTTGCGGCATATTCTGCAGAACGCCAGCGGCTTCGAGGTCGCGGGCGAGGCCTGGGACGGCCCGACGACGATCGCGCTCGTGCGCGCGACCCCCGCGCAGGTGCTGGTGCTCGACCTGTCGATGCCGGGGCGCAACGGCGTCGAGCTCATCAAGCAGATCAAGGACGAAAAACCGGCGCTGCGCGTGCTCGTGCTGACGATGCACGCGGAACAGCAGTACGCGGTGCGCGCGTTTCGCGCGGGCGCGTCCGGCTATCTGACGAAGGAAAGCGCCAGCGCCGAGCTGGTCGGCGCGGTGTCGAAGGTCGCGTCGGGCGGCGTCTACGTGAGCCTCGCGATGGCCGAGCAGTTCGCGCAAAGCCTGAACGAACCGGCCGAGACGCTGCCGCACCAGCGGCTGTCCGACCGCGAGTTCGACGTGTTCCGTCGCATCGCCGCCGGGCAGACGCTGACCGAGATCGCGCAAGCGCTGTGCGTGAGCGCGAAGACGGTCAGCACGTACAAGACCCGGATTCTCGAAAAGA
Organism: Burkholderia stagnalis; assembly: GCF_039848545.1. Taxonomy (NCBI): domain Bacteria; kingdom Pseudomonadati; phylum Pseudomonadota; class Betaproteobacteria; order Burkholderiales; family Burkholderiaceae; genus Burkholderia; species Burkholderia stagnalis. Next base: position 1,332,325 of record NZ_CP156686.1, read on the forward strand.
TGCAGATGCCGCACGAGGCCGCGCTGGTGCGCTACGCGATGCGGCACAAGCTGCTCGACGAGACGGACGACGTCTAGCCGCGGCAGGCGGCACATGGCCGCCGCGCCGTCATCGCCCCGTCACTTCGCCGGCACCGGGCACGCGAGGTCGCCCTCCTCGCACGACAGGTAGCCCTGCAGGCTCTCGGTGCGCGCTTTCGTCAGATCGTCGAGGCACATCGACACCACCATCGGATAGACGCTGCCGCCCTCCGCGCCCGCGCTCGAGAAGCCGCATTCGGCATCGCGGTATGCAACCCACGCACGCTGCGCCGACACGAGCTTGTCCGCAAGCGGACGGTTGTCCCGCACGCGCGTGGTGACGGCCTGGTAGGCGCGGTTCAGTTCCGCGTCGGATTTCTTGTATGCGCGATCGGCGCACGCGCTCATCGCCGCCTGGTCGGGCGCATTCGCGCAGTTCGCCTGCGCATGGGCGTTCGCTGCCATCGCCAGCGACAGCAGCAAACCGGTCAAGACACGCATGGATGCTCCTTGTTGTTCGTTGATGTGTGGAACCCGATGCCGGGACGGCCGCCCTGCCGTGCCTCGGAGCACGGCGCCGCGCGCCGGGCCGGTGCGCTTGCGTGCGCGTCGGCCGCCCTGGCGCGGCGACATCGACGGCGATGCTAGCGCACGCCCGCGCGCTTGTCAGCCGCTGCCCGCACGCCGCGCCGCGCACGCTTGAATATCGCCCTTGCCCGCCTACACTGGAAAATCGATACGCCGCTTCGGTCCCGATATCGCATCCATCCCGCGCTCCCCACACCCGCTGCATTCCTCAGCGCATTCCGCCATCGCATCGCCGCCGCGGCCCGACCTCCCGCCGGCCGCCCGTCGCTGCATCGCGCACGGCGCGCTCGCCTGACCACGAAGGAGGCAACAATGAGCTATCACCTGGAAGGCCGTCTGCTGGAGGTCTGCAATTGCCGCGTGCTGTGCCCGTGCTGGATCGGCGAGGATCCCGATTTCGGCACCTGCGACACGATCGTCTCGTGGCACATGGACAAGGGCACCGTCGACGGCGTCGACGTCAGCGGCTGCACGATCGCCGCCGTCTGCCACGTGCCCGGCAACATCCTGCAGGGCAACTGGACCGCCGCGATCTACATCAACGACACGGCATCGGACGAGCAGGAGAAGGCGCTGCTGAAGGTCTACACGGGCCAGGCCGGCGGGCCGATCGCCGATCTCGCGAAGCTGATCGGCACCGTCGTGTCGGTCGAGCGCGCGCCGATCACGTTCGACGTCGTCGGCGCGAAGGGCACGCTGAAGATCGGCACCGACTACCACGCGGAACTCGAGCCGTACCTCGGCCCGAGCGGCGCGCCGACGACGCTGACCGACACCGTGTTCTCGACCGTGCCAGGCGCGCCCGTGTTCGTCGGCAAGGCGCCGGTCTATCGCTCGAAGAATGCGGCGATCGGCATCGACGTCAACCTGACGAACCACAACGCGCTGCAGAGCACCTTCCTGTTCGACGCCTGAACGGCGCCGCACGCCGCGCGAACCGGCTGCGTTCGCGCGGCGGCGACGAAACCGGCCATGGCCGCGCTGCCGCATCGACGCGCGCATTTGCGCATCTTCCCGCTCGTGCTCGCGAGCCTCGTCGCGCTCGCGTGGGCCGCGCTGTGGGCGTGGACGCGCAGCCCGTACGGCCGCTACCTCGAACATGACGGCTGGACCGCGTCCGGGCCGGCCGCCGCGCTGTGCCGCGCGCTGCCCGGCGGCGCGGTATGGCTGCCGGCCGTGTTCTCCGCGGCCGCATGGACGCTGATGATTCTCGCGATGATGCTGCCGACCACGCTGTCGCTGTTCAACGCGTTCGCGCGCATCGTCGCGGGCCGGCCGGACCGCGCACGCCTGCTCGTGCTGTTGGGCGCCGGCTACGTCGCGGTGTGGAGCGCGTTCGGGCTGCTCGCGCATGCGCTGCACGCGCTACTGCTGGCCGGCGTCGCGCAGGTGCCGGCGCTCGCGTGGCGCGGCTGGGTGATCGGCGCGGCCGTGTTCGCCCTCGCCGGCGCGTTCCAGTTCAGTGCGCTGAAGACGCGCTGCCTCGACCGCTGCCGCACGCCGCTCAGTTTCGTGATCAGCCACTGGCGCGGCCGCGCGCCGCACCGCCAGGCGTTCGCGCTCGGCGGCCGGCACGGGCTGTTCTGCGTCGGCTGCTGCTGGGCGCTGATGCTGCTGATGTTCGTCGTCGGCGCAGGTAGCCTCGGCTGGATGCTCGCGCTCGCGGCCGCGATGGCGGTCGAGAAGAATGCTGCCTGGGGGCGGCGGCTCACCGCCCCGCTCGGCTTCGCGCTGCTCGCCGGCGCGGCGCTGATCGCCGCCGGCCATCTGTGAGGCCGCGGTGCGCCCGCTCGCCACGTCCGATCCGGCCAGGCACGCCCAGCCCGTCGCGCGCACCGTGCTGCTGACGGCCGCCGCGATGCTGGCGTTCGCGTCGAATTCCCTGCTGTGCCGTCTCGCGCTGCACGACGCGCAGATCGACGCGGCCAGCTTCGGCAGCGTGCGCCTCGTCTCGGGCGCGCTGATGCTCGCGATCGTGGTTCGCGCGGGCGCGCGCCGCGCGCCGCCGCGCGTGGACTGGCTGGCTGCGACGATGCTGTTCGCGTATGTCGCGTGCTTCTCGTTCGCGTACCTGACGGTGAGCGCGGCGACCGGCGCGCTGATCCTGTTCGGCGCGGTTCAATTGACGATGTTCGCGGCCGGGCTGTATGGCGGCGAACGGTTCGCCGCGTCGGGCTGGCTCGGGATGGGTGCTGCGGTCGCGGGGCTGCTGTACCTCGTGTCGCCCGGCGTGTCCGCGCCGACGCCGGCCGGCGTCGTGCTGATGTCGGCTGCCGGCATCGCATGGGGCATTTATTCGCTGCGCGGGCGCGGGCTCGCCGATCCGCTCGCGGCCACTGCCGGCAACTTCCTGCGTGCCGCGCCGATGGCGCTGGTGTTGAGTGTGGTCGCGGCCGGGCGCTTTCATATGACGGCGCGGGGCGTGCTGCTGGCGGTGGCATCCGGGGCGCTGACGTCCGGTATCGGTTATGTGATCTGGTATGCGGCGTTGAAGCACCTCACTGCGATGCGGGCCGCCGCGGTTCAGTTGTCGGTGCCGCCGATTGCGGCGGGCGGCGCGGTGCTGTTTCTTGCGGAGCAGCCGACTTGGCGGCTCGCGATCGCGTCGGCGGCAATTCTTGGGGGGATTGCGCTTGTGCTTGCGGGAAGGGCGACGCTTCAGACCAGTCCCCCGCCCGATGGGCGTAAATGAGCCGTGCGGTTGCCGTCGATCGGGTTTCTAGAAAGGTTTCCCGCGTGGGCTTTCGGCGTAAGGAGTTTCATCGAGGAATAACAGGAGAACACGGGGCAGACTGTCGGCTTTCGGCCAGGAGCGGCCGCTCGACCTCCGCGGCCAGTTCGTCGACAATGCAGCTGCAGAAGACGTCGAGCTCGGAGATATGGACAAAAATCGAGAGTTTTTTCTGCCGTTCGGAATCGACCTTAGGGTTGAGGACGGTACCGCAAGTATCGAATCCGACTTGCCGGAGTCGCTTCCTAGTCATAGCGACCCCGTCGAAAACGCGCGCATCGTTGAGGTCGTTGAAGGCGTCGAGCAATTGTTGCTTTCGCTGGCGCGTGTCGGTATCGATTTATCCAATCCACAGTTCGCGCAGGCAATCCATGACTGCGTAGCCAACTTGCAATCTGGCTGATCGGCAAACGGCCATGTCCGGCCAGTTTCAGACACTCGACCATACGGACTAGATCGCCGACAATCGGCAGTACCCGCTTACGTTTGGTCAATATCGATGAAAGTTTCGAGAGATTTCGGAATCGTTGTCCGGCGGGCTGCGCTAGCAGCCAAGAATGTCGACCTATCGACGGTCATGGTCGAATTCAATTTTCGGGAATATTTTGACGAATCCGATAGCCTCTTGTCGCTTGGCCCGTTCTTCGGCGGCGATGCGGCCGATGAGTGCACGAAGTCATTGGAACGGCTTGGGCTAACATACATCGACGACTTTTTTGTCTTCGAGCAGTTTGTGCCCGCCTGGTGTTCGTTCGAAGTATTTTGATGTGAGTGTCGATATCGAGTTGCCGAGGTTGAATCCGCAGCCAAAAGCGGTCGCTCGACGCTGCAGCCTAGATCGACGACATCGACCAAACTGAGCGAAATCCAAATGAAGACCAGATGCGCTAGCGCTGAGCCCACCCCAGGCGCCCGGCTGCAATACAACAGGAAGCTCTATGCCGACATTCTCGTGGGAACCGTTGGATTTTCTTGAAGCACTTGAAGTCTCTCCAGTCGAGGAAGAGTATGGGATCTCCTACCGGTATCTCGTTTCGAGAGGCTCCGTTTTCTTGAGTCTAACTATATGGCCACTCAATTGCGACGTTGAGATTTTGCTTGGCAATGCAAGGGGTGCAGAGCCGCTTGTTCGGCTCAACTTGTTGGATTGTCCAGGTGCGCGTGTCATGCGAGACGATGAGCGGACATATATCGAATTCTGTGCCGCCAAGGTATTCGAAGGGCGATACGACCAGACACATACGCCGCCTTACGGATTTCGATTGCAACTCGAGCCGTTTATTCAGATCTCGACGTTTTCGTACCCCGTCTAATAAAACTTGGACGTTGGCGACAAGGTCCACTGCGGTCCTAGGGCGGTACGATTGTGCGCCACCGAACGACCGCTTTGGGGACATCCCACTGACCGCTCCGGGTCGGCAAGCGCCAACCACTGAAATTCACGAAAAACAAAAAAGCCTGCACTCGACATGAGTGCAGGCTTTTTTCCTTCTGGCTTGGCGATCCGGCAGCCCTGAACGGCCGTCGGCACCCGACGCTCAATGACCCTTGTAGACGTCCGACGCATCCCCCGCCGCCGGCACAACCACCCGCTGGCCCGCTTGCGACGCGGCGGCGGCATTCACGCCATAACCCGTCGTATCAGCCTGCGCGCCGGTGTTCTGCGCGGCGGTGATCTTGGCCTGCGCGGCCTGGATGTTTTCCGGGTAGTTGATCCAGTCGTTCGGGTTGTAGCCGGCTTTTTCGAGCTGGACCAGTTCGGCGCGCACTTGCGCGCGGGTCAGCGGCTGCTGGTTCGATTGGGCGAACGAAGCGACCGGGGCGGCCACGATGACGGCCAGTGCAACTGCGTTGATCAGCGATTTCATGATTCAGAACCTCCGAGATTGTTTTTTCAAACGCATCGGACTCTGGGTTCGGTGCGCATGAGTAGAAGTCTAGGAGGCTCGACTATCAGGGTAAATACTTAAATCGCGAATTCACTGTTGACTGGAATCGGACAATCGACGGGAATTTTCCGCATTAATCAGATGATTAGCCGCATTGACATACAGAATCCCGCCAGCCCCGCTCAGCCCGCCCCGCCCTCCGACGCCATCAGCCGGTCGAACAGCAAGGCCTTCAAACGCAACACATCGGCCGCTTCCATGTCGCCATAAGCGACGTGATGCAACACGAGCGCCGGCGCGGCCGGGTCCGCGTGTGTGTGGCGCACCGTGCCGTCCAGCGCCAGCAGCGCAACGCTGCCGCCGACCTCGTAAGGCAGCCGGATGCGCAACGGCTCGCCCGCCGGCGCGATCGTCTCGGCCGCGGCGATCGACAGCCCGCTCAAGCTGATGTCGTGAACGATGCCGAAGCTGCCAACGCCGTCCTGCCCGCTGCTGCAGCGGGCGGCGAGCCGCGCCGGCACGCGCGGCTCCGAGCGGGCGCGCAGCCGCTCGACGAAGCCGGGCGGCGACAGGATCATGTACGGCGACGGCGCGGCCTGCAGCACGTCGACGGTCGCCGCGAAGCGAAACACCGCGGCGCGCCCGATCGCGATCACCTCGACGTCGTCGCCGCGCGCGAACGCCAGCGCCACCCCGTGGCGCGGCTCGACGAACAGCGACTGCGACGCGCCGTGGCCGATCACCCGGCAACGCTGCATCGTCCGTGTTTCGCCGACCCGCCGGCGGATGCCGACCACCCGGCCGATCGACAGCCCCATGCCTGCGACCGCGGGCACGCCGTCCGGCGGCGCCTGCCGGGCGACTTCGCCGCGCCGCGCGGGGCGGAAATGGTCGAACAGGAAAGCATGTTGCGCGTGGTCGTGCAACGTGGTGCCGGCCGGCAGCAGCGCGGCGCCGCCGATGTCGTAGACATCGAAGCCGACCGGCGTGCCGGCCGCGAAATCGTCGCGCTCGAGTGCGACGTAATCGTAGAAATTGCGCATCAGGGAACGCGGCGCGGCCGCGGGGCTGTCGTATTGGCGGTATTACGGCAGCCCCGCGCAAAACCTGAACGCGCGGATCAGTACACGCTGCTGGCGCCGGTCGGCGGTTGCGTGTCGGCCGGCTCCGGCGCGGACGGCGACGCAGGCGCGGCGGGCGACGGGGTTGCGACAGGCGGCGAGCCGGCGGGCGGCGTCGCATTGCCCGCACCGTTCGACGGCGGCTGCGGCGCGCTGCCCGCGCTCGCCGCCAGCGCCGCCGCCGATGCAGCCACCTCGGACGCCGGCACCCATTCCTCGACGACGCCGCCCGACGCGGCTTCCGGCGCGGACGCCGCCGACGCGGCGCTCGCCTCCTCTTCCTCCGGCTCCGGCGCGCGCCGGATCTTCGCCGTGGGCGGCGTTTTCGTCTCGGTCTTGAACCAGCTGCCGAACAGGCCGGTCACCCGTTCCTGCATCGACGCGAACCAGCCCGGCGACGGCTCGGTGTCGAACTTCGCCTTGCCGTCGATCAGCCGCGCCCGCAGCGCCCGCTGGAACACGTCGCCGACGATCGGCAGCGCGCTGTGCGCGCCCTGTCCCCAGTAATCACTGCGCAGCGTCACGCGGCCGTCGTCGAAGCCGACCCACGCGCCCGCGACGAGGTTCGGCTGCATCAGGATGAACCAGCCGTCCGCGTTGTCCTGCGTGGTGCCGGTCTTGCCCGCGACGTCGCCGCGAATCCCGAAGCGCGTGCGGATGCTCGTGCCCGTACCGCGATCGACGACGTCGCGCATCACGTCGACGAGCGTCTTGTCGACCTCGGCGTCGAGCGCGCGCTCGGGCGGTGCCGGCGCGAACTCGGCGAGCACCTCGCCGTCGCGGGTCTCGATGCGCGTGACCATCTGCGGTTCGACGTACAGACCGCCGTTGGCGATCGTCGCGTACGACGCCACCATTTCCTTCAGCGTGACCGGGCTCGTGCCGAGCGCGAGCGACGGCACGCGTTCGAGCGTGCTGTCGCGCACGCCCATCGAATACGCAAGCCGCGCGACCTTGGCCGGCCCGAGCTTGTCCATCACCTGCGCGGTGATCCGGTTGCGCGACAGCGCGATCGCGTCGCGCAGCGTCATCGGCTTGCCGGTCGGCGGCGCGTCGTCGTTCGGCCGCCAGATCTCGCCGCCCTTCAGCGCGATCTCCACCTGCTGGTCGATGAACGTGTCGTCGGGCGTCATCCCGCTCGCGAAAGCCGCGCCGTAGACGAACGGCTTGAACGTCGAACCCGGCTGTCGGCGCGCCTGCACGACGTGGTCGAACGGCTCGCTCGTGAAATCGCGGCTGCCGACCCACGCGCGGATCTGCCCGTTGCGCGGGTCGATCGCCAGAAAGCCCGCCTGCACGTCGGTCTTCGTCTTGCACAGCGCGCGCATGAAGCCGCGGTCGGCGGCGAGCGCCTTCATCGCGGCGGCGTCGCCCTTGCCGGCGTCCTGCATCGCCTTGTATTCCGGCGCCTCGCGCATGAACGTGCGGAACACTTCGTTGTCGGTCCCGCAGCCGTCGCGGCCGCTCCACGCGCCGTTCGCGATGCCCTGCAGCGCGTTCGCCTGCTGCTTCAGCGCCTGCGTCGCCATCGCCTGCAGGCGCGCGTCGATCGTCGTGCGCACGATCAGACCATCGGAGTAGATGTTGTAGTCGTTGCGGTCGGCCCACGCGATCAGCCACTTGCGCAACTGCTGCGCGAAATGCGGCGCGGGGCCCGGCGGCTCCTTCTGGCGCTCGAAGTCGACCCGCAGCGGCCGGCGCTTGAGCTGTTCGAACTGGGCCGGCGTGAGCTTGCCGTACTTCACCATCTGGCCAAGCACCGTATTGCGCCGCTGCAGCGCGCGCTCGGGGTTCAGCACCGGGTTGTAGTAGCTGTTGCCCTTCAGCATCCCGACCAGCGTCGCGCTGTCGAGCACGTCGAGCTCGTCGGCCGACTTGTCGAAGTAAGTGCGCGCGGCCATCTCGACGCCGTACGCGTTGTACAGGAACGGCACCGTGTTCAGGTAGGTCTCGAGAATCTGCGGCTTGCTGTAGACCGCCTCGATCTTCAGCGCGGTGATCGCCTCCTTCAGCTTGCGCGTGAGCGTCGGCGCACGGCCGATCTCGTCCGGGTACAGGTTGCGCGCGAGCTGCTGCGTGATCGTCGAGCCGCCCTGCCGGCTGCCCGAGAACGTATGCAGCGCGGCCCCCGCCGTGCGCCGCCAGTCGAGGCCGTGATGTTCGTAGAAGCGGTGATCCTCGGTCGCGATCAGTGCATCGATCATGTGCGGCGAGATCTGCTTGAGCGCAACCCATTCGCGGTTCGACGGCTTGAATTCCGCGAGCAGCTTGCCGTCGGCCGACAGCACCTGCGCGGGCTGGTCGACGCGCGCCTTGCGGATGTCGCCGATGCCCGGCGTGAACGGGACAAGCGCGAGCACGTACAACAGGAACAGCGCCGGCACGGCGGCGACGGCGAGCACGACGCCGCGGCGCGTCGGATGACGCAGGCGGAACCATGCGACGGCGAGAAGACGCTTGACCGGCGCGGCGGCGGCGGCCGCGACGGGTTGGGCGCGCGCGATCCATTTGGCACAGAGGTCACGCACTGACGACACGTTTCGGCGATTCACGCGGATGGGGGATCTGCTGGAAAGGCAGCATCGTACCAAAACTTGCGCGGCCTTCCGGCGGGTTGGCCCCCGGCGCCCCCGGTGCACGCGCCGGCGATGCGTGCAAAAAAGGCGCGCGCCCGGGAACCGGGAACGCGCGCCAAGCCTGGTACTGCAAGCGGTTCAACGTGTGATCGGCTGTCGAACGGACTGTCCGCCAGGCGAACGCACGGCAGGGTCGCGGGCCGCTTTCGGCGCCGCTGCGCTCAGCGCACGAGGAAACCGTAGGTTTGCGGGTCGCGCTCGTCGATGATCCAGTTCGCGAAGCCGCAGATGTACGCGCGGCCCTCCACCTCCGGAATCACGGCCGGCAGGCCGCCGACCGTCGTCTCGCGCAGCACCCGCCCCTTGAAGATCGTGCCGACGATCGATTCGTTGACGAGCGTGTCGCCGGCCGCGAGCAATCCGCGCTGGTAAAGCTGCGCGACCCGGCCGCCGGTGCCGGAGCCGGTGGGCGAGCGGTCGACCTCGCGGTCGGCGAACACGCAGCAGTTCGCCTGCGTCGAGCCCGGATGGCGCGGCGCGTTCGCGATGATCGTGCCGTAGATATGGTTGATCTCCGGAATCTCGGGATGCACGACCGGGTACGCGGCATTCGCCGCCGCCTTCACTTCCGCGCCGAAGCGGATCAGCTGCTCGACCGCCGCTTCGCGCACCGGCAGGTCGAACGGCGCGCCGTCGACATAGAAATAGAATGCGCCGCCGTACGCGATGTCGCCCGTCACGGTGCCGAACGACGGCGTCTCGACCGACACGTCGCGCCGCCAGATGAACGACGGCACGTTGACGAAGCGCACCGGCCCCGCATGCTCGCCGTCCCACTTGACGAACGCCTCGATGAAGCCGCACGGCGCGTCGATGCCGACCCGCGTTTCCGGCTCGGTGCGCTGCACCCAGCCGAGCTCGACCGCGGCGGTCGCCAGCGCGATCACGCCGTGCCCGCAATGGTCGCTGTAGCCCTCGTTGTGCAGGAAGATCACGCCGAAATCGGCCTGCGGCGACACCGGCTCGGTCAGGTAGCCGCCGTACATGTCGGCGTGGCCGCGCGGCTCGAACATCAGCGCGCGGCGGATTTCGTCGGCGTGCGCCTTCAGCCAGGCGCGGCGCTGGACGATCGTGTCGCCCGGCAGGCGCGGCAGCCCGCTCGTGACGATGCGGAACGCTTCGCCGCCGGTGTGGACTTCGACGGTGGACAGGGATCGGGTCAGTTTCATCTTGGATTCAGGGAGGGGAATTCGATGGCGCGCGTCGTGGGACGCGCGCCCAAACGGGCCGGCGGGGCCGTGCCGGTCAATCGCCGTAAGGCGCCGGCAGGCCGTTGCGGATCACGTAGACGGTGGTCGGCGCGCCCTTCAGGTCGCCGTTCGCATCGAACGAATAGGTGCCCGCGACGCCCTTGTAGTTCGATTTCGCGAGCTGCGCGGTGAGCTTCGCCTTGTCGGTCGTCGTGCCGGCCTTGACCATCGCGTCGGCGAGCAGCTTCACGCCGTCGTAGTAGTTCACGCCGTACACCTGCGTGTCGATGTGATAGGTGTCGTGATACTTCTTCAGGAACTCGCGCCCGGCGGGCGTCTTCTCGAGCGCGACGCCGCCCTGCGCGCAATAGACGATCGACGCGGCCTCGCCCGCCACCTTGCCCATGTCGGCCGAGCAGATGCCGTCGCCGCCGAGCAGCTTCGCGCGCAGGCCGCGCTGCTTCATCTGCTTGGCCATCGGCGCGCCCTGCGCCGCGTAGCCGCCGAAGAAGATCACGTCCGGGTTGGCGGCCTTGATCTTGGTGAGAATGCCGAGGAAATCGGTGGCCGACGAATTCGTGAATTCCTGGTCGACAATCTTGATGCCGTTCGCCTTCGCGACGTTCGCGAACTGCTCGGCCACGCCCTGGCCGTATGCGGTGCGATCGTCGATGATCGCGGCGGTCTTCGCGTGGAGCGTCTTCGCGGCGAACACGGCCATCGTGCCGCCGAGCTGCTCGTCGCTCGCGCCGATCCGGAAGATGTTCTTGAAGCCCTGCTTCGTCAGCGCCGGGTTCGACGCGACCGGCAGGATCGGCACGCCCGCGGTGCTGTACACGCGCGACGCGGGAATCGCGACGCCGGAGTTGTACGGCCCGAGCACCGCCACGACGCCCTTGTCGACGAGGTTCTGCGCGACCTGCACGCCGGCTTTCGGGTCGGCCTGGTCGTCCTCGGAAACCAGTTTGAACGTGACGGTCTTGCCGGCGACCTTCAGGCCCTGCTTGTTGAGCTCGTCGACCGCGAGCCGCACGCCGTTCTCGTTGTCCTTGCCGTTTGCGGCCTGCGGGCCGGTCAGCGGCGCCGAATGGCCGATCGTGACGACTTCCTGCGCGTGCGCGGAAGCCAGCGCGCCGGTGGCGGCGGCCACGGCGAGCACGGTGAAGAGTTGACGCATCATGTGTCTCCAGATTGGTTTTTGTCAAACCAATGTAGGACACAAGTGGTCACTACGCAAGCACTTTCAAAATAGATTTCCGCATTCTGGTCAAAAATCAGACCAGAGCGAACACCTGCCGATCACTTCGGCGCGATGTCGCGCCGCACACGGCGGATATGCTGTTCGACGTAGAACGCGGCCGCGTCGGCGTCGCCGGAGACGATCGCCTCGTAGATCAGCCGGTGCTCGGACACGTAGAGCCGGATCCGGCCCGCGTCGTAGATCCCGTCGTCCTTCAGGCGCTTCCACAGCGGCTGGTCCATCGTCTTCGCGACCTCGTCGGCGATCTTCACGATCAGCGCATCGCCCGTCATCAGCGCGAGCTGGCGGTGGAACAGCCGGTCGCTCTCGTTCCACAGCGCGCGCTGGTGCGGATCGTCGATGTCGGTGATCGTTTCCATCTGCGACAGATAGCCTTCGGCGATCGGGTCCGGCCGGCCGTGCTCGGCCGCGCGGCGTGCGATCGCAGGCTCCAGAATGAGCCGCACGTCGAGCGTCGAGGTCGGGCTGAAATCGGCCTCGGCCGCGGCGGGCGCGTGGCCGCGCTGCGTCAGCACGTCGAGCGGGGCCGACACCACGTAGGTGCCCGAGTTGCGCTTCGTGAACACCAGCCCCTCGTTCTGCAGCGCGCCCAGCGCCTCGCGCACGGCCGGGCGGCCGACCTGGAACAGCGCCGCGAGTTCGCGCTCCGACGGCAGGCGGGAATCGGGCGCGTAGCGGCCCGCGCGGATCTCCTCGCGGACCCGCTCCGCCACCTGCTCGTAGATTTGCAGCGGCCTGAAACCGCTTTCGACTGATTCGAGACGCGCGGACGACATCGTGATGCTCCTGCCGGATCGTGGGGGGGCGTGGATCGGAATGGGTTCGCACTATACCGGAGCGGCGCGGCCGGCTGGCCGGTTTGCGTACCGCAGCGGCCCGTTTGGACTGATATTAGAACCAAAATCACCGGGTTGCATGATTTTGTGGGTTGCCGTGCCGCCGCCAATTGGTATAAATTTGATCCAGACTGGCTGTGTCGCACTATTCGACAGTCCCCGTAGCGGGCGCGCGACGCATCCACCTTCCATGCTCACCGACGAAACGACGCACACGATGACCACCCTTGCCCAGACTCCCGTTTTCGATGCGGCCGCGACGGCCGCGCTGCTCGACTATCCGGCGCTGCTCGCCACGCTGCGGCAAACCGTCGTCGAATACGCGGCCGGCGGCATCGTCAGCCCCGAGCGGCTCGTCGTGCCGCTGCAGGCGGGCGGCGTGATGCTGTCGATGCCGTCGAGCGCGCACGATCTCGCGATCCACAAGCTGGTGAACGTGTGCCCCGGCAACGGCGCGCGCGGGCTGCCGACGATCCTCGGGCAGGTGATCGCATGCGACGCGGTGACGGGCGAAATGCGCTTCGTGCTCGACGGCCCGACCGTCACCGGTCGGCGCACCGCCGCGATCACCGCGCTCGGCATCCAGGCGCTGCACGGCGACGCGCCGCGCGAGATCCTGCTGATCGGCACCGGCAAGCAGGCGGCCAATCATGCGGAAGCGTTCGCGGCGGTCTTCCCCGGCGCGCGGCTGCACGTGCGCGGCACCACCGCCGCGAGCGCCGCCGAATTCTGCGCGGCCCATCGCGCGCAGGCGCCGCAGCTTGCGCCGCTCGACGGCGAACGGATTCCCGACGCGATCGACGTCGTCGTCACGCTGACGACGAGCCGCACGCCCGTCTACCGCGAACCCGCGCGCGAAGGCCGGCTGGTGGTGGGCGTCGGCGCGTTCACGGCCGATGCCGCGGAAATCGACGCGGGCACCGTGCGCAACAGCCGGCTCGTGGTCGACGATCCGGCCGGCGCGCGCCACGAGGCGGGCGACCTGATCCTCGCGCAGGTCGACTGGCGCGACGTCGCGTCGCTCGCCGACGTGCTGCGCGGCACGTTCGAGCGCCGCGGGCCGCTGCTGTTCAAGAGCGTCGGCTGCGCCGCGTGGGATCTCGCCGCGTGCCGCACCGCGCGCGACGCGCTCGCCGCACGCGCAAACGGGTGACCCGGCCGCCGCCGCGCGGCGGCGCACGACGTCACGCGGTGTAGGAAAAACCCTACACCGCGACGAACCGGCCTACGCAAACTTCCAATTCGGCCGATTTCAATTTGAGCGGCGCAACAGGATACTGGTTTACATGAATGCCAGCCTGTCACCCGCCGCACTCAGGGTATTTCTCGTCGATCATGCCGCTGCCGTGCGGCGCCGGATCGCGCTGCTCGTCGGCGCGATCCGCGGCGTCGACGTCGTCGGCGAAGCGGAAGACGGACACGGCGCGTGGTCGCACATCCGCCGGTGCCAGGCGGATGTCGTGATCGTCGACCTGCGGCTCGCGGACGGCAGTGGCCTCGACCTGATCGGGATGCTGTCGAAGGCCGCGCCGCGCGTCGTCACCATCGTGCTGACGAATCATTCCGCGCCGGCATTCAGAGAGGCATGCGCGACGGCCGGGGCGGACTACTTCTTCGACAAGACCGCCGAATTCGACGCCGCATGCCACGTGATCGAATCGCTGGTGCGCTCGCGTCACGCGCACCCTTCCTGAACGTGCCGGAGTGCATCATGTCCCCAGCATCCGTTAGCGCAGCCGCCGCCGAGCCCTTCGCGCCCGTCGCGCCGCGGCCCGTGACGCTCCACGCGATCGCCCGCGCCGACGCCCCGAAACATCCCTCCGCGCGCTGCTCGGTCTGCGCGATGCGATCCCTGTGCCTGCCGCCGCACCTGACCGCGGCCGAATACGGCCGGCTCGACGCGATCATCTGCACGACCCGCCACGTGCGCCAGGGCGACGCGCTGTTCCGCACCGACGATCCGTTCCAGAGCATCTACGCGGTGCGCGCGGGGTCGTTCAAGACGGTGATGGTGCATCGCGACGGCCGCGAGCAGGTGACCGGCTTCCAGATCGCCGGCGAGACGCTCGGCATGGACGGCATCGGCGGCGGCCAGCACTGCTGCGACGCGATCGCGCTCGAGGACAGCGTCGTGTGCATCATCCCGTTCGGCCAGCTCGAGGCGGCCTGCCGCGAAATGAAGCCGATGCAGCATTTCCTGTACCAGATGCTGAGCAGCGAGATCGTCCGCGAATCGAGCCAGATGCTGCTGCTCGGCACGATGTCCGCCGAACAGCGCGTCGCGCATTTCCTGCTGAACCTGTCGTCGCGCTTCCAGGCGCGCGGCTATTCGGCGTCCGAGTTCAATTTGCGGATGACGCGCGAGGAAATCGGCTGCTATCTCGGGATGAAGCTCGAGACCGTCAGCCGGATGTTCTCCCGCTTCCATCGCGACGCGCTCGTCGAGACGCACGGCAAGCGCGTGCGCATCATCGACGCCGAGGCGCTCGCGCGCGTCTGACGCGGCCGGGCCCGCCCACCGGCCCTCGTGCGCGCCGCTCAGCGCACCCCATGCGAGCCCTGCGCGAGCGCGCCGGGCTTTCCCGCTCCCTGCCCGACCTGCCATGCGAGCAGCGCGCGTTCGGCTTGCGCGAACGCCGTGCGCACCGCCTCGCTCGCGTCCTCGCCGACGCAGTGCGGAATCGGCCGCAACTCGTTGCCATGGGTAATCAGGTCGAGCCGCACGTCGTATGCGCGCGGCCCCGCGCCGCCCGGGCGCGCCTCGATCGCCAGGTGGCAGCCGCTGATCAGCGATCGGAACCGGTCGAGGCGCACCAGTTGCGCGCCCGCTTCCGCTTCCAACGCGGCCGAACCCGCGAATCCGAAGTAGGCGATCTGCATGCTCACGCCCATATTGTTTCTCCTGACGGCGCCGCCTCGTGCCGACCACCTTGTATGCGCCGGCCGCATTGCTGCGGCGCGGCAAAGATTCATCTGCGACTGCGTGGCCTGTGCTCGCCGGCCGCAGTCCGACCGGCTTCGTGCGCTGATCCTGCCGCGCGTTCCCCGCACGCCCCCGCGTGCGGCATTCGTTCCGTTCCTACACGCTGAACACCTGCGAGCGCTTCAGCTCGATCCACGTCATGCCGGCCCGCAGGCCCGCCAGCACCGCCTCGCGCTCGGTCGGATACGCCTGCCCGTGCTCGAATTCATGGTGGAACCGGCCGGCGCCTTCGCCGTGCTCGACGCGCACCCGGCAGCGGAACCCGCCCGCGTCGTCCGGCCGCGTCTCGACCTCGACGGTCCAGTCGTGTTCCCGGATATTGCCCGACAGTGCCATGCCTCCTCCTGCAGCCATCCGGCCGCGTCCTGCCTGCCGCCTCATCCGGCGGACCGGAAATGCCCGCTGTGCAGCAGCACCGGCCGCCCGCCGATCTCCTCGAGCATTCTGCGCGCCTCGCGCTCGATCGCCGTGCGATGCGCGTCGAACGCGCCGATCAGGTCACGCTCGAGCAGCGACGCTGCGCCGAAATGATCCTCCAGCGCCTCGGCCGTGATGGCGCACTGCACGCAATCGCCATCGACGATCGCGGAAAACGCGACGACCAGATCCCGCCCGCAATACTCCGGCGGATCTGGCGGGAAATGAATCTGCATCGCCAGCCCGTCACCGTTTCGACGTGTCCATGACGTGAGCATAGAGGCGCGGGCCGCCGCGCGCTTGACCCACGTCAAGCGAGTCGCCCGCGGCGGCGGCGCTCAACGCCGCGGCCGCGTGGCTGTCAAAGGAAGTGTAGGTCGGCATGCTCGGGCCGGGAGCCGGGATCATTGCAGCGGGCGCATTAAGCCGCACGGGACGCGAGTCTTGACATGTGCTTATAGGCCACGAGTACTATGTCCGAATGCAACGACTCCAGGCCTTCAAGTTCGAACTGATGCCAACTGGCGAGCAGCAGCGCGATATGCGCCGCGTCGCCGGATCGTGCCGGTTCGTCTACAACAAGGCGCTGGCATTGCAGAAGGAAAATTACGACGCGGGCGGCAAGTTCATCAACTACGTGGCGATGGCAAAGCACCTCACTGCGTGGCGAAATGGATCGGAGACGCCGTGGCTCAAGGATTCGCCCGTTCACCCGTTGCAGCACGCACTCAAGGACTTGGAGCGGGCCTACGAGAATTTCTTCGGCAAGCGTGCAGCATTCCCGCGCCTCAAGAAGAAGGGCAAGAGCGACCGCTTCCGCTACCCCGACCGGAAGCAGATCAAGCTGGATCAAGGTAACAGCCGAATCTTTCTGCCCAAACTCGGCTGGCTGCGCTACCGCAACAGCCGAGGCGTCCTGGGCGAGTTGCGCAATGCCACGGTATCCCGGAGTGCCGGAAAGTGGTTCGTCTCGATCCAGACACAACGCGAGGTAGATCCGCCGGTGCCGCAAGCCACCCGCGCAGTTGGCATCGATGTCGGCGTAGCGCGCTTCGCAACGATGAGCGACGGCACGTTCCTCGCGCCGCTCAACAGCTTCAAGCAGCACGAAGCTCGGTTGTGCCGTGCGCAACGGGCCATGAGCCGCAAGATGAAATTCAGCAGCAACTGGAAGAAGGCGAAAGCCCGCATCCAGCGTATCCATTCCCGCATCGGTAACGCCCGCCGCGATTACCTGCACAAGGCCACGACCACGATCAGCAACAACCACGCGATGGTGTGTATCGAGGATTTGCAGGTGCGGAACATGTCCAGATCGGCAGCGGGCAACGCCGAGAATCCTGGTAAGAATGTTCGGGCCAAGTCAGGCCTGAACAAAGCCATCCTCGATCAGGGCTGGTCCGAGTTCCGTCGCCAACTGGACTACAAGCTGGCATGGAACGGCGGCTGGCTTATTGCGGTGCCATCCGCGAACACGAGCCGGACGTGTCCGGCGTGCGGTTGCGTGAGCGCGGAGAACCGGCTTACGCAGGCGCGGTTCGCCTGTATCGAATGCGGTTTCGAGGAAAACGCCGACGTGGTCGGCGCGATCAATGTTTTGGCGCGGGGACACCGCGTTGCAGCCTGTGGAGAGCCGGTGCAGTCAGGCCCCTCCGTGAAGCAGGAACCCGCCGAGGCGATCTGAAGCGAGCATCATCATCGCTTTAGGAGCAGTAGGAATTCCCTGCGTTCGGGCAGGGACGGATGTCAATGCGAATCTGGACGGTGCGCGCGACCTCTACCGGCTTTGCTTCATGTGCGCGCCGCGGGCTTACTTTACGTGCCTGCCGCTCGACGAGCAATGCGGCGAGCGCTGGGCGGAGGTGCCGTATCAGGACGCGGCGCAGCCGCCGTACAGCGATTCCCGCACGCAGGTGCTCAAGGTCGCGTTCGACGCGCCGCTGCTGCTGCCGCCGGAAGCGGGCCGCCACGCGTGCGCGTGCAGCGTCGAGCAGATCAATCGCGGCGCCGCGCCGTGGCTGCGCAGTGAGAATTTTCTCGACGGCAATACGCTGCGCGTGATGGGTGGTGCGACGTTGCGGGAATTCGTCGAGACAGTGGAAGCGGCGGGCGGGACAGTTTACGGGCCGCTTGGCTGGGCCGAGTTGCCGCCGTGGGCGGCGCGTGGTGAGCCGGTGTGAGTGTGGCCGGCCTCCCCCACGCGCTTCAGCGTGCGTCCGGCTCGATCGCCGCGCCCCGCTCGGCGAGAAGCTCGCGCAGAATGCTGCGGTGGCAGCGCTGCTCGTTCTCGCAATAACAGCCGATCGAGAAGTGCGAAGTCGCCGACAGCGCGGCCAGCACGTCGAGCACCTTCGCCGCGTCGCCGTGATTCATCTCCGCGCGGAACTTGCGGGCGAATGCGCGCCAGTCGACGTCGGTCTCGGCGGCCTGCGCCTGGGTGACGAGTTCAGGCGTCGGTGACAACGTCGGCAGCCAGACGTCGTAATAGTCGCGTGACGCGAACTCGGCCTTCGGCACGCCGCGCGGCGGGCGCCGCACCGTGCCGATTCGTACGCCTTCGCCAGATGCGCGCGGGGATCCCAGTTGGACGATTCGGATGGTCATGCTTGTTCTGTGTCTTCGATTCCAGGATTGCCATGCGCGCATCGTACCGCTGCGCGCATGGGAGCGACAGGTGTTCGGGGCGGGATCACGTGCCGCACAATAATGTTCATCGAGGCTTATGACCGTCGGGGTTCGGCCAGTTTGAGTCGCTCAAAGTAGATTTGCGACCGCCCGCTCCCGGACCAAGAAGAAACGGTCGTCAATGATGCTGCACCCTTTGGATCGTCGACCGTTGCGGCGGTCGCAAACAGAAGCCCTGTCTCGCGGAAGAGGCTTGGTCGGGGCTGCCGGTCCGTTGGCAAACCGGTTCGGCACGGCGCGGCCGGGCGAGTGGCTCAGATCAAGCAGTCGGAACAGTTCCTCCGTCGATGACGTATTCAGTGCCGGTGATTGCGCTGGCCCGCGCGGAGACGAGGAAGCCGATGAGCTCCGCAACCTCCCGAGGCGAGCATGGTCGGCCGAGAGGAATGCCACCGAGCGAATCCATGGTGATCTTGCGGGCGCCTTCCGTGTCGATACCGCCTTGTCGGGCGATCTCGGCAACGAGACCTGCGGCGGCATCGGTCTCGACCCAGCCCGGGGAGACACGCACGACGCGAACGCCCTTCGGACTGACCTCCTTGGACAAGGCTTTGCTGTAGTTTGACAGGGCAGCCTTGGCGGCGGCATAGGCAATCGTCGCCTCCGGCAACGGCAATTGCCGCTGGATCGACGTGACATGGATGATGACGCCCGAACGCTGCTCGACCATCGAGGGCAACAGCGCGCGATCGATGCGCACTGCCGGGAATAGGTTCAGGCTCAGTGCCTTGTTCCATTCATCGTCATCCAGCACGCTGAAGCCACCGGCCGGCGCAGATGAGCCGCCCACGACGTGCACGACTATATCAACGCCACCCAATCGCTCGAGCACGGCGTCGACAATGGCTTTACAGCCCTCGGCCGTCGTAATGTCCGCCCCGATGAACCGTTCTTCGGCAAGCTCATCGGGACGGGAACGCGCGGTCGTCAGGACGTTCGCACCTGCCTCGCAAAGGCGTGCGACAACGGCTTTGCCGACGCCTTTGGTTCCGCCCGTCACGAGCGCCCGAAGCCCCAGAAGTTCGGGTGCGGAGCTCATGGGCGAATCTCCAGCGACGCAATCCTGCCGCCGGCCAGGACGAACGTATAGGTCAGCTCGACCGGGCTACCCGGGAAGGCGCCCGTGAGCCGTGCACGCATCGTCACGGTGGCGCCGTCCTGCGATACGTCCAGCGGCTCAATGCTGTACTGGTACCTGGTTTTACCGTCTTTCTTCCAGGCCTGGATGGCGTCCAGCCCCTTGATCGTGCGGCCTTCGTCCCGCACGACGGCATCGGCGGTAAAGCAGTCCGATAGAGGGGCGGTGTCGGTGACGGTTTCCGCGAGCAGATAGGCATCCAGCGGCGGAGGCAGCTTCATGTTCATCGGGGTTCACCTCACGTGAAGGTTTGCATGCCCCAATCATGGCGCTACAGTTACCGCATCGCAAGAACGCACAAAGAAGTAAGCACCCCTTGGCTAACCGAAAAAACACCACCCCCGCGACTGCCGCAATCGACGTCGAAGCCGCATTCAAGCTGCTGGAAGGCCGCTGGAAACTGGTGATCCTGTTCCACCTGTTCGGTGGGCAAGTGAGGCGCTTTTCGGACCTCGAGAGGCTGATCCCCGGCATCACGCAGAAGATGCTTGCCCAGCAGCTGCGCCGCCTCGAAGCGGACGGCCTCGTAACGCGCACGGCCTACCACCAGGTGTCGCCGAAGGTGGACTACCGCCTGACCGATTGGGGCCAGGCGTTGTGCCCGGCACTGGATGCGATCCTGGCATGGGCGGAGCGCCGTGAAGACTTTCCGTAGGCCGCGCCGAGCTTGCGTGAGCCTATCCGAATGTTTGTGTGTGAGGCATAAACTGATGGCCAAGGAGCCACGTTATGCCACGCAAACGCAAGGAAGAAGTGACGATTGAACCGGGCAAGGGCTTGAACCTGGACCCGGAACTGATCAAGCAACTGGTACCCGGCACGCTGGATCGGGCGACGATCAACGAGCAGCTTGCGGCGCTCAAGAAGGCAATCTTCGAACGCGCGCTGGGCGGCGAACTGACCCACCACCTCGGCTACGAGAAGGGCGATGCCAAGCCGGCAGGCCGCACGAACCACCGCAACGGCACCAGCCGCAAGCGCATCACGACCGATGACGACCTGCTCGACGTCGAGATTCCGCGCGACCGCGAAGGCACCTTCGATCCGGTGCTGATCGCCAAGGGCGAGCGACGCTTCACCGGCTTCGACGACAAGATCATCGCGATGTACGCACGCGGCATGAGCGTGCGGGAGATTCAGGGTTTCCTGCTGGAGATGTACGGCATCGAGGTGTCGCCGGACTTCATCAGTACGGTGACCGATGCCGTGATCGACGAAGTGCGCGAATGGCAGCAGCGGCCGCTCGAGCCGATGTACCCGGTCGTGTTCTTCGACGCCTTGCGAGTCAAGATCCGCGACGAAGGCGTCGTGCGCAACAAGGCGATCTACCTGGCGTTGGGCGTGCGCCGCGACGGCACACGCGACGTGCTGGGCCTTTGGATCGAGCAGACCGAGGGCGCCAAGTTCTGGCTGCGGGTCGTCAACGACCTGAAACTGCGTGGCGTGCAGGACATCCTGATTGCCGTGGTCGACGGCCTGAAGGGCTTCCCGGAAGCGATCAACACGGTGTTCCCGGAAACGACGGTCCAGACCTGCATCGTGCATCTGATCCGGAACTCGCTGGACTTCGCCAGCTGGAAAGACAGGAAATCGGTCGCAGCGGCGCTCAAGGAGGTCTATCGG
This sequence comes from Burkholderia stagnalis, assembly GCF_039848545.1. Classification (NCBI taxonomy): domain Bacteria; kingdom Pseudomonadati; phylum Pseudomonadota; class Betaproteobacteria; order Burkholderiales; family Burkholderiaceae; genus Burkholderia; species Burkholderia stagnalis. The sequence goes on from NZ_CP156686.1 coordinate 1,353,443, forward strand.
GCACCGTCGGCCGAAGCGGCCGCCGTGGCGCTGGACGCGTTCGATACGAGCCCGTGGGGTACGAAATACCCTCCGATTGCCGCGCTCTGGCGCCGGGCCTGGGATCAGGTGATTCCGTTCTACGCCTTCGCGCCGGATATCCGGAAAATCGTATATACGACCAACGCGATCGAGTCGCTGCACATGCAGCTTCGGAAGATCATCAAGGCGCGCGGCCACTTCCCGTCAGATGAGGCCGCGCTCAAACTGATCTGGCTGGCGCTGCGCAACGTCGTTGCCAAATGGACCGGCTCCCGGCACGATTGGAAGAGTGCGATGACTCAGTTCGCACTGCTTTACCCGGAACGATTCAACATTGGAGTCTGAATCTCAACCCGCCTCACACACGAAATTCCGGATACCTCCGCTTGCGTGCGTGAGGCTGATATGACTCCCGGTGTCAATCGGGATCGGTTTTTCGAGCAACGGCTGTCCCCACAATGGGAACAGCCGGTTTCTTGCCCGCTCGCGCAGGCCTACTCAAACCCCGCTCTTCAGCACCTTCCCGATCGCATCGGCGACGATCCCGACATTCGAATCATTCAGCCCCGCGACGCACATCCGCCCCGAGCGCAGGATATACACGCCGTGCACCTCACGCAGCGCGTCGACCTGCGATTCGCTCAGCCCCGTATACGTAAACATCCCCCGCTGCTTCACATACCGCGTGAGCGCCTCGCCGCTGACGTGATCACGCAGGCCGTCATGAATCGACTGACGCATCCGCGCGATACGCCGGCACATCGCCGACAGCTCCTCTTCCCACTGCTTGCGCAGCGCCGGCGTATTAAGCACGGTAGCCACGATCTTCGCGCCATGAATCGGCGGGTTGCTGTAATTCGAGCGCACCGCACCCGCCAACTGCCCGAGCACGCGATCAGCCGCAGCCGCATCCTCGCAGACCACGCTCAACCCACCCACCCGCTCCCCATACAACGAGAAATTCTTCGAGAACGAATTCGCGACCAACGCCGGCAGCCCGCGACGAGCCAGTTCGCGCACCGCGAACGCGTCCGCGTCGAGGCCCGCGCCGAAACCCTGATACGCCATGTCGACGAACGGCAGCAGCCCGCGCGTCTCGATCACGTCGATCAGCTTCTGCCACTGGCCTTCGTCGAGGTCGACACCGGTCGGGTTATGGCAGCACGCATGCAGCAGCACGACACTGCGCGCCGGCAGCGCGTCGATCGCCGCGAGCATCGCGTCGAACTTCAGGCCGCCCGTCGCCGCGTCGTAATACGGGTACGTGTTCACGGTGAAGCCCGCGCGCTCGAAGATGAAGCGGTGGTTTTCCCAGCTCGGATCGCTGAGCCACACCTGCGCATCCGGGAAGTAGCGCTTCAGGAAATCGGCGCCGACCTTCAGCGCGCCGGAGCCGCCGAGCGTCTGCACGGTCGCGATGCGGCCGGCCGTGCGCGCCGGGTGATCCGCGCCGAACACGAGCGCCTGCACCGCGTCGCGGTACGGCGCCATGCCGACCATCGGCAGGTACGGCTTCGGGCCGACGTCGCGCTGCTGCGCCGTCTCGGCTTCGCGCACGGCTTCCATCACGGGAATCCGGCCCTCGGCATCGAAATAGATGCCGATGCTCAAGTTGACTTTCTGCTCGCGCGGGTCTTTCTGGAAGTTCTCGTTGAGCGTCAGGATCGGATCGCCGGGATACGCGTCGATGTGTTCGAACATGGCTTTATCGGTCTGGTTGGATGAAAAATCGTGCTGTCTCCGGGCGCACGGCCGGCATCGCCGCCTGCGTCACCGCGCCGACGCGCGGCTGCCCACTTCGTACCGCGCGTTCTTCTGGCGGAAACGGTACCCGATCGCGAGCACGGCGAGCCACACCGGGATCAGGTACACCGACAGCCGCAGGTCCGGCGTCAGGTACATCACGACGAGAATGGCGGCCATGAACGCCAGGCACAGGTAATTCGTGAAAGGATAGCCCAGACTGCGGAAGCGCGTCTCCTGTCCCGCCGCGCGCTTGGCCTGGCGGAACTTCAGGTGGATCAGGCTGATCATCGCCCAGTTGATGATCAGCGCCGACACGACGAGCCCCATCAGCACCTCGAACGCCTTGCCCGGCATGAAGTAGTTGACCAGCACGCACACGCCGGTCGCGAGCGCCGACGCGCCGAGCGCCGCGAGCGGGATGCCGCGCTTGTTCACGCGCATCAGCGCCTTCGGCGCATTGCCCTGCTGCGCGAGGCCGAACAGCATGCGGCTGTTGCAGTACACGCCGCTGTTGTAGACCGACAGCGCGGCCGTCAGCACGACGACGTTCAGCACGTTCGCGACGAGGTCGCTGCTCAGCGCGTGGAAGATCAGCACGAACGGGCTGCCGCCGGTGACGACCTTCTGCCACGGATACAGCGACAGCAGCACGGCGAGCGCGCCGATGTAGAAAATCAGAATGCGGTAGATCACCTGATTCGTCGCGCGCGGGATGCTGTGCTGCGGATCGTCCGCCTCGGCCGCGGTGATGCCGACCAGCTCCAGCCCGCCGAACGAGAACATGATCGCCGCCATCGACATCACGAGGCCCGACACGCCGTTCGGGAAGAAGCCGCCGTGCTGCCACAGGTTCGCGACGCTGGCCTCCGGGCCCGCATGGCCGCTCAGGAGCAGCCAGCCGCCGAAGCCGATCATGCCGACGATCGCGGCCACCTTGATGATCGAGAACCAGAATTCCGTCTCGCCGTACGACTTGACGCTCGTCAGGTTGATCAGGTTGATCGCGACGAAGAACACGAGCGCGGACACCCAGGTCGGCACGCCCGGCCACCAGTACTGCACGTAGATCCCGACCGCCGACAGCTCGGCCATGCTGACGAGGATGTACAGCACCCAGTAGTTCCAGCCGGAAATGAAGCCGGTGAAGTGACCGAGGTATTTGTCTGCGAAATAGCTGAACGAGCCCGCGACCGGCTCGTCGACCACCATCTCGCCGAGCTGCCGCATGATGAAAAACGCGACGACGCCAGCCACCGCGTAGCCGAGCAGCACCGACGGGCCCGCCATCTTGATCGTCTGCGCGATGCCGAGGAACAGCCCCGTGCCGAGCGCGCCGCCGAGCGCGATCAGCTGGATGTGGCGGTTCTTCAGCCCGCGCTTCAGGCCGTCCTTCTCATGTCCAGAAACCATGTCTTCTCCACTCTTTCCGCCTCCTCTGGAAGCGGTGCGCCTTCGGTGTGCCGGGCGCTGTGTTTTGCTGTGCCGACGGCCGTTCGTGGGGCCGCCGAGTTGGGGACTGCAATCTTCGCGCCGGCCTCCGACCGCCTTCGACAGGCCCACCCAACCGGCCCGCCGATCGCCGTGCCTGCTGCCCTATTTGCAGCCGCACACGAAAATCGGCCGTCAGTTTAGCGTCGCGACGGCGAAATCGGGTTTCGTAACCCGTTCATGCAAACCCTACATTATGAGATAAGATTGCATCCGGGAGACACATGAGGAAACAAAAATGCCTGAACCGGTACTCGACCGCATCGATCGCCACTTGCTGTCGATCCTGCAGGAGCATGGACGCGCGTCGAATCTCGAACTGGCGAAGGCGGTCGGCCTGTCGCCTGCGCAGACGCTGCGCCGCCACCGGCGGCTCGAGGAAATCGGCGCGATCCGCCGCTACGAGACGCGGCTTTGCCCCGACACGCTCGGCTTCGGCGTCACCGCGTTCGTGCACGTGACGATGGAGCGCGGGCACATCCGCGACCTGTCCAAGTTTCAGAAGCTCGTGTCCGATCTCGCGCAGATCCAGGAATGCTTCTCGGTGACGGGTGACATCGACTACGTGCTGAAGGTGGTCGCGCACGACCTGAAGGGCTTGTCCCGGTTCCTGCTCGAAACGCTGATGCGCATTCCCGGCGTGAGCGGCGTGCATTCGAGCGTGTGTCTCGACGAGATCAAGTGTACGAGCGCGATGCCGGTCGAAAGCTGAGCGGCGCTCCATTCGAAATTCCCGATCAACAAAATCGAAACAATGATCGCTCAGGTTTGCGGACGTCTAAAAATACTCGTTTAAAAACAGATACATTCCGCACGACAGATACCTGAATCGAAATTCACTCGATTCAATCAGCGATTCATCCGGATTCAATTTCCTTTTCCGATTTTTCCGACTATGGTTCCTGTCGGCGAAAGCCGATTGTCATGATGCGCGGCGGCGAATAATCGCTGCCGCCATTACGCGCGACGATGCGTCGACACGCACCGCTGCCACACATCCCGCAGCGGTCTTGTTGCGCACACAACCATTCAGACCGAGGGCCCATGAAACACACCATTCGCAGATCCGTTGCTTCCGTGATGCTGCACGCGCTGGCCGGCGCGGCGCTGTTCACCGCGATGGCCGGCGCGCATGCGCACGGCCGCCTGACCGAACCGCCGTCGCGCATCGTGCTGTGCACGCTAGGCCAGAACCCCAATTGCCCGGTCGACGCGTGGCATGCGAACGCGATGGAAAACGGCAAGTTCTTCCCCGCGACGCAAAGCGGCCTGTCGGATTCGTTCGCGCCCGCCGACGCGAAGAATGCCGCGCCGCCGAAGGACGGCGAGATCGCCAGCTCCAGCACGAACGGCCCGGTGCCGGTGCTGGACGAGCAATCGCCGAGCCGCTGGCAGAAGATTCCGCTGCGCTCGGGCGCGCTGCAGAATTTCAAATGGGAATTCAGCGCCGTGCACAAGACACGCCGCTGGAACTACTTCATCACGCGCGCCGACTGGAATCCGTCCGCGAAGCTGACCCGCGCGCAGTTCGAGCCCACGCCGTTCTGCACGATCCAGAATCCCGGCCAGCCGTACTGGAACCCGAACGCGAACCTGGTGCCGCAGCAGCCGACGGTCCATCAATGCCGGCTGCCGGTGCGCACCGGCTATCACGTGATCCTCGCGGTGTGGGAAGTGGCCGACACGGCGATGGGCTTCTATCAGGTCGTCGACGCAACCTTCACCAACGGCGACACGACGCGCAGCCCGTTCTGATCCGCCACCATCGCATGGCGCGCGGGCGATGCCCGGCGCGTCATGCGGCCGCCCGCCCGCGCCGCCCCGCAGGCGCGTAAGACAGCCGACATTCCGGCGTAACGGCACCGAAAGCGCCCGGCCTCCGTATCTTCATACTGAACTGTTTCAATGCGCGTGCTCGTCGCCGGCCCGCTGCGATTGCCTCCATTGCGCATGCGTGCCGCATTCACTGACCCGCCCGCATGGAGTTCCAGAAGATGTTCCGTCAAGCCTTGCTCGTCACCGCCTGCGCAGGCGCCGCCCTCGCCCTGTTCGCCTGCGGCGGCAGCGACGACGTGACCGCCGTGTCATCGCAGGATGCGATGCAGACCGCCACGCCGATCAAGCACCTCGTCGTGATCTACGGCGAAAACATTTCGTTCGACCACTACTTCGGCACCTACCCGAACGCGACGAACCCGCCGGGCGAGCCGACGTTTGCCGCGGCCGCGAACACGCCGGCCGTCAACGGCCTGTCGGGCACGCTGCTCACCGCGAACCCGAACTTCACGAACACGGCGAACGGCGCCGACGCCGCGAACCCGTTCCGCCTCGACCGCACGCAGGCCGCGACCGCCGACCAGAACCATGCGTATACGGCCGAGCAGCTGGCCGAGGACAACGGCCTCGCCGACCTGTTCCCGAAATACACGGGCAGGGGCTCGTCCGGCGGCGCCGGCGCGTTCGGCACGAAGGGCCAGGTGATGGGCTACTTCGACGGCAACACCGTGACCGCGCTGTGGAACTACGCGCAGCGCTTCGCGATGAGCGACAACATGTACACGACGTCGTACGGCCCGTCGACGCCGGGCGCGCTGAACGTGATCTCCGGCCAGACCAACGGCATGCAGATCGTCAAGACGTCGAAGCAGCCGTCGACGCTCGCCGCCAGCTCGTACTACATCAACGACGGCCAGGGCGGCTTCACGATGATCAACGACGTCGACCCCGGCTACGACGTGTGCTCGAGCACGACCGACCAGGCGATGATGGCCGGCAAGAACATCGGCGACCTGCTGAACGGCGCGAAGATCACGTGGGGCGGCTTCATGGGCGGCTTCAACCTGTCGACGGTGAACGGCAACGGCACGACGGGCTGCAGCCGCAGCACGGTCGCGACCGCGGTGAACGCCGCGACGACCGATTACATCCCGCATCACAACTGGTTCCAGTACTACGCGTCGACCGCGAACCCGCAGCACACGCGGCCGAGCTCGCTCGCGGCGATCGGCTCGAGCGTGCAGGCGGACGGCAAGACGGCCGAGCCGGCGAACCACCAGTACGACACCGACGATTTCTTCGCGGCGGTCAAGTCCGGCAACTTCCCGTCGGTCAGCTTCCTGAAGGCGCCGGCCGCGCAGGACGGCCACGCGGGCTATTCGGATCCGCTCGACGAGCAGGCGTTCGTCACGAAGGTCGTCAACTTCCTGCAGCAGCAGCCCGACTGGCAGAACACCGCCGTGATCGTCACCTATGACGATTCGGACGGCTGGTACGACCACGTGTACGCGGCCCCGACGCACGCGTCGTTCGATGCGGTCGACCAGTTGAACGGCAGCGGCCAGTGCGGCACCGGCGCGGCCGGCGCGGGCGTGAACGGCCAGCCGGTCAACGGCCGCTGCGGCCCGGGCGTGCGGGTTCCGCTCGTCGTGATCTCGCCGTACGCGAAGCAGAACTACGTCGATCACACGATGATCGACCAGGCATCGGTGGTCCGCTTCATCGAGGACAACTGGCTCGGCGGCCAGCGCATCGGCGGCGGCTCGTTCGATGCGCTGGCGGGTGACCTGCGCGGCCTGTTCGACTTCGCGTCGAAGCCGAACACGACGCCGCTGTATCTCGATCCGACGCTCGGCACCGCGCTCGGCTCGGCGCCGGCGATCTGATCGCCGACGTCATCCTCCGCCAGGCCGGCGCGCGACGCGCCGGCCTGTTCCGTTTCCACGCGCCGCCTTCACGATCGACCGCATGACCGCCCGCCCCGCCTTCCCGCCGCCCGGCCCCGCCTCGGCCACCCCATCGCGCCGCCCGCTCCATCTCCTGCGTCGCGCGGCGCTCGCGCTCGGCGCGGCCGCGATCGGCTATGCCGCGTTCGCCGTCGCGTTTCCCGCGCACACGCCCGCCGCGATCGGCGATGCCGTCGCGGGCTGGACCGGCGCGAACCCGCACCCGATCGTGCTGCAGCGCCCGGCCGCCGCGCCGCTGTCGGCGGTCGCGCAGCTCGGGCGCGCGCTGTTCTTCGATCCGGCGCTGTCGGCATCGGGCAAGCAATCGTGCGCGTCGTGCCACAGCCCCGATCACGCGTACGGGCCGCCGAACGCGCTGGAAGTGCAGCCCGGCGGCATCGCGATGACCCTGCACGGCTACCGGCCGCCGCCGTCGCTGATGTACCTGTACCGGCAGCCGAACTTCAGCATCGGCCCCGACGCCAGCGAAAACGACGACGCGGCGAGCGTCGCGCAGCAGGCCGCGTCGGCGGCGGGCGTCGTGAAGGCGCAGAAGGTGGCCGGCACGGCGGCCGCGCCGCAGCTCGTGCCGCAAGGCGGGCTGTTCTGGGACGGCCGCGCGGACACGCTGCAGCAGCAGGCGTTCGGCCCGCTGCTGAACCCGGTGGAGATGGCCAACACGAGCATCGACGACGTCGCGCGCAAGCTCGCGCGCTCGCCGTACCGCGCGCAGTTCACGCAGCTGTTCGGCGCGCGCATCTTCGACGATGCGCGGCTGTCGGTGGCCGAGGCGATGTTCGCGATCGCACGCTACCAGGTCGAGGATCCGTCGTTCCACCCGTACGACAGCAAGTACGACCGCTGGCTCGAGGGCCGCGCGCGGCTCACGCAGGCGGAGCTGCGCGGCCTGCGGCTGTTCAACGATCCGGCGAAGGCGAATTGCGCGGGCTGCCACCTGTCGAAGCCCGGCGCCGACGGGCTGCCGCCGATGTTCACCGACTTCCAGTACGAGGCGCTCGGCGCGCCGCGCAATCGCCTGCTCGCGCAGAACCGCGATCCGGCATTTCACGATCTCGGGGTGTGCGGGCCGTTCCGCGACGACCTGAAGGACCAGGCCCAGTACTGCGGGATGTTCCTGACGCCGACGCTGCGCAATGCGGCCACCCGCCACGTGTTCTTCCACAACGGCGTGTTCCACTCGCTCGATCAGGTGATGGCGTTCTACAACGAGCGCAACACGGCGCCGGAGAAGTTCTATCCGCGCGGGCCGGACGGCAAGGTGGACGCGTATGACGACCTGCCCGTGCAATATCGCGGCAACGTCGACGTGACCGATGCGCCGTTCGACCGCAAGCCGGGCGACGCGCCCGCGATGACGGCGCAGGATATCCAGGATATCGAAGCATTCCTGCACGCGCTGACCGACGCGCCGGCGCGTTGAGCGCGGCGCGGCCGGTGTCGAATCGGGTGTGAGTGGATGATGCGAATGCGGCGGTGAAACCCGCCGCGTTCGCTGAAGGCGATCAGCCGGCGCGCTGCGCGCGGATCGCGGCGATGCACGCGGCGAGCCGCCGGTTGCTCTCGTCGATGCCGAAGCTCGCCGCGCGGGCCTGCGCGCGCGCCGCGAGATCGGCGCGCAGCGCATCGTCGGTCAGCAGGCGCGCCATCGCGTCGGCCAGCGCGTCGACGTCGCCGATCGGCACCAGCATGCCGGCCCGGCCGTCGTCGAGGATGTCGCGCGGCCCGGTCGGGCAATCGGTCGACACGATCGCCTTGCCCAGCGCGAGCGCCTCGATCAGCACCATCGGCATCCCTTCGTTCTTCGAACTGAGCACCTGGATCGAGGCGCCCGCCATCACCGGGTGCGGGTTGTTCATCTGCCCGGTGAAATGCACGCGCGCGCCGACGCCGAGCGTGTCCGCCAGTTGCCGGAGTTCGTCGCGATACGCGCCGTCGCCCACCAGCACGAGATGCTCGGCCACCGCGTGCCGCGCAACCAGCTGCGCGTACGCGCGCAGCAGCGTGCGGTGATCCTTCTGCAACTCGTCGAGGCGCGCGACCGACACGATGTACGGCGCGCCGCCCGGCACGACCGGCTGCTGCGCCGCCGCCGCGTTCGCGCGAATCGCGTCGATGTCGATCGCATTGGGCAGCACCATCACGCGCGGCTGCCGCTCGCCGAACATCTGCCCGGCTTCGGCGGCCATCTGCGGATTCAGCGCGGCAAGGCTGTCGTAGCGGTTGTACTGGTTCATCAGGCGCCGCACGCGGCGGCCCTGGCCGCCGAGCCGTGCGATGAAGCTGAAGTGATTGACGCCGATCCAGGGCACGCCGAAGCGGCCGGCGAGCCGCCGCAGCGACAGGTCGTAGTCGACGATCACGTCGACGTTGCGCGCCAGTTCCGCGACCCGCCGCGCGATGTGCGGGCGCACCGCGAACGCGCCGTGGATGTCGCGCGCGATCCGCCCGGCCTTGCCGAGCCGGCTCGCATGGCGCCGGTCCTGGAAATAGCGGAGCCAGCGCGGCTGCACGAGGATCTCGACCGGCACGTCGGCCGGAATCAGCGCGCGGAAGCGCTGGGCCAGCATCGGCGACGCGTACGTCACCGACAGCACGATCCGGAAACGCGTGCGGTCGAGAATCCGCAGCCACTGGATCAGCGACGACTCGATGCCGCCATTGCCGAAATCCGTTACATGGAACAGCACGCGCACCCGCGTGTCCCGGCCCTCGTCGATACCCCGTTCAACCATGATTCTTATGCGAAAAACCGCTCAATTTTCGGAATGCGGCATAACCGCGGCGCGGCACTTTATAACACAGCCCCCCTGTGCCGCCAACCGGCGCCCCGGTGGGGTCGCGATCGACTTCGACGCCGCCGCTTAGAACAGGTACATCCCGGCGACGAACACCACGCCCGAAAACAGCAGCGTGGTCACGCAGTAGCCCATGATGTCGCGCACGCCGAGCCCCGCGATCGCGAGCGCCGGCAGCGCCCAGAACGGCTGCGCCATGTTGGTCCAGGCCTCGCCGTACGCGATCGCCATCGCCGCCTTGCCGAGATCGGCGCCGAGCGCCTGCGCGGCCGGCATCACGAACGGCCCCTGCACGACCCAGTGGCCGCCGCCCGACGGCACCGCGAAATTGATCACCGCCGAGCTCAGGAACGCAAGCAGCGGGAACGTGTGGACGTTCGCGACGTCGACGAACCATTTCGTGATCACGCCCGCGAGGCCCGAATGGTCCATCAGCGCCTGGATGCCCGCATAGAACGGGAACTGGATCATGATCCCCGACGCGCCCCGCGCCGCGCCCGCTACCGCGCGCGCGTAGGCCATCGGCGTGCGGTGCAGCAGGATGCCGGCCGCGAGAAACGCGAGGTTCACGGTATCGATGTCGAGCGCGAAGCCCTTCTGCATGAAGCGCAGCACGAGGAACACCGCGCACAGCATCGCGACGAGCACCGACAGCGCACGGCTTTCCTCCAGCCGCTCGGCGAACGTCGCATCGGGCCCGAGCGTGCGCTCGACGCTCGGCGGCTCCGCGAGCAGCGCCGGATCGACGCTGACGACGTCCCCCGGCTTCGGCATCATCATGCGCGCGAGAAACGGCAGCATCACGATCAGGCCGATCGTCACGAATGCGTTGTAGCCGGTGAACAGCGTCTGCGACACCGGGATCAGGCCGATGGTCTTCTCCATCGGGTTGCCCTTCGTCGCGGCCACGAGCGGAATCGAGCCCGACAGCCCGCCGTGCCAGCTCAGGAAGCCCATGTACGCGGACGCGACCAGCAGCCGGTAGTCGCTGCCGGCCACGCGCCGCGCGACCTCGCGCGCGAGCATCGCGCCGAGCACGAGGCCGAAGCCCCAGTTGATCGCGCACGCGAGCGCGGCGACGAACGTGACGAGCATCACGCCCTGCCCCGGAGTGCGCGCCGTGCTCGCGAGCGCGACGAGTGCGCGCTTGACCGGCGGCGAGCTCGCGAGTGCGTGGCCGGTGACGAGAATCATCACCATCTGCATCGAGAACGCGAGCAGGTTCCAGAAGCCCGAGCCCCACATCGTCGTGAGTTGCGCGGGCGAATTCGGCGTGAGGCCGAACGCGAGCGCGAACGTGACGATTGTCAGCAGGATCGCGAAAATCAACGGGTCGGGCAGCACGCGGTGGACCACCTGCGTGAAAAAGCGGGAAATGCGCTGGATCAACGTGTTCTCCTCGTATCCTGATCGGTATGGCCGCGCTGGTGTCGTTCTAGGGAATGCGCGGGCCGCGCGGATTCTTGCACAGAACCGAAGTTCGCGCGTCGAACCGCATCGGGATGCGTGGGAAACGGGATGGGGCGTCTGTTCTCCCGGACTCGATTCGGATGGTTCGTCGATATCGCGTACCGAAGCGTCAGGGCTGGCGAACCGCGACCGCCAGTTCCGGCACGGTCTCGCGCTGCGCGGCGGCACGGCGTTCGGCCTGCCGCTCGGCCCACCGGTACGCGGCGAGCGACCCGGCCACCGCGAACAGCATCGGCACGAGGCTGTCATGGCCCACGCGCGTGAACTCGAGGAGCAGCACGACCGCGGTGATCGGCATCTGCATCGACGCCGCCAGGAACGCCGTCGCGCCGACCAGCGCGCATCCGCCGGCCGACGCGCCCGGCCACGCGAGGCTCCACGCGCCGCCGAGCACGATGCCGAGCAGTGCGCCGTTCGCGAGGCCGGGCGTCAGCAGCCCGCCCTCCGCGCCCGCGCGCAGGCTGCTCGCGGTGATCAGCACCTTCAGCGCGAGCAGTGTCGCCGCGACCCCGATCGTCAGCGCGCCGTCGAAGCTCAGCGACGCCGCGCCCTTGCCATTGCCGAGCAGTTGCGGAAAACGCATCGCAAGCCAGCCGATCGCCGCGAAGTTCAGCACCGCGAGCACCGGCAGCCGCCAGTCCTTCGGCGCGGCCGCGCGCGCCCGGCTCGTGAGCCGCACGAAGCCGTACGCGGCCAGCCCGAACACGGGCCCGCACAGCGCCGACCATGCCACCAGCGACGCGCTCAGCACGAACGGCGGCACGCTGTACTGGTGCTCGTTGCCGAGGCCGAGCCACGCAACCGCCGCCGCGATCGCCGACGTCGCGACGGCCGGCACCAGCGCGCGCAGCTCGAAGGTGCCGAGCAGTACTTCGAGCACGAACACCGCGCCGCCGAGCGGCACGTTGTAGACGGCCGCCAGCCCCGCGCCGGCGCCGCACGCGACCATCAGCCGGCAGTCGGCCGGCGACAGCCCCGCACGATGCGCGAGCCGGCCGGCCAGCAGCGCGCCGATCTCGCGCGGCGCGACCTCGCGGCCGAGCGGCGAGCCGAGCGCGACGGTGGCGATCTGCAGCAGCGCGTGGAGCGTCGTGCTGGCGGCCGGCATCCGCGGATCGTCCGCGCGAATCGCGCGCCGGATGCTGACGAGCGGCCGGCCGTAGCGGTACAGCGCCCACCAGCCGACGCCCGCGACGAGCCCGCAGCCGGTCAGCACGACGAGCCGGCGCAGCGAGTCGGCCGCGCTCACGCCGGCCAGGAAGCTTTCGTTGCCGATGAGGTGTGTGGTGCTGTAGCCGTACGCGGCATGCTGGATCGCGTGCAGCAGCAGCGCGAGCAGCATGCCGCCGAGGCCGGCGCCAGCGCCGGTCAGCACGGTGACGGCGGCGAGTTTGACGAGCGGGCTGCCGGACGAAGACGGCGGTGCGGAGGAAGCAGGCGGGAGATCGGAGCGCATGGAGTCGGCCAACGGAAGCGGAGCGGACGGCGCGCGTCGCGCACGCCGTAACCAGCCCGCATCCTAGGCTTCCGGCCCTCATGAGACAAACGCATTTTTCTGATCAACTCATGCGTTCAAAGAATGATTAATCGATCGACCTCCCGACGATCACGCCGGATAGTCGATCCGCTCCGGCGCGCGCCGCATGATCACCTTGCCGCCCCGGATCGACAGCGCGGCCTTCGCCTGGCGGCGCAGCGCGTCGTAGTCGCTGTCGGCGTCGAGCACGACGAGGTTCGCCGGCCGGCCGACCGCGATCCCGTAGCCGTCGCCGAGTTGCATCGCCTTCGCGCTGTGGTCGGTCACGAAGTCGAGGCCGCGCTGCAGATCCTGATAGCCCATCATGTGGCAGATGTGCAGCCCCGCATCGAGCACGCGCAGGATGTTGCCGTTGCCGAGCGGATACCACGGATCCTTGATCGAATCCTGCCCGAAGCACACGTTGATGCCGGCGCGGTCGAGTTCGGCGACGCGCGTGACGCCGCGCCGCTTCGGGAACGTGTCGAAGCGCCCCTGCAGGTGGATGCTCTCGGTCGGGCACGAGATGAAGTTGAGCCCCGCGCGCTTGAGCAGGCGGAACAGCTTCGAGCAATACGCGTTGTCGTACGAGCCCATCGCGGTGGTATGGCTCGCCGTCACCCGCGCGCCCATGCCGCGCACACGCGCTTCCTCCGCGAGCACTTCGAGAAAGCGCGAATGCGGATCGTCGGTTTCGTCGCAGTGCACGTCGACGAGGCAGCCGGTGCGTTCGGCCAGATCCATCAGGAAGCCGATCGAGCTGACGCCCTGCTCGCGCGTGTTCTCGAAATGCGGAATCCCGCCGACGACGTCCGCGCCCATCTCGATCGCCTGCGTCATCAGCGCGCGGCCGCCGTCGAACGATTCGATCCCCTCCTGCGGGAACGCGACGATCTGCAGGTCGATCACGTCGCGCGCCTCGTCCTTCACCTCGAGCATCGCCTTCAGCGCGGCGAGCGACGGGTCGGTCACGTCGACATGGGTGCGCACGTGCTGGATGCCGTGGTCGCGCAGCATGCCGATCGCCGCATGCGCGCGCGTCTTGGTGTCTTCGTGCGTGATCGTCGCCTTGCGTTCGGCCCAGCGCTCGATCCCCTCGAACAGCGTGCCGCTCATGTTCCATGCGGGTTCGCCGGCGGTAAGCACCGCGTCGAGATGGATATGCGGCTCGACGAGCGGCGGGATCGCGAGGCGGCCGCCCGCGTCGGCATCATCGCCGTGCACGGCATCGATGCGGGCCGGCTGCGCGTCGATGCGGGCAATCCGGCCCGCATCGATGCCGATCGTGAAGAGGCCGTCGCGGCCGCGCAAGCGTACGTTGAACAGGTTCATGTGTGGTCCTGGCATGAAGCGTCCGCGCGCCGGGCGCGGCGAACGCGTGACGTGAAATCGACAAAGGAAATGGCTGATGCGGCGAAGCCGCGCGTCACGACCAGCCTTCGATCCGCAGCCCGGTGGCGGCGGCCGCCTCGTCGCGCGACACCGCGCGCACCTGCTGGCCGAACGTCCAGACGTGCTGCTCGGGATCGCGCGCGCGATAGGTGCGGTCGCCCCAGAACTGGTCGGCCGGCGCCTGCAGAATCGCCGCGCCGGCCTGTCGCGCGCGCTCGCAATGCGCGTCGATGCCGTCGGCGAGCTGCACATGCACGCACTGCGTGTTCTTGCCGCCGACGCCCAGCGGGCTCGCGACGAAGTCGGCCCATTCGCCGCCGATCATCACCGTGCCGCCGTCGCAGCTCAGCTCGGCATGCGCGAGCTGGCCGTCCGGCGTGCTGACGACGACGCTGCGCACGAAGCCGAACGCGCGCTCGAGCCAGTCGAGCGCGGCCCATGGATCGCGGTAGAACACGGCGGCACTGACGGACGGACGGCGGCTGGGCGTGGTCATCTTCGGTCTCCGGCGCGAGGGAATGAAACGCCCATTCTCCGCGCGCGCGGCGCGCCGATCAACCGCCGCGCGGCCGTCCACCCCGTGTTGCGACGGCGCGACAACAGCAGGACATCCGCGCCTCGGCCGCCGCGCGCGATTTCGCCCGTGCGGCCCGCCTGCGGCGCATGCGCCGCTGCATGTCGGTTTTGTGAAGCACTCTTGCGCGATCTGCAACGGAGCTGTCGCGCCGCCCTGCCGAAATCGCCGGGCGTGCATCCCTATACTTGCGCCGAACTTTTTGTCCGCAGTCCCACACGCAGGAGCCTTTACGTGAAAAAAACCCTTGTCGCCGGCGCAGCAGCCGCCGCCCTGTTCGCCCCGCTCGCGCACGCACAGAGCTCGGTTACGCTGTACGGCCTGATCGACGCCGGCATCGTCTACACCAACAACGCGAACGGCGCGTCGCTGTGGCGCCTGAACAGCGGCACGATCAACGGCAACCGTTTCGGCCTGCGCGGCACCGAGGATCTCGGCGGCGGCCTGAAGGCGCTGTTCGTGCTCGAGAACGGCTTCAACGTCAACAACGGCGCGCTCGGCCAGGACGGCAAGCTGTTCGGCCGCCACGCGTACATCGGCCTGACCCGGAACGGCTTCGGCACGGTGACGCTCGGCCGCCAGTACGACACGATGGTCGACTTCGTCGCACCGCTGTCGGCCACCGCCGGCGACTTCGGCGACGCGAGCTTCGCGCATCCGTTCGACAACGACAACCTGAACCACTCGCTGCGCATCAACAACGCGGTCAAGTACACGAGCGACACGATCGCGGGCTTCAAGTTCGGCGCGATGTACGCGTTCTCGAACGCGACGAACTTCGGCGCGAACCGCGCGTACAGCGCCGCCGCGAGCTACACGAACGGCCCGCTGAAGCTGGCCGGCGCGTACCTGCAGATGAACGGCACGAAGGGCACGACGAGCGCGAGCCCGGGCGCGACGGACGCCGCCGAGGCGAAGGGCTTGAACCAGGGCGGCTGGTCGATCGGTTCGGACCGCATGCGTTCGTACGGCGGCGGCATCAACTATGCGTTCGGCCCGGCCACCGTCGGCTTCGTGTACACGCGCTCGCAGTACGACAACACGGGCTCGTTCGGCTCGACCGGGCAAATCGCGTTCAACAACTACGACGTGAACGTGCGCTATGCGGTGACTCAGGCCTTCAGCCTCGGCGCCGCGTACGTGTACACGGACGCCACCGTGTCGCACCCGGACAGCAGGCACGGCACCGATCCGAAGTGGCACCAGGTCGACCTGCAGGCCGTCTACAAGCTGTCGCGCCGCACCGACGTGTATGCGGAAGCGATCTACCAGCACGCGTCCGGCCGCGGCTACCAGGCGTTCATCAACGGCTCGGGCGGCGCATCGAGCACGCCGAACCAGGTCGTCGGCACGATCGGCATGCGCACGCGCTTCTGAACGCCGTCGCACGACGCGCCCGCCATACGACGAACCCGCCTGCAAAGGCGGGTTTTTCGTTTGGCGCGTGCGCGCCGGGCGCCGCTTCAATGTTGCTCGTTCTGGAAGGCTGCCTGCCTGGAATCGGGGTTTTTGCGCGCGCCGCCGCTGCGTAGACTTCGGTCAACGGTTCGGATCACTCGCTAATTGCCGGACCGCATCGCATACCCAGGAGGAAATCGTGAAATCGCTCGTCGTCACCGCCGCCGCAGCCGCCGTGCTGCTCGCTTCGCCTGCCCTGTCGTTTGCGCAGTCGTCGTCGCACGTCACGCGCGCGCAGGTGCTGCAGGAACTGTACGACCTCGAATCCGTCGGCTACAACCCGTCGACCGGCGACTCCGGCAACTATCCGGACGACATCATGGCCGCGCAGGCGCGCCTCGACGCGAAGCGTCTCGCCGAGCACAAGGCCGCCACGGCCGCGTACGGCCCGGCCGGCACCCCGGCAGTGGAATCGGGCACGGCCGCGAAGCCGGCGCTGTAAGCACGAACGGCGCCGTGCGCATGCCAGTGGTCCGGGCATGCGCGCGGTGCGCGCGAGTCGATCGTTCCGGGGAATCGACCCGCGACGCAGGTCATTACGCTCCCTTCACGCCGCCTGTTGCGGGCTCCGGTCGAGCGCCATCAGCATCTCAACGTCGCGCGCGATCATGCCCGGCACTTCCGCGCGCAACATCTCGACCCAGGTCCGCACCTTCGCGTCGATGAAGCGGCGCGACGGATACAGCGCATAGACGTTCATCTTCTGCAGGATATGGTTCGGCAGCACGCGCACGAGCGAACCGTCGCGCAGCGCGTCGATCGCCGAATACAGCGGCAGCATCCCGATGCCGATGCCGTCGCGGATCGCGAGCGCGAGCGACTCGGCGGTGTTGGTCTGCACCGGCCCCGTGACGTGGATCTGTTCGACGCCGCCCGGCCCTTCGAGCAGCCATTCGTGCGTCGGGAACGCCGGCGTGCACAGGGTCAGGCACGCGTGCGCGCCGAGGTCCTGCGGCCGGGCCGGCGCGCCGTGCAGGCGCGCGTATTCTGGCGACGCGCACAGGATGCTGAACGTCGAGCCGAGCAGGTGCGACACGAGTTCCGAATCGGGCAGCGACGACGCGGTCACGACCGCCATGTCGCTCGTGCCGTCGAACAGGTCCGGCATCCGCTGCGACAGCGACAGCTCGATCGACACGTCGGGAAACTGCGCGTGATAGCGCGTGAGCGCGGGCAGCACGTAGTGATGGCCGACGCTCGCGAAGCTGTGCATACGCAGCACGCCGGCCGGCCGCTCGTGCGCGCAGCTCGCTTCCTCTTCCGCGCGATCGACGTCGGCGAGGATCTGCCGGCAGCGCCGCAGATAGCTTTCGCCGGCGGAGGTCAGCGCGAGACGGCGCGTCGAGCGGTTCATCAGGCGGGTGCGCAGCCGCGCCTCGAGCTCCGACACCGCGCGCGACATCGCGCCCGTCGTCGAATTCAGCGATTGCGCGGCGGCGGTGAAACTGCCCGTCTCGACGACGCGCGTGAACACCCGCATGTTTTGAAGCGTATCCATTACCGTGAACCCGTGAAGCCCCTGTGTAGGAGCGCTATTTTCCTCCACGGAATGCGATGCATTGTTACGCCGGCTGCAACTATCGTTTCCCCGGAGCTGCGTTAATGTGCGCGCGCCGCGCTCCTACAATCGGCGCCTCACCAGTCGAACGGGCGCGTTCGGCCAGGCCCGGGCGCGTCGCCCGGCGCGGGCCGCGCCCTCTCTTGCCATGAAGCCACAACCTGTGATCGAGCCCCCTTCCGTCGGTATCCAGCGATGGGGACGACGGCTCGATCCGCTCGGCAAGACGGCGCGCGACTGGGCCGCGAGCGACGGGCTGATCTGGCTGCACCTCGCGAAAACCGTGTTCGCGGCGCTGCTCGCGATGGGCATCGCGATGCGGCTCGAGATGTCGCAGCCGCGCACCGCGATGACGACGGTGTTCGTGCTGATGCAGCCGCTGTCCGGGATGGTGTTCGCCAAAAGCTTCTACCGGGTGCTCGGCACGGCGGCCGGCCTCGTCGCCGCGCTGGCGCTCGGCGGCCTGTTCGCGCAGCAGCCCGAGCTCTACATGGCCGGCATCACGCTGTGGGTGGGCGGCTGCATCGCGCTCGCGGTGCGCAACCGCCACTTCCGCTGGTACGGCTTCGTGCTGGCCGGCTACACGGCCGCGCTGATCGGGCTGCCCGCGGTGATGACTCCGCAGACGCTGTTCCAGTCCGCGCTGACGCGCGCCGCCGAGGTCGCGCTCGGCATCGTGTGCTCCGGCGTCGTCAGCGCGCTGGTGCTGCCGCTCAGCTCCGCGAAGGCGCTGATGCGATCGCTGAACGCGCGCCACGCGAAGTTCGCCGCGTTCGCGGCCGGCGCGCTGGGCGGCGACGTCGAGCGCGGCGCGTTCGAACGCCAGTTCGCCGATTTCGTCGACGAGATCGTCGGCTTCGAGGCGAACCGCGCGTTCGCATCGTTCGAGGATCCGCACATCCGGGCCCGCAGCCGGCGCCTCGCGCGGCTGAACAGCGAATTCATGAACGCGTGCACGCGGCTGCATGCGCTGCACCAGCTCGTCAAGCGCCTGCGGGCGGGCCAAGCGGACGCCGTGCTCGCGGCGCTCGCGCCGCACGTCGACGCGCTCGCGCAACGGCTCGTCGCGCTGCGCGACGAACTGCGCCGCGGGCCCGCGCGCGCGACCGGCGCGCTGCTCGACCTGCGCCGCTTCCATTCGGCGCTGCCGAAAGCCGCGCGGGCGTCGCGCCGCGACCTCGAGGACCATGCGGCCGGCGGCCTGCTCGACTACGACACCGCGATCGAGCTGATGTATCGCTTCGCGGGCGAGTTCATCGGCTATGCGGATACCTACGCGTCGCTCGACGAGGACGACCATGCGTTCGAGCGTTCCGTCACGCACTACGCGGTGAAGACCAACGGCTTCTTCGTCGGCTTCACGTTCCTGCGCACCGTGGTCGCGGTGGGCGCGACGAGCTGCTTCTGGATCGCGTCGGAATGGCCGAGCGGCGCGCTCGCCGTGATCGGCGCCGCGATTGCGTGCGCGCTCAGCTCGACGTCGCCGCGCGCGCCGAAATTCGTCGCGCAGATGGCCGTCGGCGCGGGGTTCGCGACGCTCGTCGGCTATCTGTTCCTGTGCTACGTGTACCCGAACATCGACGGATTCCCGCTGCTGTGCGCGGTGCTCGCGCCGGTGCTCGGCTTCGGCGCGTTCCTCGCGATGCGGCCGGGCATGTCCGGCTACGGGATCGGCTTCGCGGTGTTCTTCTGCCTGCTCGCGGGCCCCGACAACGTGATCGCGTATACGCCCGAGATGCTGATCAACAACGGCTTCGCGGTCGTCGTCGCGATGCTCGCGTGTGCCCTCGTGTTCGCGGTGGTGTTTCCAACCCACATGCCCTGGCTGACCGGACGCATCACGCACGACCTGCGCCGCCAGGTGACGCTCGCGTGCGAAGGTGCGCCCGACGGGCTCGCGCAGCGCTTCCAGTCGAGCACGCACGACCTGATGGCGCAGCTGCGCACGCTGCTGGTCAGGCGCACGCGCCAGCATCGCGACGCGCTGCGCTGGATGCTCGCGACGCTCGAGGTCGGCCACGCGGTGATCGACCTGCGCGACGAGGTGCGCGCGTTCGCCGCATCGAAGCCGCCGCAGGCGCTGCGCTGGACCGCATCGATCGAGCCCGTGCTCGACACGCTGCCGCGCTTCTTCGACGACCCGACGCCCGCCCATCACGTGCGCACGCTGAAATCCGTGAACCTCGCGATCCGCACCGCGCAGCATGTGCTGATCGCATGGCATGCGGTGCCGGAAGAGCGCCGCCGCATGCAGCGCATCGTCGGCTGCCTGCACTTCGTGCGCAGCGCGCTGCTCGACAAGGATGCGCCGTTCAACCGGCATCGCCGTTGAACGCGCGAGCGCGGCATCCTTGTTCGGAATGCAAATAAGCTCTCCCGGCACGGTGATTAATCTCCAGGCAGTGCGAGCCTATAGTTGGGTCACTGCCAGCGAGACTGGCCCTCACCCAGGAGAAACCGAAATGAAGCCGCTGCACCTCGCCCTCGTTGCCCTGTCGCTCACCGCCGCTGTCGCGCACGCGCAGCCGGCGCCGGCCGAGCAGGCGCCGCAACAGGCGAACCGCGCCGAAGCCGTGCAGGCCGCCGGCCGCGCCGATCATGCGCAATCGAAGAAGGAAGACCCGAACGCCTGCGTCGGCCCGGTCAGCTTCTGCAACGTCTACTTCGGCAGCTGAGCATGACGCCGCGTCGCGACGGCCTTGCCCGCAGTGCCCGCATCGGGTGCGCGGGCGCGCGCCGGGCCGCCCGCTCACCCGAGCATCACCTTCGCTCCCTTCGCTCGCGCCGCTTCGCCTGAACCGGCGCGCACGGCGTTTACGTCCCCCGCCCCGGCCGCCAGCCGACCTCGCGCAACGCATCCAGCAGGCGCGCCCCGCCCAGCCCTTCCACCCGCACGCCGCGCGATTCGACGTCGCCGCCCGCGACGAGCGCATTCACGATCGCTTCCTCCACCGCTTCCGCCGCCGCGACGAACAGCGCGGAAAGATGATCGTTGTTGACCATCTTCACGCTCGTCGTCGGTGCGCCCTTGCGTCCGTAGTCCGCCGCCGGCAGCCCGTGATTGCCGGTCGCGAACGCCAGGAAGATGTCGCCGCTCGAATCCTCGGTGCCGCCGCCGACGCGCGCGAGCCCGACGCTCGCACGCTGCGCGAGGCGCGTGCACTGATGCGGCAGCAGCGGCGCGTCGGTCGCGAGCGTGACGACGATCGAGCCCATGCCCGGCTCGCCCCGCGCGGCCGGCGCACGGAACGGCGAATGCGCGTGCCCGAGCACCTCGCCGACCGGATAGCCGGCCACGCGCAGCATGTCGCGCACGCCGTGGTTCGCCTGCACGAGCGCGCCGACCGTCCAGCCGCCCGCGTCCGCGCCCAGCACGCGCGACGCGGTGCCGATGCCGCCCTTGAACTCGTGGCAGATCATCCCCGTGCCGCCGCCGACGCCGCCTTCGGCGACCGGCCCCGAGCGCGCGGCGGCCTGCGCCTGCTGCACATGCGACGCCGTCACGTGCTGCCCCCAGATGTCGTTCAGCAGGCCGTCGAAGGTTTCCATCACGACCGGCATGCACCAGTACACGCGATCGCGCGCGGCATCGCGTTCGGCCGCGACGAGCGCGTCGCGCACGACGCCGATGCTGTGCGTGTTGGTGGTCGCGATCGGCGTGGTCAGCAGGCCGGCTTCGCGAATCCATTCGAGGCCCGTCGCGTCGCCGTTGCCGTTCAGCACATGCACGCCGGCGAAGCACGGATCGTCGTGCGCGATGCCCGCGCGCGGCTCGATCACCGTCACGCCGGTGCGGATCGACGCGTCGCCGGCGTCGACGTTCAGCGTGCAGTGCCCGACCCGCACGCCCACGACGTCGGTGATCGCGTTGAAGCGGCCCGGCGTGCCGAGCCCGATGCGGATGCCGAGATCCCTCGTGCGCATGATGCAAATCCTCCAGTAAGTAGTTCGTTCGATGGTCGGTCAGAGTGCGCGGAACGCGTCGCTGTGACGCGCCCACTTCACGTACATCGCGAGCGCGGCGACGAACAGCCCCGCGATGATGATCAGGTCGGTCGGCCTGGCCGACGACGACAACGTCGTATAGAGCGTATACGCGGCGCCGGCCACCGCGACGAGCGGCGTCACGGGCCACAGCGGCATCCGGTAATGATGCGCCACGTCGCGGCGCACGAAGCGGCTCGCGAGCGCGGCGAGGCCGACGACGAGATAGACGAGCAGCAGCGGGTCGACCGTGAACGCGGTCAGCTCGTCGAGGCTCGATACGAACACGAGCCCGGCGGACGGCACCGCGAGCGCGAGCGTCGCGAGCCACGGCGACTGCAGGCGCGGGTGGATCGACGAGAACGCGCGGTTGCACGCGCGCGGCCACAACGCATGGCGGCCGCTGCTGTACAGCAGGCGCCCCATCGTGATCACGATCGCGATGATCGCGTTGAACACCGACAGGAAGATCCCGCCGCTCACCACGCGCGACACGGCCGGATTGCTGAGCGCACCCACCACGTAGCCGATCGGATCGGCGCTCTTCGTCAGCTCGGTCAGCGACGGCGCGCCGAGCACGATCGCGGTGAGCGGCACGAGCTCGACGACGAGGATCACCAGCAGCGAATAGATGACCGTCTTCGCGACGTTGCGGTTGCCGCCGCGCAGGTCTTCCGCGAGGAACACCGCGGAGCCGAAGCCGTTGTAGCAGAAGATCGCGGTGCCGATCGCCGGCACGATCGCGGCGGCCGCGGCCGGTATCAACACGCCGCCGCTCGCGACGACCGGATGAAGCAGCGCGTCGGCGCCGCGATGCGGCGCGCCGAAGCCGAGCCCCGCGATCAGCATCAGCACGCCGATCTCGACGACCAGGAACGCGCCCGTGATCCACGCGTTGGTCTTGATGTTGAGCATGCCGAGCACGTAGCTGAGCAGCACGATCGTCAGCGCGACCGGCTGGTTGCCGAAGTGCGTGCCGAGCGCGTTGTTCAGGTACGGCGCGGCGCCGCTCGCGAGCACCGCCGGAATGAAGACGCTGACGGACAGCACCGCGATGAAGGTCAGGTAGCCGGGCAGCGTGCCGAACACGCGCTTAGCCATCACGTATTCGCCGCCCGCGCTGCGGTGCGCGGCGCTGAGCTCCGCATAGCAGAGCGCGAACGCGAACGCGAGCACGCCGCCGAGCAGGAACGACAGCACCGCGCCGCTGCCCGCCTGCTGGATCGCGAACGGCGCGATCACGAAGATCGAGCTCGCGGGCGTCACGCCCGACACGGTGATCATCACCACGTCGCGCACGCCGAGCGTCTGCGCGAGCGCGTGCGGCGCTTCCTCTGCTGCAGGCGCCGCTTGCATCGCGCCCGTCGATTCCGACATCATCGCCATCTTGCTCTCCTATGCTGCGTTTTTTTGAACGCCCATACTCGGGGCCACCTGATTGCGTGGCAGTCTAGGAAGCCAATTTCGGCACCGCTATTCCCCCTTCGTGTTACGCCCTTCCGGTGGTGGTATGGATCGACTGTTTTCGGAAATCGCGATGCACCAGGCGCTCGGCCGCGCGATCGACCATCTCGGCCAGCCGCGGTTCTGGCGCTTCCTGGTGCTGCTGCTCAACGAGATGGTGCCGTTCGACAACGCGCTCGCGACCGCGATCGGCCGCGACGGCGTGCCGGTCGTGCTCGACGAGTACGACACCGGCGGCACGGATGCGCCGTCGCCGGTGCCGCTGTACCTGAACGGGCTCTATCTGCTCGACCCGTTTCTGCAGGCCGCGCACGACGGGCTCGCGGACGGCTGTTACCGGCTCGAGGAAGTCGCGCCGGACCTGTTCCGGCAGAGCGAGTATTTCCAGAGCTATTTCCGCGATGCGGTGGGCGAGGACGAGATCCAGATCCTGTTGCGGCCGCAGCAGGGCCTGCTGCTGTCGCTGTCGCTCGGGGCCACGGCACGCTTCGACGTCGAGCCGCTCGGCAAGCTGACGGCCGCGCTGCCGTGGGTGCTGGCGACGGTGCGCCAGCACTGGCGGCTGGCAGGCGACGCCGCGCGCGCGGCGCCCGACAGCGATCTCGGCGCGCGCGTCGAGCAGGCGCTCGCGCGGTTCGGCGCGGATCTGCTGACCGATCGCGAGATGTCGATCGCGCGGATGGTGCTGCGCGGCAATTCGTCGAAGGCGATCGCCGACAAGCTGGCGATTTCGCCGGAAACCGTGAAGGTGCACCGGCGGCATCTGTATACGAAGCTCGGGATTTCGTCGCAGCCGGAATTGTTTTCGCGGTTCATCCAGGCGCTGGGGCGCGACGAGACGCCGTGATCAGGCCGGGGCCGCCGCAATCCCGAGATGCAACGCCCGATCGGGCCGCAGCGTAACGTTCAACACCGGCTTCGGCGCGGCCATGCCCGCCGGCGCCGACAGCACGAAGCGCTGCAACACCATCGCCGCAATGACGGTCATCTCGGTCATCGCCAGATGCTGCCCGAGACACACGCGCGGCCCCGTGCCGAACGGCATGTAGGCGCCGCGCGGCACCGCCGGCGCACCGTCGGCGAAACGCTCCGGCCGGAATGCGTGCGGCTCCGGAAACCACCGCGCGTCGCGATGCATCAGCTGGATCGGCAGCATGAACAGCGTGCGGGCCGGCAATTGCCACCCGCCCAGCGCAATCGGCCGCGACGCGCGCCGGCTGATCAGGATCGGCGCGGCCGGATACAGGCGCATCGTCTCCTCGAGCGTCTGCGTCAGGTAGCGCAGCGCGGGCCGCGTCTGCGTCGTCGGCGCGCGGCCGCCCAGCACCCGCGCCACCTCGTCGCGCGCGGCGTCCTGCGCCGCCGGATTCGACGCCATGCACCACGTCCACCACGTGAGCGTCGCCGCGGTCGTCTCGTGCCCGGCCAGGAACGCCGTCATGCATTCGTCGTGCACCGCCCGCAGCGGCCACGCGCGCGCGTCGGCCCGATGCAGCCGCAGCAGGCGGGTGAGCAGGTCGTCCGGCCAGGCGCTGTCCGGCTTGTCGAGGCGCGCGCGCAGTTGCCGGTCGATCAGCCCGTTCAGCACCGCCTGCGCTCGCGCCTTGCCGCGCTTCCACGGCATCCAGTCCGGCGCGATCGCCGGCTGGTAGAACGCCGCGTTGGCCGCCGCGCTCACCGTGCGCACGGCCTGCTCGGCCGCGCGCGCATCGTCGCCGATCACGTCGGAGAACATCGTGCGCACGATCACGTCCATCGCGAGCGACGTCAGCGCGCTTTCGATCGGCCAGTGCGGATCGTGCGCGGGCCACTGCGCGAGCGCATGGCCGGCCGTCGACGCGATCGTCGGCGCGAACGACTGCACCGGCTTCGGCATGAAACCCGGCTGCAGCGCATGCCGCTTGCCGCGCCACGCGTCGCCCTCGGCGATCAGCACGCTGTGCCCGTGAACCTGCGAGAACACGCGGATGCCGCGCTCCCAGCGAACCACCGCATCGTGATGCGTCACGAGCAGTTCGCGGACGAGCTGCGGATCGGTGACCGCCACCGCATGCTCGGGCCACATGCGCAGATGCACGACGTCGCCGAACGCCTGTTGCCAGCCGCCGAGCGCGCCGAGCAGGTCGCGCGACATGGCGCGCAGCAAACCCCAACCCGTCAGGCCGGCGCGCGGCCCCGGCGGCCACACGCCGGGCGGGTGAAGCGCGGGCGTCGGCGCCCCCGCATGGAATGGACATTGAGAGGAGGATCGCGTGTTCATGCGGCGCATTGTCCGCACGCCCGGGGCACGCGTCTTGAACGCAAACGACATCGACAGCCAATGGGCCCGCACCTATACTCCGCCGTCATGTCCTCCGCTTCGCTCACGACGTTGCCGACGTGTCCCGACCCGCTGGCGCGCGCACCGCGCGCGACGCATCGCGGGCAGCTCCCTCATGCGCGGCTGTATCCCGCGCCGCCCGCGCTGCAAGGTGCGCTCGTCGCGAGCGTCTGCCGCGATACACGCGGCTTCACGCTGAACGACGCGCAGCGCCTGACGCATTGCCCGGCCACGCCGCTCGTGTCGCTGTCCTGGTATCGGAACCTCGATACGGGGATCGTGGAGCGAACCGCGCACGGCCCGCGCTGGCAGCCATTTGGCGCGCCGGTCATGCTGTCGGGCAGCCAGTCCGCCCCGCTCACGAGCTGGGCGCCGACGACGGGAAGCGGCGGCATGGCCTGCTTCACCGCCGACGCGGCGCGCGCGTTGTTCGGCGTCGATCTCGCCGCGATCCACGACCGCTTCGTCGATGCGCACGCGCTGCTCGGCGACGCATGGCGCCCGCTGCTGGATGCGTTGTCCGACGCCGACGACGATACGGCCGTGCGGGACGCGCTCGTGCATCATCTCGCGCCCCGCTGGCGCGCACTGCAGCTTCAAGGCGACGGCTCGGCCCTCGCGTCGCTGCGCGACGCCGGCCGCCACTGGGTCGGCCGCCTCGCATGGCAGGCGCGCGAATGGGGGCGCACGCACAGCCCGCGCCAGGTCGAGCGCCGCATCAAGTCGTGGAGCGGCCGGTCGTTGCGCGACTGGCAGGCGCTCGTGCGCGCCGAAAGCCTGTTCTTCGCCGCGCGCGAGCGCTACGAAACCGGCATGCCGTTCGACTGGGCCGGCCTCGCGCACGACGAAGGGTTCGCCGACCAGGCGCACCTGAGCCGTGTGGCCAAGCGCATCACCGGCTTCGCGCCGACCGAATTCGCGCAACGCTTCGCCGACGACGAATCGTTCTGGCTTTATCGGCTGTGGGTGTGAAGGATCGGCGAACGCCCCGCTACTTCCATTTCTCGCCGAGTTGCGCGAGCCCGGCTTTGCGGAGATCGTCCGGCAGCATCGCCACACGAAACTCGCAGTCGGCGTTGAACATCAGGAACCACGGCTCCGCGAGCGCCGGGATCCGCGACGGGTCGTTCAGGTCGACGATCACGACCGCGCCGCGCGCGCCGTTCTGCTCGGTGAAATACACGGCCTCCGGCTTGATCTCGTCGAGTATTCGCGCGACCACGTCGCCGACGGTGCCGTCGCGCACCAGCGTGTTGAACGGCTCGTGTGGGATTCGTATGTTGAGAAGCATGCGCATGGTCATCCTCCTTGGGCTGCGCCCCGCATGGGCCCTTCAAGGATAGGTGCTGCGCCCTGCCGCGCCAGTGCGGCGGAACCCGGCCCGCTCAACGCACCTTCGGCACCCACGCGCCATGGAATCCCGCCGGCACGCGCCTCGGCAGGTGCACCGTCGCCACCGGCCCGCGCTCGATGCAGCGTGCGTCGAGCACGACGAGATCGCTGGTGTCGGTCGCGTGCCGATACACCCAGGTCAGCACCCAGCCGTCATCCTCCCCGGCCGCGCCGGCGCGCGCGACGAACACGGGCTCGCTGTTCTGGTCGCCTGCCGGCACTGCGTAGCGCGCGATCGTTCCTTGCCGCAGATCGTAACGAACCACGCCGCGCATCTCGGCATTCGACGGCTGTTCGACCGCATAGCAATACCGGTATGCGCGCCCCGTCCATGCGTCGTTGATCCGCGGCAGTTCGACGCCCGCATCGCCGAGCGGCGCTTCCTCGACCGTCCCGTCGGCGGGATCGATCACGTAACGCCACAGCACCGCCAGCGGGTTGTCGTCGAACGTCCCGCGCCGCTCGCCCGGCCGCAGGAACCACGGGTAGCGGACCACGTCCAGCACGATGGCGCCGTCGTCGCAGTCGTAGGCGTTCGCCACGTGCTGGATGAAACACGGCGCGATGTCGAACCAGCGCGGCGCGCCGCCGTGGCGCGGCAGCACGCCGATCCGCGCGCGACGATCGTCGTGCCAGCGCAGCGGCATCCGATGGCCGTCGGCGAGCATCGAGAAGTCGTATCCGACGTTGAGATCGAACAGGAGGCTGCGGGTCGCGGTGATCGCCATGTCGTGCATCATCGACGGCGCCGGCAGATCGAGCTCGACGTCGACGGTCTGCACGCCCTGTGCGTCGAGCACGCCGTAACGCAGCCATGGCGCCTGCCAATCCGCGCGAAACAGCATCAGCTCGCCGGTGCGCGGATCGACCTTCGGATGCGCGGTCATGCCGCCGCCGAGCCCCGCGTGCCGACGTGGATGATCGAACCCGTCGAGCGCGCCGACGATCGCGAGCGGCGCGCCGCCTTCGGCCAGCGCCAGCACCTCCCCCGCGTGCAGCAGCACGTTCACGTTCGGATTGGTGTCGGGCAGCGATGCCGCGCGCGCCGGCGCATATACGTCCGCCCAGCGCCGCGTGCGCGCCCAGCGGTTCCGGTAGCCCGTCACGCGGCCGTCCTCGAACGACAGCGCGTGCAGCATCGCGTCTTCGGGCCACCACGACAGCACGTCGTTGCCGGCAAAGCGGCCGCGCAACGGATTGGGGCCGTTGCGCAGCAGCATGCCGTTCAGCTCGCGCGGCAGGCTTCCGGTGACGCGCAGGTCGACGAGATCGGCCTCGTCCGCGACCGGCGCGATCGCGCCGCTGTTCAGGTCGAACATCGTCATGCCGTCAGGCTCCGGAGGACGATTCGGCCGCCGGCATCGGCGGAATCTCGCCGAGCGCGAGTGCGAGCGCATGGTCGCGAACGTCGCCGGGCCACGTCGCGATCAGCTCGCCCATGCGCGAGCGGTCGCCCGCATACAGCGCGCGCACGGCTTCCTCGAAACCGGGCAGATTGCCCCCGATCGCCGACATGAAGTGATACGCGCGATCCCGCGCCGCGCGGCGCTGGTCTTCGGTCGCACGCGCGCGCCGCGCTTCGTCGACGAGCTTGCGCAGCGCGACGGACGCGCCGCCCGGCTGCGCGCCGAGCCATTCCCAGTGGCGCGGCAGCAGCGTGACCTCGCGCGACACCACGCCGAGCTTCGGACGCCCGCGGCCGCGCGGCTCGTCGGCACGCGCGTCGTCGTCCGCCTGCTCGGGCGCGGATTCGGCGGGCGGCGCGAAGCGGGCCAGGATGTCGGCGTCCGAGCCGCGGGTGTCGATGTCGATCGAGCGCCCGGTGCTGTCGTCGAAGATCAGCACCGCGCCGGCGGCGTTGGCGTCGAGCGCGCGCCGGAGCGCGAGCGCCACCGTCGACAGCGGCCCGGTGGCCAGCCGCCGGTGGCCGTCGAACGCCGTGTAGGAACTGGAAATCATGCGGGTCTCTCCATCAGTGAAGAATGCGATGACCGCATTTATACCCGGGTGTAAATGGCGCGTCAATATTATCCGGGTATAAATCGAATTGCCCGATCCCTGCCGCGCAGGCATGATGTGGCCCGAACCGACAGGCTTGCGCGCCGTGCCGCCACGGGCGCGGGCCTCGCGGGCGGATCGACCGCAGCCCGATCCCCCTTGATCACCGATGCGGCGCGCACGCGCCGCGATCGATCCATCCGGCTGTCATGCCCGCTTGCCCATGTCCTTACGCGCATTCAGAACGCTGGTCGCCATCGCCCGCTACGGCACCTTCGCCCGGGCCGGAGAAGCCATCGGGCTCACGCAGTCGGCGGTGAGCCTGCAGGTCAAGACGCTCGAAAGCGAATTCAGCGTGCAACTGTTCGACCGGTCGCGCCGGCAGCCCGCGCTGACCGAAGCAGGCCGCATCCTGCTCGCGCAGGCCGAGCAGGTGCTCGCGATGGTCGACCGGATTCCCGATGCGCTCAGCGACGAAAAGAAGCTGGTCGGCCGCTTGCGAATCGGCGCGATCCAGACCGCGCTCGCCGGCCCGCTGCCCGACGCGCTGCTCGCGTTGCGCGATGCGCATCCGTCGTTGCGCGTGCACGTTTGCGCGGGGATGTCGGCGGAGCTCGCGCAGCGCGTCGCGGCCGGCGAGCTCGACGCCGCGATCACGACCCGGCCCGTGAAGCCGCATCCGGCCGAACTGACCTGGACCACGCTCTACGAGGATCGCTTCTGGCTGCTTGCGCCGCCGCAGTACGCGGAACGCGATGCCGGCACGCTGCTGGCGGAACTGCCGTTCATCCGCTTCGACGCGCAGGCGTGGGCCGGCCGGATGATTGCCGCCGAACTGCGGCGCCTCGGCGTGCGGGTGCGCGAGGAGA
Source organism: Burkholderia stagnalis (assembly GCF_039848545.1). Classification (NCBI taxonomy): domain Bacteria; kingdom Pseudomonadati; phylum Pseudomonadota; class Betaproteobacteria; order Burkholderiales; family Burkholderiaceae; genus Burkholderia; species Burkholderia stagnalis. The sequence continues at coordinate 1,383,231 of NZ_CP156686.1, forward strand.
TGGTGCTGGACAGCACGGAGACGATCGTCCGCATGGTCGCGCGCGGCCTCGGCGCGGCGATCGTCGCGCTGTCCGATTCGACGCTCGCCCGCCTGCCGCCAGTGGCCCGCTTGCCGTTCGGCGAGCCGCAGATGGGCCGCGCCGTCGTGCTGCTCGAACACCAGTCGCGCCCGGCCGAGCGTTTCGCGCACGCGCTCGCCACGGAAGTGATCGCATCATCGATGAGAATTTCTCATTGAACGCACGATAATTAACAATTATTCCTGTTGACATGGCGTGTTAACTTGGCGGCGTCGTCACTCGTTCGATCGCTCGCCGTCATGCCGCACACCCGCCTCTTTTCCCTATGGCCCTGCCGCCGGGCCGCGTCGCTTTCCCGCGCGGCCGGCCCGTGCACACGGCGATGATCCCGGCCATCCTGCTCGCGCTGGCGCCGGTCGCGCTGCTGGTCGCGCTCGGCCACGGGCTCAGGCGCTCGGGCTTCGTCGCCGATGCGTTCTGGCCGCAGGCCGAACGGCTTTGCTATTACGTGCTGCTGCCCGCGCTGTTCGCGCACGGGCTCGCGGGCGCCCGGCTGCAATCGCTGGCCGTGCTGCCGCTCGCGGGCACGCTGGTGGGCGCCACCGTCGCCGCCGCCGCGGTGCTGGTGCTGGCGCGCCCGTTCGTGTGCGTGGACGGCGCCGGCTTCACGTCGGTGTTCCAGGGCGCGGTGCGCTTCAACAACTATGTCGGCACGTCGCTCGCGGCCGGCCTGTTCGGCGCCGGCGGCATCGCGCTGTCGGCCGTGTGCGTGGCCGCGATCGTGCCGACCGTCAACCTGATGTGCGTGCTGGTATTCGCCCGCTACGGCGCGACGCGGCTGGGCGCCGCCGCGCTCATGCGCCAGATCGTGTCGAATCCGCTGGTGATCGCGTGTGCGCTCGGCATTGCGATGCAGGCCGGCGGCGTGACGTTCCCGGCTGCCGTCGAACCGGCCGTGCGCGCGCTCGGCGCCGCATCGATGCCGCTCGGGCTGCTGTGCGTCGGCGCCGCGCTGAAATTCGACGCCGCGCGCGCGTGGATGCAGCCGGTGTGCATCGCGTCGGCGTTCAAGTTCCTCGCGATGCCGCTGCTTACGCTCGTCGCGGCACACGCGTTCGGCCTGAGCGACGCCGCGCTGACGGTCGCGCTGCTGTTCCAGGCGCTGCCCACCTCGTCGGCGTCATACCTCATGGCGCGCCAGCTCGGCGGCGATGCGGCGCTGATGGCCGGCATCACCGCGTTCCAGACGCTGTTCGCGACGATCGCGATGCCGATCGTGATGACGATGCTCGTCGCGGCGCCGACGTTCCGTTGATGTTGCCCGGACCTTCCCCGACCCGCCTTCCCGCCTCACCCCGTTGCCGAATCCATGAATGCTCCCGCCATCCCGGCCGCCACGGCCAAAACGCCGTCGCACACCGCGCTGTACGCCAAGCTCACGCTGGTCGCCCTGTTCTGGGGCGGCACCTTCATCGCGGGCCGCGTGCTCGCCGGTTCGCTGCCCGCGACGAGCGCCGCGACCGGACGTTTCGCGATTGCCGCCTTGCTGCTGGGGGGCCTGACCTGGAAACTCGAAGGCGGCCTGCCGAGGTTGAACCGCCGGCAGTTGCTGGCCACCTTCGCGCTCGGCGCGACCGGCATCTTTCTCTACAACATCAGCTTCTTCGCGGCGCTCGCACGCATGCCGGCGGGGCGCACCGCGCTGTTCGTCGCGCTGAATCCGGTGGCGACCGCGCTGCTGCTGGCAATCGTGTTCCGCGAGCGGCTGTCGCCCGCCCGCTGGGCAGGCATCGCGCTGGCGCTGTTCGGCGCGCTGGTCGTGATCAGCCGCGGCGAGTTGCTCGCGGCCCTCACCGACCTGCGCAGCACCTTCGGCGACGGCGAGCGCGCGATGCTGTGCGCGGTCGCCAGCTGGGCCGCGTACACGGTGATCGGCCGCTATGCGCTCGAAGGGCTTTCGCCGCTCGCGTCGACCACGTGCGCGGCGCTGTGGGGGCTGGCGCTGCTGTGCGTGGCGAGCCTGTTCGACACGCACGCGAGCACGGGCTTTCACCCGACCTGGCAGGCGGCCGCCGCGATGGCCTACCTCGGCGCGATCGGCACGGTGGTCGCATTCGTCTGGTATTCGCAGGGCATCCGCGAACTGGGGCCGGCCCGCACCGCGGTGTTCACGAACCTGGTGCCGGTGTTCGGCGTGCTGCTGTCGATCTGCCTGCTCGGCGAAACGCTGATGCCGTCGATGGTGGCCGGCGGCGTGCTCGTGATTGCCGGCGTGATGCTGACGAATCGCGTCGGCCGCTGACGCGCGGCCGCGCTTCGCCCCACCGTTCGCACGTCACGCGCCGGCGGCCAGCGCGTCGAGATTCGCGACGAACCGCACCGTGCCGCCGCGCCGGCTCTCGTGGACGAACGCGCGCAGCGCCTGGCTGCGCGCAAGCCAGCCGTCGATGTCGCCGACGATCGCCAGCCCGATCCCGTAGTTCGCGAACTTCTGCACGATGCCGCCCAGCACGCGGGTTTCGAGCCGGAAGAAGTCTGGATGCACGGCCTCGACGGGCGCGGCGACCCAGCTTGCCTCGTGGCTCCACGCGTCGCCGATCAGCGTGACCGCATCCGCTTCGCTCGCCAGCGTGATCACGTGGCGCGGGCAGACGAGCACGCGGCGCTCGCCGAGGGTCAGCACGTCAGCAGACATCTTCGTTTCTCCGGGTTGTGTTGACGAAAGTGCGCGGCACGCTTAGCCGCGAAACGATTGCAGCAGGGTATCGAGTGTTTGAAGCAGCGCGGCGGTGTCGCCAAGCGACGCAATGATGACGATCTTGATCCGCCCCAGCTCGGGATCGAGGATCGCTTCGAGATGCACGGCGCTATCGCGCTGCGTGCGGCTGTTCAGCACGGCCTGCAGGCTGCGCGCCACGTATTGATGAAGCGCGGGGCCGGCATCGGGCACGTCGACGGCGGTGGTGACGCGCACGGGCGCCGGTTCGGGCGCCTCGCCGGCGAGGGCCGCGAGATCGGCGCGCCGGATGCGGTAGGCCTTGCCGACGCGGCTCGCGTTCAGCTTGCCGTCGCGGATGAAGCGAAGAATGGTTTTCGGGTGAACGCGCAGGATTCGCGCCGCTTCGTCGACCGTATGGAAATCGTCCAGCACGCCGGGTGGCCCTCGAATTTGTTCCTTATTGCCCCGCATCATAATTCATTTAAGGAACAATAAGGAATATCTTCGACATGAATCGGCCGATTCGTCCAATCCCGCGCCGCCGCGAAACGGCCTGGGCGCACCGGCGTGCACATTCACGCTCCCGCCAAAAACCGCCTATCGTGAAGGCAGCACGCCCGTGGCGAGCGGCCCGCTCCACCGTCGCTCGCGCGGCCGGCCGCGCGCCGCCGCATCACGGCATGTGCGGAACGCGATCCCGCCCGTCGCGATCGCCACCCGCGAAACCGCTGAAGAACAAGGAGGCAACCATGAAAACCGTGCGTCTCGCCAGTTCCGCCCTGCTCGCCGTCGCTTGCGCGTCGGCCCTTGCCCAGAACGCCATCACCAAGGTCGAAAACGGCGCGCTGGTCGCCGCGAACGGGATGACCGTCTACGCGTTCGACAAGGACAAGCCCAACGCCGGCACCAGCGCGTGCACGGGCCAGTGCGAAAGCTTCTGGCCGCCGTACAAAGCCAGCGCGAACGACGTGCCGGCCGGCCCGTACACGATCGTCAAGCGCGACGACGGCACGCAGCAATGGGCATACAAGGGCCGGCCGCTGTATTTCTTCTCGAAGGACATGAAACAGGGCGACCGCAACGGCGACAACTTCAAGGACATGTGGCACGTGGTGGCGCCGTAAGCGCCAGCCCCCGGCAGCCCCGACGCAAAAAAAGCCTGGCCGGATCGCGCCGGCCAGGCTTTCATCGATCGTTCGCGTCACGCGCCGCCCGGGCAGGCGGCGCGCACGCTCCCGCGCCGCGTCAGCGGCTCGACGGGAAGCTGAACACCGTCCCCTCGCGCACGCCGGCCGACGGCCAGCGCTGCGTGATCGTCTTGCGCTTCGTGTAGAACCGCACCGCGTCGGGGCCGTACGCGTGCAGGTCGCCGAACAGCGAGCGCTTCCAGCCGCCGAACGAGTGATACGCGACCGGCACCGGCAGCGGCACGTTGATGCCGACCATGCCGATCTGGATGTTGTCGCTGAAGTAGCGTGCCGCCTCGCCGTCGCGCGTGAAGAGGCACGTGCCGTTGCCGTATTCGTGCGCGTCGATCAGCGCCATCGCTTCGTCGAGCGACTTCACGCGGATCACGCCCAGCACCGGCCCGAAGATCTCGTGCTGGTAGATCGGCATGCCGGGCTTCACGTCGTCGAACAGGCACGGGCCGAGGTAGTAGCCGCCGTCGTGCCCGTCCACCTTCACGCCGCGGCCGTCCACCACCAGCTTCGCGCCGGCCGCGACGCCGGCCTCGACGAAACCCGTCACCTTGTCGAAATGCTGCTGCGTGACGAGCGGGCCCATGTCGACGCCCGCGCCGCTGCCCGGCCCGACCTTCATCTTCGCGATCTCGGCCTTCAGGCCCGCGACGACCTGGTCGCCCGTCTCGTCGCCGATCGCGACGACAAGCGGAATCGCCATGCAGCGCTCGCCGCACGAACCGTACGCGGCGCCCATCAGCGCGTTCACCGCGTTGTCGATGTCGGCGTCCGGCATCACGACCGCGAAATTCTTCGCGCCGCCGAGCGCCTGCACGCGCTTGCCGTGCGCACAGCCGGTCGAGTAGATGTATTCGGCGATCGGCGTCGAGCCGACGAAGCTCACCGCCTTCACGCGCGGGTCGGTCAGGATCGTGTCGACCGCTTCCTTGTCGCCGTTCACGACGTTCAGCACGCCCGGCGGCAGGCCCGCCTCGAGCGCCAGCTCGGCCATCCGCAGCGTCGACGACGGCGTGCGCTCCGACGGCTTCAGCACGAACGTGTTGCCGCACGCGACGGCCATCGGCCACATCCACAGCGGCACCATCACCGGGAAGTTGAACGGCGTGATGCCCGCGACGACGCCGAGCGACTGGAACTCGCTCCACGAGTCGATCGCCGGGCCCACGTTCTTGCTGTGCTCGCCCTTCAGCAGCTCGGGCACGTAGGTCGCGTACTCGACGTTCTCGATGCCGCGCTGCAGCTCGCCCATCGCATCGGCGAGCACCTTGCCGTGCTCGGCCGTGATCAGCGCGCACAGCTCGTCCGCGTGTTCCTCGAGCAGCGTCTTGAAGCGGCTCATCACGCGCGCACGCTTCAGCGGCGGCGTGTTGCGCCACGCCGGGAACGCGGCCTGCGCGGACGCGATCGCGGCCTCGACGGTCGGCTTGTCGGCGAGCGCGACGCTCTTGTCCGATGCGCCGGTCGCCGGATCGAACACCGGCTGCACGCGGCTGCCGCCATCGACGCGCTTGCCGTCGATCAGGTGGCCGAGGGTGGAAGTGACGTTGCTATCGTGTTTCATCGTCGAGGCTCGTTCGTGAATTCGGTCAGTCGTTCGGCAGGCCGGCGGCGCGGCTCAGTCCACTTCGTTCAGCGCGTCGGACAGCGCGTTCACGAGGTTGTCGATCTCGCGCTTCTCGGAGATGAACGGCGGCGCGAGCTGGATCGTGTCGCCGCCGTAGCGCACGTAGAAGCCCTTCGCCCAGCAGCGCATCGCGATCTCGTAGGGGCGGCGCGCCGGCTCGCCGGGCAGCGCCGCGATCGTCAGGCCGGCGGCAAGCCCGCAGTTGCGGATGTCCGCGATATGGCGCTGGCCCTTCAGCCCGTGCACGGCCGCCTCGAAATGCGGCGCGAGTTCGCGCACGCGGCCGATCGCGTCCTCCTTCACGAGCACGTCGAGCGCCGCGACGCCGGCCGCGCACGCGACCGGGTGCGCCGAGTACGTGTAGCCGTGCGGGAACTCGAGCATGTACTCGGGGCCGCCGGCGGCCATGAACGTGTCGTAGATGTCCTTCTTCGCGATCACGGCGCCGAGCGGCTGCGCGCCGTTGGTCACCTGCTTCGCGATGTTCAGGATGTCCGGCGTCACGCCGAACGCTTCCGCGCCCGTCAGCGCGCCGGCGCGGCCGAAGCCCGTGATGACCTCGTCGAAGATCAGCAGGATGTCGTGCGCGGTACAGATCTCGCGCAGGCGCTGCAGATAGCCCTTCGGCGGCACGATGACGCCCGCCGAGCCCGCGAACGGCTCGACGATCACCGCCGCGATGTTCGACGCGTCGTGCAGCGCGATCAGGTCGAGCAGGCGATCGGCCAGCTCGGCGCCGTGTTCCGGCATGCCGCGCGAGAACGCGTTCTGTGCGAGCTGCGTGTGCGGCAGGAAATCGGCGTCGATGCCCTGGCCGAACAGCTTGCGGTTCGGCCCGATGCCGCCGACCGAGATGCCGCCGAAGTTCACGCCGTGGTAGCCCTTCTCGCGGCCGATCAGGCGCGTCTTGGTGCCCTTGCCCTTCGCGCGCCAGTACGCGCGCGCCAGCTTCAGCGACGTATCGGTCGCTTCCGAGCCCGAACTCGTGAAGAACACGTAGTCGAGGCCGGCCGGCGTCAGGTCCTTGATCTTGTTCGCGAGCTCGAACGACTTCGGGTGGCCGTACTGGAACGCCGGCGCGTAGTCGAGCTGCGCGACCTGGCGGCTCACCGCTTCGGTGATCTCGGTGCGGCCGTGGCCGAGGCCCGTGCACCAGAGGCCCGACAGGCCGTCGTAGATCTTGCGGCCTTCGGCATCCGTGTAATACGCGCCCTTGGCCGACACGATCATGCGCGGATCGGCCTTGAACTGGCGGTTGGCGGTAAACGGCATCCAGTGCGCGTCGAGCCACGCGGCATCGGTGCGCAGGGTCGCGTTGTCCTGTTGTGCAGCGGTGAGGGTGTCGGTCATATGTCGGTCGGCGCGGCGCGCCTCTCCTCCTGGGTAGATGTTGCGCATTGTCGGCACGCCAATTAGTCTTTTGAATATCGCAATATCAATGTTCACTTGCGCAACTATGCAAGCAAAGAAACCGAAGAGCCGCGCGCTGCTCGGCCAGCTCAGCGACATGGACCTGCGCCTCTTGCGGGTCTTCAAGGGCGTCGTGCAGTGCGGCGGGATGGCGGCGGCCGAGCTGGAGCTGAACATCGGCATCTCGACCATCAGCCGGCATGTGAAGGATCTCGAGACGCGCCTCGGCCTCGTGCTGTGCCGGCGCGGCCGCGCGGGCTTCACGTTGACGCCCGAGGGCCAGACGGTCTACGAGGAGACGCTGCGCCTGCTCGCGTCGATGGAGGCGTTCCGCAGCCGGGTGGATGGCATCCACGACCGGATGGGCGGCGAGCTGCACGTCGCGGTGTTCGACAAGACCGCGACCAACCCGAACGCGCGCCTCGGCGACGCGATCCGCCAGTTCGCCGACGAAGCGCCGGATGTCGCGCTGAACCTGCACGTCGCGTCGATCAACGAGGTCGAGCGCGGGATCATCGACGGCAGCTACCAGGTCGGGATCATCCCGGCGCACCGCAGCTCCGGCAGCCTCGTGTATGCCGAGCTGTTCGACGAGCGGATGCTGCTGTACTGCGGCCGCCAGCACCCGCTGTTCGACGCGCCGCACGGCAAGCTCACGTGGACGACGATCCGCCACCACGCGTTCGCGGGGCTCGGCTTCCATTCGCCGAACATGGAGCTGAGCCATCGCGCGAAGCTCACGCGCAGCGCGACCGCGTCCGACCAGGAGTCGATCGCGACGCTGATCCTGTCCGGGCGGTATCTCGGCTTTTTGCCGGATCATTACGCGGAGAGCTTCGAGAACAAGGGACTGATGCAGGCGGTTGCGCCGCACCGGTTCAACTACCGGTGCCGGTTCGTGAGCTTGTTGCGGCGCTCGCCGCGGCCTTCAAGGGCGGCGTTGTTGTTCCAGTCGTGCCTGGAAGCCGCGCATGCTGCCGGGCGGCAGAATGGCGCGGGCGCGTGACGGCGGCGGTCAATCCTTGCGCATGCAAAGGTTATCGCGTCAATTGTCGCGACAGCAGGCACAATACGTTCCGCCGATGACGCCGGCCGCACACGCGTTCGATACTCGAACATGATCGCTTCGTGCCGCCGGCGTCCGTTCTTCCGATGCCGTCATGAGCCACACGATTCCCGACCCTGCCGCCGCGCCCGCGCGCAGCCCGAACGCCCCCCGCTTCCTGCTGTTCCTGATCTGCCTGTTCGCGTCCGCCGGGCAGCTCGCGATCGACATCTACGTGCCCGCGCTGCCCGCGATGGCGCGCTACTTCGCCACGTCGCCGCAGGCGATCCAGTCGAGCGTATCCGGCTACATGGCCGCCTACGCATTCGGCCAGCTCGTGTTCGGGCCGATCGCCGACGCCTATGGCCGCAAACGCGTGCTGGCTTTCGGGCTGGTGGTCTATACGATCGGCTGCCTGCTGTCGCTCGGCGCGCAGAACCTGGAAACGTTTCTGCTGGCCCGCTGCCTGCAGGGCTTCGGCATCGCGACCACCAACCTGATGGCGAAGGCCATCATCACCGATTCGTTCACCGGCCAGGCGCTGTTGCATGCGTTCACCTACATGTCGATCGCATGGGGGCTCGCGCCGATCGTCGCGCCCGTGATCGGCGCCCATCTGCAGACGTGGTTCGGCTGGCAGGCGTGCCTCGTGTTCCTGCTCGTCTATTCGCTGCTGATGTGGGCAGTGCTGTGGCGCTATCGCGAGACCTTGCCACGGCCGGTGCGGCTCGAACCGCGGACGCTGATCGCGAACACGGGCAAGGTGCTGTCGAGCCCCGTGTTCCAGAGCTGCTTCCTCGCGCAGGGGCTGTGCTACAGCATCCTGCTCGTGTTCAACATCGTCGGGCCGTTCATGGTGCAGAACACGCTGCACAAGCCGCCGACCTATTTCGGCTATCTCGCGCTCGGCATCGGGATGATGTATTTCCTCGGCGGCCTGTCGAACCGCGTGCATGGCCCGCGCCTGCCGTCCCCGGAGCGTCGGCTGCACATCGGCGTGCGCGTGATGGCGGCCGCGGCGATCGCGATGCTCGTGCTCGCGCTGACGGTCGGCCTGCGGGTCTGGACGCTCGCCGCGCCGGTGCTCGTGATGGGCTTCTGCGCCGGCGCGATGTATCCGACGCTGATGGCCAAGGGCAATTCGCTGTTCCCGCACATCGCGGGCCTGACGAGCGCGATCCTCGGCTGTGCGCTGCTGCTCGTGTCGTCGGCGATGATGGGGCTCGCGGGCTTCGTGTCGGTGCATGTGCTGACGCCGCTCGCGGTGTTCTTCGTGATTCTTGCGGTCACGGTGGTCGTGATGGTGACGAAGCTGCTGCGGCATCTTGCGCAGCAGGAGCAGGCGGGTGGTGTAGCGGCGCGTGGGAACCGTGAGGCAGCGTGAGTTGCATGGGCGGCACTGGGGACGTATGTGCGCCCCGCTCTGCGATAATGCGCGCGCTTATTCAATAGTCGCGTCGGCCCCGAATGCGATCAACTGGCAGCCGCACGCGCACCGATGACCGTGCAGGGCGACAGGAACGCCATTGTCGAGAATCATGTCCGATCCTTCAATGATGGGGTTCACGCCGTGCCCTTCGATCGGACACGACACCAGATCGCCGCGACGGGCAGCTTTGCGCCCCATCACGTCCATCGTGTCGGAGCCCGTGATGATGGAGCCGCCGTGGGTGGTTGGGTCGCCGATGCATGCAATTGAAGTCACGGGTTTGCTCCGGGAAAATTCACATTTTTAGGCCACGTATTTCAGGTCTCAGCGAGTGGCTGTTGCGCTGATCTCGATGCTGCAGAGCACCGAATTTGCCGACGTCCGAAAGCAATGGGAATATCCACATTGTTGCGAGAGCGGCGCTTTCTTACCGAGGGTTTATCAATTTTCAGCCCGCTTCCGTCGGCGCTTAAAGCTCCGCGTACAACCTATTCCCACTCTGTATTCGAGCGAGACCTGTCAACGCATGCGCCCGAGGCCACTTCAAAGTCTCTCATTCCTGCTCTACGGCACAATACACGGAAGTACGAAAATCAGAACTGCCTTTTGACGTGCTGAGGAATACCCTAAACGTTCCAATTTTCTCGTCCAAGCCTTGGTCGAGATAGCCAGGGTTGTACTTGACCGAGCGCACATACGCAATCGAATCCCCTTGCGACGCATCATTGAATCGACTCACGAAAGGCCCCGCACGCTCGTATCCCGTCAGCGCCCGATCAAGTTTTGCCTTGACGTCTTCAATATTTCCCTTGACGTCGATCGCCAAGCTGGATCCGGCGGGATAAGCGTTTTTCAGCAACACGACCGACTCCACCGAGAAGCCCCATAGCGTCACCCCCGGCTTCACACCGAATATCACCTCTGCGCCGTCTGCGATAGCCTGCCCGGCCCCGACCACCTTGCGAAGCTGTTGCAACTTCGAAAGATCCGCGTTGCCATCGGGCTTATAGAATTTATCCGGCATGCTCGCAGTGCACAGTGTCTTGTCTGCCAGCCAACTCAGCTCTTCCGATTGCGCAACATTGAATACAAATAGCGCCGACAGACCAGCAATCATTGAAGCCACTCTTACTTTCATAAAAACCCCACAAATAAAATAATCAATCCCCGATGGAGATGCTCCATTCCAAGAAGAACTTGACCAGTTATCCTTGATACGCGACAGTTGCCCCGCCACATTGAAGCGATATCGCTTCCCATCTGAACTGCTCGACCTCGGTCAGATTAGCGGGACAAGAAATCTGCACCTGCATCCTTGATGTCTTCGTCGGAACTATCCAGAGCACGCTTCGCAAATTTAATCATCAACCCTCGATCCAACTCACAACACAACTCTAGCAAGCAGCAATATTCTTCATAACCCCCATTAACCAGCATCTCATCAACTTCCGCCTCGATATTTTCCATCACCCAATCGCGCGGCAGCCCAATATCAAATTTCTGCACTCTTCCGTGAAACCATTTACATAACTTGACATTGCGATCAGCTGCTTAAAAAAAAATGACTCTCCCTGACTCAGGATAGCTCGACACCAAATCGATGGCCACAGTCCTTTCCTCAGGCACGAAAAAGGCTCCCTGAACAAAGGCAACAGCAGATGGCTTTTTTACAAACCGATCTCTCAATTTCACGTATCTCTGAAAAGCCTCTTTAAGATCTTTCCACGATCCACTTTCTTTATCTTTCATAGCTACTTTTTCCCAGCCTTAATTCAAGAAAGATTTTTGAATTTCTCGACAAATGTCTATCCCGACATTCGCTTAGACGGACAAACTGTATGGTGAGTTGCGGCATGCGATCCGCCAACATCCTTGCCATCCGCAACAACCTCTATCCCATCTGGGAGTTCCGATCCAGCTGGAAGCTTGTGATAGGTGCCACTGATAGGTGCCTTCTTGACATCACCGAATGTCGACGCTCCTCCTTCAGTAGTCGGCCCCACCATTCCAGCTGCGTCGGCAATCAAGTCTGCGTTTTGTCCCGGTTTTGTGTTAACGCCCTGGATTCTAGGTTCGCGCGGACCACTGGCATTACCAAATGCATATAAGTCGCATGTTGTCTTAGCCAAGCCCAGCGGATCAATCCACCCGACCGGGTTCGGCGCGTACTGGAACGCGTTCAACCCTCCCGCCAACCCGATCGGGTCTTTCGATATGAATCGCCCCGAACTGGGATCGTAATACCGACACCGGTTGTAATGCAGCCCCGTCTAGTCGCCGCTACCCATGGCCTTACGGTCGCCAAAATCTCCCGCACCGACGCAGTTCACTCTCCGCGTCGGAGCGGTATGGCTTGTCGACCGACGTACTCTCGGGCCTTGCGGAGCAAGGCACTCCGACATTCCTAGGCATTTCGCACTAGCAGGCGTGCCGCGGAACCGTACCTGTATCAACGATGACCGCCGAGCGGCATTGCACACTGCCCGATTTCACGATGCGTATCTCCTGCCAACACGCGTTGCTTGACGCAGAGATCACTATCCGTTCAACTCCGGTAGAGGCAAACCTCTCCTCTCCAACACAAGCATTGCCTTATCTAAAAATTTCAATGGCAAGTTCGTCTTTGCCCCATAAAGATCGACAATTCCAACCTCCACCACACTATCAACCAAATTTTCAAACTCGCTCAAATCATCGCCGGACATCATAGACCTGAGACTCACCGGAATTGGATCGCCCCTCCCATTTAGATCAAGCAATGCTCCTTTTGCGTCCCATTCCGCCAAGCTTTTCCCGGAAGCTATCGAATCAAGATGATCCAATAGTTCGCTTATGGCTGGATGCGAAATCCCCATTAACTCACAGTAGCGCCGAAGACAGGAAGACGCGTAAAGCTGCTTATCTTCCGAAGAGCAGCCGGCTAATTTTACAAGAAGCTCATCCCTATTCATGATGACCACACCGTCGAACTAGATTCATATCTAATTTTCTAAGTAAATGATTACACACAGAACACGGGACCTTGTCTATCCCATGAACTCCACTTGTACTATTTCTCCCGCGAACATTAGCAACAGAGATCGTTGCCCCGGTTAAATTAATACCTTTATTCCTAGCCCTGGATATTGCGTTCACTTCAGCGCATTGAGCATCAAATTCATTCGGTGGAATATCCTTTAACGCGCCCTGAACCTCGGGGTTAGTGATGCCCCCTTGATTGCGCCCAACTACAATACGCCCGTCTTTGGAAACAATCACTGCGACCGTGTTTGGCCGCTGTGACGCCGGCAAGCTTTGCGCCTTGTCCGCGAGCCTGCCTGCAAGTGTGCCGCTCAGTCCCAAAGGATCAATCCACTGCACCGGGCTTACAGCGTACTGGTAGACATTTAGTCCGCCTTCAACCCCAATCGGGTCTTTGCTGACGTAGCGCCCCGACGTCGGATCGTAGTACCTGTGCCGGTTATAGTGCAGCCCCGTCTCGTCATCATGGTACTGCCCCTGGAACCGGATCGGATTCCCGGCTTCATGGCGTTCCGGCTGCGCCTGCCAGACGGTTTTCTCCCCGCCCCACGCCTTGTACCGCCCGAGCCACACCACCTTCCCCGACTCGTCCAGCAGTTCCTGCGGCGTCCCCAGATGATCGTTCTGGTAAAACAGCGTCGCGTGCCGCGTCTTCGCCGGCACCTGTACGAACCGGCCATCCGTCCCCGTCGCGATGAACGCCGCTTCCACCAGCGTCTCGTCCAGTCGCGCCAGCGGCACGAACGTGCCGGGCTCATGCAGGTAGAGCGACGCCCCTTGCCATTGATGCCGCTCGCTGAGCGTATGCATGCGCTGCGCCACCGGCAGCGCGTCATCATCGTCCGGATCCTCGCGCACGATCCGGACCGGGCGGCAGGTCAGCGGCTCACGTTCGCCCGGCTGACGCGGCGGCAGGTGGAAGCGCTCCTCCATCAGCAGCACGTCGCCGTCCCACGCGAACACCGTCCGGTCAATGCTGCCGTCCGGCCGCCCGACCTCCTTCAGCGTGCGCCGCCCGAACGCGTCATAGGCGAAGCTCACCCGCAATTCAGGCCGCACCGTACCCGGGATGGACGTGGTGCCGTCCTGCGTCCGCTCGATCCGGTCGATCTCGTTCGCCGCCGGCGGTTTCGCGTAGCGATCGGCACGCTTGAGCCGGTTCGCCACATCGTATGCGTACAGCCACGTCACGCCGCCCGGCTCGGTCTTGCGGATCAGGTTGCCGTGCGCATCGTGCTCGTAGCGCGTGCGGTTCAACTCCTTCAGCACATTGCCCACGCACTTCGGCAGCGCCTTCTCCCACGCGTTCAGCCGGCCCGCTTCGTCCGCCATCCGCGTGCGCCGCGCGATCTGCTCGGGCGTCATCCGCTCGCCCGGGTGCGCGTCCTGCCACGCCCGATCCTGCGCGATGATCCGCTGGTGCCGCCGGCTCATCTCGTCGAGCGTTTCCTCGGTCGGGCGCGGCGTGATCTTCTCCGGATCGACCGGATTGCCCGCCGGATCGAACGCAAAGACTTCCTTCAGATCGGGCGTCACCGCCTTCAGCAACCGCCCCACCGGGTCGTACGTGTAATCGGTTGCCCCGCGCGCACGATCCTCGATGCGCGTCAGGCGTCCCGCCGCGTCGTACCGGTACTGCCGCGCGGCGAGCCAGTCCGTCGGCAGCGCATGCGCATCGCGGCGCACGATCATCCGCTGCAGCCGGCCGGCCGGATCGTATTCGCGTCGCTGCTCGAAACTGCGGTGACGGCGCGCAATCTCGCGATGCAGCTTGTCGCGCTCGACATCGACCAGCGGCTGGCCGTCCAGCAGCACCCCGTGCACATGGCCCGAGCCGTAGCGCAGCCAGTCGATCGTGCGTGTATTCGGCAGTTGCGTCCGGATCCGGTTGCCGAGTGCGTCGTATTCATGCCGCGTCACCGCCGTGTAGGCGGCGCCCATGTCCGGGCCGTGGGTCTGCGCTTCGGCGATCAGGTTGTCGGCGTCGTCGTAATAGAGCCGGACCGTGCTGTCGTGGCCCTGCGCGGTCGTCAGCCGGCCTCGCGCGTCGTAATAGAAATGCTCATGGACCCTGCCACGGCCGCCCGGCCCGTCGATCTCGCGCCGCGTGAGCCGCCCGAGCGGGTCGCGCGTATAGGTCGTCTCCACCTCGCCTTCGGTCGAACCGGCCAGCCGTCCCGCCTCGTCCCACCGGTAGCGGGTCGTGCTGCCGTCGAAGTCCGTCTGTTCGATCAACTGCCCCAGCGGGTCGTAGCGGAACCGGGTCTGCGCCTCGTTCTCGTTGGTCAGCGTGGTCAGCCGCCACTGCCGGTCGTATGCATACGTCAGTTGCCGGCCCGCCGCATCCTTGCGCCAGGTCGGCTGCCGGCGGGCATTGAACGCGTATTCGGTGACCTGGCCCGCGCCGTCCCGATACGTGCGCAGGTTGCCTTCGCCGTCCCACGTGAAGTGCTCGTCGACCCCGTCCGGGTGCGTGACGCTGGTGACCTGTCCCCGCGCGTCGCAGCGGTAGCGCGTCACGTGCCCCTCGGCATCGGTGATGCGCGACAGGTGGCCGCGCTCGTCGTAGCCGTAGCGCGTCGCGTGGCCGGAACAGTCGGTCGACTCGACGAGCCGCCCCGCGTTGTCGTGACGGAAGCGCTTCACGCCGCCTTTCGGGTCGGTCAGCGACAGCAAGCGGCCGGTGCCGCTCCAGGCGTAGCGCGTGGTCCGCCCGGCGGCGTCCGTCGCCGAGACCGGCCGGCCGAGCGGATCGTATTCGGTCTGCGCGACCCGGCCATCCGGCGCCGTGACCTTGATCGGCAGGCCGTGCGCATCGTATTCGGTGCGCGTCGTGTTGCCGAGCGCGTCCGTCTCGGCGGTGACGCGCCCCTGCGCGTCGTAGTCGAAGCGCTGCGTCTGGCCCAGTGCATTCCGGATGCCGACCAGGTTGTTGTGCGCGTCCCACTCGAATGCGTCCGTCGATCCGTCCGCATGTTCGACCAGCACGATCCGGTTGTGATGGTCGTAGCGGTGGATCGTCGCGTGGCCGCTCGCATCGGTGACCTTCGTGTACCAGTGTTCGCGGTGGTACTCGAAATGCGTGTCGTCCTGAACGGGCTGCCCGTCGTGGCCGAGCCAGGTGCGCACGCACTTCGCGTCGGCCGGCGCGGGCACGCCTTCGCGCTGGCCCGGCCAGTCCCACGCCAGATTCGCGGCGTGGCCGTTGTAGTCCGTGTAGCGCGTGAGCAGGTGCTGCCGGTACGCGTACGTGCGCCGGAATCCCAGCATGTCGACGTGGCCGGTCAGGTCGCCTTCCGGGCTGTAGGTGTAGCGCGCGAGCGCTTCCCGGGCGAGGCCGGGCACGCCGTCGCGGTAAATCGCCGATACCCGTCCGTCGACATAGTCGAGGCGGATCGTGTTCTGCGCACCGTCGCTCAGCGTGGCGAGTTCGCCGGCTTCGTTGTACGAGAAGCTCAGGCCGAGGCCATCGCGGCCCTGGCGCGAGACGAGGCGATAGCGCGCATGCGTCACCGTGCCATGTCGTTCGTAATCCTCGCGACTGCCGTCGGGATAGGCCAGTTGAATGCGCCGGCCGTCCGGGCGCGTGATGACGAGCTGCTCGGCCGGCACCTCGACCGATTCGCCGACGCCGACCGGCGGCAACGGCACCGCGCGGTTGTCGGGATCGAAGAACGTCAGCGCGCCGTCCCGCTCTTCCAGCGACAGGTGATACGGGCTGCTCCAGCGCGCGCCGAGCGGGCTCGCGTCGTAGGCGGCCAGGCTCGACCGGTAGCGTCGTGTCCACACGATCGGCACGATCCCGTCGAGCATGAAGTCGGTCTGCGCGAGGTTCTCGTCGCCCATCGCGTAGTTGACCGGCTTCGCGCTCGCGGTGGGCGGGCACCCGCAGCCATCTTTGGCCGGCAGCGGGCTCGGCTGCGCGCCCTTCTGTGTCGAATCGCGATGCTCGCCGCGCTTCCGGTGCGGCGCCAGCATCGTGCCCGGTGCGGCCTGGGCGACGTGCGACGGCACCTTGCGCGCGCGCCGCGCCTTGATCTCCGCGGTGATCTGCGCGGCCATGAACAGCAGGCTGCCGGCCTGGGCCACGTCGCCGAACGCCGCGTCGAGCATCGGCCCCGTGTTGCGGTCGAATTCGTCGAGCCACGCGACGATCGCGTCGCGCTGGCCGGACAGCTTGAGCAACTGATCGATCCCGTGCAGCGCGATTTCCTCGGTGGACGGCACCCACGACAGGAAGCCGCTGTTCTTTTTGATGCGCCCCATCTGTTCGGCGGCCGAGACGGGGTTGATCACGAAGCGCCGCACCGTCTGCGACGCCTCGCGCACGCCTTTGACGATGTCGCCCTTCCATTGCTTCAGGTGCGCATCCAGATCGGCCATGAACGCGAGCACGTCGCCGCCGGCCGTTGCCCAGAACAGATCGACCAGCACCGCCGCGCCCGCGCCCTTCGCGAATGCGAGCAACACTTCCTTGACGACCGCGCGCGCCGGTCGGCTCGCGTTGCCTGCGGCGGGCACGACGCCGATCGCGTCGATCGCGAGGATGCTCCAGCCGAGGACTTTCTTCGCGCCGCCCGGTTCGCTGCAGATCCGGTAGATGTCGACGCCGACGTCGTAGAGCGACATCGCATTGCCGACGAACGGAACCATGTACAGGCACTGGACGAAAATCTCGAGGCCGTGGTTCTTGACCGATTCGGCGCGGGCCGCGACCACCTTCGGCGATGTCGCGGGCGCGGGAACCGGGCTGACGATCACGCGCCGGGCTTCGGCGTTGTGCTGGAGGGCTTGGGGGATCTGGCGCTGAGGGGTACGGAGGGTTTCGGGGCCGGCCATGGACTTATTCTTTGTCTGGAAGAATCGGATGGAATGCAAAGCCAGGGTCAAGACGACGCAATGGTCGTGGTCAAGCTTTGGGCGAGGACCGGCGTAGAAGGCGTCGCATGGCTGGCCATTGAGCCTACGGCCCGCTGTTCGAGCGCGTTGAGTCCAGCGCGGCCGAGTGCCGCGACATCGCCCTCGGCAACACTCGCGGCAACGCTCGACGCCGTCGCCTTGATCGCAGTTGCCGACTCCGCAATCCGCGCAATCGGCGCGGCCATCGCGGGCCCGACGAGACTGGGAACGGCATCGCCAGCGTTACCCGCGCCCCTGTCGAGTTGTGCCGCGCCATTCGGATCGCTCCACTTGCGCGCCTTGTCCTGCAGATCGTGATCTTCCTCGAGATACTCGACCGTGCCGCCGCCGCGCGGCACGGTCGCCAGCGTGCCGCGTCCGTTGGCGTCGAGCCGGCCTTCGCGCCACGAACCATCCGGAAACGTCACACGGTATGGCGCATGCCTCACCGGCTCGCCGTTCGGATACGCGTGCCAGAGTTGCATGCCGGTCTGTTCCTGCTTCGGCATCAGCGGCAATGCCTGCCGCTGGGTAGCGGACGGCTCGATGCGCAACGGCCCCTTCAGCCGGATATGGCCCGCGCTGCCGATCTCGACCTGGCCGCCCGACAGCTTGATGTACGCGCCCGCGCACATCAGCGTGAGCGACTTGGCGGCGTTCAATGTCACCGCGTCCGACGTGCTTGCAATCATTACGCCCTTCAGGGCCGTCAGTTCCAGCGCGTCCCCCTGCGCCTGAACGTCTACCTTGCCAGCCCCCGCGTATAGCTTCATGCCTTGTGCATTCGCGTACATCGACAGCGCATTGCCGGCCGCGACCGTGTAGTTGCCGCCGATCGCTGCATCCGCATTGCCGCCGGTCGTCGTGAACAGATGTCCGCCGGCTGCCAGTTGCATGTGCTCACCGCTCGTGATCGCGACACCCTGCGGCGCGGAGACGAGCAGCACGGCCGCTTCCAGATCCTTGATCCGTGCTTCCAGCAATGCCTGTTGCGCTTCACATGCGGCAACGGTCGCTTTGGCTTTCGTAACCGCCTCGGCCAGGCTATTCATTCTCGATCGGGCCGCATCGAGCTGCTCCCGCGCAACCGCCATGTCGAACGCATGGCCGCCCGCGTTCGACTGGGCATCGGCTGACAGGAACAGCCCCTTGCCTGCGCGCAACACGCCGCGCTCGTCGGTGCGGACTTCGAATCCCTCGCCGCGCACCGCTTTGCGGCTATCGACCAGATAACCGAGATTGACCTGCGTCTTCCCGCCGTAGTCAGTCGACAGCTTGATCCCCTCGCGTCCCTTGAAGTCTTCGAAACGAAGCTTGTTGTTCGCCTGCGTGCGTATCACGTTGCGTGAATTGAAACCGTCACGGCTCGTCACAAGATCAACGGCCTGGCTGTGGTGATGGGCGTGTGCGATATATGGCCGATTCGGATTCCCTCCGACGAATGCAACCGCCACCTCCGTATCGGCCAGCAGGGGAAAATGGAAGCCGGTCTGATTCCCGCCCGCGAACGGCTTGGCGAGCCGCAATGGCACGCATTCGCCGCCCGCCGGCCAGGCGTCGAAATCGAAATCGAAGCGCACCGTGTACAGACCGGCGCTCGTCAGATTGGCGTACGGCGAAGTGTCCGGCGTCGTGATGCGTGCCGACAACGTGCCGGCGATCGTCGGCCAGTTACGCTCATCGAGCCTCAGGCGGAACGGCCGTCCACTGGGAATGGCTTCGAACGTGTTGACGTATGATGCTTCCCGGCCGCCGGTGTGGCGGACCGATACGATCACGACGCCATGTGGCGCGTCGGCCAGCTTCTCGTCGAGTTTTACGACGAGCCCGGCTGCAAGGTCCACCACCGAACTCCTGCCGGAATACGTCACTTGCCATGCGACAGCGGCCTCATGGCGCAGTTGGGCTTCGCGCTTCGCTTCGTCCTCGTCCGGATGATGGGTGCCGAATCGGTAACTTTGGCCCCACGTCGTCGGATCATCACGCGCGACATTGGCTTCCGCGTTGAACCGGTCGTAGGCCTTCTCGGGGTTGTAGTCGGCAACCATGATCGACCGCGGGATCGTTTCGCTATGCGATTCGAGCGCCAACACGGCTTCGTGGCCTGTCTCAAGACCGCTTGCTTCGCGGTATGGAATGGTCACGTTCGGCCGGTACGTATAGGCATCGACGTCGTCGCCGAAATGCAGTTCGTCGCCATGCTGTCCGGCGCGGAAGAAGCAGAACAGGCCCGTCTGTTCCATCAGCAGGCGAAGGTAGTCCCAATCGGACATCCGGTATTGCATGCGGAACGCGAGACGTGGATAAGCGCGCCGCAACTTGAACGAAAACTGATGCGAACGGAATTCGTGTCGTCTCAGGATCGATTCGACGATCTCCGGCACGGACTGCTGCTGATAGATACGTGTCGCCTGAGCAAGGCGCAGACGCGCAACGAACGGCTCGACGACGATCCGGTACGACACGAAATCACGCGTCTTGCGTATCTGGCCGAACGCGGTGACGCAGCCTGCGAATTTGCGCGACGCTTCGGCGATGCCGTTCGTTCCCGGCGGCTCGATCGTGAAGGTGGCGGGGCGATTGAGGTAGTCCGCGCGCGTGAGCGCAATCGGGCTCGTCAGCGTCACTTCGATCCGATAGGGCTCGCCAAGCCGTTCCTCGAGCGCGAACGACATGATCGACAGATCTTGCACCCGCGGGGCGCCTGGTACTTCCAGGAAATATGACTGACGACCGGTTATCCACTGCGCCAGCGCGCCTTGTGCGCCTCGTTCTCGTGCCATCGTGTTCTCTCAGCGTTCTGCTTTTTCTCGGAAGCCGAAGGAATAACCGGTTAGCTACGAATACGTCCAGCGAATGGAAACGATTCACAACAATGTTCGTGACGGAACGTCGGTCACAACGCGACAACTCGATCGCAACGGTGGATCCCCCAAAGCCATGAAGTCGCCCCATCCCTCTGCGATAATGCTGCCTCTACCGCGACCTCAACCGCCCCGTACCCACCATGACGCCCCCGTCCGCCCCGCTCCCCACCGACCTGCCGCCGATCTCCTGCCTGCCCGGCGACGCGCTGCCGTGGCTGCCGATGAGCCCGGACCTGCCGGGCCTCGAGATCAAGTACCTGCACATCAACGCGGCCGAGGACACGCTGACCGCGCTCTTGAAGATGCCCGCTGGCGGCACGCTGCCGCGCCATCGCCACGACGGCCAGGTATTCGTCTATACGCTGCAGGGCGCGTGGCGCTACCGTGAATACGACTGGGTCGCGCACGCCGGCTCGACGGTGCTCGAGCCGGCCGGCTCGGTCCATACGCCGGAGACGCTCGGCGGCGACGGCGCGGACGTGATCACCTTCAACGTGATGCGCGGCGACCTCGTGCTGCTCGACGACGACGGCCGCGAAACCGCGCGGGAGAATTGCCGCGTCGCGCTGCTGCGCCAGCGCAAGCATGCGCGCACGGCGCCGGATGCCGCCGCGCCGTTCGTCACGCGCTGAGCGCAACGGCATCCTCGCCGTTCAAGCAACCGTCGCCACCATCAAAGTCGTACCGGCAACGCCAGCGTCGACTGCCTGGTCGGATCGAACTCGAACTTCACACCGAAGCGTTCGCCCGGATTGACCGGCTGCCCGTACAGGCTGTCGAAGGTATCCAGCACGATACCGATACGATGGCCGGCCGGCACGTCATAGGCTGTCCCGGAAAACTCGATCGGAAAATCGATCGTCGCCCCCGGTGTGGCCCGGTGCAGCGAGCGCGTGCCATGCGTAATCAGCGTACCCACGCCAAGTGCATCGACGTCGTACAGATACGCGACCACCTGGGCACGCGCCTGCGACGGCGTCACGCGCAGGTTCAGCGTCGGAATGCCGCGCAGGCGCATCGGCGACCGGAGCGGCGCGCCTTCATAGCGCACGCCTGCCGCAAGGTTCACCGTCGACAACGCGTTCACCACGGGCGCCCCCACGCTTTCGCCGAAGGTCGACAGCACTGGAATGGGGCCGCTCGTCGCCGTGGTGTCGAAGAGATTCTGGATCAGGTCGGAGCCCGGCGTCCGGTTCGGCGCGCCCAGCAGGTCGCCCGCCGTACCTTTCGTACATAAGCAGCTCAGATCCCAGCGGATCGGGCCGCGCGGCCCGACGTACAGCGTCTGCGTACTGACGTTGCTGGCCGGCCACGTTTCGAACACATCCCTCGTATCGGTGAACTTGACCTGCATCGAGACCTTCGGCTCGGTATCCACGCCGTTCCGTACGCCCTTCAGCCAGCGGTCGAACCAGCGGTGCGCCTGATCGTACGGATAGTTCGGCACACCGAGCACCGCGCCGCCGACTTCCGCCTGCGCATGAACACCGGAGCTCAACAGCAACTTTTTGGGGCCGGTGAGTGCCGCAAACATCCTCATCGACGAATTCGGCGTGAACATGTCGTCCTGAAAATTCTTGCCGATGAACACCGGCGCGCCGCGCCGGTTGATGGCGTCGATATAGGACGAAGGCGAACGAACCTTGGCCCATGCGCGGATCTCGTTGATCTTGGCTTCGGATGTGTTCGGATCGAGCAGCGCATTGATGTACTGATCCACGATCGGATCGAGACGCCCCGTCACCTTCCCCGACAGGAACAGGAGAGCCGACCAGGTCGCGTTCGGGGAGTCCCCCTGATACAACTGGTCGGCCAGATCGCCCCACCCCGAAAACGCGACCGCCGTCTTCAGCCGTGGGTCATGAGCCAGCGCCAGCAACGACATACCCGCGCCGTAGGAGATGCCGCTGACGGCCAGCCGGTCAGCGTCCGCCTGCGTATTGGCGATCATCCAGTCCACCACCGACGAGACGTCCTGCACGTCCTGCGGACTCGCCACGCCAACCTGTCCGCCCGACAGGTAGAAGCCGCGGGCCGTATAGCTCACGACGATGTAGCCATCCTGCGCGAGGCGTTGCTGCTGGCCGCGATACTCGATGAAATCCGGCGTGGCCCAACTGGCGATCATGACGATGCTCGGAAACTTCTGATCCGCGCTGACGATTTTTGGCAGTGCGGCATTCGCGGTCAGCTTCGTACCGTCCGGCATCGTCACGATGAGATTGTTGACCCAGCACGTGCCGTCCTTCGGCGAAACCACCCCCGGAAACGCGGACGTCGTGGTATAGATCGCTGCCTCGGCCGGCGTCGCCGGTCGGCATGCAATCGCGGCATGCGACAAGGACGCCGCCAGCGCCAAACCAAGGCCGGCGAACAAACGCAGAATATTCATAAATTCCCCTTAGCAATAAAAGTAAAGCACAACACCTCTTCATCCGGGCAGTGACGCCCGCCCACCCCAACGCCTATCTAGTTAGCATGCTTTACTAATTTGCTGTCAACACAACAACTCCATTTAGAGCTCGCCACCTAAATTAAAGTGTCATATACCACCACCCTCCCTTCCCGTTTGAATTGATCAATTCAAATTCACATTAGATTTGTCATGCTAACTATATTCACCATGATTGACGCTCAAATCGTCAACAGACTTTTTCATGCCTCACAGCTTTTCAGGCCATGAGGCACGCCCTAAAAGATCTCCGACGAATCCTCTCAAGCAACCGAATCAACGCGGCGAGCGAACGGCACTCATCCGTAAAACATCTGCCAAAGACGCTCGAGCGTGAGATTCGCGATTTCGATCTCGCGAAATTCCCGCGCCGCCAACGCCGGGGTATCAAGCACCCAGACCACGTCGCCCCTCCCGCTGCCACCACGCGCCGCACTTCAATCCGCTCTAAACGGGGAATGACCGACATGCATCATGAATAGAAATACTGAATGAATTGTTAAAAAAGCATGAAATCAAATCTGAACAAGCTTATCTGCACGCATGCGCTTTTCTTGCGCCACACCGCTGATAGCACTTTCTCTCGCCTGCCGTTCACGCGCCGGACATCTTTCTCCATGACAGGCGTCCCTTCCAGCTTGCGAGCACGAAAGCAGACGCAATCGTCACCGCCATGATCGACCGTCTTGCCGACCAGTGCAGGCAAGATGTCCGGGGCAGCTTCTTCTCGTGCCCGCACGACCACCGCCACCGCCGTTCGCGCAGTTTCGAACGGCGGCAAGCCCCGCTTTGACTTCCCCCAGCGCGTGCACTAGATTCGAACGACGCGACTCGACGCGGCGCGCAAGGAGCACTGCCATGACGCCCTGGGAAATTCAAGGCACCGAACTGATGAACTGCAATTGCTCATACGGTTGCCCTTGCCAGTTCAGCGCGCCGCCGACCAACGGCTTTTGCGAAGCGATGGGCGCGATTTCGATCGGCAGCGGCCATTACGGCGACGTGCGGCTCGATGGCGTCAACCTCGCGGTGGTGTTCCAGTGGCCGGGCCCTATCCACGAAGGCAAGGGCAAGTGCCAGCCGATCGTCGACGAACGGGCCAGCCCGGCGCAGCGCGACGCCGTTCTGAAAATCATGACGGGGCAGGACACCGAACCGTTCGCCACGATGTTCTCGGTATTCGCGTCGACGCTCGAGCACGCGTTCGATCCGATCTTCGCGAAAATCGACTTCGACGTGGACGTCGACGCCCGGCGCGGCCGGATTCATGTCGAAGGCATTTTCGACGTCGTCGGGGAACCGATCCGCAATCCGGTGACGGGCGCCGAACATCGCGCCCGGATCGACCTGCCGCACGGCTTCGAATACGAACTGGCCGAGATCGGCTCCGGCACCAGCCGTTCGCGCGGAAACATCGCACTGGATCTCAAGGATACCTACGCGCAATTCGCGCGACTGCACATGAACAACACGGGACTGATCCGGCATCGCACCGCCGCATGATCGGCATCGACCCGCTCCTCAGGCACGAGCGCGTCGTCACCGCGCTCGGCATGGCCGCCGTCGTCGCGCTGTCGTGGCTCTACCTGTGGACAGGCGCGGGAATGGGCATGTCGGCGCTCGACATGACGGCCGTCACGCTCTTCCCGCATCGCCTGCCGCACGGCATCGGCAGCATGGATCCGTCGTTGGCGACCGTGATCGTCATGTGGTGGACGATGATGATCGCGATGATGACGCCCGGCGCTGCGCCGCTCATCCTGCTGTACCGGCGCGTCTTGCGACATTACGACGGGGCCGATGGGGCGTCGCCCGCGCCGTCGCTGGTGCTACTGGCCGGCTACCTGACGGCCTGGCTGGCGTTTTCGATCGGTGCGGCATCGCTGCAGAAAATGCTGCAGCCAACCGGCCTCATTTCGGCAATGATGCTGTGGTCGAAAAGCGCGCTCCTTTCCGCGATCGTTCTGGCCGCGGCCGGGATTTATCAGCTTTCGCCGTTCAAACGCGCTTGCCTCACGCAATGCAGGTCGCCGGTGAAGTTCCTCACCACGCATTGGCGGCCGGGCGTCGCCGGCAGTTTCCGGCTCGGACTGCGCCACGGCCTTTACTGCATCGGCTGCTGCTGGCTGCTGATGGCACTTCTATTCGTCGGCGGTGTGATGAATCTCGTCTGGATCGCCGCGTTGTCGCTCGTCGTCTTCGTGGAGAAGATCCTGCCCGGCGGCGAGCGAATCGGCCGCGCGCTGGGCGTCGTATTGATCGCATGGGCCGGCGCGACGCTGCTGGCGTGATCGACATCCTTCCCTTACCGGATCATCGGTGCGGCAATTCGGCTTTCCTTGTCGAGTACGATGTGCGGCTCGGTTGGCGAATTCGCCCCTGCTAGCACATCGAACCTTGATGGCCGCCGCCGAAACCAAGAATCAGCGTACCGACCATCGGCGTCGACGATCTGGAAACGGCAATGCGCTTCTACCGCGACGGCCTGGACCTGGACCTGGAAACGGAAGGCATCATCGGCACGGAGTTCGAACATGGCGCGGTCTCGTTCTTCGATCTCCAGAGCAGCCTGAAACTGCGCTGTTCCGCCCCGCCGACATTGCGCACGACGCCAGAATGCCTGTCTCCGGACGCGGTGCGACCGAGTTCACGATCGGTCACAACGTGGACAGCGCGCAGGAGCGCCGACCAAATGATGCAGCAGGCGGTCGCCGCCGGCGCGCGGCTCGTGAAGCCGGCTGGCACGACCTTCCGGGGCGGTTATTCCGGATACTTTCAGGATCCGGACGGCCATCAGTGGGAAGTGGTGTTCAATTCGGCCTTCGTTCCCGGGGATTGAGGGTCATCGCGCCGGCTCCGTCGGCGGCTCCGCCCGTGTCCCCGCCAGCAGCGCCACCGCACACGCCGCGAGCAGCGCGGCGATCATCAGCATCGCCGGATCCATGCTGCCGGTGCGCGTGCGGATCGTGCCGACGATCCACGGCGTGATCATTCCGCTCGACACGCCGATGCTGCTGATCAGCGCGATCCCGCCGGCCGCGCCCGCGCCCGAGAAATACCCGGACGGCATCGCCCAGAACACCGGGTGCGCGGCGAAGATCAGCATCGCGGCAAGCGACAGCAACGCCATCATCGCGACGATGCTCGGCAGGTGCAGCGTCAGCAGCGCGAGCGCCACCGCGCCGCCGAGCGCGCAGGCGGCGAAATGCCTGCGCCGTTCGCGTTTGCGGTCCGAGCGCCGCGCGATCGCGATCAGGCCCGCCGCGCCGATCGCATTCGGCACGATCGACAGCAGGCTGATATGCACGACGTCGTGGATGCCGAATTCGCGGATCATCAGCGGCATCCAGAACAGCAGCATCAGCAGCGCGGTGGTCAGCGAGAAGTACACGAACGCGAACAGGTACGTGCGCGGCTCGGCGAGCACCGCGCGCAGCGACGCCGCCGCGCGCGCGGGCGCCTGCGCGCGATCGGCCGCGAGATCGTCGGCGAGCCGGCGGCGGTCGTCTGGCGTCAGCCACGCGGCCTGTTCGGGCCGGTCGCACAGCCAGAACCACGCGAAAGCGCCGAGCAGGATCGCGGGCGCCCCCTCGATCGCGAACATCCATTGCCAGCCGTGCAGCCCGAGCACGCCCGACATGCCGCGCATGATCCAGCCCGACAGCAGCCCGCCGACCATCCCCGCCACCGCGACGCCCGCGTAAAAGATCGACAGCACCGACGCGCGCCGCCGCGCCGGGTACCAGTACGTCAGGTAGAGCACGAGGCCCGGGAAGAAGCCGGCCTCGAACACGCCGAGCAGGAAGCGCAGCGCGTAGAACTGCCGCGCGCTGTCGACGGTGATCATCGCGACCGACACCGCGCCCCACAGCACCAGGATCCGCGCGAACGTGCGGCGCGCGCCGAAGCGGCGCAGCAATGCATTGCTCGGCACCTCGAACAGCACGTAGCCGACGAAGAACAGCACCGCGCCGAGGCTGTACATCGCGTCGGTCAGGCCGAGATCCTGCCGCATCTGCAACTGCGCGAAGCCGATGTTGCTGCGGTCGAGGATCGACACGATGTAGCAGACTAACAGGAACGGCACGATGCGCATGCCGATGCGGCGGTACAGCGCGTCGTCCGCGGGCGTGCCGGCAACGGGTGCGACGCCGCGCGCCGCTTCCACTTGTAGGGGAGCAGACATCGGTTGTCTCCTGAATGGTTTCTGTCCGGCCCGGCCGGATTCACCGCGCCGGGCGGGCCGCCGTCGCTCACGCCCGCCGCGCGGGCTCGCCCTTCACGCCGAGCATCAGCGCGGCGCCGCTTGCGACCAGCAGCGCCGCCAGCAGGTACACCGCGAGATCCATGCTGCCGGTGCGGGTGCGAATCAGGCCGATCACCCACGGGCTGACGATGCCGCTCGTGATGCCGATGCTGCTGATCAGCGCGATCCCGCCCGCCGCGGCCTTGCCGGACAGATGCGCGGTCGGCACCGCCCAGAAGATCGGCAGCGCGGCGAAAATCAGCGTCGCCGCGATCGACAGGCACGCGAGCATCGCCGCGAAGCTGTGCAGGTGCAGCGTCAGCGCGGCCAGCGCAAGCCCGCCGCCGACGGTGCAGAAGGCGAAATGCCGGCGGCGCTCACCGGTGCGGTCGGAGCGGCGCGCGATCAGGATCAGGCCGACCGCACCGATCGCGTTCGGCACGACCGTATAGAGGCTCACCGCGACGACGTCGGTCACGCCGAAATCGCGGATCATCAGCGGCATCCAGAAGTTGAGCGTCAGCGACGCGCAGGTCAGCGAGAAATAGATGAACGCAAACAGGTACACGCGCGGGTTCAGCAGCGCGGCGGCGAAGCTGCGCGAGTCATGCGCGCCGTGCGCCGTATCGCGGCCCTGCCCGCCCGCACACAGCACCGTGACGCGCGCCTTCTCGTCCGGCGTGAGCCACGCGGCATCCTGCGGCCGGTCGACCAGGTAGCCGAACGCGACGAACGCGAGCACGATCGCCGGCGCACCTTCGATCGCGAACATCCATTGCCAGCCGTACAGGCCGAGCACGCCGCTCATGTCGCGTATGATCCAGCCCGACACGAGCCCGCCGAGCACGCCCGCGACCGCGACGCCCGCGAAGAACACCGAGATCGCCGCCGCGCGCCGGTTCGCCGGGAACCACCAGGTCAGGTAGAGCACGATGCCGGGAAAGAAGCCGGCCTCGAACACGCCGAGCAGGAAGCGCAGCACGTAGAAATGCGACGGCGTCGACACGAACATCATCCCCGTCGACGCGAGGCCCCACAGCAGCATGATCCGCGTGAACGTGCGGCGCGCGCCGAAGCGCGCGAGCAGCAGGTTGCTCGGCACTTCGCAGAACACGTAGCCGACGTAGAACACGGCCGCGCCGAGCCCGTACATCGCATCGCTGAAGCCGAGGTCGTGCTTCATCTGCAATTGCGCGAAGCCGATGTTGATGCGGTCGAGGAACGACACGACGTAGCAGAGGAACAGGAACGGGATGATCCGCCACGCGATCTTGCGGAACAGCAACGCGTCGCCGGAAGCCGATGCGGACGCGGACGCGGCTGCAACCGCCGCTTCGGCAGGAAGGGTCTGGGGCATGTCTCTCTCCAAACACTGCGCGAATCGAACGCGCAGCAGTCTCCGAGGGCGTGCGTGCGCCCTGCTTTCTTGTGAGATCGAGGATCGCGGCGGCCTCGTTGCGGCCGCCGCTACGGAAGAGCGAGGCGTCCGCCCGGACGCCGCGCCGTCAGCCGCCGCTCAGTCCTGCAGCGCGGCCCACATTTCCTTGTCGCGCTCGGCGGTCCAGATGCGCGGATGCGCGATCCCGCTCGCCTCGTCGAACGCGCGCGACACGTCGAACGGCAAGCAGTGCTCGTAGATGAACACGTGGCCGAACTTCGGGTCCATCGCCTCGCGCGTGAGCGCCATCGCGGCCTTCAGGTCGAGCTTGCGCTCGACCGCCTTGCGGCCCTGCGCGAGCAGCGTCGTGACGAAATCCTTCGTGTAGTCGAGGCCCTGGTTCACTTCGGCCGGGTTCAGCAGCGCGGGGCCGCGCCCCGGCACGAGCTTCTCGGCGCCGAGCGCGCGCAGCGCCTCGAGCGTGGCCGGCCACTGCTCGAGCTGCGCGTCGCCGCAATAGCACGCGGCGTCGTATTCGACGAGGTCGCCGGAGAACAGCACCTTCTGCGACGGCAGCCACACGACCGTGTCGCCCTTCGTGTGGCCCGAGCCGAGATGCATGATCTTCACTTCGAGCTTGCCGAGGAACAGCGTGATCTCGCGCTCGAACACGAGCGTCGGCCAGGTCAGGCCCGGCACCGTCTCGACGCCCGCGAACAGGCGCGGGAAGCGCTCGATCTCCGACTTCATGTCGGCCTCGCCGCGCTCGACGATCATCTCGTAGGTGCCGCGGCTCGCGATCACCTGCTGCGCACCTTCGGCGAAATACGCGGACGCGCCGAGCACGCGCACCGCGTGGTAGTGCGACAGCACGACGTGCTTGATCGGCTTGTCGGTGACGCCGCGGATCTTCGCGATCAGGTCCTGCGCCATCGCGGGCGTTGCGGTCGTGTCGACGATCAGCACGCTGTCGTCGCCGATGATCACGCCCGAGTTCGGGTCGCCTTCGGCGGTGTAGGCATATGCGTTTTCGGAGAGCCGGGTCCAGGTGACTTTCTTCTCTTCCAGGTCGGCTTGGGAGGCGAATGCTTTGGCCATGTTGCGTTCCGTGGCTGCGAGCCATGTGTTGAGGGGTTGAGCGGATCATCGTCTCGCCCGGATTATTTGTCAATGACAAATCAACTTGCTATTGTTGAATACGGGTAAACGTGCGGGGCGGCCCGATAAATGGCGTCGGATACCATGCGGGATGTTTCGAATTCAGGTGAACGCAGTGCAGAACGACGAAGATCGCGCGGATGACGCGCCGCAGAAGGCGCAGCGCGGCATCCAGAGCGTCGAGGTGGGCGGCCGGCTGCTCGACGCGCTCGCGCGGCGGCGCAAGCCGCTCGGGCTGTCCGAGCTGGCGGCGGCCGCGGAGCTGTCGAGCGCGCAGGCGCATACGTATCTCGTGAGCCTCACGCGCCTCGCGCTCGTGAAGCGCGACGCGATCACCGGCAATTACGAGCCGGGGCCGCTGTCGCTGCGGCTCGGCCTGATGTCGATCGAGCGGCAGCCGGCCTACCGGGCCGCGCTGCCGCACGCAGCGCGGCTCGCGGAAGGCGTCGGGCACAGCGTCGCGCTGTCGGTGCCGGGCGCAACGGGGCCGACGATCGTGCGCATCGAGCATGGCGGCTATCCGCTGCACGTGAACCTGCACGTCGGCTCGGTGATGTCGCTCGACACGACGGCAACCGGCCGCGTGTTCCGCGCGTTCGGCGATCCCGCGCAGCTCGCCGCGATGGCGGCCAGCCAGGCCGGTGCGGGCGATGCGCTCGCGGGCGCCGACGGCACGCGGCCGGCCCCGGATGCCGCGGCGCGGCAAGCTGAAATCGACGCGATCCGCTCGCGCGGCATCGAGCGCAGCGTCGACCTGCCGAGCCCTGGCGTCAGCGCGATGTGCGTGCCCGTGCTCGACGCCGACGGTCACCTGCAGCTCGCGTTGACAGTGATCGGTTCCACGGGATCGATCGACGTGACCTGGGACGGCCCGATCGCGACCGCCTTGCTCGACGCGGCGCGGCAGGCAACCGCGGCGCTCGGCGCGGAAGACGGCGCGCTGCCGCCCGCGCCGGTCACGGCGGCGTTGCACATGCCGCCCGCGCTGGCCGACGACGCGAAGGCGCAACGCGGCATCAATGCACTCGACAGCACCGGCGATCTGCTGCTCGCGCTCGTATCGGCGGGCCGCGCGCTGCCGCTGCGCGATCTCGCGACGGCGGCCGGAATGCCGGCCGCGAAGGCATTTCCGCATCTCGTGAGCCTGCTGAAGATCGGCCTGCTGAGCCGCGACGACACTGGCTGCTTCGGCGCCGGCCCGCTCAGCCAGGCGCTCGGCCTGATCGCGATGCAGCGCGTGTCGCCGGCGCGCGACGCCGAAGCCGAGATCGTCGCGCTCGCCGAGGCGACCGACATGAGCGTCGCGACGGCAACGCTCGGGCCGCTCGGGCCGACCGTGATCCGCTTCGAGGAATCGGCACGGCCGCAGCATGTGAGCCTGCGAATCGGCACGGTGATGTCGCTGGTCAACACGGCGATCGGCCGCACGTTCGCGGCCTGCGTGCCCGACGACGTGCTGGCCGACCTGCTCGCCGACGAGCCCGTGCGCCTCGCGGGGCGCGCGGCGCACGCCGACGATGGGTTCCGCGCGCAGCTCGCGCGGATTCGCGCGGACGGGCTCGACTTCGCGTTCGACGCGCCGGTGCCCGGCATTGCGACGGTCGCCGCGCCCGTGTTCGATCACACCGGCAGCATCCGGCTCGTGATCGCGATCATCGGCGCGTCGCGCGGCTTTCCGCGCGGGCCCGACAGCGACCTCGCGCAGGCGCTGCTCGCCGCGACGCGGCGGCTGTCGTGGCGCTTCGGGTGGCTCGGCGGGCAGTGACGGCCGCCGCCCCCTGCGCTCACCGGCGGCCCATTCCGTTCAGTTGATTTTTCCGGGTGCGAGACCGTGCTTCGTCACGGTCTCGTCGCGTTCGCGCGTCATACTGACGCCGACATGTTGCGCCGCGGCAACAAAATCGCCCAGTAATTACCATATTACAAAATGGCATTTCACAAGGCGGTGGCGCTTCTCTATCATTAGGGTTATCCCTAACTCGCCACCTGAATGGGGCAACGTCATGCAAACGTCCACCGTCTCCAACCGTTCCAACGCATCCGCTGGCTGGCTCACGCGCATGGGCGCGCTGCTCGCAGAAGCATGGGCACTGCACCTCGAGAACTGCGCGATCATCGCCGAGGCCCACGCACGCCTGCCGCGCTGAACGGAACGACACGACGCCGGCCGGCGGCCTGATCGCCGGCCTTGTCTTTCCGCCCGCCTGCGCTACGCGCCTCGCGCGGCCACCCATCCCCCCGCACGTTCACACCTGTATCGAAGGCACGTCCTTCATGCAGCGCAACGCGAACATCGACCGGCTGTGACGGATGCTCGAGATCTTGTACAGCTTCTCGCGCAGAAACCGTTCATACCCGGCCGTGCCGTCCACCGCGACCTTGATCCAATAGTCGTAATCCCCCGACACGAGATACGCCTCGAGCACCTCGGGCAGCGCCGCGAGTTCCGCGCCGAAGCGGGCCAGCGCATCGTCCTCATGGCGATCGAGCGTCACTTCGAGAATCACGATGTCCGCGTAGCCGAGCATGCGCTGGTTGATCAGCGCGACATAGCCATCGATGTAGCCGTCGAGTTCGAGTTGCCGCGTGCGGTTCCAGCAGGCGGTGGTCGACATGCCGATCTGCTCGGCCAGTTCGGCATTCGACAGGCGCGCATTTTTCTGCAGCGCACCAAGGATTTTGCGGTCCTGGTTGTCGAGGGTTTTCGGCGTGCGTTCGCGGGTAGCCATGACGTGAAGAATCTTCTACTGAAAATGCGCATTCTAGCTGAACGACATTCCTGATTCAGACCCGTTTCGCTGGAAAACAGGAAGCCTTTTAAGTTGGGGGCCTGATACATTTTCTCCATGCCTGTGGCCCGGCACGCTCCCCGCGACAACCCCTTCGCAATGGAGCGCACGCGCGCAATCACGAGTTGCGCTGCCGGGCACCCGGGCATTCGAAGACCGCCTTCCGCGCATCCACCCCACCGTGCGCGGCGCTGGCGCCCGCCTCCCTTACCGCGCTTTCCGTCATGTCGTTCCGGCTTTACCTGTCGTTTCTCGCCGCTTCCATCGTTCTCGTCTACGCCCCCGGCCCCGTCAACCTGCTCACGATGAACCACGCGCTGCGCGCCGGCTGGCGGCGCGCGCTGCCCTGCGTGTGGGGCGGCACGCTCGCCGTGCTGCTGCAGCTTGCGCTGACCGCGCTGTGCCTGAATTCGCTCGTGCATATCGACGAGCGCGCGCTCACCGTGCTGCGCTGGACCGGCGCCGCGTACCTGGTCTGGCTCGGCTGCAGGCAATGGCTCAACCGCGCGCCGGCGCAGACGCCGGCCGCCTCGTCCGATATCGCGCAGCCCGCATCCGGCGCCGGGCGCGAACTGTTCTGGCGCGGCGTCGCGACCTCGGGCCTGAATCCGAAGACGCTGCTGTTCTTCCCGTCGTTCTTTCCGCAATTCATCAGCGCGAACGCCGAATGGAGCCTGAACCTCCAGTACCTGCTGCTCGCCGCGACGTTCGCGCTGCTGTTCGCGGGCGGCGTCGCGTCGATGGCGCTGTTCTCGCACCGGCTGAGCCGCGCGATGCAGCGGCCCGCGCGGATGCGCGCGATGAACCGTGTGACGGGCGGCCTGCTGGTCGGGATGGGCGCGATCATGGTCGGCTGGAACTGAACCGCCCCGCGCGCCGCCCTCGCCCCAAACCCCTTCGCACGACATATCGAAGTCGATCGCACTAAAGAACGCCCGCGCGCTGCCGTTATTCCTGTGACGAAATTGCGGTGACGCGTGCGTTCCGCCTCCTCTCCGTCCCCACGCAGGAAGTTTTATGAGCTTGATTCCCCTGGGCCGGGTGAGCGTTGGCGCTCGTCTGGCTGCATTGTCGTGTGCGACAGTCGCACTGCTGTTCGCCGCCTTCGCGTGGACCCTCGCCCATCTCGCCGGCGAGCAGATCGCCGACCAGGCGCATGCGCGCATCGCGGAAAAGGAACGCTCGATCGGCGCGATGATCGAGCTGTTCGACAAGGCGCTGTCGGCCGAAGCGAACCGCGCGATGACGCTGTTCGCGAGTTTCCTGCCGGCCGATTTCGCGCTCGACCCGGCACGCACCTTCGACCTCGGCGGCGGCGTCATGGCGCCGACGCTGTCGGCGGGCGGCAAGCCGCTCGATCTCGACTTCTCGATTCCTGACCAGTTCCTGCACAAGAGCGGCGCGATCGCGACGATCTTCGCGCGCGACGGCGACGACTTCGTGCGCATCACCACGTCGCTGAAGAAGCAGGACGGCGCGCGCGCGATCGGCACGCGCCTCGACCGCGCGAGCCCCGCGTATGCGCCGCTGATCGCGGGCCGCAGCTACACGGGCCTCGCGAAGCTGTTCGGCAAGCCGTTCATCACCGAATACAAACCCGTCACCGATGCAAGCGGCCGCGTGATCGGCGCGCTGTTCGTCGGCCTCGACGTCGGCAGCGAGATCAGCCTCGTCGAGGCCGGCATCCGCGAGCTGAAGATCGGCGAGCATGGCTACTACTTCGTGATCGACGCATCGCCGGGCCCCGCGCGCGGCACCTTCGTCGTCCATCCGGACGCGGCCGGCAAGCGCGCCGACGGCGACGCGGCGCCCTACGCGCAGATGCTCGCGGCGGGCCGCGGCCAGCTCGCGTACACGTCGACCGACCCGGCCGCGCAGGATCGCGGCCCGAGCGCGAAATTCGTGTCGTTCTCGACGATCCCGCAATGGCAGTGGCTGGTGGGCGGCATCGCGATCGACGACGAGATGCTGGCCGACATGCGCGCCACCCGCAACCGCTTCCTGCTGATCGCCGCCGTGCTCGTGCTCGCGTTCGCCGCGGTGTTCGTGGTCGTGGTGCGGCGCGTCGTGAGCCGGCCGCTCGAAGCGGCCGCGCGGGCGTCCGAGCGCTTCGCCGCCGGCGACCTGAGCGCGCGCATCCGCGACGACGGCCACGCGCCGCGCGGCGCCGACGAGATCGGCCGCCTCGTGCAGGCCGTCGACGGCATCGGCGACGGCCTCGCGCGGATCGTCGCGCAGGTGCGGCGCGGCTCAGCCGAGATGGCGCAAGGCACCGTCGAGATCGCGGCCGGCAGCGGCGACATCGCCGCCCGCATCGCGACGCAGGCGAGCAGCGTCGAGCAAACGGCCGCGAGCATGGAGGAAATCACCGCCGCCGTGCAGCAGAACGCCGAGCATGCGGCGCAGGCGAACGCGCTGGTCGCGGGCGCGTCCGACGCCGCGACGGGCGGCGGCGAAGCCGTGCAGCGGGTGGTCGCGACGATGGGCGAGATCGAGCGCGCGACGCGCAAGATCGCGGAGATCACGGGCGTGATCGAAGGCATCGCGTTCCAGACCAACATCCTCGCGCTGAACGCGGCCGTCGAGGCCGCGCGCGCGGGCGAGCACGGCAAGGGCTTCGCGGTGGTCGCCGCCGAAGTGCGCGCGCTCGCGCAGCGCAGCGCGGCGGCGGTCAAGGAAATCGAGGCGCTGAGCAGCGAATCGGCGACGACCGTCGAGCAGGGTTACCGGATCGCCGAGGCCGCGCACGGCACGATGCGCGACATCGTCACGCGCGTCGACCAGGTGCGCACCATCATCGCCGAAATCAGCACGGCGTCGCGCGAGCAGTCGTCCGGCATCGAGCAGGTGAACCTCGCGGTCACGCAGATCGGCGAGGCGACGCAGCAGAACGCGGCGCTGATCGCGCAGGCCGAACACGCGGCCGTCACGCTGCGCGACCAGGCGGCCGAACTCGCCGAAGCCGTCAGCGTGTTCAAGCTCGGCCGCGGCGAATAGCGGCGCGGCGCCCACGCTTGACGCAAGCCGGCCGCCGCGCGGCCGGTACAATCGCGCGATGTCCGAATTGCTTGCCGAATTTGCCACCTACGGCGGCTTGTTCGCCGTGTCGCTGGTGGCCGCGACCCTGTTCCCGCTCCAGTCCGAAGCCGTGCTCGCCGGCCTGCTGATCGCCGGCCGCGAGCCGGCGTGGGCGCTCGTGCTCGTCGCGAGCATCGGCAACGTCGCCGGCTCGACGATCAACTGGGCGCTCGGCCGCGGGATCGAGCATTTCCGCGAGCGCCGCTGGTTTCCGGTGAAGCCGGCGGCGCTCGCGCGCGCCGGGCGCTGGTATGCGCGCTACGGCCACTGGTCGCTGCTGCTGAGCTGGGCGCCGGTGATCGGCGATCCGCTGACGATGATCGCCGGCGTGATGCGCGAGCCGCTGCCGCGCTTTCTCGCGATCGTCACGCTCGCGAAGGTCGGCCGCTACCTGGCGATCGTGTGGCTCGTGCCGCACTGAGCGCACGCGCCACACCGCGGACGGTCACTTCTTTCCGCTTCCCGCCAGATCGATCGCCTTGTCCGAGCCGACCGCGCTGCGCAGCTGGAATTTCTGGATCTTGCCGGTCGACGTCTTCGGCAGCTCGCCGAAGCGAACGGCCTTCGGCACCTTGAAGCCCGCGAGCAGCTGCCGGCAGTGCGCGACGATCTCCTCCTCGGTCGCGTCCATGCCCTCGCGCAGCTCGACGAACGCGCACGGCACCTCGCCCCACTTCGGGTCGGGCATCGCGACCACCGCTGCCACCGCCACCGCCGGATGCCGGTACAGCGCATCCTCGACCTCGATGCTCGAGATGTTCTCGCCGCCCGAGATGATGATGTCCTTCTTGCGGTCCTTGATGCGGATGTAGCCGTCCGGCGACAACACCGCGAGATCGCCCGTATGGAACCAGCCGCCATGGAACGCGTCGTCGGTCGCCTTCGGGTTCTTCAGGTAGCCCTTCATGCAGATGTTGCCGCGGAACATGATCTCGCCGAGCGTCTCGCCGTCGGCCGGCACCGGCGCCATCGTGTCCGGGTCGAGCACCGTCGCGCCCGCCTCGAGGTGGTAGCGCACGCCCTGCCGCGCGTTGAGCCGCGCGCGCTCGTCGTCGGACACCTCGCTCCAGTGCGACTGCTGCGCGCAGACCGTCGCCGGGCCGTAGACCTCGGTCAGCCCGTACACGTGCAGCAGGTCGAAGCCGATCTCCTTCATCTTCGCGATCACGGACGGCGCCGGCGCGGCGCCCGCGACCATCGCGTGCACGGTGTGGTCGATGCCTTCGCGCCATTCGGCCGGCGCGTTCGCGATCGCGCTCTGCACGATCGGCGCACCGCAATAGTGCGTGATGCGCTCCCGGCGGATCAGGTCGAACACGGTCTTCGCGTCGAACTTGCGCAGGCACACGTTCACGCCCGCGCGCGCCGCGATCGCCCACGGGAAGCACCAGCCGTTGCAGTGGAACAGCGGCAGCGTCCACAGGTAGACCGCGTGCTTCGGCATGTCCCATTCGAGGAGGTTGCTGATCGCGGCGAGGTACGCGCCGCGGTGGTGGTAGACCACGCCCTTCGGGTCGCCGGTCGTGCCGGACGTGTAGTTCAGCGCGATCGCGTCCCACTCGTCGGCGGGCGGCGTCCACGCGTAGTCGGGGTCGCCGCCGGCAACGAACGCCTCGTAGTCGGTCGCGCCCGCGAAGCGCGCGGGGTCGGCCGGCATCGCGTCGGCGACGCTGACGATCCGCAGCCCGGGGATCTCCAGCGCCGCGCGCTGCGCAAGGTCGGCATACTCGGTGTCGACGATCAGCACCTTCGCTTCGCCATGGCGCAGCATGAACAGCACCGACGGGATGTCGAGCCGCGTGTTGATCGTGTTCAGCACGGCGCCCGCCATCGGCACGCCGAAGTGCGCCTCGACCATCGGCGGGATGTTCGGCAGCAGCGCCGCGACCGTGTCGCCGCGGCCGACGCCGGCCTGCGCGAGCGCGCTCGCCAGCTGCTTCGAACGTGTGTAGGTCTCGCCCCAGGTGCGGCGCACGTCGCCGTGCACGATCGCCAGGCGGTCGCCGTACACCTCGGCCGAGCGCACGAGGAAGTCGATCGGCGTGAGCGGTACGTAGTTGGCATCGCGGCGCTCGAGGCCCGCTTCGAACATCTGCGTCATGGTGTTGTCTCCAGTCGGCGCCGGCCTGGCGCTCGCGCGTCGGTCAGGTCCCGTGCAAAGCCGAGGCGCTCGCGCCTCGAATCGTTTTGATGTGGTTCAATTCTAGGGGCTGTTTACATATGGCACGTGCATGCGAATGCCCGAAATCGCTCGCAGGCAAGAAGTGAGGAGCGCCGTTTGGCCGAGCCAGACAAGCGACGAGCGACGCCGCCATGCGGGCGATTTCGGGCATTCCCCTGGAATGGTTTTTCAATTTGGGTTGCCACGAGAACGGCCGCTCGCCGCGTTGCGCGCCTCGCGAGCGGCCGTTCTCGTGGCAACGCATGCACGTTCCATATGTAAACAGACCCTAGCCTAACGGGCGCTATTGTGGGCCGTCTGTCATCGAAACGACAGAGTCCGCCCGGCGCCCCGCGTGTTATCCCTATCCTCGCAAACCCGGACCCATGCACGACGACGTTCTCCCCCCTCGCGCCCCGTTCGACGCGCCCGCCGTGGATGCGCCGCCCGAGCCCGGCCCGCTGGCCGTGCTGTTCGGCCAGTGCGCGTGGTTCCGCACGCTCGCCCCCGAACACCAGGCGATGGTGCTCGCGCAGTCGCGCGTCGAATGCCGCGAGGCCGGCGACGTGATCGCGCAGCGGCTCGCGCCGTCCGAGTACTGGATCGGCGTGCATCGCGGGCTGCTGAAGCTCGCGATCTTCAATGCGTCCGGGCGCGGCTGCACGTTCTCCGGGGTGCCGTCCGGCGGCTGGTTCGGCGAAGGCAGTGTGATCAAGCGCGAGCCGCGCAAGTACGAGGTGGTCGCGATCCAGCGCTCGACCGTGCTGTTCGTGCCGGCCGACACGTTCCACGCGCTGCTCGACAGCAGCCTGCCGTTCACGCGCTTCGTGATCCATCAGCTGAACAACCGGATGGGCGAATTCATCGCGTCGATCCAGAACAGCCGGCTGCTCGACGTCGATGCGCGCGTCGCGCAGGCGCTCGCGCAGCTGTTCAACCCGGACCTGTACCCGGACACCGGCCCGGCGCTGGCGATTTCGCAGGAGGAACTGGGGATGCTGGTCGGCGTGTCGCGGCAGCGGATCAACCAGGCGCTGCAGCAGCTCGAGAAGCGCGGCGTGCTGCGGCTCGCGTACAACCAGATCGAGGTCGTCGATCTCGCGGCGCTCGCGCGGTTCGGGATGGAGCAGATCTGAGCGACGAGCGCCGCGGGGCGGGCCGCGAACGAGTCGCGGTTCACGTCTGATGAATGCGCGCGCAACCGGCCATCACGCCGGCGCCGCGCGAAACTGACAACCCCGCCAGTTTCGCGTCAGTGACCCGTTCAGCCTGCCCGCCTATCATTCGAGTGCCCGTTACCAACGTCTGATCGCCGCCTGCCTCGCTGCCTCCATGTGGATCGTCAATCTCGCGCTCAGGCGCCCCTACACGTTCATCGTGATGGCCATCATGATCGTGCTGGCCACCCCGCTCGCGCTGATGCGCACTCCCGTCGACGTGCTGCCGTCGATCGACATCCCCGTAATCAGCGTGATCTGGAATTACAACGGGCTGTCGGCGAAGGAGATGACCAACCGCATCACCGCGGTGCATGAGCGGGTGCTGACGACCACCGTCAACAACATCCAGCACATCGAATCGACGACGCTGCCCGGCACGGCCGTCGTCAAGGTGTTCCTGCAGCCGGGCGCGAACGTGCAGACCGCGATCGCGCAGACGGTATCGTCCGCGCAGGCGATCGTCCGGCAGATGCCGCAGGGCGCGACGCCGCCGCTCGTGATCACCTATTCCGCGTCGAGCATCCCGGTGATCCAGCTCGGGCTGTCGAGCAAGACGCTCAGCGAGCAGTCGCTCGCCGACATCGCGCTGAACTTCCTGCGCCCGCAGCTGATCACGATCCCCGGCGCGCAGGTGCCGTTCCCGTACGGCGGGCGCACGCGCGTCGTCGCGGTCGACATCGATTCGAAGGCGCTGATGTCGAAGGGGCTCACGCCCGCCGACGTCGTCAACGCGGTCAATGCGCAGAACCTCGTGCTGCCCACCGGCACCGCGAAGATGGGCCAGACCGAGTACCGGATCGACACCAACGCGTCGGCCGACACCATCGCCGACATCGGCCATATCCCGCTGCAGACCGTGAACGGCGCGACCACCTACCTCGGCGAAGTCGCGGCCGTGCGCGACGGCTTCTCGCCGCAGACCAACGTGGTGCGCCAGAACGGCCAGCGCGGCGTGCTGGTGTCGATCCTGAAGAGCGGCGACGCATCGACGCTGAAGGTCGTGTCGGACCTGAAAGCGCTGCTGCCGAAGGTCGAGCCGACGCTGCCCGAAGGCCTGACGATCACGCCGCTGTTCGACCAGTCGGTGTTCGTCGACGCCGCCGTGCAGGGCGTGATCCACGAGGCGCTGATCGCCGCCGTGCTGACCGCGCTGATGATCCTGCTGTTCCTCGGCAACTGGCGCAGCACGCTGATCATCGCGATCTCGATCCCGCTGTCGATCTTCACGTCGCTGATCGCGCTCGCCGCGCTCGGCGAAACCATCAACATCATGACGCTCGGCGGCCTTGCGCTCGCGGTCGGCATCCTGGTGGACGATGCAACCGTGACGATCGAGAACATCGAGCGTCACCTGCATCTCGGCACCGGCCTGCACGACGCGATCCTCGACGGCGCGGGCGAGATCGCGGTGCCGGCGTTCGTGTCGACGCTGTGCATCTGCATCGTGTTCGTGCCGATGTTCTTCCTCACCGGCGTCGCGCGCTACCTGTTCGTGCCGCTCGCGGAAGCCGTGGTGTTCGCGATGCTCGCGTCGTACGTGTTGTCGCGCACGCTCGTGCCGACGCTCGCGATGCTGCTGTTCCGCCCGCAGCAGGCGAGCACCGGGCCCGGCCGTTCGACGTCGCGTTTCGCGCGCATCCATCACCGCTTCAATCACGCGTTCGAGCGGCTGCGCGCGTCGTACATCGTGCTGCTCAGCATGCTGCTGGTGCGCCGCCGCTTCTACGCGATGTGCTTCCTCGGCTTCTGCGTGCTGTCGACGGGCCTCGTGTTCGCGCTCGGCCGCGACTTCTTCCCGAACGCCGATTCCGGCAACATCCGGCTGCACATGCGCGCGCCGACCGGCTACCGGATCGAGGAAACCGCGCGCCTCGCCGACCAGGTCGAACGCGTGGTGCGCGAGGTCGTGCCGCCCGACGAGCTCGGCGCGATCGTCGACAACCTCGGGCAGCCGATCAGCGGCATCAACCTGTCATACAGCAACGCGGGCACGATCGGCTCGCTCGACGGCGAGATTCTGATCGCGCTGAAGCCCGGCCACGCGGCAACGCAGCACTACGTCGAGCGGCTGCGCGCGCTGCTGCCCGAACGCTTCCCGGGCGCCGAGTTCTTCTTCCAGCCGTCGGACATCATCACGCAGATCCTGAACTTCGGGCAGCCGGCCGCGATCGACGTGCAGGTGCTCGGCAACGATCTCGCGAGTAACATGGCTATCGCAAGCCGCCTGATGAAACAGGTCAGGCAAATCCCCGGCGCGGTCGACGCGCACGTGCTGCAGCGCAACGACCAGCCGACCCTGGTGGCCGACATGGACCGCACGCGCATGCAGCAGCTGAACCTCTCCGCGCAGAACGTCGCGCAGAACATGCTGATCTCGCTGTCGGGCAGCGGGCAGACCACGCCATCGTTCTGGGTCAACCCGAAGTCGGGCGTGCAGTACCCGCTCGCGATCCAGACCCCGCAGTACGACATCGGCTCGGTGGGCGACCTGCTGGGCACGCCCGTATCCGCCGGGCGCACCGGCGCGCCGCTGCAACTGCTCGGCAACCTCGTGCAGGTGCGCACCACGAGCGAGCCGGCGGTGATCACGCATTACAACATCCGCCCGGCGATCGACCTGTACGTGAGCGTCGAGGGCCGTGACCTCGGCTCGGTGGCGAGCGAGATCGACCGCATCGTGTCCGACGCGCGCGCGACGCTGCCGCGCGGCACCGAGCTGACGATGCGCGGCCAGATCGAGACGATGCGCACGTCATACATCGGCCTCGGCGCGGGCGTCGCGATGGCGATCGTGCTCGTCTACCTGCTGATCGTCGTGAACTTCCAGTCGTGGCTCGACCCGCTGATCATCATCAGCGCGATGCCGGCCGCGCTCGCCGGCATCGCGTGGATGCTGTTCGTCACCGGCACCCACCTGAGCGTGCCCGCGCTGACGGGCGCGGTGATGACGGTGGGCGTCGCGACCGCGAACAGCATTCTCGTCGTGTCGTTCGCGCGCCAGCGGCTCGCGGCCGGCGCGCCGCCGCTCACCGCTGCGCTCGAGGCCGGCGCGACCCGCATCCGCCCGGTGCTGATGACCGCGCTCGCGATGATCATCGGCATGGTGCCGATGGCGCTCGGCCTCGGCGAAGGCGCCGAGCAGAACGCGCCGCTCGGCCGCGCGGTGATCGGCGGGCTGCTGTTCGCGACCGTCTCGACGCTGCTGTTCGTTCCGCTCGTGTTCGCCGGCGTGCATGCGCGGCTCGCGCGGCGGCGGGCGAGCTAGGGTCTGTTCGCGCTAATAACGGGCTTGCGCCGGCCGCCAGAAGGGCCGAGCGCAAGGAATGGGACGCAGCGAATGCCGGGCGTATTCGCAAGGAGCATGACGCGGCGATCGGCCCTTCTGGCGGCCAGCCCCTGGAATGAATTTTTTTAGTTACGGGAACGTGCCTTGCCGGCCGTATTGCGGCGTCGCGCGTCGCTTGTTTGGCTCGGCCAAACGGCGCTCCTTGCTCCTTGCACTACGGCCGGCAAGGCACGTTCGCAAGCCCGTTATTAGCGCGAACAGACCCTAGGCCGGACACTGATTCCCGCATCGCATACTGACCGGTTGATTACATGGAAGAGAAACATCACAGCGCCGTCGGCATCCAGGTAGACGAACACGGGCTCGACCTGCCCGCGCGGGCCGGCGTGTGGCGGCGCGCGCGGATCATCGTGATCGTCGTCGGCGTGCTGCTGGCGGCCGGCGCGGCGCGTACGATCGTCAGCAACGTCACGAACCGCAACCGGCTCGACGCGCTTACCGCACAGAACGCGCGCCAGTACGTGAACGTCGTGCATCCGGCCGACGCCGCGTCCGGCGGCCGGCTGTCGCTGCCGGGCACGCTGCGCGGCTATGTCGAGGCGCCGATCTACGCGCGCGCGAGCGGCTACGTGCTGCGCTGGCAGGCCGATATCGGCGCGCACGTGAAGCAGGGGCAGCTGCTCGCCGAGCTCGACACGCCGGAGCTGAACCAGGAGCTCGCGCAGGCCACCGCGCAGCGCCAGCAGGCGCAGGCCGCGCTCGCGCTCGCGAAGACGTCGTTCGAGCGCGCGCAGCAGCTGCGCCAGCGCGACGCCGTTTCGCAGCAGGAGCTCGACGACCGCCAGGGCGCGTACAAACAGGGCACTGCCAACCTCGCGGCGGCCGACGCGAACATGCGCCGGCTCACCGAGCTGAAGGGCTTCCAGCGCATCGTCGCGCCGATCGACGGGATCGTCACGCAGCGCAACGTGGACGTCGGCGATCTCGTCAGTTCCGGCAACGCGGGCCGCGCGCTGTTCACCGTCGTGCAGGCCGACCGGCTGCGCCTGTACGTGCAGGTGCCGCAAGCGTATGCGCAGCAGGTGAAGACCGGCCAGCACGTGAGCGTCGCGCAGGCCGAGCTGCCGGGGCAGACGTTCGACGGCACGATCACGCGCACGTCCGAGGCGATCGACGTCGCGACCCGCTCGCTGCAGATCGAGATCACGCTGCCGAACCCCGACGGCCGGCTGCTGCCCGGCGCCTACGTGCAGGCGACGCTGCCGATGGCACCTGCCGGCCGCCTGTCGATCCCCGCCAACACGCTGCTGTTCCGCGCGGAAGGGCCGACGGTCGCGACCGTCGACGCGCACGGCCAGATCCGCCTGAAACCGGTGACGGTGCTGCGCACCGTCGGGCAGACGCTCGAGATCGACGGCGGCATCACGCCCGACGATCGCCTCGTCGTGAACCCGAGCGACGCGCTCGCGAACGGCGACCAGGTCGTCATCGCCAAGCAGCCGCCGCAACCCGCGTCCGGCGCCGCGCCAGGAGCGAAGACGTGACGCGCGCCC
Source organism: Burkholderia stagnalis (assembly GCF_039848545.1). Lineage (NCBI taxonomy): Bacteria > Pseudomonadati > Pseudomonadota > Betaproteobacteria > Burkholderiales > Burkholderiaceae > Burkholderia > Burkholderia stagnalis. Next base: position 1,426,789 of record NZ_CP156686.1, read on the forward strand.
GCCTCCCTCGGCGGCCGGTCGCGCTGGCCGCGGCGCTCGCCACCCTCGCCACCCTCGCCGCCCTCGCCGGCTGCGCGGTCGGCCCCGACTACCGGCGGCCCGACGTCGACACGCCCGCCGCGTGGCGGCTCGACCCGGCCGACGCGTACTGGCACCCGGCCGCGCCCGCGCATGCGCCGCTCGATCCTGCGTGGTGGCGCGCGTTCGGCGATCCGCAGCTCGACGCGCTCGAAGCCGACGCGCTGCGCAACAACCAGAGCCTGAAGGCGATCGCGGCGCGCTACGACCAGGCGAAGGCGACGCTCGCGTCGGTCGCGTCCGCGCAATACCCGGCCGTGAACCTGAACGCGAGCGGACAGCGCTTCAAGATCTCCGCCGACCGGCCGCAGACGAACTACGCGGTAAGGAGTTCGTCGACGGTGCAGAACGACATCCAGGTCGGCGCCAGCGCCAGCTACGAACTCGACCTGTTCGGCCGCGTGCGGCGCAGCGTCGAATCCGCGCAGGCCGGCACCGAGCAGGCGCGCGACGATTTCGCGAACGCGCGCCTCGTGCTGACCGCTGATCTCGCGTCGAGCTACTTCGCGCTGCGCGAGCTCGATGCGGAGATCGACGTCGTCAGGCGCTCGATCGACCTGCAGCAGAAGGCGCTCGATTACGTCACCGCACGCCACGACCTCGGCGCGGTGTCGGGCCTCGATCTGCTGCAGCAGCGCGCGCAGCTCGACGCCACGCGCACCCAGGCGCAGTTGCTGCTCCAGCAGCGTGCGCAGGTGGAGACGGCGATCGCGACGCTGGTCGGCACGCCCGCGCCGGCCTTCTCGCTGCCGCCGCGCGTGGTGCCGATCAACGCGCCCGCGCTGCCGACCGGCATGCCGAGCGACCTGCTGCAGCGCCGCCCCGACGTCGCGTCGGCCGAGCGCGCGATGGCCGCCGCGAATGCGCAGATCGGCGTCGCGCGCGCCGCGTATTTCCCCCGCGTCACGCTGACGCCCGGCATCGGCTGGGACGCGGCCCGCTTCTCGGGGCTGTTCACCGTGCCGGCGCTGCTGTGGTCGGTGGGCGCGTCGCTCAGCCAGCCGCTGTTCGAGGGCGGCCGGCTGAAGGCCGGCGTCGATTTCGCGCAGGCCGGCTACGTTGCCGCGCAGGCGAATTACCGGCAGGCCGTGCTCACCGCGTTCCAGGAGGTGCAAAATGCGGTCACCGGCCTGTCGGTGCTCGACGAGGCGGCGCGGCAGGCGGCGGCCGCGGTCGACGACGCGCGCAAGCTGGTGTCGCTCGCGCAGGACCGCTACGCGGGCGGGCTGACGCCGTTCATCGACGTGTTGACCGCGCAGCAGCAACTGCTGACGAGCGAGCGGCAGGCCGTGCAGATCCAGGGCCAGCGCGCGGCGCTCGTGGTGTTCCTCGCGAAGGCGCTCGGCGGCGGCTGGGCGGACGGCGAGCCGGCGAACCCCGCACCGCCCGCCGTCACGGCGGCGGCCCCCTGACCCGACAACGGAACCCGACATGAAAGTGCTGATCGTCGACGACGAACTGAAGGTCGTCGAATACCTGAAGAGCGGCCTGACCGAGGAAGGCTGGGTGGTCGACACCGCGCTCGACGGCGAGGACGGCGCGTGGAAAGCCGTCGAATTCGACTACGACGTGGTGGTGCTCGACGTGATGCTGCCGAAGCTCGACGGCTTTGGCGTGCTGCGCGCATTGCGCGCGCAGAAGCAGACGCCGGTGATCATGCTGACCGCGCGCGACCGCGTGGACGATCGCGTGCGCGGGCTGCGCGGCGGCGCCGACGACTACCTGACCAAGCCGTTCTCGTTCCTCGAGCTGATCGAGCGGCTGCGCGCGCTGACGCGCCGCGCGCGCGTGCAGGAATCGACGCTGATCTCGATCGGCGACCTGCGGGTCGACCTGATCGGCCGCCGCGCGACGCGCGACGGCACGCGCCTCGACCTGACCGCGCAGGAATTCCAGCTGCTCGGCGTGCTCGCGCGGCGCAGCGGCGAGGTGCTGTCGAAGACAACGATCGCCGAGCTCGTGTGGGACGTGAACTTCGACAGCAACGCGAACGTCGTCGAGACCGCGATCAAGCGGCTGCGCGCGAAGCTCGACGGCCCGTTCGCCGACAAGCTGCTGCACACGATCCGCGGGATGGGCTACGTGCTCGAGGAGCGCGAGGCGCGCGACGACGCCGACGGCGAGAGGCGCCTATGAAACGCTCGATCGCCCTGCGCCTGTCCGCGATGTTCGGCATCGTGTCGTTCCTCGTGTTTACGCTGGTCGGCGTCGGCCTGTTCGTGATGATGGAGCGGCAACTGTTCGCCGAGCTGCGCGCGACGCTCGACACGCGTGCGAAGGTGGTCGAGATGATCGTGTCGCACGCGACCACGGCCGCGCGCTGGCACATCACGCAGGAGAAGCTCGCCGATCTCGAGCCGCCGGACGGCTCGACGCATTACCAGGTCGACAGCGCGAACCCGGCGTTCCGCTTCGGCCGCCCGCCGAACGGCACGCCGCACGGTGCGCCGTTCGGCGCGTTCCAGCGCTACCGGCTCAACGACAGCAGCTACGACGTGATGACCAAGACCGTCACGGTGGCCGGCAGCGGCGAACGCCCCGAGCTGAAGCTGATCGTCGCGACGTCGTGCGAGCGCACGCAGCGGATGCTGCGCCGCTTCGGCTGGACGCTCGCCGCGCTGATCGCGCTCGCCACCGGCATCACGCTGCTGCTGGGCCGCGCGGTCGCGCGCTTCGGGCTCGCGCCGCTCGACCGGATGTCGCAGGACGCGGCGGCGATCGGCTCCGCGAACCGGCAGCAGCGGCTGCAGACCGACGCGCTCCCGGCCGAATTGCGCGATCTCGCCGCGTCGTTCAACGGCGCGCTCGAACGCATCCAGCAGGCCTACGAGCGGCTCGAGGCGTTCAACGCCGACGTCGCGCACGAGCTGCGCACGCCGGTGAGCATCCTGATCGGCCAGACCCAGGTCGCGCTGACGAGCCGCGACCGCTCGGTCGAGCGGATGCGCCAGACGCTGCAGTCGAACCTCGAGGAATTCGAACGGCTGCGCGTGATCGTCAACGACATGCTGTTCCTGTCGCGCAGCGATCGCGGCGAGCGCGCGAGCGACCTGAAGGACGTGTCGCTCGCCGGCGAGGTGCGGCGCATGCTCGATTTCCTGGAGATCCCGCTCGACGAGGCGCAATTGCGCGCCGAGCTGCATGGCGACGCGCGCGCGAGCGTCGATCCGTCGCTGTTCCGCCGCGCGATGACGAACCTGCTGATCAATGCGATCCAGCACTCGGCGCCCGGCGCGATGCTGCAGGTGACGATTACGCGGCGCGACACGCTCGTCGAGGTGTCGGTCGCGAACCCCGGCGCGCCGATCGACGTCGCGCAGCGCGCGCACATGTTCGAACGCTTCTACCGGCTCGAGGAGGCACGCGCGAACAGCACGGAAAACCACGGGCTCGGGCTGTCGATCGTCAAGGCGGTCGCGGAAATGCATGGCGGCAGCGTGTTCGTCGCGTGCGCGGGCGGCCTCAACACGTTCGGGTTCTCGGTCGCGGCGCCGGCCGCCGAGCCGGCGCGGGCGGCCGACGCAGCGCCGGTTTCCGCTCCGGCAACGGCTCCCGCGCCGCGCGCGCTGCACTGACGCCCTTCGGCGGCCCGCGCCGCCAAGGGCAGTTTTCTTCAATACACCCCCGCCCCACGCCTTTAGCCTCGATGCGACTCTCAATCCGCATGGAGGCACCGAATAATGAGCATTCTGGTTTCAATGGCGGCGTTCGCGCTCGCGTCGTCGATCACGCCCGGCCCGGTCAACATCGTCGCGCTCAGCGCCGGCGCGCGCTACGGCCTCGGCGCGAGCCTCCGGTACGCGGCCGGCGCGACGCTCGGCTTCGTCGCGCTGTTCCTGCTGATCGGGCTCGGCCTGCACGCGGCGCTCGTGCGCTGGCCGGTGCTGACGGCCGCGACGCAATGGGCGGGCATCGCGTTCCTGCTGTACATGGCGCTGCGCCTCGCGCTCGACAGCGGCCAGCTGTCGCCCGATGCGCGGGTCGCGGGCCCGTCGGCGGCTGCCGGCGCGGCGATGCAATGGCTGAACCCGAAGGCATGGCTCGCGTGCGTGGCCGCGATGGGCGCGTACGCGGCCGACGGCGACCGTGCGCTGGTCTGGCAATTCGCCGCGCTGTACCTGGTGATCTGTTTCGCGTCGATCGCGTGCTGGTCGTACGCGGGCGCGTCGCTGCGGCACCGGCTCGCGAACGCGCGCCGGATGCGTGCGTTCAACCGGCTGATGGCGCTGCTGCTGGCCGGCAGCGCGCTTTTTCTGCTCGACGCTTAGCGCCGGTCCGGCAGACGGCGTGCCGCGCGGTGCCCGAATCCCCGCGCGGCTGAAAGAGGTTGCCAACCGACTGGGCATAGTATTTATTGTATGCAGATACGAAATAGTCTGACATTGGCATCGGCGGCCTCGAATCAAGATGAACGCCAAACCGGCTCGACCGAAAATGGACGAATCAGATCAATAGCACGCCAGACCCGCTTTTCCGAGCGAATAGGGCCACGCGTCGGCAAGTGTCTCTTGCGCGTGAATGGTTCCTTGACGCAGTTCCGTGTATCGCGCGGCCAGACCGCATTGCTTCCGCGACGCACGGGATTGCGCGGCAATCGTGACGACGCGAGTTCGACCGCAACCGGAGATTGTCATTCATGTACTTCGATATGTTCCCGATTTTCTACGTTGCCGATCTGAAGCGTTCGTTGAAGTTCTATACCGAGTTGCTCGAATTTAAGGAAGCCTACAGGTTCCCGGAAGAGGAAGGCGCGGATCCCGAGTATGTGACCCTCGAGCTTGCCGGTAAACGACTGGGCCTCTGGACCTTCGTGGCCGCAGGTTACTTCCAGCAGCGCATGCTGCCGCCGCCGGCGGGCCCGAAGGGCGAATTGTGCCTGTACGTGGAAGACACCGAAGCCGCAATCGAAAAGCTGCGGCGTGCCGGCGTCAGGATCGTCAAAGAGGTCCAGCCGCAGCCGTGGGGAAAGGTGATGTCCGTCGTCGAAGACCCCGACGGAAACCCGCTGCACATCACGACCCCTGCCAACCGGCCGAATGCGCATGCGCGCCGTTGAATTCGATCCGCGGGTATTCGAGCACAATGATGCCGCATTCATTGCGGATCCCTATCCGTTTTATGCCTACATGCGGCAGCACATGCGCCGCTATCGCGCCGACCACCTCTTCGGCGGCGCATGGCTCATGTTCGCCTACCGCGACGCTTGCGAATTGCTGCGCGACCCGCGCTTGTCCGCGTCCCGCGCGCGATTGCCCGTGGCTGGACTGCCGGAAGCGGCGCGGCACGAGTTCGAGGACATGTTCTCCGTCTTCGACGACTGGATCGCGTTCAATGAGTTTCATCGTCATATGCAAATGCGTCGGCAGGCCCATAAGGCGATGGGACGACTCATGCCCGAGCAACTTCGGCCCGCTGTGCGCCGCATCGTCGACGGGTTGCTGCGCGAGCGCAATGAGCAGGATCGAATCGATGTCGTGACGGAGCTGGCCGCCCCACTGCCTGCCCTCGTTCTGGCCGAGTTGCTTGGCGTGCCGCGCGCCGACGCCATTCAGTTGAAGTCATGGTCGGACGACATCGCACGTCTTTACGGGTCGACCAATCTGCCGCTGGACGAGATGCGTCGTATCAGGCGCAGCGCGCTGGCCCTGCTGTCCTATCTCGACGACCGCGCCGTGCACGGCACCGGCGGCTCGGTACTGGACGACCTGATGGCCGTCGAGGTCGACGGCTACCGGCCTGGACGTCGCGAGGCCGTGGCACAGGCCGTCATGCTCCTGTTCGCGGCAATCGAACCCACTGCCTACCTAGTCGGCAATGCCGTCGCCGCGCTGCAGCACTTCCCGGATCAGTTGCCCCTCCTTCACCGGAACCCGGATCTCGTGGGCGCGCTTGTCGAGGAAACGCTTCGCTACGACACACCGGTTCAATTCGTCGGCCGGCTTGTCAGAGAGGACTTCGTCTGGGATAGCTGCCGAATGCGCGAAGGACAGGCCGTGTTGTGCTACGTGGCTTCAGCGCACCGCGATTCCGCACACTATCGCAACCCCGATCGATTCGACCTGATGCGCGGCGATGCCCGCCATCTTGCCTTCGGCCACGGCACTCACTATTGCCTTGGCGACCCTGCGGTCCGCGTCATCGCCGGAGAAGCGCTCAGCGCAATCCTTCGGCATTTTCCATCGCTGACCCGCGACACTAACGCACCGACGGTATTCAACAGCAATCTCGGCTTTCGAGGACGCACCTCCCTCACCGTTGTGGGCGCGAGTTGACGAAGCACTGGCAGTCGAGCGCAATCCATACCGAAGGAACAGGTTCGGCGCAGCCGCATGTCCCGACGCAATCACGGCATAGCGATCACTGCGCGCGACCCGCCGCGCCGCGATATTGCCCCGGCGTCGCGGCCGCGATCCGCCGGAACGCGCGCTGGAAATGCGCCTGATCGGCGAAGCCCGCATCGAGCGCGACGTCCGCGATCGGCCGCCCGCGGCGCAGCTCGGCGCGGCCGTACTGCACGCGGCGGTCGATCAGGAACGCATGCGGCGTCATCCCGTAGCGCGCGTTGAAGGCGCGGATCAAGTACGACGGCGACAAGTCGGCCGCCGCGCAGATCGCGTCGAGCGTGACCGCCTGACGGCAGTGCGCGGCGATGTAGTCGGCCGCGCGCGCGAGCTTCGCATTGTCGGCCGCGCACCGCGCGCGCGGCGCGGCCGGATCGAGCGCGTCGTGCAGATGCGTGAAGAAGTCGACCGCCGCGCTCTCCTTGCCGAGCGGCTCGCCGCCGCGCGCGACCAGTGTGCGGTAGAAGCCGCCAAACTGCGCGAACAGGTCGCGCCGATCCGTCAACGTCTGCGAAAAGCCGTGAAAATCCGCGTTCGGGCTGCGGCCGAGCGTGTGCTGCAGCCGCACGAGCCACGCCACGTCGACATACACCATCCGGTAGGCCCACGCATCGGGCCCGTACGGGTTGCACGCGTGCACCTGCGCGGGGTCGATGATCACGAGCGCGCCCTGCCCGATCCGCTGCTGCGTCGCGCCGTTCAGGTAGGTGCTGGTGCCGCCGACCACCGCGCCGAGCGAGAACGTGTCGTGCGTATGCTTCGCGTAGCAGATCGTGCGCCCGTCGTCGACGGTGCGCGCCTCGATGAACGGCAGCGCGGCGTCGCGCCAGAACGGCGACGGCATGGCGGGTTTGACGGAACGGCTCACGCGACGGGCTCCCGGGGGGAAATGCGGCAAACGCATACCGTACAAGAGCGCGTGGCCCGAAGCAACTGAACTGAACTAAGCTGAGCTGCCGCGCTGGCGATTCGCGCGGATTCGCCTAAGCTTGGAATTCCGGCCGCCGCGTCCGTCCGGCGGCTCCCGTCCAACCACCGCTGCTCACACGTATGCACATCGATCTGAATGGGAAGACCGCGGTCGTGACCGCCTCCACCGCCGGCATCGGGCTGGCGATCGCCGAAGGGCTCGCGCGCGCCGGCGCGCGCATCGTCGTCAACGGACGCAGCGAAGCGTCGGTGCAGTCCGCGCTCGCGCACCTGCGCACCGCCGCGCCGGACGCGGCCGTCGAGGGCATCGCCGCGGACCTGTCGGACGCCGACGGCGTGGCCCGCATCACGCGCGCGGCGCCGCAGGCCGACATCCTCGTCAACAACGCGGGCGTCTATGGGCTGAAGCAGTTCTTCGACATCGACGATGCCGAATGGGCGCATTACTTCCAGATGAACGTGATGTCCGGCGTGCGGCTCTCGCGGCATTACATGCGGGGCATGCTCGAACGCAACTGGGGGCGCGTCGTGTTCATCTCGTCGGAATCGGGCCTGAACATTCCGGTCGACATGATCCATTACGGCTTCACGAAAACCGCGCAGCTGTCGATCGCGCGCGGGCTCGCGAAGCTCGCGGCCGGCAGCCGGGTGACCGTCAATTCGGTGCTGCCGGGGCCGACGCTGTCGGAGGGCGTGCGCACGCTGCTGAAGAAAAGCGCCGACGAATCCGGCCGCAGCATCGACGAGGTCGCGGTGGATTTCGTGCGCACCCATCGCGCGAGCTCGATCATCCAGCGGCCGGCGACGCCGGCGGAGGTGGCGAACCTGGTGGTGTATGTGTGCTCACCGCAGGCATCCGCGACGACGGGCGCCGCGTTGCGCGTGGACGGCGGCGTGGTCGATACGATCGCCTAGCGGCGACGGCGCGGCGCGCTATCGCTTGCCGACCTTCTGCGTCTGCAGCAGCCCCTTGCGGTCCGCGTCGATGCAGGTCTCGAAGCCGTGGCGCGTGACGGCGCCCGCCGGGTCGAACACGACGAAGTACGGCCGATGCTGGTCGCCGTGGTCGAGCTGGTAGTTGTAGCAGACACCGCTGCCGTTGCGGACCATCCATACGCTGCGCGGGTTGCCGCCCGCGCGGACGATGTCGGCGCGCGTCGCGCCGCGCGCGGCGGCCGCCTTCGGCACCGACAGGCGCGAATACGAAAAGGGCATCATCCAGTCGAACCACGCGCAACCGCTCATCATCAGGCAGCTCGCCGCCAGGGACAGCGCCGCCGCGGGCCGGGACATCGGGATCAATCGCATGCTGGGGTAGATCTGCTGCGCCGGGCAGCCGCGTTGAAAAGCCCCCATGCTACTCGACCTCCGGGGCCGGATCGAAAAGATTTGTAGAGCGCCGTGCAAGAATCCACGTCCATTCAGGCTTCCCGCTTGTGAAAAACGTGAAGAAACCTTTCGGGAACCCCTTGGGCGCGGCCGCCGTCATGCGACCCACTCGGTCCACAGCATCGTCAGCACCGTCATCAGCGCGGGGCCGATGAACAGCCCGAGCAGGCCGAACGTCTCGGCGCCGCCGAGGATGCCGAACAGCACGAGCAGGAACGGCAGCCGCGCGGCGCTGCCGATCAGCACTGGCCGCACGAAGTGCTCGGCGACGAACACGACGACGAAGCCGGTCACGGCGACCGCCACCGCCCACGCGGTCGCGCCCTGCACGAACAGCCACAGCGCCGCGCCGCAGAACACGATCGGCGCGCAGAACGGCAGCATCGCGGCGATCGCCGTGACGAGCCCGAGCAGCGCCGCGTGCGGCACACCCGCGAGCACATAGGCGACGCCGAGCAGCGCGCCTTCGCCGAGCCCGACGACGACGAGGCCCGTCACCGTGCCGTGCACGGCGGCCGCCATCCGCTCGATCAGCTGCGCGCCGTTGCGGCCGAACGCCCGCTGCGCGCCTTGCAGCAATGCCCCTGACAGCTTGTGGCCCGCGCGCAGGATCACGAACAGTGTGACCAGCATGAAGCCGAATTCGAGCACCGCACGCGCGAGCTTCGAGCCGAACTGCCGCCCGAACGCGAGGAAGGTTTCGCCGTTGACGCCCTTCATCGCGGCCGACGCATGCAGCGGATGGCCGAGATGCGCCTGCCACCATGCGCTGGCCTGCGCCGCGCCGAACGGCAGCCGGCCGACGACGTCGGGCACCGGAATGCCGTTGTCCTGGATCGTGCGCAGCCACTCGCGCAGGTCGTGCGCCTGCCCGATCGCCTGGATCAGCGCGATCGCGACCGGCAGCACGACGAGCAGCGACACCGCGGCCGTCATCACCGTCGCGACGACGGTCGGCCGCTCGCGGAACAGCCGGTGCGACTCGAAGCGCTTCAGCAGCGGCCATAGCGCGATCGCGATCACGCAGGCCCACGCAATCGCCGGGATGAACGCGCGGATCACCCACAGCGCGAGCGCCAGCAGCCCGGCATACAACAGCGCGCGAGCGATCTGCTGCGCGCTCGGCCGCATGGTGGAATCGGATGACGGCGGAACGTTTGCACCCATGGCCCCTCTGCCCGGTCGTTGAAAGAAAAATGGCGGTTCGGCAGGCCGAAGCCTGCGTGAACCGCCATTCTATCGGGGCCGGGATACGATCCGGCGGGCCGGCCGCGCCGCGTTCGTGCGGCGGGCCGGCCGGCGTTCGCGTCAGGCCGCCTTCGCGGCGACCTTGTAGCGCTCGAGCCAGTGCGCGTACGACGCGGGCAGCGTCCACGACGGCCGTTCGACGCCGAGCTGCTTCGCCGCGTAGTACGGCCAGTGCGGATCGGCCAGATGCGCGCGGCCGACCATCACCAGGTCAAGCTGCTGGTCGGCGACGACGCGCTCGGCGAGCTGCGGCGTGTCGATGCCCCACGCGGACGCCACCGGCAGCCCCGCCTCGCGGCGCACGCGCTCGGCCACCGGCGCGAGGAACGCCGGGCCCCACGGAATCTGCGCGTCGGGCGTCGAGAAGCCGACCGACACGCTCAGCATGTCGAGCCCTTCGGCCTTCAGGCGCTGCGTGAGCGCGATCGATTCGGCGAGCGTCTCGTCGTCGCGGCCGTCGTATTCGATCACACCAAAGCGCGCCGTGAGCGGCAGGTGCTCGGGCCACACCTTGCGGACCGCCGCGAGCGTCTCGACGAGGAAGCGGCCGCGATTCTCGGCCGAGCCGCCGTATTCGTCGTCACGCTGGTTCGCGTGCACCGAGAAGAAGCTCTGGCCGAGATAGCCGTGCGCGAAATGCAGTTCGAGCCATTCGAAGCCGATGTCGCGCGCACGCTTGGCCGCCGCGACGAAATCGGCCTGCACGCGGGCGATGTCGTCGCGCGTCATCGCGCGCGGCACCTTCGGCAGGTGCGCGCCGAACGGCACCGCCGACGGCGCGATCGTCTGCCAGCCGCGCGGGTCGCCGTCGGCGATGTGGTCGTCGCCTTCCCACGGCCGGTTCGCGCTCGCCTTGCGGCCCGCGTGCGCGAGCTGGATGCCGGGCACCGCGCCGGCCGCCTTGATCGCGGCGACCGACGGCGCGAACGCGGCGGCCTGCGCATCGTTCCACAACCCGGTGCAGCCGGGCGTGATGCGGCCTTCCGGCGACACGGCGGTCGCCTCGGCGATCACGAGGCCCGCGCCGCCGCGCGCGATGCCGGCGAGGTGCACGTGATGCCAGTCGTTGGCGACGCCGTCTTCGGCGACGTACTGGCACATCGGCGGCACCGCGATGCGGTTGCGCAGCGTGACATCCTTCAGTTTGAACGGTTCGAACAAGGCAGACATCCACGACTCCTTTGGTTGGTTCTGCAAAGCAAAGCGACAACTCGGCCCGCCGCGCACGCGGCGCGGTGGAACGATTCGATGCGCCCGCCGGCGCGAACCGGCGGACGGGTGACAGGGCGGCGCCGGCGCGATCGGCGCCGCGCGGCGGTTACGCGCGCTTGAGGATCCCGAGCAGCGCGTCGGCCGCCGGCGCCGACGACGCCGGGTTCTGGCCGGTGATCAGCAGCCCGTCGGCCACGACGTACGGCGCCCAGTCGGGGCCGTGCTCGAAGCGCGCGCCGTTGGTCTCGAGCATGTCCTGCACGAGGAACGGCACGACTTCGGTCAGCCCGACGGCGGCTTCCTCGCTGTTCGTGAAGCCCGTCACGCGCTTGCCGCGCACGACCGATTCGGCCGTCCGCGGGTCCTTCACGTGGCGCAGCACGCCCGGCGCATGGCACACGAGCGCGACCGGCTTGCCGGCGCCGAGCGTGCGCTCGATCAGCGAGATCGAATGCAGATCCTCGGCGAGATCCCACAGCGGGCCATGGCCGCCCGGGTAGAACACGGCGTCGTAGTGGTCGGGCGACACATCGACGAGCTTGCCCGTGGCGGCGAGCTGCGCCTTCGCGGCAGGGTCCGCGTCGAAACGGCGGGTGGCGTCGGTCTGCGCGGACGGATCGCTGCTCTTCGGGTCGAGCGGCGGCTGGCCGCCGTTCGGCGATACGAGCGTCAGTTCGGCGCCCGCGTCCTTGAACGCGTAGTACGGGGCGGCCAGCTCCTCGAGCCAGAAGCCGGTCTTCCTGCCGGTGTCGCCGAGGGTGTCGTGCGAAGTCAGGACAACCAGAATCTTCATGATCGGTTACTCCTCAGAAAGGGTTGAAACGGGGCCGTGCGGCGCCCGGCCCGGTTCAGAGGCTCGCTTCGAGCACGCGGCGGCTGACGTCGAGCGTCACGTCGCCGTGCTCGCCGAGCGCCGTCATCCCGTGCGCGTCGAGCTGCGCGACGAGCCCGTCGATCGCGTCCGCGCCGATCCCGTAGTCGGCCAGGCGCGTCTTCACGTCGAGACTGTCGAAAAACGCACGGGTTCGCTCGATCGCCGCGTCGATGCGCGCGTCGTCGCTGCCGCCGGTCAGGCCCCAGACCCGCGCGGCATACTGCAGCAGCTTGTCGCGCTTCGCGTCGCGGCGCACCGCCAGCATCGACGGCAGCACGATCGCCAGCGTGCGCGCATGGTCGATGTCGTAGCGGGCGGTCAGTTCGTGCCCGACCATGTGCGTCGCCCAGTCCTGCGGCACGCCGGCGCCGATCAGGCCGTTCAGCGCGAGCGTCGCGACCCACATCAGGTTCGCGCGCACCGTGTAATCGTGCGGCTGAGCAAGCGCCTTCGGGCCGATTTCGATCAAGGTTTGCAGCAGCCCTTCGGCGAAGCGGTCCTGCGCGAGACCGCCGGCCGGATACGTCAGATATTGCTCCACGACGTGCACGAATGCATCCACGATTCCGTTCGCGATCTGGCGCGGCGGCAGCGTGTAGGTCTTCACCGGGTCGAGCACCGAAAAACGCGGGAACGTGTGCGGGCTGCGAAACGCGAGCTTCGCGCCGAGCGCCTTGCGGGTGATCACGCCGCCGTTGTTCATCTCCGAGCCCGTCGCGGGCAGCGTCAGCACGCTGCCGAGCGGCAGCGCGTCGCGCACGTCCGCGCCGTGCGTCTCGAGAATCCGCCACGGCTCGCCGTCGTAGCGCCCCGCCGCCGCGACGAACTTGGTGCCGTCGATCACCGAGCCGCCGCCCACCGCCAGCAGGAAGTCGAGGCGGTCGCGGCGCACCAGCGCCACGGCCTCCATCAGCGTCTCGTACGACGGGTTCGGCTCGATGCCGCCGAACGACGCGACGTGGCGGCCCGTGAGCGCGGCGCGCACCTCGCCGAGCGTGCCGTTCTTCTCCGCGCTCGCGCCGCCGTAGAGCACCAGCACGCGCGCGTCGGCCGGCACGAGGTCGGCGAGGCGGGCGATCGTGCCGTCGCCGAATACGATGCGGGTCGGGTTCGCGTAGTCGAAATTCTGCATGCCATCCTCAATCTAATAGACCAGTCGTCTAGTCAGCGGCGATAAAAAAACGCGACGATGTCGCGCATTGCGCCAACCGACCGAGCGCCATGATGGCCCGGCCGGCAGCCTGCCGACCGTCGCCGTAGCGCTCATGGGATGCGATGATAGACGGTTATTAGACCAGTCGTCTAGAGATCGGGATTCGACCTTACGGTCGACGTGGATTTCGTCTCACGATTGCGGGCGGCCGGGCGACCGACGCGGGCCACGCCGCCCCCGCGCCCCGCCGTCGCGCCCCGTCACGCGCGCGCCGGCCCGTCGGTATCGCCCGCGTCGATCACCGGCATTTCCAGCCGCTCGCCGCGCACGCCGCCGTCGATCATGCCGAGCATCAGCTCCGCGATCGAGCGCCCGGACGCGTGCCCGGTCGGCTGCGCGATCGCGGTCACGCGATGCGGATGCGCAATGTCCGCGGGCACCCCGTCGTAGACGATCAGCGACAGGTCCTCGCCCAGGCGCCGCCCGCTGGCGGCGATCGCGCGAAATGCGCCGCCGCCAGCGATGTTGTTGTCGACGAGCACCGCGCTCGGCGGCGCGGGCTGCGCAAGCAGCGCCTGGGCCGCCTGCAGCCCGCCGTCGCGCGTGAACGGGCACTCGACCAGCAAGGCCGGATCGGGCGCGATGCCGGCCTCGCGCAGCGCCGCTTCGAAACCGGCGCGCCGCTGCGCGGCGAAGTTCAGCGTGAGCGGCGCGCTGATCATCGCGATGCGCCGGTGGCCGAACCCGATCAGCCGCTTTACGGCCGCCTTCGCGCCGGCCTCGTTGTCGAAGTCGAACCACGCGTACGGCTCGGCCTGCCGGGTGCGCCCGTAGGCGACATACGGAAACCCCCGCGATTGCAGGAACGCGATGCGCGGATCGTCGACCAGCGTGCGCGCGACGATCAGCCCGTCGACCAGCTTGCCGTCGACCAGCCGCCGGTAGCTGTCCAGCTCGGCGTTCGGCCGCGCCGACACGATGATGAAATCCAGGTTGCGCTCGGCCAGCCGCTCGGTAATCCCCGCCACGACTTCGCCGAAGCGCGGATCCCCGAGATCGCCGGCGCCGAACGGATAGACGATCCCGATCGCGTCCGCCCGGCCGGTCGCGAGACGGCGCGCGGTCGGATCCGCGACGTAGCCCATCTCGCGCGCCGCCCGCATCACCCGCTCGCGGGTCGCCTCGCTCACGTCGTCATAGCCGTTCAGCGCACGGCTGACCGTCGTGCGCGACAGCCCGAGCGCATCCGATAGCGCCTTCAGATTCACCTTCACCGTCATTCCTCGCAGTCTGGTGCCGCCCGACCGAACCGGTCTTTCCGGGCAATTATTTCCACCTGGTAAGCATTACCGTCAAATAAATATCTTTTGACGTCCAAACCGGTTTGAAATAGCATCCAAACCGGTTTGGACATCGATGCCACCCTCAGACGTTCCCGTTCACCCAATTTCGAGACAACGCCGAGATGACATACTTTCCCCTTTTCCGTTCGCTCCCGTGCAAACGTTTGCTGCTCGCTGGCGGCGCACTGGCCGCCTTCGCGGCCGGCACGACCGCGGCGCACGCGCAGGCCGCCGGCGCCCCCGCGCCCACGCCGCATACGCAGCAGGCCTACGACCCCGAAGGCAATTTCACGATGCGCTGGACGCGCGCCGACATCCGCCAGATCGTCGCGCAGTCGCATACGCCCGGCGCCGACCGGAATTCGCTGCCGCAGGCCCTGTCGATGCCGAACATCCCGCAGGACTTCCCGCTGATCAACCCGGACGTGTGGGTATGGGACACGTGGCCGCTCGCCGACCTGCGCGCGAACCAGCTCAGCTACAAGGGCTGGGAGGTGATCTTCTCGCTCACCGCCGATCCGCATGCCGGCTATACGTTCGACGACCGCCACGTGCATGCGCGGATCGGCTTCTTCTACCGCCGCGCGGGCATCCCGGCGGCGCAGCGGCCGGCCAACGGCGGCTGGACCTGGGGCGGCCATCTGTTCCCGGACGGCGCGAGCGCCAAGGTGTTCGGCACCGCGCCGATGACCAACAACGCCGAATGGTCGGGCTCGGCGCGCCTCACGAACGGCGGCAACGTGAGCCTCTACTACACCGCGACGTCGTTCAACCGCTCGGCGCCCGGCGGCGCCGACATCACGCCGCCGCAGGCGATCATCACGCGCGCCGACGGCCACATCCATGCCGACGACAAGCACGTGTGGTTCAGCGGCTTCGACGATCACAAGGCGCTGCTGCAGCCGGACGGCAACTATTACCAGACGGGCCAGCAGAACACCTACTTCTCGTTCCGCGATCCGTTCGTGTTCACCGATCCGGCGCACCCGGGCAAGACCTACATGGTGTTCGAGGGCAACACGGGCGGCCCGCGCGGCGCGCGCACCTGCACCGAAGCCGACCTCGGCTACGCGCCGAACGACCCGTACCGGGAAGACCTCAACGCGGTGATGAATTCGGGCGCAGTGTATCAAAAGGCCAATGTCGGCCTCGCGGTCGCGACGAACCCGCAGCTCACCGAATGGAAGTTCCTGCCGCCGATCCTGTCGGCGAACTGCGTGGACGACCAGACCGAGCGCCCGCAGATCTACCTGAAGGACGGCAAGTACTACCTGTTCACGATCAGCCACCGCACGACGATGGCGGCGGGCGTCGACGGCCCGGACGGCGTGTACGGCTTCGTCGGCAACGGCATCCGCAGCGACTACCTGCCGCTGAACGGCGGCGGCCTCGTGCTCGGCAACCCGACCGACTTCACGGCGCCGGCCGGCGCGCCGTACGCGCAGGATCCGAACCAGAACCCGCGCGAATTCCAGTCGTATTCGCACTTCGTGATGCCGGGCGGGCTCGTCGAGTCGTTCATCGACGCGATCGGCCCGCGCCGCGGCGGCACGCTCGCGCCGACGGTGAAGATCAACATCAACGGCACGTCGACGGCGGTGGACCGCCAGTACGGCCGCGGCGGGCTCGGCGGCTACGGCGACATCCCCGCGAACCTGCCCGCGCAGGGCCCCGGCCACTGACGGCGGCCGCGCGCGCCTCGGGCGTGTCCCGTGCGCGCGTGCGTCACCCTTCGGTCAACCCGCGCGCCGCGCCCTCTCCGGATCGCGCGGCGCGCGCTTCCCCGCCTTCTTTCCGCTTCGCCCGCCGAAGCACGGCTGCACGCATGAAATTTCCGTCCGCAAGCTTTACGTTCCGCGCGGCGGCGCTGCTTCTGGCATGTGCCGCGAACGCGCACGCATCGGCCCCGCCGTGCCCCGCGCCCGCCGCCGACGGCACGCCGCAGTGGCGGCCCGCGCTCCATTACACGCCGCAGCGCCACTGGATGAACGATCCGAACGGCCTCGTCTACGAGAACGGCCGCTATCACCTGTTCTATCAGTTCAATCCGGCCGGCAACGACTGGGGCAACATGTCCTGGGGCCACGCGACCAGCACCGACCTCGTCCACTGGCGCGAGCAGCCGGTCGCGATGCGCGCGAACGCCACCGAGGAGATCTTCTCCGGCTCGATCGTCGCCGACACCCGCAACACGTCCGGCCTCGGCGCGCCGGGCCAGGCGCCGCTGGTCGCGCTGTATACGAGCGTCTACAAGGCCGGTTCAGGGCACGCGCCCGGCACGCAGGCGCAGTCGCTCGCGTACAGCCTCGACCACGGCGCGACCTGGCAGCCGTACGCGCACAACCCGGTGCTCACGCTCGATCCGGAATCGAAGCAGTTCCGCGACCCGAAGGTGTCGTGGTACGCGCCGGGCGGCTACTGGCTGATGACGACCGTCGTCGCCGACGCGCAGGTCGTGAAGCTGTACCGCTCGAACGACCTGATCCACTGGGATTTCCTCAGCGACTTCACGCTGCCCGGCGTGCCGCATGACGGCGCGCTGTGGGAGATGCCCGACCTCGTGCCGCTGCCGCTCGACGACGATCCGCGCCGGACCAAATGGGTGATGATCGTCAACGTCAATCCGTGGTCGATCGCGGGCGGCTCGGGCGCGATGGCCTTCGTCGGCGCGTTCGACGGCCGCACCTTCAAGCCCGACCGGGTCGCGCCGGCCGGCTCGGATCCCGCGCAATTCCAATGGGTCGATCACGGCGCCGATTTCTATGCGGCCGGCACGTTCTCGGGCGCGCCCGGCGCGCGGCCCGTCGCGATCGCGTGGATGAGCAACTGGGATTACGCGGCGCAAGCGCCCACCGCGCCGTGGCGCGGCGCGATGACGCTGCCGCGCGCGTTCGCGCTGAAGACGATCGACGGCGAACCGCGGCTCGTCGTCACGCCGGCGCCGGCGTTCACCGCGTGGGCCGACGGGCGGCCCGCGACGCATCTCGGCGACGTGGGCGTCGCGTCGGCGCTGCGCGAACTGCCGGCCGCGACGCGCGGCACGGTGCAGCGCATCACGCTGACGCTCGCGCCGCAAACCGCCGCGCGCGCGGGAATCGTCGTGCGGCGCTCGGCGGATGGCGCGATCGGCACGCGGATCGTCTACGACACCGCGCAGCGGACGCTGACGCTCGACCGCTCGGCATCGGGCGAGTCGGGTTTCTCGAACGCGTTCAGCCGGCAGCACATCGTGAACCTGCCGCTCGTCGACGGGCGCCTGCCGCTCGAGATCGTCGTCGATCGCGGCTCGGTCGAGGTGTTCGCCGGCCACGGCCGCGCCGCAATCACCGACCTCGTCTTCCCGCCCCGCGACGCCGACCGGATCGCGGTATTCGCCGAGCATGGCCGCGCGACGTTCGGCGGGCTGACGGTGACGCACCTCGCGGAGCCGGGCGGCGCCGGCCCCGCTTGCCGCGAACGCTAGCGTCGCGGGCCGGATCGCGCGCGGGGCGTGCGGCGCGCGGGGCGGCAGCCCCCGCGCCGCCGTCCGCTCAAAGCAGCCCCATCCCGCCCGACGCGATGATTTCCGCGCCGACGATGAACGCGGACTCCGGCGCGCTCAGGTGCAGCACGGTCGACGCGATTTCCTCCGGGGTGCCGAACCGGCCGATCGGCACGAGGCCCTTGATCTTGTCGGCGGTCGCCTCGAGCGTCGCGGCGTCGAGCCCGAGCTTGCCGTACAGCGGCGTCTGCACGGGCCCCGGGCTGACGACGTTCACGCGCACGCCGTTCGGCAGCAGTTCCGTCGACAGCGTCTTCGCGAACGAATTCACCGCGGCCTTGCTCGCCGCGTAGAGCGACGAACCGGGCATCCCGATATGCGCATTGATCGAGCCGTTGATCACGATCGACGCGCCGCGGTTCAGCAGCGGCACGAGCGACTGGATCTGGAAATACGCGCCCTTCACGTTGGTATCGAAGACCTGGTCCCACAGCGCCTCGTCGATGTCCGCGAACGGTGCGAGCTTCGCCACGCCCGCGTTGACGAATACCGCGTCGAGCCGCGCGCCCGCGGCGGCGATCGCGCTCGCAAGCTCGCGCGCCGCCGCGACGCTGCCCGTTTCGTTGCGGATCGCGAGCGCGTCGCCGCCGAGCGTGCGCTGCGCCGCAGCGAGCGCGTCCGCATCGCGGCCCGTCATGATCACGCGCGCGCCTTCGGACGCGAATGCCTGTGCGGCCGCGAGGCCGATGCCGCTGGTGCCGCCCGTGACGAGCACTGTCTTGCCGGTGAAACGTTCCATGATGTTCTCCAGTGATTCCGGTGAATGACCGTGACTGCATGGTGCGCGTGAAGCCGCGCGCTGCCGTGCCGCGCGCGTGATGAACACGTTCGAAATCGTCGAACGTTCGCGGTACTCGCGGTACGTTACGGCAGCACGTCGATCCCGTCGAGCAGCCGCTGCGCGAGGCGCGGCTCGCGCAGCCGGTCGAGCCACCATTGCAGCGCCCGGCCTTCGCGATCGCCGTGCCACCCGACGTACAGGACATTCGGCTCGCGCGGATCGGCGGCCGGCATCTCGACCAGTTCGCCGCGCGCGAGCAGCGTCGCGGCGCGCCGCCGCGGCACCCAGCCGACGCCGAGCGCATCGCGCTGCGCGAGGATCTTCGCGCGCATCGACGGCACGGCCAGCACCGGCTGCCCGCCCAGCACGCCGTATACGCGGCCTGCCGCGCTGCGCGACGAATCGGCGACCACCACCGCGCGATGCGCGCCGATCGCGTCGCGCGTGAGCGGGCCGCGCGCCGCCGCGAGCGGATGGCGCGGCGACACCGCGAACACCCAGTCGAGCGCGCCCAGCTCGAACCACTTCAGCCCTGGAATCGCCGGCGGCTCGTTGGTCGCGCCGACGATCAGGTCGGCGCGGCCGTCGCGCAGCGCTTCCCAGGTGCCGCCGAGCACCTCGTGCGTGAAGCGCAGCGACACCCCCGATTCGAGCGCGTCGAACGCGCGGATCACCGGCATCATCGAGTCGAATTCGAGCAGCTCGTCGCTGACGATCCACAGCCGGTCCTCCCAGCCGTTCGCGATCTGCCGCACCCGCTGCGTGAGCCGCGCGACGTCCAGCATCAGGCGCGCGGCCTCGTCGGCCAGCAACTGGCCGGCCGGCGTGAGCTGCAGCCGGTAGCGGCGCCGGTCGAACAGCAGCGCATCGAACCGCGCCTCGAGCTGGCGCGCCGCGTGCGACACCGTCGACGGCGCCTTGCCGAGGCGCGCCGCCGCGCGCGACAGGCTGCCGGTCGCGCGAATCGCATCGAGCAGCGCGAGTTCTTCTTCTGACAACATGGCCACGCTCCGGGTCCGGGGATTGACGTGCATCGTAAGGCCGCCGGGCGCGGCGGTTCAACCCCGGCGCGGCGATTCACGCGTCATACTCGCGGTATCCCGATTCCGGCGAAATCCCCAAACCCGAGGTAACCACCGCGATGGACATCGCGATCCACATCGAAGGCCGTCACGACCTGACGGGGCAAATCTTTCGCCAGCTGCGCACCGCGATCGTCGACGGACGCCTCGCGGGCGGCGCGCGGCTGCCGTCCACCCGCGATCTCGCCACGCAGCTCGGCGTGTCGCGCAAGACGACGCTCGACGCGTTCGAGCAGCTCGTCGCCGAAGGCTACCTGTGGACGCGGCGCGGCGACGGCACGTTCGTCGCCGACGGCCTCGCGCGCGTGCCGCACGGGCCGGCGGCGGCGACGCCGGCGATCGCCGCGGAAGCCCGCCCCGCCGATGCGCCGGACATCCGCACCGTGTGGACCGACCTGCCCGACGCGCTGGCCATGCCGGAACCGCTGCCCGGAGCCGGCTTCGACTTCCGCGGCGGCGTGACCGACAAGACGCTGTTCCCGTTCGACGCGTGGCGCCGCTGCCTGCATCACGCGCTGCGCCTGCAGGCGCGCGGCCCCGGCCAGTATCACGACCCGGCCGGCGACCAGCAGCTGCGGCTCGCGATCGCGCGCTACGTCGCGTTCAGCCGCGCGGTTGCCTGCAACTGGCAGGACGTGATCGTCACGCAAGGCGCGCAGCAGGCGCTCGACGTGCTCGCGCGCGTCGTCGTGCGGCCCGGCGACGTGGTCGCGGTGGAAGATCCCGGCTACCCGCCGGCGCGCGCCGCGTTCGCATCGCTCGGCGCGACGGTGGCCAGCGTGCCGGTGGACGCGCACGGGCTCGTCGTCGACCGGCTGCCCGACGACGCGCGGCTCGTCTACGTGACGCCGTCGCACCAGTTCCCGCTCGGCATGCCGATGAGCCTCGAGCGGCGCGTCGCGCTGCTCGAATGGGCGCAGCGGCGGCGCGCGGTCGTGATCGAGGACGACTACGACGGCGAATTCCGCTTCGAGGGCCGGCCGATGGAATCGCTGAAGAGCCTCGACCGCGCGGGCCTCGTCGCGTACGTCGGCACGTTCTCGAAGACGATCTTCCCCGAGCTGCGGATCGGCTACGCGATCCCGCCCCGCGCGCTGCACGCGGCGCTCGCGAAGGCGAAGCAGGTCGTCGACTGGCACAGCTGCACGCTGACGCAGGCCGCGCTCGCGCGCTTCATGCTCGACGGCGATTTCGCGCGGCACCTGCGCCGCGTGCAGAAGCACTACGACGCGCGCCGCAAGGTGCTGCTCGCGCACCTGCGCGGCGGCCTCGCGCCGTGGTTCGACGCGATCGTGCCGGTGGCGGGAATCCACCTCGCCGCACGCCTCAGGCCGGGCCTCGACGAGGCCGCGCTGGTCGACGCGGCGCGCGCGCACGACCTTGGGCTGTACGGCCTCTCGGCCTTCCATGTCGACGTGCCGCGCGAGGCGGGCTTGCTGTTCGGCTATGGCGGCATCGACGCGACGCGCATCGATACGGCGCTCGCCCGGCTCGCCGCGCTGCTGCGGGCGGGTGTCTGACGCCGCGCCACTGGTTACCTCGATATACCTGAAATTGGTCATTCCGGAAGGCCAGCGCGGTCATTAATCTGGGTCCTGTCGCGCCACCGTGCGCATCAACCGAACGAGGACCTGCCATGCAACCGCGCCTGAACTTCTATACCGCCAGCCCGAACGCGATCAAGGCGATGCGCGCCGCCGAGGAATTCCTGGCCAAAAGCGCAATCGAGAAGCCGCTCGCCGAACTCGTGCGCCTGCGCGCATCGCAGATCAACGGCTGCGCATTCTGCGTCGACATGCACACCACCGACGCGCGCAAGGGCGGCGAAACCGAGCGCCGTCTCGCGACCGTCGTCGTGTGGCGCGAAACGCCGTTCTTTACCGACCGCGAGCGCGCGGCGCTGGAATGGACCGAAGCGCTGACGCTGGTCGCGGACAACCACGTGCCGGACGCCGTCTGGGAAGCCGTGAAGCCGCATTTCAGCGACGAAGAGCTGTTCGACCTGTCGATGCTCATCGCGACGATCAATTCGTGGAATCGCTTCGCGATCGCGTTCCGCAAGATGCCCGAGTGAGGAGGCGGCGATGACCCGCAGCATGTATCTGCGCGCCGCCGCCGCGTGCGTCGCGCTCGCGCTGGGCGTTGTCGCAACAGCCGCGCATGCGCACGACGGCAACGCAGGCAGCGACAACGTCCGGCCGGTCATGAAGCAGGCCGTGCCGGAAGCGCCCGGCAAGCTGGCGGTGGTCGCGACGGTCGACTATGCGCCCGGCTAGGCGTCCGAGCCGCATCGGCATCTCGGCTCGGTGTTTGCGGTCGTGTCGAAGGGCGAGGTGCTGTCGCATGTCAACGACGGCCCGCTGCGCCGCTATCGCGCAGGCGAAGGCTGGTACGAGCCGCCCGGCTCGCGGCACCTCGTGTCGCGCAACGGGAGCGCTTCCGCGCCAGCGCAGATCGTCGTGTTCGGGCTGACGGGCGAGCACGATCCGCTGAAGTCGCCGCTGGAACACTAGCGGCCCTGCGCGGAGCCGGTGGCCGGGGCGGCCAGCCGGTCCGCCGCTTCAGAAGGTCGTGCCGCCGACCGTCGCCGAGTCCAGTTCGCGCGTCACGACCTGCCCCCCGCCGTTGCTGGCGACCGACTTGACCAGGCCGACGCCCGGGGCCAGCCAGTCGTCGGCGATCGTCGTGCTCGTCATCGCCGGACCGGTCAGCTTCTCCGTCGCGTGATAGTGGCAGGTGTTGTTGAAGACCTTGCCATTCTTGAGGGTCACCGATTCACGCGCGACGTATGCACGGTCGATCGACACGCTCGTCGAGGCCCCGGCGGCCGGCGCGACCGGCGTATCCATGTAATTCGCCGACTCGCTCCCCGAGAGCCCGATCGTCTCCGCATACGGCGGTGAATTCACGTCCCGCAGCACCAGCGCGCCTGCACTGACGACCTCCCCGCCGTAGTACGTGCGCGCGCCGTTGCCGACCAGATAGTAGCGATTGGTCTGGATCGGCGACCCGGGCGTGGTTTCGGCCTGCTGCGTCAGCGAGACGCCCTGGAATGTCGCCGGCGCGTAAGTCCGCGTGTAGATGCCGTTGTCGACGATCTGGCCTTGCGGCGACGCCTGCAGATACACGTGCAGCTTCACGGTATCGCCCGGCTGATAGACCGGATCGCATTCGAGATTCGACGTCGGCGTCGGGCTCGCGCTGCCGGTCGCCGCGGCCGGAGCAGGCGAATCGTCGCCGCCTCCGCAGCCGGCCAGAATCATGGCGGCAAGAACCGCCATCGGCCACCCTGTCGTGTGCTTTGTCGTCATTGTTCCCTCGGAAAAAAATGCTGTTCGTGCGCTCGGACGGCGCTTGGCTGTTGCGAGCCAATGATATGGCGATGCGTCCGGCTTGAAGGTGTCGATGCGTCTCGATCTGGTGGCCGTCCGTCTCCTCGGATACAAGCATTCGCCCTCCCCGCGTTTCTATAGCTGCTCCCTTCATTTCCGCATCGCGCCGCCCCGCACCATACGGCCTTCGGCCCGCCCACCCGCGCCGCCATTCGCGCCGCGCCTGACACCCGTCCACTTCGTCGAAAACCCTTCCTTGAAATTAACTAACCCGTCAATTAGCGTCGACTGCATGAACGCGAAATCCACCGCACCGAAACCGCGCGGGCGCCGCCCGTCGGTGGACGATTTCGACCTGCGCAACCACATGCTCGACGTCGCGACCGCGCTGTTCGCCGAGCGCGGCATCGCGGCCACGACGGTCGCGCAGATCGCGCAAGCTGCCGGCGTCACGTCGGCGATGGTCCACTACTACTTCACGAATCGCGAACAACTCCTCGACGCGATCGTCGAGGAACGTCTCGCGCAGGTGATCGCGTTCGTCTGGCAACCAACCGAGCCACAGGTCGAGAACGACCCGTTCGCGCTCGTCGGCGAACTCGTCGCGCGCTTCTTCGACGTGACCGCCCGGATGCCGTGGCTGCCGTCGCTGTGGCTGCGCGAGATCGTCAACGAAGGCGGGCTGCTGCGCGAACGGATGGTCAAGCGGATTCCGCTCGAGCAAATCGGCCGCTTCGCCGAGCGCATCCGGCGCGCGCAGCAGGCGGGCATCGTGAATCCCGCGCTCGAACCGGCGCTGCTGTTCCAGTCGATCATCGCGCTCGTGATGCTGCCGCTCGCCACCGCGAAGCTGTGGCGCGGCGCGCGCGGGATGCCGCCGATCGATCGCGACGGGCTGCAGCGGCACGTCGGCGCGCTGCTCGGCTTCGGAATGCAGCCCCCGCCGCCCGCCCGTGCAGCCAGGAGGCGATCGTGACGACGAAGCGCGCCGCCGCATCGTTCGCGCTCGCCGCCGCAGCCATCGCGCTCGCCGCCGGCTGCAAGCCACGCGCCGATGAGCGCCCGACCTACCAGGGCTACGTCGAAGGCGAATTCGTCTACCTGTCGTCGTCGCAATCGGGCACGCTCACGCAGCTCGCGGTGCAGCGCGGCCAGACGGTCGCCGCGAACGCGCCCGCGTTCGCGCTCGAAGCCGTCAACGAAACGGCCGCGCTGCAGCAGGCGCAGCACCAGTTCGCCGCCGCGCAGGCGCAGCTCGCGGACCTGCGCACCGGCAAGCGGCCGCCGGAAGTGAACGTCGCGAAGGCGCAGCTCGCGCAGGCCGCCGCGCAGGCCCGCAAGGCCGCCGAGCAACTGGCGCGCGACGAGCGGCAGTACCAGGCCGGCGGCATCGCGAAGCAGCAGCTCGACGATTCGCGCGCGGCCGCGCAGACGAGCGCCGCCCAGGTGCGCGAGCTGCAAAGCCAGGTCGACGTCGCGCGCCTGCCCGGCCGCGCGCAGCAGGTCGCCGCGCAGGCCGCGCAGGTCGATGCCGCGCAGGCGGCGGTTGCCGAGGCGCAATGGAAGCTCGACCAGAAGCGCGTCGCCGCGCCGGCGGCCGGGCGCGTCTACGACACGCTGTACCGGCTCGGCGAATGGGTGCAGGCCGGCAGCCCGGTCGTGCAGATGCTGCCGCCGCAGAACGTGAAGGTGCGCTTCTTCGTGCCCGAGGCCGCCGTCGCGGCGCTCGCGCCCGGCCGCGCGGTCGAGATCCGGTGCGACGGCTGCGCGGCCGGCGTGCCCGCGCGCATCACCTACGTGTCGAGCGAGGCCGAATACACGCCGCCCGTCATCTACAGCAACGAAAGCCGCACGAAGCTCGTGTTCATGGTCGAGGCCCGGCCGGCCGCCGCCGACGCGCCGAAGCTGCATCCGGGCCAGCCGGTCGCCGTGAGGCTGCCATGAACGCCCCGGGCGCCCCGTACGCGATCGACGTCGACAAGCTGAACAAGCGTTTCGGCGACAAGCACGTGGTAAAGGACGTGTCGCTGCGCGTCGCGCGCGGCGAGATCTTCGGCTTCCTCGGGCCGAACGGCAGCGGCAAGACGACGTCGATCCGGATGATGTGCGGGCTGCTCACGCCCGATTCGGGCAGCGGCACCTGCGTCGGCTACGACATCGTGCGCGACAGCGCGCAGATCAAGCGCCGCGTCGGCTACATGACGCAGCGTTTCTCGTACTGGGAAGACCTGTCGATCCGCGAGAATCTCGACTTCGTCGCGCGCGTCTACCAAATGCCCGACCGCAAGGCGGCCGTCGAACGCGCGCTCGACGGCCTCGGCCTGACGAACCGCGCGAGCCAGCTCACCGGCGCGCTGTCGGGCGGCTGGAAACAGCGCCTCGCGCTCGCCGCATGCATGCTGCACGGCCCGGAACTGCTGCTGCTCGACGAGCCGACCGCCGGCGTCGATCCGGCCGCGCGCCGCGATTTCTGGGAAGAGCTGCACCGGCTCGCCGCGCAGGGCATCTCGGTGCTCGTCAGCACGCACTACATGGACGAGGCCGAGCGCTGCCACAAGCTCGCGTACATCGCGGACGGCGCGCTGCTCGCGCAGGGCACGTCGGCGGAGATCGTCGCGTCGCAGGGGCTCGCGACCTGGGCGATCACCGGCGAGCACCTGACCGAGCTGTCCGCGCGGCTGCGCACGATGCCGGGCGTCGACCAGACGGTCGTGTTCGGCACCGCGCTGCACGTGAGCGGCCGCGACCGCCGCGCGCTCGACGCGAGCGTCGCGCAGGTCGCCGCCGACGCGGCGCTTGGAGCCGCGCCGATCGACACCGGCCTCGAGGACGTGTTCATCTTCATGATGGGACGCCACGCGGCCGGCCTGTCCGGAGGCGCGCGGTCATGAACACGCCGTCCTGGTGGCATGTGTCGTTCTCGCTCGCGCGCTGGTGGAGCATCGTGCTGAAGGAGTTCCTGCAGCTGCGCCGCGACCGCGTGACGTTCGCGATGATCGTCGGCGTGCCGATCATCCAGCTCACGCTGTTCGGCTTCGCGATCAACACCGACCCGAAGCACCTGCCGACCGCGGTGATCGTCGCGGATTCGAGCCCGTTTGCGCGCAGCTTCGTCGCCGGGATGCGCAACTCCGCCTACTTCGACGTCGTCGCGACGCTGCCCGACGAGGCGACCGGCCGGCATGCGCTCGCGCGTGGCGACGTGTTGTTCGTGCTGAGCATTCCTGCCGATTTCTCGCGCCGGCTGCTGCGCGGGGAACGACCTTCGCTGCTCGTCGAGGCCGATGCGACCGATCCCGTCGCGACTGCGTCGGCCATCGCGGCGCTGTCGGGCCTCGTGCAGCCGGTCGCGGACAAGGACCTGACCGGCCCGCTCGCGCGCCTGAACGGCCGCCCGGCCGCGTTCGACGTGCGGCTGCATCGCCTGTACAACCCCGAGGGCATCACGCAGTACAACGTCGTGCCGGGGTTGATGGGCGTCATCCTGACGATGACGATGGTGATGATGACGGGCCTCGCGATCACGCGCGAACGCGAGCGCGGCACGATGGAGAACCTGCTCGCGACGCCCGTGCTGCCGCTCGAGGTGATGACGGGCAAGATCGTGCCGTACGTGTTCATCGGGCTGATCCAGGTGTCGATCATCCTCGTGGCGGCACGCTTCGTGTTCCAGGTGCCGTTCGTCGGCGGCGTGCTCGCGATCTACCTGTCCGCGCTGCTGTTCATCGCCGCGAACCTGACGGTCGGCATCACGCTGTCGTCGCTCGCGCAGAACCAGTTGCAGGCGATGCAGCTCGCGGTGTTCTACTTCCTGCCGAACATCCTGCTGTCGGGCTTCATGTTCCCGTTCGCGGGGATGCCGAAATGGGCGCAGTTCGTCGGCAACCTGCTGCCGCTCACCTACTTCAACCGCCTCGTGCGCGGCATCCTGCTCAAGGGCAACGGCTGGGCCGACCTGTGGCCGTCGGTGTGGCCGGTCGCCGTGTTCACCGTGATCGTGATGGCCGTCGCGCTGCGCTTCTACCGGCGCACGCTGGACTAGGCGCGCCGCGATGTCATTCGTCCGCCGCCGTGTTCGCGTCACTGCCTGCGTTGCGTCCGTCGCGGCGCTCGTGTCCGGCTGCGCGGTCGGGCCGGACTTCGGCACGCCTGCGGCGCCGCCGACGCAGCGCTATACGCGCGGCGCGCCGCCCGCGACGACGGCGTCGGCCGGGGGCGCGGCCGGAAACCCGCAAACCTTCGCCATCGCCGGGCACGCGCTGCCGCGCTGGTGGACGCAGTTCGGCTGCGAGCCGCTGAACCGGCTCGTCGACGACGCGCTGAAGCACAGCCCCACCGTCGACGCGGCGCGCGCGAAGCTCGACGAAGCGCGGCAGAACTATGTCGCGCAGGCCGGCGCGACGCAGTGGCCGAGCGTCGACGCGAAGCTGTCCGGCACGCGCGAGAAAGTCGACACCGCCGCGTTCGGGCTGCCGGCCAACGTGCCGAACCCGGGGCCGTTCACGCTGTACAACGCGTCGGTCAGCGTGTCGTACGTGCTCGACGTATTCGGCGGCAACCGGCGCGCGCTCGAAGCGCTGCGCGCGCAGGTCGACTACCAGTCGTACGAACTCGAGGCGGCGCGATTGACGCTGGCGGGCAATGTCGTCGCGACCGTCGTCCGGCGCGCGTCGCTCGCGCGGCAGCTCGCGCTGACGCAGCAGCTCGCGGATGCGCAGGCGCGCCAGTTGCGCATCGTCGAAGCGCGTCATGCGGCGGGCGGCGTGTCGACGGCGGACGTCCATGCGCAGCGCACGCTGCTCGCGCAGACGCAGGCGTCGCTGCCGCCGCTCGCGGCGCAGCGCACGCAGGCCGATCACCGGCTCGCGATCCTGATCGGCATGCCGCCCGCGGAAGCGGACCTGCCGGACGTGCCGCTCGACGCGCTCGCGCTGCCCGGTGCGCTGCCGGTCACGTTGCCGTCCACGCTCGCGCGCGAGCGGCCGGACATTCGCGCGGCCGAGGCGGTACTGCATCAGGCGAGCGCGAACGTCGGCGTGGCGACCGCGAACCTGTATCCGCGCTTCGCGATCTCGGCCGGCGCGGGTTCGGAGCGCACGCGCATCGCGGATATCGTGAACGGCCTGAATATCTGGAACATCGGCCTGAACCTGACGCAGCCGCTGTTCCACGGCGGCGAATTGCGCGCGAAAAAACACGCTGCCGAGGCCGCGTACGATGCGGCGCTCGCCGATTACCGGCAGACCGTGCTGCTGGCGCTGCAGCAGGTCGCGGATGCGATGCGCGCGGTCGAACAGGACGCGGAAACGCTGCGGTCGCGCGACGAAGCGGCGCGCGAAGCGGACGCGAGCAACACGATTTCCGCGGCGCGTTACGCGGCCGGCGGGCTCGGCGAATTCGGGCTGCTCGACGCGCAGCGGCAGGCGCTGCAGACGGCGCTCGATCGCACGCGTGCGCAGGCGGATCGGCTCGCCGATACGGCGGCGCTGTTTCAGGCGTTGGGGGGAAGCTGGATGGCGCCGTGACGCGCGTAGTGAACCGGCATGAAAAAGATGGCCCCGCCGGGCCGGGCAGCGGAGCCACGAAAGACATGCCGGCGATACGCGGCTCGGAGATTGCCGCATGGAGAGGGGGAATTGCGCTGGCTTCTCCGTCGGTATCGTCAAGGAGAAGCGTAGCGAGGTCGGACGGTCGCTTGAATGGACCGGACGTCACGCGCTCGGCCCGGGAAAGATGGATCGGGCCACGTCGAGCGGCAAACGCGGACGAAAAAAAACCGGCCCGAAGGCCGGCTTTCATACCGCATGCTGCAAGCGGCGCTCGCGCGCCGCGCGGAATCAGAAGCGGTGGATCAGGCCGACGCCGACGCCGATCTGGTTCTGGTTCGAACCTGCGCTAACGCCGTCACCGATCGAGGTCGTTGCTGCGATGATCTTGCCACCGTTCAGCGTGTTGCCGCTTGCGTGCTGGTATGCCTCAACCGCGTACAGGCCCGTGCGCTTCGACAGGCTGTAGTACTGCGACAGCGTGACCTGGTGGTACTTCGCCGAGCTCGTGACGCCGTTCGACTGCGTTGCCGCCGTGTACGAGTAGCCAGCCGCGAAGTCCCACTGCGCGTTTGCCTTCCAGTGCAGCACGGCACCGCCCGTGTTGAAAATCGCCGTGTTGCGGAACGACGAACCGAGGCCCGGAATGTACTGGACGTTCGAGTACGACACCGAGATGTCCCATGCCGGCGTGAACTGGTAGCCGGCCGTCACGGCGACGCGCTGCTGCGATTGAGCCGACTTGTAGCCGTTGTTGATCGCCGACACGGCCTGCTCTGCGCCGTTGCCGCTCGTATCCAGGCCGTTTTGCGCGGTCGAGTTCGCGCCCCACACACCGCCGCCCAGCGTCGAGTTGTTGATGCGCTGGTAGCCGACTGCGATGCCTGCCGGGCCATTCAGGTACTGGATTGCCGCGCTCCAGGTCGAGCCGCGGTTGAAGCTGCCTGCGACACCGCCGAGCGAGTACGAACCGCCGACCGTGAAGCCGTAGAACTTCGGCGACATGTAGACGAGCGAGTTGTTAGCGCGGTAGCTGGTATCCAGCGAGTCGATATCGCCCGGGTGCGCGCCGTAATAGCCGGTCAGCCAGGTCGTCGGGCTGTACGGCGACAGCAGCGTGTAGTACGCGGTGTACTGGCGGCCAGCCGTCAGCGTACCGTACGCCGGGTTGGTCAGGCCGACCCATGCCTGGCGGGTGAAGATGCCGCCCGTCCACTGCGACGTGCCGTCGTTGGTCCTCACGCCAGCTTCCAGCTGGAAGATCGCCTTCGTGCCGCCACCCAGATCTTCAGAACCCTTCAGGCCGAAGCGGCTGCCCGCCCACACGCCCGTGGACATCAGCACCTTCGAGTGACCGCCCGAGGTGTCGCCGGCCTTCGCCGCTGCGTTGTTCTGGTAAGCGATACCGTTGTCGACGATACCGTACAGGGTCACGCTGCTCTGAGCGTGGGCGGCGGTGGCGGCTGCAAGGCCAGCTGCCGTCATGGCGAAAGCGACGCGCTTTTTCATTGATTCTCCGTCCTCAAAGAATGAATTCTTATCTGGTGTGGTTCTGACACATGTGCGAGTACATGCGGACGCAATTCTGACGGATTGCCGATTGTTTCCCAACCTGCCGGGTCGGTCATCGTATGATCGACGCAACGCGAAGGTTCACTAAACAGTTACGCGCGGCCCGCAGCGGCATAGCCGGCGCGGGTTTCAGGCATTTCCCAGTGAAAACCCTAGCTTTACATTTTTACGCGTGCAACCGTTTCCATCCGGGGTCGTCATATGCCCGCGCGATGGATTTCATGGATGAATCCGCGCCCGGGCGATGGCTTCCTTACGCCGCGACCGCGGAGGATGCAGGACGGATATGACGGTGGTATTTCGGCAACCGAATCGTTGCACCGGGGTTGCTGCATGCAGCGAAACAATCGCTTGGGATATCGAACGGGCGCCCTCGTCCGGGCCTCAGTGCGCACCCGGCGCATTGACCCGAATCAATGAATCGACGGATTCGATCAGCCGCTCCACCCGCGCCTCGATCGCCGCGTTCGAACCGACGATCGCGAGCGACGACGCCATGATCCGGTAGATGCGCTTGCGCGGCACCTTGGCCGGCCGCGCCGGGTCGAGCCACGCGTCGTGGCCGGCCAGCAGCTCGAACGTCTCGAGGCCGATCAGGATCGGCCACAGGCATGCGAGGCGCAGCCGCACGAAGCGGCGCGGAATCGCGACGGTGTACCGGCACGCGTCGCGATACTGCGCGAGCGCGACGCGCAGCAGGTCGACCAGCACGCCGCGCGCGCGCGGCGACGCGTCCGGCCGCAGCAGGTCGGCCACGCCGAGCCCATGTGCGTCCAGCACCTCCTGCGGCAGGTAGCAGCGGCCGATCCGCAAGTCCTTCGCGCAGTCGCGCAGGATGTTGGTCATCTGCAGCGCCTTGCCGAAGCGGATGCCCTTCTCGCGCATGTCCGGCAGGTTCCAGCGCCGCGCGGCGCGCGTGTGCATGCCGGTCATGTCGGTCCAGAACTCGCCGACGCAGCCGGCGACGAGGTACGTATAGCGGTCGAGCGCGTCGCGCGACGGCAGCGCGGCCACCTGCCCCGCCTGCTCGTCCGGGAACGTGCGCAAGTCGAACTCCATCCCCGACGTCAGCGTCGCGACGACCTTGCGGATCGCCGCGCTGTCGGCGTCCGTCTGCGCGCGCAGCAGCGCGAGCATCGGCGGCATCGAGCCGAGCAGCACGTGTTCGTGGGAATCCGTCTGCATCCGCGTCACGTCTTCCAGCGCGCGGGACAGCGCGACGCCGTCGTCGAGCTGCTCGACGTTCTCGCGCAATTGCGTCAGCAGCGCCGCGCGGCGGTCCGGCGCGACGAGCGCGGTATCCGCGATCGTGTCGGCCGCGCGCGCGAGCAGGTACGCGAGGCCGACCGGGTTGCGCATGCCGTCCGGCAGCACGCGCAGCGTCAGGTAGAAGGAGCGGGAAACGTTCTTGAGGAGTTCGCCGAGCAGGTAGGCGGGATCGGTTTGGGTCGTCATGGGTCCGGGAAATTCGGCGGGACCGCACGCCGGACGCGCACGGCATCCTGCGCCCGCCCCCGCCCGGCGATGCAAAAGTCCCGCAAGTTTAGTGCATCCGGCGCAAGACCCGGCCAAGGACAGCGTCGCGGCAGCGGCCGGAAGCCCCCCACCCGTCGAATCAACCGGAAAGCATCGAGTAATACATGTGTAATGATCCGATGAGACGATCCCGTCCCGTTCGGGATCGTTTACATGCCTGCGCCAGAATCGCGCGGGCCGTCCCGAAACCCTCCCGTTCCACCCCAACCCGTTCCGAAGGTTCATCGACATGTTCTTCAAGCGCCCGTTCGCCCACCGCTGCGTCCCGCTCGCCTGTGCCGCCACGTTCCTGCTCGCCGGCTGCGGCGGCGACGACGTCACGTCAGATCCCACGCAGCCGATTGCCGCCAGGGTGCAGGTGGTCGGCCACCGCGGCGCGAGCGCGCTGCGCCCCGAGCACACGCTGGCGTCGTACCGCAAGGCAATCGAGGACGGCGCGGACGTGATCGAGCCCGACCTGGTTTCCACGCGCGACGGCGTGCTCGTCGCGCGCCACGAGAACGAGATTTCCGGCACGACCAACGTATCGGCGCTGCCGCAGTTCGCGAGCCGCAAGACGACCAAGACGATCGACGGCGTGCAGCTGACCGGCTGGTTCACCGAGGACTTCACGCTCGCCGAGCTGAAGACGCTGCGCGCCCGCGAGCGCATTCCGCAGATCCGTCCGGCGAACACCGCGTACAACGACCAGTTCGAGATCCCGACGTTCGACGAGATCGTCGCGCTCGCGAAGCAGATGTCCGCGCAGGTCGGCCGCACGATCCACCTGTATCCGGAAACCAAGCACCCGACCTACTTCCAGTCGATCGGCCTGCCGCTCGAGGATCGCCTCGTCGATGCGCTGCTCAAGGATGCGTACACGGCGACCACCGCGACCATCTACATCCAGTCGTTCGAGGTCGCGAACCTGAAGACGATCCGCAACCGGATCCGCGCGAGCCAGCCGAACTGGAAGCTCGTGCAGCTGATGGACGACGCCGCGCAGCGCCCGTACGACTTCGTGAAGGCGAACGACAAGCGCACGTACGGCGACCTGTCGACGCGCGACGGCATGCGCGAGGTCGCGACCTACGCGAACGGCGTCGGGCCGTACAAGACGTCGATCATCGCCGTGAACGCCGACGGCACGCTGCAGGCGCCGACGCAGTACGTGCGCTACGCGCACGAAGCCGGCCTCGTCGTGCACCCGTACACGTTCCGGCCGGAAAACAACTTCCTGCCGGCATCGCTGAAGGACGGCGGCGCGGCGAGCGCGCGCAACACCGCCGGCTCGGTGCGCGAGATCCAGGCGTACCTGCGCGCGGGGATCGACGGCTTCTTCACCGACGATCCGGCGGTCGGCCGCACGGCGGTCGATACCTTCAAGCGCTGAGCTTCACGCGTCGACGCGCGGCGCGCGCCGCCGCGCGTCAGATCACGCGGAAGTGGTGCGTGCCGTCCCGCTTCAGCTGATCGACGAGCCCGAACTCCCAATCGAGGTACGCCTGCATCGCGGCCGCCGCGTTGTCGGTGCCTTCGTACGGCCGCCGGTAGCGGTCGACGCGCGGCGACGCGAGCCGCGTCTCGCCCGTTTCGAGCGGCAGGCCCGCGGCGATCCACGCGGCGGTGCCGCCGGCCAGCACCGCGATCTGCGCCGACACCGGCAGCAGGCCGCGCGCATCCGCCGCCGCGAACCGCGCGAGCTGGCTCGAGCCGCAGGTGAACACGTAGCGCTGCGCGGCCGGAATCGTCGCGAGCGCGTCGCGCAGTTGCGCGCGCACCGCGAACCACGCGCCCGGGATGTGGCGCTTCACGTAGTTCGCGCTGGCCGTCACGTCGACGATCGCGAGTGAATCCGGCGCCGCGTCGCGCAGCCAGCCCGCCAGCGTCGCGGGCGACACTTCCGCGACCTCGGGCGCCGCCGGCACGTCGCGCGGCGGCTCGCCGGTCTCGTCGAACGCATGCGCGCCGTCCGGCTCGACCACCCGCACGTCCCAGCCCATCTGCGCGAGCCACGACGCGGTCATGTCCGCGCGCACGCCGTCGTCGTCCGCGAGCACGATCCGCGCGCCGCGCACCGGCGCGTGATGGTCGGTCTCCTGCACGAGCTGGCCGCCCGGCGTGCTCAGGAAGCCCGGCAGATGGCCGTCCGCATATTCGTCGGGAGTGCGCACGTCGAAGCGGTACAGCGTGCGGCCGGGCGCCGCGAGCGCCGCCACGTCGGCGAGCGCGATGCGCGGCACGCCCGCGCGCTCGGCCACGGCCCGCGCCGCGCGGCGCGCGTCGGCGCGCTGCGCCGCGTCGATCTCGCCGGGGAAACGGCGCGCCGCGCCGTGTTCGAGCGCCTGCCCCGCGAGCGTCCAGCCGATCGTGCCGTTGCGCAGCGCCGCGACCGGGTTCGGCAGGCCCGCGTTGACCAGCGACTGCGTGCCGATGATGCTGCGCGTGCGGCCCGCGCAATTGACGATCACCTGCGTCGCCGGGTCCGGCGCGAGCGCGCGCACGCGCAGCACGAGCTCCGCGCCCGGCACGCTGGTCGAGGTCGGGATGTTCATCGTCTGGTATTCGTCGAAGCGGCGCGCGTCGACGATCACGACGTCCGCGCGCGCATCGATCAGCGCCTTGACTTCCTGCGCCGACAACGAAGGCGTATGCCGTTCGGCCTCGACCCATTCGCCGAACGACTTGCTCGGCACGTTGACGTCGATGAACAGCTCGCCGCCCGCGTCGCGCCAGCCGGCGAGGCCACCGTCGAGCAGCCGCACGTCCGTGTAGCCGAGCCGCGCGAGCGTCGCGGCCGCGCGCGGCGCGAGATCCTCGCCGCCGGCGTCGCCATACACGACGATCGGCGTGTCGCGGCGCGGAATCCGCGTCCACGCGTCGAGCTCGAGCTTCGACAGCGGAAAGTTGGCGGCCCACAGCGGATGGCCGTGCGCGTATGGGTCTTCCTCGCGCACGTCGAGCAGCGCGATCTCGTCGCCGGCGAGCAGGCGGGCGCGCACGTCGTGATACGACGCGGCGGCGAAGCGTTGGGTGGAATCAGTGGGTTGCGTCACGATGTCCGATGAAGTCGATGGGTGGAAGTGGATGGAATCCGGCGCCGGGCGTCACGCATTCGAATAGCCCGACACGAACGGCTTCACGGTGCCGTCCTCGAGATACACGGCGCGCTCGACCTGGCCGATGTTCGCGCCGTACACGTGGATGCTGATCGACACCTGGTCGGCGAATGCGTTGCTCACGCGATGGATGTCGCCGATGCGCGGCGACACGGCCTCGACCTGCCCCGGCCGCAGCCGCACCGCGTCGCCTGCCGGCACCGGCCGCCCGGCCGCGTCGAGCCGGTACGGCTGCGAGAACTCGCCGCCGCGCAGCATGCCGATCAGCCCCCACACCGTGTGGTCGTGGATCGGCGTGGCCTGCCCGGGCCCCCACACGAAGCTGACGACGGAGAACCGCGCGTCCGGATCGAGATGCAGCAGGTACTGCCGGTAGCGCTCGGGATCGGGCTGCGCGAACGCGTCGGGCAGCCAGTCGTCGTGCGCGACGAGCGCGGCCAGCAACGCGCCGCCCTCGTCCAGGATGCGCGCCTCGTCCGCGCCGGACGCAAGCAGCGCGCCCAGCGCGTCGACGAACGGGTGCAGCGGCGATTGCCGCAAGGTAGCCGTATTCATCGGTCGCCTCTTCGAATATGATTCATCGCGATTATGATGGATCGTCATGATGCAACTGAAAATCCATGCAGAACAAACATGAAAATTAGCGATATCGACGCTTTTGCAGCGGTCGTCCGCTGCCAGACGCTCAGCCAGGCGGCCGCCGAGCTGGGCATGACGCAGCCGGCGATCACGCGACGCGTGCAGAACCTCGAGGAGGCGCTCGGCGTCGTGCTGCTCGACCGCAACACGAAACCGCCGCGCCCGACCGACATCGGCCGCCAGGTGTTCGAGCAATGCCGCACGATCCTGCGCGAAGTCGACGCGCTGCGCGAGCTGACCGCCGGCCAGCTGCCGCCGGCCGGCGAATTCCGCATCGGGCTCACGCAGGGCCTCGGCGAGCTGATGCTGCCGGGCCTGATCGCGCAGCTCGGCGAACACTGGCCCGCGCTCGCGCCGCTGGTCACGACCGCATGGGGCGGCGCGCTCGTCGAGCGGGTCGCGCGGCGCGAGCTCGATGCGGCGCTCGTGTTCCTTGCGCGCGAGATGGGGCTGCCGCCGCAGGTCGAAGGCGAGCGGCTGCTGACCACGCGGCTCGTCGCGGTCGGCCGCCGCGGCGACTGGCCGCGCCGCAGCTACCGGCTCGCCGACTGCCACGCGCGCGGCTGGGTGCTCAACCCGGACGGCTGCGGCTTCCGCGCGGGCCTGCGGCGCGCGCTCGACACGCACGGGCTGCCGCTGCGCGTCACGCTCGACACGTTCGGCCGCGACCTGCAGTTGCAGAGCGTCGCGAACGGCGTCGGGCTCGGGCTCATGCCGCTGCCGCTCGTCGAACAGAGCCCGCTGCGCGACGCGCTCGACATCGTGCCGCTCGCCGATTTCAAGCCGCAGATCGACCTGTGGCTGCTCAGGCGGCACGACGCGGCACGGTTCGCCGCGCCGCTCGCGGCGATCGCCGGGCACGCGCGCGCGGCGTTCGACCCGCCGGCGCGCGCAAGCGACGCCGCCGCCGCATGACGGCAGCGGCGACGGCGACGATCCGCCGGGCCTGCGCGGCCCGGCCGTGCCGCCGGCCGCGCCGCGCGGTTTACGCACCATCGCCGCGCGCCGCGTCGAGCGCCGCCCGCCCCGCCGCGACGGCGATCGCATCGTCCTGCGGCGTATGCACGCGGCCGCACAGCACGTCGCGGTAGTAGCGTTCCAGCGGGTTGCCGCGGCTCAGCCCGTGATTGCCCGACAGCTTCAATGCCTGTTCGACGGTGCGGATCGCGTGGTCGATCACGGTTCGCTTGACGAGCCCGCTCGTCGTCACCGCGGGCGGTGCGCCGGCATCGGTGCGCGAAATCGCGTCGTCGAGCAGCACGCGGTTCGCGTGCAGCCAGCCTTCGATCTCGCCGACCGCCTCCTGCACGCGCGGCAGCGTCGCCAGCGGCGCGCCGAGCCCGCTCGGCGCACGCGTCGCGACGAACCCGATCAGCCAGTCGCGCGCCGCCCGCGCGATCGCGTCGTACAGGCTGCCGAGCAGCACGACCATCCACGCCTGCTGGTCCGCGTGCGCGTCGAGATCCGCGTGGCTCGCCGCCGACACGGCCCACGCGTCGGGCGCGCGCAGGTCCGCCGCGTGCCCGGCCGGCAGCCGGACGTCGTCGAACACGACTTCATGGCTGCCCGACGCGCGCAGGCCGAGATGGTCCCAGCTTTCGATCACGCGAATGCCCGCGTCGCCGCCGTCCGGATCACGCGGCACGAGAAACACGCCGACGCGCGGCTCGGGCTCGTCGGTGCGCGCCCACACGGCGAGCCAGCGCAGCGCCGGAATGCCGGTGCTGTACAGCTTGTGGCCGGACAGCCGCCAGCCGTCGCCGTCGCGGCGCGCCACCGTGTCCGGCAGCCCGCCGCGCGCAGGCGAGCCGAGCGCCGGCTCGACCCGCAGCGCGTTGATCAGCGCGCCGTCGGCCACCGCGCTGTCGAACACCGCGCGCCGCAGCGGCGCGGGCCAGCGGCTGTCCGCGCGGCCGAGCGCGCGGTGCTGCAGGTACGTCATCGTCAGGACCAGCGCGGTCGCCGGATCGGCCTGTGCGATCGCCGCGACGATCCGGCTCGCCTGCGCGAGCGTCGCGCCCGCGCCGCCATGCTCGCTCGGCACGACCTGCGCAATCAGCCCCGCTCGGTGCAGGCGCGCGAAGTTCTCGTGCGGGAAGCGGCCGTGAAGGTCGTTGCGGGCGGCGTCGGCAGCCAGTTCGGGCGCGATGCGTTCGAGCAGCGCGGCGACGCGTGCGTCGTCGGCCGGCAGGTGACGCAGCGTCTGCGGCTGCGATGGCGGCGGGGAAACGGCAAGGCTGGCAGGCATCGGGACGGATTCCATCGGTCGGGCGAAAGCGGAGATCGACCGGTACGGCGCTGACGCGGGGCCAACGTGCATGCCCGACGCAGCGCCCTGCCGGAAGCCCCGGCACTCACGCGCGAAACACCCGCAAGACATGCATCCGACAGCGATCCCGATCGATCGCGAGCCCACAGCGTAGGCGTGTGGCCAGGCCGATCAAACCATGCAAATCTGATATTCAATTCCGTATTGATTATTTCCGTTTCGCATGATCTCGGCAGTAATCTGCGCTCCAGTCCCACCCGGCCCGCGTGCCGGGCCGTCCTTGCACCGGAGCCCCAGATGAGCGTCGAATTCATCGGCATGATCCAGAGCCAGAAGCAGTCGGAGATCCACCCGCCGTCCGGTCAGACGGTCGACCCCGATTACGTGCGCGACTTCGCCCGCGCGCACGAGACGGCCGGCTTCGACCGCATCCTCGTGCCGCACCATTCCACCGGGCCGTCGGCGACGCTGACGATCGCCTACGCGGCCGCCGCGACCGAGCGGATCCACTTCATGCTCGCGCATCGCCCCGGCTTCACCGTGCCGACGCTCGCCGCGCGCCAGATCGCGACGCTCGACCAGTTCAGCCGCGGCCGGCTCGCGGTGCACATCATCTCCGGCGGCTCCGATCGCGAGCAGCAGGCCGATGGCGATTTCCTCGACCACGACGCCCGCTACGCGCGCACCGACGAATACGTCGGCATCCTGCGCCGGATCTGGACCGAGGCGCGGCCGTTCGATCATGAAGGCGCGCATTACCGCTTCCGCCAGGGCTTTTCCGAAGTGAAGCCGTATCAGCAGCCGCATGTGCCGATCTACTTCGGCGGCGCGTCGGACGCCGCGCTCGCGGTGGCCGGCAAGCATGCGGACGTCTACGCGCTGTGGGGCGAATCGCTCGACCAGGTGCGCGACCTGACCACGCGCGTGCGCGCCGAGGCGGCCAAGCATGGCCGGCAGGTGCGCTTCTCGGTGTCGTTCCGCCCGATCCTCGCGGCGACCGAGGACGACGCATGGGCGCGCGCGCACCGGATCCTCGACGAAACGCGCCGGCTGCGCGACGCCGCCGGCCTCGGCGCGGGCACCCCGCTGCAGAGCGAAGGCGCGCGCCGCCTGCTCGCCGCCGCCGAGCGCGGTTCCCGCGTCGACAAGCGGCTGTGGACCGAGATCGCGAAACTGACCGGCGCGCGCTCGAACTCGACGGCGCTGGTCGGCACGCCCGAGCAGGTCGCCGACGCGCTGCTCGACTACTACGACCTCGGCGTGACGACGTTCCTGATTCGCGGCTTCGATCCGCTCGACGACGCGATCGACTACGGCCGCGAGCTGATCCCACGCGTGCGCGCCGCCGTCGCCGCACGCGATGCGGCCCGCCGCGCGGCCTGACCCGGAACGGAGACGCACGCATGTCCACCGTCCTGCCTCAGCCCGTGCGCACCGCGTCCGGCCTCGCGCTCGCCGCGTCGCCGCGCCAGCACTTCTGGTTCGACCCGCCCGCGCCGCGCGCGGACGCCGCCGCCGAGCGGCGTCATCGCCAGGCGCGCCTCGCGGCCGCGTTCCGCCTGTTCGCGCGCTTCGGCTTCGCGTCCGGCCTCGCCGGCCACATCACCGCGCGCGACCCGGAACTGCCCGATCACTTCTGGGTGAATCCGCTCGGCGTGCATTTCTCGCAGATCAAGGTGTCCGACCTGCTGCTCGTCAACGCGCGCGGCGAAACCGCGATCGGCGAGCGGCCGCTGAACAAGGCTGCGTTCGCGATCCACGCGGCGATCCATGACGCGCATCCGCACGTCGTCGCGGCCGCGCACACGCACTCGACCTACGGCAAGGCGTGGTCGACGCTCGGCCGTCCGCTCGATCCGCTGACGCAGGACGCGTGCGTGTTCTACGAGGATCACGCGCTGTTCGACGACTTCACCGGGATGGTGGTCGACACGAGCGAAGGCGCACGGATCGCGCAGGCGCTCGCGCGGCCCGGCGGCGGCACGCACAAGGGCGTGATCCTGAAGAACCACGGCATCCTCACGGCCGGCCCGTCCGTCGAGGCGGCCGCGTGGTGGTACATCGCGCTCGACAACGCCGCGCATACGCAGCTGCTCGCCGAAGCGGCCGGCACGCCGCAGCCGATCGATCCGGCCACCGCGCGCCATACGCACGGGCAGATCGGCGGCCCCGAAGGCGCGCTGCACGCATTCGACAGCCTGTACGCGCGCATCGTCGCCGACGAACCCGACCTGCTCGATTGACCACTCGCACGCATTGCCCTGCTTCACGGAAATCTCTCGGAGACCTGACGATGACTCGCCCCACCGCTCCCGCGCCCGGCGCGCACGACACCCAACGGCGCCGCCTGCTGCGCGCGGCGGGCGCAGCCGCGCTTGCGGCCCCCGCGCTCACGCTCGGCCGCCGCGCGTGGTCCGCTGCGCCGCTGAAGAAGCTGACCTTCGCGTGGAACCAGAACGCGTTCTGCCTGACGCCGATCGTCGTCGCGCAGGAACGCGGCTTCTTCGAGAAGAACGGGCTGAAGGTCGAGCTGATCAACTACAGCGGCTCGACCGACCAGTTGCTCGAATCGATCGCGACCGGCAAGGCCGATGCGGCGGTCGGGATGATCCACCGCTGGCTGAAGCCGCTCGAAGCGGGCTTCGACGTGAAGATCGTCGGCAGCTCGCACGGCGGCTGCGTGCGGCTGCTCGGCGCGAAGGCGGCCGGCGTCACGACGCTGCAGGCGCTGAAGGGCAAGACCGTCGGCGTCAGCGATCTCGCCGCGCCCGGCAAGCACTTCTTCTCGATCCTGCTCGCGAAGAACGGCATCGATCCGGAGCGCGACATCACGTGGCGGCAGTATCCGGCCGACCTGCTCGGCGTCGCGGTCGACAAGGGCGAGATCCACGCGATCGCCGACGGCGACCCGAACCTGTATCTGCTCGAGAAGCGCAGCGCCGGCAAGTACACGGAACTCGCGACGAACCTGTCCGGCGAATACGCGCGCAAGGTGTGCTGCGTGATCGGCGCGCGCGGCGAGCTCGTGCGCAACGACCGGCCGGCCGCCGCCGCGCTCGCGCGCGCCATCGTGCAGGCGACCGAGTTCACGCACGAGAACCCGAACGAGGCCGCCAGGGCGTTCGCGAAGTATTCGCCGAAGATCGATCCGGAAGACCTGCGCAAGCTGTATGCGACGCTCACCTACACGCACCACCCGACCAGCGTCGACCTGCAGCAGGAAATCGCGTTCTACGCGGACGATTTCCGCCGCATCGGCGTGATCAAGAAAAGCACCGACCCGCAGCGCTTCGCGCAGCAGGTCTATGCGAACGTGCTGGGGTAACGCGATGTCGACGCTCGAACACGTTTCCACGACGGCATCCGCCGCCACGGCCTCGGCCGCCGTGCCCGCCGCGTCGATCGCGCCCGCGCCCATACCGCGCATCGCGTGCACTGCCTGCGACGCGGCGCAGGCCGCCGCTGCCCGCCGCGCGCCGCTCTGGGCCACCGGGCTCGCCGCGGCCGTCGCATGGGCCGCGCTCGGCGCGGTGACGCGGCTGTGGCCGAATCGCGTCGTCGGCTTCAGCGACTGGGCGTACACCGACACCTTCGGCACGGCCGCGTGGATCATCGCCGCGCTGCTGCTCGCGCTCGCGGCGCTCGGCCCCCGCGTGAGCGCGCTGCGCGCGCTGCTCGCGCGCGTGCACCCGGCCGGCCCGTGGCTGGTTGCGTTGCCGCTCGGGCTGGCCGCATGGGAAATCGCGACCGCGAAAACCGGCTGGCTGCCGACGCCGTTCTTCGCGCCGCCGCAGGCGCTGATCGAGGTCTACGCCGACGACTGGGCGCGCCTCGCCGGCAGCGCCGGCAATACGCTGAAGCTGCTCGGCCTCGGTTTCGCGTACGGCGTCGCGGCCGGTTTCGCGGTGGGCGTGTCGATCGGCTGGTCGCGCCGCATCGGCTACTGGGTGCACCCCGTGCTGCGCGTGCTCGGGCCCGTGCCGGCCACCGCGCTGCTGCCGCTCACGTTCTACTTCTTCCCGTCGAGCTACTCGGCCGCGGCGTTCCTGATCGCGCTGTCGACCGGCTTCCCGGTCGCGGTGCTGACCTGGTCCGGCGTCGCGAGCGTCGACAAGCAGTACTACGACGTCGCCCGCACGCTCGGCGCGAACGCGCGCTTCCTCGTGCTGCGGGTCGCGATTCCGGCCGCGCTGCCGCACGTGTTCGTCGGCATCTTCATGGGCTTGAG
Organism: Burkholderia stagnalis; assembly: GCF_039848545.1. Classification (NCBI taxonomy): domain Bacteria; kingdom Pseudomonadati; phylum Pseudomonadota; class Betaproteobacteria; order Burkholderiales; family Burkholderiaceae; genus Burkholderia; species Burkholderia stagnalis. The sequence continues at coordinate 1,468,981 of NZ_CP156686.1, forward strand.
CGCGTCGTTCACGGTGCTCGTCGTCGCGGAAATGATGGGCGTCAAGTCGGGGCTCGGCTGGTATCTGAGCTGGGCGCAGGGCTGGGCGTCGTACGTGAACATGTACGCGGCGCTGCTCGTGATGGCGCTGCTGTTCTCCGGCCTGATCGCACTGCTGTTCGCGGTGCGCGACCGCACCCTCGCATGGCAGAAAGGAACCGTCAAATGGTAGGCGCCGCCGTCCTCGAATCCCCCGTTTCCGCGCCGCCGGCGCCTGCTGCGCCGCGCGGCGCGCGCATCGACGTGCGCCGCGTGAGCCATGCGTTCGATGGGGCCGGCGGCGCGCTGCCGGTGCTCGACGACGTCACGCTGTCGGTCGCCGCCGGCGAGTTCGTCGCGCTGCTCGGGCCCAGCGGCTGCGGGAAATCGACGCTGCTGCGGCTCGTCGCGGGCCTCGACGCCGCGCGGCAAGGCAGCATCGCCCAGGATGGCGAACCGATCGTGCGGCCCGACCCGTCGCGCATCGTCGTGTTCCAGGATCCGACGCTCTACCCGTGGCGCCGCGTGCGCGCGAACGTCGCGCTCGGCCTCGAGGCGCGCGGCGTGGCGCGCGCCGCGCAGCACCGCGTCGACGATGCGCTCGCGCGCGTCGGGCTGGAGGATTTCGCGCACGCTTTCCCGCATCAGCTGTCCGGCGGGATGGCGCAGCGCGTCGCGCTCGCCCGCGCGCTCGTCAACGATCCGCGCGTGCTGATCCTCGACGAGCCGCTCGGCAAGCTCGATTCGCTGACCCGGCTGACGATGCAGGCCGAGCTCACCGCGCTGTGGCGGCGCGACCGCTTCTCCGCGCTGCTCGTCACGCACGACGTCGAGGAGGCGCTGTTCCTCGCGCAGCGCGTGATCGTGTTCGGCCCTCGGCCCGCGCGGATCGTCGCGGAGCTGCACGTCGACCTGCCCTATCCGCGCCATCGCGGCGACCCGCGTCTGGCCGAGTTGCGGCACGACGCGCTGCGCCACCTCGGGCTCGATGCGAGCTGGTAGATGCGCGGCATCGCATCGCCCCGGCGGCCCGGCCGATGAGCGCGCCGCCGTTCGCCGACTGGACGCTCGCGTTCCTGCAGGTGCTGTATCGCGCGCAGGTCGCGCTCGCGCAGGTGTTGTGCGTGGCCGGCGCGACCGGCGACGCGGACGGCCAGGCCGCGTGGCCATGGCCGCAGCGGATCGCGCTCGAAACGTTGCGGATCGACGCGGGGCTGACGCGGCAACTCGCGCTCGCGTTCGCGTTGACGGCGCTCGCGGTGGCGTTCGCGCTTGCCGCGCTCGTGTTGCGCAGGCGGCGCGTCGTCTGGGCCGGCGCGGCCGTGCTCGCCGGGGTGTGCGCGCCGTGGCCGCCTGCCGCGCTGTGGCTTGCGCCCGCCGTGCCGACGAGTTTCCAGCGCAGCCCCGCACCGTTGTCGGTGACGAACCTGACGCGCGGCGCGCAGTTGTACGGCCGTCATTGCGTGGCCTGCCACGGCGCGGATGGCCGCGGCGAAGGGCCGCTCGCCGCGTCGCTCGCGCACTGGCCGCCGACCTTCGCCGGCACGCTGCTCGCGCGGCGGCTCGACGGCGAGCTTTACTGGCGCGTGCGGCACGGCCTGCACGACGCGCAGCGCACGGCGTCGATCCCCGGTTTCGATGCGCCCGACACGTGGGCCCTGCTCGATTACCTGAAAGCGCTGGCGGCAGGCAGCGGCGCTCAGGCGGGCGGCGCGTGGCCCGCGCCTGTCGCATTGCCGGCGCTCGACGTGCGCTGCGGCGAGCACGGTGCGATACAAGCGCTCGAACGCTGGCGCGACGGCCAGCGCGTGCGCGTGGTCGCGCTCGCGCCGGGGGCGCCGCCGCCCGCCGAAGACGCGCGCTGGCAGACGCTGCTCGTCACGCGGGATGCCGTCGCGCCGCCGGCCGCCCACGGGCGCGCGAACTGCATCGCCGCGACGGCGGACGCATGGCGAGTGTTCGCGACGATCGCCGGCCTTGCGCCGGATGCGCTCGGCGGCACGCAGTTCCTCGCCGACCGCGCCGGCTGGCTGCGCGCGCGGGCATTGCCGGGCCAGGCCGGATGGTCGGACGCCGACCTGCTGTGCCGTGCCGGTGACACCGGCCCGGCAGCCGCCGCGCCCCGCATCGCGGGCTCGACCGCCGGCCGCGATCCGCTGACTGCGCTGCTGCTGCGATTCGACGCGGACCCCGTGCGCGACGTGCAGGCCGGCCTGCCGCATTGAGCGCCGGCATTCACCCCTTCCCTGACTGACTGACCGAGCAAACTTCACGATGAATCAGATGCGACGCCACTTCCTCACCCAGGCCGCCGCCTTCGCGACACTTGCCGCAGCCCCGCTCGCGCTGCGCGCGCAATCCGCCACGCGGCCGCTGCTGCGCGCCGGCGACCAGAAAGGCGGCCTGCGCGCGCTGCTCGAAGCGGCCGGCGAGCTGAACGGCCTCGCCTACGACATCGCATGGACCGAGTTCCCGGCCGCCGCCCCGCTCGCCGAGGCGCTGAACGCGGGCGCGGTCGACTGCGGGCCGATCGGCGACGCGCCGGTGATCTTCGCGCTCGCGTCGGGCGCGCAAATCAAGGTGATCGGCGCGAACCGCTCGGATCCGTACGGCACCGCCGTGGTCGTGCGGCCCGACGCGCCGCTGAAGACCGCCGCCGACCTGAAAGGCAAGCGCATCGGCACGACGCGCGGCTCGATCGGCCATTTCGTCACGCTGAAGGCGCTCGACGCGGCGGGCCTCGCGCCCGACGACGTGTCGTTCCGCTTCCTGCCGCCCGCCGATACGATGCTCGCGCTCGCGAGCGGCTCGATCGACGCGTGGGCGACCTGGGAGCCATACACGGCGCTCGCGGAAACGAGCGGCCGCGCGCGCGTGCTCGTCAGCGGCCGCGGGCTGTGGTCGGGGCTCAGCTACCTCGCGGCGACCGACGCCGCGATCGCCGCGAAACGCGACGTGCTGCGCGATTTCCTGCAGCGCGTCGTGCGTGCGCAGGCATGGTCGTACCAGCACGCGGACGCATTCTCGGCGGCGCTCGCGCGGATCATCGGGATTCCGCAGCCGGCCGCGAAGCTGCAGTTCGAGCGGCGCCGCACACGCTGGCTGCCGATCGACGCGGCGGTCATCGCCGAGCAGCAGCGCACCGCCGACTTCTACCTGAAGGCCGGGCTGCTGCGCCAGCCGCTCGACGTGCGCGCGACGTTCGACCGCGGTTTCCCGCTGCCGGCGTGAGCGTCCGGCGAGAAGGCCGGTTTCGGTGCGATCTGGCACAATCGCGCTTTGACTTTCCATGTCATTCGAAGCCCGCGCCATGCCAGCCATCAGCGAACTTTTCGTCTATCCGATCAAATCCTGCGGCGGCATCGCGCTGCGCCGCGCGCAATTGCTCGACACCGGGCTGGCATACGACCGCCACTGGATGGTGACCGACGCCGCCGGCGAGATGATCACGCAGCGCACGCACCCGCGCCTCGCGCTCGTGCAGACCGCGTTCGACGGTGACGTGCTGGTGCTGAACGCGCCCGACATGCCGGAAATTCGCACGCCGCTCGACGGCGAAGCGACGGCCGATACGCCGAAGATGGCGGCGACCGTCTGGCGCGACACCGTCGACGCGATCGACACGGGCGCCGCCACCGCCGCGTGGTTCACCCGCTACCTCGGCGCGCCGGCAAAGCTCGCGCGCTTCGCGCCCGGCGCGCGGCGCCCGTGCAACCGCAAATGGACCGGCGAGCTCGATGCGTCGACCCGGTTCGCCGACGGCTATCCGCTGCTCGTGATCGGCCAGTCGTCGCTCGACGATCTGAACGCGCGGCTCGCCGCGAAGGGCGCGCCGGCGATTCCGATGAACCGCTTCCGCCCGAACGTCGTCGTATCGGGCCTCGACGCGTACGAAGAGGATTACGTCGAGCATCTCGACGCCGGCGGCGACACGCCCGTGCGGCTGCGCCTCGTGAAGCTGTGCACGCGCTGCCCGGTGCCGACCATCGACCAGCGCACGGGCGCGCCCGATCCGGCGTGGCCGCACGAGCCGACCGACACGATGCAGGCCTACCGCGCGCATCCGGGCTTCGACGGCGCGCTGACGTTCGGCAACAACGCGATCGTCGTGCACGGCGCGGGGCGTTTTCTCGAGGTTGGACAGGAACTCGAAGCGGAGATCGGGTTCGGCGATTAAAAATCGCGAACCCGCATGAGCGGCGCCACGCGCCGCATCGGAAGGTGGCGCATGCGATTATTTACCGCACTGCGCCACCGGATTCGATTTCAGACAATATGCCGATCGATTTCTGCCGGAATCACAATTCCGCAATCTTTGCGTCGCTTATCGTAAATTTTTCCTCCGGATTTTGCGGATCGACAACCGTATAGTTGGCCGTCCCGGTTTTCGAATTCAGCGGAATAAGGGACGACAAATCCAGCACCGGGAACAGTGCCGGCGGGATGCCGTGATACTTGTTGATGGGAATGATCCCGCCGACGTAACCGTGCACGTGCAGCAAAAGCGACCGCACCGGAAGGACGGACGCGCTTTCCCCTTCCTTCAACGGGAAGTGGGTATAGTTTCCGCCGATCGTGATTTGGGTGACGTTGTTGGGCCGATGGGTCCAGATGATCCGGCCGGAGCCCTGCAGCGAACCCGAGCCTTGCGGATGCTCGAATTCCGGGTGGAAAGCGGCGATGAAGTTGATCGTCGGCGCGTTTCCCTTTCCTGACGTGACGTGCCCGCCGCTGACCCTGAATCGTTTGACGAAAATCTCCGGCAGGACTTCTTCGTCGAGTGTCGTGGCCATGATTTTGCCCTCAATTAATTATAGAAAATTACGATTCATCCCTGAATAAACAAGGTTAAGCCGTATATTGGACGGCTGATTTATCGTAGGTCGGAAAATGGGGTTTTCTAGCTGTCAGAAATCACAGCATGCCGGGGCGATTATAAAAACACTCAATTTTCGAATTAAATGTTTCCATTTGATCGAGCCTCGCGATTACGCATGATCGCGCGATAACCGCCTGTGTTTCTAGGGGCCGACCGGCAGCGTCACCGTGACGACCAGCCCGCCGCCGGCCGCATCGCCCAGCGTCACCCTGCCCTGATGCACGCGCGCGATCTCGCGCACGATCGACAGCCCGAGCCCCGTGCCTTCGACGGTCTGCGTCTTGCTGCCGCGATGGAAGCGCTCGAACACCGCGTCGCGCTCGTTTTCGGGAATCCCCGGCCCGTTGTCGATCACGTCGAGCCGCGCATGCTCGCCGTCGCGCGACACGCGCACCGTGATCACCGCGCGGTCGCCCGCGTAGCGGATCGCGTTGTCGATCAGGTTGCCGATCATCTCGCCGAGCAGGTCGGGCCGGCCGGGCACGGCGACGTCGGCCTCGTGCTCGAAGCCCAGGTCGATGTCGCGCGCCCGCGCAACCGGCGACCAGTCGAGCGTCACGCTGCGCGCCAGCCGGTGCAGCGCCACCGGCTCGTGCGTGACGGCCTGCCCGCTGTCCGCGTCGAGGCGCGACAGCGAAAGCAATTGCTGGACGATTTTCGCCGCCTGCCGCACCGCGCCGTTCACGCGCAGCAGGTGCACGTTCACGCGCGGCTGCTCGTCGGGCCGCAGCGCGAGCTCGACGCCCGCCTGCACCGCGGCCAGCGGCGTCTTCAGTTGATGCGCCGCATCCGCGAAGAAGCGCCGCCGCGCGACCTGCATCCGCTGCGTGCGGCCGATGTACTGGTTGATCGAATCGACGAGCGGCGCGAGCTCGCTCGGCATCGCGCCCGTGTCGAGCGGCGTCGGGTCGTCCTCGGTGCGCGCGGCGACCCGGGCCGACAGCCGGTTCAGCGGCCGCAGCCCGCGCCCGACGCCGAGCCACACGATGCCGAGCGCGAGCACGACGAGCAGCCCCTCCTGCAGCAGCGAGCCCATCAGGATCTCGCGCGCGAGCGCCTGGCGCCCCTCGATCGTCTCGCCGACCATCACCCACACGATGCGCGACTGCGCGCTCGGCACGTCGTGCACCGGCAGCCGCAGCGCGCCCATCCGCAGGCGTTCGCCGCGATAGACGGCGTCGTAGTAGCGCGTCGCGTACAGCGCGACGTCGCCGGCGTCGCGCCCGCTCGGCAACGGCAGGTCCGGGTAGCCGGTGACCGCGCGGCCGTTGTCCTCGCGGATCAGGTAGTAGATCTTGCCGCCGTCGCTCGATTCGAACATCTCGAGCGCGAGATACGGCAGGTCGACCTCGACCTCGCCCTGCTTGAGCCGCACCCCTTCGCGGATCGACTTCAGCGACGACGACAGCGTGCGGTCGAACGCGACGTGCGCGGCGTTCATCGCGCGCTGGTAGGTCAGCCAAGAATCGAGCGCGAGCAGGCCGAGCAGCGGCAGCAGCAGCCACAGCGCGACCTGCATCCGCAGGTTCGGGCGCATCACGCGGCTTTCGCTTCGAGCAGGTAGCCGAGCCCGCGCAGCGTGACGATCGCGACGCCGCTGTGCTCGAGCTTCTTGCGCAGCCGGTACACGTAGATCTCGATCGCATCGGCGTTGACCGATTCGTCGAGCCCGAAGATCTTCTCCGACAGCGTTTCCTTGTTGATCGCGCGGCCGTTGCGCAGGATCAGCACCTCGAGCACCGAGCGCTCGCGCGGCGTGAGCGACAGCGGCTCGCCCGCGAGGCGGAAGCTGCGGTCGACGCTGTCGTATGCGAGCGGGCCGCACGCCACACGCGAATGCTCGTGCCCGAGGCTGCGCCGGATCAGCGCGCGGGCGCGCGCCTCCAGCTCGGTCAGCTCGAACGGTTTCGCGAGATAGTCGTCGGCGCCGAGATCGAGCCCCTTCACGCGGTCCTCGACCGACCCGTGCGCGGTGAGGATCAGCACCGGCACCGGGTTGCGCCGCGCGCGCAGCCGCCGCAGCACCTCGAGCCCGTCGAGCTTCGGCAGCCCGAGGTCGAGGATCACCAGCGCGTAGTCCTGCGTGCGCAGCACGTGGTCCGCCGCCTCGCCGTCGGCCATGTGATCGACCGCGAAGCGCGCGGCGCTCAGCGCGTCGCCGAGCGATTGCGCGAGGATCGGGTTGTCTTCGACGAGCAGCACACGCATGGGGAATCCGGTCAGGTCGGCAGGTAATGTCAAGGCCGCTACATTACACGATCCTTTCCGCCCTGCCGCTCCGCGAAAACACCTGTTCCGTGTTGCGCGCTGCCTGCTTGCCCGCCGCCTGCTGCTTGCCGCCTGCTGCTTGCTGCTTGCTTCTTGCTGCTTGCTTCTTGCTGCTTGCTTCTTGCTGCTTGCTGCTTGCTGCTTGCTGCTTGCTGCTTGCTGCTTGCTGCTTGCTGCTTGCTGCTTGCTGCTTGCTGCTTGCCGCTTGCCGCTTGCCGCTTGCCGCTTGCCGCTTGCCGCTTGCCGCTTGCCGCCTGCCGCCTGCCGCCTGCCTGCCGCCTGCCGCCTGCCGCCTGCCGCTTGCCGCTTGCCGCTTGCCGCTTGCCGCTTGCCGCTTGCCGCTTGCCGCTCGCCGCTTGCCGCTCGCCGCTCGCCGCCTGCCGCCTGCCGCCTGCCGCCTGCCGCCTGCCGCCTGCCGCCTGCCGCTTGCCGCCACGTATTACACGCAACGAGCAGCGCCCGTCACTCCGCCGCGCGCCGGCCTCCCGTCGTCAAGCCATCGGCCCCGGCGGTGGCGGCGTTCCGCTCGCGCAGGCCATAGATCGCGGCCAGGAACGCGACGCTCGCGCAGAGGGTCACGGCGGCCAGCGGGCGGGCCGTGCCGTCCGACAGCCACCCGAGCACCCCGCCGCACACGGCGGCAATCGCCATCTGGATGAAGAAGAACAGCCCGGAAGCCGTGCCCGCGATCTTCGTATACGGCTGCATCACCGCGAACTGGCACGCCGGAATCGCGATCCCGACGGCGATCATCACGAAGAACATCGGCACGACGACGGCCGCCGCATGCGTGGGCGCGACGGCGTCGGCCCCGCACAGCGCGATGGCCCCGGCCAGGTTGACGAAGGCCGCCGACGCGATCACGGCATCGGTGTTCCAGCGGCCGCTGGCCCGCCGGAACACGCTCGATCCGATCAGGTAGCCGAGCACGGTCAGGCCGAAGATCCCCGCATAGACCGGCCCCGACACGCCCATCTGCCGCTGGAACAGCGTCGACGATTCCGCGATGAACGGGAAGTACGTGCAGTAGACGAAGCTGATCGCGAGCGAGTAGCGCAGGAAACGGCGCTCGCGCAGCAGCCCCGCGTAGGTCCGCAGCAGGCCCGCGCCCGGCTCCGGCCGCGCGTCGCTCGCGCGCGTCTCGGGCAGGTAGCGCAGCACCATCGCCGTCGCGATCACCCCGCCGGCCACGAGCCAGCCGAACACGCCGCGCCACCCGAGCCACGCGGCGATCGCGCTGCCCGCGAGCGGCGCGATCACGGGCGACAGCGCCATGCCCGCCGAGATGCGGCTGAGCATCGTCGCCTGCATCGCCGCAGGAAAGCGCTCGCGCACGATCACGCGCCCGATCACCGTTCCGCTGCAACCGCCCAGCGCCTGGAAGATGCGCGCGCAGACGATCGCCGGGACGCTCGTCGCGAGCGCGCAGGCCACGCTCGCGGCCACGTAGAGGCACAGCCCGCCGAGCAGCACGGGGCGGCGGCCGTACCGGTCGGACAACGGCCCCGACACCAGCATCGACAGCGCATAGCCGATCATGTACAGCGTCAGCGTGAGCTGAAGCTGCGCGTCGGTGCCGTGCAGCGCATCCGCCATGGCGGGCAGCGACGGCAGGTAGGCATCGATCGTGACGCGCGGCAGGCAAACGACGAGCATCAACAGCAACAACCAGCCCCATTGGGGCAACGACCGGGATTTCATAGGGTGCTTTCGTCTCCTTCGGGTTCAAGTGCTCGGCATCAATCTACGAACAAAGTGATATAAGCTGAAGAGCCATTAAATCGACCATCAACTAGACCACTATGACGCGAGGCAAAGCCGCGATTCCGCTCGATCTGCCGTGCCCTCCGGGCCTGTCGACCGGAAGCCCGCAATCGAAGCAGGACTGCATTGCCGACGCGATTCGCGACGCGATCCTGAAACGCCTGCTCCCCGGCGACAGCGCACTGCCGTCCAGCCGCACGCTGGCCGCGCGCTGGGGTGTCGCGCGCGGCACGGTCGAGGCCGCCTACGACCGGTTGGGCGCCGAGGGCTACATCGCGCGCACGCGCGGCTCCGGGTCGCGGGTGTGCGCGGTGGTGCCGGACAGCTATTTGCGCGCGTCCGCGCAATCTCGGGAGCGCGGCGGCGCAACACCGGCACTGGAACCGGAGCCGCAACCGACCGGCGCAACGGGCGCGGCCGCCCCGGAACACGCGGTCCGCCCGGGCGTCCCGTTCGTCGCGCGGCTCGCCGATCCCGACCTGCTGCCGATGCAGCAATGGAAGAAGGCGCTCGGCGCGAGCCTGCTTGCCGCGACCGCCAGCGACCTCTGTTCGACGCCGTCGCAAGGCGTCGCGGCCCTGCGCGACGAAATTGCCGGATACCTGCGCGAATACCGCGGGATCCCGTGCGCCGCCGACGACATCTTCATCACGACCGGCATCCGCCATTCGATCGATCTCGTCGCGCGCACCGTGCTCGCCCCGCGCAGCACGGTGCTGATGGAAGACCCCGGCTACGCGTCGGCGGCACACATCTTCGCGATGACGGGCGCGACCGTGGTCGACGTGCCGGTCGACCGCGAAGGGATCGAAACGGCCGCGCTGGACCGGCACCCCGATGCGCGCGCCGCCTACGTGACGCCCGCGCATCAATCGCCGCTCGGCGTCACGATGTCGGTGTCGCGCCGGCTCGAACTGCTCGACTGGGCGCAGCGCCGTCGCGCGTGGATCATCGAGGACGACTACGACGGCGAATTCAGCTACCAGGCCGCCCCGCTGCCCGCGCTGAAGTCGCTCGACGCGTGCGACCGGGTGATCTACTGCGGCTCGTTCAACAAGACGCTGTTCTCCGGGCTGCGCATCGGCTTCATGGTCGTGCCGGCGGCGCTGCGGCCGGCGCTCGCGGACGTGTGGCGCGTGACCGGGCGCTCGGTCGGCGTCGCGCCGCAGCTCGCGCTGGCCCGCTTCATCGGGCGCGGCGATTTCGCGAAGCACCTGCGCGCCAGCCGCCACGCATATCGCCAGCGGCGCGACATCGTGCTCGAGCAGCTCGCGAAACACGGCAGCGGGCAATACACGGTGTCGGGCGAGCATGCCGGCTTTCATTTCGTGCTGTGGCTGCCGCCCGGCATGGACGACGCGTCGTACGTCGCGAACGCGCACGCGGCCGGCGTGTCGCTGCAGCCGATTCGCGGCTTCTGCCGAAGCGCCGAGCTCGCCGCGGGCATCATCGTCGGGTATTCGGCGCTCACCGCCGCGCACGCGAAACATGGCGGCCGGATTCTCGGCACGCTGCTGTCGACCTCGGGAAATCCATGACACAAACGCATCGATTGCACACAAAAATGAAAGCAGGCTGAAAGTGCCCCCCACTTACCATCCGCCTCACTCGAACAACACCGACGCGTAATTGGAGGAAGACACATGCCGTTCGCACCGAAGCATCTCGCCACCGCCCTCACGCTCATCGCGGGCGCCGCCGCCGGCGCCGCGTGGGCGCAGGTTCCGGCCGGCTATCCGGGCAGCTACCAGGGCGTGGTGGACGCCGCGAAGAAGGAAGGCAAGCTGATCGTCTACTCGACGACCGACACGGGCCTCGTACGGCCGCTGATCAAGGATTTCGAAAGCCTGTACGGCGTGAAGGTCGAATACAACGACATGAACAGCACCGAGCTGTACAACCGCTACATCAGCGAGAACGCGGCGAGCAGCACGAGCGCCGACGTGCTGTGGAGCTCGGCGATGGACCTGCAGGTCAAGCTCGTCAACGACGGCCTGATGGCGTCGTACGATTCGCCGGAAAGCCCGAACGTGCCGCAATGGGCGCAATACCAGAAGCAGGCGTACGGCACGACGTTCGAGCCGCTCGCGATCGTCTACAACAAGCGCCTAATTCCGGAGAACGAGGTGCCGAAGACGCGCACCGACCTGATCAAGCTGCTCACGTCGCAACCCGACAAGTTCAAGGGCAAGCTCACGACGTACGACGTCGAGAAATCCGGCGTCGGCTTCAACGCGCTGACGCAGGACGCGCACCTGAACGAAAAGGTCACGTGGGAACTCGTGAAGGCCATCGGCACGACCGGCCCGAAGCTGCAATCGAGCACCGGCGCGATGATGGAGCGCATCTCGTCGGGCGAGAACCTGATCGGCTACAACATCATCGGCTCGTACGCGTACGCGAAGGCGAAGAAGGACAAGTCGATCGGCTACGTATTCCCGAAGGACTACACGCAGGTCGTGAGCCGCCTGGCCACGATCTCGAAGAAGGCGAAGAGCCCGAACGCCGCGAAGCTGTGGGTCGACTACCTGCTGTCGAAGCGCGGCCAGACGCTGATCGCGAACCAGGCCAACCTGTACGCGATCCGCACGGACGTGACCGGCGAAACGTCGGCCGCGAGCCTCACGAAGGAACTCGGCGATTCGCTGAAGCCGATTCCGATCGGCACCGGCCTGCTCGTCTATCTGGACCAGTCGAAGCGGCTCGCGTTCCTGAAGCAATGGCAGCAGGCGATCAAGAGCTGATCCGCTGATTCGCATCGGCCTCGGCTGACCAACGGCCGCCCGCCGCGCATCGCGTGGGCGGCCCCTTCCCCTTACCGACTTCCTAGAGGCGGCCATCCGGATGGCCGCAGGGGCGAACTCATGCTTTCAACCAGCACACGGGCAACGGCGCCGGCCGTTGCGCCCACCATCGACCCGGGCGGCGCGATCCCCGCGCTGCCGGCCAACGGCCTGCAGCCGCTCGCCGGCATGCTGCGCTGGATCGTGATCGCGGTGCTCACCGTCGCGGTCGCGCTGCCGCTCGGCTTCATCCTGTTCCAGAGCCTGCTGTCCGCGCCGTTCTTCGACGCGAACCGCACGCTCGGCGTCGACGGCTTCCGCTTCATCTTCAGCGATCCCGACTTCTGGTCGGCCGTGAAGAACTCGTTCATCATCGCCGGCGGGATGCTGTTCATCTCGATCCCGCTCGGCGGCATCCTCGCGTTCCTGATGGTGCGCACCGACCTGCCCGGCCGCCGCTGGCTCGAGCCGCTGCTGCTCACGCCGGTGTTCGTGTCGCCGATGGTGCTCGCGTTCGGCTACGTCGTCGCGGCCGGCCCGGTCGGCTTCTACTCGGTGTGGTTCAAGGAACTGTTCGGGGTGCAGAACGTGCCCTGGAACGTCTACTCGGTCTTCGCGATCACGCTGATCGTCGGCCTCACGCACGTGCCGCACGTGTACCTGTATTCGTCGGCGGCGCTGCGCAACCTCGGCTCCGACGTCGAGGAAGCGGCGCGCGTGGCCGGCGCGCGGCCGTTCCGCGTCGCGCTCGACGTCAGCCTGCCGATGACGATGCCCGCGCTGCTGTTCGCCGGCGTGCTGGTGTTCTTCCTCGGCTTCGAGGTGTTCGGGCTGCCGCTCGTGCTCGGCGATCCGGAAGGCCACCTCGTGCTCGCGACCTACCTGTACAAGCTGACCAACAAGCTCGGCGTGCCGTCGTATCACCTGATGGCCGCGGTGGCGGTGTGCATCGTCGCGATCACGTTCCCGCTCGTGCTGCTGCAGCGCCGCCTGCTGAAGACGGCGAACCGCTTCGTGACGGTGAAGGGCAAGGCCGGCCGCACGACGGTGCTGCCGCTCGGCGCGTGGCGCTGGGTCGCGCTCGCGATCGTCATGCTGTGGCTCGCGCTCACCGTGGTCGTGCCGATCTCCGGCATCGTGCTGCGCGCGTTCGTGACCAACTGGGGCGAAGGCGTGGCGCTCGGCGAAGTGCTGACGCTGTCGAACTTCATCGAGCTGTTCGAGCAGGACAACCTGGTGCGCGCGATCGTCAACACGCTCGGCATCGGCGTGATCGGCGGCGCGGTGGCGGTCGGCTTCTACTCGCTCGTCGCGTTCGCCGGCCACCGCCGCCACGACTGGGCGACCAGGCTGCTCGACTACCTCGTGCTGCTGCCCCGCGCGGTGCCGGGCCTGCTCGCCGGTCTCGCGTTCCTGTGGATCTTCCTGTTCGTGCCGGGCCTGCGCGAGATCAAGAACTCGATGTGGAGCATCTGGATCGCGTACACGGTCGTGTGGCTCGCATACGGGATGCGCCTGATCCAGAGCGCGCTGCTGCAGGTCGGGCCGGAGCTCGAGGAAGCCGGGCGCAGCGTCGGCGCGACGCGCGGGCGCGTGTCGCTCGACGTGACGCTGCCGCTCGTGCGCTTCGGCCTGCTGGCCGCGTGGCTCCTGATCTTCATGATCTTCGAGCGCGAATATTCGACCGCCGTCTACCTACTGTCGCCCGGCACCGAAGTGATCGGCGCGCTGCTCGTGTCGCTGTGGGCGACCGGCGCCGTCGACCAGGTCGCCGCGCTCTCTGTCATCAACATCGCGATGGTCGGCGCCGGTCTCGGCGTGGCCCTGCGCTTCGGAGTGAAACTTCATGGATAAGCTCATCGTCGACGATCTTCATCTCAGCTACGGCGCGAACCCGATCCTCAAGGGCGTGTCGTTCGAACTGAAAGCCGGCGAAGTCGTGTGCCTGCTCGGCGCGTCGGGCAGCGGCAAGACCACGCTGCTGCGCGCGGTCGCCGGCCTCGAGCAGCCGTCCGACGGCCGCATCCAGCTCGACGACCGGGTGTTCTTCGACGGCGCCAGGCGTATCGACCTGCCGGTCGAACAGCGCTCGCTCGGGCTCGTGTTCCAGTCGTACGCGCTGTGGCCGCACCGCACCGTCGCCGACAACGTCGGCTACGGCCTCAAGCTGCGCCGCGTCGCGCCGGCCGAACAGAAGCGCCGCGTGCAGACCGCGCTCGACCAGCTCGGCCTCGGCCATCTCGCCGAGCGCTTGCCGCACCAGCTGTCGGGCGGCCAGCAGCAGCGCGTCGCAATCGCGCGCGCGCTCGTCTACAACCCGCCGGTGATCCTGCTCGACGAGCCGCTGTCGAACCTCGACGCGAAGCTGCGCGAGGAAGCGCGCGCGTGGCTGCGCGAGCTGATCGTGTCGCTCGGGCTGTCCGCGCTCTGCGTGACGCACGACCAGACCGAGGCGATGGCGATGTCCGACCGCATCCTGCTGCTGCGCAACGGCCGCATCGAGCAGGAAGGCACGCCGGCCGAGCTGTACGGCGCGCCGCGCTCGCTGTACACGGCCGAATTCATGGGCAGCAACAACCGGATCGACGCGCGCGTCGCGGCCGTCGACGGCGAATGCGTGACGCTCGCCGGCGACGGCTGGCAGCTGCGCGCGCTCGCCCGCGACGCGTTCGCGCCGGGCCAGGACGCGCAGGCCGTGATCCGCCTCGAACGCGTGCAGGTGGCCGACGGCCCCGGCGCGAACCGGCTGCAGGCCGACCTCGTCACGTCGATGTATCTCGGCGACCGCTGGGAATACCTGTTCCACTGCGGCGAGCTGCGGCTGCGTGCGTTCGGCCACGTGCCGCGCGCGGCCGGCAAGCACTGGCTCGAATTCCCGACCAACGACTGCTGGGCGTTCGCGAAAGCGGGCTGACCCGCGCGGCGCACCGCGCATCGCACCTCGGCACGCGTCACGGGCGTGCGCCGAGGCGCCGTGCGCGCCACGATTTCCCTCACCTACAACAACCACGGAGACACCGTCAATGAAGTCTTGCGCAGAACGCGCCCTTCGCGCAGTAATCCTGACCGGATCGGCTTCCGCCGCCTGCCTCGCGGCCCCCGCCGCTCACGCGCAGTCGTCGGTCACGATCTACGGGATCATGGACGCCGGCATCGAATACACGAACCACGCTGCACCGGAAGGCGGCAATTCGTTCAAGTTGAAGTCGGGCAACAAGAACACGTCGCGCTGGGGCTTGCGCGGCGTGGAGGATCTCGGCGGCGGGTTGAAGGCCGTGTTCCGCCTCGAAAGCGGGATCGATCTCGCGAACGGCGCGTCCGACGATGGCCCCGACTCGATCTTCGCGCGCCGTGCGACGGTGGGCCTGAAAGGCAAATGGGGCGAGCTGACTCTCGGCCGCAACTTCACCGTCACGTACGACTACATGATGCCGTTCGACCCGATGGGTTACTCGCAAAACTATTCGTGGGCGTCATCGTCGATGGCGACCGGCGGGCGCAAGGACGGCATCTTCTCGCGCTCGTCGAACGCGGTCCGCTACGACGGCGAATTCGGCGGCTTCAAGTTCGGCGCGATGTACGGGTTCGGCAACGTGCCCGGCAGCGTGAAGACCAGCTCGAAGTACGACTTCGCGCTCGGCTACGAGAAGGGGCCGTTCGCCGCGGTGGTCACGTTCGACCGGCAGAACGGCGCGGCCGACAGCGTCACGCCGGCCGATCCGGTCAACTACATCCAGGGCATCCACGCGGGCCTGAGCTACGACTTCGGCAACCTGAAGACGATGGCCGGCTATCGCAATTACAAGCGCACGTTCCGCACGGCCGCGGCGAACCAACTGAGCGACATGTACTGGGTCGGCGGCTCGTATCAGTTCACGCCGGCGTTCTCGCTGATCGCGGCCGTGTATCACCAGAACATCAAGGGCGGCACCGATGCCGATCCGACGCTGGTCTCGGTGCGCGCGAACTACGCGCTGTCGAAGCGCACGGTGCTGTATGCGTCGGGCGGCTTCGCGATCGCTCAGCACGGGCAGAAGGTCGGCCTGTCGCGCGATTTCGCGGGGTATGGCACCACGCAGGTCGGGGCGACCGTCGGGATTCAGCAGCGGTTCTGATGCGCCGGGTGTGAGGAAGCGGCGGGCGATGCGCGTCTCGCGCGCCGCACCGCCCTTCACTTCACTTCGCTTCACCGAACGCGACTCATCCTTCGCCGCGCATCGTGAACACGGGGCGAACGAGCGTGTTCGCGTCGCCCCAGTGTTCACCGACTTCCGACAGCGGCACGGCGCGCGTATCGATCGCCAGGCCCGCCGGCCCGGCCGCGTCGAACACGCCGCGCGCCGCGGCCAGCAAACGCGGCAGCGACACGCTGCCGAGGCCGCTGCCCATCAGCTCGATGGCCGTCGCGCGCAATACGGCGCCCGGCAGCAGCACGTCCGCGCCGCCGATCGAGCCGATCTGCACGAAGCGCAGCGGCCGACCATCGCGCGTCGTCTTCGCGGCTGCGACAAGCAGCGCCCGCGCACTCGCCCCCCACAGATAGTCGAGCACGACGTCGACGCCCGCCCGGAAATGCGGCTCCAGCGCGCGCGCCAGATTGGCGTCGTCCTGCTGCAGCGATACGACGGCATCCGCGCCGGCCGACTGCAATGCTGCCAGCGCTGCCGCATTGCGGCCGGTGGCGATCACCTTCGCCGCGCCCAGGTGCTTTGCGATCCGCACGGCCAGCCGCCCGGACGCGCCGGTCGCGCCGTTGACCAGCACGGTCTCCCCGGCGGCCATGCGCGCGCGCTCGATCAGCGCGGCCCATGACGACATCCCCGGAATCGCGATCGCGGCAGCCGTGACGTCATCGAGCGCGTCGGGCAGCGGCACGCACTGTACGTCGGGCACGACCGTGCGCTCGGCCATCGCGCCGAACGGCGCGAGCGGGCCGAAGAAATAGACGCGCCGGCCGTCTTCGAGGCGCCCTGCGCCGTCAACGCCCGCGATGAACGGGAAGCCGTCCGTCGACGAATAGTGCGAGCCGGACGCCCGGGCCTGCGCGAGCCGGCTCAGTGCGGACGCGGTCACGTCGACCAGCCGGTGGCCGGGCAACGCGTGCGGCGATTCGAATTCGGCAAAAACGGGGCGCTCACCGGCCCCCTTGACGATTGCTGCTTTCATGGGTGCTCTCCTTCAGACGGCCTGCGCCATCACCGTGCGTCGACCCATGCCCGCAACGCAGCGTCGCGGATCTCGAACACGTCGAACAGCCCGAGCGCGCGCAGCGCGGGCAGCACGTCGGCGGCGTCGGCCGCCGCGCGGGAGCGCTCGGCCTCGTCCGCGTGCGGGTCGGTGAGCACGCGCGCATTCGCGAGAAAGGCGCCCACGCTGCCTTTGCGGATCGTCGTGCCGTTGAGGTCGAGCTGGTTGAGGTGGTCGGGAAGCATTTCATCGGCTCGCATCGCGCGGCCCTCCTGAAGGGATGAACATGCGTGGAGTTTAGGGATGCAAATGCGGCCGGGCTCCGGTATAAATGCCATTCGATACCGAATTCCAGCCATGCCGGACGATCCGCTTCTTCCCGCCGACCTCGTGACCTCTTCCGACGGCCCGTTCATTGCCGCCGCCGAGCTGACGCAGCGCGACGCGCGCGTGACCGCGCCGCATCGCCATGCGCGCGGCCAGCTGGTCGGCGCGTTGACCGGCCTGCTGTCGCTCGGCCTCGACGACCAGGACTGGGTCGTGCCGGCGGTTCATGCAATCTGGATTCCGCCGCATTGCGTGCATTCGCTGCGGTCGTTCGGGCCGTTCTCCGGCTGGAGCGTGTTCGTTGCGGAACCGCGCTGCGCATCGCTGCCGCACACGCCGCACGCGATCCGCACCTCCGCGCTGTTGCGCGAGGCGGTGCGGCGCGCAGCCAGCTGGCGCGGCGGCGCGCTCGACGCGGCGCAAGCGCGCGTGGCGGACGTGATCCTCGACGAGATCGCGGCATCGCCGCCGGTCACGCTCGGCCTGCCGCGCCCGCGCGACCCGCGGGTCGGACGGATCACCGACGCGTTGAGCGCCGATCTGGCGGACAACCGCCGTCTCGAGGAATGGGCAGAGTGGGCAGGCATCGCGCCGCGCACGCTGAGCCGCCGCTTCGTCGCCGAAACGGGGTTGACGTTCGCGCAGTGGCGTCAGCAGGCGCGCCTGATGCGCGCGTTGGAGAAGGTGGCCGACGGCGTGCCGGTGACGACGATCGCGCTCGATCTCGGCTACGACAACGTGAGCGCATTCATCGACATGTTCCGGCGAGCGTTTGGGACGACGCCGGGGCGATATATGGAAGCCGGACGCAGCGCACGCCAGGGCGACACCGCGTAGCGCTTTATTGCGCGCTCGCATGCACGCATCGACGGTGGCGGCATTCGATTCGCCGTGCCTTCAGTACGTGCCGTCGCCCTGCTTCGCGGCGTCGGCCGGTTTCCCCTTGAACTGCGCTGCCAACCGCTCCGCGCTTCGCGCCAGCAGCGTCGTATCGACCCCGACCGCGACAAACAACGCCCCCGCTTCGAGATACCGCCGCGCCGCCGCCTCATCGGCGCTGAGAATCCCCGGTGCCTTGCCGGCCGCCTTGATCGCGCGGATCGCGCCGTCGATCGCCGCCTGCACATCCGGATGCCCCGGATTGCCGAGATGCCCGAGATCCGCAGCAAGATCGGCCGGCCCGATGAACACGCCATCGACCCCGTCCACCCGCGCGATCGCGTCGATCGCGTCGAGCCCCGCGCGCGTCTCGACCTGCACGAGCACCGCCATCTCGTCGTTCGCACGGTGCAGGTAATCGCCGACGCGATTCCAGCGCGACGCGCGCGCCAGCGCGCTGCCGACGCCGCGAATCCCGTGCGGCGGATAGCGTGTCGCGGCAACCGCCGCCTGCGCCTCGCCGGCGCTCTGCACCATCGGCACGAGCAGCGTCTGCGCGCCGACGTCGAGCACCTGCTTGATCCGCACCGGATCGTTCCACGGCACCCGCACGACCGGATGCGACGGATACGGCGCGATCGCCTGCAATTGCGCGAGGATCGTCGGCACCGTGTTCGGCGCGTGCTCGCCGTCGATCAGCAGCCAGTCGAAGCCGGCGCCCGCGACCACCTCGGCGCCGTACGGATTCGCCAGCCCGAGCCACAGGCCGACCTGCGCATCGCCACGCGCGAGCGCGGCCTTGAAGGCGTTCGTTGCTATCTGCATCGTCCGTCACTCGAAATGGCACTGGATGGTCCCGAGCGGACCGTAGTCGACGCTGAACGTGTCGCCCGAGCGCGCCGCGCACGGCCGCGTGAACGAGCCGCCGAGCACGATCTGTCCCGGCTCCAGCGCGACGTCGAAGCGTGCAAGCCGGTTCGCGAGCCACACGACGCCGTTGGCCGGATGGTTCAGCACGCCGGCCGCGACGCCCGTCTCCTCGACCACGCCGTTGCGCGACATGATCGCGGCAACCCAGCGCAGGTCGACGTCGGCCGGGCGCACGGGACGCCCGCCGATCACGACGCCGGCGTTCGCCGCGTTGTCGGCGATCGTGTCGAACACCTTGCGCGGGCGCTGGGTGTCGGGGTCGATCGACTGGCTGCGCGCGTCGATGATCTCGAGCGCGGGCACCACGTAATCCACCGCGTCGTACACGTCGAAGATCGTGCAGTTCGGCCCGCTCAGGCGCTTGCCGAGCACGAACGCGAGCTCGACCTCGACGCGCGGCACGATGAAGCGCTGCGTCGGGATCGTGCCGCCGTCGTCGAAGAACATGTCGTCGAGCAGCGCGCCGTAGTCGGGCTCGTCGATCTGCGACGTGTTCTGCATCGCCTTCGACGTGAGGCCGATCTTGTGGCCCTTCAGCGTGCGGCCTTCCGCGAGCTTCACGTCCACCCACGCGCGCTGGATCGCATACGCGTCGTCGATCGTGATGTCCGGGTAGTCGAGCGAGATCTGGCGGATCTGCTTGCGCTCGCGCTCGGCGTCGTGCAGGCGCCGCGCGAGCTGGTCGATGGTGGCGGGTTCGAGCATGGTGGAATCGGGATGGGGTTCAATCGGCCCGCTTGTAGCGGGCGTGAATGTTGTTGTGCTTGTACGAGCCGCTTTCGCTGAATTCGGTCAGCTCCATCGACAGCGCGAGGTAGCGCTGCGCATACAGCTCGGCGAAATGCGCCTTGATCGCGTCGAACAGCGCGTCGCATGCGGCCTGCTTCTGCGCGTCGCTGCGGCCCGAGCCGATCTTCAGCGTCACGTGGACGAATGCATCGTCCCCGGTGCCGTCCGCGACGCAGTAATCGTGCAGCTCGATCGCGCGCGAACGGATGCCGCCGGTCGGAAACACGCCGCCCTGCGCGATCAGCGTCGCGTTGATCGTGCGCAGCAGCGCGGGAATGCGCGCGTCGTCGCGAATGTTCGCGGTGTACTCGACGACGATGTGTGGCATGTCGGTTCTCCTGGAAG
The DNA here is from genome assembly GCF_039848545.1 of Burkholderia stagnalis. Classification (NCBI taxonomy): domain Bacteria; kingdom Pseudomonadati; phylum Pseudomonadota; class Betaproteobacteria; order Burkholderiales; family Burkholderiaceae; genus Burkholderia; species Burkholderia stagnalis. The sequence continues at coordinate 1,489,150 of NZ_CP156686.1, forward strand.
GACGTCGCGCGCGGGTCAGGCGAGCGGGAAGATCGCGTTGATCTGCCCGGTGCCCGAGCTCGCGAAGTAGTCGGTGACGATCTCGACGGGCTTGTCGTAACGGTCCCAGCCGAGCAGGCCGAGCAGCATCGCGGTGTCGTGCATGCCGCCTTCGCCGTGGCAATGGAGGTTGTACTCGGGCAGCATCGCGCAGAACGTCTTGAAGTCGCCCTGCTTCCACAGCTCGACCACGCGCAGGTCGACCTGCCGGAAGAATTCGCGGCTGATCTCGTGGATCGATTCCTCCGGGCTGCCGTTGTCGTTGAAGCGGTGCGACAGCGAGCCGCTCGCGAGGAACGCGACGTTCGCATCGCTGCGCTCGATCGCGTCGAGCAGCGCCTCGCCGAAGCGACGGCTCTCGTCGAGCGTGTGCCACATGCACCAGCCCGCGATCGACACGACCTTGAAATGCTGGTCGCCGTTCATGTAGCGCATCGGCACCAGCGTGCCGTATTCGAGCTCGAGGCTGTCGATCTCGTGCGCGCGCGTCGCGATGCCGCGCGCCGTCGCCGTTTCGGCGATCAGCCGGCCGAGCGCCGGATTGCCCGGATACGCGTACTGCATGTCGCGGATGAAATGCGGCAGCTCGTTGCTCGTATAGGTGCCGGCGAAGCGCGCATTGCAGTTCACGTGATAGCCCGCGTTGACGAGCCAGTGCACGTCCGACACGACGATCGTGTCGACGCCGAGCGCGCGGCAGCGCTCGCCGATCACCTGATGGCCGCGGATCGCCGCCTCGCGGCAGCCGTGATGCCTGCCGGGCAGCTCCGACAGGTACATCGACGGCACGTGCGTAATCTTCGCGGCGAGGGACAGTTTGCCCATCGTAAGCCTCCGTAAGTCTCCGTCTCGTTCTTATACGCGCCGCTTAGACGCCCCAGCGCGGAATGTGATGCGAACCCATCGAGATGCAAACGTTCTTGATCTCCGCGAACACCTCGAAGCTGTATTCGCCGCCCTCGCGCCCGGTGCCCGACTCCTTCACGCCGCCGAACGGCTGGCGCAGGTCGCGCACGTTCTGGCTGTTTACGAACACCATCCCGGCCTCGATGCCGCGCGCGAGGCGATGCACCTTGCCGACGTCCTGCGTCCAGATATACGACGCGAGGCCGTAGCTCGTATCGTTCGCGAGCCGCAGCCCGTCCTCTTCGGAGTCGAACGGAATCAGGCACGCGACCGGGCCGAAGATCTCTTCCTGCGCGATGCGCATCCGGTTGTCGACGTCGGCGAACACGGTCGGCCGCACGAAGTTGCCGTTGCGCAGAGCGTCGGGCAGCCCCGCCGGCTTGTCCGCGCCGCCCGCGACGACGCGCGCGCCCTCCTGCTCGCCGATGCGGATGTAGCCCGTCACCTTCTCCCAGTGCTGTCGCGTGATCATCGCGCCGAGCTGGGTCGCCGGGTCGGACGGATCGCCGACCACGAGATTGTTCGCGCGGCGCGCGAATTCCTGCACGAAGCGATCGTAGATCGTGCGCTGCACGAAGATCCGCGAGCCGGCCGTGCAGCGTTCGCCATTGATCGAGAAGATCGTGAACAGCGAGGCGTCGAGCGCGCGGTCGAAATCGGCGTCGTCGAAGATCAGCACCGGCGACTTGCCGCCGAGCTCCATCGAGTATTTCTTCAGGCCCGCACGCTCCATGATCCGCTTGCCGGTGACCGTGCCGCCGGTAAACGACACCGCGCGCACGTCCGGGTGCCGCACGAGCGCATCGCCGGCGGTTGCGCCATAGCCCTGCACGACGTTCAGCACGCCGGGCGGAATGCCGGCTTCGAGCGCGAGCCGGCCGAGCTGGTCGGCCGTCAGCGGCGACAGCTCGGACATCTTCAGCACCGCCGTGTTGCCGAGCGCGAGGCACGGCGCCGTCTTCCACGTGGCGGTCATGAACGGCACGTTCCACGGCGACACCAGCGCGCATACGCCGACCGGCTGGTACAGCGTGTAGTTCAGCATCTGGTCGTCGACCGGATACGTGCGGCCGTTCATCTGCACGCACACTTCCGCGAAGAAATTGAAGTTCTCCGACGCGCGCGGAATCAGCTGCTTGCTCGTCTGCGCGATCGGCAGGCCCGTATCCTTCGTTTCGAGCGCCGCGAGCATCGGCACGTTCTTCTCGATCAGCTCGCCGAGCTTGCGCATCAGCTTCGCGCGCTCCTTCGCGGGCGTGTTCGCCCACTTCGGGAACGCTTCCTTCGCCGCGCGCACCGCCGCGTCGACTTCCGCTTCGCCGCCCGACGCGACCTCGGTAATCACGTCGCCCGTCGCGGGATTCAGCGTGGCGAACGTGTCGCGGCTTGCGACTTCCCGGCCGTCGATCCAGTGCTTGATGGTCATCTGCTCTCCTTGTGCGGCGGGCTCAGCCGGCGCGATAGTAGTCGTGTTCGGCGACGATCGTGTTCACGAGCCGGCCGATGCCTTCGATTTCGGTGACGACCTCGTCGCCCGGCTGCGTATCCGCGAGCCCTTCGGGCGTGCCGGTGAGGATCAGGTCGCCCGGCGCGAGCGTCATGAAGCCGCTGATGTGCTCGATCAGCGCCGGCACGTCGAAGATCATGTCGCGCGTGCTGCCGCGCTGCGTCTCGCGGCCGTTCACCGTCGTGCGCAAGGCCAGGTCGCCTGGGTCGCCGATCTCGTCGCGGCTGACGAGCCAGGGCCCGAGCGGCGTGCAGGTGTCGCGGTTCTTCACGCGCAGGTTCGGCCGGTAGTAGTTCTCGAGGTAATCGCGGATCGCGTAGTCGTTCGCGACCGTGTAGCCGGCCACGTAATCGAGCGCCTGCGCGCGGCGCACGCCGCGCGCGGGGCGGCCGATCACGACCGCCAGCTCGCACTCGTAATGCATGTGCGTCGCGTCGGCGGGCCGCACGGTGCGCGCGCGATGGCCGACGAACGTGTTCGGCCCCTTCAGGAAGATCAGCGGCTCGCTCGGCGCCTTGAACGCGAGTTCCTTCGCATGGTCCGCATAGTTGAGGCCGAGCGCGAACGTCGTGCGCGGCGCGACGGGCGGCAGCCAGCCCACCTCGCCTTCCGCGACGACGGCCCCCGTGTCGAGCCGGATCAGGCCATCGCCGGCCGGCTCGGCGGCATGCAATGCACCGTTGTAGGTCACGCGTGCGGTTTTCATCGGGCAGCCTCCTCGATCAGCGTATGCCGCAACGTGCCGATGCCGACTGCGGCAATCTCGATTCGGCTGCCGGCCTTCGCGCGCGGCGCGCCGCCCGGCACGCCGAGCAGCAGCACGTCGCCGGCGTCGAACGACATGAACGCCGACACGTCGGCGATCAGTTGCCGCACCGGCCGGACCAGCGTGGCCGTCGACGCGGCCTGCGCGACGTGGCCGTCGATCCGCACGGTCACGCCGATCGCGTCGACATCGGCGAGCGCGCCGGGCGGCACGATCGCCGGCCCGAGCGGGCAGAACCCGTCGCGGCACTTGTAGCGCACGGCGGGACGGTAATAGTCGGGATGCGGGACGGACACGTCGCTCGCGAGCGTGAAGCCGTGCACGTAGTCGAGCGCGCGCGCCGCGGCCACCCGGGTCGCGCGGCGGCTGAACACCACCGCGACCGACGCGCCGATCTCCAGCGCGTCGACGCCGGCCGGCACGACCACGGCCGCGCCGTCGGCGACGTGCGTGTTGGCGGGCTTGATGTACAGCACCGGCGCCTGCGGCGGCCGCCCGTAAGGCGGCTGGTGCGCCGCATCGCCGAGCGCGTCGCGCGCGGCGCGCTCGTTGAGCAGCGCACCGTAGACGGTACCGATGGCGACCGGCAGCGGCGGCGCCGCCGCGGCGGTCGTGCAAGACAGCTCCATGCGTCATTCCCCTGCCGCGCGTCGCGGCGCATCGTCAATACTTAACATCTTAAGTAAACAATCGTGCGCTGACAACCGCGATTACCCTGATACGTGAAATTCGTCACGACCGCCTGTTAAGATTGGCGCGTCCCCGTCCATCCCCGCACCTCGATGAACCGTACGCTCGACCACCGCAATCTGGCCATGCTGCTGCTCGAAGCCCGAGAAACGCTGATGGGGCTGTTCCGCCCCATTCTCAAGGAATTTGCGTTGACCGAACAGCAATGGCGGATCATCCGCGTGCTCGACGGCGAAGCGTCGCACGCGCTCGAAGCGGGGCAGATCGCGCGGCGCTGCTGCATCCTGAGCCCGAGCCTCACGGGCGTGCTGGAGCGGATGGAGCGCGACGGCCTGATCAGGCGCACGCGCGCGCAGGAAGATCAGCGCAGGCTGCTCGTGAGCCTGACGCCGCAAAGCCGGAAACTCGTATCGGAAATCGGCCCGCGCATCGACGAGCAGTACCGGCTGCTCGAGGAGCGCTTCGGCCCGGCCGCGCTCGACGACATCTACCGCGCGCTCGACCGGCTGATCGAGCTCGGCGCCGGCGAGCCGTCGTAAGCGGCGCGCGCGGTCAGGCCGCGCCGCGCATCAGTTCGGTCACCGCGACGCCGCGCGAGGTGCGCATGCATTCCTCGACGTAGTCGACGAACGGCAGCGGTTCGAAATCGATTTCGTCGCGCACGCGGCTGTTGTCGAACACGCGGTCCGCGGCCGAGAATTCCGCGAAGCGCTGCAGCGCCTTGCCGATCACGCGTTCGAGCGCCGGATCGTTGCGCCCCAGCACGTCGCGCACGACCAACGGCAGTTCCGCCGCCGCGCATGCCGCGTAGCGCGGCGCGCCCGTCATGCCCGCCGCCTCGTCCATCGCGCGCACGATCTGCGCGACCATCGGCGCCTCGACGCCCGCGGACACATGGTAGACATCGTGCGCGAGCGCCGGCTTGACCGCCAGCAGCATCGTCGCGCGCGCGACGTCGTCGACCGACACGATGTCGATGCGCGTCATCGGCCGCGCCGTGTAGCGGCGCGCCGCATGCACGAGGCGGAACATCCAGAACGAATTCGGCCACGGCCGCGTGCCGAGCACCGTATGCCCGACGACGTGCGACGGACGCACGATCACGAGCGGCAGCCCGAGCGCGCGCAGGCGCGCCTCCATCTCGCGCTTCGCATGCAGGTAGTCGGCCGCCAGCACGGCGCCCGCCAGCGCCGCGCCCGAATCCCTCGCGTCGCAGCCCTGCGCGTCCTCCAGCACGATGCCGCCCCGGCCGCCGCGCACGAACGCGGTGCCGACGTACGCGAAGCGCTGCAGCTGCGCGGCCTGCGCGAACCCCTCGGCAAAGCGCAGCGAGGCGTCGAGGTCGGCCTGCAGGTGCGCGCCGTCCGCCACTGACGGACGGCCCGCGCAGTGGATCACGTGCGTCGCCTGCGCGAGACGGCCCGCGTCGGCGCCGCGCCAGACGTCGCCGAGCGAGCCGACGATCACGTTCGCGTCGGTCAGGCGCGACGCCCAATATGGCGCGAGCCCCGCGCGCAGCGCCGCCTCGCGCAGCCGCTCGACCGCGTGACCGCGATCCTGCGCGCGCACGATGCACACCACGCGTTCGAGCAGCCCCGCGTTGACGAGCGCCGTCAGCACGGTGCTGCCGATGAAACCGGTCGCGCCCGTCAGCACCAGCCGCCCGACGTTCGCCGCGGCCACCGGCGCGCTGGACGGCGATACGAGGCTCGTGCGCCAGTTGAGCGACAGGGCGGTTTTCCAGTTCAGCACGGAACTTCTCTCCTTCAAGATTCGTCGGGCGGCGGGATGTCGGGCGCATGGGCGCCGGGCATGGGACCTGTCTGACAGGTCGCGACTGGAGTGCGCCCGGGGGGTGCCCCGATCCGGGGCCCGCCCGCAAGGGGTGTCGGCACGAGGGGAATGCAGGCGCCGCCGCGGACTGACGCCGCGGCGCTGGATCGGGACTGCGCCAGTGTGGGGCCGGACCGGCGCCGCGTCTGTCCTGAAAGTTTTGCGAAAGTGTGCGAATTTGTATGCGTTTGTCGGAGTGTGTCGCCCGGGTGGCCGCTGTCCCGCTTTCGCCGCAGCCGATCCGCCCCCCTGAAGCAGCGACCGCCGGCCGGCGCGACACATCGACGCGCCCCCGCGCCCCGGCAATTGCCCCGCCGCGACGGGCAACCGGCCGCCGCCGACGTTGCGCCGCCTGCAGCGGGCGTCACACGGCGTGCATATTGCGCAACCTGTTTCATCAGGCGTCATTTCATGCGGATTGCGAATGCACCCCGCGTTTATTTATTGCGCGCTGCGTCTTGCGTTTCAGCGCAGGAAATCTAGACTTATCAGGTCGTACGGTCGAATGTTCATTTTCTCAAGGAGACGATCTAATGCGCCTCACCATTCGAATTAATGGCAGCGAATCAGCGGCCCGGCAGTCTTTTGCCGTGCTGTGGGTCGACACCGACGAAGGGCTCTGGTCTCGCGAGGCACATCAAGGTATCGATCTTCCGACCTGGGGCAAGGTCAAGGACGTCGAGGGCGCAATGGCGCTCTGTGCGGCTGACAGCGGCAAGGCCGTCTGCAAGCTGCAGGGTTTGTCGTTCGATGCGAAGCAGCGCGAACAAGGCACTGCCGAGCTCGCAGGCGAGCACGCAAAAGGTGCATGGCGCCTGCAGGAAGTCGACACATGCACGATCCAGCCGGAATACAAGGAATTTATTTCCGTCGATCGATAGGTATTTTTGACGTGTATTGTCTGCGGTTTTCGGGTTTATTCCAGTTTTATCGAATTCGTTTTTCCGTTCCGCGATTTTGGACGCCCCCGCCGGGGCGTTTTTAATTTTCGATTTCATGAATTAATCAGGGCCGGGTTAATTCGCCGGTTTTGCTGCATTCCGGTGCACGCATCGCCTGTCGCCGGACCGCCCTCCTGCTTCCTGTCCTCACCTCTTCCGGCCGACCATCGGGCGCCCCCGTGCGCCTGCTTCCGCCTCCGATCCGGCCCGGTTTTGCGATTGCTCACACACTTTCCCCACACTGCGATTACTCATTTATTACAATCGCATTATTCAGACTGCCCCGCCGCCGCGTCGCGGCCCGATCCTGCCCTCGCATGAGCGTGAAAAACAAGACCCATCCCGCCGATCCGTACGCCGCGGCAACGAAGCACCCCATGCTCGCGTCGCGCCTGCCGATGTGGCGCTCGAAGCTGATCGTGATCATCGTGTTCCTCGCGTTCGCCGCGTTGATCGCCCGCGCGTTCTGGGTGCAGGTCGCCAACCAGGACTTCTACGTCGGCCAAGGCCAGAAGCGCTACCAGCGCACGATCGAGCTCGACGCGATGCGCGGCAGCATCGTCGATCGCAACGGCGCGATGCTCGCCGTGAGCCTGTCGACCTACGAAATCTGGGCGAACCCGAAGCAGGTCGCCGAAGCCGACTATCCGCAAATCTCCAAGCTGCTCGACATGCCGCTCGCCGAGGTGAAGCGCCGCCTCGGCCACGACCGCACCTTCGTGCTGCTCAAGCGCCAGATCGACGCCGACACCGCGAGCCGCCTCGACAAGCTCGAGATCGGCGGCATCACGCAGATCGCCGATTCGAAACGCTTCTACCCGGAAGGCGAATCGGCCGCGCACGTGGTCGGCTTCACGAACGTCGAGGACAAGGGCCAGGAAGGCGTCGAGCTGGCCGCCAACGCGCCGCTGTCGGGCACCGCCGGACAGCGCGAGGTGATCCGCGACCGGCTCGGCCGCATCGTGTCGGATACGCGCCCGCTCGTGCCGGCGCAGCACGGCGCGACGATCGAGCTGACGATCGACCGGCGCATCCAGCAGCTCGCGTTCAGCCAGCTCAAGCAGGCGGTGGTCGCGAACAACGCGCAGGCCGGCAGCGTCGTCGTGCTCGACGCGCAGAACGGCGAAATCCTCGCGCTCGCCAATTACCCGACCTTCGACCCGAACGACCGCGCGCGCCTCACCGGCCAGCAATTGCGCAACCGCGCGGTGATCGACACGTTCGAACCCGGCTCGACGATCAAGCCGCTCGTCGTCGCGCTGTCGATCGACGAGCGCAAGGTGACGCCGAACACGATCATCAACACGGGCCCCGGTACCTACAAAATCGGGCCGGCGGTGATCCACGACACCTCCAACCACGGCTCGCTGACCGTCGCGCAGGCACTGCAGAAGTCGAGCAACGTCGCGCTCGCGAAGCTCGCGCTGAACCTGCCGGCCGAGACGATCTGGAACAAATACCAGGAATACGGGATCGGCCGCGCGCCGGAACTGACGTTCCCCGGCGTGGCGTCGGGCCGGCTGCGGCCCCATAAACGCTGGCGGCCGATCGAGCAGGCGACGATGGCGTACGGCTACGGGCTGTCGATGTCGCTGCTGCAGATCGCGCAGATGTACACCGCCTACGCGGGCGACGGCACGCTGCACCCCGTGTCGCTGCTGAAGAACGGCAACGACAAGCAGACGCTCGACGCGCATCGCGGCCATCGCGTGACGTCGCCGCAGACGGCGGCGGCGATCCGCTCGATGCTCGAGATGGCGGTCGGCGAAGGCGGCACCGGCCGCCGCGCGCGCGTCGACGGCTACCGGATCGGCGGCAAGACCGGCACGGCCCGCAAGCAGGTCGGCGCGACCTATGCGAAAGGCAAGTACCGCGCGCTGTTCGCCGGCATGGCGCCGATGAGCAACCCGCGCCTGATCGTCGCGGTGATGATCGACGAGCCGCGCGGCCAGGGCTACTACGGCGGCACGGTCGCCGGGCCGGTGTTCTCGTCGGTCACGAGCGGCTCGCTGCAATTGCTCGGCGTGCCGCCGGACACGCCCGTCGAGCCGGACAAGCTCGCGCCGCCGAAGGCCAGCGCGCAGGCGCCGGCCTCGGCCGCGCCGCGCGCGTGACCGTTGCCCCCGCCCTCCGACGCTTCCTGACGCTCGAGACGTTCTACTGAGAGGACGGCCCGGCGCGCGTGTCGACACGCGTGCGCCGGCGCCGTTCGTCAATGCGCGTGGGCGGGCGCGGCCGGCATCGTCATCCGCGCGAGCACGTGGTCGGTCATCCCGCGCGCCAGCTCCGTCTCGCCCATGAACACCGTGCCGACGCCCTCGCTCGCGAGCAGCGCGGCCTCGTCGCCGCTGTTCGTGCACAGCGCGACCTCCAGCGACGGGTTCAGCGTGCGCGAGATCTCGACGATCTGCCGCACGTCGAACACGTCCGGCAGCGTGACGACGAGCATCCCCGCGCGCGCGATGTGCGCCTGCACGAGCACGATCGGCTCGACCGCATCGCCGGACACCGCCGCGACGCCGTCTTCGCGCAGCTTCTCGACGATCTCGCGGTTCTGCTCGACCACCACGTACGCAATCCGGCGCTCGTCGAGCGCCTGCGCGATCCGCGCGCCGACCTTGCCGTAGCCGACGATCACGACCTGCCCGGTCAGGTGGGTCTGCGGCGTGGACATCGGCAGCGCGGCGAGCGGATCGTCGCGCGCGTCGAGCCGCCGCGCGAACGCCGAATGCTTGCGGATCCACGCGAGCGCCGGATCGATCATCGCGAACGCGAGCGAATTCAGCGCGATCGAGATCAGCGCGACTGCGAGAATCAGGTTCTGCCCTTCCGGCGACAGCAGCCCGAGCGAATGGCCGAGCCCGGCGAGGATGAACGAGAACTCGCCGATCTGCGCGAGGCCCGCGCCGACGATCAGCGCCGTATTGAGCGGATAGCGGAACGCAAGCACGAGCGCGACCGCCGCGAGCGTCTTGCCGACCAGCACGATCGCCGCGACCTCGATCACGTGCAGCGGCTCGTCGAGCAGCACCTTCGGGTCGAACAGCATGCCGACCGAGATGAAGAACAGCACGGAGAACGCGTCGCGCAGCGGCAGCGTCTCGTCGGCCGCGCGCCGGCTGAATTCGGATTCGCGCATCATCATCCCGGCGAAGAACGCGCCGAGCGCGAACGACACGTCGAACAGCTTCGCCGCGCCGAACGCGATGCCGACCGCCGCCGCGATCATGCACAGCGTGAACAGCTCGCGCGAGCCGGTGCGGGCCACGAGCCACAGAATGCGCGGAAACACCCGCTTGCCGACCACGAGCATCAGCGCGATGAACGCGGCCACCTTCAGCATCGTGACGCCGAGCGTGCCCCACAGGCTGCCGCCGGCCGCGTGCGCGCCGCCGGGCGGCGTGCCGCCGAGCAGCCCCGCGACGGGCGGCAGCAGCACCAGCACGAGCACCATCACGAGATCCTCGACGACGAGCCAGCCGACCGCGATGCGCCCGTTCACCGATTCGACGAGCCCGCGCCCCTCGAGTGCGCGCAACAGCACGACGGTGCTCGCGACCGACAGCGCGAGCCCGAACACGAGCGCCGCGCCGATGCTCCAGTCCCAGGCGAGCGCGAGCCCGCCGCCGAGCAGCGTCGCCACCGTGATCTGCACGATCGCGCCGGGCAGCGCGATCTTGCGCACCGCGAGCAGGTCGCCGAGCGAGAAATGCAGCCCGACCCCGAACATCAGCAGCATCACGCCGACCTCGGCGAGCTGCTGCGCGAGCGACAGATCGCCGACGAAGCCGGGCGTACCGGGGCCGATCACGACCCCGGCGAGCAAATAGCCGACCAGCGGCGGCATCTTCAGCAGCGACGCGAGATAACCGAAGATCATCGCGAGACCGAAACCGGCCGCGAGCAAAGCAATCAGGCTGACGTCATGTGGCATCCCCCCTCCCTTGTCTGTGTAACCGTTTAGTAAGGTTCAAGGATAAGGGATGAGGCGGGAGAAATGGCGCGCCGCCGCGAAAAATTCACGGGCGGCGGCGCGATGCGGGCCAATGCGGTGGGTTTGGGGACGAAATGCGCGGGGATTCGGCGAGATTCCGGCGACGGCCGCGGCGCGCGCCGCGGCCGGTTGCCTGGGCCCGGTTGCCTGGGCCCGGTTGCCTGGGCCCGGTTGCCTGGGCCCGGTTGCCTGGGCCCAGTTGCCTAGGCCTGGTCGCCGAGGCCTGGTCGCCTAGGCCCGGTTGCCTAGACCCGGTCGCCTTGCCCCGGTCGCCTTGCCCCGGTCAGCGGGCCGCCTGCGGATAGCGCGCGCCCGGCGGCGGCTCGGGGCGCGTGCCCGGCGTCGCCTTGCGCACCTTCGCGACCTGCGCGGCGGTGACGGGCGAGCCCGTATTGCCCCAGCTCGTGCGCACGAAGTTCGCGACGTCCGCGACCTCCTGGTCCGACAGACGCCAGCCGAACGGCGGCATCGTGAAGGTCGACGGCGCGGTGTGCGTGCCCTTCAGCGCGCTGCCCGCCAGCACGACGTGGATCACCGAGGTCGGATCGTCGCCCTGCACGACCGGGTTGCCGCCGAGCGCCGGGAACACGCGCGTGTAGCCGCGGCCGTCGCTGCGGTGGCAGGCCATGCAGTTGTCGCGGTACACCGCCGCACCCGGCTTGCTCGCGTCGCCGGCCTGCAGCGCCTTCGCGGCCGCCGCGTCGTACGCGTACGGCGTCTCGCCCTGCACCTTCGGCGGCAGCGTCTTCAGGTAGCGCGCGATCGCCGTGAGGTCGTCGTCGGTCAGGTGCTGCATGCTGTGGCCGACCACGTCCGTCATCCCGCCGAACGCGGCGGTGCGCGCCGTGCGGCCGGTCTTCAGGAACTGCACGATTTCCGCTTCCGTCCACGCGCCGAACCCGGTGCGCGGCTCGCCGCGCAAGCTCGTCGGCACCCAGCCGTCGATCGCCGCGCCGCCGGCCAGGAAGTCGGGGCCGTCCGCGTCGGTCAGCCCGCGCTCCTGCATCGTCGGCGCGCGCGGCGTATGGCACGCGCCGCAGTGGCCGAGCCCCTGCACGAGGTATGCGCCGCGCGCGAGCACCGGATCGGGGTACGGCGCGGCATCGAACGGCTTCGGCGTCGGCGCGAACAGCTTGCGCCAGAAGCCGAGCGGCCAGCGCATCGACAGCGGCCACACGATGTCGACCGGGCGGTTCTCCTGCTGAACCGGCGCGACGCCGTGCATGAAGTACGCGTAGAGCGCCTTCACGTCGTCGCCGGTGAGGCGCGCGTACGACGGGAACGGCATCGCCGGGTACAGCGTGTCGCCGTTCTTGCGCACGCCCGCGCGCAGCGCGCGGTCGAATTCCCCGAGCGTCCAGCCGCCGAGGCCCGTCTTCGGGTCGGGCGTGATGTTGGTCGAGTAGATCGCGCCGATCGGCGTGTCGAACTTCAGCCCGCCGGCAAACGGCTTGCCGCCGCTCGCGGTGTGGCACGCGACGCAGTCGCCCGCGCGGGCGAGATACGCGCCGCGCGCGACGAGCGCGTCCGCGGATTGCGGGGCGGCAGACGTTGTCGAAGCGGGTGCGGGTGCGGGTGCGGGTGCGGGTGCGGGTGCGGGTGCGGGTGCGGGTGCGGGTGCGGGTGCAGCCGAAGCGGATGCGCCCGCCACGGGCGCGGCTGCCGGCTGCGCGATGGCCGCGCCGCTCGCCAGCCCGAACGCCAGCCAGGCCGCACCGGCCGCCAGTACGCGCGCCGTGCGGCGCGCGGCGTTGTCTCGTGTCGTGCGCTTCATACGGTCACCAGCGGAGCGGGGTTTTTCAGGTATTGCTCGCGGATCGCCCGCGCCGACCAGTAGGCCAGCGCCGCGATGATCCCGGTCGGGTTGTAGCCGATGCCCTGCGGCAGCGCCGACGCACCCATCACGAACACGTTGTGCACGTCCCAGCTTTGCAGGTAGCGGTTGAGCACGCTCGTCTTCGGATCGGTGCCCATCACCGCGCCGCCGACGAGGTGGGTCGTCTGGTACTGGCGCGAATCGAAGTGCTTGCCGAACTCGCGCGTCGACACGCCGATCGCCTTCGGCCCCATCGCCTCGGCGATCTTCTTCATCCGGCCGGTGACGTACTGCGCCATCCTGATGTCGTTGTCCTTCCAGTCGAACGTCATCCGCAGCAGCGGCTGGCCGTACGAATCGCGATAGGTCGGATCGAGATCGAGGTACACGTCGTGGTACGACATGTTGGTGCCGTGCGCGTCCATCGAGATCGTGTGCGCGTAGTTGTCCTTGACCGCCTTCTTCCACGCCGAGCCCCACTGCGGCGTGCCGGGCGGTGTCGCGATGCCGCTGATCGGCTTCACGCCGGCCTGGTTCACCCACAGCGGCGAGCCGCCGACGAAGCCGAGCGGGCCGTGGTCGAAGTTGTCCGCGTTGAAATCGTCGACCGCGACGCCGTTGCCGCCCGCGCCGATGAACGGGTTCGTGTAGGTGTCCTTGTCGAAGAACGCCTTGATCGTCGACAGGTTCTGGTACGCGAAATTGCGGCCCACCACGCCTTCGCCGGAGATCGGGTCGTACGGCTTGCCGATGCCCGACAGCAGCAGCAGGTGCACGTTGTGGTACTGGAACGCCGCAAGGATCACGAGATCGGCCGGCTGGTGCACTTCGCGGCCGGCCGGATCGACGTAGGTGACGCCCGTCGCGCGCTTCTTGGTGTCGTCGAGATCGACGCGCAGCACGTGGCATTTCGAGCGCAGCTCGAAGTTCGGTGCCTGCTTCAGCGCAGGCAGGATGTTCAGGTTCGGCGACGCCTTCGAGTACATGTAGCACGCGTAGCCGCTGCAGTAGCCGCAGAAGTTGCACGGGCCCATCTGCACGCCGTACGGGTTCGTGTACGGCCCGGACGTATTCGCGGACGGCAGCCGGTACGGATGCAGGCCGAGCGATTTCGCCGCATCGAAGAAGCGCTGCGCCGAATACGTGTTGAGCTGCGCGGGCAGCGGGAAATGGTCGCTGCGATGCGCGTCGAACACGTTGCCGTCGCCGACCACCTTGCCGTTGACCTTGTACGCCTGCCCCGACGTGCCGAACACCTTCTCGGCGAAGTCGAAGTGCGGTTCGAGCTCGTCGTACGTGACGCCCGTGTCCTGGATCGTCATCCCTTCGGGGATGAACTTCCTGCCGTAGCGCTCCTCGTAGTGGCTGCGCAGCCGCAGCTCTTCCGGCGCGATGCGGAAATGCACGCCCGACCAGTGCAGCCCCGCGCCGCCGACGCCCTCGCCCGGCAGGAACGCCGCGAGCTGGCGGTACGGCAGCGCCGTGTCCTGCACGCCGTGGCGGATCGACACGGTGGTCTTCGACAGGTCGAGGAACAGCTTCTTGCGGATGTTGTAGGTCAGCTCGTCGATCGTGTTCGGATACGCGCCGTCCGGATACGTGTCGCGATATTCGCCGCGCTCGAGCGCGACCACCTTCAGGCCCGCTTCGGTCAGTTCCTTCGCGAGAATCGCGCCGGTCCAGCCGAAGCCGACGATGACCGCATCGACGTGCGGCTTTTTCTCAGCGGCCATCAGCTACGCTCCCCGTTGATCGAGACCGGCCCGTACGGATACGGCTTGCCGTTCTGGTTGACGAAATCCATGAAGTCCGCGCGCGCGCCGGGAAACCCGATCATCTTCCATGCCGCCATCCCGCGATTGCCGCCGTGGACCGGATCGCAGAAATACCCTTCGCGCGTGTTCTGCAGCAGCTGGCCGAAGAACACGGCCGGCGGCACGTCGTCGATCGGCGCGCTGCCCTTCTCGAGCGCGCCGAGCACCGCGTCGCGCGCGGCCGCATCGAGATCCGCGAATGCCTTGCCGTGCGCTTTCGTGCAGAACCGGTCGACGGCCGCGATGCCGAGCCGGTATATGTCGCGCGGCACGAGCTTCAGCTGGTAGCCGAGCTCCGGCACGCCCTGCTGGAACGGCCCCTGCATGTACCACAGCGCGCCGTGCGCATAAGGCGTCTCCATCTGGCGGTCGATGAACTCGGGCACGCCGGCGTCGAGCGCACCGGGGCCTTCGGCATCGGCGGGAATCAGGCGATCGACGGCCGCCTGGACGAACGCCCACTCCTTGCCGTCGAAGAAGGTCGGCTTGTAGGGCGCGCGCGCGGCGTCGGCCGATTCGGCGGGCGCGTTGCCGGCCGTCGTCGCGGGCGTCGACGACGGGCGCAGGTCGCAGCCGGCGAGCGACGCGATCGGCACGAGCGCGACCGACGAGCGCAGGAAATGACGGCGCGAATTGGGTTTGTCGGGTGGCGTGGACATGGTCGGGTGATGATCGTTGGGGACAGCGCTTCGAACGCGCGCAGGCGGCATGCGCCGGGCGCGGCACGCGTCGGCCGGGTCGCAATGCGCCCGGCCGCCTATTACTTTCGCTTTACTAACAAACAAGATGCAGACCGCGACCTTGCGCAACGCGCGCAGCCTGCACCGTCATACAACCGCTTTCGCGCCCGATCTCTCGGAGTCCAAAGCGTATCGACCTCTTGCGGGTCTTTTCATCTGATGAATGCGTGCCGGTCGGCCCGAATCCGCCCTTTGTCGCCACGGGCTTTATCAACTTAGTCACCGCTCCCGCTGACAGCAAGAAAGGTATGCCCGGCCCGGCCTTCTCGGCGGCCCGGATCGACGATCCGGCGAATTATAAATGGAACCGGTTCCATTTCGAGGCATTTTGCCGCAATTCACTGAGTCGAAAATCGCAACAATCCAGGAATCCATGCGCGGCGCGCGCAACGATCAGGGAAATCGTGTGCCTGCGACCAAAAGCTGGTACGCTCACGCCCCGATATGCATACCCATAAGAAAACGCTGGACGACACCAGCAAATACCTGAGCTACCTGCTCCGCCATAAACCGCAGGCGATCGGCCTGCAGCTCGACCCGGAAGGCTGGGCCGATATCGACGCGCTCGTCGCCGGCGCCGCCCGCCACGGGCGCCAGCTCGACCGGGCCACGATCGAGGCCGTGGTCGCCACCAACGACAAGAAGCGCTTCGCCCTTTCCGACGACGGCCGGCGCATCCGCGCGGTGCAAGGCCATTCGACGCCCGCCGTGCGGCGGCAATATCCGGAGCGGCAACCGCCCGACGTGCTCTATCACGGCACCGCGACGCGCTTTCTCGACTCGATCCGCGCACAGGGGCTGAAGGCCGGCACGCGCCATCACGTGCATCTGTCGCAGGACATGAGCACGGCGATTTCAGTCGGCAAGCGCTACGGCAAGCCGGTGGTGCTCGCGATCCGCGCGCGGCACATGCACGAGCGCGGCTTCCGCTTCTTTATGGCCGAGAACGGCGTATGGCTCACCGATGCCGTCCCCGCCGAATTCCTGTCGCTGCTCGACGCACCCGCCGGCTGAAACGAGGACACCGCCACCGCACCGCAGCACCCCGCTCAACGCGCCCAGAGCATCGATGCGATGGATAGCGACAACGCCGCGCACAGCGGCGAATAGCACAGCGTGTCGAGCCGCGCGAATCGCGAGCCGCGAATCCGCTTGAAGAAACCGACGTAGCGGAAATCGCCGACCGCCCGCACCGCGAAGATCAGGGCGAGCACGATGGTGCCCGCAGCGACCACGCTCGAATGCACGAGCGGCAGCCAGCCGGCCTGTGCGGCCACCACGCATGCGCTGGCGGCAAGCGCCACCGCGACCGCGAACGTGCCGGCCCTGGATGGCCGCAGCACCGGCTCGCCGTCGAGCTCCGGAATCGCCGCGCGTTTGCCCAGGCGGCCGCCGCACGCCCAGTAAACATGGACAAGGGCCAGCATGCCCAGCGTCGGCACGCTGAAATAGGCAGCGGTCATGGTTCGTTCGACTCCTTGTTATTGAGTGGACAGGCCGGCCCCGGCTCCGGAACGCGGCGGGCACGCCGCGCCGCACAAGACGATACCGAATTCGCCCGCCGTCCGCACTGAGACGCCCGGTCGCATTGCGCCGGCCTGCGCACCGCGACACCCGCCGCTTGACTTCCATCCGCGCACTACTACCCTTTTATTCCAGGACTGCAGTCGAGGCTTGAACGCGCACCGCTCACACCTCCCTGCCGGAGGATCCGTTCATGAACGAAGCATTCGAACGCCGCGCGCTGCTGCTGCATCTCGGCAGCGTGATGCGCACCCTTAGCTGCCTGCTCGAAAGCGAGCGCGACGACGCCACCATCGGCGCGCTGATCGCGACCCGGCCGATGCTGGCCGACCTGCCGCTGCTCGAACACGTGTTCGACCACATGACCGTACGCGAATTCGCGAGCGCCGTGCTGCACGCATTCTGCCTGTGGCCACAGCAGCTGCTCGACGCGGAACTCGACCGCGACGCGCTCGCCGCGCCGATCTGCGCAAAGCTGTTCGCCGGCAACCCGCGCGGCTGGACGCGCTATACCGCGGCGCTGTCGGCGGACGTGCCGTGGTTCGGCGGCGGCATCCAGCCCGCGCAAACGCTGCACGAATCGGCGGAGCGGGACGAGCAGGTGGATCCGGTCGCGAAAACCGCGTGACGCGATGGCCGCGGCGCATCGCGATGCACGCGCGGCGCGCGCTGCCGCAGCACACATATAACGAAGGCCCGTGGAGGTGACCCATGCTGATCGGTGTGCCGAAGGAGATCAAGAACCATGAATACCGCGTCGGGCTCACGCCGGCCGGCACGCGCGAGCTGACCCGCCACGGTCACCAGGTCCTGGTGCAGCGCAACGCGGGCGCCGCGATCGGGCTGCACGACGACGCCTACGTGGCGGCCGGCGCGTCACTGAGCGACGACGCGGCCGACGTGTTCGCGCGGGCCGACATGATCATCAAGGTCAAGGAGCCGCAGCCCGCCGAATGCGCGATGCTGCGGCGCGGCCAGATCCTCTACACGTACCTGCATCTCGCGCCCGATCCGGAACAGGCGGCGGCGCTCGTCAAGTCCGGCGCGGTATGCATCGCATACGAAACGGTGACCGGCCCCGGCGGCGGCCTGCCGCTGCTCGCGCCGATGAGCGAGGTCGCCGGGCGCATGTCGATCCAGGTCGCGGCCACGCACCTCGAAAGCCCGCGCGGCGGGCGGGGCCTGCTGATGGCAGGCGTGCCCGGCGTGCCGGCCGCGCACGTGGTCGTGCTCGGCGCGGGCGTCGTCGGCACCGGCGCGCTGCAGATAGCGGTCGGCATGGGCGCGCGGGTCACGGTGCTCGACAACAACGTCGGGCGCCTGCGGCAGCTCGACCTGATCTTCGGCAACCGGATCGGGACGGTCTGCTCGAACGCGCAGACGATCGAGGAAGCCGTGCACGACGCCGACGTCGTGATCGGCGCGGTGCTCGTGCCGGGCGCGTCGGCGCCGCGGCTCGTCACGCGCGACATGATCGCGGCGATGCGCGGCGGCGCAGTCGTGGTCGACGTCGCGATCGACCAGGGCGGCTGCTTCGAGACCTCGCACGCGACGACGCACGCGGACCCGACCTACGTGGTCGACGGCGTCGTCCACTATTGCGTCGCGAACATGCCCGGCGCGGTCGCGCGCACGTCGACGTTCGCGCTCAACAACGCGACGATCGGCCATGCGATCGCTTTGGCGGACAAGGGCTGGAAACGCGCGATGAGCGACGACGCGCACCTGCGCGCCGGCCTGAACGTGTGCGACGGACACATCACCTACGAAGCGGTCGCGCGCGCGCTCGGGCTGCCTTACGTGCCCGCCGAGGACATGCTCGCCTGACGCGCGAGCGGCCGGGCGCCTGTGATCGACGGCGGCCGGCCCCGCCGCCCCGTCACACGGCCCGCTCGTCCATCTGCGCGACGAGCCCGGCCAGCGCGGCGGAAATCTCGACGGCCACCGGCTCCGCCATCGTCAGCGCGCGCGTGCGCTCGGGCAGCATCGCGAGCTGCCGTGCCGCATACGCGCGGCTTGCGTCGAGCGACGGCAGCGGCAGCCGCGCGCCGTCGATCATCGCCGGCGCGAGCAGCGCGATGCCCGGCTGCGTTTCGCCGTCCAGCGCGATACAGTCGGCGGCGATCTGCCCGTCCCCGCCCAGGCGCCGGAACACCTGCTTGCGGCCCGGCCACGTCGCCTTGCCTTCCGAACGCTTGCGGCGCGGCACGCCCGCGTATTCGACGAGCTTGTACGCGCAGTCGAGCGACGGCGCGTCCGCCGACGTGTTCATCCGCGTGCCGATGCCGAAGCCGTCGATCGGCGCGTCCTGCGCCAGCATGTCCCGCAGCCCGTATTCGTCGAGATTGCCGCTCACGAAGATCGTCACGTTCGCGAGGCCGCCAAGGTCGAGGATCTCGCGCACGCGCCGCGCATGCGCGACGAGCTCGCCGCTGTCGACCCGCACGCCCTTGATCGCGATGCCTTCCGGCGCGAGCGCGCGCGCCGTGTCGACGACCGTCTGCGCGGCCCGCTCGACATCGTACGTATCGATCAGCAGCACCGCGTTGTCGGGCTGCGAGCGCGCGAAATGCGCGAACGCGCGCGCCTCGTCGCCATGCGCCTGCACATACGAATGCGCCATCGTGCCGAACGTCGGAATGCCGTATCGCACGCCCGCCAGCACCGTCGCCGTGCCGGAGAAGCCGGCGAGGTAGCTCGCGCGCGCCGACAGCAGGCCGGCCTCCGCGCCGTGCGCGCGGCGCAGGCCGAAATCGACGAGCAAATGCCCCGGCGCCGCCAGCACCGAGCGCGCGGCCTTGCTGGCCACGAGCGTCGCGTAATGCAGCAGGTTCATCACGCGGCTCTCGACGAGCTGCGCCTCGCGCAGCGGCGCGGTGATGCGCAGCAGCGGTTCGTCCGCGAAGCACACGGTGCCTTCGGGCATCGCATGCACCGTGCCCGTAAACCGCCAGCCCGCGAGCGACGCGAGGAATTCCGCGCGGAAACGGCCGGTGCGGGTGAGACAGGCGAGATCGTCGGCGGTGAAACGCACCTGCTCCAGGTAATCGAGCACGGACGCGAGCCCCGCCGCCATCAGGAAGTTGCGCTGCGGCGGCAACGCGCGCACGAAGAATTCGAAGCTCGCGACGTCGTTCATCGCGGCGTCGAAATACGCCTGCAGCATCGTCAGCTCGCACAGGTCGGTCAGCAGCACCTCGCCGCCGGAGGCTTCGCCGGGCATCACGCCCCCTTCGCGCGGGCGCGGCTGCCCGCCCCGCTGCCCGCCCCGCTGCCCGCACCGCTGCCCGCACCGCCCATCGTGCGCGCGAGCAGCGGCCGCAGTTGCGCGAGCGTGCGCGTGTTCAGCACGTCCGGGCGCGTCAGCCAGCCGCGGCGCGCCTGGTCGACGCCCAGCCCGAGATCGTCGAGCGCGTGCGCGCTGCGCGCGTCCGAGCCGATCGACACCAGCACGCCGGCCTGCGCGGCCTCGCGGCACCAGATGTCCGCGAGGTCGAGCCGCTGCGGCTGCGCATCGAGCTCCAGGAAGCAGCCGCGCGCATGCGCATGCTCGATCACGCGTGGCAGGTCGAGGTCGCATCCATCGTTCTCGCCGAGCACGCGGCCGGTCGGATGCGCGAGGATCGTGAAGTGCGGATGGTCCATCGCGCGCAGCACGCGCTCGGTCTGCGCGGCGCGCGGCAAGTCGAGCCCGTCGTACATCGCACCGACGACGAGATCGAGCCGGCCGAGCATATCGTCCGGTACGCCGAGGCTGCCGTCTTCGAGAATCTCAGCCTCGACGCCCTTCAGCAGCACGAAATCGTCGAACGACGCGTTCAGCCGGTCGATCTCGTCGATCTGCCGTGCGAGGCGCTCGCGGTCGACCCCGCGCGCCGCGCCGGGCTGCCGCACGGGGTCGGTGATCGCCAGATACGCGAGCCCGCGTGCGCGCGCCGCCTGCGCCATCGCGCGCAGCCCGTCATGGCCGTCCGACGCGTCGGTGTGCGCATGCAGATCGCCGCGCAGGTGCTTGCGTTCGACCAGTGCGGGCAGGCGGCCGGCGCGCGATGCGTCGATCTCGCCGTGATCCTCGCGCAGCTCGGGCGGTATCCAGTGCAGGCCGATCGATTCGTAGACCGATGCTTCGGTCGCGCCCGCGATCCGCTCGTCGCCGCGGAACACGCCGTATTCGTTGATCTTCAGGCCGCCCGCCTGCGCGAGGCGGCGCAGCACGATGTTGTGCGCCTTCGATCCGGTGAAGTAGACGAGCGCGGCGCCGAACGCGTCCGCGTCGACGACGCGCAGGTCGACCTGGATGCCGCTCTTCAGCACGACGCTCGAACGCGTTGCGCCGCGCGCGAGCACGCGTGCGACTTCGCCGTAGCCGACGAACGCGTCCGTTATGGCGGCCGGATCGCGCGCGGTGACGAGAATGTCGAGATCGCCGACGGTCTCGCGCCGGCGCCGGAAGCTGCCGGCCGGCACCGTGTCGCCTGCGCCCGGCACCGCGCGCAGGCACTCGAGCAGCGGCGCGAGGCATTGCTCGGCGAACGGCAGCAGGAAGCGCTGCTGCGCGTGCTGCAGGCGCGCGTCGAGCGCGTCGAGCAGATGCGCTTCGGTCTTCGCGCCGAAGCCCGGCAGTTCGCGCACGCGCCCTTCCTTCGCCGCGGCCTTCAGTTGCTCGAGCGTATCGACGTGCAGCGCGTCGTGCAGCGCCTTCACGCGTTTCGCGCCGAGCCCCTGCACGTCGAGCAGCCCGACGATCGCGGCCGGCAGCGCGTGGCGCAAGGTTTGCTGCAGCTCGCAGGTGCCGGTCGCCGCGATCTCGCGCAGCTTCGATGCGAGATCGACGCCGATCGACGGGATGCGGCCGAGGTCGTCGCCGTTCGCGATCATCGTCGGAATGTCGCGGCCGTAGTCGGCGATCGTGCGTGCGGCGTTGCGATAGGCGCGCACCCGAAACGGGTTGGCGCCCTGGATCTCGAGCATGTCGGCGATCTCGGCGAACACCGCCGCGCACTCGGCATTGTGGATCGTCATGATCGGCGTGGCTCCCTTCCACGTGGATGGCGCCGCGCGCGATGCGCGAGTGCCTGCCCGCCCGGTGCGGTGCGTCACGTGAACGACACGCGCCGGACGCCCGATCCCATCCTACGCCGACGGCGCCGCCCGTGCTCGCGCCTGCCCCGGCACGCCGGCATGCACAGGTCGTGCCGGAACGCGGGCGGCGGCGCCCGCCGGCCAGCGGCGTGACGATCGTCCGCGCGGCGCCCGGCACGACGCGGTCAGTATGGATCGCAGCCGTGCCGCTGCGTTGCGCAGGATCAATCCGTGCGGCGTGCGCGTGCGGCGCGCGGGATCAGGCGGTGGCGCCGACGCGTGCGAGGGATGCGTGAAAAACGATGCGCGGCGTCAGAGCGACGCACGCGGCTGGGTGCCGTAGCGCCGTTCGTGCAGTTGCTGGCAGTGCGCGCAGCGTTCGGCCGTCGGCCGCGCAAGCAGGCGTTCGTAGTCGACGGGCATATCGCAGTCCGCACAGTCGCCGTAGCTGCCGTCGCGGATCCGCTGCAACGCACGCCCGACCGCGCGCAACTCCGCGAGCTTCATGCCCATCAGCGCATGGTCGACGTCGACGAACAGATCGGCGTTCGCCTCGTCACCTTCGTCCGGCGCGGCGCCGGCCAGATCCGCATACGATTCCGATGCGCGCTGATGCTCGCTCGCACGGATCTCCGCGCGCAACGTCTGCTCGGACTCATCCAGCCGTCGATGCAGCGTCTGCAATTGCCGTTCGTCCAGCGCCATCGTCGTTCTCCTTGTGCGGGTTTCGCCGACCATGACGGCCGGCGCGACACCGGGCGCGGCGGCATCGCCACGCTGCGTGCCGTCCGTCCGGTTCAGCGCCCGCCGCGGCATGCGGCCCGACGCATTCGACGGAGCATAAACCCAACGCGCGGACGTGTGTTGATCGTCCTCACACCAGGCGGTCTCACACGAACCGGGATTCGCTCGCAAAAACCGGGGACCGACGCGAAAACGTTTCGCACTGCCGTGCTGCACTGCGCGCGGCGAGCCGCCGCACTTCGCGGTCGGCGCCCTGCGCGAGCGGTGATGCATTGCGGGACGTGTCGACGCCGATGCGCGCCAGCACGCCGCAGCCCTGCGGCGTCAGGGCCGGATGCGGCGCTTCGCCGGGCGCGTCGGACACCAGTTCGACATACGCCTGCGCGACGAGCGCGTCGAAGTCGGCGCTGAAACAATCGACATGCTGCGGTGCGTTCGCGACCAGCAGCAGCGTGGAAAATTCGTGCGGGGTCAGCATCGTGGCGAGCTCCTCGGGACGAATGGCGCGCCGCACCTTCTGGCACGAAAGAACCGGCGCGAACCGTGCTGCGCAGTGTGACGTGAATGATTTCCGCGAGCCAGTGAGTGGTTTCCACAACCCCGCTCTGGCCGGCGATGTGCTTGTCGCGATGCGCGCCGCATCCCGCATTCGATATGACCAATGCGCGCGCTTCGCTGTCCGTATCGATGCGTCGTGGCGCGCTAACGTTTGCCGTGACGGGATGCGCCGTCGCGCCATTGACGCCGCTCCAGCTCGTCGAGGCGCTCGACCAGCGTCCGGGTCAGCGTCGCCGCCCGTCCGCCCGCATGCAGCCGCGCGCGAATCGCATCGAGTCGCGCGCGCCAGTACGCGGGACGCATCACGGCCGTCGTCGTGCGCTCACGAAAGTCGACGCGGCACAGCTCGTCGATCATCGCCGCGACATGACGCAGCTCCCGCTCGTCTTCATCGTTGCATGCCATCACCGGCTCCGGTGTCGACTCGACGGACATCCGACAGCCATGGTGCGCGCTGTGACCGGTCGCTTGCAATCATCTGACGCAGGCAAGCTTGAGATCGATCAATCTCCTGCGCAAACGTGCGCCATAGAGTGGGGGCATACCGCACGCGCGCGTTTCGTGCGTACGAGTGCGCGTGCGCTTCGCTCGACACTCGGGAGACAGCCATGGTATTCGGCGTAATCGTATGGGTCGCGCTCGCGGCCCTCTTTCCGACGATGGTCGTGCCGACGATCCAGCACGCCGTTGCCCCGTCCAGCGTGACCGTCACGCCGGATGCGCAGCCGAAGGACGCGGCCTCCGGCGCAACGCATGCCGCCGACGCGGCGGCGTCGGGCTGACGGCGGCACGCATCGCCCGCGCCGGCTGTGCCGGCCAGGCCGTCAGCAGTTGCCGGCGCACGGCGGTGCGCTCGACGCTGCGCTTCGGCCATCGACGTATCGGCGTGGCCGCCGCTGCGACGGGCCGCCGCGCGCCGCCGGCGCGCAGACGCAAGGACGAGGCCCTCATTCGCTGCCGCGCACGACGCCGAGCAGCGCCTGCGCGGACGCTTGCCAGCTGAAGCGGCCCGCGTGCGCGACGCCTTGCGCGCGCAACCGCTCGCGCAACGCTGCGTCGTCCATCACGCGCGCGATCGTCGCGGCGATGTCGGCCGCGTCGTAGGCGTCGCAGAACAGTGCCGCGCCGCCGCACACCTCCGGCAGCGCCCCCTCGTGCGAGACGATCACCGGGCAGCCGCTGCGCATCGCCTCGAGCGGCGGCAGCCCGAAACCTTCGTAAAGCGACGGAAAGACGAAACAGCCGGCAGCTTCGTACAGCGCCTTCAGCTCGCCGTCGGTCACATAGCCGGCCCAGGTCACGCGCGGATCGTCGGCGCGCGGCCCGGCCGCCGCTTCGCCGAAGATCTTCGCGTTCGCGCTGCCGGCGATCACGAAACGCATCGCGGGATGCGAGCGGCGCAACAGGGCGATCGCTTCGAGCGCCCGGCCGAGATTCTTGCCGGGCGCCAGCGAACCGACGAACAGCACGTAACCGTCGCGCTCGAGCCGCAGCCGCGACAGCACGCGGGGGTCCGCGTCGATCCGGTCGATGTGATCGACCGCGCCGGGCACGACCGACACGCGCGCGGGCGGCATGCGCAGCCGCGCGGCGATGCGCGCGCGCGAGAAGTGCGACACGGTGACGATGTGCCGCGCGCGGCGCTTCAGGATCGCGAATGCGAGCCGATACCAGACGCGAAACGCGAGCGAATAGCCGGCCGGCAGATCGAAGACCGCCGCGTCGTGAATCAGCAGCACCTGTTCGCGCTTCAGCAGCGGGCCGACGTTGCACAGGCTCAGCAGCGTCCTGCCGCAGGTCGCGCGCGGAAGCGTCCACTGCTCCCACAGCACGCCGCGCAAGCCCGGCGCAACCTGCCGGCGGGCTTGCGCCGGCAGCGCGGCCGGATCGTGAGCGGGCTGCACGACCACCGGCGGCGCGTCGGCGGCGCCGGCGATCCGCGCGAGCTCGGCGGTCAGTTCGTACGCGACGCGCTGCACGCCCGTCATCCGCTGCGACGCGAATTTGCCGTTGATCGCGAGCGCGCGCCCGTGCGTGGTGCGCGCGGACGCGACGACCTCCCGCGGCGCATACGCGTCGTGCGCGCCCTCCCGTTCCCGAATCGACGTTGACATGATCGTGACTGCCCCGATGGCCGCGGCGTGTCTGCACGCCGCCGGACATCCCGCCTCGAGCGGGATGCGCTTTGCTGTGCCATCAGTGTGGGCGGCGCGCGCCGCGCCGTCGGTACGTTCGCTCGCACAACCGCCTTCGGCCTCGATGCGTCGCCGCGCATGCGGCGGCGTCGCGCGTCAGAACGCGTTGCGGCCGACGAAGCCGCGCACGATCGTCAGCAGGATGATCTTGATGTCGAACCAGAAGCTCCAGTTCTGCATGTAGAACAGGTCGAACTTCACGCGGGCGGCCATCGCCTCGACCTTGCGGGTTTCGCCGCGATAGCCGTTGACCTGCGCCCAGCCCGTGATGCCCGGCCGCACCCGGTAGCGATACATGTAGCCGTCGACGAGCCGCCGGTAGAAGTCGTCGTGTTCGATCGCGTGCGGGCGCGGGCCGACCACCGACATCTGCCCGAACAGCACGTTGAAGAACTGCGGGAGCTCGTCGAGCGACGTGCGCCGCAGGAACGCGCCGACGGGCGTGATGCGCGCGTCGTTGCGCGACGCCTGCCGCACGACACCCGGCTGCTGGCGGTGCACGCGCATCGTCCGGAACTTGAGGATCGAGAACTCGCGACCGTCGACGCCCTTGCGGCGCTGCCGGAACAGCACGGGCCCCGGCGACGACAGCTTGACCGCCACCGCCAGCGCCGCGAGCACCGGCAGCAGCGGGACGAGCACGGCAAGCGCGAATGCGCGGTCGAACGCGAACTTTGCCCACAGTTCCGGCGCGGAACGCGGGGTCGTCGCGAGATTGATCGCCGGCATCCCGAGCACGTCGGTCGCGGAACGATCGACGACCGCGACGTGACGCACGTCGGGCAGCAGCCGCAGTTCGACGAACTCGTCGCGCAGCTCGCGCACGATACGCTGGATGCGCCGCTCGTGCGACATCGGCAGCGTCAGCCACACTTCGTCGATCAGGCCGGCGCGGATCCGCGCGCGCAATGCGTTCCAGTCGCCGGTCACGGGCACGCCGCCGATGCAGCGCTCCGCGCCCGCCGCGTCGGCGTCGTCGAACACGCAAACGGGCACGTACGGGCTGTGCGGCGCGAGCCGCATCCGGTCCAGTGCCGCGCGGCCGTATGCGGTCGCGCCGACCAGCGCGACGCGGCGCTGCCCCGCGCGCGGCTCGCCGCGCCGCCACGCGATCGCCAGCAACGCGGCCCTGCCGAGCAACAGGCCCGCGTCGCCCGCGAGTACCGTGCGCACGATCCAGCGCGGCGACACCGTCGCGCCGCGATTCATGATCCACGTCGCGCCCGCGATCGTCAGCACGCTTGCGCATGCGACGGCGATCACGAGCCGCGCCAGCGCGGACCGGCGGCCGTCGCCGGCGGCGCGCGCACGCGGCGTGCCGCGCGGCAGCAGCATCAGCGTCAGCACGCACGACAGCGCGATGGCGCCGCGCTGCCCATCCGTCAGGTCGCACCACGCGAGCCCCGCCCACGCCTGCGCCGCCAGCGCGCCCGCCAGCAGCAGCGCGGCGTCGACGGCCATGACTACCGCGCGCCGCAGCCGGTGCGCGCCGTTCCGTGCCGCGCGCATGGTCATGCCCCGTGCGCCGGGCGGACGCGGCTCGCCTCCGGCGTCCGCGCGCGGAACGGCGTCACGCTCGCACTCTCCTGCGCACCGAGCAGGCCGCGGTAAGCGCTGCGAATCATGTCGTAGCATTCGCAAGCGTGCCGTTCGAGCCCGTCGCGATCGAGCAGCGTGATGCGGCCGCGGCGCTGCCGGATCAGGCCGGCCTCCTGCAGGCACCCGGCCGCTTCCGTCACGCCTTCGCGCCGCACGCCGAGCATGTTGGCGATCGTCTGCTGCGTGACGGCCAGTTCGTCGCCATCGACGCGATCGTGCGCCAGCAGCAGCCAGCGGATGAGCTGCTCGCTGACCGAGTGATGCCGGTTGCACAGCGCGCTGCGCGAGATCTGCACCATCGCCGCCTGGCAATAGTTGAGCAGAAGCCGGTACGTCGCCGGCGAACGTTCGAATTCCGAGCGCATCACGCAGGACGACACGCGGTAGGCCATCCCGCCGATGCGCACCTCGAAGCGGTTCGAGATCGCGCTGCCGCCGATCAGCGCCGACAGGCCGATGAGCCCCTCGCGGCCGACCACGGCGACCTCCACCATCGCGCCGTCCTCCATCAGGTGCAGCACCGACAGCATCGCGGTCGTCGGGAAGTGCATGTAGCGGGCCGGCTCGCCGACCCGGTCGAGCAGGCCGGGTTTGACCCTGACCAGTTCGAGATGCGGCGCGAGCCTGCGGATGCTGTCCTCCGGCAGCG
The DNA here is from genome assembly GCF_039848545.1 of Burkholderia stagnalis. Taxonomy (NCBI): domain Bacteria; kingdom Pseudomonadati; phylum Pseudomonadota; class Betaproteobacteria; order Burkholderiales; family Burkholderiaceae; genus Burkholderia; species Burkholderia stagnalis. The sequence continues at coordinate 1,516,547 of NZ_CP156686.1, forward strand.
CGTCGAGGATCGCGTTTGACCAATGGCACGATTGAAGATGAAGCATGTCTGTATCCCTGTCTGTCCGCGCTGTCCACATCGCGCGCGGAATTCGTTTTCGTCCTGCGCCTTCGCGCTTTTCCAATAAGCGATTTACGTGCCAATTCCCGCCCATCCTTAATATCTGAATCACGGCGCGATTTATACGGCACGAACATTCGCATGCGGAAAACGAAAAGCGTCGCATTTTCGGACACTACGGCAGGAACCGGACACTGCAACGGATTCGACCGAGCATTGCCGTTGCGCGCATCGCGCGCGTCGCGAACGCCGCGCGCGCCGCCATTTCAAACACTTACATCGGCATGACGATTGTTTCCGCGACCACGCCGGCGGCGGCCGCACACCGTGCCGCAACGCGCCTGGCGTTCGAAACTGTCTCAAAACTGAAGCGGCGCGCGTGCCGCGGCCAATGTAGGATGGCGCACATATCGCACCTATCCGCATGATTTGATTGATAACCCGCACCGGCTCCGGTCATTTGTCAGATCATCTTTAAATCATCCATCACTGACAATTACGACAGGAGACGCTTTGCATCAGATTGATTCCTGAACAATGGGTCGCATACAAAAATCCGCATGCATTCAATTTCATTCACGAGCAAATTCCGCGAATCCCGGTGTAACCCATTCAATAATCCGATCACGGTTTAAATCGTCAAACTTTGTGAAATGACGCGCGATGCAAATGACAAAAACATTCAACGTGTTAGCGTTTTAGTCGCCATCGGCATTCGAATATCTCCATAACGCCGTGCGACGCGCGTGGTGCCTCGATTTGCGATGGCCGCCGCGACGACACGCGAGCTCAACCGTACGAGGATGCGTCGTGATACATCAGGCACATGAAGTCGCCGCGCCGGCCAGCGGCGTGATCGAGCTGTCGCCCAGCTTCGATGCGAACCGGTTCCTTGCCGCGCTCGACCGCGAGGACCGCGTCGCGCTCGCGAGCCATCTGAAGCTCGTCCACGTGAAATCGGGCCAGGTGCTCTGCGAGCCCGGCGATACGCTCCCCGCCGTCTATCTGCCGGTTACGACCGCGGTGTCGCTGCAGTACGTGTCGTCCGGCGGCATGACGCTCGAAGTAGCCGAAATCGGCAGCGAAGGCATCGTCTGCGACGAGGTGATCGGCGGCAGCGGCACGATGCCGTGCCGCGCCGTCGCCTGCCGCGACGGCTTCGCGTATCGGCTCGACCCGCACGCGTTCGCGGCCGCGTTCGACGCGTCCGCCGTGATTCGCCACCTGCTGTTCGTCTGCCTGCGGCTGTTGATCGCACAGGTGTCGCAGATCACGTTCTGCAGCCGTCATCATGTGCTCAAACATCAGTTATGCAGATGGTTCCTGCTCGCGTACGACCGCTCGCGCAGCATCGAGATCCAGGTCACGCACAGCATGCTCGCGCAGATGCTCGGCGTGCGGCGCGAGACCATCACGGACGCCGCGGGCGAGATCCAGAAGCTCGGCCTGATCCGGCAATACCGGAGTTCGATCGAGCTCGCGGATCTGCCGGGCCTCGACCGCATGGCGTGCGGCTGCCGCGGCCTCGTGCGCGACGAGATGAAGCGCATCCTGTCGGCCGACACGGGCGTGCCCGCCGCGTCGCGCAGTTGATCCGGATCGTGACGCACCCGCGCGCGCGCGGAGCGGTCAACCGATTGTAGGGTGACGAACAGAACGCGGCGGCGGCGAATGGTCTACTGAAGCCGGACTGCCGGGGCGATGGCGGCGCGGCGCGCCGCGTCGGTCCCGTGCGGAGGACACCACGCACGCCGGAGCCGCACGTGAAACACGAAATCAGGGAAATACTCAAGCAGGTTGCCCACCTCGAGGCCGCCGTCGATACGATCGGCGACGCCGACGACCTGTACGACGCGGGCCTTTCGTCGCTCGACACGATCCAGCTGATGCTCGCGCTCGAAAGGCAGTTCGACGTCGAGATTCCCGACGAGATGCTCAACCGCCAGCTGTTCCGCAGTATCGACACGCTCGCCGACGCCATCGCGACGCTCCGGCGCGCCGCGCATTCGGCATGAACGGTCTGCTTCCGGAAGTCGCGACCGGCGACGGCGCGCGCGGGCTCGACGAGGCCGCGCGCGCCGTCGCGCAGGTCGCCGCGCAGCACGCGGACGCAGTCGACCGCGACGCGCGCTGCCCGGTCGAAGCGATCGAGGCGATGCGCGCGCGGCGCCTGCTGGGCGCGCTGGTGCCCGTCCGGCTCGGCGGCGCGGGCGCGTCGCTGGCAGACGTCGCGTCCGCCTGCGCGATCCTCGGCCAGGGCTGCGCATCGGCGGCGATGGTGTTCGCGATGCATCAGATCCAGGTCGCATGCATCGTCGATCATGCGCTCGACGACGTCTGGCACAAGCTGTTCCTGCAGCAGCTCGCGCGGCATCAGTGGCTGCTCGCGTCCGCGACGTCGGAGGACGGCGTCGGCGGCAACCTGCGCGCGAGCCAGTGCGCGCTCGAGACCGACGGCGACGGGTTCCGGCTGCTGAAGCACGCGCCGACGATCTCCTACGGCGAGTACGCGGACGGGATTCTCGCGACCGCGCGGCGCGACGCGCACGCGGCGCCGTCCGATCAGGTGCTCGTCACGCTGCTGCGCGACGGCTATACGCTGACGCGCAGCAGCGACTGGGACACGCTCGGCATGCGCGGCACCTGCAGCAGCGGCTTCGCGCTCGACGCGCGCGGCGCGGCCGTGCAATGCCTGTCCGCGCCGTTCTCGCGAATCGCCGAACAGACGATGGTGCCGGTATCGCACATCCTGTGGGCGTCGGTCTGGATCGGCGTCGCGCAGGACGCGTTCAATCGCGCGCACCAGTTCTTCCGCGCGCAGATGCGCAGGACCGACGGCGCGCCGTCCCCCGCGTCGCGGCGCATCGCCGAAGCGCTCGAGCAGATGCAGGCGATGCAGGCCCGCGTCGACCGCGTGCTGCGCCTGCATGCGCTCGCGTGCACGCGCTCGTGGTCCGACGGCATGGCGTGGGCCGCCGAGATCAATACGCTGAAAACCTACGTGTCGACGACGGCGCTCGACGTCGCGCACCAGGCGCTGATGATTTGCGGCATGGCCGGCTACAAGCACGGCACGCCGTTCAGCGTCGGCCGGCACATCCGTGACCTGCACGCGGCGCCGCTGATGATCAGCAACGACCGCATCGCCGCCAATACATCGAGCCTGCTGCTCGCGCTGCGTCCCGCGACGCTGGAGAAACTTCCGTGAACGATCGCCTTTCCTCCTTGCCCCCCGCCTCGGCCGCGCCCGCCGGCGCGCCGCTCGACCGCGCCGGCGCCAATCCGCTGCGCGACGCGCTGATCGACGCCGGGCTGCTGGTCTCCACCGGCGTGCAGGGCCTGTTCGGCCGCAGCGAGCGCTTCGAGCGCGTCGTCGAGGCGCTCGATGCGCTCGTCACGCGCGTCGGCGCCGACCAGCAGGCGGAGGTGCTGCGCTTCCCGCCGGCGATGAGCCGGCTCGAATTCGAGCGCAGCGAGTACATGAAAAGCTTCCCGCAGCTCGCGGGCACCGTTCATGCATTCTGCGGCGGCGAACACGAGCAGCAGCGCGTGCTGCAGTGCCTCGATCGCGGCGAGGACTGGAGCGGCTGCCAGAAGCCGACCTACGTCGTGATGACGCCGGCCGCGTGCTATCCCGTCTACCCCGTCGTCGCGCGCGCGGGCGCGCTGCCCGGGGACGGGCGGCTCATCGACGTGTTCTCGTACTGCTTCCGCCACGAGCCGTCGCTCGATCCGACCCGCATGCAGTTGTTCCGGATGCGCGAGTTCGTGCGGATCGGCACGCCCGAGCAGATCGTCGCGTTCCGCCGGACCTGGATGGAGCGCGGCGCGCGGATGATCGACGCGCTGCGCCTGCCCAACGCGATCGATCTGGCCAACGACCCGTTCTTCGGGCGCGGCGGCAAGATCGTCGCGCACAGCCAGCGCGAGCAGAACCTGAAGTTCGAGCTGCTGGTGCCGATCGAGCACGACGGCCGGCAGACGGCCTGCCTGAGCTTCAATTACCACATGGATCATTTCGGCGAGCTGTGGGGCATCCGCACCGCGACGGGCGACGTCGCGCACACGGGCTGCGTCGGCTTCGGGCTCGAGCGGCTGACGCTCGCGCTGTTCCGCCATCACGGCTTCGACCTCGACGCGTGGCCGCACGACGTGCGCGACGTGCTGTGGGGCGCGCGATGACGCTCGTCTCTCACGACGGCGGCGACGCGTCGTTCGACGACGTGCGCCATCGCGCGCGCCACTACCGGGCGCATCCGCTGCACGGGCAGGAGATGGTGTGGAAGCAGACCAACTGCTACGTCGACATGTGGCTCGAAGTGCTGCGCTGGTGGGGTTTCAATCCGTACGCGGCGCTGCCGTTCACGCTCGCGCTCGATTTCGAGGGCGACCAGTTCACGTTCTTCAAGTTTCCGCATGACGAGCTGGAGCGGCTCTACGGCATCGTCGTGCAGGAACATTCGATCTACGAGCCGCTCGACCGCCATATCGAAACGCAGGTCGCGCGCGGCCACCTGATGATCGTCGAAGTGGACGCGTGGTTCCTGCCCGACACGCACGGCATCAGCTACCGCGCCCAGCATACGAAGACGACCATCGGCATCGACGCGATCGATCGCGGGCACCGGCAGCTCGGCTATTTTCACAACAGCGGCTATTACGTGGCCGACGGCCTCGATTACGACGGGCTCGTCGGCCACGGCTCGGCGATGGCGCTGCCGCCCTACGTCGAGTGCGCGAAGCGGCGTTTCGCACCGCTGGCGGAACGTGCGCTCTGCGAAGCATCGCTCGACGCGCTGCAACGCCAACTGCGCCGCGTGCCGGCAGTCAATCCGATCGCCGCGTTCCGCCGCCAGCTCCGGATCGACGCGCGCACGCTCGCCGACGCGCCGCTCGAGCGCTTCCACGCGTACTCGTTCAATTCGGTGCGGCAGCTCGGCGCCAACTTCGAGCTGTTCGGCCACTATGCGCGCTGGCTGCAGGCCAGTGGCTGCACCGGCCCGTTCGCCGACCTCCGCGCGGCCTGCGAGCGCATCGCGAACGAGGCCATGGTGCTCGAATTCCGGCTCGCGCGCGCATGCTCGCGCGGCAAGGAGGAGCACGGCGACAGCTCGCTCGAAGCGATCGAGGCGGCGTACCGCGACCTGGTCGACTGCGCGCGCCGGATCGCGCCGCCGCGTCACGCCGCCGCGCCGGTGCGCGACGACACGGTTCGCGTGACGCCGATCGCCCGGTGAGTCGCGCGATGGACACCATCGCGTGGTCGCTGCGGGCGACGCCGGCCGGCGCCGCCCGCACACCGGCCGACCTCGGCGCGGCCGGCGACTGGATCGCGGCGCCGGTGCCCGGCACGGTCGCACAGGCGCTCGCGCAGGCGGGCCGGCTCGACACGGCGGGCGCGCTCGCCGAGCGCGACTACTGGTATCGCACCACGCTGCGCGGACACGGGCCGCGCGTGCTGCGCTTCCACGGCCTCGCGACCGTCGCCGAGGCCTGGCTCGACGAGACGCCGCTCCTGCGCTCGGACAGCATGTTCGTCTCGCATGACGTGGCCGTCGCGCTCGACGGCTCGCACCGGCTGACGCTCTGCTTCCGCGCGCTGGGCCCGCATCTGCGCGACCTGCGCACGCCGCAGCGCGCGCGCTGGCGCACGCGGCTCGCCGAGCCGGCCGCGCTGCGCGCCGTGCGGACCTCGCTGTTCGGCCACATGCCGGGCTGGTTTCCGCCCCACCCGCCGATCGGCCCGTGGCGGCCGGTCGACGTGCTGGACCCGGCCGCCGGCCCCGTGATCGCCCGCTGCGACCTGTTTGCCAGCATCGACGGCGAGACAGGCCGGCTCGACGCGGAGCTGGCGTTCTCGTCGCCATTGCCCGACGCGCTCGTCGCGCGCCTGTCGTGCGGCGAACACCACGCAACGCTCGAACGCGCCGGCGCCGACCGGCTGCGCGCGAGCGTGACGCTGCCGCGCGTGCGCCGCTGGTGGCCGCATACGCACGGCGAGCCGGCGCTGTACGACATCGCGCTGCATCTGGACGGCGCGCGGCGCGCGCTCGGCGCGACCGGCTTTCGCACGATCGAGCCGGAACCGGGCGACGACGGGCTCGGTTTCGGGCTGCGCGTCAACGGCGTGCCGGTCTTCGCGCGCGGCGCCTGCTGGAGCAGCGCCGCGCCGCTCGCGCTTCACGCGGACGACGCGACCTACCGGCACCTGCTCGAACAGGCGCGCGACGCCGGCTTCAACATGATCCGCGTCGGCGGCACGATGACCTACGAGGCCGATGCGTTCCATGCGTGGTGCGACCGGCTCGGCCTGCTGGTCTGGCAGGACTTCATGTTCGCGAACTTCGACTACGCGCTGGCCGCGCCGTCGTTCGACGACGCCGTCCGGCTCGAGGCCGAACAGTTCCTGACACGCCGGCGCGCATCCCCGTCGCTCGCGGTGCTGTGCGGCGGCAGCGAGATCGCGCAGCAGGCCGCCATGTCGGGCCTCGCGCCGAAGCAGCGGTTCGTGGCGCTGACCGCCGAGCAGCTGGCGGGCCACGCGGCGGCGCTGCGCCCCGACGTGCCATACCTGCCCGACACGCCCGACGGCGGCGTCCTGCCGTTTGTGCCGCGCGAACGCGTGTCGCATTACTACGGCGTCGGCGCCTACCTGCGCCCGCTCGACGACGCGCGCCGCGCCGACGTGCGCTTCGCCAGCGAATGCCTCGCGTTCGCCAACCTGCCGTGCGACGCGGCGCTCGACGAACTCGGCCGGCCCGGCACGCATGAGCCGTGCTGGAAGCAGGGCGTGCCGCGCGACCCCGGCGCGTCATGGGATTTCGACGACGTCCGCGATCACTATCTGCATGCGCTGTACGCCGTCGAGCCCGGCCGGCTGCGACGCGAGAACCCGGCGCGCTATGTCGAGCTGTCGCGCGCGGTGCTTGCCGACGTGATGCGCGACACCTTCTCCGAATGGCGGCGCGCGGGCTCGCGCTGCGCGGGCGCCCTCGTCTGGCAGTTCCAGGACGTGCGGCCCGGCGCGGGATGGGGCATCGTCGATGCGGCGCACCGGCCGAAATCGGTCTGGCATGCGCTGCGCCAGGTGCTGCAGCCGGTGCAGATCCTGCTGGTCGACGAAGGCCTGAACGGGCTCGACGTGCACGTGATCAACGAGCGCCCGGCGCCGCTGTCGGCCGCCGTCGAGCTGATCGCGCTGCGCGACGGCCGCACGCCGGTCGCGCGGGCCGGCCGCGCGATCCGCGTGGCCGCGCACGATGCGCTCCGGCTCGGGTCGGCCGACCTGCTCGGCCGCTTCTTCGACTGGACCTATGCGTACCGGTTCGGCCCCTGCGAGCACGACGCCGTCGTCGCGACCTTGCGCGGCGACGACGGCGCGATCCTGTCGCAGGCGTTCCATTTTCCGTCCCGCACCCACCCCGCCGTGTTCGCGCGCCGCGACCTCGGGCTCGAAGCCTGCGTGTCGCGCACGGACGGCGCCTGGGCCGTCGACATCGCGACCCGCCATCTCGCGCGGCACGTGCAGATCCTCGCGCCGGGCTTCGTGCCGCGCGACGACTGGTTTCACGTCGCGCCCGGCATGCCGGCGCGCGTCGCGCTCGCGCCGCTCGATGCCGCGCAGCGCGACGCCGATGCGCACATGCCGCCGCCGGTCGAGATCCGCGCCGTCAATTCCGGCCCGACCATCCGCGCGAAGCCGGCCGCGTGACGCGGCGGCACGCATGCGCCGCCGGCCCGTTCAGTCCGACGATCCGGTACGGCGCGGCCGCTCGATCCCGTACGCCTCCATCCAGCGATAGAGCGTCGCGCGCGACACGCCGAGTTCGCGCGCCGACACGGCGATGCGCCCGCGCGTGCGCAGCAGCGCGAGTTCGATCGCCTCGCGCTCGATCGTCTTGCGGATGTCGGCGACGGACGGCGACGCCGCGTCGAGACAGTATTCGAGTTCGAGATCGCGCGCGGTGATCAGCCGCCCTTCGGTCATCACCACTGCACGGCGCACGCGATTGATCAGCTCGCGGACGTTGCCGGGCCAGTCGTGCTTGTAGAGCGCGGTGATCGCATCCGTCGAGAATCCGCGCACGCGATGGCGCGCATCGCCCCTGAAGCGCTCGAGCATGTGGTGCGCGAGCAGTTCGATGTCCTTGCCGCGCGAGCGCAGCGGCGGCTGGTCGATGCGCATCACGCAGAGCCGGTGGAACAGGTCGGCGCGAAAGCGCCCCTCCTCCATCGCATCGCGCAGATCGACGTGCGTCGCCGACACGATCCGCACATCGACCGGCACCGGATCGCTGCCGCCGAGCCGGTGAATCGCGCGCGCCTGCACGAAGCGCAGCAGGCTCGCCTGGCTGTCGTGCGGCAGGTCGCCGATTTCGTCGAGCAGCAGCGTGCCGCCGTTCGCGGCCTCCACGTAGCCGATCTTGCGGGCGTGCGCGCCGGTAAACGCGCCGCGCTCGTAGCCGAACAGCTCCGACTGCAGCAGATCGGGCGGAATCGCGCCGCAGTTGACCGCGACGAACGGGCCGTTGCGCCGCTCGGAGTGACGATGGATCGCGAGCGCGGTCAGTTCCTTGCCGGTGCCGGTCTCGCCGAACACGAACACCGGCGCGTCCGTGCCCGCGAAGCGCCGCACCGTGTCGAACAGCCGGAGCATCGCGCTGCAGGTGCCGACGATGCCGTGCTCGGACACGTCGGGACGTTCCTGGTCGTGCATGAACAGGCACTCCATCCCGTACGCGTGGCCGACCGTTTCGGCGATCCGCTGATGCGACGCCGGCAGCGTGATGTAGTCGAAACAGTAGTCGCGCAGCAGCGCGCGCACAGTCGGCGACGCGGTCTGTCCCGCGTCGACCAGCGCGACCCAGACGACGTCGCGCATCGACGCGCACGTCGACGCAATCGCGCCGATCGCGTCCGCGTGGCCGCCGCTGAGATCGAGAATGCCGCACGTGATTTCATCGGTGCGCTCGCGCAGCAGTTCGCTCGCGTGCGCGACGACCGTGACTTTCCAGTCGCGCCGCGCAAGCTCCTTGCGCAGGATCACCGAAGGCGCCTGCGTCCAGTAAATCAGCGGACGCTGCCCGGCAGACCTTCCCCCGCCGCCGCCCTTGTCGCGCGTTATTGGCCTATTCATGACGAACCATCGCTTTCTCTACTCCGTGAACCTGCTTCGCGCTACGCCGGCGGCATGGGGGCCGCACGCGCCACGGTTCCGGAGTACGAGCCGGCTGTCGTCCGGTCCCGCTGTCATCGGCCCCGGCGGAACGCATCCGCCCCGGGCCACCCCGTCCTGCCTGTCATGCGGCACGCCGTCGGCACGGACACGCCATCGAAGCCGGCCGCCGTCCGCTCGCGCATTGCTGCGTGCAACGACTGCGCGGGCCACCCGAGCCGGATGACGGTCGGCCGGATAAGCCAGCGCGGCCACCTCATTTCGTTCTTTAACAAATTTACACGCCGTTTCCAGATCGGTTGTTACCAAACGATAAACATCGAATCTTTCGGTTACGTGCGGCCTGATCGGGAAGCGCGTGCTTTAGCAATGCAGCATTGATTATCCACGACCGATCACGTCGATCGGTGGCCAATACTACATTCACGCACAGTCAGCCACGCGGATTACCCGCAATTCAATGTGGAGTACGGAGAAAAATGAGGCAACCGTTCCGTTCTTTTCATAATGCCGGTCGGCTCGTCGGGTACGCGCATCGGCCGCCGCCGCACCGTCGGTTACATTGCGGCGCAGCGCCGGCGCCGAATCGGCGTCTCGTGGAACTTCAGACGCGCAACCGCGCCGCGTCGTCGTGACGCGCCGGCGCCGCGGGCAGATCGTCCGGTTGCGCCGCGCCGCCGGCCACGGCGTCGACGGCGCCGGCCATCTCTTCCTGCAACGCAGCATAGCCGTTCAGCACGAAGCGCGTGAACTCGGCGCGAAAGCGCTCCGCGCCGAAGCGCTCGGCATTGTCGCGGCAGGCGTGCGCGGCAAATGTGCCGCGCGGCAACGCGTCGAAGCGAGCGAGCGCATCGACGAGCGCGTCGGCCGTCTGCGCCCGATAGAACAGCCCCGTGGGCCGCGCGCACGGCCATGCGCGCACCGACTCGCGCACGCCGCCCTTGCCGTACGCGATCACCGGCGTGCCGCAGGCCTGCGCCTCGACCGGCGCAATGCCGAAATCCTCTTCGGCCGCGAACACGAACGCGCAGGCGCGCTGCAGATGATCGTGCAGGACTTCGAACGGCTGATAGCCGAGCAGCGTGACGTTCGGGCCGGCCAGCGCGCGGATCTTCGCCCTCTCCGGGCCGTCGCCGATCACGACCAGCCGGCGCCACGGCGTGCGCGAAAACGCTTCGACGATCAGGTCGATCCGCTTGTACGGCACCAGCCGCGACGCGGTCAGGAAGAACGCCTCCTTGTCGGCGCGCGGCGTCAGGCGGTCGACGTCGACGGGAGGATGGATCACGGTCGCGTCGCGCCGGTAGGTCTTGCGGATGCGGCGCGCGATGAAGCGGGAATTCGCGGCCACGCAATCGACGCCGTTCGCGGAGCGCGCGTCCCAGTTGCGGATGTAATGCAGCAGCACGCGCGCCAGCGCCGATTTGGGCCCGCGCGCCAGCCCGGCTTCGTTCAGGTACTGATGCTGCAGGTCCCACGCATAGCGCACCGGCGAATGCACGTAGCTCGCGTGAAGCTGGTCGGGCCCGCACAGCACGCCCTTCGCGACCGCATACGAGCTCGACAGCACGATGTCGTAGGCAGACAGGTCGAACTGCTCGATCGCCAGCGGAAACAGCGGCAGATAGCTCCGATAGCGCGTGCGCGCGAACGGCAGCTTCTGGATGAACGACGTGCGCACCGGGCGGCCGCGCAGGCATGTGCGGTCTTCGAGGAAGTCGACGAGGCTATGGACGTCCGCCTGCGGAAAGCAGTCGATCATGTGCGCGAGCACGTGCTCGGCGCCGCCCGGCGCCACCAGCCAGTCGTGAACGATCGCGATCTTCAAGTGCCGCTCCCTGTTTTCTTGCGTGTATGCGGGCGGCGCTACCGGCCGGCCGCCAGAATGTCCGCATTATCGGCACGCCGCGGGCCGGCCGGTGTGTGCTATCGCACATTGCGCCGCTCTCGCGCGATGCGGCGGCCGCCGCACGAAACCGGGCGTAAGTGCGCTTACGAACAGATCGCGTCGATACGGGCCCGTATCGTGATCCTCGCGATCCTGCCGGCGGCGAACGCCCCGAGCGGCATTGCATGTTCCGGGCATCAGACGAGGAAGCACCATGGAATGGCATTGTTGTGAATTCGGAGAACTGAGCGGTGTCGATCTCTACGCGATCCTGCGCGCGCGCAACGCCGTGCTGGTCGTCGAGGACGCGCACACGCATCTCGACATCGACGGCAAGGACGCGAGCGCGCTGCACGTCTATGCGCTCACGCGCGACGGCGACGCGGCGCAGGTCGCCGCGTATGCGCGCCTGCTGCCGGCCGACGACATCGACCCCGACGTGACGATCGACAAGGTGCTGACGAGCGAAGCGCGGCGCGACGACGACACGCTCGAACGGCTGATCGAACGCGCGCTTTCGGCGGCCCGCGTCGCATGGCCGCGCATCGCGGTGCGCACGCACGTGGCGGCGCACCGGCAGGCGTTCTACAAGCGCTTCGGCTTTCGCAAGGCTTATGGCCCCTATCTCGAACACGGCGCGCCGTTCATCGGCATGGTGCGGCCCGTCGACCGCGCGGCCAGCGCGTTCCAGCACCTGCTGTCGCGCGTGGCCGAGGCGCCGCGGATGCGCGGCGGCGACGCGCGCGACGACGGCCGCGCGCGCAACCGGCTGCCGGCCGATACCGGAGCCGAGCGATGAACCGCATCCTGCGCCCGGTTCCCCAACCCGACATGCCGTGCATCCTGCCCGTGATTCTTGCGGGCGGCTCGGGCACGCGGCTGTGGCCGCTGTCCCGCGAGCAATATCCGAAACAGCTGATCGATCTCGTGTCGGACGAATCGCCGCTGTCGTCGACCGCACGACGCCTGAACGGAATCGCGAGCGCGTCGCTCGGCGACCGGCTGCTGCTCGTGTGCGGCGAATCGCATCGCTTCATGAGCGCCACGCAGGTCGTCGGCCGCGCGGCGCCCGCACGCATCCTGATCGAGCCGGCCGCCCGCAACACCGCGCCCGCGCTCACGCTCGCCGCGCTGGACGCGTGCGCGCTCGCGGACGATCCGGTGCTCGTCGTGATGCCGGCCGACCACGTGATCGGCGACGTCGGCGCGTTCCAGGACGCGGTCGGCCGCGCCGCGCGCTATGCGCAGGACGGCGCGATCGTCACGCTGGGCGTGCTGCCGCGCCGCGCGGAAACCGGCTACGGCTACATCCAGGTCGGCGCGCCGCACGCGGGCCGTCACGGCGGCCAGGGCGGCTACGCGATCAACCGTTTCGTCGAGAAGCCGGACGCCGCGCTCGCGGAGCGCTACCTGCATTCGGGCGACTACTGGTGGAACAGCGGGATCTTCGTCACCCGAGCGTCGATCTGGCTGAAGGCCATTCGCACGCTCGCGCCGCAGATTCATGCCGCCTGCGAGGCGGCCTGGCGCGCGGGCGTCGCCGACGAGCCGTACTTCAGGATCGACGCGGCCGCGTTCGACGCGTGTCCGTCCGATTCGATCGACTACGCGGTGATGGAGCGCCTCGCCGCGCACGACGCGCTCGGCATCGACGGCATCGTGGTGCCGCTCACGGCGGGCTGGTCGGACGTCGGCACATGGGACGCGATCTGGGAAATCATGCCGAAGGACGGCGACGGCAACGTCGCGCGCGGCCCGATCCTGTTCGAGGATACGCAGGACAGCCTGGTGCGCTCCGAGGGACGGCTGGTGGCCTGCGTCGGGATGCGGGACGTCGTCGTCATCGAGACGCCCGACGCGGTGCTGGTCGCGAACAAGCATGACGTGCAGCGCGTGAAGCACATCGTCGCCCGCCTCAAGACGGCCCGGCAACCGCAGGTGCGCGAACACCGCAAGGTGCGGCGGCCGTGGGGGCACTACGATTCGATCGACCTCGGCGAGCGCTTCCAGGTGAAGCGGATCGTCGTCGAGCCGGGCAAGCGGCTGTCGCTGCAGATGCACTATCACCGCGCGGAACACTGGATCGTCGTGCGCGGCACCGCGAAGGTGACGCGCGGCGGCGACACGTTCCTGCTCAGCGAGAACGAGTCGACGTATATCGCGGTAGGCGACGTGCACCGGCTCGAGAATCCCGGGCGGATTCCGCTCGAGATCATCGAGGTGCAGTCGGGCGACTATCTCGGCGAGGACGACATCGTGCGCTTCGACGACCAGTACGGGCGGGCGGTCGCCTCGGAGGAAACGGCAACGGCGGCGGCCGCAGCGCAGCCGCGTGAGACGCCGGCGGTCAGCGACGCCGGTTAGCGGAACGGTGCCGCGCCGGCGCCACGCTCATTCGATCGGCCGTCCGTGGCTGCGGCGCCGCGCTTGCCGGAGCCATTCGCGCACGTGCGGCATCAGGCGCGCGTCGGCGCCGCCGCTCGCGGCCTCGGCGGCCTGCGACGCTGCGTCCGCCGACGGCGGCAGCGCGGCGCCGTCCAGCGTGTTCGCGGCCCCGACGATCACCTCGCCGGCCGCGCAGCCGCGCGACTCGCCGGCGATCGGCGCACCGCCGATCGCGTCGAGCCGATTGCCCGACATTCGAATCCCGCACACGTTGCCCAGCATGCGAACGCCCGCGAAGCGCGCGCGGGCGATCCGGTTGTCCGTCACCTCGACGCGCGTGACCTTGCCCGAGCCGGCATTCAGGTCGATCGCGGCCTGGCCGGTCAGCGGCCCGCGCGCCGGCCGCGACGCCGGCTGCTGGATGTCCGAAATCGCGTTGCCCGTCACGCGCACGTTGGTCGTGTCATGGGTCCGGTAGCTGTCCTCCTGCGCGACGAGGATGCCCGCACCCGTCTGCACGCCGCGCACGATGTTGTCCGCGATCGTCACGTCCGCGCCGCCGACCACCGTCACGCCCCGCCCCCACTCGTTGCCTTCGAGCGAATTGCCGGCAATCAGCACGTTGCCGCTCGGCGCGCCGTCGTTCCGGTAGCTCACGACGGCGATCATGTCGTCGCCCGTATCGCGCACGACGTTGCCCTGCACGAGCACGTTGTGCGCGCCGTGCGTCACGTGGATGCCGTCCGCGAGCGTCGCGCGGATCTCGTTGCCGACGATCGCGACGTCCTGGCCGCCGAATACGAAGATGCCGGCGCTCGCGCCGCCGTCGACCACGACGTCGAGCACCTGCACGCCGCGCCCCGTCACGTCCACCTTCGTCGAGGCGGGCGTGGTCAGGCGCGTCGAGCCGGCGCCGACCAGCGTGAGCCCGGCGAGCGTCGTCCCGTCGCCGCGCAGCTCGATGGTCTGGTCTTCCGGGTCGGTCGCGATCAGCGTCGCGCCGTAGCCCGAGATCGCGACGTTCGCCTGCTTCACCGTCAGCGCGTGCCCGACGACGTAGCGCCCCGGCGCGAGCACGAGCCGCTGGCCGCGCTGCAGCGCGTCGAGCGCGCGTTGCAGCGCATCGGCCTGGTCGGCGCCGTCGGCGGACGGGTGCACGATCGCATCGGGCGCGGCCGCGTCGTGTTCGCGTTGGCCGGCGGGCGCCGCCGCGGCTGCCGGCGGCCACGACGGCAACGCGGCGGCCATGCCGATGGCGAGCGCCATTGCACGGGCGCGGCCACGGCATCGGGATGGGCACATGGGCGTCACCGTTGCGTGCCGAAACGGCGGAACACGACGAACAGCAGCATCAGCGGAACGAAATTGCGCCCGCTGAACAGGTTCGGAATCCGCAGGATCTCGAGCAGCGACACGTAGAGCACCGCATGCGCGCAGCACCAGAAGCCGCTTCCGGTACGCCAGCCCGCGAAGCTTCTGCCGAACACCCCGCCGATGAACGCCGCGACGAGCAGCCCGAACCAGCCCCATTCGTAGAAGTGCACGAAAATCCCGGACGGGTTGTTGAATTCCGGATCGGCATAGCCATTCAGGAACACGTCGATGCGGTCGCCCGAATCGAGCAGCGGCTGGAACAGGCTGCCGATGCCCGGGAAGCGGATCAGCCAGTCGAACGTGAACATCGGGTGAGCGCTGCCCCAGCCGAGGACGCTCAGGATCCCCGCGCCATTGTTCAGCGCGGTCGAGTAGTACAGCCCGAGGCGTTCGAGCGCGAAATCGAGGATGTTGTCGTACAGGTTCACGTAGTAGGTTTCCCACGAACGGTGGTATTCGTTCGCGATGAAGAGCCCGACCAGCAGCGGCACCGCGGCGAACGGCCCGAGCGCCACCCACGCCGAGCGCCGCGGCCCGCGCCGGAACCGCGCGATCATCAGCACGCACGGCAGCGCCATCTCGATCACGGCGAGCCGCTCGGCGAAGATGAAGCTCCTGACGAGCGTCAGCACCGCCAGCACGACGAGATACAGCTTGTAGCGGTTGAAGCCCTTCACGCGCGTGCTGAACACGTGGAAGTACAGCGCGACGTACGCGGCGGTCGCCTGCGTGAGCGTGCTCAGGCCGACGACGCGCCCTTTCAGTTCAAGCAGGTCGAACGCGCTCGCGCCGCCGCGCACGAACGCGAGCAGCAGCGCGGGCTGCGCGAGCACGCCGCTCGACATCACGAGATAGCCGGTCAACGCGAGCGCGAACACGAGGTCGAGCACGCGCGGCGGCAACGCGACCGGCGCGGTGCTTGCCGCGCGCTCCGGCACCGCCGCCTGCACGAGCCACGCGGCTGCCATCGCGACCGCGAGGAACAGCGCGCCCGCGAACGCGTGGAAGCCGTCGAAGTAGACCCGCGCGATCGCCTTCTGGCCGCCGAGCAGGCTGAGCGACAGCAGCCCGTAGAGCGGCAGGATGAAGAACAGGATCAGGCGCGCCGGATCTTCCCACCAGTATCCGTCGTAGCCCGCCACGCGCCGCGCGCGCACCGGCGCCCGCACCGCCCGATGGACGGACCGGGGCGCGGCGCGCCGATCCGCATGCACGTCATTCATGCTGGTCGCTCCATCCGGATGCCGCGCATCGCCGCCCGGTCAGCGCGCGGGCCCGCGCGCCGCCGCCACGCCCGCGAAGCCGGACGCTGCCTGATGGGTGTCCGTACCGGCATAGCCGTAGTCGTACCGGCCCGGGCCGCGCGTGAAGTCGTTGAGGATCGTGCCGCGAACGCCGACCTGCGCATGCGCGAGCCGCCGCATGCTCTCGTCGATGTCGGTCAGCGTCGTCACGCCGCTGCGGGCAACCAGGAACACGGTGCCGGCCATGCGCCCGAGCACCAGCGAATCGGCCACCGGCATCAGCGGCGGCCCGTCGATCACGACCATGTCGTACTCCGACGCCACGCGCTCGATCAGCGCCTCGAGCGCGGGCCGCAGCAGCCGTTCGCCCGGATCGGCGACGACGCTGCCCATCGGCAGGAAATCGAGCCCCGGCATCGCGTCGCGCTTCAGCGCCTCGTCGAGCCGGTGCGTGCCGCCGACGATATCCGTGAGGCCCGGCGCGCGGCTGTAGCGGAACCGCTCGTGCAGCGAACCCTTGCGCAGGTCGGCGTCGATCAGCAGCACGCGCCGGCCCGACGCGCCGGCGAGCACCGCCAGATGCGCGGCGACGAACGACTTGCCGACGCCCGTCGTCGGTCCCGAGATCAGCACGACGCGGTTCGGCGCATCCGCCAGCGCCAGTTGCAGCGACGTGCGCAAACCGCGCAGGCTCTCGAGCGCCGCGTCATGCGGCGCGGGCGCCGCCCCGCCGCGCCGGCCGCCGCGCGCGCGCGGTTCCTGCGGCGCAGACGACGCGCTGCGCGGCACCGTCGCGAACACGGGCACGCCGGTCGCCCATTCGAGCTCGTCGGGATCGGCCACCGTGCCCGCGAGCCGCTGCCGCACGACGACGATCGCGCCGCCGGCCAGCAGGCCGAGCAGCAGCGCGCCGATCGCGGCCATGCCGCGATGCGGCCCGATCGGCGTGTCGGCCGCCTTCGCGGCATCGACGATCCGCACGTTGCCGGTCTTGCTCGCGCGCGCCAGCGTCATCTGCTGGCGCGCGTTGAGCAGGTTCGTATAGAGCGCGGTATCGACGGCCACGTCGCGCTGAAGCTGCAGCATGCCCTGCTCGACACCCGGCAAGCGCCGGATCTGCGCGCGCACCGCGTCGAGTTCGCGCTGCGCGTCCGCGCGTTGCGCATCGACGGCCACCATTGCCGGATGCTTCGGCATGAAGCGGGTCAGCAGCTCCTGGCGCCGCTGCTGCAGCGTCTGCACGCGCGTTTCGAGATCGACCGACTGCTGCCGCAACGCGAGCCCGTCGTCGCTCGTGTTGACCGTGCCGTGCGACGCGCGAAACGCGTTGAAGCGGCTCTCCGCCCGTTCGAGCTGCTGCTTGAGCTGCGGCAGCTGCGCGTCCATGAAGCGGATCAGCCGATCCGCGGCCTCCGATTTGCGCTGCGTGTTCTGCGCGAGGTACGCGACGCCGATCGCGTTCAGGATCCGGCTGTCGCGCAGTGGATCGGTGCCGTCGAGCGTCGCGCCGATCATGTTGGACTGCTTGCCGCGCTCCGCGACCAGCACGGCTTTCTGCAGCCATTCGGTCGCGTCGTCGGCCGCGTAGCGGGTCAGGTCGAAGCGCGCGCCGGGCGCGCCCGCGAGGTCGCGCACGAACACGTCGATCGGCCCGTGCGGCGTGTCGGCGTGCAGCGGCTGCCCGACCCGGCCCTGCCAGAGCGGCCCCGTCGCGCCGAACAGGCCCGCGCGCTGCAGCGTGTACGCGCCGTCGCGGCCGGCCGTCAGCACGAAGCGCTTTTCCTGCAAGCGCTTCGGCACGTCGAAGGTCGCGACGTCGATGCTTTCCGCGCCGGTGACGTAGCCGCCCGGCAGCGGCGTCGACAGCGCGTCGGCGCCGTTCGCGAGCCGCCAGCCGAGCAGCGGCAGGTAGCGCGGCCGCGCGTCGATATAGAGCTTCGTGCTGTCGACCGCGCGCGCCATCACCGCGCGCGACTTCAGCACCTCGATTTCCGTCGACGCGTCGGTCTTCAGGTCGAACACCGACGACGGGTCGCCGGGCGGCGACGCGGGTTTCGAATCGGTCGGGCTTTGTTCGACCTGAAACAGGATGTCGGAGCGGTAGACGGGCTGCGCGCACAGCGCATACACGGCGCCCGCGATCCCGCAGGCGAGCACCGGCGCGGCGATCACGCGACGGCCGCCGGCCAGCATGCCCCAGTAGCGGCGATACGGATGCGGCGGCCGCATCGCGGGCTCGTCGCGCGGATCAGGCGGAGTGGATGCAGTCATACGGCGTCATTCCCGTGTGGCGCGACAAGGCGCGGTGACGAAATCCGGAACGCGCGGTTCACGGCGAGATGGCCTTGGCCGTCAGCGCGCCCTGCGCTGCCGACGGAATCAGCAGGTTGACGACGCGGCTCCAGCGCACCAGCGACGACGCGTCGACGAACACCACGTCGCGGCGCTCGAGCGGGAAGCGGTCCGCCAGCGCCAGCGCGGCCGGCGACTGCGCGTCGAGGTGATACACGAGCGGCCGGTTGCCGGGCCCGCGGCGCACGACGTAGACCTGCCGCGCGTCGGCCGTGTACTGGCTGACGCCGCCCGCGTCGCCGAGCGCTTCGCCGAGGCTCATCCGCCCGTCGGTCAGCGTCAGCGTCGCCGGCCGCGCGACCTCGCCGAGCACGAATACCTTGCTGTCGCGCGCGGCGTTCACGCGCACGAGATCGCCGTCGCGCAGCAGGATCCGCGACGGATTGACGCCCGCCGCGAGCAGGCCGGGCAGGCTCACCGTCACGGTCCGGTCGCCGCGCGTCACGGCCACCGACGAACGGTCCGCGCCCGCCGTGAAGCCGCCGGCGCGATCGATCGCTTCCGTCAGCGTCATCGGCACGTCGGTCACGATCTGCAGCCCCGGCGCGCGGATCTCGCCGTCGAGATGCACGCGCTTGCTGCGATACGCCTGGATGCGCAGCGCCAGCTGCGGCGCGCGCACGTATTCGCCGAGACGCTTCGCGAGCCGCGCGCGCGCCTGCGCCTCGGTCAGCCCCGCGACGTGCAGGGTGCCGACGTACGCGAACTGCAGGTTGCCGTCGGCATCGACCGTATAGCCCGTCGCGACCGAACTCGCGCCGCTGCCGTCGGATCCGCCCGCGTTCTGCGTCACCGGCAGATTCAGTTCGGGGTGATCCCACACGACGATGTTGAGCACGTCGCCCGGGCCGATCACGTATGGCTTCGCCACGCCGAACAACTGCCGGACCTCGTCCGCGACCGGCGCGGGCCGCGCGGCCTGCGGCGCGTCGACGAGCGCGCCGGTGATCTCGATCAGGTCCGCGCCCGACACGTCCTGGACGCCGGCCAGGCCGCCCGCGCCGGCCGCGGCTGCGCTCACGCGCGCGTTCGCGTCGCTGCCGGCCGGCGCGGGCATCGTCATGCCCGGCGCCAGCGCGCACCCCGTCAGCGCGAGCGCGGCCGCCGCGAGCACCGCGCGCAGTCGCCACGTCGAACGGCGCGCGCCTGTCGCGCCCTGCCTCGTTTGCCGCCATCGCGACATTCGCGTCGCGTCCCTTTGCGTGGATGAAAACATCGTGTCCTTCCCAAAACCGTGCGGCAGCCCACTCATCGCATGCCGCCGCATTCCAATGGCAGATTGGACACCGCATCGCGCGGCGCGTCTGTGAGCAAGCCCACCGAACGCCGATGTTCGGCGCGCGATCGGCTCACGCGGCCCCGCCGCCGCGCGCCGCTCCGGCCCGCGAACGGGCCACCGCGACCGGGGCGAACGGGGCGCCCGCCGCACGCGCCGCGGGCGATCCGGCGAGGCTCCGGGCCGGCCACTCCGCTGCGCCGCCCAATACCTCGCGGCAGAGATCGATCACTGCGTCCGCGCCCGACGTGCCGTACAGCGCGTGGTCGAGCTGCGGCAGCGTCCGCAGGCGAACGTGGCACGAGCGCCGGAACGCGCGCGCCGGCGGGCCGAAATGCCGATGCACGTCGTCGATGCCGGGATCGAATGCGCCGTAGACCAGCAGCGTCCACACGCCGCGCTGCGCGAGCGCGTGCATCACGCCGCGCGGCGTGTCGGCGCGCGGCGCCCGGCCGGCGCGCGCGGCCAGCGCCAGCGCCGGCACGCGCACGCACGCGACGAGGTTGGCGGCCAGCGCGCGCAGGATCGGCCGCAGGTCGCGCCGCTCGCGCACGAGCCGCCGCCACTTTCGCCAGTCGCGCATCGAAGCGCGGTAGCCGCGCACCGAGTTGTTGCGCTGCTTCTGCGCGGCGTCGAGCGTCAGGCCGGCCGGCCACACGAAGCGGGCCAGGTTGATCGCGATCACGCCGCTCAGCGCACCGTCGCGCGCGGCCGCATGCAGCGACGCATATGCGCCCGAACAGACGCCGAGCGCGACGACCTGCGCGTGACCGCGCTCGCGCAGCCACGCGGCGGCGGCCGCGACGTCGTCGATCGTCGCGCTCGAATAGACGACGCCCGACTGCGCGTCCGGCGCATGCGGCCCGCTGTCGCCGACCCCGTTCACGTCGATCCGCAGCGACGTGACGCCGCTGCGCGCCATCGCCCGGGCGATGCGCACGCCGACGCGCCCGTCGGCGCTGCGCGGATTCGCGGCCGTGGTGGCGATCAGCAGGGCCGGCCCTCCCGGCGGCGGCGGGCTGGCCGGGTGGCACAGCACCCCGACGAGCCGATCCGCGCCGACGGCGACGACACGTTCGGTCAGGCCGTCCATTTCGAGCGGCGCGACGGCGTTTGCATCCCACGCGGCGCGCGTGTCGGGCCGCGCACGGCCGGACGCCGCGCGGCGCGGCCCTCGGCCCGCGATCCAGTGCGCGACGGTTTCGAGCGCCGCGCGCGGCAACCGCGAATACGTGCCGTCGAGCAACGCCCTCGGCCATTCCGCGAATGCTTCGGTCGCGACTTCCACGCCGCGCGACTGCAACGCGGCGCGCAGCGCCGGGCCGTCGTCGTAACCGGTGTGAATCAGCAGCATCGCGCCCGGCAGCGAGCGGGCCTCGCGCACGATCCGGCACAGGTCGAGCGGCTTGAGGTCGTTCACGAGGTCGGCCGGGTAGCGATGGCCGAGCACGTTCAGGCACGGTTCGTCCTGCTGCGCGTGCCGGATCGGCGGCGGCGCCGTATCGAGCCACTGGCGCTGCACGAGCGACAGCTCGCGCAGGTACGCCCGGCCGCGGACGACCGGCGCCAGCGCGACGATCGCATCGGCGTGCACGGCCGGGTGCGTGTCCGCCGCCGCGAGCATCGCGAACAACGCGCCCGCGCGGATGCCGACGAGCGTCAGCGTGTCGATGTCCGCCTGCGCGCGCAGCGCGTCGATCGCGTGGCGAATGCTGGCGACGCAGGCCGCGAAGCGCCCCGCGTCGAGATCATCGCCGGCCGAATCCCCCGCGCACGGGTAGTTGAAACGCAGCGCCGTGACGCCGTCGCGGGCCAGCCGCTCCGCGAGCGCGCGCGTCAGCTTGTGGGTCCACAGCGCTTCGTGGCCGAGCGGCTCGCACAGCACGACGCCCTGCCCGGTATGTCCTTCATGCAACCAGCCCACGCAGCCGTCGAACGCTATCGGCTTCACTTGGCACTCCTCGGGATCGGTGATTGTTATCGGATGCCGGCAAGCATCCCGGATGCGCCGCGGCGCCCCCATCTGTCGCTCCGGCCGTGACGCATGACGCGATAACGTCCGATTTAATCACTCGCGCCGAGCGTGCTTCGGTGCGCCAGCTTACAAAACCATTCATCACGGCGACGAAGCAACGCCCGGGCCGGAGCCTGCGCCAATCGCCCGGCACGAACGAATCTCCGTACGGTTGGCTCGCGAACAAAGCGCGCGCGCGCCGTCCGTATCATGGCTGCCGGGACGACGTGGCCGCGCGCCGGCCCCACCGGCCGCGAATCCGGCGCGGCGGCCGGCGCGTGTCGTCATCCTTCACCCGCGGCGCCGCTCGACCGTATGTCAACCGTAAAGAAGAATTTCGTCCTGCTGCTGTCGCTGCAGATCTCGACGTACGCGGCGCCGCTGCTGATCGTGCCGCTGCTCACGCACGCGCTCGGCCCGCAGGGCTACGGCCAGCTCGCGTTCTCGCTCGCGGTCGTCGCGTATTTCATCAACTGGACCTGCTACAGCTTCGACCTGACCGCGACGCCGCGCATCGCGCTCGCGCGCGACGACCGCGCCGAACGCTCGCGCATCTTCTGGTCGACCTTCGTCGCGCAGCTCGCGATCGCCGCGCTCGGCTTCACGGTGCTGCTCGCGCTGACCTTCGTCGTCGCGCGCTTCGGCGCGGACCGCACGCTGCTGCTGATCGGCTTCGGGATGCCGGTCGGCGCGGCGCTCACGCCCGGCTGGTACTTCCAGGGCGTCCAGAAGCTGCGCGTCTTCAGCGTGATCCTGTTCGTCTGCCGCGCGCTGAGCATTCCGGCGATGTTCGTGCTCGTGCGCGGCCCCGCCGACCTGACCGCCGCGATGATCGTCAACGCGGCCGTGCCGCTCGGCTCGGGCCTCGCGGTCGTCGCGTACATGTTCGCGTGCCGCGAGGTCGCGTTCGTGCGCGTGCGCATCGCGGACGTCGCCGAAGCGCTGCAAGGCGGCTGGCAGGTGTTCCTCGCGTCGACGTCGGTCGCGTTCTACGCGTCGACGAACACGGTGCTGCTCGGCTTCGTGTCGGGCAATGTCGCCGCCGGCTACTTCGCGGCCGGCGACAAGCTCGTGCGCGCCGCCCTCAGCATGCTGCAGCCGCTGAAAGCAGCCGCGTATCCGCGCATCAGCTACCTGATGCGGCACGCGCGCAACGAGGCGATGGCGTTCCTGCGCAAGCTGCTCGTCGTGCAGTTCGCGCTGGTGCTGGCGATCTCGCTCGCGATCTTTTTCGGCGCGCCGCTCGCGGTGCGCCTGCTGTACGGCCCGTCGTACGCGCCGACCGTCAACGTGCTGCGCTGGATGGCCTTCATTCCGTTCATGGCCGGCATGACCGACCTGTTCGGCGTGCAGACGCTGCTGCCGCTCGGGATGAAGAAAGCGTTCACGCGCATCCTGGTGTCGTCCGGCATCGTCAACGTCGCGCTGCTGCCCGTGCTCGCGAAGTACTTCGCCGAACAAGGCGCGGCGGCGGCCGTACTGCTGGCCGAGGCCGCGGTTGCCGCCGCGCTCGCGGCCGTCGTCTATCGCGCCGGCATTCCGCTGATCGGCCGTCCCGCCACGCGCCGCTAGCGGCGCGGGCGCGCCGCCCACGCCGGCCGCGGTGCGGCCCCGGAGCGCTTCGCTTGCCGTACCGAATCCCGCCCAGGAGCAATTCATGGCAGACCTGACCATCGCCATCTGCAACTACAACCACGGCGCGTACCTGCGTGTCGCGATCGATTCCGCGCTCGCGCAGACTGTCCGCGGCGTTCGCGTGCTGGTCGTCGACGACGGCTCGACCGACGCATCGCGCGACATCATGCGTTCGTACGGCGAGCGCATCACCGCGATCTTCCAGGAGAATCGCGGCCAGGTCGCCGCATACAACCGCGCGCTGGAACACGTCGCGAGCAACTACGTGATCTTCCTCGACGCGGACGACCTGCTTTACCGCGACGCGGCCGGCCGCGTGCTCGCGGCGTTCGGATCGAGCGACTGCGTGAAGGTGCAGTTCCGGCTCGACGTGCTGACCGGCGACGGCGCGGCAACCGGCGTGACGGTTCCGCAGTCGGCGCCCGACGCCGATTGCGGCCGGCTGCTGCGCGCGGGCTGGCTCTATCCGTCGCCGCCGGGCTCGGGCAACGCGTATCGGGTCGCGGCGCTGCGGCGCATCTTCCCCGTGCCCGTCACGCCCGACAATCGCCACGGCGCCGACTTCTACGCGATCTACGGCGTCGCGCTGCTGGGCGCGGTCCGCACGATCGATGCGCCGCTCGGCGGCTACCGCGCGCACCACTGCGCCGACGGCGCGACGGGTGGCGCCGCCGACCTCGCATTCGCCAACGCGGAAGACGGCGCGACCGGCGCATACAAGACCCTGGCGCGCTGGGCCCTGCTGCGCACGCTCGTCCATGCGCGGCTGCACGAGACGCTGCCGAGCACGCCGTACGATTTCTCGATCGAGAAAGCGCGCTTCGCCAGCGCGCTGTATCGCGCGCCGTTCGCGCGGCGCTGGCGCTGGTTCGCGCGCGAGTCGGGACGCTACTGGCATACGGTGCTGCGCAACCCGTTCTGGAGGCCGGTCAAGAAACTCGCCGTGTGCGGACTGACGGCGGTCTGCCTGCTGCCGTCGACCGCGCTCAGCGATCGCGCGATCCGCTACGTCGCCAATCCGCTGTCGCGCGCGCGCAAGCCGGCCGCCCGGCCCTCCGGCGACGCACGCTAGCCATCGCCCACGCCGCCCGCTCTGCCCGTTCGCCCCGGTACTTCTTACGCCGCGCCGGCCCGCGGCCGGAAACGTTGACTGCTCGCCTGTCGCGACGAGCGGCGTTATCGCATAAAGATCGGACGTATCGGTAGAAACACCGATGCTGTAGTCAAACTACATTCATACCATTGGTCGCTGCAGAGGATCGCTACACCCGCACCCGCCGTCGCGATCCTCTGCCCGGCCGGGCATGCCGACACTGAAGCCACCCCGCATCGCCCGCCGGCAGCGTCCGGTGCGAACCCATCGGGCGTGCGCCGTCCCTGACCTCGATCGTATAACCCGCATCACGTTCATGGAGACAGCAACATGCGGATCAACCTCTGGCCGGCTGCCGTGCTGCTGGCGTCCCTCAGCACGGGCGCCTGTGCAGCAGCCTCGGCCGATTTCACCTCGCCCACCGACGCCGTCGAATCCTTCGCATCGGCCGGCGCGCACCGTCGCGCGGACGCGCTCGTCCACCGGATGACGCTCGACGAGAAGCTCCAGTTCATCCACTCGAAATACGAGATGTCGCAAGTGCCCGGCGGCGGCGCCGGCTATATCCAGGGCGTGCCGCGGCTCGGCATTCCGGACCTGAACATGGTCGATTCGGCAACCGGCTCCGGCAGCACGTCGCAGGCCAGCACGACCTTCCCCGCGACGATCGCCGTGGCCGCGAGCTGGGATCGCCGCCTGTCGTACGACTACGGCCGGCAGGTCGCGATCCAGTTGCGCGCGCAAGGATTCGGCATGGGCCTCGGCGGCGGCACCAACCTCGCGCGCGAGCCGCGCGGCGGCCGGCTGTTCGAGTATCTCGGCGAGGATCCGCTGCTTGCCGGCGACCTGCTCGCCGAGCGCACGCTCGCGACGCAGCGGCACAAGGTGATCGCGACCATCAAGCACTACGCGGCCAACGAGCAGGAGCACGGCCGGATGGGCGGCAACAGCCAGCTCGACGAGCGCACGCTGCGCGAGCTCTACCTGCTGCCGTTCGAGATCGCCGCGAAGCGCGCGCAGCCGGGCAGCGTGATGTGCAGCTACAACCGGCTGAACGGCGACTATGCGTGCGAGAACGCGCATCTGCTGAACGACGTGCTGAAGAACGAATGGGGCTTCGAAGGCCAGGTGCAGTCCGACTGGGGCGCGACGCACAGCACCGCGAAGGCGATCAATGCGGGCCTCGACGAGGAGGAAGACGTCGGGCCGAGCGTGTACCTGACGCCGGCGGCGGTGCGGCAGGCGATCGCGAACGGCTCAGTGTCGACCGCGCGGCTCGACGATATGGTGCGCCGCAAGCTGGCCGCGATGATCCGCATCGGCGTGATGGACGATCCGCCCAAGGGCGGCGGCGCGATCGACTTCGCGTCGGCCGGGCGCTTCGCACAGGCGGCCGCCGAACAGTCGATCGTGCTGCTCAAGAACGACGGCAACCAGCTGCCGCTCGCGGCGCCCGCGCTGGCGCGCATCGCGGTGATCGGCGGACACGCGGACGCGGCCGTGCTGTCCGGCGGCGGCTCCGGCAACACGCGCAATCCGGTCACGGGCGCGTTCGCGGGCTGCGGCGGCCTCGCGTTCGGCACGTCGACCGGCTGCAGCTGGTGGCGCAACCCGTGGCTGAAGGTCGACGTGCCGATCGTCGCGGCGATCCGCGCGCTCGCGCCCGCCGCGCAGGTCACGTTCGCCGGCAACAGCGACCAGCAGGCGCCGTTCCGCGCCTATACGCAGCAGGAGATCGACCAGGCGGCCGCGCTCGCGGCGCGCTCGGACGTCGCGATCGTCGTGGTCGCGCAGCCGGCCGGCGAGGATTTCGGCGACCTGCAAAGCCTCGCCCTCGCGAACCCGTCGAACCAGGACGCGCTCGTCGACGCGGTCGCGCGCGCGAATCCGCATACCGTCGTCGTGGTCGAGAGCGGCAATCCGGTGCTGATGCCGTGGAAGGACCGCGTGTCCGCGATCGTCGCGGCGTGGTATCCGGGCGAACGCGGCGGCGCGGCGATCGCGAACGTGCTGTTCGGCAAGGTCAACCCGTCCGGCAAGCTGCCCGTCACGTTCCCCGCGCGCGACCAGGACACGCCCACCTGGGGGCAGAACGGCGCGTTCGACAACGATCCCGTCTATGCGGAAAAGCTGAACATGGGCTACCGGTGGTACGACGCGAAGAACGTGAAGCCGATGTTCGAGTTCGGCTTCGGCCTGTCGTATACGCACTTCTCGTACTCCGGGCTCGCCGTGTCGCGGCAGCGCGACGGCTCGCTGGACGTCGCGTTCACCGTGCGCAACGACGGCCCCGTGGCCGGCGCGGAAGTGCCGCAGGTGTATCTCGGCGTGCCATACAAGGACGAGCCGCCGCGCCGCCTGGTCGGCTGGGACAAGATCGACCTGAAGCCGGGCGAAGCGCGGCGCGTGCACATCGGCGTGCCGGCGCGGCTGCAGAGCGTGTGGGACACGTCGCGCAACGGCTGGCGCTACGTGCCGGGCGGCACCGTGTCCGTCGGCGCGTCGTCGCGCGACATCCGGCTGCAAGGCGGCTAAGCGCCCGCGCGCGGCGGCGCCCGGCGCGTTTCCGCGCACGGTAATACACTTGCGCGAGTCCGCCGCGCGCGCGCCGGCGCGCGCGGCGCACATCCCTCCGGATCATCGCAAGGAGCAACAGCAATGGACTACGTCAGGCTCGGTTCGACCGGGCTGCAGGTGTCGCGCCTGTGCCTCGGCTGCATGACTTACGGCGCACCCGATCGCGGCACGCACCCGTGGACGCTCGACGAAGACGCGAGCCGCCCGCTCATCCGCCAGGCACTCGACGCCGGCATCAACTTCTTCGACACCGCCAACATGTACTCGGAAGGCACGTCGGAGGAGATCGTCGGCCGCGCGCTGCGCGACTTCGCGAAGCGCGACGACGTCGTGATCGCGACCAAGGTGTTCCACCGCATGCGCCCCGGCCCGAACGGCGCGGGCCTCTCGCGCAAGGCCATCCTCACCGAGATCGACCACAGCCTCAAGCGGCTCGGCACCGATTACGTCGACCTCTACCAGATCCACCGCTGGGACTATCACACGCCGATCGAGGAAACGCTGGAAGCGCTGCACGATGTCGTGAAGGCCGGCAAGGCGCGCTATATCGGCGCATCGTCGATGCATGCGTGGCAGTTCAGCAAGGCGCTGTATACGTCGAAGCTGAACGGCTGGACGCCGTTCGTCAGCATGCAGGATCACCTGAACCTGCTGTATCGCGAGGAAGAGCGCGAGATGCTGCCGCTGTGCGACGACCAGGGCATCGCGGTGCTGCCGTGGAGCCCGCTGGCGCGCGGCCGCCTCACGCGCGACTGGGATGCGACGAGCGAGCGGCTCGAGAGCGACGTATTCGGCAAGACGCTTTACGCAGCGCATGCCGACAGCGATCGCGCGATCGTCGAAGCCGTCGCGACGATCGCGCATGCGCGCGACGTGCCGCGTGCGCAGGTCGCGCTCGCGTGGCTGCTGCAGAAGTCGGGGGTGACCGCGCCGATCATCGGGGCGTCGAAAGCGCGGCATCTGGAAGACGCTGTCGCGGCGCTCTCGCTCGAGCTGACCGCCGAGGAAATCGCGGCGCTCGAAGCGCCGTACGTGCCGCACGCGGTCGCGGGACACGAGTAACGCGCGCGCGCCGGCGGCATGGACGCCGGCGTCACGTCACCTTGCGTTTGCGGGCAGGCGCGCCTTCGAGCAGCACGGCGCCCTGCCCGCGTTCGCTCAGCTGATCGCCCGGGTTTCTCAGCGGGCAATCCTTCATCGACAGGCACTCGCAGCCGATACACCCGTCCATCTGCTTCGATCTCGACGGGCTCGCGTCGATCTACGCGCTCATCGCGCCCGATCACGCGTTGCGCCATCAGGCGCGGCTGGTGAACGTCGCACGCCTCGGCGATTTCGCGCGCGGCCGGTCGGACGCCGCTCTCGACGCTCGCGCTCGTCGCGCACGACGACGTCGTGATCCAGCAGCGCTACGAGGGCTGGGTCACGCGCGTATCGCAGGCGCCGCGCCCCCGGCGCGACCTGTCGATCCTCGCGCGGGCGCTGCAGGCGGCCGACGCAGGCACATGCGGCTGGCAGTACGACGGCGTCCAGCACATCATGCCGCGCCTCGGCCGCACCTGCGAACAGCCGGGCAGCCTTTCGGCGGAGACGGTCGTGAGCGAGCTGACGCGCCTGCTGGCGGTTGCGCCGCCTGCGTGGTCGCCCGTGCCGGCCATGGAGTCAAACCCGCAGGCGCTGCTGGATGCGTGATGTCGGCGTATCGCGGTCGGGCCGGGCGACTCCGGCCGTGCATGCCGCCCGACCCGCCAGGCACCGCCACTGCCGCCATCGCCGCCATCGCCGCCACCGCTTTCATCGCGCCATCGTGCCGGCAAACGCGACGTATGCATCGAGCGCGGCCGGATTCGCCATCGCGTCGCGGCTCGCCGCCTGCTCGGCCGGGCGCCCCATCAGGATCTTGCGCACCGGCACCTCCATCTTCTTGCCGGTCAGGGTGTAGGGAATCTGCTCCATCGCGACCATCGTGTCCGGCACATGACGCGGGCTGCACAGCGTGCGCAGCCGCTCGGCGATGTGCGCACGCAGCGCGTCGTCGAGCACCGCGCCGTCACGCAGGCGCAGGAACAGCGGCATGAAGAAGCCGCCGTTCGGCATCTCGCAGCAGACGACCAGGCTGTCGGCCACCGCGTCGATTTCCTCGACGACGCGGTAGATCTCCGCCGAGCCGATCCGCACGCCGTAGCGGTTCAGCGTCGAATCCGCGCGGCCGTAGATGTAACACCCGCCGTGCGGCGTCAAGCGCATGAAATCGCCATGCCGCCAGGTGCCGGGGAAATGCTCGAAATAGGACTCGCGATAACGCGCGTCGCCTGCGTCGTTCCAGAAGAAGATCGGCATCGACGGCGCCGGCTGCGTGACGACGAGCTCGCCGACTTCGTCGACGAGCGGTTTGCCGTCATCGCTCCATACGTCGACGGCCATTCCGAGCACGCGCGCCTGGATCTCGCCGGCGCGCACCGGCAGCAACGGCACGCCACCGACCAGCCCGCTGCACAGCTCCGTGCCGCCGGACTGCGACGTCACCCACAGGTCGGATTTCACGTTGCGATAGAACCACGCGAACGTCTCCGGCGTGCTCGGCGCGCCGCTCAGCAGCACGCTCCTGAGCGCCGACAGGTCGAACCGGCGGCCCGGCTCGAGGCCGGCCTTCTCCATCATCTGCACGAAGGTCGGGCTGCCGCCGAAGCAGGTCGCGCCCGCGTCGGCCGCCAGCCGCCACAGGCACTCGGGGCCGCCGTGCATCGGGCTGCCGTCGTAGAGCACCGCGGACGCGCCGGTCAGCAGCGCGGCTACCAGCATGTTCCACATCATCCAGCCGGTCGTGCTGTAGAAGAACATCACGTCGCCCGGACGCAGGTCCATGTGCAGATGCAGTATCTTCAGGTGCTCGACCAGCATGCCGGCATGGCTGTGCACGATCGCCTTCGGCAGGCCCGTCGTCCCCGACGAGAACACGATCCACAGCGGATGGCTGGCGCCGACGCGCTCGAAACGGAATGCATCGGGCGCCACGTCCGGGCCGGACAGCATCGCGTCCCATGCCTGCACCGCGCAAGGCAGCGACGACGCATCGGCCGGCACCCCGTCGGCGAGGTTCGGCAGCCAGATCAGCGTGCGCAGCGACGGCAGCGCACGCGCGATCCCGAGCGCTTCATGCTGCCGATCGAATGCCTTGCCGCCGAAGCGATAGCCGTCGGCCGCGATCAGCACGGTTGGCTCGATCTGCCGGAAGCGATCGACGACCGTCCGCACGCCGAAATCGATCGCGGCCGACGACCACACCGCGCCGATGCCGATGGCCGCGAGCATCGCCACCGCGCATTCCGGCACGTTCGGCAGGTACGCGACGACACGATCGCCCGGCCGCACGCCAAGCTCGCGCAGGCGCGTCGCAAAGCGCCGCACCTGGCTCGCGAGATCGGCGAGCGGCATCGTTTGCAGCGGCGTCGTCTCGGTTGCGTGATGAAACGCCGGCTGCTTCGCATCCGCGTGCGCGGCATGCCGCAGCACGTGCTCCGCATAATTGACGCGCGCATCCGGAAACCAGCGCGTATGCGGCATCGGCGCGCCGTCGGTCACCCGGTGCGCCGAGCCGTCGTACCGCACGTCATGCCATCGCCAGATCGACGACCAGAACGCATCGGGCTCGCGCACCGACCAGTTCCACAGTGCGTCGTAGTCCGGGAACCCCAGATCGCATTCGGCCGCCAGCCAGTCGAGATAGCGCGCGAGATTGGAGCCGCGGGCGAGCGCCTCGCTCGGCGCCCACAACAGTTCGCCTTCCTTGATCATCTCCGGTGCCCTTCATGGATGAGTTGAATCGGTCGGAACAGGTGACGAATGCCGGCTGCAACGCCGAGCGTCGAGCCGGGCCGCCCCGGGCAACGCGTCATTCGTCGACAGTCCGGTGTTCATCTCGCCATCGCTGCTCACGCAGCCGAACTGGCCGTAGATGAACGTCGGCTTCGACAGACAATCTTTGCTTGAATTTTCGGTCTTGTCCAATTGGTCGGGAAGGCTTCAACCCGTATGCTTCCTCGGCTCCGTGTCGGCGGCAGTTTCCTTTACCCGACTTTCCGATACGGCTTAGGCGTGGGCGCTCGGCGATGGCCAGTGGGCGCGGCCATGTGTTTCATCAAGTGAGCTAGTTCGAGAACGCTGCCATATGCGAGCGCCGAGCGTCCACACCTAAGCCCTGCTCCACTTCCCCACCGCTTCTTCCACGCGTCGAACGCTCACGAAACGCGCACGACGCACACCACGGTAAAATCATCCTCTTTCAGTCAACGCACCGCGTGCAGCCAGCCGCTGCCCGTCCGCTTCCGTACCGGACGCCGCTCGCCACGGTTGAACGGAAACGAACGATGCCGCTGAATCCATCCGGTTTCCCGGCATACAGGACATGACCTACTCGCTCGCCACCACCTACACCCGCGAACTCGAAATCCGCAAGAGCCGCTTCATCGCGTATGCGATGCCCGTCGAGGATCGCGACGCCGCGATGCAGGCGCTGCAGCGCCTGCGCGACGAACACCCTGCCGCGACGCACGTCTGCTGGGCGCTGCTTGCCGGCGGCCAGTCGGGCATGTCGGACGACGGCGAGCCGTCCGGCACCGCCGGCCGGCCGATCCTCGAGGTGCTGCGCCATCACGACCTGGACGGTGTGCTGGGCGCGGTCGTGCGCTACTACGGCGGCGTCAAGCTCGGCGCCGGCGGGCTGGTGCGCGCGTATACGGACGCGATTGCGTCGACGCTGCTCGACGCCGAACGCGTCGAGCGCATCCATTACACGCGGCTCGCGATCGAAATCGGCTACCCGGACGAAGCGCGCGTGCGCCGCTGGATCGAGCAGGCCGGCTATGAACTGGCCGACAGTACCTACACGATGACCGTGCGCCTCGTGATCCGCCTGCCGGTCACGGCCGAAGCCGACGCGCGCACCGCGCTGTTCGATCTCACGCAAGGCCGCTCGGGTTTCCCCGAACTGTGAGCGTGGCCGCGGCCGTGCAGCCCGCTGCGCCCGGCATCCGGCCCGTCGATCCTCCTCTCCGCACTGCAACAATCTGCATGAGATTGGCAATTCGGTCAGGGCGACCGCATGAACTGTCACGACCGTAGAACGGCGGCACGATCCATCGCATCAAGCGTGACAAGCGTTTGCCCTCGGATCACGGAAAGGTGAACGTGAACTCCGCTGCTCCGCCCGCATAGCCCGGCTTCAACTCGGCGTCGATCCCGGTACGGATATATTGCGCGCGCAGCGGAATCGTCGCCATGTCGCCGACGCGCTTCATCGAGTACTGCTTCGCGCTGCCCGGATCGCCATAGGCAATCCGTTCGCCCGTCGACGCATTGGTCATCACGATGTTGAAACCCTGCGCGACCGCGCGGCCCGCCGGCGCGCTCAACTGCAGCAGCGTCTTGTCCGCATTCGGCTGCGCGGCCTTGTCACGGAAGCTGATGGTCGGCTTGGCCGAAGCTGCACAATTGCTGAGAGAAATGCTGAAATCGACCGGCGCCGATGTCGCGTTCAGCGCACCGAACTGGCTCACCGCGAAGTTGCCCAGCTCAACGGGCACGATGCTGTCCGATACCACGTCGCATTTGTTCGGCACGGTTACCGAACCCCCGCCATCGATATTTATGTTGCCCGCCCCGATGTAATTGATTGGCGACTTGCACAGATTCGGTGGCGTGGCGGACGTCGGCATGTCGAATATGCTCCCAAGGCTCGCGGTGCCCTTCGGCAAATCCACTGCGTACAGCGCAAGGACCGGATTGGCCGGCAGATCGCTAACCACGAGATCACCTTGCGGCAACTGACTGGCTGGCTTGGTCAGCACGAGATATTGAAGATACTGGGTAGCCATGGTATCGCCTGGAACGGTCGCCCCGGTATCCCGCTTGACGTCAATTTTCGCGAATGCCGTCGGGCGTCCACCTTGCGCGACTGGCCTCTCGACGCCGTCGCTGCCGATGGAAGCCCATTTCAAACCGATTCCGTCCACGTTGGTCTGTGCCACACCGTTCGTGACGGCGCCGCCTTGCAACGACCAGTGGCCGCCCAAAACCAGCTCTTGCGGGGCGGTAACCAAGCTGCCGAATTGATACGAGGTGAACAGGTTGATCTGCCGCCTGTAAAGAATCGATCCGACCGGCGTGCTTTGGGTCAGCGGCGTGAGCTCCCGCCACGGACTCACCTCCTTATTGGAAAAACTGCAGTTCACCGCCAGCACATTGGCCATCTCGGCATGCGCACTGCTCCAGGCATGCGCGCCTGCCAGCACGGCGACGATACTCAGCCATCCGCGCAACCGCACGGCCAGAGCACGCGTACCGCGCGACCGTGCCGCGTTTGATATCTCGATTCGAATCATGTTCGTCTTTGGAAAAGCGGCGGGCGCGGCGACGCCCACATCATGCGTCGGCGTCGCGCGCCCGCCGCGTCAGCGCATTACTCGATCAAGCCCTTGTTGATACCGGCAATTTGGACCGCAGCTGCCGCACCGGTGGCGGCGCTACCACGGAACTTGCCGTAGTTGACTCCGACGAGCCCGCCAAAGGTCGATTCCCAGAACAGGACACCGCTCGGCATGATCCGGCCGCTCGCGAGCGAGCGGTCGACCGGTCCGTAGTTGATACCGATCAGACCGCCGAGCGTCGACTGCCAACCACTACTCACCGTTCCGGACGCACGCGCATCGGCGATCGTGTCCTTATTCACGCCAACAAGGCCGCCGACCGTGCTGGACGTGCCGCCGCTAACATCGCCCGTCGCGGATGCAACCCGAATCGAGCCGGTTGCCCCGTCGCCGTTGACACCGACGAGGCCACCTACCGTGCTCGATGTGCCGCCGGAAGTGTTGCCGCTCGCTTCCACGTTGGTCAGCACGCCGATGTTGTTGCCGGCAAAACCGCCTGTCTCGCTGCGAGCACCGCCCGTCGTCTTGCCGCGCGCCACCGAATGCGCGATCACGCCGCCAGCGTTGCTGCCGACAAAACCGCCAATCCGGCCAGCGCCGCCGGTGACCTCGCCATACGCCTCCGCAGTGTCGATACTGCCGCTGCTTCCGTTGGTGCCGGCAAAGCCGCCGATCGCTGCGGCCGACGTGCCGATTACGCGTCCCGTCGCGCGCACATTCGCGAGCTTGCCCTGGTTCGCGCCGACGAAACCGCCGACGCTATCAGCGCCAATCCCGGTCACCGCGCCGGTCGCGTAGGACGTGAAAATCTCACCTTCGTTGTAGCCAACGAGCCCGCCGGCGGAGCCACTGCGCCCCCCTTGGACCGAACCCGTCGAGAACGATCCGCCGATGCTCCCCGCGAGGTTGGCGCCGACCAGCCCGCCAACGTCCGCCTCGACATATGCGCCGGACACCGAGCCGACGTTCGACGACGCGGTGATTGTGCCGCCGCGGTTCACGCCGATCAGGCCGCCGATCGAAGCATTCGTCCCCCCGCCGTAAACCGACGCGGCGGACGTGCTGTTTTTGACGTCGGCCAGTTGGCGGTCGGCGCTGTTCTCGCCGATCAGGCCGCCGAGCGCCCTCGTCATCGAATTGCCCGTCACCTTCCCGCTGACGTATGCCTTCGCGACGCTGCCGCGGTTCACGCCGATGAGGCCGCCGACGGCATTCGCGCTCGCCGACGAGGTGCCGACGTCCATGCCGGTCGCGCTGACGTTATAGACCTGCCCGCGGTTTTCGCCGACGAGGCCGCCGATCTTCATCGCACTCCCCCTCAAAGAACCCCATACCGTCATGTTCGCCAGATTCAGGTTCGCAATGCGGCCGGTGTTCACGCCAAACAAACCGACGGCGCCACTGTCGCTCCTGATACTCACGTTGCTGATCGTGTTGCCGAGGCCATCGAACACACCATTGAACGCCGACGCACCGCCGATCGGCGTCAGCGCCTCTTTGAACAACCATCCACCCTTGATGTCGTTGCCCAGCACATACAGCCCATTCAGGTTGCGATCAATGTTTTGCAACTGATCGGCATTCTGGATCACCGTGTAGCGGAAGCCGTTCGAGTCGAAACCGGCGCCCGCGCCGGACAACTTGACCGAGGCGCCACGCCCGAGCTCATAACCGTCGTCATAGTTCAACGTCAGCCCCGCGTTCGTGCCCGTCAGGGCGACGTTGGCGCCGATGCGCGCCGACTTCCGCGCATTCACTTCGAGGTGTGCGTTCGCGCCGCGCGCTTCGACGTCGCGGTTCAGTGCGACGTCGCCCTGCTGAGAAGCCAGCATCAGCCGGTTGGCGCTGTTCCAGCGCACCGCACCGTTCACCGAGACGTTGCCCTGCGTTGCGGCAAGTTCGACATTCGTCGAGGCGAGACTGCGCGACAGCGTGTCCGCAGCGATCGTGCCGGTCATGGTTGCATTCGGCGCCACGTCGACGTCAGATGACTCGATCCGCCACACACCCGTCAGCCCGTTGCTCGCACGCGTATCCACGATTGCGCCTAGCGCGACCTTGACGTTTGCGCCGCGATTTTCGATCGTACCGGCGTTGCCCGGCGTCGTGAGCGCGCTCGCGTTCATCGCACCCGCAACTTCCACCGTGCCGCCCTCGCCGCCGTCGAGCACGATTTTGCCGGCGGTATTACGCAGCGTCTTCGCCTCGATGCTGCCTTGGTTGTTCACGATCGTGTCGAGCAGCGCATTGGCCGACCTGGCGCTCATCAGCACCTGGCCGCCGTCGGCCTTCAACAGGCCGGCGTTGGCCGCGAGCGCGTCGACCGCGCCCTCGTTGACCTGGACGCTGAGCAGCTTGTTGCCGTCAAAATTCAGCGTGACGTCCTTGCCCGCGCCGAGCGCAACCGTTCCCATCTGAGCCGTTACGGTGCCCTGGTTATGAACCTTCGCGCCGAGCAGCGCGACCGAGCCGCCTTCCGCTGCCGTGATCGAGCCGTTGTTGATGACCGAAAACACGGAAT
This sequence comes from Burkholderia stagnalis, assembly GCF_039848545.1. NCBI lineage: Bacteria > Pseudomonadati > Pseudomonadota > Betaproteobacteria > Burkholderiales > Burkholderiaceae > Burkholderia > Burkholderia stagnalis. The sequence continues at coordinate 1,552,566 of NZ_CP156686.1, forward strand.
CACCCGCAAAGCGGTAATTGCCTGCGGCGAAATCCTCGTTCGTGATGTTGCGCGTCGACGCGACCAGCCCGCCTACGTTGACTTGCGCACCGCTGCCGAACACGATTCCGTTCGGGTTCACGAGAAATACGCGGCCGTTCGCGTCGATCTTGCCCTGGATCGAGCTCGCGCTTGTACCGATCACACGGTTGAGCGCGATCGACGTGCTCGATGGCTGGTTGAACGTCAAGCGCTCGCCGCCATTGACGCCGAACGCACCCCATTCCGTCACCAACTTGTCGGAATGCTGGTTGATCGACATATTGCGGCCGTCCTGGGAGCGAACGACATCGCCGCTGCCCGACACGATGTTCTCACCGGTCGGCAATGCGTACGCGGGCGACAGCGCCGCAATGCCGAACGCCGCGAACGCTGCGCGAATTACCTCGCTCGAACCGGATTTCTTGCGTCGGCGCGTGCCCTCGCCGGCGACGTTCCAGCACCCCTGGCTGTCATTCCATACCAATGCGTAGTTCTTGTTCATCGATGGCCTTCCTTATTGAATGAAACTCTGCCTAATATCCCGGGCAGAACGGGTCCTGCAATTCGCTTCATCCTCGATATGCATGCGGCCGACGTTCGCCGCATGCGTCGGCACGCTTGCAGCGCTCCGTCCACAGTGCCGAACCCAACGGTTCAACGCTGCTCGAGCGGCGCGCGGCGCTCGATCAACGAGCCGTCATCGCGCACCGCCTCGTAGACGACAGTGCCGAATTCGGCCAGGTCGCCGTGCACCGGCCATTCGACCCGGCCAAATGGCGGGACATCCGTCGCGCGAGATACGGGCTTGGGAGGGGCTCCGCCCAGTTCGACACGGGTGAGCGCGACGTAATACGGCGACGGGTTCGTGGCGACGAGTCGCGCAGCGTCGGCGGCAGGACGATCGATCGCCCAATGCAACGCGTCCGGCGCTCCGTCGGGTGCGCCGGCGAGCCCAACGGGTCGAAACAGCAGCTTCATGCGCACCCGATACACGACGCGAAGCGTACGATCACCATCCGAGGCCGAGGCCGGCAATTCGAGAACATTGATCCAGAACAGCGACTCGCGATCAGTCGCCAACCCGCCTTCGATGTATTGCACGCGAATGGCCCGCTTTTGCATCGGATCGAGCCGGAAGATCGGCGGCGCAAGCATGAACGGAACCCGGATCGTCGCCGGATTCGCGTCCGGTTTTCCGTCATCGAGCCACGTCTGCACGAGCACCGGTGCATCGCCCACATTGCGCACGCCTATTGCGAGCGTCTTCGCATCGCCCGGGAAAACGAAGCGCGTCCCGACAATCGACAGCGACGCATTTGACGGCATCGACACAATGCATACGGCGGAAGACACGATGAGCTGCAGCGCTCGCACCCGGCGCGCGGCACACGTGTCGCGCCGCGCGCCGGTCGGAGCATGAATGCCACGCAGCGCACCGCGAACGGCATGGATCAGATGTGCGATGACTTCGAGCATTGGCCTACCTTGCCTCCTCGTGCGCAATCGACGGAACGCCAGCTTCCGAAAGCGGCGCCAACGGCAGGCAAGCTCGGATGAGCGTGACGTAGCTCGCGTCCAGAAGTCTGTCGCGCGGCACCGCGTAATCAATGACGCATTGCTGATTGCGCTTTCCCCCCCACTCCACCCGCACCTGACCGACATCACTCTGACTGCGGATGAATAACCGGCTTCCCTGCCCGACGGCGCCGATCGTGGAACCGCTCGCGACATCGACCGCCCGCGCGGCGAACGGAAGCGGTGCGCCGTCGGGTGTGTGACTGTCGATCAGCAATGGCCTCGCCTTGAGCGTGTCGTAGGACAGCATCACAACCGAGCCGGCCCTCGGCGCCACGCTGCGCGACGCCGTTTTCAATTCGACGTTGTCAGGCATGCCTTTGGGATCGAGATCGACGTTATTGAGCTGGTACGGGATGAGGCTCGGAACAACGGCATAGCCGTACCGGTTCACGCGCGCGCTGGAGTTGACCACTGCGGCGCCACGCGCGTCGCGCGCCTCGACGATGCCCACCGTCTCGCCGAGTGTCGGCCCCGCCGTCACCCCACCCGGATGCAGCACGATCCCGCCCATAGCCGTGGCCGATGCCTGCTGGTAGCCGCGGCCGAAGCCGACGTTCCCGCCCAGCGACACGGCCGGCAAGCGATAGTTCAGGCCACCACTGCCCGATGCCGTTCGGCCATTGCCGTCGTAAGTGCCGGACAGCGTGTACCCTCCGTTACCCGACTCGCCGAAGCGTCCGGACAGGCCCGTCGTGACATGTGTGCCGCCGTTGCTGTCATGCGTCGCAAGCGAATTGAACATCGGCGTGCGCCGCATGTCGCGGCCGAGGGGGATCGACACGTTGAGGCTCGCAAGCGTGCTGCTGCCACCGCCGACGAATTGCGTCGTACCGGGTACCGCGTTACGGACGCGCTGCACCGACGCGGAAAACGACATATTCCGCCATTGCGTGCTGTAGCCGACCGTGAAGCTGAGCGTCTGACCGCCCTGGTTCCAGAAGCTGAGCGCGGATCCATTTATGTAAAGGCTTCCCGTCTGACCAAGTTGCTGGCTGATGTTGACGTCGAGCCGGTTACGCATGCGTGCGAGCGCATCGGCCGGAATGCCGCGTTCCACCATGCTGTTCAGCAGCAGCGCGTCGCGCAGGCCAAGATAGCCTTTCGTCGAATACCGGTAGGCGAGCAGGGAGAAGTTCGTGCCGCTGTTAGGCAGGTTACGGCTGTAAGAGACACGTATGCTGGAACCGTTCAGCCGGTCTCCCCGCATGGTGCTCGTGCGGGCGTACGTGACGTCCGCCGCGAATCCGCCGATCTCGGTGTTGAGCGCCGCGCCCATCAGCACGGACTGGTAATTCCCGGTGAACGCGCCGCCGCCGTAGCCCGTCACGACGTTGTTCAGGCCGCGCTGCAACGTGAATTGCCCGACATACTGGCTGCCGCTGTCGAGGCCGGTATCGATCGCTTGCCCGGCCATCGCGCTGAAACGCGTCACGCCAGGTCGCAACAACTGAACCGTCGTCGCGAACGGCACGACGAAGCTGCGCACTTCGCCGCTCGCCTCCGTCACGGTCACGTTGAGATCGCCGCCGTAGCTGGCTGCCTGCAGATCGTCGATCGCGAACGGGCCCGGCGCGACGGTCGTCTCGTAAATCAGATAACCGCGCTGATAGACCGACACCTTCGCGTTGGAATTCGCGGTGCCGCGCACGACCGGCGTGTAATAGCGCTGAGTATCGGGCAACATGCGGTCATCGCTGGCGATCTGGACGCCGCGGAACGATACCGCGTCGAACAACTCGCCGCTCGTCGCGCTCTCGCCTGCGAGCACCTGGGCGCGCCATGCCGGCACATCGGTTTGGCCATAAACGTAGCCACGCTGATATCGGCTGCCCCCATGCGGCGACCAGGTAAAGTTGCCGTTGTGACGCACACGCAGCGCACCAACGTTCAGCCCCATATTGAGGCCCGTATAGAACCGTGTGAGGTTTTGCCCCTGGGTCTGCGTGCTGAACAGGTTCGCGTTGTAGTTGAGCATCGCTGCCGTCACGCCGCTCGTCCAGCTTGACGGATCAACGTAGGCCGTCGACATTCTGAGCCGCATGAAATACTGCGGCACCGTCAGGTAGAGCTTCTGCTCGGCGTTGTCGAAAGTCGCACTGGCGCCTGGTACAAAACCGTCGAGCGCTTCGCAGACGAGCCCTTCCGGAAGCTGATTGGGCGTCGTGCCACCGTCTTGCCCCCGCGCGCTCTTGTCGAGGTCGATGCCGGCGCGTGTCAACAATTGGCGGTCATAGCACGGTTGCGCGCCCTCGCTGCCGGCAATGCGCCGAAACTCGATCTCCTCCACGCCACGCCACTGTCCGTTGACCAGCACGTCGACCTGATATCGCCCAGGCGCGACGGTATCCGGACGCTCGAATTGCGTCGTGTCCACCGGCGCCCCGTCCGCGCCGCTCATCAATAGCGACGCGTCGAAGTGGACGCGCTCCGGCACATCTTCGGCGCCCTTCCGTGCATTCTCCGCCTTCGCGGCCCGGGCATTCTCATCCCGAGCGTCGTCGTGCACGAATGCGCCTGCCGTTCCTCGACCGTCGTCGGCGAAAGCAACTGCGCTCGCCATCATCGCGGCAGGCGCCATCATCGTCACGACAGCGTGAAGGCCAGCCCGCCGCCGAAACGGGGGCAAACCCCGAAATTCGTTGGGCGCAGCGGTCTCAGCTATACTTCGCATACGAAATTAAATAATTTGGATATCGAAATGACTGACTTACATCAGCCAATCATTTCTACACATCCCTGGATGGTTGAGATCGGCGCCTGGCCTGCGACAGGATCAGTCAGCCAACGCTTTCGTCACCGTACTACGACCGCCGTAGTCGTCAATGGACTGATAGCGCACGTTTGCCTTGTGGTTCGACAGCACCGATACGCCCGGCAGTGGAAAGCGCGCTTTCGAGAACGGCGCGACCATGCCGCCGCCCGCCGAAACATAGGTACCGCCCAGGTCACTTTCAACTTGACCGAACGACACGTAGTACGGCGTCGGATTGCTGACCTCGACCGCGACTTTCGCGCCGCGTGCGCTTGCGTCGGCTTGCGGCTCCGGCGTGACGGCGCGCCACACCAGGCGATCAGGCGCGGAGGCCGCGTCATCCTTCAACGAATCGGGACGATAGAACAGCTTGATACGCGTTCGGAATGCGAATTGGAGGGCATTGGCGTCGGCGTCACGGGTGGAAGGCACCTCGAGCACGTTCAGCCAAAATACCGCCTCGCGATCGACCGGCAAAGGATCGTGCGTATACTTGATCCGCAATACCGCACCCTTGCCGGGTTCGACACGCGCCACCGCCGGCGCAACAACGAACGGGACATGCAACCGCTCCGGCGGAACGTCCGCCCGGCCGTCATCGATCCACGATTGGGCAAGCACGGGCTCACGCCCCATATTCGCGACGCGAAGCGTAACCTCGCGCGCATTCTCCGGATAAACCACCCGCGTGCCGTTGAGCACGAGGCCCGCCTGCACCTGACCGGCGCAGGCGGTCCACGCGACGACGCAGGCCACCACGGAAAAATAGAATCTACGTATTGTCGACGTCATGGCGTGGTGAGACTAAACGCGATCAATAGTACGCGAGGGTATAGCGGATAAACGAATTGCCCGAACCCGGCGTGATCGCGGTCGAGGCGACCGTCGACACATACGATGCCGTGTAGCTCAGCGTCGCGACGTTGTCCGTGACCGTCGCAACTTGCGCGTCCGCGAGGCTCTGCGGCTGGCCGAGCGCGATCTTTCCATTCTTGCCGTTGCCGTTGTCCCTGATCTGGATTTCCACGCCCTTAGCAGGCTTCGTGCCGATGAGCTTCAGGTTGCCGGTTGCCGGATTGATGTTGGTCGAGCCCTGATCGAAATCGATCACGACCTTCGTATCGTCCGTGCAAGCAGCGTTTCCACCGACCTGCAACTGGAACGGGACGGCAGCGGAAGTGGAACCGATTGTCTTGAAGGTACTCGGATCGATCGAGTTTCCGAGATTCACATCCAGTTGATTACCCTCGCCCGGCGCCCTGCCATTGATATTGCAGGTCACGTCGGAAATGCTGCCGGAGAAGTTGATCTGACCGTCATAGGCATGCGCGAGCGTGGGCGACAGCGCCGCACTCACGATACCAGCAACGGAACAATATCCCAAAATTCTCTTCTTCATTTATTAATCCAATGGAATTAACTTCGTTAATCAAAAATCGATCATTTCTGGAACAATTTCCTGCACTCCCAGGAAATTCACGACCCCATGTGCCGGCACACCAGCGACACTCCCATCGAATTGGTCGCCAGCCGTAAAATTCTATAGACGCAACACACGAAACTCCATCAGACAATTACTAATTTTATTAACTTTTTTCAAATTCAATTTAGTCCAATAAATTTCTTGCCCTTCTCAGCCCCGTCTTACTTATATATAGAAATGAAGCTTTCGCCGTCGATGTCTAGAAATATTGACTGGCCTGTATCCAGATGCTTGGTGCGCGCACGGAGGAATCAAGCGCCGCGCCCAACGTCCACGAAGCGGTGAGAGAAATGTGCCGATTCGAACCAATCCAGGTTGCCCCAAGGCCACCCGCCTGGATTTGTTGAATATTGTCCCCGGAGACCCATGGCTGCTTTCTCACCTGCACTCGCCCGGCATCGACGAATGTACTCAATTGCCACCCCGGCGCGGCCAGATACCGCAGCTCCGCCGTGGCCTGCCAGCCCTGGTCTCCGCTACCGGCGCCGAGCGCGTAGGCCCTGACGGCGTACGGCCCTCCGAGACTGAACTGCTGGGATGGATCGAGGTTGCGCGACGCGAGTTGCGCACTGAACTGCGCATACAGCTGAAATCGTCGCCCCAGGGACTGCACGCGCAGCGCACTGATGCTCAGTTTGCTGAATGTGCCCATTGCGTGCGTAAAGCGATCGGTTTCGAGGACATCATTGCTACGCAGCCGACCCATGCCGAACATCACCGAGAAGCCGCTCTGGCCGCCGCCCAGCCAGTCGTCCTGAACGTTGCCGCTGACACCGAACGACCACAGTCCGACCCGCTTGTCGCCATGGATCATGAAGCTCCCGTAGTTTTCCTGCAGACTGCTGGTCTCGTACTGGATCTGTGCGGTCACGCGGGCGTTGAGCCGACGAAGCAACGGTTGGGAAACGAACACGCTCTGCGCGGTCGCGCTGCCATGATAGTCAAGGCTCTCGAGAGCACCGCCAACGCGATAACGCATGTCCGAATAAGCGACACCGACGCGCGTGGAGGCCGGACCGATTGGCACCTGATACCCAAGCCGGTAGTACCGCTGCCGTTCATTACTGACGAGGCCGCGCACGCTCAACTGATCGGCCAACCCGAGCAGGGAATTGAAATTCGCGTTTCCGCTCACGCGATACCGGCCTGTCGACGGATCCCCGAAATTGTCAAACTCCAGCGCCCCGGTCGCGAGAGGCGCCTTCTTGACGTCGACCACGAGGTCGGTCGTCCCGGGGATGCCGCCGACACGCAGCGTGCCATGAGCGTCAGCGCCAGGCAGTTCGTTAAGCAGCAGCAGACTCCGCTCGAGATCGTCGCCACGTATCGGGTCGCCTTCCCGAATATTGCCGAGCGGTTGGCGCACGACGGCGTCATGCATGCGAGCATGGTTTTCGAGAACGATCTTTCCGTATTTCCCTTCGACGATCGCGATACGAACGACACCGCCTTCGATGTCCTGATGAGGCAGGTACGCACGCGCCAGCACGTAACCGTGCTCGCGATAGTAATGGGTCACGCGCGCCGCCACCTGCTGCAGGTCGGCGAAGCTCATTTCGCGGTTCGACGTGTCTGCGACGAGCGCCAGTAACTTGTCAACGCCGATTGCCGTGTTGCCCGCAAAAGTGAATTGACGAACGAACACGCGCGCACCGCTGTCGCCGTTGTTTTCGGTCGCGGACTGGGGCGCCGGAATGCTCAGGCTCGGCACCGGCATGTTCGGTAACGACGGGCCCGATGTCTCAATGTCGCGCATCGCCTGGCCCGGGCTCGGCGGCAAATTGCCGACGCGCCCCGGGATCTGCGCGTCGGCGTAGACGCTTCCCGACAGCGAAATCAATGCCCAAGCGCAGCACGGAAACAAGAGACGCAGCCGACGGTCGACGCGTATTCGTTCGACCGCTGGATTGCGAATAGGCGCCGACGAACGAGAAAGCCCCCTCTCATGCCAACGGCGAGCGACGACCTGCCAGCCGTCATGCGTCGGGATTTCGCAGCACCCGCCCGCATTCTCATGCTGAACATCATTTCGCGATGCGTGGGCGGGGCTTCTAGCGCCGCTCACCCCCACGCTCAAATCGACAAATATAAACATCCGACTTCAATTTTCCGGCCATTTACCGGACGTTAAATAGTTGCATCGACTCTACATAAAAATCATCCATCAAAAAATAGGACGAATCTCAAATTTGGATTCCTATTAAATAGCCACAGCAGTCGCATGAAATACATAGATCGTTAAATAAAGTTTCCGTTTTCTTGAAAGCCTGCCAGAATCAGGATCTAGTCACGGTTTTCCCTGAGAGAAACCCATGCGAGAGCCCACATTGCAGATGGAGCGCGGGATTCCATCGCGCGATATGTTCGCGCCGGGTATTCGCGGCGCCCGCTCCGTCGGAGTTCGAAGCCTGTTTCGCCTGCCGGATGCGAGGGGGCATGCCGGCTTGGCGTGACGCTGGGGCAAGCCCGGACCGCCGACAAGAGCAACGAGATCACGGCCATTGCGGCACTGCTCGATGTATTGCTGCTCAAGGGCGCGATCGTCACGATCGATGCGATGGGGCGACAGGCAGGAACTGCGTGTTGGCGCTCAAGGACGATCAGTCGGCGCTGCTGGAGCGGATCCGCTATGCACTTGAGGCCATCGAGCGTGTGCCGGACGCCTATCGGAACCATACCGCCTGGCACCGGGAAATCGACAAGGATCACGACCGCATCGACACGCGCCCATGTATCGCTAGCGATCTCCAGGTGTGCCGGGAGCCTGATCCGGACTTATGTGCCGGACGCGGCCCTCGGTGATGACCAATGCAGGGTTTGCGTCAACGACGCCGCCCGGAACTTTGCGATCTTGCGTCGCATCGGCCTGAACCAGCGCAAAGCGGATACGACGATGAAGACCGGCATCAAGAATCGACGGCTCGGAGCGGAGGCCAGTGACGCCTGCCGCGCCGCTGTTCTCCGTGTGTGACATTTCGTGCGATTACCTTGGCAACGCGGTCGATTTTTCCAAAATTTCGGAAAAGTCCCATAGAAAAATTACTTGCAGATACTTAATCTCTTCCCGTTTTCCGGATCATCGTCGCGCAAACGTTTCGCCGGCCTGCAGGGCTGGCGCGCCTTGGCCGGGCATGCCGACGGGCGGGATCCACACGAAGCGTCATCAATAATCAAATCTCAGCGACGGAATAACGACGCATGCAGACCATTCAGCAACTGCAAACCCAGCTTGCAGAACTCGACAAGCGAATCAAGGCGGCGCGCCGCAGCGAGCGCGATGCGGCACTCACGAAGGTGCGCGACCTCGTCACGAGCTATGCGCTGACCGCGCGCGAAGTCTTCGGGCAGGGCTACAGCGATCGCGCGAAACTGTTCACGGTCGGCGCGAAATACCGCGACCCCGTCACCGGCGCGACGTGGAGCGGGCGCGGCCGCGCGCCGTCGTGGATCGTCGGGCGCGACCGCGCCGCGTTCCTGATCCGGGAGTAGCGCCCGCGCGGCCCGGCGTCGCTCAATAGACGTCCGGCACGATCATGTCGTCCGGCACGGGCCGGCGGATGTAGTCCTCGTGATGCTCGCGCTGCGGCAGGTCGATCGGTGCGCGCGGGATCTCGTGATACGGCACCTGGCCCAGCAGATGGTGCATGCAGTTCAGGCGCGCGCGCTTCTTGTCGACCGCCTGCACGACCCACCACGGTGCCTCGCGAATGTGCGTGCGCTGCAGCATCTCCTCCTTCGCGACCGTATACGCTTCCCAGCGGCGCCGGCTTTCCAGGTCCATCGGGCTCAGCTTCCACTGTTTGAGCGGATCCTCGATGCGGCTCTGGAAGCGCCGCTCCTGCTCGGCGTCGGTGATCGAGAACCAGTACTTGACGATCTGGATGCCGCTGCGCACCAGCATCTTCTCGAACTCCGGCACCGACCGGAAAAACTCCTCGTACTCGTCGTCGGTGCAGAAATTCATCACGCGCTCGACGCCTGCGCGGTTGTACCAGCTGCGGTCGAACAACACGATTTCGCCGCCCGCCGGCAGATGCGCGACGTAGCGCTGGAAATACCACTGCGTGCGCTCGCGGTTGCTGGGCGCGGGCAGCGCCGCGACGCGGCACACGCGCGGGTTCAGCCGCTGCGTGATGCGCTTGATCGCGCCGCCCTTGCCCGCCGCGTCGCGCCCCTCGAAGATCACGACGAGCCGATGCCCGGTGCTCACGACCCAGTCCTGCAGCTTGACCAGTTCGCCCTGCATCCGGAACAACTCGCGGAAATACTGCTTGCGCGCCTCGCGCCGTTCCGGCGAAAACAGCAGGTCATCGTCATCGAAGCGACGGTCGTCGAGCTCCATCTCGAGCTCTTCGTCGTATGCGTCGACGAGATCTTCCTCGAGCCGGCGCTGGCGCGCCTCCATCGCTTCCACATCGATACGGGTGTCGTTGTCGCCCATGGGGCCTCCTTCAATGACGCGGCGAATTCGCTTGCATTATCGCAGGCAGGCTGAGCGGAATGATGAAAGCAATATGTCAGTGGGCACTGCGCCGGGTCAGAAGCGGAAATTGAGCAGCACGCTCGCGAGCACCGGGTTCGCCGAAATGTCGAACGTGTTCGACGCGAGCGTGCGGTTCGGCTGGCTGATGTTCAGCGTGATCGTCGTGCGCAGCGGGATATAGGTGACCATCCCCGTGATCCAGAAGCGGCGCGTGATCTGGTAGCTCGCGCCGACCGTGAACACCGGCTCCCAGACGCTCTTCACCTTCGCCGACACGTTGGTGCGGCCCGACAGCAGCAGGTCGCCGCCGGCATTCCACACCCGCTGGAACCATGCGGGATCGAGCAGCAGCCCCTGCAGGCTGCCGATCTCCCCGCCCGCGGCGAGCAGCCCGCCGAGCGACGCGAGCTTGCGCTGGAACAGCGGGTTCAGGTTGGTGTTCGTGAAGCGCGTATAGCTGACGCCGAGGCCGACGAACGGCCGGAACCGGTCCTCGCGGTCGCCGAGGTAGTACTTGAACACGACGGAGCCGAGCCACGCGCGCGTCGTCGCGAGCGGGTTGCTGTCGGTGTTCGCGAGATCGATCAGCGGCAGCCGGCCCCGGATGCCCGGAAAGACCCGGTCGAGCGGCAGCGCGATGCTGCCGTGCCCACGCAGCGTCAGCACCGGCGGAATGCCTGCGCCGAGTTCGGCCGCCCAGTTCTCGGTGAAGAAATGCGTGAGCGTGAACGCGAGCGTGTTCGTGTTGCTGAGCGACAGCTGCGAGCCGCGGTTCTCGAAGCTGTTCAGGCCGAGCGCGTCGGTATGCGTCGTGACGGGCGTCGAGCGGCCCGTCGTCGCGACGAAGTGCCAGCCGAGGCCGACCATGTTGCGGTCGTCGCCCGCCAGCTGCTCGAGCAGCGGCGGCGCCTGCGCGGCCGGCAGGTCCGGCAGCCGCGACGGGTCGATCGGATGCAGTTCGTACGGCATGCGATCCGCGTGGACGACGGCGGGCGCTTGTGTCGCCTGCGTCGCCTGTGTCGCTTGTGTCGCTTGTGTCGCTTGTGTCGCTTGTGTCGCTTGTGTCGCTTGTGTCGCTTGTGTCGCTTGTGTCGCTTGTGTCGCCTGCGCCGCTTGCGCCGCGTTCGCCACCTTCGTCACCTTCGTCACATCGCGCGCCGCCGGGCCGCATGCGGCGGCATCCGCGCCATCGGCATCGAAGCCGATGCCGTCCGCGCCGTCGTCTGCGCCTTCCCCAGCGCCATTGCGCGATACCGGCCCGCATGCGTCACGGTCCGACGCCGCAGGGTGCTGGCCGAGCGTGATCTTGCCCGCGCTCAGCGGCACGGGCGGCGGCAGCGCACCGTCCGCGCCCGCACCGTTCGCACTCGCGAGCCGCGCTGCGCGCGCCGGCCCGCCGTCGGTGCGCCACGCGGCCGCGTCGAACCCGTCCGCATCGCCGCCCGGCCAGAAGCCGATGCCGTCCGCCCCCGCCTGCCAGCGCGCGTCGGCCGCATCGTCCGGCAGCGGCGCGGCGTGCGCGGCGGCGGCGCACGCGAACAGCGTCGCACCGAGCCAGCACGACAGCGGGCATGCCCGGCCATGCCGCCGCCGGCGGCGCGCGTTGCGCTTCGCCATCGGCTCAGGCCGGCGCGCCGAAGATGCGCTGGCGCATCCGGTACAGCGGCTCGAACAGCCATTCGAGCAGGCTGCGCTTCTCGAGCACGATGTCGGCCTTCAGCATCATCCCCGCCTTCAGCGCGAGCGCCTTGCCCTCGAACGACGGCGTGCGTTCCGCGAGCTCGACCCAGGTTTTGAAATAGGTCTGCGGCGCGGCCGAGTCGCCCGGCAGGTTCAGCTCCTTCGCGGTGAACGCGACCGGCGAGATCGACAGCACCTTGCCGCGATACGTGCCGAACTTCTCGACCGGGTAGCTCGCGTAGGCCACCTTCACGTCCTGCCCCGGCTTGATGAAGCCGGCCTTCGACGACGGAATGTAGACCTCGGCGATCAGCCCGTCGGCCTTCGCCGGCAGGATCTCCACCACGCGCGTGCCGGGCGGGTCGATCACGCCGCCCTGCACGACGTCGAGCCGCACGATCTGGCCGTCGGCCGGCGCATACAGCACCTGGTTGACGCTTTCGTCGATGTTGTATTCCTTCGAGTTCAGCTCCTCCTGCTTGATCTTCAGCTCGGCGTTCGCGCCGTCGTACTTGCTCTGCATCGTCTCCAGGTCGCCGCGCAGCTTCAGCGCGTTCTTCGCGAGTTCCGCGCGGCGCAGCATCAGATCCTGGTAAGCCTGGCCCGCCTGCAGGAATTGCGTGTTGACCTGGTTGTACTGCTCGAGCGTCACCACTTGCTCGTCGAGCAGCTGCTTCACGCGGCTGCGCCGCTCGCCGTATTCGTCGACGATGCGCTTCTGGTCCTGGATCTGCCGGTCGATCAGCGCCCGGCTCTCGCCCTGCGCGGCGATCTGCTGGTTGATCTGCTGCACCGACGAGCGGTATTCGAGCCGCGCGGCGTCGATCTGCTGCGTGACCTCGACGCGCTGGCGCGCGAGCGCCGCGCGCATCCCCTGCACGTTGTTCGCCTGGCTGACGAAGCTCGTGTCGCGCGTCACCGCGAGCAGGCGCTGCCCCGCCTTCACGTGCTGGTCCTTGCCGACGTACACGTCGCGCACCGCCCAGCCCTGCGGCGCGCCGACGCCGATCAGGCCCGTGCGCGGCGTCAGCATGCCCGCCACGCTCTCGGTGTTCGCATAGCTCAGCTCGACGAGCGCGGTCACGAACATCGCGAACATCGCGAGCGACAGGTAGCAGAAGAAGCGCAGCGACACCGGCACGTCGACGACGCCGTTGATCACGGTGCCGAACGACGTGCCGCGCGCGAGCTTGCGCGACGGCTTCTGTTCTCGGAGGGCGGAATACCAGGTCGGCATGGGGCAGGCTCGTCAGGGGCGGCGCCGCGCGCCGGCATCGAGCAGCGGCGACGGCATCAGGTAAGGCGCGAAGTGTTCCCAGAAATGCCACTGCTCGGGCTGGCGCACGAGCGCCTGCTCGAGGCGGTCGACGATCCGCTGGTGCGTCGCGCGCACCGGCGACGCGTCGTCGTCCGCGCCGAGCATCGGCGCGAGCGCGCCCGTTTCCAGTTCGGCGAAATGCACCGCGCAGCGGTCGCGGAACGGCACGCCGGTCGCATATGCGACGAGCATCGGAATGCCCTGCTCGACCGCGAGCTTCACGCCGCCGCCCGCCATCCGCACCCAGCGGCCGCCGAGCCGGCAGCGGTTGGTCCGGCCGAACTTGCCGTGCAAGTCGGAGAACAGCAGGAACACCGGCTGCTCGCGGCGCAGGCTCGCGAGCAGCCGCCGCAGCTGCACGCGCTCGTCGATGTCGATCATCTCCACCTGCCCCGCGCCGTATTCGCCGACGAGCCGCAGCGCATCGTCGAAGAACGCGCCCGGCGCATCCTTGTGCAGGATCACGATCAGCTTGCGATCGTTCGGGATCAGGAAGCGCAGCTTGGTGACGAACAGCATCAGGTTGCCGAAATGCAGCCCGGCGAGCATCAGCGGGCCGCCGCGCGCGAGCGCGGTGCGCAGCGCCGGGTCGCCTTCGCACGCCATCGCGTCGATCAGCGCCTTCATCGAAGCGAGGCTGTGCGTGCGCAGCGCGAGCCCCGCGAACTCCGCCTCGAACAGCTCGCGCACGATCGACGCCGCGACCTCGCGCACGCGCCGCGGATCGTCGTTCAGGTGGCCGCTCAGCATGTGCGCGACCGTGCGTTCGATCGACTCGCGGATCGACGGGAAACACCGCAGGCACGCGGCCGAGCACCAGCGCATCAGCAGCAGGCCGCGCGCGGGCGACGTGCGCAGCGCAAGCGCGCGCACGGTGCGCCGCGCGAGGTACGCGTATGAGAACGCGTTGAACAGGAACAGTCGCGCCAGCATCATGAAGTCTCCTGCAACGCACGCGAGGCCGCCGTCGCCTCGGTCAGCACACCATCGTGCATCTGGTAGATGCGCTCGGCCATCGACAGGATCGACGCGTCGTGCGTGACGAGCACGATCGTGCACGGCAGCGTCAGCACGTTGCGGCAGATCTCGTGCGTCGTCGCCTGGTCGAGGTTCGACGAGAACTCGTCGAGGATCAGCAGGCGCGGCTCGCAATACAGCGCCCGCGCGATCAGCAGCCGCTGCATCTGGCCGGCCGACAGGAATTTCTGCGTGTCGCCGAGCGGCGTGTCGTAGCGGTGGTCGAGCTGCTCGATCTCGTCGTGGATGCACGCGAGCTTCGCGGCATCGAACATCGCGCCGATGCGCGGCGCCGGCGCGAAGTTCGTGATGTTGTCGCGGATCGTGCCGCGAAACAGCAGGTCCGCCTGCGTGACGGCCGCGAGGTGCTTGCGGTACTGCCGCAGGTTCACTTCCGCAAGATCGACCCCGTTCACGAACACCGTGCCGGGCTCGGGCCGGACCAGCCCGCAGATCAGGTTCAGCAGCGTCGTCTTGCCGCTGCCGGTGCGCCCGACGATCGCGATCTTGCCGCCGGCCGGCACGTCGAGGTCGACGCCGCGCAGGATCGGCCGGTGGCCGCCGCGCGGCGTATACGACAGGCCCCGGATCGACAGCGAACCGTCGAAACCGTCGACCGGGCGCACTGCCGCGTCCGGCGCCGGCTCCTCGGTTTCGGTCTGCAGCACGTCGGCGACGCGGTCCATGTGCACCTGCAGCACCTTGCGGCGCACGTAGAGCTGGATCGAATCGATGAACTTGTCCGCGAACAGGTTCTTGTACTGGATGAACGCGTAGATCACGCCGATCGTGCTCTTGCCGTGCATCACGAGCCACGCGCCGTAGGTGACGATCACGAGCTGCTCGACGTGCACGATGCCCTTCGAGATCGCGTCGAACGTCAGCTGCAGGCGCTCCTGCTGGCGGATCGCCTGCAGCTTTTGCGTGAACGCGTTGATCCACAGGCTGCTGCGCGCGGTCTCGGCCGACAGCAGCTTGATCGAATGCGCGGAACGGATGTTCTCGATCAGCAGCGCGTCGGCTTCCGCGCCGCGCGTGAGGATCTGCGACATCGCGTCCTGCAGCTGCGGCTGGATCGCGAGCCGGCTCAGCGCGAACAGCACCATGCCGGCGACGCTGATGCCGGCCAGCACCGGGCTGTAGTACAGCATCAGCGCGAGCGTCAGCACGCAGGTGACGATATTCAGCAGCCCGCCGACGAGGCCGTCGACGAGAAAGCGGCCGACCTCCGACACCGACGCCACGCGCGAGATCGAATCGCCGGTGTTGTGGAACAGGTAATAGCCGATCGGCAGCCGCGCGAGATGGCCGACCATGTTCGACGACAGCTGTTGCGACACGATGTTGCGCAGGTAGCTCCTGATGTTGCCGACGAGGTTCGCGTACAGCGTGTCGAACAGGAACACGATCGCGAACAGGATCGTCAGCAGGTAGAGGATGTCGACGTCGGTCTTCTTCAGCGCCTCGTCGATCGTCAGCTGCACGTACGACGGGCCGAGCAGCAGCAGGAGCTGCGCGGCCACGCCGCCCGCGATGCCGATCGCGAGGCTCTTGCGGATGCCGGTCAGCCCTTCGAGATAGTCGCGCAGGCGGATGCGGTCGGCCGGCCCCGAGTGCGTGAAGCCGATGTCCGGGTTCAGCTCGAGCGCGTAGCCGGTGATGTGCGTGAGCGCCTGCGCGAGCGGCAGCTTCGTCTCGCCGAGCGCGGGATCGACGATGTGCACGCTGCCGTAGCCGACCTTCGTCAGCACGACGTAGTGGTTCATCCCCCAGTGCAGGATGCACGGCGTCTTGAGCGCGTCGAGCTCGGCCGCGTCGAACTGCAGCCCGCGCGCACGCAGGCCGAGATCGTTCGCGATCTCCATCAGGTCGAAGAACGACAGGCCGGAATCGATCCGCACCGGATAGCGGTTGCGCAGCGTGCGCAGCGTCGTCTCGCGCCCGTGCCACGACGCGATCATCGCGAGGCAGGCCAGGCCGCATTCCGTCACCTCGTCCTGCAGGATCGGACGGACTTTACGCGTATTGAAGAGCATGGGTCGGGCAATCGCAGAACGCGGCGACACGGCGCCGGGGCCAGCCGAAGGCGGCCCGTGGCGCGTCGCGCGCAAAACGCTGGGGGCAACCGGGCGAGCCGGCTGCGGCGGCTGAACGGCGCGGCCGGCCGCTCAGCGGCTGGAGCCGAGCGACATCCGGAACTGCTCGGTGACGCGTGCCTGGTATTGGTTCATCAGCCCCTGCACGGTGGAACCGATCGACTGGTTGACCATGTTGACCGTGTAGTTGGCCGAGTTGGAGTACAACGACGCGCCGCCGCGAACCTGGCGGGCCTGCTCTTCCGTGATGTCTCGCATTTTTATGGCCTTCATGTTTTCGGAATGCCTTCAAGCCGCAAGTCGATCAAAAACATTCACGCGTTTTGATTCTTACAGCCCTACCCCGGCATTCGTTCCTCCTGATAATCGCCGAATTGAAAATCATGCATCGTGATTTCCGGTTTTATATACCGCGGCGATCGCATTTTTCCTTCCATTTATATACGCATCGCGCGGGGGGCGCCTCCCCGCGCACGGCAATGATTACTTGCCGGTGTTATTGAATGACTTCGGGTTCTGCAGGTAATTGCCGAGGCTCGGCAGGAATTGGCCCAGCGCGGTCACTACCGGCGCAGCCGCCACCGCGAGGCTGCCCAGCGAGCTGATCGGACCGCCGCCGTGCACATTCCGAACCTGTTCCATCGTCATGACCTTCATCGTTCTCTCCTCGTAAAAAATAAAGATGACGCAAAGAACCTTCATTGACTTGAAAACGGCTTTTAATCACCGAGCGACTTTAAATGTAATAATCACCGCGATTACGAGCCGAAATCAGGCTATCATGCGGGCGCATCCGAATTCAATGGAGGACACACTCTTACGGCGCCGGTTTTCCGATTGCACGAAATTCCGGCAATTCACGCCGTTTGAATGTCATTTTTAAAACGTTTAAATCCGCCCGCAATTTCATTGCGGAGCGGACACCGGACGGAGACGGCCATGTTTGAAACGCGGGTTGGGCGCGGCACATCGATTTTCGGAGGTAGGGGTATTTACCTATCAAGAATTCGATTCACGCGCAACATTCGAAGCGCGACCCTACCATTGCTCACTGTAATCGTGCTAGGCAGCGGCAACGCGCAGGCGTTTTGTCTCGATCCCGCGTACCAGTATGCGGTCGCGCACGACCCGCGCTACCTGCAGGCGCAGAGCGAATACGACGCGGCGCGCCAGAAGTTTCCGCAGGCGCGCGCGCTGATGCTGCCGCAGGCCACGGCGCAGCTCGAATGGGGGCGCTACGGCACGCACGCGAACCTGTTCGGCGTCGACGTGAGCGGCGCCAGCAAGGCCGCGTACGGCGCCGCGCAGGTCACGCAGGCGCTGTTCAACGTGCCGTACCTGTACGACATGCGCCGCGCGACCGAATTCGAGGCATCCGCGAAGCAGAAGCTCGAGGTCGCGAAGCAGGACCTGATCCTGCGCGTCGCGAACGCCTGCTTCGACCTGCTGAGCGCGCGCGAGAAGCTGCAGTCGGCCGACGACGAAGTGAGCGCGCTGACGCGCCTCGAAAGCGACACGCGGCGCATGGCGCAGCTCGGCATGAAGACCATCGGCGACACCGCGGAAATCGAGGCGCGGCGCAGCCTCGCGCAGTCTGACGAGGTGCTCGCGCAGACCGATGTCGA
Organism: Burkholderia stagnalis; assembly: GCF_039848545.1. Lineage (NCBI taxonomy): Bacteria > Pseudomonadati > Pseudomonadota > Betaproteobacteria > Burkholderiales > Burkholderiaceae > Burkholderia > Burkholderia stagnalis. The sequence goes on from NZ_CP156686.1 coordinate 1,570,619, forward strand.
TGCGCGCAGGGCGCGCTACGAGACGCTGCTCGGCGCGACGATCGATTTCGCGCGCTGGCCGCGCCTCGCGCTGCGCGGCACGTCGCCGCGCATCCCCGCCGGCGACTATGCGCCGCAGGACAACCCGGCCTACCGGCAGGCGTATCGCGACGTCGAGGTCGCGCGGCTCGCGGCAAAGCGCATCAGCGCGGAGCACCTGCCGACCGTCGACCTGTTCGCGTCGTATTCGCGCGGGCTCAATCCGAACCTGCGCGGGCTCAGCGATCGCTCCGATTTCCACCAGAGCGCGGTCGGCGTGCAGGTGACGATCCCGATCTTCTCGGGCGGCAGCGTGTACTACCGGCAGGTCGAGGCCGAGCATACGGCCACGCAATATCGCAACCGCCTGCGCGAGGTCGAGGAACAGTTGAGCACCGATCATCGCGAGGCGCTGTCCGCGCTCGAATCGATCGGCACGCGCATCCGCGCGCTGCAGCAGTCGCTGCAGGCGGCACGGCTCGCGTATGACGCGTCGATGAAAGCGCATCAGATCGGCTACAGCACGACCTACGAGACGCTGAACCTGCGGCGCGACATCTCCGGCATCCGGCAGAAGCTGTTCGACAGCTATCTCGACGCGCTCAAGCTGCAGTTGAAGCTGAAGAGCGTGCTGGGGACGCTCGACGAGCAGTCGCTGGTGGCAGTGGACGGGTTCCTGGAAAGCAATGCGGCGCGCGAGCCGCGCGTCAATTGAGCGGCCACGCGGCGCACATGCGCCGATGCCGCCGGCAACGGCCCGGCGGCATCGGCATACGCGTTACGCAAACGAGCGGCCGCTCGACGCAGCCGCCCGCCTCCGGTCAGTGAATCACCCGCGTGACCCCGCGCCCGCGCGGATCGGCAACCGCCTCCGGCGTCTTGCCGTTGATCTTGATCACCTGGATGTCGCCGCTGAAGTCCTGCCCCTTCAGCGTATAGCCGCGCGCCTCGATCTGCTTCGCGAGCTCGCCTTCGATCGGGCGGTACGGCTCCCAGAAAATCGTGTTCGGCGGCAGCAGCTGGTGGTGGAAACGCATCGCGCCCACCGCTTCCTTCAACGGCATCTTGAAGTCGTAGATGTTGTTGATCACCTGGAAGATCGACGTGAAGATCCGCGAGCCGCCCGGCGTGCCGATCACGAGCGACACCTTGCCGTCCTTGGTCAGGATCGTCGGCGACATCGACGACAGCGGCCGCTTCTTCGGCTCGATCGCATTCGCGTCGCTGCCGACCACGCCGAACATGTTCGCGACGCCCGGCTTCGCGGAGAAGTCGTCCATCTCGTCGTTGAGCACGATGCCCGTGCCGTCGGCGATCACGCCCGAGCCGAAATAGCCGTTGATCGTGTAGGTGTTCGACACCGCGTTGCCCCACCGGTCGACCACCGAGAAGTGCGTCGTCTCCGCCTTTTCCGGCATCGTCGTGCCGAGGCCCGGCTGCACGCTCTTCGTGTCGGACGGCTCCTTCGGGTTGACCTCGGCCGCGCGCTTCGAGATATAGGCGTCGGCGGTCAGCCGCGCGACGGGCACCTTGTAGAAGTCGGGATCGCCGAGGTATTGCGCGCGATCGGCGAACACGCGCTTCTCGATCTCGGCGATCAGGTGAATGTACTGCGGCGAATTGAGCGCGACGCCCTCGAAGTCCTGCTTGCGGTCCGCCTTCATCTTCAGCAGCTGCACGAGCCCGATCCCGCCCGAGCTCGGCGGCGGCGCGGTAATCACGCGGTAGCCGTTCCAGTTCGCCTCGATCGGCTGGCGCCAGGTCGCGCGGTATTGCGCGAGATCCTCGGCCGTGATCAGCCCGTTGCCGTCGCCGGTCTTCATCGACGCGGCGATCAGCTCGGCCGTCTTGCCCTCGTAGAAGCCCTTCGCGCCATCGTCCGAGATTCGCGTGAGGACGTCGGCGAGATCCGGCTGCTTGAAGTTCACGCCGGCCTTCATCCCGGCGAAGTACTTGTCGAAATTGGTCTTGCCCTCGAACTCCTTCGACGCATCGACGCCGCGCTGCGCGAGCTGCTCGTCGACGACGAAGCCGTCGCGCGCGTAGTGGATCGCCGGCGCGAGCACCTGCTTCCACTTCAGCTTGCCGAAGCGCTTCTGCGCTTCCCACATGCCCGCGACCGTGCCGGGCACGCCAACCGCGCGCGGGCCGTAGAGGCTCATGCCCTTGATCACGTTGCCGTCCTTGTCGAGGTACATGTCCTTCGTCGCCGCGAGCGGCGCACGCTCGCGATAGTCGAGGAAGTACGGCTTGCCGTCCTTGTAGATGGTCATGAAGCCGCCGCCGCCGATGTTGCCGGCTTCCGGATACGTGACCGCCAGCGTGAACGCGATCGCCACCGCCGCATCGATCGCGTTGCCGCCTTCCTTGAAGATCCGCTCCGCCGCATCCGCGCTGTACTTGTCGGCGACCGCGACCGCCGAGCCGGTCAGGATCGCGGGCTGCGGCCCCTTCGCATAGGCCGGCGCGGTCGGCAGGAAGCCGATGCCGGCCGCCGTCGCGAGCACGACCGCGGATGATTTGAAGCGATTCAACGTGTTCATTGCGCGTCTCCCATGTGGATCTCCTGCGGGCTGAAAAAAGCACCTGATCCGCTTATAACCGCCGCAGCGACGGCGACCATAAGCCGGTTCCGTAGTATAGGAGCACATAAAGGGGTCGAACACGGATCCGATGACGAAACGCCCGGAATCGGGCAACTTTCGGGTACCGTCGAACGTCGTGACGCATCGCGTCGCGAAATCCGCAGACGAACCTCCCGCCACGCGCGCCGATCTGAGAAGATAGCGCCCCTTCGCGCCCGCGCTTCCTTCCCGCCGCATCGTCGTCTTCGTCTCGTATGGCTTCACACAACGCTCATCACGCATCCGGCTTCGCGGCCGGCGTCATCGCGGCCCTGCTCGTCGCGCAAACCGGCGCGACCGGCCCTTGGCACGTAGGCATTCCCGCCGCGTTCGCGGCCGGCATCGCGGGCGGCACCGCGCCCGACTGGCTCGAGGTCGCATGGTGGACCCGCAAGCGCCGCCTGTGGATCACGCACCGCACCGTCACGCACTGGGGCATCGGCTGGATCGCGCTGCTCGCGCTGGCCTGGCACGCGCTCACGCACGCGCCGCATCCGCTGTGGGCCGCGCCGCTGTTCGGCTTCGCGTGCGGCGGCCTGATGCACCTGCTCGCGGACTGGCCCAACCCGCTCGGCGTGCCGTGGATCTGGCGACGCCATTCGCTGAACCTGTGGAACAGCGGAAACTGCGACCTGATCGTCGTCGCCGCGGCATGGGGCGGCGCGCTGTGGCTCGCGCAGTCGGTATGGACGCGCGCGCCGGCGCTGCATCACTGGCTCGGCTGGCTGCGCACGGTCTGACGGCCTGAACGCGCGCCGGGCGCACCGTCCGCTTCGGGGCCGGATTCCTCCCGTCGCGGGGCCCGGCACATGCGCCCCTTCTCTGGCACACTGACCGTTCGCGCCACGCAGCCCGCCCGCAACCGACCCCAGTTCGCCGCTCACGATGGCCCTCGCCGCCACCCGCCCCGCAACCGACGTGCTCGACGTGTTCCATCCCGCCGTCGCGGCCTGGTTCCGGCGCACGTTCGCCGCGCCGACCGGCGCGCAGGCGCTCGCGTGGCCGCACATCAAGGCCGGCCGCTCGACCCTCGTCGCCGCGCCAACCGGCTCCGGCAAGACGCTCACCGCGTTCCTGTGCGCGATCGACGAACTCGTGCGCGACGCGCTCGCGCACGACGGCACGCTGCCGGACGCCACGCTGATCGTCTACGTGTCGCCGCTGAAGGCGCTGTCGAACGACATCCACGTGAACCTCGACGCGCCGCTCGCCGGCATCGCCGAATCGCTCGCGCGGCTCGGCCTGCCGGTGCCGGCGATCCGCACCGCGGTGCGCACCGGCGACACCACTCAGGCCGAACGCGCGGCGTTGCGCAAGCGCGCGCCGCACATCCTCGTGACGACGCCGGAATCGTTGTACGTGCTGCTGTCGTCGACGTCCGGCCGCCAGATGCTGTCGACCGTGCGCTCGGTGATCGTCGACGAAATCCATGCGCTGGCCAACAGCAAGCGCGGCAGCCATCTCGCGCTGTCGCTCGAGCGGCTCGATGCGCTGGCGGGCCGCGCGCTGCCGCGCATCGGCCTGTCGGCGACGCAGAAGCCGATCGATGCAGTCGCGCGCTTCCTGGTGGGCGGGCATGCCGGCGCGCCGCGCGACTGCACGATCGTCGACACGGGCCATGCGCGCGAGCGCGATCTCGCGCTGGAGCTGCCGAACGTGCCGCTCGAGCCGGTGATGGCGACCGACGTATGGGAACAGCTGTACGACCGGATCGCCGGGCTCGCGGCCGCGCACCGCACGACGCTCGTGTTCGTCAACACGCGGCGCACCGCCGAGCGCATGGCGCGCCATCTCGCGGACCGGCTCGGCAAGGACGCGATCGCCGCGCATCACGGCAGCCTCGCGAAGGAGCACCGCTTCGACGCCGAACAGCGCCTGAAGCGCGGCGAGCTGAAGCTGCTGGTCGCCACGGCGTCGCTGGAACTCGGCATCGACATCGGCGACGTCGACCTCGTCTGCCAGGTCGGCTCGCCGCGCGGCATCGCGCCGTTCCTGCAGCGCGTCGGCCGCTCGGGGCACCACGTCGGCGGCGTGCCGAAGGGGCGCCTCTTTCCGCTGTCGCGCGACGAGCTCGTCGAATGCGCGGCACTGCTCGATTGCGTGCGGCGCGGCGAACTCGACACGCTGCGGATTCCCGACGCGCCGCTCGACGTGCTCGCGCAGCAGATCGTCGCCGAGGTCGCGTGTGCCGAATGGCACGAAGACGCGCTATACCAAAGCTTCACGCAGGCGGCGCCGTATGCGCGCCTGCCGCGCGCACGCTTCGACGCGGTGCTGGCGATGCTCGCCGAAGGCTTCAGCAGCCGGCGCGGCGTGCGCGCCGCGTACCTGCACCGCGACGTGGTCGGCGGCACGGTGCGCGGGCGCCGCAACGCGATGATGACCGCGACGACTTCGGGCGGCACGATCCCCGACATGGCCGACTACGCGGTGCTGCTCGAGCCGCAGGGCATCCAGGTCGGCACCGTCAACGAGGATTTCGCGATCGAGAGCCTGGCCGGCGACGTGTTCCAGCTCGGCAACCAGTCGTACCGGATCATCCGCGTCGAGACGGGCCGGGTGCGCGTCGAGGATGCGCAGGGCCAGTCGCCGAACATCCCGTTCTGGCTCGGCGAGGCGCCGGGCCGCAGCGACGAGCTGTCGGCCGCGGTCGGCCGGCTGCGCGCGCGGCTCGACGCGCTGTTCGCGCAGGGCGATCGCGATGCCGCGGCACGCGGCGCACAGCGCACCGATGCCGATGCCGCATCGAGCCGCCTCGCGCCGGCGCTGCGCTGGCTCGTCGACGACCTGCAGCTGTCGCCCGACGCCGCGCGCCAGATCGTCGACTACCTCGCGCGCACCCGCGCGGCGCTCGGCGCGCTGCCGACGCAGGACACGCTGGTGATGGAGCGCTTCTTCGACGAATCGGGCGGCACCCAGCTCGTGATCCACTCGCCGTTCGGCAGCCGCATCAACCGCGCGTGGGGGCTCGCGCTGCGCAAGCGCTTCTGCCGCACGTTCAATTTCGAGCTGCAAGCTGCCGCGACCGACGACGCGATCGTGCTGTCGCTGTCGCTCGCGCACAGCTTCGCGCTCGACGAAGTGTGGCGCTACCTGCGTTCGGCCAGCGCCGAGCACGTGCTGGTGCAGGCGCTGCTCGACGCGCCGATGTTCGGCGTGCGCTGGCGCTGGAACGCGACCACCGCGCTCGCGCTGCCGCGCTTCACCGGCGGCAAGCGCACCGCGCCGCAACTGCAGCGGATGAAGAGCGACGACTTGCTCGCGACCGTGTTCCCGGACCAGGCCGCGTGCCTCGAGAACGTCGTCGGCGAGCGCGAGATTCCGTCTCATCCGCTCGTCGACCAGACGCTCGACGACTGCCTGCACGATGCGATGGATAGCGACGGCTGGCTCGCGCTGCTGCGCCGCATCGAGAGCGGCGCGATCGAGCTGGTCGCGCGCGACCTGCCGGCGCCGTCGCCGCTCGCGGCCGAGATCCTCAACGCGAAGCCGTACGCGTTCCTCGACGACGCGCCGCTCGAGGAGCGCCGCACGCAGGCCGTGCAGGCGCGCCGCTGGAGCGACCCCGAATCCGCGGACGATCTCGGCGCGCTCGACGCCGACGCGATCGCCGCGGTGCGAGACGAAGCGTGGCCGCTGGTGCGCGACGCGGACGAGATGCACGAGGCGTTGCTCACGCTTGCGTGCATGGCCGACGACGAGGCGCAGGCGCACGACGGCTGGCCCGCGTGGCTCGACGAGCTCGCCGCGCGCCGCCGCGCGACGAAGCTCGTCACGCCCGGCGGCGCGGCGCTGTGGGTGCCGGTCGAACGGCTCGTCTGCCTGCGCGCGCTGCATCCGGATGCGCGCTGCGCACCGGCGCTGAAGGTGCCGGCCGCATGCGCCGCACCGTGGGACGCGGACGCCGCGCGCATCGACGTGATCCGCGCGCGGCTGACCGGCTTCGGCCCGCTCACGCTCGACGCGATCGCCCGCCCGCTCGGCCTGCCCGCCGCATCGGCCGCGGCCGCGCTGGCCGCGCTCGAGCAGGAAGGCTATGTGATGCGCGGACGCTTCACCCCCGGTGCGGCCGGCGAAGAATGGTGCGAGCGCCACCTGCTCGCGCGCATCCACCGCTACACGGTGAAGCGCCTGCGCCGCGAGATCGAGCCGGTCGAGCGCGCCGATTTCATGCGCTTCCTGTTCCACTGGCAGCACCTGACACCCGACACGCGCGGCGCGGGGCGCGATGCACTGGCCGCCGTCGTCGAGCAGCTCGAAGGCTACGAAGCCGCCGCGAGCGCGTGGGAAGACGCGCTGCTCCCCGCCCGGCTCACCGACTACACGACGGGCGGGCTCGACGAACTGTGCCGTTCCGGCAAGCTGGTGTGGGCTCGCATCGGCGCGCCGGCGCGCGCGGCGGGCACGCCGGTGAAGACGACACCGATCGTGCTGCTGCCGCGCCGCGACCTCGCCGCGTGGCAGGCGCTGCGCGATCCCGCCGCGCAACCCGCGCTGTCGGCGCGCGCGACGCAGGTGCGCGATGCGCTCGCCGCACACGGCGCGATGTTCTTCGACGAACTGCTCGGCGACCTGCACCTGCTGCCGGTCGAACTCGAACAGGCGCTCGGCGAGCTCGTGTCGGCGGGCCTCGTGAACGCCGACAGCTTCGCGGGCCTGCGCGCGCTGCTGAAGCCGACCGTCAAACGCGGGCCGACCTATGCACCGCGCACGCGGCGCGGCGGCGCGCTGATCGGCGGCATGGACGACGCCGGGCGCTGGGCGCTCGTGCAGCGGCCCGCGCCGCGCGCCGAGCCGCAACAGCCACCGGCGCGCATGCCCGCCGCAACCGATCCCGCTGCGCTCGAACACGTCGCGTGGACGCTGCTGCGCCGCTACGGCGTGGTGTTCTGGCGGCTGCTCGAACGCGAGGCCGACTGGCTGCCGAGCTGGCGCGAACTGGTGCGCGTGCTGCAGCGCCTGGAAGCGCGCGGTGAGATCCGCGGCGGGCGCTTCGTCGCCGGGCTCGCGGGCGAACAGTTTGCGCTGCCCGAGGCGATCCCGATCCTGCGCGAGCTGCGGCGGCAACCGGGCAACGGGCAGTTCGTCTGCGTGACGGGCGCCGATCCGCTGAATCTCGCGGGCACGCTGCTGCCCGGCGACAAGGTGCCCGCACTGGCCGGCAACCGCGTGCTGTTCCGCGACGGCGTGCCGGTGGCGTCGCTCGTCGCGGGCGCGTTCCACTACGCGCCCGACCTGGCTCCGGCCGCACGCGAGGACGCGCGCCTGCGGCTCGCGCGCCGCGCCTGACACCGGCTGACAGCCTGCGCAGAACGGACTACTGAACGACCGCACGCGCGCGCCCGGGCATTCCGCTAGCATCGTGCCTTCCGCTGCGCGTGCCGATATGCGCACGCAATCAACCTGTCCGGAGACACTTGCTCATGCCCTCCTCGGCCGACCCGCGCGCCGCGTCGTCATCCCCCGTTCACCACACCGGCACGCTGAACATCTTCCAGGGCGCCGCGCTGTATGTCGGCGCGGTGCTCGGCACCGGCGTCATCGGCCTGCCCGCGCTCGCCGCCGAAGTCGCGGGCCCCGCGTCGCTGCTCGCATGGGCGGCGCTCGTCGTGCTGTCCGCGCCGCTCGCGGCGACCTTCGCGGCGCTGGGCGCGCGCTTTCCGGATGCGGGCGGCGTGTCGACCTATGCGCGCCGCGCGTTCGGGCCGAAGGCCGCGGCGATCGTCGGCTGGTGCTTCTATTTCGCGGTGCCGGCCGGCGCGCCGGCCGCGGCGACGTTCGGCGGCGCGTACGTCGCGGCCGTGACGGGCGGCGGCCATGCGACGGTGGTCGTCACCGCGGCCGCGCTGATCGCGAGCGTGTCCGCGGCGAACGCGTTCGGCGTGACCGTATCGGGGCGAATGCAGCTCGTGCTGTCCGCGCTGCTCGTGTCGCTGCTGGTCGCCGCCGTGCTGGCATCCGCACCGCACGCGCAGGTGTCGAACCTCCGGCCGTTCGCGCCGCACGGCTGGCTCGCGATCGGTCAGGCTGCCGCGCTGCTCGTCTGGAGCTTCGCCGGCTGGGAAGCAATCACGCATCTCGCGGCGGAATTCCGGCGGCCCGCGCATGACATGCCGCGCTCGGCCGGCATCGCGGTCGTGGTGGTCGGGCTGCTGTACCTGGCGGTCGCGGCAGCCAGCGTGACGGTGCTCGGCCCGTCGGCCGGCGCATCCGGTGCGCCGCTCGCCGAGCTGATCGCGCGCGGCATCGGCGGCCACGCGCAGGTGCTGGCGGCCGCGGCGGCCTTGCTGCTCACGCTCGGCACCATGAACGCGTATTTCGCGGGGGCGGCGAAGCTCGGCGCGGCGCTCGGCCGCGACGGCGCGTTGCCTGCGTGGCTCGCGCAGGGCAGCCAGGTCGGCGGCGTGCCGCGCCGCAGCCTCGGCGTGATCGCCGCGCTCGCGGCACTCGCGCTGGTCGCGACGACGGTCGCCGACGTCGGGCCGAAACCGCTCGTGCTCGCCACGTCGGGCTGTTTCGTGATGGTGTACGGGCTGGGCGCCGCGGCGGCGCTGAAGCTGCTGCCGCGCGGCGGCATTGCGCGACGCTGCGCGTGGGTTTCGCTGGTCGCGGTCGCGGGGCTGTTCCTGACGACCGGGTGGTATTTCGTATGGCCGGCGCTGCTGGCCGGCGGCGCGCTGCTTTACTTGCGGGTAGCGGCGCGCGGCGGGTAACTCAGGCCGGCACCAGCTCGAAGCTCAGGCGCTTGCCAAGCGCTGCGGCCGCGCTCGCGAGCGTCGTCAGCGTGAGGCTCGTGTCGGTTTCGTCGAGCAGGCGGTTGAGTGCCGCGCGGCTGGTTTTCATGCGCGCGGCCATCGCGGTTTTCGTGAGGTGCTGCGCCTTCATTTCCTGTTCGATCTGCCACGCGATCACCCGCTTGATAGCGGTCGCGGTGACTTCCTCGAGGAGGCCCTCCTCTTCGAGGAAAGCGTCGAAGTCGCTGCCGATGTGGCCGTTGTTCGGGGTCGTCATGTCGTACTCCATTGCTTTGCGTTGCCCGCTGCACGATCGTCCTTGATGGCACCAACCGGCGCCGTGTACGCGGAATTCAGATGCCGTTGCTCACGGCTTTCAGCCGGGATCTTGCGACGTCGAGATCGTCCGGCGGTGTGGTCGGCGACTTCTTGATGAACCCGTGCAACAGGACCATCGCGTCGCCGACGACGGTGAAGAAGACTCGCGCGATTCGCGTCGGAAGCGTCACCCGGATCTCCCACAGATCCCTCGACATCTTCCGAACCAGCGGCATGCCAAGCGGCCAGCCGAATTGAACCGTCGTGATCTCCTCCCCGATTGCCTTCCGCTCCGCCGGCCCGAGCCCCTTGAGCCATTCGCGGACCGGTTCGTTTCCGCTGGCCGTGCAGAAGAACCGCACGGCCAGCGTCGCCTGCAATTGCTGTCTCGACATCGTCTTGCCGCCTATCGTACCAAAATTGATACGATAGGCCAAGCGCGACGAACGCCAATCTCAGCCGTTCGGCCAGCCTCCCGCGTCCGGGTCGTGCAGCATGTCAGCGCGGCTTTGCCGCATGACTGCCGCGCGTGCGCCGCCGGCCGCGTTGCAATGCCTCCCCCGGCCGCCCGTCGCCCAGCCGCGCCCGCGCGATTTCCCTCACCGCGTCGATCAGCGTGCGCGCGACCGGCGACGGCTGCGCGTCGGTCCGCAGGACCAGCCCGACCGGCTCGTCGGTGCCGGCCACCGGCAGCGGCACGCGCGCCAGCGCGCCCGCCGACAGGTCGTATTCGGCCGCATACAGCGGCACGAACCAGACCGCGTCGTTCTCGAGCGCGAGCGCGCGCGCGACCGACACGGACAGCACCTCGATGAACGCATCCAGCGGCGGCGCGCCGCACGCGCCCAGCAACTGCTCGGCCGACTGCCGGATCAGCGTGCCGTACGGCGGCAGCACGACCGGGTAGCGCGCCAGCTCGGCGGCCGGCGCGGCGCTTGCCAGCAGCGGGTGCCCGGCGCGCACGACCGCGACGAGCGGCTCGTTGTACAACTGCTCGAACGCGAGCCCGACCATCCGCTCCGGCTCCGACAGCCGCCCGATCGCGCATTCGATCGTGCCCGCCTTCAGGCGTTCGAGCAGCTCGGCATTCGCGGCGGTGGCGATCCGCACGACGACGCGCGGCCAGCGCGCGGCCAGCGCCTTCATCAGCGCCGGCGCAAGCGAGGCCGCGACGGTCGGCAGCATGCCGATCTCGAGCGTCGCCGCCGCGCCGCCGCCTTCGTGCGCCAGCAGCCCGACGCCTTGCCGCAGCGCGAGCACGCAGGCGTTCGCATGCGGCATGAACAGCTGCGCCTCGCGGGTCGGGCGCGCGCCCTGCCGGCCGCGTTCGAACAGCCGGACCCCGAGGATCGCCTCCAGCTCGGCGATCGTCTTCGACACGGCCGGCTGCGTGATCGACAGGCTCTCGGCCGCCTTCTGCACGCCGCCGAGCTGCGCGACCGCGAGAAAGCACTGCAGGTGCCGAAACTTGACGCGGCCGTCGGCAATACGGTTATTCATAACAAAGGGTTATGCGAATGACGGTGAATGGCCATTTTGCATAACTTTCCGGATAAGCCCAAGCACCGCGCACGTCACGGCGTGCGCCGCAACGCCTCGAAGCCGGCCGGCTCCCAGATCCGCTTCGCGACCAGCAGCCCGGTGCCGTGCTTCTGCCCGAGCGGCGCCGCGGACGATTCCGCGTGCAGCGCGGCCGCCTTGCTGCGCAGCCGGCGCAGCTCCTGGTCGAGCTCCGCGGCAGCCGCCGCCGTCAGCATCCCCTGCGAGAACGTCATCGTCTCGCCCGGGCCGTCGAAGCGGCTGTCGAGGAAATCGCCGAGCGCGTGCGCGTGGAAGTAGCGGCGGATCGGGCCGTCCGGCAGCCAGTCGAAATCGCGCGCGACGCGCACGCGGATCCGGTCGCCCGGCAGCAGCGCGACGACGTTCATCCGGTCGAGCATCAGCAGGTATTTCAGGCATTCGGCTTTGGTCACCCGATAGGCCGACACGATGTCGGCCACGGTCCAGTAGTTGATCGCGCAGACGGCGACCAGCAGCAGCTTCTCGTCCGACACCAGCAGCGCCTCCTGCTGCTCGCTCAGCGTGTGCAGCCGCGGCGCGGACGCCGACGCCTCGTGCACGAGCTCGGCGAGCGTGTAGCCGAGCACCTGGCCGATCTGCACGACGCGCTCGAGCGTGAAGCGGCCGCTCGCGAACAGCCGCTTCACGCTCGTCTCGGAGACGTCCAGCTCGCGCGCGACGTCGCGGTACGTCATGCCCTGCGCCTTCAGCAGGCGCTTCAGCGTATCGATGAGTTGGGCGATTTCGGTCATGTCTGGTATCGAAAAAAGATACTAAATGAGAGATATTAGGCTACCGACGCAAGCCCCCGTACATTTTTTAGCACTTGTCCGCATAATCCGCTCCGACCTGCCATCGAACGACGGAGCTGCGATGTCCACCCGAACCGAAACCGCCGCCTGCAACGCGACCCGCGCCGCACCGCGCGACGCCCGCGACACCGCGCGCACGCTGCCGCTGGCCACTGTCCGCACGCTCGCCGCGAGCGCGCACATCGGGGATCTCGTGTTCATCCGCGTGACGGCGCGCCCGTTCCGCGAAGTGGCGGACGCAACGGGCAGCTGGACCAACCATGTCGGGATCGTCGTCGACACGTCGGGCGCGGAGCCGATGGTCGCGGAAAGCACGTTCCCGTGGGCGAAGCTGACGCCGCTGTCGCGCTTCGTCGCGCGCTCCGAGGGCGGCCGCCTCGCGCTGGCGCGGCTCGCGACGCCACCCACCGCGGACGAGCAGCGCCGCGTGCATGCGGCCGCCGAACGGCGGATCGGCACGCTGTACGACACCGGCTTCAACCTGCGCTCGCGGCGGCAGTTCTGCTCGCGCTACGTGCGCGAAGTGCTCGGCGACGCGACGGGCATCGAGCCCGGCGACGTCGAGACCTTCGCGACGCTGCTCGAACGCCGCCCCGGCGCGAAGCTCGGCTTCTGGCGGCTGTGGTACTTCGGGCGTATTCCGTGGGGCCGCGAGACGGTGACGCCCGCGAGCCTGATCCGCAGCAGCAAGCTGACGCTCGAATTCGACGGGATCGTGTTCGATCCGGGCCGCGCGTAACGGGCGGCGCGACGCAGACAAGCAACAACCATAAAAAACCAACAATAAACAGCGACGGGCTGGCTGGAGGGCCGTGCAACGTTCGTCACCGACGACACGCGAGCCCGATCGCTTTAGCCGCCGGACAGGCTGCCCTGTCCGGCGGCTTCTTTATTGGCGCCGGCGCCGCGCAATACATAACAACTGGTTATGCTATCCACGAAAAATCATCATTTTGCATAACCTGACGGTTTGGCTAAAGTCGTGCCATCCCCTCTGCGAAAACCTATCAGGAGACGCCCGATGGATTCCCCCACGATCCTCACGCCGCGCGACTGGCCGTCGCATCCCGCGTACATCCACCCCGAATACCGCTCGTCGGTGAAGCGCGGCCCCACCCGCCCGCTGATTCCGCTGAAGGAGAAGCTGCGCGACCAGTACGCGCCCGTCTACGGCGCCGAAGATCTCGGCGCGCTCGACCACGACCTGACGAAGAATGCGGTGAAGAACGGCGAGCCGCTCGGCGAGCGCATCGTCGTCACGGGCCGCGTGCTCGACGAAGGCGGCAAGCCGGTGCGCAACACGCTCGTCGAGGTCTGGCAGGCAAACGCCGCCGGCCGCTACGTGCACAAGGTCGACCAGCACGACGCGCCGCTCGACCCGAACTTCCTCGGCGCCGGCCGCTGCCTGACCGACGACGAAGGCCGCTACCGCTTCCTGACGATCAAGCCGGGCGCGTATCCGTGGGGCAACCATCCGAACGCATGGCGCCCGAACCACATCCACTTCTCGCTGTTCGGCGACTACTTCGGCCAGCGCCTCGTCACGCAGATGTATTTCCCCGGCGATCCGCTGCTCGCGTACGACCCGATCTTCCAGGGCACGCCCGAGCAGGCGCGCGACCGGCTGATCTCGCGGTTTTCGATGGACATCACCGAAGAAGGCTATGCGCTCGGCTACGAATTCGACATCGTGCTGCGCGGCCGTGACGCCACCCCGACGGAGCGCTGAACCATGACGACGCTGAAACAAACCCCTTCGCAGACGGTCGGCCCGTACTTCGCCTATGGCCTGAGCCCGCAGCAGTACAACTACGACCTGAAGAGCCTGTTCACGCCGGCGATCGCCGCGCCACACGCGGCCGGCGAGCACGTGCTGCTGGTCGGCCGGGTGTTCGACGGCGACGGCAACGTCGTCAGCGACGCGCTGCTCGAATTCACGCAGGCGGACAGCGCGGGCCGGTACCCGGCCTCGCGCGCCGACATCGCGAACACCGGCTTCACCGGTTTCGCGCGGGTCGGCACCGGCACCGACGCGCAGCATCGCTTCGTCGTCGAGACCGTCAAGCCGGGCCGGATCGCCGCGGACGATGCGCCGCACATCAACGTGACGGTGATGATGCGCGGGATCCTCACGCATGCGTTCACGCGCGTGTATTTCGACGACGAAGCGGCGGCGAACGCGGCCGATCCGGTGCTGAACGCCGTGCCGGCCGAACGCCGCGCGACGCTCGTCGCGAAACGCGACGCGCAGCCGGGCGGCCCGACCGTGTACCGCTTCGACATCCGCATGCAGGGCCCGGACGAAACCGTATTCTTCGACGTCTGACCGGCGCACCGGCGGCGGCCGACCGGTGGGGCTCGCATCGCGCGCCCCGCCGCGCGCATTTTTCGCTCGCCGCCGCGTCGCCACGAGCAAAACGTTGCTCTCCCCCGCGCTTCACCGCCCGCTTTTCGGCCGATTTGCGCGGGCGTAAAAATAAATCAATGCGTTTTCGATTTCTTCTGCATATTCGCCTTGCATGTCCAAATGCGCGATCTATGATGAATCGAGCCGACATTAAAATCAGACAAGAAATAAAAAATCGAATACGCGATTAATTAAACAGTCACGGGGAATTCCGATGTCACGCACTCGACCCGCCTGCATCCCGACCGGCCCCTGACGCCGGCCGTCGCACCGATCCTTGTGCCGTTTGCGCGCCGCACCGTGGCTCGGCCGGCGCGCCCCTTTTCTCGCGACGCGACGGATTACACCCGGCTTGCCGTTACCGGATCCCTTCGTGCGGAAGCATCGCGCTCGCGCATTGTGCACGGCGTTGTTCCGCATCCCGGGGGTGCTGTGCTGCTTGATGGAAGCGCTTTATTTCATTATTCGTCACTAAATTTCTTTTTCAGGCGGGAAATGAGCGATCAGATCAGCATCACAATCGATAATGCCGGCCTCAATACCATTTATAGCGGCGGCCATTATGTGACGCTGGTGAAAGACGTCGTTGCGCAGCCGCCGGCGCAGGGCAACCATGCCGATTGCATGGATTACGTCCCAGTCGCTCGTCATGGCCGCGACCACACTTCACATCAGCGTCGACTCCGCCAGTTCTACGTGCAGGATCTCGTGGCGCTGTTCCTGTCGTCGGGGCAGAACGGCATGGTGATACCGGCGGTGCCGGCCGATCCGCTCGATGTGCCGCTCGTGCCCGGCGATGTAAATATCGTGTTCGACGACGCGACGAACCGGTTCGTGCCAGTTTGACGGGCGCGCTCGGAGCAGGCGCCGCTGCGCGGGAAGGATTGTCGCGATGCAACATGCGCGGGCCTGCCGTTGCATTGATCTAATCCGTTGCTCTTGCGCTTTATGCGCCCTATGATGTGCCAATCGAATTCGATTGCCTTGGATTACGTCGATACAGGAAATAATTCATCCCGCCACGATGGCCGGCCGATCGCCGGTCGCGCCATGCGTGCGACACCGAGTGCCTTTGAGCGCGCCTGCCCGTGATACGGCGGTCGCGCATTTTTTTGTCCGCTCGCAGCCAAGAGTGCGTGCGCCATACCGGCACTTCACCGCAGCATGAACGACATCGCCGACAAACTATTCAGCGTGCGCACCGCATGCTCGACCGACGGCGCGTCGAACCGCAGCGTCACCGCATCCACCCGCTCGAGCGACGGCAGCACGCCGAACAGGTCCGCGAGCGCGGCCGTCTGCACGCGCAACGTACAGGCCGCCGGCACGGGCTGGTGAGCGCCGGCGTGCCAGCCCGCCGATCGCGCGTGCTCGACGGTCTCGCGCGCCGCGGCCTCGATGCGCGCGCAGGCAGCCGCCGGCGTCAGCGTGTCGCCGGTCGCCGCGCCGCCGGCCGTCTTGACCGTCGCGAAGCGCGCGGCGGGAAACAGCGGCTGCGTCTCTTCGGCGAACACGTCGTCGCCGGACGCCAGCGCGACGTGCGCACCGTATTCCCGTGCGAGCGCGCCATACAGCCCAGCCTCGCCGAGCTCGATGCCGTTCAGCCAGACCTGCGTGAACGCAAAACTGTTGATCGTGTGCGCGAGCACGCCGCGCGTCTGCGACTTCGCGTGGTAGCCGATCATGAACACGAGGTCGGGCCGCTGCTCGAGCCCGGCCATCATGCCGAGCATCCGCGGCTTGCCGAGCACGACCCGCACCCGCGCATCGAGCGCATCCGGCAGCAGGTTGCGAAAGCCGCCATGCGAATCGTTGACCCACACGGCCTGCGCGCCGCCCGCGAACGCGCCTTCGATCGCCGCGTTCGCCTCGGCGGTCATCCAGCGGCGCGCGCGCTCGTATTCGGGGTTGCCGGGCCGCGTCTGCTCGGTGGCGAACACGCCGGCGACGCCTTCGATATCGGTCGAAATCAGGATCTTCATGTCCGGATGGGTGGTCCTTCGTTGAGCAGACGGTCGAGGTCGGGCACGGCATCGCGCAGCGACTGCCGCACGTGACCGTCGCGCCCCGCGACCGTCACCGCCTGCAGCAGCGCATCGGCGATCGCATGCTCGACGCTTTCGGCCGCCGCCAGGAACAGCGGGTCGAGCGCGCTGTCGGCAAGCAGCGCGGGCAGCGCCACGTGGTGCGCGTCGTGCGGCACCGTATACGCGGTCGAGAACGCAAGCGCGATGTCGCCGCTGCCGTGACCGTAGACCGACCCCGTGCGCGCAAGCCCCGCCGCCGCGCGGCGCGCAAGCCGCGTGAGTTGCCGCGCGTCGAGCGGCGCGTCGGTCGCGAGCAGCATGATGATCGAGCCTTGTTCGGGCGGCGCGGCCTGCCCGCCGTGCCCCGCTTCACGCCGCGCGCTCACGATGCGCCCGAGCGGCACGCCGCCGAGCGTCAGCATCGGCAGCCGGCCGAAGTTCGCGAGCACCAGCGCGCCAACCGTGTACGGCCGCTGCGCGGCCACCGCGCGCCGCGACGCGGAGCCGATCCCGCCCTTCAGGTCGAAGCACGACATCCCGCGCCCGGCGCCGATCGCGCCGCGCACGACATCGCGCGACGCTGCGCGGCACGCGTCGTCGTAATGCGACGGCGCGACCGCGAACGCGTGCAGGTCGTTCAGGTAACCGTCGTTGCATTCGAACACGAGCGGGTTGACGGTCGGCCAGTCGCGGCCGATCGCCGGGTTCGCGGCGATCGCCGCGCGGATCTGCGCATGCGCGACCATGCCGACGCCGAACGTACTGGTCAGCGCGATCGGCGTCTCGATCACGCCGAGCTCGCCGACCTGCACGAGCCCGACGCTCTTGCCGAAGCCGTTGATCACCGCCGCGCCGGCCGGCACCTTGCTGCGATACAGGTCGCCCGCATGCGGCTTCACGACGGTGACGCCGGTCTGCACCGCCCCCGCGTCGAGCGTGCAGTGGCCGACCGTCACGCCGGGCACGTCGGCGATCGTGCCGCGCGGCCCCGCGGGCAGCGTCGACATCCCCGTCGATGCACCGGCCATCAGCGCCGCTCCAGCTTCGGATCGAGCGCGTCGCGCAGCCCGTCGCCGAGCAGGTTGAACGCGAGCACGGTCAGGAAGATCGCGAGGCTCGGAAAGATCGCGACGTGCGGCGCGCTCACCATGTCCGCGCGGGCCTCGTTCAGCATCGCGCCCCACTCCGGCGTGGGCGGCTGCGCGCCGAGCCCGAGGAACGACAGGCTCGCCGCGGTGATGATCGACGTGCCGATCCGCATCGTGAAGTAGACGACGACCGACGACACCGTGCCCGGCAGGATGTGCCGCATGATGATCGTCCAGTCCGACGCGCCGATGCTGCGTGCGGCCTCGACATAGGTCATGTGCTTGAGCATCAGCGTGTTGCCGCGCACGAGCCGCGCGAACGCCGGGATGCTGAAGATCGCCACCGCGCAGATCACGTTGATCATCCCGTTGCCGAGGATCGCAACAACGCCGATCGCGAGCAGGATGCCCGGGAACGCGAACAGCACGTCGGCGACGCGCATCGTGATGCGGTCCCACCAGCCTTCGTAGTAGCCGGCGAGCAGGCCGAACACGGTGCCGATGAACGCGCCGAGCGCGACCGAGAAAAAGCCCGCGGCCAGCGAGATGCGCGTGCCGGCGACGATCCGGCTGAAGATGTCGCGGCCGAGCGAATCGACGCCGAACCAGTGCGCGGCGGACGGCGCCGCATTGAGCGCGTCGTAGTCGAAATAGTTCTCCGGGTCGAACGGCACGACGTGCGGGCCGACGAACGCCAGCACGACGAGCAGCAGCACGAAGCCGCCGGCGACGAGCGCGACGGTCTGCTTGCGGAACTTGCGCCAGAATTCGCGCCACGGCGTGCGGATCGCCGCGGATGCGGCCGGCGCCGCGGTCTGGACAGTCGCGTTCATGCGGGCCTCACTTGAACCGGATGGTCGGGTTGATGACCGCGTACAGCACGTCGACGGTCAGGTTGATCAGGATGAACTCGAGCGAGAACAGCAGCACGATCGCCTGGATCACCGGGTAGTCGCGCATCGTCACCGCATCGACCAGCAGGCGCCCGAGCCCCGGCCAGTTGAACACCGCCTCGACGACGATCGAGCCGCCGAGCAGGAAGCCGAACTGCAGCCCCATCATCGTGACGACCGGAATCATCGCGTTGCGCAGGCAGTGCTTGAGCACGACCATCGGCTCGTGCACGCCCTTCGCGCGCGCGGTGCGCACGAAATCCTCGTTCAGCACCTCGACGAACGACGCGCGCGTGAAGCGCGCCATCACCGCCGCGACGGCCGCGCCGAGCGTCAGCGACGGCAGCACGTAGCTCTTCCAGGTGCCGTCCGGCACGACCGGCAGCCAGCCGAGCTTCACCGAGAAGATCTCCATCAGCAGCATGCCGAGCGCGAACGCGGGAAACGAGATGCCGGACACCGCGAGCGTCATGCCGACGCGGTCCGGCCACTGGTTGCGCCACACCGCCGACGCGATGCCGATCGCCATCCCGAACAGCGTCGCCCAGCCCATGCTGACGAGCGTCAGCAGCAGCGTGGGCATGAAGCGCTCGCCGATCTCGGTGGACACGGCGCGCTTGCTGCGCGTCGACTTGCCGAAGTCGCCGTGCGCGATCTTCACGAAGAAGTTCGCGAACTGCGCGGGCATCGGCCGGTCGAGGCCGAGATCGGCGCGCACCAGCGCGACGGTCGCCTCGTCGGCCTCGGGGCCGGCCGCGAGCCGCGCGGGGTCGCCCGGCAGCAGGTGCACGAACAGGAACACCAGCACCGCGACGATCGCGAGCGTGGGCATGAGGCCGAACAGACGTTTGACGATGAAATTCAGCATGAGGGCACCGAACCTGGGCGGCGCGCCGGCGCGACGTCATCGCTGAACCGGCGCGCCGTGACGCGCGTGAACGTGCGTATTGAATGCGCTTACTTCAGCGAGATCTCGTCGAAATTGAACGAGCCGTCCGGCATCACGTACATGCCTTGCAACCGCTTGCTGCGCGCGTAGACGATCTTTTCCTGCACGAGGAAAATCCACGGCGCATCGGCCCAGATCTGCTTCTGCACGCCCGCGTAGTACTCGCCCTTCTTCGCGCGGTCAGTCGTCGACAGCGCCTTCTCCAGCCCCTCGTCGACGAGCCCGTTCTGGTAGTACGCGGTATTGAACAGCCTCGGCGGCTTCGACGCGGACGCGAGCAGCGGCGTCAGCGCCCAGTTCGCCTCGCCGGTCGACGACGACCAGCCGATATAGAACATCCGCACCGGCGCGCTCGCCGGGTCCTGCGCGCTCTCGACCTTCGAGACGCGCTCGCCCGATTCGAGCGCCTGCACCTGCACCTTCACGCCGACCTGCGCGAGCTGCTGCTGGACGAACTGAATCACCTTCTGCGACGTCGTGTTGTTGTAGCCCGACCAGAGGATCGACTCGAAACCGTTCGGATAGCCGGCCTCCTTCAGCAGCGCGCGCGCCTTCGCGGGGTCGTACGGCCACGGGCCGGTCTTCGTCGCGTACTCGACGCCCGGCGGCACGACGCCCGGCACCGGCATCGCGAAGCCGGAGAACGCGACCTTCGCGAGCGCATCCTTGTTGATCGCGTAGTTGAGCGCCTGGCGCACCTTCGGATTGTCGAACGGCTTCTGCAGCGTGTTCAGCGAGATGTAGCGCACCACGATCGACGGCCGCTCGACCACGTCGAGCTTCGGGTTGGTTTTCAGGTCGGCGACCTGCTCGTACGGAATCCGGAACGCGAGATCGGCCTGGCCCGCCTTCATCAGCGCCGCGCGCGTGTTGTTGTCGATCACGGGCTTCCAGTCGATCATGTCGATCTTCGGATAGCCCTTTTTCCAATAGCCGGCGTATTTCTTCACCTTCATGTCGTCGGTCTGCTTCCACTCGACGAATTCGAACGGCCCGGTGCCGACCGGATGCAGCCCGATCTCGCGGCCCCACTTCTTCAGCGCCGTCGGCGAGATCATCACCGCGGACGGATGCGCGATCGTGTTGATGAAGGCCGAGAACGGCTCGCGCAGCGTGAACTTCACCGTATACGGATCGACGACCTCGGTCTTCTCGATCACGCGGAACAGGTTGTAGCGCTTCAGCTTGTTCGCCGGATCGGTCACGCGGTCGAACACGACCTTCACCGCGTCCGCGTTGAAATCGGTGCCGTCCTGGAACTTCACGCCCTGGCGCAGCTTGACCGTGTAGACCTTCGCGTCGGGCGACGCCGTGTAGCTCGTCGCGAGCACGTTGACGAGCTTCATGTCCTTGTCGAAGCCGAACAGCCCCTCGTAGAACGACTTCGCGGCCGCCTGCGACACCGTGTCGTTCGAATCGTAAGGGTCCATCGTCGTGAACGTCTCGCCGACCGCGATCACCGCGGTCTGCTGCGCGAACGCGGGCAGCGCGACCGCCAGCGCGAACGCGCTCGCGCCCGTGGCGAGCAGCGCGCGCGGACGGAACATCGGGAACGAAAGCGATTTGTTCATGTGGGCTGGCTCCTGTGCGTGATTCGGTGACGCGTGGTGGGAATCGCGGAATGACTGCCTCCGCTCGGGAAACAACCGTCGCTGCCTGGCGCGTGCGCAACTGCGGTCCATGTGACCTCCTCGTGCGTCAGTACGCGCCGCCGACGCGATGCGTCGCGACGAAATGATCGGGGCCGACCGCGACGAGCGGCGCGACCGCCGGATCGTCGCCGGCCGCGCGGATCGGGCTCGGCACCTCGTCCGCCGGCAACTGGCGCAGCGCGTGCCGGCGCGCCGGATCGGCCACGGGCACCGCGCTCATCAGCTTCTTCGTGTACGGATGCTGTGGCGCCTCGAACACCGCGCGGCGCGGGCCGATCTCGACGATCTGGCCGAGATACATCACCGCGACCCGATGGCTGACGCGCTCGACCACCGCCATGTCGTGCGAGATGAACAGGTACGCGACGCCCAGCTCGCGCTGCAGGTCGAGCATCAGGTTGACGATCTGCGCCTGCACCGACACGTCGAGCGCGGACACCGACTCGTCGGCGATCACGACCTTCGGGTTCAGCGCGAGCGCGCGCGCGATCGCGATCCGCTGGCGCTGCCCGCCCGAGAATTCGTGCGGATAGCGGCGCGCGGCCTCGGCCGGCAGCCCGACCCGGTCGAGCAGCCAGTCGACCCGCTCCTGCGCGGCGCGGCCGCTCGCGACGCCATGCACGAGCAGCGGCTCCATGATCGAGAAGCCGACCGTGAGCCGCGGGTTCAGCGATGCGAACGGATCCTGGAAGATGAACTGGATATTGCGGCGCAGCGCCTGCAGGTCGGCGCCCTTCATCGCGCTGATGTCGCGGCCGTCGAATTCGATCGAGCCGCTCTGCGATTCGACGAGGCGCAGCAGCGAGCGGCCGGTGGTCGACTTGCCGCAGCCCGATTCGCCGACGAGCGCCAGCGTCTCGCCCGGGCGCAGCTCGAAGCTGACGCGCTCGACGGCATGCACGTATTGCGACACGCGGCCGAACAGCCCGCTCTTGACCGGAAAGCGCGTGACGAGGTCGCGCACGCGCAGCACCGGCGGCGCGGCGGCGTCGACCGCCGGCTGGGCGAGCGCGGCAGCGTCGTCCCCAACGGGCGGCACGGCTTCGGCGGCCGCTGCGCCCTCCACCTTCAGCAGCGGGAATTTCTCCGGCACGTCGGTGCCCTGCATCGAGCCGAGGCGCGGCACGGCCGCGAGCAGCGCGCGCGTGTAGCGGTGCTCGGGCGCGGCGAAGATGCGCGGCGCGTCGCCCTCCTCGACCTTCTCGCCGCGATACATGACGAGCACGCGGTCGGCCACCTCGGCGACCACGCCCATGTCGTGCGTGATGAACACCACGCCCATGTTCATCTCGTCCTGCAGGCCGCGGATCAATTGCAGGATCTGCGCCTGGATCGTCACGTCGAGCGCGGTGGTCGGCTCGTCGGCGATCAGCAGCGCGGGCCGGCACGACAGCGCCATCGCGATCATCACGCGCTGGCGCATCCCGCCGGAGAGCTGGTGCGGATAGCGCGCGAACACGCGGCGCGCTTCCGGAATGCGCACGAGGTCGAGCAGGCGCAGCGCCTCGGCGCGCGCGTCCGACGCGCTCTTCGACTGGTGCAGCGCGATCGCCTCGCTGATCTGGTCGCCGACGGTGAACACCGGATTGAGCGACGTCATCGGCTCCTGGAAGATCATCGCGATATCCGCGCCGCGCACGCCGCGCATCGTCGCGGCGCTTGCCTGCGCGAGGTCGAGCTGCGTGCCGTTGCGCCGCCGGAATGCGATCCGGCCACGCGTGATCGTGCCGCCGCCGTGTTCGACGAGCCGCATCAGCGCGAGCGACGTGACCGACTTGCCGGAGCCGGATTCGCCGACGATCGCGAGCGTCTCGCCGCGGTCGACGTGGAAGGACACGCCGCGCACCGCGTCGAACGTCGCGCCTTCGCGGCGGAACGTCACCGACAGGTCGTCGACCGCGACGACGCGCCGTTCGGGCATGGCAAGCGCGGCCTGGGTTCGCTTCGTCGTCATGCGGGCCTCTCCTGATGCAAGCGCGGCGCGGGCTCAGGCCGCGTCATCGCGATAGATCCCGACCACGGGCGCATCGCCGACACGCGCATAGCCACGATACATCCCTTCGGTGTTGAACGGCATCGCGACGTTGCCGTGCGCATCGACCGCGATGATCCCGCCGCGGCCCGCGATGCGCGGCAGCTTGTTCATCACGACGTCATGCGCGGCGTCCTGCAGCGACGCGCCGCGATAGGCGATCTGCGCGGCGACGTCGTGCGCGGTGGCGAGGCGGATGAACATCTCGCCGGTGCCGGTGGACGATACCGCGCAGGTCGCGTCGTCCGCGTAGCAGCCCGCGCCGACGATCGGCGAATCGCCGACCCGGCCCGGCTGCTTGTTGGTGATCCCGCCGGTGGACGTGGCCGCCGCGACGTGGCCGTGCAGATCGCGCGCGACCGCGCCGACGGTGCCGTGCTTGCGGTCGGGGTCGAGCGGCTCGGGCGGGCGCGGTGCGCCGTCGCCGAACGCGAACGTCGCGGCGTCGTGATCGAGCAGCATGCCCGCGGCTTCGCGCGCCTTGAGCCACTGCGCGCGGCGCGCGTCGGTACCGAAATAGCCCGGCTCGACGAGCTCCAGGCCGTGCGCGGCCGCGAACGCGTCGGCGCCCGCGCCGGCGAACAGCACGTGCTCGCTCGCTTCCATCACGCGCCGCGCGGCGAGCACCGGATTGCGCACGCGCGTCGCGCAGCACACCGCGCCGGCGGCGAGCGTCGCGCCGTCCATGATCGCGGCGTCGAGTTCGTGCGTGCCGTCGGCCGTATATACCGCGCCGTGCCCCGCGTTGAACAGCGGGCAGTCTTCGAGCATCCGCACCGCGACGGTGACGGCGTCGAGCGCGCTGCCGCCGTCGGCGAGCACCGCCTGCGCGGCGCGCAGGATCGCCGCCAGCTCGGTGCGGTACTGCAGCTCGGTTTCGGTGCTCATCGCGCTGCGCAGGATCGTGCCTGCGCCGCCATGAATCGCCACGATCGCGGGTGAAGTCATGCTTTTCTCGAACGGGAGGATGAAGGTGAAGGGTGCGTGTCCGGCAGCGCGGCCTGCGGCTGCGTGAGCCAGGGCAACAGGAATTCGGTCATCTCGGCCGCGGCCTTCGCGGAACGGTGCGTGCGCAGCGCGACCGCGTCGATCAGCGCCTCGATCATCGCGAGCACGGCCGCTTCCGACGTGGCCGCAAAGCGCCGCCGCGCGGTCACGAACAGCATCAGCGATGCGCACGGCGCGAGCGGCGAATCGGGGCCGTCGGTCAGCGCGAGCACCTGCGCGCCGCGTGCGGCCGCGCGGCGCGCCAGTTCCATCGTGTCCTCGACGTAGCGCGGAAACGCGATCGCGATCACCAGGTCGCGCGCATCGGCCGAATACAGGCGCCGCGCCGCGTGCGACGGGCCGCCGAGCAGCGCGAGCGACTGCACGTTGTCGTGACAGACCGACAGGCCGTGCTCCATCAGCCCCGCGAGAAACGCGCTCGATCCCGCGCCGAGGATCAGCACGCGGCGCGCGGCGACGATCGCCTCGACCGCCGCCTCGACCTGCGTCGCGTTCAGTTGCGCGCGCGTGTGCTCGAGGTTCTCCACCGCCTGGTCGAACACCGCGTCGATCCATGCGGCGCCGCGCACGCCGGCTTCCTGTTCCTGCGCGGAGCGCAGCCGCTCGACCGGCCCGAGCGTCGCTTCGAAGCCGCGCACGAGCGCCGCGCGCATCGCCGGATAGCCGTCGAAGCCGAGCGCCTTCGCGAAGCGGTTCGCGGTGGCGATCGACGCGTTTACCGCCTGCGCGAGTTCGTCGATCCGCATCGTCGCCGCGCGGAACGGATTCGCGAGCACGTATTCGCCCATGCGCCGGTGAATCGGCGTGAGCGCCGGCATCGCGGCCGCGATGCGCGCGGCAATCGAAGGTTCGGCGTCGGATACGGCGGGCGGATGAAGCGGCGGCATGCGGGCGCGGCGGCAGTCGGGTGATTGAAAGTGAAAGTAAATTTACACGCGCCACAGACGGAAAAAAATAAATTTTCATCGACTCAGGGAAACCCCGATGCGCGGCGCTTCGCCGGCGCGGGGGTGCGCCTCCTCATTGGCCTCGCCCTGCCGATCAATCTGGCGAATTGCTTACAATGCACGGCTCTTTCTCCTGCATCGCCCTTCGTTGCAGCCTTCCCACCGGGTATAACATCACACGGCCCTGCCGCATTCGGGCGTGCCGCGCCCCTGCGCGCGGCGTTCCGTGTCGTGGCCCTTCTTCCGGATGCCAACCATGTCAGACTCCCGTCCCTTGCCTCGTACGACGTTCAGGCCGCAGGTCGCGGCCGGGCGGCGGCGCGGAGGCGCGCGATGAGCGGCGTGTCGCATGATCTCGTCGGCGACACCATCGCGCTGGGCACGCTCGCGCTGCTGTATCTCGCCGAGCTCGGGCTCGCGCTGTGGCGGATCCGGGCGGCCGCGCGGCGCGGCAAGGTCTACTGGCTCGTGTGCGCGGCGCTGCTGCTCGGCGGCGCGGGCGCGATGTTCGCCGCGCAGCCGCCCGATACGGGCGTCGGCGAAATGCCGGCCGGCTTCGCGCTCGGCGTCGAAGCGGTGCTGGCCGGGCTGGCGATGGTCGCGGCCGGATGCGCGTGGCTGATGCTGCGCGCGCGACGGGCGCCGTAGGCGTGACGGAACTGCCCTATGCCGACGCGTCGCCCAGGAAGGCCAGCATCGCCGCGTTGAAGCGGCCCGGCCGCTGCAGCGGCGCGAAATGGCTCACGCCCGGCAGGCGCGTCAGCACCGCGCCGGGAATCGAACGGGCCAGATACGCCGCATGCTCGGGCAGGATGAATTCGTCGTGCTCGCCGAGCACGATCGCGACGGGCACTGCGATCTCGCCGAGCTCGCGCGCGCTGTAGTTCGGCTGCGTGCGCATCATCTCGCTGACGGCGGCCACGAACGGCTCGAAATCGTCCGGCGTCGCCGACAGGCTCGCATAATCCTGCCGGTGCCGCGCGAAGCAGCGGTCGATCACCGCGCTCGGCGCCATCTCCCGGGCGCCGCTCGGATCCATGTTGCAGGCGAAGAAGAACACGCGTTCGACGCGGGCCGGCACGCGCGCGGCGAGCACGAGCGCGATGCACGCGCCGTCGCTCCAGCCGACGAGGCGCGCGCGCTCGATGCCGAGCGCATCCATCACCGCGAGCACGTCCGATGCCATGCGTTCGTAGGAATACGGCCGGCCGTCGCGCGTGCTGCGGCCGTGGCCGCGGCTGTCGATCAGCACGGCGCGATAACCGGCCGACACGATGGCCGGCACCTGGTAGCCCCAGTTGCCCCCATGGCCGAGGCCGCCGTGCAGCAGGATCACCGGCGGGCCGTCGCCGTACGACGCATGCCAGATGCGCGCGCCGTCATGCGCCACCCAGCCCTCGACGCCGGCGCGCGGCAGCGGCGCGGCGCCCTGCCCGGCGAACCGGACGAGATCGTCATCCTCGATGTCCTCGGTCTTCGCGCTCATCGTTGTTCCTCTTGTCCGGCGAAGCTGAAAAGCGCGATTGTAGTGCGCATTCGCGGCGCGATCGTGTCGGCCGGCCGGCTACGCGGCCCGCCGGCGCGCGCCGATCATCCAGCACGCCGCGTCGTAGCGCAGTTCGTCCCCCTGAACGTAACGCGCGAACGCGGCGCACATCGTTTCGACCACGCGCATGCGCGTCGCGTCGTCCACGTCGCGCAGCGCGATGCCGACGGGGCCGAGCCGCGACACGTAGTCGGTCAACGCATGCGTCGGCAGCACGCATTGCACGTCGATCGCGCGGATGTCGATATCGGCCCAGCCGCTGGCCTCGAGGATCGACGCAACCCGCGCGCGGTCGCCGAACCCGAACTGCCCCGGCGCGCCGGGCACGCGCGGCGGCAAGTTCGGCAGCAGCGGCGCGGCGGCGCGCTCGGCGGTCGTCATGAACGGGTTGTCCGCCGCGCCGCGCCACGCGATCGCACACAGCCGCGCGCCGTCGGCCGCCGCGTGCCGCAGGTTCGCAAACGCGCGCACCGGATCGTCGAAGAACATCACGCCGAGACGCGACACGATCAGGTCGAAGCGCGCGTCGCCGAACGCGTGCATCTGCGCGTCCGCGCGGACGAAGTCGGCGTGAACGCGTTCGCGCCCGGCGCGCGCGCGGGCCGCGTCGAGCATCGGCGCCGACACGTCGATGCCCGTGCAGCGCCCCTGCGCGCCGAGCCGGCGGGCAATGGCGACCGTGACCGCGCCGGTGCCGCAGCCGACGTCGAGCACCCGCCGCGCCGACGTGGCGACGGCCGCTTCGACGAGCAGTTGCTCGAGCGGCTCGAACATCCGGTCGAGCACCGCCTGCGTGTCGACCCATGCGCGGCCGCTCGGGCCGTTCCAGAGTGCGGCCTGCTCGCCGTTGGCTGACTCGGTGTGGTTCATGATCGTTTTCCTGTGAATGCCCTCGGAAGGCGAATCGGCAGTGTGCCGCCTCAAGCCGGCTTGAAGTCAAGCGGCAGCGGCCCCGCCCGTCACGCTCATCGCGACGCAACATCGCTCGCCGAATCGCGCACAATGCGTCGACGGCGAGCCGCGCGCCGCTGCCCGCCGAATCGTTTTCATAATTCTTACATTCGTGTTGCGTATGTTGACGGCTTTCCAACGGTGACCTCCATGCGACGACTCCTCCTGCGCGCGGCGCCCGCGCGCCTTGCCTCGCTCGCGGCGATCGCGGCTCTCGCGACGCTGTCCGCGTGCTCCAACCACATCGATACGCCCGCCGATCCGGCGAGCGCCGCGATCAACGTGCAGGCCGCGTGGGTCGAGATCGGCGACGCGAACCAGGCGATCGCCCGCGTGATCACGAACTTCAGCCCGGCGTCGGCCGGCGATCCGCTGTGCCCGCAGCTCGTCGTCGACGGCAAGCTGTCGCGGATGACGCTGCGCGCGGGCACCGCCACCGCGCCGCAGCGCACCACCGCGAGCGACCCGGCGGATTCGAAGCCGTCGAGCTTCCCGGTGTCGGTCTGCGAGGCCGCGCTGCCAGCGGACGCGCAGAGCGCGAGCGTCGCGGGCCGTACGCTGCCGCTGCCGAAGGCTCAGCCGCAGCGCATCGCGATCCTCGCCGACACCGGCTGCCGGATGAAGAAGGCCGACAACGCCTGGCAGGCGTGCAACGACGCGTCGGTCTGGCCGTTCGACACGATTGCCGCGAGCATCGCGAAGCTGTCGCCGGATCTCGTGCTGCACGTCGGCGACTATCACTACCGCGAGAACGCGTGCCCGCCCGACATCGCCGGCTGCAAGGACAGCCCGTGGGGCTACGGCTGGGATACGTGGCAGGCCGACCTGTTCCGCCCGGCCGCGCCGCTGTTCGCGGCGGCGCCATGGGTCGTCGTGCGCGGCAACCACGAGGAATGCGCGCGGGCGGGCCAGGGCTGGTTCCGCTTCCTCGACCCGCGCCCGTACAGCGACGCCCGCTCGTGCAACGACCCGGCCAACGACGCCAACGCGAACTATTCGGAGCCGTACGCGGTATCGCTCGGCAGCGGCTCGCAGGTGATCGTGTTCGACACCGCGAAGGTCGGGCGCAATGCGCTGAAGACGACCGACACGCAGTTCCAGATCTACCAGAAGCAATTCCAGACGGTGGCCGCGCTCGCGTCGAAGGCCGGCATGACGACGACGATCTTCACCAACCATCACCCGATCCTCGCGTTCGCGCCGATCGCGGGCAGCACGCCCGCGCCGGGCAACCTCGCACTGCAATCGGTGATGTCGAGCCTCAACGCGCAGGCGTACTACCCGCCCGGCGTACACGTCGCGCTGCACGGCCACGTGCACGACTTCCAGGCGATCAACTTCGCGTCCGGCCATCCGGCGACGATCGTGTCGGGCAACGGCGGCGACAACCTCGACGTCGCGCTGCCCGACCCGTTCCCGGCCGCGCTGACGCCCGCGCCCGGCGCGGTCATCGACAAGCTGTCGCACAACAACAGCTTCGGTTTCCTGATGATGGAGCGTCGCCCCGCGCCGGCGACGGGCTGGGTGTTCCGCGCGTACTCGGCCGCCGGCAAGCTGCTCGCGTCGTGCACGCAGGCCGGCACGACGCTCGCCTGCGACAAGACGGGGTTCATCGCGCCGTGAGCACGGGTTCGTTCGACAGCCGCCGTGCGCCGCGCGCGCATGGCGTGCGCGGGGTGTCGCGCGCCGGCCGTGCGCGCCGTGGCACCGCCCTTGCACTCGCGGCGCTGGCGGCGCTTTCCGGCGTCGCATCGCTCGCGGCGCACGCCGCGCCCGCCGGCACCACCGTGCTGCTGCCCGGCGCGCCGCCCGCGCGCGTGATCGACACGATCGGCAACGGCACGCCGCATGTCACGTCCAAGATCGATGCGTCCGCCGCGCGCTTCGCGCCGGACCCGACGCTCGTCGCGCTCGGCCGCCGCATCTTCTTCGACACGCGCCTGTCCGAGCCGCGCGGGATGTCGTGCGCCGGGTGCCACGATCCGGGCCGCGCGTTCGCGCCGACGCTGTCCGCGGCTGCGCTCGCGGGCCCCGGCGTGCCGGAAGGCAGCCGGCCGGGACGCTTCAGCCAGCGCAACGCGCCGTCGCTGCTCTACGTGCGCTACGTGCCGCGCCGCCACTTCTACCAGGACGATGACGCGCCCGCGCCGTCGCCGTTCGGCGGCCTGTTCAGCGATGGCCGCGCGGACACGCTCGCCGAGCAGATCCGCGGGCCGCTGTTCGACCCGAACGAGATGAACAACCGGTCGCCCGCCGCGCTGCTGCGCAAGGTCGACGCGACCGAACTCGCGCCGGCGCTCGCCGCGCGCTTCGGTGGCAGCGTGCGGCGCGACCCGGCGCAGCTCGTGCGCGCGCTCGGCGCGTCGGTCGAGGCGTACCTGCAGAGCGACGAGATGGCGCCGTTCACGTCGCGCTTCGACGCTTACCTGCGCCAGCGCACGCCGCTCGATGCGCAGCAGATGCGCGGCCTCGCGCTGTTCAAGAATCCCGACAAGGGCAACTGCATGAGCTGCCACACGCTGTCGGATACGTCGAGCCGCCCGGAGCGGTCGCTGTTCACCGATTTCGGCTACGACGCGATCGCCGTGCCGCGCAACCGCGCGCTGCCGGCCAATCGCGACCCGCGCCATTTCGACAACGGGCTGTGCGACACCGCGCGCCGGCTGCGCTGGCCCGAGCCCGGCCAGTGGTGCGGCTACCTGCGCACGCCGGGCCTGCGCAACGTCGCGCTCAAGCAGACCTTCATGCACAACGGCGTGTTCACGTCGCTGCGCGACGCGGTGGCGTTCTACAACACGCGCTCGACCGATCCGCGCCACTGGTATCACGGCGCCGCGACGTTCGACGACGTGCCGGGCGCCTACCGCGGCAACATCAACGTGAACTCGACGCCGATGAACCGCCGCCCCGGCACGCCGCCCGCGCTGTTCGAAGCCGAGATCGACGACATCGTCGCGTTCCTCGGCACGCTGACCGACGCGCGCTACGCCTCCCCTGCACGCTGACCCTGTCCGGACGGCCAACGGCCGCCCGGCTCGCTTGCGGCTGCCCGGAATACTGGTTATATTTACAGTACTGTATTTATAAACAGTGAGGTGCGCGATGGAACATCTGGTCCGGATCGTCAACGACACCGATCGCCAAGTGCTGGCCTGGCTCCGTACGCATGTCGGCGATGCCCGCGTGGAACGCGCGGCGCGGCAGCTCGGGCACACCCGCAAGCCGTATCCGTCGGCCCTGTGCCGATACCTCGGCGTCAGCGCGCCAGCCACGCTGCGCCCGGTCGGGCGGCCGAGCCCGGTGCGCGACTTCTCGGTCGGCGATCGCTACCTGTCGCTGATCCGCCAGCACCTCGCCGCGCACTCGGCGGGCCGCTAGCTAGGCACCCGCCGCCTCGCGCTGCGCATCGAACACTCGCGTGCAGCGGAGGCGAATGCATGCAGCGAAGCGGTCGGTGTTCGAGAAGATCGCGCCGGATACTCGACGCCGGCGACTGCCTCGCGTTCGACGCGGCCGGCTATGCGTCGCTGGCGCCCGCCGGCGCGAAGGCGGCCAGCACGGCGGTGATCGAGCCAGAGCCCGAGCCGCGCGCCGGGTGGCGCGCGCTGCTCAGCGAGTGGCGCGCATGGTTGGCTCGTCGGCGATCGGCGGCTTCCTGATGAAAGAGGTCGAACCCGTCGACCAGCGCGGCTCCCCCGCCGTCACCGCGCGGCCCGGCGCCGCTCGATCCACTCGAACGCGGCCATCCCCGCCAGCATCGCGACGACGAAGCCGATTCCCTTCGCCGATCCGAAGCCGATCGACACGATCGCCGGCCCCGGACAAAAACCCGCGAGCCCCCACCCGGCGCCGAACGCCGCGCTGCCGGCGACGAGCCGCACGGTGACCGCGCGCGCCGTCGGCAACTGCATCGGCAGCCCGAGCCACGATTGCGTGCGGCGCCGCGCCCACGCGAACGCGAGCACGCCGACGCCGGTCGCACCGGCCATCACGAACGCGAGCGACGGATCCCAGCTTCCTGCGAGATCGAGAAACCCGAGCACCTTCCGCGGATTCGCCATGCCCGACACGACGAGCCCGCCGCCGAACACCAATCCCGCGATGAACGCGAACCACGTTGCCATGTCAGCCTCCCAGCAGGTGCCGCCGCACGAACACCGTCAGGAAGCCGACGGCCATGAACGTCGCGGTCGCGACGAGCGAGCGCGGCGAGCCGCGCGACAGCCCGCACACGCCGTGGCCGCTCGTGCAGCCGCCGGCATAGCGCGTGCCGATGCCGACCAGGAAACCGGCGGCCAGCACCACCGGCCAGCCGGCATCGACCTGCGGCATCGCGCCGAACCCCGCCAGCCGCATGACGACCGGCGCGGCCACCAGCCCCGCGACGAACGCGACGCGCCAGCCCCGCTCGCCGCCGCCCGGCGCGAGCAGGCCGCCGACGATGCCGCTGATCCCGGCCACGCGCCCGTTGAACATCACGAGCCACGCGGCCGCGAGCCCGATCAGCACGCCGCCCGCCAGCGACAGCCACGGCGTGAAATGCGTCAGGTCAAGCTGCATCGCGAGCCTCCTTGGCGGCGGGGCCGCAGAACTGCGCGTACAGCACCGCCATCACCGCGATCGCCGCGGGGCTGTCGAGCGAGTAATGGACGTTCTTGCCTTCGCGGCGCGTGCGCACCAGCGCGTTGTCCCGCAGCACGCCGAGCTGCTGCGACAGCGTCGGCTGGCGGATGTCGAGCCGCGCCTCGAGTTCGCTCACGC
Source organism: Burkholderia stagnalis (assembly GCF_039848545.1). Classification (NCBI taxonomy): domain Bacteria; kingdom Pseudomonadati; phylum Pseudomonadota; class Betaproteobacteria; order Burkholderiales; family Burkholderiaceae; genus Burkholderia; species Burkholderia stagnalis. Next base: position 1,602,946 of record NZ_CP156686.1, read on the forward strand.
AGCGTTCGCCCTGCGACAGCTCGCACATGAGCAACAGGCGATCGGGGTTCGACAGCACCTTCAGCAGCGCACAGGCCGATTCGGCGGCGGCGCGCATCCGGTCCGGGTCGGGAAAGGGAGTGGAGGAATCTGGCGTCATCGAGGGCTCGGGACAATCTACTTCTCGACATTATATAAATTTATATAATGATCGCCAGCGCGTCACCCGCTCGACGTGCATTCTCGCGCTCAGGCTTCGTCGTCCGCGCTGGCGTCGATGAGCTGCGCCCCATCCGCCGTCTTTGTCGCCGCTCGCACCCCGTCAGGCGTCGTCGCAGCGCCCGTCCAGCAGCAGCGTGCCGACCCGCGCCGGCACGAGCGGCGAGCGCGGCGCGGGCGGCGTCCAGCCGAACAGCGCCTGCGCGGCCGCGCCGCATACGCGGCCCTGGCACGCGCCCATTCCGCAGCGCGACTGCAGCTTCGCGGCCGTCCAGCCGGCTTCGTTTACGAGCGCGTCGTAGCGCACGTCCTCGCAGCGGCAGACGAGCGTATCGGGCCGCGCGAGCGTGCGAACCGCCTCGCGGATCGCGAACCGTTCGCGCACCGCATCCGCGAACGCCTGCCAGCGGGCGCGGCGGGCAATCAGCTCGGCGAGCCGCGCCGTCTGCCCGGTCGCCGCGCAGCCGGCGATCTCGCCTTCGACCATCGCCAGCTCGCTGCCGCCGACGCCCGTGCACTCGCCCGCCGCAAAATGCCCGGCGCGGCTCGTGCGCTGGTGCGCATCGACCGCCACTGCGCCGTTCTCGATCCGGCAGCCGAGATAGCTCGGCAGCGCCGTGTTCGGCACCAGCCCGAAGCCGCACGCGAGCCGGTCGCACGCCACCTCGAATTCGCGGCCGCCCTGCCGGATCCGCACGCCTTCGAGCCGCGTGCCGCCGAACGCTTCGACCACGTGCGCATCGGCGCGATAGACCGACGTGATCAACCGCGCAGCCTGTGCGAGCTTCGACGGCCAGCGCCACAGCCCCGCACCGAAACCGGCCACGTCCGCCCACGCGGCCTGTTCGAGCACGTGCAGCACCTGCGCGCCGCGCTCGCGCGCCGTCGCGGCGCTCGCCAGCAGCAGCGGCCCGCTGCCGGCGATCACCGTGCGCTGCCCGCGCACGTCGAGGCCGTGCTTGATCAGCGCCTGCAGCCCGCCCGCGCCGGTGACGCCCGGCAGCGTCCAGCCGGGGAACGGCAGCAGCAGCTCGCGTGCGCCGCAGCACAGGATCAGCGCGCGGTATTCAAGCAGCAGCCCGCGTTCGTCGTCTTCGAGCAGCAGCGTGCCGGGGCCCGATTCGGCGACGATGCGCGTGGCCGCCAGATGCCGCACGTTCGGGTGCCGCAATACCGCGAAACGTTCGACCGCGGCCGGCGGCGCCGCGACGCCGGGCCCCTGCCGCCAGATCTGCCCGCCCGCGCGCGGGTTGTCGTCGACGATCGCGACCGACGCGCCGCCCCGCAGCGCCGCCTGCGCGGCCGACAGCCCGGCCGGGCCCGCGCCGACGATCGCGACGTCGACGCTCAGATGTTCGTGTTTCATCGCGTGCGCTCCACCTGCATGCCTTCGCGGCACAGCGTCTGGCACGCGAGCCGGCGGCGGCCGTCGATCGTCATCCTGCACTCCTGGCAGATGCCCATTCCGCAAAACGGCGCGCGCGGCGCGCCCGTGCACGACGTGCGGGTCGTGTCGTCGCCGCTCGACGCGACGGCGGCGGCGACGGTCACGCCGTCGGCCACCGTCAGCGCGCGGCCATCCAGATGAATGATCATGAAATTGCTCCAGCCACAGGGGACGTCGACAGGAAACGTCCCGGCAAATACGGTTCGGCGTCGATCGGCGGCCGCTCGCCGAACATCAGCGCGGCAAGCAGCCGCGCACTGCCCGGCGCGGTCGTGACGCCCAGCCCTTCGTGCCCGACCGCGAGCCACACGCCGGGGCGTGCGGGATGCTCGCCCAGCAGCGGCAAGCCATCCGGGCTCGCGGCGCGAAAGCCCGCCCATGCGCGAATGCCGTTCAGGTCGGCCAGCGCCGGCAGGTAGCCGACCGCGCGGCGCAGCATGCGCGCGAGCACGGGGGGCTCGACGCGCGGGTCCTCGGTGTCGAACTGCCGCGACGAGCCGATCAGCAACTGGCCGGTCGGGCGCGGCTGCACGTTGAACGCGACCGACGTACCGTCGCTCGCATGCGCGCTCGCCGCATAGCCAAGCTCGACGAGCTGGTGCGACACCCGGCCCGGATAACGGTCGGTGATCAGCAGATGCCCCTTCTTCGGCCGCAGCGGCAGTTCGGGCAGCAACCTGCGTGCGGCGACGCCGTTCGCCACAACCACGCGCTCCGCGCGCAGCCTCTCGCCGCTCGCGAGCTTTACGCGCGGCCCGTCGGCCTCGACCACCTTTTCGCGGCGCAGCGTGACGCCCGGCGCGCGCTGAAGCAGCCAGCTCGCCGCCACGGGCGCGTACAGGATGCCGTCGCCGGGAATCTTCAGCGCGCCGCCGAGGCCGGCGCGCAGCATCGGTTCGAGCGCGGCGAGCGCCGCGCCGTCGATCAGCTCGCCCGCCACGCCGTGCACGGCGAGCGTCGCCTGCTTCGCGCGCGCGAGGTCCATCTCGTTCGCATCGGCGGCGAGCCACAGCGTGCCGCAGTTGCGATATGCGCACCCGTCGGGCATCTGCGCGCTCAGCGCGCGCCACAATTCGATCGAGTAATGGCTCAGCGCGAGCTCGGCGGCGTTGTCGTCCATCGCGACGAGGTGCCCCATGCCCGCGCCGGTCGCGCCGCCGCTCGCGTCGTCGAGCACCAGCACGCGCAGCCCGCGCAATGCGAACTCGTGCGCGCAGGCCGCGCCGACGATGCCGGCGCCGATCACGATGACGTCGGTCTTCACGTCGCTCACGACACGATGCCCCAGCCGAACGGATCGTCGTCCTCGATCAGCAGCGTCGCTTCCGCGCTCAGGTGCGCGCTGCCGCGGATCGTCGGCACGATGCCGCCGTCGCTTGCGGCGTAGCTCGCGTGGAACACGCTGCCGATCACGCTCGCCTGCCGCCACACGACGCCCGGCGCGAGCTTGCCGTCCGCGGCGAGGCACGCGAGCTTCGCGCTCGTGCCGGTGCCGCACGGCGAGCGGTCGTACGCGAGGCCCGGGCACAGCACGAAGCTGCGGCTGTCGTGCTCGGGATCGTCGGCGAACAACTCGATGTGGTCGATCTCGCCGCCGTTCGCGCCGGTGATGCCCGCGCGTTCGAGCCCTGCGCGCACGGCCGACGCGTAGGCGGTCAGCGCCGCGACGTTGTCGCCGGCGACGCGCTGCCCGTGGCCGCTGATCAGGAAGAACCAGTTGCCGCCCCACGCGATGTCGCCCTTCACGGGGCCGTGGCCCGGCACGTCGACGATGACGTCCTTCGCGTGGCGATACGCGAGCACGTTGCGCACGCTGACCGACAGGTCGTCGTGCAGCGTCGCCTCGACGGTGCCGACCGGCGTCTCGATCTTGTGCACGCCCGGCGCGATGCGGCCCATGTGATGCAGCGTGCGCACGACGCCGATCGTGCCGTGCCCGCACATGCCGAGATAGCCGGAATTGTTGAAGAAGATCACGCCGGCGGCCGCGTCGGGCGACACCGGCTCGCACAGCAGCGCGCCGACCAGCACGTCGCTGCCGCGCGGCTCGAGAATGCACGCGGTGCGATAGCGGTCGTGCTCGCGCGCGAGCACGTCGCGCCGCTCGGCCATCGAGCCGTTGCCGAGCGCGGGAAAACCGGACACGACGAGCCGCGTGGGTTCGCCGCCGGTGTGCGAATCGATGATCTGGATGCGCTTCATCATGCGTCGTCCGAAAGTGGGGAAAGGAGCACAGCTTCCTCCGTCGCGCGTCCGCCCGCTTGTGGATTTTCGATGAGGACGACGACGAAATCGGCACAACGCCGGGCGCCCTCCACGCCGCTTTCGGCGACTATGCCGATTTCGTCATTTTGCTCCGGGAAACGACTCAAGCGCGACGGGGGTTTGCGCGGCGATACTGGTCACCACACCGACACCTGTCGGCCGAACGATACGAACCGTAGGAGATTTCAGTGAGCCGCAAAGCCATTCAATGGACCGGGGTTTTCCCGGCCGTCAGCACCCAGTTCAAGCCGGACTTTTCCCTCGACATCGACGCCACGCACCGCGTGGTGAAGAACCTGGTGAACGACGGCGTGTCGGGCCTCGTGGTCTGCGGCACGGTCGGCGAAAACACGTCGCTGTCCACGTCGGAAAAGCTCCAGGTGATCGAAGTGGCGCGCGACGCGGCCGGCGGCAAGATCCCGGTGATCGCCGGCATCGCCGAGTTCACCACCGAGTTCGCACGCAACACCGTGCGTGAAGCGCAGCGCGTCGGCGTCGACGGCGTGATGGTGATGCCCGCGCTGGTCTACTCGGCGAAGCCGCACGAGACCGCCGCGCACTTCCGCGCGGTCGCGACCAGCACCGACCTGCCGGTGATGGTCTACAACAACCCGCCGATCTACAAGAACGACGTGACGCCCGACGTGCTGATCGCGCTGCAGGATTGCGAGAACATCGTCTGCTTCAAGGATTCGTCGGGCGACACGCGCCGCTTCATCGACCTGCGCAACGCGGTGGGCGACCGCTTCGTGCTGTTCGCGGGCCTCGACGACGTGGTGGTCGAGAGCATCGCCGTGGGCGCCGAAGGCTGGGTGTCGGGCATGTCTAACGCGTTCCCGAAGGAAGGCGAGACGCTGTTCCGCCTCGCGAAGCAGAAGCGTTTCGACGAAGCGCTCGCGCTGTATCGCTGGTTCATGCCGCTGCTGCACCTCGACGCGCGCCCGGACCTCGTGCAGTGCATCAAGCTGTGCGAAGAGCTGGTCGGCCGCGGCAGCGCGGTCACGCGCCCGCCGCGCCTCGCGCTGCAGGGCGACACGCTCGCGGAAGTGAAGGCGATCGTCGCGAAGGCGCTCGAAAACCGTCCCGCACTGCCGGACGTCGGCCTCTGATCGACTTCCCCCCGGCGGCGGCGCACAGGCTTCCCCTTCGCGCGCCGCCGCTTCCCGTCCGGCATGGCCCGCACGGGCCCGTTCACGCCGACGCCTGCCCGCGTCGCGCGTGAACCGGCCCCGCGGCCCGCCCCGGTCGATCGAACCGGGCGCCGCCGGCCGGCAGGCGCGCGCCGCTGCTCCGTGGGAGCGCGGCGCGGTTTCCGCCGTTGCCGACATTCCCATAGGAGACACAGCCCATGCCAGGCCAAGGCAATGCACGACCGTCCGTGCCGCTTTCCCGTTCCGCGCACCCCGACGCGGGTCACGGGAAGTTCAAGAAACAGCTGTCGCTGACCGACCTCACGTTCATCGGTCTCGGCGCCATCTTTGGATCGGGGTGGCTGTTCGCCGCGAGTCACGTGTCGACGATCGCGGGCCCGGCCGGCATCTTCTCGTGGCTGCTCGGCGGCTTCGCGGTGCTGCTGCTCGGCATCGTCTACTGCGAACTCGGCGCCGCGCTGCCGCGCGCGGGCGGCGTGGTGCGCTACCCGGTGTTCTCGCACGGCCCGCTGCTCGGCTACCTGATGGGCTTCATCACGCTGATCGCCTTTTCGAGCCTGATCGCGATCGAAGTCGTCGCCGCGCGCCAATACGCGGCCGCGTGGTTTCCGGGGCTGATGGCCGAAGGATCGAGCGACCCGACGACGCTCGGCTGGCTCGTGCAGGCCGCGCTCCTCGGTTTCTTCTTCTACCTGAACTATTCGAGCGTGAAGACGTTCGCGAAGGCGAACAACATCATCAGCATCTTCAAGTTCATCGTGCCGCTGTCGGTGATCGCGGTGCTGTTCACGTTCTTCAAGCCCGCGAACCTGACCATGCACGGCTTCGCGCCGTTCGGCATGCCGGGCATCGAGATGGCGGTGTCGGCGGGCGGCATCATCTTCGCGTACCTCGGGCTCACGCCGATCGTGTCGGTCGCGAGCGAGGTGCGCAATCCGCAGCGCACGATCCCGATCGCGCTGATCCTGTCGATCCTGCTGTCGACGCTGATCTACGTGCTGCTCCAGCTCGCGTTCATCGGCAGCATTCCGACGGACATGCTCGCCGCCGGCTGGCACGACGTCAGCAAGGCGTTCTCGCTGCCCTACCGCGACATCGCGCTCGCGCTCGGCGTCGGCTGGCTCGCGGTGATGGTCGTCGCCGACGCGATGATCTCGCCGAGCGGCTGCGGCAACATCTACATGAACGCGACGCCGCGCGTCGTGTACGGCTGGGCGAAGACGGGCACCTTCTTCAAGGTGTTCACGCGCGTCGACGAAGCGTCCGGCATTCCGCGCGCGGGCCTGTGGCTCACCTTCGGGCTCTCGATCTTCTGGACGCTGCCGTTCCCGTCGTGGGAAGCGCTGATCAACATCGTGTCGGCCGCGCTGGTGCTCAGCTACGCGGTCGCGCCCGTGTCGGTCGCGGCGCTGCGGCGCACCGCGCCCGACCTGCCGCGGCCGTTCCGCGCGAGCGCGTTCGCGATCACCGGCCCCGCGTCGTTCGTGATCGCCGCGCTGATCGTCTACTGGTCGGGCTGGAGCACCGTGTCCTGGCTGCTCGGGCTGCAGATCGCGATGTTCGCGATCTATCTCGCGTGCCGCCGCTGGGTGCCGACCGCGCACCTGAGCCTCGCCGAACAGGTGCGCTCGTCGGCGTGGCTGATCGCGTTCTACGCGGCGATGATCGCGCTGTCGTATTTCGGCGGCTTCGGCGGCACCGGCGCGCTCGCGCATCCGTACGACACGGTTGTCGTCGCGGCCGTCGCGCTCGTCATCTACTACTGGGGGGCGAACACCGGCGTGCCGTCCGCGAAGCTGCAGCTCGACGACGACGAGGGCTGACGCCTCCTTCCCTTTTTTCATCGGCCGGGCCGCGCGCCCGGCCCGCACTTTTTTCGAGGAGAACCATGCGACTCACCGGCCAGCTTCTGATCGGCCAATCTGCCGTCACCGGGCAGAACGGCGAACTCCATGCCATCGCCGCCGCGACGGGCGAGCGGCTCGCGCCCGCATTCGGCGGCGCGAGCCTGCGCGACCTGGAGACGGCCTGCGCGCTCGCCGACGACGCGTTCGACACCTATCGCGAAACGAGCCTCGCGGCCCGCGCCGAATTTCTCGACGCGATCGGCCGCCACATCATGGCGCTCGGCGATGAACTGATCGAGCGCTGCGTCGCCGAATCGGGCCTGCCGCGCGCACGCGTCGAGGGCGAGCGCGGGCGCACCGTCGGCCAGCTCGGTCTGTTTGCATCGATCGTGCGCGACGGCGGCTTCCTCGATGCGCGCATCGATCCCGCGCGCCCCGGGCGCAAGCCGCTGCCGCGCGTCGACCTGCGGCTGCGCAACGTCGCGATCGGCCCGGTTGCCGTGTTCGGCGCGTCGAACTTCCCGCTCGCGTTTTCCGTCGCGGGCGGCGACACGGCGTCCGCGCTCGCGGCCGGCTGCCCGGTGATCGTCAAGGCGCATTCCGCGCACCCGGGGACGTCGGAACTCGTCGGCCGCGCGATCCAGCAGGCCGTGCGCGAATGCGGGCTGCCGGCCGGCGTGTTCTCGCTGCTGTTCGACGCGTCGCGCGAGATCGGCCAGGCGCTCGTCGCCGATCCGCGCATCAAGGCGGTCGGCTTCACGGGCTCGCGGCGCGGCGGCGTCGCGCTGATGCACATCGCGGCCGCGCGCCATGAGCCGATTCCCGTCTACGCGGAGATGAGCTCGATCAACCCGGTGCTGCTGCTGCCCGACGCGCTCGCCACGCGGCACGACGCGATCGCGCCGCAGTTCGTCGCATCGCTGACGCTCGGCGCCGGCCAGTTCTGCACGAACCCGGGCCTCGTGCTCGCCGTCGACGGGCCGGCGCTGCGCGCGTTCGAGGCCGCCGCCGCGAGCGCCGTGCGCGCCGCCCCGGCGCAGACGATGCTGACGCCGCACATTCACGCGAGCTATGCCGAGGGGGTCGCGAAGCTGCGCGCGCACGGCGCGGTCGAGACGCTCGCCGAAGGCGTCGACGGCGAGCGCTACCAGGCGCGCGCCGCGCTGTTCGCGACGTCGGCGGACGCGTTCATCGCGCTGCCCGAGCTGCGCGACGAGGTGTTCGGCCCGGCATCGCTGATCGTGCGCTGCCCGGACGCCGACGCGCTGCGTCGCGTGCTGAAGTCGCTCGAAGGCCAGCTGACGATCGCCGCGCATCTCGGCGACGGCGACGCGGCGCTGTTCGCGACGCTGCTGCCGACGCTCGAGCGCAAGGCCGGCCGCATACTCGTGAACGGCTTCGGCACCGGCGTCGAGGTCGGCCATGCGATGGTGCACGGCGGCCCGTTCCCGGCGACGTCCGACACGCGCACGACGTCGGTCGGCGCACGCGCGATCGAACGCTTCCTGCGGCCCGTTTCGTATCAGGATTTGCCGGCCGCGCTGCTGCCGGAAGCGCTCCGCGACGGCAATCCGCTGCGCATCGCGCAGCGCATCGACGGCGTGCTGGTCCTGCCGAAGGAGGCGCGCGATGTCTGACGCGAACGAAGTCGTCCTGTCGCTCGACGACGTGCACGCGCTCGCGCTGCGCGTACTGACCCGCCACGGCATGTCGGACGCGCATGCGCGCGCGATCGCGAACGTGATCACGCAGGGCCAGCGCGACGAGTGCCATTCGCACGGGGTCTACCGGCTGCTGGTCTGCGTGCGCTCGCTGCAGAAAGGCAAGGTCGATCCGCAGGCCGTGCCGACGCTGCGCCGGCTGTCGTCGTCGATCGTCGCGGTCGATGCGCATCGCGGCTTCTCGCTGCTGAGCTTCGAGACGGGCCTGCCGGTGCTCGTCGAGATGGCGAAGCAGCACGGCATCGCGGCGATGGTGATCAACCGCTGCTATCACTTCTCCGCGCTGTGGCCGGAGGTCGAGGCGATCGCGGCCGAGGGCCTCGCGGGCATTGCAATGAACCCGAGCCATAGCTGGGTCGCGCCGGAAGGCGGCAACCGGCCCGTGTTCGGCACCAATCCGATCGCGTTCGCGTGGCCGCGGCCGGGCGGCGTGCCGTTCGTGTTCGATTTCGCGACGAGCGCGATCGCGCGCGGCGACATCGAGCTGCATGCGAAGCAAGGCAAGCCGATTCCGCCGCACTGGGCGATCGATGCCGACGGCCAGCCGACCACCGACCCGAAGGCCGCGCTGCACGGCGCGATGCGCACCTTCGGCGGCCACAAGGGCTCGGCGCTCGCGGCGATGGTCGAACTGCTCGGCGGCGCGCTGATCGGCGACATGACGAGCCAGGAGTCGATGGCGTTCGACGAAGGCGTCGGCGCGACGCCGTGCCATGGCGAACTCGTGATCGCGTTCGATCCGAAGGTGTTCCTCGGCGACGATCTCGACGCGGGGCTCGCGCGCGGCGAGCGGATGCTCGAATCGATCGTCGCGCAGGGCGCGCGGCTGCCGTCGCAACGGCGCTTCGACGCCCGCGCGCGCAGCGTCGCGAACGGCGTGCGGATTCCGAAGCCACTTTACGAGGAAATCCTGGCGCTGCTCGATTGACGCACGGCACGCATCGTCCGCGGATGCAACGCACGCGGACGATGCGCGCTCGCTCACCTTAAGGCGGTCATAAGGAACGCGCGGCGATGATCACGTCAGCCCGCGACACCGATCCCGGCGCGCTGCGCAACGCAGCACCGCCCTTCGCTTTCCATGTCGCGACCCGGTTCAACGAATCGCCCGAAGGAGTCGCGATGTCCGATACCCCGCACCAGGCCGCTCGCCACGACCGGCTCACGCGCCTGTTCCACTGGAGCATGGCGCTGCTGGTCGCCGCCCAGTTCGCCGTCGGCTGGACGATGCCCGACGTCCACGGCACCGCGCCGCCGCTCGGGCTGGTGCTGCTGCACGTGAATCTGGGCGTGTTGCTGCTGTTGATCGCGGTGCCGCGCCTGCTGTGGTCCGGCGCGCGCAAACCCATCGCGCAGGTCGAGCAGCGCCGTGCCCTGGCGTTCATTGCGAGCGCGACGCACAAGCTGCTTTACGCGTCGCTGATCGCGGTGCCGGTGCTCGGCTGGTTGAACGCGAACGGCCGCACCTGGCACGTCGGGCTTGGGAACGGGTTTTCGTTGCCGGCGATCGCCGCGCCGCACACGCTCGGCGCGTCGATCGGCGAGTTGCACAGCGCGTGGGCCACCGGGCTGGCGATCCTGATCGGCCTGCATGCCTGCGCGGCGCTCGCGCACCGCTTCGTCATGAAGGACGGCGTGCTCTCGCGGATGCTCTGACCTGACGCACGGCGCGCGCCACGCGACGCGATGTCAGGCCCGCTGACGCTCGCCGTCGGCGGGACGGATCGCCCGCTTCCGGCCCGGGACTTCCGGGCCTCTTTGGCTTCACGCCCCAGACAGGCTGCGAGGCCGATCCCGTCAATCGTGCCGGAAATCCCCGCCGTGTCCGCCGCCTCCGCCTCCACCGCCTTGCCGGCCGCCGAAGCTGCCGCGCTGCCCGCCGCCTCCGCCACCGTCCTGATGGCCTTGCGGCGGCATCGCGACGGCGGGCGCGGGCGCCTGCATCGTCGGCGCCGGAGCGTGCATCGGGGCTGCCGGTGCAGGCGGCGGCGCATGCATCGTGGCCGAAGGCGCCGGTGCATGCATGTTCCCGCCGCCTTGCGGCATCGGCGCGGGCACCGGCGCCGGCGCCGGCATCGGCACGGGCGCCGGAGCGGGCGTGCGGATGCCGCCGGTCCAGCCGCCGCGCGTGGCCGACGGCCGCGTGTCGTGTCCGCCCTCGTGCCCGCCGCGCTCGCCCGGCCGTCCGCCCGCGCCCGGCATGACGGCCGCCGGCGGCGGCTCGTTCTGCTGCGGATGGCCGCGCCCCGGCGGCATGCCGCCCGGGCCGATGCGCGGCTCGGCGCGGTGCGTGAAGCGGTCTCGGTCGTGGAACCACGGCCGGTTGCGATAGTAGCGATCCCAATACGGCCCGATCGCGAACACCACGACCGGGAAGCCGATTTCGGCGCCGTAGTCGAGCAGCGGCGCCGCGCCGCCCTGGTACGGATAGTCGAGCAGCCCGGCGTACAGCCAGCCGCGCACGCCCGGCAGCGCGACGTCGCACCACGTGTAGTCGCTGATGCAGCCGATCACGGACACCATCGTGCCTTCCGGAATCTGCGCGACCAGCGGATAGTCCTCCGCCGGGCCGGCACGCAGGTTCGCCGGCGCGTTCGTATAGGCGGCCGTCTGCGCATCGGCCGCGCCCGGCATCGCCAGCAGGCCCAGGAAGACGATGCACAGGCATCGGACGATCGTGTTTCTCATGGTGCTCTCCTGCGCGGCGCAGGCCCGCGCCGTTTCGTTGCATGGCGCGCCGTCGCCGCGCGCCGCTCAATGCCGGTGCCCGCCGCCACCCCAGGGCCTGCCGCCCCAGTGTCCGCCGCCCATGTGATGGTGACCGCCGCCGAAGTGGCCCCGGAAGCCGAAGCCGATCGCGACCGGCGGCCAGCAGCAGCCGTACCAGCCCGGGTAGTAATACGGGTAAGGCGCATAGACCGGCACGGGATAAACCGGCGCGACCTCGACGGGCGCAGCCGCCGCTGGCGCATCCGGCGTCGCGACCGTGCCGTCCGGCGCGACCGGCACCTGCGACACCGTCGCCGGCGCATAGTACGGCGCGTAGTAAGGCGCATAGCCGTACGGGCTCGAGTAGTAACAGCCGCCGAGCGCCAAAACGGCCAACGCGACGACGGCAGGCTTCATCGCGGAAATCGGGTTCATCACAGGCTCCAGCAAGATCGGCGCCACGGTACCTGACGCACGCCACCTATCTAGCTTACGTCTCCCGCACATTTCGGGACGTATGATCGGTTACTGTTTGTTTCATGCGCCGGCCCGCGTCAATCCCGCAACGCCAGCATGCCGGCCGCCGTCACGTGCACATGCGTGCCGAACACCGCGCTTTCCCGTTCCAGCACGTCGGCCAGCCACGCGACACCGTCGTCCGGCGCATGCCGCACGCTCAGCCGCCGGACCTGCATCGGCGCCATGAACAGGTCGCACAGCGCACCGCTCGCCGTGTCGACCAGCGGGAAATACATCAGCGCGAGATCGGGCCGATACGCGCGGTAGCCCGCGATGCCTTCGTAGTCGTTCAGGAAATCGCCGCAGCCGTAGAGGATCAGCCGGCCGCGATACCGTTCGATTCCGCGCACGTGATGCGACGAATGCCCGTACACGATGTCGACGCCGCCGGTGTCGATCAGCCGGTGCGCGAAGGCGCGCTCGTCCGCGCTTGCCGCGTAGCCCCAGTTGCCGCCCCAATGGAGCGACACCACGTTGACGTCGCCGGTCGCGCGCCGCGCCTGCGCGAGACGCCGGCCGATCGCATCGGCCCGCGCCGGCGACAGATCCGGCAGCACGTTCACGCCGCCGTGCGTGCCGCGCGCGGCCCACGCGTCGGGCACGCCCGCGCTCGCCGACGCGTACGCATCGATGCGTACGCGCACGCCGCTCGCACACTCGACGACGGCCGCCGCTGCCGCCTCGGCCGCGTCGCGCCCCGCGCCAACCGGCCGGATGCCCGCGCGCACGAGCGTCGCGAGCGTTTCGTCGAGGCCCGCGCGCCCCCAGTCCATCGTATGGTTGTTCGCGAGCACGCAGCAGTCGATGCGCGCGCGCAGCAGGCAGCCGACATTGTCCGGATGCATCCGGTACAGCACCGTCTTGTCGGGCCAGCGGGCGTCGCTCGCGGTCACGGCCGTCTCGAGATTGATGATCCGCGCATCGGGTTGCACCCGCTCGAGCACGGCGAGCGCGTCGCCCCATGGATACGCATCGTCGCGCGGGAACGGCAGCGGCCCGCTTTCCCGCTCCGCGAGCCGCACGTAGTCGCGCGCGGACCGGCAGACGGGCTCGAACAAGCGCGGGTCGCCCGGGTGCGGCAGGATCTGGTCGATGCCGCGCCCCGTCATCACGTCGCCGCACAGAAACAGGCGCGCGCAGCCTGCGGGCGTCGCGTCGCACCGGCCGTTCATCGCCGCAGCAGCCACGCCAGCAGCGTCAGCGCCGCCGACAGCACCGCGCACGTCGCAAGCGGCAGGTAAAGGCTGAAGCCGTCGCGCACGATGTGGATGTCGCCCGGCAGGCGGCCGAACGGAATCCGCGCGAGCCAGCGCCAGCCGAGTCCCGCCGCGACCAGCAGCATTCCGCAGACCAGAAGCGCCCGTTGCATCGCCGCCCTCCCGCTATGCTGTCCTGACTACAGCGTAGCGCCGCGCGGCCCGTCCGGGGTATCACGCCGCGAAACCGGCCGTGCGCGTGTGCAACGTTTGCCATTGATACGCATCAATTTTTCGCGCATCGTGTTCCGGACAATCGGGGATGGCCTGACCGGCGCCCCGTGCGCCACGCCCCCCACCGTTCGCACCCCACGCGCGTCCTCGCCCATGCAGACGACCGCCAGCCGAACCGACGAGGAAAACCGGCAAATCGCCAGTTGCCTGCGCGAGGCCGCGCAGCGTCTGGCCGACCAGGGCGCGAACCCGTACCGGGCCGGCGCCTACCGCGCCGGGGCCGACACGCTCGACGGGCTCGACCGCAGCGTCCGCGCGCTGTTCGACGCCGGCGGCATCGATGCGCTCGACGCACTGCCGCAAATCGGCCTCGGCGTCGCGCAGGCGATCGCCGAGCTGCTGCTTACGGGCCGCTGGCGCCAGCTCGAACGGCTGCGCGGCGACACGGCGTTCGCATCCGCGTTCGAGGCCGTGCCGGGCATCGGCCGCGAACTCGCGATGCGCATCCACGACACGCTGCACATCGACACGCTCGAGGATCTCGAAGCGGCGGCCCGCACCGGCCGGCTCGAAACCGTGTCGGGCGTCGGGCCGCGGCGCGCGGCGGGCATCCGCGCCGCGCTCGACGAGGTGCTGAGCCGGCGGCGGCGCTGGCACGCGCATACGCGCAACGGCGGCCTCGGTGCCGAGCCGCCGGTCGAGCTGCTGCTTCACATCGACCGCCTCTATCGCGCGCGGGCCGCCGCCGGCACCTTGCCGACGCTCGCGCCGAAGCGCCTGAACCCCGAAGGCAAGGCCTGGCTGCCCGTGCTGCACATCACGCGAGGCGGCTGGCACTTCACCGCGCTGTTCTCGAACACGGGGCGCGTCTACGAAGACAGCCCGATGGCCGACTGGGTCGCGCTGTTCTTCTACGACGACGTGCTGCGCGAAAGCGAACGGATGGTCGTCACCGAGGCGCACGGCGAGCTGGCCGGCAAGCGGATCGTGCGCGGCCGGGAGATGGAGTGCCGCGTGTACTACGCCGGGTGATCGGGCGCATCGCGGCACGCACGGCGCGTCAGCCGGCGACGCCCGGTTCCGGCTGCCGGGTGGCCGCGCGCCGCGTATCGGCGACGACATGCGCGAACGCGGCGTCGCCATACGCGCGCTCGACCTTCGACACGATCACGTGATAGCCGCCATACCACTTGCGATACTGGCGCTTCGCGTCGAGATGCCGCGGATCGGCGGCGAACGCGCGCAGCGACGCTTCGTCGTGCCAGTAGTACGTCGCGTTGATCCGCTCGCCGTCGGCCGAGCGCCACGACTCGGCGCCGGCGAAACCGGGCAGGCTCGCGGCCACCGCGTCGATCGTCGCGCTCAGCGCGCGAAACGCGTCGTCGGCGTCGCCCGGCCGGTAAATGAAGGCTGCAATGTACATTCGGTCTCCTTGACGATTCGAACAGGCATCCAGGGTTCGTCCGCCGCTCATGCCGGGCGCGACATCACGGCCAGCCGCACCGCGAGCAGCACGAGCACGGCGGCCAGCCCGCGCGATTGCAGCATCGCCGCACGCGCGTGGCGCGATACCAGGCGCTGCACCGTGCCGCCGGCCGCGCCGAGCAGCAGGTGGAACACCGTGCTGATCGCGGTGAGCACGCAGCCGAGTTCGACCAGTTGCGCCGCGACCGGGCCATGGCGCGGGTCGACGAACTGCGGCAGGAACACCACGAAGAACAGCAGCGCCTTCGGGTTCAGCAGGCTGTTCAGCATCGCCCGGCCGGCCACCGACGCCAGCGACCGTTGCGGCGCGCCGGCCGCGCCGAGGCGCCCCGGCTGCCGCAGCGCCTTGAACGCCATCCACAGCAGGTACGCGGCGCCCGCGTAGCGGATCACGTCGAACGAAGGCGGCCACGCGTTGACGGCCGCGGTCACGCCGGTGGCGGTCAATGCAGTCAGGATCAGGTCCGCCACGCCGATGCCGAGCGCGGCCGCGGCGCCGCCGCGCATGCCATACGTCACGCCGTGCGCAAGCACGAACGTCATGTTCGGTCCGGGTGACAGCAGCAACAGCAGCACGGCCGCCGAAAAAATCGAGAGGGTCGACAGTTCGATCATGGGGAACAGGGTTTGCGTGAGCGACGTCGGCAGCGTAATCTCCCGATCCGATACAAACAAAGAATTGTTCCAGATACAAGCGATGCGCGAACCCCGATACCGATCGATCGTCGACGACTTCGCGGCACGGATCCACGCGGGCCGGCTGCCGCCCGGCGCGCAGTTACCGACCGTGCGCGCGCTGATGAAGCAGCACGGCATCGCGCTCGCAACCGCCGCGCGCGTCTATGCGGAGCTCGAGGCGATCGGCCTCGTCGTCGGCGAGACCGGGCGCGGCACGTTCGTGCGCGATACGTCGCTGCCGCGCGGCCTCGGCCTCGAACAGCACCCTGCCCGCGCGGACGCGATCGACCTGACGTTCAACTATCCGTCGCTGCCCGGCCAGGTCGAGCTGCTGCGCAGCGGGCTGCGCAGCCTCGCCGCGTCGGGCGACCTCGACGCGCTGCTGCATTCGGCGCCGCAGGGCGGCCGGCCGCACGAACGGCAGACCGTCGCCCGCCATCTGCGCAACCGCGGTATCCGCGTGCCCGGCGAGCAGGTGCTGATCGTCAACGGCGCGCAGCAGGGTCTCGCGATCGTCGCAATGGCCTTGTTGCAGCCGGGCGACGTCATCGCCGTCGACGCGCTCACCTACCCCGGCATGAAGGCGCTCGCCCATGCGCATCGGCTCGAACTGGCGCCGGTGCCGGCGCTCCCGGGCGGCGGCATGGATCTCGAACGGCTCGCGGCGCTGTGCGCGAGGCGGCCGGTGCGCGCGGTCTACACGATGCCGACGCTGCACAACCCGCTCGGCGCGGTCATGGGCGAGCCGGACCGCCGGCGCCTGGCGGCGCTGGCCGAGCGGCACGACCTGCTGATCGTCGAGGACGGCGCGTATGCGTTCCTCGCGGAGCCCGCGCCGCCACCGCTGTTCACGCTCGCGCCGGATCGCACGGTCTACGTGTCCGGCCTGTCGAAGAGCGTGGCATCGGGGTTGCGGCTCGGCTTCGTTGCCGCGCCGCCGCGCTGGGTGCCGCTGCTCGAACGCGCGATCCGCGTCTCGACGTGGAACACGCCGTCGCTGACGGTCGCGCTCGCGTGCCAGTGGATCGAGCAAGGTGTCGTCGATACGCTCGAGGAGCAAAAGCGCGACGATGCGCGCGGCAGGCAGGCGCTCGCGCGGCGGATGCTGCGCGGCGGCGCGCTGCTCGCGCATCCGTCGTCGTACTACGTGTGGCTGATGCTGCCCGACCATCTGCGCGCGGACGACGTCGCGGCCGCACTCGAACGCGACGGCGTGCGCGTGACGACCGCCGAGCCGTTCGCGACGACGGCCAGCACGCCGCAGGCGCTACGCATCGCACTCGGCTCGATCTCGATGGATGCGCTCGAAGCGGCGCTGGGGCGGGTGCGGCGCGCGGCAATCGGCTGACGGCCGCCGTATTTGCAAGCGGTCTAGTGCCTGTTCACGCTAATAACGGGCTTGCGCTGGCCCCCGGAAGGGCCGAGCGCAAGGAATGCGACGAAGCGAATACGCGACGTATTCGCGAGGCGCATGACGCAGCGATCGGCCCTTCTGGGGGCCAGCCCCACACATGACTTTTTCAAATCAGGCGAACGTGCCTTTCCGCCCGCATTGCCGCGTCGTTCGTCGTTGCAATAGCGACGGCTATTGCGCCTCCTCTCTCCTTGCCCTGCGGGCGCAAAGGCACGTTCGCAAGCCCGTTATCAGCGTGAACAAGACCTAGATCAGCCCGCGCCCGCGCAGTTCATCGGCGAGCCGCGCGGCATCGACGAAGCGATAGCCGAGCAGCCCCGCGTCGACCGCGCCGGCGACGTTCGCATCCGTATCGTCGATGAACAGCGTCGCGTCAGGCCGCGCGCCGAGCTGCGCGACGCAGCCGAGATACGCCTGCGCGGCCGGCTTGGCCGCGCCGAACGACGCGGACGCGAATACATGCGCGCCGAACAGCCGCGCGAGCGGCGGATTCAGATAGTCGAGGTGATCGGTGACGAGCCGGCAGTTGTTCGTGAGCACCGCGATCGGGCGCCGCTCGGCCACCCGCGCGGCGAGCGCGAGCGTCTCGGCGTTCGGCGTGATCGACGCGCGACGGGCATCGAGCCACGCGTCGCGGCTCACGCGGCATGCGAGCAGGCTGCCGAGCGCGTCCAGGTAGGCGGCCGGCGTGAGCTCGCCGGCATCGGCGCGCGCTTCGAGGCCCGATTCCCAGATCGCATGGCGGATCGCGTCGGGCGGCCGGCCCGTGAGCACCGACAGGCGCGCGACCCGCGCTGCGCGATCGTAGTGCGTGAGCACCCCTTCCATGTCGAACACCACCCATGCGATCGGCAAGCTCATGGCGCCTCCTCGGGCCGCAAAGCGATCGAACGACGATACAGCACGACCGAAAGCCGCGCGCCTCGCCTAGTCGCCGCCCGCGCCGACCGGCTTCGCGCGGCGCGCGGGCGGGCGATGCTCCACGACGCGCAGCAGCTTCTGGAACGTCGGACATTGCAGATGGCTCGGCGCCGGGCAGGCCGCCGCGTGCCGCAGGCCGTCGCGCACCGCGCTGAGCCGGTGGATCGTGCGGTCCAGCTCGTCGGCCTTCGCGTCGAGCTTCGCGCGGTCGATCGCGGGTGCGCCGCCCGCGCCGAGCATCGCGCCGATCTCGTCGAGCGAGAAGCCGGCCTCGCGGCCGAGCGCGATCAGCGCGAGCCGCTGCAACACCCCCTGATCGTATTGCCGGCGCAGGCCGCGACGCCCGTTCGACACGATCAGCCCTTTTTCCTCGTAGTAGCGCAGCGTCGACGCAGGCAACCCCGCGCGTTGCGTGACGTCGGCGATATCAAGACTGCTCATGCTTGACCTCAAGGGAACTTGAAGTTGCAAGATAGCCGCTCGCTCCCTTTGGAACAAGGTGGAATTTCGATGACATCGATTCGAACCCTGCGGCGCGCGGGCCTGCCCGGCGCCTTTCACCCGGCAAACGCCGGGGGCGCACGATGAGCGGCGCGGCCGACGCCCTGTTCCGCCTGCTGCTGGTCGGCGCGGGGGGCACGTTCGCACTGGATCTGTGGACGCTGTTCCGGCAGCACGTGCTCGGCATTCCATCGCTCGATTACGCGCTGGTCGGCCGCTGGCTCGGCCACATGCCGGCGGGCCGGTTCCGGCATGCGTCCATCATTGCGGCGGCGCCGGTGCCGTACGAGCGCGCGGCCGG
Organism: Burkholderia stagnalis; assembly: GCF_039848545.1. NCBI lineage: Bacteria > Pseudomonadati > Pseudomonadota > Betaproteobacteria > Burkholderiales > Burkholderiaceae > Burkholderia > Burkholderia stagnalis. The sequence goes on from NZ_CP156686.1 coordinate 1,621,533, forward strand.
CTGGTTCGCGCATTACGCGATCGGCATCGCGATCGCGACCCTGCCCGTCGCGATCGCGGGAACCGGATGGCTGCGCGCGCCGACCCTGCTGCCCGCGCTCGCTGCCGGCCTCGTCAGCGTGACCGCGCCGTTCTTCGTGATGCAGCCGGCATTCGGCTTCGGCATCGCCGCCGCGCGCACGCCGCAGCCGGGCGTCGCGCGACGCCGCAGCCTCGTCGCGCACCTGACCTACGGGGTGGGGCTCTATGTGGCGGCGCGCGTGGTGGTCGACGTCATGCCGTGACGCGCAGCGCCGGCGCCGCATCGGCAGCCGGCGTGCCCGCCGTCACGCCCCGCTGCTGTCGATCAGGTTGCCGCGCACCCGCCCGAGCAGGCCGATCAGCGTGTCGCGCTCGTCCTGCGCGAGGCCGGCAGCGCGGACGTCGCGCACGCGGCGATGGATTGACGCGCGCCCGCGGCGCGCGTCGGAGCGGCAGGGTCAGCCCTTCATCGACCCGGTCCGCACGAACCGCTCGTGCCACGACAGCGCTTCGCCGAGCAGGTGCGGCGTCTGCTTGCCGAAGCTCTCGCGGCACGCGCGCTCGAAGTAGTCCTCGAGCATCGGCCGGAAATCCGGATGCGCGCAGGTCGCGATGATCTTGCGCGCGCGCTGCTTCGGCGACAGGCCGCGCAGGTCGGCAAGGCCCTGCTCGGTGACGACCACCGCGACATCGTGCTCGGTGTGGTCGACGTGGCTCGCCATCGGCACGATCCGCGAGATCGCGCCGCCCTTCGCGGTGCTCGCCGACATGAAGCACGACAGGTAGCCGTTGCGCGCGAAGTCGCCCGAGCCGCCGATGCCGTTCTGGATCTTCGTGCCCATCACGTGCGTCGAGTTCACGTTGCCGTAGATGTCGGCCTCGATCATCCCGTTCATCGCGATGCAGCCGAGCCGGCGCACGAGTTCCGGGTGGTTGCTGATCTCCTGCGGACGCAGCACGATCTTCTCGCGGAACATCGCGATTTCATCGGCGAAGCGCTTCACCGCATCGGGGCTCAGCGACAGCGCGGTGGCCGACGCGAAGCTCAGCGTGCCGTCGGCGAGCAGGTCGAGCATGCCGTCCTGGATCACTTCGGTGTACGCGGCGAGGTTCGAGAAGCCGGCCGAGCTGAGCTCCGCGAGCACCGCGTTCGTGATGTTGCCGACGCCCGACTGCAGCGGCAGCAGGTTTTCCGGCAGGCGGCCGCGCTTCACTTCGTGGCGCAGGAAATCGATCAGCTGCCCCGCGATCTGCTTCGACGTCTCGTCCGGCGCGGAGAACGCATTGCTGCGATCCGGCGCGTCGGTCTCGACGATCGCGACGATCTTGTCGGCCGGGCAGCGCAGGTACGGCTCGCCGATCCGGTCGTCGCTCTTCGTCAGCGGAATCGGCTTGCGGTGCGGCGGCAGCGCAGTGCCGTAATAGATGTCGTGCATCCCGTCGAGGCCGAGCGGCTGGCGCGAATTGACCTCGAGGATCACGTGCTTCGCCTGCTCGAGCCACGTCTTGTTGTTGCCGACCGATGCGGACGGGATCAGCAGCCCGTCCTCGCGAATGCCCGCGACTTCGATGATCGCGACGTCGAGTTCGCCGAACAGCCCGAACCACGCGTATTGCGCGACGTGGCTCAGGTGGATGTCCTGATAGTCGACTTCGCCGGCGTTGATCTTGTCGCGCAGCGTCGGGTCCGACTGGTACGGCAGCCGCATCGAGATGCCGTTCGTGCGGGCGAGCGCGCCGTCGAGCTCGGGCGCGGTGGACGCGCCCGTCAGCACGTTGATGCGGAAGTCTTCGCCGCGTGCCTGCGTAGCCTCGATGTGCGCGGCGAGCGCGGCCGGTACGGCTTTCGGGTAGCCCGAGCCGGTGAAGCCGCTCATGGCGACGGTCATGCCGGGACGGATCAGGGCGGCGGCTTCGTCGGCGGTGCGGACGAGCGAACGCAGGGCGGGGGCAAGAATGCGTGATGAGGACATGGCAGATTTCGAACGCGTTTTGGTCTGTCGTTGACGCCGCGGGGGGTGTCTCCTGAGCGGCGTGAAACCCTTGGGGCCGCGATCGGCGGCCGGCACCACAGGTACGGGTCGAGTATCGCAGAGGCGGCCTCCGCGAAATGTCTGCCGGATGCAAAAGACCCTTCCTGAATTTGCCGGATATCGAACGGCCGTTCTGTGACAGGCGGCGCGCCAGCGCAGGCGCCGGATTGTCGGCCGGCGACCGGTGCGCCGGCATGATCCGCGTCAAGGATTGCGGCATCCGCGATCGGAAAAACGACATCGGCCGCGCGCCGCCACCTGCCGCCCGCCCCCCCATATGCGCGGACGGCGCGCCTTGCGCAAGCGTGCCCCGGCGACCACACTTGACGGTGTCGCGCAAGTGCCTTGCGCAAAACCGCTGTTTACGCGCCGGAAATGCCCGCGCGCCCCTTCTGCAACGCCCGGTAACACCGGATAATGTCAGGAGATTGAACGGAAAAAAGCAGCAACTTACAAATCCGTATATATTTCGCCGATGGACCAAAGAAAAACCGCCAAACACCCCGAGCCACCGCTACCCCGCACATGGGACGCGCGGCTCGCGCGCTCGCTCGTCCGGCCGCTCGTCGATACGCCGGTCACCCCGAATCACCTCACCACCGTCCGCCTGCTGATCGGCCTCGCCGGCGCCTGGTGCCTTGCGCAGGGCGGCTTCGCGTGGAGCAATGCCGGCGCGTTCCTGATCGTGCTGTCCAACTTCGTCGACCATACGGACGGCGAACTCGCGCGCATCAGCGGCAAGTCCAGCAAGATCGGGCATTTTTACGACCTCGCGGCGGACGCGCTCGTCACGATCGCGCTGTTCGTCAGCATGGGCATGGGCATCGTCGCCCAGGGCGGCCAGATGGCCGCGCCGCCGGTGCTGCTCGGCGCGGCCGCCGGCGCGGCGGTCGCGCTGATCTTCTATCTGCGCATGCGCATCGAATCGTTCGCCGGCAAGGCCGGCACGAAGCAGGCGTTCGTCGGCGGCTTCGAGACCGAGGACGTCCTTTACCTGCTGCCGCTCGTGACGCTCACGAACGGCGTCGAGCCGTTCCTCCTCGCGGCGTCGATCGGCGCGCCGCTGTTCGCCGCGTGGGTCGTGATCGACTGGTGGCGCATCGTCCGGCGCGGCGCCCTGCCGCAGACCCCAACCGAAATCCAGGCAAGCAAATGACTTCTAGCACGCGCGACGATTCCGTGCTGACCCCGGCACGCCCCGCGCCCGTGCGCGCGGCGGCCACCCCCGACCGCACCGTGGCCGACGCCGTCGGCCGGCTCGACGTCGGCCGCCTGCGCGACGACTACACGCGCCAGGGGTCGTTCCTGTACCTCGACGCCTTCCTGCCGCCCGACGCGCACGCGAAGCTTGCGGATGCCGCGCGCACGCTGCAGGCCGACCTCAACCGCAATTACCTGCCCGGCCACAAGCAGGGCGGCAGCGTGAGCCGCCACACGATCGACGCGAAGGCGCCGTACATCGCCGAGCTGTACCGTTCGAAGGCGCTGATCGGCTTCCTCGAGAAGCTCACGGGCGACACGCTGCTGCTGTCGCCGGACGACGATCCGCACGCATACGCGCTGTATTACTACACGAAGCCGGGCGACCACATCGGCTGGCACTACGACACGTCGTACTACGACGGCCGCCGCTACACGCTGCTGATCGGCGTGATCGACGATTCGTCGTGCCGCCTCGATTACGAACTGCATACGCGCAACCCGGACGTCGCCGACGAGCCCGGCTCGGTGCAGATCGCCGACGGCGGCATCGTGCTGTTCGACGGCGACAAGCTGCGCCACCGCGTCACGCCGATGGGCCAGAACGAAATGCGCGTGTCGCTCACGTTCGAATACGTGACCGACCCCGGCATGCGGCCGTGGAAGCGCTTCATCTCGAACATGAAGGACGCGATCGCGTATTTCGGTTTCCGCCAGGTGTTCAAGCAACTGGCGTCGCGACGCGCGACGGGCTCATGACACGCGCCGGCATGATCCTGCTGTCCCTCGGGACGGCGCTGTTCGTAGCCCTGCTCGCATGGCAGGGCGTCGGCGCGGTCGCGTCGACGTTTCTCGCGGCCGGCTGGGGGCTCGCGCTCGTCGCGGCGTTCCACGTCGTGCCGCTCGCGATCGACGCGGTGGCGATCTCGGTGATGTTCCGCAAGGGCGACCCCGGCGCCGAGCTCGGCAATGCGCTGCGCGCGCGCTGGGTCGGCGAATCGGTGAACAGCCTGCTGCCCGCCGGGCAGATCGGCGGGCCGGTGCTGATGGTGCGCTATCTCGCGCAGCGCGGCACCCGGATGGCGGATGCCGCCGCGGCGATCACCGTCAGCACGACGATGCAGGCGCTCGCTCAAATGGTGTTCGCGCTGCTCGGCATCGCCGCGTTCAGCATGGTCGCGACGCATGAATCGGCCGCGCACCTGCGCACGCCGGCGCTGATCGCCACCGGCGTGCTCGGCGGCTGCGCGCTGCTGTTCTATGCCGCGCAGCGGCGCGGGCTGTTCGGCCGCGGCCTGCGCGTCGCGTCGAAGCTGCTCGGCCCGCGCGACTGGTCGTCTCTCGCGACCCGCGCGGACGCGATCGACGAGGCGGTCGGCACGCTGTACCGCGACCGCCGCAAGGTGGCGTCGACCTTCGCGCTGAGCCTCGTCGGCTGGATCGTGGGCACCGCCGAAGTGTGGCTCGCGCTCCATTTCCTCGGGCATCCGGTAAGCTGGCTCGACGCGCTGCTGCTCGAAAGCGTCGGCCAGGCGATCCGCGGTGCCGCCTTCGCGATCCCCGGATCGCTCGGCGCGCAGGAAGGCGGCTACCTGCTGCTCGCGCCGCTCGTCGGCCTGCCGCCCGAGGCCGCGCTCGCGCTGTCGCTCGCAAAGCGCGCGCGCGAACTCGCGCTCGGCCTGCCCGGCCTGCTCTACCTGCATTTCAGTGAACGAAACTGGCAGCGGCGCCGTGCGCCGCAGCCCCTCGCCGACTGATCGGACACCCGTCGATCGGTCGTTTTTTTGGTTGGAGAACACATGCGAGCCATCATTCTTGCGGCAGGCCTCGGCTTGCGCCTGCAACAACCGCCCGAAGCGCAGTTTCCGAAGTGCCTGCTACGCTTTGACGACGTATCGCTGCTCGAGCGCCATCTGCGCGTGCTCGACGCAGCGGGCGTCGACGAGATCGTGCTCGGGCTCGGCTTCCAGCACGAGAAGGTCGAGCAGGAACTGAAGCGCCTCGGCCGCCAGGCCGAAATCGTGATCAACGACCGCTACGACCTCGGCAGCGTGCTGACCGTGCACACCGTCGCGGACGCGATGACGCGCGGCGGCGACGTGCTGCTGATGGACGCCGACGTGCTGTACGACGAAAGCATCCTGCACGCGCTCGTGGCCAACCCCGACCAGCCGGTCGACCGCCTGCTGATCGACCGCGATTTCGAGGCGGGCGACGAGCCCGTCAAGCTGTGCCTGAAGAACGGCGTGCCGGTCGAGCTGCGCAAGCAGCTCGCGGTCGACCTCGCGTACGACACGATCGGCGAATCGGTCGGCTTCTTCCGCTTCACCGAAGGCACCGCGCGCCGCCTCGCGGCGATCGTCGCGGGCTACGTCGACAGCGGCCGCGCGAACATGCCGCACGAGGAAGCCGTGCGCGACCTGCTGCTCGAAGGCGGCCACTCGTTCGACGTCGCCGACGTCACGGGCGCGCCGTGGATCGAGATCGATTTCCCGAACGATGTCGCGCGCGCCGCGCAGGACGTCCTCCCCCTGATTCAACGCACCACCGCCGGAGCCGCACGATGAACGCACGCGAACCCAACTTCACCGAATCGCGCAGCGCACGCCTGCGCCGCATGCTCGTCAGCAGCGACCTCGAATTCCTGATGGAAGCGCACAACGGCCTGTCCGCGCGGATCGTCCGCGAAGCGGGCTTCAAGGGCATCTGGGCGTCGGGCCTCGCGATCTCCGCGCAGTTCGGCGTGCGCGACAACAACGAGGCGAGCTGGACCCAGGTCGTCGACGTGCTCGAATTCATGGCCGACGCGAGCGACCTGCCGATCCTGCTCGACGGCGATACGGGCTACGGCAACTTCAACAACGTGCGCCGCCTCGTGAAGAAGCTCGAGCAGCGCGGCATCGCCGGCGTGTGCATCGAGGACAAGCAGTTCCCGAAGACCAACAGCTTCATCGACGGCGAACGCCAGCCGCTCGCCGAGATCGACGAGTTCTGCGGCAAGATCAAGGCCGGCAAGGATTCGCAGAGCGATCCCGACTTCTCGATCGTCGCGCGCGTCGAGGCGCTGATCGCGGGCTGGGGGATGGACGAGGCGCTGCGCCGCGCGAACGCGTATGCGGAAGCCGGCGCCGACGCGATCCTGATCCACAGCAAGCTGTCGCGCCCCGACGAGATCCTGCAGTTCGCGCGCGAATGGAGCGGCAAGGCGCCGCTCGTGATCGTGCCGACCAAGTACTACAGCACGCCGACCGACGTGTTCCGCCAGGCCGGCATCAGCACCGTGATCTGGGCGAACCACCTGATCCGCGCGTCGGCGTCCGCGATGCAGGCCGTCGCGCGCGAGATCCACGAAAACGAGACGCTGATCAACGTCGAGGATCGCGTCGCGTCGGTCAACGAGATCTTCCGCCTGCAGGACGCCGACGAATACTCGGCGGCCGAGCGCATCTACCTGTCGTCGTCGTCGCGCGCGTCGAACGCCGCGATCGTGCTCGCCGCGAGCCGCGGCAAGGGGCTGGAAGCCGTCACCGAAGACAAGCCCAAGGTCATGCTGCCGGTGGCCGGCAAGCCGCTCTTGCGCTGGCTCGTCGACGGCTTCAAGAAGCACGGCGTGAACGACATCACCGTGGTGGGCGGCTATCGCGCCGACGCGATCGACACGTCGGGCATCAAGCTCGTCGTCAACGAGCGCCATGCGCAGACGGGCGAGCTCACGTCGCTCGCGTGCGCGGCCGAGCGCCTGACCGGCGACACCGTGATCTCGTACGGCGACCTGCTGTTCCGCAGCTACATCCTGCGCGACCTCGCGGAGAGCGAGGCCGAGTTCAGTGTCGTCGTCGATTCGTCGCTGACGCAGCCGACCAACCAGAGCGTGCGCGACTTCGCGCTCTGCTCGGCCGCCGACGACCGCGGCCTGTTCGGCCAGAAGACCTACTTGCAGCGCGTATCGAGCGACGTCGCCGAAGGCACGCCGCACGGCCGCTGGATCGGCCTGCTGAACGTGCGCGGCGCAGGCGTCGATCGCCTGAAGGCGATGCTCGCGACGCTGCAGGCGCGCCCTGATTTCGACACGCTCGACATCCCCACGCTCCTCAACGAGCTGATCGCCGCCGGCGAGAAGATCGAGGTGCAGTACGTGCACGGCCACTGGCGCGGCGTCAACGATCTGGAAGATTTCCGTCGCGCGGGCGACTTCGCGCACGGCCAGACGCCGCTGTCCGAACCGGGCGCCGGCATCGGAGGCGCGCAATGATCGAAGCGGCCCAGTTCGTCGAGGCCGCGCGCGAGCGCGGCTTCGACTGGTACGCGGGCGTGCCCTGCTCGTACCTGACGCCGTTCATCAATTACGTGCTGCAGGACCCGACGCTGCATTACCTGTCGGCCGCGAACGAAGGCGACGCGGTCGCGCTGATCGCGGGCGCGACGCTCGGCGGCAAGCGCGGCATCGCGATGATGCAGAACTCGGGGCTCGGCAACGCGGTGAGCCCGCTCACGTCGCTTACGTGGACGTTCCGCCTGCCGCAGCTGCTGATCGTCACGTGGCGCGGCCAGCCGGGCGTGGCCGACGAGCCGCAGCATGCGCTGATGGGCCCGATCACGCCCGCGATGCTCGACACGATGGAGATCCCGTGGGAGACGTTCCCGACCGACCCCGAACAGGTCGGCCCGGCACTCGACCGCGCGATCGCGCACATGGATGCGACCGGCCGCCCGTACGCGCTCGTGATGCAGAAAGGCAGCGTCGCGCCGTATGAGCTGAAGGCGAATCCGGCGGCGCAGCCGCGCGCGCACGTTGCCGCGCAATCGTCGTCGCGTGCTGAATCGGCCGACGCATGGCCGACCCGCCACGACGCGCTGCAGCGCGTGATCGCGCACACGCCGGTCGATTCGACCGTCGTGCTCGCATCCACCGGCTTCTGCGGCCGCGAGCTGTACGCGCTCGACGATCGCGCGAACCAGCTGTACATGGTCGGCTCGATGGGCTGCGTGACGCCGCTCGCGCTCGGCCTCGCGCTCGCGCGCCCCGATCTCCGCGTGGTCGCGGTCGACGGCGACGGCGCCGCGCTGATGCGCATGGGCGCGTTCGCGACGCTCGGCACCTATGGCCCGTCCAACCTCACGCACGTGCTGCTCGACAACGGCGCGCACGAATCGACGGGCGGCCAGGCGACCGTGTCGCAGCACGTGTCGTTCGCCGGTGTCGCCGCCGCGTGCGGCTATGCATCGGCGGCCGAAGGCGACACGCTCGACGTGCTCGACGCGGCCCTCTCCGACACGTCGCGCGCGAACGGAGCACGGTTCGTGCGGCTCGCGATCCGCACCGGCGTGCCCGACGGCCTGCCGCGCCCGACCGTCACGCCGGTCGAGGTCAAGACCCGCCTGATGCGGCACATCGGCGCCGCGCAGGCCGAAGCCCAAGCCGAAGGAGCCCAATGATGCTGTTGCTGAATCCCGGCCCGGTCACGCTGTCCGAACGCGTGCGCCGCAGCCTGCTGCAACCCGACCTGTGCCATCGCGAAAGCGAGTTCTTCGACCTGCAGGACGAAGCGCGCGCGCGGCTCGTCGCCGCGTACGCGCTCGATCCGGCCGAATGGACGGCTGTGCTGATGACGGGCTCGGGCACCGCCGCCGTCGAAAGCATGATCGCGGCGCTCGTGCCGCAGGGCGGCAAGCTGCTCGTGATCGAGAACGGCGTCTACGGCGAGCGGATCGCGCAGATCGCGACGCAGTACGCGATTCCGCACGAAGTGCTCAAGCACGAGTGGATGCAGGCCCCCGATCCCGCGCAGGTCGCCGCGCGGCTCGACGCGGGCGGCTTCTCGCATGTCGCGGTGATCCATCACGAAACGACGACCGGCCGCCTGAACGATCTCGGCGCGATCGCCGACGTGTGCCGCGCGCGCGGCGTGAGGCTGCTCGTCGACGGCGTCAGCAGCTTCGGCGCGGAAGCGATCGATTTCGCGGGCGGCGACATCGACGCCGTGGCGGCGACCGCGAACAAGTGCCTGCACGGCGTGCCGGGCGCGGCGTTCGTGATCGTGCGCCGCAGTGCGCTCGCGAAGGCCGCGAGCCGCACGTACTACCTCGACCTCGGCCGCCTCGCGAAGCTGCAGGACCAGCGCAATACGCCGTTCACGCCGTCGGTGCACGCGTATTACGCGCTGGTCGAGGCGCTGCGCGAATTCAACGAAGCCGGCGGCTGGCGCGCGCGCCACGCGCGTTACAAGGCGCTCGCCGACCAGGCGCAGGCCGGCCTGGCCGCGCGCGGGATGCCGCTCGCGCTGCCGGAAGGCGCATCGTCGGTCGTGCTGCGCGCGTACCGGCTGCCGCAGGGCGTCACGTACGAGCAGTTGCACGACGGGCTGAAGGCGCGCGGCTTCGTGATCTACGCGGGGCAAGGCGGGCTGTCGAAGGAGCTGTTCCGGATCTCGACGATGGGCGCGATCGAAGCGGCCGATGTCGAGCGGTTGCTGGATGGGTTTACGGCGCTCACGCAGTAAGCCGCCGTTTCTCCGCCGGCATTGTGTAAAAAAGGCCCGCAAGGGCCTTTTTTACGTCATGAGGACGTGCGTTCGCACCCCGCCTACTCCGCCACTTTCGGCCCAATGCCACCGCCCGGCGCACGCCGCGCGGCCCATTCCGAATAGCGATCCTTGAGCCGCAAGAACGGCTTTTCGACGAGGAAGTAGCTGGCGGTCGCCGCCGCGAACGCTTCGAGGATGCCGAGCGGGAAACCATGCGCGATCGGCAGGTTCGGATTCGCAAACGGCTGTTGCCACAGATACAGGCTGAATGAAATCGTGCCGACGAATACCATCGGTTTCGTGCGCAATAACCGCGCGCACCAGAAATCGTCGCGGAAATTGAGCACGACAATCACGATTGCAATCAGCGCCGCTTCGATCGTCACGCCATAGGTGATGTTCCAGACGCCGCGCAGCGTCGCTTCGACCAGCGGCATCGCGAACAGCAGCACGCAGACGATCACCGTCACCACGCGGGACTCGCCGCGCCACGACCGGATCCACGCGTCCAGCCGGTGCTGGTTGAGCGCGGCGTAGCAGCCGATCAGGATCGGATCGATGCCCGTGTGAAGCATCATCCGCAACTGCCCGCGCAGTTCCGGCGCGGCGAAATAGGTGGCCGCGCGGATCAGCGGCACGACCAGGATCAGCGCCGCGAGCCAGCGCGTGCCGTTGCGCCGCGCGGCCACCAGCAGGAGCAGCAGCGGCCAGAACCAGTAGAACTGCTCTTCGAGCGCGAGCGACCAGAAATGGCCGAGATACCACGCGCCGTCGGGATGCAGCGCGCTGTCGGCGGTAAGGCCGAGGCCCATCGAGTAGTTCCACAGATGCAGCGCGGCAAACGCCCACTGGCGCTGGCTGACATCGATCCACCCCGCCGCCGCCAGCAGCGCGACGACGCCCAGGTATGCGTAGCAGGCCGGCCAGATCCGCAGCACGCGCCGCACGTAGAACGGCCCCAGCGCGATACTGCCCGTGCGCTTCAGTTCGCCCGTCAGCACGTTGGTGATCAGGAAGCCGCTGAGCACGAAGAAGATCAGCACGCCGAGCCGGCCGTCGGCGAACAGCCGCAACGGCGCGAGCCAGCCCGAGTAGCCGCCGGGGAGCACGTGCTCCGCATGGCCGATGACGACCATCGCCACCGCGACGGCGCGCAACCCGGTAAGCTGCTGGACGCGATGTGTCATGGACTGGTTTCCGTCGCAATGGCGAATAGCCGGTTTATTGATTGGTGTTTCTGAATGGCTGCCGAAATTCCGCCGCTAGTGTCCCGCAAAAATATCGAAATAAAATTGCTTAAAAAATGCCGTCAGCATTGGCGTTGCAATGGCCGCCATACGGCGGCCGGACGCGGGCGACGCGGATTCGGCATAATGCCGGGATGCCTCCGGCGCGGGCCGGCCGGAACCCTATCGACCATCATTCCAGGGAATTTCCGTGTACCCACCCATCGAACCCTACGCACACGGCTACCTCGACACCGGCGACGGCCACAAGGTGTACTGGGAGCTGTGCGGCAACCCCGACGGCAAGCCGGCCGTGTTCCTGCACGGCGGCCCGGGCGGCGGCTGCAACGCCGACCATCGCCGGCTCTTCGACCCGTCGCGCTACAACATCCTGCTGTTCGACCAGCGCGGCTGCGGCCGCTCGACGCCGTACGCAAGCCTCGACAACAACACGACCTGGGATCTGGTCGCCGACATCGAGCGCCTGCGGGAGATGGTCGGCGTCGAGCAATGGCTGGTGTTCGGCGGCTCGTGGGGCAGCGCGCTCGCGCTCGCGTATGCGGAAACCCACCCGGCGCGCGTGAGCGCGCTGGTCGTGCGCGGCATCTTCGCGCTGCGCCGCGCGGAACTGTTGTGGTACTACCAGGAAGGCGCGTCGTGGCTGTTTCCGGACCTGTGGGAAGAATTCCTCGCTCCGATCCCGGCCGACGAACGTGACGACCTGATCGCCGCGTACCATCGCCGCCTGACCGGCGACGACGAAGCCGCGAAGCTCGAAGCCGCGCGCGCGTGGAGCACGTGGGAAGGCCGCACGATCCGGCTGCTGCCCGACCCCGCGCTTGCCGAGCACTTCGCGGACGGGCACTTCGCGCTCGCGTTCGCGCGCATCGAAAACCACTACTTCGTGAACCGCGGTTTCGTCGAGGAGGGCCAGCTGCTGCGCGACGCGCACCGCCTGGCCGGCATTCCGGGCGTGATCGTGCAGGGGCGCTATGACGTGGCGACGCCCGCGCGCACTGCGTGGGATCTGTCGAAGGCATGGCCCGACGCGTCGCTCGAGATCGTGGACGATGCGGGCCATGCGTACAACGAGCCGGGCATCCTGAAGGCGCTGATCGCGGCGACGGACCGGTTTGCGGGGTAGCCGGATCGCGCGGGTACGGCGGCATAACCAAGCCGCCGCCGCGCCCGGGCAAGACTGCTGCGCGCGGCTTCGACAATCGCCCGCCCGCCGGCATCACCATGCCAGGTGCGCGGCATCGACGAGGATTTAAGTCGACGACGAGACGTTCGCCTAACGCGGACTGATCCCGAACAGCAAGCCGCCGGCTTCGCTCGCGACCGCGGAGTAATGCAGTTTTCCGACGCTCCGCTCGATCGCTTTGGATTCCTTGCGGCTCTCCATGGCGAGCTGGATCATGTTCACGACCGTTTCGGTATCGTCCTTTGACGCGGTAGCGTCCGGATTGACCGCCGCCGCGATCCCGACGAGTGCGGAAACGGCTTTCAGCATCACCGCGGGCTCGTCATTGCCAATCTGGATCATGAGTTCGCGAAGCGATCCGTCGGCCTTGTTGATCGTGCCGGCCAGCTCGATGCCGCGGCCGACCGACTGTTGAAAACCGTCGTAGACGGTATCGTGAACGATCTCGAATTCAGGAAGCGCGTAACCGGTGTTCGCACCGGAAAGCCCGCGATTGTACTTGCGGCGAAACTCTTCCGGCGTGATCTCGAGCGACACGCGCGGCGCTGCCTGGGCGGTCGCGCCCGTCACCGGCGACGCAGTGGCATGGCGGGCGGCCTTCGTCGCGTCGTCCTTTTTCGGAAGAATAAGGGCGCCCACGGTAACCGTCACCATCGCTGCCGCTATGCCGCCGACGAACAGCGTCGCACGCTTCGGAACTGCGCCCGTCTTCTTGTTTTTGAATAGCGACGGCCGGATCAAACCGACCAGTGCAACAACAATAAACAGCGGGCTAACCAAGCCCAAGATCAAGGCGAGAGCTTCCATTCTTTTTTGGCCCTATTTTATTGATTGCGGCATGATACCAATGCGCGCAGGGCCTTGCACAAAGGAAGTCGGCATTCGGCGACGCGAAGCAACACCGCGTCACCCGTCGCCGTCCCCCTCCAGCGGCTCGACCGTCACCCCGACCTTCAGCTCCTGATCCGCGCCGCCGCCGCGGATCACGCCGCGCAGCGGCGTCACGTCCGCGTAGTCGCGCCCGATCGACAGCATCACGTAGTCGTCGCCCGGCGCGCGATCGTTGGTCGGGTCGAGCTGCAGCCAGCCGCCGTCCTCCGGCCACGCCGGGTCGTACACCTCGACCCATGCGTGCGACGCGTCCGCGCCGATCAGCCTCGGCTGCCCCGGCGGCGGCTGCGTCAGCAGATAGCCGCTCACGTAACGCGCCGCGAGCCCCAGCGAGCGCAGCGCGCCGATCATCACATGCGCGAAATCCTGGCACACGCCCTGGCGCAGCGCGAGCGCATCGAGCGCGGTCGTCGTCACGTCGGTGCTGTTCGGCGCGTACGTGAATTCCGCGTGGATGCGCCGCATCAGCTCCCACGCCGCCTGCACGAGCGGCCGGCCCGGCGTGAAGCTGGCCGCCGCATACGCGGCCAGTTGCGGATCGCACGCGACGTGCGGCGACGCGAACACGAACTCGCTCGCCGCGTCGTACGGCTGCCCCGCACGAAAACGGAAACGCTCGCGCACCGCTTCCCATGCGCTCGCGTGCGCGGGCTCCGGCTGCGCGATCGCGGGCGGCGGCGCGCCGCGCGCGCCGGCCGACCAGACCGGCGGCGTCACCCGCACCACGCTGCGGCTGCGCACGAGCAGCGCATCGTGCGGCTGGTTCAGCGCGAACGACGCGCGCGCGTTGCCGAACGCGTCGGTCTCGGTGCAGACGGCCTGCGGCGCCGGTTCGATCTCGAGTTCGAACGACAGCCGCTGCTGGCGCGGCGTCGCGAGCGGCGTCAGGCGTGCCTGGTGCTGCGCGGATTCGACCCGCGCCGCATAGCGGTATTCGGTGTCGTGCGTGACGCGCAGCAGCCGGCCGCCGGACGGCACAGCGGCAGGCAGCGGGTTCGCCGCGGGCTTTCTCGTCACCATAGCGTCCTGCCCGCCTCGCGCACGTGGCTGAAATAGCGTTCGCCGATCCGGTTCGACAGCTCCCACACGGCTTTCGCGGTGGCGTCCAGGCTGTCGAGCAGCAGGTCGTAACGACCGTCCTCGCCGGTTTCGCACAGCGCGTGCAGCGACCAGCCGGGCACGTCCGGAATCGCGTCGGCCAGTTCGGACAGCGCATAGCCTTCGCTGCGCTCGACCTTCGTCAACCGGCCGCGCATCGCCTGCACGACCCACCCGAGCGAGCGCGGATTGTCGGTGTCGAGCACGACGAGCGACAGCAGCGGCGCAACGTCGAAGCCGCGCTGGTAGCGCGAACGGAACGTGATCGCGCTGTCGAACAGCTCGAGCACCAGCTCGAAGCCGTCCTGCTTGAGCACCGCGCCCTCCTCGAATGCGAACCGCAGCACGCTGCACAGGAAATCCAGCCGGTCGATCTGCCGGCCGATCGACAGCAGCCGCCAGCCGTCGTCGCGCGTCATGTTGTCGGTCTGCGCGCCGGTGATCGCGCCGAGCAGCAGGCCGAGCCGGTCGAGCAGCTGCAGCGCTTCGTTGCCGAGCTGCTCTTCCGCTTCGGGGTGGCCGGCGCTGTCGGCAAACAGTTGCGTCGCGTCGTCGATCAGCCGCCATTGCTCGCTCGACAGCCGCTCGCGGATCGCGGCCGCCGCGCCGCGCATGCCGAACAGGCACGACGCGATGCCGGTCGCGCGATCCGCGCCGCGCGTCAACGACGCGGCCAGCGCATGCTGGAACGCGCGCGGCGCCTCGACCGCGCCCGGCGTGTCCGGCGCGATCAGACCCGTGTCGCGGCACAGCGTGTCGATCAGCTCCAGGTGCGCGGGGCTGTCCGCGTCGTCCTCGCCGCGCAGCCGTTCGAGCGCCGCGCGCGCCAGGCGCATCAGGTTGGTCGCGCGCTCGGTGTAGCGGCCGAGCCAGAACAGGTTCTCGGCCGCGCGGCTCGCGATCGCGCGCGGCGCGGCCAGGTCGTCCGGGCCGAGATGCGTCTGCAGCAGCGTCGTCGAATCGACGATGCCCTCCGTCATCACCCACGTATCGACCGTGCTGCCGCCGCGCGGCATCGGCGCGTTGAACAGCGCGTCGCGCGTGCCGACCCGCGACAGCCCGCCGGGCAGCACGCGCCAGCGCGCCGCGCCGTCCGCGAGCGCGAACACGCGCAGCAGCAGCGGTTTCGGCACGATCCGCGCGCCGCCCTGCCCGTGGCGATAGTCGTCGCCGTTGCCGTTCGGCTCGGCGCCGCCCGGCCAGGTCGGCGCCTGCGACAGCGGCAGGTCGGCCTGCACCGTGTAGTGCTCGGGATGCGCGAGAATCCGCGCGCGCCATTCGGCGAGCTGCGCATGCGTGAGCCGCGCGCCGATCACCGGATCGAAGCCGCCGCCCGCCTGCACGTCCGGCGGGAACGCCGGCTTGATGATGCCGCGCGCGAGCTGCGGCAGCGCGTCGTCGCAGGCGGCGGCCTCGCCGCACCACCACGAATGCACGGCCGGCAGCGTCAGCGTCTCGCCGAGCAGGCTCTCCGCGAGACGCGGCAGGAAGCCGAGCACGCCCGGCGATTCGAGGAAGCCCGAGCCCGGCGCGTTCGCGAGCAGCACGTTGCCCGCGCGCACGGCCTGTAGCAGCCCCGGCACGCCGAGCATCGAATCGGGCCGCAGCTCCAGCGGATCGAGCCACGCGTCGTCGACGCGCCGCAAGATCCCGTGCACCGGTTCGAGCCCGCGCAGCGTCTTCAGGAACACGCGGCTGTCGCGCGCGGTCAGGTCGCCGCCTTCGACGAGCGTCAGGCCGAGGTAGCGCGCGAGATACGCGTGCTCGAAATAGGTCGCGCTGTGCGGCCCCGGCGTCAGCAGCACGATCCGCGAGTTCTTCCGCGCCGGGCTCAGCGCCTGCATGCTCTGCAGCAGCGCGCGGTAGCTCGCCGCGAGCCGCTGCACGCGCAGCCCGCGGAACGCGCGCGGGAACAGGCGCGACACGATCAGCCGGTTCTCCAGCAGATAGCCGAGCCCCGACGCGCCCTGCGTGTGATGCGCGATCATCCGCCACTGGCCGTCCGGCCCGCGCGCGAGATCGAACGCGACGACGTGCAGCCAGGTGTTGCCCGGCACCCGCGCGCCGCGCATCGCGCGCAGGTAGCCCGGATGCCCAGTGACGAGCGCGGGCGGCAGCAGCCCGCGCTGCAGGATCGTCTGCGGCCCGTACAGGTCCGCCATCATCGTGTTCAGCAGCCGGGTGCGCTGCAGCACGCCGCGCTCGATCGCCACCCAGTCCTGCGGCGTGACGATCAGCGGCAGCAGGTCGAGCGACCACGGGCCGGTCGCGCCGTCGCCCGCGCGCTGCTCGTGGAGCTGGTAGAACAGGCCGTTCTCGCGCATGCGCCGCTGCAGCGCGTCCGCGCGGCGGTCGAGATCGGCCACGCCGTCGCTGCCGATCGATGTGAAGAAATCGCGCCACGCGGGGGCGAGCGCGGGCGCGTGCAGCCCGGCCGCGCTGCCGCGCAGTTCGTCGTAGCGGCCGGCGGCCGCCGGCGCGGCGAGCGCGGCGGCCAGCTCGGCGGCATCCGGCTGCGATCCGGTATCGAAGAGCGTGTGCATCGCGTCGGCGGCGAGATCGTCGGAGTGAATGGGCGGCACGGTGTCGGTCCGTCGTAAATCAGGCGGCGGCCGCGCGCACACGCCGCGCCGGCGGCGCGTGGCGGCACGCGGCCCCAAACTGCCGGCATCCTAACATTCCGGCGGGGCCGCCATCGGCCGGCACGTGTGCCCGCCCCGGCCGTGCACGCATCGTCATCGCGCCCTCCGTCATGCGGCGCTCACGGCCGCCGCAAATCCAGCGTGAACGGGAACTCGCGGCTCGGCGCGGCCGCCGCGACATCCATCCGCCCCGGCGTGTGGCCCATCGCGACGAAGCGCGCGAGCCGCCGGCTCTCGGCCTCGTACGCGTTGACCGGGAACGTCGCGTAGTTGCGCCCGCCCGGATGCGCGACGTGATACCGGCAGCCGCCGAGCGAACGCTGCAGCCACGTATCGACGATGTCGAACGTCAGCGGCGCGTGCACGCCGATCGTCGGATGCAGCGCGGACGGCGGCGCCCACGCCTTGTAGCGCACGCCCGCGACGTATTCGCCGGCGGTGCCGGTCGGCTGCAGCGGCAGCGCGCGGCCGTTGACGGTCACCACGTGGCGGTTGTCGTTCAGCCCCGTGACGCGCACTTCGAGCCGCTCGAGCGACGAATCGACGTAGCGCACCGTGCCGCCGGCCGCGCCCTCCTCGCCCATCACGTGCCACGGCTCCAGCGCGCCGCGCAGCGTGAGCTGCATCCCGTTCACCGCGATCTGCCCGAACTGCGGGAAGCGGAACTCGAAGTGCGGCGCGAACCACGCGGGATCGAAATCGAAGCCCGCGTCGCGCAGTTCGGTCAGCACGTCGTCGAAATCCATCTTCAGGAACGCCGGCAGCATGAAGCGGTCATGCAGCGCGGTGCCCCAGCGCGTGAGCGGCGTGGTGTACGGCGCGGCCCAGAAGCGCGCGATCAGCGCGCGCAGCAGCAGTTGCTGCACGATGCTCATCCGCGCGTGCGGCGGCATCTCGAACGCGCGCAGTTCGAGCAGGCCGAGCCGGCCAGTCGGCGAATCCGGCGAATACAGCTTGTCGATGCAGAACTCGCTGCGGTGCGTGTTGCCCGTCACGTCGACCAGCAGGTTGCGCAGCACACGGTCGACCAGCCACGGCGGCATGTCCTGCCCGAACAGCAGCGTGTTGCGCTGGATCTCCGCGAACGCGACGTCGAGCTCGTAGACCTGGTCGTTGCGCGCCTCGTCGACGCGCGGCGCCTGGCTCGTCGGCCCGATGAACAGCCCCGAGAACAGGTACGACAGCGACGGATGGTTGTGCCAGTACGCGATCAGGCTCGCGAGCAGGTCGGGACGCCGCAGGAACGGGCTGTCGGCCGGCGTCGCGCCGCCGAGCACGAAGTGGTTGCCGCCGCCCGTGCCGACGTGGCGGCCGTCGACCATGAACTTCTCGCTGCTGAGCCGCGACTGCCACGCGGCGTCGTAGAGGAATTCGGTGTGGCTGACGAGCTCGTCGAAACTGTGCGCGGGGTGGATGTTGACCTCGATCACGCCCGGGTCCGGCGTCACCTGCAGCAGCTTCAGGCGCGCGTCGCGCGGCGGCGCATAGCCTTCGAGCACGAGCTTCATGCCGAGCGCGCCGGCCGTTTGCTCGATCGCGCCCAGCAGGTCGAGATAGTCGTCGAGCGCGGCGAGCGGCGGCATGAACAGGTACAGGATGCCGTTGCGCACTTCGACGCACAGCGCGGTGCGCGTGATCCACGCGGCCGATTCGAAGCGGTCCGGCTGGCGCTGCGCGTCGCGCGCGGCGCGACCCTCGCCCGCCGTGCCTTCGTCGCTCCATTGCATCACGGTGCGCGCCGCCGCCTCGCGGTGCACGCCGGCCAGGTAGCGCGGCGCATCGCCCGGCCCGGCGTAACGCGCGCGGAGCGCATCGGCGTCCGGCAGCGGCTCGGGCGGCGCGAACGGGTCGCGCTCGACCTGGTACGGATAGTCGGCGCGGCTCACCCACGGCAGCGAATCGAGCGGCAGCCGATAGCCCATCGGCGAATCGCCCGGCACGAGATACATCCGCTCGTCGCGGAAGAACCACGGGCCGGTGGTCCAGCGCGGGCCGTCGAGGTTCGGCCCGCCGTCGGCGCGCTTGATCGGCAGCACGTAGCCGACCACGCTGTCGAGCTTCTGCTCGAACACCTTGCGCAGCCGCGCGCGTTCCAGCTCGTCGTCGAGCCGCGAGTCGAACGGATCGACGTTGACCGGCAGCCGGCGCTCGCGCCACAGGTAGTACCAGACGTCCTCGTAACCGGGCCGGATGAATTCGCCGGTCAGGCTCAGCCGCGCGGCCAGCCCGTCGATGAAGCGCTTCGCGTCGTCGGTCGTATACGCCGACGGCTCGCGCTCGTCCGCGAACAGCGACGGGTCGCGCCACGCCGGCTGCCCGTCCGCACGCCAGAAGATCGACAGCGCCCAGCGCGGCAACTGCTCGCCCGGGTACCACTTGCCCTGCCCGAAATGCAGGAAGCCGCCGCGGCCGTACTCGGCGCGCAGCCGCTGCACGAGTTCGGTCGCGTAGCCGCGCTTGGTCGGCCCGAGCGCATCGGTGTTCCATTCCGCGCCGTCGCGATCGTCGATCGACACGAAGGTCGGCTCGCCGCCCTGCGTGAGCCGCACGTCGCCGGCCCGCAGTTCGGCGTCGACCCGCGCGCCGAGCGCGCGCACCGCGCCCCATTGCGCGTCGGTATACGGCTTCGTCACGCGCGGCGATTCGTATACGCGCGCGACCGTCATCTCGTGCTCGAACTCGACTTCGCACTCGTCGATCAGCCCCTCGACCGGCGCGGCGCTGGTCGGCTGCGGCGTGCACGCGAGCGGAATGTGCCCTTCGCCGGCGAGCAGGCCCGACGTCGGGTCGAGGCCGATCCAGCCCGCGCCCGGCAGGTAGACCTCGCACCACGCGTGCAGGTCGGTGAAGTCGACCGCCGTGCCGCTCGGGCCGTCGAGCGACTTGACGTCCGGCGTGAGCTGGATCAGGTAGCCCGACACGAAGCGCGCGGCGATGCCGAGATGCCGGCACAGCTGCACCAGCAGCCAGCCGCTGTCGCGGCACGAGCCCGACGCGAGTTCAAGCGTCTGCGCGGGCGTCTGCACGCCCGGCTCCATGCGCACGAGGTAGCGGATGTCGCGCTGCAGCTGCTGGTTCAGCGCGACGAGGAAGTCCACCGTGCCGGCCGGCGTGCGGTCGACGCGGTCGAGATACGCGCGAAACGCGGGCGACGCGCTCGTCTGCGGATCGCACGCGAGATACGGCGCGAGCTCGGTGCGCAGCGCGTCGGCGTACTGGAACGGGTACTGCCCGGCGCTCTCCTCGAGAAAGAAGTCGAACGGGTTGTAGACCGACATCTCGGCGACGAGGTCGATCGTGATCTCGAAGTGGCGCGTGCGCTCCGGAAACACGAGCCGCGCGAGGTAGTTCGAGAACGGATCCTGCTGCCAGTTGATGAAGTGCTGCGCGGGCCAGACGGTCATCGAATACGCGACGATCGGCGTGCGGCAATGCGGCGCGGGGCGCAGCCGCACGATCTGCGGACCGACGTTGATCAGCCGGTCGTAGCGGTAACGGGTGGTGTGATGCAGCGCGACGTGAATGGGCATGGCGGGGCCGCTCGGTTCGGGGTGGGTCGGCTTGGTCGGCGAACGGGCGCGTCAGACCAGTTCCGGCGTCTGCACGACGCTGATGTCGACGCCGAGCGGCTGCGCGCCGAACCCGGTCACCGGCTGCGCGTCGCGGGCGTCGAGGCCGACCGCGATGCGCACGTAGCGCTCGTCCGGGCAGCGGTTCATGAACGGATCGAAGCCGACCCAGCCGAGCCCTTCGACGTATGCCTCGGCCCATGCATGGCCGGCCGGCGGCTGCGTCAGCGCGGCCGCCTGGTGCTGCGCGCCGGGCGCGAGCTGCGGCATGCCCTGCGCCTGCGACGCGTGCGACGCGCCGAGCGCCTGCTGCATCCCGTCGCCGCTCTGCAGCGCGAGCGCCTCCTCCTCGGGCACGCCGCCGCCGTGCTGCTTCGCATCGGCGATCCGCTGCATCGCGCTGTCGGCCAGCACGTAGCCGGAGATATAGCGGGCCGGCACCTTCAGCACGCGCGCGGCCGCGATGAACGCATGCGCGTGATCGCGGCTCGTGCCCTCGCCGCTCTCCAGCGCGGTTTCCGCGTCGACGGGCGCGTCCGGCGCGTTCGGCGCATACGCGATGCGGCCGTGCACCTCGGTCATCAGCCAGTGCAGCGCGTCGAGGCTGCGCTGCTCGATCGGCAGCGCGTCGGCGAGCGCGCGCACCCGGTCGCCGGCCTTCGTGAGCGCGGTCTCGCGCTCGAAGATCCACGGCGGCGCATAGCCTTCGGTCTGGCCGAGGATGCCCGCGCGGTCCTGCGTCTCGACCACGCCTGCCGCGACGATCACGATTTCGGGCTTCGCGCCGCGGTCGTGCCGCACGAGGTCGATCCGGTTGCCGAGCCCGTCGGCGTACGACAGCGTCGGCTCGACGCCGTCGATCGTGACCTGCCACGCACGCACCGTCTGCCCGGGCCCCGACTGCGGGCGCAGCCGCAGGCGGTGCAGCACGTGGGTGACCTGGTCGTCGAACTGATAACGCGAGATATGTCGGATGGCGAGTCGCATGGCAGGTCTCAGTCGAAGTTGTAGGCTTGGGCGATTTCGAGCCCCAGGCTGTTGTTGCGGCCGATGAAGTCGGTCAGGAATTCGTGCAGGCCGCTCTTGAAGATCCGCTCGACGCTGGTGTCGGACAACATTTGCAGGATCTTCGTGGCGGTGTCGTGACACGGGTGCGTGACGCCGTAATCCTTCGCGAGCAGGTTCAGGCTCGACACGACGCGGCCGTAGCAATAGCGCAGCGAGCGGGGCATGCGGCCGTTCAGGATCAGGTAGTCGGCGATGTTCATCGGTTTGTACTGCACGTCGTACACCCAGCGGTACGAACGGTGCGCGGCCACGCAGCGCAGGATCGTCTCCCACTGGTAGTTGTCGAGGATCGTGCCGACGTGCGTGACCGACGGCAGCAGCAGGTGGTATTTCACGTCGAGGATGCGCGCGGTGTTGTCCGCGCGCTCGACGAACGCGCCGATCTGCGCGAAATCGAAGATTTCGTTGCGCAGCATCGTGCTGTAGAAGCTGCCGAGGATCAGCGCCGTTTCGCGCTTGACCTGGTCGAGCACGGCCGGCAGGTCGCTCTCCGGCACCGGCTGCGCGAGCGCGCGCCGCAGCGACAGCCACGCGCCGTTCACGCTCTCCCACGCCTCCCGCGTGAGCGCCGTGCGCACCATCCGCGCGTTCGAGCGCGCGGCCTCGATGCACGACAGCACGCTCGACGGGTTGTCGCGGTCGCGCAGCAGGTAGTCGGTCACGGTATCGGCCGCGTACGCGTCGTACTTCTGCCGGTAGCCGTCGTCCGCGCCCGAGCTGACGAGCACCGACGACCATTCGGCCGGCGCGTCGGACGTGCGCGTCAGCGCCATCCGCAGCCCGGCATCGACGATGCGCGCGGTATTCTCCGTGCGCTCGATATAGCGGTACATCCAGTAGAGACCGCTCGCAGTGCGTCCAAGAAGCATCTGTCCACTCCGTCAGTATTCCGTTCGCGCGCCGGTTGCGGCCGGCGCGCGCAGTCGCCGTGTTCCGCTCAGTCGGCCAGCACCCAGGTGTCCTTGGTGCCGCCGCCCTGGCTCGAGTTGACGACGAGCGAACCCTCCTTCAGCGCGACGCGCGTAAGCCCGCCCGGCGTGATGCGGATCCGGTCCGACACCAGCACGAACGGCCGCAGGTCGACGTGGCGCGGCGCGAGGCCGGCTTCGGTCAGGATCGGCGTCGTGGACAACGCCAGCGTGGGTTGCGCGATGTAGTTCGCGGGGCGCGCGCGCAGCTTCGCCGCGAACGCCTCGAGTTCCGCCTTCGACGCGCACGGGCCGACCAGCATCCCGTAGCCGCCCGAGCCGTGCACCTCCTTCACGACCAGCTCGTCGAGATGGTCGAGCACGTACTTCAGGCTGTCGGCCTCGCCGCAGCGCCAGGTCGGCACGTTCTCCAGCAGCGCCTTGCGGCCCGTGTAGAACTCGACGATCTCCGGCATATAGGAATAGATCGCCTTGTCGTCGGCGATGCCGGTGCCGGGCGCGTTGGCGATCGTGATGTTGCCCGCGCGGTAGACGTCCATGATCCCCGCGACGCCGAGCACCGAGTCGGGCCGGAACGTGAGCGGGTCGAGGAACGCGTCGTCGACGCGGCGGTACAGCACGTCGATCGGCCGGAAGCCTTCGGTCGTGCGCATCGCGACGCGATCGTCGAGCACCTGCAGGTCGCTGCCCTCGACGAGGTGCACGCCCATCTGGTCGGCGAGGAACGAATGTTCGTAGTACGCGGAATTGTGGATGCCGGGCGTGAGCACGGCGATGGTCGGGTTGTCGGCATTGCCGCCCGGCGGGCACACCGCCGCGAGCGACTGGCGCAGCATCTGCGGATAGGTCTCGACCGGCCGCACCTTGACCTGCTGGAACAGCTCGGGAAAGAGCTGCATCATCGTCTCGCGGTTTTCCAGCATGTACGACACGCCCGACGGCGTGCGCGCGTTGTCCTCGAGCACGTAGAACTGGTTCTCGGCGGTGCGCACGATGTCGACGCCGATGATGTGCGTGTAAACGTTCCCGGGCGGCCGGAAGTCGATCATCTCCGGCAGGAACGCTTCGTTGTGCGCGATCAGGTGCTTCGGCACGATCCCGGCGCGCACGATTTCCTGGCGGTGATAGATGTCGTCGAGGAACGCGTTGAGCGCCATCACGCGCTGCTCGATGCCGAGCGACAGCCGGCTCCACTCCTGGCCGGAGAGGATGCGCGGCACGATGTCGAACGGAATGAGCCGCTCGGCGGCCTCCGCGTCGCCGTACACGGCGAACGTGATGCCCGTCTTGCGGAATACGCCCTCCGCGTCATAGGCCTTCTGGGCGAGGCTCGCGGGGTTCTGCGTGTCGAGCCACTGCTTCAGGCGCGCGTAAGGCGCCCTGACCATGTCGCCGGATTGCAGCATCTCATCGAATGGCTTCATCGATTTTTTCTCCATCGTTTTTCCGGCATTGCGCATGCCGGACCGGCGTAATCACTGCTGAGCAAGGAACGTGCCTTGCGCTTTCCCCGTTCCGACGCGGCCCCGGCATGCTCGCGCCACATGCCGCACCACGGCGGTGCACTGCGCGGCGCGATTCGCGTCATCGGCGCGCCAGCGCCACGCACCGATGTTGTGCCGCACCTGTCGAACATACTTCTCCCGCGTGTCACGAATGCGCAAGCTGCACCGCAACATGCGTGACCGGCCGGCAAGCCGCCCTCGTCCCCCGCGCCGCGGCACCGGCGCGATGCGCCGCACACGGGATTGCTGCGGCGCGTCAACGAACGGGCGCGCGCCGGCCGCCCGCCTCCGGCGGGAGAAGCGGGCCCGACACGCGCAGCGCGCGGCCGAGCCCGGGGGGAAGTACCGTCCACGGCGGCGGGAAAGTTCAGACGCGAAGTGAACTAACCGGTTAGCCTTGTCCGGCATGACAACGTTAAGCAGCCGAATTTCTCGCGACAACGCTCATGCATATTTCGACTGATACCCATCGAAAAAAAACATCGGTATGCTCGAAGCCAGGCGCGGTACGCTAAAAGGTTCGTGCAACGAAACGGCGCCGGCAACGGCCAGGCGCCCGACTATAAAGAAGACGATCGATATGGAAGCAAAGTGGCTGGAAGATTTCCTGAGCCTTGCGGATACCAGGAGCTTTTCCCGGGCGGCGCGTAACCGGCATCTGACGCAATCGGCATTCAGCAGGCGGATCGCCGCGCTCGAAACCTGGATGGACGCGAAGCTGGTCGATCGCAGCATCACCCCGATCGTGCTCACCCCGGCCGGACAGATGTTTCGCGGGCTGGCCGCGGACATCCTGCGCAGCATGTATGCGGCGCGCAACCTGGTGAACGGCTACGACCAGTTCGCGGCGAGCGATCAGGTCGTGCGCTTCGCGGTCGCGCATACGCTCGTGTTTACCCTGTTCCCGGAATGGCTGAAGCAGCTCAACGGCGAAGTCGGCCACGTGACCGCGCGCGTCAACGCCGTGAACGTGCCGGAAGGCGTGCAGCAGCTCGTCGAAGGCGAATGCGACCTGCTGCTCGGCTATCACCATCCGCAGTTGCCGATCGTGCTCGATCCGAACCACTTCCCGTTCGTGGGCCTCGGCGTCGAACGGATCCTCCCCGTGTCGATTCCCGACGCGAACGGCAAGCCGCTGTTCAGGCTGCCGGGCGCACAGGGCGCGCCGCTGCCGCTGCTCGCGTATTCGTCGGGCGCGTTCCTCGGCAACGTCGTCGAGATGCTGCTGCTGAATGCCGCCGAGCCGTATGCGCTGCATCGCTGCTTCGAGACGCACATGTCCGAAGCGCTCAAGGGGATGGTGGTGGCCGGGCACGGCATCGGCTGGCTGCCGGAAAGCTGCATCGCGAAGGAGCTGGCGGACGGCGCGCTCGTGTGCGCCGGGTCGGCGGACTGGATCACCGAGCTGGAAATCCGGCTGTATCGGTCCGCCCGCAAGCGCGGGCTGGCGGCCGAGCAGCTGTGGGCCTACCTGATGAACCGTCCGCGCAACGCGGCCGCGGGAACGGCCGAGCAAGCCGCACCGGCGATGCGGATCGCGAGACGGACGGCGGGCGGCACCGGGCGATGAGTCCGGAACGGGAGCGCGCGGCGCCGCTCCCGACCATTATTCAGTCGATATCCGCGCCCCGTGAGTAAATACCCGGGGTGGCGTTATCACCGATATTCTCCGCCCGATGAAAATATGACTCAGGCGCGAATATTCCATTTTCATAAAAATGACAGCGCATTTTATTCAGCCCTGCATTTCACGACGCCTTCACAAATATAAATAACCGACGCCACGAATATCAGACATGAAACACCCGGCCTGTAAAAACGTTTCCCTTTTGAAACCACGCACCTCCACTCAATCCGGCACCCCGGCCGCACAAAATACAATCGGCCCAATCATTTGAAAAATTCGTCTGTCACGTGACGGAAAATTTTCGATTCATCAGCCGTTTATAATTACACAAATCAACTGCAACCCCAATATCGCACCCCGCGCTGCCGCCCTGTCGTGCGATGCAAGGCCCTGCACGAATGCAGGAAAAAATTGCTTTTATCAGCCATTTCCATCGGTATTTTGCGGCCTGCAACCTTCATTAGATAATATGTTCCCGGGGCGCCCCGATTTCCCCGCTGCGTCGCATCTCGCCGGAAATTCAGCACTTTCCCGCCGATCATCCTGTTCGCAAACCCGCCTCAATCCTACTTAAATAGTATTTTTCATAACCTCGCCCACTCCCGCCGCATGCGCGGCTTTTTATTAATCACTCTCTGCGAATGAATAGCGTGTTGCGAAATTACGAATAGCCGTTGCGTTTTTTTATTCTGAATGTATGCTTGCTATCAATCACGAACGGAGGGCATGATGCATTCTTCACGTCGAAGTCATGCTCTCCCCATTACGGCCATTGCCGCGTCGATACTTTGGACGAATCCGGCGGCAATCGCCCAAACCCCTGCGTCCGATCCGGCCGCACCGCGCTACGTGGTGTCATACATTTGCGGCGACGCCCGGATCGACGGGACGGCGCCGCTTCCACCCGACGGGCGCCCCTATAACCTGGGCGTGTCGTTTGCTACTCAAACCGGGAGCCCGCTCGCGAATGTCCAGGTACGGCTGAGACGCCACGGCCGCGTCCTCGTCGAGTTCAACGCCACGGGGCCGCGATGCCTGTTCAGCGTCCCGGATGCGAGCTACCGGATCGAAGGCATCTACCAGGGCGAGATGAAATACGGGATCGTCGAAACAGGTTCTCTGAATACCGAGCTACGGTGGTGAGCATTCCACTTGGCGGCCTGTCGCGGATGCATGCGTTCGGATCATTCACGGCGACGGCACGGAATCGAGGAGCAATGCATGACCAGTGTGAATCGACCGAGTACCCACGCCACCAGCCAGCCGAAGCCGACCTGGGGCCCGGGAAAGAATGCGGCGCTCAGCCTGGTCGCGTTCGCCGCGATCTTCGGACTATTCGCGTACCTCGAGCGCGATGCCCGGGACGAGCGCGGGAGCGCGACGCACGAAGCGTCCGGTGTCGTTGCCCGATCGATCGGTAAAGCCGAAAAATACGCGGCCGCCGCAAGCATCCGGCCGGATCTCGTTTCAACCGGAACCGCGGCCCTTGCAGCATCGACGCCCGCCATGAGATCGCCGGTGACGGTCCAGATCGAACCGGAGGCCGCGCCGCGCAGCGAGAGCCGGGCGTCGGCCGCACCTGCCGCATCCGCCGCGCATGCCGCACCTGCCGCGCCTGCTACACCCGCCGCACCTGCCGCACCTGCCGTGCCACCGCTGCCCGCGCCGCCCGTGGTCGCGGCCAACCGCGCGCCCGCCGCGCATGCCGCGCCGGCGGCCGGCCCCGTCAAGGGAAGAATGGCCGATGCGCGCCGCGCCCATCCGCATCCGCGGGCGCACGAGGTGGCGAACGCACGAAAACACGTGACCGTGGCATCGAAGCCGCATGCATCCGGCGCCGGCGCCGCGCGCATGCAGACGGCCAGCGTCACGCATCGGGAGCTGGACGGCGCGCGGGCGCTCGCACGGGCGCGCCTGTGTGCGCAGCTCGACGACTGGGGATGTGTGGAACAAAACGCAAGCCGGGCGCTCGCGATCGATCCGCAGAACAGCGAATCGCGCGCACTGCTGGAGCGAGCCGTCCGGAACCGTTCCTGAGAGGTGCATTCGCATTCGGGGAAACAGCATCACGTAGGAGCTCGACGTCAGATCGAGCACAACGATCGGCACACAACCGACATAACCGTTCGAAGTGAGGACCCCGTGGCCAACATCAATAATCGCAGACTCACTGCCCTTCCGCGCAACCGGCGGATTCTTCTTCACGCCCCGCTGATGCTGCTGCTGATGGCATCCGGGACATGCGTCGCCGCCGAAGGCGATGCCGATTCGACCCAGCCGGCCAAAGTCGCCGCGACGCAGGCGCCAGCGGCCGGCCAGCCGGCCGACGCCACCGCCGTGCGCAACGAGGTGTTCGGTCTCGCCACCAGCGGCGGCGCCGTCAAGGCGCTCGACGAGGCGAAAGCCCGGCCCGACATCTTCTCGGCATTCGACCTCGCGCAGCTGGAGGAGTTGTCGATCCGCCAGCAAGTGCGCGGCGGGCGCGACAAGGCGCGCGCGATGACCAGCGCCGACCGCTTCGACGGGCTCGACGCCGCGCTGCGCGCCGCCGACGAACTCAATGCGAGATTGCCGATCACGCCCGAGTATTCGCCGGTCAGGACGGCGCTCGCCGGCGACCGCACGGTGGCCCACGCGGCCCGCGGCGACATGAAGCAGGCGGTGGCATCGTTCGAAACGATCCCGCCCGATGCCGAGGTGTCGATCGATGCGCTGGCCGGCGTCGGCGACGCCTACCTGTACCTCGGCGAGCCGGGCAAGGCCGAGGCCGTGTACCAGCGCGCGCTGAAGCAGGCGAGCACGCCGGCGCCCGACCGCGCGACGCGCGGTTATCAGTACGGCGCGCGCACGCGCCCGATCGAGCTGCGCGAAGGCCTGTTCTGGTCGTATATCGACCAGGGGCGCACGAACGATGCGACGCGCGTGGTCAACGACATCGGCCAGTCGCTGCCGCCCGCGGCGCAGATTCGCCCATTGGACCCGGCCAACGACGATTACCTGCGCTACTACCGGCTGCGCGCGCAGCTCCTGCTCAACACCGGCCGGACCGAGGAAGGGATCGCCGAGCTGGAAAAGATCGAGAAGGAAGTGCCGTTCAACTCCGAGGTCAGCGCCGCCCATGCCGACGCGATCTCGAACCAGGCGCACCCGCGCCAGGCCATTGCGATGTATCGCGGGACGCTCACCGACCACCCCGACAGCGTCGAAAATCTCGCGGGGCTCGGCCGTGCGGCGCTTGCCGCCGACGACTACGAAACCGCGCAGAAGGTCGACCAGACCGTCGACAACACGTTTCCGGACAACGGCGCGGTGCGCCAGTTCAAGCGCGACTACAACGCGTACCGCAGCCCGGTGCTGACCACGGAAATGAGCTTCGAACACGGCAACAGCGCACTGGCGGACAACAGCTTCACGTCGGATACGTATCTGTATTCGCAACCGTTCGGCAACAACTGGCGCGTGTTTTCCCATACGTTCTTCGGGCACGCGCAAACCGATGCCGGCAGCATCAGCCGCACGCGCACGGGGGTCGGCGGCGACTATCGGCACGGGCCGCTGACCGTGCTGGGCGAAGTCACGCGCTCGTTCGGCACGGACGGGCGCACCGGCGGCCGCGGCACCGTCAGCTACGACTTCAACGATTACGTGTCGGTCTCGGGCGGGGTCGACAGCAACGACAACTCGCTGCCGTGGAAGGCCTATGCCGCGCACGTGTGGGGCCGCTCCGCGAATGCCGAGTTGAAATACCGCCAGAACGATCGTCGCGAAGTCAGGCTGAACTACGGCGTGAGCCGCTACAGCGATTCGAACTTCCACCAGGAGATCTCGGCCACCGGCACGCAGCGCGTGTTCACGGGCGCCAACCAGCTCGTCAACGTGTCGCTGAATCTCGGCACCGACAGCAACACGCGGCAGGACGTCGCCTACTTCAGCCCGTCGCGCGACTACGCGGTCGCGGCAACGGTCATGCATCAATGGATGATCTGGAAGAAGAGCGACATGTCGATGCGGCAGCGCATCTCCGCGTCCGGCGGCGCATACAACCAGCGCGGCTTCGGCACCAGCGCGCTGTGGAGCGCGCGCCTCGAGCACGCGTGGACCTTCAAGCACGACATCACGCTGACCTACGGCATCGAGGTCAGCAGCCATGCATACGACGGCCAGCGGGAGCGCTCGGAAACGGGCTTCCTGGCGCTCAACGTGCCGTTCTAGAACCAGGAGCTCACCGAATGCAATCCAGACGGACCTTCATGTGTGGCTGCCTCGGCACCTTCACCGCGTGTTCGCTGTTTCCGGGCGTGACGCAGGCGAGGATGATCGACCTGCTTCCGCCGTCGGACCCCGCCGACGGCAAGACCTTCCGCGTGATCTGCATGCACGACGTGCGCGACAACCTGCTGTCGACGTTCGCGTCGGCCACGATGGTCGACCCGTATGCGATCGACACCGGCACGCTGACCGCCATTTTTTCCTGGTTGCAGACCAACAACTACCACACGATCACCGTCAAGCAGATCGAGGCGTCCCGGCACGGCGGCAAGCCGCTGCCGCCCCGCTCCGTGCTCCTCACGTTCGACGACGGCTACCGCAGCCACTTCACGAAGGTGCTGCCGCTGCTGAAGCGGTTCAAGTATCCGGCGGTGATGGGCATCGTCACCGCATGGATCGACGCCCCGATCGACACGCCGATCCGCATCAGCGACCGGGTCCAGATGCCGCGCGAATACTTCATGTCGTGGGACGAGGTGCAGCAGATCGGTTCGTCGGACCTGATCGAGCTCGCGTGCCACACGCACAACCTGCATCACGGCGCGGTGGCCAATCCGCAGGGCAACGAGTTGCCGGCGACCACGTCGCACCTCTACCTCAACGCGGAAAAGCGCTACGAAACCGATGCGGAATTCGATGCGCGGGTGCGCAACGACCTGCAGACCTGCATCCGGCAGATTCGCCAGCGCACGGGGCTCGTCGCGCGCTCGATGGTGTGGCCGTACGGCGCGGAGAACCAGCCGGTGCGCAAGATCTCGACGTCGCTCGGCATGGATATCCAGTTCAGCCTCGACGCGGGGCCGAATACGCCCGACGTGCCGCTCGATCGGCTGCGCCGGATCCTGATGATGTACGACGTCGATGTCGGCGGGTTCGAGCGCTCGATGCGCGAGCCTGCGACCAATCGCGGCGAGGTCGAAGGCGCCGAGCGGATCGTGCAGGTCGATCTCGACCAGGTGTACGACCCCGACCCGGCGCAGCAGGAAAAGAACCTCGGCGTGCTCGTCGAGCGCATCTACCGGATGCAGCCGAAGTCGGTCTACCTGCAGGCATACGCCGACCCGAAGGGCACGGGCGTCGCGGAAGCCGTCTATTTTCCGAACCGGCACCTGCCGATGCGGGCCGACCTGTTCTCGCGCGCCGCGTGGCAGCTCAATACCCGCGCCAACGTGCAGGTGTATGCATGGATGCCGGTGCTGGCGTTCCGTCCGCCGCCGGACAAGCTGCGCGGCCTCGAGGCGATCAGCGCGTACAGCGGCGCGCCGGCGCGCGAGAACGGCACGCGCATGTTCCGCCTGAGCCCGTTCGATCCGAACGCACGGTTGCTGATCGAGCAGATCTACGAGGATCTCAGCAAGTACGCGTCGTTCGGCGGCATCCTGTTCGGCGACGATGCGGTGCTCGACGACTACGAGGATGCGGGCCGGCATGCGCTGCAAACCTATGCGCAATGGGGGCTGCCGCGCGACGTCGGGCAGATTCGCGCGAAACCCGAGCTGATGGATCGATGGACCCGGCAGAAGACCCGCTACCTGCTGGACCTGACGCGCCAGCTCGAGCAGATCGTCCTCGCGAACCAGAACGCCGGCGACGTGCTCACCGCGCGCAACATCTTCGCGCAGCCGGTGCTGAATCCCGCGTCCGAAGCGTGGTACGCGCAAAACTACGACGATTTCCTCAAGGCCTACGATTTCGTCGCGCTGATGGCGATGCCGTACATGGAGCAGGCGTCGGATCCGGACCGCTGGCTGGACAAGCTCGCCGACGTCGTCGCCACCAAGCCGCACGGGTTCGCGAAGACCGTGTTCGAGCTGCAGGCCTACGACTGGCATGCGCACAAGGACATTCCGGGCAGCACGCTGCGGGCGCAGATGGGGCGGCTGCGCAGCCGCGGCGCGCTGAGCTTCGGCTATTACCCGGACAATTTCCTGCACGACCAGCCGTCGCTCGCGACCATTCGCAGCGCGATGTCGCTCAAGGCGCGTCTCGACCCGACTTCGATCAATGCGCTGATGCAGGGGCAACCGAACAAAGGGGCGCCAGCAAAATGACGACACACGACATCATTCGACGGCTGCAGGATTTCGTCTTCTACTATCCGTTCTTCATGTCGTATCTGTGGATGATCGGCGGCGTCGTGCATTTCCTGCTGCTGGAGGAAGGGCGCGTGCTGTCCCGGCGCGTGCTCGCGGCGAGCGGCATGCCGAAGGTGTCGATCGTGGTGCCCTGCTTCAACGAGGAAGCGAACGTGCGCAGCGTGATCGAGCACCTGAACGCGATGGAGTATCCGAACTACGACATCATCGCGGTCAACGACGGCAGCAAGGATCGCACCGGCGAAATCCTCAACGCGCTGGCCGCCACGATGCCGCGGCTGCTCGTCATCCATCACGCGCGCAACGAGGGCAAGGCGGTGGGGCTCACCACCGCGGCGGCCGTCGCGAATGCGGAATACCTGCTGTGCATCGACGGCGATTCGCTGCTCGCGCACGACGCGATCGGCTGGATGCTCGAGCACTTCGTCACCGACCCCGGCGTGGGCGCGGTGACCGGCAACCCGCGCATCCGCACGCGCACGTCGCTGCTCGGCCGGATGCAGGTGGGCGAGTTCTCGTCGATCGTCGGCCTGATCAAGCGCACGCAACAGGTGTATGGCCGCATCTTCACGGTGTCCGGCGTCATCACGATGTTCCGCAAGACCGCGCTCGCCGATGTCGGCTTCTGGAGCACGGACATGCTGACCGAGGACATCGACGTGACCTGGAAGCTGCAGTGCCGCGACTGGCGCGTCGTGTTCGAGCCGCATGCGCTGAGCTGGATCCTGATGCCGGAGACGGTCAAGGGGCTCTACCACCAGCGGCTGCGCTGGGCCAAGGGCGGCATCCAGGTGCTGCTCAAGTACGCCGGCACGGTCGCGCGGCCCGCGATGATGATGATGTGGCCGCTGTACGTCGAGTACCTGATCGGCATCGCGTGGGCGTATTCGATGGCGTTCATCCTGCTGCTGTCGATCTTCGGCCTGTTCCATCCGCTGCCGGCGGACTGGCAGGTCTCGCTCGTCCCGCACTGGCACGGCATGCTGCTGGTCGCCACCTGCGTGCTGCAGCTGATCGTCGGCTGCATGATCGACCGCCGCTACGACGAACGGCTGCTGATGTATTTCCTGGATACCGTCTGGTATCCGGTCGCATTCTGGTTGATCAGCATGATCACCACCGTGGTCGCCCTGCCCGCCGTCGTGTTGCGCGGCCGGGGCAAACGCGCCATCTGGATCAGTCCCGACCGAGGAATTCAACATGAAGAACGCGCCGATTATTGACCTCTCCCTGCGCTCCCCGAACCGGATGATCGCCGATCGCGGCGTCATCGTCGGATGCACGCACATCGCGTGGTTTCGCTTCATCCGGCCAGCGCTGGTCGGCGCGGTGTGGGCGTCGATCTGCATCTATACGTACCGCTACCTGCTGCCGATCAACGATGCCGAGATGCCGATCGAACAACTGTTCTTCTATGTGACCTGCATCGCGGTGATGGGCGGCTCGCTCCTCGCGTGGCTGATCGCCGCGCGCGTCGTGCACCCGCTCACCAATCGATGGCACGTGACGAAGATGCTGCGGCGCTCGGCCAGCCTCCGGTCGAAATCGGCGCCGACGACGGCGCTGGCCGAGACCGCGCAGCCCGACGACGAGCAGGCCGCGCGCATTCTCATCGCATCGCACGACGCGAACGGATCGATATCCGCGATCGAGTGGACGACCCACGCCGCGCCGCCGGCACGCGAACGGCCCGCCAGGAAAACCGGCGGGCCCGTCTGGCGTGGCGTCGGCCCGACGCGCCACGGCACCTGATGCCGATATCCACCGTACGCGCGGCGCGCGTGCGGCAATCGCGCCGGCGCAGCCGCCGGGCGCCCCGGCGTGTCGCGCATCGCGCGGGGCCGTCCGCGATCGCGGTCTGGCTCGGCCGCCCCGCGCGGCACCGCGCATGCCGCGACCGGCGCTGAACGGGATTCGCGAATCCTCCACCGATGCCGCGCGGGCGACAGCGCCTGCATTCGATTGCGCTGCCGCGCCGCCGGGCATTCCGATTACTTCTTCTGGGCGAGGTGAACCATGTGCGGAATCGTCGGAGCAAGCGGCCAGAACAACCAGGTGCCGCAACTGGTCAAGGCGTTGAGCCGGCTCGAATATCGCGGCTACGATTCATGCGGGATCGCGCTGCAAAGCGGCGGACACATTCGCAGCGAACGCACGCTGCGCCGTGTGACGGACCTGCAGGAACGCGTGACGACGCTCGGCCTCGAAGCGGGAACCTGCATCGCGCACACGCGCTGGGCCACCCACGGCGCGCCGTCCGAGACCAACGCCCACCCGATCATGTCGGGCGACACGATCGCGGTGGTGCACAACGGCATCATCGAGAACCACGACGCGCTCAGGGCCGAGCTGAAGCAGCGCGGCTATACGTTCCGCGGCGAAACCGACACCGAGGTGATCGCCCACCTGATCCACAGCGAATACCGCGACGACCTGTTCGACGCCGTGACGCGCGCGGTCAAGCGCCTGCGCGGCGCCTATGCGGTCGCGGTGCTGAGCGCGCGCGAACCGCAGCGCC
This sequence comes from Burkholderia stagnalis, assembly GCF_039848545.1. NCBI lineage: Bacteria > Pseudomonadati > Pseudomonadota > Betaproteobacteria > Burkholderiales > Burkholderiaceae > Burkholderia > Burkholderia stagnalis. The sequence goes on from NZ_CP156686.1 coordinate 1,655,952, forward strand.
TGGTGGCCGCGCGCGCCGGCTCGCCGCTCGTGATCGGCATCGGCGCGCAGCAGAACTACCTCGCGTCCGACTGCGCGGCGCTCGGCGACCTGACCGACCGCTTCATCTACCTGGAGGACGGCGATATCGCGCTGATCACGCCGGAGCGCATTCAGATGGTCGACGCGATGGGGCGCGAAGCGAAACGCCCGCTGTGCCAGATCAAGGCGCGCGACGCCGAGGCCGGCCTCGGCCCGTACCAGCACTTCATGCAGAAGGAGATCTTCGAACAGCCGACGGCGATCGACAACACGCTGGCCGGCGTCGACGCGATCTCCCCCGCATTGTTCGGCGCCGCGCGGGACGCGCACGCGCTGCTGTCGCGCGTGCGAAGCGTGCTGCTGCTCGGCTGCGGCACCAGCTATTACGCGGGGCTCACCGCGAAATACTGGCTCGAGGGCATCGCGGGCATCCCCGCGCAGGTCGAGATCGCGAGCGAATACCGTTACCGGGAATCCGTCGCGGATCCGCGCACGCTGGTGGTCGGCATTTCGCAATCGGGCGAGACCGCCGACACGATCGGCGCGATCGAACACGCGCGCGGCCTCGGCCAGGATCTGTCGCTGGCGATCTGCAACGTCGCGACGAGCTCGATCGCGCGCGGCGCGTCGCTGCGCTTCCTGACGCAGGCCGGCACCGAGCTGGGCGTGGCATCGACCAAGGCGTTCACGACGCAGCTGGTCGCGCTGTTCCTGCTGACGCTGACGCTCGCGCAATTGCGCGGCCGGCTCGACGCGGCGCGCGCGGCGGTCTACCTGCGGCAGTTGCATGCGCTGCCCGCGCGCATCGGCCACGCGCTGGCGCTCGAGACGCAGGTCATGGGCTGGGCCGCCGATTTCATGCAGATGGAGAACGCGCTGTTCCTGGGCCGCGGCATTCATTTTCCGATCGCGATGGAAGGCGCGCTGAAGCTCAAGGAGGTGTCGTACATCCACGCCGAGGGCTACCCGGCCGGCGAGCTGAAGCACGGCCCGCTCGCGCTCGTGACCAGCACGATGCCGGTCGTCACGATCGCGCCGGACGACGGCCTGTTCCAGAAGCTGAAATCCAACATGGCCGAAGTGCGCGCGCGCGGCGGGCGGCTCTACGTGCTGGCGGGCAGCCAGCTCGAAATCGACGACGCCGACGACACGCGCGTGATCCGCCTGCGCGAACCCGGCGACGCGTTGTCGCCGATCATGCACGTGGTGCCGCTGCAGTTGCTCGCCTATCACGTCGGCTGTGCACGCGGCGCCGACGTCGACAAGCCGCGCAACCTCGCCAAATCGGTGACCGTCGAATGATGCGGCGGGCAGTGCGGATCGCTGCTGCTGCGGCCTGCGTCGGCGGCTGTTTCGCCGCGGCGTCGAGCCTCGCGCCGCAACACGCGCTCGCCGCCGCGGCCACGCCGCACAAGGCGGCGCCCCGCCCGGCGCCCCAGCAGAAGGACAGCGGCGATCCGCGGCGCTTCATGCACGGCATCGGCATGGCCGATGCCGGCAACGGCAAGCGCTGGGTCTTCTTCAGCAGCTCCGGCCTCCCGCCGCATGGCGCGCTGCCGAACGGCAACTGGCCGCACGACGTGTATGTCGGCGAGTGGTCGCCCGGCAGCGCGCATCTCGCGCATGTGCGCGTCTTCATCCGGCGGCCCGAGGCGCAGGAGCCCGTATCGATCGCGCAGAACGCGCGCGGCGACATCTTCGTCACGTTCGAGGACGGCTGGAACGCGCCGCAGGAAGTGAGCCAGCGGTACGGCGTGTATCGGCGCGACCTGACGCCGGTCAAGCCCTACCCGAACGACGTCGAATCGGGCGGCCATTCGGGGCACGCGGCCACGGCCGGCGAGCGCTTCGTGGTGTTCTATTCCGCCGACTGGGTCGACGGCGGGGGCGTCGACAACCTCGGCACCGGCGGCGGCGTCTATCTGAAGACCTACGACGCCGCCGGGCGGCTGCTGAACCGCGTCGCCGTCGCGCCGCACAGCCGCGAGTGGTGGCCCGTGATTGCCGGCTCGCCGCACCGCGCGTTGCTGGTCTGGCAGAAATATATCGAGGGCAGCACGAACGCGAAGCTCGAATACGCGCTGTTCGATCCCGAAACGGCCAGGCTGGAGAAACTTGGCGAATTGAGCGACGCGATTCGGTACTACGTGTACGCCGCGGCCTATGTGCCCGCGATCGACCGCTTCATCGTCGTCGCCACGACGGCGAACGACCGCGGCGTCGCGATGCTGATCGATCCGGATGGCCGCCGCACGGCGACCCGGGATTGCCTGCCGGCCACGGTGCGCGAATCGGGCGTGGCCGTCGCCGGCGCCAGCGCGTATGTGCCGACGCAGGACGGGCGGCTGCTGGCGCTCGCACTTGCGCCCGAGAAGATCACCGCGCGTGGCGCGCAGCGCGCGCCGATTCCGTGGGGCACCACCGGCATCGTCGGCTTTCCGGCCAGCGACACGGCGCTGCACTTCGTGTCGCTGACGCCGTCGGGCGTGCGGGAAGCCGATGTCGAACCGGCGCGGGAAACCGCGCTCGAAAAGTCCGACGAACCGTGCGCCGCCCGTCAATGACGGCGCGTCGCCGGGCCCCCGTCAGGCGCCCAGCTCCTGCGCGCTGCGCAGCACCGCGCGCAGCAGCACGTCCGCCCCCGCCGTCGCCCATTCGGGCGTGATCGCCTCGGCTTCGTTGTGGCTCAGCCCGTCGACGCACGGCACGAAGATCATCCCGGCCGGCGCCACGCGCGCGAGATAGCACGTATCGTGGCCCGCGCCGGACACGATGTCCATGTGCGGCAGCCCGAGCGCGTCGGCCGCGTCGCGCACCGCGTCGATGCAGCGCGGCGCGAACGGTATCGGCGGATACGTGAAGATCTGCTCGATCTGCGCGCCGAGGCCCGCGTCGGCCGCCACGCGCGCGAGTTCCGCGCGCAGCGCCGCATCCAGCGCATCGAGCACCGCGTCGTCCGGATGCCGGAATTCGACCGTGAAGAAGCAGCCGCCCGGCACCGTGTTGCGCGAGTTCGGCCGCGCCTCGATCATCCCGACCGTCGCGCGCGCATGCGGCGCGTGGCGGCGCCCGAGCGCGTCGACGAATTCGATCATCCGCGCGGCGCCGACCAGCGCGTCGCGGCGGAATGCCATCGGCGTCGTGCCGGCGTGCGCGTCGACGCCGCTCAGCGTCACCTCGTACCAGCGCTGCCCCTGCCCGCCCGTGACGACGCCGATCGTTTTCCCGGCGCGCTCGAGAATCGCACCCTGCTCGATGTGCAGCTCGTACACCGCGTGCACCGGATAGCCGCCGACGGGCTCGCTGCCCGCATAGCCGATCCGCGCCAGTTCCGCGCCGATCGTCCTGCCCGCGGTGTCGGTGCGCGACAGCCCGTAGTCGAGCGTATAGACGCCCGCGAACACGCCGGCCGAGACCATCGCCGGTGCGAAGCGCGAGCCTTCCTCGTTGGTCCAGATCACGACGTCGATCGGCCGCTCGGTCTCGACGCCCGCGTCGTTCAGCGCGCGCACCACTTCGAGCCCGCCGAGCACGCCGTAGATGCCGTCGTAGCGGCCGCCGGTGGGCTGCGAATCGGCGTGCGAGCCGGTCATCACCGGCGCGGCGCCGGGGTTGCGGCCCGCGCGGCGCGCGAACACGTTGCCCATCCGGTCCACCCGCACCGTGCAGCCGGCGTCGCGCGCCCATTGCACGAACAGGTCGCGCGATTCGCGGTCGAGGTCGGTCAGCGCGAGCCGGCACACGCCGCCCTTCGGCGTCGCGCCGATCTGCGCCATCCGCTCGAGCGAAGCCCACAGACGTTCGCCGTCGACGCGCGGCACGCTCATGGTGTCGTCACGCCGCATCGCCCGCTCCTTGCGTGCCGGCCTGCGCGGTTTCCTGCAGCCGATAGCGGAAATCGCAGCGCTGGCCGCCCTGCATGATCGTGCTGGTGCGCGTGAGCGCGATGCGCGGGTCGTAGCCCTGGATGAAATAGCTGTCGCGCGCGCAGCTCAGCAGGTGGCCGATCTCGCCGAGCCCCATCGCGTGATACATCTCCGCGTAGCTGCAGCGGTGCACGTCGTAGTCGTAGTGCGCGTCGTCCACGCGCTGCACCTCGACGTCGAGCGCATCGTCCTTCTCCCACAGCACCTGCAGCGCGACGAACGATTTCACGCTCGTGCCGTCGGGCTCCTGCGCGGCGAACGTGCGGCCGGCGTCGACGGCCGCGCCGCGCACCGCTTCCGCGATCACGGCCTGCGCGCGCTCGGCGCCGAATTCGCGCTTCATGATCTCGTAGATCGGCTTGATGATTTCCGCTTCGATGCGGCGCCGCGCGAGGATGCCGAGGCGCGCGTCCTCCGTGGTGGCGGCCTGGGCCTGGGTCGGTTCGGTCATGGGGATCGTCTCCTGCAAGGCAGTCGTTTCGTTTACTTCGTCGCGGTGCGCGTGCCGCCGAGCACGTCGACGACGGTCCACTTGCCGCCGCGCACCTGGTAGATCGTGAAGGCCGGGTTCTTCAGGTTGCCCGCTTCGTCGAACGCGATCGCGCCGGTCACGCCGGATCGATTGATCGCATGCACCGCCGCAACCAGCTTCGCGGGCTGCGTCGTGCCGGCCTGTTGCGTGGCCGCGATCAGCGTCGCCGCCGCGTCGTAGGCGAACGGCGCGTGCAGCTCGATCGGCTGGCGGTAGCGCGCCCGGTACTGCGCGTCGAACGCGCCGCCGCCCGGCATCCGTGCGAGCGGCAGGCCCGGTTCGAGCGCGGTCACGCCGTCGCCGTCCTTGCCCGCGAGCGACAGGAAGGTCTGGCTCACGAAGCCGCCCGCGCCGAGCAGCGGCGCGTTCACGCCGAGCTGGCGCATCCGGCGCGCGATCGGCGCGGCCTGCGCGTCGAGCCCGCCGAAGAACACCAGATCCGCGCGCTTGCCCTTGATCGCGGTCAGCACGCCGCTGAAATCGGTGGTCTTGTCGTTCACGTACTGGCGATCGACGATCGTGCCGCCGTTCGCCTCGACGCCCTTGATGAACTGCGTGGCGAGGCCCGAGCCGAACGACGTGCGATCGTCGATCACCGCGATGCGCTTCGCCTTCAGCGTCTTCACCGCATAGGCGCCCGTGTACGTGCCGCCCGCGTCGTCGTGGCCCATGATGCGGAACGCCGTCGTGTAGCCTTGCTGCGTGTACTGGTGGCCGGTGGACGCGGGCGCGATCTGCGGAATGCCCGCGTCGCGATAGACGCGCGACGCCGGCACGCTGCAGCCCGTGTTCCAGTGGCCGACGACGCCGGCCACGTGCTGGTCGACGAGCTGCTGCGCGACCGTGACGGCCGTGCGCGGATCGGATTGATCGTCGGCCGCGACCAGCTTGTAGACGACCGGCTTGCCGCCGACGCTCGGGTGCTTCGCGTTCGCGTCGTCGATGGCGAGCTGCGCGCCGTTGCGCAGATCCTGGCCGATCCGCGCGGACGGGCCGGTCAGCGGCGCGGCAAGGCCGATCAGGATCGTCTGCGGCGCGGCTTGCGCGAGGGCGGGCGCGGAAGCGATCAGCGCGGCGGCGGACAGCGCGAGGCTGGCGGGAACGAAGGAGATTTTCATGTGGAGGATCGGGGAAATCGAATCAAAACATGAAAAATATTAAATAGTTGATGCCTGCACCCCAAATATCCAATTGTTGGATGCTTATGCCATTCCCGACACAATAGCTCAAACGCCTGTAAACACAAGATATTTTATGTTTGCCGCCCGCCTCGACTTTTCGATAAAATTCCATACATGAAAAATATCGAACAATTGCCACATGATCCGCCGCTGCGCGCGGTCCGCGCGTTCGAGGCGTTCGCGCGCCTCGGGTCGGTCACCGCGGCGGCGGCCGAACTCGACATTACGCCGTCGGCGGTCAGCCACCAGCTGCAATTGCTGGAGGCGTTCATCCAGACGCCGCTGACGGTGCGCGAGGGGCGCTTGCTCGCGCTCACCGACGAAGGGCGCGACTATTACCGCTCGATCAGCGCCGCGTTCTCGGTGCTGCGCAGCGCGACGCGCTTCGTGCGCGACCGCTCGTCGCTGCGGCAAATCACGATCAGCCTGATACCGCTGTTCGGCATCGGCTGGTTCATCCCGCGCCTGCACGGGTTTCTCGCGGACAACGCCGACGTCGACGTGACGGTGCTGTACGCGAACCATCGCTACTATCGCAGCGACGCATCGGATCTCTCGATCCGCTTCGGCACCGGCGACTGGCCCGGCTACCGCTGCGAGCGGCTGCTGCCGGGCGCGATGGCGCCGATGTGCAGCCCGTCGTTCCTGCAGCGCCACGGGCCGTTCCGCACGCCGGCCGATCTCGCGCACGCGCCGCTCGTGCACGACGAGGATCGCAGCACGTGGGTCAACTGGCTGCAGGGCGCGGGCGTGTCGCACGTGTCGCACGCGGTCGGGCCGATGTTCGAGGACGGGCAGCTGACGCTGAGCGCGGCGCGCGCGGATCTCGGCGTCGCGCTGCTGCGGCCGCCGCTCGTCGAACGCGAACTCGCGAGCGGCGCGCTCGTGCGGCTGTTCGAGCATGCGCTCGACGACGGCCGCGACTACTACCTGTGCACGCGCGACGATGCGGACTTGCCGGATGGCGCGCAGCGGCTGGCGGCGTGGTTGCGGAGGATGGCGGCGGAATGACGCACCCCCGCCGGCGCGCATAGAAATTCCCGATGCCGCGGATTGAAACAAGCAATTTCACAAGCTCAGGGTGAACCCGGATACTGGCGTCACTCCATTCACTCCCGACGCAAAGGAAATCACAAGATGCCGATCATCAACACCCAAATCAAGCCGTTCAAGGCAACCGCATACCACAACGGCGATTTCGTGCCCGTCTCCGACGAGAACTTCAAGGGCAAGTGGTCCGTCGTCGTGTTCTACCCGGCCGACTTCACGTTCGTCTGCCCGACCGAGCTGGGCGACCTCGCCGACCGTTACGCGGAATTCCAGAAGCTGGGTGTCGAAATCTACGCGGTGTCGACCGACACGCATTTCACGCACAAGGCATGGCACGACACGTCGGATACGATCGGCAAGATCAAGTACCCGATGATCGGCGACCCGACGCTCACGCTGTCGCGCAACTTCGACGTGCTGATCGAGGAAGAAGGGATGGCGCTGCGCGGCACGTTCGTGATCAACCCGGAAGGCGAGATCAAGCTGTGCGAGATCCACGACAACGGCATCGGCCGCGACGCGGGCGAACTGCTGCGCAAGGTGCAGGCTGCGCAATACATCGCGGCGCACCCGGGTGAAGTGTGCCCGGCCAAGTGGACCCCGGGCGCGGAAACGCTGACCCCGTCGCTCGACCTGATCGGCAAGATCTGACGATCGCCCCGCGCGCCCCACACGAGGCGCGCAGCGGCGGGCTGCCGCATCGCGCAGCCCGCCCGCCCCTTCGGCACGACGTGCCCGACCATAATCATTAATACGGAATCCGAATCGCCATGCTCGACGCCAATCTCAAGAACCAACTCAAAGCGTACCTCGAAAAGATCACGCGCCCGATCGAACTCGTCGCGTCGCTGGACGACAGCGCGAAGTCGCAGGAGCTGTTTGCGCTGCTGAACGAGATTGCGTCGCTGACGGCTCGCGTGACCGTCGTCGAACGCCGCGGCGATGCCGAGCGCACGCCGTCGTTCACGATCGGCGAACCGGGCAAGCCGGCCGGCATCCGTTTCGCCGGCATCCCGATGGGCCACGAATTCACGTCGCTCGTGCTCGCGCTGCTGCAGACGGGCGGCCACCCGATCAAGCTCGACGACGACGTGATCGAGCAGATCCGCGCGCTCGACGGCGATTACGCGTTCGAGACGTATTTCTCGCTGTCGTGCCAGAACTGCCCGGAAGTCGTGCAGGCGCTGAACGTGATGTCGCTGATCAACCCGCGCATCCGTCACGTCGCGATCGACGGCGCGCTGTTCCAGGATGAAGTCGAGGCGCGCCAGATCATGGCGGTGCCGACCATGTTCCTGAACGGCGAAACGTTCGGCCAGGGCCGCAGCAGCGTGAAGGAAATCCTCGCGAAGCTCGACACGGGCGCCGGCGCCCGCGCCGCGAAGTCGCTCGAGAACAAGCCCGTGTTCGACACGCTGATCGTCGGCGGCGGCCCGGCCGGTGCGGCAGCCGCGATCTACTCGGCGCGCAAGGGCATTGCGACGGGCGTCGTGGCCGAGCGTTTCGGCGGCCAGGTGCTCGACACGATGGCGATCGAGAACTTCGTGTCGGTGCAGGAAACCGAAGGGCCGACGTTCGCGACCGCGCTCGAGCAGCACGTGAAGCAATACGACGTCGACATCATGGACGTGCAGCGCGCCGAGGCACTGATTCCCGGCGACGTGCACCAGATCCGCCTCGCGAACGGCGCCGTGCTGAAGGCGAAGACGATCGTGCTCGCCACCGGCGCGCGCTGGCGCGAAATCAACGTGCCGGGCGAGCGCGAATACCGCAACCGCGGTGTCGCGTACTGCCCGCACTGCGACGGCCCGCTGTTCAAGGGCAAGCGCGTCGCGGTGGTCGGCGGCGGCAACTCGGGCGTGGAAGCCGCGATCGACCTGGCCGGCATCGTGAAGGAAGTCACGCTGGTCGAATACGGCGCGCAACTGCGCGCGGACGAAGTGCTGCAGCGCAAGCTGCGCAGCCTGTCGAACGTGACCGTCGTCACGCAGGCCCAGACGACCGAGCTGACCGGCGACGGCAGCAAGCTGAACGGGCTCGTCTACACGGATCGTCAAACGGGCGACGTGAAGCGCATCGAGCTCGAAGGCGTGTTCGTGCAGATCGGCCTCGTGCCGAACACCGAATGGCTGAAGGGCACGATCGAACTGTCGAAGCACGGCGAGATCGTCGTCGATGCGCGCGGCGCGACGTCGGTGCCCGGCGTGTTCGCGGCCGGCGACGTGACGACGGTGCCGTTCAAGCAGATCGTGATCGCGGTCGGCGAAGGCGCGAAGGCCTCGCTCGGCGCGTTCGATCACCTGATCCGGCAGGATGTCGCGGCGGCCGCGCCGCGGCCGCGGGCCGAGGAAGCCGTGGCCGCGTAATACACAAGGTGTCTCTCTTGGCCCCGCATGCCCTGGTCGGCTTGCGGGGTCCTTTTTTATCGGCTTTTGCCAGCTCGCCGCACGAACGGGCGGCGCTCAATCCCCGGGAACGAAGGCGGGATTGAACACGATTTCCCACAGATGGCCGTCGGGATCCTGGAAATAGCCCGCATAGCCGCCCCAGAACGTCTTGCCGGCGGGCTTCACGAGCCGCGCGCCAGCGGCAAGCGCCTGCCGCATCACGTCGTCGACTTCCTGCGTGCTGCCGACGTTGTGGCCGATCGTGAACTCGGTCGCGCTGCGTGCGGCAACCGGCAGCCCGCTGTCGTGCGCGATGTCGTGACGACCAAAGAGCGCCAGCTTCAGGCCGCTCTGGAGATCGAAGAACGCGACCGCGCCATGTTCGAATTCCGTGCCGATGATGCCGTCCGTCGCCAGGCTCAGGCCGTCGCGATAAAACCGCACGGCCGCGTCGAGATCGTCGACGCCGATTGTCAGCACGCTGATTCTGGGTTTCATTGTTCGGCCTCCGATGTGCGATACCGCCCGTTCGATGCAAACGGGCACTGAAACGCGCATCGTAATCGATCGCCGAAGTCGCTGCCTGCCGCGTGGCGCCGCGGCGATCACTCCGCAAACGGCAACTCCGTCTGCCCTTCCGCGCGCATGCCGAACGTATTGAGCGTCATCGCCACGAGCGCGTAATAGCCGAGCAGCGCGACGAGGTTGACCACGACCGCATGCCCGAAGCGCTCCTCCGCGCGTGCGAACGTCGCATCGCTGACGCGCCGCGTGTCGTACAGCTCGTTCGCGAACGCGTAGACCAGCGCATCGTCGTCGGACTCGAACACGGGCTCGACGCCGTCCCGGATCGCTTCCGCGGTCGCGGCCGGCAGGCCGGCGTCGAGCGCGATCGGATGATGAATGTGCCATTCCGCCTGCGAGCGCCAGCGCGCGGCGGTCACGAGGATCGCCAGCTCCGACAGGCGCAGCGGCAAGCCGGTGCGATACCGGCAGAACGCGCCGAGGCGCTGCGCGTGCTGCGCGAGCTCGGGGCTCGCGATCCAGCCGAGGAACGGGCCGTTCAGGTTGCCGCGCGGGCCGTTGAGGATTTCGTCGAGCACGGCCTTCTGCGCATCGGTCGCCGATGCCGCGTCGAACGGGGGAAGTCTGTCGGTCATGAAATTTCCGTCTGCTGATTCCGTCATGCGCGAACCGACGCGATCGCCGCGTCGACCGCCGCCGCGAGACGCTCGACGATGGTCTCGATCTGCTGCGCCGTGCAGATGAATGGCGGCGCGATCAGCACGTGATCGCCCTGCCGCCCGTCGATCGTACCGCCCATCGGATACACCATCAAGCCGCGCTGCATCGCCTCGCGCTTGATCACCGCGTTCAGCTTCAGCGCCGGATCGAATGCCGCCTTGCTGTCGCGGTCGCGCACGAATTCGACGCCGACGAACAGCCCCCGCCCGCGCACGTCGCCGACGTGGGGATGCGCGGCATAACGCTCGCGCAACGACGCGCGCAACTGCTCGCCGCGCGCCTGCACGTTGTCGAGCAGCTTCTCGTCGGCGATCACGCGCTGCACTTCGAGCGCGGCCGCGCAGGCCGTTGCATGGCCGATGTACGTGTGGCCATGCTGGAAGAAGCCCGACCCGCCGACGATCGTCCGGTAGATCTCGTCGCTGACGAGCGTCGCGCCGATCGGCTGGTAGCCCGCGCCGAGTCCCTTCGCGATCGTCAGCAGGTCCGGCGCGACGCCGTCCTCCTCGCAGGCGAACAGGTAGCCGGTGCGCCCCATCCCCGACATGATCTCGTCGAGGATCAGCAGCACGCCGTACTTGTCGCACACCGCGCGAATCTTCTTCAGGTAGGTGCGCACCGGCGGCACCGCGCCGGCCGTCGCGCCGACCACCGTCTCCGCGACGAACGCGGCGACGCTCGCCGCGCCGAGCTCGAGGATCTTCCGTTCGAGTTCGTCGGCCAGCCGCTGCGCGAACGCTTCCTCGGTTTCGTCCGCGCGCTGCTCGCGATACGCATAGCACGGGCTCACGTGATGCGCCTCGATCAGGATCGGCAGGAACGGCTCGCGCCGCCACGCGTTGCCGCCGATCGCGAGCGCGCCGAGCGTGTTGCCGTGGTAGCTCTGGCGGCGCGCGATGAAATGGCGCCGCTGCGGCTCGCCCTTCTCGACGAAATACTGGCGCGCGAGCTTGAGCGCCGCCTCGATCGCCTCGGAGCCGCCCGACACGAAGTACACGTGATCGAGCCCGGCCGGCGCGGCGTCGACGAGCCGGTCGGCCAGTTCCTCGGCCACGTCGGTCGTGAAGAACGACGTGTGCGCGTACGGCAGCTGCTGCGCCTGCCGCTTGATCGCATCGATCACGCGCTGGTTGCTGTGCCCGAGGCACGACACGGCCGCGCCGCCGCATGCGTCGATGTAACGCTTGCCGGTGGAATCGATGATCTCGATGCCGTCGCCGGCCACAGCGACAGGCAGGGTCGCGCGGGGCGCGCGATGGAAAACGGTAGTCATGCGTTGCCTCATTGAATGGATCGGGACGCGTCTGCCGCGCGTCTGTCCGGCACGATGCGCGTCGCGAAGCGCTGCGTGCCGTGTTGATGAACCGTCATGTCGATGCCCGCGTCGCGGATCGCGAACACCGCGGTGGCGAGCGTGTTCTCGTCGTCGGGATCGTGCGGATCGTCGCGATAGATCGGCAGGCCTTCCGGCGCACGATCGCCGAGCACATGCAGCAGCGCGGCTTCGTCGATCGCATCGATGCCGGGCGCGAGCGCGTCGACGCGCCGCTGGCGATCCGCCGACGACTGCGTGACGATCTGCGCTTCCGCTTCACAGCCCGCATGCACCATGTGATTCGCATGGCCGGACAGCCGCGCGACGTCGATCACCGAACAGCGCGCGACGCTCGCCTCGATGCTCAGGAGCCGCGCGTCGCCGGTCGCACCGAGCGTGTGATGAAAGCCGCTCGCCCTTGGATGCGCGCGCAGCACGTCCACGGCCGCATCCAGCGACGTGGCGTCGAGCACCGCGCGCGCGAGGATCATGCGCGGCACGCCAACAGCCGGCGCCCTGATGCGCAGGTTGTTGATCGCCTGCACGATGCCCGCGCGATTCGCGGCGAACGTGTGGCCCGGCAGCGAGCCCGGGTAATAGAAGCTGATGAAGCCGGGCTTGCCGGTGGGCCGCACGTCGACGAGCAGGCAGCGCTCGCGCAGGTACGGATCGCCGTCCTCGTTGTGCGCGATCCAGCGCGCGCCGTCGGCGCCGCGCGCGGCCAGCGTCGTGCAGCCGTCCGGCGCGTTGTGGATCAGCTCGCCGCGGCAATTCCACAGAAAGACGTCTTCCGCCGGCCAGCCGAGGCCGGCCGCCATGCCGTCGAGCTCCGCGACGAGATCGGGATACGCGGCGAGCGCCGCCTGCCGCAGCGCCTGCGCGAACGGATGGCCGCGCCAGCGGCTGACCGCCTGCCACGCGCTGCTCTGCTGCATGTACGCGTCGAACACCGGGCGCGCGAGTTCGCCGAGGCGCACGCCGATGTCGAACGGCGTGCCGGCGATGACGGGAGAAAGGGAAAGCGGCATGTCGAACGTTGGCGTGCTCAGGACACGTGTTTCAGGAATTCCTTCAGGCGCGGCGTCGGCGGCCGGTCGATCAGGTCGGCCGGGGGGCCGTCCTCGGCGATGCCGCCCTGATCCATGAACAGCAGCCGCGTGCCGACCCGCTTCGCGAAGCCGATCTCGTGCGTGACGACGATCATCGTCATCCCCTCGTTCGCGAGATCCTGCATCACTTTCAGCACTTCGTGGCGCAGTTCCGGATCGAGCGCGGAGGTCGGCTCGTCGAACAGCATCAGCCGGGGCCGGATCGCGAGCGCGCGCGCGATCGCGACGCGCTGCTGCTGGCCGCCCGACAGCTCCGACGGGTAATGATTCGCGCGCGATTCGAGGCCGACCTTGTCGAGCAGCGCCATCGCCTGGTCGCGTGCGTCGGCGCGCGACGCGCCGCGCACCTGCATCGGCCCGAACATCACGTTCTCGAGCGCGGTCATCTGCGGAAACAGGTTGAACTGCTGGAACACCATGCCGGCCTCGAGGCGGATGTTGCGGATCGTCGCCGCGTTGCCGCGCACGCTCTGGCCGTCGACGAGCAGCTCGCCGCCCGTGATCTTCTCGAGCGCGTTGATACAGCGCAGCATCGTCGACTTGCCCGAGCCCGACGGGCCGATCACGACCACGACCTCGCCCGCGTCGATCTTCAGGTCGATGTGATTCAGCACCGGCACGTGGCCGAAGCTCTTCGACACGTTCTGGAATTCGATCATGCTCATAGGATCCTCATCCGCTTCTCGACCACACGCAGCGTCAACGTCATCGCGCCCGTCAGCATCAGGTAGATGGCCGCCACCGCAGTCCAGATCTCGACCGCCTGGAAATTGCCGGCGATGATTTCCTGCCCTTTGCGCGTCAGCTCGCCGACGCCGATCACGATGAACAGCGACGTATCCTTCAGGCTCACGATGCACTGGTTGCCGAGCGGCGGAATCAGCCGCCGGAACGCCAGCGGCCCGACCACCTTCAGCAGCACGCGCGGCATCGACAGCCCCATCGCGAGCCCCGCTTCCGTCAATCCCTTCGGGATCGACAGCAGCGCGCCGCGCACCACTTCCGCGAGATACGCGCCGGAATTCACGGTGATCGCGATGATCGCGGCCGTCAGCCCGTCGATGCGGATGTGCGCGAGCAGCGGCAGCGCGAAATACAGGAACATCACCTGCACGACGATCGGCGTGCCGCGGATCAGCTCGATGTACACCTGCGCGAGCACGTTCATGAACTTCGGCCCGTACGCGCGGAACATGCCCGCGACCATCCCCACGACGAAGCCGCCCAATAACCCGAACAACGCGATGAACACCGTCAGCCGGACCCCTTCCATCAGGTCCGGCAGCGCCGCCCAGATCGCTGACCAATCGAAATTCACTTGCCGCTCCCCATTCGATTCAAGACCGGCGCGGCCCGAGGGCCGCGCCACCGTGCGCCGTCACGCTCACATCTTCGGCGGCTCGGCGCCGAACCATTTCTTGTAGATCTGCGCGTAGCGGCCGTCGGACTTGATCTTCACGAGCGACGCGTTGACCTTCGGCACGAGCGGGCTGCCCTTCGGGAAGCCGATCCCGTACTTGTCGCCGCTCACCGGCTGGCCCGCGACCTTCACCTTGCCCTTGCCTTCGTTGTTCACGAAGAACAGCACGTTCGGCGTGTCGTGCATGGCAGCGTCGACGCGGCCGGCCTCGAGCGCGAGGTACGCCTGGTCGATGTTCGGGAACTGGCGGAGCTCCTTCGGCTTCAGGTGCGCCTTGATCCAGTCGATCGTCGCGGTGCCCGTCTTCGCGGCGATCACCTTGCCGTTCAGGTCGTCGATCGACTTGATCGCCGTGTTGTCCGTCTGCACCATCGCCGCGAGGCCGCTGTCGTAGTACGGCGCGGAGAAGTCGATCGCCTTCCTCCGCTCTTCCTTGATCGTCATCCCCGACAGCGCGACGTCGATGTTCTGCGTCTGCAGCGCCGGGATCAGGCCCGCGAAATCCATCGGCTGGATCGTGTATTTCCAGCCCTGGTCCTTCGCGATCTCCGCCCACAGGTCGAGATCGAAGCCGACGTACTTGTCGCCCTGCTTGAATTCGAACGGCATGAACGACGTGTCGGTGCCCACGACGAGCGTTTTCGTGTCGGCATGGGCGAGGCCCGCGCCGAGCATCGCGACGAACACGGCAGTTTTCAGGAAGGAACGGCGACTCACGGCATTTCTCCGCATTGATTGGCGATGGGCCCGGCACCCCGGCCGGGTGAAGCGACGAACAGCAAGCCGCACCGCAACATGCGATGTCGAATTAGAACGTAGTGCAACATGTGTTGTCAACGCCGATACTACGACAACAAAAAAATGTGCAACAGGCAAATGCATCGAGACAAACCCGAACCGGGTTGATCGGAGGAATGGGCGGTATGGCGGGAGAAAGGCGCCCGGGGGCGGGCCGGGCGGGAGTGGCCCGGCGGGAGTGGGCCGGGCGGGAGCACGCCGCGCGGGCGCGCGCACGGGTGAAGCGAGGACGCCGGCCGGCGGCGCCCCCATGGTGTTTCGATCAGGCCGCGATCCCGCTCGCCTGATGCGCGACGAGGCGGGCATACGCGCCCTGCCGCGCCATCAATTCCGCGTGGCGGCCGGCCTCGACGACCTTGCCGTGCTCGATGACGAGGATCAGGTCCGCGTTCCGGACAGTCGACAGCCTGTGCGCAATGATGATCGACGTCCGCTGCGCCATCAGGCCCTCCAGCGCCGCGCGAATCTGCTGCTCGCTGATCGTGTCGAGGTGCGAAGTCGCCTCGTCGAGAATCAGCACCGGCGCATCCTTCAGGAATGCGCGGGCGATCGCCACGCGCTGGCGCTGGCCGCCCGACAGCTGCACGCCGCGCTCGCCGACGCGCGTCGCGAGCCCGTCCGGCAGCCGCGCGACGAACTCGCCGAGCGCCGCGTGGTCGATCGCGCGCTGCACGTCCGCTGCCGATGCATCGTTCGCGGCGAACCGGATGTTGGCCTCGAGCGTGTCGTTGAACAGATAGGTATCCTGCGCGACGAGCGCGATGTGCTGCCGCAGATCGTCCAGCCTCAAGTCGCGCAAGTCGACGCCGCCGAGCGTCACGCGCCCGTGCTGCGGATCCCAGAAGCGCAGCAGCAGGCTCGCCACCGTCGATTTGCCTGCACCCGACGGGCCCACCAGCGCAACCGTGCTGCCGGGCGGCACGTCGAAGCTCACCCGGTCGATCGCGGGCACGCCGCGGCCCGGATACGTGAAGCGCGTTTCCTCGAAGCGCACCGTCGGATGGCCGGGCATCGCCTGCGTGCCGTCGACGACCGTCACCGGTTCCTTCTCGAGCGCGCGCAGCCGCCGCGTCGACGCGATCGTGTCGGCGAGCTGGCGCGCGACCTGGCCGATCTCGGCCACCGGCATGAACGCGGCCACCGCGACCAGTACCAGCAGCGGCAACGCTTCGCGCGGGAACCCGCCGTGCGCGCACAGCAGCGCACCGAGCGCCGCGACGGCCAGCCCGCCGAGCCCGCTCGCGATTTCGAGCGCGGCGCTTTGCGCCGACAGATCGTCGAGCAGCTTCGCGCGCTGCTTGCCGTACGCGTCGACCTCGGCCACGAACGCCTCCCTGCGGCGGGCGAGCGCCTGGAACGCGGTGAGCTCCGCAAGCCCCTGAATCGTTTCGGTCAGGTGCGCGCCGAGCTGGCCGAGCGCGTCGCGCGCACGGCTGCCGAGGCGGTCGACGTCGCGACGCGCCAGCACCGGCGCGAGCCCGGCCCACAGCAGGAACGGCAGCAGCACGAGCGCAAGCGGCCACGCCACCGACGCGAGCAGCGCCAGCACGCCGGCCGGCACGAGCAGCGCGACGAAGGCCGGCGCGAGCGTGTGCGCATAGAAATACTCGACGGTCTCCACGTCCTGCGTCGCCAGCGCGACCAGGTCGCCGGAACGGCGGCGCAGCAGCCCGGCCGGCGCGAGGCGTTCGAGCGTCGCGAACAGCGCGATGCGCATCTCCGCGAGCAGCCGGTAGGCCATGTCGTGCGCGAGCCACGATTCGAGCCAGTGCAGCACGGCGGCGAGCGGCGCGACGGCCAGCAGCGCCGCGACGAGCGCCGCGCTCGGCTGCCCCGCCGACACGGCCCCGACCACCCGCGCCCCGATCACGCCGACGCCGATGAACCCGAGCACCCGGCCGATTCCGCACAGCACGGTCAGCGCGACCTTGCCCTTCCACGGGCGCACGAAGCGCAGCAGCGTCCGCAGCGTTTCCGGCCAGCCGATCGTCGCGGCATCGTCGTCCAGCGGCCGGACCTGCGGGCCCGCCGATGCGCGCGCGGCGGCGCCGGCCGTCGCCGCCGCGCCGACGGCGTCGGCCGCCGCTTCGAGCTGCGGCCCCATCAGCCGGCGATAAGGGCCATCGCGCGCGATCAGCGCCGCGTGCGTGCCCGTGTCGACCACCTGCCCCTGGTCGAGCACCAGGATGCGGTCGGCGCCGATCACGCTCGACAGCCGATGCGCGAGCACGAGCGTCGTGCGGCCGCGCGTGAGCCGATCGAGCGCCTGCTGGATCAGCGCCTCGTTTTCCGCATCGACGGACGACAGCGCCTCGTCGAGCAGCAGGATCGGCGCGTCGCGCAGCAGCGCGCGGGCGATCGCGATGCGCTGGCGCTGGCCGCCCGACAGCATCAGCCCGCGCTCGCCGATGCGCGTCGCGTAGCCGTCGGGCAGCGCCATGATGAAATCGTGCGCGTTGGCGGCGCGCGCGGCCGCGATCATGTCAGCGTCGCTCGCATCGGGCCGGCCGAGCCGCAGGTTGTCGGCGACGCTACCGTCGAACAGCGTCGCATCCTGCGCGACGACCGCGATCATCTCGCGCACCTGGTCGGGGTCGAGCGCGCGCACGTCGTGGCCGCCGATGCGGATCGCGCCGCCCTGCGCATCGTGCTGACGCAGCAGCAGCCGCACGATGGTCGACTTGCCCGCGCCGCTCGGGCCGACGATCGCGACGGTCTCGCCTTCGCGCACGGCGAAGCTCAGCGCCGCGTGCGCATCCGCGCGCCGCCCCGGATAGGCGAAGCGCACGCCGTCGAAGACGAGCTCCGGCCGCAGGCCCGTCACGCGCGGCGCGGCGGCGGGTGCCGTGCCGGGCGCGTCGAGCAGCGCGTGGATCGCGTTCGCCGCCGACTGGCCGATCATGCCCTGATGCAGGACGCTGCGCAGGTCGCGCAGCGGCCGGAAGATTTCGCTGCCCGCCATCAGCACGATCAGCAGCGCCTCGAGGCTCATGTCGCCGTGCCGCACGCGCCATGCGCCGACCGCGATGGCCGCGGCCGCGCCGAGCCCCGTGCCGAGATCGGTGAAGAAGCGCGTCAGCAGGCCGAGCGCGAGCACCCAGAAGGTGCTGTCGGACAGCGCGCGCGCCTTGCGCGCCAGCTTCTCGCCGAACGCGGCGCCCTGCCCGAACGCCTTCAGCGTCGGCAGGCCCTGCACCGCGTCGAGGAACTCCTCGCCGAACGCGTTGAACGCTGCCGAGCGTGCGAGCGCCGCGCGCCGGTCGGCGCGATGCACGAGCTGCGGCAGCGCGAGCGTGACGAGCGCACCGGCCAGCAGGATCGCGGCCGTCGGCACGTCCCACCATGCGAGCACCGCGAAGATCATCACGGGTGCGCACGCGGCGATCACGAGCTGCGGCAGGTAAACGCCGAAGAAGGTCTGCAGCTGCTCGACGCCGTCGACGACGGCGAGCATCACGCCGCCCGTGCGTTCGCCGCTGAACCACGCGGGGCCGAGCGCGGCGATCCGGTCGAACAGCCGTGCGCGCAGCCGGGCCTGCACCTGCCCGGCCGTGTGCTGCGCCAGCACCGTGCGGCGATGATCGAGCCATGCGCGCAGCAGCACGCAGGCCGCCGTCGCCGCAGCGGCCCCGGCGATGCTGCGCACCGGCGCGCCGTTGAAGACGAGCGCCAGCATGCGCCCGAGAAAGACGAAACGGAGGATGCCGACACCCATCGCCACGAGCCCGAGCGCGACCGCCGCGGCCACCCGCCAGCGCACCCCCGCCATCATCGCCCACAGTCGTCCATCGAAATACATGCGTGCCCTCCGGTCGGTTTTCGTTACGGTTTTTCTTGACCGGACAGAGGCTACGCGCGCCGTCGCCGCGCGGCAAAAGATGATTTTTCAAGGGGTATTGAGTCAACTACAATACCCCGCATGTCGCAGCACCTCCCTCCCCTTGGCGCACTGCGTGCCTTCGAAGCGGCCGTCCGCCTCGGCGGTTTCGCACGCGCGGCGGCCGAGCTGAACGTGTCGACCAGCGCGGTCAGCCACCAGATCCGCGCGCTCGAGGAAGCGCTCGGCGCGCGGCTGCTCGAACGCAGCACGGGGCTCGGCGGCATTGGCCTCACGCCGGCCGGCGCGCGCCTGCTGCCGGCCGTCAGCGACGCGCTGTCGCGCCTCACCGACGCCTGCGCGGAGATTCGCGGCACCGCGCACCGGTTGACGGTGTCCGCCAACGCGCCGTTTTCGTCAATGTGGCTTGCGCGCCGCCTCGCGGAATTTTCATCCCTTCATCCCGAAACGCCGCTGCATGCGGTCGTGCTCGACGACGAGCCCGATTTCGCACGCGGCAGCGTCGATCTGGCGATCGTGCACGTGCCGGCGCACCGGCTGACGGCCGACGACGACGTGCTGTTGCAGGAGAGCGTGTTTCCGGTGTGCAGCCCCGAGCTGTATCCGTTCGCGTCGGGGGCCGTGTGCCGTTGCCGGCTGCTGCAGGAAATGCACGAGAACAGCCCCGAGATCGACTGGCGCAACTGGTCGGCGGAGTTCGGCCTGCCGGGCGACTTCGAGACGAAAATCGTCCGTTACAGCAGCTTCAGCCAGGTGATCGGCGCCGCCGTCGGCGGCGCGGGCATCGCGCTCGGCCGCGCGCCGCTCATCGAGCCGGAATTGCGCAGCGGGCGCCTCGTGCCGCTCGTGCGGGGCCTGGAGCGCGCCGCGTCATGGCGCTTCGTGCTGCGGCGCAATCCGTCCACGCGGCATCGGCTGCTCGATCCGCTCGTCGCATTCCTGCGACAGGAAGCGGCGGCGACGCCGGTCGCCGCCACGATGGTTGCGCCCGCATCCAATGATGCGCATGCGAGAAACGCGGGCGGCGCATAACGCGCGACCGGCCCGCCAATGAAGGAAGCCGGCGCGGGCGATACCGCCCTGCCGCCGGCCTCGCGCGCTCACGGCGCGGCGAAGAACAACCCGACGACGCAGGCCATGCCGGCAAACCAGGTGAGCGAGCGCAGCGCGGCCCAGTTCAGCAGATACAGCAGCGAGTACACCACGCGGATCACGACGAACGCGATCGCGAGCTGGTCGACGCGATGCGCGTTCGCGCCCGACTGCCATGCAATGACGAGGCCGGCCGTGAACAGCGCGAGCGCCTCCCATCCATTGTGGTGCGCGGCCGCCGCGCGGGCGCGCCAGCCTTCGAGCTTCGCGAGGTAGTCGCGCGGCGCGTGGTTGTCGTAGCCCTTGTTCGCCTTCGCGAGCATCGTCAGCGGGAACGGCAGCACCGCCACGATGAACAGGCACAGCTGGGACGTCGTCATCTAAGCCTCCTCCTTTTGTTTACATCGTTCAATGACAAGATCGCCGAGAGCTTAGCATCGCGCCGCCGCGATCGCGCACCGGTTTTCTAGACGGGGGACTCTGCCGGACGGCCGCCGGCCCTGCGTCACCGGCCATGCGCCGCAAAAACTTCCACCAAATTGCCGACAAATACGTTAATTAAAACTGGTCATTCCCCAATACCATAGCGCTCGACACTGGCCGGATGCGCTCCGACGCCAGACCTGCTCTCCCGCGCGGCACGCCATCGCGGCGCTGCGCTTCGATCGACCTCCGCCCCGAGCCCACGCCATGCCCCGTCCCATCGTCGCCCATATTCGTCCCGACGCCGTCCGCCACAACCTCGAATTCATCCGCCGCACCGCCGCGCAGTCGCGCGTGTGGGCCGTCGTCAAGGCCAACGCGTACGGCCACGGCATCGAGCGGATCTATCCGGGCCTCGCGCCGGCCGACGGCATCGCGCTGCTCGATCTCGACGAAGCGGTGCGCGTGCGCGCGCTCGGCTGGGACAAGCCCGTGCTGCTGCTCGAAGGGATCTTCGAGCCGGCCGACGTCGAGCTGGCCGAGCGCCACGAGCTCACGGTGACCGTCCACTGCGACGAACAGCTCGACCTGCTGATCGCCGCGAAGCCGCGGCGGCCGATCGACATCCAGCTCAAGATGAATTCCGGCATGAACCGGCTCGGTTTCCGCCCGGCCGCGTTCCGCGCCGCGTGGGAGCGCGCGGCGGGCGCGCCGTCGATCGGCAGGATCACGCTGATGACGCACTTCGCGAACGCCGACGAGGGCGAGATCGACTGGCAGCTCGACCAGTTCGACGCGGCGGCGGCCGGCATCCCGGGCGAGCGCTCGGTGTCGAACTCGGCCGCCGTGCTGTGGCACCCGCGCGCGCACCGCGACTGGGTGCGCCCCGGCACGATCCTGTACGGCGCATCGCCGACCGGCGCAGCGCGGCACATCGCCGACACGCCGCTGCTGCCTTCGATGACGCTGACCAGCAAGCTGATCGGCGTGCAGACGCTCACGCCGCAGGAAACCGTCGGCTACGGCCGCCGCTTCACGGTCGAGCAGCCGATGCGCGTCGGCGTGGTCGCGTGCGGCTATGCGGACGGCTACCCGCGCCACGCGCCGGCCGGCACGCCGATCGCGGTGGACGGCGTGCGGACGCGCGTCGTCGGCCGCGTGTCGATGGACATGCTGACCGTCGACCTCACGCCCTGTCCGCATGCCGGCATCGGCTCGCACGTCGAGCTGTGGGGCGACCAGGTGAAGGTCGATGACGTCGCCGAAGCGAGCGGCACGATCGGCTACGAGCTGATGTGCGCGGTTGCACCGCGCGTGCCGGTCGTGGTCGTGCCGCCGGGCGCGTCGGCGGCGCCGCTGCGCACCGGCAGCTACGGGCGGTAAGTCGGACGTCGGCTGTCGCAGCGCTACGCAGCGCCGCGACGGCCCGCTTCATGCGCCGCGCGCGTCAGCTGCGCCAGCGCGGCGCGCGTTTCTCGAGGAACGCGTCGATGCCTTCGCCCGCATCCTCTTCCATCATGTTGCGCGCCATCACGTCGCCCGCGTACGCATACGCGTCGTCGAGCGTCATCTCGCGCTGCCGGTAGAACATCGTCTTGCCGTAGCGCACCGCGGCCGGGCTCTTCGCGACGATCTCCGCGACCTTGCGCGCAACGGCCGCATCGAGCGCATCTTCCGGCACCGATTCATTTACGAGGCCCCATGCGGCGGCCGTCGGCGCATCGACGAAGCGCCCCGTCACGAGCATGTCGAACGCGCGCTTCGCCGTCACGTTGCGGCTCAGCGCGACGGCCGGCGTCGAGCAGAACAGCCCCACGTTGATGCCGGACACCGCGAAGCGTGCCGTGTCGGCCGCGATCGCGAGATCGCATGCGGCGACGAGCTGGCAGCCCGCGGCCGTCGCGATGCCGTGCACGCGCGCGATCACGGGCACCGGCAACGCGCGCATCGCGAGCATCACGCGGCTGCATTGCGCGAACAGCGCGCGGTAGTAGTCGAGGTCGGGCTTGCCGCGCATCTCGCGCAGGTCGTGGCCCGCGCAGAACGCCTTGCCCTCGGCCGCGAGCACGACGCAGCGCACGTGCGGATCGGCGGCGAGCGATTCGAATGCGTCGTGCAGGCTCGCGAGCATCGCCTCGGACAACGCGTTGAATTGCCGGGGCCGGTTCAGCCGCAGCGTGACGACGCCGTCGTGGGCTTCGCGCAGCAGGATGGGGTCCGACGAAGAGGGATTCGCTTCCATGATGGGTCCACCTGATTGAAATCGATCGCGGTTCGGTAACGGATCAATATAGTCCAATCGGGGGCCCCGGTGGAGGCTGCCGCTTCGGCGCAGCAGCTACGCGCCGTCACCCCGCCAGCTTCTTCAGCGCCTCCACCACCGCATCGCCCTTGAACGGCTTCACGATCCAGCCCTTCACGCCGGCCGCCTTGCCGCGCTCCTTCATCGCCGGGCTGCTTTCCGTGGTCAGCATCACGACGTTGACCGCCGCGTTCGCGAGCTCGCCGCGAATCTTCTCGACCATCGTCAGGCCATCCATGTTCGGCATGTTGACGTCGCTGATCACGAGCCGGATGCCGGGCGTCGCCTTCAGCTTCGCGAGCCCGTCCTTGCCGTCCACCGCCGTCGCGACATCCAGCCCGTGATTGCGCAGGAAGCCCGCGACTTCGTCGCGCACCGTGCCCGAATCGTCCACCACCAGAATCTTTGCCATGCGAGTTTCCCCTTCTCTTGCTTGAATGCCTAAAACAATTCGAGTTCGCCGGACTCGACCATCGGGCCGACGTCCTGCACCGATTCACGAAAATCCTCCGGCGACCAGCTCAGGCTGAACACGAAACGCTGGTCGATGCACACCGCCTGCCCCGTTGCCGGATCGGTCATCCAGTACTTGAAGCAGAGCTGCGGGCAGTCGCCGCCGAACGAGATGAATTTCTGCTTGTGATTGACGAGCAGCGGCACTTCCGCCTGATGGCGCGCGAGCGCCTCCGCGTCGCCGAGGTAGCGGTTCTTGAACGCGCCCCACACGAGGTTGGTCAGCTCGCCGAGCACGCCGTTCACGTCGCGGAAATCCGGCGTGCGGCCGTCGACGCGCACGCCGCCGAGCCTGTCGAGCAGCGGCTGCTCGCTCGTCTGCAGCATCATGTAGCCGCGGCACCACGCGCTCTCCAGCGCGATCAGGCTGAACACCTCGCCGAAGATGATCTGGTCGCGCACGATGCACGGCGTGTCGCAGCGGATCGTCATGCCCGGAAACAGGCCGTCGAGCCGCGCCTCGGTGATCTCCGCGATGCCGCGCACGAGCGCGTTCGGATAGTCGCGGCTGAAGATGAATTCGTCGATCACGCGCCGCAGCGGCGTCATGTCGTCGGCGACGTAGGTCGCGCACGCGACGCGCGCGAGCGCGTCCGGCAGGCCGTCGCGCGACGCGTGCGCATCGCGGCGCAGGATGATCGGCAGCTCCGGGCGCAGCGCGTCGATCTGCGTCGCGACGATCGCGCTCTCTGCCGACGAGCCGCCGTAATCCTCGGCGAGCAGGATCGCGCCGAGATCGATGTTCGAGCGCAGCACCTGCAGCAGCCGGTTGCGGCGCACCGTCAGGCCGATCAGGTTGTGGTCGTCGCAGAAGCGCTTGATCGCGTCCGCGTGCGCGCGGCTTTCGTCGAGCACGAGCACCTTGCTGACGGGTTTGCCTTCGGTCATGGCGCGGATTCCTTGGGTTCGGTTTCGTCGACCGGTGCGGTCAAAGCAGTCAAAACAGTTCGAGTTCGCCGCCGGTATCCACCGCCGCCGCTTCCGGCGCGTGGAAATCGAACGGCGCGTTCGCGCACACGCACAGCGTCGCGCCGATCCGCACGCCGTCGTCGAGCGTCACGTCGAACGCGGCAACGTGATCGGGGTTGAGCGCGGCGAAGTAGCCCATGCTCGCGTCGGTCAGCAGGTACGGCGTCGACATGCCGAGATCCGGGAAATACGCGGTCAGCGCCTGGTTCATCGCGCCGCAGCACAGGTTCGCGACTTCCATGAACGCTTCCTGCAGCGGCAGTTGCGCGGCGCCGGCGAAGTAGCGGCGCGTCGCGTCGTCGTCGCTGAAGCGCAGCGCGAGCAGCAGCCGGAAATGCAGCGCGGAGATCGTCAGCACGGCGACCTGCGCGGCCGGCTTCGAGCGCGGGCGGCGCTCGACCTGCGGCTCGCCCGTGGCCGGCGCGATGTCGCACGCGCCGCCGCCGGACGCCAGCCGCGTATGCGCCGCGTCGAAGAAGATCCGCTCGAAGCTCGCCTTCGCCTGCGCGCCGATCACGCCGCCGCCCCTTCCAGCCGCGCATGCAGCTGCCCGGCCAGCGTCTCGACGGTCGCGAGCGCGGCGGTGATCATCTTGCCGCCCGCCTGGATGTCCTGGAACGTCGCCGCCGTCACGAGATCGTTGCGGTTCAGGCTGTCGCGATAGCTGTTCGACAGTTCCTGCGAGCGTGCGGCGAGCCCGCGCACCTCGCTCGCGACGATCGAGAAGCCGCGGCCGGCCGTGCCGGCGCGCGCGGCCTCGATCGACGCGTTCAGCGACACGATCGACACGTGCGCGACGATCGCGGACAGCTCCAGGTTCTTCGCGCGCATGTCCTGGTTCTGCGTGGTCAGCGACGTCATCTGCTCGTGCCAGCGCTCGAACGTGCCGGCGAGGCCGCGCAGGCGCGCCGCCTCGTGCACGATCTTCTCGGCCTGCTGCGTGAGCGCGCCTTTCTGCGCGAGCGCCGCCTGCCGTGCGTCGCGCTGCGCGTCGGCCTCGGCCGCCTGCCGCGCGAGCGATTCGGCGAACCCGGCTTCCTTTTCCGCCCAGGCATCGGCCTGCTCGCGGTGTGCCGCGTCGATCTCGCCGGCGCGCGTCTGCGCAAGCTCGAGCGCATCGCGCAATGCATCCGCATCGGCGGCCATCCGCGCGACGAGCCGCGCGCGCTGCATCCGGAACACGATCGCCGCGACGATCCCCGCCACGAGGGCGCCGGCCAGCGCGGCGCCGATAAGCATCCATGCCTGCACGATCACTCCGCTGCGTCGGCGTCCGCCATGCCGGCGCGCACGCGCGCGCGATCGGCCGACGCGTCGATGCCGGCGCCGTCCACCGCGAATGTGTCCGGCAGCGACACGATCGTGCGGAACGCGCGATAGGCCGCCCCGCGCCGGTCGTCGGCAAAGCTCAGCCGGATGTCGCCGCCTTCGCGCTTCAGGAAGCTGCGCACCGCGTCCATCCCGACGCCGCGCCCCGACACCTCGGTCACCGCGTGCGCGGTCGAGAAGCCCGGCCGGAAGATCAGCTCGGCGACCGCTTCGTCGGTCAGCGCGTGCTCGGTATCCGCATCGAGCCAGCCGCGTTCGCGCGCGATGCCGCGAATCCGGTCGAGCGCGAGGCCGCGGCCGTCGTCGCTCAGCACGAACTGCAGCCTGCCGCCGTCGACGCCGACCGCGAGGTCGATCGTGCCGACCGCCGCCTTGCCGGCCGCGCGGCGCTCGTCCGGCGATTCGATGCCGTGGTCGATCGCGTTGCGCAGCAGGTGCATGAACACGTTCTTCAGCGTGCCGCCGATCTCGCTGCGCACGCGGTGGCCGTGGCTGTCGATCCGCACGGCGGGCGCCGCCTTGCCGAGTTCCGCCGCGAGCGACGGCAGCGATTCGATCACGCCGCCGAGCACGTCGCCGATGCCTTCGGTGCCGAGCACGCTCAGCATGCGGCGCACCGCGTCGCGCGCGGCGTGCCAGTCGGCCGCATTCGCGGGGTCGGCGCCGTCGAGCATGCGCAGGCTCTCGCTGATGTGCGCGCGCTCGACCATCAGGTAGTGGCCGTGCGCGTGCGGCGCGGCGTCGCCGTTGCGGCCGAGCGTCTCGGTACTGATCGTCGCGTAGTGCTCGACCGCGTCGCGCACCCGCGCGAGATCGTCCATCAGCGCGTCGCGGTTCCACTCGGGGCCCGCGTCCGCGCGGCGCAGCGCGTCGTACGCCTGTTCCGCCTCGTGGACGATGTTGGTCAGGTGCTGCAGGCTGTACGTGCGCGCATTGCCCTTGATCGTATGCATGTTGCGGAACAGCGCCGCGATGATCGAATGGTCCGCGCGCTCGTGCTGGCGGATCATCCGTTCGTTTTCGCTGAGGAAGCCCTTCGCGCTGTTCACGAACTGGTGGAACTTGTCCTGGCTGATCGACAGGATCTCGCCGATCATCTCGAGCCGGCGCTGCTGCTCGCCGGCCTGCGCGGTCAGCGCGCGCAGCTCGGTCACGTCGCGCACGCACAGCATCAGGCGCACGATCGTGTCGGTCTCGTCGGTGATCGCCGACCAGCTCAGGTCGAGCCACTTCTCGCGGCAGTCCGGCATGCGCTTCGCGACTTCGTTGACGAGCAGGTGCGCGTTGAATTCGAAGTTCATGCTGTCCTCGCCGAGGCACGCATGCACGGCGGCGTCGACCTGCGCGCGCACATCGGAGCCGAGGTTCGAATCGTCGAACACCAGCGCCATCATGTCGCGCCCGGCGATGTCCTGCGTCTCGAAGATCGTCTCGAGGTAGGCCGAGTATTCCGCATGCACGACCCCGCCGCCGACGACGGTCAGGATGCCCTGCGGCATGTTCTGCAGCATCGCCTGGATGTCGGCGGTCTTCTGCTTGAGCTGCGCGGCGTTCTCCTGGATCTTCTCGATCATCCCGTTGAACGCGACGATCGAATGGCCGATCTCGTCCATGCGGCCCACCGGCACGCGGCGCGTGAAATCCTGGCTCGTCGCGATCTCGCTCATCATCGTCTGCATCCGGCTCAGCGGGCGCGTGATCTGGCGGTACAGCACGAAGCCGAGCGCGGTCAGCAGCACGATCACGGTGCCGGCGACGCCCGCGATCGCGGTCGCCGTCGTGGCCAGCATTCCGTTCAGCGCGCGGATCGCGTCGTCCTTCTGGCGGTTCTTCTCGACGCGCAGCGTGTCGACGATGCTCTCGAGCTCGTCGCGATACTGCGCGACGTTCGCGAACAGGAACGCCTGGGCCATCTCGGTCTTGCCGTCGGCCTTCATCTTCACGGTGTCGTCGATCGCCGAGAAGTAGTTCGTCGCGCTGTCCTTCGCCTGCGACACGAGCCCTTCCTGCGCGTGGCCCGCGGCCGACTTCGCCTGCGCGTCGAGCGCCGCGCGCAGCGCCGCCTGCTTCGCCTTCAGCTCGTCGCGCGCCTGCGCGGCGGTGTTCGCGTCCGGCGCGTAGATCAGCGTCATCGTCGCGATCTGGATGTTTTTCACGTCGGATACGAGATCGGCGGACGCGAGCGCGCTCGGCACGATCCCCTGCGTGACCTGCCGCACCTCGGACGCGCTCTTGCGCGTCTGGACCACGGCATAGACGCCGATCGCCGACAGGGCGAGAAACGTCAGGACGACAAGCAACGTAATGCGATGACGGATGGTCATGTGTACAACTCCCCGTAGCGATCCGGCGTCAACCGCTCGCGCGTTCTCATTGAAAGAATGTCGAGCGCCGAATTATCGGGGATGCTTTATGACGGTCCGATGAACCTTAATCAAACGATTATTTTGAAAATCGGAATGATTAATTGTCTGACGATAATTCTAAAGTTCTTTGAGCGGATGCCGTTAACTGCTGGCCCAGCCTCGCTGCGGAAGGCTTTTCGTGCAGACCGAGCGATGCATGAGACGTTTGCTGCGCGCGAATTATTTTTGATGATGCGCGCATTCGGATAATGCGTCGTCACAATGTAAAACGTTTGCGCATTATTGCCGAATGAATCCGGCTCAATCGGAATTTTTCTATTGAATTGCGAGCGCGCGCATTACGGCGCCGCCGCGTGCCAGTCTTCGACCTGCAGGCCGGCGACTCGCACGAACTCGCGCACGTTGTGTGTGATGAGCACCAACTGCCGGGCACGCGCCTGCCCGGCGATCAGCACGTCATAAGGGCCAATCGGCGTGCCGGCGGCCGCGAGCTGTGCGCGGATCTCGCCTGCATGCTGCGCGTCCTCCGCATCGAACGCGACCACCTCGAACTGCAGCGCCTCGACGCGCGCCAGATTCGCGGCCGCCCGCTGACTTTTGTATGCACCGTAATAGAGTTCGTGCGCAACGATCGACGGCAGTCCGAAATCGGCGGGCTGATGGGTGCGCAAGCGCGCCAGCATCGCGGGCTCGCCCTTGAGGATGGCGATGATCGCGTTGGCATCCAGCAGGTATTTCATTCGAACAGATCCAGTCCGGGGCGATCCTGCTCGCCCGGTTGCGTGGTGGCCGCGGCCTCGAAATCGGCGTCGACCGGACCGATCAGCGGCGTCAACCATGTCCAATCCTGAGGGATGGGCTCCAGGATCACCGCGGCGCCGTGCCGCCGGATGCGAACCTCGGCGGTCTCGAAGCGGAAATCCTTCGGAAGCCGCACGGCCTGTGACCCGCCGTGCTTGAAGATCTTGGCGATATCCATCTACGCCCCCTTTTGTATCTACAATTTGTAGATATTCTAGCAGGGATGCCCGAGTCAACGCCTTCCGAACCGCGTGCGCCGGCACGGTAAGCAACGGCCTGCGCATCGAATATTGCCTCTCGTCAGGAAACAATCAAACTCAGCCAATCGCTATATCCCCCAAACGGAACACCCTAGACTGTAGCCTTCTCCCCGCTCCCGACATCCCCCGCCATGACCGACGTCCTGCCCCTGACCGACGAACCCGCATCGGGCCTCGCCTACCGCCTGCGCCCGGCGACGCCGCGGCCGATCGCCCGGCTCCTGCTGCTGCATGGCGTGGGCGGCAACGAAACCAACCTGCTGAATGTCGCCGACGCGATCGATCCGCGTATCGAGATCGCCTTCGTGCGCGGCCCGCTCACGTTCGGCCCCGGGCAGCACGCATGGTTTCCGGTGCGGTTCGGCCCGCGCGGCCCGGAAATCGACGCGCAGCAAGCGGAAGCGAGCCGCGCGAAGCTGCTGGCGATGGTGCGCGCATTCCACTCGCACGACGGCGCGGCCGCGTTGCCGACCGTGATCGCCGGCTTCAGCCAGGGCGGCATCATGAGCGCGAGCGTCGGCCTGACCTCACCCGCCGACGTCGCCGCGTTCGCGGTGCTGTGCGGGCGCATCCTGCCCGAGATCGATCCGCTGATCGCGCCGCGCGACGCGCTCCGCTCGCTGCATGCGCTGATCGTGCACGGCCGCCTCGACGACAAGCTGCCCGTATCCTGGGCCGAAACCGCCGACGCGAAGCTCGCCGCGCTCGGCGTCGCGCACGACACGCGGCTGTACCCGGCCGGGCACGCACTGACCGACGACATGATCGGCGACTTCAGCCGCTGGCTCGACGCGCGTGCCGGGCTGAACTAGCCGCGAAGCAAACACGCGCCCGGCGCGGGCAGCCCGGCGTCACGCGTTGTTCGGGCGCTCCGCGAGGCCACCGCTCCCGGCGGCCCGTGCCCGCGCCCGCGCATCGCCGAGCTTCACGAGCACCCAGCCGACCGTCAGCGCGAGCGCGATGAGCGGAATCGTCGCGATGGTCCACGTGCCGCCCGGATAGTCGAACGCCATCAATACCAGCACGCCGAGCAGGAACGCGAGCGTGAGCCAGGACGTGAACGGCGCGCCGGGCATCCGGAACGCGACGTCGTTCAGCTCGCCGCGCGCGACCTTGCGGCGGAACAGGATCTGGCACATCACGATGAAGCCCCACGTCGCGATGATGCCGAGCGACGCCATGTTCAGCACGATCTCGAACGCCTGCGCCGGCACGAGGTAGTTCAGCGGCACGCCGATCGCGTTGATCGCGACCGTGATCAGGATCCCGCCGTACGGCACGCCGCGCGCGTTCATGCGCGCCATGAAGCGCGGCGCGGAGCCGCCCATCGCCAGCGAACGCAGCACGCGCCCCGTCGAATACAGCCCGGAATTCAGGCTCGACAGCGCCGCCGTGAGCACCACGACGTTCATCACGGTGCCGACGTACGGCACGCCCAGCTTGCCGAAGAAGGTCACGAACGGGCTTTCGTGCGCGCTGTACGCGGTCCAGGGCAGCAGCGTGATCAGCAGCAGCACCGAGCCCACGTAGAACAGCGCGATGCGCCACATCACGCTGTTGATCGCCTTCGGCAACACCTTGCGCGCATCGGCGGTTTCGCCGGCCGCGACCCCGACGAGCTCGATGCTCGCATACGCGAACACGACGCCCTGCACGATCAGCACCGCGGGCAGCACGCCGTGCGGAAAGATCCCGCCGCTTTCGGCGATCAGGTGCAGCCCCGGCATGTGCCCGCCGACCGGATGGCCGCTCGCGAGGAACAGGCTGCCGACCAGCAGGAACACGCTCAGCGCGCCCACCTTGACGAGCGAGAACCAGAACTCCATCTCGCCGAACACCTTCACGCCGATCATGTTCATCGTCGACACGATCGCGAGCGCGCCGAGCGCGAACACCCATTGCGGCACGTCCGAGAACACGGCCCAGTACTTCATGTAGATCGCGACCGCGGTGATGTCGACGATGCCGGTGGTCGCCCAGTTCAGGTAGTACATCCAGCCGGCGACGAACGACGCCCGCTCGCCCATGAACTCCCGCGCGTACGACACGAAGCTGCCGCTGGTCGGGCGGTGCATCACGAGCTCGCCGAGCGCGCGCATGATCAGGAAGGCGAACACGCCGCACACGAGGTACACGAGCGCCAGCGCGGGCCCGGCGTGCTGCAGGCGGCCGCCGGCGCCGAGGAACAGCCCCGTGCCGATCGCGCCGCCCATCGCGATCATCTGCACGTGCCTGGGTTTCAGTTGCTTCGCATAGCCGGTTTCGTGCGACGCGAACAGCGCGTCCCGGTCGGCGTGATGCGGGTGACGAGGATCGGCGCCGCCGGCCGTGTCGGCCGGGCGCTCGCTGGCGTGCTTCATGAGGTGTCTCCGATGTGATTGGATGTGCCGCGCGCCGGTGGCGGCGCGGCCGCGGGCTCAGGGGCGCCGCATTCAGTAGACGCGCGGCTGGACCAGCGCTTCGGGCCGCAGCGCCTCGTCGAGCTGCGCCTCGGTCATCAGCGCGCGGCCGAGCACGATCTCGCGGATGGTCTTGCCGCTTGCGTGCGCCTCGGCGGCCACCGACGTCGCGCTCTTGTAGCCGATGTACGGATTGAGCGCGGTGGCGAGCGCGACCGAGCGCTCCATCGTGTCGCGCAGGCGCTCGGGGTTCGCGGTGATGCCCTTCACGCATTTGTCGGCGAGCGTCGTGCACGCGGCCGTCAGGTGGCCGAAGCTGCGGAACAGCGCGCTCGCGATCACCGGCTCGAATGCGTTGAGCTGAAGCTGGCCGGCCTCGGCGGCGAAGGTCACCGTCAGGTCGTTGCCGAACACTTCGAACGCGACCTGGTTGACCACCTCCGGAATCACCGGATTCACCTTGCCGGGCATGATCGACGAGCCGGCCTGCATCGGCGGCAGGTTGATCTCGCCGAAGCCGGCACGCGGGCCGCTCGACAGCAGCCGCAAGTCGTTGCAGGTCTTCGACAGCTTCACCGCGATCCGCTTGAGCACGCCCGAGATCTGCACGAATGCGCCGCAATCCTGCGTCGCCTCGATCAGGTTCGGCGCCGTGCTCAGGTCGAGGCCGGTGATGCGGCGCAGCGCCGCGAGCGCCTTGGACGCGTAATCCGGATGCGCGGTGATGCCCGTGCCGATCGCGGTCGCGCCCAGGTTGATCTCGCGGATCAGCGCGCTCGCCTCCTGCAGGCGCGCGATGTCTTCCGTCAGCATCACCGCGTAGGTGGAGAATTCCTGGCCGAGCGTCATCGGCACCGCGTCCTGCAGCTGCGTGCGGCCGAGCTTCAGCATGCCCGCGAAGGCCTCGGCCTTTTCGCCGAACGCGTCGCGCAGCCGGACCATCGCCTCGAGCAGGTGCTCGATCGCGAAGCAGGTCGCGACCCGGATCGCGGTCGGATAGACGTCGTTGGTGCTCTGCGCGAGATTGACGTGCTCGTTCGGGTGCAGGTACGCATACTCGCCGCGCGCATGGCCCATGAGCTCCAGCGCGCGATTGCAGATCACCTCGTTCGCGTTCATGTTGGTCGACGTGCCCGCGCCGCCCTGGATGATGTCGACGACGAACTGGTCGTGCAGATGGCCTTCGCGGATCTCGACGCAGGCGGCCGCGATCGCGTCCCGGTACGACTGCGGCAGCAGCCCGAGTTCGCAGTTGGCGTCGGCGGCCGCTTCCTTCACGGCCGCCAGCGCGATGATCAGGTACGGGAACGACGCGATGCTGCGGCCTGAAATATCGAAGTTCTCTTTCGCGCGCAGCGTATGGACGCCGTAGTACGCGCTCGCCGGAATATTTCGTTTGCCTAAAAGATCGGTCTCGACGCGGAAATCGCTGCCTGCCATCGTGTCTCTCCAGATGTGTCTCGGATGTGTATCGTGACGCCGGGCCGGCCGGCGTCAGAAGGGCCCTCGGTGCATGCGTCGCGTTGCGGAACCGGTCTTCGCCGGCCTGCCGCCCGCGCAGCGCGTTCGCATTCTATGCCTTTGCAAAAACATGCTCCTTTCTTTATTATCGAAAGCGGTTTTGCGTCGGATGCAACAGCGAGGAACGGATGAGCAAGCGGCCGAGAGAAGTGGGCGTCGATCACCTGGGCGCGATGCGCGCGTTCGTGCGGGTCGTCGAAACGGGGAGTTTTTCTGCCGTCGCGAAGGAAATGCACGTGTCGACGTCCACCGTCGCGCGCAAGGTGTCGGCGATCGAGGATGCGCTCGGCGTGCCGCTGCTGCACCGCTCCACGCACAGCGTGACGCTGACCGAAGCGGGCGCCATCTATCTCGAACGGGCCGTCACGCTGATCGCGGATCTCGACGACACGCTGCGCGTCGTCGCCGAGCTGAACGCGCGGCCGAGCGGGCCGCTCAAGCTCACCGCGCCGGTGGCGTTCGGCCGGCGCCATCTCGCGCCGCTGATCGCGCCGTTTCTCGCGCGCTACCCGACGATCCAGCTCGATGTCCGGCTGACCGACAACCACAATGACCTCGTCGCCGGCGGCTTCGATCTCGACATCCACGAAGGCGAGAACTACCTCGACAACCTGGTCGTGCAGAAGCTGTCGCGCAACGACAGCATCCTGTGCGCGGCGCCCGCGTATCTCGATCGCCACGGCCGCCCGGCCGAGCCGCGCGCGCTCGCGCATCACAATTGCCTGCGCTACGTCCACCCGGAAGGCGACCCGCGCTGGGAACTGACCGACGGCGACGCGCGGCACAGCCTGCTGCCGGCCGGCAACCTGGTCACGGACCACTCGGAACTGCTGCTCGAGGCGACCACCGCCGGGCTCGGCATCGCCGAGTTCGAGATCTGGCTGGTGCGGGACAAGCTGGCGAGCGGCCAGCTCGAGGTCGTGCTGCCGCGCTATCGGCTGCAGAACAAGCTGACCGGCGAGTTCATCTACATGGCGTATCTGGCGAACCGGCGCAGCTCGGCGAAACTTCGGGTGCTGCGGGATTTCCTGGCGGAGCACCTCGCCCATATCGGCGAGCTGTCCGAAGCGGAACTGCGGAAGATTCGCGGCGGCCGACGCTGAGCGCCGTCGATCCGCCGCGCGGCGGGTTGTGCGCGCGGCCGGTCAGGCCGGCAGCAGTTCGAACGGGAACGTCGCGCGGCCGACCTCGACGCCTTGCGTGTTCAGCATCCGCGGCCGATGGAACGCCGCCAGTTGCCCGCGCTGCTCCGCCGTGCCGATCCGCAGCCGTTCGAGGATTTCGCTGACGAGCATGTACAGCACGTCGGTATTGCCGTCCTCGACCTTGACCGAAATGCCCAGCGCGCCGACGGCGCCGAGGCGCCGGGTCTGTTCGGACGCGCGCACGCCGATCCCGTAGCACGCATCCGCGCCGACCTTGCCGACCACCTGCCCGCCGAACGCCCGCATCAGCACGGTGCAATAGCGGCCGTCGCCGGCGACGAGCTCCGGATGGCGCGTCATCGCGTGATGGAGCCGCGCGAGCGCGCGAACCCGGTCGGTGTGCTCACTGTCGCCACCGGCTTCCACCGCATCCGCGCCATCGGCAAGCCCGGCATAGATGCGCGCCAGGCGATCGAGCGGGAAAGCCGGCGTCGGCAGGTTGCAGCCGTCGATCCCCCACTCGACTTCGTCGTCGCGCAGGCCGCACGCCTCGGCAACGACCCGCATCACCTGCACCTGCATCGGATGGGCCGGCAGATGGTAGTCGGCGATCGCGGC
The DNA here is from genome assembly GCF_039848545.1 of Burkholderia stagnalis. NCBI lineage: Bacteria > Pseudomonadati > Pseudomonadota > Betaproteobacteria > Burkholderiales > Burkholderiaceae > Burkholderia > Burkholderia stagnalis. The sequence goes on from NZ_CP156686.1 coordinate 1,690,511, forward strand.
GCCGATCGCCTGTGCGCCCGCCAGCATGCCGACGTGCTTGCCCGAGCAGTTGCTGCATACGCCGGTCGGATTGAAATCGCGCTTGATCCACGACCGCAGCACCGCGTCGGACAACGGCGCATGCCCGCCGCAGCGGAGGTCCGATTCCTGCACGCGCACCTTGGCGAGCATCGCGCGCGTGCGCTCGATGTGCCGCTCCTCGCTGCTGTGCGACGCGCACATCAGCGCCACGTCCGCCTCGTCGAAGCCGAACCGGTCGGGGCCGCCCGTCTCGAGCACGGCCAGCGCCTGCGCGGGCTTGGCCGCCGATCGCGCGAGCGTCATGCGCCGCGGGTCGCCCAGCCGGTACAGCAGCCTGCCGCGCGCATCCACCACCGCGGCGTGGGCGACGTGCGTATTCTCGATCGCGTTGCCACGGTACGTGACGACGGCTGCGCCATTCGTTTTCATTCTCTCCCTGTCTCCATGCTCGGGGCCACATCATCGGGCCGGGTCAAACCGGAGTGGAAGTGTATCGAGTCGGCCCCGGTTGCGCGGCGCCGCGGATGGAAAGTGGTGTTGCGCGCGGCGCAAAGGCAAATCAGTGATGCCGGCGAGACCTTCATCGACCTCCACGCGCCGCCCGGTTTGATCGAACTCGCCGGGTGGGCGGTGCATCCCGCCGCCGGCGCGCATGACCGTGCCGGCAACGGGTTTCGCGCGTCACGCCTCCAGCGCCAGCGTCGCGAACGTCGCGAGCCAGTGCTCGCCCATATAGTCGCCCGCCACATGCGCAAGCGCGCTGTCCAGATGCCGGCCGGCCGCATCGAGCAGTTTCGCGCGGCGTGCATCGCCTTCCGGCAGCGCGCCGGCAAGCGAGCGCTGGCACCACGCACGGCTCAGGTTCAGCCCGTCCAGATGCGCGATCTTGCCGTCGCTGCGGTCGCTCACCGTCGCCGGCTCGAACAGTGTCGCGGGCTCGCCTCGCGCGAGATCGGGCAGGAAACGCGCGAACCAGCCGTCGAATTCGGCGGCTGGCAGCACGCGCCGCATCAGCTCGGCCTCCATCAGCGCGGGCGACAGGAATTCATCGCCCGACGGCTCCCACGCCTGACACGCGGCGTCATTCAGATGCCAGCGCCGCGCGGTATCGGCGATCAGCGCGGCCAGCCCGTCGCGCCGCGTTTCCCGCGCGAAATCGAGGGCCAGCGCGAGCGCGAACGCGGTGTTGAAATGCGTGCCGACGCGCAGCGGATAGGTCGCCTTCGGCAGGAAGGTCTCGAAGCGCGCGACGAACAGGTCGGTGAGCGGCGCGAGCGTCTTCGCCCAGCGCGCGGCCTGCGGCAGCGTGCCCTTCAGCGCAAGCCGCTCGAGCTGCGCCGCGAGCGCGAGCAGCCAGGCCCAGCCGTACGGCCGCTCGAAGCCGCTGTTGTGCGGCAGCGCGAGATACGCGCGCTCGCCGGCGACGTTCGCGTCGGTGACGTGCGCGTCGACCACCGCGACGATGCGCGCCGCCTCCGGCAACGACGGGAAGCGTTCGAGCAGATGCAGCACGAGCCAGTAGCCGTGCACGCACGAATGCCAGTCGTAGCTGCCGTAGAAGATCGGGTGCAGCGCGCGCGGCCCCTGGATGTCCTGCGGGCCGGCAAGCGAATGCGTGAGCCGGTTCGGGTATTCGCGCGTCAGGTGCGCGAGCGCGAGCGACGCGAATTTCGACGCGATGTCGGGTGTGAGTCGGGCGGTCATGAGCCTCTCTTCAAGTCGTCGGTAACGGAGCGCGAACACGGGCATCGGCCGCGCGCCGGCTGAAAGGAGCAGGCGCGCGGCCGGCACGACGCAGCGGTTCGCGGCCATCGGCGGCATCAGCGTACCGCAGAAGCCCGTCCGGCATCCCGGTCGCGCCCTCGACGCGCACGATGACGGGCCGCCGTTTCGTCGGACGAATCGGCGCGGGCGGGCTTGCCGGCGCCCGCCCGCATGGCGGCGCCCCCGCGCAGCAACTACACTGAAAGGCATCCGCAACACACGGGAGAGCCGCCATGATTGACGTATTCGAGACCATCGGCAGCCGCGCGTTCTCCGCTCACCTGGCGAAGGACGGCATGGTCACGCTGATGGAACAGCGACACGAAGTCGACCGCGTGACGCTCGCCACCGCCTATGCCGCGCTCGTCGAGGACGTCGAGCAGGAACAGGACCTGCGCGAAGCGACGGTCGAAGGCATGATGCGGGCGCTGATCCAGGGGTATGCGCGCAGCCACTGAGCCGCGCCCGAGCCTGGTTGCGTTTGCCTGAACCTGCTTCACCCGTGACCGCGGCGCGCGTCGGCGCAGGCTGACGCGCCGCCCCTCCCGCCCCGCTTCCCCATCGCGCTTCCCCGCGCCATTCCGGCCGCGCGGAACACCACGTCGACCGCCGCGTAAATCTGCGCTTCGACCCAGCGTTTTTCACGGCGCGCCCGACCGGAAAATCGATATCCGCCCGTCGCCGCGCACACGCCCGCTTTTCAATCCGGTTTCAAAAGATTTGCGATCGCCGTTCGAATCCGCACGCGATCGCGGCGCGCTGCCGATGCGTCGCGGCCGCCCGTCCGGCGGCGTCGCCGGGCATGCGATTTTCGACAGGCGGCGGCCCATTGACCTATCTTTAATAGGATGAAAAAAGCGCGGCGCAATGCGCAGAAAATTCGATTGCCGGCGAACGCGCCCCATGACAGCATGCGGGGCGTCGGCAACCGGGCAGAACCGGCGCCATCCGGCCGTTCGGCGGGGTCCGGGATCGCCCCGTTTCATGCCGCATGCCGCTCCGCCGGACCCAACCACGACCCACGCTCTCCGGGAGACTGACATGGCTACTGCGACGCCCCGCGCCGGCATCCCCCTCCTGCCCGCCCCGCTGCGCGGCGGCCGGTACACGCTCGGCACGCGCATCGTGCTCAGCTTCGGCGCGATCTTCGTGCTGATGCTGGCCATGGCCGCCATTTCATACACCCGTTTGACGGCGATCGACGACGAGGCCAACAGCCTGCAGCGCGATTCCGTGCCGGGCCAGTATCTGTCGATGGCGCTGCGCGCGACGTCCAACGAGACCTACGCGATCGTCGAGCGCGCGCTGTTCGTCGACAACGATGCCGACGGCATGAAACGGGATCTCGGCCGGCTGCCCGACGCGCTGCGCCGTCTCGACCAGACCGCGAGCCAGTACGAGACCACGCTGTTCCGCGACGACGACAAGGCGCAATTTCGCGCCTTCCGTTCCGCATACGACCAGTACCTGCCGCTGCTGAACGACGCCGCCCGCGCCGCGCCCGACGACCGCACGGCCGGGCGGGCCGCCTTCGCGCGCCTGGCCCCGGCATGGGAGGCGCTGATCCGCGCGAACGACAAGCTGGTCGTCGAGAACCGCAACCAGGCCGACGAATCGGCGCGGCTGATCCGCGGCTCGGTGACCAGCGCGGAAGCGACGCTCGCCACGGCGCTGAGCGTCGTGCTGCTGGCCGCGCTCGGGCTCGGCTATGCGCTGTATCGCGCGATCACGGCGCCGATGACGCGGCTCGTCGAAGTGCACGACGCGATGCGCACCGGCAACCTGACGCAGCGCCTCGCGCTGAACCGGCGCGACGAATTCGGCACGCTGCAGGACGGTTTCAACCGGATGACCGAGGAGTTCGCCAGCCTCGTCTCGCAGGCGCAGCAGTCGTCGCTGCAGGTGACGACGTCGGTCGCCGAGATCGCCGCGACGTCGAAGGAGCAGCAGGCCACCGCAAGCGAGACCGCGGCCACCACCACCGAGATCGGCGCGACGTCGCGCGAGATCCTCGCGACCTCGCGCGACCTGCTGCACACGATGAACGAGGTGGCGGGCGTGGCCGAGCAGTCGGCGGCGCTCGCCGGCGCGAGCCAGAGCGGGCTCACGCACATGGAGGAAATGATGCGCAGCGTGATGGAGGCGGCCGGCTCGGTGAACGCGAAGCTCGCGATCCTCAATGAGAAAGCGGTCAACATCAACCAGGTCGTCGCGACGATCACCAAGGTGGCCGACCAGACCAACCTGCTGTCGCTGAACGCGGCAATCGAGGCCGAGAAGGCCGGCGAATACGGCCGCGGCTTCGCGGTGGTCGCGACCGAGATCCGCCGGCTCGCCGATCAGACCGCCGTGGCGACCTACGACATCGAGCAGACGGTGAAGGAGATCCAGTCGGCCGTGTCGGCCGGCGTGATGGGCATGGACAAGTTCTCGGAAGAAGTGCGCCGCGGGATGCGCGACATCCAGCAGGTGGGCGGCCAGCTGTCGCAGATCATCACCGAGGTGCAGACGCTCGCGCCGCGCTTCCAGATGGTCAACGAAGGGATGCAGACGCAGGCGACCGGCGCGGAACAGATCACGCAGGCGCTGTCGCAGCTGTCGGAAGCCGCGCAGCAGACGGCCGAATCGCTGCGCCAGTCGTCGCAGGCGATCGACGACCTGACGCTCGTCGCGAACCAGCTGCGCACCGGCGTGTCGCGCTTCAAGATCGAAGGCTGACGCCGGACCACGCGATGCTCTTCCTTCTTTTCGAACTCGACGGCGAGCGCTATGCGCTCGATGCGGCGCAGATCGTCGAAGTGCGCGCGCTCGCGCCGGTGAAGGCGATTCCCGGCGCGCCGCCGTGGATCGCCGGCGCGATCGACCAGCGCGGCGAGCCGGTGCCGGTGATCGACGTCGCGCAGCTCGCGCTCGGGCGCGCCGCGCGGCGGCTGCGCTCGACGCGGCTCGTCGTCGTGCGCTATCGCCGGCACGATGCGCAACCCGACGCGGGCGACAACGCCGAACGCATGCTCGGGCTGATCGTCGAACACGCGACGCAGACGTGCCGGATCGATCCCGCGCGGTTCGCCGACAGCGGGATCGCCACGCCGCACGCGCGCTGGCTCGGGCCGGTTGCCGGCGACGCGTCGGGGTTCGTGCAGTGGGTCGACGTGCGGCGCATGCTCGACGACGATGCGCGCGCGCTGCTGTTCCCGCCCGCGCAGCCGCTGCCGCAGGCGGTCTCCGCGCTGCCGCGGGCGGTCACCCAATGACGGCCGCGATGAACGCCGACGACGCCCGTTTCGACGCATGGCTGATGCGCGAGACCGGCATGGACGCCGCCACGCTCGGCCACCAGGCGCTCGCGCGCGCCGTCGCCGAACGCGCGCGCGTCGCGCTGGGCGAACCGTCGACGCCGGATGCCGCCAGCGCCGACGGCGCGATCGACGCGTACTGGCAGTTGCTGAACACGTCGGCGGACGAACGGCAGGCGCTGATCGAAACGCTGGTGGTGCCGGAAACCTGGTTCTTCCGCGACCGCGAGGCGTTCGTCGCGCTCGCGCGGCTCGCCGACGCACGGCTCGTGCGCGAGCCGGCGCGCGTGCTGCGGGTACTGAGCGCGCCGTGCTCGACCGGCGAGGAGCCCTATTCGATCGCGATGGCGCTGCTCGACGCCGGCATCGGCCCCGCGCGCTTTAGCATCGACGCGATCGATATCAGCGCGCGCGCGATCGAACGGGCCCGCGAAGGCGTCTATGGCCGCAATTCGTTTCGCGGCCACCCGCTCGAATTCCGCGACCGCCATTTCAGCGAGACGGCCGGCGGCTGGCGGCTCGACCCGCGCGTGCGCGAGCCGGTCCGGTTCGTGCGGGCGAGCCTGTTCGACCTGCCGCTCGATACCGGCGCGCGCTACGACTTCATCTTCTGCCGCAACGTGCTGATCTATTTCAACCGGGATGCGCAGGACCAGTCGATCCGGCTGCTCGACCAGCAGCTCGCGGACGGCGGCACGATTTTCGTCGGCCCGGCCGAGACCGGGCTGATGATGCGCCACGCGCTGGCGCCCGCGCGCATTCCGCTCGCGTTTGCGTTCCATCGCGCGCCGGCGGGCGCGGCCGGTGCGGCGGCCGTCGCGACGCCGGGCAGCGCGCCGCAGCCCCCCGCGCGGCCGCAGGCGGCCGGCCCGGCCATGCGGACGCCAGCGCTGCCCGAGCCGACCCGGCGCCCCGCCGTCGCGCGTGCGCCGGCCGCGCCCGCGTCGCGGGCCGCCGCGCCTGGCGCGTGGCCGCCCCGTGCCATGCCCGCCTCACCCGGCCAGCCCGATGCGCACGTCACGCCGCCCGACACGCCGGCATCGACGCTCGATCGCGCGCACCTGCTCGCCGACACCGGCCGGCTCGACGAGGCCGAGCGCATCGCGCACGCGTTCACGCTCGCGCACGGGCCAGACGCGGACGCGTTCTACCTGCTCGGGCTGATCGCCGATGCGCGCGGCCTCGATGCCGATGCGCAGGATTTCTATCGCAAGACGCTGTACCTGCAGCCGAACCATTACGAAGCGCTCACGCATCTCGCCGCGCTGCGCGACGCGGCCGGCGACGCCGCCGGCGCGCGGCAGCTGATGTCGCGGGCGCAACGCGCGAGCGCGCTGCGCGGCACGCCGCCGGCGGACCCGACGCAGGACCGAGGAGGAGCCGATGGTTCACGCCGCTCGTGACACGTTCGCGCCGACGCCGCACGTCGACGACTGCTGGAACCGCATCGGCACGCACGGCGACGGCTCGTGCCCGCAGCTCGCGACGCACACGCGCTGCCTGAACTGCCCGGTGTTCGAACAGGCCGCCGCGACGCTGCTCGACCGGCCGCTCGCCGACGACGATCTCGACGATGCCGCGCGCACCCCACGCGACGCGTCGCACGCGAACACCGAAGACGACGCGGACGCCCTGCACTCCACCCTCGCCTTCCGCATCGCCGACGAATGGCTCGGCCTGCCGGCCGCCGCGCTGCGCCAGATCGACGGGCCGCGGCCGATCCATGCGCTGCCGCACCGGCGCAACGGCGTGGTGCTCGGGCTCGTCAACGTGCGCGGCGCGCTGACGATCGCCGCGTCGCTCGGCGCGCTGCTGGGCCTCGAGCGGGACGCCGCCGGCCGCCATGCGCCGCGCAGCGCATACGCGCGGATGCTGGTGGTCGAGCATCGCGGCGAATCCGCCGCGCTGCCCGTCGACGAGGTGGAAGGCGTGGTGCGGTTCGCCGCGTCCGCGCTGATGCCGGTGCCGACGACGCTGACCCACGCGGCCGCGATGCACACGCGCGGCCTGCTCGCGTGGCGCGACACGACGATCGGCATGCTCGACCCCGAGCGCGTGTTCGATTCGCTTGCCCGGAGCCTGCGATGAGCGTCGACGACGACCTGGCGCGCACGCCGCTGCTCGACCTGTTCCGCGAGGAAGCGCAGACCCAGGCGCAGGCGCTCGCGAGCGGCCTGCTCACGCTCGAACATGCGCCCGCCGATGCGGCCGCGCTCGAGGCGTGCATGCGCGCCGCGCATTCGCTGAAGGGCGCGGCGCGCATCATCGACCTGCCGGACGGCGTCGACGTCGCGCACGCGATGGAGGAATGCTTCGTCGCCGCGCAGCGCGGCATGCTGACGCTGACGCCCGCGCACATCGACGAATTGCTGCGCGGCGTCGATTTGCTGCTGCGCGTCGGCGAGACCGATCCCGCGACGGCGGTCGCGCGCGCGGACATCGACGCGCTGCTCGCGCGGCTGTCCGCGCCGGAGCCGGCGGCGGCGGCCGCAGCGCATCCGGTGCCGGAAGCGCCCGCCGTGGCGCCGGAACCGGAACCGGAGCCGGAGCCGGAGCCGGAGCCGGAACCGGAACCGGAACCGGAACCGCCGCGCGCGCCCGCCCCGCCGCCGCCCGCCCACGCCCACGCCGACGCCGACACGCCCCCTGCCGCGCCATCCGCGTCGCCGCCCGAAGCGCGCCACGATCCGCAGCGGATGCTGCGCGTGCGCGCCGAGCAGCTCGACCGGCTGCTGAGCCTGTCCGGCGAATCGCTGGTCGAATCGCACTGGCTCAAGCCGTTCACCGGCTCGATCCTGCGCATCAAGCGGATGCAGCGCGACGTCTCCCGCGCGCTCGACGTGCTCGTCGAAACGCTCGCGGAGCGCGTCGATCCGGCCGCGCTGGCGGCGCTCAACGACGTGCGGCAGGGGCTCGGCAACCTGCAGTTGCAGCTCGGTGCGCGCATCGACGAGCTCGACCGCTTCGACCGCCGCAGCACCCATCTCGCGCAGCAGCTGTACGACGAGGCGCTGCGCTGCCGGATGCGGCCGTTCGGCGATGCCGCGCACGCGTATCCGCGCATCGTGCGTGATCTCGCGCGCTCGCTCGGCAAGCGCGTGCAGTTCTCGATCGTCGGCGAATCGACCCAGGTCGACCGCGACATCCTCGACATGCTCGACGCGCCGCTCGGCCACCTGCTGCGCAACGCGCTCGACCACGGCGTCGAGGCGCCCGAGCAGCGCGTCGCGGCCGGCAAACCGGCCGACGCGCGCGTGACGCTCGAAGCCCGCCACAGCGCCGGCCAGCTGCAGATTTCCGTCAGCGACGACGGCGCCGGCATCGACCTCGACGCGCTGCGCACCGCCGTGGTGCGGCGGCGGCTGGCCGACGCGGACACCGCCGCGCGGCTGTCCGATCACGAGCTGCTCGACTTCCTGCTGCTGCCCGGCTTCTCGATGCGCGAGCGCGTGACCGACGTGTCCGGCCGCGGCGTCGGCCTCGACGCGGTGCACGACATGGTGAAGGCCGTGCGCGGCACCGTGCGGATCTTCACCGAGCCCGGCCGCGGCGCGCGCTTCGTGCTGCAGCTGCCGCTCACGCTGTCGATCGTGCGCAGCCTGCTCGTCGAGGTCGGCGGCGAGGCGTATGCGATTCCGCTCGCGCACGTGCGCCGCACGCTCGAACTCGCGCGCGCCGACATCGACATGCTGGAAGGCCAGCAGCACTTCCGCTTCGACGGCCGGGCCGTCGGGCTCGTCACCGCGCACCAGCTGCTCGGCACGCGCACGCCGGACGAGGCGCGCGACAGCGTCGCGACCGTCGTGATCGGCGACGAGTCGGAAACCTACGGCATCGCGGTCGACCGCTTCCTCGGCGAATGCATGCTCGTGATCCAGCCGCTTGACCGCCGGCTCGGCAAGGTCAAGGACATCGCGGCGGCCGCGCTGATGGACAATGGCGAACCGGTGCTGATCATCGACGTCGAGGATCTGCTGCGCTCGGTCGACAAGCTCGTGCGCGGCGGCCAGCTCGACCGCGTGCAGCGCACGCAGCGCGCCGCCGCCGCGCGCAGCCGGCACGTGCTGGTGGTCGACGATTCGTTGACGGTGCGGGAGCTGGAGCGCAAGCTGCTGGAAAAACGCGGCTATGCGGTGACGGTCGCCGTCGACGGGATGGACGGCTGGAACGCGCTGCGCGGCGGCGAGTTCGACCTCGTCGTGACCGACATCGACATGCCGCGCATGGACGGCATCGAGCTCGTCACGCTGATCAAGCGCGACGCGGTGCTGAAGGCGCTGCCGGTGATGATCGTGTCGTACAAGGATCGCGAGGAGGATCGCCGCCGCGGGCTCGACGCCGGCGCGGACTACTATCTCGCGAAAAGCAGCTTCCACGACGAAACCCTGCTCGATGCAGTCCGAGACCTGATAGGAGAAGCCCGCCCGTGAACATCGGCATCGTCAACGACCTCCCGCTTGCCGTCGAGGCGATGCGCCGCGCGATCGCGCGGCGCGCCGATCACCGTGTGCTGTGGGTCGCGACCGACGGCGCGCAGGCCGTCGAATTCTGCGCCGCGCAGCCGCCGGACGTCGTGCTGATGGACCTGATCATGCCGAAGTTCGACGGCGTCGAGGCGACGCGGCGGATCATGGCGTCAGGCCGGCCGTGCGCGATCCTGATCGTGACGAGCAGCATCGGCGCGAACGCGTGGCGCGTGTACGAGGCGATGGGCGCCGGCGCGCTCGACGCGGTCGACACGCCGCGCCTCGGCCAGGGCGCGAACGGCGACACCACGCAGCTGCTGCTCGCGAAGATCGACCAGATCGGCCGCCTGCTCGAGCGGCCCGCGTCCGGCGCGCGGCCGGCCGGCGCGGCCGCGCGCGGCGACGGCGGGCCGCTCGTCGCGATCGGCGCGTCGGCCGGCGGCCCGACCGCGCTCGCGACGATCCTCGGCAGCCTGCCCGCCGATTTCGGCGCGTCGATCGTGATCGTGCAGCACGTCGACCAGGCATTCGCGGACGGCATGGCGCAATGGCTCGACGGCCAGACGCCGCTCACGGTGCGCATCGCGCACGAGGGCGACCGGCCGCAGCCGTCGGTCGCGCTGCTCGCCGCGACCAACGACCACCTGCGCCTCGCGCGCGACGGCACGCTCGGCTATACGCGCGATCCGGCCGAGACGCCGTACCGGCCGTCGGTGGACGTATTCTTCAACAGCGTCACCGAGCACTGGCCCGGCGACGTGATCGGCGTGCTGCTCACCGGCATGGGCCGCGACGGCGCGATCGGCCTGAAGGCGATGCGGATGAAGGGCTACCATACGATCGCGCAGGACCAAGCGACGAGCGCCGTCTACGGGATGCCGAAGGCGGCCGCGACGCTCGGCGCCGCGCGCGCGATCCTGCCGCTCGAGCGCATCGCGGGCGAGCTGGCGGCGCTCGCCCGGATCTGAACCCATCGCCCCACACGACAGTACTGGCAGAAACAGGTATCGACGACATGACTAGTGACACCACGCGAAGCTGCGGCGACGACGGCGACATGCCCGCCGCGGACGGCGCGGACGCGGCGCTCGAGGCCGCGCGCAAGACGCTGCAGAACCCGCCGGCCACCGACGTGCCGGTGATGGTGCTGCTCGTCGACGACCAGACGATCGTCGCCGAGGCGATACGGCGCGCGCTCGCCGACGAAGAGCGCATCGACTTCCATTACTGCACGCGCTCGGACGACGCGATGACCGCGGCGATCGAGACGCGGCCGACCGTGATCCTGCAGGATCTCGTGATGCCCGGCATCGACGGGCTGAGCCTCGTGAAGGCGTACCGCGCGAACCCGGCGACCCGCGACGTGCCGATCATCGTGCTGTCGACGAAAGAGGAACCGATGATCAAGAGCGCCGCGTTCGCCGCCGGCGCGAACGACTACCTCGTGAAGCTGCCGGACCGCATCGAGCTGGTCGCGCGGATCCGCTACCACTCGCGCTCGTACGTGAACCTGCTGCAGCGCGACGAGGCCTACCGCGCGCTGCGCCAGTCGCAGCAGCACCTGCTGGAAGCGAACCTCGAGCTGCGGCGCCTCACGCACTCGGACGGCCTCACGGGGCTGTCGAACCGCCGCTATCTCGACGAATACCTGGGCGCCGAATGGCGGCGCGGCGCGCGCGAGCGCACCGAGCTGTCGCTGCTGATGATCGACGTCGACAACTTCAAGCTGTACAACGACACGTACGGCCACGTGTCGGGCGACGACGTGCTCAAGCAGGTCGCGTCGACCGTCGAGCGCTGTCTCGGCCGGCCCGGCGATCTCGCGGCGCGCTTCGGCGGCGAGGAATTCGCGGTGGTGCTGCCGGGCACGTCGCCGGGCGGCGTGCGCCTGCTGGCCGAGAAGATGCGCCTCGCGATCGAGGCGCTGAAGCTGGAGCACGCGCATTCGTCGACGGGCCGCTACGTGACGATCAGCATCGGCGGCGCGGGCGTCGTGCCGTCGGCCGACACGCCGATGACGTCGCTGATCGAGGCCGCGGACCGCGCGCTGTACCGCGCGAAGCGCGACGGCAAGAACCGCGTGGTGATCGGTGCGGCCGCGCGCGCGGAACAGGCAGGCAGCCAGCCGGCCTGATGCGCGGCTTGCGCGCTGCCCGCGCGTGCGCCGCGCGGGTCAGGACACGGCGGCGAGCCGGCGCGCGTAGTCGGCCGGCTCCAGCGGACGGCTGAACAGGTAGCCCTGCTGCTGGTCGCAGCCGATCTGCCGCAGGAACGACGACTGCGCCTCGGTCTCGACGCCTTCGGCCGTGACCGTCATCCCGAGCGAATGCGCCATCGCGACCACGGCCTGCGTGATCGCGACCGCGTCGCGGTGCTCCGGCACGCCCGACACGAACGAGCGGTCCACCTTCAGGTTGTGCAGCGGAAAGCGCTTCAGGTAGGACAGCGACGAATAGCCGGTGCCGAAATCGTCGACCGAGATCCGCACGTTCATCGCCGTGAGCGCCCTGAGCATCGGCAGCACGGTGTCGGTGTCGACCATCAGCAGGCCTTCGGTGATCTCGAGCTCCAGCGCGGACGGGTCGAGCCCCGCCTGCTCGAGGCAGCGGCCGACCGATTCGACGAGCCCCTCGTGGAACTGCCGCGGCGACAGGTTGACGGCCATCATCAGGTCGGGCGCGATCGTGCGGCGCCATTCGGCCGCCTGCCGGCACGCGGTTTCGAGCACCCACTGGCCGATCGCGACGATGAGCCCCGTGTCTTCCGCGACCGGGATGAATTCCGCCGGCGACAGCGGCCCGAGCTCGGGGCTCGTCCAGCGCAGCAACGCCTCGGCGCCGACCGTGCGCCCGTCGCGGCCGTCGACGACGGGCTGGTACGCGAGCCGCAGCGCATTGGACGCGAGCGCGCGGCGCAGCGACTGCTCGATCGCGAAGCGGCGCTGCAGCCGCAGGTTCAATTTCGCGGTGAAGAACGTGAAACAGTTGCGCCCGCGCTGCTTCGCGTCGTACATCGCGGAATCGGCGTTGCGCATCAGCGTCGCCGCATCGTCGCCGTCGCGCGGCGCGAGGCTGATGCCGATCGACACGCCGAGGTAATACTCGTTGTCCGCGACCGCGAACGGCCGCGCGATCGCATCGGTCACCCGCCGCGCGAGCGCCGCGAGATCGTCCGGCGCGTCGTAGTCGTCGACCAGGATCACGAACTCGTCGCCGCCGACGCGCGTCAGCGCGTGCCGTTCGCCGACGCAGGCCGCGAGCCGCTCGGCCACGCTGCGCAGCAGCGCGTCGCCCGCGTCGTGGCCGGCCGTGTCGTTGACCTTCTTGAAGCCGTCGAGATCGATGAACAGGATCGCGACGCGCGCGGCGCCGGTAGACGCGTCGCGCGCGTCGAACAGCTCGCGCATCCGGTCCGCGAGCCAGCGGCGGTTGTAGAGGCCCGTCAGCGCATCGCGCGTGGCGAGGTAGCGCAGCTGCTGCTGCGCCTCGCGCACGGGGCCCACGTCGTTGAACGACACCAGCACCGAATCGGCCTGCGTCTCGCCCGGCCGGACGATCGGCACCGCATTGCCGCGCACCCACGTCACGTCGCCGTCGGCGAGGCCGAGGCCGACCGTATAGCCGAGCCACGGCACGCCGGTCGCGAGCGCGCGCCGGCTCGGCCAGTCGTCCGGCGCGATCGGCGTGCCGTCCTCGTGGAACTCCCGCCAAATCACGGTCGACAGCCGGCAGCCGACGAGGCTGCCCTGCGCACGCAGCATCCGGCTCGCGCTCGGGTTGCTCGCGGTGATGGTGCCGTCGCGCGCGACGACGAGGATGCCTTCGTTCAGGCTGTTGACGACGAGCCGGTGATGCTCCTCGCTGCGCGCGAGCTGCCGCGCGATGCGATCCTGGTGCACCGCGAGCCCGACGCTGTTGCTGATGTCGCGCAGCAGCGCCGTTTCCTCGTCGGTCGGCCGGCGCGGCGTGCGATGGTAGACCGCGAACGCGCCGAGCACCGCGCCCGCTTCGTCCTGGAACGGCACCGACCAGCACGCGCGCAGGCCGAGCGGCAGCGCGAGGCCTTTGTAGACCTCCCACAGCGGATCGGTGGCGATGTCCTCGACCGCGACCATGCGGCGCTCGTACATCGCGGTGCCGCACGACCCGGCGACGGGGCCGATCGTCGCGCCGTCGATCGCCGCGCTGTAATGAGCCGGCAGCGACGGCGCGGCGCCGACGCGGATGTGCACGCCGTCGTCGTCGAGCAGCAGGATCGTGCACGACGCGCCCGCGCCGAGCAGCGCCTCGGCGCGCCGGCACACTTCCGCGAGCAGTTCGGGCAGCGGCGTGTTGCGCGTGATCAGGCGCAGCACGCTCTGCTCGGATGCGAGCACTTCGGCTGCGAGGCCAAGGCTGTAGCGAGGGCTTTGCGGTGAGGTATCCAAGTGAAACCGCCCGTCCGTGTTCGATCGCGCCTGGGGCGCCTGATTCGTTATCGTGTAATCGCGCCGCTTTCTTGATCCGGGTTTACGCCGAGATTCGGCGCAGCCGGACGGACGCCGTGCGGGCGTCGTGCCGCAGTACATTTAACACCAATCGGATGTCCGCAGCATGCTGAATTGCATAGGGAGTTGCACGGGACGGGGATGAGGCGGGGAATGTGCGCCGCGCGGCGTCAAACCAATCGGCAGGATCGTTGCGCACTGCGAAGGAGCAACGCGGTAAGCCCATCGTCGATTTGTGAAGTTTTCGATGCGGCGAGCGGCTTTTGCCGCGCCGTGCGGCGCCCGGCCGGCCGCCGATGCAATCAACGGCTCCGCCCGGCACGCATGCCGGGCTCGAGCCTTCGGTTCGGATTCGAATCAGTATCCATGACGCGGCTCGTCGTCACGCGGCCGCAATCGCCGGTCGTCGTCATGCCGCCACGGATCGTGCTCGTGCTCGTGACGACGCATCCACTCTTCGTGACGCCAGTATCGGCGGCCATCCCAATAGCGGTCGCCATGCATGCCGATCGTGATGTCGACGTCGGCCACCGGAACCGGCTGCGCGTAGCCGTACGGATCGCGGGCCGGGCCTTCCTGCGCAATCGCGGTGCCGGCGGTCAGCCATGCGCCGCCTGCGATTGCCGCCGCCAATGCGGCGCGGGAAATAATGGAATTTGCGTGCATGGATGCCTCCCATTTTGGGTACAACATGAACCACTGTACCCACGATGGACGGGCAACCGCGCCGCGACTTGTAAGCACACGTTTCGCGGCGCGCGCGGCCGTCAACGTTTGGTTACATCCTTGAGGCGGAATTCGGTAGATATGACATGACGGGCACGGCGCATGGCAGATGGGGCCGGACTCCCATCGACGCCTACTGACGCAGCCCGAACACGCTGTGCCACAGCGCGCTGAAAAAGTCCGTGTGCGCGTGTTCGTCGCTGCGGCGGGGGTCATCCTTCGGCGCGTTCGCCGGCGCCGGTTCCGGCTCGCGTGCGTCCTCGGTCGATGCCGCCGGTTTCGCCGGCTCGTCGCGCGCCGCGCCCCGGGAGGCGTCCTGCCGACGCGACGCATGCAGCGCGGCCACGCTGTTCGCAATCTGTTCGGCGATCGGCGCTTCGCAATCGCGGCCGAGCAACACGCCGAACACGACGTCGCGGTTGTGCCCCTGCTCGGCGAAGCGCATCGCCAGTGCCACGCGTTCCGCGTATTGCGCGTCGCGCTCGGCCTGCCTGCGCGCCTCTTCTTCGTGCAGGTGCGCGTGGCGGCGCATCTCCTCGGCATAGACGGTGTCGTACACGCGGCGTTGCGCGGGGTCCGAGAGAATCGCGTAAGCCTCGTTGATCTCCTGGAACCGCACATGCGCGGCGTCGCACCCGACGTTGCGGTCGGGATGCGCCTTCATCGCGGCGCGCCGGTAGCCGCGCTTGATTTCGGCGTCGGTGGCATCCTCCGGCACACCAAGCAATTCGTACAGGGTCGTCATTGCAGACCGGGTGAGAGTCGGATCGCGTCGATCCTAGCACGCCAATGCAGCACCGGCGTGGCTCGGGCAGTGACGCCCAACCCAGCCTAACCCGCCGCCCCGACGAACCGCATTTCCCCCGACTCCCCCGCCAGCAACGCCCGATTCGCGTCCGCCGCCGCCCGCAGGTAATCCCACAGCGCCGTCACCCGCCGCAGCTTGCGCAAGTCCTCCCGGCAGGTCAGCCAGAAGCACCGCGTGACGGCCACCTCGTCGGGCAGCACCGGCACGAGCGCCGGCTGCTGCGCGGCGATGAAGCACGGCAGGATCGCGAGCCCGCCGCCCTGCAGCGCCGCGAAATACTGTGCGATCACGCTCGTCGTCCGCAGCCCGGCCGTCGCGCCGGGCACCGCGCGCTCCAGGTACAGCAGTTCGCTGCTGAACGCCAGATCGTCGACGTAGCTGATGAACGTGTGCGCGGCAAGGTCGCCGACGCCCGCAATCGGCGCATGGTTCGCCAGATACGCCTGCGTCGCATACAGCCGCAACTGGTAATCGCACAACCTGGTGCACACGTAAGGCCCGCGTTCGGGCCGCTCGAGCGTGATCGCAAGGTCGGCCTCGCGCTTGGGCAGGCTCACGAAGTGCGGCACCGGCAGCAGGTCCACCGTCACATGCGGGTGCGCGGCGCGGAACTGCGCAAGCTGCGGCGCCAGGAAGAAACACCCGAAGCCTTCCGTCGACCCGATCCGCACGTGCCCGGACAATGCATGCCCCGTATTCGCGACCTGGTCGCACGCCGACTGCACCGTCGTCTCCATCGCGTCCGCGTAGGCGACCAGCCGCTGCCCTTCCGCGGTCAACGTGAAGCCGCCCGAGCGCGACTTGTCGAACAGCAGCGTGCCCATCGCCTCCTCCAGCGCGCGGATGCGCCGGGCGACGGTCGTGTAGTCGACGCCGAGCCGCTTCGCGGCGCCGCTCGCACGCTGCGTGCGCGCGACTTCGAGGAAGAACCGCAGGTCGTCCCAGTTCAGGTTGCCGGAAACCGGCTCGGGAAGGTGTCGCATCGTCGGGAAGGCAGGGTGGGAAGGTCTCCGGGCCGGCCGTCGATATGCAAATTTGCATATCCAACCGGTTTCTTTATCGGTACTCCATGAATCTGCGCATAACTATACTCGACCACGACCTGCGGACTACGAGCCGCGGCACACTCAGGAGACACCATGCAGACCCGATCCACCCTTGACGAACATGCGGCGATGGCGGCCCCGGCGCCCGCCCGCACCGCGAAGGACTACCTGCTGGCCGGCTGGGCCAGCATGGCCGGCACGACGATCGAGTGGTACGACTTCTTCCTGTACGGCACCGCCGCCGCACTCGTGTTCAACCGCATCTTCTTCCCGTCGCTCGACCCCGTCGTCGGCACGCTCGCCGCGTTCGGCACGTTCGCGGTCGGCTTCATCGGCCGGCCGATGGGCGGCATCGTGTTCGGCCACTTCGGCGACCGCCTCGGCCGCAAGTCGATGCTGATGATCACGCTGCTGCTGATGGGCGTGCCGAGCATGATCATCGGCCTGATCCCGTCGTACGACAGCATCGGCTACTGGGCCGCCGCGCTGCTGATCGCGATGCGCTTCCTGCAGGGGATGGCGGTCGGCGGCGAATGGGGCGGCGCGGTGCTGATGGCGGTCGAGCATGCGCCGGACGGCCGCAAGGGGCTGTTCGGCAGCCTGCCGCAGACGGGCGTCGGCCTCGGCCTGATCCTGTCGTCGGTCGCGATGGCCGCGGTGGCGGCGCTGCCCGAGGCCGACATGCTGTCGTGGGGCTGGCGCATCCCGTTCCTCGCGAGCATCGCGCTCGTCGGCCTCGGCTGGTTCATCCGCGCGAAGGTGCCGGAATCGCCGGACTTCGAGAAGATGAAGCACCAGGGCAAGGCCGAGAAATCGCCGGTGATCGCGGCGATCCGCCGGCATCCGCGCGAGGTGCTGACGATCGTCGGCGCGCGCGCCGCCGAGAACACCTGGTTCTACATGGTCGTCACCTTCGCGCTCGCGTATGCGACCCAGCAGCTGAAGCTGCCGAAGGCCGACATGCTGCATGCGATCACGGCCGGCGCGGTGCTGTCGCTCGTGACGATGCCGCTGTGCGGCCACCTGAGCGACCGCATCGGCCAGCGCCGCATGTTCGCGTTCGGCCTCGTGCTGATGTGCGCGTTCGTCGCGCCGTTCTTCATGCTGCTCGGCACGCAGCAGACGGCGCTCGCGTGGTGGGCGATCGTGCTCGGCCTCGGCGTCGTGTTCCCGATCCTGTATGCGCCGGAATCGCTGCTGTTCGCGAAGCAGTTCCCCGCGGAAATCCGCTACAGCGGCATCTCGCTGTCGGTGCAGCTCGCCGGCGTGCTCGGCGGCGGCTTCGCGCCGATGATCGCGACGTCGCTGCTCAAGGCCGGCGGCGGCCAGCCGCACTACGTGATCGCGTACCTCGTCGGGCTCGGCGTGTTCGCGCTGGTCTGCACGATGCTGATGCGCAACCCGCGCGGCTGACGCGCTTGCCGTTTTTCCCCGCCCCGCCCGGCGCGCATTCGCGCCGAGCGCGGGCCCCGCTTTCGCCTTTGATCGACGTTTCGTCTCGGAGATTGTTCATGAACGCTGCCGTACCCCAGTCCACCCTCGCCCTGCCCACCGCCCGGCTGCTGATCGACGGCCAGTTCGTCGAATCGCAAAGCGCCGAATGGGGCGACATCGTCAACCCCGCGACGCAGGAAGTGATCGGCCGCGTGCCGTATGCGAGCGTCGACGAGGTCGATGCCGCGATCGCGTCCGCGCAGCGTGCATTCCAGACCTGGAAGACGACGCCGATCGGCGCGCGCATGCGCATCATGCTGAAGTTCCAGGACCTGGTGCGCCAGAACCTGGAACGGATCGCGAAGACGCTGACGGCCGAACAGGGCAAGACGCTGCCCGACGCGCAGGGCGACATCTTCCGCGGCCTCGAAGTGGTCGAGCATGCGTGCTCGATCGGCACGCTGCAGCTCGGCGAGTTCGCGGAGAACGTCGCGGGCGGCGTCGATACCTACACGCTGCGCCAGCCGATCGGCGTGTGCGCGGGCATCACGCCGTTCAACTTCCCCGGCATGATCCCGCTGTGGATGTTCCCGATGGCGATCGTGTGCGGCAACACGTTCGTGCTGAAGCCGTCCGAGCAGGACCCGCTGTCGACGATGCAGCTCGTCGAGCTCGCGATCGAGGCCGGCGTGCCGAAGGGCGTGCTGAACGTCGTGCACGGCGGCAAGGTCGTGGTCGACCGGCTGTGCACGCATCCGGACGTGAAGGCGATTTCGTTCGTCGGCTCGACGCGCGTCGGCACGCACGTCTACAACCTCGGCAGCGAGCACGGCAAGCGCGTGCAGTCGATGATGGGCGCGAAGAACCACGCGGTGGTGCTGCCCGACGCGCATCGCGAGCAGACGATCAACGCGCTGGTCGGCGCGGGCTTCGGCGCGGCCGGGCAGCGCTGCATGGCGACGTCGGTCGTCGTGCTGGTCGGCGCCGCGCGCGACTGGCTGCCGGACCTCGTCGCGAAGGCGAAGCAATTGAAGGTCAACGCGGGCCACGAGCCGGGCACCGACGTCGGCCCGGTTGTGTCGAAGGCCGCGCATGCGCGCATCGCGGGGCTGATCGACGAAGGCGTGAAGGCCGGCGCGACGCTCGTGCTCGACGGCCGCGACGTGAAGGTGCCCGGCTACGAGAACGGCAACTTCGTCGGCCCGACGATCTTCTCCGGCGTCTCGACCGACATGTCGATCTACACCGAGGAAATCTTCGGGCCGGTGGTGGTCGTGCTCGAAGCCGACACGCTCGACGACGCGATCGCGCTCGTCAACCGCAACCCGATGGGCAACGGCGTGGGCCTGTTCACGCAGAGCGGCGCGGCCGCGCGCAAGTTCCAGAGCGAGATCGACGTCGGTCAGGTCGGCATCAACATTCCGATCCCGGTGCCGGTGCCCTACTTCAGCTTCACCGGCTCGCGCGGCTCGAAGCTCGGCGATCTCGGCCCGTACGGCAAGCAGGTCGTGCAGTTCTACACGCAGACGAAAACCGTCACCGCGCGCTGGTTCGACGACGATACGACGGCCAGCGGCGTCAATACGACGATCGCGTTGCGTTGAAGGCTATGCATAGGACCGGAGTAACCGCTAAAGCGCCAACTCCGGTCGACACCAGGAACCAGATCATGGAAATCGCATTCATCGGGCTCGGCAACATGGGCGGCCCCATGGCCGCCAACCTGCTCAAGGCCGGCCACGCGCTGGCGGTGTTCGACCTCGACGCGCACGCCGTCGAGGCCGCCGTGCGCGCGGGCGCGACGGCCGCCGCCTCGCCGCGCGACGCGGCGGCCCGCGCGTCGGTCGTGATCACGATGCTGCCGGCCGCGCAGCACGTGCGCGGCGTCTACCTCGACGACGACGGCGTGCTCGCGGGCGCACGCGCCGGCGCGACGCTGATCGACTGCAGCACGATCGATCCCGGCACGGTGCGCGCGGTGGCCGATGCGGCCGCGCGGCGCGGCCACCCGCTCGCCGACGCGCCGGTGTCCGGCGGCACCGCCGGCGCGCAGGCCGGCACGCTGACCTTCATGGTCGGCGCGGATGCGGCGCTGTTCGAGCGCATCCGCCCGGTGCTGCTCGACATGGGGAAGAACGTCGTGCACTGCGGCGGCACCGGCACGGGCCAGATCGCGAAGATCTGCAACAACCTGCTGCTCGGCATTTCGATGATGGGCGTGTCGGAAGCGATGGCGCTCGGCGCGGCGCTCGGCATCGAGCCCGGGGTGCTGGCCGGCATCATCAACACGTCGACCGGCCGCTGCTGGAGCTCGGACAGCTGCAACCCGTATCCGGGCGTGCTGCCCGCGGCCCCCGCCGCGCGGGGCTACACGGGCGGCTTTGCCGCGAACCTGATGCTGAAGGATCTCGGGCTCGCCACCGAAGCCGCGCGGCAGGCGCGCCAGCCGGTGTGGATGGGCGCGCTCGCGCAGCAGCTCTATCAGTCGATGAGCCAGCAGGGGCTGGGCGGGCTGGATTTCTCCGCGTGCGTGAAGCTGTACGAGGGGCAGACGGCCGGCGCATGACGCTGCGCGGGACGGAACGCGCCGGCGGCGCCTGATACGGCGCCGCCGGCGGCAATGCTCAGCCGCGCGAGTCGGCGGTGGTCTCTAAGGTCGGATGGCACTCGAATGCGAGCTCGGAGCTGGCGCTCACGCCGCGGCCCGCGGACAGCGATTCACGCTTCATGCTCGCGCGCATGCCGCGCTGCGAGCAGTAGTTCGTCGCTTCGTCGACGGCTTTCTCGTGAGCGGTCGCCCAGGTGGTCGACATGCCGACCGTGCGGGTCGACACGGTGTAGACGTTCGGCTTCGACGTCGACGCGACGTCGGACGTGGTCGAGCAGGCCGCGAGCAGCCATGCGACGGCCACGACCGGCAGCCAGCGCAAGGATCGGAAAGAAACGGGATTTGACATGGGGCAGCAGATATGCGTCGAATCGACGGCATTTGACAATATTTCCGACATTATGCCCGGCTATTCGACGAAGATCATGTCACGTATTGTGAACAGACTGTTTCGCCTGATTAAACGACGGGGCCTGCGCCGGTCGCGATGACGCGAACCGGCCCCGAAAATGCGGAAAACGCATGAAGGAAGCGCCCCCCTGCTCCCGTCACGCCGGCGCGCGCCGCCGCAGCTCGGCGGGCGGAATCTTCATCGCCTGCCGGTATTTGGTCACGGTGCGGCGCGCGAGCAGGATGCCGCGGCCGGCGAGGCGCTGCGTGAGCGCAACGTCCGTCAGCGGATCGGCGGGCCGCTCCGCGGCGATCATGTCGCGGATCAGCACCTTCGCGGCGGCCGCCGAGCTGGAACCCTGGCCGGCCGCTTCGAGCCGGCGCGGGAAGAAGTGCTTGAACTCGAACGTGCCGAACGGCGTCGCCATGTACTTGTTGCCGGTCGCGCGCGACACGGTCGATTCGTGCAGGTCGAGTTCCTCCGCGATGTCGCGCAGCACGAGCGGCTTCAGCGCGATCTCGCCGTAGCGGAAGAAATCCCGCTGGCGCGCGACGATGCACGCACCGACGCGCTGGATCGTATCGAAACGCTTGTGCGCGTTGCGGATCAGCCAGCGCGCCTCCTGAAGCTGCCGGCCGAGCGGCGAATCGCGCTCGCCGCTCGAGCGCGCGAACAGTTCCGCATAGCGCTGGTGCAGCCGGGCGCGCGGCAGCACCGCCGGATTGGTCGTCACGACCCATTCGTCGCGCACCTGGCGCACGATCACGTCCGGCACGACGTAATCGCCGCGTGTACTGCCGTAGTGATTGCCGGGGCGCGGGTCGAGCCCGCGCACGAGCGCGCACGCGGCATGCAGCGTGTGCACGTCGCAGCCGAGCCGGCGCTGCAGCTCGGCCGTCTCGCGCCGCGCGAGCCGTTCGAGATGCTCGCGCGCGATCGCCTTCGCGCTGTCGAGCGCCGGCGTGTCGGCCGGCATCGCGTCGAGCTGCAGCAGCAGGCACTCGGACAGCGAACGCGCGGCGATCCCGGGCCGGTCGAGCGACTGCACGAGGCGCAGCGCGACGGCGAGATCCCGTTCGCTCAGCAGCAGCGCCGGGTCGGCGGCGAGCACGAGATCCGGCAGCGACTGCCGCAGGTAGCCGTCGTCGTCGAGCGCGTCGATCAGCAGATGCGCAGCCGCGTGGTCGCGCCGGTTCAGCGGATGGAGCCGCAGCGCATCGTGCAGTTGCGCATGCAGCGAGGGCTCGGCCGCGGTCCATTCGCCGGGGCCGGTGCCCGGCCCGTCGTCGTCCTGGCGGCCGGGGCCCCGCGCCGACGGCTCGGCCGTGTAGGCGGGTTCGCCGTCCGACGGCGGTGCTTCGTCGGGCATGTCATCGGATATGTCGCCGGGCGCCTGCTCGGCGCGATCGGCCTCGGCGTCGGCCTGGGGCGCGACGCCGGCTTCCTCGTCGGCGGCACGGCCATCCTCGAGAAACGGATTGGTATCGAGCGCCTGCCGCAGTTCCTGCTGGAATTCGAGCGACGACAGCTGCAACAGGCGCAGCGATTGCTGAAGCCTCGGCGTGAGTGCCAGATGCTGCCGCATCTGGAGCGTCAGCGTGATGGACATCGGCGGACCTCCTCGGTGGTCGGTGATACGGGCCCACCACTCGCACGCAACTTCCACGCCATCCGCGCGCCGTGCGGCACAACGACGGGCGGTGCGGGTTCGCACGCCGCGCGGCGCATCGGACCCTGTCCTTTTTACAACCGCGCGGCAAGTCTGACCCGCGCAACCGGCGCTACGCGGCACGCGCCGTGCGCGCGGTGGCCCGCGGCCGGCGCGGGCGCCCGGTCAGAACCGGTTGATATGGAAATCCCCCGCGCAGGCGGTCGAGCTGCGCCGCGCCATCATCCCGGCGAATTCCGTCTCGAGTCGCGCCAGCGCGCGCCGCTGCTGCGCGATATCCCAGTGCGCGAACGCGGCGAACGCGTCCTCGTCGAACGTCACGGTAACCGCGGCCGGATGGCCGTCGGCCCGAAAGCCGACATGCAGCACGCCGGCGGGCCGCTCCTCGACATGAAACGGCACCCCGCGCGCCTCGAAGTAGCGGCCGAGCGTCTCGGCAATCTCGCGCCGCAGGCCCGGCACCACGCGGATGCTCATCGTCAGCCGCCTCGGCACGTCATCGCGCCGGCACGCGGCGCGCGCGCCGCATGCACCGGCGGCTTGCCGCCGGGCGGTTCGCGCCGCGGCGGCGGGTGGCCGGGCCGATCGCCTTCCGGATACCGGTACGGCCGGGTCGGATCGGGCGGCAGGTCGTCGTCGAGCGGATCGGGGTCGTCCGAATCGATATCGGGCATCGTCGGCTCGGGCCGGTGCAACCACCTCGCAAGCACCTGTTCCATCTGGGCCCCCTCATGTCGTTACGCATGCCGCCGGTTCGCAATCGGCGTGCCGCTCGGCCGGTGTGCAATTGCTACACCGGCCGCGGCATATTTTGCATGCTGCGTTTCGCTGTGCGATCGCGTGCTGCACCGGGGCTCCGGGGCTCCGGGGCTCCGGCGTATCGGCGTATCGGCGTATCGGCGTACCGGCGTACCGGCGTACCGGCGCTCCGAGGCTCCGGCACTCCGGCCAAACGCCAAACCGCATGCACACGCAGGCTCGGGAATACACATTGCGGAGACGAGGGCATGCCGCATGGCACATCGGGCATGCCCGGGGCCGACCATGCACCGACTCTGCAGGAGAAGAAAATGTCTCAGACGAATCCCAAGCCCGCGACGAATCGCAAGCCCGCGCGATGGCGCGAAGTGGAAGGCGCGCTCGAAGTGACCGCGCTGGCGGCGGTCGAATGCGCGCTGGTGCTCGGCCTGCTGACCGCGCTCGGCATTCCGCACGGCGGACTGTAGCCGCGGCCGGCGCGCGCCGGCTCACTTCATCCGAACTGCAAGGAGACGCTCATGCATCGCGTCGACGAAATCATGTCGCGGGACGTCGTGCGCGTGGCGCCGACCGACACGATCCGCCATGCCGCGCAGTTGATGGCGCGCTACGACATCGGCGCGTTGCCGGTGTGCGACCACAACCGGCTGGTGGGCATGGTGACGGACCGCGATCTCGCGGTGCGTGCGATCTCCACCGGCAAGCCGCCCGAAACGCGGGTGCGCGAAGTCGCATCGGGGCCGCTCGAATTCTGCTTCGACGACGATGCGCTCGACGAAATCCAGGCATACATGGCCGCCGCGCAGCTGCGCCGCATGCCGGTGATCGATCACGACCGGCGGCTGGTGGGCATGCTGACGCTCGCCGATATCGCGACGCGCGCAGACGGCGCATCGCGCGAGGAAGTCGCGAACACGCTCGAACGCGTGTCGCAACCGAAGCCGAAGTAAACGCGCCGGGCCGCCCCTCATCCGCGCGCACGCCGCCCCGTGCAGGCCGCGTGCGCGCCCCATCAGGAGCACGATCATGCAGACACCCGCCCCCGACCGCACCCGCATCATCCGCAAGGAGCGCGACACCGCGCGCGGCCCCGGCCCCGACGTGATGGCCGCCGGCACGCTGACGGGCGACCGGGTCTATGCAGCCGACGGCGACGACGTCGGCCGGATCAAGGACATCATGCTCGACGTGCATTCGGGCCGCATCGCGTATGCGGTGCTGGCGAGCGGCGGCACGCTCGGCATCGGCGACAAGCTGCTCGCGATTCCGTGGAGCGCGTTCACGCTCGACACGCGGCAACGGTGCCTGCGCCTGGCGGTGCCGGCCGCGCGGATCCGCGATGCGCCGGGATTCGACCAGGATCATTGGCCGGAGACGGCCGATGCGCAGTGGGCCGCCCTGCCGCCGCACGCGGATGACAGCGCGCCCGACTGGAACATGGACGACGACTACGACTCGGAGATGGATGCGCCGCCGCACGAGGCGTCGCCGGACGGCCCGGAGCGCGGCACGGAGCGCGAGTGAGCAGCGGGTTGGGTCGTCGGTGCGCCGGTGCGCCGGTGCGCCGGTGCGCCGGTGCGTCGGTGCGTCGGCCCGTAGGCGCATCAGCGCATCAGCGCATCGGCACTTCGGCACTTCGGCACTTCGGCACTTCGGCGCATCGACACATCGGTACATCGGCACATCGACGCATCGGCACATCGGCACATCGGCACATCGGCGCATCGACACATCGGTACATCGGTACATCGGTACATCGGCACATCGACGCATCGGCACATCGGCACATCGGCACATCGGCACATCGGCACATCGGCACATCGGCACATCGGCACATCGGCACATCGGTACATCGGCACATCGGCAGATCGGCAGATCGGCACATCGACACATCAGCACATCGACACATCGACACATCGACACATCGGCGCATCAGCGCATCAGCGCATCGACACATCGGCACATCGGCACATCGGCACATCGGCGCACCGGCACATCGACACATCGACACATCGACACATCGACACATCGACACATCGACACATCGGCGCATCGGCGCATCGGCACATCGGCACATCAGCACATCAGCACATCAGCACATCGACACATCGACACATCGGCACATCGGCGCGCACATCACGGCGCGCCTGGCGCACCGAGCTTGCGCGCCAGCGCCTGCGCCGCCGCGAGGTGCTGCCTGAGAAGCGGCAGCGTGTCGTTCGCGAAGGCGCGCAGATCGGCGTCGTGGCCGTTGCGCGCCTCGTCCTCGAACACCCGGATCGCCTTGCGATGCGCTTCGGGTCCGGCCACGGCCAGGTACGCCACGTCGAAATCGCGGCCGGCACGGCGGCGCAGCGCCTCGACGTCCGGATCGACGATCTGCACGGTCTGCACCGGCAGGCCCTTGCGTACGCCGAGCCCGCGCAGCCGCGCGCTCACCTTGCCGTGATCGTCGACCATCCGCTTCGCGAACGCGCGCACGTCGGGCGACGACGCCTTCTCCAGCGCGAGCTGGCTCGCCTGCATCTCGCTCTTGCCGGCGAGCCCCGCCTTGTCGACGAACTCCGCGTCGATGCCTTGCGGACGCTTGGACATCTGCGTGTCGTCGGGCACGGCCGGCGGCTCGATCACGCCGCGCGGCGCACGCGTGTTCGACGCGGGCGGCACGTCAGGCGTTTGTGCAGGCGTGGTCGCTGCCACACCCAGCGCGGCGGCGATCGCCGCGCACGTCCAGATGCCGGTTCTCATCGGATACCTCCTGACGCTTCGGCGACAGCCGGCCCGACGCCTTCGACGCCGACGCCGGCGCGCCATATCCGCGATCGGCGCATGTGCAGCAGCAGGCCGACCACATTGCGCAGTGCGCGGTGCGCGCACCGCTGTCCGCCGCGATCACTTCGCGCGGATCGAGAGTTCGTCGCGCACGTGCTGCACGCCGTCGATCTGCTTCACGATCCTGACGGCCGCGATGTGCTGCTGCTCGTCGGGCACACTGCCGGTCAGCAGCACGTCGCCGTGCCGCGTCGTCACGTGGATGTCGCCGGACGACAGATCCTCCCTGCCGAACATTGCCGCCTTCGCCTTGGTCGTGATCGTCGCGTCGTGAATCTCCGTGCCGATCATCGCCACCAGCGAAGATGCGTCCGCGTCGGTCGCGTCGCCCGTGTCGCCCGCGGCCGACGCGCCGGGCACGACCACGAGGAACGCGACGGCCGCGACGGCAATCGCCGCGCCCGGTCGCATCGCCGCGCGGCGTTTCAGCCCCGGGCGCCCTGCCCGCCACTGACTCGCGCTCATCGTGACCTCCATTCGTCGATCCGGCGTTCGCCGGTTACGGCCACGAGGTCGCAAGCTGCGTGCCGCGACGACTGGCCGCCTGATCGCACACGCCCCGGCGCCCGTCGACGGCCCGCGCCGGCGCTCGATTTCTGCACGACCTTTGAAATTTTTGCGCACGCGACACGACACCGGGCGACGGATGACGCCCGGTGTCGTGTCGAACTGACCGGCTAGCCGCCGCTCGCGCCCGGCGCGGATGCGGCCCCCGGCGCCCCCATGCCGCCGCTCGTCGCGCCCGCCGCGCTGCTGGCCGGCGCGGTGCCCGGCACGGTGGACGGCGAAGGCGCCATGCTGCCGCTCGATGCGCTCGAGCCCGAGTCGCTGTCGCTCCGCTTCGAGCATCCCGTGCCTGCCGCGACGCCGGCCACCAGAAGGCCGACGGCGAGCGCACGCCATACGTTGCGTAGTGATTGACGTTGCATGACACCTCCCGTGTCGAAGGAACTTCGCCCCCCGATCAGCAGGTTCCGCACCACGCCCGCGCGACGATCTCGCCCCATTCATTTCCCGAATGACGCTCACCCGAATATTTAATTTCCCATTGCCACGGACGCCACACATACTCGCGAAGGAATCCGACACATAACGTCCACGGCGCCCGGGCCGAAGCTGCGCACAGAAGCGGCATGCCCGCGCCCCTACATGGAAGGAGACATCGGCGTGCAACTGGAAGCCACTCACCGCGCGGGCCTCGGGCTCGCGGCGGACGACGCAGTGCATCGGGGCGACGCCGCCGCGCGCGACCCCGCGCTCAGCCCGCGGCTGCAGGTGTTCGCGGGCGGCGCGCTGTGGCTCGCGATCTACGGCACGCTGGCGCTGAACTTCTGCGACTTCGCGCGCCCGTCGCCGAGCGCGAGGACGGTGCGCGTCGGCAACTTCCGGGGCCTGCCGGTCAACATCCTCGTGTTCGCGACGGTTAGCTTCGTGCTGGCGGGCACGCTCGGATAACCCTCGCCCGAAAGCCTGCCCGCCATGCCCGCCCCGCCCGACGCAGGCGACGCCGGACACCCGCACGACGCCGCCGACGTGCTGGACGTGCTCGATGCGCGCCTGATGCGGATCCTGCTGGTGCTGCTGACCGAGCGAACCGTGTCGCGCGCGGCGGTGCGGCTCAACATGTCGCAGCCGGCGACGAGCGCCGCGCTGAAGCGGCTGCGCACGCTGCTCGGCGATCCGCTGCTGGTGCGCAGCCGCTACGGGATGGTGCCGACCGAGTTCGGCGCGCGGCTGATCGACCCGCTGCGCAATGCGCTGCGCGTGATCGACTTCATCCGCATCCAGCAGCCGACCTTCGACGCGCGCACGTCGGTGCGCGCCTACCGGATCGGCTGCCCCGACTACCTGAACGTGCTGTTCGTGCCGAAGCTCGTCGCGCTGTTCCGCGCACGCGCGCCGCACGCGACGCTCGAATTCCATCCGCTCGGGGACGGCTTCGACACCGAACGCGCGCTCGCCGACGGCGAACTCGACATCGTGATCGACAACCGCGCCGCGCGCACGTCGCGATTCCGCCAGGACGACCTGTTCGACGATCGCGTGGTCTGCCTGATGTGCGCGACGCACCCGGTCGCGAAGCGCGGCAGGATCACCGCCGCCGAATACGCGCAGGCGCCGCAGCTATGCCCGACGCCGTCATGGCTCGAGGCGTCCGGCGCGATCGACCGGCAGCTCGAACGCGTCGGCCTGCAGCGCCGGATCGCCGTCACGCTGCCGCACTTCGAGCTCGCCGCGCACGCGCTGGTGCGCTCGGACCTGATCCTGACGACCACCGTCCGGCTCGCGCGGCACTACGTGAAGCTGCTGCCGCTCGGCGTGGTCGCGCTGCCGGTGGAGCCGCCCGACATCGTCTACCGGATGACGTGGAACGAAGCCGGGCCGTGCGTCGATGGCGTGCGCTGGCTGCGCGGGCTGATTGCCGAGGCGACGCGCGGCTGGCTCGACGCGGACGCCGCGCGTCCGGGCGGTGCGGCGGTAAAGGCGGCGACGCCTGCTGCGGGATCGCCTGCCGCAGGATCGCCCGCCGCGGAGTCGCCCGTCGCGGGATCGCCCGCCGCGGGATCGCCCGCCGCGGGATCGCCTGCCGCGGGATCGCCTGCCGCGGGATCGCCTGCCGCGGGATCGCCTGCCACGGGATCGCCCGCTGCGGGGTCGTCCGCCGCGGGGTCGTCCGCCGCAGGATCGCCCACCGCGGGATCGCCTGCCGCAGGATCGCCTGCCGCAGGATCGCCTGCCACGGGATCGCCCGCTGCGGGGTCGTCCGCCGCAGGATCGCCCACCGCGGGATCGCCTGCCGCAGGATCGCCTGCCGCGGGATCGCCCGCCGCGGGGTCGTCCGCCGCAGGATCGCCCGCCGCGGGGTCGCCCGCCGCGGGATTGCCCGAACCGGCGCGCGGCAGCGGCCGACGGCACGAGGCGCGCTGCGGGCAGCCTCGGCCGGCCGCCGTCGCGCATTCCGCGCGGGCGCATCGCGGCGCGACGAAGCCGCATTGACCTGCCGACGACGGCCTGCCCGGTTCGTTCACCACGCGCCGCCTGCTTCCGCTTCACGTCGCCGATACGCCGCTCGGCCGTGGTTGCGCAAGCAACGTCTTCACGACGAGCGCCCCGACGAGCGCCAGCCCCCCGCTCACGAGCAGCGCATCCGCGAACCCGCTCGCGAACGCCGCCGGCGCGGCGTCGCCGAGCACGCGCGCCGCATGCGGCGGCACGCGGGCGAGCGCCCGCGCGAGATCGCCGGCCAGCAGGCTCGACATGAACGGCGCATCGACGCTCGCGCGCAAACCCGGCGTCGCCGCGAGCAGGTGGTCGAGCTGCGCGTGCGTGCGCGCGGCCAGGACAGCGCCGAGCACGCCCACCGCCGTCACGATCGCGGAAAACCGCGTCGTCGTGCTGATCCCGGACGCCATGCCGGTGCGGTGCGGCGGCACGCACGCCATGATCGCCTTCTGCGTGTCGCCGTTCATGATGCCGGCGCCGCAGCCCGTCACGAACATCCCGAGCGCGACCAGCCGGTAGTCGCCGCTCGCCGTCAGCGCCGCGGTCAGCAGGTTGCCGGCGCCGATCAGCGCAAGCCCGCCCGCCAGCACGCCGCCCGGCGACACGCGCGCCGCCAGCATCGCGCCGAACGACGGCCCGACGATCATCGCGAACGCGAACGGCAGCATGCCGAGCCCCGCGTCGATCGCCGACATGCCGAACGCGTTCTGCAGATAGAGCGGCAGGAACGTCATCATCACCTGCGCGCACGCCGCGTAGCCGAACATCGCGAGCACCGCGCCGACGAAGCGCGGCGCGCGGAACAGCGCGAGGTCGATCATCGGCCGCGCCTGCCAGCGCTCCGCGCCGACGAAGCCCGCGAACAGCGCGGCGGCGAGCGCGAAACGGCCGAGCGTCGCCGCCGACAGCCAGCCGTGCGACGGCGCGCCGATCAGCGCGGCGATGCCGCAGGCGAGCGCCGCGCCGAACAGCAGGCTGCCGACGGCGTCGACGCGCTTCGCGTGCGGATCGCGCGATTCGTCGATCGCGACGCGCGCGCCCACGCCGAGCAGCACGCACACCGGCAGGTTGAGCAGGAACACCCAGCGCCAGCCGATCCACTGCGTGATCGCACCGCCGACGAGCGGCGCGATCGCGGTCGCGACGCCCATGCACATCCCCCAGATCGCCCACGCGCGGGTGCGCGCGCGCCCTTCCGGAAAGCGGTTCGCGATCACCGCGAGCGCGGCCGTGAGCAGCAGCGCCGCGCCGCCGCCCTTCACCGCGCGCGCGGCGATCAGCCAGCCGGCCGACGGCGCGAGCCCGCAACCGAGCGACGCGACGAAGAAAATCGCGAGGCCCGCCGCCAGCATCCGCTTGCGGCCGAAGCGGTCGGCCAGCCCGCCGGCCGGCAGCAGGCACGCGGCGAACGCGGTCATGTACGCGCTGACGACCCATTCGATGTCGGCGAAGCTCGCATGGAAGCTGCGCGCGATGCTCGGCAGCGACACGGCCACGACGTTGGTGTCGAGCACGATCAGCGAACAGGTGGCGGAGGCGACGACGAGCGTCGCGACGGCCGGCATGCGGGCGCCGGTGGACGGCGCGGCGGCGGGGTCTCCCGCATGCGGCGCCGGGGAAGGCTGGGACATCTGCAACTCCGGAACAGGATGAACGAGCCCTATGCTAGGCTTGCCCGGTATTGCCTGTCATTGAACCCTCCACGCTGTTTTATTGACGATTTTTGCAATCATGGACCGGCTCGAATTCCGCCACGTGCGCGCGTTTCTCAGCGTCGCGCGCCATCTCCACTTCGCCCGCGCGGCCGACGAACTCGACATGGCGCCGCCCGCGCTCACGCGGCAGATCCAGGAAGCCGAGCGGTTGCTCGGCGTGCGGCTGTTTCACCGGTCGCGGCGCGCGGTCACGCTGAGCGCCGCAGGCGAGGCGTATCTCGTCGAGGCGAGCGCCGCGTTCGAGCACCTGCAGCGCGGCCGCGAGCTCGCCGCGCTGGCCGAGCGCGGCGAGCTGGGCCGGATCGAGGTCGGCTACGTGTCGTCGGCCGTCTATTCGGGCGCGCTGCAGCGCACGGTCGGCGCGTTTCGCGCCGCCCATCCGCGCATCGAGCTCAACCTGCGCGAGGTGCCGATGGACGACGTCGCGAAGCAGATCGACGCGGGCCGGCTCGACATCGCGTATGTCCGGCCGCCGCTGCCGCTGCCCGGCGAGCTGCGCACCGTCACGCTGCAGCGCGACGTGTTCATCGCGGCCGTCCCGGCCGACTCGCCGCTGGCCGCGCGGGAGACCGTGAAGGCCGCCGAGCTCGCCGGCGCCCGCTTCGCGGTGCCCGAGCAGGAACTCGGCACGCTCGAAGTCGCGCGGCGCGGCCGTTTCGCGCCGGTGGTCGCCGCGCGGCCGGGCGGGCTGCTCGCGGTGCTGGCCTGCGTGTCGGTGAACGGCTGCGTGGCCGTGATCCCCGACGTGCTCGCGCAGTGCGTGTCGCTGCCGGGCGTCGCCTACCGGCCGCTCGCGGGCAAGCCGATCACGTCCGAACTCGCGCTCGCGTGCCGGCGCTTCGAGAAGGCGCCCGCGGTGCGCGCGTTCCTGCGGGCCGTGTCGCGGGTTGAGTGACGGGCGGAACCGATTCCGCGATCCACGGCGCGCCGGTCGCGCGCCAATGCTCATGCACGCTCACGGCGCTTTCGTCAGGTCGAGATCCGGCACGTCGTCGCCGAACGCCGCGGCGACGCGCGTGCGCATCGCCGCGACCAGCAGCGTCGGGCCCGACTGGTTGAACGTGCAGCGCTCGCCCGCCGACGGCACCGCGCGGTGCAGCACCGCCCGCCATGCGCCGCGCCCGGCAGGCGTTCGACGAGCGGGCCGCCGTCCGCCCACGACGACGACGGCGCAAACGGCACCGGCACGCCGCCCGCGCCGCAGATCGCCCGGCATATGCCATCGGCGACGCGCGGCGCGCCGAGCCCTTCGGCCACCGCCACCCAATAGTCCAACGGCGCGCCGCTCAAATCCTGGACTTGCATCGCGCCCTCCTGCGCCGTCGAAAACCCCATCGCAGCGCCCGCTCGCCCGGCTCGCCGGCCGCCGGCGAACCGGGTTTCCACGGGTGAAACGGCCCGCCGCGCGCACCCCTGCATCCATGTTACGAATCGCCGATTCCTGCGTACAATGGCCGGAACCAGAATACGCGCCGGACCGGGGCGGGCCCGTCCGGCGGACGACCACGGGTTCGCACGATGCCGCGCACGCCGGATCTCTCGGGGGGACGCATGTCCACGCACGCCAGAAAACCGCTGGTATCGCTCGTCGTGCCGTTTCACGACGAAGAGGAAGCGATCGACGCGTTCTTTGCCGAAACGCTGCCCATACTCGAATCGGTCGACACGGTGCGCTTTGAAATCGTTTGCATCAACGACGGCAGCCGCGATCGCACGCTCGACCGGCTGATCGCGGTGGGGGCCGGCGACCCGCGCGTGCGCGTGATCGATCTCACGCGCCGCTTCGGCAAGGAAGCCGCGCTCACCGCCGGCCTCGACGAAGCGGCCGGCGCCGCGGTGATCCTGATCGACGCCGACCTGCAGGACCCGCCCGCGCTGATCCCCGCGATGATCGAGCACTGGCGCGCCGGCGCCGAGGTGGTCGCCGCGAAGCGCACCGACCGGATGTGCGACCCGTTCATGCAGCGCGCGGCCGCCGCGCTCTACTATCGCGTGCACAATGCGCTATCCGAAGTGGAGATGCCGGAAAACGTCGGCGACTTCCGGCTGATGGACCGCGAGGTAGTCGACGCGCTGCGCGCGCTGCCCGAGCGGCGGCGCTTCATGAAGGGGCTGTTCGCGTGGGTCGGCTTCCGCACCGCGATCGTCGAATACGCGCGCGCGCCGCGCAGCGGCGGCCACTCGAAATTCTCCGGCTGGCGGCGCTGGAACTTCGCGCTCGAAGGCATCACGAGCTTCAGCACGGTGCCGCTGCGGGTGTGGACCTATCTCGGCGTCGCGTTCGCGATGCTCGCGCTCGTGTACGGCGCGTTCATCGTCCTGCGCACGCTGCTGTTCGGCAACCCGGTGCACGGCTACGCGTCGCTGATTTCCGTCGTGCTGTTCATGGGCGGCATCCAGCTGATCGGCATCGGCGTGATCGGCGAATACCTCGGCCGCATCTATCACGAATCGAAACAGCGCCCCGTCTATCTCGTGCGGCGCCGCTACCGCGCCGAGCGGGCCGCCGCCGCGCAGCCCGCGCGTCACGCGAGCGCGCTGCCGACGTCGAAGCTGCTGCAGTTCCCGCTCAAGCGGGCGAACGTCGCGCGCCGCCGGCCGGCGATGCCGGCCGCAAGCGGCCACGGCGTCAGGAAAGTCTCGGGCAAGTAACCGGGCACGCGGCGCATGGACATTTCCCGACACTCGATGCGAGCAGCAGACCGCCCCGTGCGCGCGTGGCTGACGCCGAAGCGCGTCGTCGTGTACAGCGCGTTCGTGCTCGTGTTCTGCCTGCAGTTCGCCGCGATCTGGGCATGGGTGATCCACAGCGCGCCCGGCCCCGTCACGTCGCGCCCGGGCGCCGACTACTCGGTGTTCTGGTCGGCGTCGTACGTGATGCTGCACGGCACGCCGTGGCAGGCCTACGACTACCCGACCTTCTCGCGGCTGTCGGCCGGGATGTTCCCGTACTTCCATCGCGAAGGCTTCCTCGCGTGGCTCTACCCGCCCACCTACCTGCTGCTGGTGACGCCGCTGGCGCTGCTGCCCTATGCGGTCGGCTATCCGCTGTTCGTCGCGTTCGGCGTCGTCGTGTTCGGCTTCGCCGCGTGGCGCGTGTCGGGCCTCGCGGCGATCCCCGGCGCGGGCCGCTGCTGCGCGTTCGCGCTGGTCGCCGCGCCCTGCGTGTTCGTCACCGCGATGTTCGGGCAGAACGCGTTCCTCACCGTGTCGTGCGCGGCGCTGGCCGTCTACTGGGCCGAGCGGCGGCCGATGTGGGCCGGCCTGTGCATCGCGCTGCTGTCGGTCAAGCCGCAGATGGCGCTGCTGTTTCCGTTCGTGCTGGTCGCCGCGCGCGCGTGGCGCACGATCGCGTGGGCCGCGCTGGCCACCACCGCGTTCGTCGCGCTGAGCGTGCTGGTCTGCGGCGTCGAATCGCTGCGCCTGTTCGTCGCCAGCGCGGGGCTCGCACGGTCGATCATCCTCGAGCACAGCGTCGTGTTCTGGCTCGCGTCGCCCACGCCGTTCGCGGCGTTCCGCTTCGCGGGCCTGCCGCTCGCGGCCGCGTATGCCGCGCACGCGTGCGTCGCGGTAATCGCGATCGCGGCCGCGTGCATCGTGTGGGCGCGCTCGCGCGACATCCGCGTGCGCGCGGCGGTGCTCGCGGTCGCGACGCTCGCCGCGAACCCGTACGTATGGCACTACGAGCTCGTGTGGCTCGGCATCGCGGCCGCATGCATGCTGGGGATCGGCTGGCGCGACGGCTGGCTGCGCGGCGAGCAGGCCACCATCGCGCTGATGTGGCTGCTGCCGCTCGGCGAATACCTGAACCCGTGGCTGCAACTGCCGCAGATCGGCCCGGCCGTGACGCTGCTCGCGCTGCTGATGCTGCTGCGCCGCGCGCGCGCCGGCGCTCACATCGCGAGCCGCGGCGGCACGTATACGCCGTAGTACGGCCCGATGCCGGTCGCGACGCCGGTCATCTTCACGCCGGCGACGAAATGGCCCTGGATGTACTTGTACGAGCCGCCGAGCGACACGTCGATACGGAACGCCGCGAACGCGACGATCGGCACGTAGGTGCTGCTGGCCGTCTGCGTGACGACCGGCAGGATCACGGTCGAGCCGACCGGCACCGACGTGTAGAGCGTCGCCTTCACGCCGGTCGCGAGGTAGATGCTGTCGCCGATGTTCAGCGTCGTCGGGTTGCCGCTCACCATCAGCGCCCCCATCGTCGTCGTGTCGGTCGCGGTCGACTGGAACGACGTCCACTGCCCGCCCATGCACAATGCACCGTAGGTCTGGCCGTTCGTGATCGAGAACTCGTAAGGCTGGTTCGTCAGCGGGTTGATCAGCGGCTGGTTGGTCGCCGCGTTCCAGTACTGGTTGTACACGCACTGGTCGATCGCGACCGGAAACAGCCCGCCGGCCGCCACCCCGCCCGGCGCGGCCAGCACCGCCACCGCGGTCGCGCTGCCGGACGCGCCGGGAATCCCCAGCAGCCCGCCGAGCAGCAGCGGAATCGAGCCGCCGTTCACGCCCGGCGCGCGCGACACGGTCACCTGCACCGCCGGCACGTCGTACGCGCCGGGCGTGATGGTGGTCGCCTGCATGCCCGCGGGGCTGCGCGTCATGTTCCAGTACCCGGTGGCCACCGTGCCGGACGACAGCGGGGCGCCGGCCGCCGAATTCTGCGCGATCACGCCGTTCGCCGCCGACGCGGCCTGCGACCAGTTCAGCGCGCCGCCGCTCGGCGACATCATCGCGTCGGCCCCCGCGAGCGCAGCCGCGTCGGCGGCGTTCTGCAGCTGGTTGCGCGCAATGGCCACCCACGCGACGTCGATCGCCAGCGCGCCGAACGACAGCAGCGGGA
Organism: Burkholderia stagnalis; assembly: GCF_039848545.1. Classification (NCBI taxonomy): domain Bacteria; kingdom Pseudomonadati; phylum Pseudomonadota; class Betaproteobacteria; order Burkholderiales; family Burkholderiaceae; genus Burkholderia; species Burkholderia stagnalis. The sequence continues at coordinate 1,726,387 of NZ_CP156686.1, forward strand.
TCAGGAACAGCAGGAAGAACAGCGCGATCGAGCCGCGCTGCCGCCCGCCAACGATGCGCCGCGCGCCGCCCGCGTCATTCATAGAGCATCACCGAAGTGGCCGAGACCGTCACCGGGCCGGTCAGCGCGCTGAACGCGGAACCGAGCACCAGCCCCGTATACGTGTAGGTGACCGTCACCGTCAGCGCGGTGCCCGACGTCGTGCCGTTCGCCTGGGTCACGTTCACCGTCGGCGTGGTCGGGGTGCCGCCGGTGATCAGGCTGTTCTGCGTGTAGCTGAGCGCGACGTTGGCGATCTGCGTGGTGGTCAGCATCGGCACGCGCAGCACCACGCCGGCGCGCGCGGCCTCGCGGCTCGCATTCGTGATGACGGCCTTGTCGCACAGGATCAGGCTCGTGTCGATGATGCCGAGCAGCACCATCAGCAGGAACGGCAGCATCAGCACGAACTCGAGGGACACGACGCCGCGCGCGCGGCGCGCGCCCATCGCCCCGCGTGTCATTTTGCGGCCCCCGTGCCCGGCGGCGCGGCGCCCGGCTCCAGCGCGCCGGACAGCGACGCCGAACCGACACCCCCGCCCGCCCCGCGCGACGCGAGCCGCGCGCGCACCGCCTGGTAGAAGCGCAGGTTGTCGGCCACCGCCGACGCGGGCAGGTCCGCGGACAGCAGCTTCTTCGCCGAATCGGCATTGCCGAGCACGCCATACGCGAACGCGAGGTTCTGGCGCGCCTGCCACGGTGCATCGGGCAGCCCCGCCACGTCGAGCAGCACGTTCACGCCCTCGCGCGGCCGGTTGCTCAGCACCAGCGACAGCCCGAGATCGACGCGCAGCCCCTGCGCGTCCGGATGCGCACGCAACGCGTCGCGATACACGGCCTGCGCATCCGCATGGCGGCCCTGCAGGTCGAGCACGGTGCCGAGCCCTTCGGCGGCGAGCGGGTGGTTCGGCTGCGCGGCCAGCAGGTCGCGATAGCGCTGCGCGGCATCGTCGAGCCGGCGCTGCCGCAGCGCGACGCGCGCGAGCCCGAGCTGCGGGCCGAGCTCCGCGGGCGCCTGCCGCTGCGCTTCGTCGTAGAGGATCCGCGCGCGCTCCAGGTTGCCGGTGCGGTAGTTGACGTCGCCGAGCCCCAGGCGCGCGGCGAGCGAATCGGGGTGCGCGGTCAGCACCTTCTCGTACAGCGTCGTCGCGAGATCGACGTTGCCGCCGGCGAGCGCGCTGTCCGCGATGCGCAGTTCGGCCTGCGGATCGTCGCGCTTGTGCGACAGCACCGGCCGCGTCTGGACGCCCGGCGCGCCGCAGCCGCCGGCCAGCACCGGCAGCACGGCCGCGAGCATCAGCACACGTACGACGGATCGGGTCATTTGAATACCTCGAGCAGGCGGATCGCCGCCGGGCCCGCCGCGATCAGGCAGACCGTCGGCAGAATGAACAGCATCATCGGCAGCGTGATCTTCGGCGCGAGCTTCGCGGCCCGTTCCTCGAGCGCGACGATCTGCTCGTTGCGCTCGGTGCGCGACAGGGTCCGCAGCGCCTGCGTGATGGGCGTGCCGAACCGCTGCGACTGCGTGAGCGTCGTCGCGAGCGAGCGCGCGGACGTGAAGTCGACGCGCGTCGCGAAATGCGTGAGCGTCGCGGACACGTCGCCGCTCAATGTCAGCTCGTCCGCGCACACCGTCAGCTCGTCGGCCAGCGGCGGGCAGATGCGCGCCAGCTCGTGCGCGACGCGGCGGATGCCCGACGCGAGGCTGTTGCCGGCCATCGTGCAGATCACGAGCAGGTCGAGCGCATCCGGAAAGCACGCGGCGATGGCCCGCCGCCGCCGCCGGATCATCGCGCCGAGCACGTACTCGGGCACGATCACGCCGATCACGAACGCGGCGACCATTGCCAGCGCGCGGATCACGAAGTATTCGCCGAGGCGTGGAATGAACGGGCTGAAGACGATCGCGATGCCCGCGAACAGCACGCCGCAGCTCAGCTTGATGCCGATCATCTGCGACACCGCGCGGCGGTCGCGAAAGCCCGCGCGCGCCAGTTGCAGGCCGAGCTTCACGCGCTGCATCGGGTCGAGCACCGGCAGCCGCTCGCCGAGCTGCGCGAGCCGCTGCGTCACGCCCTGGCGGACGTCGCCCGGCTGCAGCCGCCCGGCCGCGAGCGACGGCGCGCGCTGCCCGGCCGCCTGCTGCACGCGCGCGGCGATGCGCCGGCGCGTGCCGCCGCCGGGCGTGAAGAGCGCCACGGCCACGCACACGAGCAACAGCAGCAGTTCGAGGCCGCGGGCGGCCAGCATCGACATCGTCATCGCGCGGTATCCAGTTTCGAGATCTTGCGGATCGTCAGCAGCCCGACCGCCAGCAGCCCGGCGGCGATCGTCAGCATCATGTTGCCGGCATGGGTCGTGAACAACAGCATCACGTAGCCGCGGTTCACGAGGAACAGCGCGCCGATCATCACGAACGGCACGGCCGAAATGATGTTCGTCGTGATCCGCCCTTCGGCGGTCAGCGCGCGGGTCTTCAGGCGGATGTCGCGGCGCGTGCGGATGATGCTCGACAGCTCGTCGAGCGTCTCGCCGAGGCTGCCGCCGGTTTCGCGCTGCAGCAGCAGGTAGACGGTGAAGAACGAGAAGTCCGCGATCATCAGCCGGTCCGCCGCCTGCGTGAGCACCTCCTTGAGATCCGCGCCCACCCGCAGGCTGTCGCCCATCGTGCGGAACGTCGAACGCACCGGCTCGGCCGCGCCGTCGCCCACCGTGCTGATCGCCTGCGTGACCGGAATGCCCGCGCGCACGGCCCGCACGATCAGGTCGATCGCGTCCGGGAACGCCTCGAGAAAGCGGATCCGGAAACGCTCGACCAGCATGCGGTAGCTGGCGCGCATCGCGACCAGCGGCAGCCCGACGTAGATCAGCGGACGCAGAAAGCCCGGCGGCCCGATCAGCTTCACCGCGACGATCGCCGCGAGCGCGCCGGCCACCGTGCTGGCGACGACGATCCGCATGCCGCCTTCACCGCCCACCGCGCGCACGCGCGTCACGTAGCGCTGCAGCCACGTGCGCGCGCGGCTTTGCCGGCGTTCGAGGTTGAACAGCGCGATGCCGCCCCCGTCGGCCGCGCCCGCGCCGCGGCCCGCGAGCGACGGCGACAGGCGCCGCATCCGCTCGCGAATGCGCTGCGCGGGCGTGTGGCGCGCGCGATCGAGCAGCGACGACAGCGCGAGCCCGATCCCGAGGATCACGACGAACGCGCACACCGCGAACAGGTCGGCGGCCCTCATTGCCGGAACACCTCGGCGAGCGCGTCCTCGACGCCGTAGTACGCGGCGCGCGCCGCGAACGCCGGCCGCAGCGACGACGCGTCGAACACGCCCTTCACCGCGTCGCGCGTGGTGTCGCCTTCCTGGCGGAACGAGAACAGGTCCTGCGTGATGACCACCTCGCCCTCCATCCCGACGATCTCGGTGATCCGCGTCACGCGGCGCACGCCGTCGCGCATCCGCTCGACCTGCACGAACAGGTGCACCGCGCTCGCGATCTGGCGGCGGATCGACAGCAGCTGCAGGTTCGCGTTCGCCATCATCACCATGCTCTCGAGCCGGCTGATCGCGTCGCGCGGCGAGTTCGCGTGGATCGTCGTCATCGAGCCGTCGTGGCCCGTGTTCATCGCCTGCAGCACGTCGAACGCCTCGGGGCCGCGGATCTCGCCGAGGATGATGCGGTCGGGCCGCATCCGCAGCGCGTTGCGCACGAGGTCGCGCTGCGAGATGCCGCCGAGCCCCTCGGTGTTCTCCGGCCGCGTTTCGAGGCTGACGATGTGCGGCTGCAGCAGCTGCAGCTCGGCCGCGTCCTCGATCGTCACGATCCGTTCGTGCTCCTCGATATGCTGCGACAGCGCGTTGAGCAGCGTCGTCTTGCCCGAGCCGGTGCCGCCCGAGATCACGATGTTCAGCCGGCACGTGCAGGCGATCTTCAGCGCCTGCAGCATCGCGGGCGAGATGTTGCCCTGCTGCGCCATCCGCGCGAGCGTGATGTCGCGCTTCGCGAACTTGCGGATCGAGATCGACGGGCCGCGCATCGCGATCGGCGGCAGCACGACGTTCACGCGGCTGCCGTCGGCCAGGCGCGCGTCGACCATCGGGCTGCTCTCGTCGACGCGGCGGCCCACCGCCGCCGCGATCCGCTGCGCGACGCTCGTCACGTGCGCGTCGTCGCGGAACTTCAGCGACGTGAGTTCCAGCCGCCCCGCGCGCTCGACGTACACCTGGTCGGGGCCGTTGACGAGGATGTCCGTCACCGTGTCGTCCGCGAGCAGCGGCTCGATCGGCCCGACGCCGAACATGTCGTTCAGGATCGCGTCGACGATCAGCACCTGCTCGCCGGCCGTGATCTTCAGCTGCTCGCGCTCGACCGTGTGCGCGGCCACCTGCTCGATGCCCGCGCGCACTTCGTCGCGCGTCTTCATCAGCGCCGCCGACATGTTCATCGACGCGAACACCGCGGTGCGGATCGCATCGAACTTGCCGGAGCGGATCAGCGACTCGTGGGTGTCGGCGGCCACGGGCGCGCGGGTCGGCATCGGCGCAGGCGCGGGCGAGCGCACGGCGGCCGGGGGCGAGGCCGGTGCCGCCGGCACGGGGTCGGCCGTCGGCCGGCTGCGGGTGCCGAACTTCACGATCCTTTCCTCCACTTGACGAAGCGCGCGTACCACGGCTCGGCGACCGCCATCGATTCGCCGGTGATGCCGTTCGCGAGCAGCCGGATCTCGTCGCGGAAACCGCTGCGCTTCGCGCCGTCGAGCGGCTCGCCGAGGTTCTCCGCGACCGCGAGCGTCTGCGGCTCGTGCGGCAGCTCGCGCAGCCGCACGCCGCCGAACGCCTCCTCGAAATCGGCCGGCGCGACGCGGCCCTCGACCGGCGCAAGCGGATTGTTCAGCACCATCGACAGCAGCCGCTCGCCCGGCAGTTCCCGCGCGAAGCGCGCGAGCCGCGCGGCTTCGTACGCGGCGTGCACCGAGCGGTCGGCAACGACATAGATGAGATCGGACGCCTCGAGCGCGTCCTCGAACAGCCTGCCCACGCCGCCGCCGACGTCGAACAGCACGTAGTGGAAGCGGTCCTTCAGCATGTCGACCAGGCGCGCGATCGCGCCGTCGCGCAGCGGCGCGTCGGCGCCGTACGCCAGCTCGGCCGACAGCACGTGCAGCCGGTCGCCCTTGGTGACGAACATGCGGTCGAACAGCGCGTCGTCGGGGCGCTGCTCCATGTTCAGCAACTCGATCAGCCCGTTGTTGCTGGACAGCCCGAGCATCGAGTTCGCGCCGCCGCCATGCAGGTTCAGGTCGACGTACGCGACGCGGCGGCGCTTCTCGCCCGCCAGGCAGCGCGCGAGGCTCACCGCGATCGTCGTCGCGCCCACGCCGCCGCGCGCGCCGACGAAGCTCACGGTCTTGCCGGTGCGCGCCTGCACGACCGATTCGGTCGCCGTCAGCGCGCGCCGCATCAGCTCGACGGTCAGCGGCTTGACGATGTAGTCCTGCACGCCGATGCCGAGCAGGTTGCGGAACAGCCCGACGTCGTTCTGCGTGCCGATCGCGACGACCCGCACCGACGGGTCGCACACTTCCGCGAGCCGCATCAGGTCCGACACCGGCAGCACCGAATCCGACACGTCGACGACGAGCTGGCGCGGCGAGCGCTCGTGCTGCTGCAGCAGCCGGATCGCGTCGTCGCAGGTGCCCGTGTGCAGGTGCGCGCGCGTGATCGACAGATCCTGCGCGACGCGCCGGATCACGTCCTCGCTGCCCGCATCGGACACCACCGCAAGGAGATCCGCCGCTCCGGCGGGAGCGGCGCGTTTGGCGTTCTGGCGTGCAAGAACCTTCATGGGCGTCGGGAGTCGGTTCAGTGGCCGGGCGAGCCGGTCGTCGTCAGCGTCTTGCCGGGCGTCGGCTGCTTCACGCGGTCCTCGACGTAGCGGCGCACCGCGTCGGACGCCACGGCCGCGTCGGCGCCGCCGTACGGCACCGGCGCGACGAGATCCTGCGGCCGCGCGAGCATCGTCGCGAGGTTCGTGTAGGTCGCGCAGCCGAACGGCACGCCCGGCCGGCCGAAGCCCGCGTCGACCAGGTGCGACGGCTGCATCAGCTTCGCGCAATCGGGCGGCACCGCGCGCGTGCCGTCGAAGCCGATCGCCCGCGCATCGGGCAGGTTCAGCGGCGGCGGCGCCGACAGGCAGCCCGCCAGCAGCAGCGGCAGCAGGGCGGAGACGGTGGTTCGAACTCGCATGCGCGCGCTCCCCGAAGTCAGTACACGAAGCCCGCGGCGCCGACCAGGCGCGGCGTGTCGCCCGACAGCAGGTCGAGCCCGAGGTTGCGCTGCACCGCGAACTCGAGGTCGCTGCTCGGCCGCGCGACGGTGTCGATCGCCTGCTCGAGCTGGCCGGGCCCGGCCGGCTGGACGATGTACGGCGTGACGATCACGACCACCTCGGTCTTGCTGTCCTGGAAGTTCTTCGACGAGAACAGCCGGCCGATGATCGGCAGCCGGCCGAGCCCCGGGATCTGCGACACGGTGTCGGCCGTCTGGCTCTGCAGCAGCCCGCCGATCGCGAAGCTCTGCCCGCTCGACAGCTCGACCGTCGTCTCGACGCGCCGCACGCTCAGCCCCGGCACCTTGACGCCGCCGGTCGTCACGCTGTTGGTCGCGTCGACCTCGCTCACCTCCGGCCGCACCTTCAGGCTGATCCGGTTGTCGGCGAGCACGGTGGGCGTGAAGTCGAGCGACACGCCGAACGGCTTGAATTCGACCGTGATCGCGCCGTTGTTGCCGCTCTGCGCGACCGGAATCGGAATCTCGCCGCCCGCGAGGAAGCTCGCGGTCTCGCCGGACATCGCGGTCAGGTTCGGTTCGGCGAGCATCGTGATCAACCCTTCCTGGTCGAGCGCGTCGAGCACGACGTCGATCGACCAGCGCCCCGCGCGAAAGCCGCCGAGCACCGAATACGCGCCCGTCGGCGACAGGTTGAACAGGCTGGTGGTCGGATCGAACAGCGTGCGCCCGTTGAACAGCCCGCCGACGAAGTTGCCGGCGCCGCCGAGCGCGCTCCAGTTGATGCCGAGCTGCTGCGTGATGTTGCGGCTCACCTCGGTCACCCGCACGCGCAGGTTCACCTGGATCGGGCGCGACAGCATCAGCCGGTTGACGATCTTTTCCTTGTCGTGCAGGTACGGCGTGAGCGACTGCATCACGGCGTCCGCATCGGCCGCGCTCGGCACCTTGCCCGACACCATCAGCGAGCCCGGCGCGCCGGACACCGACAGCTTCAGCTGCGGGAAGCGGCTGTCGAGCACGCGCTGCAGCGAAGCCGTGTCGACCTGCACGATCACCGTCCTGCGCAGGATCGGCCGGTGGTTCGCGCCGAGCGCGATCAGCGTGGTGGTGCCGGCCTTCTTGCCGAACACGAACACGGTGCGCGGCGACGGCACCTGGATGTCGGCGATGCTCGGATCGGCGACGAACATCGCGCTCGCGGGCTCGGGCAGCGACAGCATCTCGCCCTTGCCGGTCGCGATCGACAGCGCCGCGCCGGCATCCGTCGCGCGCGCGTCCTGCGCGAGCGCGACGCCGGGGGCGGCGGCGCAGGCGAGGCACCAGAGAGCGATCCAACGAACCATGCGCACCATGCGTATTCCCGTCAAATCAAACGCCGGCCGCCGGGCGGCCGGCCCGATCCGTCACTGCGGCGCGGCCGCCCTCGGCTGCGCCGCCGCATCCGCGGCGATCGTGCCGCCGCCCGGCAGCCCGGGCAGCCCCGGCAGCCCGGACGGCAACGGCGGCAGGCCCGGCGTGCCGATGCCGCCGCCGCGCGAGCCGTCGTCGACCGACGAGCCGCGATAGATCACCACCGTGTTGCCCTGCCACGCCGGCCGCACGCCGCCATCCGGCGCGGCCGACGGCGCGCGTGCGACCTCGCGGGCCGCGCGCGACACGTCGCCGGCCCACACCGGCTGCGTATCCGGCTCCTGTTCGTCGCCGCCCGGCGTCTGCCCGCGGTCGCGCGTCGCGAAGCTGCGCAGCGCGAGCGACAGCGAGCCGAGGCGCGTCGCGACCAGCACGACCTGCGCGGTGCGCGGCGCGACTTCGAGCGTGACCGTGCGGGCGCGGGCGGCCGCGTCCGGCGCGCTCGCGGGCGCCTTCGCGCGCTGGAATTCCGAGCCGACCGCGAGCACGCGCGCGCGCCGCACGACCGTCTCCGCTTCGTAGGTGCCGGGCGTCGTCGCCGTGCCGCCGATCTGCTGCGTGAGCACCACGTCGACGAAGTCGCCCGGCTGGATCAGCCCCGCGTTGCCCGACACGTCGTCGACCGGCACCGAGATCGCGCGCATGCCGGGCTGCAGCGCCGCCGCGAGAAAATCCGGCGCGCCGGCCGGGATCACGTTCTCCGCGCGGATCGGCGTGCCGGCGCCGACACGGCTGCGCAGCAGCGCGCCCTTCAGGTCCGCGCCGGGCTGCGACTCGACGAACGCGCCGGGCGGCACCTGCGCGCGCGGCAGGCGCTTCCACGCGAGATCGTTGTCGCGCAGCAGCAGCCCCTCCGGCAGGTCGGCGGCCGCGACGCGCACGCGCTCGTCCGCCGCTTCGCCGGCCATCTTCGGCGTCGACGCGGCGACGTACACTTCGCGCAGGATGAACGCGCCAATGCCGGCGGCGACGATCAGCACGGCCAATCTCAGAGTCTTGGGCATGGCGGCGTGCGTCCCCCGGCTAGGTTGGCGAAACCGCGTAAGGAAACGGCGCCCAGACGGCCAGCGCCCCGCCGAGCGCGAGCGCGACGCCATATGGCACACCGCGCACGCCACGCCCGGCGGCCGCGCGTGCGGGCGCCGCGCGCCGCCGCCATGCGCCGCCCGCCAGCATCGCGATGCCGCACAGCGTGCCGCACGCGCCGACGATCACGAGCACCGGAAACGCCAGCGCCGGGCCTGCCCACAGGAACACCGCCGCCGCCAGCTTGACGTCGCCGCCGCCGAGCCAGCCCGCGTGACGCATGCCGCCGAACAGCAGCAGCATCGCCGCGGCGGTCGCGACGTGGCCAGCCAGCGGCGCGACGCCTTCGCGCGCGAGCGCCGCCGCGACGACATACAGCATCGCGAACGCCAGCACCGCGCGGTTGGACAGGCGCCGGTCGCGCAGGTCCTGCACCGCGAGCGACGCCAGCACGACCGTCGCCACCGACTGCACGAGCGTGAGCATGGGAGAGCCGTTCGTCGGCGCGCCCCCGGCACGATGCGCTCTGCCGCTGCGGATCCGTGCAAGCGTCGGTGGCGCGCGGGTTCAGGGGATCAGATCAGGCTCGTCACCTTCGTGATCAGCGTCGAGAACACGCTCGGCAAGCCGCCGGACGTGCTGCTGAGGATCGCGCCGACCGCCGCCAGCGCGACCACGACGATACCGGCCAGAACCGCATATTCGAGCGAGCTGACGCCACGTTCGTCGCGCAGCAGGGACTTGACGTATTGCAGCATGACAACCTCCGTGTGACGGGGCCGGTAATCGACCGTTGAACGTAAAAAAGCTGCGTTGCTCCGGCGGCTGCGCATGGCGTGAGCCAGGTTGCGACTCATGCGGGTGGCCCGGCATCGGCCGCCCGCATCCCCCGGAGTCCTCTCGACTGCTGCGACACGCTGAATGCAACGGCGGCACGTGCCGTTTCATTTGCGCCTCTTTCGCGCGGCCGTGCTGCCACGATGCCGGCCACGTCGATTCGTCTAGGGTATAGACAATTTTTTGGGCGATTTCAAATAATTTGGCGTCGGAGTGCATTTATGGATAGCACCCCGCAACGATGAAAACCATGCAGCTCATCCGCTGCAATTATTTCTCGCGACAATCGACGCGGATCACACCCCGCAGAAAGATTGTTAACTGCCGCGATACGTCATTTCCGGCGACCCGGATAACCCATTTTCATTCGATTTTTCGATATGCCGGACAGCTTCATGTTCGCCATTTCAAGCGTCGGATCGCGTGCATGCGCCGGAAATTCATTCGCACGCCGCGCGGAGAACCCGGTAAATATGACGGGCCCGAATCGCGCTTTTTTGATCGAATGCTCCGGCCGGTCGGCATGCCAATCCGCCATCGCCGTTGCAGCGCGTTTCCATTCGGCGACTGCCGGATTCGGCATGCGACGCCATTTGAGACGATCGGAATCCTGATCGAATGTCCAATGCCCGCCCGCCGCATGCCGCGCCCACCACCCGGCCCGGCAACCCGCGAAGCGGCGATAAGCATAGTTCAAATCGTTGCTTGTCCCGCGCGGGCGGCGTCCACCAGAATGGCCCGACGCCACCCGGCCCGACTTCGTTCCCTCTTGACCCGACGCACCATGACCGATCGATTCCCTTCCCCCCTGCGCCTGCTGCGATCGCTGCTTGCCGCCACCCTGATGACGCTGGCCGCCACCGCCGCGCATGCCGACAAACCCGCCGTGATCCGGATCGGCGTCGCCCAGCAGGGTTCGGGCGACCCGCCGACGTTCGGCGGCTCGTCGGCCGCGACCGTACAGATTCAGCAACTGCTCGAAAAGGAATTCGCGGCCGACGGCATCAAGGTGCAGTGGCTGTTCTTCAAGGGCGCGGGCCCGGCCGTCAACGAGGCGATCGCCGACAAGTCGCTCGATTTCGCCTACCAGGGCGACCTGCCCGCGGTGCTCGCGCGTGCGAACGGCCTGAAGACGAAGCTGTTGGTGGCCACCAGCGTGCGCGGCGGCGTCAAGATCGCGGTGCCGCCCGATTCCGACGTCCGCTCGCTGAAGGACCTGAAGGGGCGGCGCGTGTCGATCTTCCGCGGCACCAACCTGCAGCTGGTCGCCGACAACGCGCTCGCGAAGAACCAGCTCGACGAGCGCGACCTGCGCGTGATCAACCTCGACAACGCGAGTTCGCTCGCCGCGCTCGCGTCGAAAGGCATCGACGCGTCGGTCGGCGACTATTCGCTGTACAAGCTGCGCGACGCGGGGCTCGCGCGGATCGTCTACGAATCGCAGCAGGACGGCCCGCAACTGACGCGGCAAACCCACCTGCTGGTGCTCGACGAGTTCGAGCGCGCGCATCCGGACATCGTGCAGCGCGTCGTCACCACCGTCGTCAAGGGCGCGCAATGGTCGTCGGACGAGGCGAACCGCGATGCGCTGTTCAAGCTCTGGGCGAAAAGCGGCGTGCCGGTCGCGTCGTGGCAGGCCGAATACGCGAACCAGCGGCTGAAGGACCGCGTGTCGCCGCTGATCGATCCGTTCCTCGTCGCACGCTACAAGGCGGTCGCGCAGGACGCGCTGAGGCTGAAGCTGATCCGCCAGCCGGTGAGCGTCGACGGCTGGTTCGAGCCGAAGTATCTCGACCAGGCGCTGCGCACGCTGAAGCTCGAACAGTTCTGGCCGCGCTACGACGCAGCCGGCAAGCCGCTGTCGTCCTGATTCGGGAGGCTGCCGGATGAGCGATACCGCGATCACGATTTCCGCCGCGCCGCACGCAGGCGCGGCCGTTCGCCCGCCGCGTGCGGCGGCCGGCCTGCGGCGCTGGCTGTGGCGGCTCGCGCCGTGGGCGCTGCCCGCGGCGCTGTTCGCGCTGTGGACGGTCGGCTGCGCGCGCGGCTGGATCGCGCCGCAGATCCTGCCGCCGCCCGAGCGCGTGGTTGACTCGCTCGTCGAACTCGCGGCGAGCGGCGACCTCGCGCGCCACACGCTGGTCAGCCTGCAGCGCGTGCTGCTCGGCTTCGCGCTCGGCACCCTGCTCGGCTTCGCGACCGGCGCCGCGCTCGGCCTGTCGCGCACGGCCGCGGCGTACGTGCTGCCGAGCTTCAACGCGATCGTGCAGATTCCGGTGCTCGGCTGGCTGCCGTTCCTGCTGCTGCTCGTCGGCGTCGGCGAGCCGCTCAAGTACCTGCTGATCGCGCATGCGGCACTCGTGCCCGTGACGTTGAGCACGCTGCAGGGGTTCCGCCAGGCGCCCGCCGCGCTCGACGAGGTCGCGCGCGGGTTCGGCTACAGCCGCCGGCAGCGCATCCTGCACGTCGTGCTGCCCGCCGCGGTGCCGACGCTCGCGACCGGCGTGCGGCTCGCGTTCACGAAATCGTGGCTCGCGCTCGTGGTCGTCGAGCTCGTCGCGTCGTCGGAAGGGCTCGGCTACCTGATCGTCTATGGCCGGCAGCTGTTCCAGCTCGACCTCGTGATGGCGGCGGTGGTCGTGGTCGGTGCGGTCGGCTTCGCGATCAACCGGCTGCTCGATGCGCTCGAAGCGCGCCTGCGGCGCGGCCTGCCGTCGGCGTTTCGCGGCTGATTTCGCGGCTGACCCCGCGCCCATTTCCGGAGGCAACCGCCGTGTCATTCGCTTCTTCCCCCGCCGCCGCGCCCGATCGCCGCCACGCGGCCGACTGGCGCGGCATCGTGCTGCCGCTCGCCGCGTTCGCGATCTGGTGGGCGCTCGCCGCGTCGCACGTCGTGAAGAGCGGGCTGTTCGTCAGCCCGGACGCCGTGCTGCGCACCGCATGGGCGCAGGTGACGAGCGGCGCCCTCACCCGCGCGCTGTCGGCGTCGCTCGCGCGCGAGGCGTGCGGCTTCGCGATCGGCGCGGCCGGCGGGCTGCTGCTCGGCACCGCGCTGGGCCTGTCGCGCATCGCGGCGCGCACGATCGGCCCGAGCTTCGACACCTTCAAGCAGATCTCGCTGTTCGCGTGGATTCCGCTGATCTCCGTGTGGTTCGGCCTCGGCGACGCCGCGAAAGTCGTGTTCCTGTCGCTCGCCGCGCTGCTGCCGGTGGCCGCGCACACCTGCGACGGCATCCACGCGGTGCCGCGCGCGTACGTCGACGTCGCGCGGGCGCTGCGCTATTCGCGCGTCCAGCTCGTGCGGCACGTGATCCTGCCGGCCGCGCTGCCGTCGATCTTCACCGGGCTGTATCTCGGCCTCATCTATTCATGGCTCGCGACGCTCGGCGCCGAATACCTGCTGGTTGCCGGCAGCGGCATCGCCAACACGCTGATCGACGGCAGCGAACAGTTCCGGATGGATCTCGTGCTGTTCGGCATCGTCGTGGTCGGCGCGACCGGCTGGGCCATCAATGCGCTGGCGCGCGCGCTCGAACGCCGGGTGCTCGCCCGGCGCGGCGACCTGCGCGCTTGACGCTGCTTCGTTCTGCTTCGTTCTGCTTCCCAGTTCCGTATCGCCTTCACCGGATAGCCTCATGACGACCACCGCCTCCGATTCGATCGACATCCGCCACGTCGGCAAACGCTACGCGCAGCGCGGCGCGTCCCTCGTCGTGCTCGACGACGTGTCGCTGCATGTGCGCGCCGGCGAATTCGTCACCATCGTCGGCGCGAGCGGCTGCGGCAAGTCGACGCTGCTGCGGCTGATCGCGGGCCTCGACGCCGACTACGATGGCGAGATCCGCGCCGGCGACGCGCTCGTGCGCGACACGTCGCTGCAGCGCGGGATCGTGTTCCAGGACCATCGGCTGTTCCCGTGGCTCACGGTCGCGCAGAACATCGAGGCGGCGCTGCGCAACGCGCCGCTCGACCCGGCCGCGAAGCGGCGCGCGGTGGCCGACCATATCGCGCTGGTCGGGCTGAACGGCTTCGAGCACGCGTATCCGCACCAGTTGTCGGGCGGGATGGCGCAGCGCGTCGCGATCGCGCGCGGCCTCGTGAACCGGCCGCGCGTGCTGCTGCTCGACGAGCCGTTCGGCGCGCTCGATGCGCAGACGCGCGCGCGCATGCAGAACGAACTGCTGCGCATCTGGGAACAGGAGCGCATCACGATGATCCTCGTCACGCACGACGTCGACGAAGCGGTGTACCTCGGCGACCGCGTCGTCACGATGGCGCCGCGCCCGGGCCGGATCGAACGCATCGTCGGCGTCGACCTGCCGCGGCCGCGCCGCCGCGACGCGCCCGCGTTCGCGCGGCTGCGCGACACGGTGCTGGCCGATTTCGACGACAGCGAACCGCCGGGTGAAGACAGGCCCGGCAGCGGATCCGGCGGCACGCCGGCCGACGCGGGCCGCCCGCATCCGATCGGCGCGTGGCGGCTCGCGTGGTAGCGGCGCCGCCCGCGCCGCGCTCAGCAGCGAACCGCATATCGATCATGCGTGCCGCGCCGCTAAGGTTGTGACGATTCATCGGTTCAGTTTCGGCGCGCGCGCTGATTGAATGAAGGCTCGATCCCCCTCGCGTCCAGGAGATGCCCGATGTCCGAAGTCCAGCACGCCGCCCACCCGTCATCGCATGCGCCGCACGCGGAACCCCGCGCGTCGGCCGTCCCGCTTCAGCTCCGCCCGGTCGCGGGCCGGATCGGCGCCGAGATCGCCGGCATCCGGCTGTCGTCGACGCTCGACGACGCCACGTTCGACGCGATCCAGGCCGCGCTGCTGCGCCACAAGGTGCTGTTCTTCCGCGGCCAGGCGCATCTCGACGACACCGCGCAGGAAGCGTTCGCGCGCCGCTTCGGGCACACCGTCGCGCATCCGACCGTGCCGTCCGTCGACGGCAGCGCGCACCTGCTCGAACTCGACTCCGTGCACGGTGCACGCGCGAATTCGTGGCATACCGACGTGACGTTCGTCGATGCGTATCCGAAGATCTCGATCCTGCGCGCGGTCGTGATCCCGCCCGTCGGCGGCGACACCGTGTGGGCCAACACCGCGGCCGCCTATGCGAACCTGCCCGAGCCGCTGCGCGCGCTCGCCGACACGCTGTGGGCCGTGCACACGAACGCTTACGACTACGCGTCGACGCACGTGAACGCCGACGAAGCGCAGCTCAAGCGCTATCGCGAGGTGTTCACGTCGACCGTCTACGAGACCGAGCACCCGGTGGTGCGCGTGCATCCGGAAACCGGCGAGCGCACGCTCGTGCTCGGCCACTTCGTGCAGCGTTTGAAGGGCCTGTCGGCGCACGATTCCGCGCATCTGCTGCAGGTCTTCCACGAGCACGTGACGCGCCTCGAGAACACCGTGCGCTGGCACTGGCAGGAAGGCGACGTCGCGATCTGGGACAACCGGGCGACGCAGCACTACGCGATCAACGACTACGGCGACGCCCGGCGGGTCGTGCGCCGCGCGACCGTGCACGGCGACGTGCCGGTGGGCGTCGACGGCCGGCAGAGCGTCGTGCTCAAGGGGCCCGGCGCGACGCTGCAATGACGCCTCGCGCATCGCGGCGGCGGCGCCGCGGTGTCACCATGATTCCGCCCTGCCCTTCGTCTCTTTCAGCCAGGAGCCTCCCATGAGCGCCGTACTCGAACCCGACACCCGCTCGATCGACGTCATCCCGCTGTCCGCGCACATCGGCGCGGAAATTCGCGGCGTCGACCTCACGCAGCCGCTGGCGGCCGCGCAGGTCGCCGAGATCCGCGCCGCGCTGCTGCGCTGGCGCGTCGTGTTCTTCCGCGAGCAGTTCCTCACGCACGCGCAGCACGTCGCATTCTCCGCGCAGTTCGGCGAGCCCACCGTCGGCCATCCGGTGTTCGGGCACGTCGACGATCATCCGGAAATCTATTCGGTCGCGAAGTACCGCAAGGCGATCCGCTTCGACGGCGAGCCGATCCGCCGGCCGTGGACCGGCTGGCACACCGACGTGACGGCGGCCGTCAATCCGCCGTGGGCATCGATCCTGCGCGGCGTGACGATTCCGCCGTACGGCGGCGACACGCAATGGACCAATCTCGTGCGCGCATACGAGACGCTGTCCGCGCCGCTGCGCGGCTTCGTCGACGGGCTGCGCGGCATCCACCGCTTCACGCCGCCGCCGGGCGCGCGCGCCACCGGCGCGTTCGACGACGCGGTCGCGCAGCGCCCGCTCGTGACCGAACATCCGCTCGTGCGCGTGCATCCGGAAACCGGCGAGCGCGCGCTGTACGTGAGCCCGAGCTTCCTGAAGTCGATCGTCGGCCTGACGCCGCGCGAGAGCCAGGCGCTGCTCGAGCTGCTGTGGGAACACGTGACGCGGCCGGAATTCACGGTGCGCTTCAAGTGGGAGCCGCGCAGCATCGCGTTCTGGGACAACCGCGCGACCGCGCACCTCGCGCCCGTCGACATCTTCGATCTCGACGCCGATCGCCAGCTCTATCGCACCACGCTCGTCGGCGACGTGCCGGTCGGGCCGGACGGCGCGCCGTCGGTCGCGCTCGACGGCACGCCGGTGGGCGCGGCGGCCGCCATCGCGCTCAACTGAGCGTCGGCCGAAGCCGGCAAGCGCGCCGCGTCCTGCGGCGCGCTCCCCCCATCAATCCAGCCACACCCCGTCGAACCGGTGCCCGCCGAGCGGCGAGTATGCGAGGCCGCGCACGCGCTTCGACACCGGCAGCGACACGATCGACGTCGCGATCGGCGTGAACGGCACCTGATCCTTGAACACCACCTGCGCCTGCTCGTAGAGCGCGGTGCGCTTCGCGACATCGGCATTCGCGCGCGCCCGGTCGACCAGCTGTTCGAAATCCGCGTTGCACCACTTCGACAGGTTGCTGCCGTGCACCGCGCTGCAGCCGAGCAGCGCGCCGAGCCAGTTGTCCGGGTCGCCGTTGTCGCCGGACCAGCCGTACAGGATCGCGTCGTGCTGCCCGTCGAGCTTCGAGCGGCGGTTGTATTCGCCCCATTCGTAGCTGACGATCTTCGCGCGCACGCCGATCTTCGCCCAGTCCTGCTGGATCAGCTGCGCCATCAGCCGCGCGTTCGGGTTGTACGGGCGCTGCACGGGCATCGCCCACAGCGTCAGCTCGAAGCCGTTCGGAAAGCCCGCGCGCGCGAGCAGCGCCTTCGCCGCCGCGAGGTCGCGCGGCGCATCCTTCAGCCGCGGGTTGTACGACCATTGCGCGGGCGGCATCGGGTTCGTCGCGATCGTCGCATCGCCGTTGAACACGGTCTTCAGGATCGCGGCCTTGTCGACCGCGATGTCGAGCGCGCGCCGCACGTCCACGCGGTCGAGCGGCGGATGCTGCGTGTTGTACGCGACGAAGCCCACGTTGAAGCCCGTTCCCGAGAACAGCGTGAGCTTCGCGTCGCGCCGCACCGTGTCGAGATCCTCGGGACGCGGGAACACCGATATCTGGCATTCGCCGCCGACGAGCTTGCGCAGGCGCGTGGCCGGGTCCGGCGTGATCGCGAACACCAGATGCGCGAGCTTCACGTCGTCCGGCTTCCAGTAGTCGGGGTTCGCGTCGTAGCGGATCACCGCGTCCTTCTGGTACGCGCGCAGCTGGAACGGCCCGGTGCCGACCGGCAGCTGGTTGATGTCGGCCTCGCGATGCTGCGCGGCGAGCTGCGCCGCATACTCCGCCGACAGGATCGACGCGAAGGCCATCGCCAGGTTGCGCACGAACACCACGTCCGGCGTCTTCAGCACGAAGCGCACCGTGTCGTCGTCGAGCTTCTCGATGCGCTCGACGTTGCGGTCGAAGCCGAGATCGCTGAAATACGGGAAGCTCGTCGGGTACGCCTTGCGGAACGGATCGTCGCGGTCGAGCATCCGGCGGAACGTGAACACCACGTCGTCGGCCTGGAACGGGCGCGTCGGCTTGAACCACGCGGTGGTCTGGAACTTCACGCCGCGCCGCAGGTGGAACGTGTAGACGCGCTGGTCGGGCGACACGTCCCAGTGCGTCGCGAGCCCCGGCTCGAGATCGAGCGTGCCGCGCTTGAACTGCACCAGGCCGTTGTAGATCGTGAACGTGCTCGCGTCGAAATCGGTGCTCGTGGTGTGCTGGCCCGGATCGAAGCCGGCCGGGCTGCCTTCGGTGCAGAACACGAGCGTCTTGCCGGCGGGCGCGGCGAAGGCGGGCGCCGTCGCGCCGGCGAGCAGCAGCGACGCGGCGATGCAGCGAAGGGCCGTCACGGCACGCGGCGCGTGGCGCGCGCGGCGCACGGCCGACGAAACGAAAGGGATCTTCATGGTGGCGGAAAGGGTGGCTGTCATGCGAATGACGACGGCCGATCTTCGCGCGCCTCCCGCCGATCGCTTACCAATTAATTCCGCGTTGCTTATCGCTGCGGGTGCATCCCGCTGCCCGTGCACGGAGATCGCCGCGCGAGCATCGCCAGCCGCCTTCTGGCCCCCTGCGCGTTTTCCGAAACGGGCGCATCGTGTCGGTTCATGCCGCCGCTTCCTGGAGGACTCACGATGCCTGTCAGCCCCGATACATCCGCTCGCCCGGTAAAGACGCCGGGCCCCGATCACCCGATCACGGTCGAGCCGCACCCGTTGCGCGTCGTGGTCAAGGCGGCCGGCAAGGTCGTCGCCGATACGCGCCGCGCGCTGGCGTTGCGCGAGGCCGCCTACCCCGCCGTGCTCTACATCCCGCGCGACGACGCCGACATGACGCTGCTCCAACGCACCGATCATGCGACGTACTGCCCGTACAAGGGCGACTGCGGGTACTACTCGATTCCCGCCGGCGGCGCACGCGCGGTCAATGCGGTCTGGACCTACGAGCAGCCGTACCCGGCCGTCGACGCGATTCGCGGGCACCTCGCGTTCTATCCGGATCGCGTCGATTCGATCGAGGAAAGCCCGATCGGCACCGATTGAGCGTCACGGCACCCTGCCGATCCATCGTTCACGCATCGGGCGCGCCGCTGATTTGCATATGCGCATTCGTTGGTTGGCCGCCGGCGTGCGCGGCCGTATCGTCGTGGGTCCGGCGCGGGCCGGCCCGTGGCGCGTGTCGCCCGTGGCCGGCCCCGCCGTGTGCCGACCGCGCCGCTTCCGCGCGCGGCCCGCTCCCTCGCCGCCAGGACACCCGATGAACGACACACCGCACGCAGACGTCGCCACCGATACGACACCGCCGAACCCGCATCGCCGCCAGTGGCTGCAAGGCGCCGCCGCCGGGCTGGCCGGGCTCGCGCTCGGGCCGCTCGCGGGCCGGCAAGCGCACGCGCAAGGCAACGGCACGCGGCTGCGCGTCGGCTTCCAGAAGTACGGCAACTTCGTCGTGCTCAAGGCGCGCGGCACGCTGGAGAAGCGGCTCGCGAGCCAGGGCGTGTCGGTGCAATGGCTCGAGTTTCCCGCCGGGCCGCAACTGCTCGAAGGGCTGAACGCCGGCGCGATCGACGTCGGCACGGTCGGCGAAACGCCGCCGATCTTCGCGCAGGCCGGCGGCGTCGACTTCGTCTACATCGGCCACGAGCCGCCCGCGCCGCGCGGCGAGGCGATCGTCGTGCTGCCCGATTCGCCGATCCGCACCGTCGCGCAGCTGCGCGGCAAGAAGGTCGCGCTCAACCGGGGCTCGAACGTCCACTATCTGCTCGTGAAGGCGCTCGAACACGCGGGCCTCGCGTACACCGACATCCAGCCGATCTACCTCACGCCCGCGGACGCGCGCGCCGCGTTCGTGCAGCGCAACGTCGACGCGTGGGTGATCTGGGATCCGTACCTGGCCGCCGCGGAACGGCAGCTGAACGCGCGCGTGGTCGCGAACGGCGAAGGGCTCGTGCGCAACACGCAGTACTACCTCGCATCGCGCAAGTACGCGGCCGCGCAGCCGCAGGTGCTGCGCGCGCTGCTCGACGAAGTGGACGCGGTCGACCGCTGGGGGCGCGACCACGTGCCGGAGGTCGCGGCGCAGTTGTCGCCGCTGGTCGGGCTCGACGCGCCGACGCTCGAAATCGCGCTGAAGCGCGCGGGATACGGCGTCCAGCCGATCACCGACGAGACGCTCGCCTACCAGCAGAACATCGCCGACGTGTTCAGCACGCTGAAGCTGATCCCGGGCAAGGTGACGGTCGCGAACGCGCGGTAAGCGCCACGCGATGGCGGATGCGGACCGGTCGCGCGGCGCGCGCTTCGTGTACGCTACCGCCCACCATGACGATCCATCCCCTCCGCACTTTCCTGATCGCCTCGGCGCTCGCCGTTTCCGTGACTTCGCACGCGCAGCAGGTCGGCGTGGTGACGGGCGGCGTCTACTACACGCCGAACCCGCATCTCGCGGCCGGCACGCCGCTGCAGATCCTGCCCGACGACGACACGGGCGTCGCCCGCTGTTGCGCGACCATCAAGGGGCCCGCCAGGAAACCGCCGAGGCAGGTTTTCGACAGCCTGCGCGACCGCACGATGGCCGCGTATGCATTGACGATGCCGCCGTCGATCCCCGCTGACGCGTCGGGCTTCGGTGTGGTCGGGCCGGCGCGTTTCGTGCGCGCAGGCGCGCATCCGGAAGCCGTGCTCGACGACGACCTGCGGCTCGCGTTTTCGACCTGCACGTCGACGGAAGGCGTGCATTACCTCGGCAGGAAGCCCGGCAGCCGCAAGCTGCTGGTGCACCTGTACCTGTACTTCGACGGCGAGTTCGAGCCGAACTGCAAGGACAGCGACCTCGACGGCGGCGGCGCGGCCGGCAAGTAGCGTCACCACGCCTGCCGGTAGATCTCCAGCGCATCGGCCTCCGTCACCTCGCGCGGATTGTTCACGAGCAGGCGGGTTTGCAGCATCGCTTCGGATGCCATCCTCGGCAGGTCGCCCTCGGTCACGCCCACGTCGCGCAACCGGCGCGGAATTCCCGTCGCGACGATCAGCCGATCGATTTCGTCGATCAGCGCGCGGGTTTTCGCGTCGTCGCTGCCGGTCGCGGCCGGCGCGACGATCGCCGCGAGTTCCGCATAGCGCGGCGCGGCCGCCGGCGCGTTGAAGCGCAGCACGTGCGGCAGCACCAGCGCATTCGACAGGCCGTGCGGCACATGGAAGATCCCGCCGACCGGATACGCGAGCGCGTGCACGGCCGCGACCGGCGCATTCGCGAACGCCTGCCCCGCGAACATCGCGCCGACCAGCATCGCCTCGCGCGCGTGGCGATCGTTGCCGTCGTCGCAGGCCGCGAGCAGGCTGCGCGACAGCAGCGCCAGCGCCTGTTGCGCGAGCATGTCGGACACCGGGTTCTTCAGGCGCGCGGACGTATAGGCCTCGATCGCGTGAACCATTGCGTCGATGCCGGTCGCCGCGGTGGCCGCGCGCGGCAGGCCGAGCGTCAGTTCGGCGTCGAGGATCGCGACGTCGGCGAGCAGGTGCGGCGACACGACGCCCATCTTGCGCGCTTCGCCGACCGTGACGATCGACACCGCCGTCACTTCCGAGCCGGTGCCGGCCGTGGTCGGCATCTGCACGAGCGGCAGGCGCGCGCTCGTGACCTTGTCGACGCCGTACATGTCCGCGAGCGGCTGCTGCCCGGGCGCGAGCGCCGCGATCAGCTTCGCGACGTCCATCGACGAGCCGCCGCCGAGGCCCAGCACGATTTCCGCATCGGCCGCCATCGCGCGGGCGGTTGCGTCGAGCACTACGTGCTCGGGTGGATCGGCGATCACGTCGTCGATCACCGTCGCCTGCCAGCCGTGCGCAGCCAGGCTTTCGAGCGCCGGCGCTAGCACGCCGCTGCGATGCAGGAACGCATCGGTGACGACGCACAGCCGCACGAGCGACGGGAAGCGTTCGCGCAGCAAGGCGCCGAGCTTGCGTGCCGCGCCGAACTCGACGATCAGCGTCGGCACGGTGCGGAATTGGAATGGGGTCATCGGGTGTCTCCGGAGTTGGCGCCGCGCGCGTGTCCGGCAGCGCGGCGTGGCTGCCTGCGGGTCGGCGGTCGGGCAACGGCGGGAGCGTTGGCCGACTGCGTGAACATGCGGGGTTTCACGGTAAGCGTCAAGTCCGGGGCGGAACGAGGTTCGGTTCGGGGATTCAAGCGGCGTTACAGAAAATCCAGGATGCGACCCCGCGATCTACGGCCCAATCGTGGGACATTGTCGATCCCCTTTTCCGCACTGGAAAAGTGCCCGGGCAATGTGGTATACGTCTCGCTGAAAAAGGTTGAAGCGCGAAACTGAGAGATTTCGCGGGCGTTTTGCGAGTAGAGCAATGGCGGCCGACAACGGCACGCTTTGACGAAACCGCATCATCATTCCGGGGCGATTGCGCGGCGACCGAGATCCGCCGTGCAGCCGATGAAACCATGCCAATATCTTCATCCGTGCCGGCGGCGTCCGGCCTGTCGGGCGGGCCTTCCGACGCGCAACTGGCGGCAATCGCCCGGCAGTTCGATCAACTCGCGTCGCCCTTCTCCCAGGCCCAGCGGTTGTTTCGGATCGCGCTCGCCCCCGACTCCGGCCTCCCGGACGGCGCACTTCTCCCGTTGCGGCTCATCGGTAGCGAAGGCATTTGCGAACCGTTGCGATACTCGCTCAAATGCCTGTCGACCGACGTGCGTTTGCCGCTCAAGACGTTGAGCGGGCTGCCAATTGCCTTCCATATCGTCGACGACCACAATCGCAAACACACGATCTGCGCGATCGTCACCGCAGTCGACCAGATCACCTCCGACGGCGGATTCGTGCTGAACGAGCTGACGTGCGTCGACGCACTCGGCGTGATCGAGGAACGGGTCACGTGGCGGGTGTTTCCGGCCGCATCCGTCATCGACGTCACCGATGCGATCCTCGGCGAACACGTGCGTGAAAACCACGTTCTGGCCGGCGCCTTCGAGCTGGACACGAGCCACTTGCGCGGAACGTACCCGCAACGGGCGTTCACCATGCAGGCCGGCGAAAGCGATGCCGGGTTCCTGATGCGGCTCTGGCGTCGCGAGGGCATCGCATGGTATTTCGCGCATGAAGTCAAGAATGACCACCCGGTTCATACATTGCGGCTGGTCGACGACATTCACGCGTGGCGCAATAATCCGGCGCACTCGGTCCGGTTCAATCGCGCCGACGCAACCGAGCCCGAGGACACCATCGTCGCGTTCCGCGCACATCGCCGCGTGACGCCCGCAAGCGTACAGGGCCGCTCGCATGATTATCGAACCGGCCGTCCGCAATCGGTGTCGGAAGATAGCCGTGCCGATCAGGGCACGCGCGGTCACGCGCTGAGCGCGACGCTCAGCCGCTACCACTATGACGCCCCTCACGTCGCCGACAGCCTTCTGCATTACGAACAGATCAACAGCCGTCGTCAACAGGCGCACGCGCTGCGCTCCAAGGACTTTTCGGGCGAAAGCGTCGTACGCGCATTCAGTGGCGCCGCCGGCTCGATCTTTACGTTGAACGGTCATCCCGAGATCGATACGCATGCCCCCGATCAACGCCGCTTTCTGCTTACGTCCGTCGAAGTCGACGTTCGCAACAACTTCCTGCCGCGGTCGCCAGGCAATCGCCTGACCGCCGACGCGACGGACGAGCCTGGCTACCTCAATCGCTTTCGCTGCATACGCGCGGATATCCCCTTCGTGCCCGACTACGACCCCGCCGCCGTGCCGCATCCGGGGCCGATGACCGCGAGCGTTGTCGGCGCCCCGGGCGCCGAGATCGACGTGGACGAAGAAGGCCGAATCGCGGTCCGCTTCCACTTCGCCCGGCAAGAGGATCACCCAGTCAAAGGGGCAAGCGGCACGCCGCGCGACTCCGCGCGCATTCGCTACGCTCCACCGTGGGCCGACCAGCGCGCGGGCACGGCATTTTGGCCACGCGTCGGCAACGAGATCCTGATCCTGTTCCAGCATGGCGACCCCGACAAACCGATCGGCATCGCGACCCTGCACGGCGCGAACACGCCACCGCCGCAGTTCTCCGGCGCTGGCGCGCTGCCCGGCAATGCGGCGCTGTACGGGATTCGCTCAAAGGAGGTCAAGGGCGTTGGCTACGGCGAGCTTCTGTTCGACGACACGACCGGGGAGACGAAGACCAAATTGTCGTCCGAGCATGGCAAGACCCAGCTCAATCAAGGCTGGATCGGTCATCCGCGTGCGGACGGCCGATCCGAGAAGCGCGGCGAGGGTTTCGAATTGCGCACTGATCTATCCGGCGCAATTCGCGCTGCACAGTTGATGATCAGCACGGATTCCCGTCAGAACGCGACCGGCAAGGTCATGGACCGGCAGGAACTGATCGGACAGCTGGAGACGGCCCTCGCGATCGCCAGGCAGCTTGCGAGCCTCGCCGAAACGCATGAGGCGGATACGACCGATACCGACGGACAAGAGAAGCTCGTCGAGCAGATCAGGAAATGGGAGGACGGGGCCGGCGGCGGCGCGATCGCGTTGAGCGCTCCAAACGGCATCGCGGCTGCGACGCCGCGCAACATCGTCGCGTCGGCAGGCCGGCACCTGGACATGATCGCCGTACAGGATGCCAACCTCAGCACGGGACGCAAGATCCTGCTGCGTGCGGCCCAGGGCCTGTCCGCATTCGCGAAGGCCGGCATGAAGCTGATTGCGGGCACCGGCGACGTGGTCGTTCAAGCGCAACAGGGCAAGGCCGAAGTCGGCTCCGCCGAGCGGCTGCATCTGTACTCGCTGAAGGAACTGCTGATCGAGGCGCCGAGCATCACGTTCAAGGCCAGCGGCGTCACCTACTCGCTTGCCGACGGCAAGGTGCTCGCGTCGTCGAGCGGCCCGCACACCATCGAGTCCGCAGGCTTCACGCATTCGGGCGGAGGCGGCGGCAATCCCGACCTGCCTCACATGCCGGCGTCGACGATGCAGACAGACGAGAAATTCGCCGTCGCGACGCGTCGCGGCGACGCGTTCTCACGGCTCGGGCATCAGGTCGAGGACGAGACTCAGGCCGTGCGCGACACCGGCCGCCTTGCTGCCGATGGCGCACACGAAACGACCGTGCAGGATGCCCAGATTCGACCGCTGACTTTCATTCCGAAACTTTGATCGACCATGGCGACGCCAGAAACCGAACCTCCGCTCACGACCGGCTGCCCGGTCGACCCGAAGGCGCGCCGTCGCGTATCGTTGCAGTTCGACGACCAGACGGGCGACCCCTACTTCGAAAGCGTCACGAGCCCGACGAATTTCAAAATGCGGGCATTGTGCGTATTGCCGCCACGACATGTCATTCCGGTCATCTTCGTGCCCGGGATCATGGGCAGCAATCTCTGTTCGAACGGCACGGACGCGGACGACGGAACCGCGGCATGGCGACCGCCGAACGGCAAGATACAGGGTCTGGGGGAATTGTGGCGACGCGCCAATCAAACGCCGGCCGAGCGTCAGAAGCAAATGAAGCCCGAATCGGTTCGAGTCGATACCGGCGGAAAGATCAGCATTCCGCGCAGCCTGTACACGATCACGGAAAAGGAAGCGCGCAAGCGTGGCTGGGGCGAGGTGCATCTCGACAGCTACGGACATGTGCTGGCCGAACTCGAGATCGCGCTGAACGAACAATACCTCGACGCAGGCACGAAGGACCACACCCTGATGCCCGTTTGGGAGATCGCCAAGACCCTGAGACGCAGGGAAGGCAGCCACGCGTCGGGTAAGGACGTCGACGTGGTCGACAAGGACTGGCATCCGGTCAACACGACCGTTCCCCCCCTCGGCAGCCAGGAATTCTCCAGGCTCGACGACTATTTCTTCCCGGTATGGGCTTGCGGCTATAACTGGCTGAAGAGCAATGAAGAATCGGCACAGGAGCTGATTGCCCGCATTCACACGGCCCTCGACTATTACAAACGTGGAAATTACTGGATTTCAACCGACAAGGTGATCGTCGTCACCCATTCGATGGGAGGGCTCGTCACGCGACGCGCGGCTCAGGATCTCCAGGAGACGATCCTGGGTGTCGTTCACGGTGTACAGCCCGTCGGCGGTGCCCCGGTGGTCTATCGCCGCCTTCGAGCCGGGACCGAAACGAACGGCTGGTTCGATCTGCAGGGCATGGCGCTCGCCGCCGTGTTCGGATGGAGCGCTGCCGACATTACGTGTGTGATGGCAAACTCTCCAGGCCCGCTCGAATTGCTCCCGACGAAGCAGTATCCGGGCGGCTGGCTACGCTTCGTCCAGGAGCGAGGGGGTCAAAGCAAGGAAGTGATGCCCCGCTTGCCGAATGCGGACCCCTATCTGGAAATCTATTCGAAGCGTGCACAGGAGGTATGGTGGGGCATGGTCGACGAGATGCTGATCGACCCCGCCAACAAGACGCCCAAGGGAATGGAACCCTATGGGCAATACATGGTGACGCTCGGCGCGGCGGAAAAATTTCACGACACCGTGAAACTCGATTGCCACCCGGTGACCTATGCGCATTACGGCTACGACGCCAGGCAGATATCGTTCGGGCGCATCGTATGGAAGACGAGCGACGAGATCCGTCCCGGCTCCGACCTCGGATCGGATATCGCCAGCCTCCTGTCGAATGCGAAAGCAGCATCATTCAACGAGCTGGGCAAATCCACCGTCCAATTGGGCGATAGCAACATCCGGTTCCGCCTCGAGAACCATCAGGAACCGACTGAATACGACATGGCCAATGCCGGCGACGGCACCGTTCCGTCGCAGTCGGGCGCGCTGATCGAGAAGGGGTCGCCGGCGCCCAAGGTATTCCGCATGGATGGCTTCGACCACGCGGCAAGCTACAAGAACGAAAACGTCCTGAACAACGTGATGTACTGTATCGCGAAGATCGTACAGCTGGCGCCGGCGATCTCGGCCGATGCATCAGGAGGAGCACCCGCATGAACACAAAGGTGTGGCCGGCGCTGTTCGCCGGCCTGATTGCTTTTCCCTGCCTTGCGAAAGAGCCTTCGATGAGCAATGTGAAAACCTACTGCTACGGCCGCTATCTGGTCGATCTTCCAGCGGACGCCCAACTGACCGGACAGGGATATGAATACGACTACGGACGCATCGACGCATCGAAGGAGGACAGCGACCTGGCGGGTTTCGACAGGCGCATGAAGACACGGTACGAAGCCCTGAAAGCAGGCAAACAGAAAGACGGGTTCGACGTTGCCGCCGAACGTCAGCCGGCGAAGAACATCCGCATCTTCGAGCTCTCGAAGAAAGTGATTACGTTCATGGCGGGCGGCTTCGAAGCGTACAAGTGGGATCGCGGGACGACGTTCAGCATGCAGTACTCGGGCTATTCCGCCGAAAAACTGCCGTCCGTCGTTGCCGGCGTGCAGGGTGAGGTGCTCGACAAGCTGCAGTATCGCGAACCGGACGACATTCCATCGAAATCCGGCTTCTGTCTCGGCAACGGCTTCATCGCCGGGGCCGGCACGACCGAGCAGCCGGAAGAAGCGTGGATGAGCTTCCGGTTTCCGCAATGGCCGGGGGTCGTCGTCACCGTGCGTTCGATGACCGTGTCGAAGCCCGGCGAGCCGAAGCTCCTCGCGCGCCTCGGCAATGCATCGTCCTCCCGATCGCTCTCCGGCTTGCTGGCCCAGGTCCACGTTCTGCGCAAGGGCGAGCGAATCGCAGCCGGCCGCGCCGGCGAGGAAATGCTTTCCACGGTTCCGACAGACGGCGGATACAGGCTGCATCAGTTCCGCTGGGAGGCGCAGGGTACGAAACTCAACGCCCCGCTGGACCCGACGCTGATCGTCGAATTCCAGAGCGGCGCGAAGTACGACCACGGGCAACCGATTCGCCCCAAGGTCACCGACGAGCAAGCCACCCAGCTGTTCGACGCCGTCGTCAATTCGATCCGGTTGCGGCCAAGCGCCGGCGGCACCTTGTCGGACGGCGGCCCCGCCGCGCCGCTCCCGCTCGGCACGCTCGCGGCCACCGGCGCCCCGTGTCCGCAAACGGGATGGTGGACATGCCCTGAAGCAAGCGGACACGAAATCGTGGGCGGCGCGCGCCAGCTGTTGACGCAAGGGTCGGTCATGCCCGCCGCGCAGGTGCTGGACAAGGCGCGCTGGTTCGACAAGGCGCGCGGCAAACACAGGCAATTCAGTATCTCGACCACCTGGCAACTCGTCGGGTACGCCGATCCGCAGCCCGACACCCCGCCACGCGGAAAGGCGGGAGACGGCGTCGACGACGCGACACCCGAAAACGATGCCTGACACGTGGGCGGTCATGTCCTGGCCTCGGCGTTTCCGGCCGATCCTCGCCGGTGGAATATATCGTGAAGAATGTCATTCGTATCGGCGACCCGACCAGCCACGGCGGGGTCGTGACAAGCGGGGACGATAGCTTTCTGGTCGACGGCCGTGCAATCGCGCGCGTTGGCGACACGTGCACCTGCCCGCTTGCGGGGCACCAGGCGTGCGTCATCGTCGAAGGCGACGCGGGATTCGTCGTCGGCGGTCGCGCGGTCGCGCTCGACGGCCATAAAACGAGCTGCGGCGCGATCCTCCGCGCCACCACAACGAACTTCGCTTCCGATTGACGTGACGTATCGCGCCGGGCTTCGATCGGCGCCACTCCCCCCCTCCCCGCGATTCTGACGAAATTGTCATCTTCGCCTCATGTTTGCATTGCACCCCGTCCGTAGCATCGACTGCGCTCAATCCCGCTCCAGTCGTCCATGCTCAAACGTAGAATCGCCGCCGTGCTGTTCGTCCCGTTCGCGGGCGCCGCGCTGGCACAGTCCCCGCCGCCGCCCGGCGAACCGGCGCGTGCCACGCTGAATCCTTTATCCGCGCCGTCCACCGCACAAGACCCACTATCGCTCACCGCCGTGCTCGCGATGGCCGGCGAACGCAACCCGGCGCTGCGCAGTGCCCGCTCGGACGCCGACGCGTCCGCCGGCACGCTGATGCAGGCCGGCGCGCGCCCGAACCCGACGCTGTCGTTCCTGCAGGAAGGCTTCGCCGCGCAGGAGCGCACCACCACCGGGCAGCTCTCGCACACGCTCGAACTCGGCGGAAAACGGCGCGCCCGGCTCGACGTCGCGTCGTACGGGCGCGAAGCGGCGCTCGCGTCGCTCGACGAGCGGGCCGCCACGCTGCGCGCCGACGTCGTCCGCGCGTTCTACGGCCTGCTCGCCGCGCAGCGGCAGCTGAAGGTCGCGCAGCAGTCGACCGCCATCGCCGCCCGTTCCGCCGACATGGCCGACAAGCGCGCGCGCGCCGGCAAGGTGTCGCCGGTCGAGGCCACCAAGGCGCGCGTCGCCGAAAGCGGCGCGCGGATCGAACTCGCGAACGCGGCCGCGCAGGTCGCCACCGCCGCCGAGCAGCTCGCGAACGTCACCGGCAATCCGGCCGTGGCCGGCCGCACGGCAGCCGGCGACCTCGATGCGATTCCGGACGTCGCGCCGCTCGCGCAGCTTCGCCAGCGCCTCGACGACGCGCCGCAGTCGCGCACCGCCCGCGCCGGCATGCTGCGCGCCAACGCGCAGATCTCGCTGGAAAAGGCCCGCCGCATCCCGGATCTCACCGTGACCGCCGGGATGAAGCACGTCGTCGCGGGCGGCAGCCCCGACAACCAGGCGGTGGTCGGCGTGTCGATCCCGCTGCCGCTGTTCGACACCAACCGCGGCGCGATCCTCGAGGCCACCCACAAGGCCGAGGCGGCGCGCGCGAGCTTCGACAGCGAACGCGCGCGCATCGACCTCGACTTGTCCCAGGCGTTCACGCGCTACCAGCGCGCCGCCGACGAGGCGCGGCAACTGAAGTCCGACGTGCTGCCGGCCGCGCGGCAGTCGCTCGACGCGATGGCGCGCGGCTATGAACTCGGCAAGTTCGCGCTGCTCGACGTCATCGACGCGCAACGCACGCTGTACCAGGCCGAATCCCGCTACGTGCAGGTGCTCGCCGACACCCACCAGGCCTACGCGGACATCGGCCGGCTCGTCGGCGAGCCGCTCGATCCCGCCGCCCCTCTCCGTTGAAGGTTCCGTCATGCAGCGCAAGAAACTGATCCTCGTCGCCGCCGCCACGCTCGGCGCGCTCTCCGTTGCGGTGGGCGCGCTCGCGCTGTCGCGCGGCCCTTCCGCCGCCGCGCCATCCGCCGCCCAGGCCGCCGACGGCACCGGCCCGCATGGCGGGCAGCTCGTCGCCGACGGCCCGCTGTCGGTCGAAATCGTGTTGTCGGAGAAACCCGGCGACGCGCGGCTGATCGTCTACCCGTCGCTCGACGGCAAGCCCGCGCCGAAAGGCGCGCACGTGGCCGGCGTGCTGACCCGCTACGACGGCGCGCGCGTGCCGCTCGCGTTCAACGAGGCCGGAGGAACGTTCACGACGGCCCAGCCGGTCGCGGCACCGCACGTGTTCGACAGCGCGATCACGGTGAAGGCCGGCGGCCGCACCGCGACGTTTCCGTTCTCGCGCGCGGACGGCGCAATCGCGCTCAATGCGCAGCAGGCCGCCGCGGCCGGCATCGAGACCGCGCGCGCGGGCCCCGCGTCGATCGCGACGAGTTTCCAGCTGCCGGGCGAGATCAAGTTCAACGAGGACCGCACGGCCCACGTCGTGCCGCGCGTCGCGGGCATCGTCGAACGGGTGGCCGTGTCGATCGGCCAGCGGGTCGAGCAAGGCCAGTTGCTGGCCGTGATCGCGAGCACGGATCTCGCCGACCGGCGCAGCGAGCTGCTGAGCGCCGAGCGCCGGCTGCAGGCGGCCCGCACGTCCTATGCGCGCGAGCGCACGCTGTGGGAGGAGCGCATCTCGGCCGAGCAGGACTACCTGCAGGCGCAGGTTCAGCTTCGTGAAGCGGAAATCGCCGCGCAGAATGCGCGCCAGAAGCTGGCCGCGCTGAATGCGCCCGCGTCCGCGTCGGCGCTGAACCGCTTCGAGCTGCGCGCGCCGTTCGCCGGCACGATCGTCGAGAAGCACCTCGCGCCCGGCGAAGCGGTCGCCGCCGACGCGAACGTGTTCGTCGTGTCCGACCTGTCCACCGTGTGGGCCGAGCTGGCCGTCCCCGCGCAGCGGCTGAACGACGTGCGCGTCGGGCGCGACGCGATGGTCAGCGCGGCGGCTTTCGATTCGAAGGCCGGCGGCCGCATCGCGTACGTCGGCGCGCTGCTCGGCGAGCAGACCCGCACCGCCGCCGCGCGCATCGTGCTGCCGAATCCGGACGGCGCATGGCGGCCCGGGATGTTCGTCAACGTGTCGGTGGACGCGGGCAAGCAGGACGCGCCCGTCGCGATCGCCAACGACGCGCTGCAGCAGATCGACGGCGCGCCGTCGGTGTTCGTCCGCTCGCCGAAGGGCTTCGTCGCGCAGCCGGTCGAGACGGGCCGGCGCGACGGCCAGGTGGTCGAGATCCTGGCCGGCCTCAAGCCGGGCCAGGAATACGTGACCGCCAACAGCTTCGTGTTGAAGGCGGAGCTGGGCAAAGGCAGCGCGGACGAACACTGACCCCGCCCGACGCCGCCCGAGGGCGGCGCCTCTCTCTTTCGCATTCCCGAGGATTCCCGTTCCATGTTCGAGCGCTTGATTCGCTTCGCGATCGCCCATCGCTGGCTCGTGATGCTGGCGATCGCCGCCGCGGCGGCACTTGGCGTGTTCAGCTACCAGAAGCTGCCGATCGACGCCGTGCCCGACATCACCAACGTGCAGGTGCAGATCAACACGTCCGCGCCCGGCTATTCGCCGCTCGAGGCCGAGCAGCGCATCACCTACCCCGTCGAGACCGCGATGGCCGGGCTGCCGAACCTCGAGCAGACGCGCTCGATCTCGCGCTACGGCCTGTCGCAGGTCACGGTGATCTTCAAGGACGGCACCGACATCTACTTCGCGCGCCAGCTCGTCAACGAGCGGATCCAGGAGGCGAAGGACAAGCTGCCGCCCGGCGTGTCGCCGGCGATGGGGCCGACGTCGACGGGGCTCGGCGAAATCTACCTGTGGACCGTCGAGGCCGAGCCGGCCGCGCGCAAGCCGGACGGCACGCGCTACACGCCGGCCGACCTGCGCGAGCTGCAGGACTGGGTGATCAAGCCGCAGCTGCGCAACGTGCCGGGCGTCACCGAGGTCAACTCGATCGGCGGCTACGTGAAGGAGTTCCGGGTCGCGCCGAACCCCGCGAAGCTGATGTCGTACGGGCTGACGCTCGCCGACGTCGTGCGCGCGCTCGAGCGCAACAACGACAACGTCGGCGCCGGCTACATCGAGAAGCGCGGCGAGCAATACCTGGTGCGCGTGCCGGGGCAGGCGCGCACGGTCGACGACATCGCCAACGTCGTGCTCGCCAACGTCGGCGGCGTGCCGGTGCGCATGAAGGATCTCGGCGAGGTCGACGTCGGCCGCGAGCTGCGCACCGGCGCGGCCACCGCGAACGGCGAGGAAGTCGTGCTCGGCACGGTGTTCATGCTGATGGGCGAGAACAGCCGCACCGTCGCGAAGGCCGTGGCCGCGCGGATGGACGACGTGAACCGCACGCTGCCGGCCGGCGTGCGCGCGGTGCCCGTATACGACCGCACCGTGCTCGTCGAGAAGGCCGTCGCGACGGTCAGGAAAAACCTGCTCGAAGGCGCGATCCTCGTGATCGCGATCCTGTTCCTGTTTCTCGGCAACATCCGCGCGGCACTGATCACCGCGCTCGTGATCCCGCTGTCGATGCTGATGACGTTCACCGGCATGGTCAACGCGAAGGTCAGCGCGAACCTGATGAGCCTCGGCGCGCTCGATTTCGGGATCATCGTCGACGGCGCGGTGGTGATCGTCGAGAACTGCATCCGCCGCCTCGCGCACGCGCAGGCCGCGGCCGGCCGGCCGCTCACGCGCGACGAACGCTACGCCGAGGTGTTCGCCGCGTCGCAGGAGGCGCGCCGCGCGCTGATCTTCGGCCAGTTGATCATCATGGTCGTGTACCTGCCGATCTTCGCGCTGACGGGCGTCGAGGGGAAGATGTTCCACCCGATGGCGATCACGGTCGTGATGGCGCTCGCCGCCGCGATGGTGCTGACCGTCACCTTCATTCCGGCCGCCGTCGCGCTGTTCATCGGCAATCGCGTGCAGGAAAAGGAAAACCGCCTGATGGGCTGGGCGAAGCGGCTCTACGCGCCCGCGCTCGACCGCTTCATGACGCGCCCCGCGCGGGTGCTCGCCGGCGCGGTCGCGATCGTCGCGGCGACGCTGCTGCTCGCCGCCCGGCTCGGCAGCGAGTTCATCCCGAGCCTGAACGAAGGCGATCTCGCGGTGGCCGCGCTGCGGATTCCCGGCACGAGCCTGTCGCAATCCGTCGCGATGCAGCGGGCGATCGAGAAGACGCTGAAGCAGCGCTTCCCCGAGATCGACCGCGTGTTCGCGCGCACCGGCACCGCCGAGATCGCCGCGGACCCGATGCCGCCCAACCTGTCGGACGGCTACATCATGCTGAAGCCGGTCGACCAGTGGCCGGACCCG
This sequence comes from Burkholderia stagnalis, assembly GCF_039848545.1. Classification (NCBI taxonomy): domain Bacteria; kingdom Pseudomonadati; phylum Pseudomonadota; class Betaproteobacteria; order Burkholderiales; family Burkholderiaceae; genus Burkholderia; species Burkholderia stagnalis. The sequence continues at coordinate 1,759,443 of NZ_CP156686.1, forward strand.
AAGAAATCGCGCGACACGCTGAAGGAGGAAATCGAGGCCGCGCTCGCCGACCTGCCCGGCAACGCATACGAGTTCTCGCAGCCGATCCAGCTGCGTTTCAACGAGCTGATTTCCGGCGTGCGCAGCGACGTCGCGGTGAAGATCTTCGGCGACGACATGGCGCAGCTCAACGATACCGGCACGCGCATCGCGGCCGCGCTGCAGAAGGTGCCGGGCGCGTCCGAGGTGAAGGTCGAGCAGACCAGCGGCCTGCCCGTGCTGACGATCCAGCTCGACCGCGAGAAGCTCGCGCGCTACGGCGTGAGCATCGGCGACGTGCAGGACGCGGTGGCCGCGGCGGTCGGCGGGCAAAAGGTCGGCACGCTGTTCCAGGGCGATCGCCGCTTCGACATCGTCGTGCGGCTGCCGGACGCGCTGCGCTCGGACGTCGAGGCGATCAAGCGGCTGCCGATCGCGCTGCCGTTCCAGGCCGCCGGCGGCGCGGCCGGCGCGATCGGCGCGAGCGGCCCGCTGGTGCAGGCGCCCTACGTGCCGCTCGCCGAGCTCGCGACGGTCGACGTCGCGCCGGGCCCGAACCAGATCAGCCGCGAGGACGGCAAGCGCCGCGTGGTGGTCAGCGCGAACGTGCGCGGCCGCGACATCGGTTCGTTCGTCGCCGACGCGAAGGCGCAGATCGGCCAGGACGTGCAGGTGCCGGCCGGCTACTGGCTGTCGTGGGGCGGGCAGTTCGAGCAATTGCAGAGCGCCAGCGAGCGGCTCAAGATCGTCGTGCCCGTCGCGCTGCTGATGGTGTTCGTGCTGCTGTTCGTGATGTTCAACAACGTGAAGGACGGCCTGCTGGTGTTCACCGGCATTCCGTTCGCGCTGAGCGGCGGCGTCGTGTCGCTGTGGCTGCGCGGCATCCCGCTGTCGATCACCGCGGCAGTCGGCTTCATCGCGCTGTCGGGCGTCGCGGTGCTGAACGGCCTCGTGATGATCTCGTTCATCCGCAACCTGCGCGACGAGGGCGTCGAGCTCGGCACGGCCGTGCGCGAAGGCGCGCTCACGCGCCTGCGGCCGGTGCTGATGACCGCGCTCGTCGCGTCGCTGGGCTTCCTGCCGATGGCGTTCGCGACCGGAACCGGCGCCGAAGTGCAGCGGCCGCTTGCAACCGTCGTGATTGGTGGCATCCTGTCGTCCACGGCGCTGACGCTGCTCGTCCTGCCCGTCCTGTACCGCGTCGCGTATTCGGTATCGATCCGGACGGCGCTCGGCGGCTGGCTGGCGCGACTGACACGCGGCGGCGCCGCACCTTCCGGGCAACCCAAGGCAACTCCCGATGCGAATCCTGATCGTTGAAGACGAACCCAAGACCGGCACCTACCTGCGCAAGGGCCTGACCGAAGCCGGCTTCGTCGCCGACTGGGTCGAGGACGGCATCACCGGCCTGCACCAGGCCACCACCGAGGATTACGACCTCGTGATCCTCGACGTGATGCTGCCCGGCAAGGACGGCTGGACCGTGCTGGAACACCTGCGCCGCACGCGCGAGACGCCGGTGCTGTTCCTCACCGCGCGCGACGACGTCGGCGATCGCGTGAAGGGGCTCGAGCTCGGCGCGGACGACTATCTCGCGAAGCCGTTCGATTTCGTCGAGCTGGTGGCCCGCGTGCGCTCGATCCTGCGGCGCGGGCAGCCGCGCGAATCGACGGTGCTGAAGGTGGCCGACCTCGAGCTCGACCTCACGCGGCGCAAGGCGACCCGCCAGGGCGACACGATCCTGCTGACCGCGAAGGAGTTCTCGCTGCTGTGGCTGCTGATGCGCCGCGAGGGCGAGATCCTGCCGCGCGCGACGATCGCGTCGCAGGTGTGGGACATGAACTTCAACAGCGACACCAACGTGGTGGATGCCGCGATCCGGCGGCTGCGCGTGAAGGTGGATGATCCGTACGAGCCCAAGCTGATCCATACGGTGCGCGGCATGGGCTACGTGCTCGAACTGCGCGGCGCCGGCGGCCGATGATCGCGCGCGCCCTGCCCCGCACGCTGCGCGCGCGCCTGACGCTGCTGATCGTGCTGTCGACGTCGGCGGTGCTCGCGCTGAGCGGGTTCGCGCTGTACCGCGCGCTGTACAACCGGATCGAGAGTTCGTCCGCGCAGGAAATGGCCGTCACGATGAGCGCGCTGCAGGCGCATCTGGCCGCGATCCGCTTCGTCGACGAGATCCCGCGCCATGCCGACATCTGGATCGACCAGCTGCACGGCCACCAGAACATGGATCTCGCGATGTACGACGCGGCCGGCGCGCTGTTGCTGGCCACGTCCGGCTACGTGCCCGGCGCGCGCGCGACGGGCGGGCCGGCCTCGCAGACGCCCGTCGCGATCGCCGCGCCGGATTCGACGCTGCACTATCTCGTCGCGAGCGCGCCGCTCGACGGGCCCGGCGGCCTGCGCGTGCGCGTCGTGATCCAGCGCGACGCGCGAAGCGATCGCGCGCTGCTGCACGCGTATGCGTGGACGATCGTCGTGATCGAGGTGCTCGGCGTGGTGCTCGCCGCCGCGCTGGCGTACGGCATCGCGATGCTCGGGCTGAGCCCGCTGCGGCGGCTCGTCCGGCGCGCGGAGGAGATGTCGACGAGCCGCCTCGCTCAGCCGCTGCAGGGCCTCGATACGGCCGGCGAGCTGAAGGAGCTGGAGCATGCGTTCAACGGCATGCTCGCGCGGCTCGATGAGTCGTTTACGCGGCTGAGCCAGTTCTCGTCGAATCTCGCGCACGACATGCGCACCCCGCTCACGAACCTGGTTGCCGAGGCGCAGGTGGCGCTGTCGCGGCCGCGCAGCGCCGGGGAATACCGCGAGGTGATCGAGTCGGCGATCGACGAATACCAGCGGCTGTCGCGGATGATCGAGGACATGCTGTTCCTCGCGCGCGCGGACAACGCGGAAAGCCATCTGGCGATCCGCACACTCGACGCGTTCGACGAGACCGAGCGCGTCGCCGGCTACTACGAGCCGATGGCGGACGATGCGGGGGTCACGATCCGGGTCGACGGCGCGGGCACCGTGCGCGCCGACGTGCTGCTGTTCCAGCGTGCGCTCAGCAACCTGCTGAGCAACGCGATCGCGCATGCGCCGCGCGACACGACGATCCATATCGATTGCACGCAGACCGACGACGCGACCACGATCACCGTATCGGACGCGGGGCCCGGCATCGCTGAAGCGCACCGCGAACGGATCTTCGAGCGCTTCTACCGGGTCGATCCGGCGCGGCACAACTCGGCGTCCGGCACCGGCCTCGGCCTCGCGATCGTCAGGTCGATCATGCAGAGCCACGGCGGCGAGTGCGGCGTCGAAAGCGAGCCGCACGTGCGCACCGCGTTCTGGCTGCGGTTTCCGGCGGCCGCGCGCTGAGCGCGCGCCGCCGCTCGCACGACCGGGCTCAGCGCGTCGCGAGCCGGCCGTCGTGCGCGTCCAGGCCCGGCGTCGTCTCCTTCCCGTGGACGGATATCCCGTGCAGCACCTTGTTGCGGTCGACCTGCTGCGGGCCGGGCGGATAGTCGTGCTTGTTGGACGGGATCGTGCCGTCGTGCTGCGCCTGCACGAGTTCCTGGCGCACGTCGGCGCGCGTCTTGCCCTGCGCGAAGGCGTTCGGCGCGATGCCGCCCGCGGCCAGGATCGCGGCGACGAGACAGGTCGATAGTTTTGCGACGTTCATCTGGAGTGCTCCTTGTGAGAAGACTGCCGGTCGGCAGGTGCTTCCAGTCTCGTTCAGCGACGGTACGCGCCCGTGAGCACGGGATGACAAATCCGTCATCGACGGCGCGCGGCCGCCGGGCGCGCAGATGACGGATTTGTCATGCGCCGATCACGGCGGCGATGCGGCCGCTGCCTAAGATCGCTGCCTGAGTGGCCCGCTCCGGGCCCTCGACCACGCGACGCGCACGGGCGGCGAGTAGCCCGGCTGCGCCTTGTCCCGGACACCTTGCGTGTCCGGGGCTCTTTTCCCTTCCATGTGTACGCACCGCCAGGATCTTGAAAGCACGCCTCGTCACCTTCGCCGTTCCGTTCCTGCTCGCCGGCTGCGCGCTGGGCAATGCGGCCCCGGCCACCTCGCCAGACCCGTCGCGCGCCGCGCGAACGTCGAGCGACCAGCTGGTCGACTATGCGGGGCATCCGTGCGGCAACCAGAACCTGCACGTGAAGACGCATCCTTGCGTCTTTCCGCGGCGATAAAGGCGCGCGGCACGCCTACAATCGACGTCGTGCGCATTGCCCGCGCGACCTCGAGGAGCCGCCCATGCCCAGGATCGACATCGCCCACGTCCCCGAACGCAAAGGCACGGGCTATCCGGCGCCGTTCGATGCGCGTTGCGCCGAGCGCATACGCCAGCGGCTCGGCGATGCGGGCGGGCTCGCCGATTTCGGCGTCAACCTGATGCGCCTGCCGCCCGGCAACTGGTCGAGCCAGCGTCACTGGCATTCGGCCGAGGACGAATTCGTGTTTATCCTCGAAGGCGAAGTGACGCTGATCGAGGACGGCGGCGAAACGGTGCTGCGCGCCGGCGACTGCGCAGCCTTCCCGAAAAACAGCGGCAACGGCCATCACCTGGTCAACCGCTCGGCGGCGACGGCCGTCTATCTCGAAGTCGGCTCGCGCTCGCCCGCCGACGTCATCACCTGCTCCGACGTCGACATGATGAGCCCCAGCGCCGACGGCCGCTTCCTGCACAAGGACGGCACGCCGTATCCGGCGCCCGGCGCGTGACGGAGGGCACCCGGAGCCGGTGCGCCGGAGCGCCTGTCGCCCCCTTCCGCCCCCGCTTCAGACACGCCGCCGGCGGCGGCCGCCGCGTCTTCCCGTAAAATTCCGCACTTTCCATCCCGACCGGCCCTTTCGTCATGCAACCCGCCTCCGCCACCCAACCCGCCGCCCATGGCGCCGACGACGCCGACACCGCCCGCGACCTGGTCTACGGCCCCGACGACCGGCCCGCGCCGACGGTCGCCTTCGTCGCGGCCCTGCAGCACCTGCTGGCGATCCTGGTGCCGATCGTCACGCCCGGCCTGCTGATCTGCCAGGCGCTGGGCGTGCCCAGCCGCGACACCACGCTGATCGTGTCGATGTCGCTGGTGATCTCCGGCATCGCCACGTTCGTCCAGTGCCGCCGCTTTGGCCCGCTGGGCGCCGGCCTGCTGATCGTCCAGGGCACCAGCTTCAACTTCGTCGGCCCGCTGATCGCCGGCGGCAGCCTGATGGTCAAGCAAGGCACGCCGGTCGAGACCGTGATGGCCGCGATCTTCGGCGTCGTCATCGCCGGCTCGTTCGTCGAGATGGGCGTGTCGCGCATCCTGCCGTTCGTCAAGCGGCTCATCACGCCGCTCGTCACCGGCATCGTGGTGCTGCTGATCGGCCTCACCCTCATCAAGGTCGGCCTCGTCAGCATGGGCGGCGGCTACGGCGCGATGGCCAAGGGCAGCTTCGCGAGCGTCGAGAACCTCACGCTGTCCGGGCTGGTGCTCGGCACGATCATCCTGCTCAACCGCGTGCCGGTCGTGTGGGTGCGCAGCACCGCGCTGGTGATCGCGCTGGCGATCGGCTATCTCGCGGCCGCGTTCCTCGGCCGCCTGGATTTCACCGGCGCGCGCGAGGCCGCGCTGTTCCAGATCCCGACGCCGCTGCACTTCGGCCTCGGTTTCTCGTGGTCGCTGTTCGTGCCGATGCTGATCATCTACCTGGTCACGTCGCTGGAGGCGATCGGCGACGTCACCGCGACCAGCAAGATCTCGAAGCAGCCGGTCGAGGGGCCGCTGTGGATGCAGCGCATCAAGGGCGGCGTGCTGGTCAACGGCGCCAACTCGCTGCTGGCCGGCGTGTTCAACACCTTCCCGAGCTCCGTGTTCGCGCAGAACAACGGCGTGATCCAGCTCACCGGCATCGCGAGCCGCCACGTCGGCCTGTGGATCGCGGGCATGCTCGTGGTGCTCGGCCTGTTCCCGCCGGTCGCCGGCGTGCTGCAGGCCGTGCCCGAGCCCGTGCTCGGCGGCGCGGCGATGGTGATGTTCGGCGCGGTGGCCGCGTCCGGCATCAACATCCTCGCCGGCATCCGGCTGGATCGCCGCGCGCTGCTGATCATCGCCGTTTCGCTGGCGCTCGGCCTCGGCGTGTCGCAGGTGCCGGACATCCTGACCCACCTGCCGCATGCGCTCAAGAACGTGCTGGAATCGGGCGTCGCGACGGGCGGCATCTGCGCGCTGGTGATGAACTGGTTTTTGCCGGAAAGGCATTGATGCGGTCGTGATGTACTGCCGTGCGCGACCGTCGCCGCATTCCACGACAGGCGGTTCGATTGCAGACATATGACGAGCCTCCCGGGTCGCCAATGTGACTTGAGGCGCATTGGGCGGCCTCGCGGCAGACGCTATCGTTTCCGACAGGCACAAGGTACGCGCGATGACGCCATGACGACGGCTTCACGTCCGTGCCTGGCGCCTGTTCAGGCGACGCGAGGCGGCCTTTCCCGGCCTCGGGCTCTCGACGCAAGAGGCAAACATGACGACCACCATCAAGGCAGTCCCCGGGTTCGCACAAGTCGCGACCGGAGGCAACATTCAGGTCGAGGCAGGCCCGCCGACGCGATACCTGGTCAGCAATATCCAGCCCTATCCGAATAGCGATCTGATCAAGGGCAATACCTACAACATCTCGGATCCGTCCATTCGCAGCATCGCCGTGCAGTTGATACATCCGCCTGGCGCGGGCATGCGCACTGCGACGTTCCAGCAGGAAACCGAGCAGTCGGACTCCTCCGGCGACGATGTCGCGCACGAAGAGCACGCTTGACACCGCGTGCGGCCGGACATCGGCTTTCATGCCGGATCGCCGAGTACACGCGCGTCGGCGCTATTCGCGCTTCGGGGTAGTTGCCGAGGTAGCGGAAGGCAGCGGGAGTCGAATCTACCAGGGAGCGTCTGACGCCCCCTGCCGGGTTTGAAGGCCGATATATAGGGAGACCGAGAGCGGCAAGCCCGAAAACGAGCTTGCCGCACATCTGCTGCCAGCCGATCACGCCTTGCGAATCACCGCCTCTTCTTTCAGAGCCATATTTACAGTCGTGCTGTAATAGGGCCAAATATAAGGACCACCAGCCCCCTGATTCAAATCCTGATAAATCGGAGTATAGCCCTTGATTTCCGGCGGTTCGGACTGGTTATTTACAAGCAGCATGATTGCGGTGATAGGCGCTTTATTCGGCTCGCCGTTCTTCCATATCATGTAGATGTATTTCCCGCCCGCGCCTTCCTTCAGATCTTGCGGGCTCCAGCTCCAACCCGACGGCGGATTGGATTGCGGCTGGTCGTAAGCAACGAAATTGAGTGACGTGACCGGATTACCGCTGCCAAGCTGATAACCGAGATAGATATACTTGCCGCCCACGCCGGTGTTTGTATCAACAGTGAGGAAGTCCCAAGGTGGTTGATACTGAGGACCCGGGGTGCTGTCGGCTTGTGTCGTAAGAGCATTGATTGGATTTGTCATCGTTCAACTCCTCTCTAGGTCGGCAAGACAGAATTAGTATATTCAAAATCGCCGGATATACAACCAAGGGAATACTTATTTCCGACCACGAAAATCAAATTAGTGCATTTTTATAAATTAAATCGCAATTCGCACGAAATTTTGAATCCATCCATCCGGCAATCCGCGTCGTCACGGGCGGCATCTGCGCGCTGGTGATGAACTGGTTTTTGCCGGAAAGGCATTGATGCGGGCGTGATCCGGCATCGGCGCGGGGAATCAGGTCAAATGGTGATCCGCAGGATCGGGAAGAACCTTCCGGGGATGGCGCCCGATTCCTTCTCGCCGATCTTTTCCGCGCCGAGCGCCAGATAGAACGGCATCGCATGGGGATCCGCCTCGATCACGAAATGCCGGATGCCCCGTGCGGCAGCTTCTTTCCGGAGCGCCGTCCAGAGCGCGCGGGCGACGCCCCGCCCCATATGGTCGGGGTGAACGAATAGCGAGCCCGGCGTCGGTCGATCCGACGCCACGGCTTCCCTGACCCAGAACCCGATGATTTTTCCGTCGGCTTCGGCAACGCAGCCCATCGCGCTTTCGAGCCGCTCGGGCGTGATCGTCAGGTCGGCTCGCCACACGTCCAGCCAATCCTTCGGGTAGCCCCAATGTGCCTTCGACACGAATGCCAGCTTCGAAAGCTGATCCGCGTCAGAAGGATCGGCAGCGCGGATGATGAAGGGGCCATGCATGTCGTCTTCTTCTCCGTTGCGGCCTTCTCAAGATGACGGCGCCGCCCCGAACCCGTTTTCGGATCGCCCGTATGTTCGACAGCACCGGGACAGCACGAGGAAACCGGAAGACCCATGCCTCCCGGTCGCCCGGTTTCAGTCCGGATGAATCGTCACCAGCCGCTAAATCGAAACATCGCGATCAACCGCCCACAGCCATCGCAAACACGTGCTGACGCCCGCTGCTGACCTGATACGGGAACGTGACGCTCTTCACGGCCCGGGTCGGATCGATGGCCTGCGTCCACTGGAACACCTTGGCCGGGACGTTATCCGCACTGCCGTCCATCTGCACGCGCGTCGGCGTCGACAGCGCAACCGTGTTGTAGGCGCCCGGCTGCCTGCTGCCGCCGTTCAGCGTCCAGTCGTCGAAGGTCAGATCGTATGCCGCCTGCGTGCCGTCGACATAGGTGACGGTCAACCTGCCGGTGGACGGGCCATTGGTCGCGCTACCGAGCAGCGACAGCGACCTGCCGCGCACCGGTGTCGCAAACGTGATCGTCTGCCCCTGGACGACCATGTTGTCCAGCCCCATCCTGCCGTCCGGCCAGGCGAACGTCAGACCGTTGAACGCGAGCTGCGCACCCGGCGCCGCGCCGGCCGCGGCGAGCGCTTCCCGCGAATATCGCCATCCCGATCCGTCGAACGTATAGCCTTCGGCGGCGAGGTCCGGCCTCGAACCGTTCGCGCCGACGCCGGTGTTGTTGAGCGCATCGGCGATGCCGGCGAATCCGTCGAGGCCATAGGACGGCAATTTCCCGGCGGCGGACGCGCCCCATTTCGACGGCTCGCTGCCCATCGCGACATCGAGTCTCGCCACCTTGCGAAGATCGTCCTGCAGCCAGACCCACGGCACGTCGAGCACGGCGCCGTTCAGCGAAGCGCTCTGGACATAGCGCGAGTCGGGGCCGGCGCCGCTCGCGTTGATGACCAGTTGCTTCGTGCCGTCCGCCCAGCGCACGACGGCCTTCGGAAACACGGGCGCGTGCAGTGCGAGCCCGCCGACGGACGGGATGGCCGGGTAGGCCCCGAGCGCGGCCCATACGTACCACGACGATACCGCGCCGAGATCGTCGTTGCCGGGCAGCCCGCCGGGGCCGTCGCTGAACACGGCGGCGATGTTCTCGCCCGGATTGCCGTTGACGATGTCGCGCACCACCTTCTGCGTGCGCCACGGCGCGCCGGCCCAGTTGTAGTGCCACGGCGACGCGAAGCTCGGCTCGTTGCCGATATAGAAATTCGGCGGCGACATGCCGGCGTTCAGGTTGGAAAAGTACGCATCCAGCCGCTTCACGACAGCGTCGTTGCCGCCCATCAGCGCGTACAGTTCGCGCGTGTCGTGCAGCGTCATCCACGTATATTGCTCGGCGTTGCCCTCGACCATGTCCTGGTTCGCGATCGGCGCAAGTTTCCAGCTGCCGTCGTCGAAGCGCGGCAGGATCTGCTTCTGCTGCGCGTTGAACATGTTCTTCCACTGCGCGGCGCGCGCGAGGAACTGGCGATAGGCCGGTTCGTTGCCGAGCGATTTCGCGAACGACGCAATCGCGAAGTCGACGGCGCTGAATTCGGGCGTCAGCGAGCCGGCCCACCACCCCCGGCTGAGCGACACGAAGCCGCGCGTCAGGTGATCGCTCATCCGGTCGTCGCCGTCGCGCGGAATCGTGTTGCCGCAGCGCACCACGCGCTTGTTGCCGGCCAGCCTCATGTACTTCAGTGCGCCCGCGGTATCGAAGGCCGTGGCGCCGAACGCATGGCCGCCGACGATCACGGGCACGCCGGAGTCGCCCGGCATGATGCCCTGGTCGACGTTGATCGGCGACCAGCGCGGAATCGCGCCGCACTGGTCGGCGTCGGTCACGAGCGACTGCAGCATGTCGCTGGTCTCGCGCGGGAACAGCATGCCGAGCAGCGGCATCAGGCTTCGATACGTGTCCCAGTTCGAATAGTTCACGTATTGCGTCCGGCCGCTCTCGACCCGGTGAACCTTCCTGTCGAAGCCGATGTAATCCCCGGTGACGTCGCTGTTGACGTTCGGCGACAGCATCGAGTGATACAGCGCCGTATAGAACTTGCGCTTGTCGACGAGCGATCCGCCCTCCACCTGGATCGTATTCAGCCGATCGTTCCAGGTGTCGTCGGCGGCCTTGCGCACGGCGTCGAAATCCCAGTGGGGCGAGGGATTCTCCGCCTCCAGGTTCCGCTTCGCGTTGTCGATGCTGACGTACGACAACGCCACCTTCATCTGGATCGGCGCGTTTGTCGCGGCAAAGCGCACTTTCGCGTTGCCGTTGCCGAGGTCGGTCGCCGTCTTGTCGATGTTGCGGTCGAACCGAATGTAGAAATAGACCGTGTAGTTCGGCGCGCCGCAGAAGCCGCCGCCCACCGTCGAGCCCTGCAGCGCGTCGTTGCCCGCATAGCCGATGCTGCCCGCCGTCGACGCCTTGGTATTCGTGCGCGTGGCGTCGATCACGAGCGCCGGCGCCCGCGCGCTGTCGGGAAAGGTGAAGCGCCCGAAACCGGTGCGCGTCGTCGCGGTCAGTTCCACCTTGATGCCGTCGTTCAGCGCGACGCGGTAGTAGCCCGGCGACGCGGTTTCGTTCTCATGCCTGAAGTTCGGCACCGGCTTGACGAGGTTCGAGGCCACGGTGGCCGGATCGAGCGCCGGCATGACCGGGAGTTCGCCGGAATTGCCGTCGCAGCCCGCGCCGCTCATCTGCGTGAGCGGGAAGCCGATGATCGTGTTCTCCGTATAGACATAGCCGACCGGCGTATCCTTGCCGCCGCCGGGCTTGATGCTGGGCGTCATCGGCGTCCACTGCACCATGCCGAACGGCATGGTGGCGCCGGGGAACGTGCCGCCGCGCTCGCCGGCCGGCACCGGGTCGGTCGCCCGGACACTGGCGTTGGCCGTGCCGATGAACGGATTGACGTACTGGGTCAACGACGCCCGCACGTATGATTCCTCGGGGACGACGGTCGTGTCGGCCGATGGGCGGATCGTGCTGCCCGGGCTTCCCGTCCCGGGCCGCGCGGCAGCCGCGGCCGCCGACGAAACCCTGGACGACGACATGCCGTCGTCCCCGTTGCAGCCGACGAGCAGCACGCTCGTCAGGAGTGCAGTCAATCCGGCGTTGTATCGTCTCTTCATGCGTCCTCCTTTGATGTGCAGTAGCGGAATCCGACCGCGTCGCGCAGCCGCCTCGACTTGCGACAGGATCAACGCGACGGTTTCGCGACGGCCTTCGTGTAGTCCGCACCGGGGCCGGACGGCGGCGCCAGCGCGGCGCCCGTTGCCCAGTCGGTCGGCGTGGACGACAACGTGTAGGTCAGCGTGCCGCCGTCGGCAATGGCCGCGAGCGGCAGCCACGATCCCGGGTAGGCCTTTCCGTTGAGCTGCACGGACTTGATGTACGGCTTGCCGTTCAGCAGCGCCTCGTCGTCGGACTCGATGCGCAGCTTCTTCGTGCCGTCGGCGAGCCAGACCGTCATGCCCTTGAACTGCGGCGTCGACATCGCGAGGCCGGGCGCCGACGGCACGACCGGATAGAGGCCGAGGCTCGCCCACAGGTAGAAGCCGGACGTCGCGCCGAAGTCGTCGTTGCCGGGCAGGCCGCCGGGCGCGTTGAAGAAGGTCTTCGTCATCACGATCGGGATCACGCGCTGCGTGAGCTGCGGCCTGCCGGTCCAGTTGTACGCCCACGGCGTCTGCAGCGACGGCTCGTTGCCGATATACAGCGTGCTGCCCGATTCGCCGCTGTTGAGCGTCGACGCGCTCGGCAACGGGCCGTCGAACGGATCGGCCTGGCTGAGGCCGAACAACGTGTTCAGGCGCGCGATGGCCGCGGCGTTGCCGCCCAGTTGGCTGATCAGCTCCGTGTAGTCGTGGCCGATCGTCCAGATGTAGTTCGGCTCGGTCGATTCATGGAAGCCGCGATTGTTGTTGAGACTGAAGTCCCATTGTCCGCTCGAGTTCTTCGTGACGAGCCCCTTCGTTTCACCGTAGTAGTCGTTTCCGGGCGGAATGTTCGCGTTGAAGATGTTGAGCCAGTTGCGGCCGCGCTTGCGCAGCGCAGCGACGGTGCTTGCGTCGTCGGCACGGCCGAGCGCGGCGAGGAAGTTGCCGATCGACGTGTCCGTCGCGGTCAGTTCCAGCGTCATCGAGCCCGCGTGATGGTTCCCGGCAACCTCGGTCGACACATAGCCGTTCTTCAGATAGAAGTCGCCGACCGTGTTCACGCCAGCGCCGTCGTCGACGCTGCCCATGTCGTTGCAGGCGCCCTCGACGAACGGGCTGCCCGGCCCGCCCGTGCCGAACGCGGATTGCAGCATGTACTTGCGCGCGCTGCCGGTATCGAAGCCGCGTGCGCCGAACGCATAGGCACCCGCGATTACGTTCGGTGCGTGGTCGCCTTCCATCGGCTTGGTGTCGTCGCTGCCGTCCACCCAGTGCGGAAACGCGCCGCACTGCTTCGCATCGGCCACGAGCGATTGCATCATGTCGCCCGTCTCGCCCGGGAACATCAGCGCCTGCAATTGCGTCAGCGAGCGGTACGTATCCCACAGCGAGAATCCCGAATAATGCGTACGGTACGCATTCGGATTGCCGGGCACCGGATACTGCGACACGTTGGCCGTGTCGCGTCGGGGCGCCGTGTTCGACGGATCGGCGAGATTGGCCTGGCGCATGCTGCGGTAATCGCCGTTGACGTCGCTGTAGACCGTCGGTCCCGCCATCGCGTGATAAAGCGCGGTATAGAACTGCGTGACGTAATCCTTCGCAGTCCTGGCTTGCGCATCCCCAAGTCTTCCCGTCGCGCCCGGCTGGGCGAGATCGAGCTGGATCGTGTTGAGCCGGCTGTTCCAGGCTGCATCCAGCTTGCCCCTGACCTTGTCGAACGACCAGCCGGGGTTTTCCGTCGTCAGGTTCAGCCTGGCATTCGCCACGCTGACGGATGAAATGCCGGCCTTCAGCTGCACGGTCGTCTTGCCGCCACCGGCCTTGGGCACGAACACGAGCGTTGCAACACCGTTGGCGACTTGGGTTGCCTTCGGATCGAGCGGGGTATCGAACGTGATGTAGAAGTTCACCGGCTTGTACCAGGTGCCGCCGCAGAACGCGCCGACCACCGTCGTGCCGGACACGACGCCCGCCCGCGCATCGACAGCAATGTTGACCGGGTCCGGTATCAGCGTGGTCGGCACGCCCGACTTCATGCCGTTGCTGCGCAGCGCATTGATGACGAGGGTCGGCGCCGAACCGGACGGATAGGTGAGGCGCGCCATCCCGGTACGCGTCGTTGCCGTGAACTCGCTGAGAATGCCATTGCCGGTCCTCACGCCGTAATAACCGGGCGACGCCACCTCGTCATCGTGCGAGAACGACAGCGAACCGCCGCCCGGAATCATTGCAACCGCGCCCTGCCCGCGGCAACCGGGGCCCGCCAGATGGGTCAGGCTGAAAAAGTCGATGGTCGTATCGGAGTAGTAATAGCCGCCGGAACCGTTACCCCATGGCGCCCTGCTGCCGGGCGTATCGGGACCGAAGCTGACCATGCCGAACGGCGCTTGCGCCGCCGGATTCAGGTTGCCGGGGAAAAGGCCGCCCGCCTTGGGCGCGCCCGTGCCGATGAATACGTTGACGAACTTCGTCAAGCCGGCGATATCGGTTCGCTTCACGACGGCGGACGCGTTGGCGCCGTCGCCGGTCGTCGCGGGATTCATGCCGGCAGATTCGCCATTTCCTGGAGGACTGGCCACGGCTTCCGAAACGGCAGGCGTGGCGGGTGCGGACTCCACCGAATCGCCGCCGCATCCTGAAGTCATCAGCGCTGCCGTGATGGCGGCGGCCGCAGCCCAATGCGCCCTTCTATTCATTCAGGCCTCCATATCGTGGATTTCGCGAACATGGCACTTCATTGTTCGCGTCAGTTTGCCCTGAAGAAACGCGTGCCTGCCATCAGGAAGTTTCCCTCATTTTTATTGTTTTTATCTAAACAGCCTATATTCAAAGCAACTGTTCCGATCAAGCCGATATCGTCGACGCGCATCGCGCGTCATTCGCGCTATTCCACCCCACTATCCCCATGCGCCAACGCACGGCGTCGCGCGAACGAATTGGCATAGGCCCGGTGCCGAACCGCCAGCATCGGATCGCCCGCGTGGTCAATGCCGGTCGTCAGGCGTGCGGGATCGAAAGCGACGCGCTCCTGGGCCGTCTCGTCCGTCGTCACGTCGGTCAATGCGATTTCTCCAAGATCAACGCGCGGCCGGTCGTCCGGCCAGGCGACCGAGATATCGTCGAGCCGATCGCCCGGGCCAGCGACCTGCAGCGTTAATTTCATGCGCGCCTGTCCGCGCGCGACGCGCGTTCGAATATCCCGTTGCAGAAAATCCGCCGGCAACGCCGCTGCCCTTTCGTCGCTCCAGTGCTCGACCTCGGTTTCCGGTTCCACGATGTAGCGGCCCGCCGTCCTGCACCCGTCGAGGCCAGTGAAGACAAACGCGTGCATTGCATGAAATTGCTCGGTCAAATAGCTGCGCGGGGTCGCCAGCGGCAGCGCGACAAAGCGCCTCGCCGCTTCGTGCGCGACGAGATGGCGTTCAAGGAACTCGGGCTGGGTGTCGGCCCGATTGACCGCGTGCAGGAACGCGAGAAATTCGGCCGGCGTGCGGGCGGGAAACCCGTTCGCGGAATGAGCGACGAGATCGGTTGTCGCGCCGCCCGGCAGCATGAAGCGAATCGCGAGTCCGCGCGGATTCGCGCGCGGCGCGTTGTCGGGAACATCGGGTGCGCCGCCGAAATTGGAAAACCGAATCAGGATCGGAATCCGTTGCCCCTGAAAGTGCGACGCGACGCTCAGCCGCGCGGCGTGCCGGGTGGCGACGAAGTGGCCCCGCAGCAATATCCCTTTTGCATGGTTGACGCGACGAGGCGGCGGGGAGGCTGCGCCGCCATATAACGCATCGACGAGTTGCTCCGGTTCGACGGACATCGAGTGTTCCAGTTGATGGATGGATTCGGACGCGGGCCGGCGCGACGCAGCGGCACGCGATGCATGCCGCTGCAACGCTGTCGCAGGGGGCGCCACACCCATGCGCGCGTTCCGGCCGCTATTGAATTGCCCCGGTTTTCAGGGTGACGTGCTTGTATTCGATGAAATCGTCGATCGCGGCGGCACCGTTCAGGCGACCGAGCCCGGATTGGCGGTAGCCGCCCTCCTCGAACTCGTCGTAGACCTTCGCCCAGTCGTTGATCCAAACCGTGCCGACCTGCAGCGCCTGCGCAACGCGCAGCGCGCGCTGCACGTCGCGTGTCCATACCGCGGCGGCCAGCCCGTATTCGCTGTCGTTGGCGAGCATGACGCCTTGTGCCTCGGTTTCGAATACCTGCATCGTCATCACCGGCCCGAACACTTCCTGTTGCACGATGTCGAGCTTCGGGTCGTCGACTTCCAGCAGCGTCGGGCGATAGAACGCACCGCGCGCCAGGTCGCCGTCGGTCACGGGGCCGCCGCGCACCACCACCTGCGCGCCGGCCGCGATTGCCCGGTCGACCGCTTGGTTGACGCGTTCGACGTTGGCCTTGTCGATGAGGGGCCCCATGTCGCTGCGCGGATCGGCGGCGGGTCCGACACGCACGCCGCGAAGGCGTTCGGCGAGGCGCGTGCGCAGCGCATCCGCGATGCCGCGCTGCACGAGCACGCGCGAGCCGGTCATGCAGAACTGGCCGGCGAACACGGTCAGCGATTTTTCGAGGATGGGCAGCGCCTCGTCAAGGTCCGCATCGTCGAATACGACATGCGGCGTCTTGCCACCGAGTTCGAGTCCGAAGCGCTTCAGCCGCTGCGCACCCACGCTGGAGATGGCCCGGCCGGTGGCGGTCGATCCGGTGAAGCTGATGACCGGCACATCGGGAGATGCAACGAGAAATTTCGAGCCGTCCGCGCCCGATTCGCTGAACAGGTTGATGACGCCGCGCGGCAGCGACCGGGCTTCCGAAAGCACGTCGGCAACCAGCGCGTTGGTCTGGGCAGTCTGCCCGGGCATCTTGATCACGGCGGTCGCACCGGCGGCAAGCGCGGGCGCAAGCGAGCGAATCATCAGCACGACCGGCGAATTCCACGGCACGATGATGCCGGCGACGCCCATCGGCTCGCGCAGCACGAACGAGACGACATCGGGTTTCGGCGTGCCGCTGTGCCCCCGTTCGGCCCGCGCCAGCGCGGCGTAATAGCGGAGCTTCGATGGCACCATCGAGATCTCGAAGCGCGCTTCGGGCTTGACCTTGCCGTTCTCGAGCGACAGCAGGTCGATCAACGCTTCGGCGCGTCGTTCGAACGCGGCCGCCAGTTCGTCGAGCACCGTGGCGCGCAATGCGGCGTCACGTTTCCAGCGCGTGCCTTCAAACGCGCTCAGCGCCGCGGCGACGGCCGCCCGCGCCTCGGGTTCTCCGCCGTCGGCGTAGCGGCCGATCACCGCGCCGGTGGCAGGATCGACGGAATCGCGGTGGAGGGGGGAATCGACGCGCTCTCCGTCGATCCAGTGCAGGGCATGAAGCTTGGACATCATGGTGTTCCTCGATCAGATGTAGCGATGGGCGATGTGCTCGGCCGTCGCGATCGTGGTGATGTTGGTGGCGACGGAGATCGCCTCCGGGAAAATCGACGCGTCGACGACGCGCAGATTGCGCACGCCGTGCACGCGTGCGTCGAGATCGACGACAGCGTGCGGATCGTTGATCGCGCCCATCGGCGCCGTCGACGTCGGATGGTGATAGGTATCGAGCGTCGACCGGGCCGACGCGAGGAGCTGCGCGTCGGTCAGGGCGAGCGGCCCCGGATTCAGTTCCTCGTGAATCAGGTCGGACAAAGGCGCGGTGCGGCCGATGCGGCGCGACAATCTGATTCCATCCAGGAGGCGCGCACGATCCCGCTCGTCGGCGAGGAAGTTCAGGTCGATGAGCGGTGCGTCGCCGGGGCGGCGGCTCGCGAGCTTCAGACTGCCGACGGACAGCGGGCGCGTCAACGCCACCGCAAGCACGAAGCCGACCCCGGTCGGGCTCTGGTCGTGCGGAAACAGATGGGTCGCCGTGATGTGCAGATCGAGATCGCCTTCCTGAGCGGTCGAACTGTTCGTCCAGAGGAATGCGCCGATGACCGGCGACGGGTCGCCGATTCGGTCGGGGCGAGCCGCGTACGCGTTGTAATAGAACGGATGATCCTGCAGGCGCTGGCCGACGGGGAGCGCCGCGACCTCGGGGATCGACAGTGCGCGCAGGTCGGCGCCCGGACCGATGCCCGAGCGCAGCAGGATCGCGGCGCTGCCGTATGCGCCCGCACTGAGGATCACTTCGTTTGCATGGATTTCTTCGCCGCTGTCGAGCCTGACGCCGATCGCGCGATCCCCGTCGAACAGCACGCGATCGACGAGCGCATCGCCGCGAATCCGCAGGTTCTGTCTGGCGCGAACTTCGTTGGTCAGGTACGCGATCCCGGTGTTGACGCGCACGCCGTTGACGATGTTCATCGGATACGGCCCGACACCGTTCGCGTCCAGCCCGTCGAAGTCGTCGACGGCGCGGTAGCCGTTCGCGACGGCCGCGTCGATGAAGGCACGCTGCATCGGCGTGACGTCGTCGCGGGTCAGCTGGCGCACCGGCAGCGGTCCCGCATGGCCGTGCAGTTCGGCGCTGCCGGAATCGCGGTGTTCGAGGCGCTTGAATGACGGCAGCATGTCCGCATACGACCAGCCCGGCAGGTTCCAGTGCTTCAGGTCCTGCGGCCGCGCGCGGATCGCGACGGCGCCGTTGATCGCGGAGCTCCCGCCGAGCACCTTGCCGCGCAGCGCGCCGATCGAATGATCGACGTAGCCGGCTTGCGTGCGATATCCCCATTCGTGCGGCGCGTCGCCGCCGACGCGGTCGCTGCTGGCGATCACGCGCGGATAGTCCCACGCGGCGTAGTTGCGGCCGGCTTCGAGCAGCAGCACGTTGCGGCTCGCCTTCTCGCTCAGGCGCGCCGCCATCACCGCGCCGGCCGAGCCGCCGCCGACGATCAGCACGTCGACCGTCTGCCGGCCGCTTCGGGCAGGGCGCCGAGCCGATGCATCGGCCGTGGCCGAGGGTGCCGCGAGCGCGTCGCTGCCGAGCAGCGAGCCGGCGGCAAGCGCCGCGGAATGCGCGACGGCTCGCGCGAGCATGGCGCGTCGCGCCGGATGTTTGAGCGTGGTTTCGTTCATGTCGGCCTTTCCTCGATGGAGTGCGGCCGCCAGCTTACGAACGGGAGGCACGCCGGCATAGCCGGCGGCGGGCGAACCGGCAGTTCGGTTTTTCCGAACGGCGCGGTTCGATCGCACGCGGCGTGTCGGCCGGCGCGATCGAGGAGGTCGTCAGGCCGGTTTGGCGCGCGGCAGGATCCCGCGTTCGATCAGCGGAACATCCCAGCTCGCGGGACGGCCGATCGCATCGGTCAGGAAGTCGAGCAGCGCGTGAATCCTGGGTGACGTGCGGATGCTCTTGCGATATACGACGGAAACGTGGCCGCCCGGCGGCGCGTAGCCGGACAGCACCGGAACCAGTTCGCCGGAAAGCAGCGCATCGGACGCGAGGAAAGTCGGCAGGATCGCGAGGCCGAGGCCGGCGATCGCGCCGGCGAGCAATTGATGGCCCGAGTCGGTCCGCATGCGCGTGCCGATGCGAAACGATTTCGGCTCGCCGTCGACCGGCAGGCACCACATACCGTTCGGCTCGCGATTCAGATAGATCAGTCCATCGTGCCGCGCCAGGTCGTCGGGGTGCGCCGGCACGCCGCGCTGGGCGAGATAGGCAGGACTCGCGCACACCAAATGATGATTTCCGGCGAGCGAGCGCGCCACGAGACTGGAGTCGGCAAGCGGCCCGATGCGGATCGCCGCGTCGAATCGACCGTCGTGGAGATTGGACAGCCGGTCGTCCGCTTCGACGTCGATGCATAGCGCCGGGTACTTCGCGGAGAAGCGCGACAGCAGCGGCGCGAGCTGGCGCGTGATGAAGGTCACGGGCACCGCGAGCCTGAGCGTTCCACTCAGGCTCGAGCCGGCTTCGTGTACGTCGTCCTCGATGCGTTCGAGTTCCTGCAGAAGATGCCGTGACCGCTCGAAGAAACGCGCGCCCGGTTCAGTGAGCTGCAACGGGCGGCCGCGCTTGAGCAGCGGACAGTCGAGGCGTTTCTCGAGACGCTGGACACGCTGGCTGACGATTGATTTGGTGGTGCCGAGACGCCGCGCCGCTTCGGAGAAACTGCCCGATTCGACGACGGCCACGAACGTGCTCATGTCGGAGAATTTGTTCATGCGCTTGACATGGGTGACGGAGGCTGCCCGAACCCTGCGTCCGCGCGCGCCAGCGCAGCATTCTAACGTCGTCCTGCCATGTCGCCCGCCGTTCCTGCCCACAAAGCCCGGCTCGCTACCCCTACTTCATGGGGAGATTGTGCGGAGCCTCGATGGAAGCCGCAAGCATGCCGTTACCCACAAATCGCTTTGAAATCAGCGATCTATGGGGTATTCACGGAAGCCGTCGGAATAGCCGGGAAGCGTTGGATGGCGGAAGGCAGCAGGAGTCGAACCTACCAGGGAGCGTCTGACGCCCCCTACTGGATTTGAAGTCCAGCCGCACCACCGGATACGGATGCCTTCCTTGGGGAAAAAACGCGGGTCTACGCCGTCATACCGAGCCAGTCGCTATCTGGGCGCAAGAGGTGTAAATCGCGGTGGAAGCGAGTATACCCAACCCGATCGAAGAATTCGAGGATCTGGATCGCGCGCTTGCGGCCAAGCCCCGTCGCGTCGCGAAACGTCGCGGCGTCGAGCCCGCCCTCGCGCGCGCGCACGAGCTGCGCGACGAGCATCGCGAGATCCCGCACCACGTCCGCGTGATAGAACAGGTCGCGCACGACCTGATGCACATCGCCGCGCCGCGCGAGCTTGCGCAGCAGCGCACGCACCGCCTCCTCGGCCGCCCCCGTTTCGCGCGCGAGATCGCGCACCCACGGCGGATCGAAACGCCCCGCGCGAATCAGCGGCAGCAGCGTCTGCGCGAGCGCCTCCTCGCGCGCGTCGAGATTCACCGTATGCGACGGCAGATGCAGCCACGGGCCGCTTCTCGCAGCATCGCCGCCCTCCACCAGCGCATCGACCAGCGCGCGCCACAGCGCATCGCCGGCGAGCGGCGCCGCCATCCGGCGCAGGCGCGCCGCATCGATCCCCTGCTCGTCCGGCATGCGCTCGTGATACGCGCGCAGCGTATCGACCGTCTTCGCCTGCAGCGCGCGCCAATGCGCGCGGGCAATCACCCAGCCGTCGTTCGCCGCGCTGCCGTGCTGGCCGATCGCCAGCGCGTCGTCGGGCAACGTCAGCGCGCCCGGCGCGAAGCCGGTCAGGTGCGTGAGCGTCGCGCGCGGAATGCCGAGCGGCGCCTCGCCGAGCAGCGCATCGAGCCGCCCCTCGTCGAGCCATATCGCCAGCGCGTCGAGCCATGCGCGGCGCGCCGGCGTCCGGCGCTTGCGCACGGGCCCGAACGGATCGAGCACGCGCCCGCCGCCGACGGTGCGCGTCGCCTGCGGATTGCGCACGATGAAGCGGTCGCCCGGCAGCGCGAACACGGGCTCGTCGAACACCAGTTGCACGCGCATCCGTTGGCCGGCCGCGAGCGATTCGCCATCGAGCAGCGCGACGTGCGCAACGCGGTGCAGCGTGCCGAGATGCACATGCAGCGGCGCCCAGTGCGTAAGCGTCAGCCCCGCATCGGCGAGCAGCGTCAGCTCGACGTCGATGCGCGGCGACGTCGCGACGAGCCGCGCATCCGCGACCGTATCGCCGCGTTCCACGTCGGCCTTGTCGACCCCGGCCAGATTCAGCGCGCATCGCTCGCCCGCATGCCCGACGTCGACCGGCCGGTTTTGCGCATGGATGCTGCGCACGCGCGCCGCGCCGCCCGTGCGCACGATCGCGAGCGTGTCGCCGGCCTTCGCCTGGCCGGCGAACGCAGTGCCGGTCACGACCGTGCCCTGCCCCGCCAGCGTGAATACGCGGTCGACCGCGAGCCGGAACAGCCCGTCGTCGCGGCGCGCGCGCCACGCGATCGCCGCGTCGCCGAGATGACGCTTGAGCGCCGCGACGCCCGCATCGTCCGCGTCGGTCGCGCGCGTCTCGAACACCGGCGCATCGGCCAGCGTCGAATCGTGCAGCCAGGCGGCGATCTCGTCGCGCACCTGCGCGCGGCGCGCGCTGTCGACGCGGTCGCATTTCGTCAGCGCGATCGCGCCGTGCGTGACGCCGAGCAGTTGCAGGATCGCCAGATGCTCGCGGGTCTGCGGCATCACGCCGTCGTCGGCGGCGATCACGAGCAGCGCGAAGTCGATGCCGCATGCGCCGGCCGCCATCGTATGGATCAGCTTCTCGTGGCCCGGCACGTCGATCAGGCCGAGCACGTCGCCGTTGTCGAGCGGCGTGTATGCATACCCGAGCTCGATCGAGATGCCGCGCGCCTTCTCTTCCTTCAGGCGATCGGTGTCGACGCCCGTCAGCGCGCGCACGAGCGTCGTCTTGCCGTGATCGATGTGTCCCGCCGTACCGACGATCATGCAGCCGGCTCCGCGAAGCGTGCGCACTGCGCGACGAGGGCCGCCTCGTCGTCGGCTTCGAGGCAGCGCAGGTCGAGCCGCAGCGCGCCGTCGGCGATGCGCCCGATCACCGGGCGCGGCCAGCCGCGCAGCTGCTTCTCGAGCTGCGCGAGCGCGCGGCCGCCGCGCTTGCCGTCCGGCGTGCGCACGACGAGCCCGACGCTCGGCAACTGGTCGACCGGCAGCGCGCCGCTGCCGATCTGGCTGAACATCGGCTCGACGCTCACCGTGTAGCCGCTGCCGATTGCCGCCTGCAGCGCGGGCTGCACGCGCGCGGCCGCCGCGGCGATGTCCGCTTGCGGGCGCGTCAGCAGCCGCAGCGTCGTCAGCCGCTCGCGCAGGAATTCCGGCGCCTGGTACAGGCGCAGCACGGGTTCGAGCGCGGCGAGCGTGAGCTTGCCGACGCGCAGCGCGCGCTTGAGCGGATGTTTCTTGATCTTGCCGATCAGCGCGCGATCGCCGACGATCAGGCCGGCCTGCGGCCCGCCCAGCAATTTGTCGCCGCTGAACGTGACAACGTTTGCGCCGCCGGCCACGGTTTCGCGCACCGTCGTCTCATGCGGCAGCCCCCATTGCGTGAGGTCGGCGAGCGTGCCGCTGCCGAGATCGACGGCCACCGGCACGCCGTGCGCGCGCGCAAGCGGCGCGAGTTCGGGCAGCGTCACTTCCTTCGTGAAGCCCGAGATCGCGTAGTTGCTGCAATGCACCTTCATCAGCAGCGCGGTGCGCGGGCCGATCGCTTCTTCGTAGTCGCGCAGGTGCGTGCGATTGGTGGTGCCGACCTCGCGCAGGCGCGCGCCCGCGCGGCTCATGATGTCGGGAATGCGGAACGCGCCACCGATCTCGACCAGCTCGCCGCGCGACACGATCACCTCGCGCTTCGGCGCGAGCGCCGACAGCGTCAGCAGCACCGCGGCCGCGTTGTTGTTGACGACGGTCGCCGCCTCGGCGCCGGTCAGTTCGCACAGCAGATCGTCGATCAGGTCGTCGCGGTCGCCGCGGCGGCCGGTCGCGAGGTCGAATTCGAGATTCACCGGCTGGGTGAGCGCCGCGACCACCGCGCGCACCGCGTCGTCGGGCAGCAGCGCACGGCCGAGATTGGTGTGCAGCACGGTGCCCGTCAGGTTGAAGACGGTGCGCACCGCGCCGGCGCTTTGCGCGGCCAGCGCGCGGGCGACGGCCGCGGCAATGCGCGCTTCGTCGAGCGGCCCGGCCGCCGCCGGATCGTGCTGCGCCGCAGCGCGCCAGCGTTCGAGCTCCGCGCGCACCGCGTTCAGCACACGGGTGCGGCCGTACGTGTCGAGCACCGGCTGCAGCGGCGCCGACGACAGCACGCGCTCCACCGACGGCACGCGCGCGAGCACCGCGTTCAGTTCGTTCAATGCAGGTTCAGTCACGTGTGTGTGGTCTCCTGTGGGCCGGGGCGAGCGCTCAGGCGCAGGCCCCGGCCCCGGGCAAGGCGTTCATTCTTCCCGCGACACGTCCGGCCACAGCAGCGGGTTCGGCGAACTGCGCTGATAGCCGGCCTCGTTCATCAGCAGGTCGAGCGTGAGGCTCGCGAGATCGTCCGCGAGCGGCTCGAAATCGTAATCCTTGTTCTGGTAGCCGATCTTGCGGTACGTCTTGCATTCGTCGCACGATTCGGCCTTCACGGCTTCGCTGCCGCCCTCGATGCCGTGGTACGCGATGCCCTTCGTCGAATCGCAGTGCGAGCACTTGGTGCGCACCATGTGCCACTCGGTCGTGCACAGCCCGCATTGCAGGAACCGGTAGCCTTCGTACTGGCCGCCCACGCGCACCACGCTCGCGACCGGGTGCGTGCCGCACACCGGGCACAGCCCCGGCTGGTCGAGGAACGGCACGTCGGCCGGCGGCGTGCGGCTCGCGAGGTCGGTCCACACCACCTGCAGCGCGGCCATCAGGAACGGCGCGGTGGCCGGTTCGACTTCGGCGAAGCGCAGCGCGAGGATCGCATCGGCCTGCGCGTCGAGCTCGGCCGGCGCCATCAGGCGGAGCCGGTCGAGCAGCTTCGCGAGCGCCGGATTGACGAGCCCGGCGCCTTCGACGCGGTCGAGCAGTTCATACAGCACGGCCCGCCATTGCGGATCGCGCTCGCCGCCGAGCGCCGGCACGAGCGGCATCGAATGCTGCTGCGCGCGCGCGATCGCGTCCGGCGACGGCATCTGCGCGGCGAAATCCTGCAGCACCGCGTGCTGCGCGTCGGCGAGCACCGCCATCAGCCGCAGGTAGCCGCCGATCGGGTTCAGGTCGGCCAGCTGGCGCAGGCGCGCGGCGCGCGCCGAGAAAACCGTGGCGCGTTCCGGCAGGCGGAAGCGCGGAATCGCCGAATGATCGAGCGCCGAGATCTCGGTCGGCTCAAGAATGCGTTGTGTCACGAGAGTGTCTTCCAAAAAAACAAGCGCCGACGCGTCGGCGCTTCAGGCAAGTTCCGGCAATGGCCGGAGCCGCGCGCCGCAACCGGCGCGCCGCCCCGTTCCGGTGCGCTACTTCACGCTTTCACGGAACCACTTCGGATGGTGCTTGCGCGCCCAGCCGAGGGTTACCGTGCCGCGCACCATCGCCCGGATCGAGCCCTTGATCCACAGCGCCGCATAGATATGCGTGACGATGCCGACGATCAGCACGAACGCCGCGACGGCGTGGACGACTGCCGCGATCCGGATCACCCCGATCGGGAAGTAGAACGAGAAATACCGCCGCCAGATGACGATGCCCGACAGCAGCAACAGCGCGAGACACGCCACCATCGCGAAGAATAGCAGTTTCTGTCCGGCGTTATAGCGCCCGATCTCCGGCAGCTTGTCCTCGCGGTTCGCGAGCACGTCGTCGATCTGGCGCAGCCACTGCACGTCGTCGCGGTCGAGCACGTTGTGATGCCAGTAGCGCACGGCCATCACCGCGAACGACACGAACATCACGAGGCCGACGAACGGGTGCAGGATCCGCGTCCACTGGCCGCCGCCGAACAGCGCGGTGAGCCAGAACATCGACGGATGGAACAGCGCGAGCCCCGACAGCGCGAGCAGCACGAACGTGATCGCGGTGATCCAGTGGTTCGTCCGCTCGTTCGCCGTGTAGCGGACGATCAGGTTGGGGTCGTCGTGCTTCATTTCGCGTCCTCCTTGATGCGTCGCGCTTCGTCGCGGGCGGCGGCTTCCTCCTCGTCGCTCACCTCGTTCGGGCCGACCCGGGTGTAGTGGAAGAAGCCGGCCAGCGCCGTGAGCGCAATGCCCGCGACCGCGAGCGGCTTCGCGATGCCCTTCCACAGCTTCACCATCGGGCTGATCGACGGGTTGTCCGGCAGGCCGTGGTACAGCGACGGCTTGTCGGCATGGTGCAGCACGTACATCACGTGCGTGCCGCCGACGCCCTGCGGATCGTACAGCCCCGCGTGCTCGAAGCCGCGCTCCTTCAGGTCCTCGATCCGCTCGGCCGCGTGCTGCTTCATGTCCTCCTTGGTGCCGAACACGATCGCGCCCGTCGGGCAGGTCTTCACGCAGGCCGGCTCCTGGCCGACCGCGACGCGGTCGGAGCAGAGCGTGCACTTGTACGCGCGATGATCCTTCTTCGAGATCCGCGGGACGTTGAACGGGCAGCCGGTCACGCAATAGCCGCAGCCGATGCAGTTCTCCTCGTGGAAATCGACGATCCCGTTGTTGTACTGCACGATCGCGCCCGGCGACGGGCACGCCTTCAGACAGCCCGGATCCTCGCAGTGCATGCAGCCGTCCTTGCGGATCAGCCATTCGAGGTCGCCCGCCGGGTTCTCGTATTCGGCGAAGCGCATCACCGTCCACGAGTGCTCCGACAGGTCGGCCGGGTTGTCGTACACGCCGACGTTGGTGCCGACTTCGTCGCGCAGGTCGTTCCACTCCATGCACGCCGTCTGGCACGCCTTGCAGCCGATGCACTTCGACACGTCGATCAGTTTCGCGACGCTCCCGGTCACCGGCTCGCGCGCCGTGGGCGGCGGCGTGGTGGTGGCCGACACGCGCTTGATATCCAGCGATTGCAATGCCATCTCTTTCCCCTTACGCCTTTTCGACCTTCACCAGGAACGACTTGAATTCCGGTGTGTACGAGTTGCCGTCACCCACGGACGGAGTCAGGGTATTCGCGAGATAGCCGGGCTTCGTCAACCCCTTGAAGCCCCAGTGCAACGGGATACCGACCGTCTGGACCTTCTTGCCGTCGACCGTCAGCGGCTTTATCCGCTTCGTGACGAGCGCCACCGCGACGATATGGCCGCGCTTGGACGACACCCTCACGCGATCGCCGTGCGCGACGCCGACTTCCTTCGCGAGGTCTTCGCCGATCTCGACGAATTGCTCGGGCTGGATGATCGAGTTCAGCCGCGCATGCTTGGTCCAGTAGTGGAAATGCTCGGTCAGACGATAGGTCGTCGCGACGTGCGGGAACTCCGCGACCTTGCCGAACGACGCGCGATCGTCCGGGAACACGCGGGCGGCCGGGTTGTTCAGCGCCTGCGGGTTGTTCGGATGGAACGGGTTCGCGGCGAGCGGCGTCTCGAACGGCTCGTAGTGCTCGGGGAACGGGCCTTCGTTCATCCCGGCGCGCGCGAAGAAGCGTGCGACGCCTTCCGGGTTCATGATGAACGGGCCCATGCCGGTCTCGGGCGACTCGTCGGCCTTGTAGTCGGGAATGTCCGGGCCCGACCACGCGCTGCCGTTCCAGCCGATCAGTTTCCGGGTCGGGTCGAACGGCTTGCCGCCGACGTCGCACGATGCGCGGTTGTACAGGATCCGCCGGTTCGCGGGCCATGCCCACGCCCAGCCGAGCGTCTGGCCGATGCCGGTCGGATCCGAGTTGTCGCGCCGCCCCATCTGGTTGCCGGCCTGCGTCCACGATCCGCAGAAGATCCAGCAGCCGCTCGCCGTCGTGCCGTCGTCCTTCAGCTGCGCGAACGCGGCGAGCTGCTCGCCCTTCTTCACGAGCGTCTTGGCCGGATCCTTCGGATCGGGCAGGTCGGCCAGCGCCTTGCCGTTGAACTCCTTCGCGAGCTCTTCGGGCGTCGGGCTTTCCGGGTTCGCGTACGGCCAGGTCAGGTTGACGATCGGGTCGGGGAACTTGCCGCCGTCCTTCTTGTACGCATCGCGCATGCGCTGGAACAGCCCCGACATGATCTCGAGATCGCTGCGCGCCTCGCCCGGCGGCTCCGCGCCCTTCCAGTGCCATTGCAGCACGCGGCTCGAACTCACGAGCGAGCCGTTTTCCTCCGCGAAGCACGTGGTGGGCAAACGGAACACCTCGGTCTGGATCTTCGACGAATCGACGTCGTTGTAGTCGCCGTGGTTCTTCCAGAACTCCGACGTCTCGGTCGCGAGCGGATCCATGATCACGAGCCACTTCAGCTTCGCGAGCCCCGCGGCCGTCTTCACCTTCGACGGCGCGGCCGCAAGCGGGTTGAAGCCCTGGCAGATGTAGCCGTTCATCTTGCCGGCATTCATCAGCTCGATCGTCTGCAGCAGGTCGTACTGCTTGTCGAGCTTCGGCAGGTAGTCGTAGCCCCAGTTGTTCTCGGCGGTCGCCGCATCGCCCCACCACGCCTTCATGAAGCTGACATGGAAGGCCTTGTAGTTCTTCCAGTAGCTGAGCTGGTTCGGCCGCAGCGGCTGCTGCGCGCGCTTCTTGATGTAGCCGTCGAAGTCCTGCTCGGACTGCATCGGCAGCGTCATGTAGCCCGGCAGCAGGTTCGACATCAGCCCGAGGTCGGTCAGCCCCTGGATGTTCGAGTGGCCGCGCAGCGCGTTCATGCCGCCGCCGGCGATGCCGATGTTGCCGAGCAGCAGCTGCACCATCGCGCCGGTGCGGATCATCTGCGCGCCGATCGAGTGGTGGGTCCAGCCGAGCGCGTACAGGATCGTGCC
This sequence comes from Burkholderia stagnalis, assembly GCF_039848545.1. Taxonomy (NCBI): domain Bacteria; kingdom Pseudomonadati; phylum Pseudomonadota; class Betaproteobacteria; order Burkholderiales; family Burkholderiaceae; genus Burkholderia; species Burkholderia stagnalis. Next base: position 1,787,296 of record NZ_CP156686.1, read on the forward strand.
GGCGCGGCCGGGCACGGCGGTGGTCGCGAGCATCTCGCAGACCTTCAGGAACTTGTCCTTCGGCGTGCCGCACACCTGCTCGACCATCTCGGCCGTATAGCGCGCGTAGTGCTGCTTCAGCAGGTTGTAGACGCAGCGCGGGTGCGCGAGCGTCGGGTCGACCTTCACGAAGCCGTCGTCGCCGCGCTCGTAGTCCCAGCTCGACTTGTCCGGGTACGCGTGCTTCTCGGCGTCGTAGCCGGAATAGATGCCGTCGTTGAACGCGAAATCCTCGCGCACGATGAACGAGAAGTCCGTGTAGTTCTTCACGTACTCATGCTGGATCTTGTCGTTCGTCAGCAGATAGTTGATGACGCCGCCCAGGAAGGCGATGTCGGTGCCGGTGCGAATCGGCGCGTAGTAGTCCGCCACCGAGGCGGTGCGCGTAAAGCGCGGGTCGACGACGATCAGCCGCGCCTTGCGGTGCGCCTTCGCCTCCGTTACCCACTTGAATCCGCACGGATGGGCCTCGGCTGCATTGCCGCCCATCACGAGAATCACGTCCGCGTTCTTGATGTCGACCCAATGGTTCGTCATCGCTCCACGGCCAAACGTCGGGGCAAGACCTGCCACCGTCGGGCCATGTCAGACACGCGCCTGATTGTCGAACGCGAGCATCCCCGTGCTGCGGATGACCTTGTGCGTCAGGTAACCGACCTCGTTGCTGCCCGCCGATGCGGCCAGCATGCCGGTCGTGAGCCAGCGGTTGACCTTCGCGCCGTCGTCGGTCGTCTCGACGAAGTTCGCGTCGCGGTCGGCCTTCATCAGCTTCGCGATGCGGTCGAGCGCGTCGTTCCACGAAATGCGCTCCCACTTGTCCGAACCCGGTGCACGGTATTCCGGATGCATCAGGCGGCTCGGGCTGTGGATGAAGTCGATCAGGCTCGCGCCCTTCGGGCACAGCGTGCCGCGATTGACCGGGTGGTCGGGGTCGCCTTCGATGTGGATGATGCTCGACTGCGCGTTCTTCGCGCCGTCGCCCAGGCTGTACATCAGGATGCCGCAGCCGACGGAGCAGTATGGGCAGGTGTTGCGTGTTTCGACGGTTCGCGCCAGCTTGTACTGACGGACCTCCGCGAGCGCTTCGGTCGGCGAGAAGCCCATGAGGGCAAGACTCGATCCGGCGAGCGACGTGGCGGTCACTTTCAGGAACTGGCGCCGGGACATTTGTAGCATGATGGTCTCGGCTTTATTGTGGGGGGATCGAAAGGAATTATAGACAGTTCACGCAACTATGTTCGAATCTTCGTATCAATATTGAATTGTCCGGTATGCACAAATGGAGCTTTACGTGGCGTCGCCCTCCCGCGTCACGACCCGATACGCGATGAAACCACATATTCCCGCTGATGCGACCCGCCTGGCAAGACGGCAGGCCAACTGGGCGCTGGCCGCGTTCCAGCGTTTTTCGTCGGACCGCTGCACGACGATGGCCGCGAGCATCGCGTTCTATTCGGCGTTCTCGCTCGCGCCGATGCTCGTGATGGTGATCGCGGTGGCCGGCTGGTTCTACGGCGACGATGCCGCGCGCGGCCAGGTGTTCGAGCAGGCGCGCCAGCTGATCGGCGACGACGCGGCGGCGAGCGTGCAGACCATCGTCCAGAACGCGCACCGCAGCGGCCAGCGCGGCGGCCTCGCGACGCTGATCTCGTTCGCCGCGCTGGCGGTCGGTGCGTCGGCAACGTTCGCGTCGCTCAACACCGCGCTGAGCGTGATCTGGCCGGCGGCCGAGAGGCGCTGGTCGAACGTGCTCGGCCTCGTGCGGGTGCGGCTGGTCTCGTTCGGGCTCGTGCTCGGCGTCGCGTTCCTGCTGATCGTCTCGCTCGTGCTCGACACGGCGATCACGTTCGTCGGCATGTGGCTATGGGGCGATTCGCCGTATATCGCGATCACCAACGTCGTGCAGTTCTTCGCCGGCATCGCGGTGCTCGCGGCCGCGTTCGCCACGCTGATGAAGTTCCTGCCGGACGCGCGCGTCGCGTGGCGCGACGCGACCATCGGCGGCAGCGTGTCCGCCATCCTGTTCTCCGGCGGCAAGAAGCTGTTCGCGCTGTATCTCGCGCATGCCGGCACCGCGAGCGCGTTCGGCGCGGCCGGGTCGTTCGCGGTGCTGCTGATGTGGCTGTACTTCTCCGCCGCCGTGCTGCTGCTCGGCGCGGAATTCGCGGCGGCGAGGGGCGCCGCGCATGGGGATCCGGCCGGCCCGCCGACGGAAACATCCGAAGCCAGCCGGCCGCGCGAGTCGTGACGCGGCGATGCGATTTCAATGTCTGGCGATTCGCTTACGCGAGTAGCACAATTTGCGCAACTGAGTCTTTTCCGGAGGTCCCGGCGCATGACGCGCCGCGCCGGACACGCCCTCGCGTCCAAAACGCTCGCCGCGGCATGCGCAAACGTTTGCCAATCGCATTTTCATCGCACCATTGCAGGGAATCAAAGGGTCGCTCGTGGTGCATGCCGAGCGTCACAACAATCGCGCCGCAGCAATTGTCAACTATTTCAAAAATAGGAATAGTGCTTGATGTCCTTGATCTATATGGATTTTTCTCCGGTGTGATGTTTTGGAGACACTTTATTTTTTGAGCTTTCTTGCGCGTATGGCACTGAGCTATTCTGCAATCCGCAACAAATAACGACTCACGAATTACTCGCGTGGAGAAACTCAACGATGAAGAAAATTGCACTTTCTACCCTCTCGCTCGCCCTGCTGGGCGCTGCTGGCGCTGCTCAGGCTCAGTCGAGCGTGACGCTGTACGGCGTGATCGACACGTCGATCACCTATGTTCACGGTAACGCAGGTCAAGGCAACAATATGTGGGCGATGGGTAGCGGCAACCTGCAAGGCAGCCGCTTCGGCCTGAAGGGTGCCGAGGACCTCGGTGGTGGCCTGAAGGCAATCTTCCAGTTGGAAAACGGCTTCGACTCGACGTCGGGTGCGCTGGGCCAGGGCAAGCGCATGTTCGGTCGTCAGGCTTACGTCGGTCTGGAAAGCAGCCAGTACGGTACGCTCACGCTGGGTCGCCAGTATGACCCGCTCGTCGACCTGGTCCAGGCCGTAACGGCCGACAACTATTTCGGCAGCGTCTTCGCAACGCCGGGTGACGTCGACAACAACGACAACAGCCTGCGCGTCAGCAACGCAATCAAGTACACGTCGCCGGTGTTCGCCGGCTTCCAGGTCGAAGGCATGTACGCCCTCGGCGGCGTGGCAGGCAAGACGGGCTCGGGCCAGACCTGGTCGGTCGCAGCCGCCTACAACAACGGCCCGGTTGGCGTTGCTGCCGGCTACTTCTACGCGAACAACCCGTCGCCGACGGCCGCCGGCCTCCGCTCCGGCTGGGGTTCGACGACGTCCGACAACATCGTCGAAGGTCCGATCAACTCGGGTTACGTGACGGCCAAGTCGATCGGGATCGCCCAGGTTGCAGGTCAGTACGCGATCGGCCCGGTGACGTTCGGCATTGGCTACAGCAATGCGCAGTACAAGCCGGACGCATTCTCGGGCTTCAGCTCGACCCAAAAGTACAACACGGGCCGCGGCTTCGTGACGTACCAGGTCACGCCGCCGCTGCTGCTGGGTCTCGGCTACGCGTACACGAAGGCAAGCGGCGACACGGACGCGAAGTACCATCAGGTTTCGCTGGGTGCGGATTACTCGCTGTCGAAGCGCACGGACGTCTACCTGGTCGGCGCATACCAGCACGCAAGCGGCACGCAGCTCGTCGACGGCGTACGGCAGCCCGCGCAAGCATCGGTCGGCTCGTATGGTTTCGCCGGCACGAAGTCGCAAGAAGTGGTTGCACTCGGCCTGCGCCACAAGTTCTAAAAACAATGTTCCCGGCACGCGGCGTCTTCGGATGCCGTGTCGCCGGCCTGCAAAGCCAGTCATCGGTTTCGGCCATGGCTGGCTTTTTTCTTGCCTGCGGCCGGCGAGACATGACCGTTTACGCATCGCGCAGGCGTGTTCGAGCACTCGGGTTCAGCACTCGGCGCGGCCGTGCGCCGTATGTCATTCAGCGTGCTGATAAGGCGATAGACGCCCCTTCCCGATACCGCCGACATCACCTGCTCGCCCCCTCCCAAGCAGGCGACAGGGCCCGCTCCAGCAGAACGCAGACCCACGGCAGTCGATTCGATTGCCGGGCGCCTCAAGCGCTCGCTGCTGCCGCTGCGGCTGCACGGATGCAGCAACCCTCCACTTCGATCTTGCAGCCCGAACACGGCGCGTTTGGCGCAGCCTCCGGCTCGCATCGCCACCGGGCACGAACCGTCATCGACGGCAAGCCGCTGCGACACCGGCAAGGCATGCGTCGATGCGAACGGAGATGCAGACGCATCCGCTGCGTCGCATGCAGCCGCAGAAACGACGCCCAAGCATCCCGCTCCGTTCGCGCTCCCTGCATCGACCCGCGCCGAATTGACGAACGTGCGCCGCAACCGAGGACATCACGAACGCGTTACGCCGATACCCGCCGCACATCCCGCACGCGCACGCGCTTCGCCTCGTCGCTTCAACGCGACTTCATCCACTCGCCCGCCACGCCCACGCCCACGCCACAAAAAAAGAATCCCCGTACGCTTTCGCGTACGGGGATCGTCGGACACCGCCACAGCCGCCGGCCCACGGGCCGGCGCCTGTCGCGCCGCACTTATGCAGCCGCGTCCTTCAGCTTCTTCAGCGCACGTGCCTTCACGCGCACGCTGGCCGGCTTTGCCGGGAACCAACGCTCTTCGCCCGTGAACGGATCCTTGCCGAAGCGCTTCTTCTTCGCCGGCACAGCTTGCGCCGTGATCTTCAGCAGACCCGGCAGCGTGAACTCGCCTGCGCCCTTCTTGTGGACCGAGCCCAGCACGACGTTCTCGAGTGCGGCCAGCACTGCCTTGACGGCCTTCACTTCGACGGCTGCGCGCTCAGCGATGTGCGTCGCGAGCGAAGCCTTCGTGAACTTGTCCTTCAGCGGCGTCGGAGCGGCGGGAGCCTTCGCGACGACGGCCTTCTTGGCCGCTACTTTCTTCGCGGGCTCGGCTTTTTTGGCAGCCACTTTCTTGGCCGGTGCGGCAGCCTTCTTGGCCACCTTTTTTGCGGAAGTCGCCATGTTTCTCCTACCAGGTGTGGTCGTTGGATACACGAAGCACGCAACACGCGCGCTTCAACGCCGGATTCTACAAGCGCCATGACGCTTCGTGCAGCACTTTTGTGTGTTTTCCGCGGGTTTCCAGCAGGTTTTGTTGCGCGCTGCTGACTACGACACCGCGCGAAACGCAAAAAACGCCTATACGTACGCGTCGTTTCGCGAATTACGTTCGATATTTGCGCGCCTATACTGCCGTCGCCCAATGCCCGGATGCCCTCATGCGCGAAATCAGATACGTCAAGGGACTCGACGGCCTGCGCGCCATCGCGGTCATCCTCGTCTTCCTGTCCCACAAGGGCCACGTCCTCGCGATCGACGTCGGCAAGCTCGGCGTGTGGACGTTTTTCCTGATCAGCGGATTCCTGATCGTCGGCGAGCTGCATCGCAGCCGCCAGGAGATCGAGCGCGGCACGTTGACGCAGCGTCACGCATTCAGCCTGTTCCTCGCGAAGCGCGCGCTGCGGATCTTCCCCGTCTACTACCTGCTGCTCGCCGCGCTCGCGCTCGCGCATGCGCTGTTCTACCAGCGCGACGTCGATCTCGGTCTCGCGTGGCACGCGCTGTTCCTGTCGAACGCATGGATCGGCGTGGTCAAGAACGGCTGGCCCGGCTCGACGTCGCACTTCTGGAGCCTCGCCGTCGAACAGCAGTTCTACCTGATCGCGCCGCTTGCGCTGCTCGCCACGCCGTCCGCGCGGCACATCGCGCTCGGCATCGCCGCGATCGCGCTGTGTGCGGCCGCGCATCTCGGCCTCTATCTGGCGGGCGCGTCACCGGTGCTGATCTATGCGTTTTCGCCGTGGAATTTCGCGCTGATCGCGCTCGGCGGTGTCGGCGCGATGGCGCTGGCCAGCCACGGCCCCGTCGTGTCGCACCGCCTGCCGCCCGGCTGGCTCGCGGCGGCAGGCGTCGTGTTCTTCCTCGTGCTGCCCGCGTGCACCACGCTGCCGAACGCGCTGGCGGGCATCGCGGACCTCGGCCTGTCCGCGTCGCTCGGCGCGCTGCTGCTCTGGATCGTCGGCGCCCCCGACCATCCCGCCGTCGCGCTGCTGGACCGCGCGCCGCTCGTCTACCTCGGCACGATCAGCTACGGCTTCTACCTGTTCCACAACCTGATCCCCGCGCGCTTCGGCGTGATGCCGGCGGGCTTCCAGCACGCGCACGTGCCGCAGATCGTCCAGGACGTCGTGCCCGAAATGCTGCAGTTCGGGCTCGCGGTGCTGCTCGCGCATCTTTCCTGGCGCTATCTCGAAAAAAGGCTGCTCGACTGCAAGAAGCCGATCGCCGCGCGGCTCGCACGGCATTTCGCGGCGCCGCAACGCACGTCCGCGCGCTGACGGCGGCGCGGCCCTGCATCGCGCGGCCTCCGGCACGCTTGCAAGCGGCCGGCGACGAGCTACGGGTGCAGCAGCAGGACGTCGCCGATACGCGGTGAAACGTCGCCATGCTTGCGCCTGAAAAATGCCATCGTGCATTGATGCAATGCCGCGCGCGATTCCAGCGGATGCACGCCGTATCCGCGGCCCGCTTCGCCACCTACGCCGCGTTCCACCCCGGCTGCACGGCTGCATACCGCGACGACGAGGACATCCCCGCCCGGCCCACCCGCAAAAAAGCCCCGGACGCAATGCGTACCGGGGCCAACGGAACAACCACCACCTGAAACGTGACGCGCAGGGATGCTAAGCGACGGCAGCCAGCGCGGGCAAACAGGTCCGCAGATACGCCTCGAACTCGCGGCTCACTTCCGGATGCTGGAGCGCCAGCTCGACGGTCGCCTTGAGGTAGCCGATCTTGCTGCCGCAGTCGAAGCGCGTGCCGTAGTAGCGGTACGCGAGCACCTGCTCGTGCGCGAGCAGCGACTGCACGGCGTCGGTCAGCTGCAGTTCGCCGCCCGCGCCCGGCTTGATCTTGCGCAGGTGATCGAACAGCGTCGGCATGAACACGTAGCGGCCGACCACGCCGAGGTTCGACGGCGCATCCTCGGGCGACGGCTTCTCGATGATGCCCGACAGCTTGATGATGTCCTCCTCCCACTCGCGGCCCTCGATGACGCCGTACGAACGGCTGTCCTCGCGCGCGATCGTCTCCACGCCGATCACCGAGCTGTGATAGTGGTTGAACACGTCGACGAGCTGCTTGAGCACCGGCTGCTCGCCGTGCAGCAGGTCGTCGGCGAGGATCACCGCGAACGGCTCGCCGTGCACCAGCTTCTCCGCGCACAGCACCGCATGGCCGAGGCCGAGCGCTTCCGGCTGGCGCACGTAGAAGCAGTTGACGTGGCTCGGCTTGATGCCGCGCACCAGCTCGAGCAGCTTCTCCTTGCCGCGCGCCTCGAGCTCCGCCTCGATTTCATAGGACTTGTCGAAGTGATCCTCGATCGCGCGCTTGCTGCGCCCGGTGACGAAGATCATCTCGGTGATGCCCGCATTGATCGCTTCCTCGACCGCGTACTGGATCAGGGGTTTGTCGACGACGGGCAGCATTTCCTTCGGGCTCGCCTTCGTCGCCGGGAGGAACCGTGTGCCGAGACCGGCAACGGGGAACACGGCCTTGGTAACTTTCAGCATGATCGCATCCTGATTGCGTTGGTTGCGCCGCGTCGTTTCACGACAGGGCGCATTGATTTTCCGGACGGCGCGGCGCGATTCGACCGCATTTCAAAATCGATCCGCCACCATTTTCCGACAAGGCCTTTCGCCTCACCACTTCGATTAACGGATAATCGTCGCGAGCCGGTCGATATTGCCGGTGCATTACCCCGGCCGGCGACAATTTACCGATTTTCCGGATACAAATTCTTACGATTCGAATTCCTCGGCATAGGGCGCGCCGCCCCATTCGAAGGCCGGTCGAATCGGCTCGTTCTTCAGCGCCTCGCGGTACGCCGACAGTACGGCCATGATCACCAATACTGCTGCGCTCGCGATCCAGTGCATGTCCATCTTGCCGCTCCTTGCATCTATCAACTGGAGCTTCAAACTATCAGAAAAAAATCGACAAATAATTGGCCGCACGCTGAAACCGATATCGGGACTGAATAAATCCGCGAGATGGAATGTCATTATTTCAGCGCGCGATTTTTTTATTCATTGAGCGATTTCTTGCGGATTACGATGGAGCGCAACTTCCCCTCCATTCGTCGCAAGGAACCGAATCGCATGCAAGCATTCAGCGGATCGACTGTGAATGCGCCGCCCGCCGCCGATCACAAGGAGCACGTGATCGACGCGATGCGCGGCTTCGCGGCGCTGCTCGTCGCCTATTTCCACTGCCGGCAGGTCGTCTGGGTCGGGATGCAAGGCTTTCATCGCGCCTACGGCCATGCGCTCGACCCGAGCGTGCTCGTCGGCTACCTGACCTTCCCGTTCGCGTGGGGCTCGGCCGGCGTGCCGATCTTCTTCGTGATCAGCGGCTACTGCATCCACCGCAACGCGTCGCTCAAGCTCGCCGCCGACCCGTCGTACCGGCTGAACGCGCCGAACTTCTGGGCGCGCCGCTTCGCGCGCATCTATCCGGTGCTGCTCGCCGCGCTGCTGTTCACGCTCGCGCTCGACGCGGTCAGCCTGCAGATCGAACCCGTCAGCCACAAGATCCGCGACGTCGGCCTGACCGCGTTCCTCGTGAACCTGTTCTCGCTGCAAGGCGTCGCCGGCTACACGTACGGCTCGAACGGCGCGCTGTGGACGCTGTCGCTCGAAGTGCAGTTCTACGCGATCTATCCGCTGCTGTTCGCCGTGCGGCGGCGCATCGGCATGCCGGCCGTCGTGGCCGCGGTCGCGCTCGTCAACGTCGCATCGGCCTGGCTGCTCGAACGGCACGACCTGCAGTTCTTCACGTCGTACTGGCTGTCGTGGACGATCGGCGCGTGGATCGCCGACGTGCGCGCGCAGCAGTCGCGCCGCGCGGCGCCCGCCGCCGCGCCGTCGCGCGCGTGGTACGCGGCCGCCGCCGTGCTGCTGGCCGCCGGCTGCGCCGCGTTCCACTTCGGCCAATACGGCGCGTTCCAGCTGTGGGCGGCCGGCTTCGCGTGCTTCCTGTACCGCGCGCTCGCCCGTCCGCCGCGCCCGACGCGGCCGCTGCGCGTGCTCGGCTGGTTCGGCGATTTCAGCTATTCGCTATACCTGATCCACCTGCCGCTGTTCGTCTGCCTCGGCTCGGTGCTGTTCCACTCCGAACTGCAGTTGTCGATCTGGCCGTCGTTCGCGTTCATGGCGCTCGCGATTCCGGTCGCCTACCTGTTCTACCGGCTGTTCGAGCTGCCCGCGATGCGCTGGTCGGCGAGCTTCAAGCCGTCGCGCGGCGCGCGCGTCGTCACGCCGACGCCCGAACGCGCCGCCTGAGCGCCCGGCGCGGCACCGAAACCCTCGCACGGCGGATGGCCGTGCGGGGGTTTTTGCTTGTGCGCCGTCACGGCCCGCCGATTTCGCTTTCTTCGACCAAGCGCCCTTTCGATGCATCGCCGTGCAGCATCGTCAGGCGCGACGCGCACCGACCTTCCCGGCCGTAAGCGGACAAAGACAAAGCCCCCGGCACGGCGCATTGCCGCCCGGGGGCCGATCCGGCATGCCGCATTCATGCGGCCATGCGGGCTTTACCGCCTCTTCTTCGCCGCGCGCGCGGTATCCGCCAGGATCTTCTCGACACGCTCCACGTAGGTCTTCGTGCCGAAGCGGCGCAGCGCCGTCACGTGGCCGCTCGCGACGAGCCGCTCGCGCAGCTGGCGATCCGACTGCAGCGCGGCCAGCGCCGCGCCCAGCGCATGCGCATCGCCCGGCTCGCACAGCAGGCCGTTGTCGTCATGCTCGATGATCTCGACCACGCCGCCCGCGCGCGCCGCGACCACCGGCCGCCGCGCGAGCATCCCCTCGACGATCACGCGGCCGAACGGCTCGGGCGTGATCGACGTGTGCGCGACGACGTCGACCGCCTTCATGCACGCGGCCACGTCGCGCTGGAAGCCGAGGAAGTGCACGCGGTCGCCCATCCCGTGCCGAGCGACAATGTCATGCAGCTGCGCCGCATAGTCGTCCTCGCCGAACAGCGGCGCGCCGACCAGCACGACATGCAGCTCCGGGTGGCGCGCGGCGGCTTCCAGCAGCACGTGCTGGCCCTTCCAGCGCGCGAGCCGGCTGAACGAGCCGACCAGCCACGCATGCTCGGGCAGGCCGAAGCGCGCGCGCAGCGCGGCCTGGCTGACGCCCGCCAGCGCGTCGAACGGCTCGGCCGAGATGCCGTTGAACACGACGTCGACATGCTGCGGCGTGAAGCCCGTCAGCGCACGGAACGCCTGCGCGGACGCGTCGGAGTTCGCGATCACCCGCGTCACGCCGAGCCGCGCGCAATGCTTGATCGCGAGCAGCTGCTTGCGGCCGAAATGGTCGTCGCTGACGATGTCGCGCAGATGCCAGACCACCGGCTTGCGCGCAAGCCGCCCGGCCAGCGCGGCGACCACCATTGCGCGCTGGGTGTTCGCGTAGATCACCTCGGCGCGGCGCGCGCGGCGCGCGACGTCGCGCACCAGCCGGATCAGCTCCTTCACCGCGCCGGCCGACACGCCGCCCTGCTTGCGCACGCCCGCCAGCGCGCCCTGCTCGACGACGTCGACGCGCGCGCCGATCTCGTCGAGCGCCGCGCGGAACGGCCCGTCGGCGAACAGCAGCACGTCGGCGTTCGCGCGCATGTGCTTCATGATCTCCAGCAGCGACAGCTCGGCGCCGCCCAGCACGCCGCTCTGGTCGAGCACCAGCGTCGCCGGGCCGTGCGCGGCGGGCGGCGGCATCGCGCCGGCGCGCGGCTGCGCGGTCGCGCCGGGCAGCGCGGCCTCGACGTAGTCGAGGAAGCGCTGCCGGAACGTCTGGGCGGAGAACCGCTCGGCATTCGTGCGGCACGCCTGCGGCGTGAACCGCTGCGGCGCGCGTTCGAAATCGTCGACCGCCGCCACGATCGCGCGCGCCGTCTGCTCGTCGAAGAACAGCCCGGTCGGCTGCGCGCCCGACTGCGGGTCGCACACCGTCTCGAGCGCGCCGCCCTTGCCGTACGCGATGACGGGCGTGCCGCACGCCTGCGCCTCGACCACCGAGATGCCGAAATCCTCCTCGGCCGCGAACACGAACGCCTTCGCGCGGCGCATCCGGTCGTGCAGCACCGCGAACGGCTGGTAGCCCATGATCTCGACGTTCGGGCCGGCCTTCGCGCGGACCTTCTGCATTTCCGGGCCGTCGCCGATCACGACCAGCTTGCGCTCCGGCGTCTGCGAGAACGCTTCGACGATCAGGTCGATCTTCTTGTACGGCACCATCCGCGACGCGGTCAGGTAGAAATCCTCCTTGACCGGGTTCAGCGAGAACGCGTCGACGTCCACCGGCGGAAAGATCACGTCGGCGTCGCGCTGGTAGACCTTCTTGATGCGCCGCGCGATGAACGCGGAATTCGCGACGAAGCCGTCGACCGCGTTCGCGGTGCGCGTGTCCCAGTTGCGGATGTAGTGCAGGATCATCCGCGCGAGCAGCGATTTCGGCCCATGCGTGAGGTTCGACTGTTCCAGGTACTGGTGCTGCAGGTCCCACGCATAGCGGATCGGCGAATGCACGTAGCTGATGTGCACCTGGTCGGGCCCGGTCAGCACGCCCTTCGCGACCGCATGGCTGCTCGAGATCACGAGATCGTAGCCCGACACGTCGAGCTGCTCGATCGCGAGCGGCATCAGCGGCAGGTAGCTGCGGTACTTGGTGCGCGCGAACGGCAGCTTCTGGATGAACGACGTCGTGACCGGCTTGCCGCGCACGAACGCGCGATCGTCGAGGAAATCGACGAGGCTGAACAGGTCCGCGTCCGGAAAGCACGCGACGATCTGCTCCAGCACCCGTTCGGCGCCCGCGTACGTGACGAGCCAGTCGTGCACGATCGCCACGCGCAGCGGCCGGGCCGCATGGCGCGCGGCCGCGGGTTCGGCCGGCGCGGTGCGGCGCAGCGCGGCGGCGTCACGGGGTTCGACGACGGCGGCATCGGCCGCGGCCAGATTCACTAAGGCGTGTTCCGCCAGATCGCGATTCATGATGCGGTTCTCCTCGCATTGAGACGGACAAAAAGATCGCGCACGAGCGCGCGCAGGCCCGGCGTCATCGTGAGCGACCACGCGACGTTCAGCACCAGCACGGCGGCGCAGAGGCCGATCGACTCGACGAGCCCCGGCCACGCCTGCGCGAGAAACAGGCTCGCGAGCAGGAAGGCGAGATGCGCGGCCATGTCGAGCACGATCGCGCGCATGCGGATCGCCGACAGGTACAGCAGCACGCCGTAATCGACGAGCGCGCGCGCCGCGACGACCACCGCCGCGCCGGTCAGCCCGAAGTGATGGATGCCGAACCACAGGCCGCCGACGAAGAACGGCATCTGGACGAGCCCGGCGAACGCCGCGCGGGACGGATTGACCTGCGACTGGATCAGGATCCGCGTGACGCTCGCCTGCCCGACGAGCCACACGCTGATCACCAGCACGCGGCCGACCGGCGCCGAATGCGCGGCGAGATCGGGGCCGACCCACAGCGTCAGGAACGGCGCGAGCGCGAAGATCGCGACGATGCCGACCGGCGTGAACACGCCGTTCAGGAATTCGAGCGACTGCCGCGCGAGCGTATCGGCGTGCTCGCGGCCGACCGCCGACAGGCGCGGGAACAGCGTGCGCACGAGCGCGTTCGGCAGCATGTTCAGGCGCGTGACGAGGTTCTGCGGCACCGTGTAATAGGTGACGAACTTCGCGCCCATGCCCGCGCCGAGCATCACGCGGTCGAGCGTGTCGGCGATCATGCTGGTCGTGCTCGCGATCAGCATCCAGCCGCCGAAGTTGAACAGCCCCTTCGCGGTGCCCCACTGCGGCGGATCGATGCGGCGGATGCCGAGCACCTTCAGGCTCGCGTGGCCGAGCATCACCGCCGCGACCAGCCGCGCGACCACCGCGGCGGCCAGCACCGTCTGCAGGTTCGGCGCGATCCACCACGCGGCGCCGAGCGGCAGCAGCTGGAACAGGAACGTGCCGATCGTCTGGTTCGTGTTGAACACGCCGAAGCGCTCGGCGCCGTTGATCGCGCCGGCGAACACCCACGACACGTTCGCGAGCGGAATCGCGAGCGCGAGCCACGGCAGCGCGAGATACACCTCGTGCTGCATCTCGGCCGACACCTTCGTGAAGTACGCGGTGTAGACGAACGCGCCGAAGTAGATCAGCAGCCCGCCCACGATGCCGGTGCCGAGATTCAGCCAGAACGCGCTCCAGAACACGCGCGCGCTTTCGGCGTCGTTGCCGCTCGCGAGCGCCTTCGAGATGTGGTTCTGCGCGGCCATGCTCATGCCGAGATCGAGGATCCCGAAATAGCCGATCAGCGTCCACACGAGGCTGACCACGCCGTAGCGCTCGACGCCGAGCGCGTGGATATACGCAGGCACCGTCACCAGCGACACGAAGGTCGGCAGGATCAGCCCGATGAAATTGATCGAAACGTTCTTGAGAATGCCTTTGTCCATGCTTCCGCCTTGTGCCGGGTGACGATGCGCCGCCCGTCACGGTTTCCAGCGATACATCAGCACCTTGCCGCGCGCGTCTTCCTCGACGAACACGAGGTACTCGCCGTTCTCGCGCCGGTACGCGCTGATGCCGAACGGCACGTCGACCCAGCCGGATGCCCGGCCGACCTCCGGCCCCGGGTTCATCACGCCGAGCTCCTTGCCGCTTTCCTTGTCGTACACGTGGATCTTGCCGACCGGTTCCACCGCGAACAGGTAGCGGCCCTCGACCGTGATCCCGGCCAGCGTGAGGATCGGCTTCGCGTCCGGCTGCCACGGCAGCGCGATCGTGTAGCGGGCGACCGGCGAGCCGGTCGACCACTTGTCGAAGCGGGTCAGCACGCGCCCCACTTCCTTGTTGATGCCCGGCTGCGGCGGCGCGTCCGGCGTGTAGCCGGTCACGTACAGCGTGTCCGTCTGCGGCTCGTAGAGCGCGCGGCGCAGCTGCGTGAACGGCTGCGGCATCGGGTAGGTCGTGACCTTGTCGTACGCATAGATCGGGTTGCCGGCCTTGTCGACGCCGCCGTAGCGGAACCGGTGGATGCCGCGCACGTCGCTCGTGCGCCAGATGTCGCCCTTCGTATCGACCCACCAGCCCCAGCCGCCCGCCTTCGCCTTGCCCGTCGTGTTGATGTCGAACTCGTCGGCGTCGAGCCGGCCGTTGCCGTTCGCATCGCGCCACATCCAGTCGCCGCCCGGCGGCTTGTTCGGCACCTTGTCGACGGGCCGCGCACGGCCGGCGATCAGCCCCGACGGGATCGCCACCTCGCCGTCGCGCTTCGCGTCGAAGCGGTAGATCTTCAGGTGATCCGCGTACATGTCGGTCAGGTACAGGAACGTGCGGCCGTCGAGGCGGCGCGCCATCGGCGTGCCCGGCCACTGGTCGACGTGGAACACCGGATCGTCCGGATACTTGAAGCGGTTCGACAGGAAGCCCGCGTATTTCCATTCCTGGCCGGCCGGCTTCGACAGGTCGAGCTCGAAGCGCTTGTTGCCCGTGTAGACGCTGTTCGGCCGCGCGGGGTCGACCCACGCGCCGTCGACGAACAGCAGCCCCTGCACCTGCCAGCGCAGCTTGCCGTCCGGCGCATAGCTCTCGAGCACCGCGCCGAGCCCGGCGCCGATCGTGTCGTGGCGCGGCCCGATGCCGTTGGTCGCGACGTAGAGATTGCCGGCGCGGTCGACGCCGACGCCGGTCAGCCCGTTGAAGCGCTGCGGCCCCGGCCGGCCCGGCACCGGGCCCGCGAAGATGCCGCCGCGCTCGCCGAACGTGCTGGCCAGCGCATAGCCCTTGTCGCCTTTCGCGAAGATCAGGATCTGCTGGCGCGGGCCGTTGTCGGCAACCAGCACGCGGCCCTTCGCATCGACCGTCACGTCGACCGCTTCGGCGTTCTCCGGCAGCGCGGGCGCGTCGTCGATCCGGCGGCCGTCCGCGCGGACGTGCGCGAGACGCGCGGGCCCGCTCACCGTATCCGTGAGCAGCCACAGCGTGCCGTCGCCCGCGAGCGCGATGCGGCCCGGCTCGTGCGCGTTCCACGCGCCCTTCTTCTGCATCGTCTCGGCGTCGTACACGACGACTTCGTCATGCGACGGATTGGTCGCGAACAGCGTTCTGTCGTCGGCCGCGAGGCCGCCGACTTCCGCCTTCAGCTCGCCCGCGTCCGGCTTCGCGGCGGCCGGCACTTCGTTGAGCATCATGAAGCTCGCGGCCATCCGCGCGCGGCCGGCGTCCGCCCGGCCGCCCGCCGCCACCTGCGGCGCGGCGCGAAACGGCGCGGCCTGCTTCGTGTCGCCGAGCGTGCGCCGCGAAATGCCGAACCATTGCTTGCCCTTCTCCGGCCAGATGCCGGGCGACACGAGATGGCCGCGCTCGTTGCCGACGCCGATCGCGACATACGCATACTTGCCGTTCACCGCGACCGCATTGCCGCCGAGATTGCCCCAGCCGTGCGTGCCGCCGGCGAAGCCGAGCATCTTGCCGTCCTGGTAGACGCTCGCTTCCGCGCCGCTCTCGTCCCACGGCGCATTCGTATACACCTTGCCGTCGGGCGTCACCGCGATCGCGCGGATGTCGATCTGCGTCCAGGTGCCGTCGCCATAGCCGAACGTGTTGCCGATCCACGAGGTCGTCGCGGGCAACACCGTTTCGGCCGGCGCGGCGCACGTCAGCAGCGCCGCGCACACCGCCATGCCAGCCAGTATCAGACGTCGCAATGCGTTTCTCCATCGATGCTTCAACGACCCGGCGCCGCGGCGCAAAGCCATGCGAATGCCGTGTCGCTAAATGGGTTTCAAACGACGCGATGCAGGTTACAAGCAAAAATAATCACAAGAAATTTGGAAATATTTGGGGATGTTTCCGCGTGAAATATCGAACCGGAACCCATCCACCAAGCGGCGGCAAAGCGGCAAGAACGACCGCCCCGCATGGTCCGGGCTGTAGAAAATGCCGCGCCGAGGCGGGCGATCCGGGCCGATCCATGCCAATCGGGTGGATATTTTTTCTTTACGTGATCGATGCGACCGGAAATCGAATGTTTTTCTGCGCGCGATTGACGCGCGTTTTTTTGCCGATTTCTTTTCCCTAGAATCGATTTCGCTTCGATATTCCACTTAATCGCATGGATTACATTCACGCATCGAATACGCGACGCGCCGCCGACACGCCGCTCCCGCAACACGGCCGCATCGTCCAGCTCGACGGGCTGCGCGCGATCGCCGTGGGCGCCGTGTTCCTGCAGCACGCGCTGAAGGCGCCGCTGTGGATGGGCGTCGACTTGTTCTTCGTGCTGAGCGGCCTGCTGATCACCGGCATCCTGCTCGAGCGCAAGGCGCGCGGGCAGTCGTACTTCGGCCACTTCTACGCGCGCCGCGTGCGCCGCATCCTGCCGCCGTACGTGCTGCTGCTCGTCGTGTCGGCGCTGCTGTTCGGCCCGACCTGGCTGCCGCACTGGCCGTGGTTCGCGTTCTTCTCGACCAACATCGGGCTGTCGCTCGGCAGCATCGGCCACGACAGCCTCAACGTGCTGTGGTCACTCGCGGTCGAGGAGCAGTTCTACATCTTCTGGCCGTTCGTCGTGCTGTGGTGCTCCGAGCGCGCGCTGCTGTGGATCGCGGCCGCGCTGATCGTCGCCGCGCCCGTGCTGCGTGCGATCGCGACGCCGTGGTTCGACGCGTTCTGGCCGATCTACTACCTGACGCCGTTCCGCATGGACCTGCTCGCCGCGGGCGCGCTGCTCGCGATCGTGCTGCGCCGCGACCGCCGCGCACTGGAGCCGTTCTACCCGCTCGCGATCGCCGGCGTGCTGGTGTCGCTCGCGATCCTCGGCTGGCTGCACCTGTCGTTCCCGCGCTTCCGGGCCGCGAACACGCCGCTGTCGAATGCGGCGCTGTACAGCGTGTCGCTGCTGCTGTGCACGTCGATCGTCGTGATCGCGCTGCGCGGCCGCGGCCTCGTGCAGCGCGTGCTGACGCACCCCGCGCTCGTCTACGTGGGCACCGTCAGCTACACCGTGTACCTGATCCATCTCAGCGTGCTGTACGCATTGTGGCCGCTGCACCTGAACCGCTACGTGACCGCCGCGCTCGCGCTCGCGATCACGCTCGCGTACGCCACCGCCTGCTGGTACGGCTTCGAGCGCCGTCTCACGCGCGGCCCCGCGCGCGGCGCGCTCCCGGCGGCGGCACGCACCACCGCTTGACCATTTCATCGTTTCGACTAGGACATCGCCATGAGCCAAACTCGCAAGGCCATCATTACCGGGGTGACGGGGCAAGACGGCGCCTACCTGACCAAGCTGCTGCTGGACAAGGGCTACCAGGTCACGGGCACCTACCGCCGCACCAGCTCGGTCAATTTCTGGCGCATCGCCGAGCTCGGCGTCGACACGCACCCGAACCTCACGCTCGTCGAGCACGACCTGACCGATGCCGGTTCGAGCCTGCGCCTGCTCGAGCGCACGCAGGCGGACGAGCTGTACAACCTGGCCGCGCAGAGCTTCGTCGGCGTGTCGTTCGACCAGCCGTCGACCACCGCCGAAGTGACGGGCCTCGGCACGCTGAACCTGCTCGAGGCGATCCGCGTCGTCAGCCCGAAGACGCGCTTCTACCAGGCTTCGACCTCCGAAATGTTCGGCAAGGTGCAGGCGATCCCGCAGACGGAAACCACGACCTTCTACCCGCGCAGCCCGTACGGCGTCGCGAAGCTGTTCGCGCACTGGACGACGGTGAACTACCGCGAGTCGTACGGCCTGTTCGGCAGCAGCGGGATCCTGTTCAACCACGAGTCGCCGCTGCGCGGCCGCGAGTTCGTCACGCGCAAGATCACCGACACCGTCGCGAAGATCAAGCTCGGCAAGGCAACCCGCCTCGAGCTCGGCAATCTCGACGCGAAGCGCGACTGGGGCTTCGCGCTCGAATATGTCGAAGGGATGTGGCGGATGCTGCAGGCCGACGAGCCCGATACCTACGTGCTCGCGACCAACCGCACCGAGACCGTGCGCGACTTCGTGCGGATGGCGTTCGCGGCCGCCGGCTACCAGATCGAATGGACCGGCAAGGCCGAGCAGGAGCGCGGCCTCGACGCGGCGACGGGCGACGTGCTCGTCGAAGTGAATCCGAAGTTCTACCGGCCGGCCGAAGTCGACCTGCTGATCGGCTGCGCGGACAAGGCCAAATCCAAGCTCGGCTGGCAGCCGAAGACGACGCTCGAACAGCTTTGCCAGATGATGGTCGAAGCGGATTTGACGCGGAACCAGCACCATGACACGTTCTGAACCCCGGTCGCGCCGTGCGCTCGTCACGGGCCTGACCGGCTTCACCGGCCGCTACATGGCGGAACGCCTCGAAGCGGCCGGCTATGAAGTGTGGGGCACGATCGCGCCCGGCACGCCGCTGCCCGACGATCCGGCGCTCGCGAACTGCACGCTGCTGCCCGCCGACCTGCTCGACGCGGACGCGCTGCGCGCCGCGGCGGCCGACGCGCGGCCCGACGCGGTCGTGCACCTTGCCGCCCGCGCGCACGTCGCGCAGGATGCGCCGGCGCAGACCTACCAGGTCAACATCGTCGGCACGCGCAACCTGCTGGCCGCCGTCGCGGGCCTCGACCGCCGCCCGGCCGCGGTGCTGCTCGCGAGCAGCGCAAACGTCTACGGCAACGCGACGCCCGGCGTGCTCGACGAGACCGTCGCGCCCGCGCCCGCGAACGACTACGCGGTGAGCAAGCTGGCAATGGAATACGCGGCGAAGCTGTGGCTCGACCGGCTGCCGATCGTGATCGCGCGCCCGTTCAACTACACGGGCGTCGGCCAGAGCGACGCGTACCTGCTGCCGAAGCTCGCCGCGCATTTCGCGCGCGGCGAACCGCGCATCTCGCTCGGCAATCTCGACGTGCGCCGCGATTTCTCCGACGTGCGCGACGTGACGGCCGCATACCTGCGGCTGATCGAAGCGGCACCGGCCGGCGAGACGTTCAACGTCTGCTCGGAGCGCGCATATGCATTGAAGGAAGTGCTGGCGATGCTGTCGCGCATCGCGGGCTACGTGATCGACGTGACGGTCGACCCGCGTTTCGTGCGGCAGAACGAGGTGAAAAGCCTGAGCGGCTCGCGCGACAAGCTGCGTCGCGCGGTGGGCGAATGGCCCGTCACGCCGCTCGACGATACGCTGCGCTGGATGGTGGACGCGCTGCGCGGCACACCGGCCGCGCGCACCTGACGCGTTCGCGCCAGGCCGCGGCGGCCGGTGCGCCGCCGCGTTCAGCCTTCGAGGCCGCGCGCGAGATCGTTGCGCACGTCGGTCGCATCCTCCAGGCCGACCGCGAGACGGATCAGCCCTTCGGTGATCCCCGCGGCCGCGCGCGCTTCCGGCGTGATGCGCGCGTGCGTCGTGGTGGCCGGATGGGTGATCGTCGTGCGCGTGTCGCCGAGGTTGCCGGTGATCGAGATCAGCTTCGTGCCGTCGATCACGCGCCACGCGTTCGCACGCTGCTGCTCCGGCGTATCGCCCTTCAGCTCGAACGACACGACTGCCCCGCCCGCCTTCTGCTGGCGCTTCGCGAGTTCATATTGCGGATGCGATGCGAGGCCCGGATAGAACACGCGCGCGACGGCCGGATGCGTATCGAGCCATTGCGCGAGTTCCAGCGCGTTCGCCGACTGGCGCTCGACGCGCAGCGACAGCGTCTCCATCCCCTTCAGCAGCACCCACGCGTTGAACGCCGACAGCGTCGGGCCCGCGCTGCGCACGAACGGGAACACCTTGCCCATGATGAATTCCCTGGAGCCGACGAGCGCGCCGCCGAGCACGCGCCCCTGGCCGTCGAGGAACTTCGTCGCCGAGTGCATCACGACGTCCGCGCCGAGCTTCAGCGGCTGCTGCAACACCGGGCTGCAGAAACAGTTGTCGACGACGAACAGCGCGTTCGCGGCCTTCGCGATCTTGCCGATCGCTTCGATGTCGGCGAGTTCGGTCAGCGGGTTCGACGGCGTCTCGAGGAAGAACATCCTGGTTTCCGGACGCACCGCTTCCTTCCATGCATTCAGGTCGGTCGGATCGACGAAGGTCGTCGTGATGCCGAACTTGCTGAAGATCTGCGAGAACATGCCGAGCGTCGAGCCGAACAGGCTGCGCGAGCTGACGATATGGTCGCCCGCCTGCAGTGCGGCCATCACGACCGACATGATCGCGGCCATCCCCGACGCGGTCGCGATGCACGCCTCGCCGCCCTCGAGCGCCGCGAGACGTTCCTGGAACATCGTCACGGTCGGGTTCGTGAAGCGCGAATAGGTGAAGTAGTCTTCCGAATTCGCGAAGCGCTCCGCCGCTTCGGCCGCGCTCTTGAAGCAGAAGCTCGACGTGAGGAACAGCGCTTCCGAGTGCTCGTTGAAATCGCTGCGCAGCGTGCCCGCGCGCACGGCCAGCGTGTCGAAGTTGAGTGAGTCGTCCATGTTGCGTTTTCCGTTTTCGATGTCCGCGCGGCGTCGCGCGGACCAGACCAAACAAAAAGCCCGCTATGCGTCGGCATCAGCGGGCTTCGGTGCGGTACGACAGCGGTCGACTCGGGCCGGCTGCCGCCGGCCTTCGCTTTAGCTGTTTGGGGAGGAAGCCCCGCGTCCGCAAGCTGAAATCAAATCGACGCAAGGCCACATCCTATCACGCTTGTCCGGCAGCGTGTGCCGGGCTCACTCCACCGACAGTTGCAGGTTCATCTGCGAACGCGCGGTGTCGCCGCTCGCGTCGCGGTCGGCCTGCGACGCCGGCGCGAGACGCGCGCGCTCGATCGCGTCGAGGTACTCGGGCGTGATGTTGCCGGTGATGTAGTTGCCGTCGAAGCACGACGCCTCGAAGCGTTCGAGCTTCGGGTTGATGTCGCGCACCGCGCGGCGCAGGTCGTCGACGTCCTGGTAGATCAGGTGGTCGGCGCCGATGATCTTCGCGACTTCCTCGTCGCTGCGGCCGTGCGCGACCAGTTCGCCGCGCGTCGGCATGTCGATGCCGTACACGTTCGGGAACTTCACGGGCGGCGCGGCCGACGCGAAGATCACCGACTTCGCGCCCGCATCGCGCGCCATCTGCACGATCTCGTGCGAGGTCGTGCCGCGCACGATCGAATCGTCGACGATCAGCACGTGCTTGTCCTTGAACTCGATGCTCATCGCGTTGAGCTTCTGGCGCACCGACTTCTTGCGCACCGCCTGGCCCGGCATGATGAACGTGCGGCCGACGTAGCGGTTCTTGAAGAAGCCCTCGCGATACTCGACGCCGAGCTTCGCGGCGACCTGCATCGCGGCCGGCCGCGACGAATCGGGAATCGGCATCACGACGTCGATCGGCACGTTCGGCAGCTCGCGCTTGATCTTCTCCGCGAGGTAGTCGCCCATGCGCAGGCGCACGTTGTAGACCGGCACGCCGTCGAGGCAGGAATCCGGACGCGCGAGGTACACGTACTCGAACATGCACGGATTGAGGGTCGGCTGTTCCGCGCACTGCTGGCTGTGGAAGTTGCCGGCCTGGTCGATGAAGATCGCCTCGCCCGGCTGCACGTCGCGCACGAACTCGAAGCCGATGCCCTCGACCGCGACCGATTCCGACGCGAGCATCCATTCGGTGCCGTGCTCGGTTTCGAGCTTGCCGATGCAGAGCGGGCGAATGCCGAACGGATCGCGGAACGCGAGCAGGCCGTAGCCGGCGATCAGCGACACGATCGCGTACGAGCCCTGCACGCGGCGATGGACGCCCGCGACCGCCTTGAACAGCGCGGCCGGATCGAGCTCGAGGCCCGTGGTCGACAGCTGCAGCTCGTGCGCGAACACGTTGAGCAGCACCTCGCTGTCGGAGTTGGTGTTGATGTGCCGACGGTCGATCCGGAACATCTCGTCCTTCA
This sequence comes from Burkholderia stagnalis, assembly GCF_039848545.1. Lineage (NCBI taxonomy): Bacteria > Pseudomonadati > Pseudomonadota > Betaproteobacteria > Burkholderiales > Burkholderiaceae > Burkholderia > Burkholderia stagnalis. The sequence continues at coordinate 1,809,415 of NZ_CP156686.1, forward strand.
GCTGCTGCCAGTTGGTCAGGTTGCCGTTGTGCGCGAGGATGATCCCGAACGGCGCATTCACGTAGAACGGCTGCGCCTCGGCCTCGCTCGACGCCGAACCGGCGGTCGGGTAGCGGACCTGGCCGATGCCGTACGTGCCGGGCAGGCTGCGCATGTTGCGCGTGCGGAACACGTCGCGCACCATGCCGTTCGCCTTGTACATATGGAAATTGCTGCCGTCCGCCGTCGCGATGCCCGCCGCGTCCTGACCGCGATGCTGCAGGAGCAGCAGGCTGTCATAGATCAGCTGGTTGACCGGGGATTGGGAGATAACACCTACGATGCCGCACATGGCATGTCCTTCAGAGGATACAAAAACGGTTCCGTCCTGCCTGGCCGCCGCGTCGTCACACGCGTACGTACTGGGCCATGCCGTCGGGCAGGAGCGACTTCAGCTCATGCACGCCCTGTTCGGCAATCGGACGCAAAAGCGCATTGCGCCAGAATTCCTGTTTCGGCAGCTCGGTCAGCCCGGCTGCCGCGACCAGCAGCACCACCAGCACGCCGCCGCGCACGAGCCCGAACATCATGCCGAGCGACCGGTCGACGCCGCCGAGGCCCGAGGCCTGCGCGATCCGCGACAGCAGCGCGTTCGCGACGCCGGCCACGAACACCACGCCGATCACCAGCAGCGCGAACCCGAGCACCCACTGCGTCAGCGCGCCGCCCGGCCAGTTCGCCGGCATGTACGGCACCACGAGCCCGACGTAGCGGCTCGCGATCACGATCGCCGCGATCCAGCCGATCAGCCCGAAAATCTCCGATACGAAGCCGCGCCACGCACCGCGCAGCGCCGACAACACGATTACCACCAATACAGCGTAGTCGAAAGCGGTCAGCATCGTGCGTTACTGGGTCAACCCGGCTTCGCGCACTTTCGCGATCGCGGCGGACGCCGCCGCGCGATCCGCGAACGGCCCTGCACGCAATTGCGTGGCCATGCTGCCGTCGGCCTGCTTGCGATGTTCGACATATGCGGGCACACCCGCCGATTTCAATTTGGTGGCCCACGAGCGCGCCGTCGCGTCGTCCTTGAACGACCCGAGCTGCACCGCGAACCGCGCGCCGGCCGGCGACGACGGTGTCGCGGCATCGCCGTCCGAACCGGCCGCATCGGCGTTCGCGACGGCAGCCGGCGCCGGCTTCGGCGCTGCCGGCTTCGCGGCGGGCGCGGCGGGCTTCGGCGCGGGTTTCGGCGCCATGCTGGCGGTGGTGGTCGGGGTATCGGGCTTCGCCGCCGGCTTGGCGGCTTCCTTGGCGGGTTCCTTGGCGGGTTCCTTCGCGGCAGGCACGGCCGCGGCGATCGCCGTGTCGGATGCGGGCGGCTCGTCGTGCGCGACGCCGGCCTGCACGTCGGATGCGTCTTCGTCGCTGCGCGGCGCGGCGGCCTGGTGCGCGGGGCGGTTCGGGATGTCGATCGAGATGTCGTCGGTCACCGGCTTCGGGTGCGAGTCGAGCACCATCGGCAGCACGATGACGGCGGCCACCACGAGCGCGATCGCGCCGACGAGGCGGCGGCGCGCGCGTTGCTTTTCTGGAAGGGTCGGATCGAGGAGCAGCGCGTCCGATTCCGGACGCTCGGTGCGGCGCGAGCGGCGCTCGACGCGTTCAGTGCGCTCGCTACGCACGTTCCGGGAGGCCCCGGTACGACCGCCGCGCCGGGTGGGCGCGTCGTCGTCTTTCTTGCCGAACGAGAAAATTCCCATGAATGGCTGAGTCCGAAACTGCCCGTCAGTCAGTGTTGCTGCGATTTACGATAGGCCATCACGCCAGCTACCGTATGGAAACTGCCGAAAACCACGATTCTATCATTCTCCGATGCTCTTTTTAGTGCATCGCGAAACGCATCGGCCGGCGACGTGTAGCGCGTGACGCTCGAATCCGCGCCATCCTCGACGCCCGCGTGGCGCAGCGCGGCCTCCAGCTGCTCGGCGCTCGCCGCGCGCGGCAGCGGCAGATCGGTCACGCACCAGTGGTCGATCTCGCCCTTCAGGTGGTGCAGCACGCCGTCGATGTCCTTGTCGTGCATCGCGCCGAACACCGCGTACGTGTACGGGAAGAAGCCCATGTTGCCGAGATTCTGCGCGAGCACGGCCGCCGCGTGCGGGTTGTGCGCGACGTCGAGCACGATCGCCGGCTTGCCGGGCAGCACCTGGAAGCGGCCCGGCAGCTCGACGTTCGCGAGCCCGAGCCGGATGTCCTGCGCGGACACCGGCAGCACCGCGCGCAGCGACTCGAGCGCGGCGAGCGCGGCCGACGCATTGATCAGCTGGTTCGCGCCGCGCAGCGCCGGGTACGCGAGCGCCGGATAGCGCTTGTCGCGGCCGAGGTAGCTCCATTGCTGGCGCTCCGCGCCCGGCTGCGCCTCGTAGCGGAAATCGCGGCCGACGAGCCACAGGTCCGCGCCGATCGCTTCCGCATGGTCGACCAGCGTCTGCGGCGCGGCCGGGTCGCCGCAGATCGCCGGCTTGCCCGGACGGAAGATCCCGGCCTTCTCGAACGCGATCTGCTCGCGCGTGTCGCCGAGGTATTCGGTGTGGTCGATGTCGATGCTGGTGACGATCGCGCAGTCGGTGTCGATGATGTTGACCGCGTCGAGCCGGCCGCCGAGGCCGACTTCGAGGATCACCGCGTCGAGCCCGCGCGACGCGAACAGGTGCAGGATCGCGAGCGTCGTGAATTCGAAGTATGTGAGCGATACCGGCTCGGGCAGCGACGTGCGCGCCGCCTCGACCGCCTCGAAGTGCGGCAGCAGTTCGTCATCGGTGACCGTCTGGCCGTTCACCCGCGCCCGCTCGTTGAATTCGAGCAGATGCGGCGACGTGTGGCAGCCGACCTTGTAGCCGGCCCGCACGAGGATCGTCTCGAGGAATGCGCAGGTCGAGCCCTTGCCGTTGGTGCCGCCGACGGTGATCACCGGGCACGCGAATTCGAGCCCGAGGGCCGCCTTGACCTGGCCGATGCGGGCCAGGCCCATGTCGATGCCGACCGGGTGCGCGCGTTCGAGATGCGAAAGCCACGCGTCGAGAGTGGGAAAAGTGCTCATCGGGTCTGAACGTGATTCGGTACCGCCACTACGCCAAAAAACGAAGCGCGCCGCCTGGCCGACGAGCCAGGCGACGCGCGCGGTTCAAAGTCCTGCGCCTGCGCCGGTCAGGCCAGCGCGTCGGCCGGCTGGCGCTGCAGCAGCGCGAGCAGTTGCGCGATCTCGTCGCGCATCTTGCGGCGGTCGACGATCATGTCGATCGCGCCCGTCTTCAGCAGGAATTCCGCGCGCTGGAAGCCTTCCGGCAGCTTCTCGCGCACCGTCTGCTCGATCACGCGCGGGCCGGCGAAGCCGATCAGCGCCTTCGGCTCGGCGATCACGACGTCGCCGAGGAACGCAAAGCTCGCCGACACGCCGCCCATCGTCGGGTCGGTCAGCACCGAGATGAACGGCAGCTTCGCTTCGGCGAGCTTGGTCAGCATCGCGGTGGTCTTTGCCATCTGCATCAGCGACAGCAGGCTTTCCTGCATCCGCGCGCCGCCCGAAGCGGTGACGCAGATGAACGGCACGTGCTGCTCGAGCGCATTCTGCGCGCCGCGCGCGAAGCGTTCGCCGACGACCGAGCCCATCGAGCCGCCCATGAACGAGAACTCGAAGCACGCGGCGACGACCGGCAGCGTGTGGATCGCACCGCCCATCACGACCATCGCGTCGGTCTCGCCCGTCTCGTCGATCGCTTCCTTCAGACGATCGGGATACTTGCGGCTGTCCTTGAACTTCAGCGTGTCGACCGGCACGATCTCCTGGCCGATCTCATAGCGGCCTTCCGGATCGAGCAGCCCGTCGAGGCGCTCGCGCGCACCGATCCGCATGTGGTGATCGCATTTCGGGCACACGTGCAGGTTCGCCTCCACGTCGTTGCGATACAGCACGGCCTCGCAGGACGGGCACTTGATCCACAGGCCTTCCGGAATGCCCTTGCGGCTTTTCGGATCGGTCTGCTTGATCTTCGGCGGCAACAGTTTGTCGAGCCAGCTCATCGTATGGTTTCCTGTTCCGTGGCGGGCAGGGCGATGCGCGCCCTGCCCGCTTTCCTAAGTTGTTTATGCGGCCGTCTTGCCCGCGCCGTCCAGCGCGGCGCGCAACTCGGCGATGAACGCCTTCAGTTCGGCGACGGCGCCTTCCGGCGCGGCGCTCTCGAGGAGCTGCACCAGACGGCTGCCGATCACGACGGCATCCGACACTTCGGCCACCGCGCGCGCCGTCTGGGCGTCGCGAATGCCGAAGCCGACGCCTACCGGAACCGGCACTCGCGACTTGATGGCCGGGATTTTACCCGCAATGCTCGAAACATCCAGATTTCCGGCGCCGGTCACCCCTTTGAGCGACACGTAATACACGTAGCCGCTCGCGATCTTGCCGACTTCCGCGATGCGTTCGTCGGTCGACGTCGGCGCGAGCAGGAAGATCGGATCGATCTGCGCGGCGCGCATCTTCTCGGCGAACGCCGCCGCTTCCTCGGGCGGGTAGTCGACGACGAGCACGCCGTCGACGCCGGCCGCCTTCGCTTCGGCGGCGAACGTGTCGACGCCCATCCGCTCGATCGGGTTCGCATAGCCCATCAGCACGACGGGTGTCTTCTGGTCGCGCTCGCGAAAGCGCTTCACGTCGGCGAGCACGCGCTTCATCGTGACGCCGCGCGCGAGCGCCCGCTCGGACGAGCGCTGGATCACGGGGCCGTCGGCCATCGGGTCGGAGAACGGCACGCCGAGCTCGATCACGTCCGCGCCGCCTTCGGCGAGCGCGTGCATGAAGTCGACGGTTTTCGCCGGGTCCGGATCGCCGGCGGTGATGAACGGGATCAGGCCCTTTCGGCCTTGTTCGGCGAGCGCGGCAAAGGTCTGCTGGATACGGGACATGACAATTTTCCTCGATTCGTTCGGCGAAGCGGCGGCGCGACTCACGCGCACGCCGGCGCAGCGAGCGCGGCAACGCGCTCGTGCGCGATCGCGCAATAACTTTCGTTGATCTCGTAGCCGACGAAGTCGCGCCCCTGCCGTGCGCAGGCCACCGCGGTCGTGCCGCTGCCCATGAACGGGTCGAGCACGCGGCCGCCCGGCGGGCAGCTTGCGAGCACCATCCGCTCGATGATTTCCAGCGGCTTCTGGGTCGGATGATCGACGCGCTCCGCGTGCTGCCGGTGCAGGCGCGAGACCGACCAGACGTCCTTCGGGTTGTAGCCCATCTCCAGCCACTTGCTGCCTTCGAACAGCTTGCGCGAGCGGGCCTTCTTCGTATCGGCGTCGTACGGGATGCGGACCGGATCGAGATCGAAGTAATACGCCTTGGACACCGCGAAAAAGCCGATGTTGTCGTGCACCGACGTGAAGCGGCGCGTCGTGCCGCCCATGCTCGGCACGCGCCGGTCCCAGATGATCTCGTTGACCATCGTGAGCTTCGTCTTCAGGAAGCTGAAGATCTCCGGCGCGTACTGCCACGTGCAGAAGATGTACATCGACCCGCTCGGCTTGAGCTTCGGAATCGCGAGCTCGAGCCACTCGCGCGTCCACGCGAGAAACGCGTCGCCCGAGCGCTTGTCCGAGTCGTTGCCGTAGTCCTTGCCGAGGCCGTACGGCGGATCGGCGACGATCAGGTCGATCGACGCGTCCGGCAAACGGGCGGCTTCGGTCATGAAATCGCGGTTGTGCAATTCGATGCCGGCGGGCAGCGCGCGCGCCTCGGCAACGGCGGCTTGCACCGCCTCCGCCTCGCTCGCGGCGCCGCCCGCCGGCTGTTCGATCAGGTCACGCATCGGTCGGGGTCAGAGTGTAATGCCCGATCGCTCGGCGACCGTGTGCATGTCCTTGTCGCCGCGGCCCGACAGGTTGACGAGCAGGATCTTGTCCTTCGGCAGCGTCGGTGCGAGCTTCACGCCATACGCGATCGCGTGGCTCGATTCGAGCGCCGGGATGATCCCTTCGATCCGGCAGCAGTCGTGGAACGCCTTCAGCGCTTCCTCGTCGGTGATGCCGACGTACTGCGCGCGGCCGCTGTCCTTCAGCCATGCGTGCTCGGGGCCGACGCCCGGATAGTCGAGGCCCGCCGACACCGAATGCGTCTCGATGATCTGGCCGTCGTCGTCCTGCAGCAGGTAGGTGCGGTTGCCGTGCAGCACGCCGGGGCTGCCGGCGATCAGCGAGGCCGCGTGATGGCCCGTGTCCAGGCCGTCGCCGGCCGCCTCGACGCCGATCAGCTGCACGGACGCGTCGTCGATGTACGGATAGAAGATGCCCATCGCGTTCGAGCCGCCGCCGACGCAGGCGATCACCGCATCCGGCTGCCGGCCCGCGAGTTCCGGCATCTGCACCTTGCACTCGTCGCCGATCACGCGCTGGAAATCGCGCACCATCATCGGGTACGGGTGCGGGCCCGCCACCGTGCCGATGATGTAGAACGTGTTCTCGATGTTCGTGACCCAGTCGCGCATCGCTTCGTTGAGCGCGTCCTTCAGCGTGCGCGAACCCGATTCGACCGGCACGACCGTCGCGCCGAGCAGCTTCATCCGGTACACGTTCGCGGCCTGGCGGCGCACGTCCTCGGCGCCCATGTAGACGACGCACTCCATCCCGAAGCGCGCGCAGATCGTCGCGGTCGCGACGCCGTGCTGGCCGGCGCCCGTCTCGGCGATCACGCGCTTCTTGCCCATCCGCTTCGCGAGCAGCGCCTGGCCGATCACGTTGTTGATCTTGTGCGCGCCGGTGTGGTTCAGGTCTTCGCGCTTCAGGTAGATCTGCGCGCCGCCGAGCGTGTCGCTCCAGCGCTGCGCGTGGTAGATCGGCGACGGACGGCCGACGAAATGCTTCAGCTCGCGCTCGAATTCGGCGACGAAGTCGGGATCGTTCTGGAATTTCGCATACGCCGCGCGCAGTTCGTCCAGCGCGTGAATCAGCGTCTCGGCGACGAACACGCCGCCATACGGGCCGAAATGGCCGCGATCATCAGGAAGGTTGTACATGGTGTCACTCTCGATCGGTCGGTGCGCGCCCCGCTTGCGGCGCTGCACCGGCTTGCATCACTTGGCGTCCGCTTCGCGCACCGCGCGCACGAACGCCGCCATCCGGGCGTGATCCTTCACGCCCTTCGCGCCCTCCACTTCGATGCCACTGGAGACATCGACCGCGAACGGACGCAACTGGCGAATCGCATCACCGACGTTTTGCGCGTTCAAGCCACCACTCAAAACGGCCCGACGCGCGAGCTCTGCGGGAATAAGTGACCAATCGAAGACCTTGCCGCTGCCGCCGTAGTCCGGCACGAGGGTGTCGAACAGGAGGCCGCGCGCTTTCGAATAATGAAGAGTCGATTCTACCAAATCGGCCGATTGCGTCGAGGGGCCGACGCGCACCGCCCGCAGCCACGGCAGCCGGGCCGCGCGGCCCAGCGCGTCGCATTGTTCAGGCGTTTCGTCGCCGTGGAACTGCAGCAGCGTGAGTGGCACGTCGCGCACCACCGCCTCGATCTCGGCGGCGCTCGCGTTTACGAACAGGCCGACGACCGACACGAACGGCGGCGCGAGGCGCGCCAGCTCGGCCGCCTGCGCGATCGTGACCGCGCGCGGGCTCTTGGGGTAGAACACGAGGCCGATCGCGTCGGCGCCGAGCGCCGCCGCATGCAGCACGTCCTCGGGGCGCGACAAGCCGCACAGCTTGATGCGCGTGCGCGGCGGCACGGCGGCGGGATCGGGTGGGAGCGCGTGGTCGGTCATGGTTGTGGATCCAGATCAGCCCAGACGCCGCTCCACGGCACGCTGCCGAGCTGCGCGGGCGGGACGGCGAATTCCGCAGGATAGCCGACATGGGCAAGATACAGCCCATCGGCCATGAAGGTCGGCGCCGCGCGGTTGCGGTCGCGGCCGGCGAGCACCTCCGCGAGCCACTCGGCCGGATAGCGGCCGCGCCCGACCGCGACGAGGCAGCCCATCAGGTTGCGCACCATGTGGTGCAGGAACGCGTTGGCGCGGAACCGGAAATGAAGGAAGTGGCCCACGCGCCGGATGTCGATCTGGTACAGGTGCTTGACCGGCGTCTTCGACTGGCATTCCGACGAACGGAACGACGAGAAGTCATGCTCGCCGATCAGGCACGCCGCGGCCTCGCGCATCGCGTCGTCATCGAGCGGCGTGTGGATCCAGCCGGCGCGGCTGTCGAGCATCGGCGAACGGACCGGATGCACGTACAGCGCGTAGTAATAGGTACGCTCGAACGCCGAGAAGCGCGCGTGGAACGCGTCCGGCATCGGCTTCGCCCATTGCACCCCGACCGTCGGCGGCAGGAACGCGTTGGTGCCGCGCACCCATGAAAAATCCGCGCGGTCCAGCTCGGTATCGAAGTGCACGACCTGCCCGAGCCCATGCACACCGGTGTCGGTGCGCCCCGCCACCGTCGTATGCAGCGGCGTCTGCGCGAACTCCGCCAGCGCGCGCTCGAGCGCGTCCTGCACGGTCTTGCCGTGCGGCTGCGACTGCCAGCCGCAAAACGCCGCGCCGTCGTATTGGATGCCGAGCGCGATCCGCATCACGCCTCGGCCGCCAGTTTCGCGAGCAGCGCGCGCGCATCGTCGCGCGTCGCCGCGTCGTTCGCGTCGACGACTTCCTGCAGCAGCGTGCGCGCGCCGGCGACGTCGCCCAGTTCGACGTATTCGCTCGCGAGGTCGAGCTTGTTGCGCGCGATGCGCGCCAGCTCGTCGGGTGTGAGCGCCGGCAGCGCCGCGCCGGGCGCGGACGGCAGGTCGAGATCGAAATCGAGCTTCAGCGCGCCGAATTGCGCGCCGCCAAGCGGTGCAAACGCGGGGGCCGACGACGTCGCGCCCGAACGGCCGTGCAGGAACGCGCCGTCATCCCACTCCAGCGCGTCGTCCTGCTCGGCAAGATGTTCCGGGGTCGGATCCGCGGCACCAATTGGCGGGCGCGGGGCGGATTGACCGTTAGTTGCGACTTGCTCATCGGCAGACAGCGCTGCCGTCGTGGCCGTGTCGTGCGCCGCCGGCGTCGATTCGTCGAGCACGCGCGGCGGCAGCGGCATGTCGAGGCTGCCGAGCGCAGTGATCGCGCTCTGCATGATCGCGTGCTGCGTGTCTGCTGCAGCGTGCTGCGTGTCCGCCGCCGACTGTGTCGCGGGCACCCCGTCGACCGGCTCGTCAGCGGTCTTGTCCACATTGGCGGCAGCGTCCGGTGCGTCGTGCACATGCACCGCAGGTTCCGCTTGCTCGGGCTCGACGGACACCGGCGCAACCGGCACGTCGCGATGCACGTGCGCCTCGGCGGCCTCGGTCTCTGCCGCCGCCGCGGTCGCCGCCGCCAGATACACGTCGGCCGCCGCATCGCGCGACACCGGCGTCTCGGGCTGGATCGGCAGTTCCTGTGCCGGGGACGGCGTCACGTCGTCACTGCCGGCAGCGACGGTTGCGGCGCCGGCGGCTGCCTCGTCGCGACGTGCGTTGCGGCGCTTGCGCCACAAGAAACCGGCGACCAGCACCACCGCCGCACCGGCCGCGGAAGCCACGCGCCAGTCGAGCTGCCCTGCCGCTCCCGCCTGCGTCGGCGCCGGCGTCACGGCGGGACGCACGGGCGCCGTCTGCGGCTGCGCCGCACTCGACGCGGCGCCGCTTGCCGCGGCCGCATCGGCATTCGACGCCGCCGCGGATGCGCTTGCGTCGTTCGCGGCCGCACGCGGCGCGGAAGGCGCAGGCGCGTTGCCCGCGCCGGCCGTCGCGCCCGGCTTGCCGATGCCGTGCTTCTGCAGTTCCATCAGCACGCGATTCTTCAGCGCGAGCAACTGCTGCAGGCTGGACGGGCGCGGTTGCGACGCGGCGGCGGCCGGCGCCGCATTCGGAGCGGCATTCGGGCCGGCGGCCATGCTGCCCTGCGCGGACGGCACCGTCGCCTCGCTGGCGGATGACGGCGCGGACTGAATCGCGCCGCTCCACACGTGCGGGCCGCTGCTCGCGCCGGCCGCCGGCGATGCCGGCTGGACAGCCGGTGCGGATGCACCGTGAGCCGCGGATGCACCGACGGCGGCCGACGCGCCTGCCGCCGTCGCCGCATGCGCGTCGCTCGGCTGCACTGCGTGGGCGGCAGACGCTGCGGAGGTCGCCAGCGCCGCCGACGCGGGATGCGCCGCCGAACCGGGGTGCGCGGCCGAAGGCGCGGCGGCCGATGCAGGCGCCGCCCCGGAAGCCACCGCAGCGCCGGATGCGACCGCCGCACCCGTCGCATCGAGCGCCGGCAGCGTCAGCGTCGCGCCGACCTTCAGCCGGCTGGGATCGCGCTTCATGAACGCCTGCGGATTCGCATCGAACAGCGCGCGGCCCGCGCGCGCCAGCACGCCCGGGTCGCTCGACTGCGTGGCCGCCTTGGCAAGATCGTTGAGGGACTGGCCCGGCTGGACCGTCACGGTGAGCGGCGCGGCCGCGCCGGCTTCGGCCGCCGCGGCGTCGCCTGCCGCCCAGGTCGAGGCGGCCGCGCCGAGTGCGAGGACCGCCAGCGCGCCGCACACGGCGCGCGACAAGCGAGATTGACGCGGAAACATGGAAATTCGGGACATCGTTGGCTCTATCGCCACGCTGGCGCGCGGCTCGGATTCGCGTTTGGAAGCGTCAAAAAAGTCGCCGCAGAAATGCAAAAGCGCCGCGCAGAACGCGACGCTTTCCGCTGGTCTGCGCGTCGTAACCGCGTAGTTTACTTCACGCGCCCGGATTCGGGCCGAATTCGTCCCCGGTTGACGCACATCGGGCCGTGCGCCCGCGACGTTTCAGGGAGCCCGACGTACCGACGGCACAATCCGGGCCGCCTTGCCTGCCATGCCATCGTCAGATCCGCCGCGCCCTGAATGACTCACAAACACACGCCCACCAAGTACAACAATTTCGTAGATCAACCTCCCGCCGAGAACGATTCCATCCGCCTTTGCTCCGCAGCGCATCCTCTCCTCGTGCCAAAGGAATCGATGCAAGAAAGCCCCGGCCATGAAACGGTTCGGGGCTTTCACGTTTTTGCGCCGGGCATGTCGCGCGGCCGGCGTCGTATCGCGCGCACCGGGCCTGCCCCAAACCGCCAGCACAAAATCTGTAGTCCGAGAATAAAACACCATCGCCACCATCAATAATTCGCCGCGCTTGCCGTTAATAAAATCACGGCCGAAAATTCAAATAAATCCCGCGCCGCGCAACGAATCACATTCCAATTATTTCCAATCGATCGATCAGAAGGCAATTCCCGCCTCTAATCGGAGAATTGACCATTCATCCTACGAAACACCCCGCCCAGCAAGGCTTACAAGCCCATCATCGCGCCCGGATTCCTTCAAAAAAACGACCTTTCGTTTGCAATTCGCCCACATTATACAAATTTACACAAATCCCCGAACGACCAACATTACGATCTGTTTCAAATAAAAATCAGCGCAATCCGACCATGACCGATCAGTCGGACTGACGCCACGACAAATCAAGGGAGTATTACCGCGCAGTCGCACGACTGCATTTATTTACCAGCTCGTTACGGGGACCGAACATGGGCTATCAGCAAGGCTTGAGCGGTTTGGCCGGGGCGTCGAACAATCTCGACGTGATCGGCAACAACATCGCGAACGCGAACACAGTGGGCTTCAAGCAAAGTCGCGCGCACTTTTCCGACATGTACGCGAACTCGGTCGCGACGTCGGTCAACACCCAGATCGGCATCGGCTCGGGGCTCGCGTCGGTGGATCAGCAGTTCGGCCAGGGCACGATCAACACGACGGGCAACGCGCTCGACGTCGCGATCAACGGCAACGGCTTCTTCCAGATGTCGAACAACGGCGTGGTCACGTATTCGCGCGACGGCACGTTCCATCGCGACAAGAACGGCTTCATCGTCGACTCGCATGGCCGCAACCTGATGGGTTACGGCGCGGCCGCGGGCGGCGTGATCAACACCGCGGCAACCGTGCCGATGCAGGCGCCGACCACCAACCTCGCGCCCACCGCGACGACCAGGATCACCGGCCAGTTCAACCTGAACTCGCAGGACAAGGTGCCGGCCAAGGCGCCGTTCTCCGCGACGGACAGCACGACGTACAACTACTCGACGTCGATCCAGGTGTACGACTCGCTCGGCGGCGCGCAGCAGGTCGACATGTATTTCGTGAAGAGCGCGGCGCCGGCCGGCACGTGGCAGGCGTATGCGGGTGTGAAGGGCCAGACGCCGACCAATCTCGGCACCGTCGCGTTCAACACGTCGGGCCAGATCGCGAGCACGACGCCTGCGGCGCCCGTCACCGGCTCGACCGGCCAGTTCCAGTTCACGATCCCGGCCACCGGCGGCTCCGCGACGCCGCAGCCGCTGACGCTCGATCTGAACGGCACGACCCAGTACGGCGGCAAGAACGGCGTGAACAACCTCGCGCAGGACGGCTTCGCGAGCGGCACGCTGACGACCTTCTCGATCGGCGCCGACGGCAAGCTGTCCGGCAACTACTCGAACGGCCAGAGCGCGGTGCTCGGCCAGATCGCGCTCGCGAACTTCAACAACCCGAACGGCCTCGTGAACATCGGCGGCAACCAGTACGCCGAGAGTTCCGCGTCGGGCGTGCCGCAGATCTCCGCGCCGGGCAGCACGAACCACGGCACGCTGCAGGGCAGTGCGCTGGAGAACTCGAACGTCGACCTGACGACCCAGCTCGTCGCCCTGATCACCGCGCAACGCAATTACCAGGCGAACGCGCAGACGATCAAGACGCAGCAGGCCGTCGACCAGGCGGTGCTGAACATGCGCTGACGCGCCCATGAAAAACGCGCCGCGCCGGACCGTGACATCGTCACGACCGGCGCGGCGCGCTTGCGTGGACCATCCGGCCCACGGGCCGGATGCCCCTGTCGGGCTTACTTGTCGAGCAGGATGCGCAGCATGCGGCGCAGCGGCTCGGCCGCGCCCCACAGCAGCTGGTCGCCGACGGTGAACGCCGACAGGTATTCGCCGCCCATCGCGAGCTTGCGCAGGCGGCCGACCGGCACCGTCAGCGTGCCGGTAATCTTCGCCGGCGACAGGTCGCGCATCGACGCTTCACGCTCGTTCGGCACGACCTTCACCCAGTCGTTCGCCGATGCGAGGATGCCGTTGATCTCGTCGAGCGGCACGTCCTTCTTCAGCTTGATCGTCAGCGCCTGCGAATGGCAGCGCATCGCGCCGATCCGCACGCACAGGCCGTCGACCGGGATCGAGCCCGGCTCGCCCATCGCCGGCTTGCCGAGGATCTTGTTGGTTTCCGCGCCGCCCTTCCACTCTTCCTTCGACATGCCGTTGCCGAGATCCTTGTCGATCCACGGAATCAGCGAGCCCGCGAGCGGCACGCCGAAGTGGCTGGTCGGCATCGCATCGCTGTTCATCGTGGCCAGCACGCGGCGGTCGATGTCGAGGATCGCCGACGCCGGATCGGCGAGCTGCTCCTGCACCGCGCCGTTCAGCGCGCCCATCTGCGACAGCAGCTCGCGCATGTTCTGCGCGCCCGCGCCCGATGCGGCCTGGTAGGTCATCGCCGTCATCCAGTCGACGAGGTTCTCGCGGAACAGGCCGCCGAGCGCCATCAGCATCAGGCTGACCGTGCAGTTGCCGCCGACGAAGTTCTTCGTGCCCTTGACCAGCGCGTCCTTGATCACGTCGAGGTTGACCGGATCGAGGATGATGACCGCGTCATCCTTCATCCGCAGCGACGACGCCGCGTCGATCCAGTAGCCGTTCCAGCCGGCCGCGCGCAGCTTCGGGAACACGTCGTTCGTGTAGTCGCCGCCCTGGCACGTGATGATCACGTCGCACTTCTTCAGCTCGTCGACGTTGGTCGCGTCCTTGAGCGTAGTCTCGTTTTTCGCGAACGACGGCGCCTTGCCGCCCGTGTTGCTGGTGCTGAAAAACACCGGTTCGATCAGGTCGAAATCGCCCTCTTCCTGCATGCGCTGCATCAGGACGCTGCCGACCATGCCGCGCCAACCTACGAGACCTACGTTCATGACTAACCCTTTGAATGGAGCTTCCCCGCCATTTCCGCCCCCGGCGTGACCGCGCGGGGAAAAAGGCGGGCACGACGGACGATCAGCGTTTAATGATCGTTTTCGTGGTAATGGTTTTCGTGATGACGATGGCGCGCGTAACCGCACGGGCAGTGTTGCCGTGGGTTTTCAGGACCGGGGAGATCAGGGAAATCAGCGCCATCGTTCGAGTCTACACAAACCTGTCTGGCCGCACAACGGCCAACCCGGCACGAACGGGCCATTGCTTCGGCCGCGTTCGCACCCTTTACATATTTCTTACAGCGCCGCAACCACCGCGTCGCCCATCGCCGCCGTGCCGACCTGCTTGCAGCCCGGCGTCGCGATATCGCCTGTGCGATAGCCCTGCTCGAGCACCGTCTGCACCGCGCGCTCGATGCGATCGGCCTGCTCGGCACGATTCAGCGAGTAGCGCAGCAGCATCGCGGCCGACAGGATCGTCGCGAGCGGGTTCGCGATGCCCTTGCCCGCGATGTCCGGCGCGGAGCCGTGCGACGGCTCGTACAAGCCCTTGTTGTTCTTGTCGAGCGACGCCGACGGCAGCATGCCGATCGAGCCGGTCAGCATCGACGCCTCGTCCGACAGGATGTCGCCGAACATGTTGCCGGTGACGATCACGTCGAACTGCTTCGGCGCCTTCGCGAGCTGCATTGCCGCGTTGTCGACGTACATGTGCGACAGCTCGACGTCCGCATATTCCTTCGACACGTCGATCATGATGTCGCGCCAGAACTGCGACGTTTCGAGCACGTTCGACTTGTCGACCGACAGCAGCTTCTTCGCGCGCTTGCGCGCCGCCTGGAACGCGACGTGCGCGATGCGGCGCACTTCCGGCTCCGAGTAGCGCATCGTGTCGAACCCCTCGCGCGCGCCGGCGAACGGGCCGTCGGGAGCAGCGCGCACGCCGCGCGGCTGGCCGAAGTAGATGTCGCCGTTCAGCTCGCGCACGATCAGGATGTCGAGGCCCGCGACCAGCTCAGGCTTCAGCGGCGACGCGTCGACGAGCTGCGGATAGCAGATCGCCGGGCGGAAGTTCGCGAACAGCTCGAGGTGCTTGCGCAGGCCGAGGATCGCCTGCTCGGGGCGCAGCGCGCGCTCGAGCGAGTCGTACTTCCAGTCGCCGACCGAGCCGAACAGGATCGCGTCGGCTTCCTTCGCGAGCTTCAGCGTCGCGTCCGGCAGCGGGTGGCCGCTCGCCTCGTAGCCCGCGCCGCCGACCGGCGCTTCCTCGAGGGCGAACGTCTCGTCGAGTGCGTTCAGCACCTTCACCGCTTCCTTGACGATCTCCGGACCGATGCCGTCGCCGGGCAGCACTGCAATCTTCATGCGTTATTCCTGACTGGATGGGTATTGAATGCGGGACGGCGGGCGCGCCGTGCACGCCCGCCGCAAGGACGGTGTCAGCCGACCAGCTTGTTGTTCAGCCACGGCTGCTTCGCGAGCCGCTCGGCCTCGAACTGGCGGATCTTGTCGGCGTGACGCAGCGTCAGGCCGATGTCGTCGAAGCCGTTCAGCAGGCAGTACTTGCGGAACGCGGCGACGTCGAACGCGTACTCGCGGCCGTCCGGCGCGCGCACCACTTGCGCGGCGAGATCGATCGTCAGCTGGTAGCCGTTGAACGCGTACGTCTCGTTGAACAGGTGGTCGACCTGCTGCTCGGTCAGCACGATCGGCAGCAGGCCGTTCTTGAAGCAGTTGTTGAAGAAGATGTCGGCGAAGCTCGGCGCGATGATCGCGCGGAAGCCGTACTGCTGCAGCGCCCACGGCGCGTGCTCGCGCGAGCTGCCGCAGCCGAAGTTCTTGCGCGCCAGCAGCACCGATGCGCCCTGGTAGCGCGGCTGGTTCAGCACGAAGTCCGGGTTCAGCGGACGCTTCGAGTTGTCCTGGCCCGGCTCGCCGTGGTCGAGGTAGCGCCATTCGTCGAATGCGTTCGGGCCGAAGCCGGTGCGCTTGATCGACTTCAGGAACTGCTTCGGGATGATCGCGTCGGTATCGACGTTCTCGCGATCGAGCGGCGCCACGACGCCGGTATGCACAATGAATTTTTCCATGATCCGTCTATCCGATGGGTGGGCCGGCACTCAGCCGGCGCACGTCGACAAGGTTCCGGCGCCGCGCGTCACTCGGCGGCGCGCTTGATCGCATTGCCGGCCGCGTTCACGTCCTGGCCGAAGCCCGCGACGGTGTTGCAGCCCGCGAGGCCGAACAGGAGCCCCGCCAGTGCCAGCATGCCGGCCAGCCGGCCGATGATCGATGCGTTCACGCGTCACCCCAGCTTGCGAATGTCGACGAAATGGCCTTCGATGGCGGCCGCGGCCGCCATCGCCGGGCTGACGAGGTGCGTGCGGCCACCCTGCCCCTGCCGGCCTTCGAAGTTGCGGTTCGACGTCGATGCGCAGCGCTCGCCCGGCTCCAGGCGATCGGCGTTCATCGCGAGGCACATCGAGCAGCCCGGCTCGCGCCATTCGAAGCCCGCTTCCGTGAACACCTTGTCGAGCCCTTCGCGCTCGGCCTGCGCCTTCACGAGGCCCGAGCCCGGCACGACCATCGCGAGGCGGATGTTCGACGCGACGCGGCGGCCGAGCTTCTTCACGACGTACGCGGCCGCGCGAATATCCTCGATGCGCGCGTTCGTGCACGAGCCGATGAAGATCTTGTCGACCGCGATCGCCTCGATCGGCGTGTTCGGCTCGAGCGCCATGTAGGCCAGCGCCCGCTCCATCGCGTCGCGCTTGACGGGATCCTTCTCGCGTTCCGGATCGGGCACGCGGCCGTCGATCGACGTGACCATTTCCGGCGACGTGCCCCACGTGACCTGCGGCACGATCTCGGCCGCGTTCAGCTCGACGACGCTGTCGAACTGCGCGCCGTCGTCCGACTTGAACTGGCGCCAGTATTCGACGGCCTGCTCCCATTCCGCGCCGGTCGGCACGAACGGACGGCCCTTCAGGTAGTCGATCGTCGTATCGTCGACGGCGACCATGCCGGCGCGCGCGCCCGCCTCGATCGCCATGTTGCAGACCGTCATCCGGCCTTCCATCGTCAGCGCGCGGATCGTCGAGCCGCCGAATTCGATTGCGTAGCCCGTGCCGCCCGCGGTGCCGATCCTGCCGATGATCGCGAGCACGATGTCCTTCGCGGTGCAGCCGCGCGGCAGTTGGCCCTCGACCTTCACGAGCATGTTCTTGCTCTTCTTCTGCAGCAGGGTTTGCGTGGCGAGCACGTGCTCGACTTCGGACGTGCCGATGCCGTGCGCGAGCGCGCCGAACGCGCCGTGCGTCGACGTGTGCGAATCGCCGCACACGATCGTCATGCCCGGCAGCGTCGCGCCCTGCTCGGGCCCGATGATGTGCACGATGCCCTGGCGCACGTCGTTCATCTTGAACTGGGTGATGCCGAAGCTGTCGCAGTTCGCGTCGAGCGTGTCGACCTGCAGCTTCGAGACCGGATCGGCGATGCCGTGGCTGCGATCCGTGGTCGGGACGTTGTGGTCCGACACGGCGAGGTTCGCGCTGATGCGCCACACCGGGCGCTGCGCCATCTTCAGCCCTTCGAACGCCTGCGGGCTCGTGACTTCATGCAGCAGCTGACGGTCGATGTAGAGCAATGTCGTGCCGTCTTCCTCGGTGTGGACCACGTGGGAATTCCACAGTTTGTCGTAGAGCGTCTGTGCCATGGGTATGCGGGGTCGTTGTGACTTCAAGGCTTGCGGATGCGGTCGATTATGCCACGCAGATCGCGCTCCGGCGCAGGCAAAGCGCGAAAAAACCCATTAAAAACAGTGGTTTGGCTGGTAGTGGCAATACCTGTATCGGTATTACCCGGCAGGGGGCGGTGGCGAACCGCGGCAGAAGCGGGCAAGACTCGCCGCCCGGTCCGAGACGAGAGACGGGTGCTTCCCGCAAAGGCCTGCACCCCATTATCGAGAAAAGGCAGCGACGGCTCGATATCGCGACTCATCAGCACGGCGTGATCTTGCAGGTCTCATGCAAAGAGCCGAATAGGCGTCACAGATTCCTCGCAATTTTCGATCGACTTGATTTCACGTGCGACGCCGGACCATTTCAACGCGCGGATTTTCACGAGCATCACACTGCGCACCGGAAAGTACCGAAAGGTGAACTTTTTCAATTACGCTGCCCTGAAAGCGACCGATTTTGTTAGCATGCGGACCGCTTGCCGTATCGCGTCCCGGCTGCAAGCGACGTGGGCCGGCACGGTTGCCCTGCTTTAAAGGCGCAGGCCACGGGCGGATCGATATTCGAATCCGTCCATGGAATAGCGCAATAACGTTCAAAATGATAATCAAACCGAGAGAAAGAAAGGCGCCCTGTTTCATCGAATACTTCGCGCCTGATATCCATTCCGCCGAAGTCCGTCATTGCCTTTCAAGGCCGAGAATCGCGTGCCGCGTTCACGCATGACCGCGCGCATCCCGCTTCCACCGTTCCCCGCCATGCTGCCCATCCAGATCATCTGCACCGGCAAGGCGCTGCCGTCGCGGCGCGTCTCGTCCAGCGCGCTTGACGCGTTGCTCAAGCACCCGCCGGGTTTCTCGCGCAAGAAGTCGGGCATCGACGTCCGCTACTACGCCGAAGATGCCGAAACGCAATCCGGGCTTGCCGCGGCCGCGCTGCGCGACGCGCTGCACCGCGGCCAGGTCGCCCCCGCGTCGATCGACCTGCTGCTGTCCGCGTCGGGCGTCGGCGAGCAGGCGCTGCCCAGCACCGCGAGCCGGATTCTCGGGCCGGCCGGGCTGCCGGCCGGCACCGCCGCGTTCGACGTGAACGCGAGCTGCCTGAGCTTCGTCGTCGCGCTGCAGGTCGCGGCGAGCCTGCTCGCGAGCGGCGCGTACCGGCGCATCGCGATCGTCGCGTCGGACCTTGCGTCGCGCGGCATCGACTGGAACGACCCGGAAGCATCGCTGATCTTCGGCGACGGCGCGGCCGCCGCGATCGTCGAGCGCGGCGATGCGGCCACCGGCATCGAGGCATTCCGGATGGAAACCTATCCCGCCGGCAACGCGTTCTGCGAGATTCGGGCGGGCGGCACGCGCCGCAATCCACGCAACGGCGCCGAGCCGGCCGACTACCTGTTCCGGATGGATGGCAAGCGCGTGTTCCGGCTCGCGTCCACGGTAATCGGCGGCTTCCTCGAGCAGCTGTTCGGCGGCAACGCGCGCGCAGCGCGCGACGTCGACGTCGTGATCCCGCATCAGGCGAGCCACCTCGCGATGGAACACATTCGCAAGCGTCTCGGCATGCGCCCCGACTCGCTCGTCGACATCTATGCGCAGCACGGCAACCAGGTCGCGGCGTCGATCCCGACCGCGCTGCACGAAGCGATCGAGCAGGGACGCTTCACGCGCGGCACCCGCGCGCTGCTGATCGGCACCGCGGCCGGACTGACGGTGGGCGGAATGGTGCTCGTCGCATGAAGATCCTCGTCACCGGCGCGACGAGCGGGCTCGGCCGCAACGCCGTCGACGCACTGCTGGCGGACGGCCGCGCCGTGCGGGCAACCGGCCGCAATCTCGAAGCGGGCGACGCGTTGCGCGCGGCCGGCGCGGAGTTCGTGCCGGCGGAACTCGCAACGCTCGACGACGCGCAGGCCGACGCGCTGCTGCGCGACGTCGACGCGGTGTGGCACTGCGCGGCGCTGTCGTCGCCGTGGGGCCGGCTGAACGACTTCGTCGCGTCGAACGTGACCGCGACCCGCCGGCTCGCGCAAGCCGCCGCCGCGCGCGGCGTGCCGCGTTTCGTGCACGTATCGACGCCGTCGATCTACTTCGACTACCGGCATCACCGCGACATCGACGAGTCGTATCGCGCCGCGCGCTTCGTGAATCACTACGCGGCGACCAAGGCGCAGGCCGAAGACGAACTGTGCGCGCTCGCCGGCGCGCATCCCGGCACGACCTTCGTGCTGCTGCGCCCGCGCGGATTGTTCGGCCCGCACGACCGCGTGATCGTGCCACGCATCCTGCAGCTGCTGCACGCGCGACGCGGCGTGCTGCCGCTGCCGCGCGGCGGCGCCGCGCTCGTCGACCTGACCTACGTCGGCAACGTCGTGCATGCGCTGCGGGTCGCGACGCACGCGCAGGTCGCATCGGGCGCCGCGTTCAACATCACGAACTTCGAGCCGTGCACGCTCGCGTCGCTGCTCGCGCGCCTGCTCGGCGACGCGCTGCAGCTGCGCTACCGGATCCGCCCGCTGCCGTATCCGCTCCTGGACGCGCTCGCGCGCGTCTCCGAGCTGGGCGGCCACGTGCGCGGCCGCGAGCCGCTGCTCACGCGCTACGGGATCGGCGCGCTCCATTTCGACATGACGCTCAGCAACGCACGCGCCGCCGCGCTGCTCGGCTACCGGCCGCCGTTCTCGATCGACGACGGCATTCGTCTCACCGCGGACTGGATTCGTACGCATGGCAACCATTACGGCCTTTGAAGCAGGCTACTGCACCCATCCCGGCTGCGTCGCGCTGCGCGGCGCCGGCTTCTCCGCGTGCGCGTTCCCGTCGCGCTGCTACCTGCTGCAGGCGAACGGCCGGCGCTGGCTGTGGGACACCGGCTACGCGTCGCACTTCCTCGACCACACGCGGCGCGGCGTGTTCGCGCTGTACCGCAAGGTGACGCCCGTGCACTTCGACGCCGCCGACGCGATCGCCGCGCAGCTCGCGCGCGAAGGCCTGCGGCCCGCCGATCTCGACGGCATCGTGCTGTCGCACTTCCACGGCGACCACATCGCGGGCCTGCGCGACTTCCCGGGCGTGCCGATGATCTGCTCCGGGGACGGCTGGCGCGCGACGCGCCCGCTGCGCGGCATCGCGGCGCTCAGGCGCGGCTTCGTGCCGGGCCTGATGCCGGACGACTTCGACACGCGCGCGCGCTTCGTCGAAAGCTTCGAGCGCGTCGCGCTGCCCGCGGAACTCGCGCCGTTCGAGCACGCCTACACGCTGCCGAATGCCGGAGGCGACATCCTGCTGGTCGAGTTGCCCGGCCACGCGGCGGGCCATCTCGGCGCGTTCGTCGCGACCGACAGCGGCTGGGTGCTGCTCGCGTCGGATTCGGCATGGTCGCCGCAGGGCTACCGCGAGCCGCGCGGACCGTCGCGGATCGCGCACCTGATCATGGACGATCCGCGCGCCTATTACGCGACGCTCGACCGGCTGCATCGCCTCGACGCCGGCGGCCGCGCGACGATCCTGCTCACGCACGAGGGCGCACTGTGATGCAGCCGCACCGCCTGCTGTGGGCCTACGCCCGCACCCGCACGCGCCGCTTCGCGGACCGCACGGCGCTCGAGCGCCACCAGGCGCGCGGGCTCGACCGCTTCGCACGCACCGTGCTCGCGCGCAGCCCGTGGTTCGCGCCGTACGCGAGCCAGCCGCGCGACGCATGGCCGCTGATGGACAAGGCGGCGATGCTCACGCGTTTCGATACGATGAACACCGCGGGGCTGACGCTCGACGAGGTGCTCGCGTGCGCGCATCGCGCCGAGCAGTCGCGCGACTTCAGCCCGATGCTCGGGCACTACAGCGTCGGCCTGTCGTCGGGCACGTCCGGCAGCCGCGGCGTGTTCGTCGCGAGCCCGGCCGAGCGCGCGACATGGGCCGGCGTGCTGCTCGCGAAGCTGCTGCCGCACGGGCTGCTGCATCGCGAACGGGTCGCGCTGTTCCTGCGCGCGAACAACCGGCTGTACACGGCGGTGCGCACGCCGTGGCTGTCGTTCGCGTTCTACGACCTGTTCGAGCCGTTCGAGTCGCTGGTCGCGCAGCTCGACGCGTACCGGCCGACGATCGTCGTCGCGCCGGCCCAGGTGCTGTGCTCGCTCGCGCTCGCCGTGCGCGAGGGCCGGCTGGCCGTGCGCCCGGCTCGCGTCATCGCGGTCGCCGAAGTGCTGGAACCGCTCGACCGCGTGCTGCTGGCCGAAACGTTCGGGCGCGTCGACGAGGTCTACCAGGCGACCGAGGGCTTCCTGGGCGCGACGTGCACGCACGGCACGCTGCACCTGAACGAGGAATTCCTCCACGTCGAACCGCAGTGGCTCGACGGCACGCGCTTCGTGCCGGTCATCACCGATTTCACGCGTTCCACACAGCCGATCGTCCGCTACCGGCTCGACGACGTGCTCGCGGTGCGCCGCGCGCCCTGCCCGTGCGGCAGCCCGGCGCTCGCGATCGAGCGGATCGAGGGACGCTGCGACGACATGCTGGTGCTGCCCGGCCGCGACGGGGCGCCGTGCACCGTGTTCGCCGACGTGTGCGCGCGGGCGCTCGCGCAGGCGCTGCCGCTGCACGCCGACTACCGGCTGACGCAGACGGCGCCCGCCGCGCTCACGCTCACGCTCGCGGTCGACACGGGCGCGGACGGCGCGGCGTCCGGCATGCTCGCCGCCTGCCGGCAGCATCTCGTCGACGTGTTCGCGCGGCTCGGCGTCGCCACGGACGCGCTCGCATGGACGCTGAGCCCGGCCGTGCCCGCGCGCGACTTCACGCAGAAGCGGCGCCGCATCGTCCGCGCGAAGGAGGCGCGATGATCACGCTGCCGCCGCGACTGCGCGCGATGGCGCTCGGCTGGGGCGCGGTCGGCGTCGCCTATACCCTGTCCGGCGTCCTGCAGGGCCCCGGGACGGTGCTCGCCGAAAGCGCGCTCGACCGGCTCGTCCCGTTCGACCCGCGCGGCGTGTGGCTCTACCTGTCGTTCTTTGCGCTGATCCCGTACGCGTATCTTCGTGCGGACGCCGCGCGCGTGCCGTGGCTGATGCGCGCGATGCAGTTCAGTGCGCTCGCGTCCGGCATCGTCTTCGTGCTGTTCCCGACCACGCTGAATTACCCGCCGGTCGACGGCACGTCACCGAGCGCCGTCACGCTGCGGCTCCTCGCGGCGGGCGATTCCGCGCAGAACTGCCTGCCGTCGCTGCACGCGGCACTGACCTGCCTCGCCGCACGCGCGCTGATCGACCCACGCCGCCCATGGCGCAGCGCGCTCGTCGTGCTGTGGAGCGCGGCGATCACCTGCTCGATCGTACAGACGCGCCGCCACCTGGCGCTCGACATTTCAGCGGGCGTGCTCGTCGCGCTCGTCTGCGGGATGCTCGCCGCAAGGCTGCCCGCGTTCTCCCGGAGGCTGACCTGATGAATGTGTTCGCTTTACCGCTCGCCGTGATGCTGGCGCTCGTCGTCGCCGACGTGGCCGGCCTGCGCTGGCTGCGCGGGCAGCGCGCGCCGTGGCGCGACGTGATCTTCAACCTGAATTCCGGGCACATCGTGCTGTGGCTGTTCCGCGGCGTCGAGGTCGCGGCGTTCGCGTGGCTGTCCGCACACGCGAACCTGCACTGGGTCGACCGGCTCGGCACGCCCGGCGTGTGGATCTTCACGTTCTTCGCGTGGGATTTCTGCTTCTACTGGTTGCACCGGCTGCATCACAAGATCCCGCTGATGTGGGCGGTCCATGTCGTCCACCACGAAGGCGAGCATTTCAACCTGTCGCTCGGCGTGCGCAATTCCTGGTACTCGTCGCTCACGTCGATCCCGTTCTTCGCGGGCCTCGCCGTGCTCGGCGTGCCCGTCGAGGCGTTCGTGCTGGTGGGCGGGTTCCACTATTCGGTGCAGTTCTACAACCATAGCGGCACGATCTACCGGTCCGGCTGGCTCGACCGCTTCTTCGTGACGCCGGCGAACCACCGCGTTCATCATGGCCTGAACCCGGAATACATCGACAAGAACTTCGGCGGCACGCTGCTGATCTGGGACACGCTGTTCGGCACCTACCAGCCCGAGCTGCCGCACGCGCCGATCCGCTACGGCGTGCATGATGCGGTGCGCACCGACAACCCGTTCTGGGCAAACAACATCCCGCTACTGCGCTACCTCGGGCTCGCGACGCCCCGGCTGCCCGCGCGCGATCCGCTGCGGCTCGGCGACGGCTGGATCGCGATGGGCGGGCTCGCGCTGTTCGCGGTCGTCATCTATTACGTGCACCGGCAAGGCACGTTCCCTGCGCCGCAGGAGCCGCTGCTGTTCGGCTGGATCGCCGCGCAGACGATCGCGCTCGGCGCGCTGTCGGACGGACGCGCGTGGGCGCGCGCCGCATGGAGCACCGCGGCGCTCGCTATGCCGCTCTGCTTCGTCGGCGGGTTCGGCTGGCGCGACCCGCTCGGCTGTGCGCTCGTCGCGCTGGTCGGACTGCACGGCGCCGCCTGCCTGTTCGCGCGCGAGCGGCACCGCACGATGCTCGGAGCACGCTGATGGACCCGCGGCCCGCCACCCATGTGTGGCCCGAAGGCACGCCGCCATTCGACGCCGAGCTGCGCGCCGCATCCGCCGCCTACCTGCGCGGGGCGGACGACCACCGCTACGCGGACGCGCGGCAGTGGCTCAAGGGCGCCGCCCTGCTGACCGCCGCGCTTGGCGCAGGCGGTTTCGCGCTGACGGCCGGCGGCCCGGCGCGCTTCGCGCTCGGGTACGTCGCGTTCGTGATGCTGTTCGCCGTGCTCGCCATCAACTTCATGCACGACGCCGCGCACGGCACGCTGATCGGACCGCCTCGCGTATCGCCCACCTCGGGCCGCCGGCTGAACGCGTGGATCGCGCGCGCGGTCACCGTGCCGCTCGGGATCGAGCCGGCGTACTGGCGCGTGCGCCACATCGCATTTCATCACCCGTACGCGAACATCGAGGGCCGCGACCTCGATCTCGAGGAAAACTTCTTCCTGTGCCAGACGCCGTTCCAGACACGTCGCCCGCACCATCGCTACCAGCACCTGTATTGGCCGCTGATCGCGGCACTGTCGATGCCGTACATCGGCTGGATCTACGACTGGTCGGATCGGCTCGGCAAGACGCCCGTCGCGCGGCACCGCCCGCTGCCCGGCATGCGCGGCTGGCTCGTGTTCGTCGGCGCGAAGCTCGCGCACTTCGCGCTGATGCTCGCGCTGCCCGTCTGGGTCCTGCACGGCATGGGGGTGGGATGGGGCAGCGTCGTTGCCGCCTACGTGCTCGCGCAGATGTGCGCGTCGTGCTTCGTCGTCGGGCTGCTGCTCGGCACCCACTGGGCCGACGTCGCGTTCTACCGCGCGCCCGACTGCGAACCGCTGCCGCACGGCTGGCGCGAGCACGGGCTGCATACTGCCGTCGACTGGCTGCCCGAGCCGCGCTGGCTCGCGTTCTGGCTCGGCGGGCTGCACCGTCACGCGACCCATCATCTGTTCCCGACCTGGCACCATCGCCACTGCGATGCACTCGCGGCACTCGCCGCGCCGATCGCCGCACGCCACGGCGTGCCCTATCGGGTGCTCACCTACCGCGAGCTGATCGTCGCGCAGCGGCGGTTCCTGAAGCACATGGGCGGCGCGGACTGAGCCGGATCGCGATGGCAATCGATCGCGAGCTGGGGCACGACGAGGTGATCGATGTCCCGCATGCGAGCGATACGAATCCGGCAAGCTCCCGGCCCGCTCAGCCTCGGCGAACCTCAAATTCAGATCCTGCAAATAGGCCAATCGACCTATATTTTGGTGAATCGCAAACACGCACCGCGCATCCCGTCGCAGTTCTCAGCAATCGAAAACAGGACGGCGTCTTGCTCGGGATGAGTCGACTGACCGACAATGGCGCATCGCGAGCGCCGGAATCCACCGATTCCGGCGCGCCAGGAAACGCATCCATCCCGATGGAACAGATGAGCCACGACGACGAGCAGAACAAGCCCCGACGAAACACGCATGCCGGCCGACGGCCGGACGCGCCTGCGGAACCGCAGCCGGGCGAAGGCCCGCGCACGCTGACCGAGCGCGGGCGCCAGACCGTCGCCCGCATCCTGGCGAGCGCGATCGACATCTTCGTGAAGGAAGGCTACGGCGGCCTGAGCATGCGCAAGGTGGCGACGAGCGCCGGCCTGGCGCTGTCGAACCTGCAGCACTACTTCCCGTCCCGCGAAGACCTGTTTGCGGCCATCATCACGGAAACCATCGCGACGTATTCGCGCTCCTACGACGGCATCCGGACCGACGCGACACTGTCGCCGGAAGCGCGGCTGGAAAAGGTCGTGCGGCTGCTGATCGAGGATGGCAAGCTGCCCCGGACCCAGAGCCTGTTCGTGAACATCCAGGCGCTGGCCCACACGCACGAATTCGCGCGCAAGAGCGTGGAGGACGCTTATCAGTTTCAGCGCCGCGTGATCGGCGCGTTCGTGTCGGACGTGAACCCCGACCTGACGCCGCTCGAACTGTCGCGCAGGGCCGCGCTGATCACCTGCCAGATCGAGGGGCTGTTCGTGCTGATCCCGCAGCGCAACCGGTTTCCGTCGGACATCAAGGGGATCGAGGACGAAGCGGTGAAGGCCATCGTGGCGCTCGTGCGCGCGCCGGGCGAACGCAGCGCGGCAGCGAAGCCGAAGGCGGCCCGATAGCCGGACGCCACGCCGGCCCTCCGCCGGCTCACGCGATCCTGACCAGCATCTTGCCGGTGTTGGTGCCGTTCATCAGCCCGATGAACGCATCCGGCGCGCGGCGGATGCCGTCGACGATCGTCTCGTCGAACACGACCTGCCCGCCCCGCAGCCACGCGGCCATCTCGTCGACGAACGCGTCGCGATACTGCCGATAGTCGTGCAGCAGGAAGCCCGTCAACGTCAGGCTGCGATAAACGATGTTTTCCATGAAGCGCGGCCCCGGTGCCGCGCCGACATCGTCGTAGCGCGAAATCGCGCCGCAGATCGCCGCGCGCCCGCCGTAATTGAACGTCGCGAGCGCGGCTTCGAGATGATCGCCGCCCACGTTGTCGAAATACACGTCGATGCCGGCCGGGGCCGCCGCCCTGAGCTGCTCGAGCACGGGCGCGCGGCGATAGTTGAACGCCGCGTCGTATCCGTAGCGATCGCGTACGGCCGCCACCTTCGCGTCGCTGCCGGCCGAACCGATCACGCGCGCGGCGCCCTTGAGGCGCGCGATCTGGCCCGCGAGCGAGCCGACCGCGCCGGCCGCCGCGGACACGAACACGACGTCCTCCGCACGCAGCCGCGCGACCGCGAGCAAGCCGACGTACGCGGTCATGCCGGTCGCGCCCAGCGCGCCGAGATGAACGCTGGCCGGCAGGCCCGGCACCTCGTCCACCCGCGCGAAGTCTTCCGCCGCGCCCTGCGCGACATCGCGCCAGCCGTACCGGTGCAGCACGAGGTCGCCGGGCGAGAAGTCGCCCGACGCGCTTTCGACCACCCGGCCGATCGCGGCGCCCGTCATCGTCTCGTTCAGCTTGAACGGCTCGACGTACGACGGCCGATCGTCCATCCGCCCGCGCATGTACGGATCGACCGACACGTAGTCGTTGCGGACCCGGATCTCGCCGGCCGACAGCGGCGGCAGCGGCACCTCGACCGTTGCGAAATCGGCGACGACCGGCTGGCCGTTCGGCCGCCGCGCCAGTTGAATCTGCGTGCTGATATCGGTGAGCGCCACCGCGCGATCTCCTTGCGTGAATGTCCGAACCCAAGCCGGTCGGCGCCGCGCTCGCGCACGGCGCCGCACCCGGCGCATCAAACCTCGCTCACATGCTCGACCGAAGGCGGGCCGGCGAAGAACGGCCCCGCCAGCTCGCGCCAGCGCTGGAAATCGGCGGTCCGGCGAAACACGTCGTGCAATTCGACGCTCTCCCACTGCACCATCAGCCGATAGCGGTCGGGGTGCTCGATGCCGCGATAGAGCCGCACGCCGTGACAGCCGGGCGCACGCTCGATCAGCGGCTTCGCTTGCGCAACCGCGCGCTCGAATCCGGACGCGCCGTTTTCGATCAGGTCGATCTGGGCGATTTCAATGACCATGACAAGTGACTCCTCGGTTCGCCATCAGGCGAGGTAATCGTGGACGACCCTGCCGTACGGCAGCGTCGTATCGCAGATCGTGTGCGTGACCGACACGATCTCGCGCACCGGCAGCTCCGCGAGCGGCGCGCGCGCATGCGGAAACAGCTCGAGCGTGCCCGGCCCCGTCCACGCACCCTTCACGACGACGTCCTGGTAGTCGATCCGCACGAGCTCCAGTATGCGTGGCTTGCCGTCCACGTGCGGAATGATCTTGAGCACGACGCCCGGCGTCGTGAGTGCCTGTCTTGCCCGGTCGAAGTCCATTTCCCGATGCTTGTACGCCATCGTCGCCTTCGCGACGAGGCTGCCGCTGTAGTCGAGCGTGCCGACCAGCGTGTCGGTCTGCAGCGCGAGCATCGGCGAGCCGAACTTCTTCGGCAGCCCCCAGATCTCGCGGCCGTCGAGGATCGCGTTGACGTTGCCCGCGTACATCGACGGGCGGAAGCTGACGGCCTCGCCGTCGAGATAGGCGGAAATGCTCTGGCTGATCTCGTAGTAGTCGCCGAGGCCCGGCGCGACCATGTACAGGAACGCGATGCTGACGAGCGGGTCGCGCAGTTCGAGCGGCTCGGGCACCAGTTGCCGGATCCGCTCGAGATCGGAGCGGTAGGTGACCGTCAGCGCGGGCCGGTCGAGAAACTTGTCGGGCGCGGGCGGATACGGCGGCGAATTCAGCGGCATTGCGAAGGCCCGTTCGATCACGTCCTGCCTGCTCAGCCCTGATGCGTTGTCCATGGCAATTCTCCGGAAGCGAAAACGATGGCCGGCACGACGCGCCGGCCCACGGCGTCGGCCGGCGCGCTGCCGGCCCGTCGACGCGTTGCGCCCACCATAGCGCCGCGCCGCCGCGCGCTGTACCCCCGTTCCGGGGGGGTCAAAAAACGCCGCCGGCGCATCAAGGTGGCAGCGGCGACCGTGCTGCGCGGCGCCCCTGTTACCCGATCCGGACCCGCCATGACTTCCGAACTCGCGCACGCACTGGTGCCGTTCTTCTTTTCGATCGCAATGGGCTATTTCGCCCGGAAATCCCACGCCGGCAACCTGCCGATCGTGTCGATCAACACGATGCTGGTCGACTACGCGCTGCCGTTCGCGCTGTTCGTCTACACCGCGAAGATGCCGCGCGCGGCGCTCGCGAGCCACCTCGCGCCGATCGCCGTGATTACGATCGTCATGCTCGTGCCGTACTTCGCGTCGCTCGCGCTGTCGAAGCACGTGTTCCACGTCGATGCGAGCCGCCGCGCCGTGCGGGCCGTGACGGTCGGCATGCCGAACTTCGCGGCGGTCGGGCTGCCGCTGCTGGTCGCCGTGTACGGCGAGTCGAGCACGCTGACCGTCGCGTTCGCGATCACGATCGCGTCGGTGGTGATGTCGCCGGCCTGCCTGATCCTGCTCGAACGGGCCCGAAGCGCCGGGCGCCCGCGCCAGCCGCAGGCACCGCTGCTCGCACGCGCGCTGCGCAACACGTTCACCAGGCCGGTGGTCGTCGCGCCGCTCGCCGGCATCGCATTTTCGTTGCTCGGCTGGCATCTGCCGGCGCTGATCGGCCAGTCGCTCGGCCTCATCGGCGGCACGACGGCCGGGCTCGCGCTGTTCTCGACCGGCCTGATCCTCGCCGCGCTGCCGATCCGCCTGAATGCGGAGGTGTTCGTGGCGCTGCTGCTCGGCCATCTCGTGCAGCCGCTGCTCGCGTGGCTGTGCGTGCGGCTGTTCGCGGTGCCGGCGCCGCTCGCCGGGCAGCTCGTGCTGCTGGCCGCGATTCCGTGCGGCTCGTTCGGCATCCTGTTCGGCCTCGCGTACGACATCGACGATCCGACCGCGGGCGCCACGCTGGTCGCGTCGAGCGTCGTCTCCGCGGCGACGCTGACGGTCACGATCTATTTGCTGCGGTTCATCTAGGGTGTGTCGTCTTGCGCCGCATGGCCCGTGCGACGGAGCCCCCCGAATGGGGAGGGACAGCTCGTCTGCCCGGAATTTACTAGACGACTGGTCTACTTGGAACGTATGATCCGCTGCATGAACCGTCCCGACCGCCACGCCGCCTGCATCCAGGGGGCACGACTCCCGGCTCTCCATCGCCCTCCCGCCGTCCGGGCGGCGATGCCGGACCGGCACGCGAGCCGGACGCCGGGACGTCGGAGGTCATCCGGCGCTTTTTTTGGATCATTTTATAGACGACTGGTCTACTTTTTCGCGCAACAGAACCCGCGCATCGCACCGGCCGGCGCGCCCTAACCGCCCGGCGAACACCGCAATCCCGAGGTCACCCATGTCACACCCCGAAACAGTCAATCGCCGGCTCGTGCTGGCCAGCCGTCCGGCCGGCGCGCCGGTCGCGCAGAACTTCCGCCTGGAGACCGCCGCGGTTCCCGCGCCGTCCAGCGGCGAAGTCCTGCTGCAGACGCTCTACCTGTCGCTCGACCCCTACATGCGCTGGCGCATGAGCGACGCGCCGTCCTATGCGCCGCCGGTCGCGCTCGGCGACGTGATGGTCGGCGGCACGGTCAGCCGTGTGGTCGCGTCGAAGCACCCGGCGTTCGCCGTCGGCGACCTCGTGCTCGCCGATAGCGGCTGGCAGGACTATGCGCTGTCGGACGGCACCGACCTGATGCCGCTCGGCACGGCGCTCGAGCATCCGTCGCATGCGCTGGGCATCCTCGGGATGCCGGGCTTCACCGCCTATACGGGACTCCTGAAGATCGGCCAGCCGCAGCCGGGCGAAACGGTCGTGGTGGCCGCCGCGAGCGGCGCGGTGGGCGCCGCCGTCGGCCAGATCGCGAAGCTGAAAGGCTGCCGCGTGGTCGGCATCGCGGGCGACGCCGAAAAATGCCGCTACGTCACCGGCACGCTCGGCTTCGACGTGTGCCTCGACCGGCGCGCGCCGGACCTCGCGCGACAACTGGCCGACGCCTGCCCGAACGGCATCGACGTCTATTTCGAGAACGTCGGCGGCCCGATCTTCGACGCCGTGCTGCCGTTGCTCAACGTCGGCGCGCGCGTGCCGGTGTGCGGCCTGATTTCGCAATACAACGACAGCGAATTGCCGCCGGGCCCCGATCGCCTGCCGCGCCTCACCGACACGCTGCTGAAGAAGCGCATCCGCATGGAGCGGCTTCATCATCCTCGACCACTACGCGAGCGGCTATCAGCCGTTCCTGCACGACATGCGCGAATGGCTGAAGGCCGGCCACGTGACGCCGCTCGAGGACGTCGTCGACGGCCTCGAACGCGCGCCGGACGCACTGATCGGGCTGCTCGCGGGCAAGAATTTCGGCAAGGTCGTCGTGCGTATCGCCCAGGCTGGTGCCTGACGCAATGCCGCACGACGTTTTTTCATCCCCCTCCTCTCATCGACACACACCATGAAACTGCTTTTCGTCCTGACCTCCCACGACACCCTCGGCTCGACCGGCGAGAAAACCGGCTTCTGGCTCGAAGAATTCGCCGCGCCGTACTACGTGCTGAAGGATGCCGGCGCGGACATCACGCTGGCCTCCATCGCCGGCGGCCAGCCGCCGCTCGACCCGAAGAGCGCGGACGCCGCATTCCAGACCGATGCGACCCGCCGCTTCGACGCGGACGCCGCCGCACGCGCGGCGCTCGCGGCCACGCTCAAGCTGTCCGACGTATCGATCGACGATTTCGACGCGGTGTTCTATCCGGGCGGACACGGGCCGCTGTGGGATCTCGCCGAGGATGCCGATTCGATCGCGCTGATCGAGCGGGCCGTCGCGACGGCCAAGCCGGTCGCGGCCGTGTGCCATGCACCGGGCGTGCTGCGCCATGCGAAGGCGCCGGACGGCAAGCCGCTCGTCGCCGGCAAGTCCGTCACCGGCTTCTCGAATTCGGAAGAAGAACTCGTCGGCCTGACCAACGTCGTGCCGTTCCTCGTCGAGGACGAACTGAAGGCGAACGGCGGCCGCTATTCGAAAACCAACGACTGGGAGCCGTACGTCGCGATCGACGGGCTGCTGATCACCGGCCAGAACCCCGCGTCGTCCGAGCTGGCGGCCAAGGCGCTGCTCGACGTGCTGAAGCAGGGCTGACGGCCCGGCGCCGCATCGCCCGCGAAAACCGGATCGGCGTGGTCGCCGGTTTTCCGCGGAGCGGGCGGCGCCGCTCGCGGCAAGTCGCGCCGCGTCGATCCCGATTCGGGAAAAGCGTTTAACGTGACGCGCAACACTCGAACGCCTGCCGCGCACCTACAATCCCCCCGTCAATTCGCCCACCGGCATCCGCGCAGCGTCATGCATGCAGGATGCACCCAGCCCCTCATGCGCGCCTCGCCTCCAGAATCACCGTCACACATTTCGGATAACCAAACGCTTTCGGCCCTCGCCGATGCCGCCCGCGACTGGGCACGCACGAGCGGCGTCACGTGGCTCTACGTGTTCAAGACGCTGCTCGCCGCACTGCTGGCGCTCGGCATCGCGATGAAGCTCGAGCTGCCGATGCCGCGCACGGCGATGACGACCGTGTTCGTGCTGATGCAGCCGCAGAGCGGGATGGTGCTCGCGAAGAGCCTGTACCGGATCTGCGGCACGGTGGTCGGCTTGCTGGCGATGCTGGTGCTGATCGGCCTGTTCGGCCAGACGCCCGAACTCTTCCTCGGCGCGACGGCGCTGTGGATCGGCGTATGCACGGCCGGCGCCGCGCGCAACCGCAACTTCCGCACCTACGGGTTCGTGCTCGCCGGCTACACGGCCGCGCTGATCGGCATTCCGTCGTGGCAGCACCCGGACGCCGCGTTCCTGTCGGCCATGACGCGCGTGACCGAGGTCACGATCGGCATCCTGTGCTCGGGCGCCGTCAGCGCGCTGGTCTTCCCGCAGCACCTGAGCGCGCAGCTCCATCGCGCGAACCGGCGCGGCTTCATGCAGTTCGCCGACGACGTGCGCACGGTGCTCGGCGGGCGCACCGAGCGGGCCTTTCTCGAAGCGCTGAACCTGCGTGTGGTCGACGAAACCGTTCATTCGGAGGCGGCCCGCAGCGCCGCCGTGTTCGAAACGCCGGACACCCGCCTGAGCAACGGCCGCCTGACCCGGCTCAATGCGGAATGGATGGCGGCGTCGACGCGCCTGCACGCATTGAGCCAGCGGGTCGCGCGGCTGCACGCCGGACAACCCGGCCCGGCCGCGGCGGCCATCGACGGCTGCCTGTCGGAACTGGCCGCGCGAATCGATGCGGCACGGCAGCGCGCGCCGGACGACGCGCACGTGTTCGCCGAAGCGCTCGTCGCATCGCTCGAAGCCTTCCGGGCGGCGCTGCCCGGCCGCGCGGACGCAGTGCGAACGCGCGTCGATGCGGCCCGCGCCCCGGCGCTGCAGGAATTCGACACGGCGATCGAACTGCTCGACCGCTTCGTCGACAGCTACGTCGCCTACGCGCGCACCTGCGTGTCGCTCGCGTCGGCCGCGCACGCGCGCGAACAATGGCCCGCCCGCTTCGAACCGCGCACCAATCCGCTCGTCGCGGCCGTCGCGGGCACGCGCGCGATGCTGCTGACGCTCGTGCTCAGCCTGTTCTGGATCGCGACCGCGTGGCCGTCCGGCGCGCTGCTCGTGCTGAATGGCGGCGCCATCTGCGCGCTCGTCGCGTCGTCCGCGCGGCCGTCCCGGACGGCGTTCCAGATGGCGATCGGCACGGCCTGCGCGTCCGCGATCGGGCTCGTCGTGATGTTCTTCGTGTATCCGGCGATCGACGGCTTCCCGCTGCTCTGCGTCGTGCTCGCGCCGCCGCTCGCGCTCGGCTGCTGGCTGACGACGCGCCCGTCGCTGGCCGGCTACGGCGTCGGCTACTGCATCTACTTCTGCTTCCTGACCGGCCCCGACAACGTCGTCGCATACGACCCGACCTCGTTCATCAACGACGCGATCGCGCTGGTGCTGTCGATGCTGATGGCGGCGCTCGCGTTCGAACTGTTCCTGCCGCCGACGATGCGCGCGCTGCGCCGGCATCTGGTCGCGGACCTGCGCGAGCAGGTCGCGTTTGCCTGTACCGGCGCGCTTGCGACGCTGCGCGCGCGCTTCGAGAGCCGCACCCGCGATCTCATGTACCAACTGCGGACGATTTCGCAGGACGATCGCGCGGCGATCGGCGAATCGCTCGAATGGTTTCTCGCGGTGCTCGAAACCGGCTCCGCGGTGATCGACCTGCGCGATGCGATGGCACAGGCCGCATCGCGGGCCGGATCGGATATCGCGCCCGCGTGGCTGGCATCCGCCGATCAGGCATGCCGCGCGATCCGGGCGCTGTTCCAGGCGCCGACGCCGGCCCGCGCCGCCGACGCCACGCGCGCGGTGCAGGCCGCGATCGATGCGCTGCGTCGGCAGATGGCGCAGGAAAGCGGCGCACGACGAAGCGCGCCACATCTCCAGGCGGCGCTCGCGAGCCTGCATTTCATGCTCAGCGCCATTGCCGCGCCCGATTCGCCGCTGCCCGTGCCGCAGCAGGCCGCGCAAGTCGTCGCAGGAGACGGAAAGCGTTGATGAACGCGCCATGCACACGGCACGCCGCGCCGCACGCTCAATGGCGCGCCGCCTGCTCCGCGCCGAGGCCGGTCTGCGCGCGCACGAACTGCGCATCGAACGCGTGCCGTTCGTCGTTCGCCGCCCGGCTCCGGTCGCGCGACGACACCACGATGCTCACGAGAAACGCCAGCGGCATCGTGAACAGCGCCGGATGATCGTACGGAAAGATCGCGGCCGGATGCCCGAGCACGGCCTTCCACACGGCCGGCGACAGGATCACCAGCCCGACCGACGACACGAGCCCGGCGAAGCCGCCCCACACCGCGCCGCGGCTCGTCAGCCCCTTCCAGTACATCGAGAGCACCAGCGGCGGGAAATTCGCCGACGCGGCCACGTTGAACGCCAGCGCGACCAGGAACGCGAGGTTCTGCCCTTTGAACACGATGCCCAATGCCACGGCGATCGCGCCGATCGCGAGCGTCGTCCATTTGGTCACGCGCACTTCCGCGTCGCCGCTCGCGCGCCCCTTGCACAGCACGTTCGCATAGATGTCGTGCGACACCGCGGACGCGCCGGCCAGCGCCAGCCCCGACACCACGGCGAGGATCGTCGCGAACGTCACCGCCGCGAGGAAGCCGAGGAACAGGTCGCCGCCGGTCGCGCGCGCCAGATGCATCGCGACCATGTTGCCGCCGCCGAGCAGCGTGCCGCCCGCGCGGCCGCCTTCGAAGAACTGCGGATCGGTGCCGACGATCACGATGCTCGCGAGGCCGATCACGAACATCGCGACGAACATGTAGCCGATGCAGGTGCTCGCGACGAACACGCTCTTCCTCGCCTCGCGTGCGTTCGGCACCGTGAAGAAGCGCATCAGCACGTGCGGGAGCCCGGACAGGCCGAACACCGTCGCGAGCGACAGCGACACGGCGGACACCGGGTCCGCGAACAGCCGCCCCGGCCCGAGCAGCATGCTGCCGCCGTGGTGAACCGCCACCGCCCGCGCCGCGAGCCGTTCGAAGCTGAAGTCGAAATGCGCGAGCGCGAGCACCGTGAGCAGCGTGCCGCCGAACATCAGCAGCACGGCCTTGATGATCTGCACCCACGTGGTCGCGATCATGCCGCCGAACGTCACGTACACGATCATCAGGAGACCGACGCCCACCACCGCATAGCTGTAGTCGATCCCGAACAGCAGCTGCACGAGCTCGCCCGCGCCGACCATCTGCACGATCAGGTAGAAGAACACCACCGTCAGCGAGCTGGTTGCCGCCATCCAGCGCGTGCTGACCGGATCGAGCCGGTAAGCGATGACGTCGACGAACGTGAACTTGCCGAGATTGCGCAGCCGCTCGGCCATCAGGAACAGCATCACGGGCCAGCCGACGAAGAAGCCCACCACATAGAGCAGGCCGTCATAGCCTTTCGAGTAGACGAGGCTGACGACACCGAGCAGCGTCGCGGCGGACATGTAGTCGCCCGCCACCGCGAGGCCGTTCTGGAATCCGCTGATGCCGCCGCCCGCGGTGAAGAAGTCGTTCGCCGTCTTCGTGCGGTTCGCGGCCCACCAGGTGATGCCGAGCGTGATGCACACGAACGCCATGAACATCGCGATCGCCGTGAGGTTCAGCGGCTGCCGCCGCGCCCCCTCCACGGCCGGCCCGGCCCATGCGAATCCGCCGGGCGCGAGCGCGATCAGCGCCGCCGCAAGTCGTGCCGGGCCCGTCATTTCGTCACCTCGCCGAGCAGCGCGTCGTTGAGCCGTTCGAACTTCCCGTTCGCGCGCCAGACGTACAGCCACGTGAACGCCCAGCCGACCACGATCACCGCGATCGCCGCCACCACGCCGACGGTCGTCACGTGCCCTGCCGCGACGGGCGCACGCAGCAGCCCGGGGCGAAACGCCACGCAGGCAGCCAGTGCGAAATACGCACCGAGCACGCCTGCGATCAACGACCAGGACAGGCGGGCGCGGCGCGCCGCCAGTTCGCGAAACGTCGCGTGCGCGCGAATGCGCGAGACCGCGCTTGCATTCAACTCCATGAGTCTCCTCCATTTTCAGTTGACGGATCGACAGCTTCGCCGCCGCTTCGACCGAGCTTTTCGTTGTTCTAATGGTATGCGCCGGCTGCATTTCGGCAGCGGCATGCATCGGGCTTCGCGAAGCGTGCGGCACCTCGAACCGCGCCACCGGATCGGCGGCGAGCGGGTATCGGGTGGAACGAGCTTAGGAGCGGGGCGGCGCAAATGCAGCCCCTCGCTTGGGGGGTGTGACGGACCGCCGGATCGGCAGCGTTGTCGCGTCGTTCACGCAAAAAGGCCCGGCCGGCGGACCACCGCCTTGCCGGGCCGGGCATCGTGCCGCGATGCGCGTCACGCGGGCCGCGTCATTGCCCGCCTTCGAGCCGAAGCCCGAGCTTGCTCGTCACCGACGTCACGCCCTGCACGCCGCGCGCCGCCTCGACCGCGGCGCGGTCCTGCGACTGGTCCGTGATGACGCCCGCCAGCGTCACCTCGCCCGTCTTCGCCTTCGCGAACACCGTCACCTGCGCATCGCCGATGCCGGGCGATTTCATGATGGCCAGGCGCACCTTCTTCGCGAACGCGCGGTTCGCGGCGCGCTCCGCCTTCTTTGCGGCTTTCGGCGACGCCGGCGCCGGCGCGGCTTGTGCCGCCTGCGCGCCCGGCGCCGCGGCATCGGGCGCGGCGGATTGCGCGTAACACGCCAGCGACGACGCCATGGCGACACCGGCGACAACGATCATGCTGCGTACCTTCATCTTCCCCTCCTCCACGTGACAAGAACCAACGGAAAACGGCGGATGCGCGCCCGCTTGCTACACCTCGCTGCGAGCCTGCATCGCCATCGCCTCCAGCGCCTGTTCGTCCGCGCTCAACGCGGGCGGCAGCGTGCTGCGCAGGTGATCGAGAAAGGTCCGCACCTTCGCATCCATGAACTGCCGCGACACATAGATCGCATAGACGTCCAGCAGCTGCAGCCGGTAGCCCGGCAACACCCGGACGAGCCGCCCGCTTCTCAGCTCGTCGAGCGCCGAATAGATCGCCAGCGAGCCGATGCCGCGCCCCGCGCGCAACGCCACCATCATCGCCTCGGGCGCGTTCACCTGGAACGGGGCCATCAGCACCGAATGCGATACGACACTGCCGTCCTCGCCATGCAGCAGCCATTCGCCGTTCGGCTCGGCCGGCGTGTCGAGACGCAGGCACGCGTGCGCGTCGAGATCGGCCGGCGTCGACGGCGTGCCGTGCGTGTCGAGGTAGTCCCGCGATGCAACGAGGATGCTGTGGCTCTTGCCGTACGTGTGCGCGATGTATGCGGAATCCGGCAGGCTCGATGCGGTCAGGATCGAGATGTCGTAGCCTTCCTCGACCAGGTTCGGCATGCGCTGCGAATAGGTGATCTCGACCGACACGTCGGCGAACCTTTCCTGGTACGCGACGATCGACGCGGTCACGTGGCTCTGGCCGAGCCCCGGCATCGTGTGGATGCGCAGCCGGCCGTACGGCCGCACGAGCGCGTTGCGCGCCTCGGCGTTCGCCTGGTCGACGTCGCTCAGGATCGACGACACGCGCTCGAAGTAGCGCCGCCCGCTGTCGGTCAGCGCGATCTTGCGCGTCGTCCGGTGCAGCAGCCGCGTTTGCGCGTACTCCTCGAGGCTGGCGATCGCCCGCGACACCTGCGCGATCGCCACGTCCGTCTGCTTCGCGACCGCGGTGAAGCTGCCCGCCTGCGCAACGCGGACGAAGGTCCGCATGTTTTCAAGCATGTCCATTCCGATCCATCGCCTTTCATTGCGCCCGAATGACGTCCCGGGTGCGTGGCCCGTGCGCTGAACCGGATTGTCGGCGATTCATGCGCGCGCAATCACCCCCCGCACGGGGGGCTGTCGCGCTGCCCGGCAGTGTGAAACGCTCGTCAGGATTGCTTGCGGCCGGCGGCCATTGTTCAGATCAGTCGCGCTGCCCGGCCGCCGTCTTCAGCACGATCTTGCCGATGTGCAGGCCGGAGTCCATCAGCTCGTGCGCGCCGCGCGCATCGCGCAGGTCGAACTGGCGATGGATCAGCGGCTTCACCGCGCCCTGCTTGATCAGCGGCCACACCGCGGCTTCGAGCTCGTGGATGATCTGCGCCTTCTCCGCGTAGGTGCGCGAACGCAGCGTGGAGCCGATGTGCGTCAGGCGCTTGGTCAGCATCGGGAACAGGTCGAGCTCCTTCGCGGGCCCGTTGATCACGCCGATCTGCACGATCCGCCCGTTCATCGCGGCGGCCGCGTAATTGCGGGCGACGTAGTCGCCGGCGATGATGTCGACGATCACGTCGACGCCCTTGCCATCGGTGAAGCGCTTGACGGCCTCGACGAAATCCTCGTTCCGGTAATCGATCGCGAGATCCGCGCCGAGCCGCAGGCTCGCGTCGCGCTGCGCGTCGGAGCCGACCGTCGTGATGATCGTCGACGCGCCGAACGCCTTCGCGAGCATCGTCGCCGTCGTCCCGATGCCGGACGCGCCGCCGTGGATCAGCACCGATTCGCCGCGCGCCAGCTTGCCGCGCTGGAACAGGTTCAGCCACACCGTCATGAAGGTTTCCGGCATCGCGGCCGCCTCGACCATGCCGAGGCCTTCGGGAATCGCCAGCGTGTTGCTCTCGTTCGCAACCGCGTACTCCGCGTAGCCGCCGCCCGGAATCAGCGCGCAAACCTTGTCGCCGATCGCGAAGCGCGTGACGCCCGCGCCGAGCGCGACGACGTCGCCGGCAATCTCGAGGCCGGGAAGATCCGACGCCCCCGGCGGCGGATCGTACAGGCCCTTGCGCTGGAACACGTCCGGGCCGTTCACGCCGGCCGCGTGAATGCGGATCAGGACTTCGCCGGCCGCCGGCGACGGCACCGGGCGCGTCGTCGGAACCAGGACTTCGGGGCCGCCGGGGCGCACGATTTCGACGGCGCTCATCTCGGTCGGGAGTGCTTTCATTTGATCATTCACGATTCGATCCTCTGCAGTACGCCGATGCGCGCTCGAATCCGGGGACCTCCCCGCTTCGCCGCATCGCGATGAAGAGGCAGTCTATCGATCGCCCTGCGCGATCGCACGTCGTGAATTGCCGATCGACGGATGCAAATTTGCATCACGCCGGGCGCAATGCGAATCCGCCTGCCGATTCGTCGAAGGATTGAAGCCGGTGCCGGCGCGCTCACGCGTCGCCGTCGTGCATGCGCGAACGCGGCCGGTCGAGCGCGAGCCCGCTGCGCACCGCCTGGATGCGCGACGTGACGTTGAGCTTTTCGAAGATGTTCTTCAGGTGCCACTTGATCGTCTCCGGCGCGACGCGCAGCGCGCGGGCGATCTCCTTGTTCGACAGCCCGCGCGCGACATAGTCGAGGATCTCGACCTCGCGCGCGCTCAGGTTGCCGGCCGTCTGCGCCGTCTCGGACCGCGCGGCCTGCGCACCGGCCGACTTGCGGTGCGCATCGAACGCCTGCGCCAGCTCGCGCACGTACCACGCGCTGACCTGCGGAAAACGCTCCGCCTGCGCCTGCATGCGCGCGATCAGCCGCTCGAGCACCGCGCCTTCGTCGATGAACGTGCGCACGAGCCCGTTGCGCTGGCCGTATTCGAGCGCCTGCGCGAGCACGTCGAGCGCGGCGTCCGCGTGCCCCGCCTGCTCGAGCGCCGCCGCGCGCAGCGTCGCGGCCTGCGCGGCGAGCCAGTCGAACCCGCGCGCCGCGACCTGTTCGTGCACGGCCGCCATCAGGCTCGCCGCGTCATGTTCGCGCTGGTCGCCGAGCAGCAGCCGCGCCTGCGCCGATTGCGCGATCTGCCACGTCTCGACGTAGCTCGACACCGCATCGGGCGGCGCGGCCGGCACCAGCGACGCAAGCGCATGCCCGAGCCGGTTCGCGCGCGTCAGGTTGCCTTCCTTCAGGTACAGGCGAATGCCGGTCGCCATGCACGCCACGCGCAGGCGCAGCCATTGCCGGCCGCAGGCG
Organism: Burkholderia stagnalis; assembly: GCF_039848545.1. Lineage (NCBI taxonomy): Bacteria > Pseudomonadati > Pseudomonadota > Betaproteobacteria > Burkholderiales > Burkholderiaceae > Burkholderia > Burkholderia stagnalis. Next base: position 1,849,853 of record NZ_CP156686.1, read on the forward strand.
ACATGGTCGGCCTCGTCGAGAATCTCGTGCGCGCGCACGGCCTGCCCGGCGTCGAACGCGAGCAGCGCGGCGGTCTGCATGAAGCGCTGCAGCGGCCCCAGCGAGCACGCCTGCATCGCGATCTGGAAGCGCTCGCGCTGCGCTTCCCGCACCTTCGCGAGGTCGTTCCATTCGTAGTAGATCGACGACAGGTAGCCGGCCGACAGCGCCGTCGCCGCGGACAGCCGCCCCGCCGCGCGCTCGGCCGACTGCAGTGCCGCCTCGAAGGTCTTCGACGCGTCGTGCAGGCGCCCCGCGACGAATTCGGCCAAGCCCGACATGTTGCGCCGGTACACGTTCGCATAGAGCGGCACGTCGCCGTGCGCGGCCCGCTCCGCACGCGCGCGCAGCGCCAGCACATCGTCGATGCGCCCCGCGTAGCTCAGCCCGAAGATCAGCGTGGTCTGGCCGATCTGCTCGATCCACGAGCCGGGCTTCGGGCCGGCCGCCATCACGCGCTCGCCGAGATGCAGCGATTCGGCGCTGCGATCCGACAGGGCCGCGATCAGCGAGCGCACCGCGAGCAGCTCGGTCGCGGTGACGTCGTCCGTGCCGAGCCGCCCCGCGTCGATATCCGCCTCGATCGCTTCGAGCGCGTGGCGCGCATCGACCGTCTGCATCGCGAGCGCCAGCGCCCACGCATGGGCGACGCGCAGGCGCAGCCGCCCCTTCGATGCATGGTCGGGCAGCCGCGACACCCAGTCGAGCACCGTGCGCACGTCGCTCGCCGCGATGAACTTCATCGCGCACGCCTCGACCCACGCCGCGGCCGCGTCGAAATCGCCGGCCGCGAGCGCGTGCCTCACCGCGTCCGGCCACTGGTGGCGGCCCGCATGCCATTCGCTCGCGCGCCGATGCAGCGCGGCGATCGCCCCGGGTTGCCGCAGCGCCAGTTCCTCGCGCAGATACTGCGAAAACAGCGCGTGATAGCGATACCATTCGCGCCCGCCGTCGATCGACTTGATGAACAGGTTGTGCACGCTCAGCCATTCGAGGCAGTCCGCGCCGTCGCGCGCGCCGGTCAGCGCGTCGCACAGCGGCGGCGTCATCCGGTCCAGCACCGCGGTGCAGAGCAGGAAATGCCGGATCGCGTCCGGCACGTGCGTCATCACGTTCTCGTTCAGGTAGGTGGCGATGCCCGCGCGCGCGTTGCCGACCTGCTCCGCGACGCGCGCCGCGTCGTTTTCGTCGCTTTCGTCGCGCAGCGCGAGCGCGGCGAGCTGCAGGCCCGACACCCAGCCTTCGGTCGCCGCGCGCAGCCGTTCGAGGCTGGCCGCGTCGAGCGCCTTCCCGGCCACCCGGTCGAAGAACGCGTGGGTTTCCTGTTCGTCGAAGCGCAGGTCGTCCGCGTCCACGCGCACGAGCTGGTCGCGCGATTCGAAATGGCTGAGCGGCAGCGCCGGCGTCGCGCGGCACGACAGCACGACGTGCAGGTTCGACGGCGCGTAACGCAGCAGCCCGAACACCGCGTCGTGTATCACCGGCGACGCGAGGCGGTCGAAATCGTCGAGCATCACGAACAGTTCGACGCCGGCCGCATCGAGCTCGTTGAGCAATTCGTCGAACACGACCTTCAGCGGAATCAGCGCGCGATCGCGCAGCAGGCGCTGCGCGCGGCTGCCGATGCCGCCCGTCGCGCCGACGATCGACTCGATCAGGTATGACGAGAAGATCGACGGGTTGTCGTCGTCCAGGTCGAGGCTGACCCACGCGACCTTCACGCCCGTCGACAGCAGCACGTTGCGCCACTCGGCGAGCAGCGTCGTCTTCCCGTAGCCGGCCGGTGCGCTGACGACCGTCAGCCGGCGCTCGAGGCCGCGCCTCAGCCGCCCGATCGGAATCGATCGCGGCACGAGCTCGCGCGCCAGCGCCGGCACCAGCTTGGTGCGCACCAGCACGTCGATCGCGTCGGCCTCGACGGACAGCGCCGCCTGCCTGCTTTTCCTGGACGTCATTGTCGCGATGTTCTCCCGATGGCAACCGCACTCGGGCGCCCGGCCGGCGCGGGCGGCCGCGATGTTCCGCGTAACAGCATAAACATACGATGCCGGCCGCCGATAGTCAGGGTTCTCCTGACCGGGCCATGCGGCATCGTCCGGCCGGTCGCGCCGGTCGCGCCGGTCGAATGCAAAGGCTCGCATTCTTGTCGATCGGCCGCCGGACGATCAGCCCCCCATTCGGGGGGTTACGCCGATGCGGGCCGCCGCTTCATGCTGGGTGCTCGACGATGCGGCCGGCATGCGCCCGCTCGCGTCCACCGTTGCGCGCCCGTGCGCAGGGAGCCGCCATGAATTGCAGCGAAATCGCCGAAGCGTTCTTCGATCGCTATCGGCGCCACGACATCGACGGCATGCTCGCGCTGTGCGCCGAGCATGCGACGATCGACTACGTGCCGCTCGATGCGGCCGGGCCAGCCGCCGTGCAGGGCAAGGCGATCTGGGCATCGCTGATCGACGCCTTTCCGGATCTGTCGAACGAAATCACTGCGCTCCACCCCGACAGCGCCGGCCGTCACGTGACGGTCGAGGTGACGATCGGCGGCACGCAGGCGCGCGATTTCCTCGGCATCGCGAATCGCGGCCATGCGTTCTCGCTGAAGCACGCGTTCATTTTTGAACTCGACGCCGCGGGGCGCATCGCGCGAATCCGCGCGTACTGGGACAACGCGCGGCTGTTCGACGATCTCGGCGGGACGACGCGCGGCTGACCGCGCGTGCGCGTCACGCGTCCTGGTAGCGCTCGCGCAGCGCCCGCTTGTTGATCTTGCCGACGCTGGTGCGCTCGATCGACGCGACGATCAGCAGCTTTTCCGGCACCGCGTAGCGCGAGATCAGCCCGCGATCGGCGACGCCCTTCACGTGCGCCTGCAGCTCGGCCGGCCCGACGCGCCCGACATGGGTGTCGGCCAGCACGACGAGCGCCAGCGGCCGCTCACCCCACTTCGCATCCTTGATGCCGATCACCGCGGCTTCGCGCACCGCCGGATGCCGCGACAGGATGTCCTCGAGCGCCAGCGACGACACCCACTCGCCGCCGGTCTTGATCACGTCCTTGATGCGGTCGGTGATCTGCAGGCAGCCGTCCTTGTCGATCACGCCGATGTCGTTCGTATGCAGATAGCCGCCCTCCCACAGCGCCGCCGACGCGGCCTCGTCGCCCAGATAGCCGGCGGTCGCCCACGGCATGCGCACCACCACCTCGCCGCTCGAGCGGCCGTCGTGCGGCACGTCGCGCAGGTTCGCATCGACGATGCGCAGGTCGACGAGCGGCAGCGGCAGCCCCGTGCGCGTGCGGCGCGCGACGTCGTCGCCGCACGGCGCGTCGTCGCCGCCAGCGGGCGGATCGACCTGCGCGATCGTCATCAGCGGGCAGGTTTCCGACATTCCGTAGCCGGTGTACACGTCGATGCCGCGCGCGAGCGCGGCACGCGCCAGCCCGTCCGACAGCGGCGAGCCGCCGACGAGCACCTTCCACGACGACAGGTCGACCGACGCCGACGCCGGGCTGTCCAGGATCATCCCGAGCAGCGTCGGCACGCAATGCGAGAACGTGACCGACTCGCGCGCGATCAGCGCGAGCAAACCGTCCGGCGCATAGCGGCCCGGATACACCTGCTTGAGCCCGAGCGCGGTCGCGATATACGGCATGCCCCATGCATGCACGTGGAACATCGGCGTGATCGGCATGTACACGTCGTCGCGGTGCACGCGCCCGCGCTCGCGCGCGCTCGACAGCGCCGCCATTCCCGCGAGCGTGTGCAGCACGAGCTGGCGATGGGTAAACGCGACGCCCTTCGGCAGCCCGGTCGTGCCGGTCGTGTAGAACGTGGTCGCGCGCGTGTTCTCGTCGAAATCGGGGAACACGAAATCGGGCGAGCCGCCGGCCACCAGGTTTTCGTATTCGTCGACGAAGCCGTCGGGGAGCGCCGTCGGCTCGCCGTCGCCGATCAGCACGAAGCGGCGCACCGTCTCGAGCCGCGCGCGCAGGCCGTCGAGCAGCGGCAGGAAGTCGCGATGGACGAGCACGATGCGCGCGCCCGAGTGGTTCAGCGTATGGAGCAGCTGGTCGGGCGACAGCCGGACGTTCGCGGTCATCAGCACCGCGCCCATCATCGGCACCGCGAAGTAGCACTCGAGGTAGCGGTGGCTGTCCCAGTCCATCACGGCCACCGTGTCGCCGGGCGCGACGCCGGCCGCCGACAGCCCGCTGGCAAGCTGCCCGACACGGTGCCGGAACGTCCAGTAGTCGTACCGGACCTGGTCGCTGTAGACGATCGCCTGCTCGGGCCGCGTCGCGAGCGGCGTATGCAGCAGCTGCTTGATCAGCAGCGGGTACGCGCAGGCGGACGATGCCGGGGCCGCCGGCGCAGGCGTGGACGACTCATTCATGAATGCCTCCATAAGCGGACGACGATTGCCGATGCGGCCGCGCCCGCCGCCGACACCGGTGACCGGGGTCGTGCTGCGGGGCGCGTCGGACCGCGAAACCGTGGCGTCTCCTCTTCATTCCTATGCGGGAATGCATGCGAAACGGCCGGCCGGAAGCGGTGCGCCGCCCGAGCCGGAATGTCGACCACGATACCCAGCGGCCACCGGCCGGACACCCCCCCTGTCAGGGGGTGAGCCGGCGCCGCGCGCGCCATGCAGAAGGATCGCGTTCGCGTCAGCCCACCTGTTCGGGGGGACGCACGCGCCGGACGCAACGGTAAGATTCGCCCGAAGGCGTCCCGCGGCGAGCGCGTGGGCGCCCATTGCGGCCCGCCGTAAGTTCCAACCCGAGAAAGGAGTAGCCATGACTTCCGAACGCCAGGACCTGGACAAAGCGCCCACCCCCGATCCCGCCGAGAACAATGCGTTCTTCCCTTCGCCCTACTCCCTGTCGATGTACACGTCGTCGAAAACGGACTTCGACGGCACGGATTACCCGAATCCGTACCGGGGCGGCAAGTGGAAAGTCCTGATGATTGCGAGCGACGAGCGCTACATCCTGATGACCAACGGCAAGATGTTCTCGACCGGCAATCACCCGGTCGAAATGCTGCTGCCGATGTATCACATGGACAAGGCCGGCTTCGAGATCGACATCGCGACGCTGTCCGGCAACCCCGCGAAGCTCGAACTGTGGGCGATGCCCGGCGAGGACGAGGCCGTCCAGGGCACCTACCGGAAATACCTGCCGAAGCTGAAGGCGCCGCTGAAGCTGTCCGACGTGCTGGAAAGCAGCCTCGGCGCGGATTCGCCCTATATCGCCGTGTTCGTGCCGGGCGGCCACGGCGTGCTGGCCGGCATCCCGCACAGCCGGGAAGTCAAGCGCACGCTGCAGTGGGCGCTGGACCACGACCGGCACATCGTCACGCTGTGCCACGGCCCGTCGTGCCTGCTGGCGTCGGCCGTCGACGAGGATCCGGGCCGCTATCCGTTCAAGGGCTACGAAATCTGCGTGTTCCCCGATTCGCTGGACAAGGGGGCGAACCTCGACATCGGCTACATGCCGGGCCCGCTGCCCTGGCTCGTCGGCGAAAGCCTCGAGAAGCTCGGCGTCACGGTGCTGAACCGGGACATCACCGGCCGCTGCCACCAGGACCGCAAGCTGATCACCGGCGACAGCCCGCTCGCGTCCAACAATATCGGCAAGCTCGCCGCGGCGGCGTTGCTCGAGGCCGTCGCGCGGTAAGCGTCCTGCGGGCGCTGCGTCGCGCCGCGGCCGGCCGTCGATCCGCCGGCGCGACGCAGCCCGCTCTCGACGCGCTCGGCCTCACTCCGCCGCCGGCGTCTCGTGCAAATGCCGCCACACGATGCGTCCGCGAGCGTCGCGCTCGAACACGGCGGTCGAGCGCCGCACGGTGCGCCGCCCTGCGTCGTCGGCCTGCGTCTCGCGATAGCCGATCGCCGCGCCGCCGTCCCATTCGGCGATCACCTGCAGCGCGTCGATCTCGATCCGCAGCCCGGGGCGCACGCCGTGCCCCTGCGAGAACGGCGCGTCGACACCTGCGAAATCGATCGCCGCGCCCTGCAGCGTGATCATCGTGAACCGCGGCGAGAAACGGGCAAGCAGCCGCGCGAGCACCGGCGCGGGCCGCCCGCCGGCCGCGCGGCCGGACAGCCATTGCTCGATATCGACATGCGCGTCGACGACTTCCTGGAAATACGGATTCGGCAGGTTCATGGGTGGTCCTTCACGATTGTCGGGAAACCGGTTGTGCGCTGCTTGAGCCGCGCGGCGCAAGTCGTGCGACGAGCAGCAGCGGGATCAGCGTCAACAGCGCCGCCAGCACGAAGCTTTGCCGGTAAGGCAGCAGCGCAGCGCCGCCCGCGGCGAGCGACGACAGCCCGTTGAACGCGCTGCCGAGCACCGCCACGCCGACACAGAAGCTCAGTTGCCGATTCAGGTTCCATAGCGCGCTCGCGTCGCCCATGCGGTCCGCCGGCACGTCGATGAACGCGGCGCTCTGCGCGGTGCTCGTGCACAGGCTCGCGCCGAAGCCCATCGCGGCGAACGCGACCACGCGCCCCGCTTCGAGCGCGGCGAGCGGGGTCGCGAGCAGCAGGATGCCCGCGCAATCGACCGCGATCCCGCATGCGAACAGCGGCCTCGGGCCCCAGCGCGCGAACCCCCGGCGTGTCGTCGCAATCGCGCAGCACGACGCGATCGCCCACGGCAGCATCAGCGCGCCCGCATGCGCGGCGCTCAGCCCCAGTTCGTTCTGCAGATACAGCGCGGCGACGAGATTGACGCCGGCGAACACGCCCGGCACGCACAGATAGACGACGACACCCGCGCGCAGCAGCGGCTGCGCGAGCAGCCGCAGGTCGAGCAATGGCGCGGCCGCTCGACGCGCGTGCGCCACGTAGCCGAGCCCGGCGGCGCCCGCGGCCATGAGCATCGCGAGCGCGAGCCGGCCCGCGCCCGGCCGGCCGGCAAACGTCAGGCCGAGCAGCAGCGCGACGAGCGCGGCGGCGCTCAGGCCGAGCCCCGGCCAGTCGAGCGGCGCCGGCCGCGCACCCGCGCGGTCGGCCGGCAGCCACGCGAATGCGAGCCCGCCGGTCGCAACTGCAAGCGGCAGCATGCCGACGAAGATCGCGCGCCACGACATCCGGTCGACGATCAGCCCGCCGATCGCGGGCGACAGCGCCGGCACGAGCAGCGCGACCATCATCACGACCGACGTCAGGTGCGCGCGTGCGTCCGGCGGATACGCGCGATACGCGAGCGCCTGCCCGACCGGAATCAGCAGGCCGCCGCCGAGCCCCTGCGCCAGCCGCCACGCGAGCAGCGCGCCGATCGACGCGGCACGCGCGACACCGAGGCTCGCGAACCCGAACAGCAGCAGCGATGCGATCAGCACCCGCCGCTCGCCGAAGCGGCGCGCGAGCCATGCGCCGAGCGGAATCACGACGGTCAGGCCGAGCACGTACGTGTTGCCGACCCACGCGAGCTGCGCGACCGATGCGTGCAGCTCGCGCTGCAGCGCCGGATACGCGGCGTTGAGCATGAACATGCACGCGAGATCGATGGCGAACCCGAGCAGATAGACGGCGGCAACCCTGGAACGAGCGGACATGTCGGCGGAAATCGAACGAAACGCCGCAGTTTAGGGGCCGGCCGCGGCGCCGGTAAGGCTGGCGACGCGAACGGTCCCGTCGAAAAATCATGACAATCCGGGGCGGCACGCAGGGCGGCAAACGGCGGCAAAGCCCCACGCCAAGGCGGCGCCCAGCGCGGCAAACGGCGGCTAAGCCCCACGCCAAGGCGGCGCCCAGCGCGGCAAACGGCGGCTAAGCCCCACGCCGCCGCACATTCCCGGTACCCTTCGCTCCGGACTTCGTTTTCAAGCAGGGTGATCGACACAACCATGGTGAGCCTCGATCGTTTCGCGATCTTCCGCGCCGTCGTCGAAGCGGGATCGTTCACGGCCGCCGCGGCCGCGCTGAACCAGGCGCGCGCGGCCGTCAGCTTCAACGTGAAGCAGCTCGAAACCGAGCTCGGCGTGACGCTGCTCACGCGAACGACGCGCCGGGTCGCCTTGACGGACGCAGGCGAACGCTTCTACGCGCGCTGCGTGCGCGTGCTCGACGAAGCCGACGGCGCGATCGACGACGCACGCGGCGAGCACGGCGGGATGCACGGCAGCCTGCGGGTGACGTCGACGGTCGAATACGCGTCGCGGGTCGTCGCGCCCGCGCTGCATGCGTTCACGCAGCGGCACCCCGCGCTGCGGGTGCGGCTCGACACGCATACGGCGCAGGCGGATCTCGTGCGCGACCGCTTCGACGTCGCGATCCGGCTCGGCCGCTCCGAGCAGTTCCGGGATCTGCCGTATCGCGGCGTGTGCCTCGGCACGTATGAAGTGCGGCCGGTGATGGCGCCCGGCCTGGCCGCACGCGCCGGCGTGCCGCGCATCGACTCCCCCGACGCGCTGGCCCGCCTGCCGCAGCTCGGCCACAGCCGGCTGGAACGGATTGCCGCGTGGCCGCTCGTGCACCGCGACGGCAGCGAGCAGGTGTTCCGGCCGGCCGCGAAGCCGCAGCTCGTGGTGGACAACGCGTCGGTGCTGCAAGCGCTTGCGCGGCAAGGCAGCGGCGTCGCGCTGCTGCCGGAATGGCTGGTGCGCGACGATCTTGCGAGCGGCGCGCTGCTCGACGCGCTGCCCGATTACCGGTTTCCGCGGCAGAGCGTGTACGCGCTGTACGTGTCGACCCCGCACGTGCCGCAAAAGGTGCGCGCGTGGGTCGATTTCATGAAGGCGTATTTGAAGAAGGCGGGCTGACGCGCCGGCTCACCGGCCCGGGCCGTGCACCCCCGCCGCCGCATCCACCGCGTCGACCGGCCGGTTCAGCCACGGGCCGATATCCATCTCGTCGTAGCGCACGAGCCGGCTGTTGCGGGCCCGCCGGTAGCCCCACCAGATCGCGACGAACAGCGGAATCCACACGTAGATCGACAGCACCTCCATCCAGTCGATCTTCTCCGCGAAAAACGCCTGATAGTCCTGCCCGAGCGAGATCGCCACGCAGATCGCGATCGCGAACAGCGGCCCGAACGGAAACCACTTCGCGCGATACGGCAGCTGGTCGAGCCGGTAGCCCTGCTTCAGCAAACCCTTGCGGAAGCGGTAGTGACTGACCGCGATGCCAAGCCACGCGATGAAGCCCGTGATGCCGACCGTGTTCAGCAGCCACAGATAGATCCGCTGGTTGTTCGCCAGCGACGTCAGGAAGCACAGCCCGCCGACCGCCATCGTCGCGTACAGCGCATTGCGCGGCACGCCGCCCGGCGACAGCGTCGCGAACATCGCCGGCGCGCGGCCCTCGGTCGCGAGCGTATACAGCATCCGCGTGGCCGCATACGTGCCGGAATTGCCCGCGGACAGCACCGCGGTCAGGATCACGACGTTCATCGCGCCGGCCGCGATCGGAAACCCCGCGTGGCTGAAGACCAGCGTGAACGGGCTCACGCCGATGTCGGTCACGTCGCTCTTGAGCAGGTTCGGGTCGGTGTACGGAATCAGCAGGCCGATCACGAAGATCGCAAGCACATAGAACAGCATGATCCGCCAGAAGATCTGCTTCACCGCGCGCGGGATCGTCGTGCGCGGGTTCTCCGATTCGCCGGCCGTGATCCCCACCAGCTCGGTGCCGAGAAACGAAAACCCGGCGATCAGCGCGACGCTCATCATCGCGTGCACGCCGCCGACGAACGGCGCATCGCCGATCGTGAAGTTCCGCCAGCCTGCCGCGTGGCCGGCGCCGATCGCACCTGCCGCGATCAGCAGCCCCGCGGCGATGAACGCGATCACCGTGACGACCTTGATCAGCGAGAACCAGTACTCCGATTCCCCGAAGCCGCGCACCGACAGCGTGTTCAGCAGGAAGATCAGCACCAGGAACGCGGCGCCCCACCAGATGCCCGGCACGCCGGGAAACCAGTAGCGCATCACGATCTGCCCGGCGACCAGCTCGATCGCGATCGTCACCGCCCAGCTGTACCAGTAGGTCCAGCCGAGCGCGACGCCGAAGCCCGCGTCGACGTATTTCTCGCCGTAGACCGCGAACGAGCCCGACACCGGCATCAGCGCGGCCATCTCGCCGAGCCCCGTCACGACGAAATAGACCATCAGCCCGATCACCACGTACGCGGCGATCGCGCCGCCCGGCCCGGCCTGCGCGACCGATGCGCCGGAGGCGACGAACAGCCCCGTGCCGATCGAGCCGCCGATCGCGATCATCGCGATATGGCGGCTTTGCAGGCGGCGCTTCAACGTCGTCTGCGGCAATGCGATTCCTGCGTCAGTCGCTTGCATGGCGTCCATAGCATTCACCCTGAAAGAGTCGGTCCGTCCAATTTGATTCGGGATGCAGATCATCAGGCGCGGCTTCGCGCGCCGATTGACTGCAATATTCAGGTTCCGGCTGAAGCGGTGCCGCCCGGCGGCGTCACGCGGCGCTGCGCTTGATCACCTGCAGCTCGGCCGTCGTCACGATTTTCTCGATCCGGTAGCGCGGGCTCTCGAGCCACGCGTTCGCGATCCGGCGATACTCGTCGAGATCGTCGCACGCGAGCCGCACCAGGAAATCGAACGTGCCGCTGACGAGCCAGCAGTCGAGCACCGCCGGGTTCGCGCGCATCTCCTCCTCGAACGGCGCCTGCGAACGGCCGTGGTCGGCGAGCACGATCTGCGCGAGCACGACGATCGACTTCTTGTCGCGCGGCGCATGGATCACCGCGCGGTAGCCGGCGATCACGCCCATCGCCTCGAGCCGTTCCACGCGGGCCTGGCACGGCCGCGGCGTCAGGTTCACGAGCTCCGACAGCTTGCGGTATGAAATGCGTCCATCGTTGCGCAGGATGTCGAGGATCCGGAGATCGATCTTGTCGAGCTGCATCTTCTTGTCGGGCATCCGGGTTCGCTCCAGTCGGGTCGTGGCTTGCGCACGCGGCGTCTGCCGCCTCGCACGCGCGCCACATTATCCGGCCGAACCGCACCGCGTGCCAGCCGGCTAGAACCGCAGCGACAGGCAGGTCAGCCCGCCGTCCATCTTGCGGAACTCGCTCGTGTCGATCACGCGCAGCGGCAGGCCGAGCGTCTCGAGGCGCGCGTGCACGCGCGGGTAGCCGGCCGGCGTGATCAGTGCGTCGTTCACGCGCAGCGTATTGCCCGCGTATTCGTCGGCCGGTGCGACCACGATCCGGCGGAACCCGGCAAACGCCGGGTGCGCGTCGAGCGCTTCGTTCACGAGCAGCGTGTCGTCGCCCACGCTGTTGACGACCGACTTCAGGTGCAGGCCCTCGCCGACCGGCACCGCGACGACCGTATAGCCGTACGGCGACACCAGCGCCTCGAACGCCGCGATGCCGGCGGCATCCGTGCGGCCGGTCAGGCCGATGAAGAAGCGCTTGCCGACCAGCATCACGTCGCCGCCGTCGAGCCGGCCGTCGCGCATCGGCAGCAGCTCGCGATGCGCGGCGAGCGGCGTGGCGATGTGATCGATCTCGCCGCGCCGCGCGGGCGCGCCGGGGCGCGTGATCACCGCGAATTCGGGCGTGACGACGGCGACGTCCTCGACGAAGTGCGCATCGGGAAACGCATCGAGCGGCGGCAATTCGGTGATCGCGACGCCGAGCGTGCGCAACGTGTCGCAGTACGCGTCAAACTGCGCGAGCGTCTTGTCGTGGTCGGGCGCGCCGAGCAGCGCGGTGGTGAGGCCCGCGCCGCACGATGCGGCGGGCCGGCGAACGATGGCTTGCGTGAACTGCATCGACTCCTCCTTGGAATGGGGCGCGGCCTGCGCGATCTGCCGCGCGACCGCCCCGGGTGCCAAACCATTATCGGGAGTCAAAATGGGCCAGTTGCGTCGATTTCGGCCGTGCGCGCAGCCGATTCCGTCGAATTCGCGCACGCGGGGCGACCGATTCGGCCGCCTGCCCGGGCGCAGGCCGCCCGAAATGCAAAACACCCCGGCGGGCTGACCCACCGGGGTGTTCTGGTGTTGCGATTGCCGGACGCGAACGGCCGTTCGGCCATTCGCGCCGCACGCGGCTTAGCGTGCGTTGATCGGATTCGCTTCGCGCGGCGTATCGCCGATGAACAGCTGACGCGGACGGCCGATCTTCTGTTCCGGATCCGCGATCATTTCGTTCCACTGTGCGATCCAGCCGATCGTACGTGCCATCGCGAAGATGCAGGTGAACATTGACGTCGGGATGCCCAGCGCGCGCTGGACGATGCCCGAGTAGAAGTCGACGTTCGGGTACAGCTTGCGCGACACGAAGTACTCGTCTTCCAGCGCGATCTTCTCGAGCTGCATCGCGAGCTTGAACAGCGGGTCGTCGTGCAGGCCCAGTTCGTTCAGCACTTCGTAGCACGTTTCGCGCATCAGCTTCGCACGCGGGTCGTAGTTCTTGTACACGCGGTGGCCGAAGCCCATCAGCTTCACGCCCGAGTTCTTGTCCTTCACCTGCTTGATGAACTCGGGGATGTTGTCCGGCGTGCCGATCTGCTCGAGCATGTTCAGCGCGGCTTCGTTCGCACCACCGTGCGCCGGGCCCCACAGACATGCGATACCGGCCGCGATACATGCGAACGGGTTCGCGCCCGACGAGCCGGCCAGGCGGACCGTCGACGTCGATGCGTTCTGCTCGTGGTCGGCGTGCAGGATCAGGATGCGGTCGAGCGCGCGGACGAGCACGTCGTTGACCTGGTATTCCTCGCACGGGTTCGCGAACATCATGCGCATGAAGTTCGCGCTGTACGACAGATTGTTCTGCGGGTACACGAACGGCTGGCCGATGCTGTACTTGTAGGCCATCGCGACGAGCGTCGGCAGCTTAGCGATCATGCGGATCGCCGACACTTCACGGTGACGCGGGTCGTTGATGTCGAGCGAGTCGTGGTAGAACGCCGACAGCGCGCCGACCGCGGCGACCAGGATCGCCATCGGGTGCGCGTCGCGACGGAAGCCGCGGAAGAAGAACTGCATCTGCTCGTGGACCATCGTGTGCTTCGTGACGGTCGCGACGAATTCCTTCTTCTGCGCTTCGTTCGGCAGTTCGCCCTTCAGCAGCAGGTAGCAGGTCTCGAGGAAGTCGGCGTTCTGCGCGAGGTTGTCGATCGGGTAGCCGCGATACAGCAGTTCGCCCTTGTCGCCGTCGATGTACGTGATCGCCGAATTGCACGACGCCGTCGACATGAAGCCCGGGTCGTACGTGAACTTGCCGGTCTGGCCGTACAGCTTGCGGATGTCGATCACGTCCGGGCCCATCGTGCCCTTGTAGATCGGCAGTTCGACGCTAGGCGAGTTGTCGCTGAACGATAGCGTGGCTTTAACATCAGACGGAGTCATGGCACATCCTCAATCGAAATATAGAAACGGGATTCGATAACGGGCGAAACGCGGTTACACGTTGCGCAGCATCTCCAACAGCCGGTGAATGTCCGGGCTGTCTAGGTCGCCTTCTGGTTCCTTGCGCGCGAGGAGCAAGTCCATCAGGTCGTTGTCGCTCAGATCGAGCAGGCGCGACAACGCGCCTACGTCTGCATCGGTGAGGTCATGCTCGTATCTGCCGAAGAAACGCTCGAAGATGATGTCGTTTTCCAGCAGACCCCGCCGCGCGCGCCAGCGAAGGCGCGCGCGGCGGTGCGGGTCGGATTGATGCGAATCGTCGCTCATTGCAACCCGGCCTTAAACCGCACGGCGAACCATCAGTTCCTTGATCTTGCCGATCGCCTTCGTCGGGTTGAGGCCCTTCGGGCACACGTCGACGCAGTTCATGATCGTATGGCAACGGAACAGACGGTACGGATCCTCGAGGTTGTCGAGACGCTCGCCGGTCGCGGTGTCGCGGCTGTCCGCGATGAAGCGGTAAGCCTGCAGCAGGCCGGCCGGGCCGACGAACTTGTCCGGGTTCCACCAGAAGCTCGGGCACGACGTCGAGCAGCTTGCGCACAGAATGCACTCGTACACGCCGTCGAGCTCGTCGCGTTCCTGCGGCGACTGCAGGCGCTCCTTCTCGGGCGGCGGCGCGTCGTTGATCAGGTACGGCTTGATCGAGTGGTACTGGTTGAAGAAGTGCGTCATGTCGACGATCAGGTCGCGCACGACGGGCAGGCCCGGCAGCGGGCGCAGCACGATCTTCTGCGGCAGGTCGTTCAGGTTCGTCAGGCAGGCGAGACCGTTCTTGCCGTTGATGTTCATCGCGTCCGAACCGCACACGCCTTCGCGGCACGAACGGCGGAACGACAGCGTCTCGTCGACGGCCTTCAGCTTGACCAGGGCATCCAGCAGCATGCGCTCGTGCTGGAGATCCAGTTCGTACGTCTGCATGCGCGGCGCTGCGTCCTTGTCCGGATCGTAGCGGTAGACTTCAAAAATGCGTTTTGCCATTTCAGATTCCTTTGATTCGGCTTAGAACGTACGGGCCTTCGGCGGTACGGACTCGACCGTCAGCGGTTTCATTTGAACGGGCTTGTAGTCGAGGCGGTCGCCTTCGCTGTACCACAGCGTGTGGCGCATCCAGTTCTCGTCGTCGCGGTGCTCGTAGTCGCTGTGCGCGTGCGCGCCACGGCTTTCCTTGCGGGCTTCCGCCGAGACCATCGTCGCGCGGGCGACTTCGATCAGGTTCTCCAGCTCGAGCGCTTCGACGCGCGCGGTGTTGAACACCTTCGACTTGTCCTTCAGGTGGATGTTTTCCACGCGTGCCTTCAGGCCGGCCATCTGGTCGACGCCTTCCTTCAGCAGCGCCGACGTGCGGAACACGCCTGCGTGCTTCTGCATCGTCGCGCGGATGTCGTTCGCGACGTCCTGCGTGTATTCGCCCGACGTCGACTTGTCGAGCTTGTTCAGGCGCGCCAGCGAGAATTCGCCTGCGTCGGCCGGCAGCGGCTTGTGATCGCGCTGGTTCTTCACGTGCTCGACGATGTGGTTGCCGGCCGCGCGGCCGAACACCACGAGGTCGAGCAGCGAGTTCGTGCCGAGGCGGTTCGCGCCGTGCACGGACACGCACGAGCATTCGCCCACTGCGTAGAAGCCGTTGATCGGCTCCTTGTGGTCGCGCGACGTGCCCACGACCTGGCCGTGGATGTTGGTCGGGATGCCGCCCATCTGGTAGTGGATGGTCGGGACGACCGGGATCGGTTCCTTGATGCAGTCGACGTTCGCGAACTTCAGCGCGATTTCGCGGATCGACGGCAGACGCTTCATGATCGTCTCGGCGCCGATGTGCGACAGGTCGAGCAGCACGTGGTCCTTGTTCGGACCCACGCCGCGG
Organism: Burkholderia stagnalis; assembly: GCF_039848545.1. Taxonomy (NCBI): domain Bacteria; kingdom Pseudomonadati; phylum Pseudomonadota; class Betaproteobacteria; order Burkholderiales; family Burkholderiaceae; genus Burkholderia; species Burkholderia stagnalis. The sequence continues at coordinate 1,865,156 of NZ_CP156686.1, forward strand.
CCTTCCTTGATTTCCTGGTCCATCGAGCGCGACACGAAGTCACGCGGCGCCAGATCCTTCAGCGTCGGCGCGTAGCGCTCCATGAAGCGCTCGCCGTTCGCGTTGCGCAGGATGCCGCCTTCGCCGCGCACGCCTTCGGTGATCAGCACGCCCGCGCCGGCCACGCCGGTCGGGTGGAACTGCCAGAACTCCATGTCCTGCAGCGCGATGCCCGAGCGGGCCGCCATGCCGAGGCCGTCGCCGGTGTTGATGAACGCGTTGGTCGATGCCGCGAAGATCCGGCCTGCGCCGCCCGTCGCGAACAGCGTCGTCTTGCCTTCGAGGATGTAGACGTCGCCCGTTTCCATTTCGAGGGCCGTCACGCCGAGCACGTCGCCGTCCGCGTCGCGGATCAGGTCGAGCGCCATCCATTCGACGAAGAACTGCGTCTTCGCCGCGACGTTCTGCTGGTACAGCGTGTGCAGCAGCGCGTGACCGGTACGGTCGGCGGCCGCGCAGGCGCGCTGCACCGGCTTCTCGCCGTAGTTCGCGGTGTGGCCGCCGAACGGGCGCTGGTAGATCGTGCCGTCCGCGTTGCGGTCGAACGGCATGCCGAAGTGCTCGAGTTCGTACACGACGTTCGGCGCTTCACGGCACATGAATTCGATCGCGTCCTGGTCGCCGAGCCAGTCGGAGCCCTTGATCGTGTCGTAGAAGTGGTAGTGCCAGTTGTCTTCGCTCATGTTGCCGAGCGACGCGCCGATGCCGCCCTGTGCGGCGACCGTGTGCGAGCGGGTCGGGAACACCTTCGACAGCACGCAGACCGACAGGCCCGCGCGCGACAGTTGCAGCGCCGCGCGCAAACCGGAGCCGCCCGCGCCGACGATCACGACGTCGAACTTGCGACGCGGGAGGGAATTTTTGATTGCAGCCATTCTTTACACTCTCCAGAGAATCTGCGCGGCGTAGCCCGCACATGCGAGCAGCCAGACGATGGTCAGCGATTGCAGCAGCAGGCGCACACCGACGGGCTTCACGTAGTCCATCCAGATGTCGCGCACGCCGACCCATGCGTGGTAGAAGAGGGAGAGCAGCATCACGAAGGTCGCGAGCTTCATCCATTGCGCGGCGAAGATCGATGCCCAGCCTTCGTACGAGAAATCATGCGCGCCGAAGAACAGCACCAGCAGGATGACCGTGTAGACGGCCATGATCGTGGCCGTCACGCGTTGCGCGAGCCAGTCGCGCAGGCCGTAGTGTGCGCCGACGACGAGGCGCTTCGAGCCGATTCGGTTGTTGGCTGCCATTTCTTAGAATGCTCCGAACAGTTTGAGGGCCATGGCGATCGTGAGGGCGATCGAGACGACGAACACGACGACGGCCGTCTTCTTGCCGCTTTCCTTCGTGACCGCGTCGTGGTTGACGTCCATCAGCAGGTGACGGATGCCGGCGCAGAAGTGATGGAAGAACGCCCACGACAGCGCGAGGACGATCAGCTTGACGACGATGTTGGAGAGGAAGAACTTGAAGCCTTCGAAGCTGAGCTCGGAGGTGAGGCTCTGGTCGAAGAGGAACAGCAGGAACGGCAGGAACAGGAACAGCAGCGCGCCGCTGACTCGATGGAGAATCGACAAGATCGCTGCCAGCGGCATGCGATATTTCATCGTGATATCGCCGAATCCGATGTTCCGGTATTCCGGCCTCGGCTTTCTTACTGCGTCAGTCATGCTAGACCCCTACTTATGTTGTCACACTAATCCGCAATTTTAGCGCCTTTTTATATCGCGCTGCAGCGAAAACCTGCTCAGGATCGTTACGCGACACGGAATAAAGGCGGCCCGAAACATGCTTCGCGCTACATGGGGATGGCGAATGCATTCGGCGTGAGCCACTTCATTTCTAGCTCAAGTCGTTCTGATAGTAGTACCCGGTGGTGACGTACCAGCCGCGGCGCACTTCCACGGGCCGATCGCCGTACGTGTACGACACGCGCTCGACCGACAGCAGCGGGAAGCCCGGCGGCACGTGCAGCAGGTCGGCCACCGCCGGCTCCGCGGCCACCGCGCGGATCTTCTCCGACGCGCGGATCATGCGGGTGCCGAACTCCGTCTCGAACATCGCGTACAGCGGCCCCTTGTACTCGCTCAGCCGCTCGAACGTGAGCCCGCGAAACATCGCGCCCGGCAGCCAGATCTCGTCCAGCACCGTCGCCTCGTTCTCGAACTCCAGCAGGCGGCGCACCTGCACCACCGGGTCGGCCGGCTTCAGGTCGAGCTGGCGGGCGATCTCGGCCGGCGCGCGCATCCGCCGGCACTCGAGCAGGCGGCTCACGTGCGCGTGCTCCGCGCCGTCGTCGGCGAGCAGGCGCAGGAAGCGGAATTGCGCGCGGTCTTCATTGTGCGTCGCAACAAACGTGCCCTTCCCTTGCCGGCGAACCACCAGGTTTTCCGCGGCCAGCTCGTCGATCGCCTTGCGCACGGTGCCCTGGCTGACCTTGTAGCGGGCCGCGAGCTCCACCTCGCTCGGGATGATCTCGCCCGGCTTCCATTCGCCCGTTTCCAGGCTCTGCGTGATCAATGCCTTGATCTGCTGGTATAAAGGGCTGAACGTCGGCGACGGCGCCGGCGCGACCTCGGCCGCGCCCGGCTGCCCTGGGCCGCCTGCGCCGGTCGGATTCGCGTTGTTCGCCTGGTTCGATGTCATGGCGCGCATTTCATCACAAACCCAGGTTTTTCGTCCACTCAAATTCCGCAAAACATCTGTCTTATATAAGACATATGATACTGTTTGACTTTGGGCCCGTCGGCTCCTACACTCCGGGGCGAGCAAGGGTTCGCGAGTCGCACGGCGCGCCCCCGGCCACGTGCCTCGGCCCGTCTCCAGGTCACCGCGCAAGCAACCGCGAGTCCTCCGCCCTGCTTCAATGCAACGCTTCGCATAACGCGCATAGAATGGCGTTTTCACGAGCATCCCTCGCTTCACCCGTCCTGGAGATTTTCAATGGCTAAGCCCGCTAAGCGCGTTGCCGTCACCGGCGCCGCAGGTCAAATCGCTTACTCGCTGCTGTTCCGCATCGCGAACGGCGACCTGCTCGGCAAGGACCAGCCGGTCATCCTGCAACTGCTCGACCTCCCGCAAGCCCAAGCCGCCGTCAAAGGCGTCGTGATGGAACTGGACGATTGCGCGTTCCCGCTGCTCGCGGGCGTCGTGATCACCGACGATCCGAAGGTCGCGTTCAAGGACGCCGACGTCGCGCTGCTGGTCGGCGCCCGTCCGCGCTCGAAGGGCATGGAGCGCAAGGACCTGCTGTCGGCGAACGCCGAGATCTTCACGGTCCAGGGCGCGGCCCTGAACGAAGTCGCGAGCCGCGACGTGAAGGTGCTGGTCGTCGGCAACCCGGCCAACACGAACGCGTACATCGCGATGAAGTCGGCGCCGGACCTGCCGAAGAAGAACTTCACGGCGATGCTGCGCCTCGACCACAACCGCGCGCTGTCGCAGCTCGCGGCCAAGTCGGGCAAGCCGGTCGCTTCGATCGAGAAGCTCGCCGTGTGGGGCAACCACTCGCCGACGATGTACCCGGACTTCCGCTTCGCGACCGCCGAAGGCGAATCGCTGCTGAAGCTGATCAACGACGACGTGTGGAACCGCGACACGTTCATCCCGACCGTCGGCAAGCGCGGCGCGGCGATCATCGAAGCGCGCGGCCTGTCGTCGGCAGCGTCGGCGGCGAACGCCGCGATCGACCACGTGCGTGACTGGGTGCTCGGCACGAACGGCAAGTGGGTCACGATGGGCATCCCGTCGGACGGCTCGTACGGCATCCCCGAAGACATCATCTACGGCGTGCCGGTCGTGTGCGAAAACGGCGAGTACAAGCGCATCGAAGGCCTGGAAATCGACGCGTTCTCGCGCGAGAAGATGGACGGCACGCTGGCCGAGCTGCTCGAAGAGCGCGACGGCGTCGCTCACCTGCTGAAGTAAGCAGGCGCTGGCCGGGCAGCCCTTGGGCGCCCGGCCTCGGCGCGGGGCGGCGGCGGCTGCCGCCCCGCCCCCGATCCGATCCGGATGCGTTTTGCCGCGTGCGCGGTGCGCCGCGCAGGCCCAGAACGCGCCCGAATCCGATTTTCTCCACGTTGGCCCGCCTCCTTGACGTAGAAGAAGATGTCCGCGCTCACTCCTGCCGAAGTGCTGTACGACGGGGCGTCCCCGCCCGCGATCCTGCCATGCTGCGACCACTATGCGGGCAGCGAGAAGCTGATGCGCAAGTCGCTCGCGCTGCAGGCCGAACTGGGCCCGGTGTTCGACATCACGCTCGATTGCGAGGACGGCGCGGCCGTCGGCCAGGAAGCCGCGCACGCGGGGCTGGTCGCCAGCCTGCTCGGCGGCGCCGAGAACCGCTTCGGGCGGGTCGGCGCGCGGATCCACGACTTTTCCCACCCGCACTGGCGCGATGACGTGCGCATCATCCTGCGCGCGGCGCGCCCGCCGGCCTACCTCACGCTGCCCAAGATCGCCAACGCCGCCGACGCGGCCGAGATGTGCGCGTTCATCGAGGGCACGCGCCGCGAGCTCGGCATCGCGCAGCCGATTCCGGTCGACGTGCTGGTCGAAACCCACGGCGCGCTCGCGCACGCGGCCGCCCTCGCCGCGCTGCCGCTGGTCGGCACGCTGAGCTTCGGCCTGATGGATTTCGTTTCCGCGCACCATGGCGCGATTCCCGACACCGCGATGCGCTCGCCCGGCCAGTTCGAGCACCCGCTCGTGCGCCGCGCGAAGCTCGAGATCGCCGCGGCCTGCCACGCGCACGGCAAGACGCCGTCGCACAACGTGACGACCGAGGTGCGCGACATGGGCGTCGTCGCGAACGACGCGCGCCGCGCGCGCGACGAGTTCGCGTTCACGCGGATGTGGAGCATCCACCCGTCGCAGATTCGGCCGATCGTCGACGCGTTCGCGCCGCGCACCGACGAAGTCGCGCTCGCCGCCGAGATCCTGCTGGCCGCGCAGGCCGCCGACTGGGGCCCGACGCGCCACGGCGACACGCTGCACGACCGCGCGAGCTACCGCTATTACTGGTCGGTGCTGCGCCGCGCGCGGGCGACCGGCCAGGCGGTGCCCGCCGAGGCCGCGCCGCTGTTCGGCAAGGCCGCCGCGCCCGGGGCGTGAATCGGCCATCTGGTTGCCAATCGACAAAAAACGTAACGGAGCCCGAAAACCTGAAATATGCGTGGCCAAATAGGTGAAAATAGCGGCCGCTGCGCGCTTCCGGGGCGCGTGCAGTTCAATCCGGCCGGCTGCCTGACGCTGCCGGCCTTGTCAACTGATTTTCGAAAGGTTCTGACTCCATGAAGAAACTCCTGATCGCTACCGCCATCGGCGCCCTGTCCGCCACGATGCTGGTGTCGGCTCCGAGTGCGTTTGCCCAGGAAGCGGGCACGACCGCGAAGAAGGCAACGGCCAAGCGCCCGGCACCGGCCAAGCGCATCATCCCGCGCAGCAAGAAGGCGAAGGCCGCCGCCGCCGCGAAGGTCGATTCGGTGCCGGAAGGCGCAACCAAGTGGTCGTGCAAGGAAGGCCTGTCGTTCGACCTCGCCGGCGACATGAAGCGTGACCAGGTGATCACGGTCCACTGGGCGAAGAAGAACTACAAGCTGCCGCGCCAGGCAACGACGACGGGCGCGGACACGTTCTACGATCCGGCCGCGGGCTTCAAGCTGGTCGTGATCCCGACCAAGGCGATGCTGTTCAGCGACGCGAACGGCGGCGAGCGCCTCGCGGACGAGTGCGTGACGCCGGAAATGGCGCAGGGCTCGCCGGCGCCGACGCAGTCGAACGAGCTGAAGCCGGTCACGAACTAAGCGCGTTCCCCCCAGGCGCCTCGATGCCCGCCCCGGTCTCCAACGTCCGCCCCGCCCCGGATACGGTACTCGTCGACATCGTCGACTACGTGCTGAACACCGCGGCCGACAGCCCGCTCGCGCGGGAGACGGCGCGACATTGCCTGATCGACACGCTCGGCTGCGGGCTCGAGGCGCTGTCCTACCCCGCGTGCACCAAGCTCCTGGGGCCCGTCGTGCCGGGCACGATCGTGCCGAACGGCGCGAAGGTGCCCGGCACGGCGTTCCAGCTCGATCCGGTCCAGGCCGCGTTCGACATCGGCGCGATGGTGCGCTGGCTGGACTTCAACGACACCTGGCTCGCCGCCGAATGGGGGCATCCGTCCGACAATCTCGGCGGGATCCTGGCGACGGCCGACTGGCTGTCGCGCACCGCCATCGCCGCCGGCAAGCCGCCGCTCGCGATGCGCGACGTGCTCACCGCGATGATCAAGGCCCACGAGATCCAGGGCTGCATCGCGCTCGAGAATTCATTCAACCAGGTCGGGCTCGACCACGTGCTGCTCGTCAAGGTGGCGTCGACCGCCGTGGTCGGCCAGCTGCTCGGGCTCACGCGCGACGAACTGCTGAACGCGGTGTCGAACGCGTTCGTCGACGGGCACGCGCTGCGCACCTACCGCCACGCGCCGAACACGGGTTCGCGCAAGTCGTGGGCGGCCGGCGACGCCACGTCGCGCGCGGTGCGCCTCGCGCTGATCGCGAAAACCGGCGAGATGGGCTACCCGTCGGCGCTCACCGCGCCGACCTGGGGCTTCTACGACGTGCTGTTCAAAGGGCAGCCGTTCCGCTTCCAGCGCCCGTACGGCACGTACGTGATGGAAAACGTGCTGTTCAAGATCGCGTTCCCCGCCGAATTCCATGCGCAGACGGCCGCCGAAGCGGCGCTGCAGCTGCACGCGCAGCTCGCCGCGGCGGGCCGCACGACCGACGACATCCGCCGGATCACGATCCGCACGCACGCGGCCGCGATCCGCATCATCGACAAGCAGGGGCCGCTCGCCAACCCGGCCGACCGCGACCACTGCATCCAGTACATGGTCGCGGTGCCGCTGCTGTTCGGCCGGCTGACGGCGGCCGACTACGAGGACGCGGTCGCCGCGGACCCGCGCATCGACGCGCTGCGCGCGAAAACCGTGTGCGTCGAGGATCCGCAGTTCACGAAGGATTACCACGATCCGGACAAGCGATCGATCGCGAATGCGCTGACGATCGAGTTCGCGGACGGATCGACGCTTGCCGAAGTGGCGGTCGAATACCCGATCGGCCACCAGCGACGCCGCGCCGACGGCATCCCGCTCCTGGTCGAGAAGTTCAGGACCAACCTCGCCCGCCGCTTCCCGGCAAAGCAGCAACAAGCGATTCTCGACGTGTCGCTGGACCAGGCAAAGCTCGAAGCGATGCCGGTCAATGAGTACGTCGACTTGTATGTGATATAGGGGGCTGTTTGCGGATGAAACGTGCATGCGAATGCCCCAAATCGGTCGCAGGGCAAGGAGTGAGGAGCGCCGTTTGGCCGTGCCAAACAAGCGACGAACGACGCCGCCATGCGGCCGATTTGGGGCATTCCCGTGTCGTAAATTTCAAAATTTGGGTTGCCCCGAGAAAGGCCGCTCGCAGCGTCGCCGTCCTTGCGAGCGGCCTTTCTCGGGGCAACGCATGCACGTTTCATCCGCAAACAGCCCCCAGGTCAGATACAGGACTTATTGTTTCCTAGACTTGAACCCAGGAAAATCACCATGGCCCACAATCTCCACAAGACCCTCAAGGAATTCGACAGCGGTTCCGGCAAAGGCAAGTTCTACTCGCTGCCGCAGCTCGGCAAGGAACTGAAGACGAAGATCGAGCGCCTGCCGGTGTCGATCCGGATCGTGCTCGAGTCCGTGCTGCGCAACTACGACGGCAAGAAGATCACCGAGGAGCACATCGAACAGCTCGCGAACTGGAAGCCGGCGGACAAGCGCGTCGACGAGATTCCGTTCGTCGTGTCGCGCGTCGTGCTGCAGGACTTCACGGGCGTGCCGCTGCTCGCCGACATCGCGGCCATGCGCGGTGTGGCGAAGCGCGCGGGCAAGAACCCGAAGAAGATCGAGCCGCTGGTCCCGGTCGATCTCGTCGTCGACCACTCGGTCCAGATCGACTACTTCGCGCAGAAGGACGCGCTCGACCTGAACATGAAGCTGGAATTCCAGCGCAACAACGAGCGCTACCAGTTCATGAAGTGGGGCATGCAGGCGTTCGACACGTTCAAGGTCGTGCCGCCGGGCATCGGCATCGTCCACCAGGTGAACCTCGAGTACCTCGCGCGCGGCGTCCACCAGAAGAAGGACGCGGACGGCACCGTCTACTACCCGGACACCCTCGTCGGCACGGACAGCCACACGACGATGATCAACGGCATCGGCGTGGTCGGCTGGGGCGTGGGCGGCATCGAGGCTGAAGCCGGCATGCTCGGCCAGCCGGTGTACTTCCTGACGCCGGACGTCGTCGGCGTCGAGCTGAAGGGCCAGCTGCGCGAAGGCGTGACGGCCACCGACCTGGTGCTGACCATCACCGAGATGCTGCGCAAGGAGAAGGTCGTCGGCAAGTTCGTCGAGTTCTTCGGCGAAGGCACGAAGTCGCTCTCGCTGCCGGACCGCGCGACGATCGCGAACATGGCCCCGGAATACGGCGCGACGATGGGTTTCTTCCCGGTCGACGAGAAGACGATCGACTACTTCAAGGGCACGGGCCGCACGAAGGCGGAAATCGCCGCGTTCGAGAACTACTTCAAGGCGCAGGGCCTGTTCGGCATTCCGAAGGCCGGCGACATCGACTACACGAAGACGCTGACGCTCGACCTGCTCACGGTCGCCCCGTCGCTGGCCGGCCCGAAGCGCCCGCAGGACCGCATCGAGATCGGCAACGTCAAGTCGACGTTCACCGACCTGTTCTCGAAGCCGGTCGCGGAAAACGGCTTCGCGAAGAAGGCGGACGACCTGAACACGCAATACACGACGAGCAACGGCGTGGACGTGAAGAACGGCGACGTGCTGATCGCCGCGATCACGTCGTGCACGAACACGTCGAACCCGAGCGTGCTGCTGGCCGCGGGCCTGCTCGCGAAGAAGGCCGTCGAAGCCGGCCTGAGCGTCGCACCGCACATCAAGACGTCGCTCGCGCCGGGATCGCGCATCGTCACCGAATACCTGACGAAGACGGGCCTGCTGCCGTACCTGTCGAAGCTCGGCTTCGAAGTCGCGGCCTACGGCTGCACGACCTGTATCGGCAACGCGGGCGACCTGACGCCGGAACTGAACGAAGCGATCGTCAAGAACGACATCGTCGCGGCGGCCGTGCTGTCGGGCAACCGCAACTTCGAGGCGCGCATCCACCCGAACATCCGCGCGAACTTCCTGGCATCGCCGCCGCTGGTCGTGGCCTACGCGATCGCCGGCAACATCACGCGCGACCTGATGACCGAACCGGTCGGCCAGGGCAAGGGCGGCAAGGACATCTACCTCGGCGACATCTGGCCGACGAGCGAGGAAATCCACGCGCTGCTGAAGTACGCGCTCGATCCGAAGAAGTTCGAGGACAACTACTCGAAGCTCACCAAGAAGGGCGACCTCTGGAGCAAGATCGAAGGCGAATCGGGCCAGGTCTACGACTGGCCGAAGTCGACCTACATCGCGGAGCCGCCGTTCTTCGGCACGGAATTCTCGATGGAGCCGGCCGACGCGATCGTCACGGTCAAGGGCGCGCGCGCGCTCGGCATCTTCGGCGATTCGGTCACGACCGACCACATCAGCCCGGCAGGCTCGATCAAGGAAGATTCGCCGGCCGGCAAGTGGCTGAAGGAGAACGGCGTGCAGAAGGCCGACTTCAACAGCTACGGCTCGCGCCGCGGCAACCATGACGTGATGATGCGCGGCACGTTCGCGAACGTCCGGATCAAGAACCTGATGATCCCGGCGAAGGCCGACGGCACGCGCGTCGAAGGCGGCCTGACGATCCACCAGCCGAGCGGCGAACAGCTGTCGATCTACGACGCGGCGATGAAGTACGTCGACGCGGGCACCCCGACCGTCGTGTTCGCGGGCGAAGAGTACGGCACCGGCTCGTCGCGCGACTGGGCGGCCAAGGGCACGCAGCTGCTCGGCGTGAAGGCCGTGATCGCCCGCAGCTTCGAGCGGATCCACCGTTCGAACCTGGTCGGCATGGGCGTGCTGCCGCTCCAGTTCAAGGGCTCGGACAGCATCCAGTCGCTCGGCATCACCGGCGACGAGACGTTCGACATCGAAGGCCTGGGCGACGACTTCAAGCCGCAACAGGACGTCACGCTCGTGATCCACGGCAAGAACGGCGAAACGAAGCGCGTGCAGGTGCTGCTGCGCATCGATACGCCGATCGAAGTCGACTATTACAAGCACGGTGGTATCCTGCCGTTCGTGCTGCGCTCGCTGCTCGCAGCGTAAGCGCCTGCTTTTGCAGGTGCCGTGGCCGCTTCGGCGGCTGCGGCCGATTTGGAAGCCCGGCCTCGCGCCGGGTTTTTTTTCGTCCGCGCCGGAAATAGAGCGTTCGCTCTAAAGCGGGCGCGCGACGCCCGATCCGAAAGCCGCCTGCAAGACTATCGCGCGCGCTGTTCCACCATTCGGCACAACCCGGGCGGCATCGGCCGGTTTCCCGCGCGCGGGACGTCCCGCGCCGCTGCGGCGGCGGCCTGCCGCCGCGCCACTGACCACATAGTGCGCGGCGGCGTTGCGAGCGCAATGCCCGGCGTGCACCGATCGCCTGCGTTGCGTGCGCCGCTGTAACAGGTGGGCCGCCGCCGCGACGAATCCGCCGCCTGCCTCCACGGCACACGCGCTGCCCGCATTCACGCAATCGCCGCACTCAGCCGCCCGCCGGCCGCCCGGCCGAACCGCCCTGCCCGCCATGCCGGCGACGCCCCCGCGGCCGGGATCCTTGTCAGATCTGACAGCTGGGAAATCTGGCAGCTACTTGCGGCACATCGACGCCCTACGCTCGTCTCCGCTCGCGGCCCCACAAGGGCCGGGGGTCCCAACCAAGTCGTCTTTCCTCATAAGGACACCCGATGAAACGGAATGCCTGGTTTTCGCTTCCCCTCCCGTCTCCGCGCCTGCTCGCGTGCGTGGGGCCGCTGTTGCTCGCCGCCGGCGCCGCGCACGGCGCGACGGACTGGGTCGACACGCATACGAAGGCCTTTCTGACCGGCCCGCAGCTGCTGGCGCGCAGTGCGGCGCCGTCGCTCGAACTGGCCGCGGGCGAAACGACCAACGTCGTCGTGAGCCTGAAGCTGCGCAACGCCGCGCAGCTCAAGCAGCTCGCCCGCGACGTCAGCCGGCCCGGCAGCGCGCATTACCGTCAGTTCCTCACGCACGAACAGTTCCTCGCCGACTACGCGCCGACCGACGCGCAGGTCAAGACGGTCGTCGACTATCTGCGCAAGAGCGGCTTCGTCAACATCGAGGTCGCGCCGAACCGGCTGCTCGTGTCCGCGAGCGGCACGGCCGGCACGATCAAGACCGCGTTCAACACGTCGCTCGTGCACTTCCAGTACGCGGGCCGCTCGGGCTTCGCGAACGCGTCCACCGCGCAGGTGCCGCGCGCGCTCGGCGATGTCGTCGGCTCGGTGCTGGGGCTGCAGAACGTCGCGCGCGCCCATCCGCTGCTGCGCATCGGCAACGTGTCGAAGCCGACGCCGCTCGCCGCCGGCACGGCAACCGGCCACTATCCGAAGGAATTCCCGGGCCTGTACAACGCGACCGGCGTGCCGACCGCGGCCGGCGTGACGGTCGGCATCATCACGATCGGCGGCGTCGCGCAGACGCTGCGCGACCTGAAGACCTTCACGTCGAGCAACGGCTACGGCACGGTGTCGACGCAGACCGTCAAGACCAACGGCACCGGCGGCACCTACAGCGACGACCAGGACGGCCAGGGCGAATGGGACCTCGACAGCCAGTCGATCGTCGGCGCGGCGGGCGGCCAGGTCGGCAAGCTGGTGTTCTACATGGCGGACCTGAACGCGTCGGGCAACACCGGGCTCACGCAGGCGTTCAACCGCGCGGTGTCGGACAACACGGCGAAGGTGATCAACGTGTCGCTCGGCTGGTGCGAGACGGATGCGAACGCCGACGGCACGCTCGACGCCGAGGAGCAGATCTTCACGACGGCGGCCGCGCAGGGCCAGACGTTCTCGGTGTCGTCCGGCGACGAAGGCGTGTACGAGTGCAACAACCGCGGCTATCCGGACGGCGCGAACTACACGGTGTCGTGGCCGGCCTCGTCGCCGCACGTGCTCGCGATCGGCGGCACGACGTTGTACACCACCTCCTCGGGCGCGTTCTCGAACGAGACGGTATGGAACGAAGGCCTCGACGGCAACGGCAAGCTGTGGTCGACGGGCGGCGGCGTCAGCACGATCCTGCCGGCCCCGTCGTGGCAGTCGGGCAGCAACCGCCAGCTGCCGGACGTGTCGTTCGACGCCGCGCAAAGCACCGGCGCGCTGATCTACAACTACGGCCAGCTTCAGCAGATCGGCGGCACGAGCCTGTCCGCGCCGCTGTTCACGGGCTTCTGGGCGCGCATTCTCGCGGCGAACGGCACGGGCGTCGGGTTCCCGGCCGGCAACTTCTACAGCGCGGTTCCGTCGCACCCGTCGCTGGTCCGCTATGACGTCGTGTCCGGCAACAACGGCTATCAGGGCTATGGCTACAAGGCCGCCACGGGCTGGGATCTGACGACCGGCTTCGGCAGCCTGAACATCGCGAACCTGAACCAGCTGGTCAAGTCGGGCGGGTTCTGAGCGATGCGTGACGCATGACGTGCGGGCATGACGAACGGCGCGCGGCCCACCCGGCCGCGCGCCGTTTGCCCGTCAGGACACCGCGCGCCGCGCATTGCGCCCGCGCAGCCATTCGAGCGCGAGCAGCAGGCTCGTCGAGAAGATGATCAGGATCGTCGCGAGCGCGGCGATCGTCGGGCTGATGTTCTCGCGGATGCCGGTGAACATCTGGCGCGGCAGCGTCGTCTGGTCGGCGCCGGCGAGGAACAGCGTGACCACCACCTCGTCGAACGACGTCGCGAACGCGAACAGCGCGCCCGACATCACGCCCGGCGCGATCACCGGCAGCGTCACGCGGAAGAACGTCGTGACCGGATTCGCGCCGAGCGACAGGCTCGCGCGCACCAGGTTGTGATTGAAGCCCTGCAGCGTCGCGGCCACCGTCGTGACGACGAACGGCACGCCGAGCGCCGCGTGCGCGGCGATCAGCCCCGTATAGGTGTTCGCGAGGCCGAGCGGCGCGAAGAACAGGTACATCCCCACCCCGACCACGACCACCGGCACGATCATCGGCGACAGCAGCACGGCCATCAGCAGCCCCTTGCCGCGGAAGTCGGCCTTGGTGAGCCCGATCGCCGCGAGCGTGCCGAGCACGGTCGCAACCACGGTCGCCGACGGCGCGACGATGAAGCTGTTCTTCGCGGCCATCCGCCACTCGTCCGACGCGATCAGGTTCTCGTACCAGCGCATCGAGAAGCCCGGGATCGGATACACGAGGAACGTGCTCGACGAGAACGACAGCGGCACGATCGCGAGCACCGGCAGGATCAGGTACAGCAGCGTCAGCACGACGAGCACGCGCAATGCGACGTACCACGCGCGCTCGACGAACGACATGTGCGGCGCGAACAGCGGCCTGGCGAGCAGTTTCATGTTCGGATTCCCCTTCCCTTGTTCCCGCGGCTCAGCCGAGGCTCACGTTCGAGCGCGTGAAGCGGTTGTAGATCGCGTACAGCACGAGCGTCGCCGCGAGCAGCAGCCCGCCGAGCGCACACGCCATGCCCCAGTTGATCGTCACGTTGGTGAAGTACGCGACGTAGTAGCTGACCATCTGGTCGTTCGGCCCGCCGAGCAGCGCGGGCGTGATGTAGTAGCCGATCGCGAGGATGAACACCAGCAGCGCGCCCGCGCCGATGCCCGGATAGGTCTGCGGCACGTACACGCGCCAGAACGCGGCGAACGGATGGCTGCCGAGCGACACGGCCGCGCGCTGGTAAGTCGGCGGAATCGCCTTCATCACGCTGTACAGCGGCAGGATCATGAACGGCAGCAGGATGTGCGTCATCGAGATGTACACGCCGACGCGGTTGAACAGCAGCGCGAGCGGCTGCGCGATCAGCCCGCTGCCGATCAGCGCCTTGTTGACGAGCCCTTCGCTCTGCAGCAGCACGATCCACGCGGCGACGCGCACCAGCACCGAGGTCCAGAACGGAATCAGCACGAGGATCATCACGAGGTTCGCGCGGCGCTCCGACAGCGTCGAGATCCAGTACGCGAGCGGATAGCCGAGCAGCAGCGCGAACAGCGTCACCGCGACGCCGATCACGAGCGTGCGGCCGAAGATCGCGAGGTAGATCGACTGGTCCGGATCGGCCTGCACGAGGTTGCCGAAGCCGTCCTGCTTGTGATCGAGCGCGGCGAGCAGGTAGAACGGCGAATACGCGCTGCCGTTCTTCGCGATCGCCTGCCAGTATGTGGCGTCGCCCCAGCGCGCGTCGAGCTCGACGAGTTTCGCGCGCTGCTGCGCGGGCGACAGCGCCTGGCCGTCGTCGCCCTTGAGCGGCATCGCGCGCGCCGTCTTCGCGACGAGCGAGCGGTAGCCGGGAATCTCGGTGTTGAGCCGCCGCGCGAGCGCGCCCATCGCCTCGCTGTCCGCCACCCGTGTCATGTCGGCGGCAAGCGCCGCGTACGCGGCATCGGCAGGCGGCGCCTTGCGGTCCCAGCCGGACAGCGCGGCCACCGTCTTCGGCAGCGCGGTCGCGATTTCCGGGTTCTGCACCGCGCGCGTGAGCAGCGCGCCGATCGGCACGACGAAGATGAGCAGCACGAACAGCGCGAGCGGCGCGACCAGCAGCAGCGCCATCGCGCGCTTGCGGGATTCGGCGGCCTTCAGCTCGCGTTTCAGCGCGGCAGTCGACGGCGTCGACGAAGAGGAAGCGATCGTCATGGTATTCAACGGTTCTCTCCGGCCGGACCAGGGGCCGGCGGCATGCCGCGCGACGCGTCGTGTTGCGCTCGCGTCGCGCGGCCGGTTGCGTCAGGCCTGCAACGCGATCACTTCGACGCCCATGCGGAGAAGCGCTGTTCGAGCTCGTCGCTGTGGTCGGTCCAGAACCCGATGTCCTGCAGCACCGCGTTCTTGCCGTTGCTCGGCGAGTTCGGCAGGTTCGCGAGCGTCTTCGCGTCGAGCGCCTTGATCGCGGCGATGTTGGCCGGGCCGTACGAGATGTGCTGCGCGTAGTCCTGCTGCGGCTTCGGCGTCAGCGAGTACGCGATGAACTTCTCGGCGAGCGCCTTGTTCGGCGTGCCCTTCGGAATCGCCCAGTAGTCGAGGTCGTAGATGCTGCCGTTCCACACCACCTTCAGGTTCTTGCCTTCCTTCTGCGCGGCGCTGATGCGGCCGTTGTACGCGGTCGACATCACGACGTCGCCGGCCACCAGGAACTGCGGCGGCTGCGCGCCCGCCTCCCACCACTGGATGTTCGGCTTCAGCTCGTCGAGCTTCTTGAACGCGCGGTCCTGGCCGGCCTTCGTGCCGAGCACCTTGTAGACGTCCTTCGGCGCGACGCCGTCGGCCATCAGCGCGAATTCGAGGTTGTAGCGCGCGCCCTTGCGCATGCCGCGCTTGCCCGGGAATTTCTTCACGTCCCAGAAATCGGCCCAGCTCGTCGGCGCGGTCTTCAGCTTGTCAGCGTTGTACGCGAGCGCGGTCGACCACACGAAGAAGCCGACGCCGCACGTTTGCGGCGATTCCGGAATCAGCTCGGACTTCTTCGCGATCTTCGACCAGTCGAGCTTCTCGTACAGGCCCTCGTCGCAGCCGCGGTTCAGGTCGCCCGATTCGACCTCCACCACGTCCCAGTTGACGTGCTTGGCCTCGACCATCGCCTTCACCTTCGCCTGCTCGCCGTTGTATTCGACGGCGGTCACCTTGGTGCCCGTCGACTTCTCGAACGGCTGGTTGAACGCGACCTTCTGCGCATCGCCGTTCGCGCCGCCGAAGTTGACGACCGTGATCTCGGCCGCCGATGCCGACGCGCCGAATACCGCCAGCGCCAGCGCGAACGCGGTGCGGCGTGCGGTAAAGCTTGCTCGATTCATGATGGTTCCTATCGTGGTGGAAGTGAGCCGTTGTTATTGACGACGTACTGCGGGAAAAATCGTGAAACCGCGCTTACGCGAACACGCGCAGGTGCTCGGGCGCAAACGCGAGCCCGACCGGCGCGCCGGGCGCGAACGCGTCGAGCGCGCCGGTGCCGAGCGGCACCTTGACGAAGCATTCGTCCTGCCCCGGCACCGCGCAGCGCATGCGCACGTGGTCGCCGAAGTAGATGAGGCTGCGCGCCTCGCCGGTCAGCAGGTTCGCGGCCGCGCCGTTCGCATGGCCATTCGTATGACCATTCGCGGCATGCGGCGCAAGGTTCATGCGTTCCGGACGGATGCACGCGACCGCGTCCGCGCCGGGCACGGCATTGCCGACATTGCGGCCGACGAGCCTGGTGCCGTCGCCGAGGCGGAATTCGCAGAATTCGCCGTCGACGCGCGCGATCGTGCCGCGCAGCCGGTTGCTGTCGCCGATGAAGTTCGCGACGAATTCGTTGCACGGCGATTCGTACAGGCGGTCGACGGTGTCGAGCTGCTGCACGATGCCCTTGTCGAACACGGCGACGCGGTCCGACATCGTCAGCGCCTCGCCCTGGTCGTGCGTCACGTACACGAACGTCACACCGAGCTTTTCATGCAGCGCCTTCAGCTCGTACTGCATGTGCTCGCGCAGCTGCTTGTCGAGCGCGCCGAGCGGCTCGTCCATCAGCACGAGCTGCGGCTCGAACACGAGCGCGCGGGCCAGCGCGATGCGCTGCTGCTGGCCGCCCGACAGCTGCGCCGGGTAGCGCTTCGCGAAGCGTTCCATCTGCACCATCTTCAGCGCATGCGCGACGCGCTCGGCGCGCTCGCCGGCCGGCAGCTTGCGTACCGTCAGCGGATACGCGACGTTCTGCTCGACGGTCAGGTGCGGGAACAGCGCGTAGTTCTGGAACACCATGCCGATGTTGCGCTTGTGCGGCGGCACGTTGTTCAGCAGCTCGCCTTCCAGGCGGATCTCGCCGCCCGTCGGGAACTCGAAGCCGGCCAGCATCATCAGGCAGGTGGTCTTGCCCGAGCCGGACGGCCCGAGCAGCGTCAGGAATTCCCCGCGGCGGATATCCAGGTCGAGCGATTTGACGACGAGCGTCTCGCCGTCGTAGGTCTTCCGCACACCGCGAAAGCTGACGATCACTTCATCGGTCTTCATCGAGGCTGTCCCCTTGCAACGCGACACGCATTATTGAGATGCAGACGACTATACGGCTGGCACGGTTCTATACTAGGGAACCATTTCAATATTCCTAGTAGGACCACTTTGGATACCGTGATCCTTGCCGACTGGCTTGCCGCGCGCATCGACCGCAGCTCGTCCGAGCCGATGTACCGCCAGTTGCTGCAGCTGATGCAGCAGGCGATCCTGACCGGAGAATTAGGGCCAGGCACCAAGCTGCCCAGTTCGCGCACGCTGGCCACCGACCTGTCGATCGCGCGCAATACCGTGCTGCATGTGTACGACCAGCTCACCGCCGAGGGCTACGTGCTGACGACCACCGGCAGCGGCACCTATGTCGCCGACACGCGCCCGGACGCCGCGGCGATGCACGCGCCGGGCGCCGCGCCGCCGCCGCCCGCGAACGGCGCGGCAGCGCCGCAGGACGGCGCGCAGGGCGGCCTGTCGATGCGCGGCCGCCAGTTGATCGAACATGCGGGCGTGTCGCGTCGCCAGTGGGGGGCGTTCATGCCGGGCGTGCCGGACGTGTCGGAATTTCCGAGCCGGACATGGAGCCGCCTGCAGGCGCGGCTATGGAAGGAGGCGAACCCGGAGCTGCTGACCTACGCGCCGGGCGGCGGCTACCGGCCGCTGCGGCGCGCGCTCGCCGATTACCTGCGCGTCGCGCGCTCGGTGAAGTGTTCGCCGGACCAGGTGATCATCACGACCGGCATCCACCAGTCGATCGATCTCGCCGTGCGCCTGCTGTCCGACATCGGCGATCGCGCGTGGGTCGAGGAGCCGTGCTACTGGGGCGTGCGCAGCGTGCTGCAGGCGGCCGGGCTGACGCTCGCGCCGGTGCCGGTCGACCAGGAAGGGCTCGACCCGCGCGCGAGCGACCTGCAGCATCCGCCGCGGCTCGTGCTCGTCACGCCGTCGCACCAGTATCCGCTCGGCATGGTGATGAGCCTCGCGCGGCGCCGGATGCTGCTCGAATACGCGCGGCAGACCCGCTGCTGGATCATCGAGGACGACTACGACAGCGAATTCCGCTACGGCAGCCGCCCGCTCGCGTCACTGCAGGGGCTCGACGACGGCGGCCGCGTGATCTACGTCGGCAGCCTCGGCAAGATGCTGTTCCCGGGCCTGCGGATGGGCTATATGGTCGTGCCGGAGCATCTCGTCGACACGTTCCGCACCGGTTTGTCCGAGCTGTACCGCGAGGGCCAGCTGATGCAGCAGGCCGTGCTCGCGGAGTTCATCATGGACGGCCACCTGACCTCGCACGTGCGGCGCATGCGCACGCTGTACGGCGAGCGCCGGCAGCTGCTGATCGATGCGATCCATGCGCGGTTCGGCGACGCGCTGCCGGTGATGGGCGACGAAGCCGGCCTGCATCTCGTGCTGGGCCTGCCCGATGCGTGCGACGATCGCGCGGTCACGCAGAGCGCGTTCGACGCGGGGGTGATCGTGCGGCCGCTGACGAGCTACTACAGCCAGGCCGACGCCGCACGGCCGGGCCTGCTGCTCGGCTATGCGTGCGTCGCGCACGAAAGCATCGGCCCCGCGTTCGACACGCTCGCGGCGACGATCGAGCGCCACCTGCCGTCACGCATGACGCGCGCGGCGTGAAGCCGCGCGCGCCGCTGCGGCGGCCTACTGCGCTGCCGCTGCGGCTGCCGCGCCGCGGTCGAGCGACGCCGCGCGCACCGCGTCGCCCGGTTTCGTGAACATGCGCTGGCGCAACGCCGCGATCTCCGCGTCGCGCTCCTGCGGCGTCAGCCCCAGCGCGACGATCTGCGCGCGCTGCGCCGCATAGTCCGCGTAGCGCCGCTGCCACGCGTCGTCGTCCTGCTGCATGCGCGCGACGCGCTCCGCGACTTCCGGGCCGAGCGTCTGGGTCAATTGCGCGCGCATCGCGTCCGGCGTCGCACCCGATTTCTGCAGCTGCGCAATCTGCGCGATCGCGGCCTGCTGCTGCGCGACGCGCTGCCGCTCCGCACGCGCGTCGGGCGGCAATTGCTGTTCGAGTGCAGCGAGCCGCTCCGCCTTCTGCGCATCGGTCAGCGTGCGATCCTGCGCGATCTTCAGCCGCGCGAGGTCATAGCGCTGCCGCCATTGCTCCGCGCCGAAGAACGGCTCGTTCCACTCGCCGAGCGCGCGACGCGCGATCGACGCGCGCTGGTCGAGCGCGAGCTGCAGCGTGGCGAGGTCGGACTTGTCGGCCACCGCACCCGCGCCCGGCAGCTTCGCCAGTTCGGCCAGGTACACGCGATACCGGTGCCACACGTCGAGCGCCTCCACCTGCGCGACGGTGCCGTCGAGCTGCGCGGCGACCTCGCGTGCGACCAGTGCGTCGAGCGCAGGCGCGTTCAGGTCGCTTTGCGCGGTCAGACAATAGTCGAAGAAATCGCGCACCGCGCGCGTTTTCGCCAGATGGCCGCCCGGATCGAGCGGCAGCCGCGGCGCGCTCGATCCGGCCAGCGGCGTCGGCAGGCCCGCGCCTGCGCTTGCGGCAACCGGCTGCGCCGCCGCGAGCGTGCCGGCGGACGCGACTGCATCCGCCGGTGCGCGAGGCGCCGCCGCGTCATGCCGCAACGCGATGCCGCGCCCGATCCACACGCCGCCCGCGACGACCAGCGCCACGGCGGCGGCCGTCACGACGCGCCGCGTCAGCGGCGCGCGTTCGTCACGTGCCGCCATCGGTCAGACGCCCGCGAGCTTGAGGCGGTTCGCGTGCGTGCGGATCACCGCGACCGGGTCTTCCGCGTAGGCGCCGCGCACGCCGAGGAGCTGGTTGATCTCGTCGACGTGGTTCCACTTGTAGCGCGTGCTCAGCACCTGTCCGAACAATGCGCTGCACTTCGACACGACGCCGTCGTTCTCGCCCGAGCCGCGATTGACCATCACGGTGCCGCTGCCGAGCAGCGCGAGCGTCGACGCGTCGAGCGCATTCGCCGGATCGACGACCGGAATCGTGCTCGTGTCCGTCGCGCCCGTCACGCCCAGCGCCGAAAACGTCGGCTGGATCGCGGTGCCGGCCCACGAATACAGCAGGTGCGTGTTGCCGCCCACCGTCTCCGTCGGCGCGCCGGTCTGGCACGAGCCGGGCGCGCCGAGGCCCGCGCTCGGATAGTTCTGGTTATAGGTCGCGGCCCGCGCCGTGGTCAGCGTCTGCAGCGCGGCGAGCGCGTCCTGGTTGGTGTTGTGCGTGCTGTTCGTCAGCGCGCCGAACACATTGACGAACGCCGCGATCACCGTCGACGACAGACCGGTCGGATCGTAGGCCAGCACGCCCTGCACGAAATCGGCGAACTCCGAGCCGCGATGCGGCGTGCCGATCGTCGTCACCGACGCGACGAGCTCCGGCGCGACGGCCGCGACGTAGCGCGAACTCAGGCCGCCCTGGCTGTGGCCGATCAGGTTGACCTTGGTCGCGCCGGTTTGCGCGAGCACCTGCTTCACGTACGCGAGCAGCTGTTCGCCGCGGCCGTTCGGGCCGTCGTCGCTCTGGAAGCCCGACAGGTTCGCGACGTACACGTTCGCGCCGCGCTGCTGCAGGTCCTGCTGGATGCCGTAAAAATAATCGAGCACGCCCGCGTACTTGTCGGTGCCCGTCAGCCCGTGCACGAGAATGATCGGATAACGCGTCGCCGCGTAGTCGTCGGCCGGCGCGGTCGCCGCCACCGCCGCGCGCGTGGTCGCGGCCGTCGCGAGCGCGGTCATGCCCGCGAACGGCGCGGCGCTCATCGCGCATGCCACTACCCCTGCCACCACCCTGGAACGCATTGCTCTGGCCATGCTTTTCTCCTGTTATTGGTGCTGCTGGTGCGAGAGAGATTGCCTCGACGCGCCGGCGCCCTCGTGCGCGGCGCGTCGAATGCGGGAGTGAAACATGACTGACGAATGTTTGTGCCCCCGTTAGATACGGTTCTCTAGTCGGTTGACGCGAGCGGTCGAAACCGGCGGGGCATCTCCCGTGCATGCGTTTGCTGCGTCGCACACACGGGATGCGCGCCATTCATGCGCCGCTCACATCTTCGCGCTGACCCGCACCCACGCGGTACGGCCCGGCTCGTTCACGGGGGTTCTGGCCGGATAGCCGAAGCCCGCGTTGCCGGCGAGGTTCAGGTGCTCCGTATAAGCCTTGTCGAGCACGTTGTCGACGCCCACCGACACCTGCACGGTCTTGCTCACGTTGTATTGCGCATGCAGCGACAGCACGCCGAAGCCCGCGCTCGAACCGAAGTCCTTGCCGACCACGTTGCCCTGGTTCAGCGCATAGCGATGCTGCGGTGCAACGACCCGCCACAACCCGCCCGCCGACCACGCGCCGCGCGTGTATTCGAGCCCGAAGCGCGCCTCGAGCGGCGGCATCTGCGGCAGCGGGTCGCCGCTCGTCGCGTTGCGTCCCCATGCATACGCGAGCGACGTCTCGACGCGCAGCGGCGCGACCGGCCGCCACGCGAGCCCGGCCTCGCCGCCCATGATCTGCGCGTTGACGTTGGTCGACTGCGTGGTCATCCCCATCTTGCCGGCCGCGTAGTTGAACAGGATGTAGTCCTGCACGTAGCCCGCGTAGCCGGACACCCACGCGTCGAGCTTGTCGCCGCGGTACTGCGCGCCGATGTCGAGCTGCGTAGTCTTCTCGGGCTGGACCGCCGAGAACGCGTTGACCGCGCCGTCCGGCCCGCGCTTCGCGGAGAACAGCTCCCAGTAGTCGGGGTAGCGCTCCGTATGGCCGATGCCCGCATACCACGTGACCGGCAGCGCCGCGAGATCGCGCTCGTAGCGGACGAAGCCGCTCGGCAGCACGCGCGAGCGGGTGTCGTCGAAGGTCGGGTTCGGCTTGCTCATCATGCCGCCGGTCGTCGGCCGCTTGTCGCGTGCGCTCGCATAGTCGACGCGCGCGCCGCCGATCACGCGCGACGCATCGCTCGCATACCAGGTCAGCTCGCCGAACGCGCCCGCGTTCCACATCGTCGCCTGCGCGTCCCACGGCTGGTCCCCGTAGTTCTGCCGCCCCATCGCCCCGCGCGAATCGAGCCGGTTCGACTGCGCGTCGACGCCGGTCACCAGCTTGAAGTCGCTGCCGAAACGGAACGTCGCCGCGGCGCGCGCGCCGAACGTGCGGCGCCGCACCTCCGACGCCATCCGCATCGGCATGCTGCTCGTCGGGTCGGGCTGCCGCAGCGTGTAGTTGTCCATCACGTGGTCGGCTTCGTTGTAGTACACGCGCGCCTCGATGCGCTCGAGCACGTCGCCGATGTGCCGCTTGTCGAACGACAGGCCGAACGTCTCGCGGCGGAAATGCGCGCCGTCCATTCCGCGCCCCGCGTAGCGCGCATAGCCGTCACCCCCGCCGGCCGTCAGCTCGACGCGCGTGTGGTCGTCCGGCGTCCAGCCGAGCGCCGCGTCGGCATTCCACTTGTCCCACTGTGACGGCACGGTGCGGCCGTTGCCGTCCTTGTAGTCGTCGGAATGCGCGTGGTTCGCGGTCACGCGGCCGTACACGTCCGGCGTGCCGGCCGTCACGTCGAGGTTCTGGTCGTTGCGCCCGAACGAGCCGCCGACGACGCTGCCGTCGAAGCGCATGCCGGGCTTGTCGAAGCGCGGCGTCACACGCTCGAACAGCACCGTGCCGGCCGATGCGCCCGGCCCGTACAGCACCGTCTGCGGCCCCTTCACCACCGTCACCTTGTCGTAGCTTTCCGGCGCGATGTACGACGTGGGCGCATCCATCCGGCCCGGGCACGCGCCGAGCGTCGGCATCCCGTTCGCGAGGATGTTGAGCCGCGAGCCGAACATGCCGCGCAGCACCGGGTCGCCGTTCGTTCCGCCGCTGCGGATCGACGTGAAGCCGGGAATCGTCTTCAGGTAGTCCGCGCCGTCGCTGGCGGGCAGCGGCTGGCGCGGCTTCTTCGGATCGGTGACGACGACGAGCGGCGTCGTCAGCGGCGACGCGACGACCTCGACCGGCGGCAGCATCTCGGCCACGCCGGCCGGTGCGGCCGCCGCCGTGTCGGCCGTGCGTGCAGCGTCGGTCGCCGCGCTGGCGGCCGTCATCGCGCTGGCGGCCAGCGCGGGCATCGTGAGTTTCAACATCAGCGGCAGGCGCCGCATACCGGCATTGCGCGGCGACGGTTGCGCGCGCAATTGAAAAATTGTCATGATCAAAGCCCGAGTAACGCCCTCCACGCGATCGTCGGATCGCACGGATATCGGCGGAAAGAAGAACGAGGAGAACCGCGTCAGGCGTTCACGGGCGGCGCGCGCGGGTACGCACGCGGATAGCGGCCGACGCGGGCCGCGACGGCGACGGGCGCGGCTGCGGATGCATCGGCGAGGAAGGCGGTGGGAAGCGGCGCGGCGGTGACGCCGCCGAGCGCCGGGGTATGCGTGAAGAAGCTGCAGTAGCCGCACGCATCGAGATGCAGTGCGTGATGCGCGCGATCCGCGCCCTGTGCACGATGCCCGCCATGCTCTGCACTGCAGACAATCGCGTCGGGTGTCGACGCCTGCGCGACGCGCCACTGCGACACCAGCGGCGCGACGATCGCGAACCAGATCGCGAGCATGCCCAGCCAGGCAGTCAGTGTGCGATGTCGGTTCGGCATGCGGGGTGTCGAGTAAGCGGAATGTAAAAGCAGACCGGATGTTACAGAATGTTCAGCGCCATGACCAGCCCGCGCGGGCCCGCCAATGCACGGGGGCGCATGGTTGTTCGTGCAACCATGCGCCCCCGGGGTGCGACGCAGCGGAGGAGCCGGCGCGGCTCACGGCGCCATGCGCTTGAGCATGCCGTCCCGCAGGAAGAAGTGGTGATAGAGCGCGGCGAGCGCATGCAGGCCGATCACGAAATAGAACGCGTTGCCGATCAGCTCGTGCGCGTCCTTGATGGCCGGCCGCAGCGCCTTGTCGGGCCCGAACAGCGTGAACGAGACGCCGAGCCAGTCGAGCGACACCGGCTTGCCGCCGAGGTTGATCATCATGATGCCCAGCAGCGGCTGCGCGATGATGAACGCGTACAGCGCGAGGTGCGTGAGCTTCGCGAGCCATTGCAGCAGCGCGGGCTGCGGCACCGGCGCCGGCGCGCGGCTGGCCGCTCGCCAGACGATCCGCAGCACCGACAGCACCAGCACGAGCGCGCCCGCGGTGAGATGCACGTTCATCCAGAACACGCGGCTGTCGCTGCCCTTCGGCCCGCGGATCTCGATCGCCAGATAGGCGAGCGCCACGAGCAGGAAGATCGCCCAGTGAAAGAAGATCGTGGGCGTGCTGTATCGCGCCTGTCTGGCGAGGATGTTTCTCATGCGTGGTCTCGTCTCGTATGCGGGGATGGGGCCGATGCCGTGGACGCAGGCCAGCGCCCGGCATGATGCAGCGATTGTAGCGGCACGGGCGGCGGGTTTGGATCGACGCGATCAAATATCCGACGATATTGCCGCGCCGTTGCGCGCACGAAGGCGACGCGGAAACACGCGACGCGCGGGCGCGACTGTGGCACGATGGAAACTTGTTTGCGTCGATGTCGTGCAGCGCCATGAGCAAAGCGTTCTTCGTGACAGCCTACCGGCTGATGGCCGCGCTGCTCGCCGTGTCGACACCGCTGCACAGCATCGCGGGCCGCTGGGGCATGCCGACGTTTCATCTCGGCAACTATCTCAGCTACTTCACCCAGCTGAGCAGCCTGTATGCCGCCGCCATGCTGCTGGCGGGGCTGTGGCGAGTCACCCGCCCGGGGTCCGCGCGCTACGAATCGATGCGCGGCGCGGCCGTGCTGTACATGCTGATCACCGCGATCGTCTACGAGCTGCTGCTCGCGCAGCACGACGCCATCCAGCACATCACGCCGGCCTACAACAACTGGGTGCTGCACCGCATCGTGCCGCTCGTCGTGCTCGGCGACTGGGTCTACGTCGAGCCGCGCAAGCCGATTCCGTGGCAGAGCGCGGTGACGTGGCTCGGCTTTCCGGTCATCTATCTCGCCTACACGCTCGTGCGCGGCGCGTGGGAAAACTGGTATCCGTATCCGTTCGTCGACCCGCGGCCCGACGGCTACCTGCCCGTCGCGCTGCAATGCACGCTGATCGCGCTCGGCGCGAGTGCGCTCGCGATGGCGATCCGCTGGCTCGGCAACCGGGCGAGGCCGGCCGCGACGGTCGGGGCGAACGAAGGTTGAACGGCGTGCGTGCGCGCATGGCGGCACGCACGCCGGCGCGATGCGCTCAGCCGCCGTTCCTCGGCAGGAAGCCCATCGGATCGACCACCTTGCCGTTCTGCCGCACCTCGAATTCGAACGTCGCCCGCCCGCTCGCATCGGTGCCCATCTCGGCGACCGGCTGTCCGGCCCGCACCGCATCGCCTTCGTTGACGAGCAGCTTGCCGTTGTGGCCGTACGCGGTGATCAGGCCGTTTTCGTGCTTCAGGATCACGAGCGGGCCATAGGCCTTGACGCCCGAGCCCGCGTACACCACGCGGCCGTTCGCGGCGGCGCGCACCGTCACGTCGGGCCCGGACGCGGCGATGGTGATCCCGCGCGTCTTGCCGGCCGAGAACGGCGCCGTCACGACGCCGGACGCAGGCCACGCGAGCGCGCCCGGCTGGGCCGCTGCCGCCGGCTGCGGCGCGAGCGACGTCGTCGCGGGCGGCGGCGCGACGCGCAGCACCTGGCCGGGCCGGATCATGTCGGTCGGCGCCATGTGGTTCCAGCTGGCCACGTCCTGCACGCGCTGGCCGAATGCGCCCGCGACGCTCGCGAGCGTATCGCCCGGGTTCACGCGGTAGTAGCCCGCGAGCACGCCCCCGGACGTGCTCGCCGTGGGCGCCGACGGCCGGTACGGCTGCCAGCTGTCGGTCCACGGCGTCATCGTGCAGCCCGCCAGCGCGGCGGCCACGACGGTGACAGCAGCCAGCGCCGCGCGCGGCAACCCGCGTTGCGCGGAAAAGTGGATGGGATTGATGTTGCTCAAGCGTACCTCCCAGATTTGCGTCGGTGCGACGCCCACCGCCCTCCGGCATGCGTCGCACCGTGTCCGGCGCGGCGGCCGGACCAACCAGAATCCGACCGCAGCCGCGGCCGGCAGTTTCCATGTAGGGGATCGCGCGCGGGTTCGCAGGCCCGTTTCGCGTCGTCCCGACCGGCAAAGATACCATTTGCGGCGGTCGGGGCTGCGACAAGCGCCCCGACCGGACACCGTCGCGCACGCGTCATCGCCCGCCGGCGCCGCATGCACGCGGCGTTCCGGCCCGGCCGGCGGCCGCGTCCGGGATGCGATCGCCAGCCCCCCGCCGGCCCGGCCGACCGCTCGCGATCCGTCACCTATACTCACTGATGCCCTGCCCGATCCGACGACAAGAGGAGACCCCCATGAACAACGCGACGTTTCTTTCCGTGCAGCTCGATGCCGAGGATTTCGCCGGTTCGAGCGGCCTCGTCGAACTGTTGAACCGGCACCTGCTGTTCGCGACCGACGTCGCGGAAGCCGCCGACGCGCTCGTACAGCTGGCGAGCGTCACCCACCTGTCGGGCGGTGCGCGCCGCAGCGTCGAGCTGCCGGTCGCGGCGATCGAGCGGCTGCGCGACGCGCTCGATACGCTGAGCGGCTACGACGAAACCTGGCTGATGGCGCTGGAGCCCGCCGACAAGCTGTTCAGGGATATCGGCCGCGGCCGGCGGCCGCTGCACTGACGTGTGGCACGTCGTCACGGCCGGGCCCGAAATGAAAACAGCCCGTCGTTCCATATCCTGGAACGACGGGCTGTGACGACAACCGGGTACGGGTGTTTCGACTCCGGCGGGCAGCCGGCGCGGCCTTCCGGCCGCTTCGATCAACGACCCTTGTAGACCGGCGCGCCGTCGGCGATGCGCTTGACGCCGTTCGGCCAGCGCGATTCCGACGCGACCGGTGCACCCGATTCCTGCTGGGCGGCCGGTTGCGCACCGTAGCCGCTCGTATCGGCAGCGGCGACGTTCTGTTGCGGGTTCAGGCGCGCTTCGGCTGCGAGGATGCCTTCCGGATAGTTCGTGCGGTCGCTGCCCAGCTTGTAGCCGGCCTTTTGCAGCGCGACCAGATCGGCCTTGACCTGATCACGGGTGACCGGGCCATTCTGTTGGGCGAAAGAGACTGCCGGGACAGCGAGGACGGCAGCAGCGGCGAACGTTGCGATCAGCGATTTCATGACTTACCTCCGTGATTTTTTGCTCCGCCGCACACACCGTGTCTGCAGCGATGGAACGAAGTTTAGTCCCGTGATCACTTAGGGAAAACCATGAATCTACAAAAACACTGTTTCGCCGTAGCTAACAATTCCGGAATCCGATATCCAGAAACCCTATCGATAGAATAGATTTTCGCAACAATTGCCGCCGCGCTGCCTTACACCGCTTACGACCAGTTCGCGTGGAAGCTGCCCGGCTTGTCGGTGCGCTCGAACGTGTGCGCGCCGAAGAAGTCGCGCTGCGCCTGCACGAGGTTCGCGGGCAGCCGCGCCGAACGATAGCTGTCGAAGTACGCGACGGCCGACGCGAACGCCGGCACCGGCACCCCGGCCCGCACCGCCGCGATCACGACCTCGCGCAGCGACGCCTGGTAGCTCGCGGCGATTTCCTGGAAGTACGGGTCGAGCAGCAGGTTCGCGAGCGCCGCGTCCTTCGCGTAAGCCTCCGTGATCTTCTGCAGGAAGCGCGCACGGATGATGCAGCCCGCGCGGAAGATCTTCGCGATCGTCCCGAGATCGAGGTTCCAGCCGTATTCCTCGGACGCGGTGCGCAGCTGCGCGAAGCCCTGCGCGTACGAGATCACCTTGCTCAGGTACAGCGCACGGCGCACGGCTTCGACGAACGCCGCGCGGTCGCCGGCGAGCGGCGTCGCGGCCGGGCCCGACAGCACCTTGCTGGCCGCCACGCGCTCCGTCTTCAGCGACGACAGCACGCGTGCGAACACCGACTCCGTGATCAGCGGCAGCGGCACGCCGAGATCCAGCGCGTTCTGGCTGGTCCACTTGCCGGTGCCCTTCTGCGCCGCGCGATCGAGGATCACGTCGACCAGGTGCTGGCCGGTTTCGTCGTCCTTCTTCGCGAAGATCTTCGACGTGATCTCCATCAGGTAGCTGTCGAGCTCGCCCTGGTTCCACTCCGTGTAGACCGCGCCCAGCTCGTCGTTGGTCAGGCCCGCGACGCCCTTCAGCACCGCATAGCTCTCGGCGATCAGCTGCATGTCGCCGTACTCGATGCCGTTGTGGACCATCTTCACGTAATGGCCCGCGCCGTCCGGCCCCATGTAGGCCACGCACGGCTCGCCGTCCGACGGCGCCTTCGCGGCGATCTGCTTGAGGATCGGCTCGACGAGGTCGTACGCGTCGCGCTGGCCGCCGGGCATGATCGACGGGCCGCGCAGCGCGCCCTCCTCGCCGCCCGACACGCCGGTGCCGATGAAGTGCAGGCCCGACTGCGCGAGCTCCTGGTTGCGGCGGATCGTATCGGTGAAGTGCGTGTTGCCGCCGTCGATCAGCACGTCGCCCTTTTCGAGCAGCGGCTTGAGCGCGGCGATCGTCGCGTCGGTGGCTTCGCCCGCCTTCACCATCATCAGGATGCGGCGCGGCGTCTCGAGCGATGCGACGAATTCCTCGAGCGTGTAGGTCGGCACCAGGTTGCGGCCGGGGAATTCGGCGATCAGTTCGTCGGTTTTCTCGCCGCTGCGGTTGTATACCGACACCGCATAGCCGCGGCTTTCGATATTGAGTGCGAGGTTGCGGCCCATTACCGCAAGGCCGATCACACCGATTGCTTGTTTGCCCATCAGTCAATTCTCCGGAAAAAACAGGGCGCGACCCGAACGGGCCGCGCGCACAGGCGAAAGGATAAGGGAAACGCGGCCGCGATGCGCGCCGGGCGTTACTGCTCGGCGTGCGGCAGGCGCCGGAAAACGACGCTCAGGTTGTTGGCGGGCATCTCGACGACCTCGATGCAGTCGAGCCCGCGATCGAGGCCGAGCGCGACGACCGCCTCGAGATCGCGCACGCCCCACGACGGATCGCGGCTGCGCAATTGCGCGTCGAACGCTTCGTTCGACGGCGCGGTGTGCCGGCCCTCGCGCCGGTACGGGCCGTAGAGCACCAGCACGCCGCCCGGCCGCAGCACGCGCGACGCGCCGGCGAACAGCGCGTCGGCGCAGGCCCACGGCGCGATGTGAATCATGTTGATGCAGACGATCGCGTCGAGCACGGCGAACGGCCAGGCCGCGTCGCGCACGTCGAATGCGCGCGGCACGTCGACGTTCGGCAGCCCCGCGTGCGCGACCCACGCGGCGATCGATTGGCGCGCCTGCGCGTCGGGGTCGCTCGGGTGCCAGCGCAGCCCGGGCAGCCCCGCCGCGAAATGCACGACGTGTTGGCCGGTGCCGCTGGCGATTTCGAGCACGTCGCCGCTGGCCGGCAGCACGCGCCGCAGCACGTCGAGAATCGGCGCGCGGTTGCGTTCGGCCGCGGGCGCTGAAAGCCGCAGCGACGGATCGACTGGGGTCGTGCCGGTCATGGTGCGATGTGCTCCGTAGTATCAAGGGGTTCGAGGCCGAGCCGCGCGTTCAGCGCATCGAGCGCGGGCGCGCAATGCGCCTCGACCTTCAGCGTCAGCATCGGATCGGCGCGCGTGTGGCCGAGATTGAGCGCGGCGACCGGCTTGTTCTGCGCCTGCGCCCACACGCAGAAGCGGTAGCCCGAGTACACCATCAGCGACGACCCGACGACCAGCAGCGCATCGGCCGCGTCGAGCGCCTGCGCGGCCGCGGCCACGCGCTCGCGCGGCACGTTCTCGCCGAAGAACACGACCGCCGGCTTCAGCAGGCCGCCGCACGCCGGGCACGCCGGAATGCGGAAGCGGTCGAGCGCATGCCATTCGAGATGCGCGTCGCCGTCGGCGGCCGGCTCCGCCTGCGCACCGAGCAGTTCGGGGTTCTCCGCTTCGAGCACGGCCTGGATCGCCGCCCGCGCATGCTGCGCGCCGCACGCGAGACAGGTCACGCCGCCGATGCCGCCGTGCAGTTCGATCACGTCGGTGCTGCCCGCACGCTGGTGCAGGCCGTCGACGTTCTGCGTGACGAGGCGTTCGATGCGCCCGGCGGCGCCGAGCCGCGCGAGCGCGACGTGCGACCGGTTCGGCCGCGCGCGGCCGACGACCGGCCAGCCGATCATGCTGCGCGCCCAGTAGCGCCGCCGCGCCGCGTCCGAGCCGAGGAACTCCTGAAGCTGGATCGGCGGGGAGCGCATCCATTGGCCGTTGCGGTCGCGATAGCCGGGAATGCCGGAATCGGTGCTGATGCCCGCGCCCGTCAGCACCAGCAGGCGCGGGTGGCGCTCGACGAACGCATGCAGCGCATCGAGCGCGGCCGGATCGACGGTGACGGCAGGAGACGTGGCGGATGCGACAGGGTCGGTCATGACGGCGGCAGGTGAGCGGGCGGAATCGGCCGGTCGGGCATTCGCGCGGCCGGCCTGCAGGTCCGCTCATCATACCGAACCCCGGCGCGCGCCGACGTCGATGGTGCCGATGGCACGCCACGCAAACCGGCGCGGCTGTCACGTCACCGCGCACAAAAAAAGGCGCCCATCCGCCAAAGGGTGATGGGCGCTTGAACAATTGATCCATCGGGGTTGTGGATCAACTGGAAACCTGGCGCTGCTGCATCCGCGAAGCCGTGCTGGGCGGATGGTCCCCGGTCAACGCCAATCGTTGCGTGTCATACGCGTCGCCGCACGCTGTCTACCCTCCCCATTCGCTCCGGTTGCCCGGATGCCTGACCGGCGATGCAACCGCCGCACGCACGCCGAAACCGGAGAGCGTTCGTGCAGCCTGCGCGTCGAGATGACCGTTCATGTCGTGTCGATCGCCGTTTCGTCTCCCGATGTCTGTCAAGGTGCCTCCCTTCGGCAGGCGCGTTCGGTTTCGGTTTTGAATCACACCGCCCGGCTGTCGCGCTCGATGCCGCTTCGGGTCTGCCGCGCCGCCCGCCGACATTTCGCGCGGCGTGCGAGACCCGCACCCTGTTCATCAGGATGACAAATCAATTGCTGGATGGCCGTCCGTCGGCCGGTGCCTGTCTCGATGCCCGTCAATGCCGGCGGACGGCGCCTGGCCGGGGGGCCGCGCGCGCGACGCATGCGTGAGACGGACAGTTGAAACGGACGCGGATTGTCGGACGGGATTCGGTGCCGAGCGTGATCAGGTCACCTCGAGCAGAAGTGGGTTGGGCACCCGAGATATTCGGCGCTTCATGCTTGCAACACGGCGCGTTGCGATTCGATCTTTTTTCATTCTCTTGTCCCCGATTCAAATACTCCCTGACCATCGGCATGCGAACGTCGATCCGGTTCGGTCGACCTGCACGCCGGCAGCACCCGGGTATATGCAAGGAGCGCACCATCTCGCGCAGCGCCATGCCTGGCGGGGCTCCGCAATCGGACGCCGCGAAACGCGGGCGCCCGGACGCGGCGAATGTTTCAGAGTTGAAACGCAGTGGCGGGGAAATCGTTTCGGGAGCGGGCGAAGCCCAGCGCCGACGCGGGCCGCCCCATAAAAAATATCCCGGCTCGGGAATCGAGCCGGGATGCAATCCGCCAACATTCGGAGTGGTGCGTCCGGAGCGAGAGGAAGAGCCCCGTCCGCGCGGCGGTCAGTTCGCTGCGATTTTATGCCGGCAGGTTCTCGCGAGGAATGGCCGCATCCGCCAAATCGCGGTGCGGATCGGACATCGGCACCATACCGCCCGCGCCCGCGCTGCCCGCACGCCATCCGCGCAAAACCGCTAGCATTCGGCAAGCACGATCGCGTGCGGTTGCTTATCCGTCGCATGCAACCGCGCCACCCTTATCCTTCAGCGAGAAGCAGATGACCACGCCCGCCCCCCGCCAACCCGGCATTGCGCACCGCGTCTTTTCCGCAGGCCGGCTCACGATCGGGCTGACGCTCCCGCTGCTGCGCAGCGGCGACATCGTCGCGGACTTCCACGAACAACTCGAACTCGCGGCGTTCGCCGACACGCTCGGCTTTCGCGCGCTGTGGGTGCGCGACGTGCCGCTGAACAGCGCCGACTATCCCGATCCCGTCGGCCATCTCGACCCGTGGGTCCTGCTCGGCGCGTTGGCCACGCGCACCCGCGACATCGCGCTCGCAAGCGGCGCGATCGTGCTGCCGCTGCGACATCCGCTGCACATCGCGAAGGGCGCGCTGTCCGTCGGCACGCTGTCCGGCGGACGCTTCATCCTCGGCCTCGGCTCCGGCGACCGGCCGCCCGAATACGCGGCCTTCGGCGTCGATGCCGATGAGCGCCGCGAACGGTATCGACGCCACTGGGAGGTCGTCGCCGCTGCGCTCGGCCTGCCGTCGCGCGTCACGCCCGACCGGGCTCCGCCGGACGCGCCCGACTTCGCGCTGCTGCCGCGCAGCGCCGACGCGATTCCGCTGCTCGCCGTCGGCTCCGGCGGACAGAGCGTCGACTGGATCGCCCGGCATTCGCTCGGCTGGATGACCTACCACCGCGATCCGGACACGCAGCGCGCGCGCCGCGACATGTGGCGCGGCGCAGTCGAGCGGCTCGCGGAACCGGGCTTTCGCGCATTCGGCGTCGCGATGCGGCTCGACCTCGACGCGCATCCCGATGCGCCGGCGACGGCGCTGCCGCTCGGCTATGCAAGCGGCCGGCATGCGCTGCTGCGCGTGCTGCAGGACATGCGTGCGGCGGGCACGCATCACGTGAGCCTGAATCTCGGCTCGAACCGGCCCGTGCGCGACGTGCTCGAGGAAATCGCCGCGCACGTGCTGCCGGCGTTTCATGAAGACGCGTGACGATCAGGCCACCCGTTGCTTCGACACAGGGATCCGCGCCCCGTCACGTGCGCGCCGCCCACTCCACCGCCTGCCGCCCCGAGCCGTTGCCGCCGATCGCGTCGATCAGGTAATCGACAAACGACGCGATCCGCGACGAGAGCGCCGTATTCCGGTAGTACACGGCATGGATCGGCTGCCGCACGTCCTGCGTGTGGCGCGCGAGGACCTGCACGAGCCGTCCGGCCTCGCGATCCTGCGCGGTCATGAAATCCGACAGGCAGACGATACCCGCGCCTTCGAGCGCCAGTTGCCGAAGCGTCTCGCCGCTCGACGACCACACGTCGGGCTCGATGCGGTACGGTTCGCCGTCGGCGCCGAGGATTGGCCAGACGTTCAGCGATTCCGGCTGGTTGAAGCCGAGCAGCGCATGCTCGGCGAGATCGTCGACCTTGCGCGGCTGGCCGTGTGCCTCGAGATACGCGGGGCTCGCGAGCATCCGCAGCCGGCTGTTGGCCACCATCCGGCTGCGCAAGGTCGAATCCTTGAGCCGGCCGATCCGGATCGCGACGTCGGTGCGCCGCTCGAGCAGGTCGATGATGCCTTCGTTGCTGTTCAGCTCCAGTTCCACCTGGGGAAAGCGCTCGCGATAGCCGCGCACGAGCGGCACGATCACGTGCAGCATGAACGGCGACGCCGCATCGACCCGCAGCCGCCCCGACGGCTGCTCCTGGCGCGCAATCATCTGTTCTTCCGCGCTTTCGACCGATTCGATGATCGCGCGCGCATCCTGCAGGAACGCCCGCCCCTCCTCGGTCAGCGCGAGGCGGCGCGTGGTCCGCCGCAGCAGCGTGGTCTTCAGCTTTTCCTCGAGCCGCGCGAGCGTGCGGCTCGTCGCCGACACGGTCAGGTCGAGCTGCTGCGCGGCCGCGGTGATCGAGCCCGTGTCGACCACGGTCGCAAAGGCCTGGAGTTCGTCGAGCGTGACTTTCATTCTTGCGTTGAAATCAAAGCGATCTGCTTTATAGGCTGATTCTTGTTCAAAAGTAAAGCGGGCAGCCGCGTTCGCTTTCCAGCGCGCCACTGCGCTATTCCGGCGCCCTGACGTAGTAGATGTCCCACTCCGCCTCGTCGACTTTCCGGAATCCGTGCCTCTGGTAGAAGCGGTTCGACGCGCTTTCGCGCAACGCGCCGACCTTGACCGGAAGCGCGCGGGCCTCGGCGTCGGCCACGACCGACGCGAGCACCGCCGCGCCGATCCCCTTTCCCTGGTGCGCCGGCAGGATGTACAGATGTTCGAGCGTCACGAACGCCGCGTCGGGCTTCGCGAGAAAGAATCCGACGGTCGCGCCGTCTGCCACGATGTACTTGCAGTACGCGGGATCGAAGGACGCCAGGAAGCGCGCGCGTGCCCGCTGCGGATCGAAGCGGCCGATGCGCTCGAGGCTCTCGCGCATCGCGGCGATGCGAATCGAGATCAATGCTTCGACATCGTCGTGCGTCGTGCTTGCGTAGGTCAGGTTCATCTGCCGGCTCTCCTCGCGGCCTCGCGACGCGGCGCCATTCCGGATCGGGATGCCTCGGCGATTATCAGCGATTCACTTACGCATGTCGAACCCCGGATGCTCGCGACGATTCGCGCGCCCGGATCCGCGCAGCCAGCGGGTTCGCCCAATGCCGGTACGCAAGCTCACCGGGATGAAAACCGTCGCTCGCGAGCGCATCGGGATGCAGCGGCAACGCGACCGACAGCACATCGCAGTTCGGCCGGTCGCGCACGGGTCGCCGGGCAGCAGCGTCAGCCATCGACCTTGTAGCCGGGCAGCACCTGCCCCAGCCGCGCGCCCATCTCCGCGCCGAGTGCCTGCAGCGCGTTGAACGGGCGGATCATCACCTCGAATTCGACGATGCGTCCGTCGGTGTCGAAGCGGATCATGTCGATGCCCTTGAGCTGCTTGTCGCCGACCGTCGCGCTGAATTCGAGCACCACGCTCATCCCGTCGCCGCTGCCGAATTCACGGTGATAGGTGAAGTCCCTGAAGATCGTGATCACCGTCTGCAGCGCCATCAGCAGCGCGGGCGCCGGGCCGTAAGGCCTGAACGCCATCGGCGAGCGGAACACCGCATCCGGATGGACGATCGAGGCCAGCGTGCTCAGGTCCTTGCTTGCGACCAGCGCATGCCAGGTTGCGAGGGACTTCGCGACAGCGGGATGGTGCGGCGTGAATGCTTCCGTCATGGCGTGCTCCTTGTCGTCAGGCAGGAAAAGGTCGATCGGGTGTCAAAGGGTGGCGGCGAGCGTGGTGCCCTGATGGATCGCGCGCTTCGCGTCGAGTTCGGCCGCCTCGCACGCGCCGCCGATCAGGTGCACCGGACACCCGGCCGCCCGCAACTGTTCGGCGAGTTCGCGCAGCGGCTCCTGCCCCGCGCAGATCACCACGTGGTCCACCGGCAGCGTCTGCGGCACGCCGCCGATCGTCACGTGAAGGCCGTCGTCGTCGATGCGGCGGTATTCCACCGACGACGACATCGCGACGCCGCGCGCCTTCAGCGCCGCGCGATGAATCCAGCCGGTGGTCTTGCCGAGCCCGTCGCCCACCTTCGACGGCTTGCGCTGCAGCAAGTGCACCTGCCGCGCCGCCGGCTCGGGCCGCGGCGCGCGCAGGCCGCCGGCCTGCGCATACGCGGTATCGACGCCCCATTCGGCGAAAAAACCATCCCGGTTCAGGCTCGTGCCGTGGCCGCCGTGCGTGAGAGCCTCGGCCACGTCGAAGCCGATCCCGCCCGCGCCGACGATCGCCACGTTGCGCCCGACCGCCTTGCCGTCGCGCAGCACGTCGAGATAGCCGAGCGCCTTCGGGTGGCCGATGCCGTCGATCGGCGGCGTGCGCGGCACGACGCCGGTCGCCAGCACCACCTCGTCGAAGCCGCCCTGCAGCAGCAGTTCGGCGCTCGCGCGGGTCTCGAGCCGCAGGTCCACGCCACGCAGCGCGATCTGCCGGCGAAAGTAGCGCAGCGTCTCGTCGAACTCTTCCTTGCCGGGCACCTTCCGCGCGATGTTGAACTGTCCGCCGATCTCGGCGCCGGCCTCGTACAGCGTGACCGCATGGCCGCGTTCGGCCGCCGTCACCGCGAAGCTGAGCCCCGCGGGCCCGGCCCCGACCACGGCGATCCGCTTGCGCGCGGGCGCCGGGCGGATCACGAGCTCGGTTTCATGGCACGCGCGCGGGTTCACGAGGCAGGACGTGATCTTGCCGGAGAACGTGTGATCGAGGCATGCCTGGTTGCAGCCGATGCAGGTGTTGATTTCGTCGGCGCGCCCCTCGCGGGCCTTGCGGACGAATTCGGCGTCGGCCAGGAACGGCCGCGCCATCGACACCATGTCGCACACGCCGTCGGCGAGCAGCCGCTCGGCCACCTCCGGCGTATTGATCCGGTTGGTCGCCACGAGCGGAATGCCGACCTTGCCCATCAACTGCTGCGTGACCCACGCATACGCGGCGCGCGGCACCTTGGTCGCGATGGTCGGCACCCGCGCCTCGTGCCAGCCGATGCCGGTATTGATGATCGTCGCGCCGGCCGCCTCGATCGCCTGCGCGAGCCGGATCACTTCGTCGAGCGTCGAGCCGCCTTCGACGAGATCGAGCATCGACAGCCGGTAGATGATGATGAAATTCACGCCGACGCGTTCGCGCACCCGCCGCACGATCTCGACCGGAAAGCGGATGCGGTTGTCGTACGCGCCGCCCCATGCGTCGTCGCGATGGTTCGTGCGCGCGGCGATGAACTCGTTGATCAGGTAGCCCTCGGAGCCCATGATCTCGACGCCGTCGTAGCCCGCGTGCTGCGCGAGCGCCGCGCAGCGCACGTAATCGGCGATCGTCTCCTCGACCTCGTCGCCGCTCAGCGCGTGCGGCGTGAACGGATTGATCGGCGCCTTCAGCGCGCTGGGCGCGACGAGCGCCGGGTGGTACGCATAGCGGCCGAAATGCAGGATCTGCAGCGCGATCTTGCCGCCCTCCGCATGCACCGCGCGCGTCACGACGCGATGCTGCCCGGCGTCCGCCTCCGTCGTCAGCATCGCGCCGCCCGGCGCCGGGCGGCCGCGCTCGTTCGGCGCGAAGCCGCCCGTGACGATCAGGCCGGCTTCGCCGCGCGCCCGCTCCGCATAGAACGCCGCCATCCGCTCGAAGCCGTTCGGCGCCTCCTCGAGGCCGACGTGCATCGAGCCCATCAGCACGCGGTTTCTGAGCGACGTGAAGCCGAGCTCGAGCGGGGTCGTCAAGTGGGGATAGCGGGTCATCGGTCGTGTCTCCGTATTTATGCAACAAGTTGCACAGATACTAGCGCGCCGCTTTCGTTCATGCAACATGTTGCATAAACAAGGCCTTGCCCTTTAACCCTGTGTCCCCGATATGGCAAGATGCGTGCAGTCCCGTGAATTCGACCGATTCGACATGTCACTGCCTCACGCACTCCTCACCGCGCTGGCCGAGCGCCCCGGCTCCGGCTCGGAACTCGCCGGCCGCTTCGATCGCTCGATCGGCTATTTCTGGCAAGCGACGCACCAGCAGATCTATCGCGAGCTGGGCCGCCTCGAGGAGATGGAATGGATCGAATCGCTGCCCGCCGAATCCGGACGCGGCCGCAAGCGCGCGTACCGAATCCTGCCGGCCGGCAAGAAGGAGCTGCGCCGCTGGATCGCCGAGCAGGAAGACCCGACGCCGCTGCGCGACGCGCTGATGGTGCGGCTGCGTGCGGAAGCGGTGCTCGGCCCCGCCGGCCTGGAGGACGACCTCACGCGGCGCCTGGCGCTGCATCGGGAAAAGCTCGACCTGTATCGGCAGATCGAGGCGCGCGATTTCCCGGCAGAAACGGATTCACGCGCAAAGCGCCTGCAGCACCTGGTGCTGAAGGCCGGTATCGCGCAAGAGGCGTTCTGGGTCGAGTTCGCGCAGGAGGCGCTCGACATCCTGCGGCTGCCGAAGGGATAACCGACCCGCCCGCTCTACCGCCTGCCGCGTTCGCCGGCCTGCGGCCTTCGAATCGGCCTCGGCGGAATGCTGTGCGACAGCACGATCGACGTGCGCGTTTCGCCGAACACGTTGATCTTCGCGATCAGCGCTTCGAGCTGCGGGATGTCGCTCGCGACGACTTTCATCACGTAGGAATCGTCGCCGGTCACGTGCAGGCATTCGATCACCTCGGGCATCGACTCGAGCTGCTTGAGCAGGCGGCTCTTTTGCGGCTGCCCGGTCGTGATGCCGATCAGCGCCATGATTTCATAGCCCACCTTCTTCGCGTTGACGCGCGCGACGAAGGCCTCGATCACGCCGGCATCCTCGAGCTTTTTCAGGCGCTCGGCCGTCGCGGGGATGGAAAGACCGACCTTGCGCGCAAGGTCCGTCTGCGACACGCGCCCCGCTTGCTGCACCTCATCCAGGATTTTCCAGTCCAGCGCATCCATTTTTAAGTGTCCCGGCCAAAAAACGTGAAGAACATCGAACGGATTCGTACGATCGCCTTAAAAACAGCATAGCGGGTCACATTCGGCAGAGCTAGTATGAAACCCATTCATCGGCTCGCCTTCCGCCATCGCCATGTCCCTCTTCCTCAAGTCGTTCTTCATCGGCCTTTCCATCGCCGCGCCCGTCGGTCCGATAGGACTGCTGTGCATCCAGCGCAGCCTGCTCGGCGGATGGCGCATCGGTTTCGCGACCGGCCTCGGCGCCGCAACCGCCGACGGCATGTATGGCCTGATCGGCGCGCTGGGCGTCAGCGTGCTGATCACGTCCCTCACGTCGGCCGGACCGTGGCTGAGCCTGCTCGGCGGCATGTTCCTGTGCTATCTGGGCGTCAGGACCGTGCTGGCGGCGCCGGCCGGCACGCAGGCGGCGGCCGGCCCGATGGACGCCGCCCGCTCCTACGGGTCGACGTTCCTGCTGACCGCGTCCAACCCGATGACCATCCTGTCGTTCATCGCGATCTTTGCCGCGCTCGGCACGGGCGTCGCCGCAAGCGGGCAGAAGTCCGCCGTGATCGCGCTCGTCGTGTCCGGGGTGTTCGTCGGCTCCGCCACCTGGTGGCTGGCGCTGAGCGGCGCGGTGTCGCTGGTTCGGGAGCGGATATCGGAAAAGGCCATGCGGATCATCAACTACGCGTCCGGCATCACCGTGCTCGGTTTCGGCCTCTACCAATCGTATCTGGGGTCGATGGTCATTTCCGCATGACGCGGAACAGTTCCGCACGTCGCGCGGCCCGTATCCGCCGGCCGCGCGGCGCCGCCGGATCACGCGTCCGGCAGGATCACCACCTTGCCCTTGACCTGCCGGTTCGCCATCCGCGCGATCGCGTCGGCCGCGCCGG
Source organism: Burkholderia stagnalis (assembly GCF_039848545.1). Taxonomy (NCBI): domain Bacteria; kingdom Pseudomonadati; phylum Pseudomonadota; class Betaproteobacteria; order Burkholderiales; family Burkholderiaceae; genus Burkholderia; species Burkholderia stagnalis. Next base: position 1,904,584 of record NZ_CP156686.1, read on the forward strand.
CGAGCGGCACACGCTCGGTGATCATGGGCCGCACCTTGCCCGCCGCGAACCATTCGGCGAGCAGCCGCATGTTGGCCGCATGCTGCGCCGGGTCGCGGCGCACCGCGTCGCCCCAGAACACGCCGAGGATGTCGCGCTCCTTGAGCAGCGCGAGGTTCAGCGCGATCTTCGGGATTTCGCCGGCCGCGAAGCCCACCACCAGGAAGCGGCCGCGCCACGCGGTCGCTCGTAGCGCCGCCTCGCTGTACGCGCCGCCCACCGGGTCGTAGACGACGTCGGCGCCGCGCCCGCCGGTCAGCGCGTCCACGCGGCGGCGCAAGTCTTCGGTTGCATAGTCGATCGTCTCGTCGGCGCCCGCGTCGCGGCATAGCGCGAGCTTGTCCGCGCTCGACGCGGCCGCGATCACGCGCGCGCCGAGCGCCTTCGCGATCTCGATCGCCGCGAGCCCGACGCCGCCCGCCGCGCCGAGCACGAGCAGCGTCTCGCCCGGCTGCAGGCGCGCGCGCTGCTGCAGCGCATGCAGCGACGTGCCGTAGGTCAGCACGAGCGCCGCGCCCTGGTCGAACGCCATCCCCGGCGGCAGCGCGGCGATCTGGCGCGCGTCGGCCACGCACTGCTCGGCGAACCCGCCGAAGCCGGTCGACGCGATCACGGCGTCGCCGGGCCGCCACGCGCTCACGCCTTCGCCCACCGCGTCGACCACACCGGCCAGTTCCGCGCCGGGCGAGAACGGCAGCGCCGGCTTCACCTGATACAGCCCCTGGACGATCAGCGCGTCGGGGAAATTGAGCGACGCCGCCTTCACGCGAATCCGCACCTGGCCCGCGGCCGGTTCGGGCACCGCCACGTCCTCGAGCCGCAACTGGTCGATCGGACCGAATGCGGTACACAGCAGAGCTTTCATGTTTTCCTCTCTCCTTGCGCGGCCTGGCGTGCCGCTTCCCGTTCCTGCAGCTGGCGCCACAGGATCTTGCCGCTGCCCGATTTCGGCAGCGCGTCCACGAATTCGACGACGCGCGGCGCCTTGTACGACGCCATGCGCTCGCGCGCCCACGCGATGATCGCGTCCTCGGTCAATTCGACGCGCCGCGCGGGATCCGCAACCACGACCGCCTTGACCGTCTCGCCGCGATACGGGGCGAGCGCGGCGATCACGCACACCTCCTGGATGTCCGGATGGCCGTACAGGAGCGCCTCCACCTCCGCCGGCCACACCTTGTAGCCGGCCGCGTTGATCATCCGCTTGAGGCGGTCCACCATGAAGAAGTAGCCGTCCTCGTCCATGTAGCCGAGATCGCCGGTGCGCAGGAACGCCTTGCCGTCGATCTCGACGAAGGCGTCGCGCGTCGCGTCGGGGCGGCCCCAGTAGCCGCGCATCACCTGCGGGCCGTGCACGACGATCTCGCCCGTCTCGCCGCGCGGCACGGCCTCCAGCGTGATCGGATCGACCACCCGCGCATCGACGTCGAACACCGGAATGCCGAGGCATTGCCGCTTCGGCTGCTGCGGCGGATTGATATGGGTGGCCGCGATCGTCTCCGACAATCCGTAGCCTTCGACGTACTCGATGCCCACGCGCTCCGCGAGCCGCTGCACGACCGCTTCCGGCATTGCCGCGCCGCCGCCGCTCATGCGGCGCAGGCTCGACAGGTCGAACGCGTCGAGGCGCGGGTTCCACAGGAAGTCGACCACCATCGTCGCGATCGACTGCCAGTTGGTCACGCGGTAGCGCTCGATCGCCCACGCGGCCGCGTCGCGATCCCAGCGCGGCAGCACGACGACCGTCGCGCCGCTGAACAGCGGCCCGTTCATGCCGCCCTGCATGCCGGTGACGTGGAACAGCGGCAGCACCGACAGCGTGATCGTGTCCTGCGTCTGGCCGAACCAGTTCACGCCGCCCACCGCCGTGCACATCGCGCCGCGGTGCGTATGCATGCAGCCCTTCGGCTTGCCGGTCGTGCCCGACGTATACGGCATCACGCACAGGTCGTCCGGCCCGGTCGCAAGCGGGCCCGGCGCGAGCCGCGCGGCCAGCATGTCGCACCAGCGCGTCACGCCCGGGCCGTGCGCGTCGCGCGGCGCCATGACGAAATCCGGCGGCGCGAGCCCCTGCGGCGGCCGCCGCACGTAATCGCCATAAGTCGCGACGACGACGTGTTCGAGCCCGCTCGTGCCGACGAGCGGCCGCACGCGCGGATACAGGTCCTGCGCGACGATCATCACGCGCGCGCCGCTGTCCTCGACGTAGTGCCGCAGCTCGTCGGTCAGGTTCATCGGATTGATCGGCACGACGACTGCGCCGGCGCGCAGGATGCCGTAGTACGCGATCATCCATTGCGGGCTGTTCTGCATGTTCAGCAGCACGCGATCGCCCGCGCGCACGCCGTGGCGTTGCTGCAGGAAACCGGCGACACGCTCGGCCTCGTCCTTGAACTCGGCGAAGGTCACCACGGTGTCGTAGAAGACGATGAACGGCTTGTCCGGATAACGTGCCGCCGCCACCTCGGCGTTATGGAACAGGTTCGTTTCCGGCAACGTCAGATGGCCGGACAGATGCGCCGGCCAGTTCGGCGACCTTTCGCTGGACATGGTTCCGCTCCGTTTCAGTGATGAACGCGCCGGACGCTTTCCGGTAGAATCCCCGCAGCCCTCCGCCCGGCATGCGCGGGCTCTCTCCATCCCGCACCGCACGCCCATGGGTAATCCGAAGCGCGACGCCATCACGCTGCTGTCCGTCCCCGACGAAGACCATCCGCAATTCATCACCGCGCTCGCGCGCGGGATGGCGGTGCTGCGCTGCTTCACGCGCGGCGAGCGCTTTCTCGGCAACCAGGACATCGCGCGACGCACGCACCTGCCGAAACCGACGGTGTCGCGCCTCACGTTCACGCTCACGCAGCTCGGCTACCTGCATTACTCGGCAGAACTGGAAAAGTATTCGCTCGGCATCGGCGTGCTGAATCTCGGGCAGGCGTTCCTGCAAAACAACGAGGTCGTCGACATCGCGCGCCCGTTCCTGCAGGCGTACGCGGAATACACGCAGGCGGCGGCGATGCTCGGCGAGTTCGACGGCAAGCAGATGATCCTGCTCGACGTGTGCCAGGGCGACCCGCTGTTCCAGCTGCGGCTCGAGCCCGGCTCGCGCGTGCCGCACGGCTCGACCGCGCTCGGCCGTGCGCATCTCGCGGCGCTGCCGGCCGCGCTGTTCGAGCGCTATCTGCAGACCGCCCGCGCGAGCAGCCCGCCGAACGAATGGCCGGCGCTGGAAGCCGGGATCGTCGCCGCGCGCGAAGACTACGAACGGCTGGGCTTCTGCCTGTCGCTCGGCGACTGGATGCCGGACCTGTTCGCGGTCGGCGTGCCGATGGTGTCGGCCGATCGCTCGCGCATCCTCGCATTCAACTGCAGCGGCCGCGCGTCGACCGTCACGCGCGCGCGCCTGATCGACGATTTCGGCCCGCGGCTCGTCGCGCTGCGCGACGAAGTGTTCGCGCGCGTCGGCGGCCGCTTCTAGTCGATGCGCGCGCGGCATCGGTGCGGGCTCAGACCGCACTCACGCCGCCGTCCACCGCGAGAATCTGCCCGGTGATGTGCCGGCCCGCCGGCGACGCGAACAGCAGCAACGCGCCGGCGAGATCGCCGTCGGCGCCGAGCCGCTGCAGCGGCGTCTGCGCGACGAGCGTGTCGACACCGATTTCCGCGAGCAGGCCGTTCGCCATCTTCGTCGGAAAGAAACCCGGCGCGAGCGCGTTCACGTTGATCCCGTACTTGCCCCACTCGCCCGCGAGCGCGCGCGTGAAGTTCACGACCGCACCCTTGCTGCTGTTGTACGCGATCGTCGTCATCGCGCCGGGCGGGTTGCCGCGCAGCCCCGCGATCGACGCGACGTTGACGATGCGCCCGCCGCCGCGCGGAATCATCGAGCGCTTGCCGATCTGCTGCGTCAGCAGGAACAGGCCGCGCACGTTCAGATCGAACACCTTGTCCCACGCGTCGGCCGGATAGTCCTCGGCCGGCGCGCCCCACGTCGCGCCCGCGTTGTTGACGAGAATGTCGACGTGCCCGAGCTGCGCAAGCGCTTCGTCGGCGATCCGCGCGATATCGTCGTCCTGCGCGCCGTTCGCGGCAATCCAGCCGGCGTCGATGCCGAGCTCCGCCAGCGTGCGCTGCGCGTCGCGCAGCTCGTCGGCCTTGCGCGCGGTCACGATCACGCGCGCGCCGGCCTGGCCGAGCGTGCGCGCAAGCTGCAGGCCGAGCCCGCGTGAGCCGCCCGTGACGAGCGCGGTCTTGCCGGTGAGATCGAACAGCTGCTTGATGGCTTCATGCATCTTCAGTTCTCCGGAACAGGTGCGCGGTGCGCACTCAGAACCACGCATCGCGCACATCGAGCGTCGTCGTGTCGACGCTCGCGAGCAGGTCGAGCTGCGCATCCACCTTCGGCAGCTCCCAGCGGAAAAAGTAGCGGGCGGCGGCGCGCTTGCCGGCGTAGAAGTCGCCGCCTTGCCCGTGCGCAGCCAGCATCACGTCGAGCCACAGCCACGCAACGACCAGATGGCCGAACGCCTCCAGATAGACACTCGCGTTCGCGAGCCGCACTTGCGGATCGTCGATCGAGCCCAACTGGCGCGTGACGTCGCAGAGCCTTGTCCAGCGCCGCGCCAGCGCATCGGCGTGCACACACGCGTCGCCGTCCACGGCCCGTGCGCGCTCGACCGTCGCCGCGACGCGCATATCGAGCGCGCGCAGCGCGGCGCCGTCGTCCTGCACGACCTTGCGGCCCAGCAGGTCGAGCGCCTGGATGCCGTGCGTGCCTTCGTGAATCGGGTTGAGACGGTTGTCGCGATAGAGCCGCTCGACCGCGTAGTCGCGCGTGTAGCCGTAGCCGCCATGCACCTGGATCGCGAGGTCGTTCGCGGCCAGGCACCACTGCGACGGCCAGCTCTTCGCGATCGGCGTCAGGATGTCGAGCAGGCGCCCGGCATCGGCGCGCACGTCCGCGTCGGCATGTACACGCGCGTCGTCGACGCGCCGCGCGCAGTACAGGATCAGCGCAAGGCCGCCTTCGACGTACGCCTTCTGCGCGAGCAGCATGCGGCGCACGTCCGGATGCGCGACGATGGGCGCCTGCGGCGCGGAGGCATCCTTGCCGGCCGGCCCGAGCGGACGCCCTTGCGGCCGGTTGCGCGCATAGTCGAGCGCGTGCAGGTAGCCCGTATAGCCGAGCGCCACCGCGCCCGCGCCGACACCGATGCGTGCCTCGTTCATCATGTGGAACATGTATGCGAGGCCGTGGTTCGGCGTGCCGACCAGATAGCCGATCGCGCCCGCGCGGCCTTCGGGACGGTACCGCGTGCCCTCGCCGAAGTTCAGTAGGCAGTTGGTCGTGCCGCGATAGCCCATCTTGTGGTTCAGGCCCGCGAGCACCACGTCGTTGCGCTCGCCGCGCTTGCCGCCGTCGCCCGGCAGATACTTCGGCACGATGAAGAGCGAGATGCCGCGCGTGCCGGGCAGCAGCCGGCCGTGCTCGTCGGGAATCTTCGCGAGCACGAGATGGACGATGTTCTCCGCCAGTTCGTGTTCGCCGCCGGAGATCCACATCTTGTTGCCGGTGAGCCGGTAGCGCGGGCCGAGCGGCGATTCGCACTCGAAGTCCGCGCGCGTCGTGATGTCGGACAGCGACGACCCGGCCTGCGGTTCGGACAGGCACATCGTGCCGAAATAGCGCCCTTCCAGCTCCGGCCGCGCGAATGCGTCGATCTGCGCGGGGCTGCCGTGCGCGACGAGCAGGTTCGCGTTGGCGACGGTCAGGAACGGATAGGCGGCCGTGGCGATGTTCGCGGCCTGGAAAAACAGGAACGACGCCGCTTCGACGAGCTTCGGCAGCCGCATGCCGCCGAGCGCCTCGTCATGGCCCGCGGCGATCAGGCCCGCGCCGGCGAACGCGCGCACGGCCGGCTCGACTTCGGGAATCAGCGTCACGCGCTCGCCGTCGAAATGCGGTTCCTCGCGATCGCCGCGGGCCGCGTGCGGCGCGAACAGGTCGGCTGCGATCCGCTCGCTGGTGTCGAGCACCGCATCGAAGGTTTCGCGATTGTGCTCCGCATAGCGCGGCAACGACGCAAGCGCTTCGGCATCGAGCCACTCATACAGCAGGAACGCGAGGTCGCGCCGCGACATCAGCAGGCTCATCGCGCGGCCTCCCCGCGTGCGCGAACCACGGCAGGCCGCCGCTCGCATCGCGCGCTACGCGCGTCTGCGTCGGCATGCGTGCATTCGATCGATGCATGCTCCATCACGTGCGTCTCCTGTCGGGCGGCGCGATCGCGTGCGACCCGTTAGTTCCGTTTAGCGAAACTTAATGAATGGCAATACGGCCGGAAAAGCTGTCGAAAAATTTAGCACTGTCGTTCGGAAATCGCAATGCTCGATTCATCGCACAACAATATTTGCGTATTGGCAATAATTTGGCCGATTCCCGTCGGGCTGTGACAAGACGAGCTGGCTACGCGGTGGAGAGTTTCGCGTATCGAAACTTTCCCAAAGAAAAGAAGATGGAATGCGAGACGGGAATGGGTGGAAGGCGCAGTACGAAGGCGGGACTCACGGGCCGGGGCCGTGCGTTGCCCCACCCAATCCGCTAACCGTTGTCGTCAAGCACGAGAAAGACTGCCCCGGCGCTGGCCACGGGCGTAGCGCCGACCTTGATCACGGCATTGGCAAACGCGAGGCGCCGCTCTGTCTTGACGATGCTGACATGCGCCTCGACCCAGTCGCCCATTTTGACTGTCCCGACATAATCGATCGTCAGGCTCGCCGTCATCATGCGCAGCGCCGGCGTTTTCGACATGCTGGTGACATAGCCGATCGACACGTCGGCCAAGGCCGCGACCAGCCCGCCGTGAATGGTTCCTGACGCGTTGGCGTGCTTGTCCTGCACACGCAGCCCGACCACGAATCCATCCTCCATCGGCTTGTAGAAGTACGGCCCCGTCGCATCGAGAAGCGGGTTCGTGCGGAAGAGCGGCTGGAATCCTTCTGCGCAGCCCGCATCGTCGGGGAGTGAGGTCATACGGCCCCCCGGTCCCGATGCGCAGGCGGGGTGTTGCGAGCCGTCGCCGACATGGCGAGATCACGTGCGAAAGCTTCGTTCCGAGGTGTCATGCGCTGCCCCTCCTCTTGCCGGCCCGTTGGCAGGCTTTGGGTAACCCGAAGGTTACCGCCCCTCACCGAATCACGACGTGAAGTTTCCGCCGGCCAGAAATTCGCCGATCTTTTGGGACGCAGCACGAAATGCGTCCGGGCCGTACTTCATCGGACCGGGTTGATCCCGTGAATGGCCTCTTGCGCCCCCTCCTTCGGGACAGACCGTTCCAGCGTGAGCTGCGGTCAAAGGCCCTTGCCGTCACTTCCGGACGATTCCGAAAGCTCCGGTATGCCGTCTTCGGATCGTGCTTTCCGGGCCGCGAGATTGCTCATGAGCGTGACGCCGAGACCAACGACGGCAATCACCACGGCCAGCTTGCAAACTGCGCTCCAGCCATGGCGTTCAAGGATCACCGGCCCGACGATCGAACCCACCGCGCCCGCTGCGTAATACGCGAGCATATAGATGCTGTAGATCCGGCTGCGCGAGGCTGCGTCGATCGCCAGGAGCCGCGTCTGGTTCGCGACCTGGGCAGAAAAGCAGCCGATGTCGAACAGCACCACGCCCACCGCGATTCCCGGGATCGAAGACGAAGCCAGCAAGATGATCGCCACGCCGGCGATCACCAGTAGAAACCCTCCGGCGATCACCGGCCTCGCCCCCCGGCGATCGGCCAGCCGGCCGGCCGCGCGCGTCGCAAACAAGCCCAACGCGCCCGCGAATCCGAACATGCCGGCCTGCGCGGCGTTGAGGTCGAGCGGCGGCCCCGCGACGGCGACCACGAGCGTGATCCAGAGCATGCTGAACACGAAGAACCAGCATGCTCCGACGAACATGCCCTCGCGAAGCAACGGATAGCGCCGGACCAATGCCGGCAAGGAGCCGAGCAGTTCCCGATAGCGTTCCTTGCTGCGCGTCTGGTCCACCGGCAGCAGTCGATAGGTCAGCACCGCGAGAACCAGCGCGATGACGGCGCTCACCACGAGCATCGCGCGCCAGCCTGCACGCTCGGACAGCGCGCCGCCCACGAAGCGGCTCAACAGGATGCCCGCCGACATGCCGGTGCCCACGGTGCCCACCGCCTTGCCTCGCTCGTCCGGCGCGGCGGCTCGAAACGCAACGGTGGCCAGATGAACGGCATTCGTTGCCATCGCACCGATCACGCAGCCCACCAGCGCCAGCGCATACAGCGACGGCGCGAGCGCAGCCAGCCCGAGCGCCACCGTCAGCACCGCGAACTGCAGGAACACCAGCCGTGACGGTGAAACCTTATCCCCGACCGGGACCAGCAGGAGAATGCCGAGCATGTAGCCGATCTGCATGCTGCCCGCCACGAGGCCCGTGGTCGCGAGCGGGGTATGGAATTCCCGTGCTATTTCCGGGAGGGCGGGCTGGAGCGTGTAATTGTTCGCGATGGCAGCGCCGGCGGCCGTCGCGATAAAGGCACTCAACCCGCGCGCAGGCGCCCTGGCGACAGCTCGATCATGTTCCTGCTGCGGTGTCTTCATGATGGGTTACGCGCCGGCGTCGCGCTTCACGGCCGTGAGCTCGATTTCGATCAGGATCTTCGGATCGACGAACGGCGCAACGTGCAGCAGCGTCAGCGCCGGACGGATATCCCCGTAGACCTCTCCGTGCGCACGCCCGGCTTCCTTCCAGTTGGTGATGTCGGTGACATAGAGACGGCTCTGAACGACATCCTGGAAGCTGAATCCGGCATCGGCCAGTACGGTGCCGAGCTTTTGCAGAATGTTCTTCGTCTGCGTATACAGGTCGTCGCCGACGATCGAGCCATCCGGACCACTCGACGCGGTGGCGGAGATATACAACGTGTTGCCGGCCTGCACTGCCCGCGAATAACCGATCGTCGCTTCCCAGCTCGAGCCGGACGAATACAGCTTATGCATGATGCGTTCTCCGTTAGGGTGAAAGATCTCCGCACATTCAACTACCTCGGTAGTTATATATTCAACTACAGCGGTAGTGTAGACGATCCACAGGTCGCGTGCTAGTCTTTCGAGCATGACAACGAACATTTCAAGCGACCTGATTCAGGCATTGATACGCGTCGGGTTTTCGCAGTACGAATCGCAGGCCTATTGCGCGCTGCTTCGTCGCTCGCCCGTCAATGGACACGAAGCGGGGAAGCTTTCGGGCGTGCCGCCATCCAAGATCTACGAAACGCTGCAGCGCCTCGAGGCAAAAGGCGCGGTCTTGCTGCATCGTTCGGAACCGGTGCTCTATGCAGCCGTGCCCTATCGCGAGGTGCTTTCCCGCATCCGCTCGACCGTCGACAAGGATCTCGATCTGATCGAGCAGGAATTGACACGCTTGCCGGCAACGCGCGAACCCGGTCTCGTCTGGTCGCTACGCGACAAGGAAGCGATCGTCGAGGCATTCAAAAGCGCGATAGAGAGCGCGCAAACGTCGTTGTTTGCCGCGCTCTGGGACGCCGAATTGCCGCTGCTGAGAAACAGCCTTGAAGCCGCATCCGCGCGGGGGGTGGATGTTCACGTCGCGATCTACGGCGCGGAAACGCTGGACGGGCCGCATTGCTACGACTTGCGGGAGTGTGGCGCGAGTGCGCAAAAGCGGCTGGAGGGGCGCCGCCTCTCCGTCGTCGTGGCCGACGAAAGGAGCGCGGTCACCGCGGAATTCGACTCGATCGCAATCGACGAGGCCGTCATCACGAACAATCCCGTCATCAGCCTGCTGGCTGTCGAGTACGTCAAGGCCGATGTGATGGGGCGCGTCCTGATCAACGCAATGGGCAAGGACGCATTCGAAGCCGCATATCAGAGCCCGGACATGCGCGCGCTGCTCGGGCTGGCGCGCCCTGCCGCGCCATCGAGGCGAGGCGACTGATATCGACGGCGGCAAGCCGGGCGCAGTCGAGCGCCCGGCAACGCGCGCGCCGGACACGTTCGGCGCGTCCGGCCATCGCGCGTCGCGCCGACGCTATGCAGTGATCAGGAACAGGTCGCGGTTCCTGCCCGCGATCCACTGAGGCGGCTTGCCCCGACCGGTCCACGTCACGCCGGTTTCCGGGTTGCGATACTTCGGGGCGACCGGGCCGCGGCGCTTCCTGCGGCCGCCGTTCGGCCTTGCCCGGCCGAAGATGTCTTCCGCGGAAATGCCGTACTGAAGGACGATTTGCCGTATTGCCTGGATCGCATCCGCGGCTTCCCTCTTGCGTGCAATCTCGGCCGCCTCGACAACCGACTTCAATCTGGCCTGGAGCTCTTGAAATGTTTCAGGATTCCGTTCGCTCATTTTTTTATTCCATTCATAGAAATGTCCATCCGGAACGATGCACCGCTCCGGCAACATGGCTGTCTTACTCTTTGTGCGGGGCCCAGCATGCGGTTGCGACAAAACTGAGGAGCGCCGTCCCCATCACATAAAACGCGGGAGCGAGATTGTTCTGCGTTGCCGCGATGGCCCAGGTGAGAATCGCCGCGGAAAATCCGCCGAACGTAATGACGGCCAGGTTGTATGAAATTGAAATCCCTGTCGAGATGATCCGGCGAGGAAACGTCTCGCTCAGTGCCGCGAGGATGGGCCCTTCATAGCTGGCGATGACGAGCCCGAAGACAATCTGGAATAGCAGCAGCGAATGCAGCCCCGGCTGCGTGTTCAACAGCTCGAACATGGGGTACGCAACCACGATGGCGACGACCAGCGCCCCCATGAGGAATCGACGACGCCCGTATCGATCGGAGAGGTGACCGAAGATCGGCGTGACGAACAGAACGATCGATGCGCCGACGAGCACGGCGACAAACCCGGTCGAGGCCGGCAAATGCAGCACCTTCGTCGCATAGGTCGGGATATAGAACAGAAGGACATACGAACAAACGGTCCAAAATATCACCAGCCCGAACCCCGTCAGCGTCTTTCCCTTCCAACGACGCGCAATCTCGAGCACCGGCGTGCGCTCCCGGATGTGCGCATTTTCCTCCGCGGATCCATGCACCTGGTTACGGATATAGATGCCGAGCGGCCCCAGACACAAACCGATCAGGAACGGAATGCGCCACCCCCATGACTCGACTTGATCCGGGCTGAGATACTTGACGAGCACCACCGCAAGAATCGACGCAAGAATAATCGCAAAGCCGATACTCGCCTGAATCCAGCTGGTGTAATAGCCCACCCGCTCGGCAGGCACGTTGTCCCTGAGGAATCCGGTGGCGCCGCCCATCTCGCCGCCGGCAGAAAACCCTTGCAGCAGGCGCGCGCACACGATCATCAAAGGCGCGAAAATGCCGGCATCCTTGTAGGTCGGCGCAAAAGCAATCAGGCCCGTACCGACAGTCATCAACGTGATCGTGATGACCAGGGTGGCACGGCGCCCGAATTTGTCCGCCATCCCTCCCAGGACAATGCCGCCCACCGGCCGCATGAAGAACCCGACGCCGATCGTGGAAACGGACAACAGCAGGGACAGGTTGTCATCCGATGCAGGAAAGAACAGCTTGGCAATAATTACGGAAAAGAAGCCATACGAAATAAAATCGAACCACTCGAATCCATTCCCGATGATTACGGCAATGACCGCCTTTGCCCGCCCTTGCGTGGCAAAGTCCCGATTACTTTCCGCCGCATCAACAATGCTGCTCATATTATTTTACCCTCGGATTTTAATGTTCTGGCGCCATTGGCAATGATCGCTGGCGCAGCCAATGGTACGGGTTTTTCCCGATGATTTACTCTGAATTTTTTTCCAGCAAGGCTGACTTCCTGGAATGCACGATTTTCATCGCTGCCGCATCCGCTGCAGCAACCACTCCCGGAATCGCGCCACGGCTGCCGTATCGCGCCGATCCTCGGGCCAGACCAGCTGGTACGCGCCGCCGAAGCTTGCGCTTGCATCCGACGCAGGCACGAGATCGGCGCTTTCAACCAGCGGCGTGATCATCTGGTTCCATCCGAGGAGGACGCCATGGCCTCGCAGCGCAAGCTGCAGCAATACGGGATAGCTATTGGCCGTGATCGTACGCGTCGGCTTGTATGCGATCTCGCCGTCGCACAAATGAAACCAGTCGCGCCAACTCATCCATTGACGCTGCTGCTCCTCCGCGACCAGCAATGTCGCGCTCATCAATTCGAGCGGCAACACGCGCCGCCCTCCCAGATAATCCGGCGAGCAATAGGCCCGCACCTCCTCCTCGATGATGCGGATGCCGCTCATGCCAGGAGGGGGAACATCGCGGATGTAATAAACGCCGATATCGAATTCCGCGGGATTCAGATTGAAAACGCCTTCCCGAACCAGGATCCGGATCGCCACATTGGGATACTCGCGGCTGAAATCGGCGATGACAGCCGTCAAGAACATGCCGGCCGTGCCGGACGCGCACGCAATCGTGATGCTGTGGGGCGTCGGCTCCTTCATGACGAGCGCCGTGGCCTCGGCGCAGCCGACGAGCATGTCGTGAATCCGGTCGGCATAGGTTTGCCCGGCGCGCGTCAGATGAAGCGTCTTTGCGTCACGCACGAACAGCTGCATGCCGAGGAAGCTCTCCAGCTTGACCACCTGCTTGCTCACCGCGCCTTGCGTCACGTTCAGCTCCTCGGCCGCGCGCGTGAAGTTGCCATGCCGTGCGGCTGCATCGAAGAACACAAGGCATTGCAGGGGCGGAATCGGATGAATTTTCATACGCGTTCGATATGACGTGTATTTACCGACGTGCGATCCAAAGTGCATGCAAACACTCGATGGCACATCTTTCAATGTTCGGAAAAGTCGTTCAAGCGATGATTTCTTCGAAATAGCTTTCAGTTATCGTCAACGGATAACATGTCGGCTCCATCCGAACCCGATATGCTGCCATGAATCAAACAACCGGGTTATGAGCCGCTTGGCGACATGCGGCGCGCTCGCGGGAAGTCAATTCATGAATAACAGACCATTTACGAGCAGGCGCATCAATTAATATGAATAGTTAGCCCGGAATTTTAATAATATTAAATTATCACGATGCCGAAAGGCGGCGATGCTCCGCCATCTATTCCCATGCGCTCAAATTCACTGAATTATCGTAGCCTTTGTTACCTTTCGAGCGCATCTCACTTCGAGCTTATGTGCGACCGGAGCATATCCGAGGACCGCATCATCCTTCTTGACACTCACCTCTAAAAATATCGGCCGAGCGCAATTCTTTCCATTCGGAAAGAAAAAAACCCACGAAGCCTTTCGGCATCATGGGTTTCTTGATTTTCCGGAACAAGCCGGAAATGGAGTCTGGTGGGCCCGGCGGGGTTCGAACCCGCGACCAATCGATTATGAGTCGACTGCTCTAACCGCTGAGCTACAGGCCCTGAAGAAGTGAGACGTGCTGCACGCCACCCGGGCGGAGACGCCGGGCCGGCATTGTATCAATAAAAGGGACAAACGCCACCGGTACCGTATCGATACCGGCGGCGTTCAGAGAGAACGCTGGAGATCAGTTCCCTTCGAGGAACGACTTCAGCTTGTCGGAACGGCTCGGGTGACGCAGCTTGCGCAGCGCCTTCGCCTCGATCTGACGGATCCGCTCACGCGTGACGTCGAACTGCTTGCCGACTTCCTCGAGCGTGTGATCGGTGCTCATCTCGATACCGAAACGCATCCGCAGCACCTTCGCCTCGCGCGGCGTCAGCGAATCGAGGACGTCCTTCACGACATCGCGCATGCTCGCGTGCAGCGCGGCATCGGCCGGCGCGACCGTGTTGTTGTCCTCGATGAAGTCGCCGAGATGGGAATCGTCGTCGTCACCGATCGGCGTTTCCATCGAAATCGGCTCCTTCGCGATCTTCATGATCTTGCGGATCTTGTCTTCCGGCATTTCCATCTTCTCGGCGAGCGTTGCCGGATCCGGCTCGAGACCGGTTTCCTGCAGGATCTGCCGCGAGATGCGGTTCATCTTGTTGATCGTCTCGATCATGTGAACCGGAATCCGGATCGTGCGCGCCTGGTCCGCGATCGAGCGCGTGATGGCCTGGCGGATCCACCACGTCGCATACGTCGAGAACTTGTAGCCGCGACGGTATTCGAACTTGTCCACGGCCTTCATCAGGCCGATGTTGCCTTCCTGGATCAGGTCGAGGAACTGCAGGCCACGGTTCGTGTACTTCTTCGCGATCGAGATCACGAGACGCAGGTTCGCCTCGGTCATCTCACGCTTCGCCTGGCGCGCCTTCAGTTCGCCAGCCGCCATCTGGCGGTTGGTTTCCTTCAGGTCCTTCAGCGGCAGCACGACGCGCGCCTGCAGGTCGAGCAGGCGCTGCTGCTGTTCGCGGATCGCCGGGATGTTGCGCGACAGGACCGCGCTGTACGGATGCCCTTCCGCCGTGACCTTCTCGGCCCAGTCGAGATCCGTCTCGCTGCCCGGGAAGCGCGCGATGAACTCCGAACGCGGCATGCCGCACTTGTCGACGACGATGTGCAGGATCTGGCGCTCGACCTGGCGCACCTCGTCCACCTGCGCACGCAGCGTGTCGCACAGGCGCTCGACGGTACGCGCGGTGAAGCGGATCGTCATCAGCTCGGTCTGGATCGTTTCCTGCGCCTTCAGGTAGGCCTTGGACTTGTAGCCTTCCTTCTCGAACGCACGGCGCATCTTGTCGAACCATTCGCTGATCAGCGCGAACTTCTCAAGCGATGCGCGCTTGAGCGCCTCGAGCTGGGCGGCGTTGGCCGACGCCTGCGCGGCGCCGTCGTCGTCGTCCTCTTCTTCCTCTTCCTCGCCCTCGTCGGCTTCCTCGTCCTCGTTCTCGATCTCTTCGGCAGCCTTCGCGGAGAAGCCATCGGTGTCGGTATCCGACGCATTCGGATCGAGCAGGCCGTCGACCAGCTCGTCGACGCGGCTTTCCTCGTTCGCGACGCGCTCGGCCATCGCAAGGATGTCGGCGATCGTCGTCGGGCACGCGGAAATCGCCATCACCATGTGGCGCAGGCCATCCTCGATCCGCTTCGCGATCTCGATTTCGCCTTCGCGCGTGAGCAGCTCGACCGTGCCCATCTCGCGCATGTACATCCGGACCGGATCGGTCGTACGGCCGAACTCCGAATCGACGGTGGAGAGCGCAACTTCCGCTTCCTCCTCGACTTCGTCGTCCGACGAAGCCGCCGGCGCATTGTCGTTCAGAAGCAGCGTTTCCGCGTCCGGCGCCTGCTCATAAACCGCCACGCCCATGTCGTTGAACGTGCCGATGATGCCTTCGAGCGCTTCCGTCTCGGTGAAGTTGTCCGGCAGATGGTCGTTGATTTCGGCATACGTCAGGAAGCCGCGCTCCTTGCCGAGCTTGATCAGTGCGCGCAGCTTCACGCGGCGTTCTTCGAGCTCCTCGGCCGTGCCGGGCGTGCTCGTCGCGAACGCTTCCTTCAGCAGCGCCTTCTCCTTGGCGCGGCGATCGCGCACCTTGGCCTTGCCCGTCGCTGCCGCAGCAGGCTGCTCGTCGCTCTGATTTGCGTCGTCATCGACGGATACTTCGTTCAGCTTTTTCGTCATGGAGTTCGCCGTACCGGCTAAATCGACTCGCGGCTGCTGGACGACAGCCGGTTGAACCGTGGGTGCATGAGTAGTACGTACTGCCGCTTCGTCCGCCGCGGCAGCCGTGTCCCTTGCGCTTTTCGCACTGACCCGCTTCGCCGCCGGCTTGGCCGGCCCGGAGGCGGATCTGGCGGCAGCCCGTGTTCTGGCTGCCTCCACCGGCGCAGCGTGAGCGGCGTCGGCCGCGGTTCTTTTTCCTGCAGCTGCCGACGTGGCGGAAGACACCGTCCTGGCGGAAGAAGCAGATTTGGCCGCTGTGACCTTCGTGGTCGGCTCCGTCGAGCCCTTGCCTGCTGCTTTCTTTCCGCCTGTCGTCTTTGCCATTGCGAATCTCGCCTCTGCTTAGAAAACAAACCGCTGGAAACCTTATATTATAGCACGCTGAGGTACCCTCTCCTGGCGCCCCGGCCGCTCACAGCCCGAGCCGACGCTTCATGTCGGCCCGCTGCTGGTTCAATTCCGTCAATTCAGCCAATTCCTCGGGTGTGAAACCGGATTGCCGCGAAAGCCTGTCGAGGCGCTCGCAACATGCGTCGTAACGCATCTTGAGCACCGCCGCCTGAAGCTCCTCCCCTGCAATCCGTTCCTGCTCGCGCTGCCGCTCGAGCACCGTCTCGTCGTCCGGATTCTGTAACAGCAGATCGCGGACGTTTTCATCATAGTCCAGAATTTCACGGAAGATTTCCTCGTAAGTCGCTGCATTCGAGGACATCCTCAACACATCTGACAACAATCTGAACTCCGCGCCGTCGCCCAGCGCGCGCGCATGATCGACGACTTCGCCGAACAGCTCGCCGATGCGCGGCAGCGCCCGCAGCGTCGCGATCTGCTCGTCGTCGAGCAGCGACGCGACGCGCGGATGCATCACGAGGTTGCGCAACGCGCGCTTCTCATTGTCCGTCACGCGGCGCCTGTCGCTGCGCGCCGGCGCCTGGCGCGGCGGCGCCTCGATTCGCGTATCGACGTCGGACAGCCCCGCGACCTCGTCGAACGGGATGTCGAGCCGATCCGCGATCATGTGCATGATCTGCGCACGCAACGCGTTCGCGGGCAGCGCCTGCAACAGCGGTTTCGCATCGAACAGCGCCTTCGCCCGGCCTTCCGGCTGATCGAGCGCCTTGCCGGCGATCGCCTCGTTCAGCAGGAACTGCGACAGCGGCATCGCCCGCTCGACCTGCGCGGAAAACGCGTCCGCGCCGAATTCGCGCACGTAGCTGTCCGGGTCGTGCTCGGTCGGCAGAAAAAGGAACCGGATCGTCCGGTTGTCCGCCGCGTGCGGCAGGCACGCCTCGAGCGCCCGCCGCGCCGCACGTCGCCCGGCCGCGTCGCCGTCGAAGCTGAAGACGACCGTGTCGGTCTGCCGCATCAGCTTCTGCACGTGAATCGGCGTGCACGCGGTGCCGAGCGTCGCCACCGCGTTCGGGAAGCCGAGCTGCGCGAGCGCGACCACGTCCATGTAGCCTTCGACGACGAGCACGTACTTGCGCTCGCGAATCGCGAGCCGCGCCTCGAACAGCCCGTACAGCTCGCTGCCCTTGTTAAATAGCGGCGTTTCCGGCGAATTCAAATACTTCGGCTCGCCGCTGCCGAGCACGCGGCCGCCGAAGCCGATCACCTGCCCCTTCACGTTGCGGATCGGGAACATGATCCGCTCGCGGAAGCGGTCGTAGCGCCGCGCGACGCCCTGCGCGTCGGTCTTCTCGCTGACGATCACGAGCCCGGACTCGACGAGCGCATCGTCGCGATAGTCGGGGAACGCGGCCTCGAGGTTCTGCCAGCCATCCGGCGCATAGCCGAGGCCGAAACGGGCCGCGATCTCGCCGGTCAGGCCCCGCTTCTTCAGATACTGGATGGCGGTCGGCGCGCCGCGCAGTTGCTTGCGGTAGTAATCGCATGCGGCGGACATCGCGTCGGACAGCGCCGTCGCCACCGATTTCGAGACGGACGGCTGCGCCGGATAGTCGCCGCCGCCACCACCGCCGCCGCCGCGCATCGGCGACGGCTCGTGCGGCACGGTCAGGCCGACCGATTGCGCGAGCTCCTGCACAGCTTCCGGGAACGTCAGCCCCGCATGCTCCATCAGGAAGCCGATCGCCGTGCCGTGCGCGCCGCAGCCGAAGCAGTGATAGAACTGCTTGGTCGGGCTGACGGTGAACGACGGGCTTTTCTCGTTATGGAACGGGCACAGCCCCATGAAGTTCGCGCCGCCCTTCTTGAGCTGCACGTACCGGCCCACCACGTCGACGATGTCGACGCGGTTCAGCAAATCCTGCAGGAACGAATGCGGAATCACCGTGGGATCAAACGGAAAAAAGACATGCGATGGCCCGGTGTGTGCGATCGGCACGCACCGGGCGCGGAGGTTTTACTTCGAGAGCGCAGCCTTGACGAGCGCGGAAACGGCGGTCATGTCGGCGCGGCCGGCGAGCTTGCCCTTCAGCACGCCCATCACCTTGCCCATGTCCTGCGGGCCGGCTGCGCCGACTTGCGCAACCGCGGCCTGCACTTCGGCGGCCACCTCGGCCTCCGACAGTTGCGCAGGCATGTAACCGCTCAGCACCGTCAGCTCGGCCTGCTCCTTCGCGACGAGGTCGTCGCGACCCGCGGCCTGGAACTGGCTGATCGAATCCTTGCGCTGCTTGATCATCTTGTCGATCACGGCCGTGACGGCGGCATCGTCGAGCGTGATCTGCTCGTCGACCTCACGCTGCTTGATCGCGGCCAGCAGCAGGCGAATCGTCGCAAGGCGCTCGGCTTCCTTCGCGCGCATCGCAGCCTTCATGTCTTCGCTGATCTGCTCTTTCAAACTCATCTTTCACCCGGAAATGGAAACGTGAAACCGACGCCCGCCAGTGGGCGTCAACACAAAAACCCGCTTGGGACACTGTCTCAAGCGGGTTGCTCGAATCCGGCATCGGCGACTCGCGACGGAGCCGCCGGTGCGCCGCTCAGCGAACCGCGCGGCGCTCAATCGTTCAGTACAGCTTTTTCGGCAGCGTCTGGCTGCGGATACGCTTGTAGTGACGCTTCACTGCAGCGGCCTTCTTGCGCTTGCGCTCGGCCGTCGGCTTCTCGTAGAACTCTCGCGCACGAAGTTCGGTCAGCAGACCGTTCTTCTCGATCGTGCGCTTGAAGCGACGCATCGCAACTTCGAACGGCTCGTTTTCTTTAACGCGAATGATCGTCATGACCCGACACGCAAAAAAGTTGGCAGGGAAAGATTACTGAGTATAGCAGAGCCTTTGCACAAAGGGCACTACCGCGTCAAGCGCCGCGTGCAAACTCCGCGGCCGCCTGCCCGGCCGCCACGCCGGACGCCCACGCCCACTGGAAGTTGTAGCCGCCCAGCCAGCCGGTCACGTCCATCGCCTCGCCGACGAAGAACAGGCCCGGCACGCGCGCACTCATCATCGTCGCCGACGATAGCTCTCGGGTATCCACGCCGCCGCGCGTGACTTCCGCCTTCTTGTAGCCCTCGGTGCCGTTCGGCGTCAGCGTCCAGCCGGCCAGCGCCTCGCCGACCTGGCGCAGCGCCTTGTCCGGCAGATCGGCCAGCCGCGCGTCGGCGGCCACGCGATGCGTGTCGAGCCAGACGTGGGCCAGCCGCGACGGCACCCACTCCGCGAGCAGCGAGCCGACCTGGCGCTTCGACTCACGCTTGGCCTCGAGCAGGTCGGCCACCGCGTCGCGCTGCGGCAGCAGGTCGACGCGAATCGGCTCGCCGGGCTGCCAGTAGCTCGAAATCTGCAGGATGCCGGGCCCCGACAGCCCACGGTGCGTGAGCAGCAGATCCTCGACGAATTCGCCGCCGCGCTTCTTGTCGCCGGTCGACACGCGCACCTCGAGCGACACGCCGGACAGCGCCGCGAACGGCGCCCAGTCATGCGGCGCGAACGTGAGCGGCACGAGCGCGGGCCGCGTATCGACGAGCTTGTGGCCGAACTGTTTCGCGAGCCGGTAGCCGAAGTCGGTCGCGCCGATCTTCGGGATCGACAGGCCGCCGGTGGCGACGATCAGCGCGCGCGCGGCAATCTGGCCCGCCTGCGTATCGAGCGTGAAGCCGTCGGCCGGCGCGTGGCGCACCGCGTCGACGACGACCGGCCGGCGCCACGCGATGCCGCCCGCGTCGCACTCGTCCTTCAGCATGTCGATGACCGCGTCGCTGCCGTGGTCGCAGAACAGCTGGCCCTTGTGCTTTTCGTGCCAGGTCACGCGATGGCGCTTGAGGAGCGCGAGAAAGTCGCGCGGCGTATAGCGCGCGAGCGCCGAGCGGGCGAAATGCGGGTTGGCCGACAGGTAGTTGTCCGGGCCGGCGTACAGGTTCGTGAAGTTGCAGCGGCCGCCGCCCGAGATGCGGATCTTCTCGGCGAGGCGCGGCGCGTGGTCGACCAGCACGACCCGGCGGCCGAGCTGGCCGGCGACCGCCGCGCTCATCATGCCGGCGGCCCCCGCGCCGATCACGGCGATGTCATAGGTTTCCATGGCGCGGATTGTACCGCCCCGCACCGCCGCCAGCGGCCGGAAGCGCGTGCCTGCTATACTTTTCGGTTACGTTGACATTCCGGCGCAGCCCGCAACGCGGCACGCCCCGCCCCATACCATGCTCGTTCTCGGCATCGAAAGCTCCTGTGACGAAACCGGCCTCGCGCTCTACGACACGCAGCGCGGGCTGCTCGCGCACGCGCTCCACTCGCAGATCGCCATGCACCGCGACTACGGCGGCGTCGTGCCCGAGCTCGCATCGCGCGACCACATCCGCCGCGCGCTGCCGCTGCTCGAGGAAGTGATCGCACAGAGCGGCGCGCGGCGCGAGGACATCGACGCCATCGCGTTCACGCAGGGCCCGGGGCTCGCCGGCGCGCTGCTCGTCGGCGCGAGCATCGCGAACGCGCTCGCGCTTGCCTGGAACAAGCCGACCGTCGGCATCCACCACCTCGAGGGCCACCTGCTGTCGCCGCTGCTCGTCGCGGAACCGCCGCCGTTCCCGTTCGTCGCGCTGCTCGTGTCGGGCGGCCATACGCAGCTGATGCGCGTGACCGATGTCGGCGTGTACGAGACGCTCGGCGAAACACTCGACGACGCGGCCGGCGAAGCGTTCGACAAGACCGCGAAGCTGATCGGCCTCGGCTACCCGGGCGGCCCGGAAGTGTCGAAGCTCGCGGAAACCGGCACGCCGGGCGCCGTCGTGCTGCCGCGCCCGATGCTGCACTCCGGCGATCTCGACTTCAGCTTCAGCGGCCTGAAGACGGCCGTGCTGACGCAGATGAAGAAATTCGAGGCGGCGAAGCTGTCGGGCGACGCACTCGAACGCGCGAAGGCCGACCTCGCACGCGGCTTCGTCGACGCGGCCGTCGACGTGCTCGTCGCGAAATCGCTCGCGGCGCTGAAGAAGACCCGGCTCAAGCGCCTCGTGGTCGCGGGCGGCGTCGGCGCAAACCGCCAGCTGCGCGCCGCGCTGTCGGCCGCCGCGGCCAAGCGCGGCTTCGACGTGCACTACCCCGACCTCGCGCTCTGCACCGACAACGGCGCAATGATCGCGCTCGCGGGCGCATTGCGGCTCGCGCGCTGGCCCGAACAGGCGAACGCCGACTACGCGTTCACCGTGAAGCCGCGCTGGGATCTCGCGTCGCTCGCGCGCTGAGCCGGGCCGAACACCGCGCCGCGCATCACGCGCGGCGCTGCAAGTTGCCAGCAAACAAAAGGCCGCTCGAGCGGCCTTTTTGCTGATACGAGGACGTGCGCTGCGTTACGCGGCGTGCCGCTTGTCGCGCTCGATCAGCGCATACGCGCTGTGATTGTGGATCGACTCGAAGTTCTCGGCCTCGAGCACGTAGGCCACGATGCGCTCGTCGCGATCGAGCCGCTGAGCAACGTCGCGCACCAGATCCTCGACGAACTTCGGATTCTCGTATGCGCGCTCGGTAACGAATTTCTCGTCCGGGCGCTTCAGCAGGCCCCACAGCTCGCAGGACGCCTCTTCCTCGGCCATCCGGATCAGCGCCTCGACCGGCACGTCCGCCGCCAGTTCGGCATCGATCGTCACGTGCGAGCGCTGGTTGTGCGCACCGTACTGCGAGATCTTCTTCGAGCACGGGCACAGGCTCGTGACCGGCACCAGCACCTTCATGAACAGGCGCGTCGCACCGCCGCGGGTGTCGCCCGCGAGCGTTACTTCGTAGTCCAGCAGACTCTGCACGCCCGACACGGGCGCCGTCTTGTTCACGAAATACGGGAACGTGACCTCGATGCGGCCCGCCTCGGCCTCGAGCTTCTCGAGCATCGCCGCGAGCATCGCGCGGAACCGCTCGGTCGTCAGTGGCGCGCGGTGCTCTTCGAGCAGCGCGACGAAACGCGACATGTGCGTGCCCTTCTGGTCGGCCGGCAGATGGACGTCGAGGTTCCAGACACCGACCGTCGGCTGCACGTCGCCGCTTTCGGTGCGCACCGTCAACGGATGCCGGACCGCCTTCACGCCCACGCGCTGAATCGGAATCTGACGGGTATCCACCGTGCTCTGCACGTCGGGCATCACGAAGGCGGGATTCATCTGGTTCATCTTGTTCAATCCTTGTAAGCCGCGCGTTCGACGACGCGCGCGCCGCGTCATGCGGCAGCCGGAAAAGCAACATGGGCCCGCAGGCCCATGTTTTCCGCATCAATGAAGACCGGTTTCGCCAGTCGCAGCCGCGCCGCCCGGAGGCGGCGCCGGCTTACGCGACGCGCTTGGCCTGACCGGCGACGTCGGCCGCCGGATTCAGGAAGCGTTCGCGAATCGATTTCGCGATGCCCGCGCCGTCGAGGCCGCATTGCGACAGCAGCTTCGCGGGATCACCGTGATCGATGAACTGGTCAGGGAGGCCCAATTGTAGTACGGGTCGGATAACCCCACTCTCCATCAGGGCTTCCACGCAGGCCGAGCCCGCGCCGCCCATCACGCAGCCTTCCTCGGCCGTGACGATGAAGTCGTGCGTTTCGGCGAGCTCGCGCACGAGCGCCGCGTCGACCGGCTTCACGAAGCGCATGTTCGCGACGGTCGCATCGAGTTCCTCGGCCGCAGCCAGCGACGGCGCAACCATCGTGCCGAATGCGAGGATCGCGACCCGCTTGCCTTCCGGCTGCGACGTGCGGCGACGCACCTCGCCCTTGCCCAGCGGAATCTCGGTGAATTCCTTCACCGTCGGCACGCCGGTGCCCGCGCCGCGCGGATAGCGCACCGCGGTCGGGTTCGGCTGCATCAGCGCGGTGTGCAGCATCTGGCGGCATTCGTCCTCGTCGGACGCCGCCATGATCGTCATGTTCGGGATACAGCGCATGAACGACAGATCGTACGCGCCCGCGTGCGTCGCACCGTCGGCGCCGACGAGGCCCGCGCGGTCGATCGCGAACACGACCGGCAGGTTCTGCAGCGCGACGTCGTGGATCAGCTGGTCGTATGCGCGCTGCAGGAACGTCGAGTAGATCGCGACGACCGGCTTCAGGCCTTCGGTCGCGAGACCGCCCGCGAACGTCACCGCGTGCTGCTCGGCGATGCCGACGTCGTAATAGCGATCCTTGAAGCGCTTCTCGAATTCGACCATGCCCGAGCCTTCGCGCATCGCGGGCGTGATGCCGACCACGCGCGAATCGCGTTCCGCCTCGTCGCACAGCCATTCGCCGAACACTTGCGTGTAGGTCTTCTTCGCCGGGGTGGACGACGGCTTGATGCCCTCGGCCGGATTGAACTTGCCCGGGCCGTGGTAGAGCACCGGATCGGCCTCGGCGAGCTTGTAGCCCTGGCCTTTCTTCGTCACCACGTGCAGGAACTGCGGGCCACGCAGCTCCTTGATGTTCTGCAGGGTCGGGATCAGCGAATCGAGATCGTGACCGTCGATCGGGCCGATGTAGTTGAAGCCGAACTCCTCGAACAGCGTGGCCGGCACGACCATGCCCTTCGCGTGCTCCTCGAGCTTGCGCGCGAGTTCGAGCACCGGCGGCGCAACGCTCAGCACACGCTCGACGCCCGCGCGCGCGGCCGCGTAGAAGCGGCCCGACATCAGGCGCGCGAGATGGCGGTTCAGCGCGCCGACCGGCGGCGAGATCGACATGTCGTTGTCGTTGAGGATCACGAGCAGCTTCGCGTCCTCGGACACGCCGGCGTTGTTCATCGCTTCGAACGCCATGCCGGCCGTCATCGCGCCATCGCCGATCACCGCGATCGAGAAGCGGTCGTCGCCGTTCAGCTGGCTGCCGATGGCCATGCCGAGCGCGGCCGAGATCGACGTGCTCGAATGCGCGGTACCGAACGTGTCGTACTCCGATTCGGAGCGGCGCGGAAAGCCCGAGATGCCGTCGTACTGACGCAGCGTGTGCATCTGGTCGCGGCGGCCCGTCAGGATCTTGTGCGGATAGGTCTGGTGGCCCACGTCCCAGACGATGCGGTCGTTCGGCGTGTTGAACACGTAGTGCAACGCGATCGTCAGCTCGACCGTCCCGAGGTTGGACGACAAATGGCCGCCCGTCTTCGACACGCTGTCGAGCACGAACGAACGCAGCTCGTCGGCGAGCGGTTGCAGTTGGCGACGATCAAGGCGGCGCAGATCGGCCGGATCGTCGATAGTTTTCAGCAAGTCGTACATCGTCGTTCCATTGTAGGAAATCAAACGCGCCCGCATTCTGTTGCACGCACCGTAGCGTGTGCGCGGCGGCGGGCTTTCGCGTCAGCTGACCCGGTTCACCACCAGGTCGGCAAGTTCGGCGAGACGCTGGGCGCGCGCGCCGAAGGGTTGCAGCGCAGCGTGCGCATCGGCGCGCAGCTGGGCGGCCAGTTCGCGCGACGCGTCGAGGCCGAGGATCGACACGTAGGTCGGCTTGTCGTTCGCCGCGTCCTTGCCGGCCGTCTTGCCGAGCGTCGCCGAATCGGTCGTCACGTCGAGAATGTCGTCGACGACCTGGAAGGCCAGGCCCACCGCGCCCGCATAAACGTCGAGCGCGGCCATCGTGTCCGCGGACGGCGTCTCGCCCGCCAGCGCGCCCATGCGCACGGCGGCGCGCAGCAGCGCCCCCGTCTTCATCCGGTGCATCGTCTCGAGCTGCTCGCGCGTCAGCTTCAGGCCGACGCTCGCCAGATCGATCGCCTGCCCGCCGGCCATGCCGATCGAGCCGCTCGCCAGCGCCAGTTCGCGCACGAGCGCGGCCTGCTGCACCGGCGCCAGCGCGGCGGAATCCGTCAGCGCGACGAACGCCTGCGACTGCAGCGCGTCGCCGACCAGCAGCGCGGTCGGCTCGTCGTACTGCACGTGCACGGTCGGCTTGCCGCGCCGCAGCGCGTCGTCATCCATGCACGGCATGTCGTCATGCACGAGCGAATAGACGTGGATCATCTCCAGCGCCGCCGCCGCCGCATTGCGTGCCGCCTCCGTCGCGCCGGTCAGTTCGCCCGCTGCATGGCACAGCAGCGGGCGCACGCGCTTGCCGCCCCCGAGGACTGCGTAGCGCATCGCTTCGTGGAGTTGCGTGGGCACCACAGTTTCGGCCGGCAGGTAGTGGCCGAGTGCATCCTCGACGCGGTCAAGCACAGACCGCATCCATTGTTCGAATGTCATAGATCGTCGTCTTCGCCGTCCGTGGCGGCCGCGCCGGCCGAAAGCGGCTTCAGGGTCGCGCCGTCGAGCACGCGCACCTGCTGCTCCACTTTCTCGAGCTGCTGTTGGCAAAACGCAACGAGTGCCGCCCCACGGCGGTATGCCGCGAGCGAATCCTCGAGGCTCAGCGCGCCGCCCTCCATCCGGGCAACCAGCGCCTCGAGCTCCGCGAGCGCCATCTCGTAATTGTCCGGCAACGCTTCGGCGCCATTGCCGGGCGGCGTGGCGCCTGGGGATGCGGTTTTCGCCATGGACGAGGTGTCAAATTTCAAAACAAGTCGGACATTCTACGGCAAAAGAGAAATTTCCGACCTGCCGACTTGGTGCGCCAGACGCACGCTCCGGCCCCACCTGTGACGCACATTGTGCGCCCGCGAGGCCTCGGCGCACAAAAAATTGACACAAATCAGGCACTTAATACTGGCCTCGCCGAGGGAACCGGGTATAATTCTCCGTTTCCCTAAATCGATTTTTCGATGGTTGGGTTGTTCACTGCTTTCACGCTATCACCGGGAGTGGGAATGTCCAATCTGAGCGATGCGCTTCAGTTGAAGTCGGCTCACAGCCAGCTTCCAGTCACTGCATACTTCGATGAGGCGCTGCTAGCGCGCGAAATCGAAACACTCTTCAAGAAAGGACCTCGCTACGTCGGGCACGAATTGATGGTGCCCGAGGCGGGGGATTATTTCGCGTTGCCGTCCGAGCAGGAAGGCCGCGTGCTGGTGCGCAACCCGGCGAACCAGATCGAACTGCTGTCGAACGTGTGCCGTCACCGGCAGGCGATCATGCTGAACGGGCGCGGCCACACGCAGAACATCGTGTGCCCGCTGCACCGCTGGACGTACGATCTGGAAGGCCAGCTGCTCGGCGCGCCGCACTTCCCCGACAAGCCCTGCCTGAACCTCGGCAAATCCCCGCTGCAGAACTGGCAGGGGCTGCTGTTCGAGGCGGCAGGCCGCAATGTCGCGCGCGATCTCGCGAACCTGGGCACGAAGCACCACTTCGATTTCTCCGAGTACCAGTTCGATCACGTCGAAGTCCACGAGTGCGACTACAACTGGAAGACGTTCATCGAGGTCTACCTCGAGGATTACCACGTCGTCCCGTTCCACCCGGGCCTCGGCAACTTCGTGTCCTGCGACGATCTCAAGTGGGAGTTCGGCGACTGGTACAGCGTACAGACGGTCGGCGTGCACAACGCGCTCGCGAAGCCGGGCAGCGCGACCTACCAGAAGTGGCACGAGCAGGTGCTGAAGTTCCGCAACGGCGTGCCGCCGGAGTTCGGCGCGATCTGGATGGTCTACTACCCTGGCCTGATGATCGAGTGGTATCCGCACGTACTGGTCGTGTCATGGCTGATTCCGCGCGGGCCGCAGAAGACGACCAACATCGTCGAGTTCTATTATCCTGAGGAAATCGCGCTGTTCGAGCGCGATTTCGTCGAGGCGGAACGCGCCGCATACATGGAAACAGCCATCGAGGACGACGAGATCGCGATGCGCATGGACGCCGGCCGCCGCGCGCTGATGGATCGCGGCGAATCGCAGGTCGGCCCGTACCAGAGCCCGATGGAAGACGGCATGCAGCACTTCCACGAGTTCCTGCGCCGCCACCTGGGCGACCTTTGACGCCGGCATGCGCTTTCGGCATCACGATGCATGAGGAAAAGACGGGCTTCGGCCCGTCTTTTTTTGTTTAGACTTAGACCATCAGGCCGTTTGCTCAATCAGGAGCCGTCATGCCACATACTCATTACACCACGCTCATCTCCGCGGCCAACCTTGCCGAGCGCCTCGCCGCCGCGCCCGCCAGCGTCGTCGTGTTCGACTGCCGCTTCGATCTCGCCGATACGGGCGCGGGCGAAGCGGCGTATGCGGCCGGGCACATTCCGGGCGCGCAGTACCTGCATCTCGACCGCGACCTGTCGGGCCGCAAGACCGGCACCAACGGCCGTCACCCGCTGCCGTCGCGCGACGCGCTCGTCGCGACGCTCGCCGATCGCGGGCTCAGGCAGGGCCAGCAGGCCGTCGCGTATGACGCGCAAGGCGGCGCGTATGCAGCGCGGCTATGGTGGCTGCTGCGCTGGCTCGGGCACGATTCGATCGCCGTGCTCGACGGCGGCCTGCAGGCATGGGAAGCGGCCGGACAGCCGCTGACGATCGAGACGCAGCACCCTTCGCGCGGCGACTTCCGCGCGCAGGCGCCGCTCGAATCGACCGTCGACGCGCAGGCCGTGCTCGCGAACCTCACGGCCCGCACGCGTACCGTGATCGACGCGCGTGCCGCCGATCGCTATCGCGGCGAAAACGAGACGATCGATCCGGTGGGCGGGCACATCCCCGGCGCGCTCAACCGTTTCTTCAAGGACAACCTGGGCGCCGACGGCCGCTTCAAGACCGGCCATGAACTGCGCGAGACGTTCTCGACGCTGCTGGCCGGCACCGAGCCGAATCGCGTGATCCTGCAGTGCGGCTCCGGCGTGACCGCGTGCCACAACGCCCTTGCGATGGAGATCGCGGGGCTGCACGGCGCATCGCTCTACCCCGGCTCGTGGAGCGAGTGGTGCGCCGATCCGTCGCGACCGGTCGCCACCGGCCCCAACCCGTAAGCGTCCGTCACCCGCGCGGCGGCGTCACGCGCCGCCGCGCCGCTCACATCACGCCGTAGCGATGGAACCACGCGAGCGCGCGCTTCCAGCTATCCTCGGCATCCCCCTTCACGTAGCTCGGGCGGTAATCGGCGAAGAACGCGTGGCCTGCATCGTCGTAGACGACGATCTGCGATTCGCGCGCCAGCTTCGAGTCGCTCTTCGCGATGCGCTCGCGCATGGCCGCGAGCGACGCCTGCGTGATGTTCGCGTCCTTCGCACCATACAGGCCGAGCACCGGCACCTTCAGCGTGTCGGCGTGGTCGACGGGGTTGAACGGTGTCATCTCGTCGGTCGTGCCCTCGACGAACCCGTACCATGCGACTGCCGCACGCACGTGCGGGTTGTGCTCCGCATACAGCCACGACTGGCGCCCGCCCCAGCAGAAGCCGACCACACCGAGACGGCTCAGGTCGCCGCCGTTCTTGCCGGCCCACGCAACCGTTGCATCGAGATCCTCGGAAACCTGCCGATCCGGCACCTTGCTGACCACGTTCGCGACCAGATCCTGGATCGTCTGATACTTCGACACGTCGCCCTGCCGCGCGAACAGGTCGGGGGCGATCGCCAGATAGCCGAGCTTCGCGAAGCGGCGGCAGATGTCGGCGATGTGCGCGTGCACGGCGAAGATCTCGTGAATCACGATCACCACCGGCAGATTGGTCTTGTCCTTCGGTTGCGCGCGATAAGCCGGTACGCTCGCGTCGCCCGAGCGGATCTCGACGGTGTCGACGTCCAGCCCGGCGCTGTCGGTCGCGATCGTCTGTGCCGACACGGGCAGCACAGCGGCCGCGAAGGTGCTGCCCAACGCGGCCTGCATGAACTTGCGGCGCGAGAACGGAACATGGGGAACCAGGCTGTCGACTTCGGGTTTCAACATGAATGCACTCCTCGATTGAGCGTCGCTTGCGGTGCGCGGCGCTGATGTTGCGGACGGTAGGCACGCCGCCGCAAGCGGTAACCCGCACACGATGCACAATAATCCGCCCGCGCGTCAACCATGTGCGCGCGCAACCACGAAGATTCGCTGGCCCGGCGCGTGCCGCCAGCACTCGGCCGGCGCCCGCTGCGGTGCACCCGCCCGAAATGCAACGGGCGGGGAATCCGCTCGTCGCGCATTCCCCGCCCGCCTTGAGTGCGTGTTCGCGCCGTCAGTGCAGCTTCACGCGCGGCAGCGTCGTGCGCCGCAGCCAGTGCGCGACGGTGTCGAGCACCATCCGCGGATAGCCGTGCAGCGCCGCGACGTGCAGCCGGTACAGCGACATGTACATGAAGCGCGCGAACAGGCCTTCGATCAGCATGCTGCCGCCGATCAGCCCGCCCATCAGGTTGCCCACCGCGCTGAAGTGGCCGAGCGACACGAGCGAACCGAGATCGCGATACGTGAACTCGGGCAGCGGCTGACCGTCCAGCCTGCACGCGAGCGCCTTCAGCAGGAAATTCGCCTGCTGGTGCGCGGCCTGCGCGCGCGGCGGCACGTTGCGCTCGTTGCCGGGCCACGCGCATGCCGCACAGTCGCCGAGTGCGAATACGTTGTCGTCGTTGACCGTCTGCAACGTGCGGCGCACGTCGAGCTGGCCGAGCTTGTTGACATCGAGGCCGTCGAGCTTTGCGAGCACGGACGGCGCCTTGATGCCGGCCGCCCAGACGGTCAGGTCGGCGCGCACCGCCTTGCCGCTCGCGGTGCGGACCACGCCCGGCGCCACCTCGGTCACGCGCTCGCCGAGCAGCAGCCGCACGCCGAGCTTCTCGAGCAGCTCGGCCGTCGCGGACGACACGCGCTCCTGCAGCGCCGGCAGAATGCGCGGGCCGGACTCGATCAGCACGATGCCGACGTCGTGCCGCGGGTCGAGCTTGTGCAGGCCGTAGGCCGACAGCACCTGCGCGGTATTGCGAAGTTCTGCGGACAGCTCGACGCCGGTCGCGCCGCCGCCGACGATCGCCACCTGGATGCGCGGCTCGCCCGCTGCCGATGCATCCGCCGGCGCGGGGTTCTGGTGCTCGGCGCGCATGCACGCGGCGATCAGCCGCTTGCGGAAGCGCTCGGCCTCCGCGACGGTATCGAGCGCGATCGCGTTTTCCTGCGCACCCTGCACGCCGAAGAAATGCGTCGTGCTGCCGATCGCGATCACCAGCGTGTCGTAGTCGAGCGTGCGCTCCGGCAGCAGCTCCGCGCCGTCGCTGTCGTTGACGGGCGACAGCGTGATCCGCTTCGCGGCACGGTCGAGGGCCGTCAGTTCGCCCTGCTGAAATTCGAAGCCGTGCCAGCGCGCCTGCGCGGCATATTCGAGTTCCTGCGTGAACGGATCCATGCTGCCGGCGGCAACCTCATGCAGCAGCGGTTTCCAGATATGCGTCGGATTGCGGTCGACGAGCGTGACGAGTGCACGCGCCGGACGCTTGCCGCGCGCGCCGTATCGATCGCCGAGCCGTGTCGCCAACTCCAGGCCGCCCGCGCCCCCGCCTACGATGATGATCCGATGCATCTGATACCCCCTTGCGATTCAAAACTGGCTGCAGCCGCGCGATAGGTCGCGCAGCCGCGCACTTCGTGGCGAACCAGTTCGAACATCATCGATGCGTAGTTCGAACGACATCGATGAGTCCGCCCCCGGAGCAGCGAAGCGCGCCGCGCTTCGCCATCAATACATGCCATGTGTGACATGCATTGTCCGGGAGCTTGCACCTTGACGACAAGCAAACCCTGTCGATAAGTGACATCGCTGCAACAATATGTCGCAGGTCACAAGGGGCGCGTATCGGCGCCGGTCAGTGAGCCTCTTCCCAGTTCGCGCCCGCACCGACCTCGGCGACGAGCGGCACCTTCAGCTTCGCGACGCCGCACATCATTTCCGGCAGCTTTTCGCGCACGCGCGGCAGCTCGGCGTCGGGCACCTCGAGCACCAGTTCGTCGTGCACCTGCATGATCATCCGCGACGCAAGGCCGTCGCGCGTCAGCCATTCGTCCACCGCGATCATCGACAGCTTGATCAGGTCGGCCGCGGTGCCCTGCATCGGTGCATTGATCGCCGCGCGTTCCGCCGCCTGGCGGCGCGGGCCGTTGCCGCCGTTGATTTCCGGCAGCCACAGGCGGCGGCCGAAAACGGTTTCGACGTAGCCCTTCTCCTTCGCGGCCGCGCGCGTGTCTTCCATGTACTGCGCGACGCCCGGGTAGCGCGCGAAATACCGGTCGATGTACAGCTTCGCCGCATCGCGCGTGATGCCGAGGTTCGATGCGAGGCCGAACGCGCTCATCCCGTAGATCAGCCCGAAGTTGATCACCTTCGCGATCCGGCGCTGGTCGGCATTGACCTCCAGCGGCGTCACGCCGAACACCTCGGCGGCCGTCGCGCGATGAATGTCCTCGCCTTGCGAGAACGCGCGCAGCAGCGACGCGTCGCCCGAAATGTGCGCCATGATCCGCAGTTCGATCTGCGAATAATCGGCCGACATGATGCGGTGGCCGGGCGGTGCGATGAACGCCTCGCGGATCCGCCGGCCTTCGGCCGTGCGCACCGGAATGTTCTGAAGATTGGGGTCGTTCGACGCCAGGCGGCCCGTCACCGCGACGGCCTGCGCATAGTTCGTGTGCACGCGGCCGGTTTCCGGGTTCACCATCCGCGGCAGCTTGTCGGTATAGGTCGATTTCAGCTTCGACAGCCCGCGATGCTCGAGCAGCAGCTTCGGCAGCGGGTAGTCCTCGGCCAGCTTCTGCAGCACCTCCTCGTCGGTCGACGGCGCGCCGCTCGGCGTCTTCTTGACGACCGGCAGCTGCAGCTTCTCGAAGAAGATCTGGCCGATCTGCTTCGGTGATCCGAGGTTGAACTCGCCGCCGGCCAGCTCGTACGCCTGCGCTTCGAGATCGACGAGCCGCCTCGCGATCTCGCTGCTCTGCGCTTCCAGGCGCGCGTCGTCGATCAGCACGCCCGTGCGCTCCATCTTGCGCAGCACGCGCGACACCGGCATCTCGATCTCGCGATACACGCGCTCGAGGCCCGGCTCGCGCGCAACCTGCGGATACAGCGCGTGATGGAGCTGCAGCGTGACGTCCGCATCTTCGGCCGCGTATTCGGCGGCCTGCGCGAGCGCGACTTCGTCGAAGCCGATCTGCTTCGCGCCCTTGCCCGCCACGTCTTCGTACTTGATCGTCTTGACGCCCAGATGACGCAGCGCGAGGCTGTCCATGTCATGTGTGCGATGCGATTCGAGCACGTACGATTCGAGCAGCGTGTCGTGCTCGATGCCGTTCAGCTCGATCCCGTAGTTCGCGAGCACCTGCGCGTCGTATTTCAGGTGCTGGCCGACCTTCTTGCGGTCGGCCGATTCGAGCCACGGCTTGAGGCGCGCGAGCACCTCGTCGAGCGGCAGCTGCTCGGGCATGTCGGGGCCGCGATGCGCGACCGGCAGATAGGCGGCCTTGCCGGGCTCGACCGAGAACGACAGGCCGACGAGCCGCGCGGCCATCGGGTCGAGCGACGTCGTTTCCGTGTCGAACGCGGTCAGCGCGGCCGCGTGGATCTTCGCGAACCATGCATCGAACTGCGCCCAGGTCTGGATCGTGTCGTATTCGCGTGCGACGTTCGCTTCGACCACGGGCGCGGGCTCGCCGTCCGGCGCGTCGATGCCGTTGCCTTCGGCCGGCGCGCTGTCGATCTCGCGCAGCCACGTCTTGAAACCGTAGCGCGCGAAGATGTCGCGCAGCAGGTCGCGTGCCTCGCCGTCGGTCGCGAGCGTCGCCTCGATCGATTCGAGATGCGGCGCGAGATCGCATGCGGTCTCGACCGTCACGAGCTTGCGGCCGAGCGGCAGGAAGTCGAGCGCGCGGCGCAGGTTGTCGCCGACCACACCCTTGATCTCGCCCGCATGCGCGACGACGCCGTCGAGGCTGTCGTATTGCGTGAGCCACTTTACGGCCGTCTTCGGGCCGCACTTCTCGACGCCCGGCACGTTGTCGACCGTATCGCCGATCAGCGTCAGGTAGTCGACGATCCGCTCCGGCGGCACGCCGAACTTCGCGATCACGCCGTCGCGATCGAGCGTCTCGTTGGTCATCGTGTTGACGAGCGTGACGTGGTCGGTGACGAGCTGCGCGAGATCCTTGTCGCCCGTCGACACGACCACCTTCATCCCGTGCCGCTCGGCTTCGCGTGCGAGCGTGCCGATCACGTCGTCGGCCTCGACGCCTTCGACCATCAACAGCGGCCAGCCGAGCGCGCGCACCGCGCCGTGGATCGGCTCGACCTGCAATGCGAGATCGGGCGGCATCGAAGGCCGGTTTGCCTTATAGTCGGCATAGAGGTCGTCGCGGAACGTCTTGCCCTTTGCATCGAACACGCAAGCGCTATACTCTGCACTGACTTCCTTGCGCATACGGCGCAGCATGTTGATGATTCCGTAGAGCGCTCCGGTCGGCTCCCCGCCAGGGCCACGCAAATCAGGCATCGCATGGTAAGCCCGATACAGATAGCTCGAACCGTCAACCAATAGCAGGGTCTTACCTTCCAGATTTCGTTCTTCAGGCATTATGAACAAGAGAAAAGTGATTCCGAGTCTGCGTTCGCTCGCAGATCAAGAACGCGCGACGGCCAAGAAGGCGCGCGCATCGTGGCAGATGTTCACGATTATGGCAGAGTTTATCGAGGCGACCGAGTACCTGTCGGAGATCCGCCCTGCCGTCAGCATCTACGGTTCTGCCCGTCTCAAACCGGATACGCCGCACTACAAGCTCGCGGTACAGATCGCGCGCAAGCTGTCCGACGCCGGCTTCGCGGTGATCTCCGGCGGCGGCCCCGGCATCATGGAAGCCGCGAACAAGGGCGCGCACGCCGGCAAGGCGCCGTCGGTCGGCCTGAACATCGAGCTGCCGCACGAGCAGGCCGGCAACCACTACCAGGACATCTCGCTGCGCTTCCGCCACTTCTTCACGCGCAAGGTCACGTTCGTGAAGAACTCCGATGCGGTGATCGTGATGCCGGGCGGCTTCGGCACGCTCGACGAGCTGTCGGAAGTGCTCACGCTGATCCAGACGAAGAAGTCGCGCCTCGTGCCGATCATCCTCGTCGGCAGCACGTTCTGGCAGGGGTTGCTGCAGTGGTTCCGCGATCAGCTGATTCCGAACGGCCTCATCAATGCGGAAGACATGGACCTGATGCAGGTGATCGACGATCCCGACCAGGTGCTCGACGCAGTGCTCGCGTTCTATGAGGACCAAGGCGAGGAGGAAGGCGACGAATCGCATCCGCCGCGCCCGGAAGAGGACCGGATGTTCTATCTGTAAATGGCCCGGCCCGAGCCTCGCCACCGGGGCTCGCCGGACACACGCCGCCGGAACGCCGTGTCCGGCAGCGTGCAATTTGCTTCATTTTGTAACGCCACGCGAAACCGGCCGACTCGAGAACGTCAAATCCGGCGGCCGTTCGCCGCATGCTGCGCCACAGCAAATGCAGCATCGCGGCGCGCCATTGTCAAATCACCCCATCCCGCCCGGCCCTGCGTGGGCGCCGCACCGCCAATCTGCGGTAACAGAACCCGTTCGCTTTTCCCGCCGCGCAACGGCACACTGCGGTCTAACGGTGCGCATGGCGGAGCGGAACAGGTCCGCTGCCTCCGGCGATCCGCTTCGTCGCGCCGCGATCTCCACACCATTCGGGAAAACAACATGAAACGCTCGCTGCTCGCCGCCGCCCTCGCAGGTCTCGGCATCTCGCTGTCCGGCATCGCCCATGCCGTGAACGTCGACGTGAACATCGGCACGCCCGCCCCGGTCGTCGTCGCACCTGCGCCCGTCGTGGTCGCGCCAGCGCCCGCGGTCGTGATCGGCTGGCACGGCGACCGCTACTGGGACGGCCACCGCTACTGGGAGCGCCGCGAGTGGGAAGACCACCGGCGCCATCGCGGCCACGGTGGCTATCACTGCCCGCCGGGACATGCGAAGAAGGGCGAGTGCTGAGCGAAACGGCACGTTCGACCGACAGACAAGGCCGCCCGCGCGCTTCGGCGCCGGGCGGCCTTGTCGCGTTCGGCGGCGCGGCGGCCGCGCCGATGCTGCCAGCGGCGACACGGACGAATACGGTCGACGCTTCCAAACGATCATTCCGCGTTCCCGCGGATCCCGGTGTGTCCGGGCACGCCTTCATGGCGTCGCCCAATGCGGAGACCGTGGCGGTCGCTGACGAGGAACCGAGAAAACTCAAGGAACGGCGCGGCTGATCAAGGATGAAATCCCCGAGATGCTGACTGCCCGCTTCCGGCCCGACCGTGTCCTGAGCGGGGTGTCCCGAGGCTGCGGGCGTCCCGCCCGGCTTTGCGCAGCAGAGAGGGTCTCCCTCCCGCTGTTGAAGTATTTGTTTCCCCGTCGCGATCCAATCGCGGGTGAGGCGCGCCCATCGGCGGGCGCGCCTGGTTCATCACTTGCCCGGCAACGTGCACACACACTTGGTAGGGCCGATTACCGCGACCAGCCCACAAGGGTTCTTGGACGGTCCGATCACCGCGCATTGGGCCATGGCCGACAGGGACGAGGTAAGCATCAGGGAAGCCAGCAGGATTTTGATTTTCATCGGGTATGTCTGCTCTCAATATGATGGGAATCAATCGGATTCGACTGTTCGTCGATCCTTGGTGCAGGCGTCGGGTAACGCCGCGCATGAGAGCCTATTCCTGATGATAAGGATTACAAATAGTAAAATCGCCAGATCTCGGCTGCGGGCGGCTGGTGGCTCGCGTGGCGCCGGGACGCAGTGGGCAGCGGCCGATCAGCAGATTGCGCCCGGCCACGAAGGCCGCGATGCGGTCGCGGCGAGCGTCAACGCGGTCCGGCAGGTGGCGCAGGCACGCGGCCGGACCGCGTGCGCGCGCCGGCCGCCGTGAAGCCCGGCGGGGCATCGACATCCCCTCGGGCCGCGCGCTTTACTGGAACGCCACTTCCGCGAAGCTCCGCAGCTTCCGACTATGCAGCTTGTCGAGCCCGTTGGTTCGCAGGATCTCCATCGCCTTCACGCCGATCTGCAGATGCTGGTCGACCTGCGCGCGATAGAACTGATCGGCCATGCCCGGCAGTTTCAGTTCGCCATGCAGCGGCTTGTCCGACACGCATAGCAGCGTGCCGTACGGCACGCGGAAGCGGAAGCCGTTCGCGGCGATCGTCGCGCTCTCCATGTCGAGCGCGATCGCGCGGCTCTGCGACAGCCGCTGCACCGGCTCGCGATGATCGCGCAGCTCCCAGTTGCGGTTGTCGACGCTCGCGACCGTGCCGGTGCGCATCACGCGCTTCAGCTCCGTGCCGTCGAGCCGCGTGACATCCGCGACCGCGCGCTCGAGCGCCAGCTGCACTTCGGCGAGCGCCGGGATCGGCACCCACAGCGGCAGGTCGGCGTCCAGCACGTGATCCTCGCGCACATAGCCGTGCGCGAGCACGTAGTCGCCGAGGCGCTGCGTGTTGCGCAGGCCCGCGCAGTGGCCGAGCATCACCCACGCGTGCGGGCGCAGCACCGCGATGTGGTCGGTGATCGTCTTTGCATTCGACGGCCCGACGCCGATGTTGACCATCGTGATCCCGCTGCCGTCCGCGCGCTTCAGGTGGTACGCGGGCATCTGCGGCAGGCGCGGCGGCGCCGAGCCTTCCGACGGCTCGCCACCGAGATTCTCGTTGTACGTGACGACGTCGCCCGGCTCGACGAACGCGCTGTATTCGCTGCGGTACGCGCGCACCTCGGGATCGTCGCTCTCCGTCATCATCATGCGGCCGAGCTTCACGAACTCGTCGATGTAGAACTGGTAGTTCGTGTACAGCACGTAGTTCTGGAAGTGCGTGGGCGACGTCGCGGTGTAGTGGCGCAGCCGGTGCAGCGAGAAATCGACTCGCGCGGCCGTGAACAGCGCGAGCGGGTGCGGCTCGCCCGGCGCCGGCTCGAACGTGCCGTTGACGATGCGGTCGTCGAGGTACGACAGGTCGGGCGTATCGAACACGTCGCGCATTGCGAGCAGGCTGTCGCGATCGAGTTCGCCTTCGAGGTGGATGCCTTCCGGAAACGCGAAATGAATCGGAATCGGCTGCGACGACACGCCGACCTCGATCTTGACCTGGTGGTTCTTCGCGAGCAGGCGCAGCTGCTCGCGATAGTAGTTCGAGAAAAGATCCGGCCGGGTCACCGTCGTCTCGAACACGCCCGGGCCCGCGACGAAGCCGTACGAACGGCGCGAATCGACGTGCGTGTTGACGTCGGTGCGCACGCGCACGAACGGATAGCACGCGCGCACGTGCTCGGTGATCGGCTCGTGGCGGCGATAGCGCGCGAATGCATCGCGCAGGAAACCGGCGTTGGCTTCGTAGATCGCGGACAGCCGCGCGACCGCGCCGATTGCGTCGTCGAATGCTTCGACCGGCGGGCTTTCCGGGGTCAGCATCCGGTGTCTGCGGCTCAAATCGTTCTTCATTTTCATCACCTCGTCTGATCGACCGACATTACCACGGAACCTTGCCGGGCTGATGGTCGCGCCCCGCGCGCGCGGCAGCCGGAAGGCGCGCAGTATTTGCTAAAATCGAACGGTTAATTGGGAGAGTCACAATGAAGCCGCTCATTCTCGTCGCCGCTGCCGCCGCGTTTGCCGCCGCCAGCGTCGCCTACGCCGCCGGCGGCACGCCGAGCGCCGACGCACAGGCCCAGGCCGATGCCAACGAAGCCGCCGGCCTGCCGGATCTCCGGAAGATCAACCGGCCCGGCGCCGAAGTCACCTCCAAGGTCGATTTCAGCGACATCCGCCGCACGCCGAGCTTCCACGAAAAAAGCAAGAACGGCACGGAAGTCACCGAGTACCGCGATCGCGGCAAGCCGGTCGAGATCGACGTGAAGTCGAACTTCGGCACCCGCTACCAGATGAGCGCGTCGCCGGACACGTCGCCGAAGCCGCACGACGCGAGCATTCCGATCACGCGCCTGCCGTCGGTCAACCTGCGCTACTGACGCATTGCCCGCGCCGCGCCGGCACCGGCCGCGGCGCACACGGCTCTCCCCGCATCTCCTTTTCCGCGACGCATGCGCCCGCGTGCCCGCCAACCTGACTCGACGCATCTCGCATGGCCGTTTTCACCGCTGTTTCCGACACCGATCTCGCGCACTGGATGCGCCACTACGCGCTGGGCGACGTCGTCGCGTTCCGTGGCATTTCGTCCGGCATCGAGAACAGCAATTTCTTCCTGACGACGACGCGCGGCGAATACGTCCTCACGATCTTCGAAAAGCTCACGGCCGAACAGCTGCCGTTCTATCTCGACCTGATGCGCCACCTGGCCGGCCACGGCGTACCGGTGCCGGACCCGGTGCCGCGCGACGACGGCACGCTGTTCGGCGAGCTGCACGGCAAGCCGGCCGCGATCGTCACGAAGCTCGACGGCGCGACCGAGCTGGCGCCCGGCGTCGAGCACTGCATCGAGGCGGGGCAGATGCTCGCGCGCATGCACCTGGCCGGCCGCGACTACCCGCGCACCCAGCCGAACCTGCGCAGCCTGCCGTGGTGGCAGGAGAACGTGCCGACGATCGCGCCGTTCGTGGACGCCGACCGGCTCGCGCTGCTCGAAAGCGAGCTCGCGCACCAGACGCGCTTCTTCGCCTCCGCCGACTACGCGGCGCTGCCCGGCGGGCCGTGCCACTGCGACCTGTTCCGCGACAACGCGATGTTCGCGCACGCGGCGCCCGGCACGGGCCACAGCGTGCGGCTCGGCGGCTTCTTCGACTTCTATTTCGCGGGCTGCGACAAGTGGCTGTTCGACGTCGCGGTGACCGTCAACGACTGGTGCGTCGACCTCGCGACTGGCGTGCTCGACGACGCGCGCGCGGACGCGCTGCTGCGCGCGTACCAGACCGTCCGGCCGTTCACCGCCGAGGAGCGCCGCCACTGGGGCGACATGCTGCGCGCCGGCGCGTACCGCTTCTGGGTGTCGCGCCTGTACGACTTCTACCTGCCCCGCGCGGCCGAGATGCTCAAGCCGCACGACCCGGGCCATTTCGAACGCATCCTGCGTGAGCGTATCGCGCATACGCCCGTGCTTCCCGAGACCCAATCCGCATGCAACTGATCGAAGTCCCCGCGAAGACGGGCTATGTCTGGTTCCGTCAAGGCATCTGGCTGTTCCGCCGCAACCCGCTCGCGTTCATCACGCTGTTCTTCACTTATCTGCTCGCGATCACGCTGGTGTCGATGGTGCCGGTGATCGGCGCGGCGCTGCCGCTGCTGTTCATTCCCGGCATCGCGGTCGGCTTCATGGCCGCCTGCCGCGACACGGTCGCCGGCAAGCCGGTGATGCCGACGATCCTCGTCGACGGCTTCCGCTCGTATGGCCATGTCGCGACCCAGCGGCTGCTCGTGCTCGGCGTGATCTACGTCGTGTCGATGGTGCTCGTGTTCGCCGCGTCGTCGCTGGTCGACGGCGGGGCGCTGTTCAGCGCGATGATGGGTGCGACGGGCGAGACGAGCCCGACGCCGGAAACGCTCGCCGCGCAAGGCACCGTCGGCGCGCTGTTCCTTGCAACCGCGCTCTACCTGCCGGTCGCGATGCTGTTCTGGTTCGCGCCGGTGCTCACCGCGTGGCACGACATCCCGCCGGCGAAAGCGATGTTCTTCAGCGTCGTCAGCTGCTGGCGCAACCGCGGCGCGTTCACGATCTACGGCCTGCTCTGGTTCAGTGTCGCGCTCGGCACGTCGCTGGTGCTGTCGCTGGTGCTGCAGGCGCTCGGCGCCGGCGCGTACGCGCTGACGCTGATGATGCCGGTGACGATCATCATCGTCACGATGCTGTACTGCTCGTTCTATGCAACCTATCGCGGCTGCTTCGGCGTGCAGGAACCCGGCGCGCCGGCCAAGCCGTCGTCGGGCCGCTGACCCCGCTTTCGGCCGGCGCACCCGCCGCCGGCCGCCCTGCATCCCCCCTCTTTTCACCGGCACCGGGCAACGGACGCCCCGATCCCGCGCCCCCTGTTCAAGCGTATCGTTTGAGCGCAAAATCATTTGCATACAAATTGTTTGCGCCAACACCGCACACCCCGAATCATGGACCGCCCGCCTGCACTGCCGCAGACACTCGACGAGCAATTGTGCTTCGCGCTCTACTCGACTTCGCACGCGATGACGAAGGCGTACAAGCCGCTGCTCGACAAGCTGTCGCTGACCTATCCCCAATATCTTGCGATGCTCGTCCTGTGGGAGCGTGACGATATCGCCGTCAAGGACATCGCCGCGCGGCTCGATCTCGATCCCGCGACGGTCACGCCGCTGCTCAAGCGCCTGGAAGCGCTCGGCTACGTCGAACGCGTGCGCAGCGCGGCGGACGAGCGCGTCGTGAACGTGCGCCTGACGAAGGACGGCCGCACGCTGAAGGAAAAGGCGCGCTCGGTGCCCGCCGACCTGTTTTGCGCGATGCAGCAGACGCCGGAATTCCTGGTTCGCTTGCGCACGGACCTGAAGCAGCTGCGCGACGCGCTGTCGGCGTCGTCGGACCGCTGACAACCCGAGCCCGGCCCAGCCGGGCAATTTTTTCAAAATTTGATTTGCACACTAATGATTTGTGTTCTATATTTGTCTCGTGGCCGGCAGCAACGTGACTGACGGACCGCTTCCCACCCATTCGACAGGAGCAGGACCATGAACATTCTGTACAAGACGAGCGCAACGAGCACCGGTGGCCGCGACGGCCGTGCGGTTTCCGCCGACAACAAGCTGGAAGTGAAGCTCGCCGCGCCGCGCGAACTGGGCGGCACCGGCGCCGAAGGCACGAATCCGGAGCAGCTGTTCGCAGCAGGCTACTCGGCCTGTTTCCTGAGCGCGATGAAATTCGTCGCCGGCCAGAACAAGCAGGCGCTCCCGGCCGACACGCAGGTCACGGCCGAAGTGGGCATCGGCCCGAACGATGCAGGCGGCTTCGGGCTCGACGTCGAGCTGCGCGTGTCGCTGCCGGGCCTCGACAAGGCCGCCGCGCAAGCACTCGTCGAGAAGGCGCACCACGTGTGCCCGTACTCGAACGCAACGCGCAACAACGTGCCGGTGCGCCTGGTCGTCGCCTGACGCGACGCGCGTGCCCCATGCAAAAAGGGCGCGCGCGGCTCGATGCCGCACGCGCCCTTTTTGCGTGACTTGCCGGATCAGCGGGCCAACCGGCCCGCCTGGTGTCGCTTAACGTGCGCCGAACGAATACGGGCGATTCATCGCCGCTTCGCGATCGATCTTGCGCATGCGGAATTCGAGATCGTAGATGTCGGTGGCTTCGGACAGGTACGCCTCGGCACGCTCCTTCGCGGCCTGCTCGGCGTTCTTGGTCAGCATCAGGAAGAGGTGGCTCAGCAGGTACATGATCGATCTCGCAAATCCAAGGGTTCTTGACTAGGGTTTTCCCGAATTATAGGGAAAACCCTAGTCATTGACCAGCATCGATCAGACGGTGCGTCGTTCCGCCGCCACAGCGCGACGATGTCCCTCGAAAAAGGACCAGATCATCTCGCTCGCATCCGGGCCGACTGCCGCGTGGAACGGCACGGCCTCGTCGCCGCCCGCCCATGCGTGGTCGAGCCCCTTGACGTGGCACAGGCGGACGACCGATTCTCCGCCGCGACGGTAATCGCAGACCTGCATGCCGGACTCGCGCGCCTCGACCCGCTCGCCGCCGCGCAGCGCGCCGCGGCTGTCCGCCAGCCGGTTCAGGCGCAGGAACTGGGTCGCGAGCTGATCCGCGTTCTTCGGCGACACGACGTGGTCGCCGTCGCCGTGCACGATCAGCGCGGGCATGCCGGGGTGCGCCTGCTTGCCGACCAGCGCATCCACGGCCTCGATCGGGCTCTGGCGCAGGCCGCGCCGCATCACGTCCATCGCGGCGATGCCGGAATTCGCCTCGCCGAAAGCCGGCCCGGAATGCAGCGCGATCGCCGCGAAACGTTCCGGGAAATGCAGCGCGAGCAGCGACGCGAGGCCCGCGCCGGCGGACAGCCCCGCAACGTAGACGCGCGATGCATCAAAGCGGTATTCGCCGACCAGCTTGTCGACCAGCGACGCGATCGCATGCGCTTCGCCACGGCCGGCGCGCTCGGTGTCTTCATACCAGTGCCAGCAGCCGTGCGCATGCGCGCGCAGCGATTGCTCCGGATACAGCACCGCGAATCCGTACCGGTCGGCGAGCAGGTTCATCCGGGTGCCCTGCGCGAATTCGTCGATGGTCTGCTGGCAGCCGTGCAGCATCACGACGAGCGGCATGCCGGGGCGCCGGCGGCCAGGCGGCAGGTACAGGCCGTACGCGAGCTGCTGGACCAGCCGCCCGATTGCGGGCGCCATCGGCTGCTCGGCACGCGTCCACTCGCCGGCCGCCCACGCGGCGGCGCGCGGCCGGACCCGCGACTCGCGCGCGGGTGGTGGGGACAGATCTACGATAGCGGGCGACACTGCGGCCTCGATCACGTCGAGCGCCACGCGCTGCGCGTCGCGCGTCGCTCGTTTGGCGGGCGGGGACAGCATGCGTTTCATGCCGCCCAGCCACATTTTCGTCAGACTTTTCGTCATCGATCGGGGCTCGCATTCAAGGAAATTGGGGGCGCTACAAGGAGCGCTTCGTTCGGCTTTGTGCAATGCACCATAACACCGTTTCTGGGATTTTTCCTGCGCAAGGATAGTTCCCGCAGGCGCAAAAATCGGGCCCCATGCATGTGCGACGCTATACTGGCGTTTCGCCGCTTGTATCCGTTGTAGTCGCTCTTCCCGGCTCGCGCGTTGATTAAGCATCCGTCCCGCCCCTGCTCGTTTTTCCTGCCCCGATGTTCGACCTTCCGTCTCACCTGTGGATCTCGATCACCGCGTTCGGTGGCGCCGGCCTGACGTTGCCGCTCGCCGTCACGATCGCCGTCTGGCTCGCGCTCGGCTATTCGTGGCGCCGCGCCGCCGCATGGCTCGCCGTGCTCGCGGGCGCGATCGGCGTGGTCGCGCTCACGAAGATCGCGTTCCTCGGCTGGGGCATCGGCATCCGCGCATGGGATTTCACCGGCTTCAGCGGCCACGCGATGCTGTCCACGTCGGTCTACCCGGTCGCGCTGTTCCTGATGCTGATCCGCACGCGTACGCCGGTGCGGCTGCTCGGCATCGCGCTCGGGCTCGCGGCGGGCATCGCGGTGGGCGTGTCGCGCGTCGCGCTCGCCGCGCATTCGCCGTCCGAATCGGTCACCGGCTGCATCGTCGGCGCGCTCGCCGCGCTGATCTTCATCGCCGGCTCGTGGCACGCGCAGCCGCACCGCTGGTCGGTGCCGGCCGTCGTCGCGAGCCTCGTGCTCGTCACCGTCGCGCTGCACGGCATCTCCGTGCCGTCGCACCGCTGGGTGACCAAGGTCGCGCTGCAGCTGTCCGGCCACGAGCGGCCGTTCGTGCGCGCGCGCTGGAAGGCCAATCCGAACTATCGCCCGGCGTCGCAGCCGTCGTCGCTGCAGCGCACCGATTCGGCGCCGCCGCCGCTGCACGCGTAAGCGACAATCGGCCGCACCGCGCGCGCCCCGCGCCCGGCCTTCGTTCTCCCCCTCAACATGCGCATGCCGTCCGTCGCATGCGCGGTATGTCGAGCGTTATAACCCGCCCTATATTACGATTACGGTTTCCTCCATTCGAACGACGCTCACCATGCGCACATCTGTCCGCCCGCTTCGCCGCACCCTGCTCCGCCTGCTGCCGCTCGCCGCGCTCGCCGCCGGAATCGGGTTCAACGCGCCTGCCTGCGCGGCCGGCGAACTGGTCGTATCGGCGGCCGCCAGCCTGACGAATGCGTTCAAGGCGGTCGGCGACGCGTACGAGAAGCAGCATCCGGGCACCAGGGTGCTGTTCAATTTCGGCGCGTCGGACGTGCTGATGCAGCAGATCGTCAAGGGCGCGCCGGCCGACGTGTTCGCGTCCGCCGACCAGAAGGCGATGGACCGCGCGGCCGACGAGAAGGTGATCGCGCCCGGCACGCGGCGCGATTTCGCCGCGAATTCGCTCGTGCTGATCGTGCCGGTCGACAGCCGTGCCGCCGCGCCGGCGTCGCTGCACGACCTGGCGGCGCCCGGCGTGAAGCGCGTCGCGTATGGCGACCCGGCGTCGGTGCCGGTCGGCCGCTACACCGAAGGCGCGCTGCGCGCGGCGGGTGTCTGGGACGCGGTCAGCGCAAAGGGCGTGCTGGCCGCCAACGTGCGCCAGAGCCTCGATTACGTCGCGCGCGGCGAAGTCGACGCGGGCTTCGTGTTCGGCACCGACGCAGCGGTGATGCCCGGCCGCGTGAAGGTCGCGCTGACGGTGCCGACCCAGACCGCGATCACCTATCCGATCGCGGTGGTCAAGGACAGCCAGCACGCCGCGCAGGCCCAGTCGTTCGTCGATTTCGTCACGTCGCCGCAGGGCCAGAAGGTGCTCGCGACGTTCGGGTTCAAGCCGGCCGCCGGCAAGTAAGAAGCGAGCTGTGACATGCATGACGCCTGGGTTCCGCTGCTGCTGTCGCTGAAGGTGGCCGGCTGGGCGACCGCGCTCGACATCGTGCTCGGTGTCGCGGCCGCGTTCGCGCTGGCGCGCTGGCGCTCGCCCGCGCGCGACGTGGTCGACTCGCTGCTGACGCTGCCGCTCGTGCTGCCGCCGACGGTGCTCGGCTATTACCTGCTCGTGCTGCTCGGGCGGCGCGGCATGGTCGGCGCATGGCTCGACCAGCTCGGCATCCAGCTCGTGTTTACGTGGCAGGGCGCGGTGATCGCGTCGATGGTCGTCGCGTTCCCGCTGATCCTGAAATCGGCGCGCGCGGCGTTCGAAGGCGTCGACCCGCAGCTCGAGCGCGCCGCGCGCACGCTCGGCCTCGGCGAAGCCGCGGTGTTCTTCCGCGTGACGCTGCCGCTCGCCGCGCGCGGCATTCTCGCGGGCGCGCTGCTCGCGTTCGCGCGCGCGCTCGGCGAATTCGGCGCGACGCTGATGATCGCGGGCAACCTGCCCGGCCGCACGCAGACGCTGTCGGTCGCCGTC
Organism: Burkholderia stagnalis; assembly: GCF_039848545.1. NCBI lineage: Bacteria > Pseudomonadati > Pseudomonadota > Betaproteobacteria > Burkholderiales > Burkholderiaceae > Burkholderia > Burkholderia stagnalis. The sequence continues at coordinate 1,949,530 of NZ_CP156686.1, forward strand.
TATGCGGCCGTGCAGGCCGGCGACGACGGCACCGCCAACCTGCTCGTGATCGTCACGTCGATCACCTGCGTGGTGGTGCTGCTCGCGGCGGGCCGCCTGGTGCCGTCGCGCACCTTGAGCGGGGCGCGCTGAGATGAGCCTCGCCGTCGACATCCGCAAGACCTACGCGACCGCGGAGCGCCGTTTCACGCTCGACGTGTCGTTTACGGCAACGACGCAGCGCGTCGTGCTGTTCGGGCCGTCCGGCGCGGGCAAGAGCCTGACGCTGCAGGCGATCGCGGGGCTGCTTGCGCCCGATGCCGGCACCATTTCGCTGAACGGCGAGCCGCTGTTCGACGCGGCGCGCCGCATCGACGTGCCGACCCGCGCGCGCCGCGTCGCCTACCTGTTCCAGGATTACGCGCTGTTTCCGCACCTGAACGTGCGCCAGAACATCGCGTTCGGGCTGACGCCCGGCCTGCGCAACCCGCGCGCGAAGGCGCTGCCGCCCGAAGTCGCGTACTGGCTGCGCGCGTTCGAGCTGGATGCGCTCGCTGGGCATTTTCCGGCGCAATTGTCCGGCGGGCAGAAGCAGCGCGTCGCGCTCGCCCGCGCCCTGATCGCGCAGCCGCGCATCCTGCTGCTCGACGAGCCGTTCGCGGCGCTCGACGGCGCGATGCGCCGGCGGATGCGCGACGAACTCGCCGAATTGCAGGCGCGGCTCGACATTCCGATGGTGCTGATCACGCACGATCCGGACGACGTCGCCGCATTCGGCGACCAGGTGGTGCAGTTGAGCGAAGGACGTGTGCTGGCGGCGAGCCCGCACGCGGCGTGGCCGACGCGCGTCGTGTAGCGACGTCGTGTAGCGATAGGGCGGCGCGCTCGCGCAACGTCCGTCATCCACTGCGGCGCTGCACCGCGCGTTACGCCGTCACCGCGAGAATCACGCTCGACGCCTTGAACAGCGCGATCGCCCGCTGACCGGCGACGAGCCCCAGCGCGTCGACGCTGTCGTTCGTGACGACCGCGGTCAGCGTGCCGCCGCCGTCGAGCGCGAGCGTCACCTCGCCGTTCACCGCGCCGCCCTTCACCGTCTCGACCGCGCCATGCAGCTGGTTGCGCGCCGACACCTTGACGGCGGGCGCGCCATCGTCGACCGCGAGCATGACCCACGACGCCTTGACGAGCGCGCAGGCGTCCGCGCCGACCTGCAGGCCGAGCGCCTCGGTGCTTTCATGCGTCAGCACCGCGACGATCGTCTGGCCGCCGGGCAGCGCCAGCGCCACCTCGTCGTTGACGGCGCCGCGCCGGATCGACGCAACCTTTCCGAACAGCTGGTTGCGCGCGCTGGTTTTCATGCCGATTCTCCCGATCAGCGCCCAGTCGACGTCGAAGCCGGCCACCGCCGCGCTCGCCGATTCGATGAAGCGGCGATGCTCGCGCTCGATCGTCCGGAACGCCGCGATCAGCGACGTCGCGCGCGGCGTCAGCGCCGTGCCGCCGCCGCCCTTGCCGCCGGCCGCGCGCTGCACGAGCGGCTCGCCGGCGAGGTTGTTCATCGTATCGATCGCGTCCCACGCGGCCTTGTAGCTGATGCCGACCGCCTTCGCCGCACGCGTGATCGAACCGGTCTCGCCGATCGCCGCGAGCAGCGCGATGCGGGCCGTGCCGCCGAGCGTCTGCGCGCCCGCGCGCAGCCACAGTTCGCCGCCCAGTTCGAGCGGCTCGGTGAAGGGAGGCGATTGCGGATCGGTACTCATCGGTCGGCGTGGACAGGACGGGCGGACATTATAGGCAGCGCGTGGGCGCGCCTAGCCGGACAGCTTCGGCGGGCGCAGGCCGGCGAGCAGCGCCTCGGCGTCGCGCGCCGCGCGCTGCTCGAGCGCCGCGCCATAGCCGCGCACGAAGCCGAGTTGATACGGCGGCGCGGCCAGCTGCTCGAGGTGCTGCAGCGCGACGATCGTATCGTTCGCCTCGCCGAGCACGGTCTGCACGCGCGCCAGCGTCTTGACCGTCTCGGTGCGCGTGCGGCGCGACGCCAGCGACGCGAAGAACTCCAGCGCGTAGCGCAGGCGCTTCGCATCGATCCGCACCTGGTGGCGCGCGATGGTGTCGAGCGTCGTGAGCGACGGCGCGCCGTACAGATGACCGAACAGCCGCCGCACGCGCTTGGTCGCGTGCCGCTTCAGCGATGGCGCGGTATCGTCCGCGGCGGGCGGGAGCACGAACGCGGCGAGCCATTCGAGCCAGCCGATCGTGAGCCGCACATACCGCGCCGAATGCAGCCCCTGCCGCAATTCGACGCGCGCCGCCACGCACTGCGCGCGCGCGGCGTCGAGCGTGCCGGCCCATTCGCTGCTGTCGCTGTCGCCGTCGGCGGCGATCAGCGCCGGCAAGCTCTCGGTCGAGAACACGTCCCAGTCGCGCACCGTGCCGAGCAGCGCGGCCAGCCAGCACAGGTCCGCGTCGAACCTGTCCTGCCAGCCGGCGTTCGCATAGCGCGGGAAGAAACGCATCAGCGTGCGCAGGCGGCGCAGCGCGACGCGCATCTGGTGGACGAACTCGGGGTCGTCGCGCTCGAGCACGCCGCTTTCGTTGCCGAGCCACTGCGCGGCGATGTCGCCCGACAGCGCGAACAGCGCCGCGCGCTGCGTGCGCACGCCGCTCAGGTCGACGAGCTGCGCCTTCACCGGCGCGGCCGCCGCCAGCGTGCCCGCGCACGCGCGATCGATCACGCTCGTCAGTTGCACGAACGCGGGCCACGCGCCGCTCAGCTCGCGCGCGGCCCCGAACAGCGCGCGCAGCGCGGCGGCGCGCGCGTCGGGCGTCTCCCAGTCCGGCGCCGCGAGCCGCAGTTCGCAGTAGCGGCGCGGCGCGTCGTCGATGCCGTGGATCGTGACGTCGTCGAGCGTCATCTCGACCACCACGCCGCTGTCGTCGGCCCAGCGGCCGCGCCGCCGTTCGCTGACGAGCCGCACGCGTGCGGCCTCGCCGAATGACGGCACCGCGGGTTCGGCGGACGTGACGATTTCAGGCGCGACGGCCGCTTCCGCGTGGGCATCGGGCGTTGCGCCCGGTTCGGGCGAATCGTTCGATTCCGGCGATGCAACGACGATGCCCGCATGCGCCGCGTCGAAGATCTCGCGCAGCGTCACGCCGGGCGCGAGCGGGCGCGTGCGTGCCGCAACGACGCGCCGTTCCTTCGCCGTGGATTCGACCCAGGTCCACCATTGCGCGCCGGGGCTCGGCTCGGCCTCGACGACCTGGCACGGCTCGATCGTCACGCGTTCGACGCCGCGCCTCATCCTGACCTGCGGGCAGATCCGCCACGCCCGGCCGAGCTCCGCGCCGAACTCGCGCTGCGCGCCGCGCGCGCGGCTCCCCGGCGCGGCCGGCCAACCCTCCAACGACATGCACAACACGACTTCCAGCACACGCGACATGGACGCTCCCGCTCATGATGAGTCGCCGGCGCCTCGCTCGCGCCGGCGTCGCTCGTGATGCAGGGTCCATGGTACACGGCTCGATATCGCGCGCGACCGCCCGGCCGAGGCGCCGCGTGCCGAGGATCAAACGACGTACTGGGCGATGCCGTTGCCGAACGACCAGTCTTCCTTCAGCACCTCGACGAGGCTGATGAACACGTCCTGCGGCCGCACGCCGGGCTGCTGCGCGAGGTGCTCGACGATCGTCCGGTACAGCGCCTGCTTCTGCTCCAGCGTGCGCGTGTTGTTCGCCGTGATCTGGATCATCACGAGATCGTCGCTGCGCTCGATGTCGAGGTAATGGCGGCCGAACACGAAGTTCTCTTTCGCGTGCTCGGTCACGACCATGAAGATGTCGTCCTCGGGCACGTTGAAGGTGCGCATCAGCGCGCGGTGCACGCCGTCGACGAGGGCGGCGCGATAGTCGGCCGGCTTGCCTTCGCGCAACGCGATTCGGGTGAAAGGCATGGTGGTGCTCCTGATGGTGACGTTGATGGAGGGAAACGCGACGTCAGGTTAAGCCCGCCGAACTATAATAAACAGTCATCAATGCATATTTCATCCATTTACACTGGAAATGAAAGTCCTTGACCTCGATGCGGTGCGGGCGTTCGTGCTGGTCGCCGATCTCGCCAGCTTCACGCGCGCGGCCGACGCGCTCGGCACCACGCAATCGGCCGTCAGCCTGAAGCTGAAGCGGCTGGAAGCCCACCTCGGCAAGCCGCTGCTCGCACGCACGCCGCGCGTCGTGAAACTCGCGGCCGACGGCGAGGTGTTCCTGCCCGCCGCCCGCGCGCTGCTGGACGCGCACGACCGGGCGCTCGGCGCGATCGCGACCGGCACGCACCGCCTGTCGCTGGGCGTCAGCGAGCACGTCGCGGTGCCTGACCTGCCGGCCGTGCTCACGTCGCTGCACCGGCAGGATCCGGGCCTGTCGCTCGAGATGCACCTCGGCACGTCGACGAACCTGCTCGCGCTGTACGACGAGCGCCGCCTCGACGCCGCGATCGTGCGCCACGAGCCCGGCGAGGACCCGCCGCGCGACGACGCCACGCTGCTGTTCACCGAGCCGCTCGTATGGCTCGCCGCGCCGGACTGGGCGCCGCGCGCGGACGAGCCGCTGCCGCTCGCGGTGCTGGCCGGCCCGTGCGGGGTGCGGGCCGCCGCGCTGCGTGCGCTCGACCATGCGGGCCGGCCGTGGCGCGAACGCTTCACGGGGGGCGGCGTGGCGGCGGTCGCGGCCGCCGCCGCCGCGGGGCTCGCGGTCTGCCCGCTGGCCCGGCGCGTCGCGCCGCGCACGCTGGTGGACGTCGGCGCGAGGTTCGGCCTGCCGCCGCTGCCGCACTCGCAGGTCGTGCTCTACACGCGCGTGCGCGACGCCCGCTCGGCCGCCGCGCTCCGGCGATTTGCCGACAGCCTTGCAATCTCGGCGTAAACTGTCGGGTTTCGTCAGTCCTCCGCCTTACGAACCGTCATGACGCCCGCCGCCCGCCAACACCTCCGCGCCAACCTGCTGATGCTCGCCGCCGCCGCGATCTGGGGATCGGCGTTCGTCGCCCAGCGGCTGAGCCTCGACGTGATCGGACCGTTCCTGTTCACCGGGCTGCGGTTCCTGCTCGGCGCGCTCGTGCTCGTGCCGCTGCTGGCGCTCAACACGGCGGCGCGCGCGCAGCTCGCGGCGATCCGCCGCGCGCCGGCGCGGCTGCTGCCGGGGCTGGCGCTCGGCGCGCTGCTCGCGGTGTCGATCTCGCTGCAGCAGATCGGCCTGCAATACACGCGGATCGCGAACGCGGGCTTCATCAGCTCGCTGTACGTCGTGATCGTGCCGCTGATCGGCGTGTTCGCGCGCCACCGGATCGGCGCCGGCACGTGGTTCGGCGCGCTGCTCGCGGCGATCGGGCTGTATTTCCTCAGCATCGACGAGCATTTCTCGGTGCTCTACGGCGACTGGTTCCAGCTGGCCGGCGCGATCATCATCGCCGCGCACGTGATGGCGGTCGGCCACCTCGCGCGGCGCTACGATCCGCTCGTGCTGGCGTTCCTGCAGTTCGCGACCTGCGGCACGCTGTGTCTCGCGGCCGGCCTCGCGGTCGAGCCGGTCAGCGTCGCGATGCTGCGCGGCGCGCTGCCGACGCTGCTGTACGGCGGCCTGCTGTCGGTCGGCGTCGGCTATACGCTGCAGGTCGTCGCACAGCGCGATGCGGCGCCCGCGCACGCGGCGGTGATCTTCAGCATGGAAGGCGTGTTCGCCGCGATCGCGGGCTGGGCGGCGCTCGGCGAGACGCTGACGCTGCGCGCGCTGCTCGGCTGCGCGCTGATGCTCGCGGGGCTGCTCGCGTGCCAGCTGCTGCCGGGCAGCGACGCGCGAAACAAGGACGAAGACGAGGACGCCGTTCCGGCGTGACACGCACGATCCCTATAATGGCGGTTCCCGATTCACGACCAACCGCTTTCGACAGGCCCGCTCCGTGACGTCCGTTCCCGCCGATCCCGCCGCCGACCTGCTGCGCGAACGCGCAGCGCACTATGCCGCGCAGGCGGCGCTGTTCCTGCGCGACCAGGCGCTGTCGACTGCGTCCCACGACCTGCGCAGCCCGCTCAACGCGATGCACAGCTGGGCGTACGTGCTCGAGCGCCAGCTCGCGAACGCCGATCCGGCGCTGCAGCGCGCGCTCGCCGGCATCCGCACCGGCATCGACCAGCAGGTGAAGCTGATCGACGACGCGCTCGACGCGCCGCGCGCCGAAACCCGCACGCTCGCACTCGCGCCGCAGCCGTTCGCGCTGCGCCCGCTGCTCGACGACGTGCTCGCGCTCGCCCGCTTCGCGCTGGCCGATGCGCGCCAGGTGACGCTCGACGCCGCGCTGCCCGACGGCGCGCCGCACGTGCGCGCCGACCGCGAACGCGTCGCGCAGGCGCTGTGGACCCTGCTCGTCACGGCGGTCGAGGCGAGCGCCGCCGGCAGCCGCGTGGCGTTCTCCTGCACGCGCGACGGCGCGCGGCTCGTCGCCCGCGCCGCCTGCGACGTAAATGCCGGCGCGCTCGCCGACCCGGCCGCCCCTCACGTATTCGAGACCTTCGCGCGCCGCGAGATGCTGCGCGAGCGCGACGCGAAACGCGTCGCGTGGACGCTCGCGCTGGTGCAGCGCGTCGCGCTCGCGCACGGCGGCACGTTCACGCACGATCCGTTCGACGACGGCGCGGCGGTCGCGCTCACGCTCACCCTTCCCTGCGAGGCGCCCGTGTAAGCACCCGGCGACTCGACGCACAAATATTACGTTTGCCTTTCCGGCCCTATACTGACGGGCCTGTCATTACCGGAGCAATTCCTTGGTTCAGATCTTCGCGCTGATCGGCGCGTTGTTACTGGTGGCCCTCAACGGCTTTTTCGTCGCGGCCGAATTCGGCCTCGTCAAACTCCGCGCGACGCGCGTCAAGACCCTCGCCCGCAAGCGCGGCCTGCGCGGCCGCATTCTCGGGATCGTGCACGGGCGCCTCGACGCCTACCTCTCCGCGTGCCAGCTCGGCATCACGCTCGCGTCGCTCGGCCTCGGCTGGATCGGCGAACCCGCGTTCGCCGCGCTGATCGGCCCGCTGCTCGACCTGATCGGCATCCATTCCGAGCAGCTCGTACACCTGATCTCGCTGATCTTCGCGTTCTCGCTGATCTCGTTCCTGCACATCGTCGTCGGCGAACTCGCGCCGAAATCGATGGCGATCCGCCAGTCCGAGAAGGTCGGCCTGTGGGTCGCGCTGCCGCTCTATGCGTTCTACTGGGCGATGTACCCGGCGATCTGGGTGCTCAACAGCAGCGCGAACGCGGTGCTGAAGTTCGCGGGCCTGTCGGCCGACCACGGCGGCGACGCGCACTACTCGACCGACGAGCTGAAGCTGATCCTGCGCAGCCGCCGCAGCAGCGCCGGCAAGCCGGGCCAGGCGGCCCGCGGCGCGTACAGCAACGACGAATGGAACACGCTCGCGCATTCGCTCGACTTCTCGTCGATGACCGTGTCCGACCTGATGCGGCCGGCCCACGAGATGATCGGCCTGCGCCGCGACCTCCCGCTGCCGGACAACATGGAGATCGTCGCGCGGCACCGCTTCAGCCGCTATCCGCTGTTCGAGGACGCGTCGCGCGAACAGGTGAGCGGGCTGATCCACCTGAAGGACCTGCTGCTCGCCCGCCATGCGGGCGCCGCGCTGGAAGACCTGTCCGACTACGTGCGCCCGGTGCAGTACGTGAAGCCCGACACGCCGGCGCTCGAGCTGTTCCGCCGTTTCCGCAAGGGCGCGCCGCATTTCGCGCTGGTCGGCGACAAGGGCCATAAGCCGATCGGCTATCTGACGCTCGACAACCTGCTCGGCGCGCTCGTCGGCCAGATCCACGACGAGTTCCGCCAGGGCGACGCCGACTGGACCCGCCTCGACGACGGCACGCTGATGGGCAAGGGCAGCCTGCCCGTCGTGTCGCTCGAGCAGGCGCTCGGCATCGACATCGACGAGGGGCGCGCGGAATCCGTCGGCGGCCTCGTGATCCACGCGCTGAGCGACCTGCCGACCGAAGGCCAGCGGGTGGCGTTCGACCGCTTCGACGTCGTCGTGAAGAAGATGAACGGCCCGCGCATCGTGCTGGTGCGCGTCTATCCGAAGGTCGCGAAGGAAGCCGACGAGTGACCCCGCTGCCGCGCTGCTGCGTGATCACGCCGGAGCCGGCCTCGGCGTCGGACGCCGATTGCCGCGCGTTTCTCGACCGGCTGTCGGCCGTGCTCGCGCGCGGCGAGACGCTCGTGCAGCTGCGCGTGAAGTCGTTCGACGCCGCCGCGTTCGCGCGGCTCGCGGCCGACGCGCTCGCGCGCTGCGACGCGGCGGGCGCGCAGCTGATGCTCAACGGCAGGATCGATGCGGCCGGCGTGACGGCGCTCGCCGACGCCGGCTGGCACCTCGACGGCGCGGCGCTGCATGCGGCCGCGCAACGGCCGCTGCCGGCCGGGCGGCTCGTGTCCGCCGCGTGCCATACGCTCGACGACCTGCAGCACGCGGCGCGCATCGGCGTCGATTTCGTCACGCTGTCGCCGGTGCTGCCGACGCTCAGCCATCCGGGCGCGCCGGCGCTCGGCTGGGCCACGTTCGGTGCATGGGTCGCGCAGGTCGCGCTGCCCGTCTATGCGCTCGGCGGAATGACGCGCGCGCAACTCGCCGACGCGCGCCGCCACGGTGCGCACGGCATCGCGGGCATCCGCGGCTTCTGGTAGCGCAATCGCGCGCTCAAGCGCGCAGGCACTCAGGCACTCAGGCATTCAGGCGCGCATCCCGCGCAACATGCGATCGTCGATGCGGCGCACGTCGTGCGTCAGCGCGTACTCGTTGACGTCGCCCGTCAGCCACGCGACCAGCGAATACGGCGGCAGTTCGCCTTCATCGACCCGGTCGCGCGCGCGGCCCGGCGTCTCGAACACCACCATCCCGGCCGGCGCGTCGAACGGCACCGCCTCCGGCGACAGGTTCAGCGCGATGCTGAGCGTCTCGCCGTCGGCGAGCCGCCACGCCGCGAGCAGCGCATCGGCCTCGCCGGTGCTGCTCGTGCGCAGCGTATGCGCATCCTCCGGCCGGCAGTCGGCCAGCCGCGGCGCGATCAGTTTCGCCCGCACCGCGAGCGCCGACTGCACGAAATGCGCACGCTCGAGATCGCGCGCGGTTTCGTCGAAGATCAGCGGAATCTGCGGCGTCAGCAGCGACAGCGCGAGCGCGGCCAGGCCCGCCTCACGATCCTCGCCGCAGTCCCGCAGCGCGCCATCCGACAGCACCAGCGACGTCAGCGGCAGCGCGGTGTCGGCCGTGCCGCCTTCGCCGGCGGCCGTCGCCGGCTGGAACGCGGCGCCGGCGGCCGTCAGCGCCCGCGCGAGCGTGTGGATCGACTGATGCGCGGAAAAGCCTTCGTGGCCGGACACGTCGCGGCCCGTCAGCCGGTGCAGCGCGCGTTCGCCGCAGCCGTTCCATTGCGCGTCGAAATGGGTGTCCGCGAGGTGCGCGGGATGGCGCTCGCTGCCGAGCACCAGGTGCACCAGCCGGTCGGCCTTCACGGCCGCGCGCACGCGGTCGGCGATCTCGCGCAGCCACGACACGCCGATGCGGTCCGCTTCGCGCAGCCGCAGGCCGTCGCAGCGGTATTCCTCGATCCAGTACAGCGCGTTGTCGCAGAAGAAGTCGCACACCTCCGGATAGTCGAGCGCGAGCGGCGACGCCTGCAGCGGATCGTCGCGGGTGTGGAAGAACGGCGCCGCGTAATGGCGCAGCGCCTCCGTGCCGCTGCCGAAACGCGCGTAGTCGAGTTCGAGCAGCACCGCGAGGCCGTAGCCGTGCGCATCGTCGATCAACGCCTTCAGCGCGTCGGGGCCGCCTTCGGCCGCCAGCGGCGCGAACGGCAGGCTGTCGTGCGGCGACGCGAGCAGTTCGAGCGCGGTCACGCCGAGATGCGCGAGCTGCGGCAGCCGGCGGCGCACGCCGTCGAAGCCGCCGGCCGCATGCGGCCGGATCGCGTACAGCGCGATGTCTTCCCACGGGCGGCCGCGCCAGAACGTGTGGCGCCACGTGAACGCGCGCGGGTCGACCACCTCGCTCGGGCCGTGCAGCCCTTCGGGCTGCGAACGGGATGCGGGATCGGGAATCGACACCGCGTCATCGAGGCGATAGCGGTAGCGCGCGCCTGCGCCGCAGTCCGCGAACACTTCGAACCAGTTGGGGCCGGCGGGCGTCATCGGCATCGCGGTGAAGCCGCTGCCGGTGTCGAGCTCGAGCTGGACCTGCGTGCAGCCGGGCGCCCACACGCGGAAATGCGTGCGCGGCGACGTGCCGGCCGCGCCGCACGGCTGCGCGCCGAACGGCAGACAGTGAATGAAATGATGCGCATACGGATCGTGCGGACAATCGGACATCGTGCGCTCCTCGTGCGTGCCGGGCTGCACGGATGCGCCGTCGATCGGCGCAGGGAGGGCCTGGCATGCGGGTCGCCAAGCAGGAGGGAGGAAAGCAGTATGCGCCGGTTTTCGCGGCGGCGATCCGTACGACCGGACATTATTAATTGCGTATTGACCCCGGGTTCCGGGTTCCGGGTTCCGGGTTCCGGGTTCCGGGTTCCGGGTTCCGGGTTCCGGGTTCCGGGTTCCGGGTTCCGGGTTCCGGGTTCCGGGTTCCGGGTTCCGGGTTCCGGGTTCCGGGTTCCGGGTTCCGGGTTCCGGGTTCCGGGTTCCGGGTTCCGGGTTCCGGGTTCCGGGTTCCGGGTTCCGGGTTCCGGGTTCCGGGTTCCGGGTTCCGGGTTCCGGGTTCCGGGTTCCGGGTTCCGGGTTCCGGGTTCCGGGTTCCGGGTTCCGGGTTCCGGGTTCCGGGTTCCGGGTTCCGGGTTCCGGGTTCCGGGTTCCGGGTTCCGGGTTCCGGGTTCCGGGTTCCGGGTTCCGGGTTCCGGGTTCCGGGTTCCGGGTTCCGGGTTCCGGGCTCCGGGCTCCGGGCTCAGGGCTCTCCCGGCACCGGCTCCCGACTCCCGACTCCCGACTCCCGACTCCCGACTCCCGACTCCCGACTCCCGACTCCCGACTCCCGACTCCCGACTCCCGACTCCCGGCTCCCGGCTCCCGGCCCCGGCGCTTCGCGCGAGCGCGCCGATGCCCGCGCATCGCGCCGCAGCAAGGTAGTCGCGATACCGGAATGGCCGCTCGCCTTGTTGGCCATCGGCGTCGCGCTTACGCTCTGCGGCATCGCGCGGGCACGCCGTCCGCGCACCCGCCGAGGACCCGCCATGTCGCTTCCCGCCAGCGCCGCGAAATTCGATCCGGCGCGCGCCGCCGAATACGCCGAGCAATCCCGCATCGCCCTTGCCGGCTACGACGCGTGCCACGAACTGGCCGCCTGCATGCTCGCGTCGACGATCGGCCGGCCGGACGCGCAACTGCTCGTCGCGGGCGCGGGCGGCACCGGCCAGGAAATCCTCGTCGCCGCCGCGCTCGAACCGGGCTGGCGCTTCACCGCCGCCGACCCGTCCGCGCCGATGCTGGCGCTCGCGCGCGGCAACGTCGAGGCCGCCGGGTACGGCGCGCGCACGCGCTTCGTCGAGGCCGAAGTCGACGCGCTGCCCGACACGGCCGGCTTCGACGGCGCGACGCTGATCGGCGTGCTGCACCACCTGCCCGGCGACGACGCGAAAGCCGCGCTGCTGCGCGCGATCGCGCGGCGGCTGAAGCCCGGCGCACCGCTCGTCGTCGCCGGCAACTACCGGCACTATGCGGCGCACCCGCGCCTGCTCGACGCGTGGCGGCAGCGCTGGCGGATGAAAGGCGCGACGCCCGACGTGGTGGACGCGAAGCTCGCGAAGATCCTGCAGGGCGCCGATCCGCCCGCGACCGAGGACGCCGTCCACCGGTTGCTGCACGACGCCGGGTTCGACGCGCCGCTGCGCTTTTTTGCGAGCCTGTTCTGGGGCGCGTGGATCGCGGTGCGGCGCGTGTGACGGCACACGGGCCGCGAATGGACGTGCCGCCCGGTGCGCACACCCTCTATGATGAGGTTCCCGCCCCTGCCCCGGCCCGCCCATGCTCACCGTCCACCACCTGAACAACTCGCGTTCGCAGCGCGTGCTCTGGCTGCTCGAGGAACTCGGCGTGCCGTACGAGATCGTGCGCTACGCGCGCGACCCGAAGACGATGCTCGCGCCGCCCGCGCTGCGCGCGATCCATCCGCTCGGCAAGTCGCCGGTCGTCACCGACGACGGCCGCACCTTCGCCGAATCGGGCGCGATCGTCGACTACCTGGTCGAGCGCTACGGCGCGGGCCGCCTCGCGCCGCCGCCGGGCACGACGGAGCGGCTCGACTACACGTACTGGCTGCATTACGCGGAAGGCTCGGCGATGCCGCCGCTGCTGGTCAAGCTGGTCGCGCTGCGGATCGCGAACGCGCCGATGCCGTTCTTCGCGCGGCCGATCGCACGCAAGATCGCCGCGACGCTCCAGTCGAGCTTCATCGATCCGCAGATCGCGCTGCATCTCGGCTACCTCGACGACACGCTGCGCCGCACCGGCTGGTTCGTCGGCGACAGCTTCAGCGCGGCGGACATCCAGATGAGCTTCCCGCTCGAAGCGGCGACCGCGCGCGGCGGCGGCAGCGCGCATCCGGCGATCGCGCGCTTCCTCGACACGATCCATGCGCGGCCCGCCTACCAACGCGCGCTCGAACGCGGCGGCCCGTACGCGCTGCTCGCGTGACGCGCCGCCGCGCGCCTGCGACGGCGGCTCAGCTCAACAGCCCGGCCGCGACGTTGATCGACAGGCCCAGCACGGCCATGTTGAAGTAGAACGAAAGAATCGATTGCGACAGCACCGCGCGCCGCGCCGGGCGGCTGCCGAGCGACACGTCGGCGGTTTGCGACGCGACCGCGATCGTGAACGAGAAGTACAGGAAATCCCAGTAGTCGGGCTCGAGCTTGCTGTCCGGAAAGCGCAGCGCGCGCTCGCTGGCCGGCGACCCGTAGTAGAGCCGCGCGTAATGCAGCGTGAAGATCGTCGGGATCAGGAACCACGCGCCGAACAGCGTCGCAGCCGTCACCGCGTAATGGCCGAGCCCGGCGCGAAAGCCCACGTTCTTCGCGGTCGCCAGCTCGATCGCGATCGCCGCGACGCTCGCGACGGTCGCGACGCAGATCACCGTCAGCACGGTGGTCGCGTTCTGATCCTCGCGCATGGCGATCTCGCGCACCTTGTGATGGTGCGCGGTCACCATGCGTATCCACATCATCGCCAGGTACAGCCAGATCGCGACGTCCCAGCCGACCAGCGCGCGTGCGCCCGGGCGCAGCGGCGCGGGCAGCAGGAGCGCGCCGAGCACGCCCGCGACGAGCGCCGCCATCAGGCGCGGCCGGTTGCGTAATACCTGCGGATAAAGGGTCATCGTGGGTGTCCGAAAGCGAATGGAAAGGCGCCGGGCGGCGCGCGAAGGCCCGCTGCGGGCCGCCCGGCGGGTACCGCCCCGATTATCGCCATTCCGGCTCGGCGTGGCGACCGATGCCAGCGCCTAAGATAAGAAGATGACTGCCGCCCCCACCCTCTGCCGCCACCCCGCGAACACGGCGGGCCGCGATTTCGTCGTCGGCGATCTGCACGGCTGCCTCGGCCCGCTGCGCGCGCTGCTGCACGACGTCCGCTTCGACCCGGCCCGCGACCGCCTGTTCTCCGTCGGCGACCTGGTCGACCGCGGCCCCGAATCGGAAGCCGCGCTCGACCTGCTCGATCGCCCGTGGTGCCACGTCGTGCGCGGCAATCACGAGGAAGTGCTGTGCCTCGTCGCGCGCGGCCAGCTGCCGGCCGACGCGTGGCGCGGCATCGGCGGCGACTGGGGCGCGGACCTGCCGCCGGAGCGCCTGCACGCGCATGCGGCGCGGGTCGACACGCTGCCGCTCGTGCGTGTGATCGGCGACGGGCCCGCGCGCTTCAACGTGCTGCATGCGGAATTCTTCGGCCCGGATGTCGCGCTCGATACGGGCAGTTACGCGCCGGACGTGCGCGAGCGGCTGATCTGGGGGCGCGATCTCGTGCAGGGGCTCGCCGATCCCGTCCGGCAGGACGGCCTGTCGCTGACGTGCAGCGGCCATACGCCGGTGCGCGCGCCGCTGCGGATCGGCGCGCAATGGTTCATCGACACGGGCGCGTTCGCGCCGGCCGGCCGGCTCACGCTCGTCGAGCCGCGCACCGGCAAGAGCTGGTCGGTGTCGCAAGCCGAGGCGCGCGAGCGGCATGCGGGCGAGTGGGCGTTGCCTTGACGCCGGCGGCCGCTACCCCACCTGGCTCAGCTCGAACACCGCATCGACCGCGTGGCCGTTCCAGTTGTATTCGAGATAGGCCGCGTGATGGCAGTCGTGCAGGATCGCGGTGCGAAACGCCGCCAGGCATTCGCCGAGCGGATCGCGCACCGACGGATAGACGACGCCCGCCCCGCCCGCGTCGCGCACCGCCCGCCCGAGCGCCTGCCCCGCACCGTAATCGACCGGATGCAGCAGCGCCGGATCGCGCTGCGGCCACGCGCGCACGTCGGCCACCTCGCCCTGTGCGGCCACCGTATACAGCCGCATCTGCTGGCGCATCGGCGGCTCCTTCGTCGCGGCCAGGAACAGCGCGCTGTGGTAGCGGGTTTCCGCGATCGCGGTGTCGCGGGAGCGCGCGCAGTAGAACACGCCGTAGCTGCCGTCCGAGAAACGGCTGCCCTGCGGATTCAGATGCGTGAAGGCGGCCATGATCGGCCCCCAGCCGAGCCCGTAGCGGCGCTCGGCGGGCGGCACGAGGTCGAGCGCGCCCACTTCGTTGCGGATGCGGTCGTTGGTCAGCGATTCGAGCGCGTACAGCGCGTCGAAATCGTCCGCCGACGCGACGCGGTCGAACAGGTTGATCGCCGGAAAGCGGGTGGGAATGACGCGATAGGCGGGCGCCCAGTCGAGGGCCGTGACCGGCCACTGCAGCGATGCGTCCGGAACGTTCACGCCCATCCGCCCCGCATCGCGTCGAGGTATTGGCGCACGGCGACGAGATCGCCGACGTTGCCGGCCAGCATGCGATCCAGCGCGCGCTTGCCGCCGAACGGCGCCGCGTCGTTCGGGCGCTTGACCCACGCGTCGGCGGCGGCCGGCTGCGGCAGCAGGATCTGCAGCGCCTTGTAGATGCCGAGCAGCAGCGACAGGCGTTCGAGCGTGTCGCGCGGCAGGCGCGCCGATTCCGGCGCCGCCTTCCACTTGAAGAACGTCGAGCGGCCGGGCGACCCGAGCAGCACGATCTGCTCGTCGATCGTCAGCGCCCAGTCGCGCGCGATATTGAAGAACGCGCGCAGGCCGGCCGCCGACATCTGCGCGACCGAGGCCTGCGGCGGAACGGAATGCGGAAGGTGGGCGGGCTGGGACATGCTCGTTAGTCTCAAAACGAATTCACTAACAACATTAGTCCATTCTCGTATTTTTGCAAGGGTCGCCCCCCGTCGTCGCTTCGGTCACGTCTCTCGGCTCGCCTCATTCGCGCCGAATCGATATTTTTTGTCCATTCTGGACTCCGATTTTATTTTCTGTCTTAATGGCAGTGCGGAGACCTAGCCGTCTCCACGCCCAGTCCGGCTGAACCGCGTCGTATGGAACCGGAAAGACCACGCCAAGGAATGCACACCATGAAGAGACTGATTGCCGCCGTTTCGATCGCCCTGCTCGCCGCATCCGCCGGCACCGCCGCCGCGAAGGACTGGACCACGCTGCGCTTCGGCACCGACGCGAGCTATGCGCCGTTCGAGTCGAAGGCGCCCGACGGCAAGCTCGTCGGCTTCGACATCGATCTCGGCAACGAGATCTGCGCGCGCCTGAAGGCGAAGTGCGTATGGGCGGAGAACGATTTCGACGGGATGATCCCGGCGCTGAAGGCGAAGAAGTTCGATGCGGTGCTGTCGTCGATGTCGATCACCGCGCAGCGCGCGGAGCAGATCGCGTTCACGACGAAGATCTACAACCAGCCGACGCGGCTCGTCGTGAAGAAGGGCTCGCCGCTGCTGCCGACCGGCGAATCGCTGAAGGGCAAGTCGGTGGGCGTCGAACAGGGCACGACGCAGGAAGCGTACGCGAAGGCGTACTGGGCGAAGCAAGGCGCGAACGTCGTGTCGTACCAGAACCAGGACGGCGTCTATGCGGACCTGCTGGCCGGCCGGCTCGACGCCGCGCTGCAGGACGAGGTGCAGGCCGCGATCGGCTTCCTGAAATCGCCGCGCGGCGCCGGCTACCAGTTCGTCGGGCCGGAACTCGTCGACGAGAAGGTGCTCGGCGTCGGCGCGGGCATCGGCCTGCGCAAGGAGGACGCGGACCTGAAGGCGAAGATCGACCGCGCGATCCTCGACATGGTGAAGGACGGCACCTACAAGCGGCTCGCGTCGAAATACTTCGACTTCGACATCTACGGCGGCTGACGCGGCCCGCCCCCCGCCCCACCAAAAAGACGCGGCCGGACAAGCCGGCCGCCTCCCCTCCCCGCCGCCGTGATCCGGCGGCGCCCGTCGTCCGGAATTCTCAGCCGCCGCTCATCGACGCGAAGGTCGGCAGCAGGATCCGGTAGATGTGGATGAACGCCGGCCCGAGCAGCACCGTCAGCAGGGCCGGAAAGATGCAGAAGATCAGCGGGAACAGCAGCTTCAGCGCGATCTTCGCGGCGCGCTCCTCCGCGCGCATGCGCCGCCGCGTGCGCAGCATGTCGGACAGCACGCGCAGCGAATCGCCGATGCTCGTGCCGAAGCGGTCGGCCTGGATCAGCATCGCGCAGAACGATTCGATGTCCTCGACGCCGGTGCGCAGCGCAAGATTGCGCAGCGCGGCTTCCTTCGTGAAGCCCGAACGCATTTCGAGCAGCATCAGGTCGAGCTCGCTCGCGACCACCGGGCTGCGGAACTTCAGCTCCTCGCACACCTTCAGCAGCGCGGAATCGAGGCTCAGGCCCGCTTCGACGCAGACGGTCAGCAAGTCGAGCGCGTCCGGGAAATCCTCGAAGATCACGCGCTGGCGCGTCGCGATCTTGCGCGACAGCACGGCGTTCGGCAGGTAATAACCGATCGCGCCGAACAGCACGAGGATCATCGACAGCGTGTAGCGGCTCTCCGCGAGCTTGGTCGTGATCAGCGCCGGCAGCAGCATGGTCGGCAGCGCGATCGCGAGCAGCGTCTTGCAGGTGAAGTACACGCTCGCGGCGTTCGGCGTGCGCCAGCCGGCGTTCATCAGCCGGATCCGCAGCGGCGATTCTTCCCAGCCTTCCTTCGGCACCGACAGCTTCGAGATCGGCTTCGAGATTTCGGCCAGCTTCGCGACCCATTCGGCCGTGGCGCCGCCCGCCCCGTCGCCGCCGAGCGTCGCCGCGCCGCCGCCCGCCTGCTGCAGGCGGCGCTGCATGTTGCGCGGTACGAAGACCAGCAGCGCCACCAGCGCGCCGGCGAAGACCGCCGCGAACAGCCCGGCGAGCATCAGGATTTGCATCGTGTTCAGGTTTTGCATGACAGCTCCTCGATCAGGTCGTGAGGCATCCGGTCGTATCGCGCGCCGCGCGTCAGACACGGATCCGGATGATCCGGCGCATCCACAACACGCCGAACGCCATCGACACCAGCGTGGTGGCGACCATCTTGATCCCGGCCGGGTCCTGCCAGAGCACCGCCAGGAATTCGGGGTTCAGCACCATCATCGCGCCGGCCGTCGCGAACGGCAGCAGCCCCAGCACCCAGGCCGACATGCGCCCTTCGGCCGACAGCACGCGAATCTTGTCGAACAGCTTGAAGCGCTCGCGGATCAGCGCGGCGATGCTGTCGAGCAGCTCGGCCAGGTTGCCGCCGGTCTCGCGCTGGATCAGCACCGCGATCACGAAATAGCGCAGGTCGCGCACCGGCACCCGCGTCGCGAGGTTCATCAGCGCGTCGTGCAGCGACACGCCGTAGTTGATCTCGTCGAACGTCACGCGGAATTCGCTGCCCATCGGTTCGGAAAACTCGTCGCTGACCATCCCGATCGCGCTCGTGAACGCGTGGCCGGAGCGCAGCGCGCGGGCGATCATGTCGCACACGTCGGGCAACTGGCGCTCGAGCTTGCGCATCCGGCGCCCGCGGTTGCGCATCACGAACAGCATCGGCAGGCTCGCGGTCGGCAGCGCGACGAGCGCGGCGATCACCAGCGGCAGCGTCGTGAAGCTGAGCGCGAGCAGCGCGATCGGCGGCAGCGCGAGGCTGATCCCGGCCAGCTTCGCGACCGACCAGCTCATGCCCGACTGCTGCAGCAGCAGGTCGACCGACTGGATGCGCGGCATCGCCATCAGCATCCGGTCGAACGGCTTCGCTTCGTTGAGCATGCGCTCCTTCAGGATCGACAGCCGTTCCTTCTGCACCTGCCCGCCCGCGGACATCGCGCGGATGCGCGCCTCGATGCGCTTGGCCGACACGCCGTGCCGGGCATTCCACCACTGGTAGATGCCCTCGAACATCAGCACGACCGCGACGAACAGGAGAATCACAAACGCGTAGAAGATCGGATCCATGGTCATTCCTCGTCATCGGCGCCCGGCCGGCCTGCGCCGGCCGCGCCGTCAGTTCGCCTCGTAGTGACGCGACGGGTCGTAGAGCGCGTCCGGCAGGTTGATGCCGAATGCCTGCAGGCGATCCGCGAACTTCGGCCGCACGCCTGTCGCGGTGAAGTGCCCGCGCACCGTGCCGTCCTTGTCCATGCCCGTGCGCCGGAACGTGAAGATCTCCTGCATGTTGATGATGTCGCCTTCCATGCCGGTCAGCTCCGAAATGCTGACGATCTTGCGCTTGCCGTCGGTCAGGCGCGCCGCCTGCACGACCACCGAGATCGCCGACGCGATCTGCTGGCGCATCGTCTTCGGCGGCAGCGACAGGCCGGCGATGCTGATCATGTTCTCGAGGCGCGTCAGCGCGTCGCGCGGCGTGTTCGCGTGGATCGTCGCGAGCGAGCCTTCGTGGCCGGTGTTCATCGCGTTCAGCATGTCGAGCGCTTCGGCGCCGCGCACTTCGCCGAGGATGATGCGGTCGGGGCGCATCCGCAGCGCGTTGCGCACCAGCGTGCGCTGCGTGATCTCGCCCTTGCCCTCGATGTTCGGCGGGCGCGTCTCGAGGCGCAGCACGTGCGGCTGCTGCAGCTGCAGTTCGGCCGCGTCCTCGATCGTCACGATCCGCTCGTATTGCGGGATGAAGCCGGACAGGATGTTGAGCAGCGTCGTCTTGCCGCTGCCGGTGCCGCCCGACACCAGCACGTTCACCTTCGCGCGCGACAGCGCGTCGAGCAGCTCCGCCATCGGCGGCGTGATGCTCTGGTAGCGCACGAGATCGTCCATCTTCAGCGGGCACACCGCGAAACGCCGGATCGACATCAGCGGCCCGTCGATCGCCGACGGCGGGATGATCGCGTTGACGCGCGAGCCGTCCGGCAGGCGCGCGTCGACCATCGGGCTCGATTCGTCGATGCGGCGGCCGACGCGCGACACGATCTTCTCGATCACCTTCATCAGGTGCGCGTCGTCGTAGAACGTCACGTCGGTCAGCTCGAGCTGGCCGTGCCGCTCGACGTAGACCTGCTTGTACGTGTTGACCAGGATGTCCGACACGCTCGGGTCGCGCAGCAACGATTCGAGCGGGCCGAAGCCGAACATCTCGTCGTACACGTCGATCGCGAGCTGGCGCCGCTCGATGTCGTTCGCGGGCATCTTGTCCTCGTCGAGGATGCGCGCGATCAGCATCGTGATCTCGTGGCGGACCTGCTCCTGCGGCATCCGCGACAGGCGCTCGAGCTCGACGCGCTCCAGCACGGCGGTATGGATTTCGCGGCGCAGCTTCTGGTACGCCTCGCGCACCATCGCGCCGCCGGCGCCGAGGTCGGAACGTGCCGCCAGCGGCGGCATCCGTTGCATGGACAACTGTTCGCGCAGTGACATGATCGACTCCTCGATTGAATTCACATGGACTTGAGTTTCGGCGTCGCGCCGCGGCCGAACAGCCGGGCGATCAACGGTTCATTGCGCTCCGCGCCGCGCCCCGCGCGCACCTCGCCTTCGACGAGCTGCTTCGCGCACGCCTGCAGCGTGCGGGCCACCGCGCAGTTGCGCACGAGGCGCGAGATCGGGTGCCCCTGGTTGACCGATTCGAGCACGCTTTCCTGGTCTTCCGGGATCACGAGCGACGCATGCATCCCGAGCACTTCCTCGAGCGCGGCCCGCGTGCGCTCACCGGCGCGCGTGTTGCGGTTCACGATCAGGCGCAGGCGGTCGAGCGAGTAGCCGAGCGACATCAGGATCTCCTGCAGCCGGCGCCCCGCGCGCACGTGCGGCATGGTCGGCTGCAGCACGAGCTCGATCACGTCGCTGCGGTCCAGCGCGACCATCGACAGGGGGTTGAGGTTCAGCCCGACATCGAAGATCACGAAGTCGTAGCGCGGCGCGGCGACGCCGAGGATCCATTCGAGCGCGTCCTCGCGCATCTCGGCCGCCTTCACCGGGTCGCCCGCGCCGGCGAGCACGTGGAAGGTGTCGCTGACGCGCGCGACGCTCGCATCGAGGAACGCGCCGTCCAGGCGCTCGAGCTGCGTGCAGAGCTGCGGCAGCGTCGACGGCGGCGTTTCGTCGGTGACGAGGAACGCCGCGTCGCCGAACTGCTGGTTCAGGTCGATCAGCAGCACGCGGCGCTTGAAGGTCTCGGCGATCTCGTACG
This sequence comes from Burkholderia stagnalis, assembly GCF_039848545.1. Lineage (NCBI taxonomy): Bacteria > Pseudomonadati > Pseudomonadota > Betaproteobacteria > Burkholderiales > Burkholderiaceae > Burkholderia > Burkholderia stagnalis. The sequence continues at coordinate 1,970,250 of NZ_CP156686.1, forward strand.
CGACGTTGCTGGCCACGAACGTCGTGCCCGAGCCGCCCTTGCACGACATGAACGACACGATGCGGGTGTCGTTGCCGTCGCGCCGGGTGCTCTGCGCGGCCGCACGCTGCAGCGCGTCGGTGAGCGCATGGACTTCGAGCGGCCAGGCCAGCACGTCGCGCACGCCCGCCCGCATCGCGTCGAGCAGCGTGTGCGGCGACGCATCGGCGGTCACGAGCATGCAGGTCAGGCCCATGTGCAGCCGGCACATCCGTTCGATCGCCGACAGCTCGGCCGCGTCGAGCGACGTGCCGTCGATCATCAGCACGTCGAACGCATCGAGCCCGTCGGTGCGATGCTCGATCTGCGACGGCCGGCCGGCCGCGCGCGTCACGCGGTAGCTGCCGCAGTCGGAGACGAGCCGCGCGATCTGGGTAAGACGCCCCGTATCGTCGGAGGCCACGAGGATGTTGATCATGTTGTTCGCCTCGTCATTTGATTTAATTGCAGACTGTTCCGCCGGTTGACGACATCAGGCTCTCGCGAGGGAGCGTGGTCGTGAACGACGGCATGGGGACGTTGATCTTCACGAACGGGATCAATGTCTTGACCGTGATGCCCGTCACTTGCAGCGTGACGAACGTACAGGTGTTGCGCGCGGTGGTCGGATCGGAATCGCAGCCCGACGGCGTATAGGTGAGCGTCACGTTGCTGGCCTTCAGCAGCGGCATCAGCGTCGTGATGCGCTGCTTGATCACGGTGGCGTCGGCATCGCACACGGTCGCGGTGCGCGCGCCGAGGCGCATCGCCTCGCTCGCGGTATTCCAGTAGAACAGCACGCGGCCGAATTCGCAGATGCCGATCAGCATCGTGCAGAAGATCGCGGCGACCAGCGCGAACTCGACGACGGTCGCGCCGCGTTGGCCGCGGCGGCGCAGCGGGGAACGGGTGCGCGGGTTCATGACACTTGCCTCATCACGGTGACGATGTTGCCGAAGGTGATCTGCGGCAGGCCGTAGAACGCCGGGATCGGCACGTACTTGTAGCCCTTGATCTTGACCTCGACCAGGTTGATGCTCCCCGACGGCGCGCCGCCCGCCGCGCCGTTGTTCGAGTCGTAGGTGATCACGTTCGCGAACTGCGCCGGGTCGGACGCATCGCTGCAGCCAGTGCTGTGCGACGCATCGCAGATCACCACGTTGGTCGTCGCGAGCCCCGGCGCGAGCTCGGTGCCTTTCGCGCCGCAGGTCGTGCTGCCGTAGACGGCGAGGCACTGCGCCTCCGCGAGCGGATAGGCGGGATCGCTCGACAGGTAGGTCGACAGGTAGCGCGCGGCGTTGCGCGTCGACTTGGTCAGCGCGTCGTACTGGTAGATCGCGCGGCCGAACTCCGCGACGCCGGTGACGAGCAGCACGAGCGGAATCATCACGAACGCGAACTCGACCGCGGCGACGCCGCGCATCCGGGAACGACGGGACAGGGGCTTCTGGTTCATGATCGTCTCGGTTATTGAAGGAGCACCGGCACCATCGGCCCGACGGAATTGGAATTGCCGGGCACGCCTTCGGTCGCGCACGGGCTGCCTGCCATCGACGACGAGCCGCGATACTCGAGGTGCACCGGGCCGGCGCCGCCGCCCGACGCCATCGGGTCGAGCATCAGCACGCAATCCCACTGCAGCACTGACGCGCTGTGACCGCTCAGCAGCTGCGTGCAGTCGACTTCGGGCGCCAGCACCAGGCGGCGATCCGCGCCGCCCGTATAGTTGCCCGCCGAATACGAGCCGCCCGTGCTGATACCGCTCAGCGTGTCGCCCTGGTAGCTGGCGAAGGTCTGGCGCTTGGCCACGAAGTCCGCGTACGCGTCCCTTCCCGCCAGCCAGGTGCCGGACGTGTACGAATAGCCGGTGAAATCGGGCGTGCCGTCGGCCGGCCCCTTGAACGGGTTGTGATAGATGCCGAAGCGGGTATTCCACGCATCGCCGCTCGAGATCTTGTTCCCCGGCGAGCCGATGCTGGAGCCGATCGCCGGCAGGTTGCAGTAGTTGCCGGCCAGCTCCTTGGTAATCTCCGACGCGCTGTTCGAGCCGTCGAGCGCGGCCCAGCCGAAGTTGCCCGCGCCGTAGGACGGCGGCGAGCCCGTCTTCGATGACATCCAGTCGCCGATGTTGTAGGTGGCGCCGGCCACCGGCGGGCTCACGGCGGTACCTGCCTTGCAGATGAACACGGGAATCGCGCAGGTCGTCTGCGACGGCCCGACGGTCGCGACCGCGGTGGCCGACACGGCGGCATTCGCGATGTTGACGCCCGGGATCACGTTCAGCGCCTGGATGAACCAGTTCGCGATGTTGCCCTGCGCCGTCGTGCATTTCACGTACTTGATCGCCGACGGCTTCGACACCGAACCCTTCGGCAGGAACGGATTGGTCAGCGCATCGCTGAACGTGACGTTCGAATCCGTATTCAGCTGCACCGCGTTCTGCTGGAACAGCGCGAAATTCTGGTGGCCGGCGGTAATGCCGGCCGCCTCCGAAACCGACAGGTTCACCGTGGCGCCTGTCAGGTCACGCGCAGCCGCCAATGCACAGGCATCGGCGCTGTTCTGCAGTTCGCTGCGCGTGACGTACAACTTGCCAAGATCCAGCGCGAGGCCGACGAACCCGATCAGCACCGCCAGCACGATTGCGACGATGACCGCCACGGCGCCGCGCTGGCGGCGCATGCCGCGAGCGGCGAGTCGAGCATGTTGAGCAACGCGGGACATGGCAATCTCCCTGAGCAGCTGTCGTTATTGGTTACCGGACTTGCTGATGCCGATCACGAACGCGTTCGACTTCGGCTCGGGCGCCTGGAACGACTTTTCGTAGTTGTCCAGCGCAGCCGCTGCCGCGGCGCCCGACACGGCCGGCTTGGCCGGCGCGTGGTCCGCGGCGTGCGGATCGATGATCTGCGCTTGCGTCACGGCGCGCACCGATTCGCCGAACCGGGTGTCCCACACCGGCGTCGACGTCATGCAGCCCGCGAGCGCGGCGGCGAGCGGCGCGGCCAGGGCCACGCGGCGCACGATTACGAGGTAGGCGGATTTCATGAGCTTCCCCTTGTCTGTCTTCAATGATCGGTGGACGACGGCGCGGCATTCGCGCGGGCGACCTGCTGCGAGCGGCGCTTCGCGGGCGCCGGCTGGGCCGGCGCGGCCTGGTTCGCCGCGGCGATACGCGCCGCGGCCGCTTCGATGCGGGCGATGCGGGCCGCCGTCGCGTCATCCGCGGCGTGCGCGGCGTTCGCGGCATTCGGCACGGCGGCCGCCGGCGCCGACTCGGCCTTCGCCGGCTCCGGTGCGGGCGCCGGAGCGGGCACCGGGGCGTGCGTCTCGACGAGCGGCTTGGCCGGCACATCCTGCGTCGCGACCGGCACCGCCGACGTCACCGCCTTGGCGGCCGCATCGGCCTGCGGTGCGCGCGGCGCGGGCAGCGCGGCGGTGGCGGCAGGCGTGCTCTGCTGCTTCGGCGCGGGGGCCGGCGCGGGCTCCGGTTCAGGCGCCGGCGCCTGCGATTGCGGCATCGGCTGCGCCGGCGCGGCTTCGCTAGCGGGCATCCGGCCATGCTTGCGCAGGCCGCCGCGTCCTTCCATGTTGCCGGTGGCGAACACGTCCGCTTCGTTGGTGCGCGTGAAGCTGTCGGTCGGCAGCGGCACGTCGGCGGTCTGCAGCGGCTTCACCAGGTGCGGCGTGATGATGAAGATCAGCTCGGTGCGATCCTGCTGGAACGACGTGCTGCGGGCCAGCGCGCCCAGCACCGGGATTTCGCCGATGCCCGGCACGGCCTTCAGCGAGCCCGACACGTTGTCCTTGATCAGCCCGCCGATCGCGAACGTTTCGCCGTCGGCCATCTGCACCGTCGTCGACGCGCGCCGGGTCGTGATCAGCGGCAGGATCGACGCGCCGGCGACGTTGGTCGCGGTGAGCGTGACGCCCGTCTGCGACAGCTCCGACACTTCCGGCGCGACCTTCAGGCTGATGCGGCCGTTCGACAGCACCGTCGGCAGGAACTTCAGCGCGACGCCGAATTCCTCTTCCTGCAGCGTGATCGTCGTGCCGCCGCCGGTATTGCTCTGCGGCACCGGGATGAAGATCTTGCCGCCCGCGAGGAAGGTCGCTTCCTGGCCGCTGATCGTCACGAGGTTCGGCTCCGCGAGGATCTTGACGAGGTTGTCGGTGTTCTGCGCATCCACCGCGACGCTGAACGGCCGGTTGTTCGCCTTGTTCGCGACGATGCCGCTCGCGACGCCCGCCAGCAGGTTGCTCACCAGCGCGCCGCTCCACGAGCCGAAGCCGCCCTGGATGTTGAACGCCGAGCCGAGCTGGTTGATCAGCGTCTTCGACACCTCGGCGACCTTCACCTCGAGCATCACCTGCTGCGGCGCGGTCACGGTGAGCATGTTGAGCACGTTGCCGCCCTTGTTCTCGCCGTTGGCGCCGTTGCCGCTGCCGCTGTTCGCATAGGCCTTCGCGATCGCGGCAGCCTGCTGCGCAGCCTGCGAGCTCGACACGTTGCCCGCGAGCACGATCGTGTCGGCCGCGGTCGACACGTGGATGTCGCGCTCGCCCGGCATCAGCTGCGCGAGCGACGCCTGCAGGCCGCCCGCGTCGGCGCCCACCGCCACGTCGATGATCCGGCACGCACCGCTCTTGCCCTGCACGATCATGTTGGTCGTGCCGACCGACAGCCCGAGGATGTAGAGCGTCTGCGGCGACACCATCGTCGCCTGCGCGACCGCCGGATTGCCGATCGTGCGATTGCGCACGGGCTCGGGCATCGGCACGAGCATCGACTTGCCGAGCGGCACGCTGACCGACGTCGATTCGCGCACCGCACCGACGCAGTTCGGCCCGCGCAGCGGTCCGGCCGCGGCGGCGGCGGCTCCGGCGGCAGGCGCCGGCGTCATGCTGATCGTCATCTGCATCGGCCCCTTGCCCATCGCCGCCGGTGCGCTCGCCGGGCCGCCCTTCATCAGGGCACCCGCCTCGGCGCCGACCTGCGCGACCGCGCTGTAGACGTTGAACCAGCCGGCGCACAGCAGGGCTGCGGCCATCGCGCCGTGCAGGGCGCGCGTACGCGCCGGCCCGGCTCCAGAACGTTGCGGTTTGATCTTCATTTCGTCTGATCCCCCGAGTGCCCGGCGAACCGCCGGGCTTGACTGTCAAAGGCCGCCGCTTGCGGCGAGCGGCCTGGATGCTGCACGTGTTGTTGATGGATTCAGAAGCATTCGACGCTGCCCGCGACGCCGGCCAGCACGCCGATGCAGTCGCGCCGCGCGGCCGGGGCCGCATGCGACGCCACGTGCACCCGCACCGTGCGGGTGCGCACCACCGGCGCCGACGCGGCGACCGGGGCCGCCGGCTTGCCGAGCAGCGTGAGCTTGGTCGCGCCGTCGGTGTTCAGCGTCTGCTTGTCGACCTGGTTGCGCAGCACGAGCGACAGCGTGCCGACACTGCGCGCGACGTCGAGCTTCTCCGCCTGTTCGGGCGACACTTCGAGCGTCACCGCGTTGACGACCTTCGGCGCCGTATCGTCGCGGCTGACCTGCTGCGCGACCGCCAGCACCAGGATGTGCTCGAGCACGATCTTCGAGATGCTCTGCTGGTTGTCGGTCTTGCCCGGCTCCTGCGTGTTGACGATCACGTCGACGTAGTTGCCCGGCAGCGCGAAGCCCGCGACGCCGACCACGTCGTTCACGCGCACCGTGATCGCGCGGTTGCCCGCGCCGATCACCGCGGACAGCCCGCCCTTGGTGCCGAGCGGCGCGAGCTTCGCTTCGAGCACGGGCTCGCCGCGCGCGAGGCTCGTGCGCACGACGCGCCCTTCGAGCGGCTTCGTATCGGTGAACGCGCCGGGCGGCACGCTGCCCGTCGGCCAGCTGACGGTGCGGATCTGGGCCGGCCCGATCGGTTCGCCCAGGCTGAGGTCGGTGGCCGCGACGGCAACCTGCGTCACGGCGCTGGTGGACGTTTGCACGAGCCACCGCGATGCGAACGCGACGGCGGCGAGACCCGCCACCATGGCGATGATCAGCATCGTGATTGCGCGACTGTTTTTCATGGCAATGCTCCTCGACAGATCGTGAATGAAACCGCTCAACCGGAGATCAGCGTGCGGCCCAGGCGGTCGCCCGCCGGCGGATGCGTGCTGTCCCGCTCGGGTGCGGAACCGAAGTAGCCGGCCCACGCCTCATGCAGCGCCTCCTGCGTGACTTCCATCGGATCGCCGCGATAGCGCGCCGATGCGGCGACGAGGCGCAGCAGGTCGCCCGGAAAGCAGGCAAGGAAGGCCTTGCCGGTCGGCAAATGCAGCCGGTGCGCGAGGTAGTCGAACGCGTCGTTGGCCGGCACGAGGCCGAGCGACCGGCACATCGCGTCGAACACCGCGTGGTAGTCCTCGATCGGCATCGGCCCGACGTAGAGCTTCGAGCCGAGGCGGCGCAGGAACGCGTCGTCGCCGAACTGCGACGGCGCGATGTTGCTCGAGAACACGGGCCACACGTCGAACGGCACCACGAAGCGGTTGCCCGAATCGAGCGTCAGCAGGTCGACGCCGCGATCGAGCGGCCGCAGCCAGCGGTTGAGCAGGTCGCGCGGCTCGACGCGCTGGCGGCCGAGGTCGTCGACGATGTACATGCCCATGTTGGCCTTCATGTGCGGCGGCGCCTGGTAGCAGCCGGACGAATCGACGCGCCGCAGGTCGAGCTCGTCGAGCGTCAGCTCGCCGCCCGAGAGCACCATCGGGCGCTCGCACAGGCGCCAGCGGCGGTCGACCGACTGCCCGTCCGGCTGATGCGCGGCATCGACGTGAACGAGCGGGTCGTAGACCTGGATGATCTCGTCGCCCGCGTAGATCGCGTACGGCACCGGCACGTCGCCGCGCATCATCGTGCCGAGGCGCTCGGCGAAAAACGTCTTGCCGCTGCCCGCCGGCCCGTGGATCAGCAGCGGCCGGCCCGCGTTCAGCGCGGCGGCAGCGGCTTCGATGACGGCCATGTCGAACACGATCCCCTCGAACGCGGCCATCACGTCGGCGGGCGCGATGCGCTGCTTGCGGATCGAATGCGCGTCGACCATCTCGAGGTACGCATCGAGCGTGACCGGCGCGGGGCCCGCGTAATTGCTGCGCGCCTTCTCCTCGATCGCGAGCACGCGGCCCGCGTCGGTCAGGCGGAACGACACGTCGAGATCCGTGGTGCCGCGGTGCGTGATCTCGACGAGGTGTTCGCGCACGAGAAACGCGAGCACGTCGTCGAGCACCGAGATCGGCAGGCAGTGCCGCTCGATCAGGTCGGCATATTCCGAGCGGCCGTGCATCAGCGTCGACTTGAGCACCAGCCCCGCGACGAAGGTCTCGTGAAGCCCGGTGTCCGCGAGCGTGCGCGGCGCGCGCGGCAGCCGTGCGTGGAGTTTCGTGTGAGACTCGCGCGACGGCGCCGGATCGGGCAGATGAGCGATCTGCGCGTCGCGTCTCGGCTCGTTATGGTCTGCGGTCATGATCGCTCCGTTGTCAGCATCGATTGCGCAGGCGGCCCGCCTACACGGCGGCCGCGAACAACATCCCCAGCGTGCCCGCGGCGATTGCGACGCCGTACGGCAACGCCCCCACCGACGCGACCTGCGCCGGCATCTCGGCCGCCATGCCCTGCTGCCTGAGCGCGGCACGCGCCAGCAGGTAGCGGACATTCACGAACAACTGTCGCGCGCGGCCACGCCACAGCACCACGGCCAGCGCGCCGGCCCCGCCCGCGACGAAGGTCGCGAGCACGATCCAGGCGGCGAGCCCGGGGCCCACCCACGCGCCGATCGTCAACATCAGCTTCACGTCGCCGGCCGCCATCCCGCGCATCAGGTACAGCGGCATCAGCAGCGCGAAGCCGGTCGCGGCGCCCGCCAGCCACGCGAGCGCACCGGCCCACAGCCCCAGCAGCACGCATTGCGCGACCAGTGCGCCGGCGAGACCGACCGCGAGCAGGCGGTTCGGAATGCGGCGGCACGTGAGGTCCGTGCTGGCTGCGACGATCACGAGTGCCGTGACGCACAGCGGAATCGGGTGGGACGGCATGACAGGCAACATGACGGGCCTCTTCGTGCGTGCTTGGGTGATGTCAGGTCGCAGCCGTGATGCGGGCCGCGACGTCCTGGTAAAGGTTGCCGAGCGACGTGCCGAGCGACATCACCGCGAACACGATGGCCATCGCAATCAGCGAACCCAGCAGTGCGTATTCGATCGACGTGACGCCGCGTTCGTCCTCGATCCATTTCGATACCGCGTTCTTTCCGGTTTGCATGGCGATCTCCGTTGCTTCAGCGAACGAACCGTGGCGCATGCGCGGCGTGTCTGCCGATACACGTCCGGGCCGGCCAGCCCGGACGCCAGACCGCGCGCCATGTCATGTGCGCTACAGTTCGTTCCCCACAGTCGTGAACACGCCGTTCAGGTCCTGGCCGACGATCTGCACGGCGCCGATGATCACCACCGCGATCAACGCGGCGATCAGGCCGTACTCGATCGCCGTGACGCCGCTGTCGTCCCGGAGGAAGTTCGAGCGGCGGACACGGGCCAGCAGGCCGCGCAGGCCGCCGGTGTGCTGCTCAAGGACTGTCTGCTTCATGACATGCTCCTCATCGCGTACTGAAAACGTCACCAATCGATTCAGGAAAGTGACGGGCGAATCAACCTGTGAACTCGCCCGTCGGCGGGTTCACAGTTCGTTGCCGATCGTCGTAAAGACGCCATTGAGATCCTGGCCGACGATCCGCACCGCGCCGATGATGACGACGGCAATCAGCGCGGCGATGAGGCCGTATTCGATGGCGGTCACGCCGTCTTCGTCACGGACGAACTTCTTCACTTGTTGAACGAGCTTGGACATGGTTATCTCCCTTCGGATAGCTAAAGAAAACCCCTTGTCACCGTTGACTCGGGGGGAACTGCTCTGCTGCTGGCACTACAAGAAAATCAGAACGTGAAGATCGGACGCAGCGGCACGGGTGCGCGTGCGCACATGCCTTTGCGGGCCGATTCGACGAACGAGGAAATGCGTCTCGGGTGCGCATGCGTGGCGATCTGCCGGATGCGCCTGCCGCCCGAAGCGGACTGGATGCCGGTCGACGCGTGTCGGCCGGACGAATGGAGCGCAGACGTCCGGCCATGTGCCGTGGCGCTGCGTTGGCGGCTCGCGGGCCGCGCCGTGCTTTGGTCAATCATTTTGTTACCCCCGACTTCCGTCTTTCGCATTCTTTTGGCAACCGGACGATGCCGGCGCCCCGCTGGTCAGACGGCGACTTGCCCGGTGAGACCGGATGCGGCGCTGTTCCGCCTGGTTCCGGGCTCCAACCCCGTGGGTGACGCCGGCTTCGATCCTGGTGTAGTCGATGTCTGGATCGGCCGGACGTCGTGTCGTCGACTTCCGCGAGTCACCTTTCGCAAGGAGCGGGCCAGCCCGCGCCCGATCCAGTCTGCACAAGGGGTTCGGGTCGGCGCACCTGCGCCCGGGGGTGGCACGGGCCACCGGAAGTTGCGCTTCTGATACATCGATACCGCCGTGCGCCGCCGCGCACCCCGCGCAAAGCCCCGCCGCACAAGGCTCAAAAAATTTTCTCGGGATTTTCCCGGAGCCGCGCCGCCGCGCGCGCCGGGCGGCCAGCGTGCAGGTTCGCATCACCGGAACACGCGAAATGTTTCAGCCCCGAAACACGATCGCCCGAATGGCGGCATCGACGGCCGTGCGCGGCACCGATTTCGCCGGATTTTTCTTTTTTAAACAGGCGGTTAAACCTGGGGCGATTTGCATCGACGGGCGTTTTTTTCTAACAATGGAATGGCCGGACGCAGACAGAAAGCAAACATGCTTCGACGTCCGGGCGATACCACGACAGATAAACGGGCTGCCGCAACCACGCAGCCCTCACCTGCAGGCGGGGCATCATGTACGCAGCAAATCGGGGAGCGCGCTATCGCGCGCGGCGCACTACGCACTGGCTGACGGCCGATCGCATCGTGCCGTACAGCTGCGCGATGCTGGTGCTCATCGCGCTCACGCTCGGCGCGTGGGCGTGGACGACGCATGGCTTCACCGCCAACTCGGCGATCCGCCCGGGCGTCGATTTCGCGGTGTTCTGGACCGCATCCGACCTGATCCTGCACGGGCAGGTCGCGACGATCTACGATTTCCATCGCTTTTCGCAGGCCGAGCTGCTGCGGTTCGGCGCCTACCTGCACAACGGCTTCCTGCCGTGGCTGTATCCGCCGACGATGCTGCTGCTCGTCGTGCCGTTCGCTTTCGTGCCGTTTCTGCCCGCATTCTTCCTCTTTTTCGCGGGCAGCTTTCTATGCTATGCGCGCGGCGTCGCCGGCCTGTCCGGGCTGCGCACGCACCTCGCGCGCCCCCATGCCGTAACGCTCGTCGTGCTGGCGTTTCCCGGCGTGTTCATCGCGATCGTCAGCGGCCAGAACGGGCTGCTCACCGCCGGCATCGCGGCGCTCGCGCTGCGCCATCTCGAGCGGCGGCCGGTGGTCGCGGGGCTGCTGGTCAGCCTGCTGGCGATCAAGCCTCAGCTGGCCCTGCTGTTTCCGCTCGTGCTGATCGCGACGCGCAACTGGCGCGCGTTCGGCGCCGCCGCGGCCGGCACGGTGCTGTTTGCCGGCGCCAGCGTCGCGCTCGGCGGCGGCACCGCGCTGCGCGGCTTCGCGAACGGGATGTCGCTGGCGCGCGAGATGGTCGTCGAATACGGCGTGTCGTACTGGCAGGTGTCGCCTTCGCCGTTCGCGGCGCTGCGGCTCGCCGGCGCATCGCTGCCCGTCGCCTACGCGGCGCAGGCCGCGGTGGCGCTGATCGCGGCGACCGCCGCGGTGGCCGTGTGGCGCCGCACGCGCGACATGCGCCTGCGCGGCGCGGCGCTCGCGGTGGCGACGCTGCTGACCACGCCGTATCTGTGGCACTACGAACTGCCGTGGCTCGGCATCGCGGTGTTTTGCCTCGTTGCATACGGCCTCGACGAAGGCTGGCTGCCCGGCGACCAGCCCGTGATCGTGCTCGCGTGGCTGCTGCCCGCGTTCGAGTTCGTCAATCGCCTGCTGCTGCTGCCGCAGTTCGGGCCGGTCGTGCTGCTGAGCCTGCTGTTCGTCGTCGTGCGCCGCGCGTCGTTCGCGCCGAGGACGGCATGATGCAGATCCGCCACCCCGAGCGCCACGCGCTGCCCGCATTCGACCCGCATCCCGAGCTGCCGGCGGCCGGCCCGCGCCGCCGGCCCCACTGGCTGTCGCTGCGCCGCGTGCGCACCTATGCGCAGGTCGCGCTGTACTGTTACCTGCTGTTCGTCGCGATCTACGTCGTGCGCCTGTTCGGCCCGCATGGCGACACGCTGCCGGCGCCCGTGGCCGACTTCGCGCCGACCTGGAGCGCCGCGTGGCTCGCCGCGCACGGACAGGCGCTCGACGCGTGGCGCGTGGCGGCGCTGCACGCGGTCGAGGTGCACGCGATTGCATCGCTGCACGGCGCACCGGCCGGCCTGCCGTGGCGCTATCCGCCCGCCACGCTGCTGCTGGCGACGCCGCTCGGCTGGCTGCCGTACGCGGTCGCGGCGATCGTGTGGCTCGGCGGCGCGTGCGCGCTGTTCGCCGTCGCGATCCGCCTGATCGTCCAGCGCCGCTCCGCCGCGCTGTGCGCATGGGCGTTCCCCGGCATGTTCCTCGTGACGGTCACCGGCCAGGACGGCCTGCTCACCGCGTCGCTCGCCGGCTTCGGCCTGTTGCTGCTGCAGCGGCGCCCGATCGCCGCCGGCGTCTGCTTCGGGATGCTCGGCATGAAGCCGCAACTGGCCGTGCTGTTTCCGCTCGCGCTGCTGTGCGCCACGCAATGGCGCGCGCTCGCCGCGTGGGCCGCAACCGTCGCCGGCCTCGCCGCGCTCGCGACGCTCGCGTTCGGCGCGGATGCGTGGAGCGCGTTCGCGCAGGCGATCGACGCCGCGCATCGCACGGCCGGCGCGCTGCCGGCGCTGCTCGTGCGCACGCCCACCGCGCAGGCCCTGGCGGCGCTGGCCGGCTGGCCGCCGGTCGTCGCGCTGTCGCTGCAGGGGCTCGCGATCGCATGCGCGGTCGCGGCCGTCTGCTACGCGTGGCGCGGCAGCTGCACGTATGCGCTGCGTGCCGCGACGCTGATCTGCGCGACCCTGCTTGCCGCGCCGTCGCTGATCGACGGCGATCTCGCGTGGTACGGCATCCTGATCGCCTGGTATGCGCGTCACGCGTTCGCATTCGGCTGGCGGCGCTTCGACCGCGAATGGCTCGCGCTGCTGTGGGCCGCGCCGCTCGCCGGCCTCGCCGTCGCGCATCTGCACGTGCAGTTCATGCCGCTCGTCGCAGCCGTGTCGCTGCTGCTGCTCGTCATGCGCATCGCGCACGAGCGGCACGACGCGCCCTGCATGCCGGATGCGCACGACAGCGCGACCGACACCGATTTCACGCACGCCGTGCGGCCGCGCCACGCGCCGCCACGGCTTCATCGATTCGACCGCCAGCCGTTGCCGTTCGGCATCCGGCACTGAAGCGGCGTTCACAGGGGTAAGTCATGCGGGCTCTCATCCATCCACCGCTCATCTCGCTGGTCGTGCCGTTCTACAACGAAGGCGAGGCCGTCGAGCACTTCTTCGATGTCGTGATGCCGCTGATGAGCGGGATCGACGGGATCCGCTTCGAGATCGTCTGCGTCAACGACGGCAGCCGCGACGACACGCTCGACCGCCTGATCGCGATCGGCACGAAGGACCGGCGCGTGCGCGTGATCGACCTCACGCGCAACTTCGGCAAGGAGGCCGCGCTCACCGCGGGCATCGACGAGGCGGTGGGCGACGCGGTGATCCCGATCGACGCGGACCTGCAGGACCCGCCGTCGCTGATCCCGGTGATGATCGAGCACTGGCGCGGCGGCGCGGAAGTCGTCGCCGCGCGGCGCACCAACCGCGCGTGCGATTCGTTCGCGAAGCGCACCGCCGCGAAGCTGTACTACCGCGTGCACAACGCGCTGTCGGAAGTGAAGCTGCCGGAGAACGTCGGCGATTTCCGGCTGATGGACCGCCAGGTGGTCAACGCGCTGCGCAGCCTGCCGGAGCGGCGCCGCTTCATGAAAGGCCTGTTCGCATGGGTCGGCTTCCGGACGGTGATCGTCGACTACGAGCGCGAGGCGCGCAGCGCCGGCAAGTCGAAGTTCTCCGGCTGGAAGCTGTGGAACTTCGCGCTCGAGGGGATCACGAGCTTCAGCACGGTGCCGCTGCGCAGCTGGACCTACATCGGGCTCGGCATCGCCGCGCTGTCGTTCCTCTACGGTTCGTTCATCGTCACGCGCACGCTGATGTTCGGCAATCCGGTGCCGGGCTATGCATCGCTGATCTCGGCGATGCTGTTCATCAGCGGCATCGAGCTGGTGGGCATCGGCGTCGTCGGCGAATACATCGGGCGGATCTACTACGAATCGAAGGAACGGCCCGTCTATCTCGTGCGCCGCCGCTACCAGGCGCGCAGCAAGGTGACGTCGCTGCCGGTGTCGCGCGATTCGCTGCGCCAGGCGTCCGCCGCCGCGCGGGCCGACCTCGCGCGCCGCCGCTCGCTGACGCGCCATCGCGTCGCCGCCCGCTGAGCCGATGCCATGGAACCCGACGTGATCCGCGCCGTCTATGCCGCCGAACGCGCGCGGCTGTTCCGCTTCGGCGTGTCGGGCATCTGCTCGACCGCGATCCATGCGCTGATCGCGTCGGCAATGTTCGCGCTGCTCGACGCGACGGCCGTGACCGCGAACGCCGTTGCGTTCGTCTGCGCGACGGTGTTCTCGTATCTCGCCAATACGCTGTGGAGTTTTTCGTCGAACGTGCAGTGGCGCAACCTCGCGCGCTTCGTCGCGGTCGCGCTGTCCGGCCTCGTCGAGACGATGCTGCTCGCGCGCGGCACCGACGCCCTCGGCCTCGCGCACGGCTGGAGCATCGTCGCGGTGGTGCTGTTCGTGCCGCCGGTGACGTTCGTGCTGCACCGGCTCTGGACCTATCGCTGAAGCCGGCACGCGCCGGACGACGCCGCGCGCGGCGGGCCGCTGCCCGCGGCCGGCGCCGTTCAGCCGACGCGGCGATGGCCCGCGTCGCCGGACGGCGGCCCGGGCGACGTGCCGCCGTCCTTCCCGCCGTTGTCGCCGTTGTCGTGATCGTTCAGCCCGTGCTCGATCATCATCCGGTAGAGCGTCACGCGCGAAATGCCGAGTTCGGCGGCCGCCTTGTTGATGCGGTGATCGTTGCGCAGCAGCGCGTTCTCGATCGCGGTGCGCTCGGCCAGCGCGCGCGCCTGTTCGAGCGTCACGGGCTCGGTCTCGCCGGGCGACTCGAGCCCGAGATCGTGCGGCGTCAGCAGCCGGCTCTCGGCCATCACGATGCCGCGCCGCACGCGGTTGATCAGCTCGCGCACGTTGCCCGGCCACTCGTAGCGGCGCATCGCGTCGAGCGCGGCCGACGTGAAGCCGCTGATCTTGCGGCCGCTGTCGGCCTTGTATTTCTGCAGCACGTAGTGCGCGAGGATGTCGATGTCCTTGCCGCGCGCGCGCAGCGGCGGCTCGTGGATGCGCAGCACGCACAGCCGGTGATAGAGATCCGCGCGGAACCGCGCACCCTCCACCGCGCCGTCGAGATCGACGTGCGTCGCCGAGATGATCCGCACGTCGACCGGGATCGATTCCTGGCCGCCGAGCCGTTCGATCTTGCCTTCCTGCAGGAAGCGCAGCATGCTCGCCTGGCTTTCGAGCGGCATGTCGCCGATCTCGTCGAGGAACAGCGTGCCGCCGTTGGCCGCCTCGATCCGCCCGGCGCGCCGCTGGCTCGCGCCGGTGAACGCGCCGCGCTCGTAGCCGAACAGTTCGGATTGCAGCAGGTGATGCGGAATCGCACCGCAGTTGATCGCGACGAACGGGCCCTTCGCGCGGCTGGAGCGCTCGTGGATCGCGAGCGCGGTGAGTTCCTTGCCGGTGCCGGATTCGCCGGAGATGAACACGCTCGCATCGGTCTTGGCCACCTTGCGGATCGTGCTGAACAGCTGCTGCATCGCCTCGCAGTTGCCGATCATCCCGTGCTCGCCGATCGACGCCGCATAGGCCGCGCCGTCGACGCGGTCGAGCGCCGCCATGCCGCGCGCGTGGCCGAGCACGTGGGAAATCCATTCATACGGAAGCGGCAGCGTCACGTAGTCGAAGCAGTAGCTGCGAATCAGTTCGCGCACCACCGGGCTGATCGTCACGCCGGCCCGCGCGATCGAGATCCAGCCGATCGCCGGCTGGCTCAGGCACGCCTTCAACGCGGGGAAATCGCGCGACGTGAAGCCGGTAAAGTCGATCAGGCCGGCGGCCACGCCCACGCCGGACGTCATGTTCTGCGCGGTGCCGGCGGTCTTCGCGATCGTGATTTCCCAGCCGAGCGAGCGCAATTGCTCGAGCAGCGGCTCTTCGGGCGCGCGCGCGATCACGAACAGCTTGCGCCCCGCTTCGGGCGCCGTGATGGACACCGGCGGCACGCCGAATGCCGTGGATGCCGCGTCCCTGGTTGGCTCGGGTGACTTTGAAGCCATCGTTGTTCCCCGCTTAGCGTTGGTATCGCGCTTCGGATTCCCGCCGCGGCACGCGACGGACCAGACGGTCATACCGACATATTCGCCGGATTTCCGTCTGAATAAAATACCCGCCGCAATAATCGCGTCGGTGCGAAGCCTGCCTTGAGCGGTATATCGGCGCCGGCGCGATGCGGCTAGATGGGTGTTATCCCGGTGGCGGGGTGGGCGCGAAACGGGCTGGCGCGGCGGCACGATGCCCGCGCCGCACCCATGCCGCACATCTCGTGCCGGCGAAGCCCGATTTCGGGTCGGAACGGTTCCGCATGGGCGCGGCGGCGTGCCCGCCGATCCGGTTGATCGAGGTCAATCGTCTGACGCACCCGGCTGACGTGCGGGCGCAACACGACGGCGCCCTGCCCGTTTGCAATATGACGACGTCAAGGGCCCAGCAAAGGCCCAACGTCAGCGGCCCGACGTCAGCGGCGCCGGCACGTTCGCGCGGCCGCGCCCGGGCGGCGCGGCGTCGTGCCCGCCATACGCGGCGACGAGCGCATCGACCCGCGCGAGATGATGGCGGTTGTCATGGTCCCACGGATGGAAACCGGGCCGGAAGAAGCTCAGCCATTCGCCCGCAATGCGCGGAAACAGCCCCCGGCGCGGCCCGTACAGGAACGCGAGCATGCTCAGCGTGCCGCGCACGCGCTGCCGCTTCGCGTCGGGGTCGCGCGACAGCAGCGCGCGGTGCATCAGGTACACCGTCGGCCAGAACGTCAGCGTCGTCGCCGCGTAGACGCCCACGCGGATCAGGTAGCGCCGCAGGCCCGGCTTCATCGCCGCGTTCCACACGTCGAACGACACCGACTTGTGCTCGGTTTCCTCGAGCGCATGCCAGATCCACATCTGCCGGTAGCCGTCCACCGAGCCGGCGAGCCGCGACGGGTCGCGCAGGATCCAGTCCGCGAGCATCGCGGTGTAGTGCTCGGCGGCGACCGTATGCGCGAGCTGCACCGAATGCGGCAGCGTGCGCTTCACGTAGTCGAGCACCCACCAGACGCGCTTGTCGAGCTTGCGCGCGGGCAGCCGGTTCGCCTGCAGCAGCTCGTTGTATTCGACGTGCTCGCGCGTATGCATCGCTTCCTGGCCGATAAAGCCGAGCACCTGCTGCCGGAGCACCGGATCGTCGATGCGGTCGCGGTAATTGCGCACCGAATCCATGAAGAAACGCTCGCCCGCCGGAAACAGCAGCGACAGCGCGTTGAAGAAATGGGTCACGTGCGGGCCCTTGCCGTGCCAGTTCTTCGCGCGCTCGACCGGCAGGTCGAAGCGCAGGTCGCGACGCACCGGCATCACCTCGGCCGCGGCGGCGGAAGCGGCTGATTTCATGTTGTTCGTCTCCGGTCGCGGCGGGCATTGCGCCGGTTCGCGACATCGATAATCTTGACATTGACAGATGTAAAGATAGGCCGCGGCGACGCGCACTTGCAAGCCGCGCGATAGATGCGCGCTTCCAAACACCTTGCAGGGAATACGACGGAAAAGCCGGTGTGCAAATGACGCGAACGCAGGCGGGAATTCGAACGCGATCGGGCATCGGCGGCCGGCCGGCGGGCCCTGCCGCGGCGCCTGTCGGCGCCCGCCGGATGCAGGCAGCGCGCGCCTCGCGCAAGCCGGCGCATGACCGGCATCGCCGCCGCCGCGCAGCGGATTCATACGCGCGCATGCATCGCACGCGCGCCGTGCGAGCCGGCGCGCCTGCACCCGATTCAAACGCGCCCGTCGAGCACCACGCCTGCAGCGGCGGCGGTGCGCGCGCTCGCCTACAATGACGGTTTCACCCAACCCCACTCAGGAGTAGTCATGGCAGTCATCACGACCGATTCGGGCCTCAAGTACGAAGATCTCACCGAAGGCACGGGCGCCGAGGCGCAAGCCGGTCAAACGGTCAGCGTGCATTACACCGGCTGGCTCACCGACGGCCAGAAGTTCGATTCGAGCAAGGACCGCAACGACCCGTTCGCGTTCGTGCTCGGCGGCGGCATGGTCATCAAGGGCTGGGACGAAGGCGTGCAGGGCATGAAGGTCGGCGGCGTGCGCCGCCTGACGATCCCGCCGCAACTCGGCTACGGCCCGCGCGGCGCAGGCGGCGTGATTCCGCCGAACGCGACGCTCGTGTTCGAAGTCGAGCTGCTCGACGTCTGACGCAACCGAACGCCGTCCGCCCGATGGAAACCATCGCGTCCCCCGCCATTGCGCTGCGCCGCTACGACGCGTCGGAAGCGTCGGACGTGCACGACTTTCACCAGGTCGTGGTCGGCCTCGACGGCGCGATGGTGATGGCGGTGGACGGCGTCGGCCAGCGCATCGACCGGCATGGCGCGTGGCTGATTCCGGCCGGCTCGCGCCACGACTACGCGGGCCTCGGCGAAAACCGCCAGCTCGTGCTCGACCTGCCCGCGGCATCGCTCGCGGTGCCGCAGCGGCTGTTCGACGGCGCGCGCGCCGTGTCGATCGATCCGCGCCTCGCCGCGCTCGTCGCGCAGGTCGCGGCGGCCGCCGCGCGCTTCGACGCGCCGGCCGGCGACGCGCAACGCGCCGCCGCGCATCGCTTCCAGTGGCAAGCCGCCGCGCGGCTGTGCGGCGCCCTGCTCGGCGACGGCCGCCTCGCGGCGCCCGCGGCGGGCCTCGATTTCGCGCGCATCGACCAATGGCTGCGCGCGCGGCTCGCCGAGCCGCTGCGCATCGCCGACCTCGCCGAGCATTGCGGCTACGGCATGCGCCGCTTCCACCAATTGTTCGTCGACGCATTCGGCGAAACCCCGCACCGCTACCTGCAGCGGCTACGCCTCGACGCGGCGGTGATCCTGCTCGCCGACGGCCGGCATGCGCTCGTGGATATCGCCGGGCAGGTCGGTTTCTCCGACCAGAGCGCGTTCACACACGCGTTCACGAAGCGGTTCGGCATCGCGCCGGGCCGCTGGCGCGGCGATCGTCACTGAAAAGCCGTCGCACCGGCCGCCTACCTCTCGTCCCCCCGCTTCTCGCTTCTCACGGTTGAAATTCGGCACGTCGAAAATCAATCGCGAATCAAATCCGGATTCCGCAAAATCAGTATTATTTCCCTCGAAATAATTAACCGGATTGTATATACAACTCAAATAAAAACAATCTCAATCCTTAAACAATCCAATATGTAACAATTTGCTACAAACTGCGACGATTTACCCGGCCGCACTTTATATTCCGCCATATTCATCGAGAGCCAATCAATCGATCTGATTTTTTAAATGAATCACACTTCAGAAAACATTATTTCCGAAAGTTTTATCGACAGAAATAATGAAAATGCCGTGACATTCAGGATTCGCCGCGCGACCGTTGCCGACGCCCGTCGCATCTGCGCGCTATTCGAAAAGGAATATGGCGATTCGTCGCATCCGTGCCTCGATGAGCATTATGTCCGCGAGGCGATTTCAAGCAGATCGGAAGTCTGGTTCGCCGCCGAAGCGGAAATCGACACACTGATCGGCTGCATGAGCGTCAGTTACAACGCTCAGAATCGTTCGTGGGAATTCGGCCGCGGCATGATTTCCCAGCATTACCGGAAAATGGGCGTCATTTCGGCGCTGATGCAGGCGGCCATCGATTCGATGCCCTCCTCGGCGCACGACCTGACTTTCGTGGTTGCCCGCAATTACGCGTCGCTCCAGGCCCTGCGCAATTACGTCGACGTGATTCCCGTCGGCCACGACGGCTCGCCGAACATGGTACGCGGCATCCGCGAACATCACGCGGTGGCGATCGGGTCGTTCGGCGCGGGCCGGCATCCGCATTACCTGCCCGCCGCGCCGGTATTCAGCGAATCCGCGTTCCTGCGGCGGCAGGTGTTCGAGCCGCTCGGGCTCGGCGCAACGGTCGGCGTCTATCCGAATACGTTCTTCTGGGGGCACGGCGACCTGTTTTCCGACCAGTTCACGTATCGCCAGGACGAGCGGGTCGACGCGATCTACCTGTGCCAGCACGCACGCGGCGACAGCGCGACGATGGACGAAGTGATCGGCGACCTGCACCGTTTCCTCGCACGGCACGGCGGCTCGCAGCAGTACGTGGGCGCGATCGTGCTCGCCGACAAGCTCGACCTCATCAAGGCGATGCTCGAGATCGGCTTCGCGATGACCGCCTATCTGCCGGCGTGGCACTGGCACCGCGGCGCGCGCTACGACTGCGTGCTGCTCGCGCGCCGCGAACACGGCTTCGCGAACAAGAACGGGCTCGACGCCTACATCGATTCATTCGATGCGGCTTACCGGGATATCGGCCGCCACATCCTGGCCGCCTGATGCATCGGCCCGGCACGACCGGGCTTTCTGCTTGACCCATACCGAGGAACGACTGAGGTTCGAATGACGAAAGACGAATGGCTGTCCGTGAAGAAGCAATTGCCGCAAGGGCCGACAGGCGCCGCAACGATCGCGCTCTGGCTGGCCGATCTCGCGCTGCTCGCCGTGGCCTGGGCGATGTGGCACAGCGGCGGCTGGTGGTGCGTGCCGGCCTACCTGGTCGGCATGCTCGCCGTGCTGCATTTCTACCTGATCATGCACGAGGCGACGCATGCGGCCGTGTCGCGCGCGGCCTTCGTCAACGACGGCATCGGCCATGTCTGCTCGTGGATCATCGGCCTGCCGTATCTGCCGCGCCGCAGAAGCCACCTCGGCCACCATGCGTGGACCGCGCATCCGACCGGCGACCCCGAAAACAAGAAGATGATCGAGAAATTCTCGGTGATGACGGAAAAAGAGGCGCGCACGCTCGAATTCATGTGGCGGCACTGGATCCCGATGATCGCGTTCAACCATATCTTCAGCCACTGGATCGCGTCGTTCCAGCCGCAACGCTCGCGCGCGGAGCGCGGGAAACCGAACCGGGAATGGGCGTATGCGATCGCCTACCTGATCGGTTACGCGGCCGTCGGCGCGATCGCGTTCGCGTCGGGCGTGTTCGGCGAACTCGTCGCCTTCGCCGCACTGCTGTGGCTCACGCTGCTGCTTGCCGTCGAAATGCTCAACCTGCCGCATCACGCGGAGATTCCGCTGCTCGCCCATGACGCGCAGCGCCCGCCGCTCTGGGAGCAGGACGTCGTGTCGCACAGCTGCGCGAGCGTGCCGATCTGGTCGCGCTGGGTGATCCTGAACTTCAATCTCCACGTGGTCCATCACGCGTACCCGTGGCTGCCGTGGCACGACTTGCCGCGCGCGCAGCAGCTCGTCGACGCGATCCCGTCGGCCGAAGCGTCGTCGCAGCAGCACGAATGGGCGTTCTCGGTCACCAACCGGCGCCGGCCGCTGCTCAAGCTGATGGGCCACTTCTTCGACAAGCGCGGCGCCGCGCCGGCAACGGCGCCGGGAGACTGACGCCGCGCACGCCCGGCCGGGGCGCCCGCCTGCCCCGGCCGGCCGGATTCACCGCGCGATTGCCGCGCCGTCGCCCCCGACCTTCCTGACGACGGTTTCCGCCGCCTTCACCGCGCTGCCGTCCTCGCGCCGCAGCGCCTGCTTGCGGACCGCCCTGCCGGTCTTGCGGTCGATCAGCACCGAATGCGGCTCGCCGCGCGCGAACAGGTTCGCCTCGCTCCACTGGCGCAGCAGCACGATCACCGGAAACAGCCCCTCGCCCTGCTTCGTCAGCACGTACTCCTGGTACGCGGTGCCGTCCGACGCAGGGACGGCCTTGAATATCCCTGCCTCCACCAGCATCCTGAGCCGGTCCGACAGGATGTTGCTCGCGACGCCGAGGCTCGCGCGGAAATCGCCGAAGCGGCACACGCCGTCGAATGCGTCGCGCACGATCAGCAGCGCCCACCGGTCGCCGACGATGTCGGTCGCGCGCGCCACCGGGCACGGTGAATCCGCGAGACTTTTCTGTTTGGCCATCTTCCCCTCCGCTATCGTGCCGGCCGCCACCGTGGCGACTCCGGCAAACGCCGCGCGGGCAGCCGCCCGCACCCCAACAAGTTGCATTTTAAAATTTCTTTTCCTACACTCCAACAACTTTCAATTTGCAACCAGTTGGCGTGAGGAACAACGATGGATTCATCCTGGAATTCGGCGAACGCGACCCATGCGGCGAACACGGCCGATGCAGGCGGCCGGCTGTCGACCGCCCGCATCGCGCTGCTGGCCGTGTGCTGCGCGGCGAGCGTCGCGAACGTCTATTACGCGCAGCCGCTGCTCGATGCGGTCGCGCGCGACTTCGGCATCGCGCATGCCGAGGTGGGCGGCGTGATCACCGCGACGCAGCTCGGCTGCGCGCTCGCGCTGCTGTTCGTCGTGCCGCTCGGCGACCTGCTGAACCGCAAACGGCTGATCGCCGTGCAACTGGTGCTGCTGGCGGCCGCATGCGCGGGCGTGGCCGCTTCGTCGTCGCGGCTCGAATTGCTCGCCGCGATGGCCGGCGTCGGGCTGCTCGGCACTGCGATGACCCAGGGCCTGATCGCGTGCTCGGCGACGCTCGCGGGCGCGGGCGAGCGCGGCCGCGTGGTGGGCGCCGCGCAGGGCGGCGTCGTGATCGGCCTGCTGGCTGCGCGCTCGCTGGCGGGGCTCGTGACCGATCTCGCCGGCTGGCGCGCGGTGTATCTCGTGTCGGGGGCGCTCGCGATCGCGATGCTGGTCGTGCTGCTGCGGCTGTTGCCCGATACGGGTGCGCCGCGCGCGCGCATCGGCTATGCGGCGCTGCTGGCGTCGATGGGCGCGCTGCTGCGCCACGACCGCATGCTGCAGGTGCGCGGCACGCTCGCGCTGCTGATGTTCGCGGCGCTCGGCATTTTCTGGAGCGCGATGGTGCTGCCGCTCAGCGCGCCGCCGCACGCCATGTCGCATACGGGTATCGGCGCGCTCGGCCTCGTCGGCGCGCTGGGCGCGGCGGCGGCCGCGCGCGCGGGGCGGCTCGCCGACCGCGGCCTCGGGCAGGCGACGACGGGCGCGGCGCTGGTGCTGCTCGTGGTGTCGTGGCTGCCGCTCGCGTTCACGCCTTCGTCGATTGCGCTGCTGATCGTCGGCGTGATCCTGCTCGACATCGGCGGGCAGGCGATTCACGTCGTCAACCAGAGCCTGATCTTCGACGCGCAGCCGGATGCGAACGCGCATGCGCGGCTGGTCGGCTGCTACATGCTGTTCTATTCGGTCGGCAGCGGCGTCGGCGCGATCGCGTCGACGCTGGTGTATGCGCGCGCCGGCTGGACCGGCGTCTGCGTGCTCGGCGCGGCGGTGAGCGCCGCCGCGCTCGCGTTCTGGGCGGCGACGCGCAAGCGCGCGCGCTGACGCGGCACGCTCAACCGGCCTGGATCGCCTCGTCGTAGACGCCCGCGACCCGCCGCGCGATCACGGCATTGTCGAAGTGATCGCGCGCATAGCGCTTGCACGCCAGTTCGTCGGGCAGCGTGATCGCGCCCGACAGCGCCGCGCCCAGCCCGTCCGCGATCGCGTCCGCGCCGGTGGCGGGCAGCACCAGGTCGCCGGACAGCCCCGCGACCGCCTCCGGCAGGCCGCCCACCGGCGTGACCAGCACCGGCGTGCCCGATGCGAGCGACTCGACGGTGATCAGCCCGAAGCCTTCGAGCGCGACCGTCGGCACGACGCTGACCGTCGCCGCGCGGTACAGCGCCGCGAGATGCTGGTCGGGCACGAAGCCGAGCAGCTTCACGTTGTTCTGCAGCCCCTCCGCGTCGATGCGGGCCTGCAGCTCCTCGGCGAGCTTGCCCTTGCCGGCGATCAGCAGCAGCACGTCCGGGTGGCGCTGCTTCACGCGGCCGATCGCGTCGATCAGATCCTCGAGGCCCATGCGCCGCACGAGCCGCCGCACCGCGAGCACGATCGGCCGATCCTGCGGCAGCTGCAGCCGGTGCCGCGCCTCGCCGGGCGTGAGCGGCGTGTCGAACTGCGCGGTGTCGACGCAGCCGGGAATCACGCGCACCCGCTCCGGATCGATGTCGTAGCGGCTCGTCAGGATCTGGCCGAACGCCTGCGACAGCACGATCAGCCGCGACGAGCGCGCGTAGACGGCCTGCTCGAGATAGCGCTTCGCGCGCTGCCCGAGCGACGCGGCGCCTTCGACCTGGCTCTCGTCGGCCCACGGCCCCTGGAAATGCGAGACCTGCGGGATCCCGCGCGTGACGTCGAGGCCCGGGAACGTGTACAGCGCGAAATGCGACGAGATCACGTCGGGCCGCTCGGTGCGGATCGTGTCGCGCAGCGCGCGGCGTGCGGCGAGCATGCGGCGCGCGAGCGGCTGCTCGGCCGGGCCGAAACCGCGGATCGCGCCGCCGGTGTCGCTCGCCACCTGCTCGGAGCCCGCGACGAGCCCGCGCACCGCGACGCCCGCGCCGGGCAGCGCGCCGACGAGCGAGTAGTACATCCGGTCGAGGCCGCCCGCGCGTTCGGGAAACCAGTGCATGCCGATTTGCAGCGATTTGATCGGCCGGGGGGAAAGAGACATCACGATTGCTCCTGCGTGACCGCATGCTCGACGCGCTCGAAGGCGCTCGGCTGCGAGGGTTGGCCGATGCGCCGGTAAAGCGCAATGTACTGGGCGCCCATGTGCGCCCAGCCGAAACGGGTCATCAGTTCGCTCGCCGCGGCGCCCATCGCGCGGCAGGTGTCGCGCGACGCCGCGAGAGAGCCGATCGCCTGCGCGAGCGCGGCCGGATCGTCGGGATCGTCGAGCACGATCCCGCACTCGCGCGTGATGATCTCGGCGCCGCCCGCCGTGCGCGCGGTGACGACCGGCAGGCCGGCCGCCATCGCCTCGAGCAGCGACAGGCTCATCGCCTCGTAGCGCGACGGAAACACGTAGGCGTCGGCCGAGCGCATCAGCGTCGGCATGTTCTTGACGAGCCCGAGGAAATGCACGCGCCCCGCCAGCCCGAGCGCGCGCGCCTCGTCCGGATACGGGCTGCCCGGCAGGTAGCCGGCCACCGCCAGGTGCACGTTGCCGGGCAGCTTCGCGAGCGCCTTCAGCACGGTGCCGAGGTTCTTGCGCGGCGTGCGCAGGTCGCCGACGAACAGCAGCAGGAACGCGTCGGCGGGCAGC
This sequence comes from Burkholderia stagnalis, assembly GCF_039848545.1. Classification (NCBI taxonomy): domain Bacteria; kingdom Pseudomonadati; phylum Pseudomonadota; class Betaproteobacteria; order Burkholderiales; family Burkholderiaceae; genus Burkholderia; species Burkholderia stagnalis. Next base: position 1,994,926 of record NZ_CP156686.1, read on the forward strand.
TTGAACGCCGCGCGGTCGGGCAGCGCGTGCGCGAACGCGCCGCCGTCCACGCCGTTGTAGATCACGCTGATCTTGCCGGCGTCGATGCCGAGCCCGGCGATTTCATCGGCGACCTTCTGCGACACCGCGGTGATCGCGCGCGAGCGCCGGTATGCCCAGCGTTCGAGCGTGGTGTTCACGCGCGTGTACACGTACTGGTACGCGGACCACAGGCCCTTGGCCGGCCCGAACGGGTAGTACGGGCTCTTGAACCAGCCGCCGTGCACGAAGTGCGCGGTGTTCACGTCGGCCTTGATCCACGAGATGAAGCCGTTCACGTGCAGCACGTCGTAGTCGGCGCGATGCGTGCGCAGCCACCACGCGCTCTTCAGCGCGAACACCTGCTGCCTGACGAGGTTCGACGGCCAGAAGCGGCCGACCTTCACCGGCACCCAGCGCACCCGGTGGTCGGCCAGCAGCTCGGGCGCGACATGCGACGCGACGAGCGTCACCTCGTAGTTCTCGGCCAGCGCCGCGCGCGCGATTTCGTAGTTGACGCGGCCCTGCCCGTCGTTATGACGCACGACGTGCGTGACGATCGCGATTCTCAATGGTCGGCTCCCCGTTGACGCGCGGCGGCCACCTGGCGCTGGGTCTTCTGCCAGTGCGCCGCGGAAAGTATTGAAAAAATGGCGGTAAACAGCAGCAGCCCGCCGGTGCCGATCAGCGAGTTCGTGAACACGAGCATCGCGAACACCGACAGGCACAGGCTCAGGCAGGCGCCGACGAACTTGTCCTTGCGCAGCTTGAACGCCGCGCGCAGCGTGCGGCCGAGCAGCATCACGACGCCCGCCAGATACAGCAGCGTGCCGGGCCAGCCGAGCACGAACGGCACGTTCATCACGCCGCTGTCGAAGCTGCCGTACTTGCCGAGCTCGCCGCTGTCGCTCGACAGCTTGGTCGACGCGCCGGTCGCGCCCATCCCTTCGCCGGCGACGTCGGTGAACGCCGTCTCCGCGAAGGTTGCGTAGAACTTGTTGCGGTCGTCGTAGCTGCGGTCGTCCTTCAGGTTCGTGATCGACTGCAGGCGCGCGCCGAGCCGGTCGGCCACCGGCCCGACGGTCAGCAACGGCACGCACAGCCCGGCCAGCACGAGCCCGCTGACGAGAATCCGCATCCGCACGCGGTTGTTCGACTGCACGAGCTGGATCGCCAGCGCGATCACCCAGCCGCCCCACGTCGAGCGCACCAGACACAGCGCGAACGAAATGAAGCCGGCCGCCCCCGCCACCCAGCGGATTTTCTGCGGCGCCGCGAGCACGAACACGAGCGCGCCCATCATCGCGAACGCGAACGGCCCCGACGAGTTCATCGTGCTGAACACGCGCACGCCGTACGGCACCGGCTCGCCCTGCGAGCCCATCTGCGAGCCGACCATCCACAGCACGTCCCATTGCGGCATCACGAAGTACTGCACGACCCCGTACAGGCCCATCACGAGCATGCCCCACATGAAGGTGGACAGCAGCACGTCGCGGTACTCGGGATAGTCGCGCGCGTGGACCATGATGTGAAAGCCGATCAGCACCGGATACAGCCAGTTCGCGAGGTCGTAGGTCGCCGCCATCAGGCCGCTCGACACGATGCCGACCAGATACGCATAGCCGAGCCCGAACAGGATCAGCAGCACCGGAATCCCGCGCCGCTGCGCGAGCGCGCGGTAATGGCGCACCAGGCCGAGCGCGCAGATCATCGTCACCGCGAGCGGCGCGACCTGGATCAGGCTGGTCGGCGTGAACGCGCCCTTCGACCAGTCGGCGAGACGGCGCACCTCGGGGCTCAGGAACCACACCCACCACATGAAGCCGACGTAGCGCGCCGGGCTCTTGAAATACAGCCACAGGCCCACCGCGATCGCCAGCGCCGGGAACGCGAGCGTCAGCAGCGTGCCCTGGTGCGCGGCGATCAGCACGGCCGTGACGGTCCACAGCCCGGCCTGCCCGGCCCAGTGCTTCGGTTCGGCGAACCAGCGGCGCGCGCGGCCCGCGGGCGGCGCGGCGGCAATCGACGTATTCATGACACCCGCGCTCATCGCGACGACGGCCGGGAATCCGCGAGCGGCAGCGCCGCGCCGGCCGGCGCCGGCGTGCGGTGCCGGCGCAGCAGCTCGCGGGTGATCCGCACGTGCTGCGCGGCAAATGCCTGCGTCGTCAGGTCCTGCTCGCGCAGGCGCGCGGCGGCGGCCCGCGCGGTCGCCAGCGCGAAGCTCGGGTCGGCCGCGAAGCGGTCGGCCGCCTCGCGCAGCGCCTGCGCGTCGAACGGCGGCACGTAGGCGGCCGCGTCGTGCGGGAAGTAGTCGCGCAGCCCGCCGACGTCGGACACGATCATCGGCTTGCCGACCGCGGCCGCCTCGAGCATCACCGTGATGCCCGACGCATGATGGTTCGGCCGCAGCGGCACGACGATCAGGTCGGCCCATGCATACAGTTCGTGCTGCTTGGCAAGCCCCGACGCCGAGCCGATCGTCACGTTCGGCGCGTGCCACTCGCGCGGCACGCGGCGGCGCGTCGCGAGCCGCACCTCGTAGCGCGCGTCGCCGCCGAACGCGGCGAGGAAGGTGCGCCAGTCGCGGTCGCGGTCGTTGCCGATCGCCGCGATGCGCAGCGGCCGGTTCGGCAGCCACTGCCGCGGATCGCCGATCGGGAAATCCTGCGTGTTCAGCCCGTAAAGCACGAACTGCGCATCGCGCTGCAGGTAGCGGCGGCACAGCTCCGCGTTGTCGCGCGCGAGCGTCGTCAGCACGTCGGCGCGCGCGAGCAGCTTGCGATACAGCCAGCGCCGCAGCCAGCCGTAGCTCGCCCACTTGTCGTACAGCCACACGCTTTGCGCGAGCAGCAGCGGGCGTTTGCCCTGCGCGCCCGCGAGCTTGAGCAGCAGCGCGGCGGCGAGGTGTTCCTGCTCGGTGTGCGTCCAGATCACGTCGGTGTTCAGCAGCGCCGCGCGATTGCGCCACGCATGCACGACGTCGAAACCGAGCCCCGCCTTCAGCGCGCGGCGCGCGAGGCTGACGACGCGGTTCTCGCGCGCGTCCTGCGAATAGCTGAGCCGGAATTCGTCCGACTCCGCGTGGTGATAGCCGTACAGGCAGCCGATGTCGTCGCCCTTGCGGTACGTGCGCGGATCGGCGCCGTAAAACAGATGAACATGAACTTTCGTTGCGGTCATGCGAGCCCTCCGGGGGCGGCCGCGCGTCGTGCGCGCAGCCCGTTCAAGACGTCACCGGCGGCATCGCCGCGCGGTGGGGGGCAAGGTTGGCGCGGCGCGCGTCGCGGGCGCCGCGGCGCACCGCGCGCCAGTGCTCGCGCACGCGCTCGCGCCGCGCGGCGGGCAGCGCCAGCAGCAGGTGCGCAAGGCCCGGATAGACGCGCGTGCCGACCAGCGTCCACCACCACCACGCGATCTCGCGCCGCACCAGCGGCAGGTGCTCGCGCAGGATCAGGTGCAGGTTGTACGCGCCGTTGCTGATCGCGTTCAGCGACGCGGCATCGCGCCGGTCGTCGTCGAAGCGCTCGGCCGGAAAATGATCGACCGCGATCGCCGGGTCGTACACGAGCTTCCAGCCGTCGCGCTGCACGCGCATGCTGAACGCCATGTCGTTGTGCACCTGCGCGCCGGCGCCGCGCAGCCGCGTGTCGAAGCGCAGCCGTTCGATCGCGGCGCGGCGGTAGCTCATGTTGGCGCCCTTCAGCATGTCGACTTCGCGCGCGCCGCCGACGCCGAGGTGATGATTGCCGACGATCTTGCCGGACAGCGTGAGCTGGCCGACGCGCTCGCGCGATTCGTCGAGCACGCGGCCTTTCTCGTGGACCCAGTCGCGCCCGCCGACCGCGCCCACGCGCGGATCGGCCTCGAACGCCGCCTCGACGCGCGCGAGCCAGTCGGGGCGCGGCGCGGCGTCGTCGTCGGTGATCGCGACGATGTCGCCGTGCGCCGAGTCGAGCCCCTTGTTCAGCGCGGCGACCTGCCCCGGCACGTCCACCGGCACCACCTGCAGCGGCAGCGCGCCGCCGACCGACGGGTCGGCGAGGCGCTCGTGCGTCGCATCGTCTTCCGGGCGCGCGACGACGATCACCTCGTCGGGCGCCCGCGCCTGGCGCTGCAGCGCCTGCAGGCAGCGCGCCAGGTCGGCCGGACGCCGGTAGGTCGGAACGAGCACGGAAATCTTCATCTTCGGTTTTCTCCTGTCGACCGGCGCGGGCGCTTCAGCGCCGGCGCCGGTCCCATGCATTGCCGGTCAGGCGCTCAGGTATTCGTGGACGGCCGCATAGCCGCGGCCGTAGCCGCGCGTCTTCGGCGGCACGCCGTTGAAGATGCCGCCTTCCAGATCGACGCCCGCGGTGCGCAGCCGCTTGATCGCATCGGCGATCTCGCTTTCGGTGTGCATGCCCGAGCGCAGCACCAGGAACGCCGCGCCCGCCATGCGGCCGATGATCGTCGCGTCGGTCACCGCGAGCACCGGCGGCGAATCCACCAGCACGACGTCGTAGCGCTTGCCGAGGCCTTCGAGGTATTGCGGCAGGCGCGTCGACATCAGCAGCTCGGACGGGTTCGGCGGGCGCGTGCCGGCCGCGATGAACGACAGGTTCTGCACCGGCGTCTCGCGGATCGCATCCTCGAGCGCCGACTGGTCGCTCAGCAGCTCGGACAGGCCCGGCTGCGCGGTCAGGCCGAAGTAGCGCTCGAGCACGCCGCGCCGCATGTCCGCGTCGATCAGCAGCACGCGCTTGCCGGAGTGCGCGAGCAGCACCGCGAGGTTGACCGTCAGGAAGCTCTTGCCGATGCCCGGCGTCGGGCCGGTCAGCACGATCACGCGGTTCTTCGCGTCCATCAGCGCGAACTGCAGCGCGGTGCGCAGGCTGCGCAGGCTTTCGACGCTCAGGTCCTTCGGGCGCAGGCTCGCGAGGATCGGCCGGGTGCGGTTGCCGCTCTTCGCGGCCTGCGCGTCGAGCCGCACCTGCTCGGCGCTTTCCGGCACGAGCCCGTACAGCGGCAGGTTGAACGTGCGCTCGACGCGGTCCGGATCCTCGATGCCCTGGAACAGGTTGCGGCGCAGGAACACGACGCCCGTGCCGAGGATCAGCCCGAGGAACACCGCGGCCGACAGGATCAGCACCTTCTTCGGCTTGATCGGGGCGCCCGGGCGCAGCGCGGAATCGACGAGGTGGATGTTGCCGCCCGTCCCCGCCTTCTGCACCGACAGCTCCTGCACGCGGTTCAGCAGCAGCACGTAGATGTCCTCGGCGACCTTCGCGTCGCGCTGCAGCTGCACCGCCTTCACCTCGGTGGCCGGCAGGCTGCGGAAACGGTTCGAGAACTTGTCCTTCTCGGCCTGAAGCTGGCCGAGCTGCTGCTTCGCGGCGATCACGAGCGGATGCGAATCGGTGAAGCGCTGCCCGAGCGACGCCAGCTGCAGGCGCTGCGCGGCGATCTGCTGTTCGTACTGCACGCTGCCCTCGAGGTAGACCTTCGCCTCGTCGCTCGCGTTGATCGAGCCCGACGTGCGCTGGTACTGGGTCAGCGCGGCTTCGGCGCGCTCGAGGTCCGACTTCAGGCGCGGTTCCTCGCCCTTCAGGAAGTCGAGCATCTTGGTCGCCTCGGCCTGCTTCGCGACCACGTGCTGGTTCAGGTACGACTGCGCGAGCGCGTTGGCGATCGCCGCGGTCATGTCCGGATCCTTGCCTTCGAGCGAGATCTGCACGACGCCCGTCTGCTTGCCCTGCTCGGACACCTGGATGCCCGTCTGGAACCCGGTGATCGCGTCCAGGTCGTTCTGGCGCACCACCGTGAACTGCGTGCCCGGGCGCGCGACCAGCTTCGTCACCGTGAGCGTCACGCCGCCGCCCTGCGCGGATTCGCCGACGCGGCCGCTGAGCAGCCGCCCGCCGTTCTGGTCGGCGAGCGAGTAGGTGCCGTTCGGCCCCGCGGTCAGCGTCAGCTTCTTGCCTTCGAGCGCCGGCACGACGGTGATCCCGTCGAGGTCCGCGACTTCGCCGCCCCACGCGTACGACTGCAGGCCGAGCCACGGCTTCGCCGGGTCGCCCGGGCTCGCGAGCCGCGCGGCGAGGCTGCCGAGCAGCGGGAATGTCTTCGGCGTAACCGAGAAGTTCAGCTTGAACTGCTCGACCACCGGCGTGACGACGCCGCGGCTCTTGATGATCTCGATTTCCGAATCGGTCGGCGCCTGCTGCGGGCCGCTGTTGATCACCGCGCCCGTCTGCGTCTGGGTCAGCGCCTGCGACGTGTTGTCGTTGCTTTCGACCCGCACGTGCACGTCGGCCTGGTACACCGGCTTCGCGATGTAGCAGTACACGCCGGCAAGCGCGATCACGGTCGCCGCGATGCCGAGCAGCAGCCAGATGTCGTCGAGGATCACCTGGAGCAACTGGCCGAGGACGACGTCCTCTTCCTCGGTCTTGACCGCCAGGCCCGCGTAGGTATGTTTCGCTTGCGTGTTCACCATTCGTTCCCGGTTGAGTGGTGCCGGGGCGCGCATGCCGCCCCGGCGAATAGCCGCCCCGCGCTGCGTCAGCGCGTGATCTGCTTCATGAAGAAGATCGTCTGGATCGTCGGCAGCACCTGCTGCAGCACGCGGTTGAACTGCACCGAGCTCGCCGTGCTCACGTAGACGACGTCGAGCGGCTGCAGCTGGAAGCGGCTCGACAGCATCAGCGCGTCAGGCTGCGTCATGTCGAGGCGGAACACTTCCGGCTTGGTCGGGTTGTCGCGCATCCCGCGCATCACGTAGATCTTGCGCGGGTTCGCGTCGGTGTCGAGGATGCCGCCGCCGGACGTCAGCGCGTCGGCGATCGACAGCCGGCCCTTCATCATCGGCACCGCGACCGGCGTCTTCACCTCGCCCATGATGTACACGCGGCTGTCGCTGCGGTCCGGCACGTTGACGATGTCGCCCGGCTGCAGCATCACGTTCTGCGTGATATCGCCGCGATCGAGCACGCCGTTCGCGTCGAGCGTGTAGAGCTTGCCGCCGCGCGTCAGGCGCACGCGCTGCAGGTCGGCCTCGCCGGTCGAGCCGCCCGAGCGCGAGATCGAGTCGACCAGCGTGAGCGGCACGTCGGACAGCGCGAGCGGGCCCGGCTGCTTCACCTCGCCCGTCACCTGCACCTTCTGGCTGCGGTACGACAGCACGCGCACGTCGAGCTGCGGGTTCTTCACGTAGCGCGCGAGGCCGGTGGCGAGTTCTTCACGCACCTGCATCACCGTCTTGCCCGCCACGCGCACGCGGCCGACGAACGGGAAGAAGATCGTGCCGTCGACGCCGACCGTCTGGCCGTACGGATCGGCCTGGCCCGGCAGCGCGGACGTATACGGCTGCTGCAGCGCGCCGGCCACCGTCTGCGTCGTGTTGCCGCCGCTCGAGAACGACTGGCCCTGCGGCGTCGTCAGCTCGGGGTGGTCCCACACCGTCACGCCGAGGATGTCCTGCGGCCCGATGTGATAGACGTATTGCGACGGATCGGTGAAACGCGACGGCGGCAGCGGGTGCGACATCTGTTGCTGCTGCTGGAGCTGATCCATGATCAGCTTCGCGTCGATGTAGTGGACCGGGTAGGTCTCGGTCGGCGTCTGGCGCTCCTCTTCCTTCAGGCGCGACGCATCGAGATAGTTGCCCGGCGCGGTCGCGCAGGCCGACAGGAAGGTCGTCAGCGCAACGGCGAGCGCCACGGGGCGCAGCGTACGATTCAGCATAGTTTTTGCAGCCATCCTTGAACCAGGCGTTCGATCTGTGAGTAGCTTTCGCGATAGTCGGCCTCGGGGCCGCCATGCGGATCGGCGATTTCGGCGTCTTCCCACTTGCCGAGCAGGTGCACCTTGCCGCGCGAGAACGGGTCGACCGATTCGACCGCCGCGATCTGCGTGCGCTCGCTGACGAGGATCAGGTCGGCTTCGCGCACGAGGTTGCGCGTGAGCCGCCGCGAGCGGTGCGTCGTCGCGTCGACGCCCCGCTCGGCGAGCAGCCGGCGCATCACCGGATCGATGCCTTCGCCGACGTTCGCGTCGACGCCCGCCGAGTGGAACGCCACGCGCGGGCCGCCGCGCACCGCGGCATGCGACTTGAACAGCATTTCGGCCGCCGGGCTGCGGCACACGTTGGCGTGGCAGACGATCAGGATGTTTCGGAACATGGCGTGTATCCGGCCCTTACGCGTTCGCGCGCGCGGCGCCCGGAACGCGTGCGGCGACGGCCTGGCGCGAGCCCGGACGGCCGATCGGGTGATATTCGATGCCCTGCTCGGTCATCGTCTCCGGCTCGTACAGGTTGCGGCCGTCGAAGATCACCGGCGACTTCCACAGCCGGCCGAGCGCGGCGAAGTCCGGGCTCTTGAACGCCTTCCATTCGGTGACGACCACCAGCGCATCGGCGTCGCGCGCGACCTGCGATTCGTCGTCCGCATACGCGAGGCGCTCGAGCCAGCTCGGGTGGCTCGCGAGATCGAGCGCGATCACGCGCTGCGCCTCGCGCTGCGCGACCGGGTCGTATGCGGTGACGCGCGCGCCGCGCGACAGCAGCTCGGCGATCAGCGCGCGGCTCGGCGCCTCGCGCATGTCGTCGGTGTTCGGCTTGAACGCGAGGCCCCAGATGCCGAACGTGCGGCCCGTCAGGTCCTCGCCGAAGCGCGCGACGATCTTCTCGGCGAGCACGCGCTTTTGCGCGGCGTTCACCGACGACACCGCCTTCAGGATCTCCAGCGACTGGCCGTGCTCGTCCGCGGTGCGGATCAGCGCCTCGACGTCCTTCGGGAAGCACGAGCCGCCGTAGCCGCAGCCCGCATACAGGAAGTGGTAGCCGATGCGCGGGTCGGAGCCGATCCCGCGCCGCACGGCCTCGATGTCCGCGCCGAAGCGGTCGGCGAGGTTTGCGAGCTCGTTCATGAACGAGATGCGCGTGGCCAGCATCGCGTTCGCCGCGTACTTCGTGAACTCGGCCGAGCGCACGTCCATGTACAGCGTGCGCTCGTGGTTGCGGTTGAACGGTGCGTACAGCTTCTTCATCAGCTCGCGCGCGCGCTCGCCCGGCACGTCGTCGTCGCAGCCGATCACGATGCGGTCCGGCCGCGTGAAATCGTCCACCGCCGCGCCTTCCTTCAGGAATTCCGGATTCGACACGACCGAGAACATCTGTGCCTCGCCGCGCTTCGCGAGTTCGTCCGCGATCGCCGCGCGCACGCGCTCGGCGGTGCCGACCGGCACGGTCGACTTGTCGACCACCACCTTGAAGCCCGTCATATGGCGGCCGATGTTGCGCGCGGCGGCGAGCACGTATTGCAGGTCGGCGGAGCCGTCCTCGTCGGGCGGCGTGCCGACCGCGATGAACTGCACGTCGCCGTGCGCGACCGCGGCCTCGATGTCGGTCGAGAAGCGCAGGCGGCCCGCGGAGCGGTTGCGCGCGATGATTTCCTTGAGGCCCGGTTCGTGGATCGGCACGCCGCCGTCGTTGAGGATGTCGATCTTGCGCTGATCGACGTCGAGGCAGAACACGTCGTGCCCGATGTCGGCGAGGCAGGCGCCGGTGACGAGACCTACGTAACCGCTGCCGATGATAGTCAGATTCATGATGTGTCGACCTCTTGACCAGTGATTCGAAAACCGGAAACCGGATGAAGCAGCCGCGCTCAGTACGCGTTGCTGCCGGTAAAGCCTTTCCACAGCGTCAGCGCGACGATCTTGATGTCGAGCCAGAACGACCAGTTCTGCATGTAGTAGAGATCGAGCTTCACGCGCCCCATCATCTTCTCGACCTGGTCGGTCTCGCCGCGAAAGCCGTTGACCTGCGCCCAGCCCGTGATGCCGGGCTTGATCCGGTAGCGGAACATGTAGCCCTTCACCAGATCCTTGTAGATGTCGTCGTGCGCGAGCGCATGCGGGCGCGGGCCGACGACGGACATCTCGCCCTTCAGCACGTTGATGAACTGCGGCAGCTCGTCGAGGCTCGTGCGGCGCAGGAAGCGGCCGACCGGCGTCACGCGCGCATCGTTCTTCGTCGCCTGCGTGACCTTGCCCGCCGTTTCCTGATGCACCTTCATCGAGCGGAACTTGTAGATCTCGAACTCGTTGCCGTCGATGCCCTTGCGCTTCTGCCGGAAGAACACGGGCCCGTGCGACGTCAGCTTGATCAGGCACGCGATCGCGAGCATCACCGGCGCGAGCGCCGTAAGCGCCGCCAGCGCGAACAGCCGGTCGAACACGAACTTCGGCATGATCCGCACGTCGGTGATCGGCGACGCCGCGAGGTTGATCGCCGGCACGCCGAGCAGCTCGACCACTTCCTGGTTGAAGAACGACAGGCTGCGCACGTCCGGGATGAAGCGGATGTTCACGAAGTCGTGGCGGAACACCCGCACGATCCGGCTGATCTGCGGCTCCTCCGAAATCGGCAGCGCGAGCCACAGCTCGCGAATCGCGCGGCTGCGCACGAGCCGCTCCAGCGCATCGAAGCTGCGTTCGATCGTCACGCCGTCGAGCGTCGCCTCGCCGGCCGGCGCGCTTTCGTCGTACACGCACACCGGGTTGAAGCCGGCTTCCGGGCGGGCGCGCATCTGCGCGATCAGCCGCCGCGTCGCCGGCGCATCGCCGACGATCGCGACGTCGCGATGGTTGAAGCCGCCGCGCCGCAGCTGCCGCAGCACCGCATGCACGCCGGCCTTCGATGCCGCGAGCAGCGCCACCGTCGCGAGCCCCCAGTAGCCGAGCCACAGGCGCGACAGGTCGCCCGACTGATGGAAGCTGAAGCTCATCAGGATGCCCGCGAGCTCGACCACGAGCCACGCGAACGCGACGCGCCCCATCAGCGCGACCAGCCGCTTGCCGCGCCACGACTGGTAGATCCCGAACGCCGGGAAGAACACGACGACGAGCACGCAGTCGAACAGCACCATCGTGCGCTGCAGGTCGTCGAGCCAGACGCTGCGCCCGTCGTGCAGCGCGGCGGCGATCACGGCCCCCGCCACGACCATCGCGATATCGATGATTCTCGCCAGCACGCTCAACATGTTCGCTTCCTCTTTGAACAGGCGTTTGCCGAACTGCTCCTTGCGCGGCCCCTGCCGCACATTCGATTCAAACGTTGCATGACGCTATTGAAGCGGTAAGAAATTGGCGCCTCAAGCGCACAAGTATTTCGAAAAATAATCGGCAATTCTTGCGCACCGGAGAGCGATTTATATCGGCATCTTTTCCCGGACCGGGCGGATATTCACCGGATTACCGGCACGCGCCGCCGTCTTCCGACCCTTGCAGGGCGGGCGTCGCGCGGGATCATGCCGAATTATTTTTTAATTTTTTATTTGCGCGATCCGGTGCATGGAAAAATTTCGCGATGCGAATCTCGACTGAATAGTGCACGAGCCGCACGGTTTTATTGTCGATTTACTTCATGCTACAACGACAGGCACTGACATCAATCATGGAGTGCCATCATGAATGCTCCGGCCGTGACAGCCGATACGCGCTCATCCTCTTCCGCCGCCGCGCCTGCCGGCTCGCGCGTCGCGGTGCAGCCGGTGATCCTCGCCGGCGGCTCCGGCACGCGCTTGTGGCCGATGTCGCGCGAGCACTATCCGAAACAGCTGATCGGGCTGCTCGGCGAACATTCGCTGCTGCAGGCCACCGCATGCCGCCTCGACGGCCTCGCGACCGGCCATCCGGTGAGCGACGAAGTGCTGATCGTCTGCGGCGAGGACCATCGCTTCACGACCGCCGAACAGCTGCGCGCCACCGGCAAGCGCGCGTCGATCGTGCTCGAGCCGCTCGGCCGCGACACCGCGCCCGCGCTGACGCTCGCCGCGCTGCGCATCGTCGCGGGCGGCAACGACGCGGTGATGACCGTGATGCCGGCCGACCACGCGGTGGCCGACCATCCGCGCTTTCATGCGGCGGTCGCCGCCGGCGTGCGCAGTGCCGCGCAAGGCCGGATCGCGACGCTCGGCATCGTGCCGGACCACGCAGAGACCGGTTACGGCTACATCCGCGTCGGCCAGTCGCTCGGCCATGCCGAGGCCGGCGGCCTCGACGTGCGGCGCCTCGACCGCTTCGTCGAAAAGCCGCACCTCGAACTCGCTCAGCAGTACGTGGAATCCGGCGAATACTGGTGGAACAGCGGCATCTTCATCGTGCGTGCGTCGGTATGGCTGAACGCGATCCGCCATTTCGAGCCGGCGATGCATGCCGCATGCGAACAGGCGATCGCGCAGGGCGAGGCCGACGGCGATTTCTTCCGCGTCGACCGCGACGCGTTCGCCGCGTCGCCGTCGAACTCGATCGACTACGCGGTGATGGAGCCGCTCGCGAACCTGCCGTCCGTGTGCGAAAGCGTCGTCGTGCCGCTCGACGCGGGCTGGTCGGACGTCGGTTCGTGGGACGCGATCTGGCAGATCCTGCCGAAGGACAGCGCGGACAACGTCGGCCGCGGCCACGTGCTGTTCGAGGACGCCGAATCGACGTTCGCGCATTCGGAAGGCCGGCTCGTCGCGTGCGTCGGCACGCAGAACCTCGTCGTCGTCGAGACGCCCGACGCGGTGCTCGTCGCCGACAAGTCGCGCGTGCAGGACGTGAAGAAGATCGTCGGCCGCATCAAGGCGGAGCGCGGCGCGGAAGCGACCGATCACCGCAAGGTGCATCGCCCGTGGGGCCATTACGATTCGGTCGACATGGGCGAGCGCTTCCAGGTGAAGCGCATCGTCGTGAAGCCCGGCGCGCGGCTGTCGCTGCAGATGCATCATCACCGCGCCGAGCACTGGATCGTCGTGCGCGGCACCGCGCGCATCACGCGCGGCGACGACACGTTCCTGCTGTCGGAAAACGAATCGACCTACATCCCGCTCGGCGTGTCGCACCGCCTGGAAAACCCGGGCAAGATGCCGCTCGAACTGATCGAGGTGCAGTCGGGCTCGTATCTCGGCGAGGACGACATCGTGCGCTTCGACGATACGTACGGACGCCAGTGACGGCTACGACTGCCGGATGAACAAGGGCGCCGTCGACGACGGCGCCCTTGTTCGTTACGGCTTCGCGCGCGGCGCGCGCGACACCTGGCTTACGCGGCTCAACCCACGCGATACACGAACTCGCGCCGCTCGGCCTGCACCGGATCGTTGCGGCCATCGGCCAGCGACGTCGAGCGGCGCTCGGCGATGAAGCGCTTGATGTCCGATTCCGCGCGCGCGAGCGCGGAAAGGCCCGCCAGCACCGGCACGCTTTGCGGCTCGCACGCCGGCTCGTGGCTCGCGCCGTGCCGGTCGATCCACTGCCGCGCCCATTCGAGCGCGAAGTGCTCCGCTTCCTCGGCGTCGGTGAAACGCGGGCCGATCAGGCCGGAGCGCTCGACGCGCCGATCGTCCTGCGCGATCTCCGCCCACGCGCGATACATCAGGTTCTGCACGGGCTGCGCGATGCCGAGGATCGTGTAGCCGCGATACTCGTCGACCTGCGGCTCGGACGCCGAAAAGCTCGCGGCCGTCGCGCGCGGATGACGCTCGTGCGCGGCCGGCGCGGCGCCCGGCACGTTGAATGCCGACGTGGCCGACCCGGCGGTTTCGCCGCGCGACGACACGGCCAGCGCCGCATCGTCGCCACGCCAAACGTTTGCTTGCGAAACCGGCAATTGCCACGATTCGGGGTTCTGCCAGAACACGCCGCGCAGGCGATCGTTTTCCGGCGCCGGTTCGGCGCGATGCGTCGGCGCGACCGGCACGGGCGGCGGCGGCACATAGGCGAACGTGCGCCCGCTGAACTGGGTCAGCACGTCGATCATCTGCAGCAGCGTCCCGCTCGCGAGCCACTCCTCGTAGCGGCGGCGGCAGGTGGGCCCGGACGGATAGCGTCCGGGCAGCTTCGACCATGCTTCGCCGGTCGTCAGAATCCAGAGCACCGCGTTGGCGACGACGCGCGGTTCCGCGCGCGGGCGCCCACGACGATTCAGCCGGATCGGTTCATCGGCGATCAGCGTCGAAAGACGAACCCACTCTTCATCGTTAAGCTCATCGAAGAACATAGTAGATCTCTCCACGCAGCCAGGCCGGGCTGCGATTGGCGGCGCCTTCGCGATCGCTCGCGGGGCGGCCAGGTTGCACATTAGGGTTATCCGGTTGTGCATGCCGGCGCGATTCCGCACTAACGCGGTGCCGCGCGTCCCGGCAATGACGCACAAATCCCGGTCTCACTCCATTGCGGGAATTTTTGTGCACGAAGCATACCATCCCTAGGGTTTATCTCAATATGACAATGACTTTATGTTACGTACTGAAACAACATGGCATCGATGCGCGATCCATTTATGCTCGAATTTTTTTACGAAATCTTTATTCGATGCACCGGAAAGCCCCGCCTGTAGAGGGTTTGAGAGGGTCACACCCCTGTCGTTTCTATCAGGCTTCCGGGCCGTCCCAGTCCTTGTCAGTAACATTCACCGAATTGCGTGATCGCAATCGGTAATTCATGGAAAATTTCTCAAAAAGATATTTTCCGATCGGTAATTCATTCGAATGCCAATCATTAGACTTTTCTCTACGTACAATCTTTATATTGTTTCTCTGCGGACAGTGACAAGGGTGTGACGCAGCACGAACGCGTTGCGAATGGCGGTATGTAACGCCATGTTGCAACATGTTTCGACGGTGGCGCCGCGCGACGAATCATGCCTGACGGCGCAGGCGCCGTGCGATGCCGCGGCGCCTATGCTCGCCGGACACGCGCGCAGGCCGGACGCCTTTCTTCAGTTCATTTGATTCAGGTCAATTTTCGGCGAGCGGCGCGAGCCGAATTCATCGTTGTGCCAACGGAGTGTGTCGGCGGATGCGCACGGCGTGCGCAGCGGCTAACGCAGATCGCTCACGAGCGACGCCGCGACGGCGTCGTCGATGCGTTGCGCCGGCACCGCGTAGCCCGGGTGATCGCAGCCGATCGACAGCGCGGCGCCCTGCCTGAGCGCGTCGCGCATCGGCGCGCCGAGTTCGAAGCGGACGAAGTGCACCGCGGACGTCTTCTCGTCCGTCTCGCGGTCGAGATCCTCGTCTGCGATCGCATAGACCGGCGCGTGGCCGTCGACCTGCAGGTACACGCGATCCTCGACGCCGATCAGCCGCGCCAGCGCCGCGCGCCGCTCGGCGTCGTGCTCGTATTCGATCTGCATCGTCGCCTTCAGGTTGGTGCCGTCGGGCACCAGCGGCCGGTATGCGTCCAGCTCGCTCTCGATGCCCGCCTCGTCGAAAATCTTCTCGATGTGCAGCATCTCCTGGACCTGGTAGCGGATCGTCGTCTCGTCCTCGAACAGGAAGCGCAGGTGATTGCCGAGCTGCACCGCGCGCTGCCGCTTGTGCGCGATGAGCCGCGCGTGTTCGGAGCGGCGGATCTTCGCGTAGGCCTCGAGCGTCAGCAGGGAATCGCGGTCGAGCGTCATGGAGTGTCCCTCTTGGCCGATCGGGTTCAAATGCCGTACGCGCGGCGCAGCAGCGTGAGCGGATGCGCGAGCGGCGCATCGGCGAGCCCGGCCTCGCCGATGCCCTGCACGATGTGATGACCCGCGAGCGCGCAGTCGGACGACACGACATCCGGCTTCGGTTCCGCCATCGCCTTGAACACGGGCCCGCCGATGCGCATCGCGTCCGCATGGAATTCCTTCTTCACGCCGAACGTGCCCGCATGCCCCGAGCAGCGCTCGACCACGTGCACGCGCGTATCGGGCACGAGCGACAGCACGTCGGCAGTCTTGCGGCCGATGTTCTGCACGCGCGCGTGACACGGCACGTGATACGACACGGTGCCGAGGCCGGTCTTGAAGTCGGTCTTCAGCAGGCCGTCGCGATGCCGCGCGATCACATATTCGAACGGATCCCAGAATGCATCGGCGACCGCGCGCACGGCCGCGTCGTCAGGGAACATCAGCGGCAGCTCGCTCTTGTACATCAGCACGCAGCTCGGGATCGCGCCGATCAGCGCATAGCCTTCGCGCGCGTAGCGCTCGAGCACCGGAATGTTGTCGGCCTTCTTCGCGGCGACGCCGGCGAGATTGCCCTGTTCGAGCAGCGGCATCCCGCAGCACGCCTCGCTCGACACGAGCTCGTACGGAATGTCGTTGTGCGCGAGGATCGCGAGCAGGTCGTGGCCGATGCCCGGCTCGTTGAAATTCACGTAGCAGGTGGCGTAGATCGCGACCTTGCCGGGCGTGCGCTCGCCGTCGCGCACCGGATGGCCGGCCGAGCGCGACGCCGCGCGGCGGAACTTGCGCGGCGCGAATTCGGGCAGCCACGCGTGGCGGTCGACGCCGAGCGCCGCTTCGAGCGCGTGGCGCGCGGGCGGCGTGCGGTTCACCGCGTTGACCGCCTGCGTGACGATCGGAATGCCCGCGAAATGGCCGAGCGCATCGGTGTTCGACAGCACCTTGTCGCGCAGCTTCACCTCGCCGCGCCGGTAGCGCGCCGCCTTGCCGCGCAGCATCAGGTGCGGGAAATCGACGTTCCACGCATGCGGCGGCACATACGGGCATTTCGTCATGTAGCAGAGGTCGCACAGGTAGCACTGGTCGACCACATCGCCGAACGCCGCCTTCGGCACTTCGTGGAGGTCGCCGGTCGGCGTCTCGTCGACGAGGTCGAACAACGACGGAAACGCGCCGCACAGCGACACGCAGCGCCGGCAGCCCGCGCAGATGTCGAACACGCGGGTCATCTCGGCGTCGATCGCGGCCTGGTCGTAGAACGCGTCGGACTGCCAGTCGAGCGGATGCCGGGTCGGGGCTTCGAGACTGCCTTCCTTGTGTGGCATGTGGCGCTCCAGCGCAACGGTGACGCGCACACGCGCACGCCGCCCGCGCGATGCACGCGGCGGCGCGGGTGGCGCGGCGAGGTGGCGGCGAACGTCAGGCGCATGGCGGGCAGGCCCCGCCGTGCGGCTCAGTCGACGAGCGCGTCGAGCGCCTTCGTATACCGGTTTGCGTGGCTGCGTTCGGCCTTCGCCAGCGTCTCGAACCAGTTCGCGATTTCGTCGAAGCCTTCCTCTCGGGCGGTCTTCGCCATGCCCGGATACATGTCGGTGTACTCGTGCGTCTCGCCGGCAATCGCCGATTGCAGGTTCAGCCGCGACGAACCGAACGGCAGCCCGGTTGCCGGATCGCCGACCGCTTCGAGATATTCCAGGTGGCCGTGCGCGTGGCCGGTCTCGCCTTCGGCGGTCGAGCGGAACAGCGCGGCGATGTCGTTCTGGCCTTCGACGTCGGCCTTCGATGCGAAATACAGGTAGCGCCGGTTCGCTTGCGATTCGCCCGCGAACGCATATTTCAGGTTCTCTTCGGTTTTGCTGCCTTTGAGCTGAGCCATCTGCGCCTCCGTGCGTGCCGGCGCGCCGACGCGCCGGACCGAATCAGCGATTATGGGGAACGATGCACCCAGCACGAATCCTGCCGCCGGCATCGTGCTGTGTAATCTAGGCGCTCGGGCGGACATCCCCCAATTGGCTTTTTCAATGCCGCCGATAGCGATACTCGTGCGCACGATCGTGCCTGTCCACGAGCGCGGCGGCATCCCGGGCGACGCCATGCGCACCGATCTGCCGGTCGACGTCGAACGACAACGAGGCGGTGCAACCTCGCACCGCCTCGTTGTTCATGATCCTGCGGGCAACGTCGCCGACCGCGCGCACGCCCGGCAGGATCGGCTCGGCACGCAGGCCGATCGAGCGCGATTTACCGCGTGGCCCTATCGGCCCAAGACGCGGTCACGCCGACGGCCTGCGTCCCGGCAGCCTACCGGCGCGCCATGTTGCTGACGACCTGCCCCGGCCCCGACATCCGGACCATGCTGGACACGTTGCCGTAGCTGCTCGTGACGCCGAACAACCCGTTGTACAGGCGCCCCATCACGAATACCGAGTTGCCACCGTGCAACATGCCGTGGTTGGTTACGTTGCCCGTCGTGAAGACCGTGCGTTCCCCACGCAGTTCGCCGTTGTTGGTCGTATTGCCCGTCACCTGGACGTCGCCACCGCGGACGGTGCCATTGTTGGTCAGCGAGCCCACGAACTTCAGCGAGCCGTCGCCGTTCACCGCGCCCTGGTTGACGACGTTGCCCATGACCTGAACGTCGCGGCCGTCCACCACGCTGCCGGCGCCGCTATTGGTCAGGTTGCCCAGGATGCCGAGCGCGCCGTCGCTGCTCACCGATCCCCGGTTGACGGCGTTGCCCATCACCTTGACGTTGCCGCCCCGGACAGTGCCGTCGTTGTTCAACGAGCCGTTGACTTTCAGCGACCCGTCGCCGTTCACCGTTCCCTGGTTGGCGACGTTGCCCATGACCTGAACGTCGCGGCCGTCCACCATGCTGGCGCCGCCGTTATTGGTCAGGTTGCCCATGATGCCGAGCGCGCCGTCGCTGCTCACCGATCCCCGGTTGACGGCGTTGCCCATCACCTTGACGTTGCCGCCCCGGACAGTGCCGTCGTTGTTCAACGAGCCGTTGACTTTCAGCGACCCGTCGCCGTTCACCGTTCCCTGGTTGGCGACGTTGCCCATGACCTGAACGTCGCGGCCGTCCACCATGCTGGCGCCGCCGTTATTGGTCAAGTGGCCCATGAGGTCGAGCGCGCCGCCGCTCGTCACCGATCCCTGGTTGACGACATTGCCTGCCACCTTGACGTTGCCGCCCCGGACAGTGCCGTCGTTGTTCAGCGAGCCCATGACCTCGAGCGCGCGTTCACTGCCCATCTCCCCCCGGTTGTCGACGTTGCCTGACACACGAACGTCGCCGCCCCGGATGGAACCGCCGTTGCCGAGGTTCCCCGCCACGTCGACGGTATTGCTGCTGACGGCGCCGTCATTATCGAGCCCGCCCTGGATCGCCAGCGTGCCGGCCTGCACACGCCCGCTCCTTTCGATCCGGGCCGTGCCGCTCGATGCGAGCGAAAGGCTGCCCGCCGGCGCATCGACCGTGCCGGCGATCCTGACGCCGGTTTTCGCCGATGTGCCGACCAGCGTGACGGCATCCGCATGCAGGCTGCCCGACTCGGATACGTCGATCGCCACGTCCGGCGTCACGCCGTTCGCCGGCCCGGACACGATCTGCGTATTCGCGCCCTCGATTGCCGCCGTTCCCTGCTGCGCGACCGCGACCAGCTTTTTCGCGTGTACCGCTCCATCGACCTTCAGGCCGCGCGACACGAGATCGAGCTGATCCATGCCGTGCGCATCGAGCCCGGCGCCCTCGATCGCGATACGGCCGTCGTCGGTCCGGAAGCGCGCGATGTTGCCTTGTCCGTCGAACTCCGTCGCTCCCGCGACGAGCGATACGCGGTTCGCGTTCACGAAGCTGCCGCCATTCACGCTGATCCCGTTCGGGTTGGCGACGATCACGCGCGCGCTTTGCCCGGCGACTTCGGTCGTACCTGCCAGCACCGACGCGTTGCCGCCCGTTACCTGGTTCAGGATGATCGATGCCGACCGGCCGTTGAGCAACGCGTTGCCGCCGATGTCGCCCGCCAGTTGCGTATGCGCGCCGGCCACGCTGTTGTTCAGCACCAGGCCGGCCGCGCCGACGTTGTAGTCGAGGAACCGGTTGTGCGAGATGCCGGCGTTGTTTGCCTCGGCGATGTCGACGATCGGCGTGCCGTTCGCCGCGGACTTGACGACCGGGCGGTCGGCCGCGTTCGGGTCGACGACGAGTTGCGGCTTCGTTTCGGCGACCGGCGGTTCCGGGTTTACCGGCGGGTTCGTTTCGGCGACCGGGGGTTCTGGGTCAACCGGCGGCTTCGTTTCCGCGACCGGCGGCTCCGGGTTCACCGGCGGCTTCGTTTCCGCGACCGGCGGTTCCGGGTCAACCGGCGGATTCGTTTCCGCGACCGGCGGTTCCGGGTTCACCGGCGGCTTCGTTTCCGCAACCGGCGGCTCCGGGTTCACCGGCGGCTTCGTTTCCGCAACCGGCGGTTCCGGGTCAACCGGCGGCTTCGTTTCCGCGACCGGCGGTTCCGGGTCAACCGGCGGATTCGTTTCCGCAACCGGCGGTTCCGGGTTCACCGGCGGCTTCGTCTCAGCAACCGGCGGTTCCGGGTCAACTGGCGGCCTCGTTTCCGCAACCGGCGGTTCCGGGTCAACCGGCGGCTTCGTTTCGGCAACCGGCGGTTCCGGGTTCACCGGCGGATTCGTTTCCGCGACCGGCGGTTCCGGATTCACCGGCGGCTTCGTTTCAGCAACCGGCGGTTCCGGGTTCACCGGCGGCTTCGTTTCCGCAACCGGCGGTTCCGGGTCAACCGGCGGCTTCGTTTCCGCGACCGGCGGTTCCGGATTCACCGGCGGATTCGTCATGTTTTCGCCGATCGTTCCGGAGCCGGTCGTCTTTCCCAACACCGACACCTTACCGTTGGCCCCGACGACTCCTGGCGCTTCCTGATGGAGGTTACCCACGATGTCGACGCCGTTACGGCCGTAAATCGATCCGCTGTTGTTCACATCAGCCATCGCAACGAGCTTTCCGTCGGCGCGCAAGGTGCCCGTGTTCGCGACGTCCTTCATCAAAGTCAACTTGCTGCCGGTAATCGTGCCGGCATTCTGCAGCTTGTCGTAAGCAGACACTTCGCCGGCCGCAGCCAGGCGCCCGTCCGCCGACACCTGGATCTTGCCGTCCGACATCAGCTTGATCTCGCCGGTCAGCGCCTCAACCTTGCCGGCGACGTTCACGCCAACGCCAGCGGATGCGCCGCGCATCATGATCGAATCCGCGTGCATGCTGCCGAGCTTCGATACATCGATCGCGACATCGACCGCCCCGCTATCCGGCGATGCCTTGAATATCTCCAGGTTAGGACGCTCGATCGCCGCTACCCCCTCTTGCGCGACCGCGACCAGCTTCTTCGCCTGCACGGCCGCGTTCACCTTGAGCGTGCGCGATACGAGGTCCAGCCGGTCCTGACTGCTCGCGTCGAGGCCATCGCCGTCGATGGCGATGTGTCCGTCCTTGGTCCGGAACTGCGTAATGCCGCCGTTTTGATCCAGCTCCACCGTGCCCGCGACGAGCGACACGCGGTTCGCGTTGATGAAGCTCGCGCCGTTCACGCTGATCCCGTTCGGGTTCGCGACGATCACGCGCGCGTTTTGCCCCGCGACTTCGGTCGCGCCTGCCAGCATCGACGCATTGCCGCCCGTCACCTGGTTCAGGATCACCTGTGCCGAACGGCCGCCGAGTTGCGCGTTGCCGTCGATGCTGCCTGCCAGTTGCGTGTTCGTGCGGCCCACGCTGTTGTTCAGCACGAGGCCGCTCGAGCCGACGTTGTAGTCGAGGAAGCGGTTGGTCGAAATGCCGGCGGCATTCGGTGCGTTGATGTCGACGATCGGCGTGCCGTTCGACGCGACGCCGAGACCGGGGCGGTTGGCCGCGGACGGATCCGCTACGAGCGCCGGTTGCGCAGACGCGGTCTGCATCGCAAGGATCGGCATCGCGACCGTCAGCGCCGCAGCGAGCGCGGTGCGCGCGAACGGCGTCGCCGCGCGGTGGCGCGGATAGTGTTGTTGATTTTTCATGGTCTTTTCGGTTTCCAGAAAATGAATG
Organism: Burkholderia stagnalis; assembly: GCF_039848545.1. Lineage (NCBI taxonomy): Bacteria > Pseudomonadati > Pseudomonadota > Betaproteobacteria > Burkholderiales > Burkholderiaceae > Burkholderia > Burkholderia stagnalis. The sequence continues at coordinate 2,016,507 of NZ_CP156686.1, forward strand.
AAGTGGCGTGGCACAAGCCGCGCCGATGGCGAACGAGCGTGCGTGCTTACATGGCTACTCCCCCGTGACGTACGGCGGGCGCGGCGCGCCCGCAACGATCAGAAACGCGCAGTGAGCGAAACGTCGAGCGTGGGTCGCGCGGTTTGCAGCGCGCCGGGCTTGCGAAGCGGCACGCCGAGCGCAACGTCGTAGCCGAGCATCCGGTAGCCACCGCGCACGCCGAACGCGGCGCCAATCAACGTGCGCCCGTCCCGGCCCGCACCTTCGCGCGAGCCCACGCCCGTGACCGCGCCGGCGTCGAGAGCGACATAGGCCTCGTGCGAGCTGAACAACGGCGCCGCCAGTTCGTTGCGCCAGAACCAGCCGCTGTCGCCGGCGAGCGTCTGATTGCCGTCGAAGCCGCGCACCGTGTAGCGGCCGCCGATCTGCAGGTATTCGGTCGATGGAAGCGCGCCGGGCGCGTACTGAAGCTGGAGGAATCCGCGATAGCCGAACGGGCGCGCGCCGATCCGGAACGGCGCGTCGGCGCCGAGCGTCGCGCTGTACACGCGATAGCGGCCGTCCCATTCGGGCCGGCCGTTGACGCGCCCGGGGAAGGCGCTCAGCCCGGCAAGGCTCGCGCGCATGCCGATGCTCGCGTCGACAGTCGCATGCGCGAGTTTCTCGCGATGCGCCGCGCTCACTTCATAACTGACGATGTCGTGGCGGAACACGTCGAGCTCGACGGGACCGAACCACGAACGGTCCTCGCGGCGTGCGAGCCTGAAGCGCAGCGTCGTCTTGCCGTGACCGGAGCGATACGGCACGTAGCTCACGCCGGCTTCGTAGCGGCGGGTCCGCTGGACGAGCGGCGGCATGACCTCGCCCGGCAGTTCGGACGCCAGCGTCTGCCGGCTCGTCCACTCGCTGATGCCGAGCGAGAACGACGCATATCCGACCGGCACGTTCCATGCCGCGCTTTTCGCTTGCGAGCCGAGCGACTTGTTGCGCAGCGCGGCGTCGGTGTTGTAGGTGACGATCAATTGATCGTAGAGCCCCAGCGGCGAATCGATCGCGACGATCGCGCCGAGCTGGTTGCGGCCGGTGGCATCGAGCCCGCCGTTGTCGGCGGTCGCGACGAAGCGGACGCGGCGCGCATCGTCCGGATGCCGGACGACGATGTCGGTGTCGCCAAGCGACGCGCCCGGAACCAAGTCGAACGCGGCGGCCGACTGACCGGGCAGGCGGCGCACGTTCTCGAGCGCCTGATCGAGATCGCGCACGTTCAGCAATGCGTGCGTGCCGCGCGGAAACACGATGGGCGCCCAGCCGATGCGGCCGCGCGCATCGTCGATCGCGCCGATGCGGCCGGGCAGCACCTCGATGATGAGGCGTCCGGTCGACAGATCCTGCGGCGGAATGCTCACGAGCGACGTGATGTAGCCGCGCGCGACGAGGCGCTGCCCGACCCATTCGCGCAGCATGCGCAATCCGTTCTGTCCGATGCATGCGTGTTCGAGCGGGACGGCATCACGCAGCCACGGGAATGCGTCGGCGCCGCGCCATTCGATTTCGTGAATGTCGAAACACGGCGTTTCCGCAGGAAAGCGCAACGCGCCGGATTCGCTCGACGGTTTCGCGGACAGCACGTCCGGCTGGTCGAGCACCTGCTGCCTGAGCTCGTCGAGTTGCTGGGCCTGATGGCGCTGCGCACTCTGCGGCTGTACACCGGACTGGGGTGCCTGCGCGACTGCGGCAACGGCGAACGTCAGCAGATTCACGGCGCACAGCACGCGCCCGGCGTTCACCGTCCGCATGATGAACCCCGCAAAACGACTGGCGCGATCGAATCGCACCAGGCCGCGCGACGACACGTGCGATGCGCGTGACCGCCGAACCGGCCCATGCGGTGCACATTGGCGACCCTGATCAGCGCATCATCATTTTTGTTAAATATCCTTAACACTTAAATTCCGCCAATCTCGCGATGCGTCAATCAAGCGATGATTATGCGAAATCAAATTATCTAACTTCAATTAAAAACAACACTCCAACATTAAATTCTTACTAGTCTCATTCTTTTTAATCGGAAAATTAGGACATTTACTTGAACCCATCAAAGCATCGACCGATCTCCTGCGCGTCGACTCACCGCGCATCGTGCTGCCCTGCGTGGCTGGGCGCGCTGCCGCTCCCGTGGAGACACGGCCGAACAGCAGCACGCATCGAGCAATGCGACGAATTTCCCGAATGACGGAATACGTCCGAATGGCCGACCCCTGCCGACTTCATGTTGCATATGGCGTGGCGAATTGCACACCGCAATCGCCATCTCACCCGGCCCGCTCGGGCTCGCCGGCATTTCGCCCGCTGGCGCGCCGCGACGCCGCGCACTTCACTTCATGCGTCCGTCGCACGCTCGAGCAGCAATTCGCGCTCCCGCGCGTTGTGGGTCAGCTCCGCGGCGCGGCGGAACTCCGCTTTTGCCTCGTCGGCGCGGCCGAGCTTCGCGAGCAGGTCGCCGCGCACGCTCGGCAGCCAGTGATAGCGCGCGAGCGCCGGATCGTCGCGCAGCGCGTCGACGAGTTCGAGCCCCGCCGCCGGCCCGAACGCCATGCCCACCGCCACCGCGCGGTTCAGCTCGACGACGGGCGACGGCGCGATCTCGGCGAGCGCGTCGTACAGCGCGACGATCAGCGCCCAGTCGGTGTCCGACGCCTGCCGCGCGCGCGCATGACAGGCCGCGAGCGCCGCCTGCAGCGCATACGGCCCGCGCACGCCGCCGAGTTTCGCCGCGCGATCGAGTGCCGCGAGGCCGCGCCGGATCAGCAGCGGATCCCAGCGGCTGCGATCCTGTTCGAGCAGCAGCACCGGGCGCCCCTGCGCGTCGGTGCGCGCGTGCATCCGCGACGCCTGCAACTCCATCAGCGCAACGAGGCCGAGCACTTCGCTCTCGTCCGGCGCGAGGCCGGCGAGCACGCGGCCGAGCCGCACCGCTTCGTCGCACAGCGCGGGGCGCGTCCAGTCGTCGCCCGCCGTGGCCGCGTAGCCTTCGTTGAAGATCAGGTAGATCACCTCGAGCACCGACGCGAGCCGCGCCGGCCGCGCGTCGGCGGCCGGCACCTCGAACGGCACGTGCGCCGCCGCGAGCGTGCGCTTCGCGCGCACGATCCGCTGCGCGATCGTCGGCTCGGGCGTGAGGAATGCGCGTGCGATCTCGCCTGTCGTCAGCCCGCCGAGCAGCCGCAGCGTGAGCGCGACGCGCGCATCCGTCGACAGCACCGGGTGGCACGCGGTGAAGATCAGCCGCAGCAGGTCGTCGCCGATGTCGTCGTCGCGCGCCTCCGCGAATGCATCCGCGATGTCGGGCACCACGTGCGCGTCGAGCGCGTCGAGTTCATGGCCGAGCTGGCCGCGCTTCGCCGCATGCAGCGCTTCCTGGCGAACCCGGTCGAGCGCGCGGCGCTTCACGGCCGTCATCAGCCAGGCCGCCGGGTTGTCCGGCACGCCGTCGACGGGCCAGTGCTCGAGCGCCGCGACGAGCGTGTCCTGCGCCAGCTCCTCCGCGACGCCCACGTCGCGCACCACCCGCGCGGCCCGCGCGATGATCTTCGGCGCCTCGATCCGCCAGACGGCCTCGATCGCACGGTGCGTGGCCGCGTGCGTCACGACGCCTGCCCGGCCGCGGTTGCGTCCTGCTCGACGTACATCAGCTCCCACACGTGGCCATCCGGATCGGCGAACGCATGGCCGTACATCCCTGGATACTCCTGCGGCGGCCGCGGCGTCGTGCCGCCCGCCGCGCGCGCCTTCGCGACGGCCGCGTCGACGGCATCGCGGCTGTCGCACGACAGGCACGGCAGCACCTGCACGTGCGTGGCCGGATCGACGATGGTCCGGTCGGTGAAGGTCTGGAAGAACGGCCGGACCAGCAGCATCGCGAAGATCGTGTCGCTGATTCGAATGCAGGCGGCCTGCTCGTTCGTGTACGCGGGCACGACCTCGAAGCCGAGCCCCGTATAGAACGCCTGCGCGCGCGGCAGGTCGGCCACCGGCAGGTTGATGAAGATCTGCTTGTGCATGACGTGTGCTCCTCGTCGCGTTGCGCTCAGGTGGAGAGGCCGAGATCGGCCCGGAGCTCGCGGAACCGCTCGACCGCGTCGCTCGGCGTGAGATCGTCCAGCTCCATCAGCTGGCGCACCTCGATCTCGCACGCCATCTCCGCCCCGAACGGCGCCGGGAAGCGGCGCGACCATTCGAGCGCCTCGTCGCGCGAGCGGACCTGGATCAGCGTGTAGCCGGCGATCAGTTCCTTGGTTTCGGCAAACGGGCCGTCGAGCACCTTGCCCTTGCCGCCCACGTAGCGCACGCGCCAGCCCTGCGCGCTCGGCAGCAGGCCCGTCGCGTCGAGCAGCACGCCCGCCTTCGCCAGTTCCTCGTGATAGGTCGTCATCACCTCGACCAGCCGGTTGTCCGGCGCCGCGCCGGACTCGCTGACCGCATTCGCCCGCACCATGATCATGAATCGCATCGTTCGCTCCTGGTTTCGATTGTCGGAGACGCCGGCTCATCGGCGCCTTACTCGAACGACGCGCGAATTGTGGCCGGATCGACATATGGCACAAAAATCAGGGTAAATACCTAGCCCCTGACGATCAGAGGAAGCACGGGCCGACCGCGCGAACCTCGACCGTGCACCACTGCGCGGCCGGGCACTGGCGCGCGATCTCGAGCGCTTGCGCGTGTGTGTCGACGTCGACGAGGAAAAAACCGCCGACCATTTCCTTCGCTTCCGCGAACGGCCCGTCGATGAGGCGCGTCTCGCCGTCGCGCACCTGCACGCGCGTGCCGCGCTCGGATGACTCGAGCGACTCGACCGCGCGCAGCACGCCGCGCGCCTTCAGCCCCGCGGCGAAATCCTGCATCCGCGCGTAGAGCGCCTGCCCTTCCGCCAGCGTGCGCTCGGCGCGCTGGCCGGTCGGCTCGACAATCAACAGCATGTACGCCATGAAGTTCTCCTCTGGATGATCGGGTGGTGGGGCCGCGCGGGCGCGGTGCCGGCGCGCCGCTCGCGCGTGCGCCGTCGATGAGCCGCTATTCTGGGCCGGCGGCGCGCGGCGGTCCATTCGGCCATTCGATCTATCCCGACGGCGCCTCGACCACCACGCCAGCGTGCCCGCCCACGCCATGCCCGCGACCCAGCCTGCAGTGTGCGCGGCCGGCGCGACCGGGCCGCCGAGCCACGCCGTGTGCGCAACCTGCGCACCGTGCAACCCCTGCCAGCCGACCCGCACGGCCAGCGCGACGAGCGCGGCGAGCGCGATCCCCGCCGGAATCCGTCGGGCCGCCGCCGCCATCAGCGCGCAGGCCGCCGCGCCGTAGACGACGCCCGACAGGCCCGCGTAACGCGTGAACTGCGGCGCACCGAACCACAGCCATCCGCCGGTTGCGCACGCAAGCACGGCGATCGTGCGCACGCCGCCCGCGTCACGCCCGGCAAGCCATGCGCACGCGGCAAGGCACGCAGAGCATCGAGCGAGGCATGCGCCCAGCCGAGATGCACGAATTGCCCGGTCACGATGCGCCACGCTTGCCCGGCCGCGATCGCCGCGCGGTCATGGACGAGCGCCTCGCGCAGCGGCGGCGGCAGGCACTGCAGGCCGAGCACGAGCACGCAGATCGCCAGCCAGCCGCGATCGGGCCGCATGCCGTTCCCGCCGGGCGCCGGGCATGTCGCTGTCGCGGGACGAATGTCGGTCAATGCACACGCTCCCGGGAATCACACGAATGCGCACGATACCCGGCGCGGGCCGCCGGCCACCCCTTGGCCGAACGGCCAGTTCCGGTCATTTCATGACGGTTTGCTGTCACCATGCGCCCGACACCTTTCATTTTCTTTTCATCCGGGTCCGCCCATGCGCCGCTTGCTGCCGTCCCTCTCCCTGGCCGTCTCACTCGCCATGTCACCCGCGGCGCTCGCGGCCGCGCCGCCCGTCAGCGCCGGCTGCGGCGGCGCGACGACACGGATCGCCGATATCCAGGGCGGCAGCGGCCCATCGCCGCTGGCCGGGCAGACGACGTCGATCGAAGCCGTCGTCACCGCGGAGTTCGGGGGCGCCGACGGCTTCGGCGGGTTCTTCGTCCAGCAGGCCGATGCGCAGCGCCAGCACCGCCCCGGCGTGTCGGAAGGCCTGTTCGTCTATGCGCCGAAGGTGCGCGCCTCGGCCGGCGACCTCGTCCATGTGACCGGCAGGGTCGACGAGAAATTCGGCCAGACGCAGCTCACTTTGTCGGGCGGCATCGCCGTCTGCGCGCGCGGGCAGGCCGTCACACCCGCGACGCTGACATTGCCGGTCGACACCGCGTCCGCGTTCGCCGCCTACGAAGGGATGCTGGTGCGGCTGCCGCAGACGCTGACGGTCAGCGACACCTACGAACTCGGGCGCTACGGCAGCATCGCGCTCAGCAACGGCCGGCTGCGCACGCCGACCCACCTCGTCGAGCCGGCCCGGGCCGCTGCGCAGGCCGACGTGAACGCGCGCAACCGGATCGTGCTCGACGACGGCTCCAGCCGGCAGAATCCGGCCACCGCGCCCTATCCGCCCCCCGCGCTGAGCGCCGCGAACACGCTGCGCGCCGGCTATACGGTGCGCGGCGTCGAAGGCGTGCTCGAGATACGTCACGATACATGGCGGCTGCAGCCGGTGCCGGGTGCGCCGCCGCCCGTATTCCAGCCTGCAGGCAATCCGCGCACCGGCGCGCCCGCGCGGCACGCCGCGGCCGATCTGCGAGTGGCGTCGTTCAACGTGTTCAACTACTTCAACGGCGACGGGCACGGCGGCGGCTTCGACGATCCCGCCAACCGCGGCGCGAGATCGCCGGCCGCGTTCGCCCGGCAGGAAGCGAAGATCGTCGCGGCACTGCGTGCGCTGCGCGCGGACGTGATCGGCCTGATGGAGATCGCGAACAACGGCTACGGCGACGCGAGCGCGATACGGCGCCTCGCCGCACAGCTCGGCGACAGCTGGCGCGTGGTCGAGCCGGACACGCCGCACCTCGGCGGCGACGCAATCGCGGTCGCGCTGCTCTACGACAGCCGCACGGTCGAGCCGGCCGGGCGCGCGGCCACGCTCGCGCTCGACAGCCTGAACCGCCAGCCGCTCGCGCAGACGTTCCGGCGCATCGGCGGCACGCATGCCGTCACGGTCGCGGTCAATCACCTGAAATCGAAGAACTGCCCGCACGCGAGCGGCGCCGATCTCGACCAGGCGGACGGCCAGGGCTGCTGGAACGCAGCGCGCACGCGCGCAGCCGAACGCATCGCCGACTGGCTCGCGGCCACGCCGACGGGCGCCGCGGCCGACGGCATGCTGTTGATCGGCGACCTGAACAGCTATGCGAAGGAAGACCCGATCCGCGCACTCGAAGCACGCGGCTACGTGAATCTCGCCGCGCGCTGGCTCCGCGACGAGGCGTACAGCTACGTATACGGCGGCGAGGCCGGCTACCTCGATCACGCGCTTGCGACACCGGCGCTCGCGGCTCGCGTGAAGGCCGTGCACTACTGGCACATCAACGCGGACGAACCGATCGCGCTGCAATACGCACTGGATTACAAGACACCGGAGCAGCAATCCAGCTACTACGCGCCGGATTCGTACCGCTCGTCGGACCATGATCCGGTCGTAATCGATCTCTCGCTCGCGGAGCGCGATATGCCGCCCACGCCGGATGGCAACACGACCGGCGCAGCCGCTGCCGGCCCGACGAGCGCGGGCAGCAGCGCGGACGCCGGGCTGCTCGCCACGCTCGCGGCAGCCGCCGTCGGCACGGCTGTGTGGCGCACGCGCGGCCGCGCATGATCGGCTGCGCCCTTCGCTGCGCGCCCGCGGGCAAACATGCGAAGCGCCGAAATTACCGGCATACCTTACAAATCGCGTCACATTTACCTGCGCCAAGCGCACGGCCCGGCACGCGCCCGCGCCATTTACAACAAAACCGCACCGGCGGAGAAAAAAAATCCTCCCGCTGTCGGCCAAGCCTGGCGGGGCTTTCCGGCCGGTACTCCGACGAAACTGAAAGCTTGCCTCGAAACTCCCCCGCACTGCGCGAATCACACAGATTGCAGCGATTCTTCTTATCTTCACAAGGAGGATGATGATCATGGCGCTCACCGACTCGCTCGAACACAAGCTTGACCGCGGCCTGTCCGACATCCGGCGCACCGGCCGCCGCATGGGACGCCACACCCGGGCCGCCGCGCGCGACCTGCATGCGGACGTGCAGGACGATCTGCGCGAACTCGTCGACGAACTCGACGATCTGCTGAAGAACGACGGCGACGGCGATATCGCCGCGTTGCGCAAGCGCGTGCAGGCGCGTCTCGACGAGGCGCGCAGCACGCTCGACCTCGCGTCGCATTCCGCGGCCGCCCGGCTGCGCGATTCCGCCGAACGCGTGTCGCAGGCCGTGCACGACAACCCGTGGCAAACCGCGGGCGTGGTCGCCGGCGTCGCATTCGTCGCGGGCCTGCTGCTCGCCCGCCGCTGATCCCCCGGCATCCCGCCACGCTCAACCAGACAACGAAGGAGAACAAGCATGAATAAGACGCTCGTCATGAAAGCTGCTGCCGCCGTCGTGCTCGGCGGTCTCACCCTCGCCGGCTGCACCACCACGCCCGACAAGAACCCGCCCGCCGCCGCGAGCGCATCGAAGCGCGAATCGATCGACGCAAACGTGAACGCGACGCTGTCGCGCCTCTATTCGACGGTGCCGGGCTCGCGCGAACTGGTCGGGAAATCGCGCGGCGTGCTGGTGTTCCCGAATGTGCTGCAGGCCGGCCTGATCATCGGTGGCCAGTCCGGCAACGGCGCGCTGCGCGTCGGCGGCAGCACGGTCGGCTACTACAACACGTCGTCGCTGTCGGTCGGCCTGCAGGCCGGCGCGCAGTCGAAGGCGATCGTGTTCCTGTTCATGACGCAGGATGCGCTCGACACGTTCCGCAAGCGGGACGGCTGGTCGGCCGGCGCCGACGCGTCGGTCGCGGTCGTCAAGGTGGGCGCGAACGGCGCGGTCGACACGACCACGGCCACCGCGCCGGTCCAGGTGCTGGTGCTGACCAACGCGGGCCTGATGGGCGACCTGTCGGTGAACGGCACGAAGGTCACGAAGCTCGACCTCTGACGCGACGCGGCCGTGCGCCGTGTTCGCTTTCCGGCAACGCCGCGGCTTCGGCCGCGGCGTTTTCGCGCGTGCGCCGCCCCGGCACCTATGACTGACGCGGCTTTGCGGGCATACTCCGGTTCGAGCCGTCCCGGCCGTGCGCCGGGCTTCCAGATTTCACCCTCACGCGAATGCCACCATGGTTAGCGGAAACGACCACCAAAAATTCTTCCACCTGCTGCTGTTCGTCGTCACCGTAGGACTCTGCTGGATCCTCACGCCGTTCTTCGGCGCGCTCTTCTGGGGCACCATCCTGGCGATCCTGTTCCAGCCCGTGCAGCGCTGGCTGGCCGCGCGCTTCGGCAAGCGGCGCAATCTCGCCGCACTCCTGACGATGACCCTGATCATCCTGATCGTGATCCTGCCGCTCGTGTTCGTCGCCGCGACGCTCGCGCAGGAAATCGCGTACGTATACCAGGAGATCAAGACCGCACAGCCGAACTACACGCAGTACTACCAGGACATCATCCACGCGCTGCCGACGTCGATCCAGCGGCTGCTCGCGAAGTACGGCCTGACCAATCTCCCCGGCATCCAGAAGAAGCTGACCGACGGCGCCGCGCAGATCAGCCAGTTCGTCGCGGCCCAGGCCTACGTGATCGGCCAGAACACGTTCCAGTTCGTGATCAGCTTCGGCGTGATGCTGTACATGGTGTTCTTCCTGCTGCGCGACGGCGGCGAGATCGGCCGCCGCGTGCGCCGCGCGCTGCCGCTCGACGACGAGCACAAGCAGCTGCTGCTGTCGAAGTTCACGACGGTCGTGCGCGCGACCGTGAAGGGCAACATCGCGGTCGCGCTCGTGCAGGGCATGCTCGGCGGGCTGATCTTCTGGATCCTCGGGATCGAGGGCGTGGTGCTGTGGGGCTCGCTGATGGCGTTCCTGTCGCTGCTGCCCGCGATCGGCGCGGGCCTCGTCTGGGTGCCGGCCGCGATCTATTTCCTGATGAACGACGAGATCTGGAAGTGCGTGATCCTGGTGGCGTTCTGCGTCGGCGTGATCGGGCTCGTCGACAACCTGCTGCGGCCGATCCTCGTCGGCAAGGACACCAAGATGCCCGACTGGGTCGTGCTGATCTCGACGCTCGGCGGGATGGCGCTGTTCGGCATCAACGGCTTCGTGATCGGGCCGCTGATCGCCGCGCTGTTCATGGCCAGCTGGGATATCTTCGCGCGCGGCGAACAGGGCGAGTAATGGGCGCGGCCCTGACAGGGCCGCCGCCGCCCATCCGTCACGGATGGAGAATCTTCATCACGACCGGGCCGGCCGCGTCCGCATCCGACGCGGCCACCGTCATCGTTCCGCCATACGGCCCGACCCGATACGCGCCGTCCGGCCGCGGCAGCTCATGCCGCTGACCGGCCGCATCGCGCCACGTCGCACGAATATCCGCGCCCGGCTGCACGCTCAGCGGCGCCCCGTGTGCGTCGGCCAGCACGACGCGTGCGCCCGGCAGTTGCCGGTCATGCGCATCGAACGTCACGTCAGCCGACGCGCCGCGCGCATCGTGACGCACCGCGCCGGACGGCGCCACGAGCGTCACGTCGTATCGATCGACGAGCGCCCCCGAGAATCGCACCACGCCGCCCGCTGCGTGCCGTTCCGCCGCCCATGCGCCCGATGCGCCGAACGCCATGCACGCGATGCACGCCGCGCCCGTTGCGCGCGCGATTGCCGTCGCGTTCCGCTGCCATGTCGTCCGCATCCCTCGCCCTCCTTCCGCCAACGCCTCGAAAACGGCGGCGCGACGCTCGCGTCGTGCCGCCTCGTATGTGGGCATTCACTGTACGGAGATGCGTCAGGGCAAGATATCGGACTAGTCTGAAAAATGGATTCCTGGAATCGGACTACGCGTCGACATGACGATCGTTGACAGTCGGTCGCCCGCCTACGCCTGCGGATCGACCCGCAGCACGAGCTTGCCGCGGTGATCGCCGTCGAACAGGCGGTTCAGCACGTCGGGCGCATTCTCGAGCCCGTCCGCGACGGTTTCCTCGGCCTTGAGGCGGCCGTCCCGCAGCCAGCCGGCCAGCGTCTGCACGGCCTCGCGGCTCTTGCGGTAGTCGAGGATCAGGAAGCCGCGCATCGTCAGCCGCTTCGAGATCAGCACGCCGACGTCGTCGGCCGCGCGGCCGCTGTTGTAATTCGCGATCACGCCGCACAGCGCGACGCGCCCGCCGATCACCATCCGCGACAGCACCGCGCGCATCACCTCGCCGCCGACGTTCTCGAAGTTCACGTGCACGCCGTCCGGCGTCGCCGCCTTCAGCTGCTCGCGGAAATCGTCGGCCTTGTAGTCGACCGCCGCGTCGAAGCCGAGCGTCTCCGTCAGGTAGCGGCACTTGTCCGGCCCGCCCGCGATGCCGACCACGCGCGCGCCGTGGATCTTGCCGATCTGCCCGGCGATCGACCCGACCGAGCCGGCCGCGGCCGACACGACGAGCGTCTCGCCCGGCTGCACCGGCGCGATCTCGGTCAGGCCGTAATACGCGGTCAGCCCGCTCATCCCGCACGCGCCGAGCAGCGTCGGCAGCGGCAGGCCCGACTGCGCGGGCAGCTTCACGAACTGCGCGGCCTGCTCGGCCGGCACGACCGCATAGTCCTGCCAGCCGACGAGCCCCTGCACGAGATCGCCCGGCGCGAACCCCGCCGCGCGCGACTCGACCACGCGCCCGATGCCGAGCGCGCGCATCACCTCGCCGATCGCGACGGGCGGCAGGTACTGCGGCACGTCGCTCATCCACACGCGGTTGGTCGGGTCCATCGACAGGTACAGCACGCGCACCAGGATCTCGCCGTCGGCGAGCGCCGGCACCGGCGTCTCGACCAGCGAGAAATGTTCGCGGCCCACGCGCCCTTGCGGGCGCGTCTTCAGCAGCAGTTGACGATTGACGGGCGTCGACACGATGTTCTCCTCCATGAATGTCAGGCCGGGCGCGACACCGGCGTGCCCGGGCGAAGCGCGCGCGTCACACCGCGCACATGCCGCCGTCGATCACCAGTTCGGCGGCCGTCACGAAGCGGCTCTCGTCGGACGCGAGATACACGGCCGCATGCGCGACGTCGTCCGGCTCGCCGAGGCGCCGCATCGGGATGCCGCGCGCGAGCCGGCGCGTCGCGTCGCGCTCGCCGAGCTGCTTGAACAGCGGCTCGACGATCCCCGTGCGGATGAACGCCGGATGGATCGAATTGCAGCGCACGTCGAGCTCCTTGCGCGCGCAGTCGATCGCGATCGACTTGGTCAGCGACGCAACCGCCGCCTTCGACGTGTTGTACGCGGTGAACTCGGGTTCCACCTTGAACGCGGCCACCGACGAGATGTTGATGATCGACGCGGGCCGGCTCGCGCTCAGGTACGGCAGCGCGTACTTGCAGCCGAGCACGATGCTCTCGACGTTGATCTCCATCACGCGCCGCCATTCCTTCAGCTCGAGCTGGTCGAGCGCGCCGATCGAGCCGACGCCCGCGTTGTTGACGAGCACCGACAGGCCGCCCATCGCGTCGTTCGCCTGCGCGAGCAGCGCCTGCCAGCGTGCGTCGTCGCGCACGTCCTGCGTCGCGGCGAACGCGACCGGCGCCGCGTGGCCCGCGTTCAGCTCCTGCGCGAACGCGTCGAGCACCGCCGCGTCGGCAACATCCGTGAGGAATACCCGCGCGCCCTGCTCGACCATGCGGCGCGCGATCGCGCGGCCGAGGCCGCCCGCGGCGCCGGTGATGTACGCGCACTTGCCGGTGAGGCGTGAGGAAGCCACTGTCATCTGTCCCGCTCCTGTAATTGATTCGACGCCGCGGCAACCGACGCCCGGACAGCGTACGCGAATGCCGTCGATCGATGAAATGAATATTCGTTATGGCCGGTCATAGGCCGCGCTGATGACCGGCGGCGCGCGCCCGCCCGCGTCACCCGATCGCGCCCGTGATCAGCAGCAGGTTCGTGCCGGTGATGAGCGCGAACAGCGTCCACGCGGCGGCCTGCATCCACGGGCCGATCGTGTGCTCGCCCATCTCCTTGCGATCGCTGACCGAGCGGATCAGCGGCCACATCGCGAACGGCAGCTGCAGGCTCAGCAGCACCTGGCTCCAGACGAGCAGCTGGCCGACCGCGCCGTCGCCGAGCCACAGCACGCCGATCAGCGCGGGCACCAGCGCGAGCGCGCGCGTGATCAGCCGGCGCTGGTAGCACGGGATCTTCATGTGCAGGAAGCCGTCCATGATCACCTGGCCGGCGATCGTCCCGGTCAGCGTCGAGCTCTGCCCGGACGCGAGCAGCGCGATGCCGAACAGCAGCGCGGCCGCGCCGCCGGCGATCGGCGTGATCAGCCGGTACGCCTGCTCGATGTCGGTCACGGCAGTCTGGCCGGTTGCGTGGAACGCGGCGCCCGCGAGGATCAGGATCGCCGCGTTGACCAGCATCGCAACGAACAGCGACACGAAGGTGTCGATGCGCACCAGCGCGAGCGTGTCGCGGATCGTGCCGCGCGCGCCGCCGACCACGCGCCGCGTCTGCACGACCGACGAATGCAGGTAAAGGTTGTGCGGCATGATCGTCGCGCCGACGATGCCGAGCGCGAGCACGATCGCATCCTTGCGGTCGTGGCCGGGCGCGCCCGGCACGAGGCCGCGGGCCACCGCGTGCCAGTCGGGCGGCATCATCGCGACCTGCGCGACGAAGCAGAACGCCATCGTGCCGATCAGCCCGAGCACGATCGCCTCGATCTGGCGGAAGCCCTTGCCCTGGAGGCCGAGCACGATCATCGTGTCGAGCGCGGTCAGCACGATGCCCCACGCGATCGGCACGCCGAGCAGCAGCTTGAACGCAAGCGCGCAGCCGAGCACTTCGGCGATGTCGCACGCGATGATCGACACTTCGGCGGTGAGCCACTGGACGACCCGGCCGACCGGGCCGTAGCGGTCATAGCTGGCCTGCGCGAGATCCTTGCCGGCGACGAGGCCGAGGCGCGCGGCGAGCATCTGCAGGAAGATCGCGGCGAGGCTGGAGCACGCGACGACCCACAGCAGCGCATAGCCGAACTGCGAACCGGCCTGGATGTCGGTGGCCCAGTTGCCGGGGTCCATGTAGCCGATCGCGACCAGCAGGCCCGGGCCGAAGAAGCGCCGGAGCTTCGCGCGGCGGGACGCGGCGGCGTCGATCGTGATGCTGCCCTTCACTTCCGACGGGCAGAAGGGGGCGGTGGCGGTGGTGGGGAGGAGGGGCATGGCGATACGCGCGGCGGATTCGATTCCGGAATTGTACGGGCACCGGATACGGCATCTCGTCCCGCCGCGCGCGTCGCGCGCTAGCGGCCGCTCTTCTTGGCTGCCAGCGACACCTCGCCGAAGTACAGCTGGATGAAATCGACGTCCGTCGGCTCGTGCAGCCAGCCCGGCTTGTAGACGCCGAACTTGAGGTACGCATACAGGTCGCCGGGATACGCGTTCGGCAGCCCGTCGCCGCTGAACTGCATCACCCCGTTCTTCCAGAGCCGCGTGACGGCCGTCCGGCCGCTCGCGTCCGGCGCATACTGCAGCGCCCAGTCGACCCATTTGCCGCGATCGTCGGCCGCGCAGCACATGGCGATGCCGGAGCCGTGCGCGGTATTCGCGCCGCCGCGCACCGACAGCGTATATTGCGCGCCGGTCAAGGTGAGCATGAACGGCGGCGGGCCGCTGAGCCCGCTCTGGTGGATCTGCGTGATGATCTCCATCTGCTTGAGGTCGAACGCGAAATTGCGCGGCAGGTAGGTGCGCCAGCGGATCAGGTATTCGTGCCCGGGAGACAGGTAGACGTCTCGCGGCAACGTGAACTCGGCGCGCGGCGACCCGTTGGCCACTCGCGAGAAATTCTCGCTGCGGCGCATTTCCACGCGAATCGCCCGCCGCCCGGGCGCCACGGGGTCGCTGGCCGCCGTGACGTCGGTCGAATTCGGCGCCTGGATCAGCAGTTCGCCGAACCGGGTGCGATAGTCGGTCGCATAGACCTGGCGATAGTCGCCCGCGCGCAGTTCGTTCGACGGTCCCGCCGCATGGGCCGTGGACAGCACGCACGCCAGCCCGAGCACCGATGCCGCGCGTCGCAACCAGAAAGGCTTCCCGTTCTTGTCGTTCATTCTCGCCTCCTTTCGATCACCCTCGACAACACTCGGCCTCCACCCGGCGGCCGATCGCTTGATGCGGTTCCGGCATCGCATGCCGCGCGCCACCGCACCCCGGTCACTGCGAATCCACCCAGTTTGCAAGCTTCCTGACGAGATCGAGCGAGCGCTCGCCGCCGGGTTCGGGATACGCGCTGCCCGACTCCCCGAGCGCGGCCTCGACGACGGTTGAGAAATCGCCGTCGCGCCAGCAGACGTGCATGCCCGGCAACCCGTCCAGGCTGCGCGCCGTATCGATCTGATGGTCATTGCGGTGTTCGTTCAGGCGATGCTCGCGCGGCACGACGACGATCGGCTTGCGCAGCCGCCGCGCCGTCAGGATGCTGCCCATCCCGGCGTGCGAGACGATCAGCGTCGCCCTCGCGGACAACGCATCGATCTCTTCCTTCGACAGGAAAGCGCGGTGCTTCATGTTTCTCGGAATATAGGCGGCGCCATCGCATGTCTGCGCGTAGATATTGACATTCGGGTGGTGCTCGGCCCATGCATCGGCGAGCCGGATCAATCGATCGAACGGTTTTTGCGTGCCCACGGTCAGCAAGATCATACGACGCCTCCCCAATACCGCACACGTGTCGTTTCGAGATGCTGCCACTGGGTCAACGTTTCGCTGGCGAAGTGGCGCGCGATCCGCCCGGACAGCGACAAGCGGGCCGAATTCGCGATGCTGTCGATCCACACCGTCTTCGCGCCCAGCATCCTGCCGAACACGACCGCGAACAGGCCGGGCGCGGCGCCGGTCGACACCACGATGTCGGGCCGCTCGCGCGCCAGGATCCTGATCACCTGACAGGCCAGCGCAACCAGCTTGACCGGCGTCTGCTTGTTGGCGTCGATCAGCCGGTATCCGTCGTTGCCGGCCTGCAGTGTCTTGTTGCCGGAAACGGCCCAGACGATCTCATGGTCCGCAAATGCGGACACCAGCAGCGACAACTGGACGTAATGCCCGCCGTGAGAACATGCCAGCAGTATTTTCTTCTTCATCATCGGCTATCCATTCTCGATACACCAGGCATGCCGCCCCCCGAATTTCGCAGATCGCGATAAACATCCACATACCGGCCAGTAATGACCTGGGTCGAATAGCAGGCACGCGCATGGGCCAGGCCCGCCGCGCCCATCGCCTTCGCACGCGGGCGGTCGGCCACCAGCGCGCCGATGCGATCCGCCAGCGCGACCGGGTCGCGCGGCTCCACCAGGAAACCCGTCTCGCCTTCCCTGACCAGGTCGAGGAAGCCGCCGAGGCGGGTGCCCACCACCGGCAGCCCGCACAGCATCGCTTCCAGCGTCGCGATCCCGAACGACTCGAAATGGCTCGGCATGCAGAACAGGCCGGCATCGCGCAGGAACGCAAACTTCGCGTCGCCGTCGAGCCAGCCCATGAAGCGCACCGCGTCGGCGACGTCATGTGCGGCGGCGCGGCCACGCCATGCGTCGAGGTCTCCGCTTCCCGCGAGCCGCAGCTCCACGTCGCATCCGCGCCGCTTCAGAATCGACAGCGCCGCCAGCAGATCGTCGACGCCCTTCAGCACGGTCAGCTTCCCGACGAATGCGATGTACGGCCGCCGGCCCGGCGCGTCGTCGGTTGCCGGGCCACCCGCCGCCTCTGCGGCGTGCGCCGCATTGCCGATCACGTACAGCGCACCGGTGCGCTTGCCGTGCGCGGCCAGCTCGGCCCCGGTCGCCCGCGACACGCCGATCGCGGCATGCGCGCGACGCACGAAATGCCTGACGATCGCCTGCCCGATGCCGGGCGACTGCCTGAAAAACGGGTCGAATTCGCCGGAATGCATGTGAATGACCGTCTTGCGGCCAAGCATCCGCGCCAGCACGAACAGCGCGTACTTGCGGTAGAACGACCCCCGCACCGCCACATGAAAGTGCACGACGTCCACCGGCCCCGACAGCACCATCAGGAATCGCGGAACATCGACCGCCACGAACAGCGCACGATCGCGCATGCGCTTGAAGCCGCGCGTCTCGAAGAACGAGAACGCGATGCCGTGGCGGCCGAACGCGTCACGCCGGGCGTCGAGCTCGCGCAGCACCGAGTTGATTCCGCCGGGCTGCTTCGGGCCGACATGAAGCACATGCAACATGGCATCCGGCATCTTGCCCTCCCCTGAGACCATGCGCCCCATCGTTCAACGCCCTCGGCCGATACCGTGGTATTCGATGCCCGAGCGCTTGAGAATCCCCGGTTCGTAGAGGTTTCTTCCGTCGAAGATCGTCGGCGCCTTCATCGTCGCGACGAGCGCGTCGAAATCCGGGCTTCGGTACGACTTCCATTCGGTCAGCGTGACCAGTGCATCGGCGTCGCACAGCGCCGCGTCCTGCTCGTCGACGAACGACAGGCGCGCGTGCGCGGCCGGCTCGTCCGCGAGGTCGCGCGCAAACGCGTGGCGCGCTTCGGCGATCGCGACCGGATCGTGCGCGCGAATCGTCGCGCCGTGCCGCAGCAGCGCCGCGATGATCGGCCGGCTCGGCGCCTCGCGCATGTCGTCCGTGTTCGGCTTGAACGCGAGGCCCCATACCGCGAACACGCGCCCCGTCAGGTCGCGCCCGAACCGGCGGAAGATCTTGTCCAGCATGACCGCGCGCTGGCGGTCGTTGACCGACGTGACCGCTTCGAGAATGGCCATCGAATAGCCGTATTCGCGGGCCGTATGCCGCAGCGCGTTGACGTCCTTCGGGAAACACGAGCCGCCGTAGCCCACGCCGGCGTACAGGAAGTCGTAGCCGATCCGCGGGTCGGAGCCGATGCCCCGGCGCACCGCCTCGATGTCGGCGCCGATCCGTTCGGCGAGATTGGCCAGCTCGTTCATGAACGAGATGCGCGTCGCCAGCATCGCGTTGGCCGCGTACTTCGTGAATTCGGCGGACAGCACGTCCATATGCAGCGTGCGGTCGTGATTGCGGTTGAACGGCAGATACAGCTCGCGCATCAGTTCCCGCGCGCGCAGCCCCGCTTCGTCGGTCCCGCTGCCGATCACGATCCGGTCGGGGCGCATGAAATCCTCGACCGCCGCCCCTTCCTTGAGAAACTCCGGATTGGAGACCACCGAGAACGCGTGGCGCGCATTGCGGTCCGTCAGCGCGGCCGCGATCACGTCGGTCACGCGCTGCGCCGTGCCGACCGGCACCGTCGACTTGTTGACGACGACCTTGAACCCCCGCATCCGCCGGCCGATGTCGCGCGCCACGGCGAGCACGTGCGTGAGATCGGCCGAGCCGTCGTCGTCGGGCGGCGTGCCGACCGCGATGAACAGCACGTCGCCGTGGGCGACGCCCGCATCCATGTCGGTCGAGAATGTCAGGCGCCCCGCCGCTCGATTGCGCGCGATGATGTCCTGCAGGCCGGGCTCGTAGATCGGCACGCCGCCGCCAAGCAGGATGTCGATCTTGCGGCGATCGACGTCGATGCACAGCACCTCGTTGCCGATGTCCGCGAGACAGGCGCCGGTCACCAGGCCCACGTAGCCGGTTCCGATAATGGTTACTTTCATGGTCGTGAATCAGATGCTCGGTGAATGGGAAGCTGCATCGCGCACGGGCCGCCGGGCGCGGCGGATCATCACCGCGATCAACGCCAGGTACGGGCTGACGACGGCGGACCCGAGCACGTGCCCCGCCGACGACGCCATCGCGATCAGCACGAAAAAGAACAGCCGTCCGAACCGGTTCGCGTTGCGGTGCTGGCCGCCGCACACGAAGACGCGCGTCAGCGACGCGAAATACATGACGAAGATCGGGAAGCCGAATGCCAGGATCAGGTCGGGCACGTCGATCTCCACCATGTAGCGCACCACCGGATGGCCGCCGGTCAGCAGCGCGATGTAGTGGTTCTGCTGGAGATCGGCCCACACGTTCGCGAATTTCAGGTTTCGCCCCGACAGCAGCAGCGTCAGGACCTTGTCGTTGCCGATGCGGCCGCCCCGGTATTCGAAGTAGCGCAGGCTCAGGTCGACGGCCGCGGTGACCTTCGGGATGAACAGGTACGCACCCGCCGCCGCGCCCCCCAGCACCAGCAGCGCGACGCCCGCGTATCCGCTCGCCTTGAGCGCGTTGTGACGCGCATAGAGATACGCGCACGTCACGCCCAGCGCGCCGAGCATCGCCCCTTTCGTGCCGGTCAGCGCGGCGGCGACGAGCATGCATGCGACCAGCGCCACGCTGCGCCACGTCCAGCCGCGCAGCAGCGCATGCAGGTAGCCGAAGCCGATCGCGGCAACGACGAGCGCCGCGGCTTCGTTCTGCGCGTAGATGATGCCCTTGTAGCCCGAGCGGATCTGCGTGTCCGCCTGGTAGCTGCGGAACATGTCGATCGACAGCGACGCGCCGATCACGATCGACAGCCCGTAGACCAGCAGCGACACGAACACCACCGACTCGATCTGCGCGAGACGCCGGTCGCTCAACATCAGCATGGCCGCCGGATAGACGAAGAACGTGAAGACCTTGAGCGCGAACACCATCTGTTCGAGCAGTTCGTGCCCGGTCAGCGCGCCGAGCACGAACGAGCCGAGCGTCGCGCACAGCACGAACGCGAACAGGATCGTGCGACGCAGCCCGGCCAGGCTCACCCGGCAGCCGGACAGCAGCGCGGCCATCAGCCCGGCGATCATCATCCCGCGCAGCAGCAGCGACACGCGCGCGTCGGCACCTTGCGTCGCGGCGCCCTTGGCCGCGTAGACGGACAGGAAATCCCCCAGCGGCGACAATCCGAGACCGATGACGAGCGCCGCCCACGCGAGGGTCGCGGCGGTGCGCGACGCGGATTGCGCGACGACCGGAATCGGGCGCGGCCCGTATGACATGGCGGGGCTGTTATTCATGGTGCGGAAACAGGCGATTGCGCGAGGCCGTCGCGGCCAGGGTCGCGACGGCAAGCCATCGGCAGCCCAGGCGCACGGCCCGCAGCGGCACGAGCGCCGCCTCGTGAAGGACATGACGCCGCGCCGACAACGCCGCGCGGCCCGACTCGATCGAACTCGGCATCGCGTCGAACGCTTCCCAGACGACGTACGGGCGCAATTCGGCGATGCGCAGCCCGCCGTGGTCGCGGTGCCACGGCCAGTCGTCGAGCAGCGTGCCGATCGCGCCGTCCGTATGGGCCAGCGCCTTGCGCGCGCCGGCCACGCTGATCCAGTAGCCGACCGAGCCGCTGGTCCACTGCTTGAACGGCACGCCGATGCGCAGGCGCTCCACGCGGGCCGCGCGCTTCAGCGGCTCATGCAGGTACGTGCGGGCGGCATGCCGGCGCGCGAGCTTCGAGCGGCCGAGCAGCACGAGATCGGCTTGCGCCGCGAGCGCGCGCCCCGATGCCGGCAGCACGGCGTCGAAGAACGCGCCGTCCAGCAGCGCGTCGTCCTCGAGCACGATCGCGTCGCGTCCGGCGCGCACGACCTGCGCCCACACCGACCGATGGCTGCGGAAGCAGCCGATCTCGCCACGGCTGAGCGGGCGGCCGTAGCGCGCGATCGCGCGGTCGCGATCCGTCATCGCCGCGAACGCGTGATCATCGAGCCGGCGCGCGTCGAACGCGTCCTCGATGCGGTACGCGGCGCCGCGCGCCGCCATCGCACGCGCGATCGACGCGCGGCGCGGCGATCCGGCCAGTGAAATCACGTGGATATCGAACATGGCCGTCACCTCACGATCGCCAAAGCTGCATGAAGTGCGATCGCAGCTGTGGCGAACGCGCGATCCACATCACGTAGACGGCCAGCAGCGACGCCTCCGCCGTCAGGTACGCGAGCGCGGCCCCGCGCGCGCCGAAGCGCGGCACGAGCACGCAGGCCAGCAGCACGTTGAACGCGCCGGCCGCGAGCATCGCGCGCGCGCGCCGCGACGCGCCCCCGAACGGCACGAGCACCTGCAGGCCCACGAAATACGCGAGGTTGCCGAACAGCGTCGACAGGCAGAGCCAGTTGACGATCGTCGCGGCGTCGGCGAACTTGTCGCCGAGCACGAGCCGCGTCAGCACGTCCGACAGGGTGACGCACACCGCGAGCCCGATGCCGGTCGTGAGCGCCGTCGCGCCGAGCCCGAGCACCGTCAGGCGCGCCGCCGCGCGCGTGCCCTGCTCGCGCCGCTGCGCGAACAGCGCGGCGATGCGCGGATACAGCACCGAATTGATCTGCGCCGGCACCATGTTGCCGACCGTCTTCAGCTTGTCCGCGGCGGCGTACAGGCCGACCTGACAGGCACCCGAAAAGCTGCCGAGGATCAGCGTATTCGTCGCGCTGAACAGGCTGACGGACGCCGTGGAGACGAACATGTCCGTGCTGCCGGCGAGCTGCGCGCGCACGGCCGCCCACGTGCATCGCGGCTTGCCGAGCAGGCCGTGGCGATGCGCGGCGAGCAGCGAACCGATCGCGACCAGCAGCGCCGCGACGGCCTGGATGCCCACCGCGGCATTGACGTCGCCCGGCGATTTCACGAGCCAGAACGTGAGCGGCAGCGTCGCGAAGCGGCTGGCGAGCGCGATCGCGGCAAATGCCGAGAAGCGCTCGAGCCCCTGCAGCAGCCAGTTCAGCGTGAACACGTTCGCGGCCACGCCCAGCCAGCCGATCGCGAGCGCTGCGCCGAGCCCGTCCATCTGACGATCGACGCATGCGACCACGGCCAGCATCGCCGCCGACACGACGCAGAGGCACCCTTTCGCGCCGATCACCGCCCACACGAGCCCGTTCAGCGTGCGCCGGTCGTGCCGTGCCTGCGCGACCGCGCGCGGCCCGCTCAGGTTGAAGCCCCATTCGGTCAGCACCGTGCCGTACACCGTCAGCGCGGTCACGTAGCTGACCACCCCGAACTGCGACGGGCCGAGCACGCGTGTCAGGTACGGAAACGTGACGAGCGGCACGAGATAGCTGCCGACCTGCCAGAGCAGCATCGCGGCGAAGTTGCGCCCCAGTCCCGCCGCGGGCCGCTTCGGCGCGGCGGACGGCGGCGTGCGCAGCGGCAGGGTCTTGTCGATCGGCATGGTCAGGTCTGGTCCACGCGCCGCGCGACATCCGCGCCTTCGTATGCGTAGGCGCCGTAGTTGCCGTACTGCGCGGACCGCAGCCCCGGGCTGAAGCAGTTGAACACGACGCCCGACACCTTCGCGCCGACGCGATCGATCCGCTTCACCGATTCGAGGATCTCGCCCTGGCTCGTGACGCCCGAGCGCGCGACCAGCAGGATCGTGCCCGCATGCGACGCGAGCACCGTCGCGTCCGTCACCGGCAGCAGCGGCGGCGCGTCGAGCAGCACGACGTCGTAGCGGTGCGACACGTCGGACAGCAGGCCCGGCAGGCTGTTCGACAGGAACAGCTCGACCGGCTGGCCGACGCGCGGCCCCGTCGGCAGGAAGTCGACATGGGCGGACACGTCGCGCACGATCGCGTCCTCGATCTTGATTTCGCCGCGCAGCACGCTGGACAGGCCCTGCTGCGCGCGCACGCCGAACTCCTTCGCGAGGTGCCCGCGGCGCAAGTCGCCGTCGATCAGCAGCACGCGCTTGTTCGACTGCCCGAGCAGCGCGGCGACGTTGGCCGAGATGAACGACTTGCCGATGCCGGCCGACGGTCCGGTGATCAGCACGAGGTTGTTCTTGGGCCGGTCGAGCAACAGGAACTGCATCGCCGTGCAAAGGCTGCGCAACGCTTCGACGGCCGGCTCGTGCGGGCGGGCCAGCGACAGCACGGCGCCCGCCGCGCCGGTGCCGGCGGCGGCCAGGCGGCGCTGCGACGGGCTCTGCGGAATCGTCGCGATCACGTCCAGCTCGGCATCCCGCTCGATTTCGGACGGATCGGTCACGCCGCCGTACAGCACCGCGCGCGCGATCGCGACGCACACACCGACCAGCAGCCCGACGACCGCGGCCAGCACCACGACCAGCACCGGCTTCGGGCGCAGCGGTTCGTCCGGCACGATCGCATGGTCGATCACGCGCACGTTGCCGATCTTGCTCGCCGTCGCGAGACGCAACTGCTGGATGCTGTTCAGCAGGCCGACGTAGATCTCGGTCTGCACGGTGACGTCGCGGCGCAGCCGCACGACATTCTGCTGGGCGTCGGGCAGCCGCGAGATCGCGCCCTCGAACGTCGACACGTTGGCCCTGGCGGCGGCGATCTGCTGATCGAGCGACGCGAGCTGCGGATGCTCCGGCGTGAACATCGATGCCAGCGCCTTGCGCTTTTGCTCGAGCTCGAACAGCGACGTCTGCGCGGTCACGGCCTGGCCGAGCATCGCCTTCGCCTGCTCGGTCAGGTCCACGACTTCATGCTTGTTCTGATACGCGTTCAGGCGATCCTCGACGCGCCGCAACTGCCCCTCGACCTCGGGAATCTGCGCGTTCAGAAACTGCAGCGATTTCTCCGCCGTAGCCGCCTTGCGATTCGCATTCTGTCGCACGTAGTTGTCGGCGATCTCGTTGAGCACGCCGGCGGCGAGCACCGGGTCGTCGCTCTCGTACTTCACGCCGATCACGCCCGACTGGTCCTTGCCCTTTTCGGTGATGGCCAGGTCCTTCTGCAGCTTGGTCAGCATCTTCTGCTTCGAGAAGCGCCGCACCACGAATCGCGCATTCGGGCGCGCGTCGATGGCCGCGACCAGCAGGCTCACGTCGCCCGCGGCGGTCTTCACGCGCAGCGGCACGCCGATTTGCCCGATCGCGTCGTCATCGAGGTCGCTGCCCGACAGCCGGTAGCGTCCGCCGCCGAGCGCCGTGACCGTGAACCGGTCTTCCCAGAAATCGCGCGGCACGTCGAATGCCGACACGGTGATGCGTTCCCGCCCCCACACGTATCCGCCGATGCCGAACAGGCCCGGCGTCGACAGCTTGCTGCTGCGGCGCGCGATCACGCCGCCGATCAGCGGGAAATGGTCGGGCCGCGCGTCGATGTACAGGCGCTGGTCGTCGACCACCGGTTCGGTCACGAGGCGCGACTGGAGGATTTCCATTTCGCCGTCGTCGGTCGACTTCACGTCGAACAGCGTGCTCAGGCCGCCGACCAGCCCGCTGGCCGCGCCGCCCATCATGTCGGCGCCGTTGCTTTCCACCTGCACGACGATGTCGACGCCGTAGATCGGCTTCGCGACGATCGCGTACAGGGTGCCGAGCGCGACGAACGACGCCGTCACCGCCGCGATCAGCTTCGCGTTCTTGATCACCATGTCGACGATCCCGCGCACGTCGACTTCGTCCGAGTCGCGCGAGAATCGAGGGGTCGGTTTGGGAGAGTTCATATTGACTTCTGATGTCCTGTTGAGGTGAGACGCGATCGCTCAGTACGGGCCGTTTCCGGCCAGGTTCCCGATACGCTCGACCCAGTCGTTGACGCCGTGCTCGATGAGCGTCATCGCGTAGTCGTAGCTGCGCTGCGAGCGCCGGTACGGATCCTGCACGTCGGACGGAAACGCTTCCGCGATGCGGTAGATGCGCCCGCGCGCAACCGGGTGAAACCGTTCGATCGCCTTGCGCTGCTCCAGCTCCATCACGAGGATCAGGTCGGCCGCGTGGCACATGCGTTCGTCGAGCCGCCGCGAGCGATGCGACGACATGTCGATCCCGCGCGCGGTCAGCATGCGTTCGGCGACCGGGTCGATCGTCATGCCGTCGCGCGCCGACAGGCCCGCCGACGACACGGCGACGTCGGGCAGCAGGCGCCGGAACAGGCCCTGCGCGATCGGGCTGCGGCACAGGTTGCCCTGGCAGACGACGAGCAGATGCCGGATCATTTCGTCACGACCGCCGCGGTGAGGCCGGCGTTGATCGCCGGCAGCAGCAGGCTCAGCACGCGGCTGAAGCGCACCAGGCCGTTGCCGTCCACGTAGACGACATCCTTCGGCTTCAGCTCGAACTGGTTCGCGAGCACCATCGACACCGGGGAACGCGCGTCGAGATGGAACACCTGCGGCGCGTCGCCCTGCGCGCCGCGGATCACGTACAGCTGCGCCGCGTCCGCGCTGGCGCTGTTGAGGCTGCCGGCCTGCGACAGCGCCTCGCTCAGGCTCAGCCTGCCGGTGCGCAGCGGCAGCGCGGTCATCGGCTTGTTCACCTCGCCCATCACGTATACGCCGCTCTCCTCGCGCGGCACCACGCGCAGCAGGTCGCCGTCGCGCAGCAGGATGCCGGCCGGGTTCACGTTGCGCGCCAGCATGCCGGGCACGTCGAGCGGATACGACACGCCGCCGCGCACGAGCACGAGGTGGCTCTGGTCCGCGGTCGGCGCGAACCCGCCCGCGCGATTGACCGCCTCGTAGAGCGTCATCGGGATGTCGTTGATCTGGACGTTGCCGGGCGTCCTCACCTCGCCGTCGACGTAGATCTGCTTCGCGCGGAACGACGTCACGCGCACCGTGACCTTCGGCTTGATGAAGTAGCGCGCCAGCGCGTCGGACACGGCCTTGCGCGCCTCGTCGGTCGTCAGCCCGTCCACGCGCACGTTCCCCGCATACGGCACCTGCACGTTGCCGCCGTTGTCGACCACGAAGCCCTGCGGCGGATCGAATGGCCGGCCGTTCGGCGGCTGCTGCGTGCCTTGCGCCGCGGTCAGCTCCGGGTGGTCCCACACGGTGATCTGGAGGACGTCCCCCACGCCGAGCGTGTAGGGCGCGGGCCGGCCCGACAGCGTCTTCCACTGTTCGGCGCCGGTCGTTGCGGCCGACGCGTTCAGTTGCCGGATCAGCGTCGCGTCGATCTCCGAGATCGGCACCGGCATCGACGTCGCGGGCGTATGGGCGTCGCCCCCGGACACCGGCAAGGTCGCGGGTTCGGTCATCCGCATCCCGGGCGCGACGCCGCACCCCGACAACGCGACACAGAACCCGAGCGCAAGCATCCTTGCCCGTTTGCCGCGCTGGCCCGGCACGACGACATCCGCCGATCGGCTATCCGAATTTCTCATTGGTCTGGTTTCACTCAAAACGTCATCCATGCAACCGTGTCGGCCTCGTCGCTCGCACGGTCTCCTTCCCGGCGCATCGCGCCGCCTGCTAGGGTCTGTTTACATATGGAACGTGCATGCGTTGCCACGAGAACGGCCGCTCGCGAGGCGCGCGACGCTGCGAATACTGGACGTATTCGCAAGGAGCGCAACGCGGCGAGCGGCCGCTCTCGTGGCAACCCCAAATTGAAAAACCATTCCACGGGAATGCCCGAAATCGCCCGCATGGCGGCGTCGCTCATCGCTTGTTTGGCTCGGCCAAACGGCGCTCCTCACTTCTTGCCCTGCGAGCGATTTCGGGCATTCGCATGCACGTTCCATATGTAAACAGACCCTAATACGCGTTGCTGCCCACGAAGCCCTTCACGATCGTCGCCCCGACGATCCTCATATCCAGCCCGAACGACCAGTTCCGCAGGTAGTACAAATCGTGCTCGACCCGGCCCTGCATCTTCTCGATGCGATCGGTCTCGCCGCGATAGCCGTTGACCTGCGCCCACCCCGTGATGCCCGGCTTGATCCGGTAACGCTGGATGTAGCCGTCGACGATCTTGCGGTACTGCTCGTCGTGCTCGATCGCGTGCGGACGCGGGCCGACCACCGACATGTCGCCGAGCAGCACGTTGATGAACTGCGGCAGTTCGTCGAGGCTCGTGCGGCGCAGGAAGCGGCCGACGCGGGTGACGCGCGCATCGTTGCGGGTCGCCTGCCGCACGACGCCCGGCTGCTCGACATGGGCACGCATCGTGCGGAACTTGTAGATGCGGAACACGCGCCCGTCCGCGCCCTTGCGGCGCTGCGTGAAGAAC
Organism: Burkholderia stagnalis; assembly: GCF_039848545.1. Lineage (NCBI taxonomy): Bacteria > Pseudomonadati > Pseudomonadota > Betaproteobacteria > Burkholderiales > Burkholderiaceae > Burkholderia > Burkholderia stagnalis. Next base: position 2,043,601 of record NZ_CP156686.1, read on the forward strand.
ACCGGGCCGCGCGACGTGCTCTTGACTGTGATCGCAATCAGGATCATCAAAGGTGCGAACGCGAGCAGCGCCAGCGCGGCGAAGCAGCGGTCGAAGATTTCCTTGCTGAGCATCGCGTGCGGCGGCAGCGGCGACGCGGCGAGATTGATCGCCGGCACGCCGATCACGTCGGTCACGCCGCTGTCGAACAGCGACAGCGCGCTGACGTCCGGCATGAAGCGGATGTTCACGAGCTCGTCGCGAAACTCGGACACGAAGCGCAGGATCGTGCGCTCCTCCGACAGCGGCAGCGCGAGCCACAGTTCGCGCAGGCCCTGCTGCCGCACGTGCGCGACGAACGCCGCGTAATCGTCGAACGCGTCGATGCCCGGCGCCGACACGCGCGCCGCCGGATCCACGTTGAACACCGCCGCCGCGCGGAACCCGCTCGCCGGCGATTGCGCGATGTTGCGCAGCATGCGCTGGCCATACAGCCCGCGCCCGACCACCGCGACCGAACGCAGGTTCATCCCCGCATGCCGCATCCGGCGCAGCACGGCGTGCACGGCGAACCGCACGCCGATCAGCGCGGCGCCGCTCAGGCCCGTCCAGTACGCGAACCACAGCCGCGACACGACGCCCGAGCGGTGCAGCGAGAAGGTCACGACGAGCGCGGCGCCCTGCACGATCAGCCAGGCCAGCGCGAGTTGCCCGGCGAGCCGCAGCAGCGACCGGCCGCGCCACGATTGATAAACGCCGAACGCGGGAAACAGCGCCAGCGCGAACGCGCAGGAGAACGCGACGAACGACGCGTCGACCCGCATCGCCGCGACATCCGCGAAACGGATCTGCGCGGCCGCGAGCGCGCCGCCGACGATCACCGCCAGGTCGACCGCGCGCGCCGCCGCGCCTTGCGGGCTCGGCGCGACCGACCGGTATTCAACTTGAGGTTTCGTGTTCATTGCTGCCTCGCAGAGGTCCATGTGATCCCCGTTTTCAGGAGTCCTGCTTGATGGCCGCATCCATGCGCGGCCGGCCCGATGCGTGCACATCGGATCGAAAGACGCGCCGCGCAGCCGCGGTTCGCGACGCACGAGCGCGCCCGCGCTCCGCCCTCAGGGCGAAACGGCTTGCAATACGACGCGAGCGTTAAAGGTCAGGCGTGCATGACCCGGCGCAGTTGCGCGCGGTGCACCCCATGTCGTTGACTCGGCAGGCTGAGACTGGGCATCGACTGTGCTTCCCCGGCGTCGATCCCGCGGTTCGGATAGCGGTTCATGGCTGGTCTGGTGTTATTGATGTTAAATAAAGCGGCACATTGGTGATGCAGCACAGAACGTGCCAACAGTGAAATCCAGGATTCAACATCCTTTCGATCCTGCAGAAAGTCCCATGAAATCCGCGTTCTAGAAGAGATCCCTCAGAAACCGCTTCCGTGCCGGGGCAGCCATTTCGATTTTTGGCGGGCGGGCGTTACGTTACGCCATACGTAACGCATGACGTAACGGTCCTGCCGCCCCGGCGGTAATCGTCGGCAATGAAATTCCCGTGCGCCGCTGTGATCGCACCCCGGCGACGGCAAGAATCCGAAACGCGATCCTTGATTGCCGGCTACGTGAAACGCGTTGCCCGTCCCCGTGTCAACGCGCCAATCCGTACGATTGCGGCATCTGCGGCGCACACGCCAGTTCGACGCCGACTTTCGAAATCCGGTTGCGCTCGCGCGCGCGGAATTCGGTGGGCGACATCGCCAGGCGCTGGCGAAACAGTTTCGCCAGGCGCTCGCCGCTGCCCAGGCCGATGCGGCGTGCCACCTTGTCGGCCGGCAGGCTGGTATGGACGAGCATGTGACATGCGCGCTCGAGGCGCACGTGCAGGACGAATTCGGTCGGCGTCACGCCCACCTCCTTCTTGAAGCGCCGCAGGAAATTGCGTTCGCTCATCGCCACCGCCTGCGCGGCGCTCGCGATCGAGATCCGGCTGGTGCTCTGCGCGCGCAATTGCTGCATCGACGTGCGGATCGACGGGGTGGCGCTCAGCTCCCGGATCGCCCACATCGACTGGACGAAGCGCTCGTCGACCGGCCGCGCCACCAGGCGCGCGATGTCGTCCGCGGCGACCTCGCCGAGATCGTGCCGGAACATCTCGTGGGCTGCGGCCAGCACGTCGACGGTCTCGTTCGGCGAGCCGGCGTCCCTCGCCGCCGACACGAGGCTCGCGACGACCGGGCCCGATGCCGCGTCATCGCGCGCGGCCGACCATTTCGACGCCGCGATCGCGGTGAACTTCATCCCGTCGGCCACCCACCGGGCGCGCGCATGCACATCACGCAGCCGCCGCAGCAGCGTTTCGTTCCACGCAACGAGCGCGTGCTCGCCGTGCAGATGGAAGAACGCATAGCCGCGCTGGCCGTGCTCGTCGTCCAGCGCATCGGTCGCGATCTGCACGCCCGATGACGACTGGAGCAGCCCGCCGTTCGCCGATACGAATCGCAGCTGATAGGGCCCGCAGACAGTCTGCAGGCGATTGGCGAGATTGAACGCCTCGACCAGACGCGTGGCCTCGGCTAACGAAAATCCCGCACTCAAAAAGATGACAACTACGCGTTGATCATTTGCACCCACTTGCCAAGCCCCCAACTTTCTCTCTGCCTGCTTCTCTCTCAAACGCGCTTTTTAATTTTCAAGACTTGCGCGCGACAGTACTTTTCTAAAGCGTTCGCATCATATCTTCTGGGCTACGATTTTTGACAGTACTGTCTGAGCGCGACAGGGTTATGGCGGATTAGAACAAGCCCGCCGATTGCCCCGATTTCCCTATTGGCATCGGGATCGGCGATAAAATCCTCTATTTGACCGCCGATTAATATCCATCTAAACGAATGCGCGTCGCTCACCTGATCAAAGCGGTCCGGACGACCGTTCGATTTAACGATATCAACATTTCTTAAATCAATTTCAGTGGAATGCTTCTGTCGATTTAAAGCGACACATCCCTAGAAAATCTGACAGGGTGAGCAATCGCAAACGTTGTCGTGCCGAAAATGCCGGATATTTGCCCGCACGCCTGCGGATTGTCGGAACGCGACAGGGCCGCGGCATATCTCGCGGGTCAACGCGCCCGATATACTCGCTGCGCGCGATCGCCCGCGCCGGGATCGCATACGGATGTCACGGCAATGTGGCCTGTGCTTCGACTCCCGCCTCGTGATGTCGAAGCCATTCCGCCGACCGGCCACCGGTCGGTTTTTTTTGCTTCATCGCCACGCGCCGGGCCGCGATGCGCATCATTTAGAATCGTCGCCCACGCCCCCTCACTGCCGCGCCCCGTGCCCGCCGATCACCGCCTCGATCTCAACCTGTTCCGCGTCCTCGACGCCATCTACGTGCATGGCGGCATCAGCGCCGCCGCCCGCGCGCTGCACCTCACGCAACCCGCGGTCACGCATGCGCTCAACCGGCTGCGCGCCCATTTCGACGATCCGCTGTTCATCCGCCAGGGCAACCGCGTCGTGCCGACCGAGCGCACCCGTTCGGTGATCGCGGACGTGCAGCGCCACCTGAACGGCCTGCAGGGCGCGGCGCGCGCGCAAGCGGCGTTCGACCCGGCGACGCTCGACCTGAGCGTCACCATCGGCTGCCGCGACGTGCTCGAATCGATTGCGCTGCCGGCGCTCGTCGCCGCGCTCGCGCACGAGGCGCCGGGCCTGCAGCTCGTCAGCCGGCGCGTGCCGATCCAGGAAATCGTCCGCGGGCTCGAATCGGGCGCGCTCGATCTCGTGATCGAGCGGCGCGTGCAGGCGGGCCCGCGCATCGCGAGCGAATACCTGCTCGACGAATCGCTGGTCGTCGCGATGCGGCGCGATCATCCGCTCGCGAGCCAGCCGCTGCGGCGCCACGACTATTTCGCGGCGCGGCACGTCGCGGTGTCGTCGCTCGGCGAGCCCCAGTCGCTCGACGCGCTGCTCGGCAACGACGGCCGCTTCCGCCAGACCCAGCTCGTCTGCCAGCATTACTTCGCCGCGTGCCAGGTTGCGGCAGCGGGCGACCTGCTGCTCACGCTGCCGCGCTCGTATGCGCTGCGGATGACGGGCCTGGTGCCGCTCGCGATCCGGCCGCTGCCGCTGCGGCTGAAGCCGTTTCCGATCCTCGCGTACTGGCACGAATCGCGCGCGACGGACCACGCGCACCGCTGGTTCCGCGAACGCCTGACCGCGCTCGTGCGCGGCTGCGTGCCGGATGCGGCGGATGCGCAAGACGGCACGCCGGCTGCCTGAACGGGTATGCTGGCGGCTCCGGCCGCCGCGCGGCCGTGCCTTTTCCCGCTACCGGAGCTCCGCCATGCCGCTGATTCACGCCACCGCCGTCCTCGAAGCCGATGCGCCCGACTATGTCGTCAACCTGCAGGCGGGCGCGCATGCACTGACCGGCGACGAAGCGGAGCGCGAAGGCGGCGGGAACCGCGGGCCGGCGCCGTACGCGTTCGTGCTGGCCGGGCTCGCGCAATGCACGGCGGCGACGCTGCGCATGTACATGCAGCGCAAGGCGTGGCCGGCCGCGCGGATCGACGTGCGCACCGAGCTGCACGCCGACCGCGACGGGCTGCAGTACGTGCGCCGCGTCGTGACGGTCGACGGCCCGCTCGACGACGCGCAGCGGCAGCGTCTCGCCGAAATCAGCGAAAAGACGCCGGTCACGCTGTTCATCAAGCGCGGCACGCGCATCGAGACGACGCTGCGCTGATAAAAAAAGCGGGCCGCGCATCGCGCACGGCCCGCCCGTCACCCTTGCCGCGCAGCGCTTACAGGCCGAGCGCGGACAAATCCAGCTTGCCGCCCTTCATCGGCGGGCACCAGAAATACGCGCCCGTCAACGGCCGCGTGAAGCGAAACAGGCCGTCGACGATCCCGTCGTCGGCGCCGCTCATCCGGCGCATCTGCACGTCGAACGCGCGGAACGAACGGCCGAACGCGACGAAGTACAGGCCTGCGCGACGCGCATCCGACCACGGCGCCGAACGGCGCAGCATGAACGCTTCCGGCTCGAAGCTCTCCTGCGCGGTGCGCTTCACGTGTGCGAATTCCGGCGCGTCGTCGAGTTCCTCGTTGTCCGACTTGCGGCGCCCGACGATGTTGTCCATGTCGTCCGACGGGATGCTTTCCATCCGGTCGAAGTCGTGCAGCCATTGCTGGACCGCGACGAAGCTCGCGCCGTCGAGCCCCGCGCCCTGCCCCGACACGATCGCCGCCGCCACCGCGTCGTCGCCGGTCGGGTTCTCGGTGCCGTCCTCGTAGCCGGACAGGTCGCGATCGTTCGAATAGCGGAACGCGTCGACCGCGTCCTGCAGCGCGAACGCGGGCGCGAGCAGCCGCTCGATCGCCCGCGCGCGCAGCGTGATCTCGCCGCGATCGTCGGAGCGCAGCCAGATCCACACGTCGGCCGGCGTCGCCGGCAGCGTCCGGTCCTGCACCGCGAAGGCCGGGAACGTGGTCAGGCCGGCGATCGGGCGCCCGAGGTGCGCCGCGAGCGAATGGCCGAAGCCGACGACGGCGTCGCGCCCGTCGACGGCCTCGCGCAGCGCGGCGAGCGCCGCCGCGACGTTGGCTTGGTTGGAAATCGTGAAAGTGAGGTATCGGGCCGCCGCATCGATCGGAGCCAGAATGCCTTGCTGAACGTCGCTCATCGTTTCCCCAGGAATGTGTCGTGAATCTGCGTTTGGCCGCTTGGGCCGGCGCGCCGGGCCGCCGTCGGGCCGCCGCATCGGGCGCGCAGCCATGCAGTTTAATCGATGCGCGCGCACCCGCCGGGCGGCGCGGCGCACGCCGGATCGCTTCGAAGATTGAAACCGGGGCCGCGCCGCTGATTTAAAACGTCTCGGCGCGGCAACGTGATTCATCAGAACATTGCAGCCGATTGAATTCTGCTGATAGAATCCATTTACGTCTTTTTGACGCCTTTTCAATCATTCACTTCAGGGAGGTGCTGATGTTCCGAATGCAGTCCGCCTTCCCGAACGTGGTCCCACGGCACAGCTGATCCAGCCTGCCGTCCGCGCCGGCGCCTGACGGCCCGCGCACGTTCCCGACAGCCCGCTTGTTTCGCCCCGCGTCGCGCACGCGGCGGCCGGCTGTTGCGTTTTCGATGTTTTCCCTGACCCGGAAAGTCCCGTCGCGCGATGCGCCGGGCAACGACCCATGACCAGAAAAACCACCCAACAGGGCGACCATGCGTTCCAGGCCGTCTTCGGCTTCACCCTGCACTACTGGCGGCGGCAGCCGGCGCGCGTCGCCGCCGTCGCGGCGTTCTCGCTGCTCGCCGCGCTCGCGGACGTGCTCACGCCGCTGTTCGCCGGCCGCCTCGTCGACGCGCTCGCGCTCGGCGTCACCAACCGGGCGGCCGCGTGGCACGCGGCGCTGTCGGCGTTCGGCGTGCTCGCCGCGCTCGGCATCGGCGCGACGCTGCTGCGCCAGGGCGTCTACGTGAACATCATCGCGCTCACGCTGAAGATGATGGGCGAGATCGCGACCGCGTCGTTCCAGCGCGTGCAGCGCTTCTCGACCGACTGGCACGCGAACAACTTCGCGGGCTCGACGGTGCGCAAGATCACGCGCGGGATCTGGGCGCTCGACCTGCTGAACGACACGCTGCTGATCGCGCTGCTGCCGTCGCTGACGATCCTGGTCGGCGCGACCGTGCTGCTCGGCTCGCACTGGCCGTTGATGGGGCTCGTCGTCGGCCTCGGCTCGCTGCTGTACATCGCGGTGACGGTCGCGATGTCGCTCGGCTTCGTCGCGCCCGCCGCGCGCCTCGGCAACCTGTGGGATACGCGCATGGGCGGCTCGCTCGCGGATGCGGTGAGCTGCAACGCGGTCGTCAAGGCGTTCGGCGCGGAAGTGCGCGAGGAGGCGCGGCTGTCGCGCGTGATCGGCAAGTGGCAGAAGCGCACCCGGCGCTCGTGGCTGCGCGGCACCTTCAACGGCGGCCTGCAGGGCGCGATGCTCGTCGCGATCCAGGCGGCGATGATCGGCGTCGCGCTGAAGCTGTGGGCGAGCGGCGCAGCGAGCGTCGGCGACATCGCGTTCGCGCTGACGATGTTCTTCATGCTGCAGGGCTACCTGCGCGACGTCGGCTTTCACATCCGCAACCTGCAGCGCTCGGTGAACGACATGGAAGAACTCGTCGCGCTCGAGCGCCATCCGCTCGGCATCGACGACAAGCCGGACGCGCAGCCGATCCGCATCACGCAAGGCGAGATCCGCTTCGAGCACGTGACGTTCCGCTACGGCAACCATCCGGTCGCGCTGTACGACGACTTCTCGATGCGCATCGCGCCCGGCGAACGGGTGGGCCTGGTCGGCCACTCGGGCTCCGGCAAGACGACGTTCATCAAGCTGATCCAGCGCCTGTACGACGTCTCGGGCGGCCGCATCACGATCGACGGCCAGGACATCGCGCAGGCGCGCCAGGATTCGCTGCGCGGCCAGATCGCGATCGTCCAGCAGGAGCCGGTGCTGTTCCACCGCACGCTCGCGGAGAACATCGCGTATGCGCGCCCGGGCGCGAGCCGCGCCGACATCGAGCGCGCCGCGCGGCTGGCGAGCGCGCACGACTTCATCGCGGCGCTGCCGGACGGCTATGACACGCTGGTCGGCGAGCGCGGGATCAAGCTGTCGGGCGGCGAGCGCCAGCGTGTCGCGATCGCGCGCGCGTTCCTCGCGGATGCGCCGATCCTGATCCTCGACGAAGCGACGTCGAGCCTCGACAGCGAAAGCGAGGTGCTGATCCAGCAGGCGATGGAACGGCTGATGGAAGGCCGCACGACGCTCGTCGTCGCGCACCGGCTGTCGACCGTGCGCGCGCTCGACCGGCTGCTGGTGCTCGATCGCGGCAAGGTGATCGAGGAAGGCAGCCACGACGCGCTGATCCGGATCGACGGCGGCGTGTACCGGCGCCTGTTCGAGCGGCAGGCGCTGGAGCTCGCGAAGGGGCTCGCGGACGGCCCGCGCCGCGACGCGCTCGACGGCGCGAAGCCGCTCGGGCAGCCCGCCGAGGCCTGACGGCCGGCCCGCGCGCGGCGCCGGGGCGGCGGGCGCGGCCCGTCAGTCCCCGGCCCGCTGCGGGGCCTTTTCGACCGCGACGCGCTGCGCGCGATAAATTCCCGCGTGCCCCGAAAACAGATACGCGACCACGCACGCGACCATCGCATACACGCCGATATCCGCGCCGAACAGCTCGATCGCCATGATCGTCGACGCGATCGGCGTGTTGGCCGCGCCTGCGAACACCGCGACGAAGCCGAGCCCCGCGAGCACCGGCACCGGCACCGGCAGCGCGAGCACCTGGCCCAGCGCATTGCCGAGCGTCGCGCCGATATAGAACAGCGGCGTCACTTCCCCGCCCTTGAAGCCCGACGCGAGCGTGACGACGGTGAACGCGAACTTGCCCGCGAAATCGTACAGCGGCAGCGGGCCGCGAAACGCCGCCTCGATCGTCGGGATGCCGAGGCCGAGATACTGCGGCACGTTCAGCACGGTGGCGGCCACCGCGACGAGCACGCCGCCGAGCACCGGCTGCAGCGGCGCATAGCGCACGACGCGCCGGAACCACGCGGTCAGCGCGTGCGTCGCCTGCGCGAACAGCCGCCCCACCACGCCGAACGCGATGCCCGCGACGACCGTTGCCGCCAGCCCCGTCGCCGACACGGCCGGCACGAACGGAATCGCATAGGCCGTGTGATGCACGCCCCACGCGCGGCACACGACGTCCGCGACGATCGCCGACGCGACGCAGGCGAGCAGCGCGTCGTAGCGCACGCGCCCGATCGCGAGCACCTCGAGCCCGAACACCGCGCCGGCGAGCGGCGTGCCGAACACCGACGCGAAGCCGGCCGCGATCCCGCCCATCAGCAGCACGCGCCGGTGCTCGCGGTCCAGCCGGAACGCATGCGTGACGCGATCGGCGAGCGCGCCGCCCATCTGCACGGCCGTGCCCTCGCGCCCGGCCGAGCCGCCGAACAGGTGCGTGACGACGGTCGCGACGAGCACGAGCGGCGCCATCCGCTTCGGCACGAGCGCCGTCGGGTCGTGGATCTCGTCGATCAGCAGGTTGTTGCCGCGTGCGACCGACTGGCCGAAGCGATGGTAGATCCAGCCGGTCGCGAAACCGGCGGCCGGCAGCCCCCACAGCAGCCACGGATGCGCGACGCGCGTGCCGGTGGCCCAATCGAGCGCGATCAGGAACAGCGCGGACGCCGAGCCGGCCAGCGCGCCGAGCAGCGCCGAGAGCGCGAGCCAGCGGCGCACGTAGCGCACGGTCGCGAGGAAGTCGGCAGAAGTGTTGAACATCGGGTGATTTCCAGGTTCGACGGAACATCAAACCCGGGCGGCAGGAGGATACCGCGTGGACGGCCTGCGACCTCCTGAAACCCAGGAACACGCAGGCATCATCAGCCGGTCGACCGGCGGTTGAGAGCTTGTGCCGGCTCGTTGCGAGCGGGCCCGGGCCCCGGGGAGGCATGCCATCTCCGAAGCGCGCATTCTACGCGACGGCCGGCGCCGCGCGCAACGTGCCGCGCGCTCAGCGCCGCGGCGGGCACGTCACGCGCGCGACCAGCTGCGGCGCGATCTGCTCGAGCGGCAGGATCGCGCTCGCCGCGCCGATCGCGGCGGCCGCCTTCGGCATCCCGTAGACGGCGCTCGTCGCCGCGTCCTGCGCGATCGTGTAGCAGCCCTTCGCGCGCATCGCCTTCAGGCCGAGCGCGCCGTCGCGCCCCATGCCCGTCAGCAGCACGCCGATCGCGTCGCCCTGCCAGCCGTCGACGACGCTGTTGAAGAACACGTCGACCGACGGCCGGTACGGCGTGTCGGCCGGATGCCGCGTATAGGCGAGCACGCCGCGCGGCGTCAGGATCAGGTGATCGTTGGTCGCCGCGAGCAGCACCTCGCCGCGGCGCGGCACGGCGCCCGGCCGCGCGACGCACACCGGCAACCGCGTATGGCCGTCGAGCCATTTCGCCATGCCGAGCGCGAACGCCTGGTCGACGTGCTGGACGATCACGATCGCCGCCGGGAAATCCGCCGGCAGCGCGCGCAGCAGCGCGGTGAGCGCGGTCGGCCCGCCCGCCGACGCGCCGATCGCCACCAGCGCCGGCTGGCCGCGCACCGGCGCCGGCTTGGGCGGCGCGAAGGACGGCGGGCGGCTTTCGAGCAGCCGGCCGATCTGGTCGATCTTCGCGAGCAGCGGCTGCGCCGCGTCGCCGCCCAGGCCGAGCGCCAGCGTCGGCGTATCGACCGCGTCCAGCGCGCCCGCGCCCATCGCCTCGTAGACCGACGACGTGCTCGCGCTGACGGACGCGGTCACGACCAGGATCGCGCACGGCGCGCGCGCCATGATGCGGCGCGTCGCGGCCACGCCGTCGAGCTTCGGCATCACCAGGTCCATCAGCACGATGTCGGGCGGCTGCGCGACGCAGAAATCCACGGCCTCGTCGCCGTCGGTCGCGACCCACAGCACGCGATGATCGGGCCGCAGCGCGAGCACGCGGCGCAGCGCCTCGACCGCGAGCGGCATATCGTTGACGATGCCGATGTTCATCCGCGGGCGTCCCCGATCAGGTCGCGCACCGCATCGAGCAGCGCCTCGTCGTGGAAGCTGCCCTTCGCGAGGTAATAGTCGGCGCCGGCATCGAGCCCGCGGCGGCGATCCTCGTCGCGGTCCTTGTACGACACGATCATCACCGGCACGCGCTTGAGCTGCGGATCGCTCTTGATCAGCGTGACGAGCTCGATGCCATCCATGCGCGGCATGTCGACGTCGGTGACCACGAGGTCGAACGCTTCGCTGCGCACCGCGTTCCAGCCGTCCATCCCGTCCACCGCGATCGTCACGTCGTAGCCGCGCTTTTCCAGCAGCTTGCGTTCGAGCTCGCGCACCGTCAGCGAATCGTCGACCACCAGCACGCGCCGGCGGCGCTCCGCGAGCGCATGCTGCGGGTCGCGCACCAGGTTCGCGAGCTGCCCGCCGCGCACGAGCTTGTCGACCGAGCGGATCATGTCCTCGACATCGACGATCAGCACCGGGTCGCCGTTCTCGAGCAGCGCGCCCGCCGCGATGTTCTGGATCTTGTGCAGCCGGCCGTCGAGCGGCTGCACCACGAGCATCCGCTCGCCGAGGAAGCGGTCGACCGCGACGCCGTACAGCTCCGGCTCGCCGCCGACCACGATCACCGCGGCGTGCGCACGCGACACGTCGGGCTCGCCCGCGTCGAGCAGCTGATGCGCGGCGACGAGCCCGACGCGCCGGCCGTCGAACGGGAAATGCGGCTGCCCTTCGAGCACGTCGATCTCGGCGCGGTCGAGCTCGAGCGTGCGGCGCACGTGCGCGAGCGGGAACGCGTACGGCTCGCCGCCGACCTCGACCAGCAGGCTGCGGATCACCGACAGCGTGAGCGGCAGCTGCAGCACGAAGCGCATGCCCGCGCCCGGCTCGTTGAAGATCCGCACCGCGCCGCGCACGCCGCGCACCATCTCCTGCACCGCATCGAGGCCGACGCCCCGGCCCGATACGTCGGTCACCGCGTCGCGCATCGAGAAGCCGGGCAGCAGCAGGAATTCGAGCAGCTCCTGGTCGGACAGCCGCGCGGCCGTCTCGTCGTCGGTCAGGCGCTGGCGCACCACCGCCGCGCGCAGCGCATCGAAATCGGCGCCCGGCCCGTCGTCGCTGACGCTGACGAGCAGCGACCCGGCGCTGTGGCGCGCCTCGAGCGTCACGCTCGCGGCGGCCGGCTTGCCGCGCGCACGCCGCACGTCGGGCGGCTCGACGCCGTGGTCGATCGCGTTGCGCAGCAGATGGCCGAGCGGCGCGTCGAGCAGATCGAGGATGTCGCGGTCGACCTGGGTCGCCTCGCCGACGATCGAGAACCGCACCTGCTTGCCGAGCGAGCGCGCGAGATCGCGGACGACGCGCGGGTAGGCGCGCGTCGCGTCGCCGAACGGCCGCATCCGGCACTGCAGCGCCTCGTCGTACAGCTGCCCGGCGAGATGCGTGCTGCGCCGCTCGAAGCGGTCGAGCGCGTCCATCCGTTCCGCGAACGCGCGCTGCAGGTCGTTGAGCATGTGCCGCACTTCGTTCAGCGACGCGAGCGCGCCCGTGTCGAGCGTGTCGGTGAAGCGCTCGACCAGCCCGTCGAGCGAACGCGCGGCGTCGCGCTGCGCGCGCTTCACGCGCAGCATCGATTCGGCGAACGGCTTGAGCCAGCGCGATTCGACCAGCGATTCGCCGGACAAGCTCAGCAGGCGGTCCAGGCTGTCCGCGCGCACCCGGCGCATCGCGCCCGCGCCGCGCGCGGGCTGCGCCGGTTCGGCGGCGGCGGCGGCAGCGGCGGCGGCGCCCGGCGCGAGCATCGCGTCATCCGCTTGCGCCACGTCGCGCGCGGGCGGCTCGGGATCGGCCGGCGCAGGCGCCAACGTTTGCGCCACCGCCTGCACCGCGCCCGGATCGCCCGCGCCTGCCAGCGCCGCGACGAACGCATCGATCTCGGCCGGCGAGACCGGCTGCGCGTGCGGATCGGCGACCCGCACGAGCAGATCGACGCCGGCCAGCAGCGCATCGACGTGCGCGGCCGTCAGCGCCGCCGTGCCGCGCTGCACGGCGACGAAACATTCCTCCATCCACCCGGCGATGTCGACGCCTTGCGGCACGCCGACGATGCGCGCCGCGCCCTTCAGCGAGTGCGCGGCGCGCATGCAGGCCTCGAGCGCCGCGGCGTCGGGCGCGCCGGATTCGAGCGCGAGCAGCCGCTCGGACAGCGCGTGGGTCTGCGTGCGCGTCTCCTCGCGATACAGTTCGAGCAGCGACAGGCGGCTCAGGTCATCGTCCACGCTCATCGCATGCTCCGCGTCACGGCATCGAACAGGCGGTCGTCGTCGAGCAGGCCGATCGACTTGCCGCGCCACGCCAGCACGCCGCGCGACAGGCCGGCGCTCGCGCGCCCGACCGTCGCGGGCACCGGCACCCACTCCGACGCGCCGAAGCGCAGCACGCCCTCCACTTCGTCGACCGGGAACACGACCGGCTCGCCCCGATGCGCGGCGACCAGCAACCGCGTGAAGCCGCCGCCCGCGCCATCGCCCGCCGTGCCGATGCCGAGCAGCGCGCCGAGCGAGATCGCAATGCGCAGCGTGCCGCGGATATTGACGACGCCGCGCACGGCCGGATGGCGACGGTGCGGCAGCGAATGGATCGGGCGCGTATCGGCGATCTCGTGCAGCACGCCGATCGGCAGCGCGAGCCATTCGTCGCCGACGCGGAACGCGAGCGCCGCCTGCCGCGTGTCGACGCAGGCCTCGCCGCGCGCATGCGCCGCGTCGCGCGCGCCCATGCGGCGCGCGGCGTCGGCCAGCTCGGCGCCGTCGAGCGGCCGCTCGAGCAGCTTCGCCGCGTGACGCGCGTAGACCGGGCAATTCAGGCAGCGCTGATAGTCGTTCAGCCGCTCGCAAGTCCGGTCGCCCCGCGTGCCGATCCGGTTCCAGCAATCGTCGACATCGATCGTCAGGTCGGTGGGGTCTGCGACGTCGCTCATCTTGTCCTCGTGTCATGCAGGCGTGTGTGCTGCGCGACGCCCGCGTCGAATTCTCCGGCCGTGCGCCGCGCGCGCTCGAGCAGCCATTGCGCGCGGGCGCCGTCGCCGCCCGCGTCGAGCAGCGTCGCGAGATGCGTCAGCGCCTCGTGGTGCGTCGGCCGCAGGTACAGCGCCTTGCGGTAGAAGTCGCTCGCTTCCGCGGTTCGCCCCCGCGCATCGGCGATCAGCCCGTGCAGGCAGTACGCGTCCGCATGCGGCCCGGCCTGCGCGATGAATCGTTCGAGCGCGCGCTCGGCTTCGTCGAACGCGCCCGCGTTCGCGAGCGCCTGCGCGTGTTCGAGCGTCGGCGCGGCGGCGCCGGAGGCGTCCGGGCCGGCCTCCGCCATGCCCGCTTCCGCATGGCGCGACGGCGCGGCGGCGGGCGCGATCGGCCGCGCGGTGTCGGCGAACCACGCGGGCGTCGCCCGCGGCACCGCGACGCGCGCGGCGGCATCCCGGTCGGACCGCCAGCGCGGCACCGCCGGCGCCGGCGGCACGGCCGGCAGCGCCGCCGCGAGCCCGTCGGCCAGCCGTTCGGCGGCGCTTGCGCGCTGGAATGCGAACGCGAGCGGAATCCGCGCGGAACGCAGCCCGTGCCGCATCGCGACGCCGGTCTCCGCCGGGCCGACGAACAGCATCCCGTCGTCCGCCAGGCTGCGTTCCAGCGAGCGGATCACGCGATCCTGCGCGTCGCGGTCGAAGTAGATCAGCACGTTGCGGCAGAACACGAAGTCGTAGCGCGCGCCCGGGTCGCCCAGCGGCTCGATCAGGTTCGCGCGCCGGAACTGCACGCACGCGCGCACGCGATCGTCGAGCAGCCAGCCGTCCGCCGCCGGCGTGAAATGCCGCGCGCGAAACCCCGTCGCGGCGCCCCGGAACGCGTTGCGCCCGTAGCGGCCGAGCCGCGCATGGTCGAGCGCCTTGTCGCTCAGGTCGATCGCGTCGATCGTGAAATGCGCGGGATCGAGCCCCGCGTCGAGCAGCGCCATCGCCGCCGAGAACGGCTCCTCGCCGCTCGAGCACGGCGCGCTCAGCACCCGCACGACGTGCGCGGGCCGCACGGCGCGCCGCTCGACCGCGAGCCGCGCCAGCGTCGCGAACGCCTCGCGGTCGCGGAAGAACCAGGTTTCCGGCACGACGAACAGCTCGATCAGCGCGCGCCGTTCGTCGGCGCTCGCGTTCAGGTGCTGCCAGTACGCGTCGAGCGCGTCCGCGGACACCGGCGCGCGGGCGACCGGCGCCATCCGTTCGCCCTGCGCCGCCCGCGTCGCGTGAATGCGCTCGGTCAGCGCGCGCATCAGGAAATCGTTGCCGAGCGAAGCGGGATCGATGCCGGTTTCGCGCAGCAGCCACGTACGAAAACGCCACTCGGGATGACTCATGCCGGCGCTCCCTCGTGGGCGGACGGTTCGTCGAACAGATGCAGCCCCGCGACCGCGTCGATCATGTCGCGCACCGACACCTGCTGCACGATGCCGTCCGGCGTGTTGGCGACCGGGCCGAGCCAGCGCGTGCGCGGCGTCGCGACGCCGGTCGCGCGAAACGCGGCGCGGTCGATCCGCATCGTCTGCGTCGCGCGCTCGACGATCAGCCCGAACACGCGCTCGCGTGCGGCCGCGTCGTCCGGGCGATGCCGGACCATCACGAGCCGCGTCGAGCGCAGCGCGTGCGCGGGCCGGCCGAGCGCGAGCATCGGCACGTCGATCACCGGCACCGGCACGCCGTCGCGCATCAGCAGCCCGGCGACCCACGGCGGCGCGCCGGGCACCGCCTTCGCGGCCGCGAGCGGCAGCACCGCATCGATCGTGGCCGCGTCGAGCGCATAGCGTTCGCCGTCCAGCTCGAACAGCAGGAACAGCGCGTGCGCGCCGTGCTGGGCGTCCGCGCGAATCACGCGTCGACCTTGAAGCGCGACACGCTGGTGCGCAGCTGGTTCGCGACGAGCGTCAGGTCGTCGATCGCCTGCGACGACTGGCGCAGCGATTCGGCCGTCTGCTGCGCGGCCTCAGACAATTGCGACAGCGCCTGCGTGATCTGTTCCGCGCCGGTCGCCTGCGTCTGCATCCCTTCGTTGACCATCTGGAAGCGCGGCGCGAGCGTCTGGACCTCGGCGATGATCTGCGACAGCTGGCCGCCCACCTGCTGCACGTCGCGCATCCCGCGGCGCACTTCCTCCGAGAACTTGTCCATGCCCATCACGCCGGCCGACACGGCCGACTGGATCTCCTTCACCGTCTGCTCGATGTCGTAGGTCGCCACGGCGGTCTGATCGGCGAGCCGGCGGATCTCGGTCGCGACCACCGCGAAGCCGCGGCCGTATTCGCCGGCCTTCTCGGCCTCGATCGCCGCGTTCAGCGACAGCAGGTTGGTCTGGTCGGCCACCTTGGTGATCGTCGCGACGACCTGGTTGATGTTGAGCGCCTTTTCGTTGAGGATCGCGAGCTTCGCGTTCACCGAGCCGGCCGCGTCCATCACGCTGCGCATCGTCTCGCCCATCCGCGTGAGCCCGCTCTGGCTCACGCCGGCGAGCGTCGCCGACTGCTCGGCCACGCCCGCCACCTCGTTCATCGTGCGCAGCAGGTCGCGCGACGTCGCGAAGATCTCGCGGGACGTCGCGCCGATTTCGGTGGTCGTCGCCGCCGTTTCGTTCGCGGTGGCCTGCTGCTCGCGCGACGTTGCCGCGATCTCGGCGACCGACGTCGTCACCTGCAGCGACGACTGCTGCGCGCGCGCGACGAGCTCGGTCAGCTCGTCGGCCATCCGGTTGAAGCCCGTCTCGAGCGTGCCGAATTCGTCGCGCCGGTTCAGCGCGAGGCGCTGCGTCAGGTTGCCGGTGCGCATCACGTCGTGCACGTCGACGAGCCGCGCCATCGGCACCGTGATCGCGCGGAACAGCGCATAGCCGAGCCCGAGCGCGGCCAGCAGCACGATGGTCAGCGCAACCGCCACCACGATCTCGGTGCCCTGCACGGATTCGCGGATCAGCTTCGCGGACTGGTCCGCGAACGCGCGGTTCTCCTGCACCAGCGAGTTCGCGTTGCGCACCACCTCCGTCCACAGCGGCCGCACGTTCGCATACGCGGCGACCGCTTCGGCGTGCGACCCGTGGCTCTTCTGCACGGCGTCGTTGAGCAGCGGCAGATAGCGGTCGTACGCGGCGCGGAACGTCGTGAAGCGCGCGCGGTCGTCTTCGCGGAACGTCGAGTTCTGGTAGTCGACCGACAGCTTGTCGATGTCCTTCACCACGTCGGCGATCCGCGCGAGCTCGCGGCGTGCCGCTTCCGGGTCCGTCTCGACGAAGGTCGCCTGCTGCAGCAGCATGAACGATTCGTTGACCGACGCGCGCAGCGACGACGCGAGATACACGCCCGGCAGCGAGTCGCGCTCGATGCTGACGGCCTCGGCGTCGATCGCGCGCAGGCGTTCGTACGACAGCCCGGCCGTCAGCAGCATCAGCACGAACAGCACGCCGAAGCTGAGCAGGATGCGGTTGCCGAGCGTCAGCCGGGCGGCGCCGATCGTCGGATGCAAGCTTTCATTGGTCGCGCGGGGCGTCACGGTGGCCATGTTCGTTATGGACTTTCAGAGTCTGCGTTGAAAAAAGGTTCGCGCCGGCCGGCGCCCGCGGGTGGCGGTGCGACAGGGACGCATGGGATACCGGCGTTGCCGCCGGGTGCCGCCCGCCCTGCCGGGCGATGCGCGGCGTCAGCGTTCGGGCTGGGCGGGCTGGGCCGGCAGCCGCAGCGCGACCATGAAGCCGCGTTCGGTATCGCGCATCAGGATCTGGCCGCGATGCCGCGCCGCCGTCGCGCGCACGAACGCCAGCCCGAGGCCGAAGCCGCCGCGCGCCGCGCCGTGCGCGGGCTCGAGCCGGACGAACGATTCCGTCGCCGTCGCGCGCTGCGTCTGCGCGATTCCGCCGCCGGCGTCCTCGACGCCGATCAGCCACGCGCCGTCCTCGCCCGCCAGCGTGCAGTGCACGTCGGCGCCGGCCGGGCCGTACTTCAGCGCGTTGTCGATCAGGTTGGCGACCGCGCGCGTCAGCATCATCCGGTCGCCCATCGTCACGCACTCGGCCGCCGGCACCTGCGCGACCACCCGGCTGCCGAACCCGGCCGCTTTTTCCCACAGCTGGTCGACCGCGTCGAGCACGATCTCGTTGAGGCTCACGACCTCGTGCGCGCGGCGCTCCGACTGCGCGCGGGTCAGGTGGATGAAGCCGTCGGCGAGCGCGAGCGCGCGCCGCGCGTGGCCCGCGATCCGCGCCATGATCGGCGGCATGTCGCCGTGCTCGGCGCGGTAGACGTCCAGCAGCGCGAGGATCGACGTCTGCGGCGAACGCATGTCGTGCGACAGGAAATCGAGCGCTTCGTCGCGCTGGCGGGACATCAGGTAGGAATTCGAATGGTAGCGAATGCGCGCCGTCAGCTCCATCGCATCGGGCAGCTTGACGAGATAGTCGTTCGCGCCGGCGACGAACGCCTCGCGCTTGACGACCGGCTCCTCCTTCGCGGAGAGCACGATGATCGGCACGCGCGCGGTGGCCGCGTCCGCGCGCCACGCGCGCACGAGATCGAGGCCGTCGATGTCCGGCATCACGAGATCCTGGAGGATCACCGTCGGCTTCACGTCGCGCGCGACGACCATCGCCTGCTGCGCGTCGGTGCAAACATGCAGATCGATGTCATGTTCGCTGCGCAGCGCGCGGCGGATCACTTCGCCGACGAACGCCTGATCGTCGACGAGCAGGACCGATAAGCCGGATTCAAAACAGTCCGGCGTATTTTCATCGATCGATTCTTTCATAAACACTGTTTCAAAAGCGGAGTCTCCACTCGATTATTTCGCGAGAGTTGTTTATCCGATTTAAACGCTATCTCATATTTACAGAAGATCGATCCCCCTGTAATCGCCGAACCGGCTTGCCGGCGCTGCCGCACGGGGTTTCGGAAATCGACTTTTCCCATTGACGCTCGTGCGCATTGAGCGGCTTCTCTCAATAAAGATAGGCAGCCGATTCTAAATGAAATTGGAGAAAAGCATCCATCTCTGCCCCATTTAGTTTTGCCAAATAAGCAAATTGATCCGGGGTGCGATAAATCCGATCATTGCCGGGGCGCGAAAGCGCGCATGCCGGTGCAACATGCGCGCGAATGTTTGCATGCGCTGCAAACAGCGGGGCGAGGCGCCCGGATGCCGCTCATCCGCGCGCGTGGTGCGCGGACACTTCCTGCAGGTCGAGATCGCGTTCGAGCGCATGCAGCATCTCGTCGTGGATGCAGCCCGAACGATGCAGGCGCAACAGCTCCGCGCGGCCGGCCGCGATCGCGGCCAGCACGACGTCGTAGTGCGCGGCGCGCGCGCTGTCCGGAAACGCGGGCTCGTCCTGCAGGCGCGCGGTCAGCTCCGCGCGGTACGTGTACTGCTCGAGCAGGCGCGGATGGATCACGACGCCGTTCTCGTCGCGCACGAGCGGCTGGATCGCGGCGAGCTGCGCCGCCTCGACGCGCGCCCACGCCTGCGGCTCGCTCAGGTGATGCGCGGCGTGCCCGTGCTGCTGCGGCAGGCGCAGCAGCCGGATCAGCGGGCCGATCGTCGTGCCCTGCAGCAGCACGGTGACGAGAATCACCGCGAATGCGGCCACCAGGATCAGGTCGCGGCCCGGCATCGTGTCGGGCAGCGACAGCGCGACCGCGAGCGTGACGACGCCGCGCATCCCGGCCCAGCTCATCACCGTCGCGGCCTTCCAGTCCGGCCGGCACGCGCTGCGCGTGAACCAGCGGGTCGGCCATTTCAGCACCTCGACCGCGTAGATCCACAGGAAGCGCGACACGACCACCGCGGCCAGCACCGCGAGCACGGCCGGCATCATCGTGCCGAGCACCTGCTCGAAGCCGCCGAGCCGGTGCACCACGCCGCGCAGCGAGAGCCCGATCAGCACGAACACGAGCGCCTCGAGCAGGAACACGATCACCTGCCAGAACGCGGTGGCGCGCGTGCGCACCGCGGCCGAGAACACTTCGTGCTGGTGCCAGCCGAAGATCATCCCCGCCGTCACCGTCGCGATCACGCCGGACACCTCCAGCATTTCGCCGGCGATGTACGCGATCCACCCGGCGAGCACCGCGACGGTCACCACGAGGTAGTCGTCGTCGAGCTTCTTCAGGAACCACACGACGAGCCGGCCGACGATGAAACCGACCACGACGCCGCCGAGCCCGAGCTCCGCGAAACGCAGCACCGCGTGTTGAAGGCTGAACGCGCCGGTCAGCGCGGCGGCAACCGCGAAGCGGAACAGCACGAGGCCCGCCGCGTCGTTCAGCAGGCTTTCGCCTTCGAGCAGCACCATCAGCCGGCGCGGCAGCGCGACGCGTTCGAGCACGGCCTTCGCCGCGACCGCGTCGGGCGGCGACACGATCGCGCCGAGCGTGAAGCACGCGGCCCACGGCAGCGACGGCACGGCCCAGTGCACGGCCAGCCCGACCGCGAGCGTCGTGAACACCACCGCGCCGATCGCGAGCAGCAGGATGCCGCCGACGTTGCGCTTGAACTCCTCCCACACGGAGAAATACGCGCCGTCCATCAGCAGCGGCGGCAGGAACACCACCAGCACCAGGTCGGGGTCGAGGTTGATCGGCGGCAGGCCGGGAATGAACGCGATGCCGACGCCGCCGACCAGCAGCGCGGCGGCGGGCGGCAGCCGCAACCGCTTCGCGATGCATTCGAGCGCGACGATCGCGAGGAAAGACAACAGGACCAGCTTGAATGCCGATACGGGGGACATGAACCGACCTCGTGAAGAATGAATCCGCGGGCGTCCCGGAGTCGTACCCCGGTCGGCCGTTTGGCGCGATTACATCACGATGCCGCGCCCGCAGTCGAGGGCGTTCGGCACGCCGGCGCGCGGCGGACGCGCGCTGCCCGTTGCCGCACATGCATCCTCCGCGCGGCCTCCGCCGACGTGAAAACGGCACGCGGGCCGGCCCGATCGCCCGCCCGCGTGCCGTCGCGGCACGGCCGCGCTGCCGCGCGCTACCTGCGCCGCACGATCATCAGGCGCAGCTCGGTCATGTCCTCGATCGCATAGCGGATGCCCTCGCGGCCGAGGCCCGAATCCTTCACGCCGCCGTACGGCATGTTGTCGACGCGGAACGACGGCACGTCGTTGATCACGACGCCGCCGACCTCGAGCTCGTCCCACGCGCGCTGCGCATGCGCGAGCGAATCGGTGAACACGCCGGCCTGCAGGCCGAAGTCGCTGTCGTTCACGCGTGCAAGTGCATCGTCGAAGCGGTCGAACTTCTCCAGGATCGCCACCGGGCCGAACGCCTCCCTGCGGTACAGGTCCTGCTCGCGGCCGACGTTTTCCAGCAGCGTCGCCTCGAACATCGCGCCGTCGACCTTGCCGCCCGCGACGATCTTCGCGCCGGCCGCCACGGCCGCGTCCATCCAGCCCGCGAGCCGGCGCGATTCGGATTCGGAGATCATCGGGCCGACGAACGTCGCCGGATCCTTCGGGTCGCCCATCTTCAGCGAGCCGGTCTTCGCGATCAGCTTCTCGCGCAGCGCGTCGTACAGATCGGCGTGCACGAGAATCCGCTGCACGCCGATGCAGCTCTGCCCCGACTGGTAATACGCGCCGAACGCGAGCCGCTCGACCACGTAGTCGAGCCGCTCGCGCTGGTCCGCATCGACGATCGCGGCCGCGTTGCCGCCGAGCTCCAGCACGACCTTCTTCTTGCCGGCCTTCTCCTTCAGCGCCCAGCCGACCGCCGGCGAGCCCGTGAACGACAGCAGCTTGAAGCGCTCGTCCGTCGTGAACAGGTCCGCGCCGTCGCGATGCGCGGGCAGCACCGAGAACGCGCCCTTCGGCAGGTCGGTTTCGGCGAGCACCTCACCGATGATCAGCGCGCCGATCGGCGTGCGGCTCGCGGGCTTCAGCACGAACGGGCAGCCGGCCGCGAGCGCCGGCGCGACCTTGTGCGCGGCGAGGTTCAGCGGGAAATTGAACGGCGAGATGAACGAGCACGGGCCGATCGGCACGCGCTTCGTGTAGCCCGTGTAGCCCTGCGCGCGCGCGGAGATCTCGAGGTTGATCACTTCGCCGTCGATCCGCACCGATTCCTCGGACGCGACGCGGAACGTGTCGATCAGCCGCGTCACCTCGCCCTTCGAATCGTTGATCGGCTTGCCGGCCTCGATGCACAGCGCCTCGGCCAGCTCGTCGAAGCGCTCGCGAAACCGTGCGACGCAGTGGTCGAGCACCGCCTGGCGCCTGAAGGCGGGCAGCTCGCGCATCGGCTTCGCGGCCCCCACCGCCGCGGCGATCGCCGCGTCGATCGCCTTCGCATCGGCCAGCGCGACGCGCGTCGCGACCGCGCCGCTGTACTTGTCGGTCACTTCGAGATCGGTGTTCGCGTAGACGGCTTCGTTGGCCAGGTAGTACGGATAGGTGTCCTTCAGCATGGAACGTCTCCTTCCGGAAAACGGTGAAAACGGGGAATAGCGGTGAAGTCAGAGCTGCGCCGACAGGCGCTTGATCTCGCGGTTCAGCACGCGCTCGTTGTCGGAGTAGTCGATCGGCACGTCGATCACGTGCACGCCCGGCGCCGCGAAGCACTCGCGCAGCAGCGGCTCGAGATCGTCGGCCGACTCGACCCGGTGGCCGTGCGCGCCGTAGCTCTGCGCATACGACACGAAATCCGGGTTCTGCAGCGTCATCGCGAAATCGGGGAAATTCATGTTCTCCTGCTTCCAGCGAATCATCCCGAACGCGTCGTCGCGCAGGATCATCACGACGATGTCGAGCTTCAGCCGCACCGCCGTCTCGAGCTCCTGCGAGTTCATCATGAAGCCGCCGTCGCCGCACACGGCGATCACCTTGCGCTGCGGATGCACGATCTTCGTCGCGATCGCCGACGGCAGCCCCGCGCCCATCGACGCGAGCGCGTTGTCGAGCAGCAGCGAGTTCGGCTCGTGTGCGCGCCAGTAACGTGCGAACCAGATCTTGTACATCCCGTTGTCGAGACAGACGATCCCGTCGGCCGGCAGCGCGCGGTACAGGTCGTTGACGATGCGCACCGGATACATCGGGAAGCGCGGGTCGCTCTGCCCCTTCTGCAGGTGCGCGTCGAAATGCTCCTTGATCATCGTGAAGCGCGCGAAATCCCAGTGCGGCTGCGGCGCGAGCGCCTCCTTCATCTGCCATACCGCGTTCGCGATGTCGCCCACCACCTCGATCTGCGGGAAATAGACGGGGTCGACCTGCGCGCCGAGGAAGTTCACGTGGATCACGGTCTTGTCGTCCGCGCGCATGAAGAACGGCGGCTTCTCGATCACGTCGTGGCCGACGTTGATGATGCAGTCCGCATGCTCGATCGCGCGGTGCACGAAGTCGCCGTCGGACAGCGTCGCATTGCCGAGCCACAGCGGGTGCGTTTCGTCGATCACGCCCTTGCCCATCTGCGTCGTGAAGAACGGGATGCCCGTCTTGTCGACGAATTCGAGCAGCATCTTGCAGGTGGTCTTGCGATTGCCCCCCGCGCCGATCATCAAGAGCGGATGGCGCGCGGCCTGGATCGCGTCGACCGCGTGCGCGACCGCCTTCTCCTCGGCCACGGGCCGCCGGCTGTAGCTGCGCGGAATCGGCTTGCCGTCGCCCTCCTCGTGCGCGATGTCCTCCGGCAGTTCGAGGTGCGCGGCGCCCGGGCGCTCTTCTTCCGCGCGCCGGAACGCCTCGCGCACGGCCGACGGGATGTTGCCGATCGACACGATCTGCCGCGTGAATTTCGTGAGCGGCTGCATCATGTCGACGACGTCGACGATCTGGAAGTGGCCCTGCTTGCTGGACTTGATCGGCTTCTGCCCGGTGATCATCAGCATCGGCATCCCGCCGAGCTGCGCATACGCGGCCGCCGTCACGAAGTTGGTCGCGCCCGGGCCGAGCGTCGCCAGGCAGACGCCCGTGCGGCCCGTCAGGCGCCCGTAGGTGGCGGCCATGAAACCGGCCGCCTGCTCGTGCCGGGTCAGCACGAGCTTGATCCGCGACCGCCGCAGCGATTCGAGCAGATCGAGGTTTTCCTCGCCGGGAATGCCGAACACATACTCGACGCCTTCGGCTTCCAGCGCCTTCACGAACAGATCCGATGCTTTCATGGGGGACTCTCGGTTGATGCCGCCTGCCCGGCCTACGGGCGCGCGGCGTTCAGGACGCGCGCCGGCCTACGGCGCGCGGACGCTTTACCTATCAGACTCTGACCACACTGCACATGCCCGCCGCGCGATGCGCGGCGGTGCCTCCGGAGCCCGGAGGACGAACGGATCCGCCGGCGCGCAACGCGTGCGCGCGGGCGGCAAAGACGTTTTTGATTGTAGACGGATTCGGGAAATGCCGACTTCGGTCGGCGGTGGCCTCGAAGGGGTCGGCCGAACGGCCATTTGACCGACGAATGGAGCCGGGGGCCTTATCGTGGGGGTAACGGAAACAGCATCCAAGACATGTGAACCATGGTTGACACACTGCAATCCATACCCTACAGTGCCCCTACGTTCAGCATCCGGACCACCGACGTCTTCGACGCGTGGTTTGCCGGCCTGTCGGACCGTATCGCGAAACGCCGCATCCAGGCGCGCATCGACCGCCTCGCGATGGGCAATCCGGGCGACTGGAAATCCGCCGGCTCGCCGGTCGTCGAAATGCGTATCGATCATGGCCCCGGCTATCGCATCTATTACGTCCGGCGGGAAACGATATGGGTGATCCTGCTGTGCGGCGGCGACAAGTCGACGCAACAGGCGGACATACGCGCCGCGCACGCGATGCTCGCGCATCTCGCTATGGAGTGATCGATGGACAAGATCAAGACCCGGCCATGGGATTCGGCCGAACACCTGAAGACCGAAGACGACATGGCCGAATACTTCGACGCCTGTCTGCAGGAGGCCGGCGACGATCCGGCCTTCATCGCGCACGCGCTCGGCGTGATCGCGCGTGCGCGCGGCATGTCGCAGGTCGCGCGCGACGCGGGCCTGTCGCGCGAAGGCCTGTACAAGGCACTGTCGCATGACGGTAACCCGAGCTTCGGCACGATCCTGAAGGTGATCAAGGCGCTCGGCCTGCAACTGCACGGCGCGAAAGCGCAAGCCTGATTCCGGCGCGCGCGACGTCGCGCCTCTTCTCGGCGGTCCGGCCGCCTCAATGCAGCCAGCCGCCCGCCAGGCGCGGCGCGAGCGACACGAGATACAACCCGAGCCCGATCAGCCCGCCGACCAGCGTGCCGTTGATGCGGATGTACTGCAGGTCCTTGCCGATGTTGAGTTCGATCTGCCGCGACATCTCGCGCGCGTCCCAGTTGCGCACCGTGTCGCGAATGTGACGCATCAGGAAATCCGCGAAATCCGGCGCCATCTCGTGCACGGCCTTCTCCACATGCTCGTTCAGCGACGCGCGCAGCGCGGGGCTTTCCGAAAGCCGCGCGCCGAGCCAGCCGCCGAGCGTCGCGGCCTGCCGGTGCAGCGCCGAATCGGCGCGCGCGAGATCGGCCTTCAGCCACGCGCGCAGTTGATCCCACAAATCGCGCAGATACGCATTGAACGCGTCGCCGTCGCGGATGTAGCGCCGGATTTCCTCGCCCTTCTCGATGAACGCGGGGTCGTGCTTCAGGCGTTCGGTCAGCGCCGCGACCGTGCGGTCGAACCGCTGCCGCAGCTCGTGTTCGGGGTCGGCCGCCACGCCTTCGAGCACGCGGCTCACCGCGCTCGCGAGCAGCTGCGCGCCGTGCTCGCCGAGCCACTGGGTCGGCAGCAGCTTCTCGACCTTCGGATACTGCGTCTTCAGCCATTCGACGATGAAGCCCGCGATCACCTCGCGGTTCTCCTCCTTGCCGAGCACGTCGACCACCTGCGCGATCGCGTCGTCGAGCAGCGCCTGGTGGCGGCCGTCCTTGGTCAGCGTGTCGAGGATCGCGCCGGCCGATTGCGACAGGTCGATACGGTCGATCACCGCGCGGAACGCATCGTGGACGAACGACTGGATCCGCGCGTCGTCGGTCATGTCGAGCGCGAAGCCGATCAGCTTCGTCGCGTAGCCGCCGAGCGCCTCGGTGTTCGCGGGCTCGCCGAGCCACGCGCCGAGCTTGCTCGCCGGATCGTGCTGGCGGATCTGCGCGGCGAGCGCGTCGGGGCCGAGGAATTTCTCGCGGACGAACACCGCGAGGTTGTCGGCGATCTTGTCCTTGTTCTGCGGGATGATCTCGGTGTGGCGCGACACGAACGGGATCGGCACGCGGCAGAACAGCGCGACCACCGCGAACCAGTCGGCGAGCGCGCCGACCATCGCGGCCTCGGCCACCGCCTTGATCCCGTCGACCCACACGCCGCGCGGCAGGAAGATCGTCGTCACGAATACCGCGACGGCAACGAGCAGCAGCGACAGCGCGCGGCGCTTGCTGCGGTTCAGTTCAAGGGCTTTGTCTGGCGTCATGGGCGACCGGCGAATCGGCGATGCCGCTAATATCCCCGATTTCGCCGCGCCCGACAAACGCGCGGGCATGCCGCGCGCCGCTTCAGAGCAACGTTTTCAGGTTCACCGACGGATCGGCGAGCCGTTGCGGATCGGGCACGGCCCCCGCCGCGATCATCCGGCGGCACGCGCCGATGTCGCGCCCCGCGTTCACCGCGGCCGCCGCGACGAGCCTGCCGTCTTCGCCGAGCCCGAATACCGTGAACGCCCCGTTCGAAGGCTCGCCGCGCACGACCGTGGCTCGCTCGCCGCCGAACAGCCCGAGCATCTGCAGGTTGCAGTCGTATTGATCCGACCACAGCCACGGCAGCTCGGCGTACGTCTCGTCCGCGCCGAGCGCGTTGGCCGCCGCGACGGCCGGCTGGTTCTCCGCGACCTGCCACGACTCGATCCGCACGTGGCGGCCGAGCAGCGGATTGAAGTGCATCGTCACCTCGCCCGCCGCGAAGATCGCCGGATCGTTTGTGCGGCAACCTGAATCGACACGCACGCCGTTGTCGACCTCCAGCCCTGCGGCCTGCGCAAGCTCGACGTTCGGCACGACGCCGATCCCGACCACCACGACGTCGGCCGCCACGTCGCCGCGATCGGTCTCGATCACCGCGCCGCCGCACGCGCCGCGCCGGATCGCGCGCGGCAGCGTCGACAGTTGAAACGCGACGCCGCGCCCGTCGTGCATCCGTTGCGCAAACGCGCCGACCACTTCAGGCAATGCGCGCTGCAACAGGCCCGCGGCCGGATCGATCACCGTCACCGAACAGCCGAGCTGACGCGCGGCCGCCGCGACTTCCAGACCGATGAACCCGCCGCCGAGCACCGCGACATGCTTGCCCGGCGCCAGCGCCGCGCGCAGCGCGCGTGCATCGGCAACCGTGCGCACGTAATGCAGCGCCACGCCCGCGTCGACCGGCCCGCCGAACGTGCGGACCCGCGAACCGGTCGCGAGCACGAGCCGCCGATACGGCAGCGTCGCGCCGTCGTCGAGCCGCACGCGGTGCGCATCGCGCTCGATCGCGTCGACCCGCGTGCCGAGCCGCAGGTCGATGCGCTGCGCGTCGTACCACGCGGCATCGCGCACGAACGCGCGCTGCGCGCCGTCGTCGTGCAGCAGCGCGTCCTTCGACAGCGCGGGCCGGTCGTACGGCAGCTCGCGTTCCGCGCCGATCATCACGATGCGCGCGTCGGCATCACGCGCGCGCAGCGCCTCGGCGGCCCGCCGCGCCGCGTGCCCGGCGCCGACGATCACGATGGGATCAGCCGACATTGACTTCCACCTGCCCGTCGACGATGCGGATCGGATAGGTCCGCACCGGTTCCGTGATCGGCGCACATTTCGGCGCGCCGGTGCGGATGTCGATCAGCCCCTGGTGCAGCGGGCATTCGACGCAGCCGTCCTCCACGTAGCCTTCGGACAGCCGCGCATGGCCGTGCGTGCAGAGGTCGTGCATCGCGAACAATTCGTCGCCGATGCGGAACACCGCGACCGGTTTCTGGCCCGCGACGCGCGCCGCCGGTTCGTCTTCGGAGAATTCGTCAAATGCGCCGAGCGGATGCCACTCGGCCAGCGTTGCTTCGGTCATGTCGATTCCTTGCTTCGTCAGATCGGGGTGGCGAGCAGCGTCTGCACGCGCGACGTGTCGTAGATCACGCGCTTCGTCTTGTAGCGCAGCCCGTCGGGCGTGCGCACCACCGTGTCGTAGTACTTGCCGGCCTGGTAGACGTTCGATTCGCCGTTGCTGCGCGTCTGCACGACCACGTAGTTGCTCTCGGTTTCGATCTCGCCGTCGCGCTCCGCGACGATCGTCAGGCCCGACGTCATGTGCCGGTACGTGTGCTCCTCGAAGATGTTCGCGTGCCGTAGCGACACCACGCGGTCGCGCAGCATCCGCTGGTTCGTGCAATGAACGATCCCGACCGGCAGCCCGAGGTCGGCGTTCTCCTTCGGCACGATCTCGTACGTGCAATCCTCGGTGAACATCTCCGGCCACTGTTCGAGCCGATCGTTGTCGAGGTGGCCGATGTAACGGTTCTGCAACATGGTCACCTCGAACCACGTCTTCATGTCTTCCATCATGTCTCGCTCCCGATTCAATAGCCCATCAGCTTCTGGTAGCCGACCCAGAACTTGCGGATCAGGCTTTCGGTGATCACCGTGTCCTGCTGGTCCGGATTGCCGCGCGACATCTCGATCACCGACGTCGCGTCGCCGTCGCGCACCGTGCCGCGCTGCACGAGTTCGGTCGCCTCGGTGTCCTCCATCGAGATGTAGCCGGCCGGCCCGACGAGGTTCGCCTGCTTGATGCGCAGCGCGCGCAACTCCGGCGTGTCGTCCGCATAGCCGAAGAAATGGAAGATCAGCTCGAAGTTGTCGGGCCCCTTCGGCAGGATCTGCCGCGCGACCAGCGTGTTGTGGATCTGCTGGATCACGAGCTGCGGGAAGATCGGCTGGATGTGGTTCGTGCAGTCCTCGTCGTATTCGGACACGAGGTCGAGGATCGATTCGTCCTCCAGATGGAAGCCCTCGTCGAACGAGCGGATGTTCTGCTGCTTGTACGCGGCCGACGTGTCGTCGTTCGTCTTCGTCACCGTGATGATGCTGTGCAGGCCGTGGTTCGCATCCGGAATCGAGCGCGCCTTCATGCCGACGCGGAAGATGTTGAAGGTCGTATGGAACAGGTGCAGCATGCTCGCGTGATACGGATCCTTCACGTTCTCCAGGTACAGCTTCCAGTTCGACTTCGAATACTGGCGCGTGCAGCCGAGATACTCCACCGGCTTGTGGAAGACCCGGTCGATCCACGGGCGCATCTGCTCGCCGAGATACTCGGGCAGCGGCGCGACCGCGTCGCTGAAGGTCGCGAACACCAGCCCGCGATAGCTGTCGACGCGCAGCTTGCGCAGCCCGTGCTGCTTCGGATCGAAATCCGCGGGCATCCCCGTCATCCCCTTCTGGCCGCGCCGGAACGGCACGCCGAGCAGGTTGCCGGTGTTGTCGAAGCTCCACTGGTGATACACGCACGTGTGCGAGCTCGCGTTGCCGCGCGACTTGCGGCACACCTGCGCGCCGCGGTGCGCACAGCGGTTCACCCACGCGGCGAGCGTGCCGTCGTCGGCGCGCGTGACGACCACGGGCGTATCGCCGACGAACGTGCTCTTGAAGTCGCCCGGGTTCGGGATCTCCGCCTCCAGCGCAACGAAATTCCACGTCGGGCCGCGATAGATGCGTTCCTGCTCGCGCTCGTAGACGGCGCGCGAGCTGAACACCTTGTACGGCACGCGCGAGCCGTCGTCGTGCGGAAACTTCACGTCGGACGCGTCATCGCGCGCCGCAAACAGGACGGGTGATTCGGTCTGCTCCATGTCGGACTCCTTGTCGATCCGGTTTCGTTGATCTGATGGAGTCCATTTTTGAAACGCTAATATTCGGCGTCTATCCGGAAACTGCGATTGCGGCGGCGCAATATCCACTTCCGGCAGCTTTCTGCGCTAGGATGGCGACACTCGTCGCGCCTCTGCGCCATCTCGGCCCCTTCGTCCGACCCGTGCACGCGCCCACAAGCGAGACTCATGCCCATGTCCCCAACGTCGTTCGAGCCGCTCGCGCTGCGCGCCCACCGGCTGTTCGAATCCCGCGATCTCGACGAGACGCGCGAGCGGATTTCGCGCGTCATGCAGCCGCACGCGCTGCTGCCGAGCGGCCGCGTGCACGGCGCGTCGCACATGGATTTCGTGCGCCTCGGCGGGCTCGGGATCGGCACCATCGCGTTCGGCGACGCGATGCGCGTGCAGGTCGACGCGGTCGACGGCTACTACCTGCTGATGTTCTGCCTGTCCGGGCAGGCCGAGGTCCGCGCGATGGGCCGGCAGGTCGGCGTCGACGGCCAGACCGGCGTGCTGTGCGCGCCCGGCGAACCGTTCGACGCGCTGCTGTCGGCCGATTGCGAGCAGTTCGTGCTGCGCATCGACGCGGCCACCGTCAACACGCTCACCGGCGATCCGCGCGCGACGCTCGACCCGGTGCTGCGCGTGAGCGACGCGGCACTCGCCGCATGGCGCCAGCAGCTGATGCTGGTCGCGCGCTCGACGGAACTGCTCGATCGCGCGAACGCGAACCCGCGCGTCGCGTCGCAACTCGAACATCTGCTGGTCGACCTGCTGATCGAAGGCCATCCGCCGTCGGCCGTGCCCGTGGCGCGCCACGACCCCGCGCCGGGCTTCGTGCGGCGCGCGCAGGAATTCGTCGCCGCGCACTACGCGCAGCCGCTGCAGCTCGCCGACATCGTGCAGGCGGCCGGCGTGCCGGAGCGCACGCTGCGCGACGCGTTCCTGCATTTCCGCGGGATGAGCCCGATGCAGTACCTGCGCCACACACGGCTCGAACACGCGCGCGAGTTGCTGTACGGCGCGGGCAGCGCCCGGCGCATCGCGGACATCGCGCTCGATTGCGGGTTTACGCATCTGGGCCGCTTCGCGATTGCGTATCGGGAGAAATTCGGCGAATCGCCTTCGGAGACGCTCGACGGCAAGCGATGAGATCGTGCGGGGCGCCGCATACCGCGCGCCCTGCCGATCACGTCGCGCCGGCCCCGCCTCATTCGTGCGGGCACGCGAGGCTTGATCGTTAGTTGCACCTTATCGCGCTACGTATCGGCCGGCCGCGCTTACGCCGGCGGCGCGAACATCGCGCGGGCGATCTCGCAGAATGCCGCCGTCGCGGGGCTTTCGTCGTGCAGGCGGCGGCTCATGATGATCGGCGACGTCGCGGCCGGCTCCGGCAGGCGGCGATACACGACGCCCTTCACCCGCACGCCTTCGACGCTTTCCGGCACCAGCGACACGCCGACCTTCGCGGCCACCAGCCCGAGCGCCGTCTGCAGCTCGCGCACCTCGTGCACGGCGGCCGGCGCGAGCCCGCCGTCGCGCAGCGCGGACAGCTGCTGATCCGCGAAGCTCGGCCGCGGCGTGCTCGGATAGACGATCAGCGTCTCGTGCGCGACATCGGCGAGCGCGAGCGGTCGGGCCGGATCGGCCAGCGGATGCCCGACCGGCAGCGCGGCGATCAGCTTCTCCTCGACCAGCGCTTCGCGCACGAGCTGGTCGTCGTCGAAGCGCAGGCGGCCGAACCCGACGTCGATCCGCCCCCCTTTCAGCGCGCCGAGCTGCTCGAGCGTGAACATTTCGATCAGCGACAGCTCGACGTCCGGCTGCGCCTCGCGGAACGCGCGGATCACGTCCGGCAGCGCGCCGTACAGCGTCGATGGCACGAAGCCGATCACGATCCGCGCCGACATCTGCGCGAGCCGCCGCGTCAGCGGCCCGAGCTCGTCGGCCTGGTCGACGAGGCGCTTCGCCTGCGCGTAGAACACGCGGCCGGCCTCGGTCAGCTTCAGCGGCCGGGCGCCGCGCTCGAACAGCGGCATGCCGATTTCGTCCTCGATCGCCTGGAGCTGGCGGCTGAGCGGCGGCTGCGTCATGTGCAGGCGCTCGGCCGCCCGCGTGATGTTCATTTCCTCGGCGACGGCCATGAAATACCGAAGCTGGCGCAATTCCATTGCATACCTCGAAAGTATGGAAGTAGTCGGAAAGAGTGTTGGACGCGTCCGGGCGGATCTTCCTAACATGTGCACCAACAGGAGGAATCGCATGATAGCAACTGCCGCCACCATCGAGCGCGTCGAGACGCTGCTCGTCGACGTGCCGACGATCCGCCCGCACAAGCTGTCGGTCGCCACGATGAATTGCCAGACCCTCGTGCTGGTTCGGGTTCGATGCTCGGACGGTATCGAAGGCGTCGGCGAAGGAACGACCATCGGCGGCCTCGCGTACGGCGAGGAGAGCCCGGAAAGCATCAAGGTCAACATCGACAGCTATTTCGCGCCGCTGCTGCAAGGCATGGACGCCACCCGCCCGGGCGCCGCGATGGCACGCGTGCGCAAGCTGTTCCAGGGCAACCGCTTCGCGAAGTGCGCGCTCGAGACCGCGCTGTTCGACGCGCAGGCGCGCCGCCTCGGCGTGCCGCTGTCCGAGCTGTTCGGCGGCCGCGCGACCGACGCGGTGGACGTCTTGTGGACGCTCGCGAGCGGCGACACGCAGCGCGACATCGCGGAAGCCGAGGCGATGCTAGACGCGCGCCGCCATCGCGCGTTCAAGCTGAAGATCGGCTCGAACGCGGTGGCCGACGACGTCGCGCACGTCGTCGCGATCAAGCGCGCGCTCGGCGAGCGCGGCGACGTGCGGGTCGACGTGAACCAGGCGTGGAGCGAGAGCGAGGCGATCTGGGCCGGCCCGCGTCTCGCGGAAGCCGGCGTGAGCCTCGTCGAGCAGCCGATCGCCGCGACGAACCGCGCGGGCCTGAAGCGCCTCACGCAGCTCGCGCAGATTCCGATCATGGCTGACGAGGCGCTGCACGGCCCGGTCGACGCGTTTGCGCTCGCGCAGGACCGCGCGGCCGACGTGTTCGCGGTGAAGATCGCGCAGTCGGGCGGCCTGCAGGGCGCGGCGAGCGTCGCGGCGATCGCGGCGGCGGCCGGCGTCGACCTGTACGGCGGCACGATGCTCGAAGGCGCGGCCGGCACGATGGCGTCCGCGCAGCTGTTCAGCACGTTCGGTTCACTGAAATGGGGCACCGAGCTGTTCGGCCCGCTGCTGCTGACGGAGGAAATCCTCGTCGAGCCGCTGCGTTACCAGGATTTCAAGCTGCATCTGCCGGCCACGCCCGGCCTCGGCATTACCTTCGACTGGGCCCGCATCGAACGGATGCGACGCGACGCCCGCTGATCCCCACACGACACCCGATACAGGAGACACGCATGAACAAGGACGCCATCGACGCGCTGCTGAAGACCTTCGACGATGCCGCGGAGAAGCCCGGCAACCCGCGCGTGCGCGCGATCGTCAACCGGATCGTGAAGGACCTGTGCTACACGATCGAGGATTTCGACGTGCAGCCGAGCGAATTCTGGACCGCGCTGAACTACCTGAACGAAGCCGGCAAGGAGTTCGGCCTGATCGCCGCGGGCCTCGGCCTCGAGCGCTTCCTCGACGTGCGGATGGACGAAGCCGAAGCGAAGGCCGGCATCCAGGGCGGCACGCCGCGCACGATCGAAGGGCCGCTGTACGTGGCGGGCGCGCCGGAATCGGTCGGCCATGCGCGCCTCGACGACGGCACCGATCCGGGCCAGACGCTCATCATGCGAGGCCAGGTGCTCGGCGACGACGGCGCACCGCTCGCGAACGCGCTCGTCGAAGTGTGGCACGCGAACCATCTCGGCAACTATTCGTACTTCGATCAATCGCAGCCGGCGTTCAACCTGCGCCGCTCGATCCGCACCGACGCCGAAGGCCGCTACAGCTTCCGCAGCGTGCTGCCGGTCGGCTACAGCGTGCCGCCGGGCAGCAAGACCGAGCAGTTGCTCGACCAGCTCGGCCGTCACGGCCATCGTCCCGCGCACATTCACTTCTTCGTTTCCGCGGACGGTTATCGTAAGCTGACGACGCAGATCAACATCGAAGGCGATCCGCATATCTGGGACGACTTCGCATTCGCGACGCGTGAAGGGCTGATTCCGAAGATCAAGCAGGCCGAGGGCGCGGAAGGTAAGCCGTATGGCGTCGACGGGCAGTTCGCGCTGATCGATTTCGATTTCACGCTGGTCAAGGATCGCGCGAACGTTCCGGAAAGCGAAGTCGACCGCGCACGTGCGCAGGCCTGAACGGCTTCATACGACGAACCGATCACGCAAGGAGCAAGTGATGCTGTTTCATGTGGAAATGACTGTTCATCTGCCGACGGACATGGATCCGGTCAAGGCGGCAACGCTGAAGGCGGAAGAGAAGGCGATGTGCCAGCGCCTGATGAACGACGGTGTCTGGCGGCATCTGTGGCGGATCGCGGGGCAATATGCGAACGTCAGCATCTTCGATGTCGAGAGCGTGCAGCAACTGCATGATCTGGTGAGCCAGTTGCCGCTGTTTCCGTATATGACGCTGGAAGTGCGGGCGCTGTGTCGGCATCCGTCGTCCGTGCGGGAGGATGATCGGTGAGTGAGCGGAACGTCAGCAGCGGCCGTCCAGCAGCCGCACTTTTGTAGCCGGAGGCTGCGGCGCCCGCTCAACGGGCGCCCTTCAATCCCGGCACATCGCCGCTCGACAGCACCTCGTTCTCGACCAATTCCAGCCGAAGCGGTTTGTCTGCATCCAGCCTTTTCTTTTCAATCACACGCTTCCACACGTCATCACGCGTGGGGCTGCGATAGAACGCAACGATCGCGACATATTTCGTCTCCGGTTGCATCGGCTGGGCCAGGCTCGCCGAAGCGCCTGGGTTCACGACCGTCGAGATATCCGCCAGCAGATCCTGCGCAAGCACGGTTCTGTCGTTTTTGAGCAGATCGTCATACGACGTCCCGTCGAACATCTTGCGATCCTTCAGCTGATAGACGCGTACGGCAACGGAAGTCGCCCGCCCTGCGTCGTCCGGATTCAATGCGGCGCGAGCCGCAAGATCGACGTTCAGCACCTTCACCTGCTTGAAGAACACGGCGCGATAAGCGCTCGCCGTCGTATCCGAAACGGATTGCCACGCGCCGCAGGCAGACAGCAGCATGACGGCTGAGATGGATGAAACAGCGAAACGGATAGTCATGTGTGTTCCCCTGGTCAGGCATGTTGAGTCAGATGTGGATTCGGTACGGATACAGGAAATGCTCGATAGATCCCAAGCGCGATATTGATCAGACGCTCTTCATCGGCAGGCAACACGGTGGTCCAGCCGAGGCGTGGCGCCGAGCCGTCATGCGTCGGGCCGATTACTGGCAATGGCGCATGTCGCGAAGACACCTCCATCCGCAGATGCACGTCGGCCTTGACACCTACATAGAGCTGCATGAAGGCCATCAGCTCGCGATGCAGCAATGCACCCGGCAACAGGCCCCGGGCCTGTTGCGCATCTGCGGGCTGCAGCGTCACGCGAACCGCCCGGCTCCGGTATGTCATCCGTTTGCCCAGCACGTAGCCGCCACCTAGCCCCTTGCGCTCGCCATCCTCCTTCGCCGCCACGATGCTGGCGACTGACTCGAGCGGTCGTTGCCGCCCCGTCGACGTCACGACCGGCCAGAACTCGTCGACCCGAACGCCGACGCGCGGAACGGCCAGCGCCACCACGCCTGCCAACCCTTCCGGCGTACGGGTCCGCTGGATCAATAGCCCAAGCAGCGCCAGCATCCGCGAATCGGGCAGACCGGCCCGCTTCGGCTTGTCGCCCCAACCGAACCCGGCCAGAGACAGCAGGCAGCGCGAGTGCGCATCGGTAGCGCCTGGCCGGAAGCTCTCGGGGTAGCGGTACTTCTTCCACGCGCGGTACAGCAGTGTGACGAACCGATGATTGAATTGATCGAGAAACGCTTCGACGGCCTCGTGCCCTTCCTCGCGCTGCACGATCTCGTCGATCATGTGCGACGGCATCGCCGCGTCGACACCGTACAGCCCCATGAAGGTCGTGCGCACGGTCGGCCGAGCATCGGGCCATTCGTCGTCGAATTCGACCGACGCAACCTCGCTTGCCGGAAAGCCCAGGCGCGGCCGCGGCCGGAAGCGCACTGGTTCGCGCTCGACGGTGTTCTGCGTGCCGAACACCGGCCGATCGGACACGCGAACCTCGAGCAGCCGGCATAGCTGCATGAAGTTCATGCGCGGCGCACGCGCCAGCAGCGACGCCACCAGCGGATCGAGATGCGACAGTTCGAGCGGCCTCACAGCGGATCCCGCTGCGCCTTGCTGCGCGGCCATTCGATCCGTGCCTGCGTCGGCAGAATGACGACCGCGAACTTCGTGAACAGGTTGATTTCGGCGTACAGCGCGAAAAAGCGATGCAGCAGTTCGCCGAACAGCATCACGTCGCCCTCGCCCGCGAACGCATGACTGTCGAGCGTGACCTCGATCAGCACGCCCCGCTCGACCGAGCCGCCCGACACTTCTTCGATCAGTGCCTGCGATACCCGAAGCAATCCGGCGAGACGCCGACGGTTCAGCTCATCATTCGTCCAGTCATAGAGCGCCAACGCGCCACGCAGCACTTCCGCGTTCATCATCGACAGGAAATTCGGCGCCAGGTGCGACAACACACGCCACTGGAAACGGTCTTCCGTCGGCGGATACAGCGGCAGTGTCGGCGAGACGAGATTGCGCACGCCGGCGACGTTCTGCGTGCTGACCGCAATTTCATCGAGACTCGCCTCGCGCAATCCCTTGCGCGGCAACATCCCGTTGGTGCCCGTCACGCGCAGCGACAGGCTTTCCTCTGGCAGCGTATCCATGGATTCCCACGCGTGACCACCGAGGACCACCCACGTTTCGTGCAGTCCGGACACGCCCGGCCGCACGCGCGTATGGAAATAGCGCTCCGGCGCTTCGTGCCGCAACATGCCGCCGCGATGCCGGAACGCCGCGAACGGCACGTATTCATACCGCTCGGCCGTGTCGTGGTCGAACGTTGCGATCGCGTCGACCGAATAGGTTTCGACATGCTCGCCCTGATGACCGGCCGGCACCACGCGATACTCGGTTTCGTGATGATCGATCTCGATCGGTTCGGCATCCAGTTCGAACAGGTTGATCACGGGGCTGCAGAACAGCCGCACGTTCTCCGCATTGAAACGTTGATCGGATGGCCAGGCCTGCTTCAGCACGATCTCCAGTTCGAAGCGGGTCGCGCTTTCTGGCAATTTCGTGATGTCCAGACCGCACAGGTCGACGAACAGGAATTTCTCGCGGAACGTGAAGTACTCGAGCAGCAGCTGATAACCCGAGAATGCGGCATCGGCCTTCGGCCACAACCGCTCTTCGGTCGAGAAGCCGGCCGGTTCGATCGTGACGCCGGCAAGCGGCACCGCTTCACCATCGCGGACTTCCGGAATGCGCCAGTGGATCGCGTCGATCTGCCGCGTGAGCGCGAGGTGCATGGCGAACGCAGTCGGCAGATCCGCGCTCAGGTGCACGCGCAGCCGCGACAGGTCCGTTTCCTTGCGAAGCGCCGATCCTTCAAGCGCGAAACCGAGCCGGATCACCGAGCGGCCGTCGTGGCGCACGGT
Source organism: Burkholderia stagnalis (assembly GCF_039848545.1). NCBI lineage: Bacteria > Pseudomonadati > Pseudomonadota > Betaproteobacteria > Burkholderiales > Burkholderiaceae > Burkholderia > Burkholderia stagnalis. Next base: position 2,080,804 of record NZ_CP156686.1, read on the forward strand.
CGGCCCGGCATGGGTGATCACGATCGGTTGCAATGCGACGGCTTGCGTGGTTCGGTACTGGCACTGGATCGCCCGCGGCGTCGTGCCTTCGGCGCTCGTCGGAGATGGCACGTTGATCGGCGTCGAACGTACGGGCACACCGGCCGGCACTATTTCGGTCTTCTGCAGTTTTTCCGCGGGCGGAATCAGCTCGACGATCGACAGCGACGGAATCATTCGAAGATAGTGCGGCCACAAAAGGCTCACGAGGCCCTCTGTGAGCTCCGGCAGTTCGTCGTCGAGCTTCTGCCGGAGTCGGCCAGTCAGGAACGCAAAACCTTCGAATAGCCGCTCCACGTAGGGATCGCGATCACCGACGCGGTCGAGATTGAGCAAGCGCGCCCGGTCGGGGTGTGCTTTCGCGAATTCCTTGCCGGACTCGCGCAAATAGCGCATTTCCGCTTCGTAGTAGCGCAGGATGGGATCGTTGTGTTCCATGGGATACCGTTACGAAAGAGTCAGCGCGCGTGCCGGATCGAGCACGGTCATTTCCGCCTGCAATTCACCGATGCGGCGTGCAAGCGCCGGTTTGTCGGCGTCCTTTCGGTTGATCGTTGCTTTCAACGCCCGGACAAGCTGGTGCTTGACCTCGAACACCAGCGCCGGCTCCCAGCGCATCAGCGGCAGCGACCGGGATGCCCCATCGAGCTCGGCAAGCAGCGCGAGCGCCGTATCCGGACGGTCGGCATGGTCGGCGAGGCGCGCCATCACGAGCCGTTGCAGATAGAGATGACGATCGGTCCTCATGCCCGGCAGCACTTCAAGCCACCCGAAAGCAGCCTCGATGCCATCGCGCGCAGCCAGCTCGCGCGCCTGCGCCTCGATTTCCGGCCAATCGCAGGCTGCATCGCCTTCGCCGCCGGCCGATACCGGCAGAGGCGCAACGGCCTCGCCGGCTTCCAGGTCTCGCACGACAGCATGCCGCGCGATCCATTCGAGCGTTGTATCGTCGGCGAACGGCGTGCCGTCATTGAATGCCAGCCGCTCGATACCCGGCAACCGTTCGAGGAACAGCGCGAAATCCGCGCGCAGCAGCTCGCGCCATGTGTTGTACGGCGCGCCGACGTGGTCGAGCGCGATGTGCTGGAAGTACTGCAGGTCGAACCAGAGGTGATTCACGCCCTCCATGAATGCGCCTTCGACGCGTTCGAGCAGTTCATGCCACTGCTTCTGCAGCACGAGTCGCTTCATCTGCTGGCGCAGCTCGCTACGCGGCGGCACCAGACGCGTACGGGACGCGACATCCGCCGGCGGAACCTCGTGCAGCGTGTCCCAGCGGATGCTGCGCACGAGTCGAACCGAGGGCAGATAGCCGTTGTCCTGATCGCGTAACCACACCGCCATCCTGCGCGCCTGATCGAGCAGGTCGCGTGTGGACGCGATTGTGCTCGACGAAACGTGGTGCGGTGTTGCAGTAGACGACGTCAGCGGCTCGGAAGCCGTGTTGCGTGAGGATTCGTCGTTGTGCTCGAACCGTGAGACGAGTGGCTGCAGGTTCGGGCGCGCAGCTTCAGACCAGGCGGCCGTGCCGGTCGACAGCACGTCGAGCGCGGCGAGCGCCCGCTCGAGATCGGCCGGCGCGAATGCCCCGCGGCTGTCGAGCAGATCGAGCATGCGCGCCGTCGCCAGCATCTCGATCGCGCCCTTCTTCGCTTCGGCACGCACAGGCAGTACGGCCTCGCCGAATCGGTCGACGAGCGCGGCCGCCAGTTCGAGTGCATCCGCGAAGCCGGCCGGACCATCCTGCCGCAGCCGGGCGAATGCAAAGTAGCCGGCCAGTCGCAGATCCTTTCCGGTTTCCTTCATCAGTTGCTCGCAGGATCGGACGATCAGTCCGTCATCGATGCCGGAGAGCTTTTGCGTTTCATCCCGCAGCTCGAAGAACGCGTCCTCGTAGCCGGGGTCGCGACCGACGCCGGAGTCGCCCGCGAATGGTTGCAGCCACGCATCCCACGCGTCGAACCGTGGTTGTCCGAGCGAATCATCGCGATTCCCGCCAACGAGCGTTTTAACGAAATTTGCAAGCGTCATGGGAAGCCTCAATAGACGAATACGTCGCCAAACAACCGCAACGCGTGTCCGAACGGCGTGGACAAGGGCTCTGCCGACGCAGATGTTGTCGTCATCGCTGAAGTTGCTCTTGGCTGCGCCTTCATGAATGACGGAGCATCCGCAGCAATACCGCGCACGGTTGGTTGATCGGTTGTCTTTGCCGCAGCAGCCGACCGCACGTTGTCCGATACCGCCAGTCCGTCAGGAAGGCCCGACGGCAACGGCACCGCTGCATGTTGTGCCGACGCGATCGCCGATGGCGGCAGCGGCGGCGGATTGATCGCCGATACCTTGGGACCACCGTTTGCCGCAGCCGTCACGAACACCTGCGCAGGCAGCGCAAAGTTGCGCAACTGGAGCACGTCGAGAGGGCCGCCCCCCGCTTCGCTGCGCAGTTGGACCTTGAGTGGAATCCCCTGACTCGTGTCCGGCGTCCAGGTCAGCAGATAGCGGGCGTTATCCTGCTGCGCCACCTTCGCGCGCTCCAGCAGCCGGATCAGTCCGAACCGGCCCTGCGAATCGAGCGCGGTACGCAGGCCACCTTGCTCCGTCCGCCACTCGATATGCGACAAGTTTTCGAGCGACTGGCCCGGCCACTCGAACGGCACCCACGCTTGCTTCTGGTTGAAATAGTGCAGTTCGCGTCCGGACAGCACGAGCTTCATGTCGGTGACCCCCGGTGTCTGCACGGCCTGCAACTCGTAACGCACGCGCGCGTCGCCGGCCGGAAACAGCACGGTCGAGATGCGCGTAAGCTTGTTCAGTCCATTCAGGAAGGCCGGATCGATCGTCAGCGCGCCTTGGTTGGCGCCCTGCGCGACGACCCATCGATCGCCTTGCCGTTCGATGACGCCGGCGAGCTGAGTCGTCACGAATTGCGTGATCACGCCATTGTCAGGCCGCATGAAGCGCGCCATTTCGGGCAGCGATGCATCGTTGTCGGAGTCAGCAAACGGATACCGGCCGGCGAACGTCCTGTTCCAGTCGGCCGCGATCGCGGTGCGCCAGATTTCGTTCAGGCTCGATGCGGCCGGTCGCACGACAACCTGCCAAGCTTGATCGAACGGCGCGCGGAACAACTCGCCGAAGCCCGACCATTGCTCGCCGAGGCTCGCGGCCACGCGGCTCGCATAGTCGCGGCTGTCGGCGATATCGGACGTCTTGCCCTGCAGCACCGACTGTGCGGCCAGTCGCGCCATCGCATCCGGATCGGCATGGGAGACGATCTGCGACGCCTTGAGACGCATGGCCGTGACCCGCTCGAGGTAGCGCGCGAGGCTCAGGTCGCCTGTCGCGGCGAACTGCGCGGCGGCCTTGCCGGTGGCAGGCGTGCTGGAAGCCACGTCGCTGCCGATCAAGCGCAGGATTGGGCCGAAGGCGGCCGCCAGCGGCACAAGCTGCGGCTGAGCCTGCTTAGACGGATCCTTTTCGTCGGTGCCGACGAGCTGTTGCGCCTTGCTGATCAGGGTGTCCGACAAAGACTGCGTGGTGGCGCCTGTTCCCGCCTGGTAAGCGATCGCATTCATCAGCGCGACAAGCGGCGAGCGTTGCGAGTCGCCCAGCAGTGTCAACTGGTCGGCCGTGGCCGACAGCGTGGGCGCCTGTTGCCAGCGCAAGCTATTGAGGAACTGCGCCCAGGCTCGCGCGTAATCGTCGAAGTAGCGTTGACGAAGTTCAGCCTTTAGCGTCGACGGCGCCTGATTGCCGGTTTTCGCATCTGACAGCACCCAGTCGGCGGCCACGCTGTGCTGCCCGCTCGCTTCATCGATCGCCTTCGAGATCCGTTCGTCCCATGCTGCGCGCGTGAAAACACCCGGAACGGTCACCGTCGTTGTGAACAGGCCTCGGCTGGTCGTATCGCCCAGCAGGGTGGCGAGCGACACGGGTGGATACTTCGGCGTCGCTTCGTCGAGGATTTGCTGGTAAACCGCGTCGGTCGAGTTCTGGATGCCGCGCACACCGATGACCGTCTGGCGCGTTGATGCAACGAGTCCGAGATCCGGGGCAATTGCGGGCAACTTACCTTGGGCCAGATGGTTTGCGAAGAATGCGATCGTGTGCTGGCGAAGGTCGTCCCAAGCGCCTGACGACAAAGGTGAGTTGGTCGAACGCGCAGGCGTGGCCGTCGCCGCGAGCTGCGGCATCAGGAAGGCGGCCACGGCGCGCTCGGGCTTTGCGAGCATCATGTAGGCCTTGAGCGTGTCGTAGGCGGCCTGTACCTGCGCGTTGCCGCCACTGGCGATTTCGGCGTCCGACAGCGACGCGAGCTGATGCAGGCGTTGTTCGAGCTTTTCGCGGATTGGCGTAATGAGGATGCGGTTCGCGGCTATGGCATAGCCAGGCCATAGCGCGTCGAGCAGAGCGTCATCGCGGTTCAGGCCGAAACGTGACGCCCACGGTGCGCCGTCGCGCCGGTGGATTTCCAGCGTGTCGATCTGCCGGTCGAGGCCGTCGAGCGCTTGCATCGCTTGCGTGCGGTCCTGCACGGCGGATAGTGTTGCGACCGTGTCAGCCGCGCTTTCGATCGTTCCGCGGTTCACGAATCCAGACAGCATCGTGCCGGCCATCCAGCAGCCGATCAGGGCGGTGGTTGCCCATGCGGCCGTGGTCGACAGTGAAAAGCCAATGCGGCGCCCGCGAACCTTGCGGCTGTGCTCGGCGACGGTTTGCCAGATCGTGCGGTGTTGAGGGGCGAGAGGCGTATCGTCGTCGCTCGTCTCGCCGGACGAAGGCGGCGCCAATTCCCGCTCCTTGAACAAAGGGGCGAACAGGAGACCGTGGACCGCGTGTTTCCAGATGCGGGACTGAGTGGTTTGCAGCACGAGATCCGAAAGCGCGCCGCGGAGATTCGCAATATGCTGCGACAGTTCGGCGGGATAGCGGTCACGAGCATTGTTGACGAGGCGTACGACGCCCGCGTCGGCGAGGTTGCCGTGGAGCGCTTGCAGCGACTTGTCGATGTCGTCGGCGTTCACCTGCACGTTCGACCAGGTGAAACCGGTGGCTTCGTCCGCACCCGAGGATTCGCCTCCGAAATCCGTCACATTGAGCAGATAGGCAGGCGCAGCCCAACGCAGCGCGCGCGCGTGACGGGCGAGCCTTTCCGCGAGACCGTCGGAATCAAACGATGGTTTGCCCGAACTACGATTGCGCGTCACTGCTACGATCGCGTCGATCGGGCGGCGGCGGCGCAGACGCCGGATCTGATCGAGCCATTCCGTATCGAGTGTGCTGCTCGTTTGCTTCGCATGCAGGAGAACCGCGTCGCCGGTAATCGCGTAGCCGGCGTCGGCGAGGCCGGGCGCCAGACGTTTGACGAGCGGTTCGTCGCCGGCGATCAGCACCCATCGCTCGCGATAGCGCCAGCGCCAGCCGTGGCGATCCTGCAGGACGTTGCGCAGCGCCGTGGCGTGATCAACCTGTCCCGCCGGTTCATCCAGATTGGACGCGGCGCGCTTGCCGGCATCGTAACTGGCAAACCAACGGGAAGCTCTCAGCGAGGCAATCCAAAGCAGCACAAGCTCGAAGTGCTTCACCAGCAAGAGCAGTACCAGCAAGGCCGAAAACAGGGAAAGCTCGATGATGATCCGGGTGTCGCGAGACCACTCGTAACGAGGCCCCTCCACCCATACCGCGATACCGAGTGCAAGGAAGACGATGACGGCCGCGACGCCAATGAAGAGGCCGGCCGGTCTAGTCTGGTTGTCGTTCTTGTTGTCGTTCATGTCTGTTTTCTGCATACGAGGGCGATCAGTTCTTTACCTTCGCCACACAGGACTATTTGCGCGTCGCCCGTTGCCCGGGCACTTTCTGCGGCAAGGGCCACAGCCAACCACGGCCCAGTGCCCGAACAGTCGCCCACTGACGTTTCGAGCGCGATCCATCGCGTCTCGTCAGGAAATGAAGCAACTTGCCGAACTGTGCTCACGCTGTCACTGGTCAAGCCATGCGCCCACACCGTGCGCAGACGGTCGCACGAGGATTGTCCCCAACGGGCGGCAAGCTCGATCGTCCGGGCAGCAGCATCGAGCGTGCCTTTGGCAGGACGATGCAGCCGTAGCCCACCGGGCATGGCCGGTGATGTAAGGCGCGGGCTCCCAACGAGCAGGGCGACACCCGCCTCTGCAACGCCACCAGACAGGACGGCGCTGATTGCATCCCGAAGCTCAACGGCGACTAGCAGGTGGACCGTATCGACGTCTCGATTGTCGAGCCACGCGTCCGTTCGAAAGAGCGGAATCGTGTGCTCACCCGGCACGACGTTCGCCTTCAACACCGGCACTCGTTGAGCAAGCACGTCCCGTAGCCGGGTCTCGACAGCCTCGGATTTCAGCCTCGACCGATGATGAAGCTCGACCTGAAGCGTCGTTCGCGGCGGAAGAGTATTGAGCTGCGGCAGGAGACGGTCGATCAAGCGTTCGAGCAGCCACGTACACACGGCATGATGGCGGGCATGTTCGGCGAGTTCGTTACCCGGATGAAAGCGCATCTCGGGGATGTCGAGCCAACGCGCATTGACTTCGCTATCCGCGACTGCGCCGCTCGGCCGCAGTCTGGCCAGTTCGGTTCCTTTCAGTATTCCTTCGAGCGAGTTTTCCGAATCATTCGCAGCGAAGCACCAGGCATGGCCCAAAATCGCCAGCGGTCTGCTCGCCATTGCATGACACGCCTGCTCTGCCTCGTCGCTGACGCAGTTAGTCGCAATCGCCTGATTACGACGCGCATAGCCATAACCGAGCCAGGAGCACAGCAGAAGTGTCCATGCCATGAACGGGTAACCTGCGACGCAGAGCCAGAACCACAGGGCGTTCGTCGGGTGCCCCGTTGGCCAGAGCATGATCGTCAGACCTGCCCCCGCGCCCGTTACGAGTACCAGCAGGACCGTCCAGACGATCATCGACACCTGAGGCGGTGGCGGCACCTCCACCCGAGGCGGCACGCGATTGAAATCGACAGGCATCGCTTACCGAACCTGTGCTCCGCTGGACGAGGCAATGAGGACCGCCCCACACCGTGTGTGATCGCCGTCGCAAGAGAGCGGCGTGGTGCCATCCTTCATCCTGTCGCTGCCTTCGACAATCTCGTTGTCGCCGTGGATCGGACACGAGACCTTGTCGCCGACGCGTGCGGCCCGGCGACCCTTTACCTTGATGCGATCCGAGCCGGTCAGGATCTTGCCGCCGTGGCTTGTTGCGTCGCCTTCATATGCGAGATTTTTCATTGCTTGTCTACGTTAAAGGGGTTTGTTGCATCAAGTTTCTACCAAGCGTCTTTAATGCACCTTCGTCGTCACTTGAACGTAAAAAGGTTTAGTTAAAGAGCCGACGCCAAATACTTGAACAATTAATCAGGAAAATCACCGAGATCTATTTCTTCCAAAGGCAGGCTCTAGCAACTGACGATTTCTCTGGAATTTCATATAGATATGCCTTCTTTGAAATCACGGCATGCCCCCCCAGACACCCGACTCAACCGGCGCTACGTGGATAGATGTGCCACTCTAGTCGCTAGTCAGGATCTTCTTCAGCTTGGCGGCATTTTCGGTGCCTCCATCCATCTGTAATTTGACAAGTATTTTCGAATAAGCACTTCTGTTACCTGCACTTGGTGGATCGCACGCAAGCAGATTGTCAAATGTGGCGCCTTCCGCCAGATATAATAGTATTGGTGGATGTGAAGTTTGGTATCCGCTTTTTGCGTTTCGATGAATAAGCGGCATAGATGTCGGCTGCATTAGGTGGATTATCGAAAATCGGCTCAATGTTGTCGGACCACTGGTGAGGCGGGCGCCACTCTCCGCCACAGACTGCATCTTGCGCCACATGCACAACGCAACCGTCCTTCATACGTACGAAGGCACACAAATACTCGGAATGCACCGACACGCCGCTAGAATCAGCCAGATCTCCTTCAGCAGTTCGTGCCGGGGTCGTAAAATCTCAATCCCTCATCGAAAGGGGTAAACATCGTGCCATCTGGGCGCTTAAAGCGAAGCGATCGGTAGTCGTCGTGTCCGCGATTGGTATACTCTAAAACGCTTGATTCACCCGACACACTTACCTGGGCCTGAACGCAGGCAGATAGCACCACCAATAACAAAAATATGGATCTACGAATCATTTGAAGTCCCACAGCATCTTAGCGAATAGATCGTTTATGCGATTGAGCCAACATCTTGAATTTTCGAGCTACGTCGAATCGTTGGCAGTTAGATGAGCGCTCTACTCGACGATCAGCGACGGATACCCTCTGATAGTTTCGCACACAAAAAATACTAATTCACCGCCCTTACTTTCGCCTCAACATCAAGCGCACTGCACATCAACCACATCTCTATGGGCTTTGCGCCTCCAGAGTAATTAATTTTGCACCATCCAGCCGCAACCTCCTTAACCACCGCCCGATCCCCTTCAATCAAGTATTTCTTCGTCCTCCCCCTAATACTAGATTCATCAAATAGATAAGTTTTTGACTTCACCTTGACAGGAATACTGTTAATACCATTCATCAACAAAGCAAAGGGAGAGTCTATCGCCTGCCGAACATCTTTTCTCGACTGATAGGGGAATTTCCAAACTATCTTCCGTCCAACTGATAACCAGCCGTAACCTACCCCGAACCAATCGGTAGATCGCTCATCCTGACGCAAGATATTTCCAATAGGTTCAAAAACAGAAACCGAGTAAAATTTACCAGACGAGTGTGGCTCAACGAGAGAATTTCTCACCTCGAACGAATGGATTACAAAGACTTTTTCGCGGCGATCGCGGCCAACCATCAATGAAAAGGCGTCCATGATTTCACCCGGCGTATCATCATAAAGCAGCCCTCGCCCTTCTGCTTTCACTGGAACACTTCCGTTCGCAACATAATATAAAAAAATTCCATCAAGACCAACCGGCATTCCGGTCTTGCCATCCAATATAGAATCCCGAATGAAGCAAACCGCTCCACCCTTTATATTCAATGACGGGTAACTCTGCCTCCCTTGAAGGTCAGTACATGTGCTCCTCGCACACACAGAACTACTTACAATAACGATCATCAGGAAAATATAATTTTTAATCATCAATACACCCCGAAGAAAAATCCTCATTGAATATGATGGAAATTTCTCGCCCCAACCATCAGCCAGCAAGTTTCTTGCATCCCACATTTAAATTACCAACTCTGCCGATACGGTCGACAACCCAATTACTCAAAACAACATGAACCGCGCCAACTTGCGCAGAAACAAAACTCACGCCTTGCGCATGCGCGAGAACAGTCGCCACATAAATTTAAATCGGAAAAATCATCCACATCAATATATTCCACTTCACTTGAGACCACCCATTCATGAATTTCCACAAAATTTTCATTTGGCGCCTTCTCTCGTGAATATCATAAAATACGGGACTCATCGCACCACCAATGTCGCGAACGAAACCACCAACTCACCTCTTCACTTTCCCTTCAATCTCAAGCACACCACACCTAAATCGCCAACAATGCACAATCTTATCAATTGTCGATTCCATCAACCGGCAGAACTGTTCGCATTCCGCGATATGCTCGCGAACTCAGCTGTTGATAATCACCTGGCTCACATATTAGATTTGAAACAAGCCTCCCACCATTCTTTATGTACAATCCGCTAGGAAAACCTTGGTAGATCACATAGTCGTACCTCCCCGATCTGAACTTTACGTGCGTATATTTCACTCCTCCCTCGGAAACATCGCTAATCAGAAATCTGCTTTGGGGGGGATAAGGCTTACTGGGAAATTCAAGCTCAACGCGATCGGATGCACCAAAGCGGTATTGAACATATCCGTTTTTTGGCGATATATTTCCAGAAGCGCACAGAGATATTATATTTTCGCCAACCAAACAGCTAAAATATATCTCCTCATGTGACTGACATAACGTCGCCTCGGCCGCATACACACCACCCCAAATGCTGGCTGCAGTTACCGGAATTACCAGGCGCGGCACCTTAAAAAATTTAATATTTTTCAATTAAAATCACCTCTATTATATATTTCCTCAAAATTTGCAACACGCGCCGCGTAGCTATCAGTATTACGATTAACAATGGCGGTAATCGCATTCACTTGATTTGCGGTTGCGCCTTGGTCAGCGATATCAGGAAGGCGACGCGTTACCCAAAAATAGGCCGCCGACCTCGCCGCGTACTTGGGCTGCAGCAAAAGATCGGGATTTTCCTCGAAGTTTTCAACGTCATCTGGCCAATCGTTTTCGTGACTCTTGTTCCAGTTTGTAAACTCCCTATAATTGGCACGCCCTGTAAGGTGCTTCATGCCTCTTCCTCGGTACCTCCATCCATCGCCACTTTCATAATCCCCATTGCCCAACTCAGCGCGTCCGCCATACGCGCCGTTCGCGATTTCCTCAAAATCCTCTTGCATCATTCGAGTGCCATCTGCCTTAATTGGCCTCGTCTTTTCGTAACCATGAGCTACAGCCTTTTTTCGATTTTTCTTAAAGTACGAGAAATTATCAATCAGCGAGCTCGCCTTCCAAACAAACCCTTCCTCCAAGGTTAGAGATGAGCCTGTCTCTTGCTTTACCTGCGCAAAGAAGTGCGCTCTTCTCAGAGACGAATCTAATTTGTACAGTTCAATGCGCGCATTAAACTCGTCGACCAAGTCTTGAAGATCTTCCACGCGCGCCATGGGAAATAGTCTCTTCATCATTTTCAGAGTGAATTGGAATTTGCTTCCACGAAAATTGCCAACCATCCCGATAGGATTGAAATGAAAAACCTTCGGCCCCGGAAAACCCGGCACACCAGCCTTCACCTCATCCCACCACGCCAGCATCTCGATCCGCTTCCGCTCTTCCCCATGCTGCGGGTTTGGCTCCGTTTTCTTTTCCAGTTCGACGATCAATTGATTCCATTTCGACGGATTCGCCCACTCGCTCTCGTGCTTCACAATCAGGCGTGAGGCAGCCTGCATGAGCCAGGGATAGCCTCCTCGCTCAGTCTGCGACAACGTGCATAATTCAACAGTCGCCTGCGCGCCATCACCTGTCGTGAACAGGGCGTCATACACCTTGAGCATCAACGGGCTGAGATTCGAACGCGCAGCAAGGTCAGCAATATCAGCGCCCCTCGCATAATCCCCCCACTTCTGGGTTGTCGCAAAGATCGTATGTGCCGGATCATGGTCATCCGCCAGGCACTCGAAGTCGATCCACTTCTGCGCGAATTCTCGCGTCACCCGCCCCCCAGCGAAGTTGAAATCGCACACCCAGCCGTCGATCAGTTGACCTTGTGCATTCACGCCGTCGACGTGCCACCAGCTCACCGGGTATCCCGGATCGGGATTGGGGCGCGGCTCGGGAATCCGCCGATTCGGGTCACGCGCCAGTTCGGCGAGCGAATACACCTGAACGGCGTCCGTCTTTCTCGACTGTGGGTCAGTACCCGGAACGAACTCATTATTCTGGGTGCGTTGATACAGCACCGTGCCCGGCGCGACCCGCAGGATCGTCGACTCGGATGGCAGGCCCAGTGCCGCCCAGTCCTCCTTGTGCGGACCGTGTTGACCGACCCATTCGCGCCCCTGCTCGATAAACGACTCGATGCCGTCGTCGCAAAACACCTCGATGTGCGCCATCCGGGTTCCGGACGTGCGTTGGTCCAGCGAGTCATAGCGGCCGAGGTGGCCGATCAGGTCGCCGGACTTGATCGGGATACCGCCTCCATCTCCTTGCGAGTTGCTCGGGAAGCGCGTCTGGCCCGTCGTTACGATTACCCCGTCGAACATCGAGTCCGGGAAGACCTCCTCGACCATCGGCCCGCCGTTTTCTTGCCCCAGATAAACCCAGCGGCCGACGTCAGAGGACGGATCTACGTATCCGCCGGTTACAGGCGGGTACATCGAAGCGCCGAGCAGGTCCGTAACCTCGCCCCATTCCCGTCCGCGTACTTTTTTCCTCTTGCCGATTCGGATGCTCGCACCCTGCGGCAGGATGCCGATGGGCGCACCATTGGGAGTCTTGCGGACCCTCAGCCCCTGCTGCGACGGATCGGGGATCTGCCCGTTGCGACCCGGTGAGGGCTTATCCTGCGCATGCTGCGTTACGCGCCATTCCCGAGACCAGTACGACGGCTTCTTCCGCTGCGGGAAGTTCGCGTAGTCCTCCCAGGACATCAGGTGCATGTATAGGCTGTAGAAGGTCAGCTTCGTGCCTCGCGGGAACTCCATCGTGTGCCGCACCAGCGCGAAGCCCGTGCTATACGGCGCCTGAATCGGTGATCCGCCATCGGTCGCAGCGATCTCGCTAATCGGGTATGTCTTGTTGGCGCGAAACGCGATCACCACGCCGTCGGCGATGCAGCGCAGTCCAGCTTCGAGATCCAGCGACTGCCCCGCGCCGGCTTCCGTGACATGGATTCCGCCGTGCCACATTCCCTTTCGGCTGACGAGATATGAGCCCGAAGGCTCGCGTTTGGCCAGCAACCGGTAAATCTCGTGCTCGTCGGTGAACTGCGCGGAGGCCTCGGACTGGCCCCGCCTCTTTCGAAGGAACGGAAACGCGAAAGGCAGTGGCTTCAGCTTGGCCAGGGCCGGCTCAGGCGCTTGCCGCGAAGAAGGTTGGCTTGTCATGGTTGAGCGCTATTCAGAGAATCCGAAGGTCACTGCGCCCTTCACGTCGTCGAGCGGCGCCTTGGACCATGTCGGGAATTTGAAGCTGCCGCCGTCCGGATCGTTGACTTTCAGATTGCCCTTGAACTCGATTTCTCCGGCGGGACTGCCGAGAACGATCTTGCCGCCCGAGAGCTTGATGTAGGCGCCGGCCCCGTCGCCGATCGTGACGCCTTTGCGGCCCGTGATAATTACTTCGCTATCGGAAGAACTGACTGTCATGTTCTGCATTGACATCAGTTCCATGACGTCGGATTGCGCCTGGACTTGAACCTTACCCTTCGCGGCGAATATCCGGATCCCAAGTCGCGCCGCAAAAAACGAAATCGCGTCGCCGGCCGCGACCGCGATGCGCTTCATGACACCGATGTCGAGTCCATCGCCAGCCGTAATGAACATCTGTCTGCGGGCGGCAAACTGCATCTGCTGGCCACTCGCGAACCCGACGCCATCGGGCGCAGTCGCGACGATAACGGGCTTCTGGAGCCGCTTGAGCTTTTGCTGGATCAGCGCCCGCTGTTGATCGATGTCAGCCTGAAGCGCGTTCGCAGCCTTCGCCGAGTCATTGAGTGCATGCAGGATTTGTTCAGCCTGCTCGAGCGTCATGTCGGCATCCTGCATGGCGAGTTGCTGGCCCGCGGCACCTGGTTGTCCTTCGGCGGTGACCAGTACCCCCTTTGCTCCCCGAACAGCCGCCGGCCCGTCTGTGCGCAATTCCGCGCCGTGCCCGCGCTCCTTGCGATCGCCGTCGACCATGTGCCCGAGATTGAGCTCGCTGACTTGATGCGGCGTAGTCAGGTGAATATGCTCGACACCCTCCTTGTCTTCCATCCGCATTTCGTTCTGCCCAGCAGTGCGGATGAGATTGCGAGTGTGATTGAGGTTGTTGACGAGATCGGGATGCGAGCTGTCGTGCATGGCCCCGATGATCACCGGTCGATTCGGATCACCCCCCGTATGGATAAGCGCTACCTCCGCGCCGTCGATCAGCGGGAAGTGGTGACCGTAGTTGTCGCCGCTATACGGTTTCGCGAACCGCACCGGCCTGCTGGTGCCGCCGGGACTCCACTCGTCCAGGTCGAACGGCAGCTTGATCACATACCAGCCCTGTTCGGTCAGATACGCATACTTGTAATCGCCGGGCGACGTGATCCGCGCCGGCAAAATGCCATCGATCGCCGGACGCCGAATCGACGCCATCTGCGTGCGCCACACGCGATCGGATGGAATCCCCTCGAACGAAACCCAATATGAATCGCTACGCCCGCCCTTCGATTCCACCGACGTAATGAAAATCCCATGCTTCGCGTCGGCCGGCTTCGGCTCGACCCGCATCACCTCCCCGGCTTCGAGCCAGAACGGGTTGCCGGTGCCTTTGTACGTTATCTGGCTCGCCAAATGCGCCTCATGCCTCAAACGTGCAACACGCCCGCCCTCTTCCGGCGTCTCGTAATGCTCACCCCATCGGTAATCGACAGCGTTGGTCGTCTTGTCGTCGCGGGCAGCGTTTTCCTCGACCAGTAGCGAAACACCTGCCTGCCGATGGTTATAGTCATGCAGCCGCACCGACTCCGGCACACGCTGCGTTTCCCGCCGAAGTGTCTTGATCGCATCCGCCCCAACACTCTCGAGCCCCGAATCACGGCGATGCGGAACCGCGCGCTGCTTGCGCGCATAGGCATCCAGATCATCACCGAACACGACCACCGCGCGATCCTTCTTCTGCTCCCAGCGAAACCAGATCCCCTCTTCCGCGCAAATGCGCCGGATGAACGCAAACGTCGTCTCGTGATACTGCGTCACGTACTCGCGCCGCTTGTACTCCCCGCGCAACTGAAACACGAAGTCGACGCCCGCGCGGTAGCCGAAGTGCCGCAGCGTATCGGTAACGATCTCCTCGACCGACTGCTTCTGAAACAACCGGCTGGTCACACCGCGATCGAGATCCACCAGCGTCGGCTCCAGCACAACCCGATAGCGCGTCTCGTCAGCCGACGTTTCGAACTCGTCGAACTTCGTGATGATTCCGTGAACCGTATACGCGGGCGGCTTCTTGCTGAACTGCGCCGCGTTCGCCCCGAACATCTTCCTCAGATAGTCCATGTTCGGATCAATCGGATCGGCGATGAATTTAGCCGGCCGCCCAAGCACCTGATCCATCGGAATGCCGGCCACCGGGCTTGTGAATTCGATCTCGTACCTGTACAGCTGGCTGACCTGATCGAGCCCGGTGAAATTCAGGATCGAGAACGGCGCCGGGTGGGGCGCCAGTTTCAATTCATAAGCCTGCGACGGCAATATCATCGACATGAAATCCTCTCGGGTGCGCGAGCGCAATGTACCGCCGGGGCGACCATCGTCGCCCCGGCGGCTCATGCGGAAAACCGCAAATCAGCTCTTGGCCTTCGGCATCTGCGAAACGAGCGACAGCCCGATATCCATCCCTTCCACCTGGAAGTGCGGCACGATGAACAGCTTGATGCGGAAGAAGCCCGGGTTGTCCTCGATGTCCTCGACGGTCACCTTGGCCTCGCGCAGCGGATGCGACGCCTGCAGCTCGTCGCCCGGATCCTTCATCTCGGTCACGAGCCCCTTGATCCAGTTGTTCAGCTCGAGCTCGAGCAGACGACGGTCCTTGGTCGTGCCGATGTTTTCCCGCTGAATCAGCTTCAGGTAGTGCGCGATGCGCGACAGCAGGAAGATGTACGGCAGGCGCGCGTTGATGCGGCTGTTCGCAGTCGCTTCCTTGGTCTCGTACAGCGCAGGCTTCTGCGACGAGTTCGCCGAGAAGAAGCATGCGAAGTCGTGGTTCTTGTAGAACGACAGCGGGATGAAGCCCAGATTCGCGAACTCGAACTCGCGCGTTTCCGGGATCAGGACTTCGGTCGGGATCTTCGGCTGATAGCCGGTGCCGAGGTCATACAGGTGAACCGGCAGGTCCTCGACCTTGCCGCCCGCCTGCGGCCCGCGAATCTGCACGCACCAGCCGTTGCTCACGAAGCTGCGCACCATGTTCGCCGCGAACGCGAACGACGCATTCATCCACAGGTACTTGTCGTGATCGGGGCCCTTGACGGCTTCCTCGTAGTTGAACGCCCGCACCGGCGCCGTATCCTTGCCGTACGGCAGGCGGCCGAGCACGCGCGGCATCGTCAGGCCCACGTAACGCGCATCGTCGGTATCGCGGAAGCTCTTCCACTTGATGTACTCGGCGCGATCGAAGTAATTGCCGATGTCCTGAATCGCGGCGACCTCTTCCATCGACTGCTTGCCGAAGAACGCCGGGCCCACCGAGCCGATGAACGGCATGTGTGCGGCAGCGGCGACCTTCGAGACATTGCGCAGCAGCGCCACATCCATCGGCGAGTTGTTGAATTCAAAATCGCTGATCATCGCGCTGATCGGCTGACCGCCCGGCGTGTCGTACTCCTCGATGTACGTCAGGCGGTACAACCCGCTCTGGATCAGCTCCGGCGTGTCCTCGAAGTCGCGCTGCAGCGCATCCTTCGACACATCCAGCACCTCGATCTTCGCGTTCTTGCGGAAATCGGTGCGGCTTACCAGCATCTTCAGGCCGCGCCAACGCGCTTCGAGCGTTTGGAACTCCGGCGTGTGCATCACGGCGTCGAGCTGGCGGCCGATCTGCCGGTCGATCTGGCCGATATGGAAGTCGAGCAACGACTTGTCGAGCCGGTCGACCGGCTGGCTTGCGCCGGCGACGAGCTCGAGGAATGCGCCCATCCCGCGCGCGATCCGCTCGTCGGCGGAAACCTCCGACAGCATGTCGTTGTCGCGGAACGCCTCGAGCGGACGCGCCTCGCTGACGGGCTTCAGGTTGATCTTGCTGCACAGCGATGCATACACGCTGTCGATGTCCCCGTGCGGGGGGTCGAGCACGACGGTCTCGGTCGCGCCGGTCTGTTGCGTTTCAGTGGATTTCATCTCGTGTCCTGTCTGCGATCGAATCGCAACCTGTTTTCGGAATGCGGTGAAGGTGCGCTTGGCCCGGCTCCGCTCACGCATGCCCTTCCGGCTGAGTCGCCGCGGTGGCGATCTGCGACAACTCGCCGCGCAGCTTGTCGGACAGTCGCTTGTCCTTCAGCACCTTCTCGAACTCGCGGCGGAACGTGCCGTTGTCGAGCAGGTTCGATTTCAGGTCGCGCAGCAGGTTGCGCATCGCCAGCAGCGCCTGCAGCTCGGGAATCTGGCGGGCGACCTGCTCCGGTTCGAAGTCCTTGATCGAGCGGAACGACAGGTTGACGGGCAACTCGGAGCCGTCCGCCGCCAGTGTGTTGTCCGCTGCGATCTTCAGGTCCGGCGCATAGTCGGCAAGTACCGCGTCGAAGTTGTTCTTGTCGATATTGACCTTCTTCCGCTCGGCCAGCGGCGCTTGTTCGCGGCCGGCGCTGAAGTCGCCTGCGACGAGCAGCTTCAGGGGCAGCTCGACTTTCTTCTGCGCACCGCCGGTGTGCAGGTCCAACGTGATCGAAACCCGGCTCTTCGGGATCTCGCGCTGAAAGCTATCCAATTCGTTCTCCTTATCTACGGATGCTGCTTGAAGATGCCGCAATGCGCATCTACGGTCATGGACGCACTTTCGTCCGCTCAGCCCGTGTCAACCCCGGCACAGACATTTGCGAACGACTGAATCGGAAATTCGAAATCTTCATTCCAGATTCACGGGGCAGAAAAATACCACGCCGAATCCTGAACGGTAAACCACAAAGCACAAGAAACCAATTCAATTCGAACACAACCCGCAAAAATTCCACAAATATAAGACAAATCCTATTTAACTATTTTCACAATACCCAACTTTTTTCCAAAAAGTCATCCCGCACGTCAATCAACGGATCGAAGAAAGCACACAATCCGTTGATACACAAAGACATTTCCACCACAATTCGCAGCCGCACAATCTTGAAAAGGCCGATATTTTTGAGAAAACCATTGCCAGCAACTCAGCATCGAATATCTCAAAATCCCCACTCCCATTTATCCCAAAATAATCCCCCTCGAATTAACCACAATTCATCAATCTCGGTGTATACGAAACACGAAATCGGCGTATAGAATCAGCGCCTCATAATTTCCAAATTTCAATAGACCACACCATGCGGATCGAAAAACCGCTCTGGCATGAAGGGCTGATCCTGACGCAGCAGCATTTCCAGCAACAGGAACGCTGGGCCTCGTTCGCGTTGCGCCAGTTCGCGAATTCCGTCGTTTCGTCGCCGTGGGGAACGCTTGGCGTCGATATCGACGAAGAGGCGCTCGCGTCCGCGCGCCTGAAACTGACCCGGCTCCAATTGCGCCTGCCGGACGGCACGCCGATCGACACGACCGTCGCAGACGCGTTGCCGAACGCCCGCGATCTGACTCGGGGAATCCCGCCCGACGCGCAAAGCATCGAGGTGCTCGCGGCGCTGGCTCTGCCAGACGCGAATGGCGGCAACTGCCGCTTCGACGAGATCACGCTTGCCCGGCCAAAGCGCACGTATCGCGAATTCGTCAAGGTGGTCGATCTCAATGGCACCGGTGAGACCGAAATCGCGGCGGAACGTCATGCCGTGCGGCTGCTTTTCGATTTCGAACCGCATGACGACGATACGGTGTGCGCGATAGCGCGACTCACGCGCGCGACGAACGGTCAGTTCCAGATCGATCGCAGCTTCGTGCCGCCCTGCCTGACATTGTCCGGACATGCGCTTCACGTCGAGCGAATCAATCGTCTCGCCGATATCCTGGGTGCCAGGAGCGCCGCGCTCGGTGCGCGCCGCAGCGAGCGAATCGAACAGGTGGCCGAGTACGGCGTCGCGGATGTCCAGCTTTTCTGGCTTCTGCATTGCATTCACAACGCGTGGCCGCAGCTCCGCTACCTCGCGTCGCATCCGAGTCAGCCGACCGACCGCCTGTACGAGGTGCTGGCTCAACTCGCGGGTGCGCTGATGACGTTCTCGACAAACGCCCAGCTCACCGACATTCCACCCTATGACCACGCACGCGCCGACGACGTGTTCGCCCGGCTCGAATCGCTGATTCGTGGCCTGCTCGATGCCATCATTCCGTCGCGTGTCGTCTCGATCGGACTGACGCACACGAGCCCGACGACATGGTCGGGCCAGTTTCTCGACGCGCGCCTCGCCGAGGGCACGTCGGACTGGTATCTGTCCGTCAATGCCGCGCTGCCCGCATTCGAGCTCGTCGAGCAGTTTCCGCGCCTGTGCAAGATCGGCGCACCCGACGACGTCGAGCACATCGTCAATTCCGCGGTTGCGGGCATTCCGCTCAAGGCCGTTCAGCGTGTGCCGGGCGCTATCCCCGTGCGGCTCGACAACCACTATTTCGCGCTCGATCCGGCCGATGCCGCGCTCGCGAGAATGCTCGCCGCACGCGCCTGCCAGATCTACCTGCCCGCGTCGATCCCCGACGCGTCGATCGAACTCTATGCGGTGCTGCGCTCATGACACCCTTCTTTTCCAAGCGTCGTGAAGCGGCACTGCTCGATCAAGAACCGGGCGCCGGCCGCGCAACGGGCACGTCGATTCGCGCGGAGTTGCGCGACACGGCCCTGCTCGTCACGCAACTGTCAAACGCCGGTCAAGTCGAGAATATCGGCGAAACGCGCCAGCGCTGCCTCCAGCTCGTCGCGCAATTCTCTACACGGCTGGATGCGCTGGGCATCGCCCCGGACGTGCGCGACGATGCCGTGATCGCCCAGTGCGGCCTGATCGACGAGACGGTCTTGCGGTACCTGCCCCCCGCCGATCGCGCGCAGTGGGAACCGAGACCGCTGCAGGTCGAACGGTACGGCATTCACGACGCGGGCGACCGCGTATACGAGCGGATCGAATACCGGATGCGCGAACCCGCACCGAATGTCGAGCTGCTGGAATGCTACGCGGCCATCCTCGGCATCGGATTTCGCGGGCGCTATGCATCGCCGTCAGGCGTATCGTCAGCGTCGCATGACGGTGAAGCGAAACGCCAGGCATTGATTGCGGCGCTCGCCACGCTGATCGATCGGCTGCGGCCCGCTACGCCTCGGCCTTTCATGACCGATCGATCCACTACGCGATTGAGCGACCGGTTGAAGCGCCTCTCGCCATGGGCAATCGCGGGCCTCGCATGCGGAGCCGCCGCACTCGTATGGCTCGTCTGGCAGCAGATCCTCGATGCGCAACTGGCGCATCTCGTTCAGCAAGCAAAACGGCTGTGAGTTCCGATATGCATTCCCTGTCCGACTCAGCGCGACCGGAGTCGAAGGCAGCGCGTGCGACGCTGTCGGGCCTTGGCTATCCGCTGCGCGCCGTTCTGGCGCTGGCCGCCGCGCTTGCATTGGCTGTCACATGGGTGATCCTCCCCGTCGAGCGCGGCACGGCGTGGGGTTTGACTGCCGTCATCGTTGCCGCCGCATTGCTGGTTGGTTGGCGGCACACGCGCAGGCTGGCGCTCATACACGAGCAGCATGCGCATGTGCTCGCCCAGCTTGGCGCCGCAACGGTCGACCTCCCGGTCGGCCTCAGGACCACGATGCCGGTCGCACTGGTCGTCGGCGACGGCCTGGCGGAACTCTTCGATCGTGAGGAGACCATCACACGCTTCGTGCATGTCGGCGACGGCGCCATCTGGTTGCGGGTGGATCGCCCGCAAGACCTGCCGCGCCTCGCCGTCGCGATCCGCCAATGGCGCGATGGGCATCCGCCCGATTGCGTCGTGCTGTCGGTCGCTCCGGCGGCGCATGCGAACGACGACGCCTTGGCACAAGCGCTGCGCGTCATCCGTCAGGCGGCGGCCGACGCGTCGAAGGCGCTGGGGACGAGTTTGCCCGGCTACATCGCGATCTATCAACGGCTGACCGACGAGCCGGCGACGAACTACACATCGATCGGCATTACGACGGCTCAGTGGTACGGCACGTCAGCCGCGTCCCCCATCGTCGACGCGGGCCGTTTCGACGCCGCAATCGAGGCCGCCGATGCAGAAGTGGTCCACGCCGGTGGCGACCGCGCGACGGCCGCGCGTGCGGCCGGTCTAGCCGCAATCGTCGGCTGGACACGGCGCAACGTGTTCGACGTGCTTGCCGACCGGCGGCAACCGGCGTCGGCATGGCGCCTGTGCGGCGCGGGCTGGATCGACTGCGGCCCCGCAACCGGCCCCGGCAAGCCGTGGGAGCGCGATATCCGGGCGCGCGTCGCCATCGTGCCGCGCCCCCTTCCCGGTTCGACGGCGCCATGGCCGCTGCCCCAATCGCTGATCGAGGGTGCACCGCGTCGTGTCCGGATGTCTCCCCGGATCGCCGCCCTCGGGCACACGCTTGCGCTCGTCGCATGCGCAACGGCTGCCGCCACGTGGGGCGCGGCGAACAACAATGAAGCACTGATGGCACGCATCGGCGAACACCTCGTCCGTTACGACACGATTCCCGCGGCTCACGACGCAGCGAAGCGCGATGCGCTGCGCGCACTGGTCTCGGATCGCGATCAACTGGACCGCTACGCGCGTACCGGCGTGCCGCTCCGGCTGTCCTTCGGCATGTATCACGGCCAGCACCTGCTTTCACCGCTCAACGGAGTGATCGCATCCTATGAGCCGCCTGCGCCGCCACCGGCCGTCGTCACGCTGGACAGCATGTCGCTGTTCGACAGCGGCAACGCGGCGCTGAAGCCAGGCTCGACGCGGGCCATGGTCGGCGCACTCGAACTGATCAAGGCGCATCCGGGCAAACGGATTCTCGTCGCCGGGCATACCGACGTCGTCGGCAAGCCTGATCGCAACCTGACACTCTCGATCGATCGCGCGGCCGCCGTGCGCGACTGGCTCGTCGACGCATCCGGCATCCCGCCGACCCAGTTCGCGATCCAGGGCTACGGCGATACGCGCCCCGTCGCAGACGACGCAACACCCGATGGCCGCGCAAGGAACCGCCGCGTGGAAATCACGCTGGTGCCCGACGCATCGGCGGAAACGCGTTCGGAAGATCCTGCGAGGTAACAGCGTAGTTTGGTCCCGGGGCGACAGCCTCGGGTTTGGCAATACCGGAATGCGGTTCCGGCGATTCGTAGTACGAAGAAGGAGAAAAAAATGGCAATTCCGGCCTATATGTGGCTCAAGGACGACGGCGGCGCGGACATCAAGGGTTCGGTGACCGTTCAGGATCGTGAAGGCAGCGTGGAGCTCGTCGCTTTCGATCACGGCGTCCACATCCCGACGGACGGCAACACGGGCAAACTGACCGGCACGCGCGTCCACAAGCCGATTACGCTGACGAAGGAGACGGACGCATCGACGCCGTACCTGTACAAGGCGGTGACGAGCGGCCAGACGCTCAAGTCGGTCGAAATCAAGTGGTACAAGATCGACGACGCCGGCAAGGAAAAAGAGTACTTCAACACGAAGCTCGACAACGTGAAGATCGTGGCCGTGAAGCCGAAGATGCTCGACATCAAGAACCCCGACTACGAGAAGCACAACCATCTCGAGGACGTCGAACTGCGCTACGAGACGATCACGTGGTCGTACAAGGACGGCAACATCATCCACAAGGACACGTGGAACGAGCGTTCCTGATGCCCTGACCGGCAGGCGGAATCCGGTCGCCTTCGCGCGGCCGGCTTCCGCTTCGCCGGCCGACACGCGCGGCTCGGCCCTGCGCTTCAACCACGCGCCGCCGGACGCCCGCATTTCCCCTTCTTTTTTCCGCTACTGTCATGACGCTGCGCGACGACCGAACGCCGTCCCTCCGGGACGCCACTCACCTCCTTCGCCGACTCAATGCGCATTGCACGCGTGCGCTCGAAGCCGCCGCGAGCCTCTGCCAGACTCGGCTTGCGGACGAAATCGCGGTCGAGCACTGGGTGCTGAAGCTGATCGAGGCCGACGACGGCGACATTCCCGCGCTCTTGCGTCACTATGAGCTGGATATCGACGGCGTGTGGGATGCACTGATGCAGGTGATCGACCGCATGCCGCGCACGCTGCGCGGCATGCCGGCGCTGTCGCGGCAACTGGCCACCGTCATCGAGGACGCGTGGGCATACGCATCGTCCGACGATCCGGACGGCATGATCCGCTCCGGCCATCTGCTGCAGGCCATCGTCGATGCGCCTCATGTGTTGCGCACGCGGCGCGCCTGGCCGCTGCTGTCGGTCTCGAGCGCACAGATCCGGCGCGTGCTGCCGCGGCTGGGCCGGCGGTCGTGCGAAAACGAGACCGAGGACATCGCGCCGGAGCAGAGCAGCGAATCGGCTACTAATTCGGCTGACTCCGCACCGGCGCCCGGCGCCGCCGTTACGTCGCCGGCAACGCGCGTCTCTGCCCGCACTGCCGACGGAGAAGCACTCGCGCGTTTCGCGCTCGACCTGACGGACAAGGCCCGGCGAGGCGAGATCGATCCCGTCTTTGGCCGCGACCGGGAAATCCGGCAGATGGTCGACGTCCTGGCGCGCCGCCGCAAGAACAATCCGATCCTCGTCGGCGAGCCGGGTGTCGGCAAGACGGCGCTCGTCGAGGGGCTGGCGTTGCGCGTGATCGAAGGCAGTGTCCCGGCAACGATTCGCGACACACGCATCCTGACGCTGGATCTCGGCTTGTTGCAGGCCGGCGCGGGCGTCAAGGGCGAGTTCGAGCAACGGCTCAAGAACGTGATCGACGAGGTGCGCTCATCCGCGACGCCGATCCTGCTGTTCATCGACGAGGCACATACGCTGATCGGCGCAGGCAACGCGGCCGGCGGCGCCGACGCGGCAAACCTCCTCAAGCCGGCGCTCGCGCGGGGCGAACTGCGTACGATCGCGGCGACGACCTGGGCCGAGTACAAGGAATATTTCGAACGGGACGCCGCCCTCGAACGGCGCTTCCAGCTGATCAAGGTCGACGAGCCGGACGACGATACGGCGTGCCTGATGTTGCGCGGGCTCGCGAGCCGCTATGCGCGGTATCACGACGTGCACATCCGCGACGAAGCGATCATCGCGGCCGTCAGGCTGTCGCGCCGCTACATTCCCGCCCGGCAATTGCCCGACAAGGCCGTCGACCTGATCGATACGGCCGCGGCGCGCGTGCGGATGGCGGTCGACGTGCCGCCGCCGGAACTGCAACAGGTCCGCGCGACGCTGGCGGAGCTCGAACTGGAACGTGCCGCACTCGATGCGGACATCCGCGCCGGGATCGCCGATGTCACCGAACGGCGTACCTCGATCGATGCCGAGCACGATCACGCGTGCAGCAACCATGATGCCCTGCTCGGCCAGTACCTGCGCGAACGCGAGTTGATCGGCGCGTTGCGCGACATCCGCCGTGCAGATGACACTGCTGCGACCGACCTGGCATCGATTTCCGCGACCCTGGACGCACTATCGTCGATTCAAGGCAAAGCGCCGATGATCTTCCCCGACGTTGACGCACAGGCTATCGCGCACGTCGTCGCCGAATGGACCGGCGTGCCGGTCGGCAACCTCGTCGAAGACGAACTGAGAAGGCTGCTCGCGCTCGAAGCGGCACTGGCGGCGCGGGTGGTCGCGCAGGACGACGCGATCGCCGCGCTGGCGGAGAGCCTGCGCACGGCGAAAGCCGGCCTGAAAAGCGAACACGCGCCGCTCGGTGTGTTTCTGCTTGCCGGCCCGTCCGGGGTCGGCAAGACCGAGACCGCGCTCGCGCTGGCCGACCTGCTGTTCGGCGGCGAAGCCGCGCTGACGACGATCAACATGTCCGAGTACCAGGAAGCCCATACCGTCTCGCAACTCAAGGGCTCGCCGCCTGGTTACGTCGGCTACGGTCACGGGGGCATCCTGACTGAAGCCGTACGTCAGCGCCCGTACAGCGTGATCCTGCTCGACGAAGTCGAAAAGGCGCATCGCGACGTGCTCGACCTGTTCTATCAGGTGTTCGATCGCGGCATGATGCGCGACGGCGAAGGACGCGAAATCGATTTCCGCAACTGCGTGATCGTGATGACGTCCAACCTCGGCAGCGCGCAGATCGACGACGCGACTGCGGACGATCCCGCGATCATGCAAGCTGCACTGCGTGAAGCCATTCATCCGCAACTGGTCGAGCATTTCCAGCCCGCGCTGCTCGCGCGCTTCCAGACGCTGGTTTATCGGCCGCTCGATGCGGCGGCGCTTGCATCGATTGTCCGTATCAAGCTTGCCAAGGTCGCCGAGCGCCTGCATCGGCAACACGCCGTAACGCTGAACTGTGCGGACGACCTGATCGATTCGATCGCGCAGCACTGCGTTTCTCGCGATTCGGGTGCGCGCAGCGTCGATGCGTTCCTGAATCAGCGCGTGCTGCCGGCCGTTTCACGTGAGCTGCTCGTACAAATGGCATCCGGCATCACGCCTCAGCAAATCGGCCTGTCCGCAAACGCGGACGGCACGATGACGATTGATTTCGTCGATGCGCCAGTGGCTGCCGCAGCGGGTATCGGATCGCGGAGCGGCGAATGACCGCCGGCCCCTCCCTCTACGACATGCTGCTCGGCCAGATCGGCGGCGAGCCGATCGACGCCCACGACGACAGAACGCTCGAATGCCTGAGCGTCCAGCAGAACGTGCGACGCATCCTGAATACGCGCGCAGGCGCGCTCAAGCATCTGCCCGACTACGGTCTTCCCGATCTCACCAACATCTACAAGGCGCTCCCGGCGTCGGCGCACGTCCTCAAGCAGCAGATGGAAGCGACACTCCTGAAATACGAGCCTCGCATCCGGGCGATCGACGTCGAGATCACCGACAACCACGACCCGGGAATACTGGTCAGCTTCGAAATGACCTGCCACCTGAAAAACGCGGGCCTCGTCCGGTTCGGCACGTACTTCGAGCCGCCCGGACGCCTGCGAGTCGAACGGCGCATCCGCAGCCGTCATTGATCGGGCCTCGTCAGCCCGCCTCCACCACATGCGCCGCGAACCCTGCCTGTTCCGGCGCAATCTCCGCCTTCAACGTCAACGCCGGAATCTCGTAATCGCCCGCATTCTGCCGCCGGAACGGAATCGGCTGCGTTTCCCACAGGCTATCGAGACGCTCGCCGAGCGCATCGCGCGTTTCCTCGAAGCGCGCTTCGCTCATCTTCCCCGCCCGGTAGATCACGAACGGCGGCAGCACATCGAAACCCGGATAAAACAGCACCCCATGCTGGATCGGAAACAACACGTCGTCGATCGCCCCGTTGATGCCGCGCGGGCTGTAGTGCGATTCCCACCCGCCGGTCGTGACGAGCACCATCGCGCGCTTGCCCGCGAGCATGCCTTCGCCGTACCGGTCGCCCCAGTGCGTATCCGAGTGTTCGCCCACGCCATACGCGAAGCCATACGCATACACACGCTCGACCCAGCCCTTCATGATCGCCGGCATCGTGAACCACCACAGCGGAAACTGCAGGATCACCGCGTCGGCCCACTGCAGCTTCGCCTGTTCGCGCGCGATGTCGTCGCGCTGCGTGCCCTGCTCGAACGCGCGCTTCGAATCGAGCGACGGATCGAAACGCGCACCCGGCTGATGGTCCGTCACATCGTTCGCATCCAGCGCCACCTTCCAGTTCATCGCATACAGGTCGGACACCTGCACGGCATGGCCGGCGGCCTCGAGGCGCTGCACGGCGAAATCCCGCAGCGCACCGTTCAGCGACCGCGGTTCGGGATGGGCATAGACGATAAGAACATTCATGACAGGGCACTCCGTTACGTGAATGCAAGCAGGATGCCGCGCCCGAAGGTATATTGGAAATGAATTTCTGATATTCCAGGTATAGCCATGAATAATCTCAGACGACTGGACCTGAACCTGCTCGTCACGCTCGACGTGCTGCTGTCCGAGCACAACGTCACGCGCGCCGCCGAGAAGCTGAACATGTCGCAGCCGTCCGTCAGCGTGCAGTTGCAGAAGCTGCGGGACGTGTTCGGCGATCCGCTGCTGCTGCCCGGGCCGCGCGGCATGCGGCCGACCGCGCGCGCCGAGGCGCTGCGCGAGCCGCTGCGGGAAGCGCTCGAAGCGGTCGAGCGCGCGGTGCTGCCGGCGACGCCGTTCGATCCGGGCACCGCCACCCATTCGTGGCGCCTCGCCGCGACCGACTATGCCGAGTCGACGATCGTGCTGCCGACCTTGAACACGCTGCGCGCCACAGCGCCCGGCACGCGGCTCGCGGTGGTCGAACTCGCGCCGCCGCGCATCGTGAAGCAGGCCGAGCTCGGCGAGATCGATCTCGCGTTCCACACGACCGACTGTTCGCCGGACGGCATGCGCCGCCGCGCGCTGTTCACGGAGCGCTACGTGCTCGTCGGCCGAGCCGGCCATCCGAAGCTGAAACGGCGCCCGACGCTCGCGCAGTTCTGCGCGCTGGAATACGTGATCGTGTCGCCGGAAGGCGGCGGATTCTTTGCAGTGACGGACGACGCGCTCGCGAAACTCGGGCTCACGCGGCGGGTCGCGCTTTCCGTCCCGCACTTCCTGTTCGCGATCTCGGCCGTCGCGCACACCGATCTCGTCGCGATGCTGCCGGAGCGCCTCGTGCGCGACGCGCCCACGCTGCGGATCGTCGAAGCCCCCGTCGAGGTGCCCGGCTACGAGATGTCGATGCTCTGGCACGAACGCTCGCATCGCGACCCGGCGCACCGCTGGTTGCGCGACACGATCGCCGCGTCGGTGTGAGCGGCGCGCGGCCGGCCGCCGCGACGCACATAAAAATTTCCGCTCGGCACGCATCCGGGGCTTGAAACCGCCCGAATCACTGTATATATTTACAGTGCTTTTGTGCAATTTGACCCGATTTCCGTCACCCGATGACGGACGGATTTTTGTGAGGCGACCACGACCATGTTCCAGTCATCCGCATTCGATCCCGAGCAGCCTGGTTTCAACCCCGTCCATTTCGAGCGCGCCGCGCAGCGGGCGGTCGTCGACCTGCAGCGCGTCGTCGGCGGGCCGGCGCAACGCGCGCTCGGCCTGCGCCGGCGCACGCACCCGGCCGCGGTGCGCACGCTGAGCTGGCAGGCGCTGCTCGACGTCGAGGAACTGGCGTTCTCGAATGCCGGATTCCTGAACCGGAACGACCCGACCGTGATCGATGCGTTCATCCGGCTGCGCGACAGCCGCCTGCTGGCGGCGGACGTCGACGAGCCGGTCGACTGGCGGCGCGACGACGACGACCTGCCGGCCGTGTATCTGATCGTGCGGGCGATGCTGGAAGCGGAAGCGGCGGAGCAGGCCGAAGCCGCGTGAGCGGCGCCGGGGGCGGTGGCGTCGCCATGCCTGCGTCACGCGGCTCGCGTCACAGCCGCGCCGCGAGGCGCGCCCCCTGGTCGATCGCGCGCTTCGCGTCGAGTTCGGCCGCGAGTTCCGCGCCGCCGATCAGGTGTACCGTCCGCCCCGCCGCCTGCAGCGGCTCGACCAGCGCGCGCTGCGGCTCCTGGCCGGCGCACAGCACGATCGTGTCGACCTCGATCAGCGCCGGATCGGCACGCTTCTCGCCGTACGACACGTGCAGCCCGCGCGCGTCGATCCGCTCGTAGTTCACGCCGCCGATCATCGTCACCTGCTTCATCTTCAGCGTCGCGCGGTGAATCCAGCCGGTGGTCTTGCCAAGCCCCTTGCCGAGCGGCGCGGCCTTGCGCTGCAGCAGCGTCACCTCGCGGGCCGGGGGCGTCGCCTGCGCGCGCGTCACGCCGCCGCGCGTCGCGGCCGGGTCGGTCACGCCCCATTCGGCTTTCCATTCGTCGAGATCGAGCGCAGGCGACACGCCGTCCTGCACCAGGAACTCCGCGACGTCGAAGCCGATCCCGCCCGCGCCGATCACCGCAACCCGCTTGCCCACCAGCCGGTTGCCGGCCAGCACGTCGATGTAGCTGAGCACGTTCGGCCCGTCCTGCCCCGGAATCTTCGGGTCGCGCGGCGACACGCCGGTTGCGAGCACGATCTCGTCGTAGCCGCCCGCGATCAGGTCGCTCGCGTCGACGCGCCGGTTCAGGTGCAGCGACACGCCCGTCAATTCGATCTGGCGGCGGAAATACCGCAGCGCTTCGTGGAATTCCTCCTTGCCCGGAATCCGCTTCGCCATGTTGAACTGCCCGCCGATGTCGGCCGCCGCGTCGAACAGGTCGACCCGATGGCCGCGCTGCGCGAGCACCGTCGAGCACGCGAGCCCGGCCGGCCCCGCGCCGACCACCGCGATGCGTTTCGCCTTCGGCGCGGCCACGTACTTCAGCTCGGTTTCGTGGCACGCACGCGGGTTCAACAGGCACGACGCGATCCGGTTCTTGAACGCATGGTCGAGACATGCCTGGTTGCAGCCGATGCAGGTATTGATCTCGTCCGCGCGGCCCTGCGCGGCCTTGATCACGAACTCGGCATCGGCCAGCAGCGGGCGCGCCATCGACACCATGTCGGCGCAGCCGTCCGCGAGGATCTGCTCGGCCACCTCCGGCCGATTGATCCGGTTGGTCGTCACGAGCGGAATGCCGACCTCGCCCTTCATCTTCTTCGTCACCCACGCGAACGCGCCGCGCGGCACCGATGTCGCGATCGTCGGCACGCGCGCCTCGTGCCAGCCGATCCCGGTGTTGATGATGGTCGCGCCCGCGCGCTCGACGGCCTTCGCAAGCTGCACGACCTCGTTCCAGTCGCTGCCGTCCGGGATCAGGTCGAGCATCGACAGCCGGTAGATCAGGATGAAGTCGCGGCCCACCGCCTCGCGCGTGCGCTCGATGATCTCGATCGGCAGGCGGATGCGGTTCTCGTACGCGCCGCCCCATTGGTCGGTGCGCTTGTTGGTGTGCAGCGAGATGAACTGGTTGATCAGGTAGCCCTCGGAACCCATGATCTCGACGCCGTCGTAGCCCGCGTCTCGCGCGAGCTGCGCGCAGCGGACGAACGCGCGGATCTGCCGCTCGACGCCGCGTGCGCTCAGCTCATGGGGCGTGAACGGCGAGATCGGCGACTTGATCTTCGACGGCGCGACCGCGAACGGGTGATAGCCGTAGCGGCCCGTATGCAGGATCTGCAGCGCGATCTTGCCGTCCTCGGCGTGCACGGCGTCGGTGATCACGCGGTGCCGGCGCGCGGCCGCCGATGTCATCAGCGTGCCGCCGAACGGCTTGGTCCAGCCGGCCACGTTCGGCGCGAAGCCGCCCGTCACCATCAGGCCGACGCCGCCGCGCGCGCGTTCGGCGAAATAGTCGGCGAGCCGCGGCAGCGTCTTGCGGCTGTCCTCGAGGCCCGTGTGCATCGAGCCCATCAGCACGCGGTTCTTCAGTGTCGTGAAACCGAGGTCGAGCGGGGCAAGCAGGTGGGGAAACGGGGTCGTCATGATGGCGTGGCCGGAAAAGCGGTGAGCGTCATCGTAGGACGCGCACCACGTTGAACGTGAGGGGGCAAACAGCCATAATGCTTGTCATTTCCGGCCAAAAACACATGACCTCCCCACTCGCCAAGGACCGCCTCGGGCTGCGCCGGCCGACGATTCCGGTCGCCTATCCGCGCCTGCTGCTGCAGGTGCTCGGCGCACGCGGCGTCGACCTCGCCGCGGTGCGCGCGGGCACCGGCCTGCGCGACGCGGTGCTGGCCGAGCCGGACGCGCGCGTCGCGCCGTCGCAATGGGGGCGGCTCGTGCTCAATGCGATCGAGATCGGCGGCGACGAAGGCATCGGCCTCGCGTTCGGGCTCCAGCTCAAGCCGACCATGCACGGCTTTCTGGGTTACGCGACGCTGACCGCGCGGGACATCCGCGAATCGCTGCAGGTGACGATCCGCTACTTCCGGATGCGCAACCGTCAATATCGTCTGACCTATGCCGAGGACGAAAACGGCGCGACGCTCGAACTGCACGGCGTGCAGGCGAGCCCCGTGCTGCAGCATCACGTGATGTTCGAATTCGTGCTGACCGGGCTCGCGCAGAACATCGCGCAGTTGTCGGGGCGCGCCGCGCCGGACATCGCGCTGCGGTTCGCGTGGCCGGAGCCCGCCTACTTCGCCGGCTACCGCGCGCAGTTGCCGCCCGTGCGCTTCGGCTGCGCGGCCAACGCGCTGTGGATCGCGCGCGACGTGCTCGACTGGCCGCTGCCGCTCGCCGACGAAGTCGCGCACCGGCAGGCGCTCGTGCAGGTCGAGCGCGAATATGCGCAGGTCAGGCAGGAGGAAGGCGATCTGGTCGAGCGGGTGCGGGCGGAACTCGCGCGCGCGGCGGGCGGCTATCCGGGGCCGGAGATGCTCGCGCAGCAGTTGCTCGTGTCGACGCGCACACTGAGGCGGCGGCTCGAGGAAGCCGGCGCCAGCTACCGGCAACTGCTGGACGAAGCGCGTTACCGGGATGCAAAGCAGCTGCTCGCGGCGTCGGATCTCGACCTGAAGACGATCGCCGAGCGCCTGCAGTTCACCGATCCGGCAAACTTCACGCGCGCGTTCCGGCGCTGGGCCGGACAGACGCCGAGCGCGTATCGCGAGGCGGCCGCCGCGTAGCGGAATCGGTAAGCGCCGGCCTGCCCCGCCGCACTACCGCTTTCCCGTCATGCTGAACAGCTCGTCGCGCAGCGCCTTCGCGCGCCCTTCGCCGAATTGCGCCTCGAACTCGTCCTGCGCGGCCTTCCATGCGCGCTTCGCGTGGCCGAACGTGCGCACGCCCTGCTTCGTCAGGTTCAGCACATGCGCGCGCGCGTCCTGCTCGGAGACACCCGCTGCGACGAGCCCGTCGCGCTGCAGCGGCTTCAGCCCGCGCAGCAGCGTCGTGCGGTCCATCACCAGCATGTCGGCGAGCTCGCTCATCAGCACGTCGGGCTTGAGCGACAGGATCGCCAGGATCGAGAACTGCGCCGACGTGAGGCCGACCGGGCCCAGATGTCGCTCGTAGATTTGCGTGACGTAGCGCGTCGCCTGACGCAGCGCGAGACAGTTGCACGCACCGGCAATTTGAATGTCGTCCATGCTCGGCAATTTATAAGTGCATATGCATAAAGTCAAAGTATACTCCGCCGTATCGGCCGGCGGCGGCCTGGCTGAGCCGCAAGAATCCGGGGCCGGACCACGGCGACGCGGCCCCGCGTTCGAACCCGAGGACACGCAACATGGACTACATCGACAAGCTGCGGATTTTCCGGTCGGTGGTGGAACAGCGCAGCTTCACCCGCGCCGCCGACATCCACGGTCTCGCGCGGCCCGTCGTGTCACGTGCGGTCGCCGAGCTGGAAGCGCGCTTCGGCAGCCGCCTGCTGCACCGGACCACGCGGCAGGTGTCGCTGACCGAGACGGCCGAGCGCATCTACGAGCGCTGCGCGGCCGTGCTCGACGAACTCGACGCGCTGGAAGCGGAAGCCGCCACGCACACGCGCGAGCCGGACGGCCTGCTACGGCTCGTCGCGCACACGACCGCCACGCTGAACCGCCTCGTGCCGCTGATCGCCGGCTTCAAGGCCGCGTATCCGAAGGTGCGCCTCGACGTCACGCTGACCGAGCGCCCCGTCGACCTGGTCGGCGAAGGCTACGACATCGGCATCGTCGTGCCCTACATGCTGACGAGCGAGACGACCGTCGTGCGGCTGATCGAACGGATTCCGGTCGTGATCGTCGCAACGCCGGAATATCTCGTCACCCACCCGCGCCCGACCACGCCGGCCGACCTCGCCGATCACCTGTTCGTGTCGTTGTCGCCGTCGCTGCGGCGCACGGCGCTGGTGTTCCGCGTCGACGGCGATACGCTGAGCGTGCCGTACCGGTTCGACGTGTCGTCCAACAGCCCAGTGTTCAACCGCGAGATGGTGCTGCGCCACTTCGGCATCGGCGCGGTGCCGCGCGGGATCGTCGAGAAGGAGCTCGCGTCGGGCGCGCTCGTGCAGTTGCTCGCGGACGCCGATCTCGTCGACGCATTCGTCGACATCAAGCTCGCCTATGCGAACCGCGCGCTGCTGCCGGCGAAGGTGAAGGCGTTCATCGACTACACGGCGGCCTACGGCAAGACGCCGGAGCCCGTCGCGCAAACGGCCGGCTGACAGCCGACCGATTGGTACAACCACAACACCAATCTGATCCCGCCCCGCACATCGATTCACACCGCCTCACTCACTAACATGTGCACATGCACAAGTACACGCTCACCGATGACGACTGTTTCGCGGTCCGGCAGGCCGCCCGCCGGATCTCGCAATTCTACGAGCGTTACCTGTCGCACGCGGGCGTCACCGCAT
This sequence comes from Burkholderia stagnalis, assembly GCF_039848545.1. Lineage (NCBI taxonomy): Bacteria > Pseudomonadati > Pseudomonadota > Betaproteobacteria > Burkholderiales > Burkholderiaceae > Burkholderia > Burkholderia stagnalis. The sequence goes on from NZ_CP156686.1 coordinate 2,113,720, forward strand.
CGCAGTACAGCATCCTCGCGCTGCTGCGCGAGCGCCCGGGCCTGACGATGGCGGCGCTGTCGGCCGTGCTGGTGATCGAGCGCACCGCGCTGCTGCGCGCGCTCAAGCCGCTCGTCGGCGCGGCGCTCGTCGCGAGCTACCGTGAAGGCGAGCGGCGGCGGCAGACGTTCGCGCTGACCGGCGCAGGCGAAGCGAAGATCGCGCAGGCGCACGCGCACTGGCTCGAAGCGCAGGAGGCGTTCGAACGGCGCTTCGGGCCCGCGCAGGCGGCCCTGCTCAGAGACGAACTGTTCCGGATCACGCACAACATCCCGGAACGCTGACCCCATCCCCCGATCGGCGCGCCACGTCGGTCGTTTCAAACAGTGCATATACATAGGTGATTCGATGGATACGACGCAGACTCCTGTTACCCGCGACGCGGCACCTGCCGACACTGTCGCGCAGCAACGCCGGCGCGTGCCGTGGATGAAGGTCGCGGTGCTGGCCGTGATCGCGGTGGTCGCGTCGGCGGCGCTCTACTGGACTTTCGTGCTGCGCTTCGAGCAAAGCACCGACGATGCGTACGTGGGCGGCAACGTCACGGTGCTCGCGCCGAAGGTCAACGGCTTCGTCGACCAGATCCTCGTGACCGACAACCAGCGCGTGAAGGCCGGCGACGTGCTGGTGCAGCTCGATGCGCGCGACTACGACGCGAAGCTCGCGCAGGCGACGGCCGACGTCGACGGCGCGCGCGCCGCGGTGACCGAGCTCGAAGCGAAGCAGCAGTTGCAGCACGCGGTGATCGGCCAGCAGACCGCGGAAAAAAGCGCGTCGGCGGCCGAGCTGACCCGCGCCGCGTCCGACAAGTCGCGCTACCGCGAGCTCGTGAAATCCGACGCGGTGTCGAACCAGATCGTCGAACGCGCGGATGCCGACTATTCGAAGGCGAGCGCCGCGGTCGATCGCAGCGACGCCGCGCTGCTCGCCGCGAAACGTCAGCTCGACGTGCTCGGCGCGCAGCTCGCCGATGCCCGCGCGCGCGTCAACACCGCGCTTGCCGCGCAGCGGGTGGCGGCGCTCAACGTCGAATACACGACGATCCGCTCGCCGGTCGACGGCTACGTCGGCAACCGCACCGGCCGGGTCGGGATGCTCGCGAGCGTCGGCGTGCCGCTGCTCACGATCGTCCCCGCGTCGGGCCTGTGGATCGACGCGAACTTCAAGGAAGACCAGCTCAAGCACATGCGCGCGGGCGACCGCGTCGACGTGCGGCTCGACGCGTCGAGCGTGCGCCTGCACGGCAGCGTCGACAGCGTCGCGCCCGCGACCGGCGCGACCTTCAGCGTGCTGCCGCCGGAGAACGCGACCGGCAACTTCACGAAGATCGTGCAGCGCGTGCCGGTGCGCGTGCATCTCGACCCGCAGCCGGGCAGCGAGAACGTGCTGCGCCCGGGCCTGTCCGCGGTCGTGACCGTGCACACCGATCACGCGAACTGAGCCTCACGCGGAGCCCATCATGACCACAGGTTTTATCGGCAACCCGGCGTCGCAACCGATCAAGCAGCGCGTGATCGCGTTCGCGCTGATGTGCGTCGGCTTCTTCATGGCGACGCTCGACATCCAGATCGTCGCATCGTCGCTGCGCGACATCGGCGGCGGCTTGTCTGCCAGCCAGGACGAACTGTCGTGGGTGCAGACGGCCTACCTGATCCCCGAGATCCTCGTGATCCCGATGTCGGGCTGGCTGTCGAAGGTGCTGTCGACGCGCTGGCTGTTCGTCGCGTCCGCGGTCGGCTTCACGATCACCAGCATGCTGTGCGGCCTCGCGTGGGACATCAACTCGATGATCCTGTTTCGCGGGCTGCAGGGCGCGCTCGGCGCGGCGATGATCCCCACCGTGTTCACCACAGCGTTCGTGCTGTTTCCCGGCAAGCAGCGGCTCATCGCGTCGACCACGATCGGCGCGCTCGCGTCGCTCGCGCCGACGATCGGGCCGGTGATCGGCGGCTGGATCACCGACCAGTGGTCGTGGCACTGGCTGTTCTACCTGAACCTCGTGCCCGGCATCGCCGTCGCCGCGCTGGTGCCGCGCTACGTGCACATCGACGTGCCCGACCTGAGCCTGCTCAAGCGCGGCGACTACGTCGGCATCGGGCTGATGTCCGGTTTCCTCGGCTGCCTCGAATACGTGCTCGAGGAAGGCCCGCGCAAGAACTGGTTCGGCGATCACGCGATCGTGTTCTGCACGTGGATCTCCGCGATCTGCGGCTTCCTGTTCATCGTGCACGCGCTGACCGCGAAGGATCCGATCGTCGACCTGCGCGCACTCGCCGTGCGCAACTTCGGGATCGGCAGCCTGCTGTCGTTCGTGACCGGCATCGGCAGCTTCGTGACGGTGTTCCTGACGCCGCTGTTTCTCGCGCAGGTGCGCGGCTTCAATGCACTGCAGATCGGCATCGCGCTGCTGTCGATGGGCGTGGTCCAGTTGCTCGCGCTCGGCGCGTATGCGTTCGCGGCGCGCTTCGTCAGCATGCGGGTGCTGCTGGTGTTCGGGCTGATCTGCTTCGGCCTCGGCATCTACCTGTACACGCCGCTCACGCACGACTGGGGCTGGCGCGAACTGCTGCTGCCGCAGGCGCTGCGCGGCATCGGCCAGCAGTTCAGCGTGCCGCCGATCGTGACGATGGCGCTCGGCTCGCTGCCGCAGTCGCGCCTGAAATCCGCGAGCGGCCTGTTCAACCTGATGCGCAACCTCGGCGGCGCGATCGGCATCGCGGTAAGCGCGACGATGCTCAACGACCGGCTGAACTTCCATTACCTGCGCCTGAACGAGCACGTGACGGCCGGCCAGCCGCAGATCGCGGCGCTGCTCGACCAGCAGGCCGCGCACTGGACGGCGGTGGCCGGCAATACGCTGAACACCGCGCAGGCGAGCCTCGCGAACCTGCACCGGCTCGTCTATCGCGAAGCGCTCACGTTGACCTACGCGGATGCGTTCTACGCGCTCGCGATGTGTTTCGTCGTGGCGCTGGTCGCGGTGCTGTTTTCCAAACCCATTTCGTTGAGCGCGCCGCCGCCGGACGCGCACTGAGGTGATCACCATGAAGAAGCTTCTCGTCGCCCTCGCCGTCAGCGCGCTCGCCGCCGGCTGCGCGGTGCAGCCCGCGCAGCATCCCGCGCTGCACGAATCGGTCGAATCGCTCGCGCCGCACGCGTGGGACACGGACGTGCCGCGCGCCGACGTCGACGCCGCCGCGTGGTGGGCGCAGTTCCACGATCCCGCGCTCGACCAGTTGATCGCCACCGTGCTCGACGGCAATCTCGACCTGCAGGCGGCCACCGAACGCGTGAAGCAGGCGCAGGCGCTGACCGTGCAGAAGCGCGCGGTGCTGCTGCCCGAGCTCGACGCGAGCGCGCATGCGTCCGCCGCGCGCCAGAACATACCGCCGCCGCTCGGCTACGTGAAGCAGGCCGGCGCAGGGCTCGTGCTCAGCTGGTCGCCCGACGTGTTCGGCGGCGAACGGCTCGACCTGCTCGCAGCGCAGGCCGAACTCGTCGGGCAGAAGCATGCGGAAGACGCGATGCGGCTCGCGCTGGCCGCCGACACGGCATCCGCGTATGTCGATCTGCGCTGGGCGCAGCAGGAGCTGCGGATCCTGCAGGACAACGCAACGATCCGGCAGCGCGCGCTCGACCTGACGCGCAAGCGGCAGGCGTTCGGGCTGTCGACGGAACTCGACGTCACGCGCGCGCAGAACCAGCTCGATGCGCTCGAAGCGCGCATTCCGCCGACGCAGGCGCAGATCGCGCACCAGCTCAACCTGATCGCGGTGTATTCGGGGCGCACGCCGGAATCGGTCGACCGTCTCGTGCTCGCGCAGGCCGGCGACATTCCCGCGCCGCCCGGCGGCACGCCGCGCACGCTGCCGTCGCAGGCGCTGCTGCGCCGCCCCGACGTGCTGGCCGCGTATGCGCGCGTCGAGCAGCGCGCGGCGCAGGTCGGCGTCGCGAAGGCGGAACGCTATCCGAAGTTCTCGCTGAACCTCACGGACGGTATCCTCGCCGCGTCCTACCTCGGCCTGCCGACGCTCACCGACAACCTGTTCAGCGCCGCGCTGAGCGCGACGAGCCCGATCTTCAACGCCGGACGCATCACCGCCGACATCGCGCAGAGCGAAAGCCGGATGCGCGAATCGGAACTCGGCCTGCGGCAGACGATGCTGCAGGCGCTGCGCGAAGTGGAGGACGCGCGCGCGAACCTCGTCGGCACGACGGCGGCGACGCAGCGCCTCGACAGCGCGCTCGCCGCGTCGGACAAGGCGCTCGGTCTCGCGAACAAGCTCTACAAGGGCGGTGCGACGGATTTCCTCGACGTGCTGTCGGCGCAGGAGGTGTACCTGCGCGATTCGGATGCGCTCAACCAGGTGCGCCGCGAGCATGCGCTGTCTGCGGTGGCGCTGTACCGGTCGCTGGGTGGCGGGTGGAGCCGGCATGACGCGGCCGATGGCGGGAACGCAGACGCCGTGGCGGCGAATTGATGGACGATGTGGATCGCGTGCGCGTTCGACGAGCGCGCCGCCGTCACGCAAGTTCGTGTCGGCGACGCGCCGCGACCGTGATCGCGCGCGTCGCGCCGCGCGTGGGCTACCCGAGGTCGACCGGCGGATCGTCGGCGTCGCGTGCGTCCGGCTCCGGACGCACACGCCGCGACTTGCGCGCTTGCGCCGGCATGCCGGCGCGTGGCTTGGCCCCGTCGAGCGGCGCGCTTGCGGCCGGGCTGGCCGACAGCGGCGCCACCGCGCTCGATGGGATCGGTATAAAAGACGCGCGCTGCGCCCGAGGAGACGAAGCGCGCGGTGAAGCCACCTGACGAATCCGAGGCGCTAACAACCATGTATACGCCGTCAGGCGGGACACGGGACCGGAAGTCCGTGCCGAGTGAGAACCGATTGAGCTTTCGAAAGACGGGTGCCGCGCAGTGGATCCGGCATGCAGGCGCGCGGCGAGCGCCCACCCGCGCATGCGCGTCGACACGGTGTGCACGATCCGGGCGCCCACGCAAACGTTCGCATCGGCATCAAAACCGACGATGCGCGCGGGTCGAATGATTGGCGGCAGTCGACAGGCCATCGCCGGACCACTGCATGTCCGACGCAGCCGATGTTGCCGTAGAATACGGGCAGCCATGGACGGTCTCTCAAAAGCTTCCGATGGTCAGGCCGGTGCCGGTGCTCGCAACACCGCCATCGGCCGATTCATTTCCGGCCGCCACCTGCGCTCGCAACACACGCGACGGCCGTCTGTCCTTCTTCAGGATCCTTCCTCGTTCAAGCGTCCGGTGCCGATGCGAAGCGCCATACGCTGGCGCTTCTTCGCACGACACCGACGCCCGAACGTCATGCATGCTGCTGGTTCGACTGCGGGATCCCTGCGTCGTCCTGCGCATGTTCCGGGCCCGCGAGCTTGACCGCGACTGCCGCGGCCGTGGTGCTCGCATACACGTTCAGCGCCGTGCGGCCCATGTCGAAGAACGCGTCGACACCGAGGATCAGCAGCACGGCATCCGCGGGCAGGCCGATCGACGTGAGCACCACGGTGATCGCGACGATCGCGCCGGACGGCACGTTGGCCGCGCCGTCGATCGTGACGATCGTGAGGATCGCCACCGTCAGCACGATCGGCCAGGTCCACACGATGTGATACGCGTCGCCGAGGTAGCCGACCGCGAGCGCCGTATAGAGCACCGCGCCGTCGCGATTGAAGATGTACGCAAGCGGCAGGATGGTCGATGCGACGCCGCGCGGCACGCCCATCTCGGTCAGCTTCTTCAGGTGCAGCGGAAACGTGATCTCGGACGAACGCGTCGTGAACGCGAGGATCAGCGGTTCGCGCACCTTGCGCAGCACCGCGAGCGGCGACTGGCCCGACACCTTGATGATCGTCGTCAGGATCACCGCGAGGATCGCCATGCCGAGATACGCGACACCGAGCAGCTTGAGCAGCGGATGCAGCGCCGCGAAGCCCTTGGTCGCGAACAGCAGCGCGAGCGCCGAGAAGATCGCCAGCGGCGACCACGCGATCACCCATTCGACCAGCTTGAACAGCGCGGCCAGCAGCGCCTCGAAAACTGCGATCGCAGGTTCAGCGCGATCCGGAACCGCAGACAGTGCGGACCCGAGCAGCAGGCCGAACACCAGCACCGGCAACGAGTTGCCCGCCGCGAGCGCCGCGACGATGTTGCTCGGGATCAGGTCGACGACGAACTGCATCCAGTCGATCGACGACGCGAGGTGCTGCGGCATCGAGCCCGTCTGCGCCATGCTCGCGCCGAGGCCCGGACGGAACGCGAAGTTGAGCAGCAGCCCGAGCGCCGCCGCCAGCGCGGTCATCACGACGAAGAACGCGATGCTCAGGCCCGCGACGGAGCCGAGCCGGCCGCGCTGCTGCCGCGCGCGATAGACGCCGAGCGTCACCGACAGGAAGATCAGCGGCATCACGACCATCTTGATCGCATGCCCGAAAATGGCCGTGACAAAGCCGAGTTTCGCGCCCACGTCCGGCAGCCAGATACCGCATGCGCCGCCCAGCACGAGGCCGGTAAACATCTGAATCGGAAGCGAGATTTTCGAGGGAGTCTTATTCATGTTGTGCCCGTATTAATCTGATTCGCGCGGGTGTGCCGTCGACGATGTGATTCCACATATGCTGTCGAGCGAGTTCGCAATCCTTTTCGACGATCGCGTGATAAATCCGCAAATGCTCGATCGTGCCGCGGCGCACCGTCTCGGCGTCGCCCCGCGGCAATTCATTCAGCGCGAGGGTCTGTACCCGCAGTAATTCGTAGGCCGTCGAGATTCGCGGATTCCTCGCCGCGAGGAACAGTTCCTGGTGAAACACCCAGCCGATGCGCTGCTCGACCATGATGTCGCCCGTGTCCGCCTCGAGCAGCCGCTTCATCCTGTCCGCGGCCTCGCTGAGGCCGTCGGTCGCGCCGCCCCGCGCCGCGAGATAGGCTGCCGTACTCTCCAACGCCAGCCGCATTTCGAAGATTTCACGCAGATCGTCGTTGGTCGGCGACGTGACGAACGTGCCGCTCTTACCTACGACGGTGACGAGCCCCTCAGCCTCCAGCAGGTGCAGCGCGCTGCGCACCGGCATCTGCCCGAAACCCAGCTCGCCGGCAAGGCCCCGATGAGAAATCTTTTGTCCAGGCGTGAGTCTCCCGTCAAAGATTCGCGCGCGAATCTCCTCGTAAGCACTCTCGGCGTTGGTCAATGTTTTCCCCGTCATCTGCGATCACAGTTAAATGACTTGTTCGAAATGAAATCTGCGACTTCCGAAGATTATCTTCAAGCTTAAATTTCGACAACTGTATTTTGTGCTGGTGCTGTAAATTTCGTGTCTGCACTAAAACCAGTTCCAGAAATAATTGGAAAAACCATGACCCAAAATGGCGTGTTGTTTACGATTTCAGCGATACAGGCGGAACAGACGTATCCGCTTCGGGCCGAGGTTTTGCTCAAGAGAGACGAGGATGCATGCACGCTGCCGGGCGATCATGCGCCGACGACCATCCATCTGGCCGTCCAGGATCACGAGCGCATCGTCGCGATCGCGTCGCTGTGCGAGGATCGCCCGGAAGGCAGTGCGCCCGGGTTGCGCGCGTGGCGCCTGCGCGGGATGGCCGTGCATGCGTCCGCGCGGGGGCTCGGCTTCGGCCGCCTCCTCGTGCATTTGTGCCTGCGTCATGCGCAGGCGCGCGATGCCGAGCTGGTGTGGTGTACCGCGCGCGAATCCGCGCACGGTTTCTACGAGAAGCTGGGCTTCGCGGCCGACCCGCAGACGCTCACGATGTCCAGCCGGCCGGACCTCAATTTCTACCTGATGCGGCACAGCTTCGCTTGAGGCCGTGACGCGAATGCGTCACAGCGGCGGGCGCGCCAGCTTCACCCAGCGCTGCACCGACGGCCGTTCCCACTGCGCGCGCGCATAGTCCGCGAGACGCGTCGGCACCGGGTCGTCGTTCAACACGAGACGGTTCAGCATCACCGCGAGATCGACATCCGCGATGCACCAGTCGCCGAACAGGTTCGCCGCGCCCGGTGCGAGCAGCGCGTCGGCTGCCGCGAACAGCTTCTTTGCCGCCGCCTGCGCGAGGCCCGACAGCGGTTCGCGCGACGGCCCGTAGAACACCACCTCGGTCGAGCGTTCGGCGCGGATCGGCATCAGGTCGCTGCGCAGCCACGCCTGCACCTGCCGCGCCCGCGCGCGCTGTTGGCGGTCGGTGGGATACAGGCGCACGCCGGGGAACGTCTCGTCGAGATACTCGGTGATCGCCGACGATTCCGACAGCGCAAACCCGTCGTGGACGAGCGTCGGCACGCGTTGCGTCAGCGACGTCGCCGCGTAGTCCGGCGCGAAATGCGCGCGGTTGCCGAGGTCGACGGTGACGAGTTCAAACGGCAGCGACTTTTCCTGAAGGGCGACGTAGACGGACATCGCGTAGGGGCTTGTGTACTGCGCGTCCGCGTAAAGGCGGAGGTTCCCGGTTGGCACTGCACTCTCCTCGTTGATGATGGGCGAGCAGCAGTGTAGCAACGCGTGCGGCGGCGCGTGAGCGGGTACGGCGCGGGTGTGTCAGGCCGGCCAACGGTAGCCGAGCACGGTGTCGAGCGGGTACGCGAGCTCGCGCACTTCTTCGAGTTGATTGCCGCCCCACAGGTAGACGTGCTCGTCATCGTGACGGAGATAGAAGCCGACGTGCCCTTTCCAGCTCGCCGGATCGTCGCGCGTGAGCACGGCGATGCAGCCGTAAACCGGCCGCTCGAGCGCCCTGCCCCATTCGAGCCACGAACGCGCGAGCGCGGAACCCGTGCCGCGGAAACCCGCATGCGCCATGCACCAGTTCATGAAAGACGAACACCACGAAATCTTGTCGTCGTAGCCGACGAGGTTCGTGTGGTTGTTGTATTCGACGATGCGGGGGTTTGTGTCGCCTGTGGGGAAGCGGCGTACGCCGCGTTCGCTCAGCGCGACGGGCATCCAGGCTGGGTGGTGGTCGACGGTCATTTGCGGGACTTCGGGACGGCGGGTGGCGGTGGTGGGATCGTCGCTGATTCGTGTGGGGATGTCGAGGGGGCGAGGCGGTGGGGCTACGGTCGCTGTTGCGCTATGGGTTGTACTGGCGCGGCGTGGCGGGATGACGGTGCACATGCTCAACATAATGCGCGTGATTGTTTCGCGCAAACGTGACTCGTTGCACGCCGTTGCATCGTGCAACAACTAAATCAGAACCATGCGGATACTTAAATCGCGCGCTTTGGGGCCTCATTGAAATCAGCTTGTGCGCACGATTTCTGATACCTCCGCGTAACGAGGTGCAATTGCCCCACACGCGTCGAACTGGACGCGGCCGCAGCGGAGAACCTTGCACGCTAAGGGCCGCGAACCTCGCGGCCCCACGCCGCTTACATCGCCGTGATGATCAGCCTGCCCGGCTCGATCGTGATCCGCGCTCGTCGGCCCGGTACAAAACCAGCGTCGTTGATGATCCACATGCCGGCGATCTTGAAATACGGGAGAGTCGTCGACGGCCTGGACCCCATGTTTTTCGGGCGGCCCCAGAGTTCCTGAATCGTCACGAAACGTTCCGTGATTGGTGGGCGTGAATTATGATTCGGCTTAGCCATGGTCAACTCCTGCTTAGTTGGCTGCGGTTAGCGGGTCGTGAGTGTTGGTAGCACTTGCGGCCCGCGCTCGTTTACGGCGGTTTTTTGGTGGTGGGTGGTCCTCCTTTGTTAGTGGCTTGGTTCGTACGACAGATCAATGGAAGAACGTGGATTGCGCCGCATCTGTCACTCACGCGCGCCAGGGATTCGCGATCGCCATCGACTCAACATGACTTATTAGACCAGCGTTGATCGCCTGATGATCGATGTTCGGGCAAACGTTAGCCAATGGGTATAGGGAACCCGATCCAGTCAGCCGCCCGCAGGACACAGCGCGTGCAGGCAACGGATCGGCAATTTTGAACGAACAGAGATCTCGTTCATGTCGGACTCAATCAGGCCATGACGATTCGAAACAATCCCGCTATAGGATCGCAGCCATTCAACCTGCAGCAAAAAACCTCGTCGATCTACATTTCGACGTCGTGCACCGCTCGACCGAGTGCAAGAAATCACACTCAATATCCCGTACGACCTATTTTGGTGTGCAAATCTTAGCTCGCCATGCGCAATGCTTGGTGTCGTGGAAGTTCAAAACCAGCATCGTACGGCGCGAAGATTGGGATCAATGATCCCAGTCGTTCGGCCGGTGGCACCGGCTGATTCCAGCCAACCCCGAGCGAACATGCTCGGCAACTACCTCGGCCGAGTTGCTGCCCCTGACAGGTCGGCTCGGATGACCGGACCACTTTGTTATCAGACGTTGTCTCCTCTATGCCTCGACCGGCCGTACTGGGTCGCGAGCGCCCAGCCGCGCCCCGCCTCCAGGGCAGTGGCAGTCTTCTTCGAAATGTCGCGTCAACGCGAAGCCTCGCTGTCGCGGGGCAATGATCCTTGACAGCCGACGGGGTTCAGGCAGCTGCCGCCTGATGAATCGAGTCGTGCCGCTCGCCACCCAGGATATCGACAAGATCGGCAAACATCCGCCCCAATTCACCCGTCATCAGCGTGACATCCGAGTCGAAGCGTTCATCGTCGTTCTGCGCGGTGGGATCCGTCGCCTCCTTGATGACGTCGAGCGGCGTGACACGCTTGATCGTCAGCGACGGTGTCAGCACGAAGGAGATTCGATCATCCCAGGTCATCGCGAGGCGCATGCATTGTTTGCCGGCCTCGATGTGCCGGCGCATGTCGTTCGCTTCCAGCGCGTGGCCAACGTATCGCACCGTGGCACCGCCTTCGCCGCTCGAGCGCAACTCGGCGTCCTGGTCCACGGTGAATCCGCCCGGCGCCTCGCCGGACAGCAGCCAATCCGTCATCGCGGCGACCGGCGAAAGCGCTACCTGAACGCTGGCGAGCGGCAATTGAGGGATCGATTTGACGAGCAGGCCGCGAACGTCGTCGGCAAGCGCCTGTGCAGCCGCATCGATGACGAGCCAGCCGTTCGCCGTATCGATCCACACGCGGGTATCGCGGCGAATCGTGAACGCGCGCGGCAGCAGTTCGTCGGTAACCTGCTCCTTGAGTTCGCGCAGCTGTTTTCGTCCCACCTTGAAGCCCTGCTGCTCCTCGACTTCAAGCGCCCGGGCCTTGGTTACTTGATTGACGACCGACGCCGGGAGCAGCTTCTTTTCGGCACGAAACACCAGCAGCATTTGCCGGTTGATCGAATACACAAGCGCGCCGTCGTCACGCGGCGACGCCCATCCGAAACGCTGCATCTCGACGCTGGTGCCCGGCTGAAACGCGTAGGGCGCCAGCCATTCTTCCATCTGATCGGGGGTAACGGCCCAAGGTGCCGGGAGACGATGAAGCTGAAGATTCTTGAACCACATAGGAGGACGGGCAAAGCGCGTCATTCTATATGACGGCGACGTTTCCCGGCCATCAGCAGCCAGTCGACTCGACACGCAGGATCGATGACAATCGACTGCGTCTCGCAGCCCCGAGAGAACAAGGGACCATGATGAAATCTTTTGGCTTTCTCAGCGGCTTTCGCCGGCGGATGTCTGCGCACCCTTGCTAGCCGTATCCGTTGTGGAATTTAGCTATAGCCCGAATCTGACGATTACCCTTGAACTTGATGGTGCGCAAGGAAGGCTCGCCGATACCGGCCGAGGAATGCGGTTGACTCCAGACGTGGGCGATACGCTCTCACACGCAGAGCGAGCACTGACCAGCTTCTATCCATGTACGCCTTTCAGTTCGGAACTTGACGGAATACTTCGGAAATTGGTCTGGGGCGATCATGGTTCACCAGGTCCTTCGGTCGCCAACGTCGCCTGTCGGGCGTTCAAGTTCACCAGCATGAGGGACGGCGAGATCTGGTCGCAGAGTTACGTTCGCGGGAAACCGTCGGGTCCGGCCGAAATGCTCGGACAGACGGATATGAACGGTACTGTCATTGAGTTTCAAACCGCCGGGCCGATCGATCAGGTCATCGTGGCGACGCTGGTTGAAACACTGCGTTTTCGAGTACCAGGACTTTCGTTAGTTTTTCAAACGTGACGCTGGGGGCGGTGAACGGCCACAAGCGGACGCTCGACCAGGCGACTTCTCAGGACGAAGCCTTGGCTCCGAGCCACCGCATGGCCGATCCCGCCCGTTTCTTGACAGCACTCCCACCTTGTCTATCCTAATCTCAAGATCGAGAGCGCGATGATTATCCTATTGGTTACGTGGTTCTATTACAACCAAGCCCCGCAAAGCACGCATACGGCATTCAAGACCCAGGAAGCGTGCGAAGTCGCCCGCCAACAAATTCTCAATGATGCCAACCGCCTCGCAGCCAATCGTGAAGCGTCGATTCAGCAAGACGCACAGCGGGGGATGATTTCAAACCCAATCCCGGCCCCGACCGTCTCTGCTGTTTGTGTCCGCCAGTAGGAGTAGGCGTAATGAGTTCCGTGTCTCTTCCTTTAACCGCTGAGTGGGGACATCACCCCCCAGAAATCACGCCAGATGATCTAATCACTGCCGTGTCCGAGGCCGTTAAGGGCGCAGTCGGTAATTTCAGTGCGTTGCCCGATGGCCCTGAACCCTGTTCGGATGCTAAAGGATACTGCCGCGCCTCCGTCGAGATACCACTACCGAGGACGCTTGCCGATCAACTGATGAACGGTCCTACCGGCTATCGGGCGCATTACTCGATCAGCATTGACGCCGGTGAGCGATTCAACCGCAGCCTTGTCGAAGCCGTAGCGCCACTGATCATTGAGGCTAAGCACCTCTATAATTCTCAATTCGATTGGCAATTCTGCAGAAGGTCCCTGTTGGGTCGATTCAGCAAATTCTGGTACCCGAAGCAAGTCACCGACCCAAGTTCCAACGCCTATCTCCTAACGCTCAAGGAGGTGATCGTCCATACAAGGTGGGTGGACTATTGGGGCACGCGGCCGAAACCATACAAAGGACTGCTCGCTCCGGTCTCAGAGAACTCTTCTATCCTTTTTAACGGCACATTTGTGAGTGACGACGGGAGCGATTACGAGCAAAAGCCTAGCCGATCGCAGCAAATCTTCGAGTCCGGTTGGACTTAGATTTTGGGCAGCGCTCGCTTGGCATCTGGCACCAAGTAACCTACTCACACACCTGAGCCACCGTTTAACGCGGTCGTGAACGGCAGGTTTCCGCAAATGCAACAGACTGCTTTGGGTCGATAACACTCATCGACTGACAGTGACACCGGACATTCGCAACCGCCAAGAACGAATGTCCGGGATGCGCCTGTAGGCACCTAACCGACGTCGCTCGCTGACTGCCCACAAAGGCCTGCGGATTCAACCTGTCGATGCAACACACTTGAGGCTGCAAAGCAGCCAAGACCGTTGCCCCTTTCTTACCTGAAAGCCCACACCGATCCCCACTACGACCGGCCCGCAATCCGATCCCCCCTCACCCAAACGCCCCCCGCGTCAAATCCCTGTCGAACTCCACCGTCCAAGCCGTCCCATGCCCGACCCGATACCCTTTCTCCTTGAGCGTCGAGCAGCGAATAACGGTGACGTACCCAACCAGCGGATAGACCTCGTCAACAACCTCCGGCGCTACCGTCTCCTGAATCGTGAAGTCCGACTCGACCAAGTTATGCCTATGCAACACGGCGACAAAATCCGCCCTTTCGTCTGGAGCAATGATGGACATTTCGCGTTCCTCCCTACCGCACGATTGACGCTTTCAAGCTAGCACACGCGCATCGACGCTGCGGCGCGAAAATATGCACCATCCGGCCCGAAGTGCAGCGGCATTGCCGCCCAAGCCCCAACACTCAGCCAACATCCCCAAAAATCCCGCACCGCAGCGACCCGTTCCCCAAATCCCACCCTCCAGCGAGCCCCCTCCCCCTCGCTCTCCACAATTGGCACACCACCCAAATTTCGCCAATAATTCCCCCACACCCACTCCTGGACGATGGCGGCCATGGACTACCCTCCCGAAGCCATCCGCACGATCGCACTGGTCGGGCACGCCGGATGCGGCAAGACCTCGCTTGCCGAAGCACTGCTGCACCAGGGCGGCGCGCTGCACGCGCCCGGCAGCGTCGCCAAGGGCACCGCCCTGTGCGATTTCGACCCGCTGGAACGCAAATACCACCACTCGCTCAGCTCCGCCGTCGCCCAGTTCGATTTCCAGGACACCCGCATCTGCCTGCTCGACACCCCCGGCTACCCCGACTTCGCCGGCCTGTCGATCAGCGCGCTGCCGGCCGTCGAAACGGCGGCGATCGTGATCAACGCCCGCACCGGCATCGAAATGACCACCCGCCGGATGATGACGTTCGCGCAGCAACGCAAGCTCTGCCGGATGATCATCGTGAACGGCATCGACGGCGAAAAAGTCGACCTCCCCGCGCTGCTCGCCGAGATCCAGGAGATGTTCGGCAAGACCTGCCTGCCGATCAACCTGCCCGCGAGGGGCAACAGCGACGTCGTCGACTGCTTCTTCAACCCGTCCGGCGAATCCGATTTCCACTCGGTGGAAGCCGCGCACAACGCGCTGATCGATCAGGTGATCGAACTGGATCCCGAGTTGATGGAGCTGTATCTGGAACAGGGCGAGGCGGTCCGCCCGGAACAACTGCACGCGCCGTTCGAACGCGCGTTGCGCGAAGGACATCTGGTGCCCGTCTGCTTCACGTCGGCCGCCACCGGCGCGGGCATCGCCCAGCTGCTCGACGTGTTCGTGCGGCTGCTGCCGAACGTCACCGAAGGCAACCCGCCGCTGTTCTATCGCGAAGTCGACGGCAAGGTGGAAACCGTGCACGCGCAGCCCGTCGCCGACAAGCACGTACTCGCGCACGTCTTCAAGATCGTGATGGACCCGTACATCGGCAAGATGGCGGTATTTCGCATCCATCAGGGCACGGTCACGCGCGACAGCCAGCTCTATATCGGCAACGGTCGCCAGCCGTTCAAGGTCGCGCGCCTGCTGATGCTGCAGGGCAAGGAACACACGGACGTGCTGCGCGCGGGCCCCGGCAACATCTGCGCGGTCACGAAAGCCGACGACATCAGTTTCGACGACGTGCTGCACGACGCCCCCGAAGACGGCAACGTCCACCTCACGCCGCTCGATTTCCCCACGCCGATCTACGGCCTCGCGATCGAACCGGCGCGGCGCGGCAACGAACAGCGCTTGTGGGAAGTGCTGCAGAAGCTCGCGGCCGAAGATCCATGCCTCGTGATCGGCCACCCCGTCGGCACCAACGAGACGGTCGTGCGCGGGCTCGGCGAACTGCATCTGCGCTTCATGCTGGAGCGGCTCACCGACCAGTACAAGCTCGACGTCGTCACGCGGCCGCCGACGATCGCGTGGCGCGAAACCATCGGCGGCAAGGCGGAAGGCCACTATCGCCACAAGAAGCAGACCGGCGGCGCCGGCCAGTTCGGCGAAGTCATGCTGCGCGTGGAGCCGCTGCCGCGCGGCGACGGGTTCGAGTTCGTCGACGCGGTCAAGGGTGGCGCGATTCCCACGCAGTTCATTCCCGCGGTGGAGAAAGGCATCCAGCAGGTGATCGACAGCGGGCCGCTCGCCGGCTTCCCGATGCAGGACGTGCGCGTGACCGTGTACGACGGCAAGAGCCATCCGGTCGACTCGAAGGAAGTGGCGTTCGTCACGGCCGGGCGCAAGGCCTTCATCGACGCGGTGTTGAAAGCCCAGCCGATGGTGCTCGAACCGATCGTCGACATCGAAGTGATGACGCCGGAAACGGCGATGGGCGACATCATCGGCGATCTCTCGTCGCGGCGCGGGCAAGTGCACGGCACACGCACGGTGGGCGGCCATGCGATGGTCGTCGCGGGCAAGGTGCCGCTCGCCGAACTCAACGACTACCAGTCGCGCCTGAATGCGATCGCGGGCGGGCATGGCAATTACAGCATCCAGTTGAGCCACTACGATCCGGTTCCGCCGGCCCAGCAGGCGCGGCTGGCGGCGCAGCACAAGGCGCATGCGGAAAGCGTGGACTGAGTTTTATCGCCCCGTCTCGCGGCCACACTCGGCATGCGGCGTCATCGATCCGTCTGATCGGATGCAAGCGCTTCGAGCAACGCCTTCGCCTCACGCAGGTCGGCGGTGTCGAAACCCTCCGTAAACCAGCCATAGATCTCGGACAACGCCTGCCTGGCCTCGGCGACCCGCCCCACACGCCGCCACAGCCGCGCGAGACTCGTCACGGCGCGCAATTCCAGCGACCTGGCACCTTGGGCACGCGCCACCTCGATCGCCTTGCGGAAGCAGGCTTCGGCCGCGTCGATTGAATCGGAAACATCACCGTTACCGTTCGACTCATCGATCAGCATGACGCCCTTCAGCCGATGCAACTCGGCTTCGAAGCAACGCTCCCCTGCTTTTTCCAGAATCGCCATCGCTTCGTCGAGCAGCCGCATGCCCGTCTCCCGATCACCCGCACGCCGATGGCAATCGGCCAGCAGCGCCAGAAAATACGAGCGCTGATCCTCGCCGCCCGCGGCTCTATCAGCGGCAAGGCCTTCGCTCATCCGCGCGATCCCTTCCGCGAGATGATCGCGTTCGGTCAGCGCCCAGCCCCCGAAGAACGTACCCCACGCGAGCCAGTACGGCAGGCCGTGCTCAGTCGACAGCGTCACGACGGCTTCCGCGTGTTCGCGGGCCAGCGACGATTCGCGCCGAAGCTGATGCAGCTCGGACGCATACGCAAGCGTAAACGCCAGCGTCGGGCCATACGCAAGCTTCTGCGCAAGCGCCAACGCCTCCATGCTTCGCTTGAGCGCCTGGTCGGGGTAGCCCTGCAACCACAACGTCAGCGTCAGGAAATTCAGCGCGCGGATGCCGGGGTCCACGCCATGCGCGAAGACGTGCGCCTGATGCTGCTCCGGGTCGTAGATCGCCAACGCCTGTTCCTGATGCGTACGCGCGGCGTCGAGGTTCCCCTGCAGGAACAGGCACGCGCCGAGCGCGCCATACGACTCCATCAGCAAGCCCGGATCCTTCGCACGCGTCGCCACGTCGAGCATCTGCTTGCCGAGGTCGCGCGCGGTCGCGTATTCGGCGCGCGTCAGGTAGTGGATCCGCAACCCCAGCTGCGCGGCGAAGCGCTGCGACGTCTCGCCGGTCTGCTCGCACAGCGTCAGCGCGCGGCTGTAGGTGGCGGCCACCTCCGGCGCGCCATAGCCGCGCACGTCCATCAACGCGGGCCCGAGCGACAGCAGCAGCGCCAGTTCCTGATGCGCGCGCGCCGGCGTGTCGGGCAACTGCTTCAGCAGCTCCAGCGCCGTGCCGAGGTGCTGCATCGCGTCCAGGTGTGCGGCGTGGCGGAGCGCCTGTTGCGCGGCCTGGTGCAGATACTCGACGGCCTTCGGAAGGTTGCCGCTCAGGCTGTAGTGATGCGCAAGTTCGCTGCAGTAATCCGCGATGCGGGTCGGGAACAGCGCCTCGATCGCCTGCGCGGTGCGCTCGTGCAACGCGCTGCGCCGATGCGTAAGCAGCGAATGGCCGGCCACTTCCTGCGTCAGCGCGTGCTTGAACGAATACTCGACCTCCGGAAACGCCGGCCGCTCGTAGATGAATTCCGCGGCTTCCAGATGCGCGAGCAGCCGACGCAGATCGTCGTCGGTATGCGCGGGCTCGCCGCCGCAGATACGCCGGATCAGGCTGTACGGAAACTCCTTGCCGATCACCGCGAGCGTTTGCAGCAGTTCCTTCTCCGCGACCGGTAGCCGGTCGATACGCGCGGCCAGCACGCCCTGCACGGTGGTCGGGATATGCAGCGCGGCGGGCGTGCGCCCGACCCGGTAGCGGCCCGGATCGCCGAGCAGCGATTGCTCCTCGGCCAGGGTCTGCACGACCTCCTCCATGAAGAACGGGTTGCCCTCCGTCTTCTCGAGGATCAGCCGCTTGAGCGGCGTCAGCGACGGATCGTCGCCGAGCAGCGCCGCGAGCAGGCCCTGTGCTTCCGCCGGGCCGAGCGGTTCGAGACGAAGCTGGAGGCCATGCCCTGCGCGCGTCCACACGGGCCGATACTCGGGCCGGTAGTTCACGAGCAGCAGGATTCGAGTGGTCGGCACGCGCTCGCTCAGGTGCGCGAGGAATGCTTCCGTCTCGCGATCGAGCCATTGCAGGTCTTCGAACAGCAGCTCGACCGGCTGGTCGCGGCTCTCGCGCGCGAGCAGCTGGATGATCGCATCGAAGGTCCGCTCGCGACGAATCCGCGGGTCCATCTCCGACAGCGCCGAACCGGGTTCGCCGATGCCGAGCAGGTACAGCAGGTAAGGCACGAGATCCTCGAAGCCGCGTTCGAGCGTCAGCACCTTGCCCATGACTTTCTCGCGGCAACGCCGCTCATCGTCCTGCGCGGTGATCTGGAAGTAGTTCTTCAGCAGCTCGATCAGCGGCAGGTAGGCGAACGCCTTGCCGTGCGACACCGAAAACGTCTCCAGCAGCAGGCAGCCGCGCCGCGAACGCTCCTTGAATTCATGGAACAGCCGCGACTTCCCGACGCCGGCCTCCCCGCGCACGCCGACGATCCGCCCATGCCCCGCCCTGACCTGCTCCAGCGCATCCTGCAGGTGCTCCAGCTCGGCATCGCGGCCGACGAAGCGGGCGAGGCCGCGATGCGCGGCGAGTTGCAGCCGCGTGCGCAACGCGCCGAGGCCCAGCACTTCGTACACCGACAGCGGGTCCGGAATGCCTTTGAGCTGCGTCGCGCCGAGCGCCTTGAACTCGAAATAGCCTTCGGCCAGCTTGTGCGTCGAATCGCTGACGAGAATCGACGACGGCGCCGCAATGCCTTCCATGCGCGACGCGATGTGGATCGTGTGGCCGACCGGATCGTAGTCGGTATGCAGATCATCGGTACGGATCGAGCGCACGACCACTTCGCCCGTATGCACGCCGACGCGAATCTGCAGCGGAATGCCTTTCTCCAGACGGATGCGATCGCCGTGACGCCGCATCGCCTGCTGCATCCGCAATGCCGCGAACAGCGCACGCTGCGGATGATCCTCATGGGCGATCGGCGCACCGAACAGCGCGAGGATGCCGTCGCCGAGCGACTTCGCGACGTAGCCTTCGTAGTAGTGGACCGCCTCCATCATCAGCGCGACGACGGGCTCGATCAGACGATGTGCTTCCTCCGGATCGAGGTCGTGGATCAACGCGGTGGAGCCCGCCATGTCCGCGAACAACGCGGTGACGGTCTTGCGTTCGCCGGCGGTTTCGCCGCGCGCTTCCATCGCGGCCTGTTCGGCGCGGATGCGTACGGCGAGATGGTGCGGCGTGTAGTGGATCGGTGCGGGAGAAAGCTCGGTGGCCGGCTTCCGGCTCGGTGGCGGCGGTGTGCCGGAGGCCGTATCGGCAAGCGGTGCGCCGCACGCGTTGCAGAAGCGCGCGGCGGGGCTCGCGTCGTGCCCGCACTGCAGACAGGTGCGCGACATCGGGGAGCCACACGCTTCGCAAAATCTGGCCCCGACGAGGTTGTCGAATCCGCAGTTTGCGCAGTGCATGCCACCCTTCCCCTGCCGAGCGTCGGCATCCGGTCATTATGCGCCGCGTCCGCGTGCCGAAAAACCCGCCCCGATCGCCGTCGCGTCATTCGGTGCCGATCGTCGTCACCGGCGCCCAGCGCCCGCCTTTCACCTGATAAAGGGTCGACGTCGGGTGCTCGAGATCGCCGTTCGCGTCGAACGCGATCTGCCCTGTGATGCCTTCGAAGTGCGTCGCACGCAGCGCCGGCAGGAACTCGGCCGGCTTCGCGGAATTCGCCTGCCGCATCGCGTGGATCACGACCCGCACGCAGTCGTACGAGAACGGCGAATAGGTGAGCATCTCCACGCCGAAGCGCTTCCTGAACTTCTGCGCGAACGCCTTGCCTTGCGGCAGCGTGTCGATCGGCCGCCCGTATTCCCACGCCATCGCGCCTTCGGCCGCTGGCCCGGCCACGTTGAGGAAGATGCTGTCCGCGATGCCGCCACTGCCGACGAACTGCACCCGCATGCCGAGCTGCTTCATCCGCTTGACGAGGAGCGCCGCCTGGTTATCCAGGCCGCCGAAGTACAGCAGGTCCGCGTTCACCGCCTTGATGTTGGTGAGCTGCGCATTGAATTCGACGGCCTTGTCGTTCGTGTATTCGGCCGCGACGATCCGCCCGCCCGCGGCAACGACGGCCTTCTTGAATTCCTCCACGGCACCCTGGCCGAACGCGGTGCGGTCGTCCATCACCGCGATGCGCCGCGCCTTCATCACGGTGACCGCGTAGGTGCCGGCATTGCCGGAATTCTGCGCGTCGGTCGCGATGATGCGAAAGACCGTCTTCAGCCCCTGACGCGTGATCGCCGGATTGGTTGCCGCCGGATCGATCAGCGGAATGCCGGCCTTCGCGAAGATCGGCGCGGACGGCAGCGCGACCCCCGAGTTGTAGTAGCCGACCACGGCCACGACCCCGTCGTCGACCAGTTTCTGCGCGACCTGCACGCCGATGCGCGGGTCGCCCTGGTCATCCACCGTATCGAGCTCGAAGCGGACGTCCTGGCCGCCGAGCTTGATGTGCTGCGCATTCGCCTCTTCGACCGCGAGCCGGACACCGTTCTCGAGATCCTTGCCGTTCGACGCGCTGATGCCGGTGAGCGGGCTCGATGCGCCGATCCTGACGACCTGCTGGCCATGCGACGGCACGCCGGCCAGCGACAGCGCGACGGCGCTCAGGCCGATCGCGAGAAACCTTCGAGCAGAGGTATGCATGGTCTCGATCCCGATGATCAGGCGCGTCGCACCGGTGTCGTTTGCAACCGGTCTCCGAACGCATCTGCGATACCTCGATCCGAGGCACGTCACTACACTCCATCGAACGATTTCGCCGCGTGTCCCGCAGCCGGTGTTTACCCGCACCGGCATTCCTCGACACCGTGGCGATTCCAAACCCGACGGCCTGCCCCAAGCGATCGGCTTCAACGTGCCGGTGTCAGGAGGAAACGCTCGGCCGCACCTCCGGTAGAACGCGTCAGCCCGACCAGTGAGATCGCACATCGCCCCCACCGTTGCGTCACAATGAAGCCCGGCATGCGTATCGCTCGATGTTTGCCGGCGTGTCGCGCTCGTGTTGCGCACGCACATGCCGGCTTTCCAGGGGGAAACGATGGACGACGTGATTTACGCGACGGATGGCGCAATCTGCACGATCACCCTCAACCGACCTGAACGGCGCAACGCCGTCGACGGCCCCACCGCGTTGCGGCTCAGCGAAGCATTCGATCGCTTCGAGGCCGATGCCGCGCTCGCGGTCGCGATCCTCACGGGCGCCGGCGGCAACTTCTGCGCCGGCGCCGACCTGAAGGCCGTCGGCGATCCGGCATTGCGCAACAGCGTCGACCCGACAGGCGAAGGCCCGGGCCCGATGGGGCCAAGCCGCATGGCATTGTCGAAGCCGCTGATCGCGGCGGTCGCCGGCCATGCGGTCGCGGGCGGGCTCGAACTCGCGCTGCTGGCCGATCTCCGCGTCGCGGAAGAAGATGCCGTATTCGGCGTGTTCTGCCGGCGCTGGGGTATACCGCTGATCGACGGCGGCACGGTGAGGCTGCCGCGCGTCGTCGGCATGGGACACGCGATGGACATGATCCTGACCGGCCGCCCCGTGGGCGCGCTGGAAGCCAAGGGCATGGGGCTCGTCAACGCCATCGCGCCGAACGGCGAAGCGCTCGCGCATGCGACGCGCATCGCCCGACAGATCGCCGCGTTTCCCCGTCAATGCATGCTCGCGGACCGACGCTCGGCATACGAGCAATGGAACCTGCCGCTCGCGGAAGCGCTGCGCCGGGAAGGCGCGAATGGCGCGCCGGTCGTGTTTGCCGAGGGGGTTGCCGGTGCCGCGCGCTTCAGCGCGGGGGAAGGACGTCACGGGACGTTTTCCGATTGAGGTGTTGCCGTAGCATGGCGTCCGTGCATTCATTCGGAAACCGTATCAAATCCGACGATGATGCCATCTGTTCCGGGCCCCTGCCCGGCCGTGATCCGCATGCCTACGCGATCTTCGTCGACGAGCGCGACATCGTCTGGCTCAGCGAATGGAGCGCCAACGCGCTCGCGCGTTTCGACCCGCGATCCGGCAAGTTCGACGTGCTCGCGCTGCCGCGTGCGCATGCGAACGTGCGCCAGATGATGGGCCGGCCGGGGGAAGTCCGGTTGTCCGAATCGGGCACGGATCATCTGCTGCGCTATCGGTATCGGGTCGGATCCGCTAACACACAGTGACAAACGCGTCGGACACTTTTTGAACGTCACTCGTCAAACAGGCATGTTCCAACCATCGGTAGGAGTGCCCTGATGAAAAGGATGTTGCAAGTTTTGCTCTGCAGTCTTTCCCTGTTGACGCTCGCCGCGTGCGGCACGGTGCTCGGCGCGACCGCAGGCGGTGTCGCCGGCCACGAGCTCTCGCACGGCAGCACGGCGGGCACGATCGGCGGCGCAGCGGCCGGCGGCCTGATCGGCCACGCGATCGGCGATTGACGGCCGACGGCGATCACCCTCCGGTCAGCTTCCGGAGAATCGCCTGCAGCATGCGTTCGTGCTGATCCAGCGCCTGGTCGAGCGTACGCGCCGCGTAGCTCTGGATGTCCGGCGCTTCCGCGCCGGCGATGCGTGTCACGAACAGCCAGGCATCGCCGGTTTTCGCATCGGATATGCCGCGAAAGCGCGTCGTGATCGTCACGCCCGATTCGTCGAGTACGGTGCGCCGGAAGACGAGTTCGTTCTCGGACATCCAGCGCGACCACGCGCCCTGGTCGAAGACTTCGACGGGCGTGTCCTTCGCGTCGAGGATGTAGAAGCGTCGCGGCTTCGCGGTGATGGGGCGGGGGTTCATATTTCAATGGGTGGGCGCGAGCAGGAAGCCGATCGCGTGACGCCACCATGCTTCGTCTACCACGCTGATCCAGTCGTTGTGCTCGGCGGACTTCATGACCGTCAGGCGCTTGGGATCGGCGAGCGCGTCGTAGAGTGCTTCGCCGAAGCGTGCAGGGACGATGCTGTCGCGCTCGGCGACTGCCACCACGACAGGACGGCCGAACGACGCGAGATGCGCGGCGCTGTCGTAGCGGTCGCGCAGCAGCCATTTCACCGGCAGCCACGGGTAATGGTGGCTGGCGACGTGCTCGAGGGAATCCCATGGCGTGATGAGTAGCAGGCCGGTGATCTTGTCGCGCTCGTGCGCGCCTGCTGCTGCGGCGACGCCTGCGCCGAGCGATTCGCCGATGAGCAAGAGCGGTGCGCCATATTGGCGATGCGCGGTTGCGATGGTCTGTTGTGCGTCGGCGACCAGGCTCGCTTCGCTCGGCGTGCCATCGCGCGGGCCATAGCCCGGGTACTCGGCGAGGATGACGCGCAGCCCGATTCGAGCAAGTGCTGCGACGTAGTACGCGCGGTGGCCGGCATGGCCGGCGTTGCCGTGGAAAACGATCACCGTGCCGCGAGTGGATTCGGGCGACTCGGCAAGCAGACCGCGAAAATCTTCCTGCGATGGCCACGCACGAAGCTCGCTGGATACGATGTCGTCGATCGCAGCTTTCTCGGGGAAATAGATGAGGCGGTCCTGCACGACAGCGACTCCTGTGAATGCGACCAGACACGCGACGGCGACACGCAGCATGATCGCGGCAGCCGTGCTTCGATCGATCATCGGCGTATTCGTCATCCGCTCCAGACTTTTCCGATACGCTGTTCGTGAGGTTTCATCCATCACGTATCGACGATCAAGCATACGCCAACTGATCGGGCGGCGATCGATGTGTGGCTTCCTTGAATCTCGCCAAGGACATCATGATCTGGCTGGCCAATACGGTTCTCGTGCTGCACGCATTGCTCGTGCTGTTCATCGTGGGCGGGTTGTGCGCGATCTGGGTGGGGGCCGCGTTCAAACTTGGCTGGGTGCGCAATCGCGTATTCCGGACCGTGCATCTCGGAGCCACCGGCATCGTCGCAGCGCTCGCCGCGCTCGATGTACCGTGCCCGCTCACCGTTCTGGAGGACTGGCTGCGTATTGGCGCATCAGGCCCGCAAGGCTTCGTGCAGCGCTGGGTGGGGAACCTGATGTACTACGATCTGCCGGGGTGGGTGTTTGCGGTTGTGTATGTGGCGTTTCTGACGGTCGTGGCGGTGACCTGGCGGTGCGTTCCGCCGCGAAGGTGACGGGGTGTGCAGGCGGTTATTCGGGCGGAGTGGACGATCTGTCGTCGAGTGGACTGCAGGTCACGGCTGCGGATTCAACCCGTCGATGCAACGCATTGATGAAATCGCCCAGCCCCATCCGACCCATCACCCCAGCTCGAACGACGTCACCCCGAACACGCGATCGATCGCGATCGGGGGCGCGCCTTTCGTGTACATCCGCGCGGTTTCGAAGACGCTCGTCATGCCGTGTCGTTCCGCCAGCGCGACGGCCGCAGGATTCGTTTCCGGCACGTCGAGCACGATGACCTCGCCGGGCATGCTCGCCGCCAGCGCGCGAAACAGCCCGGTGGCGACGCTTGCGTCATCCGCGAAAAGCGGGCCGATCTTGCAGCCCGCCTTGCAGCGGCGCACCACACCGTATCCGGCGACACGGCCGACGTCGAACGTAGCGAGCGCAACGGCATCCGGCTGCGCGATCCAGACGGAGACGAAACGCTCGCGCGCAGCAGGAAAGCACTGGCGATCGTAGGCAAGCAACTGCTCGAACGGCACATCGGCCGCTGCCGCGACATGCGCGCACCCGATGCCGTCCACGCGCCCCTGATAGCGGATGTTGCGGTACGCGAGGCGGAACCCGGACTTCCTGTAGTTCGCTTGCTGGGCGACGACACCATCGAGACCGACGTTGCGGTCTCCAAGATAACGCATGCCGTGCTGCCAGATTCGCATGCCGAAGCCTTTGCCACGAAACCCGGGTTTCACGATGTAGAGACCGATGAAGCCAAAGCGTTCGTCATAAGCGATGGCGGCGAGGCACGCGACCGGATCGCCGCGCCAAACGCCCACGAAGAAACCGGCCGGATCCGCTTCTCTGAAGCAGTACGGGTCATGTCGGCCGGGGTTCCACCCTTCTGCAGCCGCCCATTCGACCGACATGGCCACCTCGCCGGCCGACATGGTGCGCACGATAAAGTCTCCGCCTTGATCCATGGTTCGCCCCAGTCGCGGCACTAGAGATTGCCGCCTCGTGTTACGGCAGATGCATCGGGGAAGCGCCTGCAAGCGGGCACCGGCCAACCGACAGAACAGGCCGTGCAATCATGCCGCAAGCGAAGGCTGCCGATCGAGTCATCATAATCCCAAGGGTCGGTGCCAGAGTGGAGCGGTCATCACGGTTGCTCCGGTCCGTGTGGCGCCGCAATTGCCGGTGTATCGGCGAACGGCTGGCTCCGTAAACCTGCCCCGGGACGGGGTCACTCTGTTAGCTGTCCTCGCATGTGTGCACGGGCGACCGGCTGCCACAGGTCGTTCAGCGCCACGACCGCTCAAGGCTCTGCCTAACCTGCGCGCCATGCCAGGCAAGGCGCGCAGCCAGGCATGGCCGGATCGCTTCATCCTCAAAACCGACCGTCTGGTGAAACAGTTACAAGATAACGATTGACGCCGACACGCCCCGGCGGTTAGTGTGTCACCCGAAGTTCAAGAAGTTCGATTGCTGTTCATCAATTGCTCGCCTCTCAGCGGTATTCGTTGTCCTCTCCCTCCTTGACGCTTCACGCGCTCTTCAACAGAGCAAATTTCCTATTTTTTTCATCAAGGATTCTTCATGGATACCGGTACCGTCAAGTGGTTCAACGACAGCAAAGGCTTTGGCTTCATCACCCCGGACAAGGGCGGCGACGACCTGTTCGCGCACTTCTCCGAAATCAGGGCCGACGGCTTCAAGACGCTGGCTGAAAATCAGAAGGTGAGCTTCGAAACGAAGCAAGGCCCGAAGGGTCTGCAAGCGGCCAACATCACGCCGCTGTAACGTTTGAAGGGCCCGGCCGTCCCGCGACGGAGGCCGGGTTGCAGCGACACCCTCGCGGAGCGTTGTCTCCCAAAGTTGGCGCGATCGCTCTTAGCTGCATCCGTTCATTCAGCAGCTTGCCAAGCGCCACACGCCTCGTTGCGTTTCACTCTCCCCCTGGCTGCAGCGCCCCTTTTTTTCGCTTTCCGACTGCTTCGGATTCGGCTCGCAATGGCTTTGAATCGGCGCACCCGTGCACGTTTCGCACGGCGCGCACGCACTCGTACATCATTAAAATTAAAATGCAAAACAAACAAATTCATCAATACAACGGCTATGCCGTCCAACCCTCGGCGCATCGTTTGCCCGACGGTAGTTATTCATCCAACCTGCTGCTCGAACGCACCGGCAGCACGTGTGCCGAAGGCCGCTACCGGTTCTATTCGCTCGATTACTTCACGAGCGAAGAACAGGCGCTGCAGCACTCGTCACGCTGGGCACGCAACTGGGTCGACACGCGCGGTTAACGGCGACACCCCGGTGCGAGACAGCCAACGCATCTGAAGCCCCCGGGCGTGCGCAACCCAGCGCGCCCGAACGTCGCGCGCGATCGACTCGTCAACTTCCGAATCGATCGCGCGCTCAGTTCGAACTTCCGGATTTTCCCTTTCGCCGTCATCGGCAAGCGACGCTATCTCGGCAGCCGCAAGCGGCCCTTGAGCCGAACTCGGGTCAAAACACACAAATATCCGTTCCGCGCTGTCGCCCACCTCGCCGATCTCCCGGCATCTCCCCGCATTGCCCTGAATCGAGTCCGGGCGCACTATCCCAGCACGTCCGGGATATCGATCGACTTGCTAACGCGGCGCTTGCGCCAAAGTGCAGATGATTGCCCCCTCCACGGAAGCCTTCACCTGCTCTTAAGTCTTCGTTTCCTACAATCCGTTCTGTCGCCATCGCAGCTCGACCTGTTCATCTCCGAGGATTTCGATGAAAAAGACGATCATTGCGCTCACGCTTGCCAGTCCGGTTCTTTCGGCACGGGCTCGATACGAGGATCCGGGTGCCCAACCCGCGATGGTCCGTGTGACGGCACGACAGATCAAGGGGGCTCAATGATCTGGCCAAACGCCTTCCGCATCCCTGCGCTGTTCCTGCGCGAGTGGCTCGGCCGCCCCGCCACCGTCGGCGCGCTCTGCCCGAGTTCACCCCAACTCGCGAGCCGATTGGCCAGTGCGGTCCCGGCCGGAGACGGACTGGTGATCGAGCTTGGCGGTGGAACGGGAGCGGTGACCCAAGCACTGCTTGACCAGGGCGTCGCGCGGGAGCGCCTCATCGTGATCGAGCGCTCTCCCGCTTTCGTGCGACATTTGCGGGTCCGTTTTCCCGGCGTCGCGATCGTGGAAGGTGACGCGACACGGCTCGCGAAGCTGTTGCCGCACGATGCGCAAATCGACGCCATCGTTTCATGCCTGCCGCTGCGCTCGCTGCCGCAGCGCGACGTGATCGCGATCGTCGATCAATGTCACCAGCTGCTATCCGGGCATGGCGTGATGATCCAGTTCACCTACGACCTCCGGCCGCCAGGACGCCATGCGATCGGACACGCTGGCCTCGTGACCGCGGGGACGTCCGTCGTCTGGGCGAATATCCCGCCCGCGCGGATCGTGGTCGCCTGCAGGCGCCCGTGACCCTCCACGTTGCCCGCTCAGCAGCCTCGCTTGCTGCCGCGCGGTCGTGCCACGCGACGCGTGCATCGCGACACCACGGTACGAGCAGGATCCTCGTCCGCGCCCCCATCGAGCCACACAGGTTCCGGATCGATTGCAG
This sequence comes from Burkholderia stagnalis, assembly GCF_039848545.1. Taxonomy (NCBI): domain Bacteria; kingdom Pseudomonadati; phylum Pseudomonadota; class Betaproteobacteria; order Burkholderiales; family Burkholderiaceae; genus Burkholderia; species Burkholderia stagnalis. The sequence goes on from NZ_CP156686.1 coordinate 2,141,623, forward strand.
TCAGATAGCGAGGCGATGTCCCGTCGCCTTGCACGAATGCCCGACGATCCAGTCCCCCGGCTTCAGTTTGGCGTTCATGTGATTCGGCGTACACAGCGCCAGTGAACACACGCCGAAATAGGGATTCGGCGCAAGTCCCGAGTCGCTTGTCATGACGTACTTGAGCAGCTTCATGCATGCCTCCTTATCAGCCCCGCCATCCACGGCTCGAGCTCCGGATAAAGCGCGCCGTCGATGACGAACTCCTGCCCCTTGGCAACCGATCGGAGCATGACCCCGTCCTCCCGAATCGCCCATCGGTTCGCATTCGCGTGGTAGCTCATCGGCTCGCGCCCATCGGGCGCGAACCAGCGCGGCAATAGCCAGATGCTGCGCGGCTGCCCGGGGCACGTCAGTTGCAGTTCGGAGTGCATCAACGGAAATCGGCCGCCGCCCGCGGCCTTCGTTTGCGTATACGCCGATCGCTCGCGCGCGACATAGAGCGTATTGCGCGGATCGGTGTACCGGTCCGGTGCGACGACATGCGGATGCGCGGCGATCCATGGATGCCGCCGCAGCGCGTCGTCGCGCTGCGTCACGATCGGCCAGACCTCATCGATTTCCAGCCATCCGAACAGCACGTGCAGATCGGGCGCACGCGGCACGTAGCGCCATGTGCCGCCGACATACCCGGTCAGCCGGAACCAGCCGAAAAACAGGAACACATCGCCCGCCGCAACACCGCGCCGGCGCAGATGGCTTTGCGCGGCACCCGTCTGCCCGAGCGCCGGGCGCCAGTTCGCGAGGTTGGCGCCGCGCCTTCCGCCCAGGTCCGGATCGAAATGGACACGCCGTTGCGGCCCATGCTTGCCGGCCGACACGTCCGATATCAACCGATCGAGCGTTGCATCCGCGAAATCCAGATCCGCCAGCGTGGCGTCGTCGCGCTCGCTCGGAATCGGCAACGAGACAAGACGGCCATCCGGCAATATCGGGCTGGGCATGCCGCCGAACTGCGAATCGAATCCTTTGCGGGACAACACGACTTTCATCGACGCCCCCTGCCCGTCCTTCATCACCGCATTTCAGCGCGGAATTCCCTGCACATCAATACTGCACGAGTATCGTCACCCGCCGATTCGCCGCCCGCGCCGCGGCATCGTCGCCGACCACCAGCGGCAGGTTGTCCGCCCTGCCGATCGCGGCCAGCCGATGCGACTCGACACCCCGCTCGACCAGATACCGCACGACCGCCCCCGCCCGCGCCGACGACAGCTCCCAGTTCGATTCGTATTTCGCCGTCGCGATCGGCACGCTATCCGTATGCCCTTCGACGAGGATATTGCTCGCCGGATGCGTCTTCAACACGCCCGCGATGCGCGCCAGCACATCGGACGCATCCGGCAGCAACCGCGCATCCCCGACATTGAACAGGATCTTCGCGTTGATGCCGATCTCCACGCCATGCGCGGCGTTCACGACCGTCACCTGCCCCTGCTCCTTCAACGATTTCAGCAGAGACGCCCACGCCTGCGCGGCCTGCTCCTGTGCGGCGCCCGCCTTCCCTTTCCCCGCCGCCTGCTGCGACAGCGCCTGATACCGCACATCGAGCGCGTTGTACTTCGCGAGCTGCAACACGTACAGCGCGAGAAACAGCACCATCAGCGTGGTGACGAGATCCGCGTAGGAAATCAGCCAGCGGCCGGACTGCGCGCCGTCGCCGTCGTCGTCGTGTTCGGCGGCATCCCTCGCCGGTCGCCTGCTGCCAGATTGCGCGTGCATAGCCTGGAACCCGTGTTCGTTATCCGCGGCGTCATGCCAGCGATTCGGCCGCGCGGCCGCGCACGTCGCCGGTCAGGCGCGTCTCGATCGTATGCGGCGACTCCTTGCGCGAGATCGCGAGCAAGCCGTCGAGATACAGCTTGCGAAACCGCAATTCGCTCTCCAGCTGCGCGCGCAGCTTCCCGTACAGCGGCAGGAACACGAGGTTCGCCAGCGCGAGCCCGTACAGCGTCGCGACGAACGCAAGCGCGATCCCCGGCCCGAGCTGCGCGGGTTCGAGAATATGGCTCGTCACCTGGATCAGCCCCATCACCGACCCGAGGATGCCGAACGTCGGCGCATAGCCGCCCGCCTGTTGCCACACGCGCGCGGCCGCCATGTGGCTGCGCTCGTACGCATCGAGCTCGCGCTGCAGCGCATCCTCCAGCACGGCCGTCGACACGCCGTTCGCCAGCAGTTCCAGCCCGCGCCGCGCAAACGGGTGAATGCCGCTGACATCCATCGATTCGAACGCCAGCAAGCCGTTCAGCTTCGCGCGATCGCCCCACTCGAGCAGGTCGGACAGGCTCTGCCGGTCGACCTGCCGCGCCTGCACGAACGCGAGCCGCAACTGCTTCACCGCATCGAAGAACCGCGCCCACGTGTTCTGGATCATCACCGCGCCGAGCGTGCCGCCCAGCACGATCACCAGCGCCTCGAACTGGAACAGCGTCGAGAAATGCCCCCCTTCGAGCGAAAAGCCGAACACGATGGCCGCGCCACCGAATACCACACCGAACAGCGTCAACAGATCCATGTCTTTCTCCGGCCGGCTGCGCGCGTTCGGCAGCCGGCATCGTCGTCAGTGCGTCGTCGCGACGCTTGCGCTCAAGCCGCGGAATCCGGCACCGGCACGGCCGCCGCGGCCGGCGCCTTCAGCGCGCGCACCGCGTCCAGCAAACGCTGCTCGATATCGCCGACTTCCACCGGGTCGAGCTTGAGATCGCGGCGCGTGACCCACGACACCTCGTTGCGCCGCGTCTCGGTCATCACCGAGAACAGCCGGTCGACCACCGACAGGTCGTCCGTGCTCGCGATCAGCTTCGCGAGGTCGTACGTATCGAACGCGCTGACGACCTCGAACAGCGTGCGCTGGTCGACCCACGCCAGATCCTCGAGCGCGGCGATCTCGCCGCGCCGCACGGTGCGCCGCGAGAAGTACGCGACGCCCTTCTGCTCGACGTAGCTGAGCACCTTCGACTTGCGGAACGCGAACACGTCCTCCGCGATCTCGCCATGCGACAGCTTGCTGAGCAGCAGCTTCTTCTCGACGCCGATCAGCGATTCCAGATCGGCAAGCTCGATCAGCTCGAGTTCGCTGTTGATCGACAGGTCGAGCTCGTGATCCGCGACCTGCTGCGCGCGATCGGTGATGCGCGCGGCGTCGAACGTGACGACCTGGCGCGCATCGGCGGACGCCGCGTAGTCGCTTGACGCGCCGCCGAGCTGCTCGCCCTGCGCGGCCTCGATCGTGACGAGATTGAGCTTCTCCATGCGGCGCAGCATCGCCATCACGTGCGGACGCGAATGGCCGGCGATCGCGCGGCACTTCTTGATGACGTCGGCGAGCGGCACCGCCGCCTGCTCGGCCTGCATCTGCATCGGCCGGCGCGCCCATGCGTCGTCGCCGCCGCGCCGCTCGCCGCCGGCCATCAGCGCGAGCACGTGTGCATAGGAGAGCACGCCCGGCAGGAAATCGGCATGCGTGTAGGTGGCGAGCAGATCGTCCTTGCGCTTCACGCGGCGCACGAGGGTTCGCACGATGTGGCGCAGCAGCGCCGACACGCGCTCGATTTCCTCGTCGAGCATGCTCGCCGGCACGACCGTGAGCTGGCAGAAGCTGAGCGCCTTCGCGGTATGGCCGCGCGGCTCGGAGGCGAGCAGCGCCGACTCGCCGAAAAACTCCCCGCGGCCGAGGGTCGCGACGACGACTTTCTTGTCGTCGCAGCGGGCCGACAGTTCGACCTTGCCGTCCGCGATCAGATAGATGACCGCCTCTCCCCCGAACCCTTCCGAATAGATGACTTCGCCGGGTGCCGCTGTGCGCGACCACGACTGTTGACGATTCACGATGTTCCCCCTGCAGCGCTGACTTACTTGTTCGACTGCGCCGCACGTTTCGGACGTGGGTCGACAGCCGTTCCCCGTGCTTCCGTTTACGACATCGGAAACACGGTTCTTTAACGGCGCGCAGCGCGGCCGTGGCCGAAGCTTGATATGTATCGTTTGCGCGGCAGATGGCGCGCGGTTCATCGGGGAAAACGAGACGTCGCGGCGCAATGCACGCATCGGTCGGGTTGACTCGTGAATCGAACGTCAAGTTACGAAATGCCTTCAGCCACGTGTTCACACGTGGCCTTCCGCCGCTCACTCGCGCACGCCCCACGACACGAGCACCGCATGGATGTTGCGTGCGTATTCGTCCCGCAGGTGCGGCGTTTCCGAGTGATACGCGCCGATCGCCTGCCACGTGTTTCCGTAGCGGACCATCTTGCGTTTCAGCATCCACGCGGCGACGTAGATGTTCACGCACGCATCGCGCAGCGCGCCCGGCGGCACGCCGTAGCGGCGCAGCTCGCCGAAGTGCACCGAGTTGATCTGGGTCTGGCCGACGTCGATGCTGCCGTCCGCATTGCGATGCACGGCGCCGGGGTTGCCCTTCGATTCGTACCACGCGATCGCCCGCAGGATTTGCGGGTTGACGCCCTGGTAGCCGGCCGCGTGCTCGAAGCACGCGTCGTCGGGTTTGGCATCGGCCGCATGCGCGGGCGTCACGACGGCTGCGGCGAGCAGCATTGCGAACAGCAGCCATTCCATCCAGCCGAACCGCATCGATGCCGCCAGGACGTTCTTCATCGCATGCCCCTTGATTCGATCGAGCCGCTTCATTGCGACATCGCCAGCGCGGCCGCGCCATTCCCGGCCGGGCGGCGTTCACGCGCACTCTTGTCGAGCGCCTCGTCGAGCTTCTTGTCGACGGCGGCCAGCGCCGCGCGCGACGCGTCGGTCACGACCATGCGCACCTGGAATTCCGCCGGCGCTTTCTTCGCGGGCGGCGCATGGCGGAGCTTCTTCCCGTGGCGCACGCCGGCGGCCGGCGCGGGCACGTCGTCGTCGCCGCCCGCGCCCGGCGGCAGCGACGCAAACGGCGGCAGCGGCGGAAACACCTGGTTGGACGCAGCCGCCATGGACGGCGCGCCGTCGGCCGGCTGAGCCGCGAAGGCCGCGCCGCATGCGAGCAGGGCCGAACAGAAGATCGACAGTCGTAGCATCGCGAGATCTCCCATCACTGCGTCGGGCCGAGCTGAACGCTGTACGGCTTGCAACTGCCGGCCGCGACGTTCTCGACGCGCACCGACGCGACGCGCTGCGACGGCATGCCGCGCCGGATCGACTGGTTCAGGTAGCCGAAATCCTGCGGCAGCGCGGCCACGCGAATCGTCATCGGTTGCGATTGTCTGGCCGCCAGCGCGCCGACTTTCGCGAGCACGGCGGTCAGTTGCGGGTCGCGCGCACCGAGCGCATCGGCGGGGATGACGAAATCGACGAGCGCCGTCGACGCGGACGATGCGTCGTTGCGCGCATTCACGTCCGGGCGGCCGCTTTGAAGTTGGGCGCAGCCGGTCAGCGCGGCTGCGACAAGAAAGATGACAAACGGCTTCACTGTTTCACTCCCAGTCACTGGATCTGCTTTATCGGCACAGCACTCGCGGGATTTACCCCTTTCGCGTGCGAGGGCCGCTGTGACGGGAGTGTGCGTGGCGTGTTCGATTCCTCCGATTTAAGCGCATCCTGAGCAGACGCCATTCATTCGATATTTGAACGCGACGTTGCACCCATGAAACATGATCGATGCGACATGCATGGCGTGCTTGCATCCGCTGCCTGCATGCGTTCGCTCAGAACTCCATGTCGAGTTCGTCGATATCCTCCTGCTCCGCCTTCGCCGCGTCGATCCACTCCGCGACGAACGGTTGCGCGAGCACGCGCATGCAGTACTCGGCGATATCGGGTTCGAGCTTCACGTCGTAGGTCAGGAAGCGCATGACGACCGGCGCATACATCGCGTCGGCCACGCCGATCTCGCCGAACAGCCAGGGCCCGCCATATTGTGCGAAGCATTCGCGCCAGATCGTCACGATCCGCTCGATGTCGTGCTGCGCGCGCGACCAGATGCGGAAGTTCGGGAAGTGCGCGCGCAGGTTCATCGGCAGCGCGGAACGCAGCGCGCTGAAGCCCGAATGCATCTCGCCGCAGATCGAGCGGCAATGGGCGCGCGCGTGCCGCGCCTGCGGCAGCAGCCGCGCGTCGGGCCGGATCTCGTTCAGGTACTCCGCGATCGCCAGCGTGTCCCATACCTTGCTGCCCTCGTGCGTGAGGCACGGCACGAGAATCGACGGCGACAGCAGCAGCAGCTCGGCGCGCGACGCGGCGTCGATCGGCACCATCACCGTGTCGAACGGCAGGCCGCTCAGCTTCGCGAGCAGCCAGCCGCGCATCGACCACGACGAGTAGTTCCGGCTGCTGATCGTCAGCGTGGTTTCGTCTGCGGAATTCATATCGCCCCCTGAGGTTGCCTGTGGTGCACGTGCACCGAAAACGTCCACCGCACCGCATGCGCCGCACCATTGCTGTGCGGTGCATGCGCCGGCCCGGCGCAGCGCCGCCGCGCGTTGCACCGCTGAAACGTATTGCGTCGCACCGCACGCGGCTGTCCGCGGGCAGGCTGCTGCACACGCCGTCTCGCCCCGTGCAGCGTGCAACGCGCGTGCCAGCCGCCAACTGGCACACGGCTTGCCTCGCTCAACGCACCGCGAGGCGCGAAACCATGAATTTGCTTGCGTACCCGTTTTATCAGTGGATGGCCGAATGCACGCGCCCGGCGCGTGCGTGGGCTTCGTGCACGCGCCTGTCGATGTCGATGTGGCCGCCCGCGACGTCCACGCCACCGGGCCGCATGCTCGATGCGTTGTGCGAACTGCTCGAATGCTGCGCGTTCTCGCATCGCCGCCCGCCGTTCGGCATCGACGCGGTTGTCGTGGACGGCGACACGGTGCCGGTGGTCGAGCACGCGGCGGCCGGCACGCCGTTCGGCACGCTGCTGCACTTTCGCAAGACGAAGCCGGTCGCGCGGCAGCCGCGCGTGCTGATCGTCGCGCCGATGTCCGGGCATTTCGCGACGCTGCTGCGCGGCACGGTGCGCACGATGCTCGCCGAGCACGACGTCTACATCACCGACTGGCACAACCCGCGCGACATTCCGCTGCGGGCCGGGCGCTTCGGTTTCGACGAATACGTCGAGCACGTGATCGATTTCATCCGCCATATCGGCCCCGATGCGCACGTGCTGGCGATCTGCCAGCCGACCGTCGCCGCGCTCGCGGCGGTCGCGCTGATGGCCGCCGGCGGTGATCCGGCCCAGCCCGCGAGCCTGACGCTGATGGCGGGCCCGATCGATTGCCGCGTCAATCCGACCAAGGTCAACATGCTCGCGACGAGCCACTCGATCGACTGGTTCGCGCGGCATTTGATCAGCGTCGTGCCGCCGGGTTTTCCGGGCGCGCAGCGGCGCGTGTATCCGGGCTTCGTGCAGGTGGGCGCGTTCATGTCGATGAATCCGGAGCGGCATGCGTCGTCGTTTTCCGACCTGTATTACGAGCGCGCGAAGGGCGACCCCGCGAAAGCCGATGCGCTGCGGCACTTCTACGACGAATACTTCGCGACGGCCGATCTCACCGCGGAGTTCTATCTGGAAACCGTCGAGAAGGTGTTCCAGCAGTACGCGCTCGCGCGCGGCGAACTGACGGTGAGCGGGCGGCTCGTCGAGCCGGCCGCGATTCATCGCACGGCGCTGCTGACGGTCGAAGGGGAGAAGGACGATATCTGCGCGGTCGGCCAGACCGTTGCCGCGCAGGAGCTGTGTTCGGGGCTGCCGTCGTATCTGAAGACGCATCATGTGCAGACGGGCGTCGGGCACTATGGGGTATTCAACGGCAATCGCTGGGAAACGCAGATCTATCCGCTCGTACGCGCGACGATCCACGACAACGAGCCATACGATCGTACGGTGGATGCGAAAGGCGATGCGGTGGGCACGCAGTTTGTGACGCTGCGAGCGCTGCTCGATGCGCGAGCGGCGGGCAGTGCGGAGGCGACGGGGGCGTTGTCGACTTGATGGCGCGATTTGATGACTATCCGCGAAAAACAAACGGCTGGATGGCCCGGAATAGCAAAAGGCCGCGCGAGGCGGCCTTTCATTTCTTTGGCGTCTGGGCACTTGAGGTCTGTCGCATGAGCGAGAGCGCAACAAGTGTTTGATCCCAGCGCGAGCTCGGCGAGTATAGGGTGAGGGACGATTTGAAACAAGCATGCAGGCGCACCCCGCGCGCCTGCCATCACCACCTCACCCCGCGCGCTTCTCCAGCCTCACGATCGTCATCGTGCCGCCCACTTCCTCGACCCGCACCCTGACCTTGTCGCCTTCCTTCACCTGCCGGACCATCGCTGCGTCCTTCGCCTTGAACGCCATCGTCATCGCGGGCATGCCGACGTTGTCGAGCGCGCCGTGTTTCAGCGTGATCATGCCGGTCGCGGGATCGACCTTGCGCACTTCGGCGTCGGTCAGCGCATGCGCCGGCGCCGCTTTCATCGCGGACGGCTTCGACGACATGTCCATGCCGGCCATGTCATTGCCGGCGAATGCCGGCGCTGCCAGCACGCAAGCCAACGCGACGGATACCACGATCAGTTTCTTCATTGAGTTTCTCCAGTAGGTTGAACCGGCACCTGCGTGCCGGCGGGAACTGCATCGGTAAAACGGGCGGCGTCGGCATGCACCGCACGACGTCGCTGCAACAGGAACCACGCGGCGGGAATCACGAACATCGACAGCAGCGGCGCCGTCACCATCCCGCCGACCATCGGCGCCGCGATGCGCTGCATCACCTCCGAGCCGGCGCCGTGCCCGACCATGATCGGCATGAGGCCGGCCAGCACGACGGCAACCGTCATCGCCTTCGGCCGCACGCGCAGCACCGCGCCTTCGCGGATCGCGTCGAGCAGCAGCGCCTCGGTGAGCGGTTCGCCGCTCGCGAGCCGCCGATCGAGCGCGCCCTTCAGGTACAGCAGCATCACGACGCCGAATTCGGCCGCCACGCCGGCAAGCGCGATGAAGCCGACCGACGTCGCGACGGACACCGCATGGCCCAGCAGCCAGATCAGCCAGAAGCCGCCGACCAGCGCGAACGGCACCGTCGACATCAGCAGCAACGCGTCCGCGGCCGAGCCGAAGGTCAGGAACAGCAGCACGAAGATCACGGCGAGCGTCACGGGAATCACCGTTCGCAGCTTGGCCTCCGCCCGCTCCAGGTACTCGAACTGCCCCGACCACGCGATCGCATAACCGGGCGGCAGGCGGACCTCCCGCGCCACGGCCCGCTGCATCGCGTCGACCGCCGAGCGCAGGTCGGTGTTGCGGATATCGACGTACACGTAACCGGACAGCCGGGCGTTCTCGCTGCGGATCATCGGCGGGCCGTCGGCGATCGTCACGTTCGCGACGTCGCCGAGCCGGAGCTGCGCGCCGCGCTCGGTGACGATCGGCAGCGCACGCAGCTTCTCGAGCGAGTCGCGTATCTCGCGCGGATAGCGCAGGTTGATCGGAAAGCGTTCGCGGCCGGCAATCACCTCGCCGACGTTCTCGCCGCCGATCGCCGACGACACCACCGACTGGATGTCCGCAACGGCCAGCCCGTAGCGCGCCGCGGCGAGGCGGTCGATGTCGACGTCGATGTAGCGGCCGCCGTTCAGCCGCTCCGCGAGCGCCGACGTCACGCCCGGCACGCGCTTCACGGCCGCTTCGACCTGGGTCGCGATGCGGTCGATCTGCGTCAGGTCCGGCCCGGAAATCTTGACCCCGACCGGCGTCTTGATGCCCGTCGACAGCATGTCGAGCCGGTTGCGGATCGGCGGCACCCACACGTTCGAGAGCCCCGGCACCTTCACCGTGCGATTGAGTTCGTCGATCAGCTTCTCGGGCGTCATGCCCGGCCGCCATCGATCGCGCGGCTTGAAGCGAATGGTCGTCTCGAACATCTCGAGCGGCGCGGGATCGGTCGCCGTATCGGCCCGCCCCGACTTGCCGAACACGGTCGCGACTTCGGGCACCGTCTGGATGAGGCGATCGGTCTGCTGCAGCAGCTCGCTCGCCTTCGCCGCCGAGATGCCCGGCAGCGCGGTCGGCATGTACAGCAGGTCGCCTTCGTCGAGCGGCGGCATGAATTCACCGCCGAGACGCGCGATCGGCACCGCAGTCAGCACCAGTGCGACGACGGCGACGCCGATGGCGAACCACGGCCGGCGCAGCGTCGCGTCCAGCAACGGCCGGTACAGCCGGATCAGCACGCGGTTGATCGGATTGGCGTGCTCGTGTGGAATCCGGCCGCGGATCAGGTAGCCCATCAGCACCGGCACGAGCGTGACCGACAACCCGGCCGCCGCCGCGATCGTGTAGGTCTTCGTGAACGCGAGCGGCGAGAACAGCTTGCCTTCCTGCCCTTCCAGCGAGAACACCGGCACGAACGACAGCGTGATGATCAGCAGCGAGAAGAACAATGCCGGCCCCACCTCGGCGGCCGACGTCGCGATGAGTTCCCAGCGCTGCGCGGCGGTCATCCGTGTGTCGGGAAACCGATGCGCGAACGCTTCCAGGTGCTTGTGCGCGTTCTCGATCATCACGATCGCCGCATCAATCATCGCGCCGATCGCGATCGCGATGCCGCCGAGCGACATCAGGTTCGCATTCACGCCCTGATAGCGCATCACGATGAACGCGGCGAGCACGCCGAGCGGCAACGACAGGATCGCGACGAACGCGCTGCGCAGGTGAAACAGGAACACCGCGCAGACGAGCCCGACGATGACGAACTCCTCGACGAGCTTGTCCTTCAGGTTGCCCACCGCGCGCTCGATCAGCTGCGATCGATCGTAGGTCGTGACGACCTCGACACCGGGCGGCAGCGACCGTCCGAGATCGGCCAGCTTCGCCTTCACCGCGTCGATGGTGGTCAGCGCGTTCTTGCCCGAGCGCATCACGATCACGCCGCCCGCGACTTCTCCCTGGCCGTTCAGCTCCGCAATGCCGCGCCGCATCTCCGGCCCGATCTGCACGCGCGCGACATCGCCGAGCAGCACCGGCGTGCCGGCGTCGTTCGTGCGCAGCACGACGTGGCGGAAATCGTCGAGCGAGCGCAGATAGCCGGACGAACGCACCATGTACTCCGACTCGGCAAGCTCGACGACCGAGCCGCCGGATGCCTGGTTCGCCTTGCCGAGCGCATCGGCCACCGCGGCCTGCGTGATGCCGTATGCGCGCAGCCGGTCCGGGTCGAGCACGACCTGATACTGGCGCACCATGCCGCCGAGGCTCGCGACCTCGGCGACGTCGGGCACCGCCTTCAGCTCGAACTTCAGGAACCAGTCGTTCAGCGCGCGCAGCTGGCCGAGATCGTGTTGGCCCGTGCGGTCGACGAGCGCGTACTCGTAGACCCAGCCAACCCCGGTCGCATCGGGCCCGAGCGACACCGTCGCGCCCTGCGGCAGGCGGCTCTGCACCTGGTTCAGGTATTCGAGCACGCGCGAGCGCGCCCAGTACGGGTCGGTGCGGTCGTCGAACAGCACGTAGACGAACGCATCGCCGAACGACGAATACGCGCGCACGGTTTTTGCGCCGGGCACGCCGAGCAGGGTCGTCGTCAGCGGGTAGGTCACCTGATCCTCGATCACCTGCGGCGCCTTGCCCGGATACGACGCCTTGATGATCACCTGGGTATCCGACAGGTCCGGCAACGCATCGAGCGGCGTTTGCTTCAGCGAATGGATGCCCCATGCCGTCACCAGCAGCGTCGCGAGCAGCACGAGGAAGCGGTTGCGAATCGACCAGCGAATGACGCGCGCGATCATTGGGCGCCTCCGCTCGGTTCGACCTTCGTCAGCTGGTAGCCGTCGTCCGTTTGCTTGAATACGAAGTGAACCGTCTGTCCTGACTTCACGTCCGGGAAAGCGTTGGGTGCCGGCTTGTTGAACGTCATCGTCATCGCGCCCCAACCGAGTGCCGGGACCGGCTGATGCGAGAACGTGATGTCCGCGGTAGTCACTTTCTCGACCTTGCCGGTGGTTTCGTAGGTCTGCGAAGCGGATGCGGATGCCGTCTCGGTTGCGCTCGCCCCCATGCCGCCTGCCAGCCTCGGCAGCACCGACTTCAGGCTCGCTTCGGAATCGATCAGGAACTGGCCGGATGCAACAACCGTGTCACCGTCGTTCAGCCCGCTCAGCACTTCGGTTTCGTTGCCGACGTCGTTGCCGACCGTCACCGATGCCGGCTGAAGGCGACCGTCGCCGTTCTTCACGATGACGACCGAGCGCTTGCCGGTCGTGATGACCGCCTCGGACGGCACCAGCAGCCGCGACACGGCCTTCTGTCCGCCGACGCGCACGCGCATCAGCATGCCGGGCGTCAGCTTGAGCGCGGCGTTGTCGATCTCCAGGCGCGCCTGAAGCGTGCGGCTCGTGGTGCTGATACCCGGCAGGATCTCGCGGATTCGCCCGATGAAATGCTGCGTCGGGTCGCCCGAGAACGTCGCGTCGACCGTCATGCCGGGTTTCGCGTTCAGCGCGAGCGCTTCCGGAATCTCGACGATGAGCCAGAGCGTCGACAGGCCCGAGATTTTCGCGAGCGTCTGCCCGGGCGCGACCATCGCGCCATTCCGGACGTTCAGTTCGCTGACGACGCCCGCTTCCGGCGCCGTCAGCACGATGTGCGTTTGCGCGTTGCCGGTGCGGTCCAGCGCAGCGATCATGCCGTCGGGGATCGACAGTGCGCGCATCCGCGCGCGCGACGCGTCGAGCAGGCCACTGTCCATGCCGCCACGCTTGAGCGCGAGGTATTCCTCCTGCGGCGCGAGCCATTCCGGAACGAACAGCGACGCGATCGGCGCGCCCTTCGCGACGCGTTGCATCGGTGCGCTTGCATACAGCCGGTCGATATAGCCGGTCACGCGCGACTGTACGACGTCGGCACGCGACTCGTCGAACTGCGTGGTGCCGACGGCATCGAATCCGCTCGCCGTGTCCTGCCGGCGCACGGTCGCATAGCGAATGCCGAGGTTCTGCTGAAGACCCGGGTCGATCTTGATGCCGGAGGCGCCGCCGCCGTCATCCGCATAGACGGGCTCCAGTTGCATGTTCATGAAAGGCGACTTGCCCGGCTTGTCGAAATGCTGGTTCGGCACCATCGGGTCGTGCCAGTACAGCACCTTGCGCCCCGTCTTCGGATCGACGTTGTCGCCGGGCATGGCGGTGGCGTTCGGTGTCGTCGTCGCATCGGAAGACGCGTGGCGAACGCCCACGGCATAGCCCGCGCCGAGCAGCGCCGCGCCGGCGAACACCGTCATGACGACGCGCGCCAGGGGTTGCTTGATCATCGTGTTCTCCTTCACTGGACGGCGGCCATCGTCGACGGCACGACCTGGTATTCGAGCTGGGCCCATGTCTGCGACACGTCGCGCCGGAGGTCGAGCACCTGCTGCTGCGCCTCCAGTTGCGCGCGCCGCGCGGCGAAGGTATCCGCGAGCGAGCCGGTGCCGGCCCGGTAGGCGGCGTTCGCGAGCTGCACGCGCTGGTCGGCGGCCGGCAGCAGCGTCGTGCTCAGCTGCGCGATGCGCTCGCGGCCGCTCGCGAGCGTCGCGGCCTGCGTGCGGATGTCGGCCTGAACCTGCCGCAGCGTGTCCTCGTACAGCAGGCGCGCGCGGGTCGCGAGTTCGGTTTTCTCGGCGACGTCGCGGTTCTGGCGGTTCTTGCGATCGAGCGGCAACGGGATCGTGACGCCCACCGACACCATGTTCGAATACGCGCCGCCCCGCTGCTGGTACGCGATCTCCCACGTCCAGTTCGGGCGGCGCTCGCTGTCGGCCACCGCCGCATCGGCTTCCGCCACCGCGATATCGTCCGCGGCGGCCGCGAGCGTCGGCTGCGCCGCCCGCAGTTCATCCGGCGGCAGCGACGGCACATAGGATTCGGGCGCGGGCGGTTCGCCGGCCACGTCGGCGACGGGCACGGCCGTCCATCGCGACAGGCCGATCAGCGCGGTCCGGTAGGTCTGCTGCGCTTTCAGCAGCTGGTCCTGCGCCTGCGCGAGCATGGCCCGCGCCTGCACCACGTCGGCGGCGCTGGCCCGCGCGCCGCGATACGACGCCTGCGTGGCGGCGAGCTCGTGCGTCATGTGATCGAGCAGCGCCTGCTGCAATGCGAGCGCCTTCTTCGCATAGACGGCGTTCAGCCACGCCGATGCGGTTTGCTGGCGCACGGTCGCGAGCTGCATCAGATAGCCGGCACGCTCGCGGCCGACCCGTTCGCTGGCGAGCGCTGAACGCAATCGCCGCTTGTCGCCCGACACCCATTCCTGCTCGATGCCGATACGGCGCATCGTCATGAAATCCTGGCCGACGGTGAAGCGCTGCGGGCCGTTGACCGGCAGGTTGTCGATGCCCGCCTTGAGCATCGGGTCGGGCAAGCGGCCGGCCTTGACGGCCGCTTCGGAGCTGGCGCGCACGGAAGCCTGGGCGGCCTCCATCGACGTGGAACGGTCGGTCGCGGACTGCAATGCCGCGTCGAGCGTGAAAGGCGCGGGCTCGGCATGTGCGACGCCCGCGACAAGGAGCGCCGCGCACAGCGTGCGCGCGCGCCAACGGGCACGCCGGCGCAGCGGCGTGCCAGACATGATTGGCATGATCTAACCCCAACGGCGAAATCCCAAAGGGATTCCACGTCCTGGCATAGGACGAACCTCACCGCGAGCGCGGTAAACCTGTCAGATTGGGATCAGCTGAGACGCGGAGGTCGCCACAACCCGTTCGGGTCGCGGTTCGGCAGAGACTGGGTGTAGTGGAACACGACCGGGCCGGCGAACGTGGCCGGGCGGCTGATGTCGGCCCGCGGGGCCGGATGGTAGAGGCTGCCGAACTGGCATTGGGCCGTCGCCTTGCAGAGCGTGCCCTTGGCTTTCGCCTTGTCAGGCGACGTCGATGTCGACTTCATCGACTCGCAGCCGGGCATGTCGACGGACATCGCCGCGTCGCCCGCCCCGGACATCGAATGCTGCATCGGACATTCTCCGGTCAAGCCGCTCGCAGCCAGCCCGCTGATGGGCAGCACCGCGCAAAGCAGCAGGAGGATGAAGGTCCGGAGGAGTTTCATGGCGCGGATTATAGCGCGGCGGGGAACAACGACGCATCCGCCGCGCGACCGCCTGCGCTACTTCAACCGCCCCGACAAAAACTGCCCCAACCGCTCGCTCTTCGGGTTGACGAGAATCTCCTGCGGCTGCCCCTGCTCCTCGATCCGCCCCTGATGCAGGAAGATCACGTGATTCGACACGTTGCGCGCAAACCCCATCTCGTGCGTGACGACGACCATCGTGCGGCCTTCCTCGGCGAGCTTCTGCATCACCTTCAGCACCTCGCCGACGAGCTCGGGGTCGAGCGCCGACGTCGGCTCGTCGAACAGCATCACTTCCGGCTCCATCGCCAGCGCCCGCGCGATCGCGACGCGCTGCTGCTGCCCGCCCGACAGGTGCGACGGATACATCCCCTCGACCCGCGCCGGCAGCCCGACCTTCTCCAGATACTTGCGCGCACGCGACACGGCCTCGTCCTTGCCGAGCCCGAGCACCGCCATCGGCGCCTCGATCACGTTCTCCAGCACCGTCATGTGCGCCCACAGGTTGAAGTGCTGGAACACCATCGCGAGCTTCGTGCGCATGCGCTGCAGCTGCTTCTGGTCGGCCACGCGCAGCGCGCCGTGCTTGTCGCGCGTGGTCTGGATCGCCTCGCTGCCGATCGTGATCTGCCCCGAGCACGGCTGCTCGAGAAAATTGATGCAGCGCAGGAACGTGCTCTTGCCCGAGCCGCTCGACCCGATGATGCTGATCACGTCGCCGGCCTTCGCCTGCATCGAGACGCCCTTCAGCACTTCGTTGTCACCGAACTTCTTGTGCAGGTCCTCGACGATGAGCTTGTACATGCTTGTGTTTCCTTACGAATGCGCGAATGCGTGAATGCGTTAATGACCGCGGGGCGACAGGAATGCGAGCCAGCGCGCCTCGAGCTTGCGGAACGCCCAGATGAGCGCGAAGACGACCACCGCGTACATCACCGCCGCGATCCCGTATGCCTGGAACGACATGTACGTGGCCGAGTTCACGTCGCGCGTGACCTTCAGGATGTCGGGCACGGTCGCGGTGAACGCGAGCGTGGTCGCGTGCAGCATCAGGATCACTTCGTTGCTGTAGCTCGGCAGCGAGCGGCGCAGCGCGGACGGCAGGATGATCCGCGTGTACAGCTTGAAACGCGACATCCCGTAGGCGAGCCCGGCCTCGACCTCGCCCGCCGCGGTCGACTTGATCGCGCCCGCGAAAATCTCCGTCGCATACGCGCACTCGTTCAGCGTGAACGCGAGCAGCGTGCAGTTCATCGCATCGCGGAAGAAGCTGTCGAGCAGCACGTGATCGTGCACGACCTGCAGGCTGTAGATGCCCGTGTAGCACATCAGCAGCTGCACATAGAGCGGCGTGCCGCGAAACACGTACGTGTATAACCACACGGCCCCCGACACCCAGCGATTGCTCGACGCGCGCGCGATCGCGAGCGGCACCGCGAGCACGAAGCCGAGCGCGATCGACACGACCAGCAGCCACAGCGTGATCGCAAGCCCGCTGAAGCGGTAGCCGTCGGTGTAGAGGTAGCTTTGCCAGTACTGGCTGAGGATCTCGATCACAGTGCAAGCCTCCGGACGCCGACCGAATAACGCTTCTCGAGGTGGTGCAGCACGACGTTCGACACCGTCGTGATCGCGAGGTAGATCGCACCCGCCGCCAGCGTGAAGAAAAAGAAATTCAGCGTGCTCTTGCCCGCATCCTGCGACGCCTTCACGACGTCCGCCAGGCCGATGATCGACACCAGCGCGGTGGCCTTCACGAGCACCTGCCAGTTGTTGCCGATGCCCGGCAGCGCGAAGCGCATCATCTGCGGGAACAGGATGCGGTGGAACACGCGCCAGCCGCTCATCCCGTATGCGAAGCCCGCTTCGAGCTGGCCGCGCGGCACCGACAGGAACGCGCCGCGGAACGTCTCGGTGAAATACGCGCCGTAGATGAAGCCGAGCGTCACGACGCCGGCCGCGAACGGGTCGATGTCGATCTGGTCCCAGCCGAGCACGTCGGTCACGTCGTTCAGCAGGATCTGCATCCCGTAGAACAGCAGCAGCATCAGCACGAGGTCGGGCACCGCGCGAATCAGCGTCGTATAGAACGTGCCGACCGATGCGAGCACACGGTTCGCCGACAGCTTCGCGGCCGCGCCGGCGAGCCCCAGCACGAGCGACGCGGCCAGCGACAGCACCGCGAGCTTCACGGTCTCGACCGTACCGGCCCACAGCAGCGGGCCAAATCCATGGAAAAACATGTGAGCGTCTCCACTCCAGAAAGGCGTGCGGCGCGCCGCGGCCGGAGCCGGGCGCGCCGCCATGCGATTAGCCGCCGTAGACGTCGAACGTGAAGTACTTCTTCTCGATCTTCTTGTAGGTGCCGTCCTTCAGCATGTCGGCGATCGCCTGGTTGATCTTCGCCTTCAGGTCGGCGTCTTCCTTGCGCAGGCCGATGCCGGCGCCGTTGCCGAGCGTCTTCGGATCGTCGATGTCGCCGCCGGCGAACTGGAAGCCCGCGCCGCGCAGCGTCTTCAGGAAGCCGACGTCGGCCTGCACCGCGTCCTGCAGCGCGGCATCGAGGCGGCCCGACACGAGATCCGCATACACGCCGTCCTGGTTCTGGTAAGGCACGACCTGCACGCCTTTCGGCGCCCAGTAGGCCTTCGCGTAAGTCTCCTGGATCGTGCCCTGCTCGACGCCCACCGACTTGCCCTTCAGCGCGTCGGCCGTCGGCAGCACCGTCGCGCCCTTCTTCGCGACGAGGCGCGTCGGTGTTTTGAACAGCTTGTCGGAGAACGCGATCTGTTCCGCGCGCTGCGCCGTCATCGACATCGACGACAGCACGCCGTCGAACTTCTTCGCCTTCAGCGCCGGGATCATCCCGTCGAAGTCGTTCTCGATCCATACGCACTTCGCCTTCAGGCGCGCGCAGATTTCATTGCCGAGGTCGACGTCGAAGCCGGCCACCTTGCCGTCGACGCCCTTCGATTCGAACGGCGGATAGCTGGCGTCGACGCCGAAGCGGATCGTCGACCAATCCTTGGCGTGGGCACCGACCGCGATGCAGGCAAGGGCAATACTGAGCGCGAGTTTCTTCATGGCGTTCCTGTGATGTCGGGAAGACGACGGGCACCCGCCCGCCCAACCTGCGCGCCATCCGATCGGTCGCTCAAGTTGTACATACAACTTTGCCGTTTTTTCGCTTCCGTCAGCAATCCGTGTTTATCTCTAATTGTCGGGAGATTGTTTTTCACGGACGAAAATTCCTTGAATTTCAATTACATATGGATGACATCGAGCTAAACGCGCACGAGCCGGCGCGAGGCCGCCGCGCCGATGGTGACAGATCGCTTGTCTAGACCGGGGACGACGCCAGCACGCCCTCACATCAGCCCTCAGCCCTCCCCCTCCCCGCGCTTCGCGCCGACGGCCTCGAGCCCGACCAGCCGGTAGCCGAACTGCAGCTCGGTCAGCAGGTGCCGCGGCGCGGCCGGCACCTGTTCGAGCTTCTGCCGCAGGTTCGTCATGTAGACCCGCACGTAGTGCGCGCGGTCCGCATCGTGGATGCCCCACACCTCGGCCAGCAGTTGCCGCGCGGCGATCACGCCGCCGCGCCCGCGAATCAGCGCGGCGAGCAGGCGGAACTCGAGCCGGGTCAGGTGCACGGGCTGACCGCCGCGCACCACCTCGTGCTTGCCGAGATCGACCACCACGTCGCCGAAGCGCACGATCGACGACGACTGCCCGTCCTCGGCCGACACGAACGCCGCGCGGCGCAGCTGCGCACGCGCACGCGCGAGCAGCTCGGGCACGCCGAACGGCTTCGCCAGGTAGTCGTCCGCGCCCGCGTCGAGCGCCGCGACCTTCTCCACTTCCTGCTGCCGCGCGGACAGCACGATGACGGGCACCGTCGACCATTCGCGCAGCTCGCGGATGAACGCCTTGCCGTCGTCGTCGGGCAGCCCGAGGTCGACGATCACGAGATCGGGCTTGCTGCTCGACGCATACATGCGCGCCTCGCGGGCCGTCGACGCCTCGCACGTATCCATTCCTTCCTGCTCCAGCGCCATCCGCACGAACCGCCGGATGTCGGCTTCATCTTCTACGACCAGCACGCGTGAACGGATCATGAATGACTCTCGTGTTCGATATCGGGCGGCGCGCCCAACGGCAGACGGATCTCGAATCGCGCGCCGTGCGGTTCGAGCGGCATCGCGCGGATCGAGCCGCCGTGCGCATTGACGATGCTGCGGCACAGCGCGAGCCCGAGCCCGACGCCGGCGATCGACGACACCTGCCGCTCGCGCTCGAACGGCGCGAACAGCGGCTCGGGGTCGCGCACGACGAAGCCCGGCCCGTCGTCCTCGACGAACACGTAGATCGTCTCGCCGAACACGCGCGCGCGCACCGACACGGATGCGTCGGCGCCCGCGTATTTCGCGGCGTTGTCGAGCAGGTTCATCAGCACGCGCTCGATCAGCAGCGCGTCGACGTCGATCAGCGGCAGGTCGGCGGGCAGGTCCGCCTTCACGTCGCGGCCGGCCAGCGCGTGCGCGGAATGCGCGAGCGCGCTGCCGACGATCTCGTCGAGCATGTGCCACTCGCGGTTCAGCCGCACGCCTTCGCTCTGCATGCGCGCGAGATCGAGCAGGTTCACGACGAGCAGGTGCAGCGCCTCGGCCTGGTCGCGAATCGAGCGGGCCAGCCCGGCCGGCTGCCCGGGCGCGAGCCGCTCCGGCCGCTCGAGCGTTTCCGCGAGGCCGCGGATCGCGGTCAACGGCGTCTTCAGGTCGTGCGACACCGCGGACAGCAGCGCATTGCGCAACCGCTCGCCTTCCATGCGCACCAGCGTGCGCTGCGCGACCTCGACGTAATGCACGCGCTCCAGCGCCATCGCGATCGACGAGCACAGCGCGGCCAGCAGGCGCCGGTCGTCCGGATCGGTCGGCAGCGGCTGCGCGCCCGCGTGCAGCGCGAGCACGCCGCGCACCCGCATCGGCGCCTTCAGCGGCATGTACTGCGCCACCGCATCGCCGTGCGCCTGCGTGCAGCGGCCGGCCGGCTGCGCATGCTCGTAGGCCCAGCGGGCCACCGCCGGATCGACGAAGCCGGCGTCGTGCGCGGCCGGCATCCGGTCGTCCGCATCGGGCAGCACGAGCGCGACGTGCACGCCGAGCAGCGGCCCGATCGTGCCGGTGCAGATCGACGCGATCTGCTCGGTCTCGATCGCCGCCGACAGGTCGCGCGCGACCCGCGCGAGCGCCGCCGAGCGCTTCTCGTTCGCGCGCGCGGCGCATGCCTCCGCGCGCAGCCGCGCCGCGAGCTGGCCTACCGCCAGCGCCACCGCGAGCATCAGCGCGAACGTGAACACGTACTGCGTATCGGACACCGCGAACGACCAGCGCGGCTCGACGAAGAAGAAGTCGAAGCAGCCGACGCACACGAATGCCGCCCACGCGCCGGCCGCGCGGCCGAAGCGCAGCGCGACGAGCACGACCGTCAGCAGGAACAGCATCACCACGTTCGACAGGTCGAACACGCGCAGCAGCGCGTTCGCCGCGAGCGTCGCGAGCCCGCAGACCAGCGTCGCCCACGCGAGCGGCGCGACATACGGCGACGCCCGCCGGCGCACGTGCGCGGGCGGGCCGCTGCCGGGCTCGGCCCCGGCGATCCGCGCGACGACGCCCGCGCAGGCGCTCAAAAACTGCGCTAACGGACGCCTGGGACTGCGGCCCTTGCGGGCCGTATCGGGTTCGGCGACCTCGTTCAGGTCGTCCCCATGTCGATGCATCGCGTTCTCGTTCAATCGCCCTCCCGGCAAGTCGGATGCGGTGCGGCCACGCGCGCGCCGATTCGGGCGCGACGCGTGGCCGGATGCGCATCGGTCAGACGAACGGTGTCAGCAGCATGTCGATCAGCTTGATGCCGATGAACGGCGCGACGACGCCGCCCACGCCGTAGATCAACAGGTTGCGCCACAGCAGCTTCTCGGCGGGCTCGGCGCGGTACTTGACGCCCTTCAGCGCGAGCGGGATCAGCGCGACGATGATCAGCGCGTTGAAGATCACCGCCGACAGGATCGCCGACGTCGGGCTGTGCAGCCCCATCACGTTCAGCGCGCCGAGCGCCGGATAGGTCGCGACGAACGCCGCCGGAATGATCGCGAAGTACTTCGCGAGATCGTTCGCAACGCTGAACGTCGTGAGCGCGCCGCGCGTCATGATCATCTGCTTGCCGACCTCGACCACCTGCATCAGCTTGGTCGGGCTGCTGTCGAGGTCGACCATGTTGGCCGCCTCCTTCGCCGCCTGCGTGCCGCTGTGCATCGCCACCGCCACGTCGGCCTGCGCGAGCGCCGGCGCGTCGTTGGTGCCGTCGCCCGTCATCGCGACGAGGTGGCCCTTCGCCTGGTGCTCGCGGATCAGGCGCAGCTTGTCTTCCGGCGTCGCTTCCGCAAGGAAGTCGTCGACGCCCGCCTCCGCCGCGATCGCGGCCGCGGTCAGCCGGTTGTCGCCGGTGATCATCACGGTCTTCACGCCGACCTTGCGCAGCTCGGCGAAGCGCGCCTTGATCCCGTGCTTGACGATGTCCTTCAGCTCGATCGTGCCGAGCACCTTGCCGCCGTCGGCCACCACGAGCGGCGTGCCGCCGCGGCGCGCGATGTCGTTGACGGCCGCGTCGACGTCGCCCGGGAACACGCCGCCGAGCCTATCGACGTGCGCGCGGATCGCGGACGCCGCGCCCTTGCGCACCTGGCGCGCGCCGATGTCGATCCCGCTCATCCGGGTGCGCGCGCTGAACGGCACGGTGACGTGCCCGTCGAGGTCCGGCAGCGGCGACACCGCGCGCTGCTTCGCGAGCGCGACGATCGAGCGGCCTTCCGGCGTCTCGTCCGCGAGCGACGACAGCAGCGCGGCCTGCGCGAGCGTGCGCTCGTCGACGCCCGGCGCGGGCCGGAACTGCACGGCCTCGCGGTTGCCGAGCGTGATCGTGCCGGTCTTGTCGAGCAGCAGCACGTCGACGTCGCCCGCCGCCTCGATCGCGCGGCCCGAGGTTGCCAGCACGTTCGCACGCATCATGCGGCTCATGCCCGCGATGCCGATCGCCGACAGCAGCGCGCCGATCGTCGTCGGAATCAGGCACACCAGCAGCGCGATCAGCACGGTGAGGCTCACGGCCGAGCCCGCGCCGTTGAGCAGCACGCTGAAGGTCGAGAACGGCAGCAGCGTCACGCACACCAGCAGGAAAATGATCGTCAGCGCGACCAGCAGGATCGACAGCGCGATTTCGTTCGGCGTCTTGCCGCGCTTCGCGCCCTCGACCATCGCGATCATCCGGTCGAGGAACGCCTCGCCGGGGTTCGCGGTGATGCGCACGACGATCCAGTCGGACAGCACGCGCGTGCCGCCCGTGACCGACGAGAAATCGCCGCCCGACTCGCGGATCACCGGTGCGGATTCGCCGGTGATCGCCGATTCGTCGACCGACGCGACGCCGTCGATCACCTCGCCGTCGGCCGGAATCGTGTCGCCGGCCTCGACGAGCACGACGCTGCCGGCGGCCAGCTCGTCGCTCGGCACGCGATGGGTCGTGCTGCCGTAGCGCTTCGGCTCGTCGAGCACTTTCGCAACCACGCGCTTGCGCGACGAGCGCAGCGCCTCGGCCTGCGCCTTGCCGCGCCCTTCGGCCAGCGCCTCGGCCGCGTTCGCAAACAGCACCGTGAACCACAGCCAGCACGCCACCGCGAAGATGAAGCCGGCCGGCGCGTCGCCGTTGCCCGCGAGCGCCTGCAGCCACAGCACCGTCGTGACGATGCTGCCGAGGTAGACCACGAACATCACCGGGTTCTTCCACTGCACCTGCGGCGCGAGCTTGCGGAACGCGTCGCGCAGCACCGCGGTCCAGCGCATCGGCGGCACGTCGCCGATCGGCGCAGCCGCGGGGTTGATCGAAGTTTCGATAGGGGACATGAAACGACTCCTTTGCGTTCTCTCAGCGCGCGCCGGCCGCTTGGCCCAGCGAGCGGTCGAGCGCCATGTTCAGTTCGAGCACGCGGATGCGGGGCTCGCCGAGCACCGCGAGCTGGCGCGGCGTGGCGACCTGCCCGACCAGCGCCGTCACCTGTTCGACGCTCACGCCGCGCGCCTGCGCGACGCGCGCCGCCTGCAGCCGCGCGTTCGCGAGCGAGATGTCCGGATCGAGCCCGGACGCCGATGCGGTCACCGCGTCGACCGGCACCGGCGCGCCGTCCGCGAGCCCGTTCTGCTGGCGGTACGCTTGCGTGCGTGCCGTGACGTCCGCCAGCAGCTTCTTGCTGGTGGCGCCCTGGTTGCTCGCGCCGCTGCCGGCCGCGTTGTACGGCTGGTCGACGGTCTTGGCCGGATCGGCGGGATCGGTGCCGACCGTCGCGCTCGGCCTCGGATGGAAATACTCGGGCCGCGTGAAGTTCTGCCCGATCACCGCGGAGCCGACCGTCACGCCGTCGCGCACGACCAGGCTGCCGCGCGCCTGCGACGGGAACAGCAGGTTCGCGGCGCCGGTGGTGAGCAGCGGGTACGCGAGGCCGGTGACGAGCATGAACAGCACCGACGAGGCGATCACGGGCCTGACGAGGCCGCGCGTCGCGTCGGCGAGCGACGATCCGGGTGCCGGTGCGGCGGCGGGCGCCGCGCGGCGATTGCTTTGAGCCATGTGGGTTTCCTCAGAACAGTTGGCCGCTCGTCATCATCAGATGCTCGACGATCGGGCCGAGCGCGAGCGCGGGCAGGAACGTGAGGCCGCCGACGACGAGGATCACGAAGATCAGCAGGCCGGCGAACAGGCCCGTCGACGTCGACAGCGTGCCGGCGCTCTCGGGAATGCTTTTCTTGGCGGCGAGGCAGCCGGCGACGGCCAGCATCGGCAGCAGCGTCAGGTAGCGGCCGACCAGCATCGCCAGGCCGATCGTCGTGTTGAAGAACGGCGTGTTCGCGTTCAGGCCCGCGAACGCGGAGCCGTTGTTGGCGGTGCCCGACGTGTACGCGTACAGCACCTCGCTGAAGCCGTGCGGCCCGAGGTTCGCGAGGCTGTCCGGCGTCGCGTGCATCAGCGCGGCCAGCGCGGTGAAGCCGAGAATGCTGAACGGGTGCGCGAGCACCGCGAGCATCACCAGCTTCATTTCGCGGGCCTCGATCTTCTTGCCGAGGAATTCCGGCGTGCGGCCGATCATCATGCCGACCAGGAACACCGTCAGGATCGCGAACGTGAACAGGTTGATCAGCCCGACGCCGTCGCCGCCGAACACGTTGTTCAGCATCATCTGCGCGAGCGGCACGAGCCCGCCGAGCGGCGTCAGCGAATCGTGCATCGCGTTGACCGAGCCCGTGGTGGCGGCCGTCGTGACGGTCGCGAACAGGCTCGTCTGCGCGATGCCGAAGCGCATCTCCTTGCCTTCCAGGTTGCCGCCCGGCTGCTCCGCGCTCCATTGCTGGTCGACGCCGAGCCCCGTGAGCAGCGGATTGCCGTGCTGCTCGGCCTGATAGATCACCGCGAGGAAGCCGACGAACATCACGACGAACGCGGCGAGGATCACCCAGCCCTGGCGGCGCCGGCCGATCATCGTGCCGAGCGCATAGGTCAGCGCCGACGGGATCAGCAGCATGCTCAGCATGTGCAGCGTGTTGGTGAGCGGCGTCGGGTTCTCGAACGGATGCGCCGCGTTCATGCTGAAGAACCCGCCGCCGTTGGTGCCGATGTGCTTGATCGATTCGAGGCTCGCCACCGGCCCCGTGACGATCTGCTGGCGCGCGCCTTCGAGCGTGGTCGCCCACGCGTCCGACGCGAGCGTCTGCGGCATGCCCTGCCACACGTAGACGAGCGCCATCGCGAAGCAGAGCGGCAGCAGCACGCGGTAGGTCACGCGCGTGAAGTCCACCCAGTAGTTGCCGATGTCGGCCGCGCTCTTGCGGCTCAGGCCGCGGATGAAGCCGCCGGCCGCCGCGACGCCGGTTGCCGCACTCACCGTCATCAGGAACGTGATGACCGCCATCTGCGAGAAGTTCGACAGGCTGCTTTCGCCGGCATACGCCTGCCAGTTGGTGTTCGTGATGAACGACGCCGCCGTGTTGAACGCGAGATCGGGGCTTTGCGCGGCGCGATGCAGCGCGTCGAACGGCAGCGCGTCCTGGACGCGCAGCAGCAGGTAGCCGAGCGCCATCATGCCCGCGTTGCTGAGCAGCAGCACCATCCCGTAGCGCTTCCACGACATCGTCTCGCCGGGATCGATGCCGAGCAGGCCGTACGTGCGGCGCTCCAGCCACGCATGGCGCGGGCTCGTGAACGCGTGCGCGAGCCATTTGCCGACCACCGGCACCAGCGCCAGCATGATCGCCAGGACGATCGCGAATTGAATGAAATTATTGAACATGTCGACGCTCGCTCAAATCCTGTCCAGACCGTTGATGAAACCGGCCGTCAACGCGAAGAACGCCAGCGTGACCAGTATGAAAACCAGATCGCTCATAGATTCACCGATATTTTCCTGTTCCTGTCGAATCGCGCGAATCAATACCGCTCGGGCCTGATCAACGCATGGAAGAGATAGATGAAGAGCACGGCCGATAGGGCTCCGGAAATCCACAACATCGCTTTCCCCTGTTTTTGTTTGATGTACGCGGGTCATCCGCGGCACCGTCACACCCCACGCTCCACGGGAGAATGGGAAGCGCCAGTGTAGGAATCCGCGTATCAAAGCGGTGTTCAATTTCAGGGCGTGGAGTAAAAAACCCGTAAAAAACGCATTCGGCGCAATTCCGGCCTTTATGTGATTTTTTCAAATGCGCCGACAGTCTATACACCGTCTCTTCACCGCAATTCCTAGAATCGCCGCCAGGTTCAGGACGGGATCTCCGTCATTCGTCGTTCCCCGTCGCAACGGGTCTTTCCAGGAAGTCGAAAATGAAAAAAGAAGTCGTCGGCGCGCTGTCCCTCGCCATGATCAGCGTGGCCGCCCACGCGCAAAGCAGCGTCACGCTCTACGGCATGCTGGACGCCGGCATCGCCTATACGAACAACCAGTCGGGCAAGAGCGCCTGGCAGCAGGGCAGCGGGCTGCTGTCGAACACCGTGTTCGGCCTGAACGGCGCGGAGGATCTGGGCGGCGGCCTGCATGCGCTGTTCCGGCTCGAGAGCGGGTTCAACCTGAACAACGGCACGCAGTCGTACCGCAACACGATGTTCGGCCGCCGCGCATACGTCGGGCTGCAGAGCGACCGCTACGGCACGCTGACGCTCGGCCGGCAATACGACTCCGTCGTCGACATGCTCGGCCCGCTCGCGATGTCGAACAACGGCGACGGCAACAATCTCGCCGCGCACCCGTTCGACAACGACAACGTCGACGATTCGTTCTACATCGACAACGCGGTGAAGTACACGAGCCCGACGATCGCCGGCGTGCAGTTCAGCGGCCTGTACGGCTTCAGCAACCAGCCCGGCTTCTCGAGCAACCGCGCGTACAGCGCGGGCGTATCGTATGCGAACGGCCCCGTCAGCCTCGGCGCGGCCTACCTGCAGCTCAATCGCGGCGGCACGACGCTCGCCGGCGCGCTGTCCGGCAACGACACGCCGAACTTCCCCGCCGCGCGCCAGCGCGTGGTGGGCGCCGGCGGCAGCTACGCGTTCGACCGGCTGACGGTGGGCGCGCTGTGGACCCATTCGATGTTCGACGAAACGGCCGCGTCGTCGCTGCCGGGCGCGCTGAATTCGCTGCGCTTCGACAACTACGAGGTCAACGCCCGTTACGCGCTGAACCCGGCGGTATCGTTCGCCGGCGCGTATACGTTCACCAACGGCCGCTACGACGACGCCACCGGCACCCACCGCCCGAAGTGGCACCAGGTCACGCTGATGGCCGGCTACGCGCTGAGCAAGCGCACCGACGTGTATGTGGAAGGCGTGTACCAGCACCAGTTCGGCGTGCCGTCGGGCGCGACGCTCGGCTTCGCGAACATCAACGGCGTGGCGGCGTCGTCGACGAACTCGCAGGTGGTCGGCACCGTCGGCATGCGGCACCGGTTCTGACCGGCGGGCGGGCGCCTCTGTGCAATCCCGCATGGACGCGCGCCGCCCGACAAGGGATCATCCAGGAATTCGCGCCGGTGCCGCCGGGAAACCGGTACACTCGGCGCCGGGCGCGCGCCGGGCCGGCATTCGGTGGCGGGCGGCGGCCGTCTCTGGAATTGCGATCCCCATGACCACACCGATCTATCAGGAAATCAAGGATTTCATCCTCGCGCGCATTCATGCCGGCGAATGGGCGGAAGGCGACCAGGTGCCGTCGGAGAACGAGCTCGCGCGCGAATTCAACGTCGCGCGGATGACCGTCAACCGCGCGCTGCGCGAGCTGACCGCCGAGCAGGTGCTGACGCGCACGCGCGGCTCGGGCACGTTCGTCGCGTCGCCGAAGTACGAATCGACGCTCGTCGCGATCCGCAGCATTTCCGACGAAGTCGCCGCGCGCGGCCACGGCTATCGCGCGCAGGTGCTGCTGGTCGGCGCGAGCGTCGCCGATGCGAAGCTCGCCGACGAGATGCAGCTCGACGCGGGCAGCCCGATCTTCCATTCGCGCGTGCTGCACTTCGAGAACGACACCCCCGTGCAGCTCGAGGAACGCTGGGTCAATCCGGCCTGCGCGCCCGAATACGCGCTGCAGGACTTCACCGCGACGACGCCGAACCAGTACCTGATGCGCGTCGCGCCGCTGCAGCGCGTCGAATACCGGATCGAGGCCGCGATGCCCGACGCCGAAACGCGCAGCCTGCTGACGATGGACGAACGCGAGCCGTGCCTGATGCTGCACCGGCGCACCTGGTCGCAAGGCGCGGTCGCATCGACCGTCAACCTGTGGCACCCGGGCAGCCGGTATCGCTTTACCGGGCATTTCTGACGCGGGCGCCCCAGCGCTCGATCGCGGCCACCGCGCGCCGCAATCCCTCCTCCTGCGCCATGCGCGCGCCCAGTTCCGCGGCGCGCGCCCGCGTGTCGGCGCGTTCCGCGAACGCGATGCCGCGCGCGAGTTCGACGGCCTGCATCCGCCGGCCCGCGACCGGCGCGCCGGCCACGCCGAGCCGCCGCAGCCGGTGCGCCCAGAAGAACTGGTCGCCCGCGAACGGCACGACGACCGACGGCACGCCCGCGCGCGCCGCCGAGTGCGTGGTGCCCGATCCGCCGTGATGAATCGCCATCGACGTGCGCGGCAACAGCCAGCGATGCGGCGTGTCGCCGACGACGAACACATTGCCCGGCAGCGTGCGCGCGTCGATCCCGCTCCACCCCGGATAGAACAGCGCACGGCGGCCGTCGAGCGCCTTCGCCAGCGCATCGGCCAATGCCGGCCGGTCAAACCCCGCCATGCTGCCGAAGCCGACATAGACCGGCGGCTCGCCGGCATCGAGAAACGCGGCGAGCTCGGGCGGCGGCGTCCACGCCGGATCGTTGACGCTCCATTGGCCGCACGCGCACGCGTGGTCCGGCCAGTCGGCGGGGCCGGACAATAGCGCCGGCGACACGCCGTACAGCATCGGATGCTCGGTCCACACGCGCTTGCGCGGCGGCAGCCCGCAGACGCTTGCACGCGCCGCATTGGTCGCGCGGCGGAACGCGTGCCACAGCAGCGCATTCACGAACCGGTGGCTCGCGCGGTTCAGCCAGCGCGGCAGCTTGCCGGGCGGCAGGAACGGCGATGCGAATTCCGCCGTCGGCGTGATCGGGATGAGGCCCGCGCCGATCGCCGGAATGCCGCGATACTCGGCCACCGACAGGCCGACGAACGCCGCGAGCCCCGATGCGACGATCGCGTCGCAGCCGGCCGACGCGTCGGCGACTTCGCGCATCCACGCGGCGGTGTTCGCATTCGCGATTGCGGCGAGCGCCTTCGACGTGTCGTTGAAGCCGCCCCGTCCGTTCACCGCATCCGACAACGCCTCGCCCGGCGCGAGCGCGCGGCGGATGTCGCCCGACAGCGCGGCCGACGGCACGCCGAGCGCGGCGGCCGAGCCGAGCGTCGCGGCATCGGCCAGCAGCCGCACGTCGTGGCCGGCGTCGATCAACGCGCGGCCGAGCGCCGCAAGCGGGCGCGCATCGCCTTCGGTGCCGTAGGTGACGATGACGAGCTTCATGCTGGACTCCGTGAACGCAGTACGATGGAATGGCATCACAAAAATGCACGTCGTATACTAATGCAACTCGTACACTTTCTGTAAAGACCTTCGCCATGGAACCCACCTCCGACGATCCGGGCCGCCGCGCGCGCAAGCGTGCCCAGATGCTGTCCCATCTCGCCGAAACCGCCGCGCGCCTGTTCGACGCGCACGGCTACGACACGGTCACGATGGAACAGATCGCGGCGGAAGCGGACGTCGCGAAGCGCACGCTGTACAACCATTTCCCGACCAAGGAAGCCGTGCTCGCGCACTGGCTCGAAGGCGAGCTGGCACGCGATCTCGCGCATCTGCAACGCGACGTCGCGCGTCGCAAGACGTTCGCGTCGCGCATCGCGTGCGTGCTCGACGCATCGGCCGCGTGGTGCGAGCAGCATCCGGTCTACCTGCTCGCGTATCTGAAGCACCGCTTCCTGACCATCGACGCGGCGGAACCGGAAGGCGGCAACGCGCACGGCAGCGACATCGCGCTCGTGTGGCAGCAGCTCATCGCCACGGGGCAACAGTCGGGAGAACTGAACCCGTCGTTGCCCGCCGATCAGCTCGCGACGTGGTTCCATCACCTGTATCTCGCGGCGATGCTGCGCTGGCTGAACGCGCCGGGGCTGTCGCTGAAGCGGGAGTTTCAGGCGGTCGCGAAGTTTTTCGTCGAAGGGGCGGAGATGAAGGCGCCGTCGAAAGGCGCGCGGCGCGCATAAGTGGCGTGATATCGCAGCCGATGTACGGCAATCGTAAGCCGGCGTCGCCATTGCGATACACCGCTCATGCCAAATCCGCCGCGCGGCAGTATGCTGGTGGCGTACGGCTGCGCACTGTGCACCGGGCAAACCCTCGGATGCGCACGCCGTCGCGATCGCAACCCCGTTTGCAAGGAGGATTCGTGATGGCCACCACGCATCATTTCCACTTCGAACTACGGCACGCCGGCGCGCCCACCTATTTCATCAGCTACCTGTTTCCCGCCGCGCTGTTCGTCTACGAATTGCTGCGCGTCGGCCAGTGGATCCGCGATCACGGGATGCACTTCGCCGGCTTCAAGGGGATGGGTTACGAGTATCTGCTGATGCTGCTGTTCGTCGGCGCGCAGATCGTCGTCGAAGCGGTCTTCCTGCTCGGCGCGGCGATGCGCAAGGATCGCGACTTCGAGCACCGGCTGCCGAACGTGATGCTCGGCATCGGCTGTTCGATCGCGCTGCTGGCGGTCGATCTCGCGATTCAGCTCGCGTTCTGACCGCCGCCGGATCGGGCGCGCAGGCGCCCGGGCGGTGCGGGAATACGCCGGCGTGCGCGTCAGCGAGCGCTGGGCGCGTTCGCCACCGGCTTGCCGCGCGCGCGCATCTGCCCTTCCAGCCAGTATGGTGGAACGCGTGACATCAGCTTGCTTTGCCAAGTGAGCGGCGTCCACGTCTTGCCGCCATCCTCCGAATACACGAGCTCGGGGTAGTCCTCGTTCGTCATGTCCGCATGATTGGCGGCGAGCCACACATGCCGCGGGTCGGCCACGTACGCACTGACCGTCTGCGAAATGCGGTCGGGCAGCTTGGTCGTGGCCCATGTGATGCCGTCGTCGGACCGAATCAGCGTTCCCTCGGTCGCGCCCGTGATCCACCAGTGTCCGTCCGGTGTCCATCCCAGTTCGACGAGAAAATCCGGATTACCGAGATCGGTCGACGTGACCGCGCAGGTATCGGGCGCAATGCGGACGGCGAGGTACCGGGTATCGCCAGCGTCCGAGCCGCTCAGCGTCACCAGGCCCACCAGCGGCCCGTCCGCATCCACGAAGCGGATCGCGCCGTGCAGGAACGCGCCGGCACGCTCGTCCGCCGAATCGAGGCCCAGCTTCCTGACGTCGACTTCGCATACGTGCGCGCCGCGCCGGATCTTCACCGCATGACGGGCGTCGTCGGCCGACACGGTGTAGCGGGAACCGAGGACGATCGCGTGCCGGTCCGGGTCGGTTTTTACCATGCGGCCGCTGACGCTATCGATGACCTTGTTGCCGACGTAGAAGCGCCCTTGCGTGTCGGCGTTGACCGGCGGCCAATAGAAGCCTGCCGTATCGGTTACGGCAACGCGCCGGCCGTCGGCCAGTTCGAACCGCAGGTATTTGGAATACTTCTGGAAAACCGTGAGGCGGCCGATCTCCAGCTTGTGCAACGGATTGCCCGCATCGTCGGCGCATGCCGCGCGTCCGCATGCGAGCAACGCTGCGGCAACGATCGTCCGGGTCCATTGGGCATAGCGCATCGAATCGCTCACACCCCGTGCCGCGCCAGAAAATCCTTCACCGCATCGAGCACGACGCCTGTCTGCTCGCGATGCGGCACGTGCCCGCACGCCTTCAGCATCACGACCGACGACGGCCCCGCGACGCGCGACGCGATGCGGTCCGGATGCGCGGACGAGCCGTACTCGTCCTGCGCGCCATGAATCGCGAGCGTCGGGCAGCGCACCTGCGGCAGCACGTCGTCGAGGCTCCAGTCGCGAAACGCCGGCGACAGCCACGTATCGACCCACGCGCGCAGCACCCATTCCGCCTTGTCGCCGTGATAGCGCGCGAGCCGCTCGAGCTGGCCCGGCTCCGCGAACTGGCGCCCGGCCTCGCGAATGCCGTCCAGCGTGCGCGCCTCGACGAAGGCCTGCGCGGCCACCGTGACAAGCGCGCGGCACCGGGCGGGATACGCGGCGGCCGCCCCCACCGCCATCCCGCCGCCGACGCTGTGGCCGAACGCGACGAACGACGCGATGCCGAGCTGCTCGCACAGCGCGTGAAACGCATGGTCGGCCTCGTCGCGCACGAACGTCGGCGACAGTTGCCCCGGATGCGGATCGGACTCGCCGAAGCCGAGCCGGTCGTAGGCGATCACGTCGCGGCGCGTCGCCTGCGCGAGCTGTTCCGGAAAGTCGCGCCACAGCGCGACGCTGCCGAGCGAATCGTGCAGCAGCACGATCGGGCACGCGGCGGCGGCGGGCGCAGGTACGCCGCGCCAGCGTTTCGCAAAGAGACGCCCGTGCGGCGTCGCGATCCAGGTCTCCTCGGTCACGATATCGGTCATGTCGGTGTGTCGGATGTTTGAACGCGGCCGGACGCATGCGGTCCGGCAAGTTGGCGGCCATGTTGGCGCGGCGACGGGCAACCCGTCAAGCATGCACGCCGCCGCTGCCCCGCGCCTGACGCGGTCACGGCATCGGCAATCACGTCGTCGTCGCGCCGCCTTCACTCCTGCTGCGGCGGCAGGTAATCCATCTTCGCTTCGTCGTAGAGCCGATAGATCAGCGCCTGCATCGCGCGGATGTCTTCCGACTCGTCGAGCATCCGCATGCTCATGATGATCGGCGACACGAGGTTCGGATCGTCGAGCGGCTTGTAGCTGACGTCGTCGCGTTTCAGCCCGTACACGCTTTGCGGCACGACCGACACGCCCTCGCCCATCGCGACGAGGCCGAGCGCGATCTGCAGCTCGCGCGTCTCGTAGATGCGCCGCGGCTTCAGCGCGCGGTCGTGGAACGCGGCCAGCACCTGGTCCGCGTAGCTCGGCCGCGGCGCCTTCGGGAAGATGATCAGCGTGTCGTTGACGAGGTCGTGCAGCGACAGCACCTGCTTCGCGCCGTCGAGCGGATGGCCGAGCGGCAGCGCGACGATCATCCGCTCCTCGCGCAGCACGACGCGCCGCACGCTCGGATCCTCGTGGCGGATGCGGCCGAACCCGACATCGATCCGCCCCTCCTTCAGCGCCTTGATCTGGTCCATCGTCGACATCTCGTGCAGGCTCAGCTCGACCGCCGGGCATTCGTCGCGATAGCGCCGGATGATCTTCGGCAGCATCCCGTACAGCGTCGAGCCGACGAAGCCGATCGACATGCTGCGTTCGATCTTGCCGATCCGCTTCGTCATCGACTCCAGCTCGGCCGTCTGCGCGAGCAGCTGCACCGCGTGCGAATAGAAGAAGCGCCCCGCGTCGGTCAGCCTCAGCGGCCGCGTGTTGCGCTCGAACAGCATCACGCCGAGCGTCTCCTCGAGCTGCTGGATCTGGCGGCTCAGCGGCGGCTGCGCGATGTGCAGCCGCTCCGCCGCGCGCGTGAAATTCCGCTCGTCGGCCACCGCGACGAAGTAACGAAGGTGCCGCAACTCCATTTCTATACCTCTGAGATATGGAACTGATACTAAATCAGTGTTGGACGGCGCATTTCACGCGCAACTATCCTTCAACTGCCTGCTCGGAACCCCACAACTATACCCCCAGGGCATCAACGCCCCAACGGTCCGAACGGTGCAGGTCAGAGGAAATACGCGCATCCCGCCGGAGCGCGGCCCATCAGAGCCAGGAGAAGACAATGACCCACAGTGACATCGAAGCCCTCGTCGAAGGGTTCATCGTCGGCGCGGCGCGCGGCGAAGCCGACTCGCGCGTCCGGCAGGTGGTCGTGCGGCTGACCGCCGACCTGTTCAAGGCGATCGAGGATCTCGACCTGACCCCGTCCGAGGTGTGGAAAGGCATCGAAACCCTGTCCGAAGCCGGCGCGACGCAGGAGCTCGGCCTGCTTGCCGCAGGCCTCGGCGTCGAGCGCTTCCTCGACATCCGCATGGACGAAGCCGAAGCGAAGGCCGGCCTGACCGGCGGCACGCCGCGCACGATCGAAGGCCCGCTGTACGTGGCCGGCGCGCCGGCGAGCATCGGCTTCGCGCGCCTCGACGACGGCTCGGACGAAGCGGACGGCGACCTGCTGTTCATGCAGGGCACCGTGTACGGCGACGACGGCGTGCCGCTCGCGGGCGCGAAGGTCGAGGTCTGGCACGCGAACCTGCGGGGCAACTACTCGTTCTTCGACAAGACGCAAAGCGCGTTCAACCTGCGCCGCACGATCGTCACCGACGCGCACGGCCGCTACCAGTTCCGCAGCATCGTGCCGGTCGGCTACGGCTGCCCGCCGGACGGCACCACGCAGCGCCTGCTCGACAAGCTCGGCCGCCACGGCCGCCGCCCCGCGCACATCCACTTCTTCGTGTCCGCGCCGGGCCACCGCAAGCTGACCACGCAGATCAACATCGACGGCGACGCGTACCTGTGGGACGACTTCGCGTTCGCGAGCCGCGAAGGCCTCGTGCCCGCGATCGAGCGCGTGAGCGCACCCGCGGCGCTCGACGGCCACGGCGTCGACCGGCCGTTCGCGTCGATCGATTTCGACTTCCGGCTGCACGGCGTGCATGCCGCGGCGCCCGAGGCCGAAGTGGCGCGCACCCGCGCCGCCGCCTGAGCCGATTCACCGGTGCTCGCCACGCCGCGCGCGCATCGCCCCATCGCTTTGCATCGCGCCGGAACCAGCACCGCAACGCTGGCGCCGGCCGACACTGGAGACACCCGATGATCCCGATCTATCCGGACCGCGCGCCCGCCGTGCGCTCGCTCGACGACTTCCTCGTCGAGGACAAGACGAGCGGCGACTATCGCCTGCATCGCAGCGCGTTCACCGACGAAGCGCTGTTCGAGCTGGAGATGAAGCACATCTTCGAAGGCAACTGGATCTACCTCGCGCACGAGAGCCAGATTCCGAACGTCAACGATTACTACACGACGTACATGGGCCGCCAGCCGGTGTTCATCGCGCGCAACCGCCA
Source organism: Burkholderia stagnalis (assembly GCF_039848545.1). Taxonomy (NCBI): domain Bacteria; kingdom Pseudomonadati; phylum Pseudomonadota; class Betaproteobacteria; order Burkholderiales; family Burkholderiaceae; genus Burkholderia; species Burkholderia stagnalis. The sequence continues at coordinate 2,176,495 of NZ_CP156686.1, forward strand.
GGGCGAGCTGAACGCGTTCGTCAACGCGTGCACGCATCGCGGCGCGATGCTGTGCCGCCACAAGCGCGGCAACAAGGCGACCTACACGTGCCCGTTCCACGGCTGGACCTTCAACAACAGCGGCAAGCTGCTGAAGGTGAAGGACCCGGAAGGCGCCGGCTACCCCGAGTGCTTCAACAAGGAAGGCTCGCACGACCTGAAGAAGGTCGCGCGCTTCGAAAGCTATCGCGGCTTCCTGTTCGGCAGCCTGAACCCCGACGTGCCGCCGTTGAAGGAACACCTCGGCGAAGCGGCGCGGATCATCGACATGATCGTCGATCAGTCATCCGAAGGGCTCGAAGTGCTGCGCGGCGCGTCGACCTATACGTACGAAGGCAACTGGAAGCTGACCGCCGAGAACGGCGCAGACGGCTACCACGTGTCGGCCGTGCACTGGAACTACGCGGCGACCACGAACCACCGCAAGGAGCAGAACGCGCGCGAGGACAAGATCCGCGCGATGGACGCCGGCAGCTGGGGCCGCCAGGGCGGCGGCTTCTACGCATTCGAGCGCGGGCACATGCTGCTGTGGACGCGCTGGTCGAACCCGGAGGACCGCCCGAACTTCAGCCGCCGCGACGAATTCGCCGCGCGCTGCGGCAGCGAGAGCGCCGACTGGATGATCCAGAACTCGCGGAACCTGTGCCTGTATCCGAACGTGTACCTGATGGACCAGTTCGGCTCGCAGATCCGCGTGCTGCGCCCGCTGTCGGTGAACCGCACCGAAGTGACGATCTACTGCATCGCGCCGAAGGGCGAGGAAGCCGACGCCCGCGCGCGGCGCATCCGCCAGTACGAGGATTTCTTCAACGTGAGCGGGATGGCGACGCCCGACGATCTCGAGGAATTCCGCGCATGCCAGCAGGGCTACGCGGGCATCGCGGTTGCGTGGAACGACATGTGCCGCGGCTCGACGCACTGGATCGACGGCCCGGACGACGCCGCGCGCAAGATCGGCCTGAACCCGGTGATGAGCGGCGTGAAGACCGAAGACGAAGGGCTCTACACGGTGCAGCACCGCTACTGGGCCGAGACGATGAAAAAGGCCATCGACGCCGAACGGAGCCCCGCATGAACACGATTTCGATCGCCGACGTCCAGGCGTTCCTGTACCGCGAAAGCCGCCTGCTCGACGACGAGCAGTGGGACGACTGGCTCGCCTGCTACCACCCCGACGCGCAGTTCTGGATGCCGTCGTGGGACGACGACGACACGCTCGTCACCGATCCGCAGCGCGAGATCTCGCTGATCTTCTACCCGAACCGGCAAGGCCTCGAGGATCGCGTGTTCCGCATCAAGACCGAGCGCTCGAGCGCGACGATGCCCGACACGCGCACCTGCCACAACATCGCGAACGTCGAGCTGGAGAAGCACGAGGGCGGCGTCTGCACGGTGCGCTTCAACTGGCACACGCTGAGCTTCCGCTACAAGACCGTGTCGACCTATTTCGGCATGTCGCGCTACGTGATCGATTTCAACGGCGACGCGCCGCAGATCCTGAACAAGTATGTCGTGCTGAAGAACGACTACATCAATCAGGTCATCGACGTCTATCACATCTGATTTCGAGACGATCATGGAACACACCATCGCACTGCAATTCGAAGACGGCGTGACCCGCTTCATCTCGTGCCGCGACGGCGAGAAGCTGTCCGACGCGGCCTATCGCCAGCAGATCAACATCCCGCTCGACTGCCGCGACGGCGCCTGCGGCACCTGCCGCTGCCAGTGCGAGTCGGGCGACTACGAGCTGCCCGAATCGAGCTACATCGAGGATGCGCTCACCGCCGACGAAGCCGCCCGGGGCATGGTGCTGGCCTGCCAGACCCGCCCGCGCGGCGACTGCGTGATCCGCGTGCCGGCCTCGTCGAGCGCGTGCAAGACCGGCGCCGCGCGCCACGAAGGCACGCTCGCGGCGGTCGAGAAGCTGTCGGACTCGACGCTGCACTTCGCGATCGACCTCGACACGCCCGAGCAGCTCGGCTTCCTCGCCGGGCAATACGTGAACGTCGAGATTCCCGGCACGACGTCGTCGCGCTCGTATTCGTTCAGCTCGCAGCCGGGCACGCCGCGCGTGTCGTTCATCGTGCGCAACGTGCCGGGCGGCCGGATGAGCGGCTATCTCGCGCAGGACGCCGCGCCCGGCCAGCGGATCGCGTTCTCCGGCCCGCACGGCAGCTTCTACCTGCGCGACGCGGCGCGGCCCGCGCTGTTCCTCGCGGGCGGCACCGGCATCGCGCCGTTCCTGTCGATGCTCGACGTGTGCGCGGCGCGCGCGAACGGCCAGCCGGTGCACATGGTGTACGGCGTGACGAACGACGCCGATCTCGTCGCGCTCGACCAGCTCGACGACGTCACGCGCCGCCTGCCCGGCTTCGAATACCGCACCTGCGTCGCCGATGCGGGCAGCGCGCATCCGCGCAAGGGCTACGTGACCGCGCACGTCGATCCGGCCTGGCTGAACGACGGCGACGTCGACATCTACCTGTGCGGCCCGGTGCCGATGGTCGATGCGGTGCAGGCGTGGCTGCGCGAATGCGGCGTGACGCCGGCCAACCTGTATTTCGAAAAATTCTCGTCGAGCAACGCGGCATGAACAACACACCCCATCCGGACCGCTTCGCGGACAAGGTCGTCGTCGTCACCGGCGCGGGACAAGGCATCGGCCGCGGCGTCGCGCTGCGCGCCGCGCGGGAAGGCGCGACGCTCGTGCTCGTCGATCGCGCGCCGACCGTGCGCGACGTCGCTGCCGACATCGAAAGCGAAGGCGGCCGCGCGATCGCGGTGCTCGCCGATCTCGAAACCGCCGACGGCGCCGCGCAGATGGCGCAGGCCGCGCTCGGCACGTTCGGCCGCATCGACGTGCTGGTCAACAACGTCGGCGGCACGATCTGGGCGAAGCCGTTCGACGCGTACGAGCCGCAGCAGATCGAGGCCGAGATCCGCCGCTCGCTGTTCCCGACGCTGTGGTGCTGCCACGCGGTGCTGCCGGGGATGATCGAGCGCAAGCGCGGCGCGATCGTCAACGTGTCGTCGATCGCGACGCGCAGCATCCACCGGATTCCGTACGCGGCCGCGAAAGGCGGCGTCAACGCGCTGACCGCGAGCCTCGCGTTCGAGCAGGCGCATCACGGGATTCGCGTGAACGCGGTGGCGACCGGAGGCACCGACGCGCCGCCGCGCATCGTGCCGCGCAACGCCGAGCCGCCAAGCGTGCAGGAAACGCACTGGTATCAGGCGATCGTCGACCAGACCATCGCGTCGAGCCCGATGCACCGCTACGGGACGATCGACGAGCAGGTCGGCGCGATCCTGTTCCTCGCGTCGGACGAGGCGTCGTACATCACCGGGTCGGTGCTGCCGGTGGGAGGTGGGGATCAGGGGTGACGCCGGCTGCGCGCGGCGTCGATCAGTGCGGCGTTACTTCTGCCGGTTCCACTTCTGCTGGTCGGCCGGCGTGTTGTCGACCGAGTACTTGAGTTCGCGGATCCGGCCCATCCCCACCGCCTCGTCTTCCAGCGACGGCACGACGCGGTACACGAGCACGCCCATCGTCGCGTAGGTCCGCACGTACTTCGTTTCGCCCGCGTCGAGCTTGAACGTCACGGCCTCTTCCGTTTCGGTCGTGGTCGTGACCTTGTAGTTGCCGGGCAGCTTGTCGACGTAGAAGAAGCTGCCGAGCTGCGAGCGGCCGACGGCTTCGTCGTTCAGCTTGATCTGCGGCTGGATCGCCGCGCCGAACAACATGTTCGTGCGGTAGAAGTAGATGCGGCCGTGATCGGACGCCAGCGGCGGGATCGACTTGGCCATCTCGCTGTATTGCGGCCCCGACGCGCAACCGCTCGCGAGCAACGTTACACCGGCGGCGAACAGCCATGCACGGCACTTTCCGATCATCGGACATCTCCCAATTGAAGTGACACAGGCGGGTCCAGCGGAGAAAAATGCGCTACGCCGGGCAAGTAGAAGCCAACGAGCCGGTTGTCGTCGAGCACCAGATACGCTTCGTGCTCTTGCCGGCCGACGATGGCAAAGACCTTGTTAACGGCGCGGAACACCCGGCCTTGAGGCAAGGTTCCGACGAATCGCCACTGCGTACCGGCCGCGATCCGGCGATCGAAGCCGGTCGACAGGTGGATGATCGCCTCCTGCTGCACGACCCGATTCGGCAACCCGGTTGCCGGCGCAACCAGGTGCGCGTCCTCGGCCACGATCGCCGGCGCGCAGCCCGCCAGCGCGGCGAACATGAGCGCGGCCCCGCGCCATGCAGGCATCCGCCGTTTCATCGATTTCATCGAGACCCTCCAATGTGATCCCCATGTTGTCGACAGAATCGGCCCGGGCTTGAGCGGCGGCAACGGCGTCGGGCGGCCGGGCCGACCGGACCGTCCTGTTACCCCTCCGTCGCGAACAGCGCGTCGCGCTGATCGGTGTTCAACGTGTCGAGCGGCACGCTCGCCTGCTGGTAGCAGATCATCGCGCCATAGAGTTCGGCAAGGCAGTTGCTGCCGGCGTCGAGCGCATAGCCGTCCTCGCCGTCCGGAGCCGGCGGATACACTTCGCGCCACGCATTGATCGCCGCTTCGATTCGCACGATGGAGACGGTCTCGGCCGTCCGCTCGGCAGGTGATGCGCTCATGAATTCCTCTTGGTTGCGCGCCCCGCGCGCCATGCCGGCCCCGACGGAGCGATTGAAACACCGGGCGGCGGCCGATCCGCGGCCCGGCAGGGTCGGGAAATATAACCGGCTTTGACCGCATGCAGGCCGGTGCCGATAAAAAAATCACGCGGGCCGGCCGCGCGATCGGGCCGAACGGTCCATGACGAATGCCGCATTTCACCGCACGACGGCCGCGCTTAACCTGATTCCCAGCCGCCCATCGCCAACCGGTGCGGCGTTTCCCGCCGTCGGCGCGTGCGTCGCGTCGCGCCACGACGGCATCACCGACATTCTTTCGAGGAGGGCGACATGCCCCAGTTCAACATCGCCGCGGAAGGTACGCTTGCGTTCGACTTCGGTCAGCATTCCCCGGTCACGATCACCAATCCCGGCCCGGACGACGTAGACGTCCACGTCGACTACAACCGCGGCACCGCGAACGCACCGCAGTGGTCGAGCGCGCTCACCGGCGCGTCCGGCATTCCGAATCCGAAGCGGCTGCGCGCCAACCAGGCCTTCGTCGTCGCACGCGCCGACCTGGAAAGCGAGCATGTGCGCATCGGCGTGCACGGCAACCGGAATGGGGTCGTCGGCCGCTACTGACGCGCCGTCATCCGCCACGCGAAAAAAAACGGGAAGCCCGCAGGCTTCCCGTTTCGTCCGGAGCGCGGCGGCGTCATGCGCCGCATCGTTCATGCCGCCGTTTCCGGCGTCGACACCGCCTGCACCTTCACGCGCTGCGAATCCCGGCTCGCGTCCACCCACGGCGCGATTTCCATGTCCTCGTAGCGCACGAAGCGGCTCTTTTTCGCGAGCCGGTAGCCGCCCCACACCGTGAGGAACAGCGGAATGCCGACGTAGGTCGCGAGCACGCCGACCCAGTCGATCCGGTTCGCGAGGAACGCCTGATAATCCTGGCCGAGCGCGATCACGATACACAGCACGAACGCGAACAGCGGGCCGAACGGGAACCACTTCGATTCGTACGGCAGCTGGTCGAGCGAATAGCCCTGCGCGATGTAGCCCTTGCGGAACCGGTAATGGCTCACCGCGATGCCGAGCCATGCGATGAAGCCCGTCATGCCCGACGTGTTCAGCAGCCACATGTAGACCGTCTTGTCGCCGTAGAGCGAGGTGAGGAAGCACAGCGCGCCGACCGCCGTCGTCGCATACAGCGCATTGCGCGGCACGCCGCCCGGCGACAGCTTCGCGAACAGCTTCGGCGCGCGGCCTTCGGTCGCGAGGTTGTACAGCATCCGCGTGGACGCATACATGCCCGAGTTGCCGGCCGACAGCACCGCGGTCAGGATCACCGCGTTCATCACGCCGGCCGCGAACGCGAGGCCCGCGTGACGGAACACCAGCGTGAACGGGCTCACGCCGATGTCGGTCACGTCGCTTTTCAGCAGGTTCGGGTCGGTATAGGGAATCAGCACGCCGATCACGAAGATCGCCAGCACGTAGAACAGCAGGATCCGCCAGAACACCTGACGCACCGCGCGCGGGATCGTCGTGCGCGGGTTTTCCGATTCGCCGGCCGCGACGCCGATCAGCTCGGTGCCCTGGAACGAGAAGCCCGCGATCATCGCGACGCCCATCATCGCCGGCAGGCCGCCCGCGAACGGCGCATCGCCGATCGTCAGGTTGCTCCAGCCGTTGTGCGGCGCGCCCTTCAGAATGCCGAAGATCATCAGCAGGCCGACGCCGATGAACGCGACCACGGTCACGACCTTGATCAGCGCGAACCAGTATTCCGCCTCGCCGAAACCGCGCACGGTGAGCGCGTTGAGCGCGAAGATCAGCGCGAGGAACGCCGCGCTCCACCAGACGCCGGGCACATCCGGGAACCAGTAATGCATCACGAGCTGCGCCGCGACCAGTTCGACCGCGATCGTCACCGCCCAGTTGTACCAGTAGTTCCAGCCGAGCGCGAAGCCGAAGCCTTCGTCGACGTACTTCGCGCCGTAGGTCGCGAACGAGCCCGACACCGGCATGAACGCCGCCATCTCGCCGAGGCTCGTCATCAGGAAGTAGACCATCAGGCCGATCAGCATGTACGCGACCATCGCGCCGCCGGGGCCGGCCTGCGAGATCGACGCGCCGGACGCGACGAACAGGCCGGTGCCGATCGAGCCGCCGATCGCGATCATCGTCAGGTGGCGCGCTTTCAGCGCACGGTGGAGCTTGGGAGGGTTCTCGGGCGAACCGGGTCGGTCGGGATTCGGAAGTGCGGACATAAAACGGACGAACGTTGAGCGGGCCGACGGCCGGCAGGGCCGGCGCCCGTGCGAAACCGGGGCACGATGCGCTCCGCGGCTTGCAGCGATGCAGCGCCCCGGGCATGTCGCGCGCCGGGCGCCTGCGGCGAAGCGCGGATTCTACCTGATTCGTCCACCGCGCAGCCTTTGCGGAATCAAGGGGTTGGGTGCGGCCGGCCAGGCGCGGCCGGCGAGGTGCGGCCGGCTGGGTCAGGCGTGTCCACCAAGGCGCGCCTGCGCCGGACGCCCACCGGCCGGCTGGTCCGGAACCGTCAAAATACCGATTAGCCTGAAAACCGGCCCGCCAGATTGACGATAATCGGACAAAATGCAGAAACTACCGTGTCGATTCAAATCGGGGCGCGCTACTGCCGATCACGGTCATGCACTGTAATCGGGTCGGATTCGCGTCAAACCATGAACCGCGTTTGGCAATATGGTCAGTTCGTTGAAGTTCGCGAGATAATATGGAATATCTCGAAATAATCGTGCGGGATCGTCCAATGCGCGCATCTTCCGCCCCTTAATCCCATCAGGATGATCCCCTTCCCGCCGCTGCAAGCGTTGCGCCGCCCTGTTGCTGCGACAGTCGCACGGATCCTGTCGCCCAACGGCATCATCGTTTCCGGCTTCGCGCTGCTGCTGTTCAGCTGGAGTTTGTGCGTATCGGTGCTGGCCGAAGCGCGCCAGGACGCCTATCGCCACGCGATCGACAATGCCCGCAACCTGATGCTGCTCATCGAGCGCGACGTCGCGCGGAATATCGAGCTGTACGATTTGTCGCTGCAGAACGTCGTCGACGGCGTCACCGATCCGGCCTTGATGGCGCTGCCGCCGGCACTGCGGCACCGGATGCTGTTCGACCGCGCGGCCACCGGCCGCTATCTCGGCTCGATTTTCGTGATGGACCCGCAGGGCGACATCATCATCGATTCCCGCTCGATGCCCGCGCGGCGCGGCAATTTCGCCGACCGCGACTATTTCATCGCGCAGCGCGACAAGCTCAGCCACGGGCTGTTCATCAGCAAGCCGTACGCGTCCCGGCTGCGCAACGGCGCGCTGACGATCGCGCTTAGCCGCCGGATCGACCGGCCGGACGGCTCGTTCGGCGGCATCGTCGTCGGCACATTGAGCATCGACTACTTCCGCGCGCTGCTCGACGGCATCGCGGTCGGCAAGCGCGGCACCGCGTCGATCGTCGAGGACAACGGCGCGCTCGTGTGCCGGCTGCCGTACGACCCGGCCATGGTCGGCCGCGACCTGAGCAAGGCGCCGCTGTTCGCCCAGGCGCTCGCGCAGCGCGAAGGCGTGCTGAACGGCAGCGCGTCGATCGACGGCGTGCGGCGCTATTTCGTTTACCGGCACATGAGCGGCCTGCCGCTGATCGTCAACGTCGCGCCGGCCGAGGAGGACGTGTATGCGCCGTGGCGCGACCGCGCGATCTGGATCGTGGTGCTGATGATGGCCTTCACGGTCATCATCGCGACCGGCTCGGTACTGCTGTCGCGCGAGCTGCGGCGCCGGCAGGTGGCCGAAGCGAAGCTGGTGCGCCTCGCGCACACCGATGCGCTGACCGGCCTCGACAACCGCGGCACGTTCGACGCCGTGCTCGCGCAGGAGGCCCAGCGCGCGAGCCGCAGCGGCCGGGCGCTGTCCGTGCTGTTCGTCGACGTCGACCACTTCAAGTCCTTCAACGACTTCTACGGCCACCAGGCGGGCGACGACGTGCTGCGCGAGGTCGCGCAGTGCGCGTTGCGCGTCTTGCGCCGCCCGGGCGACCATGTCGCGCGCTACGGCGGCGAGGAATTCGTGGTCACGCTGCCCGACACCGACACGCGCGGCGCGGCGACCGTCGCGGAGGCGCTGCGGCGCGCGATCGCCGAGCTCGACATCGAGCACGTGATGAGCCCGTACGGGCACGTCACCGTCAGCATCGGCACCGCGACCAGCGGCGGCCAGCGCGCGATGAGCGCCGCGACGCTGCTCAAGCTCGCGGACGAGGCGCTCTATCACGCGAAATCCGGCGGCCGCAACCGCGTGTGGGACACGGCGCTGAGCCGCACGGAAGCGTGACGGGGTGGCATTCGGCCCTTGGCGTGGACAGCCCGCGCCCGTTCCGCTAGCGTTACGTCTGATCGCAGCCGCGACGCGTCGCCGGCCGGGCCGCCCGCCGGCGCGTTTCCTCGTCACCCGCTTTCCGCCATGACCGCCCTGCTCCACACCCGGCTGCCGACCCTCGTCCGTAGCGCGCTCCGCCCGCTGCTCGACCCCTACCGCCGTTACCGGCACGCGAAGCTGATCCACGCGGCGCGCGTGTCGCTCGCGATCCTGATGTCGATCGGCCTGTCGACCGGCCTGCGGATTCCGCACGGCGAGTGGTCGACGATCACCGTGCTGATCGTCGTCGGCGGCCTGCAGCATCACGGCAACATCCGCAAGAAAGCGGCCGAGCGCGCGCTCGGCACGTCGATCGGCGCGCTCGCCGGGCTGCTGCTGATCCTGCTGCACTCGGTCGTCCACGCGCCGCTCGCGATCTACGCGGTGATGGCGGTCGCGTGCGGCGTCTGCGCGTATCACGCGATCGGCAAGGCCGGCTATATCGCGCTGCTGTCGGCGATCACGATGGTGATCGTCGCCGGGCACGGCGACAACGAGATCGTCGACGGCCTGTGGCGCGCGGTGAACGTGCTGGTCGGCATCGTGATCGCGCTGTCGTTCTCGTTCGCGCTGCCGCTCTATGCAACCTATTCGTGGCGCTACAAGCTCGCCGACGCGCTGCGCGCGTGCGCCGCCGTGCACGCGCGGATCGCCGGCGATCGGCAGGTCAGCGACGAGGCGCACCTGAAGGACATGGCCGCACTGAGCGCGCTGCTCGTGCAGCTGCGCTCGCTGATGCCGTCCGTGTCGAAGGAGTGCGAGATCTCGATGGCGCAGCTCGAGGCGATCCAGCGCGGCCTGCGCCTGTGCATCGGCTATCTCGAGATCCTGTCGAGCGCGCTGCCGGCCCGCGACGACACGGCCGCACGCGACTATATGCGCGTCGCGATGAAGGCGACCAACCGGAACATCCGCGACGTGCTGGTCGGCGCGAGCCGCGCGCTGAAGTTCGGCACGCCGAGCCGGCTCGGGGCGACCCGGCGGCGGCAGGATGCGCAGGTCGACGCGCCGCCGCCGCAGTTGTCCGGATACGTGTCGATTTCGGCGAAGCTGGCCGCCGAGGTCGACCAGTTGCGGGAACGGCTGCTGGATACGGCGCGGGCGTGGAATATCTGAGCGCCGGCCACCGCGGCCGTGCGTGGCCGAGAATGCACCCGCGTGGTGCATTCCTGCCGGTTCGCGCGGGCGCGCGGGCTGTCCGCCATCGATCCGGCCCCTGAGCCGGGCCCGGGCCGCGACGCGCTTCCGGTGCCGCCGGGCGGGCGCTCCGGCCCGCTGCGACAGGCCCGGCGGGGCCGCCCGCCCGAAATCAACCCTTGCCCCAAGTTCCCGGACAGCCGATACTCGCATATTCCGCGAAATACGATCCAACCGGACTTCAATCCTCGGTAATTCCTATGAGCACGATTCTCGAAAGCCTCCCGACCGGCCAGAAGGTCGGTATCGCCTTCTCCGGCGGCCTGGACACCAGCGCCGCGCTGCACTGGATGAAACTCAAGGGCGCCGTCCCGTACGCATACACGGCGAACCTCGGCCAGCCCGACGAAGACGATTACGACGCGATCCCGAAACGTGCGATCGAATACGGCGCGGCCGGCGCCCGCCTGATCGACTGCCGCGCGCAGCTCGTGGCCGAAGGCATCGCCGCGCTGCAATCCGGCGCGTTCCATATCTCGACCGCCGGCATCACGTACTTCAACACGACGCCGATCGGCCGCGCCGTGACGGGCACGATGCTCGTCGCCGCGATGAAGGAAGACGGCGTCAACATCTGGGGCGACGGCAGCACGTACAAGGGCAACGACATCGAGCGTTTCTACCGCTACGGCCTGCTCGTGAACCCGGATCTGAAGATCTACAAGCCGTGGCTCGACCAGACGTTCATCGACGAGCTCGGCGGCCGCGCGGAAATGTCGGAGTTCATGAACCAGGCTGGCTTCGCGTACAAGATGTCGGCGGAGAAGGCGTATTCGACCGACTCGAACCTGCTCGGCGCGACGCACGAGGCGAAGGATCTGGAAAGCCTCGAAAGCGGCATCAAGATCGTGAACCCGATCATGGGCGTCGCGTTCTGGCGCGATGACGTGAAGGTCGCGGCGGAAGAAGTGACGGTGCGTTTCGAAGCGGGCCAGCCGGTTGCGCTGAACGGCGTCGAGTTCAAGGATCAGGTCGAGCTGCTGCTCGAGGCGAACCGCATCGGCGGCCGTCACGGGCTCGGGATGAGCGACCAGATCGAGAACCGGATCATCGAGGCGAAGAGCCGCGGGATTTATGAAGCTCCGGGGCTGGCGCTGCTGTACATCGCGTACGAGCGTCTGGTTACCGGCATCCACAACGAAGACACGATCGAGCAGTACCGCGAGAATGGGCGCCGGCTTGGCCGCCTGCTGTATCAAGGCCGCTGGTTCGATCCGCAAGCGATCATGCTGCGTGAAACGGCGCAGCGCTGGGTCGCGCGCGCAGTGACCGGCGAGGTGAAGATCGAGCTGCGTCGCGGCAATGACTACTCGATTCTCAGCACGAAGTCGCCGAATCTGACGTACCAGCCGGAACGCCTGTCGATGGAGAAGGTCGCGTCGACGTTCTCGCCGCGCGATCGGATCGGGCAGCTGACGATGCGTAATCTCGACATCACCGATACGCGCGACAAGCTGCGCGTGTATACGCAGGTCGGGCTGCTGACGCCGGGTGAGGCTTCGGCGCTGCCGCAGATCAAGGACGAAAGCAACAAGTAAATTGGTTCTGCTCGCGGCCCGCTTGAAATCAAGGGCGGCCGCGAGCGGCTGGTGCCGTCACCAGCCGGTCATACCCGGCTCCGCGGCTTCTATCTCGCGCATCTGCACGAGCCCGCACCGACTACCCAAACGATTAGAGATCGTCTCGAGCGCGACTTGCCTGAGCTACGTGCGCAGCATCCGGAGGCAAAGAACACCCCGCCTACGACCCGACGGGTGTTGCCGTTGTTCAACTACACATCACCGGGGTTTCGCGAGAGCCTGTCGGCGGCCTTGATCAAATCCGGAATTCTGAATTTCCCGCCCATTTTAATTACATTATTCTTTGCCCGCTGCAGATCGACGCCCGCAGCCGTAACAAATAGCGGCTTCAAACTCCCCCCGCGCAGTATCTCTGCATTTTCAGGAGTTCCGACGGACTTCGATTTCGCGACCCCGATGACCGGAATCTTGCCGTCGAGGTGCTGCCACAACAGCATGCCAAGCCCTGGATGCTCGTCAGCGCCAAGTGTCACATATCCATCGATCACGATACACTCGAGCGGATATTTCACGCACTTCAATAATTCGATGATGCACGGCAGCTCCCGCAAATAGAATTTCCCCGGGATATATAGCCCGCCACATCATCAATTTTGGCCACCAGCCTATCGACGAGTGCATCGCTTTCCCAGGATTCGATAACGACTCCCGCGACACATGCACCACTTTCCGAATAGGCAACATCAACGATCAAAATCATATTGTCCCGCGAACATTTACCAAGACACTGACGCAATGCGTACATCGTCACCGCGTCGAAACCGTACGGCATGCCGCCCCCATGAATCCAAGGCCGGATCGGGCAGCCTCAATGCACCGTCGCGATCAGATTCGCTTCGATATCCGCGGCCCGTCGCTTCTCGTCGTCACCCAAACGCTGCGCGACCCGCGACTCGATGATCGCCGTCGCAGCACCGTAAATCCGGAACGCGGGTTCTGCCCCAAAGCGCTTGCGCGCCAGCGCAATCCACGCAGTGCCGAGCGCTCTGTCTCTCGGAACGCCGTCGCCGACCAGAAAGAGCATGCCAACGGCGTACTGCATGAACGGATCCCCGAGCAGTGCCGCGCTCAGACACGACAGGCCGTTCCAGCGGCGCCCGGCGGCGGCCGAATTGGCCGCGGGGTCGCGCCACAACGTCGAGGTCGCATCGGCAGGCACCAGCCACCGCGTCTCGTTGGACGGAAGCCGTGCTTCAGCGCCGGCCGTCACGCCGCGCAACGCAAGCGCGATCTCGGACACCTCCGAGCCGCGACTGGCGGCGCTGCGGTGCCAGTCCAGCGCAGTCGCTTCGTCGCGCCGCACACCCGCGCCCGTTTCGTACATCCGCGCAAGATCGCTTTCCGCCCACTGCGATCCCGCGTTCACCGCCTTCTCGAGCCACGCATGCGCCTCGGTCAGATCGCGCACCACGCCGCGGCCGCGAAGATAGGCGATACCCACCATCCGCTTCGCCTCGGCGCTTGCCGGCGCGGCACGCAGCGCCCATGCAAACGCCTCGTACTCGTCGGTTCGCCCCCCAAGTCCGGTCGACAGATGCCAGGCGAGCGAGCCCTGCGCGGACACGTCGCCCTGCTCCGCCGCGCGACGAAACCAGTACATCGCGGCATCGAAGTCTTCCGGCACACCATCGCCCAGATCGTACGCGTCGCCCAGCATCGACTGATACTTCTGCTCGCCGCGCTCAGCGAGCTTCCACTGCCAGTAGACGCGCTCGTCGGGCGTAATGAGGCTGCCACCGGACGACGCGAGCATGCGCATCGCAACGACACTGTCTTTGTCAGCGGCAATCCGGCACCAGCGCGCAGCATCGGCCGCAGAACGCACCGTGCTGTTTTCGTCCGCATACATGAAGCAGAGCCAGGCCTGCGACTGCAGGTCGCCCAGTTTCGCCCCACGCGAAAACCAGTCCAGCGCGGCCTTAGGATCGGGCCCGACCGACTGTCCGCGCCAGTATGCATAGCCGAGCGCCGTATAAGCGGCGGGAACCTGCCGGTTCGCGAGCGCCTCCAGCCACCGGAGGCCCGTCTTGTCGGCCAGGGACATGTAACGTTCGTTCAGATAGGCGCCCAGCCACACGCCGGCGGTCTGGTCGCCGGCATCCGCCGCGAGCTTCAGGTAGTGCAGCCCCGTGCGCTCGTCGCGCGGCACGTCAGTTCCTGACAGATACTGATAGCCGACCCACCGGGCCGTCTCGACGTTGCCGCGATCGGCCGCAAACCGGAACCATTGCATGGCCCGCGGTCGATCCACCGCCGTGCCCCGCCCCTGCCACGCCATGCCCGCGGCCTCCAATGCAGCGGCGTCGCTGCCGTGCTCAGCGCCGCGGCTGGCAAGCTGAAACGCCTTGCGAAGATCAGCCGGCTCACCGTCTCCGCGAGACGCCAAACGGGCGAGATTGAGCGACGCGATCCCGTAGCCTTGTGCGTCGGCCTTCTCGAACCACGTCCTGGCTGCCGCGGGATCCGGTTTCGTCCCGATGCCATCCTTCAACATCGCTCCGAGGTCGTTCTGGGCGACAGCCAGCCCCGCATCTGCGGCGCCCTGCATCCATCCGAGCGCCCCTTCCAGATCGACCGGGCCGCCGCGACCGGTCCGGTAGACGTTGGCGAGCGCGAAGCGCGCCCACGCATCGCCGCCGAGCGCAGCCTTCCGATACCAAATGCGCGCCTTGGCGTCGTCCCGGCCGACACCCGTTCCGCTTTCGTACAGTTCGCCGAGCCTGCGCTGCGCGTAGGTGGAACCGCCGAGAGCCGCAGCCGACATCAGGCTGAAGCCTCGACGATCGTCGCGCGGCCGGCCAACGCCCGCGAGATAGAGATTGCCAAGCGCGGCCCGCGCGTCGGCGTTGCCCTGCCCGGCCGCCATGTCGAGCCACGCGGCCCCGTTGTCGACATCGCGCAGCACGCCGTCGCCGCGAACGAGCATCAGGCCGAGGATGAACTGCGCACTGGCATCCCCGCCCACCGCACCGCGCGACAGCCAGGCCGCCGCGACCGCGGGATCGCGCGCGACGCCCCGCCCGGTCAGCGCGAGCTTCCCCGCATTGGTGGCGCCAGTGATGGAACCGCCTTCGGCTGCCGTAACGAAGTACCGATAGGCGGCCACATCGTCGACCGGCTGCCCTTCTCCGTTTGCACTCATCTGGCCGAGCAGGTTCGCCGACACGATGTCGCCGTCGCTCGCCGCCGACGCGAACCACGCCCGCGCCCGTGCATAGTCCCGCGGCAGGATGACTCCGTCGTAGTAAACACCGCCGAGCGAGCGTCGCGCCAACGCCGATCCATCGTTCGCAGCCGCCCTCAGGATCGCCATGCCCCGGTTCACGTCCGGTCGCGCGGTGTAGCCGTACAACATCATCTGGCCGTAGATGGCCCTTGCGGTCAGATTGCCCGCCGCCGCTTCGTTCCTGCATGTGTCGCGCGGCACACGCGGCTTGTCGAGCGGAGAAACGCTCCAGAAACGGTCGCTCAGCGTCAGCACACATGGCGTCGTGTCATCGACGAACGGCAGCGGCAATCCATGCGTCGCATTGCGCTGAAATGGCGGCGTCGTCGCACCATCCACACGTGGCGCAAGCGGCAACGCCGAGGCGGCATCGGGCAAACCTGCCAACATGGCAAACAGCCCGACGACGCCGGCCGATCGCTTCACCTGACGAACGAACGCCATTCGATGACGCCCCGCGATCGCGGCATCCGCATACGTTTCGTTTCTGACCGGATCATCGCCATATGACGCTCGCGCATTCGCACGAATGCGCGGTCGAACCGTTGCTGTCGCCGTCATGGCGTCACGATCGTGACGTTCTTGATGACGACGTCGGTCCGCCCATCTTCATCGTCATAGGCCGTGGGCAGCGTAATGCCGTAATTGGCCAGCCAGACAGCGCGGACACGCGTCGTCGTGCCGTCCTTCCGGAGCTCGCTGCAGTCGAAGTCAACGGCATCCCCCGTCAACGTACGAAAGATCGACGACGCGGGCGCCGTCTTCCCGACTTCGCAGCGCCGCGACAATTGACCTTTGCTCGACGGCTGAGGAACGGGCATCTCGATTCGCTTGCCCGTCATGATCGGCTGGTTCGCGATCGCGATCGCCGTGTCGTCCTTCAGCGTACTGAGCATCGTTGCACCATTCCATATGCCTTGGGAAGACAGGTCCACGATGCCGAAGGTCAACACGAAGCTCGCCCATTTCGCCTTGCCCGAACGGTCAGGCGAGGTGACGAGCTCGGCAACGACACCGTTATTGCGCCGATTGACATAGGTATCCGTGACCGGACCCTCGCTTTCCGGCGCCGCCTTGTTCACCCGCTCCGCGTCCACGATCAAACGCGAAAAGGGCAATGGGCGGCTCCCGTCCGGCGGCAGGTGACGCCGGATGGAATCCGGCAAGCGGCGCTCGTCGAACACGTCATCCAGGTACGCGACCGGATCGCCGAGCACGCTTTCCGTCGCCTGCGCGCCGCCATTCATCATCTTGAAGAACTCGTATGTCGTGCGCTGCCGCTGCGGCTCCGGCATCGCATCGACCGCATCGATCATGAACAGGAACGCCGCGCAGGGCTCGGCTTCGCGGCCTTTCGAAAGCGAATCAGGCAATTCCAATGCGTCGAGGCGCGCGTCCGCATCGAGCAATTCGGCCACGGTGTAATGCTCCTCTGCGCCGGTCTGCCCCGCACGTTGCGTCACGATGATTTCCATCACCTCCAGCGCACTGCGGAATTCCTTCGGCGACATGGCTTTCGCCATCCCCCCAAGATCGTTCGCTTGCGCCTGCGGCATCGTGCAGCTGTTTCGCGGACCGCTTGCGATTTCCTTTATCAGACGCAGCACCTTCAGCCGGTTTTCGGGAGACAGCATGTCGGTCCTGAACGGACTGCGGCCGGCAGCGTACGCGTTCAGGTTTGCGCGATTTTGCGGAACGAGCGCGACCTTGGTCAACCACTGCACGAGCAAGCGCCCATTCTCGGAGCCCGGATCCACGCCGATGCTGCCCACATAGACACGAGCGCGCTCGGCAACCTGCGACGCCATCGCGTCTGAAATCGAATTGACGGACGATGCAGGCACCGGCGCTTCCGTTTGCCCGCTTTGCACCCCCAGTCCATATGCCGTTGCTGTCGCAAGCAACAGCAACGCCCCGCAGAGTCCAGCCTTTATTTTCATGTTTATCGAAACCCAATTACATGTGAAAAAAGAGACAACTTTCCCGATCCTGGAGCCCGCGTGGCAGTTCGAGATTGAAGGTTCTGCATGGCGTGTTGCCCAGCGCGTCGATCGGATTCGGGCTCGTCATCCGGTTGACGAGCGTGAGCGCGTTGACGCCTGCGTCGTACGGCACGCTCCCGATCGCGGCGCGAGATAGACGCGATACCGGCCAACCGGCACAACGGAAATGCGCGTGGACACGCCGCCCTCCGGGACGGTGGCGGCAGCGACTGCACCGCGCGGCAGCGAACGTGCCGCGACAACGCAAAAGAAGAACACGCGCAAGCCCTCGGCGCCTGCGCGCGGAATCGAATTGCGGCGTGCCATCTTGTGGTCATGCGCGCGGCTTCGCCGGCCGCGCGCACCTCGGTCGTTGGTCGTGTGGTTTGCTATCTGATTCCGGAATGCTTTTCAAGCCTTCGCCGAATGAAATAACGGCGCGGACCGGTCGTTCTTTAGGGGGCTTTCGGGGAGAAATTTCTTCGCGACCCTCGCGCCGCGCGAAGCGCCGTCACTCTCGAACCGGGGCGAACGCGTGCTGCCAGGTCCGGGCTGTACCGCGTCATTCCTGCGCTCGACCGGATGTCACCGTTGCCGGGTGCATTGGCGCTCGCACGAGATCGATGAATATGCAGTTCGGCCGATCGGCTTCGAAGCGGCTGCGCCAGACTTCGCGTAAGAGTCACGTTCTTTGCGACGCACGCGGCCCGTCAAAGCGCCGCGTGCGATTCGATCCGACGTTTATTGCTTGATGACCTGGCCGTATGCGACGAAGCTGTAATCGGCCGCGCGCAGCACATACAGGATGGATCGTTGGAAACCGTTGGTCCCGCGGATCGGCACGAACATGATGGCCGCGCTCCCCGACAGCGGAACGCCTGCCGGCACCTGGCAGCCCGTCGACGCCGATGCCGTCAAGGTCATGTCGTACATGTTCTGATTCGAGCCGGGCGTGGCGAGCGTCAACGTGCCGCTCATGTTGCAACCGCTCAGCGTGCCGCTCACCGTGCCACCCGATCCGATCGTGAACGACGCGTTCGTCGTCGCCCACGTGCCCACGACGCTATCCTGCGTGACGCTCAGGGCGTTTGCCGCGTTGTAGGTCCACGTGAAGTTCGACGCAGTACCGCCTTGGCTCATGGCTCCGGACAAGGTTTGCTTCGCGCTGTACGACCCGGATCCGGAGTCGATTCTCGTGGTGAATCCGGTCCTGGCGTTGAAGTTGATTCCTGAATTCAGGGTCCATGTCGCGCCATTCACCGTCAGATTCGTGAAATCATCGGACATCACGAACGATCCCAACGTATTCATCGTGGTCAGGTTGTTGTGCGGATCGACGAGGGCTATGGTCGTGTAGCCGAGGGTGCCGGAGGCTGTCCAGATTCCGACCGGGGTGGTCGCCGTCGCGGCCGTCGATCCGGCCTGCGGAGTCGTCAGGCTGGGTAGCGCCTCGCCAACCGTCACCGGTTGCGATGAAGCGACCGGAGCGCTGGCAGCAACAGGCGTAGACGCGACGACGGGCGCACTGGCCGCATTCGCCGCGCCGCCGGAGTTTGCCGGCGTGCCGCCACCATCGCCACCGCCGCCACATCCCGCGACGACGAACATCGAGATCACACCAGCCGCCAACAAACCAAGAGAACTCTTCTTCAATTCAACCCCCGAGTTACGATGCATCTGTGGTAATTAAAATTTGAATTGCCGTGTATTTCGTTCATTAAAGAAATCGCGTCATGCTTTGCCCTTCTACGTACCTCCCCCAAAAACCTTTCCGTTGAAAATTTCAGTGCAACTGAGGATTTGTGTGTGGTCGTTTTGAAGATGCGTCAGGTGTAATGTCAGCCAACGGTCTTGGCCCGGCGCCATGGCAGAATCGACGCTCCGTCGTTGACAGTGGTGCCGTTCTGCTCGGATTCGTTACCTGACAGACGAACGTGCGCGAATCGATGCCAACGCCGTTCCGTGGCTCGTGGGCCGACGAGATGTTGACCGGCCAATAGGAATTGCCCGGCACGCTGGAATCGCCGGCAACGCGCGGCGGAAGGCTTGCGACGGCAAGCACATGCAAACGACGCGCAGTCGGCCAATGCCTGCGCGCCAGATCGGAAAACGACGGGCCATTTGATGGTCATCCGCGCGGCTAGTCAGCTCGTGCGGTCCTCGGTTTTTGGTTATGTGGTTGCTTCGATTTGATTTATTACTTTCTGATACTAAGCAACGGCACCGGATTCGAGTTCTTTAGGGTGATGTTTCGATGAATTTTCTTTCAGAATTCATTTTTATTATTACTTATTCCTTTCGGATGCTGACATCTAACCAGCGACAAAGTCCGGTCGCTTCACATTCGACATATCGTCGTATGCCTTCAGAATTTTCTGCAGCGGCGTAAGTGAGCCATCACCTTTCCAGTGGGCGATCTTCAACCAAGTCGCGCCATGAATGAACTGCCCAGTCCCGAACCACTTCGACTTAAGGTTCACTTTCGGCACACGTCGTCCTGCTTCGAACAGAACCTCGGGCGCATTCGCGTTCGCATCAGCGATCTCAGGACGTATTCCATAAAGACAGAACGCGTACTCCTCCGCGAACCGGCTCTTCTTCATGACTTCCGTTCTCCGTTAAAAGCCATTCTCTCAAGTTTAAAATTCCAGGACAGGTCAGTTACGCCGATTCTGTCTAGTTAAGGAGATTGGTTGGAGATATTGCGCAGCGGCTGGCCACTTGTGAATCCAAGTGTTTCCGCAATCGGAAAGAACGAGTAGGATACGCGCAAGCTGTCGGGCAAAGGATCTACGGTTCCACCATCCACAAGTGCATCGAACACCGTCTTTAGCCCTTGAAAGAGCCGTTCAACGGCAGGGTTCGTCGAGGACTCCCCCCTATAGGTAGCCGCTAGTTCCTTTTTCTCATCGCATACGAAATACGAAATCTGCCTTCCAACGAAAACGTCATTCTTCGATGATTCTGACAAAATTTGATATTCATCCTTCGCTTGGCTGTCAGCCGCTAATATCATATCCCGATTACTCGGCACCAGACGTTCAACATCAAAGAACAACGTTTGTGCGGACAATGCATTCAATACTTCGTCCATAGAACGAAATTCCCGCTCCCACGTACAGCGGCGCAAACAATAATTCACCCCCTCTGTCGCACCGCTTGACGCATACAAACCGTAATACTCGGCGCGTCTATCCCCAAACACCGAAATGCCTGCCAGCCGCGAAAAGACGACTACATCATCAGGCGAGAAACTCGCGCTGATAGTAGTGACCTCGTGCATTAATTTCTTCACGATGGCAGCTGCGGCAGACGGTGAGATAAAGCGCGAAGACTTTGGCGGCTTAATGTAAGCGACAACACCTGCCTTGTCCCGCTCCCAGCCAATCGAATTCATCATATAAATCCTTAACGATAATCTCGGACGTTACCCTCGTACTGAGGATTACCAGAACCTCGTCGATCAACACTCCAAATATTGCCTTTCTTGTCGACGCCTAAGTTCCGACGTGAGTCTCCTTGGCCATCCTTGATCTCATGTGGATCAATCCCCTGATCCTTCCACCATTTGTCCGAAGGAACAGTTACTTTGCCGTCAGGCTTGTCGGGTACCGAGTTACCTTGCCCTTCGTGCTTCTCTCCGCTATTTGTACCATTGTCAGTCGACGTCTTGTCGCTAGTTTCACCTGAGCTAAGAATCGGCCCGCCGTTTGCAGACAGCCAATCCAGAGCCGATCCAAATGCACTCCCAATCGCTCCGCCCAGCGCGGAACCAGCAGCCACCTCGACCGGCGTAGCTATGATATTTAGCCCGCCGGTCGCAACATCGACGCCGACTGACCCAATCGCGGTAATGGCACCACCCGCCGTCGCGCCCGCCGCCGCCAGCTTATACCCGCACCCATGCGGATTTTCGCTGCCACAGGTGTTGTTCAGCGTTTCGTTTTTCGCTGCCGCAACTGCCGCGGAAACATTTTGACCAAGGAGTTCCGCGGTCGCCCCTCCGAACAGTGTTGTGGCCGCCGTGATCATCGCAAGCTGAGCGCTGTTCGGATTGCCCTGCCCCCCTGTTACGGCAGTAGCAATCGCGTTAGCACTGAACGCCGACACCGCGCCGCCAATCGCCCCGCTGGCGCATCCAGTCCCGCTCGCGGCCGACAATGCACACCCCAACGCGGTATGGCTTGCGATATAGCCGATACTGTTCGAATCTGCATGCCCATTCTGAACATCGAACTTCGTACCGATTGCACTTGCCGCCACTGCTCCCGCGTCTGCGATTACACTTTGCGCGAACGCCTCGCCAAAGCTACCGCCATATACGACAGTACCAATACCTGCGGACACTACTCCACGCTCAACGATGATTTTGAGCGCTTGCCCAACGTCGGACATGGCAACCGTACCGACCGTACCACTAGCAAGCTTCCCGCCTATCTGCTGAAGCGCCTGAGTACTCGCCCCAAGCGCCGAGAACGCTCCGGCAGTCAAGGCGCCGACCATGCCTGATTTGAGCATCTGCCCGAAATTCAGTCCGCCTCCCGACGCGAGTTGTCCAGCAGCACTTCCCGCCATAGCGCTAAGGGCCCCCACCGTCATCGCCACTGGCAGAGACATGGCAGTCAGTGCCACCCCCATGGCCGCCGCTGCCGCACCGGCCGTCACGATCGACGCTGCAATCGCGATGGCCGCGACGACAAACGTCGGCAGCCCGCCACCTTCCTTCACGAAGTCCGAATGGAGATGGTCGCTGACCGACGTCTGCGTGAAGTTCACACCGAGTTGATGCTGCAGGTTTTCGAGTACCTGCTGCGTACCGGCCTGATCAACCGTCCCGTCAGCCGCAAGCTTCTGCAGCGCTCCACCAATCTGGTTGAGCGTCTGCGTGTTCAGGTCCATGTTCGCCGCGCTCATGAACCCGCCCGGCTGCACAGTCGTGCCGGTCGTCTTCAGATAGCCGCCATCGACCTTCTGCCAGATCTCGCCGACGTCGACCTGATTCGCCTGGTTCGTTAGCGTGTGGGTATCGACGCTCAGCGTCCCCGACGCCGTAATGCTCCCCGTGTTAAGGATGCTTCCGTTACCGTCCTGATTGAACTTCAGCGTGACGTCATGCCCGGAAATGTTGCCGCCGGCAGACATCGTCGTCGTGTCCTGCGGCAGATACACCTGCGGCATCAGCGCGGTGATCGTCGGGCACGTCGCCGCCCCTGTCGCGTGACACGTCGGGTCGGGCACTGTCTGCTCGACGTACCACAGCATCGGCCTGTCGAGCTCATTGAGCTGCGTCTGCGTAAGGGCAGCGCCGAGCTGCAAGCCGTGCGTCTTCGAGTAATCGAGCGCGTTCTGGTAGAGGTACTCCTTCTCCTGCGTCGTCACCGACTTGTTGTTCTTACTGTCATACGTCAGCCCATCGACGAAGCTCGACTTACCGGTTTGCTTCAACGCCGCCTGCTGCAACAGCAGGTCTTCTTCCTGTGGGTTGTAGTAGAACAGCGTCGACGATGGTTGAAGGCTTGGCGGCAGATTGTTCAGCAGATCCTGCGGACCGCGCGAGCCGAGTGCCGATCCGCCGAGCGATGCATTGACGTAAGACGCCTTGCCGGCCACTGGGGTCGGCAGCGTGCCGGTGCCGACCGCACGCGGAATCGACAGGTTCAGCCCCGGCAAATCAACCGGACTCAGCGAGATGACTTGCGACGGCGCATTCACGCGCGGCGTGTAGGTATTCGCCGTCGTAATGCCGTTGATCAGCTTCTGGCCGCTCAGCGACACCGACGTGCCGAGCACGTTGCCCACGTTCTGGATTTGGCCGTTCGACGAGATCGACAGGTTCGGTGCCTGGATCGTCGCCGCAATGTTGCCGACCGGCGTCGGCGGATCGATCGTGCCACCCGTGCTCGTATACGCACTGCCGTACAGCGCCTTGCACTGCTCAGGCGTGCCGCACGCCCAGATATCGTGACGCTTGTCGCTGCTGAACATGCCCGTTTCCTGCACCCAATGTGAGTGCCAGTAGGCGTTCAGCACCTGCGCTTCGTTGACGACTGGACCCGCGACGGCGATTGTCGCGTTGTTGCCCGCGGCAATCAGGCTGCCGATGTTTGTCAGGCTGCCCGCGTTGATCTGCAGGTTGTTGCCCGCGCTGATCACTGACGAACTGCCGGACTGCTGGTCGACGTAACCCTCGCAGTAGCTTTCCTTGTAGCCACCTGCGGTCATGCAGCCCGAGTACTGTTCCTTCTTGCCGTAGTTTTCATGTACGGGAACCGGAGGCGGAAGGTTGTTGGTAATCGCACCGGATACGTTCAGCGTGATGTTGTTGCCCGCGACGATATTGCCCGACGTGTTGTTCAGGCTCTGTGCAGGCGTGGTCGAGCTTGCAGTCGAGCCGACGCCACCGATGACGATGTCGTGACCCGCGAGCAGGTTACCGTACGTGTTGTTGATCTGGCCGGCCGCAATGACGAGGTCATGGCCCGCGTAGATCGTCGCATTGTTCTGCGAATAGTCGAATGTGGTCGTGATCGGATTGTTGCCGCGCGGCTGACCTGCCTTGCCGCATTCCGGGTTCGGCACACCGGACGCACAACCCACCTGGCTCGAATAGTTTTGCTGATTGCCGCCCTGATTGGTGAGCGTACCCGACGCGATGGCGACATTGTTGCCCGCGTACAGCAGACCTTCGTTGACCAAATTGCCGCCACCGACCGTCAGGTTGTTACCCGCCGCAATCATGCCCGTCGGCGTCGTGAACGAGACTGAACCGGATGCAGTAGGTGCGGCCGCACTCTTGTTGATTTGAAACGAGGTTGGCGCGTAGGGCTCCCCCACTTGGCAGCCTCCGGAACAATTGAATGCACCGGTTGCATTCCCCGTACCCTTGACGCCGATTACCCCAAGCGATGCCAGTTGCGTCAGAAATGCGGTGTATTGCGCCTGCTCGACGTATGTCGTGCTGGTGACCGTGGTGGTCGGCGCGACCGCACCGTTGCCCAACGACTGGACATTCAGCGAAATATTGCCTTGCGCAGAGATTTGCCCGCCTCGATTCGATAGCGTGCCGGCAGCCAAGGTAATCGATCCGCCAGCGGAAATGACGCCCGACGTTCCTGCTTGCTGGTTTGTCGCCGTCTGGTAGACGGTCGGCAACGTGAATGTCGCGGACTTGAGCGCACCGGGATCGGGAGCGGTACCGACATACCAATAGGTCGAATCGCGCGAAACGCCATGATCATTTGTGCCGGTCTGCACTTGATACTGATTGAACGTGACCGTCCCGGATGTCGCGACCGGATCGGAAGCCGGCATCGAACCACCCTTCTTGTTCGTGCCGGTCGGCGACAAAAGCGCGCCGAGCGTCGCAGCCGACGTCACGTATGCCGCACTCACCGTTTGCTCGTGCCCGGAGATCCTTTCATAGCCCTCCGTCACCGTACCGACCGATCCCGACATCAGGAGCGCCGGATCGCTTACCTGCGTAGTCGTCGTGACCGCACCCTGAGGAGCCGTCTGGTCGTTGATCACCTGCACGGCAGTGATGCCGATATTCCTTCCGGAAAATATCGATCCCCCGGTGTTGAGCAGCGTGCCGCCCAAAGTGAAATTCGCATCCCCCTTCGACTGCGTCGTCGCCCCCTGGTTGTCGTAATTCCCGCCATTAACGTCGAGAACATTCCCCGCCTCAACCGTCCCCCGGTTCGTCGTCTCCCCATTCAACGTCAGCGCATTATCGGCATGCACCACCGCTCCGGCGACGTTATTCAACGTCCCGTTGAACGTCACGTCGTTACCCGTTACCTGCCCGAAGTTGGTAAACGTCCCACTCGTCGCCAGCGTAAGCGGCGAAGTCCCCGTAATCGTCCCGTGATTGTTGATCCCATTGATCCCCGTCACCGACGCACCCTGCCCGCCGAAATTCCACGTCCCGCCGACGTCGATCGACCCTGCCGTCAACGTGAGGAATCCACCCTGACTGATCGTCCCCTGCGACGGATCGAACGCAGTATTCACCGCACTGACGCCCATATTCCGTTGCGCGAGCAACTGTCCACCGGCGTTATAGAACGCCCCGTTCCCGCCATTGATCGTCAGCGACACATCGCCGGTCGCACCCGTCCCGACGTTCGGATTCCCCGCAAAGATGATCCCGTTCTGGTTATTCAGCGTACCGGTATTGACGTTGAGCGCATTCACGCCCATCAGCGACCCGCCGACGTTCGTCAGCCCGCCCGCTACCGTGACATTAGTCGTCGTCCCATTCACCAACCCCGCGTTCGTGAAATTCGACGCATTGATCGTCGTCGTCCCGATCGAAGCAAGCGACGCCCCTGCCGCATTCGTCAGATTCGGCGCGGACACATTGAGCGACCCAGCCAGCACATGCGCCGCGTTATATATCCAGTTCTGTGACGTCAGCGTCGCATTGCCGACGACATTCACCGCGCGCCCACCGGCCAGCGTGAGCTGATTCGACGCCTGCGCATTCAGCGCCCCGCCCACGGTCGCATTGCCGAGCGTGACGTTCGCGCCGTTCACCTGCAGGTTCTGCGACGCAACGATCGACGCGTTGCCCGCATCCACCGTCCCCTGCGCGGAAACGGTCACGTTCTTCGACCCAGTCGCAGACCCGCTCAGCGTCACATTCCCGCCCGACACGCCAAGCTGCCCGGCCACCACGCTGTTGCCGCTCAGCGTGACATTCTGTCCGCCGTGCAGCGTCGCATCACCATTCGCCGACACGCCCGCGACGGTCACATTCCCGCGCGTCCCCTCGACGTTCACCGTCCCCATCGACGCAACGCCGCCCGTCAGCGCAGCATCATTCGCCGCCTGAACCCGGACGTTCCCGCCCGACTGCAGCAGCCCACCGAACGTCACGCTGCCCGCGCGCGACGTCGCCGACACGTCGCCAACCGCCGTCGTCGCGCCAAACGACATGTCGCCGCCGGACGCCGCCGTGAACTTGCCCGCACCCTGAACCGCGCCGAGCGCGATGCCGCCGCCGGCATTCACGTCGATGTCCTTCGCGTACGTCAACGCACCGCCACCATCAATCGCGCCGCCCGCATGGATGCTCGCGAGCCCGAGACCGAACAGGCCGCCGGCCAGCGTCATCGCGCCGCCGGACGTCAACGTCGTATCGCCGTTCACGAGTCCGCCGCCGCGCAGCGCCAACGCGCCACCGGCGTTCGCACCAAGATTCCCGGCCGTCACCACCGCCCCGCCGACGCCGAGCTTGCCGGCCGTCGCGGCCAGCGCCACGTCCGCGCTCGCCTGGATCGCGCCCGCGACATTCAGGTCGCGCCCCGCGGTCATGTTCAGCTTGTCGCCGCTCGACATCGCACCGCCGATGCCCGCATCGCGCGCGGCCGTGATCGTCGTCGCCTTGCCCGACTTCACGTCACCCGTGACCGTCACGTCACCCGCGCCGTTGTGCCCTTGCGCCTGCAGCGCGATCGCGCCACCCGCCTGTGCCGATCCGGCCGACAGGTCGTTGCCCGCCGTCATCGCGAGATCGCCGTTGGTCGCGACATTGCCCGCCACCGCTACGCTGCCGCCCGCATTGACGGTCGCCTGTCGCGCGAACGCGATCGAACCGGCTGTCACCGAGCCGCCCGCCGTCAACGTGCCGCTTTGCTGCGCGTTGATGGCCGCTGCGAGCGTCATGTCGCCGCCCGCGTTCAGCACGGCATTGCCGCCCGCGACGGTCGGCCCAGTAAACGAAATCCCCTGCGCAGCAGTCACGTTCAGGTTGCCCTGCGTCGTCACGTCCTGCGCGCTCGCGCTGCCGCCCGATGCGGTCACCCCGAGATCGCCCGCCGAATTGACCGACGCCAGCGCAACGCTGCGCGCAGCGGTGATCGTCGTGGTGCCGCCGGTATTGATCGCGCCCGCGACATTGGCATCGCGCGCCGCTTGCAACGCCATCGTGCCGAACGCCGTCGCCGCGCCGCCGAACGTCACGTCGCCGCCGCCCGCGTTCCCCTTCGCGGTTACGCCGAGGTTGCCGCTGACGGCCTGCACCGAACCGAGCCCTGCGTTGTTCCCGCCCGTCACGTTGACCGTCGAGCCTTGCAGCGAACCCGTCAGCGCAACGTCGCGCGTCGCGTCAAGCGCCGCCGCCTGCGCAAATGCCGCCGAGCCCGCGCCCGTGATGTCGCGCGCCGCGTTCAGCGTGCCGTCCATCTGCCCCGCCAGCGCGCCGGTCAGCGCGAGGTCGCGCCCGGCCTGCACGCTGACCTGCTTCGTCGCCGAGATCTTGCCGCCCAGCTGCGTGTCGAGTCCGGATACGCTGGTAAACGCACCCGCAGTCGTTGCCGTCCCCGTCAACGCGACATTGCCGTTCGTCGCGGTCGTCGTCAGGTCGCCCTTCGATTCCACGCCACCGCTGACGGATACGTTGTGTTGACCGGTCAACGTCAGCGCATCGCCGCTGCCTAGCGTGCCGCTCACGGACACATCGCGTGCACCTGTGACGCTCACCGCACCCGCCGCCGACGCCGCACCGGTGATCCCCGCGTCGCCTTCGCCGGCCTTGCCGTTCGCGGTCACGGTCAACGTCGTCGACGCTGCCGCGTCGTGCAGCGACGCATTGTTCGCGCCAGTCACCGTCACCGTGTTCGCCTGCACGCTGCCCGTCAGCGCAACGTCACGCTGCGCGGTGTAGTTCGCAGTCCCGTCGAATACCTGCTTGCCGCCACCGTTGATGTCGCGCGCAGCCGTCACGCTGCCGTTCCCGTGACCGACGAACATCCCGTTCAGCGTCGCGTCGCGGCCGGCCGCAAGCGTCGCGTCGACAACCGCGCTGGTGCTCGCGCCAAGCGACAGGTCGAGCCCCGTCGTGATGCCCAGCTTGCCGCCGCTGTTGATGCCGCCGGTCGCGTTGAGGCTGCCTTGCTGCGCGACGAGCGTCGCGTCGCCGACCGATTCGATCGCGCCCGCCACCGCGACGTTGCGCTGCGCGGTCACGCCGACCGTCGTGCCGCTCGCGATCTTGCCGGCGACCGACACGTCGTTCTGCGCGACTGCCGTCACCGCACCCGCCGCCGCGACCGTGCCGTTGATCCCCAGATCGCCCGCGCCCGTCTCCGTATTCGTGCCGTTCGCGCGCAGCGCGATCGCGCCGGCCGATTCGACGTTGTGCACGGTCGCGTTGCCGGCCGCCGTCACGCTGACGGATTGCCCCTGGATCAGCCCTTGCTGCGCGACGTCGCGCCCGGCCGTGAGCGTGGCCTGCTGCACGAACGTCAGCGCGCCCGCGCCGACGGTGTCGCGCGCCGCGTTGACCGCGCCTTGCCCCTGCCCGGCCACCGTGCCGCTCACGTTGACGTCGCGTCCCGCCGCGAGCGTCGTGTCCCGCGCGACGGTCGTCTTGCCGCCAAGATTGATGTCCGCACCCGCCTGCGCACCGAACGCGCCGTTGCTCGCGATCGTGCCGCTCGACCCGATGCTGCCGGCCGTTGCCAGCAGCGACGTATTGCCGGCCGACTGCAGCGATCCGCTGATGTCGACGTTGCGCCCCGCGCTCAGCGTCACGTCCGCGCCGCCGTTCGCCGCACCGGTCACGCTCAGGTCGTTCGACGCGCCGAGCGCGAGCGCGGACGCCGCCTGCACGTCATGCAGCGTGGCCGATCCGCCGGCCGTCGTCTGCACGTTGCCGCCGCGCAGCGAACCGCTCAGGTTCGTGTCGCCGCCGGACTTCACGTTCGCCGCGAGCCCAAACGCCACGGCAGCCGCGCCGCCGATCACGCCGCCCGCCGTCAGCGAACCATTCCCCTGCGCGACGACCGAGCCGTTCATCGTCAGGTTCTGGCCGGCGTTCACCGTGAGGTTGCCGAGCGACGACGTGGATTGTGAGCCGAGGTCGATCGACTGTGCGGCGGTCATCGACAGATCGCCGCCCGACTGGATCGTGCCGGTGCTCGTCAACGCCCCGGCCGAATTCGTCAGCGTGACGTCGCCGTTCGACTGCACGGTTCCGCCGATCGACGTATTGCGGCCGCCGCTGACGGTGAGCTTGTTCGCAGTTCGCAGCGTGCCGTTCACCACGACATCGCGCGCAGCGTCGATCGCGCCGCTCGTCAACGAATTCACGTTGCCGCCGATCGTGACGTCGCCGCCGTGCGTCGCGAGCTGCAGCGCTGCATTGGCCTGGACGTCGTTCAGCGCGATCGCGTTCGCCGCGGTCATCGAAACCGCACGGCCCTGAAACGCGCCCGTCACGTTGATGTCGTGGCCCGCGTTCAGCGTCGCGTCGCGCACGAAACCGCTCGTGCCGCCCGCGACGATGTCGCGCCCGGCCGCGAGCGTCGCGGCGCCCTGTCCGGCGAACGCGCCGCCGATCGTCAGGTCGCGGCCCGCCGTGGCCGTGACGTCGCCGGTGACCGTCGTCGCACCGGTCAGCGCGACGTCATGCGCGCCCTGCACCGTCAACGCACTCGCGCCGTTCAGCGTGCCGGCCGACGTGACGCTGCCGGTCGCCGCCGTCATTGCGAGATCGCCGACGGCCTGCACGGTCCCGCCAACGTTCACGGTCACGTTGCGGGCAGCCGCGAGCGCAAGCTGCGAACCGCCGGCCAGCGTGCCGTTTACGATGACGTCTCGTGCCGCACGCACATCGGCCGCGCCGAGCATCGCCGTGCTGCCGTTGAACGTCAGGTCGCCGCCGCCTGCGAGGCCGCTCGCCGTAACTTTGAAAGCGCCGCCCGCCTGGACCGCCGCGAGACTGGCGCTGTTGCCCGCATTCACCTGCAGGTCGTTGGCGAGCAGCTTGCCGGTCAGCGCGACATCATGCGCAGCGTTCAATGCACCGCGCTGGCCGAACGCGATCGAGCCGCTGCCGGTGATGTCGTTCCCCGCGCTCAGCGTGCCGTCGTGCTGGACGATCGCGATGCCCGACACGTCGACGTTGCGCCCCGCATTGACTCGCGCATCTGTGCCGACCATCATCGATCCGCCGACCGACGCATCGCGCGCGACGTCCGCCGACAGCGTCGTGCCGCTCGCGAGCGACCCGCTCACGCTCAGGTCGCGCCCGGTTCGCACGCTTGCCGCGTTCTGTGCGGTCGCTTGCGCGGCAATCACCGTGTCCTGCCCGGCGGCCAGCGCGAGATTGCCGCCGCTCTTTACGCCGGCGTTCGTCGCAACGTTGCCCTGGGTCGCCGTGAGCGCGAGATCGCCGGAGGTCTGCACCGCGGCGTTGACCGTCGCATTGCGCTGCGCGCTCGCCTGCAGCGTGCCGCTGTTGGTCTGCCCGTTCACGTTGACGTCGCGCGCCGCCTGCAAGGTCGTCGCACCGGTCACGACCGACGTGCCGTTCAGGTTCACGTCGCCCGCGCCGTCCGCGCCGCGCGCCGTCACCGACAGCGCGCCGCTGCCCTGCATGTCGCCCAGCACGACGTTCGCCCCGCCCGTAATCGCGATGTCGCTGTTCGCCTGCGCGTTCGCGACGTTCACGTTCCCGCCCGCCGACACCGCCAGCTTGCCGCCCGACTGGATCGCCCCGGCCGACGTCACGTCGCCGTTCGCGTTGATCGCGTAGCCGCCCACGCCGATATGCGTGCCCGTCATCGACACGTTGCCCGCGCTCTGCACCGTCGCCTGATGCTGCGCCGCCGTGCCCGCAATCGATACGTCGCCGTTCGACGACAGCAGCAGGTCGCCCGCGTTCGCGGCGAGCTGCGCATCGGTGCGCACGCCCATCCCTGCTGCGGTGCTGATCACCTGGATCTGCCCCGCCGTCATCGCACCGAACGCGGTTGCGTCGATCGCGAGCGAGCGATTCGCGCCGCCGTTCGCCGCGTTGATCGCCGCGGCCGAATTGATCGCGCCGTTAGACGCCGTGCCGTAGGTCGTGCCGGTTCCATCCGAGGTGGACGGTGTCACGAACTGCCGACCCGCGATCGTATTGATTCGCATCCCTGCATACAGTGGCGCGTTGATCCCGATCGTCTCGCCGATCAGGTCGATCGTGCCGACCGTGCCTTCGATCCCCGCGCCGGGGCCGTTCACGCCCGCGTTGCCCTCGATCTGCAGATGGCCGCCCGTCACGTTGTAGCCGATCGCCTTTGCGTTCGCGTAATCGGTCGGCGCACCACCGACGCCGCTCAGAAACTGCGGCGCCCCCGTCGACAGCGTGACGCCGATCGTGTTCGTAAAGCCCGTGCCGCGCGTCGTGATCCCGTTCGGGTTCGCGATGATCACCGTCGCCGGCGCGCCGAACACTTCGAGCGGGCCGTTCAGCAAGCTCGCGTATCCGCTGCCCGTCGACGTGACCTGGTTCACGATCACGCTCGCGGCCCGGCCGTTCAGGTTCGGGTTCGCCTGCACGTCCCCGCCCGTCAGCGACGTGCCCGACATCAGGCTGTTGTTCAGGATCAGCCCGACCGGGTCGATGTTGAAGCGCTGGTACTGGTTCAGCGAGATGCCCGCCGCGTTCGGCGCGGTGATGTTGACCACCGGCACGCCGCCGCCGGCGCCCGTCGATTGCGTGATCGCGGGCTGGAAGGTGATGGGGGCTGTGGGGTCCGTAATCGGTGCGGCAGCGGCGAGCTGCATCGACAGGCGCACGCGCAGCGATGCGATGTCGAGCAGTTGCTGCCATGTGTCGTCGTCCAGGCGGCGGTTGCCGGCACCGAGCATGCCGGCCGCATCGCGGCTCTGTTCGACCGTCACGGTAATCGGGCCGATGAACATCGTCGTCGCAACCAGCGCGCACATCACGCGTTGCCACCAGCTGTACTCGCGCAATGCAAAAGCGTTGACGCGGAAGAAACGCGACATCAACGCTTCCGCACGCTCGCGCGCGCCGACGCGCGCCGCTGCCGCGGCAGCCAGTTGCTGCAAGACCTTACGCTTGGACGTGTTCATTTCTTGTTCGATTCGTGATCGGTTCTTTTCCGTGCGTTGCATGCCACCGGCCGGCCCGGCCGTGGCGGGACGCGATGCCGGGTTTCCCTGCCCGGGATCGCGTCGACGGTTGGCCGGGTCTACGCCCGGCGTGGCCGCTTACTGCTGGATGCGCGCGTTGCGGATCAAATCCGCCACCACCTGCGCGGTCGCCTTCTCGAGCGCGACCTGTTCGAGCTGCTGGCGCAGCGTGTCCTTCGCCTGGTCGAACGCCGGCACCTGCGTCGGCCGCTTGTCGTCGACGCGCACGATCCAGTACGCATCGCCGACCTGCACCGGTTCGCGCGTCAGCCCGCCTTGCGGCAGCTTCACGAGCGCCTCGGCGAGCGGCTGCGGCCAGTTCTGCGTATTGCCGGCGGCGATCGGCGTCTTGAACGAAATCCAGTTCAGCACGCCGCCCTGCGCGGCGGCCGGCCCCTTGCTGAATTCCTGCGCGAGCTTGCCGAAGTCCTCGCCCTTCTTCAGGCGCGCGATGATCTGCTTCGCGGTGTCCGCATCGTTCACCGCGATCACGCTCGGCTTGTATTCGTTCTCGCCGAGCGTCGCGACGATCGCGTCGTAGCGCGCCTTCACGTCGGCGTCGGCCACCGGTGCCGGCCGGACCTGGTCGCGCAGGTATGCCTGCGTCATCGCGAGCGCCTTCGCCTGCTCGACCGCGGCGACAACCTGCGGCTTCGTGTCGTAGTGCTGCTTGAGCGCGGCCTGGCGGAACAGCTCGCGCGCGATCAGCTGGTTCTTCAGCGCCTCGCGCAGCGCAGGCGTGTCGGGCGCTTTCCCCGCGCGCACGGCGTCGTCGATCTGCGCCTTCGTGATCGGCACGCCGTTCACGCTCGCCACCGCATCGGCGGGCAACGGTGCGGAAGCGGCGAGCGCCGCGTCGGCGGCCTTGCGGGCGGTCTTGTTCGCCGCGTGCGCATGCGGCGCGGCCACGCCGCAGAGCGCGGCGACGACGAGCCCGAGGCCCATGTGGCGCACGTGCGCGGCGAGGTTCGATCGGGTTGCGACGACACGACGGTTCGCACGACGGTTCGACAGGCGATGCATGAGGTTCTCCTTCAATCGGTCCAGTTGAGTGTGGCCAGCAATACGCTGGCTTTCCTGCCGAGGGCTGCCGGCTGCGCGAGCGCCTGCCCGAGCAGCACCTCGGCCGATACGGTGCCGCTCTTCAGGCGCCATTGCGCACGCGTGCCGACGCCCGCGCCGACGAGCGTCGGCCAGCCGCCCTGCGCATTCAGGTGCGCCTTGCCGCCGTCGAGAAACACGTACGGTTCGATGCGCGCGTCCCGCCACGCGGGCACGTTCTGCCACGCGGCCTCGTTGCGCATGAACACGCCGCTGTCGCCGGCGATCCCCCCTTCGGTGAACCCGCGCACGGAGCTCATCCCGCCGAGGAAGATCTGCGCGTTGCCG
This sequence comes from Burkholderia stagnalis, assembly GCF_039848545.1. Lineage (NCBI taxonomy): Bacteria > Pseudomonadati > Pseudomonadota > Betaproteobacteria > Burkholderiales > Burkholderiaceae > Burkholderia > Burkholderia stagnalis. Next base: position 2,209,914 of record NZ_CP156686.1, read on the forward strand.
AACATCGCCACGCGGCTGTACTGGCCGCGCAGCGTGCCGCGATAGGCCCATGCGGCGCCCGCCAGCGTGCCGAGCGACATCTGCAGCGTCGCGGTGGCGTCGAGCTTGGTGAACTGGCTGTGCGCGTCGTCGATGCCGATGTCGGACGCATCGCGACTGGCCGACAGCCACGGCAGCCCCTGCGACACGCCGACGTCCCAGGTCGCCGCGGCGCCCTGGCCGCGCGCGACGAAGCGCGCGAGCCCGTTCAGCCCGACGCGCAAGATCGTGAGGTTCTGCGGCGACAGCGGCAGGCCGTTCACGTCGCGTTCGGTGCGCAGCTTGTTGAGCGTCACGTCGACGCTCAGGCGCCCGCGCGGCGAGCGCACGAGCACGCTGTTCCAGCCGAGCATCTGGCTGAACGTGCGGCCTTCGAGCAGCGCGACGTCGCCGATCGCCTGCTGGTACTCGGACATCGACACCGTGTAGCTGAACGTCTGGTAGCCATACGGCACCGCCGCCGAGAACACGACCGCGTTCGTATCGGTCGTGCCGACATAGCTGAACGACAGCGATTCCTGCAGGCCGATCACGTTGTCGGCTTCGACGCCCGCGCGGTAGCGCGTCTTGCCCGTCTGCGAACTGCCGTAGGTGTCGACGCCGAAGTCGTAATGCAGGCGATCGCCGCTGCGGTTCGAGATCGCGACGATCGAATCGCCCGGCGCTTCGCCCGGCAGGATCTGGATCTCGGCCTGGTTGCGGCGCAGCCGGTTGATCTGGTCGACGCCCTGCTCGAGATCGGGCAGGCGCAGCAGGTCGCCCGGGCCGCTCGCGAACGCCCATGCGGTGCCGGCTTCGGTGAGCAGGCCGCCGCCGCGCACCTCGTACCACTTCTCGTTCGGGTCGCGCGGGCGCAGCGGCTTGCCGTTCAGCGTCAGCGCGGCCACGCGGCCGGGCACGAGGTTGATCTTCAGCGTGCCGGACGCAAGGTTCTGCGGCCCGAGATAGGCGCGCGTCGTGATGTAGCCGCGCGCGATGAACGCTTCCGTCAGCCGGCGCAGCAGCAGGTTGATGCGGTTGCGCCCGAGCTGCCTGCCGATGAACGGCGCGGCGATGCGGTCGAGTTCGGGCTGGCCGAGGATCGTGTCGCCGGTGAATTCGACATGGTCGATCCGGAACGTCGGCGCGACATCGGGCAGCGTCTCGACGTCGGCATCGGCCGGCAGGTTCGGCATCGCCGGCTGCTCGGGCACGGCGATCTGTGCGGGCGGCTGCGCGATCTCGTCGTTGCGTTGCCGGTCTCGCTGCTCCTGCAGCAGCCGCTGCGCCGGATCCTGTTCGGCGCGCGGCACGGCGATGCCCGGCGGAATCCCGCCCGCGAGCTGCGCATGCGCGTGCAGCGACGCCGCGCCTGCCGTCAGCAGGAGCGCGCGGGCCAGCGCGAGCGGCATGCGGGCCGTCACAGGCCGAACCAAGACACGAGCCCCAGATGATTGCCGTTGCCGATCGTCATCGGTTCGCGACGCGGCGGACGAATCGTCACCACGCCGCCCGCCGCCGACACGCCGCCGGGCGCGTTGAACGCGCCGCCCTCGATGTCGGCCTCGCCGGTCAGGCGCACCTTGCCGGACCCGCCGGTGAAGATGCCGCCCGTATCGGCCGCGTAGATCGCCGCCCAGCGATTGCCGAACCACGCCTTCAGGTCGTGGTCGCGGTTGATCGCCGTGTAGCCCGCCACGCCCTGCGCGAGCGTCTTCGGCGCATCGAGCGTCAGGTTGCCGAGCGCGAGCACCGTCCCGCCCGTATTGGTGATCTGCGTGCCGGCCTTCAGCGTGATGTCGGTGTTGGCCTCGATCACGCCGCCGAACGCCCGCACGTTCGACGACGCGCTCGCACGGCAGAACACGAAGCACGTGCGCCGGTACGACGCCTGCCCCGTGAAGACGGCCTGCGTCAGCAGCCGGTCGCGCGCGGCGATGTCGATCGCGCCGCCGTTCGACAGGATCGAGCCGCCGATGTTGGTCACGTTCGCGGCGCGGATCGTCACGCTGCCCGCATCCGCGGTGATGTACGCGAGCTTCGACGCATCCGCGAGCGCGCCGTAATCGACGGTGAAGCCGTCGCTGCGATGCTGCAGGAACAGGAAGCGCCCGCCGCGCTCGGAGAATCCGATCACCGCGCCGTTCTGCTCGCCGGTGCTGTGGTCGACGACGTTGTTCACGTCGCCGCCGGCGACGACGGACACGTTCCGGTTCGACAGGATCCGCGCATTTTGGTTGACGATGTCCGCGCCCGCGGTCAACGACACGTCGCCCTGCACGCCGAACAGGATGCCGAGCGCCGTCTGCGGCAGCGACTGGTTCAGGATGCGGCCGGCCGCGTTCAGCGTCACGGCGCCGGCCGAATCGGCATCCGCGGCGTTCGCGGCCTGCCCCTGCACGAGCGAGCCGACGTTCGCGATGTCCGCGCTGCTCTTCAGTACGACGCCGCTCTGCGACGACGCGATGGTCGAGCGCGCCTGCGCTGCGTCGGGCGCGAGCGCGATCCCGGCGCCGTTCAACTTCACGCCGCCGGACGCGAGCAGACTGCTGCCGGCGAACGTGATCGCGCCGGCCGACGCGACGCTCGCGCTGCCGTTGTCGACCTTGATTTGCGTGTCCGACAGCGCGATGCCGCCCTGCGCGGTCACGCTGAAGTCGCGCGCGACGTCGATCTTCGTGTTCGACAGCTCGACGCTGCCGTTCGACGTCAGCGTGAAATCGCCGAGCGATGCGTTCAGCGGGCCGGCGCTGCGCACGCCGGGGCCGCGGTCCGTGACGATCAGCTGCACGCGCCCGCTCGTCAGGCTGCCGGCGGCCGTGATGTCGATCGCGTACGACGATGCCGTGTCGGGGTTCATCGTCGCTTTGCGAGAAAGCCAGTCGTTCGCGTTGTCGTCCGGCGATAGCCCGGTGTTCAGCTCGACACTGCTGCGGCCGGCGAGCAGTCGCACGCCGGCTGTCGGCGACGAGAACGTGTTGTGCACCGGCCCGTCGATGCGAATGTTCTTCGCGATCAGGTCGAGCCCGATCAGCGCGCCCGCGAGGCCGCCGGGGCCGACGACGATCGTGCCGGTCGCGGTGTCGAGCAGCACGTTGCGCTGGTACAGCCCGGGCGCGATCTGCAGGTCGTGGAAACTCACGTTGCCGGTGGACAGCGCGACGTGCCCGGTATTGACGAACGACCCGCCGTTGACCGTGATGCCGTTCGGATTGGCGAGCACGACGTTCGCGCGCGCCCCCGCAACGTCGATCTGGCCTTCGATCAGGCTCGGGTTCGTGCTCGTCACCTGGTTGACGATCGTGCGCGCATTGATGCCGACGTTGTTCAGCGTCGCGCCGGCCGTCGTCACGTTGAACGACGAATAGGTGTTGCTCGACACGCCGCCCATGGCCGGCGCCAGATCGACGAGCTGCCGGCCGTTCGGCCCGATCGACACATGCGTGGACGTGCCGCCGTCCGGCACGATGCCGGCGGCCGACGCTGCGCGCGGCAGCGCACCTGCCGCGGCCAGGCAAAAAAAGATCACGCGCAGGCCCCCGGTGCCCGCGCGCCGTATCGAGTTTCGGCGTGCCATTCTTGGTCATCCGCACGGCTTGGCCAGCCGTGCGGTCCTCGGTTGTTTGGTCGTGTGGTTTTCTGTCTGTATTGCTTTTTAAGCTTCTGCTGAACGCTAACGGCGGCTGCCGGGCTTTCTTTAGAGAGACGGAGGGAAAAATTTCCTTTCCCAACCCTTACGGTTAAAATTACCGCCCCATCACACCCGCATTCAGCCCATTCCGCGCGCGACCATGCCCCCACTCACCGTCATCCACCTCAACGGCCCGATCAACAGCGGCAAATCGACGATCGGCGCCGCGCTCGCGCGCACGCTGCCCGACGCACGCTTCATCGACGGCGACGATCACGACGCGCCCGAAGACGCCCCGTTCGACGTGCAATGGGCGATCGCGCTGGAGCGCCTCGTTCGCTGCATCGCCGACGAGCGCAAACGTTTTCTGGTCGTTGCCTATCCGATCGGCGAAATGGAATACGAGCGGCTGCGCGCGGCATGCGATGCGCGTTCGGCGCGTCTGTTCATCGTGACGCTGGCGCCGCCGGAAGCGGTCGCGCGGTCCGACCGTGGCGAGCGCGTGCTGACGGATTGGGAGCGGGAAAGAATCGCGCAGATGTATCGCGAAGGCTATGCATCGCGGGATTTCAGCGATTGTCTCGTCGATACGTCGCGGTTGCCGGTGGACGCATGTGCGGCGGAGATCGCCCGTTTCGTGGAATCGCATTTGCGTGCCACCGGTTGAAGCGGCCTGCGTCCGGGGGGCCGCATCGCCTGCGCCCGCGTGCTCGACAAAATGAGCGGTGGACTTCCGCCGATATGCGGGTATGATGGGCCGTATCAGCGTGGCTGCTTCTCCTCCCGCCTGCCCACCTGACTGCTCGTCGCATGGCACTCGCTAGCCACGCGCCACGCCCTCCTACTTCATTCCCCCGGCCTTATCGATCTCCCCCGCGACTGGCGTGCGCAGGAAAGATTGTCTTCGCGCGGCGATCCCGTGGATCGCGAGGAGTTCGTCATGAGCATGCATGCATATCGCGGGTTCGAGATCTACCCGCTGATCTACCCCCATTCCCCGACCACGCTGGCGGCCGGGCACGATTACGACGACGGCTTCGACGCCGCGGTGAAAATCTGCCTTCGCGGCACGGATTCCACGCTGACGCGCAGCCTGACGTTCCGCGTGGCGGATGCCGCCCCATTCTCCTGCTCAGGCGCCGCGCGCAGGGCATCGATCCGCTATGCGGAGAATCTCATCGACACGAACGACGGCGAACGCTGGACCCTTGCGTGACACGTCGCAATCCGCACTGCGCCAGGGCCATGAACGAGGTAACCAGAATATGACCGTCGATGAAATTCTTGCGTTGATCCAGCGCCACGAAGTCAAGCACGTCGCTGCCTCCCTCTCGGACGAGATCGCTCGCCAACAACCCGAGTTCCAGATCTTCGCGGCTGTTCGCGCGCTGCTTCTCGATACGGGTTGCGCCGAATTCGAAGCCATTACGAAGGCCGAAGCGGTGATGGAAAAGCTTCGTTATCCATCCCATCCATCCAACCTCCAACCGAATCACGCATGACGACAATTCTTCCCAAGCTCAACGAACCACTCGAAGTCACGCTGCGACGATTTCGCCGGGAGATCGAAAGAACCGGCCTGATCAAGGAACTGCGCAGCCGCACCAGCTATGAAAAGCCGACGGCCGAGCGCAAGCGAAAGAAGGCCAGCGCCGTGGCCAGGCAACGCAAACTGACGAAGCGCCTGCTGCCGCCGCGCAAGATGTACTAAGCGCGGCGACGGAACATCGGCACCCGGCGGGTCGCGACGATGCGCTCACGGCGATCGCCGCAATCCGTTCAATGATGGTGCCGCACCCCCGACACGATCGCCTGCTGCGACGCCTTCCGGCTCAGCAGCAGCGTGACCACCGCCGACACCGCGAGCGTCCCCGCGACCACGTACAGCCCGGCCGCATAGCCGCCCGTCACGTTCTTCAGCCAGCCGATCGCGAACGGCCCGACGAACCCGCCGAGGTTGCCGATCGAATTGATCATCGCGATCCCGGCGGCGGCGCCGGCGCCCGACAGGAACATGCTCGGCATCGCCCACAGCGGCGCCTTCGCCGCGCTGATGCCGATGTTGACGACCACCAGCGCCAGCACCGTCAGCAGCGCGGTGCTCGCCTGCCCCGCGAACACGAAGCCCACGCAGGCCAGCACGCACGGAATCACGACGTGCCACGTGCGCTCGTCCGTGCGGTCCGAATGCCGCGCCCACAGGATCATCGCAGCGACGGCCGCGATGCTCGGAATGCCGGTGAGCAGGCCCGTCTGCAGCGCGCTGAAGCCGAACTGCTTGACCATCAGCGGCGCCCACAGCCCGAGCGTATACAGCCCCGCCGACGTGCCGAAGTAGATCAGCGCAAGCGCGAGCACGCGCGGGTCGCGCAGCGCCTGCCATGCGCCGGCCGTATGCCCCGCGTGCGTGTGGCGCGCGTCGGCTTCGGCCTTCAGCTTCGCGATCAGCCAGTCGCGCTCGTCCGGCGCGAGCCACGCCGCCTGCGACGGCGCATCGGTCATCCGCTTCAGCACCACGAAGCCGAGCACGATCGCCGGCAGCGCCTCGATGATGTACAGCATCTGCCAGTCCGCAAGCCCGAACATCGGCGGCAACTGCATGATCGCGCCCGACAGCGGCGAACCGATCGCGGTCGAGATCGGCGCGGCCGCCATGAACCACGCGGCGGCCACCGCGCGCTGCTTCGCCGGAAACCACAGGCTCAGGTACAGGATGATGCCGGGAAAGAAGCCCGCCTCGGCCACGCCGAGCAGGAAGCGCAGCACGTAGAAGCTGGTCGGGCCCGCCGCGAACGCGGACACGGCCGACACGAGGCCCCACGTGATCATCACGCGCGCGATCCAGATGCGCGCGCCGACGCGGTGCAGGATCAGGTTGGACGGCACCTCGAACAGGAAGTAGCCGATGAAGAACAGCCCGCCGCCGAACCCGAACGCGGTCGGCGACAGGCCGATCGCCTTGTTCATCGTCATCGCGGCGAAACCGACGTTGACCCGGTCGAGGAAGCTGATGAAATAAAGCAGCATCACGAACGGAATGATGCGCCACATCAGCTTGTGGGCGACGCGGGATTCCAGGTTGGCTTGCATGTGTCTCCTCCTTCGAGGTCGAGCCGTGCTCTGTAGGGTGAAGCCGTTCGGCGCCCGCCGATGGCGCAGGCGCCGCTGCCCGGCTCGCGTCGCATGCGCGAGTCGCGGGCGGAAGATCGCCGGCGCTTACGCCGCGACCTCGACTTTCTCGATGCGTTCGCAGACGGCCGCCGTCACCTGCGCGGTGGTCGCACGGCCGCCGAGATCGCCGGTGTGCAGCAGCGGATCGGCGGTCACGGCTTCGATCGCGTGCATCACGCGCGCGGCGCTGTCCGCTTCGCCGAGATGCTCGAGCAGCATCACGACCGACCAGAACGTGCCGATCGGATTCGCGAGCCCCTTGCCCATGATGTCGAACGCGGAGCCGTGGATCGGCTCGAACATCGACGGATAGCGGCGCTCGGGATCGATGTTGCCGGTCGGCGCGATGCCGAGGCTGCCCGCGAGCGCGGCGGCGAGATCGCTCAGGATGTCCGCGTGCAGGTTGGTCGCGACGATCGTGTCGAGCGTCGCCGGGCGGTTGACCATCCGCGCGGTGGCCGCGTCGACGAGTTCCTTGTCCCATGCCACGTCGGGAAATTCCTGCGCGACCTGCTTCGCGATCTCGTCCCACATCACCATCGCGTGGCGCTGCGCATTGCTCTTCGTGATCACCGTCAGCAGCTTGCGCGGCCGCGATTGCGCGAGCCGGAACGCGAAACGCATGATGCGTTCGACGCCCGCGCGCGTGAGGATCGACACGTCGGTCGCGGCCTCGATCGGGTGCCCCTGGTGCACGCGGCCGCCGACGCCCGAATACTCGCCTTCCGAGTTCTCGCGCACGATCACCCAGTTCAGGTCTTCCGGCTGGCAGCGCTTCAGCGGCGCGTCGATGCCGGGCAGGATGCGCGTCGGGCGCACGTTCGCGTACTGGTCGAGCCCCTGGCAGATCTTCAGGCGCAGGCCCCACAGCGTCACGTGGTCGGGCACGCCGGGGTCGCCCGCCGAGCCGAACAGGATCGCGTCCTTGCCGCGCAGCGCGTCGAGCCCGTCGGCGGGCATCATCACGCCGTGCGCGCGGTAATAGTCAGCACCCCAATCGAAATTCTCGAACTCGAACGCGAAGCGCCGGCTACCGCGCGCGAGCGCCTCCAGCACCTGCTTGCCGGCCGGCACCACCTCCTTGCCGATGCCGTCGCCGGGAATCGTTGCGATACGGTACGTCTTCATGTCTCCGTCCTCTGTTGATCGTGATCGTGAACGCACTGTACTCAACTTGAAGCGCAGCAACCGGTGCTACACTCAAAGCATCTTTAACCTGAATTCACAAGTGACGCGATGGCGGACGCCGTCCAGCCGGCCGATCTCGGCTTCTTTTCCACGCTTGCCGCGTCGGGCAGCCTGAGCGCCGCCGCACGCGAGCTCGGCCTCACCGCGGCGGCCGTCAGCAAGCGGCTCACGCTGATGGAGCAGCGCGCAGGCGTCACGCTCGTGAACCGCACGACGCGGCGGATGATGCTGACGCCCGAAGGCGAGGTCTACCTGGAATACGCGCGCCGAATCCTCGACCAGATGGACGAGCTCGGCGAACTGCTCGGCAGCGCGAAGCAAAACCCGAAGGGGCTGCTGCGCGTGAACGCAACGCTTGGCTTCGGGCGCAGCCATGTCGGGCCGGCGATCTCGCGCTTCGTCGCGCGCTATCCGGCAGTCGCGGTGCAATTGCAGTTGTCGGTGATGCCGCCGCCGCTCACCGACGACGCATTCGACGTCTGCATCCGTTTCGGCGAGCCGCCCGACACCCGCGTGGTCGCGCGGCGGCTCGCGCCGAACCGCCGGCTGTTGTGCGCGGCGCCCGCGTACCTCGCGAAGCACGGCGTGCCCGCCACGCCGCACGATCTCGCGAAACACAACTGCATCGGCATCCGCCAGGGCGACGAAAGCTATGGCGTGTGGCGGCTGACGAGCGGCCGCGGCGCGGCGCGCAAGACCGACGCGGTGCGGATCAACGGCAACCTGACCACCAACGATGGCGAGATCGCCGTCAAATGGGCGCTGGACGGGCACGGAATCCTGATGCGCGCCGAATGGGACATCAACGAATATCTGGCCGACGGCCGCCTCGTCGTCGTGCTGCCCGATCACGAGACGCCGAGCGCGGACATCTACGCGGTGTACGCGCAGCGCCACCAGATGTCCGCGCGGATTCGTGCGTTCGTCGAGTTCCTGGCGGCGGAGCTGGGGCGCTCGCAGAAGGCGTAATTGCCGGCAGCGGCACCGCCGGCAACGCGGCGGCGAACGGACTACAATGCCCCGATCCCTCGCCCCGTCGCATTGCCACCGGAGCCGCCATGTTCGACCTGACCACGCTGACCACCTTCGTCGCCGTCGTGCTCGGCCTGTTCCTGATTCCCGGCCCGGCCGTGCTGCTCGTGCTGAGCCGCACCGTGCAGGCCGGGCGCAAGACCGGCATCCTGACCGGCCTCGGCGTCGCGAGCGGCGATTTCGTCCATACGCTGTTCGCGGCCGTCGGGCTGTCCGCGCTGCTGATGACGTCGGCGCTCGCGTTCAACGTCGTCAAGCTGGCCGGCGCCGCGTACCTGATCTACCTCGGCGTGCGCGCGCTGCTCGAGAAGCCCTCCGATCCGTCGCTGCCGAAGATGTCGCCCGTCACGCCGTTCAATGCGTATCTGCAGGCGATCCCCGCCGAAGTGCTGAACCCGAAGACCGCGCTGTTCTTCCTCGCGTTCATGCCGCAGTTCGTGCACCCGGAGCGCGGCTCGACGTTCGTGCAGTTCGCGGTGCTCGGGCTGATCTTCGTCGCGCTCAGCTCGCTCTACACGACGCTGATCGCATGCTCGGTCCGCCCGCTCGGCCGGCTCGTGAAGCGGCTCACGTGGCTCACGCGCTGGCAGGGCAAGATCATCGGCACGATCTTCATCTCGCTCGGACTGAAGGTCGCCGCGCAGCAGCGATGAGGTCGACCGGCGACACGCTCTACACCGATTCGCGCCTCGTCGCGATCTACGACCTGCTGAACGCGGGCGATCACGACTTCGCGTTCTACGCGTCGCGCATCGGCACTGCGCGCCAGCGCATCCTCGATCTCGGCTGCGGCACCGGCACGTTCGCGCGGCGGCTCGCGGCCGCGGGCCATCAGGTGGTCGCAATCGATCCCGCGCACGCCATGCTCGACTACGCGCGCCGCCAGCCCGGCGCGGACGCCGTGCAGTGGCTCGGCGGCGACAGCACGCATGCGGCGGCGCTGCCGCCGTTCGATGTCGTCGTGATGACGGGGCATGCGTTCCAGTGCCTGCTGACCGACGACGCCATCGACGCCACGTTACGCGACGTGCGCGGCGCGCTGACCGAGCACGGCCGCTTCCTGTTCGAAACGCGCAATCCGAAGATCGAACCGTGGCGCACGTGGACGCCCGAACGCACCGCGCGCACCGTGCACTCGCCCGTGTCCGGCGCGGTGGACGTGCATCACGATGCGTGCCGCGCCGACGGGCAGATCGTCTCATTCGACACGCACTATCGCTTCGCGCGCGACGGCGCGCTGCTGAAAAATGCGAGCCGGCTGCGCTTCATTGCGCAGTCCGCATTGCACGAGCGGCTCCGCGCAGCCGGGTTCGCCGACATCGACTGGTTCGGCGACTGGCGCGGCGCGCCGTTCGACGCCGCATCCAGCGCGGAGATCATCGCGATCTGCCGCGCGTGACGCACGCGCGCTTGTCGTCACATGGTTCTCCCCCTCTCGCAAACATCAGTCCCGGGTTCAAAGCGCTGTTTGAAAGCGCCCCTACTCGCGGGATGGATGTTGCGCGCGCGGGTGAAGGCTGCACTTACACTTCGGCTTCCGCATCCCGGTGCCTGCCGCCCGACGCGCACGGCACTGTCACAAGGAGCCACGCCCCATGCATGACAAGCAGACGAAGCGTCCGATCTACATGGACTACAGCGCGACGACGCCGGTCGATCCACGCGTGGTCGACAAGATGGTGCCGTTCCTGCACGAGCAGTTCGGCAACCCCGCGTCGCGCAGCCACAGCTACGGCTGGGAGACGGAGCAGGCGGTCGAGGAAGCGCGCGCGCACGTTGCCGCGCTGATCGGCGCCGATCCGCGCGAGATCGTGTGGACGTCGGGCGCGACCGAAGGCGACAACCTCGCGATCAAGGGCGCGGCGAACTTCTACAAGGGCCGGGGCAAGCACATCATCACGGTGAAGACCGAGCACAAGGCCGTGCTCGACACCTGCCGCGACCTCGAGCGGCAAGGCTTCGACGTGACGTATCTGGACGTGCAGGAAAACGGCCTGGTCGATCTCGACGTGTTCAAGGCCGCGCTACGCGCGGACACGATCCTCGTGTCGGTGATGTTCGCGAACAACGAGATCGGCGTCGTGCAGCCGGTCGCCGAGATCGGCGCGCTGTGCCGCGCACGCGGCATCGTGTTTCATTGCGACGCGGTGCAGGCGATCGGCAAGATCCCGGTCGACGTGAATGCGCTGAATGCGGACCTGCTGACGATGACCGCGCACAAGGTCTACGGCCCGAAAGGCATCGGCGCGCTGTACGTGCGGCGCAAGCCGCGCGTGCGCATCGAGGCGCAGATGCACGGCGGCGGCCACGAGCGCGGCATGCGTTCGGGCACGCTGCCGACGCATCAGATCGTCGGGATGGGCGAGGCGTTCCGGCTCGCGAAGCGGGAAATGATGGAGGAGAGCCGCCGGGTCCGCGTGCTGCGCGACCGGCTGCTGGCCGGCCTGTCGGAACTCGACGAAGCATACGTGAACGGCGACATGGCGCAGCGCATTCCGCACAACCTGAACATCAGCTTCAACTTCGTCGAAGGCGAATCGCTGATCATGGGGATCAAGGGCGTGGCTGTGTCGTCAGGCTCCGCATGCACGTCGGCGTCGCTGGAGCCGTCGTACGTGCTGCGTGCGCTCGGCCGCAACGACGAACTCGCGCACAGCTCGATCCGCTTCACGCTCGGCCGCTTCACGACCGAGGCGGAAGTCGACGACGTGATTGCGCAGGTGCGCGACACCGTCGTCAGGCTGCGCGAGCTGAGCCCGCTGTGGGACATGCATCTCGACGGCGTCGACATGAACGCGATCGAGTGGGCGGCGCACTGAACGCGTACGTCAGCTTTTGTCCTGACGGGCGATCATGTGCGCGAGATCGAGCGTCGCGCGGTCGCCGTTGGCGATGGTTTCGATCGTGACGAACACGCCGCTCAGGTGCAGGTGATCCGCGAGGCGGCTGACAGTGATGACGTCGTCGCGGGACAGATGCGCGACCGACACGAGCAGCGAGTACTGGATGCCGGAGGAATGCCCATGTTTTCATCGCCCGATCGGGCCACCGTCCGCGCGCTGCTCGAAGGCTATCTGCGCGCCAAGGACCTGAACCGCCCCGAACTCATCGCGGCCTGCTTCGCCGCCGATGCCGAACTGAGCTTCTCGCTCGCCAGCAACGACATCGATTTTCCGGCGCGCGCCGACGGCGCGCCGGCGATCGCGAAAACGCTCGTCGGCGATTTCGGCGAGCGTTTCGAGCGGTGCCGCACCCATTACGTGTGCGTCGAACCGCACGTGAATGGCGACGGCGCGTGCGAGATGCCTTGGCTCGTCGTGATGCGGCAGAAGGACAGCGGCGCGCTGCGGATCGGCAACGGCACGTATCGCTGGCAGTTCGCGCGCGAACACGACGGCGCGGAGCGGATCGCGCGGCTGCACATTCACATCGTGCGGATGGATACGATCGACGATCCGCGCGCCGACAGGCTCGATGCGCTGCACGGCGCGCTCGGCTATCCGTGGCTGCCGCCGCATGCGCTCGCGCGCGGGCTCGGCGACGTCGCCGCCGCCCATCCTGGCTGGACCTTCGTGCAGCCGTTCCTGCAACCCGCAATGCACGCGGGCGCCTGACGCACGCCGTCGCTCAGCGCAGCGCGTCGAGCGCCTGCCGGACGCCGTCCCAATCCAGCCCGAACCGCGCGAGATACTTGCGCAGCCGGTCCGCGTCGTTCGGCTGCTTCTTGCTCTGCCGCGACACCGCGAACAGCGTGCGCCCGGCCTCTGACAGGCTCGCCGCCACACGACATACGTCGAGCACGCGCTCGAGCTGCACGCGGTCGAACAGGTCGAGTTCCGCCGCGCGCGCGCCGAACACCGCGTCGACGAGATCGTCGGCGCCATCCGTCGCCGACCACGTTTGCGTCAACCGTTCGACCTCCTGATCGGCGATGGCCTCGGTGATGCGCCCCGCATCGGCGAGCGTCGCCATCCGCGTGACCGATGCGGACAGCTCGCGGAAGTTGCCGGCCCACGCCGCGCGCGGCGACGCCGCGAATGCGAGATAGCGCCGCTTCGCCTCGACGTTGAAGCGCACCTGCTCGCCCTGCTCGCGGCCGAAGCGGTCGAGCTCGAAATCGAGGTTCGGCTCGATGTCCTCGCGGCGCGCCGCGAGGCCCGGCAATTCATAGGTCCACAGGTTGATCCGCGCGTACAGGTCTTCGCGGAACGTGCCGGCCGCCACCATCTGCCGCAGGTCGCGGTGCGTGCCGGCGATCAGCTCGAAATCGCTCGCCGTCTCGACGTCCGCGCCGACCGGCAGGAAGCGCTTCTCCTCGATCGCCTTCAGCAGCATCGCCTGCTCGTCGAGCCCCAGTTCGCCGATCTCGTCGAGAAACAGCAGGCCGCCGTCCGCCGCGCGCAGCAGCCCCGCGCGCGCATTCTGCGCGCCGGTGAACGCGCCTTTCACGTGGCCGAACAGCGTGGACATCGCCGCGTCGCCGCGCAGCGTCGCGCAGTTGATCTCGATGAACGGCCCCGCGAGCCGATGCCGGCCGCGCTTCAGCTCGTACACCCGCTTCGCGAGGAACGACTTGCCCGCGCCGGTCGGCCCGACCAGCAGCATCGGCGCGCGCGAGCGCACGGCCACGCGTTCGAGCTGTTCGATCAGCGCGTTGAAGCGCGCATTCCGGGTCGCGATGCCGGCCTTCAGGAACGACACCGTCTCGTCGCGTTCGCGCGTGAAGCGTTGCGCGATCCGGTTGTAGCGCGACAGGTCGAGATCGATCACCGACACCGTGCCGGGCCCGCTCGGCCCCTCGTCGGTCCGCTCCGGCGGCCCGGTCTGCACGAGCCGCGCGGGCAGGTAGCGCGCCTCGGCGAGCAGGAACCAGCAGATCTGCGCGACGTGCGTGCCGGTCGTGATGTGGATCAGGTAATCCTCGCGATCGAGATCGAACGGATACGCGCGCGCATAGTCGTGCAGCGTCGCGTAGACCTCCTCGAAATCCCACGGGTCGTGGATCGTGATGGGCGTGAGCCGCACGTCGGTGTGCGGCGACACGCGCGCAAGATCGTCCTTCAAGCGGTTCGCGAGGCGTGCGTGGCTCGGCGGGTGCAGCAGTTCGAGCCGGTCGATCGGCTGATCCGGCTGCTGGCACAGCGAGACCGTCGGCCGCCACTTTTGCCAGCGGCGGTGTGCGCGGCCGCCCTGGTCGAGCACGGTGCCGAGAAAGCCGATCGCGACAGTCTTGCGCATGTTTATCCATATTTATAAATGACGATCGGATCGTATCAGATTTTCCTGATCCCGCGATCGACGGCGAACCGGCCCGATCCTGTCCACCAAAAAAATTTCCCTTTTCAATTCAATACGTTGCCAAGCACATTCGATCGACATCCGCCCCGCTGGCACGCTCCTCGCTATATAAAAAGCGCCGGATGTCCCGCTGGCCCGCGAGCCAGGGTTCACAAGCCCTGCTGGTGCGCCGCCGCCGAACCTTGACCGGTTCGTCGCGGTCGCGCATGCCGCCATGGACGGACGAAGGCAAACGGGCGCGCTGGATGCGTGAGCCTGGGTTCGAATCCCGGGGCGCCCACCTGTTCGGTAGCTCATTCGGGTAGAGCAGTCGGTGAAAACCGATGTGCAGCGGGTTCGAATCCCGCTCGAACGCTGTCCGCGAGGACAGTCTCGTAGATGAAAAGCAGTACCCGCCGGCGCGGGCCGCAAGGCCCGCCGCGCGTCGGACCGGTCGCGGTTCCGCGCGAACGGCCGGGCGGCCCGACGGCCCGCGCGAACGCGCACGACGACGCCATGCAGTACGCGTCGCCGCGCGCGCCAGTGCGGCGCCCGACGCCCCGCCCGCCCGTTCGCGCCGCACCCCGATCCGTGCGATGCGCGTCCGCCGGCGGACCAAGAAGAAAAGGACAAGAATATGTGGAAGCGTCATGTTGTGAAAAAGAACGAACGCGCGCTGCTGATGAGCGAGGGCGATTTCGTGAAGGTGCTCGAACCGGGTGTGTTCAAGGCTTTCGATCCGTTCAATCGTCTGACGGTGCAGACCGCGCATCTCGACGCGCCGCTCGCCGACGAGGCGCTCGCCGATTACCTGCGCCACGATGCGCAGGACGTGCTCGCGCGCTATTTCATCGCGATGGATCTCGCGGACGACGAGGCAGGCCTGCGCTACGAGAACGACGTGCTCGTCGAGATCCTGCCGCCGGGCACGCGCCGGCTTTACTGGCGCGGCCAGCTCGAGCATCGTCTCGAACGCGTCGATCTTGCGCAGGGCGGCACGCTGCCGGCCGAGCTGGCGAAGCGCCTGACGCAGCCGGCGCTGCGCGCACGCGGCGTCGCGGGGCTTGCGGGCGTGCTGCTGGCCCAGGTGCCGGCCTACCATGTCGGCATGCTGAAGATCGACGGCAAGATCGAGCGCCTGCTGGACGCCGGCCTGTCCGCGTTCTGGCGCTTCAACCGCGACGTGGCCGTCGAGCTCGTCGACCTGCGCCAGCAGGCGCTCGAGGTCGGCGGGAAGGAAAGCCAGGCGCTCGCCGACTACCTGCGCCACGACGCGCAGGACGTGCTGGCGCGCGACTTCGTCGCGATGGATCTGGCCGACGACGAGACGGGCCTGCGCTACGAGGACGACGTGCTCGTCGAGATCGTGCCGCCGGGCACGCGCCGGCTGTACTGGCGCGGCCTGATCGAGCACCGCCTCGAGCGGATCGATCTCGCGCAGGGCGGCACGCTGCCGGCCGAACTGGCGAAGCGCCTGACGCAGCCGGCGCTGCGCGCGCGCGGCGTCTCGGGGCTCGAAGGCGTGCTGCTGGCCCAGGTGCCGGCCTACCATGTCGGCGTGCTGAAGATCGACGGCAAGATCGAGCGCTTGCTGGATGCCGGCCTGTCCGCATTCTGGCGCTTCAATCGCGACGTGACGGTCGAGCTCGTCGACCTGCGACTGCAGGCGCTCGAGGTCGGCGGGCAGGAAATCCTGACGCGCGACAAGGTCGCGCTGCGGCTGAACCTGTCGGCGACCTGGCGCTACGCGGACGTGCTGCGCGCATACGGGCAGTTGCAGAAGCCGGTCGAGCACCTGTACCGCGAGCTGCAGTTCGCGCTGCGCGCCGCCGTCGGCACGCGCACGCTGGACGAGCTGCTCGAGGACAAGCAGGCGATCGACGAGGTCGTGATTGCACAGGTGCTCCCGCGGCTCGCCGATTCGGGGGTCGATGTGCGCAGCGTCGGCGTGAAGGATATCGTGCTGCCGGGCGACATGAAGACGATCCTCGCGCAGGTGGTCGAGGCCGAGAAGGCCGCGCAGGCGAACGTGATCCGCCGCCGCGAGGAAACCGCGGCGACCCGTTCGCTGCTGAACACCGCGAAGGTGATGGAAGAGAACCCGACCGCGCTGCGGCTCAAGGAGCTGGAAACGCTCGAGCGGATCGCGGAACGGATCGACCGCATCTCGGTGTTCGGCGGTCTCGACCAGGTGCTGAACGGGCTGGTCAACATCAAGGCCGCGCAATGAACGCGGCGGCGCGGCGCACGAGCGCCGCGCGAACCATAACGAATGCAGGTGAAGGCAATGAGTGAACTGGATTATCAAGTGATGGAACTGGCGCACGGCAAGCCGGTGAAGATGTGGACCCAAGGCGTCGCCGTCGAGGAAGATGCGCGCGCGCAACTGCGCAACACCGCGCAGATGCCGTTCATCTTCAAGCACGTCGCCGTGATGCCGGACGTGCACCTCGGCAAGGGCTCGACGATCGGCAGCGTGATTCCGACGAAAGGCGCGATCATTCCGGCCGCGGTGGGCGTCGACATCGGCTGCGGGATGATGGCCGCGCGCACGACGCTCGTCGCGTCGGACCTGCCGGATTCGCTGGCCGGGCTGCGCAGCGCGATCGAACGCGCGGTGCCGCACGGCCGCGCGCCGGGCCGGCGCGATCCCGGCGCATGGGGCAACCGTGCGCCGCAGCAGGTCGACGAGATGTGGAAGGTGCTGGCGCCGGGGTTCCGCCGGATCGTCGACAAGTATCCGAAGCTGGAGAAGACCAACCACTACGTGCATCTCGGCACGCTCGGCACCGGCAACCACTTCATCGAAGTGTGCGTCGACGAGAACGACAGCGTGTGGTTCATGCTGCACAGCGGCTCGCGCGGCGTCGGCAACGCGATCGGCAGCCTGTTCATCGAACTCGCGCAGGCCGACATGCGGCAGCACATCGCGAACCTGCCGGATCGCAACCTCGCGTATTTCACCGAGGGCAGCCGGCACTTCGACGACTACGTCGAAGCGGTGGGCTGGGCGCAGGACTACGCGCGACGCAACCGCCAGGTGATGATGGACGCGGTGATCGAGGCGGCGCGCGGCGTGATCGGCAAGCCGTTCGGCATCGACGAGCACGCGGTGAACTGCCACCACAACTACGTGCAGCGGGAGCGCCACTTCGGCGAGGACGTGCTCGTGACCCGCAAGGGTGCGGTGTCCGCGCAGAAGGGGCAGCTCGGGATCATTCCGGGCTCGATGGGCGCGAAGAGCTTCATCGTGCGCGGGCTCGGCAATCCGGAGAGCTTCTGTTCGTGCAGCCACGGCGCGGGGCGCTCGATGAGCCGTACCGAGGCGAAACGCCGCTTCACGGTCGAGGATCAGGTGAAGGCGACGCAAGGCGTCGAATGCCGGAAGGACGCGGGCGTGGTCGACGAGATCCCGATGGCCTACAAGGACATCGACGCGGTGATGGCCGCGCAGCGCAGCCTCGTCGAGGTCGTGCATACGCTGCGGCAGGTGGTGTGCGTGAAGGGATAGCGCGGGGCGCGGCCGAGGGCCGGGCGGCCGCGCGCAATACGAGAGAACAAGATGAAACGAGAAGAAGACATGAAAACCGTGCACAGCGCCCATCCGGTCGACCCGGCCGTGCGCAGGCGCGTGCTCGCGGAACTCGACGATGTCGAACGACGCTACGACGTGAAGGTGCTGTTCGCGTGCGAATCGGGCAGCCGCGGCTGGGGGTTTGCGTCGCCGGACAGCGACTACGACGTGCGCTTCGTCTACGTGCACCGACGCGACTGGTATCTGCGCGTCGAGCCGCAACGCGACGTGATCGAGCGGCCGCTCGACGACGAACTCGACGTCAGCGGCTGGGAACTGCGCAAGGCACTGCAACTGCTGCATCGCTCGAACCCGACGCTGCTCGAATGGCTCGATTCGCCGGTCGTGTATCGCGAGGACGCGCTGCTGGCGTTGCGGCTCAGAGCGCTCGCCAACGCGTTCTTTTCACCGATGCGCGGGCGGCATCATTACCTGTCGATGGCGAAGAAGAACTTTCGCGGGTATCTGCAAGGCGAGACGGTACGCTACAAGAAGTACCTGTATGTGCTGCGGCCGCTGCTCGCGGTGCGCTGGATCGACATGGGGCTCGGGATGCCGCCGATGCGGTTCGCGGATCTCGTGGCGGGCACCGTGCACGAACCGGCGGTGCTCGCGGAGCTCGATGCATTGATCGAGCTGAAGATGCGGGCGGGCGAAGGGGAGTATGGGCCGCGGCGGCCTGCTATCCACACGCTCGTCGAGTCGATGCTCGCCGATGCCGAGCATGATCGCGAATACAAGCGGCCGTGGGGGGATGTCGCCATGCTCGATGCGTTCATGCTGGATGCGCTCGAAGGCCGGTGATGCGTGGGCGGCGCGATGCTTCAGGGCATCGCGCCGCTTTTTTGGTTCATCGCGGATTTCCGTCGAGGTCGCTTACCGACCCGTTGCTGCCGGTCGAGCGGTTGCACCAACGAGGTGCAGGCGTCAGCGCACAACGGTCACTTGTTCCGAAGATCCGAAAGCTTGTCCTCCTTTAGCGGATCGGTTGCAGCAACCGAGAGTCCGGCGTACCACGTGACCGACCTGCCTCTAGCCCCGCATCCAGCACGACTTGAGACCCCAATTGCAGGCAATGGTCAGAGATCTCCGCGCACTTCACCGGTTCCCAGCGCGCTCCGCTGCCGGTTGGCTTCCGCCCAAAGCGCATCGCTGTCGTCATTGCGCAGCATCGATGTGTCGAAACATATCAATTTCCCGTCACTCACCTTGACGGCTGCCCTTGCGATAGTCGGAAGGACTGCTGCCGGTCCAATGCTTGAATGCGCGGCAAAAGCCGGTGGCATCGGAAAAGCCGAGATCAAATGCCAGCACCGCCACGCTCGTATTTGAGTTTGTCAGCCGATGAACTGCAATATCCCGTCGCAGCCCGTCTTTCACCAGCTGGAAATGCGTGCCCTCCTCTGCAAACCGACGGTTGAGCGTGCGTACAGAGGTGTGCAATGCTTCTGCAAGATCCTGTATCGTCACCGCCCGCGCGATGTTCTGTTCAAGATATTCCCGCGTCTTGGCCACAATGGAGCCGTGATGAAATGCACTGAACGTCCAGTCTCCCGGAGCACGTTTCAGGAATGCCCATAGCTCGTGCTTCTCGCGTTTGAACGGTTCCGCGCAGTCCTGGTACAAGAAATAAATACTCGTCACTCGTGTATCGAAATGCACTGCGCCGGGGAACAGGAACGCGTAGTCGTCCACATGCCTCGGCCTGGCGAAGCCGAACTCGACACGGTGCAGGATGATCTCCCTGCCGAGCAACCATGAGGCTATGCCATGAACCAGCTTCATCATCAACTCATGTCCGAGTGGCGTGACCTGCGTGCAGGACATCCTTTCCACCAGAGCTAATCGCACCAGATTGTTCTTCGTGGAAATCAGCAGCCGGTAGTCATCGAGCAGCAGATTCCAGAAGCGCACAAATCGATTGAACGCGACCAGCACGGTAGGCGCGTCCAGCAAGCTGAGCATGAGGTACTTTAACGTGCCGCCCCGGATTGGCCTGGACCAAAGTCCCAGCATCTCGTCATCGAGTCTCGCCGCGACCGCCCGGTACAACGCGACATATTGCTCGCGTGTCATTCGTGCATCAGGCTGATCGAGCAAGGACCGGGGGATGGCGGCGCTTGCGAGTGCCTTCGCCGCCACGTCTTCTCCGTGACGGGTGCGAATGACGCGCAGCATCCCGTGCAAGAAGTGAGCGGAAAGCGTGAGCGGGCTTTGGCGGGACAGGTTCATGGTCCGCGCATTATGGCGCACTTCGCATATCGATTGGCGCGATGCGCCAATTTTTTGCTTCCAGCCTGCCTATACTGCACGCGAGTTCCGGAATTCCTCAAGCCCCCTGTAATTGCCAGATGGCGCATTGTGCCAATAACTGGCTGCATTTCTTCGTCTATCGAAATAGGAGTTTTGGTTTGAATTCGAGACGCATTGTCGTGACCGGAATGGGTATCGTGTCGCCGTTGGGATGTGAGATTGAATCCGTATGGAGCCGTCTCTTGAAGGGTCATTCAGGCTTGGCCGGTTTGCCTGACGACATCACGGAAGGCATCGCAACAAAGGTCGGGGGCGTCGTGCCCATGTTGACGTCCGGCTGCCCGTGGGGGTTCGATCCGGGCCTCGCAGTTGAACCCAAGGACCAGAAGAAGATGGACCGCTTCAGTCTGTTTGCGCTGAGCGCGGCGCAAGAGGCATTGAAGGACGCCGGCTGGCAACCTGAGACCGAAGGCGCTCGTCAAAGGACGGCAACCATTGTGGCATCTGGCGTAGGCGGGTTCGGGGCGATCGTGGAAGCGGTCAGGATCACGGATAACCGCGGGCCGAGGCGCCTGTCTCCTTTCACCGTTCCCAGTTTCCTGGCCAATATGGCAGCTGGCCACATCTCCATCCGCCACGGCTTCAGTGGTCCCCTCGGCGCGCCGGTGACGGCCTGTGCCGCGAGCGCACAGGCCATCGGCGACGCGGCGCGCCTCATTCGTGCCGGTGAAGCCGATATTGCGGTGTGTGGCGGAGCCGAGGCCTGCATCGATCGCGTCAGCCTGGGGTCATTCGCCGCTGCGAGAACCATGTCCACGGGCTTTAATGACCGTCCAACGCAGGCATCCCGCCCGTTCGATGCTGGACGAGATGGCTTTGTCATGGGAGAAGGTGCCGGCATGCTCGTTATCGAAGACCTTGAGCACGCATTGCGGCGCGGCGCCACTCCGATTGCAGAAGTGCTCGGTTATGGCACCAGCGCCGACGCACACCATATGACGTCGCCGCCCGAAGACGGCGCCGGCGGACAGCGAGCGATGGAACTGGCAATCCGGCAGGCGAATCTCGAACCCGGGCTGATCGGGCATTTGAATGCCCATGCAACGTCCACGCCGGTCGGCGACATCAGTGAACTGGCTGCCATCAAGGCGATATTCGGGACGGGTCGAGGTCCGGCCGTATCAGCCACCAAGTCCTCGACGGGACATTTGCTCGGAGCGGCGGGCGGTGTGGAGGCGATTTTCACCGTGCTTGCTCTGCGCGATCAGCTTGCGCCGCCCACGCTGAACTTGACAGAGCCCGATTCGGCCGCGGAAGGCATCGACATTGTCAGCGGTACGGCCCGCAAGATATCGACGGATTATGCGATCTCCAATGGCTTTGGTTTTGGGGGCGTCAATGCCAGCTTGGTATTCGGTCGACTTTGATCGTGGCTGCGAGCTAAAGGAAGAGCGCGATAACAGGCCATGGCGCCAGGCTATCTCCGCCACAACGCTCGCCGAAGGCCGCAGTTCGACCGACACAGATACGGGCATCCCCTCGCACACCTGAACCGCAACGCGCGCTGACGTTACATTGCGGATCGCCAGTCCGATGGCAAACTGCCCGCTTCACCGACCGCGCAAACAACAACATCGAGAGAAATCGCTACATGCGCCACCCGGCATCCGACCAATCGCCGCCAAGATCGGCATCTTTCCGCCTCAACCGCTGGCGCACCATCCTGTCCCGCGCCATCGCGGCCACGTGCGCCCTCACCGGCCTGCATGCGGCCGCGGCGGCCTCCGCAACGCCGCAACCCGCCGACACCGTCGAACTTCCGTTCTGGATACGCGAGTGGTCCGGCACGGTCGGCACGAAACGCGTCGAGGTGGCGTTGACGCGCACCGGCGACGCCGTGTCCGGCACATACTGCTATCTGCCGTGCACGCTCGACAAGCGCAATCGCCTGACGCTCGAAGGCAAATTCGACGCGCAGCGCACCCAGCTGGCCGAGCGCGACATCGGCGCACGTTCGAATCCCGATCGCGCCACCGGCAGCTGGGACATGAGCGCGCTCGATGAAACAGCTGCCGGCACCTGGCACTCTCCCGACGGCAAGCGAATGCTTCCTGTCGCGCTATCGCAATCGCATACGGGCAAGCCGTTTCCATACGAGATCCGGCTCGTCGCGCACGGCGTGCCCAGCGACGGCCGCTGTAGCGATTCCGCAAGCGTCTCGGCCATCCGCCTGTACGACAAGGGCCGGCTCGTGCAAACGCTGGCGACTGCTTCCGTCGGCCCATGCGGCCTGTTCACGCCGGAGATCGTCGACGCGAATTTCGATGGCTGGCCCGACCTGATGCTTGCGCAGTCGTTGGGCGCCAGCCCGAACATTCCGTACCAGACCTGGCTCTTCGATCCGAAGACGCGGCGCTTCGTCGACGCGCCGCCGAAGCTGCAGGACATCACATCGCCGGACTACGACCCGGTGCACCGGATCATCTGGACGAGCTGGCGGGCGAGCTGCTGCGACCACGGCGTCACGACCTACCGGTGGCAAGGCAGCGACGTGACGGAGATCGACACGCAAAGCAGCCATATCCTGCCCGTTCTCGACGGCGATACGCGCCGCTACTGCTACGTCATTCCCGAGTACGGCGACGGCTACATCGACTATCCGCAACGCATCGAACAGACCGCCACCGGGTTGAAGTCGACGATCCGCGATCTCAAGGGATGCGACATCGGCGAACCATCCTTTCTGGCGCGCACGCATGTCGATATCTGGAAGCCCGGTGCGGCGGGCCATGCACCCACGATCGTGCGCACCGAGGCAGTCAGGTGGAAGCGCACACAGACCGCTGGCGGGCCGCGCTTCTGTCCCGAAGTGCCCTTCTACGACCGTGGGCGGATTCGCCGGATCGTGCTGCGTGACGACCGGGAACGATGCAGCGAGACGGACCCGGGGCGACCATGACCGGTGGGCGCGCCCGACGCCCGCTCACTACTCCCCGACGATCGAAATCGCAAACCCGTCCCACCCTTTCAGCCCGACGGTCTGCACGGCCGTCGTCGTGAGGCGCGGTTGCGCCGCGGTGAACCTGAACCCTTCACGCACGCCGGCGACGTCCGGATCATAGTTGTCCGGATCCGCCACGCGCCCCTGCCGCACGACGTTGTCGACGACGATCACCGTGCCCGGGCGCGACAGCTTCAGCGCCGCGTCCAGATACACCGCGTTGTTCTCCTTGTCCGCGTCGATGAAGATGAAGTCGAACGGCTCGGCGCCCGCTTCGACGAGCTGCGCGAGACTGTCCTTCGCGCTGCCGACGACGACCGACACGACCTCCGCGAACCCGGCGCGCGCGATGTTCTGCGTCGCGACCTTCGCATGCTCGGGGTTCAGCTCCAGCGTCACGAGCCTTCCGCCCGGCGGCAGCGCACGCGCGAGCCAGATCGTGCTGTAGCCGCCAAGCGTGCCGACTTCGAGAATGCGCCGCGCGCCGCGAATCGTCGCGAGCAGTTGCAGCAGCTTGCCCTGGTTCGGCGCGACGTTGATCGCCGGCAGCCCGGCCGCTTCGCTTGCGGCCAGCGCAGCATCGAGCGCCGCGTCGGACGGAACGAGCGTCGCGGAGAAATACGCGTCCATCTGCGTCCACAGATCCTGATTCATCGCGTACCTTCCTTTCGTCTGAGGAAAAAGGCATTCTATGCCGCGCGCGCCGACACGCAACGAATATGCAACGAACCAATCGTTCTAAGGTCCGCACCCGGCCGCTCCTATAATCGGCCGGACCTCGAACCATCACAACAACAGACGGAGCACACCATGACCGAACGGGCCTCTTCCTGGCGCCTCGAAACCATCGCCGTGCACGGCGGCTATCGCCCGGACCCGACCACGCGCGCGGCCGCGGTGCCGATCTACCAGACCGTCGCCTACGCGTTCGACGACACGCAGCACGGCGCCGACCTGTTCGACCTGAAGGTGCAGGGCAACATCTACACGCGAATCATGAACCCGACGACGGACGTGCTCGAGCAGCGCATCGCCGCGCTCGAGGGCGGCGTCGGCGCGCTGGCGCTCGCGTCGGGCCAGTCGGCCGTCACCAACGCGATCCTGACGATCGCCGAAGCCGGCGACAACATCGTGTCGGCGAGCACGCTGTACGGCGGCACCTACAACCTGCTCGCGCACACGCTGCCGCAATACGGGATCACGACGCGCTTCGCCGATCCGCGCGAGCCCGCGTCGTTCGCGCCGCTGATCGACGCGCGCACGAAGGCGATCTTCGCGGAATCGGTCGGCAATCCGCTCGGCAACGTAACCGACATCGCGGCGCTCGCCGACATCGCACATCGGCACGGCATCCCGCTGATCGTCGACAACACCGTGCCGTCGCCGTACCTGCTGCGGCCGTTCGAGCACGGCGCGGACATCGTCGTGCATTCGCTGACCAAGTATCTCGGCGGGCACGGCACGAGCCTCGGCGGCGCGATCGTCGATTCCGGCAAGTTCCCGTGGGCCGAGCATGCGGATCGCTTCAAGCGGCTCAACGAACCGGACGTCAGCTATCACGGCGTCGTCTACACCGAAGCGTTCGGCCCGGCCGCGTATATCGGCCGCGCGCGCGTGGTGCCGCTGCGCAACATGGGCGCGGCGATCTCGCCGTTCAACGCGTTCCAGATCCTGCAGGGCATCGAGACGCTCGCGCTGCGCGTCGAGCGCATCAGCGACAACGCGCTGAAGATCGCGCAGCACCTCGCGCGTCACGAGCAGGTCGAGTGGGTGAATTACGCGGGGCTGCCCGATCATCCGGATCATGCGCTGGTCGCGCGCTACCTGTCCGGCCGCGCGCCGGGGATCCTGACCTTCGGCGTGCGCGGCGGCCGCGCGGCCGGCGCGAAGTTCCAGGATGCGCTGAAGCTGTTCACGCGGCTCGTCAACATCGGCGACACGAAATCGCTCGCGACGCATCCGGCGTCGACCACGCATCGGCAGCTGTCGCCGGCGGAACTCGCGAAGGCGGGCGTGAAGGAAGAAACCGTGCGGCTGTCGATCGGGATCGAGCATATCGACGACCTGATCGCGGATCTCGACCAGGCGCTCGCGCAGCTTTGACGACGCAGGCGTGCGCCGGCGGCGGGCAGCGCGCCGCCGCTCGCGCGCAGCCTATGCCCCCGCGTTGCGCGCCCGCCGGCGATTCGCCAGCCACGCGAGCAACTGCCGCCCGTCCTGCTCGCCGAACCAGCGCGCATGCCCGATCAGGTAGCCGTCGTATGCGACATCGACCGTCTCCGGCGAGCCGACGATGCCGTCGAAATACGCGACCTCCGACAACGCGAACTCGGTGTGCACGATCGGCAGCAGCCCCACCAATGCCGCGTACGCGTCATCGCTGAGCGGCGTGATCGATTCGTAACCGTCGAGCAGCGCATCGATCTGCGCGTACTCGATCCGGCGCGCATCCGCCGGCGCCATCCAGTCGATTGCATTGCGCTCGATCGCGACCGCGATGTCGTACACCGCGCAGGTGCGGTCCGACAGCCCGAAATCGAGCACCGTGCGCACCTGCGCGCCGGGCTCGCCATGGCTCCACAGCAGATTCGACGCATGCCAGTCGCCATGCGTCCACAGCGGCGGCAGCGCGGGCAGCAGCGGTGCAAAGCGCGCGTGGTACGGGCCGATCGCGGCCGCGATGTCGTCGCGCCAGTTGCGCGCGGCCAGCGCGCGCGCCAGTAGCGGCTGCGCGTCGACCCAGCGTTCGAGCGCGCCGGGCAGATCGTCCGACGACAGCACCCTGAAGCTCGACAGCAGCAGCCGCACCGGCCGCGCCGGCGCGTCGAATCCGGCCGCCGCGCGATGCAGCCGCGCGAGCGCGCCGCCGGCCTCGTATGCATGCGACACATGCATGAACGGCTTCCACGACATCACGCCGCGATACGCGTCGACGCCCGGCGCGACCGCATGCACTTCGTAGGTCCAGTCGCCGAGCGTGACGGCTGTCGCGCCGTCGCGGTCCGCGAGGACGTCGGGCACCGGAATGCCATGCCCGCGCAGGTGCGCGATGAACCGATGCTCTTCCTCGAGGCCCGCGACGTCGCGGATTCGCACGTGGTGGCGCTTCACGAACAGCGCGCGGCCGCTGGTGGTATGCACCAGCACCGCCGCCGAAAACGGCCGCGGGCTGTGCCATGCAAGCCGCGCCGGCGCACCGGCGCCGTCGATCCGCGCGAGGATCGCGGCGGCCTCGTCGCGCGTGATCAGCGGCCAGTCGCGTTCGGCCTGCTCGCCGTCGACGCCGAACTGCGGCGGCGCGACCGCGTCGGCCGCGGCATGGGCCGCCAGCGCGGTCGGCTCGGTCGGATTGGACATCGGCGACATTCCTCCGGAAACGAATCAGAGCCCGCGTTCGCGCGGCGCGAGCACCGCGGCGCCCGCCGCCGCCCGAACCGCCGCGGCCGCATTGCGCCAGTCGCGCCAGCCGACGACGGCAAGCCCGATGAACAGCGCATACAGCCCCGCGGTGAGGTACAGCTCCTTGACGATGAACATCCCGACGTAGACCACGTTGACGACGATCCAAAGGCCCCACGACGCGATGTAGCGGCGCGCGGTCCAGTATTGCGCGACGAGGCTGAACGCCGTCAGCGACGCGTCGACGAACGGCAGCGCGGCATCGGTCCAGCGCGCCATGATGCCGCCGAGCAGCGCGCTGCCCACCACCGCCGCGAGCAGGTCCGGCAACACCTTCGTGGCGGTGACGCCGCTGACCGGCACCACCGCGCCGTGCGCTGCGTGATCGCCGGCCGCCGCGCCGTCGCGCTGCGCGAGCCAGCGCCGCCAGCCATACACCTGCAGCACCGCGAACGCGCCCTGCAGCAGCATGTCCGAATACAGCTTCGCGTCGAAGAAGATCCAGCCGTACAGCGCGACCGACGCGAGCCCCACGGGCCAGCACAGCATGCGCCGCTTCGCGGTCAGCCAGATCGCGAGCGCGCTGACGATCACGCCGGCGATTTCAAGGGTGGACATCGTTCGTACTCTCCAGTGTAGTCGGCGCGGCGCTCAGAAATCGACCGTCAACGACATGCGCGCGGTGCGCGGCGCGCCGGCGAACAGGTACGCGTCGCCCTGCTGCTCGCCCGCGTCGCGCCAGTAGAACTTGTTGAACAGGTTGTCGACCGACACGCGCAGCACGGTGCGGTGCCCGCCGATCTTCGTCGCATAGCGCGCGCCGAGGTTGAACACGAACCACGACGGCACCCGCGCGGAGCCCTCCTCGTTCGCGTTGCGGCTCGCGCTGTAGTCGACGCCGCCGAGCACGTCGAGCCCCGCGACGCCCGGCACGGCATAGTCCGCATACAGCGACGCGCGCAGCGCCGGCACGTTGATGACCTGATGCCCCTCGTAGGCCGGCGAGCCCGAATCGTACGCCCGCGCGCGAATCGCCGCGACGGACGCGGTCAGCGACAGCCGCCGCGTGAGCTGCCCCGCCGCGCCGAGCTCGATCCCCTGGTGCCGCTGCGTGCCGCGCTGCACGAACGTGTAGCTGCTGTTCGACGCGTCGGGCTGCGCGAACTGGAACGGCTTGCTGATCGAGAACACGGCGGCCGTGAGGCTCAAGCGATCGAGCCAGTCGTACTTCGCGCCGACCTCGACCTGATGCGATTCGACCGGCGGCAGGAACGCATACGCGTTGCTCGCGCGCACCGGCGCCTGATCACCGAGCGACAGCGCCTTGCTGTACGACGCATAGAGCGACAGCGCGCTCACCGGCTTGTAGACCAGCGCGACCTGCGGCAGGAACACGGAGCGGTCGGTGCGGGTCTGCGGGCCGTCGAGGCTGCTCCAGCTCCGCTGCCGCAGCAGCACTTCCTTGCCGCCCGCGAGCACTTGCCAGTGATCGCCGATGCTGACCCGGTCGACGCCGAACACCGCGTACTGCCACGCGTCGAGCCGCGGATACGACGGCCCCGCGACGTTCGAGGACGGCGCGAACGTGGTGTCCGGGCCGTAGATGTTCTCGCTGCCGACATAGTCGTACACGGCGTCGGCCATGTGCACCACGCGCCGCTGCACGCTCGTGCCGACGGTCAGCTCGTGGCGCAGCGGCCCGGTCGCGAACTTGCCGGTCGCCACCGCGCGCACGTCGTCGTTGCGGCGGTATTCGCCCGGGCTGCGGAAATCGTACACGTCGTAATCGCCGTTCGCGCCGAAGAAGAACGGCGACGTGTTGCCGGCCGCGCAGCTCGCCGCGTACGAACACCCGTACGCGAACGCGCTGTTGTCGTCGATCATCGTGCGGCTGCGGCCCGCGGCGACATAGGCTTTCCAGTCGTCGTTGAACTGGTAGTCGAAGCGCGCGTTGAGATTCAGCGCATCGGTCGTCAGCGGTTTCGCCCACGGCTGCGTGCCGAGCGCCTTCGACGTCGTCTTGACCGACGGCACGACGGTGCCGCCGAGCAACTGGTAGCCGGGCGCGGAACGCTGGATCCACTGCTGGAACTCGGCATTGAGCTGCAGGCTCGCGCGCGGGCTGATGTCCCAGTCCGCGGCGATCGACCCGAACGTGCGGCGGCCGTTCGTCCCGTCGACGTACGAGTGCATGTTCTCCTTCGCCGCGTTGATCCGGATGCCGAACTGGTTGTCGACGCCGAAGCGCCGGCCGAGATCCACCGCGGCCGACGTCGAGCCGCGGCTGTCGACGCCCGTGGTCACGCTCGCGACGTTCGCGGAGCGCTTGGTCACGAAGTTGACCACGCCGCCCGGCGCGACGACGCCGCTGTCGATGCCCGCCAGCCCCTTCAGGATCTCGACGCGCTCCTTGTTCTCGAGCGGCACGTTCTGCTCGCCCGACACGGTCAGGCCGTCGATCCGGATCGCGCTGGCGAGGTCGACCGGGAAGCCGCGGATCGCAAACCCTTCGAAATAGCCGACCGGCGCGTATGCGTTGTTGACCGACGCGTCGTTCTTCACCACGTCGCTGAGCCGCTTCGCCTGCTGGTCGTCCATCTGCGCGCGGGTCACGACGCTGACCGACGCGGGTGTGTCATGCAGCGGCGCATCGTCGTACCCGGCAACCGAGGCCGTGCGCGCGCGCAGCGCAGTGCCGCGCGCACCGCTCACCGTGATGGCCGGCAGCGTGGCGGCGCCGGCCGGCGCGTCCGCATTCGAGGCCGCGTCCGGCACGTCGCCGGTGGCCGCGCCCGCCTGCGCGGCGAAAAGCGTCATGCCGAGCCCCACGCCGACGCACGCGCGCCGCCGCCGTGCGGGCGACGCAGTTGTTCTGTTCACTGTCATCTTTCCGGATCTGAAACTCGCCGCTCAATCTGTCGAAGCCGCCTGCCGATGCGCGCCGGCCGGCGACGAGGCCATGGGCCTGCCGATCGGTCCGGAATACGCATCAGGGGAAGTCGGATCGGTGCCGCGCCGGGCGGCACGCGGGCGCGCGTCGCCGGTTCGTCGCATGCGCGACGGGCATCCGCCGGCATGTCGCGCGGCGGGCGGCGGGCGGCGGCGGCGCCGTGGCCCGATCGCGACGCCCGGGCGCGCAACGCGTTGCGGCGCGCATTTTACCCCGTGCGGGGTGGCGGCCGGGGAATCGGGCCGGAGCGGGAAAAGGCGGGGGAACGGCGGGAGGGGTTGGCGGAGCCGATTGCGTGGCGCGATGGCCGGGCGGCGCGACCGCCGCTTCCGGGCGCGCGTGGCGCCCCGGGGATGGTGGCGCGCTCAGAAACCCTGCATCGTCGACGTCGGCTCGGCGACCAGATGCACGACGCCGTAGATCACCGCCCCGACGAGCACGGCGAGAATGATGGCCACGAACGGCAGCATCGTGAAGTTGACGTTCGCGAGATCCTTCGCGTGCGCCTTGCTGTTGCGCACGCCGAAGAAACTCCACAGGACCAGGCGGATCATGCCGAGCAGTTTCATGGTTTTGCTCCTTTCTACGTATCGGTTGACGCGATGGTCGATCCGATCGGCACACGAAAAAAGAAGCAGTTGCGAACGCTTTTCGGGCAGCACATCGCGCGCCGCCCGTCGACGCCTGAATCCGCGGGTCCGGGCGCATCCGGCCACGCCGCGCGGCACCGCGGCATGGTGCCGCAGGCGGGTCAGAGATCGAGCACCAGCGGCTCTTCGGCGCCGGCAGCCGGGTATGCGACGCAGAGCAATGCACAGCCCGGCCCGACAGGGGCATCCGGCGCGTGCGCGTAATCGACCTGCCCGGACAGCACGCGCGTCGCGCACGTGCCGCATGCGCCCGAGCGGCATTCGAACGGCGCCGCGATGCCGTGCGCTTCGGCCAGCTCGAGCAACGTACCGCCGCCGGGCGCCCATGCGGCTTCGCGCCCCGCACGGCGAAACGCGACCTGTTTGACGTCGCCCGTCGGCACGCCGGCCGCGCGGGTCGGCCGGCGCGTCACGCTCGACGGCCCGAACGCCTCGAAGCGGATGCGTTCGTCCGCCACGTTGAGCGCGCGCAAGCCTTCATACAAATCGCGCATGAATGCGGACGGCCCGCACAGGTAGAAGTCGTAGTCGTCGAACGGCAGGATGCGCTTCAGTTGCGCGACATCGAGTCGGCCCGGCTGCGCGATCGCGCTCTGGTCGTCACCCGGCCGGCTGTCGAACCAGTGCAGCGACAAGCGCGCATCGGCGGCGGCCCGGCGCATCAGTTCCGCCGCGAACGGCCGGTCGGCAGGCGTGCGCGCGCCATGCACGAAATACACGCGCCGCGCCGGGTGGTCGCCGGCCAGCGCCTGGCCGAGCATCGCGATCATCGGCGTGATGCCGATGCCGGCCGAGATCAGCACGGCCGGGCGCGGGCTCGCCGCGTCGAACGTGAACAGGCCGCGCGGCGCTTGCGCGTCGACGGTCGCGCCGATCCGCGCATGGTCGTGCAGCCATGCCGACACCACGCCCTCGCGCTTGACGGTGATTCGGTAGCGGCGGCCATCGGGCGCGGCGGACAGCGTGTAGCTGCGCATCGCCGGCGTATCGCGCCCCGGAATCGCGACGCGGATCGGCATGTGCTGTCCCGCTTCGTACGACGGCAATGCGCCGCCGTCTGCCGCTTCGAAGTGGAACGAGCGGATCGCGTGCGCTTCGTCGACGATGCCGGTGACGCGCAGCGGCCGCCATGCCGGTCCTGCTACGGTCGATGCCGGCGCAGGCGACGAAGCCGCATCCCCCGCACCGCCCTGCCCCATGCGCGCCGCGAACTGCGGCGCCCATTCGACCGGCGACCAGCGCAACGGCAGCGCCGCCGGGCTGCGCCGCACTTCCTGCACGCGATACCGCACGACCCGCTGCGCGCCGTCGAACGACGCGACGAGCGGCCCGTCCCAGACGATCTCGGCCAGCGCGGCGACATACACCAGATCGCCACGCTCGAAATCGATGAACAGCAGCCCCGCGCGCGGATCGTGATGCAGGTTGCCGAGCGTGTTGAACAGGCGGTTGCCGCTGAAGTCCGGCGTGGTCAGCGTAACGTCGTCGTCGACGCGCACGAAGCCCGGCATCCCGCCGCGATGCGACACGTCCACGCCGCGCGCCGCGCCCGCATCCGCCGACGTGTTCGCGCTCGCGACGAAGAACGTATCCGCGCGCGACATCAGCGCACGATCGGCGTCGCTCAGGCGGGCCGACCGTTCGATCGCATGCGGCACGCCAGCCGCACGCGGCGCGAACGTCGGCACGCGCCCCTGGATGTACTTCGCGCAGTTGCCGAAACTCTGCTCGACGGCGATCGTCAGCGCATTGCCGTCGACGGCCTGCACGACGCCGTTGACGCGATTGCGCCGCCGCGTGTCGAACTCGATGCCGAGCCCGCCGAGCGGCGCGCCGGGCCGCCACGTACCGGCGAGCGGATCGCCGGGCGGCGTGTCGCCCGCGATCCGCAGCGTGCGCGCGTCGGGCGAGCGCACGAAGCCCGGCGCGCCGACGCGCAGCGTCGCCCACGGCTGGCCGCTCGCATCCACGCCGCCGAGCACGAACAGCGGCAATTGCGCGAAGAACGTGCGGTGCTGGTCGGGCATGAAGCGCCGGATGCCGCGCTGGCCGACGGCGGCGGCCGCATCGGCGACGCCCGCCTGCCGCTGCACGGCGAGCTCGCCCGCATGAAACGGCGAAACGTCCAGCTCCCAGCCCGGTATCACGGCAGTCGGCGCGGTCATCGCTTGCACTCCTGAGGAAATTGACCCGGCGCGCTACGCGGCGAGCAAGCCGGCGCGGGTCGTGGGCATCGCGACGAAGCCGGGCAGCGCCTCCACGCGCGCCAGCCATGCGCGCAGGTGCGGATACGGGTCGAGCGACACGCCGCCTTCCGGCGCATGCGCGATGTACGAATAGGCGGCCACATCGCCGATGGTCGGGCGCGTGCCGGCCACGAACGGCTTGTGCGCCAGCTCGGCGTCGATCGCGTCGAACAGCCTGAGCGCGGTGCGCTTCGCCGCATCGTGATCGAGCGGCGCGCCGAACACGGTGACGAGCCGCGCCGCGGCCGGGCCCGATGCGATCGGCCCCGCCGCGAGCGACAGCCAGCGCTGCACGGCCGCCGCGCCGGCCGGATCGTCGGGCAGCCAGTGCGCGTCGCCGTAGCGCTTCGCGAGATAGACGAGGATCGCGTTCGAATCGAACAGCACGGTGCCGCCGTCGTCGATCACCGGCACCTGCCCGAACGGATTCAGCGCGAGGAACGCCGGCTGGCGCTGCTCGCCGCCGCGCAGGTCGACGTCGATGGTTTCGAACGGCACGTCGAGCAGCGACAGGAACAGGCGCACGCGATGCGCGTGGCCGGACAGCGGAAACGACCACACGCGGATCGGCGCGGACGGCTTGTCGGCAGCAGGCATGGAAACACTCCAGAAACGGGCGCCGCCGGGAATCGGCGACGGACGGCCCAGCGTAACGCGCGCCGTGCGTCGCCAGAAGACGGATAATCGTGGAAACATCTTCCTCTTTGACAGGACAATCGACGATGGCGGATCTGCGCGACGTGAACCTGAACCGGCTCGCGGTTTTCGTGGCGGTGGTCGAAGCGGGCTCGCTGACGGCCGCGGCGGAACGGCTCGGCCTCGCGAAGACGGTGGTCAGCACGCACATGCAGCGGCTCGAATCGGAAGTCGGCGCGAACCTGCTGGTGCGCACCACGCGGCGGCTGGCCGTGACCGACGCGGGGCGCGCGTTCTACGACGCGTGCCGCGACATCGTGCGCGCGGCGGAAAGCGCGCTCGACGCGGTGTCGTCGGAAACGGGGCCGCTGCGCGGCACGCTGCGCGTGAGCGCGCCGATCGACTACGGCGCGCAGGTGGTCGCGCCGGCGATCGTCGCATTGCGCGACGCGCATCCGGCGCTCGACGTCGAGCTCATCGCGAACGACCGGCTCGTCGACCTCGTCGCGGACAACATCGACGTCGCGATCCGCATCGGCCGGCTCGCGGATTCGAACTACCGCGCGGTGCGGCTGGGCGACTACGAGAAATGGCCGGTCGCGAGCCCGGCGTTCGTCGCGCGCTGGGGGCTGCCGCGCGACCCGGCGGCGCTGGCCGCGCTGCCGTTCGTGATGCTGTCGACGCTGCCGCGCCCGCAGACGCTCGAGCTGGAGAATGCGCGCGGCGGCAAGGCGTCGGTGCGCTGCACTGCGCACGTCGTGTCGAACACCGCGACCGCGTGCCGCGCGATCGCGCTGGCGGGCGGCGGCTTCGGGCTGCTGACCGATTTCTCGATCGCGGACGACGTCGCCGCGGGCCGGCTCGTGCGCCTGCTGCCCGCGTGGCGCTCGCCGCCGGCGGGGATTCACGCGGTGTTCCCGTCGACACGGCTGCCGTCGCCGAAGGTGCGCGCGTTGATCGATGCGATGCGGGAGAAGATCGGCGAAGCGCCGGCGCGGGGGGCGCGCGCATCGAAAACGAAGCGCGCGGCCGGCTGAATCGCGCCGTGCGCGGCCGACATTCGATCGGCGCGCAGCAGCACCCGCATGCGAATGAATGTCCGGTTTGCTTGCGCTGAAACGAAGCATCGCGATATCGAGCGTCGCGTCGTTTTCCTCACATCAATCGAGGCGCCCGCCTCCCAAGCCGCACACTGGCATCTTACTTGCGCTTCCCCGCCCCTTCACGCCCTCCCACCATGCGCAAAGCTCATGCGCACCATGAGAACTAATCGATTGTTGGCTGCCCGGATCGACGACGACAATCGGCTCCATGCCCCTCCGTTGCGCGTGGGGCGCTTCCCACTCCTAACCGGCACGTCACGACCCATGAACCATCCGGAACCGCTTGTCCGCGTCGCCGAGGCCCACGCGGCCACGGCCGAACCGCCCAAGGCCCGCCACCGCACCTGTGGCGAAGCCCTCGTCGGCCTGCTCGAACGCCACGGCGTCGAATGTGTGTTCGGCATTCCCGGCGTGCATACCGTCGAGCTCTACCGCGGCCTCGCCGCGTCGTCGATCCGCCACGTCACGCCGCGCCACGAACAGGGCGCCGGCTTCATGGCCGACGGCTATGCGCGCGTCACGGGCCGGCCCGGCGTCTGCTTCATCATCACGGGGCCCGGCATGACCAACATCGCGACCGCGATGGCGCAGGCCTACGCGGATTCGATTCCGATGCTGGTGATCTCGAGCGTCAACGCGCGACGCGAGCTCGGCAGCGGCGACGGCCGCCTCCACGAGCTGCCGTCGCAGCGCGACGTCTTCGCAGGGCTCACGGCGTTCTCGCACACGCTGCTCGATGCGGCCGACCTGCCGCAAGTCCTCGCGCGCGCGTTCGCGGTGTTCGAGAGCGCGCGCCCGCGGCCGGTGCACATCGAGATTCCGCTCGACGTGATCGTCATGCCGGCGCACGACATGCCGGCCATCCCGGCCGCACGGCCCGCGAAACCCGCGCCGGACGCGCATGCGCTCGCGACGGCCGCCGAGCTGCTCGCGCACGCGCGCCGGCCGCTGATCCTCGCGGGCGGCGGCGCGGTACATGCAGCGGCCGAGTTGAGCGAACTCGCCGAGCGCCTGCACGCGCCGGTCGCGCTGACGATCAACGCGAAGGGTTTGCTGCCGGCCGGCCATCCGCTGCTGATCGGCTCGACGCAGTCGCTGCCGGCCACGCGCGCGATGATCCGCGACGCCGACGTGGTGCTCGCCGTCGGCACCGAGCTCGGCGAAACGGATTACGACGTCGCGTTCGACGGCGGCTTCGCGATCGACGGCCGCCTGATCCGCATCGACATCGACGCGCAACAGCTGATGCGCAACCTGCGCGCGGACCTCGCGATCGCCGCGGACGCCCGGCTGGCGCTCGGCGCGTTGTCGACACGGCTGCACGAGCTGCCGGCGCCCGCGCCCGAGGCCGGCTGGGGCGCCGCACGCGTGGCGGCGGTGCGCGCCGCGGTCGCCGCCGGCTACGACGGCCCGGCGCGCGCGCAGGCGCGGCTGATCGACACGATCGTCGCGGCGCTCCCCGGCGCGATCATCGCGGGCGATTCGACGAGCCCCGTCTACGTGGGCAACTTCACGCACGATGCGCCGGCGCCGCGCAGCTGGTTCAATTCGTCGACCGGCTACGGCACGCTCGGCTACGGGCTGCCCGCCGCGATCGGCGCGAAGCTCGCAGCGCCCGCGCGCCCCGTCGTCTGCCTGATCGGCGACGGCGGCCTGCAGTTCACGCTGCCGGAACTCGCGAGCGCGGTCGAGGCGGGCCTGCCGGTGATCGTGATCGTGTGGAACAACCGCGGCTACGGCGAGATCCGCAAATACATGGTGGCGCGCGACATCACGCCGGTCGGCGTCGATCCGTACACGCCGGATTTCCTCGCGCTCGCGCGCGGCTTCGGCTGTGCGGCGCACGCTGCCGCGACGCCCGACGCGCTGGCGCGCGAGCTGCACGACGCAGCGGCGCGCACGATCCCGACCGTGATCGAAATCGACGAAGCCGCATGGTTCGAGCAGGTGCAGCGATGAATCCGGCCGCCGATCTCCGATTCGACCCGCCGCTGCACACGCAGTTGTTCATCGACGGCGCGTGGCGCCGCGGTGTCGGCGGCGCCACGCTGCCCGTCATCGATCCGTCGAGCGAAACGGTCATCGCCGACGTCGACGCAGGCGGCGAGGTCGATGTCGAACGCGCGGTGCAGGCCGCTTCCCGCGCGTTCCCCGGCTGGAAACGCACGACCGGCGCCGCGCGCGCCGCGCTGCTGCGCGCGATCGCGCGCGGCGTCGACGCGCAGCGCACGCGCCTCGCGACGCTGCAGTCGCTGAACAACGGCAAGCCGTTCGCCGAGGCGCAGCTCGATGTCGGCGACGTGATCGCCACCTTCGACTACTACGCGGGCCTGGCCGAGCAGCTCGACACGGACGGCGAAACCGCCGTCGCGCTGCCGGGCCCCGAGCATCGCGCATGGATCCGCCGCGAGCCGGCCGGCGTCGCGGCGCTGATCGTGCCGTGGAATTTCCCGATGGTGACGACCGCATGGAAGCTCGCGCCCGCGCTCGCGGCCGGCTGCACCGTCGTGCTGAAGCCATCCGAGGTCACGCCGCTGCCCGAGCTCGCGCTCGCGGCGATCGCGGCCGAAGCGGGCCTGCCGCCGGGCGTGCTGAACGTCGTGACCGGCACCGGCGCCGAAGTCGGCGCGCGGCTGTGCGCGCATCCGCTCGTCTCGAAAGTGTCGTTCACCGGCAGCACCGCCGTCGGCGCCCAGGTGATGAAGACTGCCGCCGACACGATCAAGGGCGTCGGGCTCGAACTCGGCGGCAAGTCGTCGATCCTCGTGCTCGACGACGCGGATCTCGAACTCGCCGTCGACCTGGTGGCCGGCGGCGGCCTGTTCAATGCCGGGCAGATGTGTTCGGCCACGTCGCGCGTGCTCGTCGCCGCCCCGCTCGCCAGCGCGCTGATTGCGCGCGTTGCGCAACGGATCGACGCGACCGTCGTCGGCCCGCCGTTCGCCCCCGGCGTACAGATGGGGCCGCTCACGAACCGCGCGCAGTACGAACGCGTGAAGCGCTACATCGCGCAAGGCAAGGCCGGCGGCGCACGCCTGGTCACGGGCGGCGACACGCCGGACGGCCCCGGCTACTTCATCCGGCCGGCCCTGTTCTCCGACGTGCCGGCCGACAGTGCGCTATGGCGCGAGGAGATCTTCGGCCCGGTGCTGTGCGTGCGCGCATTCGACACCGACGACGATGCGATCGCCGCCGCCAACGACACGGAATACGGGCTCGTCGCGACGGTCGTCACGCGCGACACGGCGCGCGGCAAGCGGGCCGCCGACGCGCTCGAAGCCGGCGTCGTGTGGATCAACACGCCGCAGATCATCTATCCGCAAACCTCATGGGGCGGCTACAAGCGCAGCAGCGTCGGGCGCGAGCTCGGCCCGTTCGGGCTGGCCGCATTCCAGGAAGTGAAGCAGGTGATGATGCCGGCCTGCTGAGGCCGGCCGCCGGGCCACCGGCGCATGAGTTTATGTCATGCCGCGCATGCAGAGATTTCGTTTGTTGCGGAAATTTGACCTCCCTACAGTGCATTCACCCCTCCGCACCGCCGATCGGCGAGCGGCATCGAACCACCCGGCATCGTTCATCAGGAGACGGCCATGCAACACTTCAAGGCGGGAAGACGGCAGGTGATCAAAACGCTCGGCACGGCGCTCGCCGCATCCGCCCTTCCGATGCCGTTCATCAGCACTGCGAATGCCCAGGAGCGCAGCTTCGCGGGCAAGACGCTGCGCCTGCTGACGTGGTCCGACGATACCGGCGCGGCCGCGCTGCGCAACATCGCGGAGACCTTCAGCAAGAAGACCGGCGCACGCGTGATCGCCGATCGCGCGGACGGCACGTCGGGGATGGTCGCGAAGGTCAAGGCCGCGGGCGAGCGGCCGACCTACGACGTGATCACGCTGGCCGGGGTCGGCGCGGCCGGCCTCGCCGACGCGGGCCTGCTCGCGAAGCCCCACCTCGACCGGCTGCCGAACCTGAAGGACGTCGCGCCGCAGTACCGCACGGGCGCGAACGGCTTCGGCATCGGCTACCTGCTGTGGTCGGACGGCCTGATCTACAACACGTCCACCGTGAAGAGCGCGCCGTCGAGCTACGAGGCGCTGTGGGATCCGAAATATGCGGGCCGCCTGTTCCTGCCGCCGCCCGAGTGGGCGGAAGCCGTCGATCTCGCGATCATCGCCGCGAAGCTCGCGGGCGGCTCGCAGCAGAACATCGAGCCGGGCTTCAGGAAGCTCGCGCAGCTCAAGGACCGCGTGATGACGCTCGGCGAAAACCCGAACCAGGTGGCCGACCTGTTCCGCACCGGCTCGCTCGACATCGGCGGCCTCTACTCGCCCGCGTTCCTGCCGGCCCAGATCCGCAAGCCGGAGTACCGGATGGGCATCAC
Organism: Burkholderia stagnalis; assembly: GCF_039848545.1. NCBI lineage: Bacteria > Pseudomonadati > Pseudomonadota > Betaproteobacteria > Burkholderiales > Burkholderiaceae > Burkholderia > Burkholderia stagnalis. The sequence continues at coordinate 2,248,424 of NZ_CP156686.1, forward strand.
GTACGGGATGAAGGAAGGTTTTGCGACGCAACTGATGTTCACGGTGATTCCGAAGGCGCATCCGGGCGATCTCGACCTGATCCACGCGTTCATCAATCATTCGCTCGACGCGGGCGTGCAAGGCCGGATGGCGGCCGACGTGCTGAACGGCCCGGTCAACGCGAAGGCCGTGATTCCCGCCGAGAGCCGCGCGTTCGTGCCGTCGCCGCAGCAGATCGCCGAGAAGGCCGTGCTGCACGACGACAAGGCGCTCGCCGTCGTCCAGCCGGCCTGGATCAAGCGCTATACCGACCTGTTCTCGGCCTGACGCCATGTCCTCGCTTCCCTCCCGCGATGCGGGCGCCCTCGCCGCCGGCGGCGGCGCCGGCCCCGCCGGCGCGCCTGCGCTGCCCGGCGTGCCGCCGTGGCTGCTGCTCGCGCCGATCCTCGCGTTTCTCGCCGTGCTCGTCGCCGCGTCGCTCGCGGTGCTGCGGATGAGCGTCGGCGTATCCGGCAACGAATGGCGCGCGTTCACACTGCAGAACTACGCGGATCTCGCCGATGCGTATTTCCTGAAATCGCTGTGGCTGACGCTGCGCCTCGCGTTCACGAGCATGGTCTGCGCGGTGCTGCTGGCGATCCCCGTCGCGCTCGCGATGGCGCGCGCCGAATCGCGGCTCGCGCGCCGCCTGCTGCTCGCCGGCGTGCTGCTGCCGCTGCTCGTCAACCTGCTGCTGCAAGGTTATGGCTGGCTGATCATGCTCGGCCCGGCCGGCCTGCTCAATCACGCGCTGCTCGCGGCCGGCGTGATCGGGCGGCCGCTGCAGCTGCTGTACCGCGAGCAGGGCGTGCTGCTCGGCCTGATCCAGACCGCGTTCCCGCTCGCCGTGCTGCCGCTGTCGAGCGCGCTGCGCGCGGTGTCGCGCAGCTACGACGAGGCGGCCGCGACGCTCGGCGCGTCGCGCTGGCAAACGCTGCGCCACGTGACGCTGCCGCTCGCGATGCCGGGGCTCGTGTCGGGCGCGCTGCTCGTGTTCGCCTACAACGCGAGCGCGTTCGCGGTGCCGCTGCTGCTCGGCGGCCGGCGCGTGCCGATGCTGGCGGTGCTCGTCCACGACCAGGTGGCGCCGCTCCTGAACTGGCCGGCCGCGTCGGCGTCGGGCGTCGTGCTGATGGCGGCGACCCTCGTCGTGATGGCCGTCTCGCAGCGCCTCGCGCGCAACCTGCAACGCATCGACGAGGTGCCCCGATGAATGCCCTGCCGCTGCACGCGCCGATGCCCGGCCGCCTGGGACGCGCGACGAGCCTGTGCGCGACGATCGTGCTGTGTCTCGCCGCGCTGCCGATCCTGACGATGGTGACGATGTCGTTCGGCACGTCCGACACCCTCGAATTTCCGCCGCGCCAGTTCGGCCTGCACTGGTATCGCGCCGCGTGGCAGACCTTCGTGTCGAACGACACGGGCGGCTCGCTGTCGATGGGCGCCGCGCTGACGACCAGCCTCGTCGTCGCGCTCGCGACGATGCTGATCGCAACCGCCGTATCGGTGCCCGCGGCCTACGCGCTGTCACGCTACCGGTTCCGCGGCAAGGCGCTCGTCGAGCAGCTCGTCGCGCTGCCGATCGTCTATCCGCTGGTGATGCTGGGCCTCGCGCTGCTGCTCGTGTTCAACCTGCTGCCGGTGGAGCTCGGCACGCTGCGGCTCGTCGTCGCGCACGTGATCCTCACGCTGCCGTTCACCGTGAAGAACTGCGCGGCGTCCGTCGCGTCGATCGGCCCCGAGTTCGAGGAAGCCGCGTGCCTGATGGGCGCAAGCCCGGGCCGCGCGCTCGTCGACGTCGTGCTGCCGCTGATGCGGCCGGGCATCCTCGCCGGCATGCTGTTCGCGTTCATCGTGTCGTTCAACGAATTCACGGTGACGTTCTTCCTGTACAGCATCGACACGATGACGCTGCCCGTGTGGCTCTACAGCCGCACCGTGTCGTCGCTCGACCCGACCGTGTTCTGCTTCGCGGTGTTCACGGTCGCGATCGACTTCGCGCTGATCTGGCTGCTCGAAAAACTCGTCGGCGACAAGGGCATCGCGCTCTGAGCGCGCGCCGCCCCGCCCTCGCCCGTGCAAGGAACCCTCATGACCCAGCTCATCCTCCAGAACGTGACGAAGCGCTTCCAGCACACGCATGCGGTCGACCACGTCGACCTGTCGGTGCCGGACGGCAAGCTCGTCTGTTTTCTCGGCCCGTCGGGCTGCGGCAAGACCACGCTGATGCGGATCATCGCCGGCCTCGAGAGGCCGACCTCCGGCACCATCGCGTTCGCCGGCCGCGATCTCACGCACGTGCCGGCCAACCGGCGCGACTTCGGGATGGTGTTCCAGTCGCTCGCGCTGTTTCCGCACATGAGCGTCGCGCAGAACATCGCGTACCCGCTGCGGCTGCGCAAGACGGCCAAGGCCGCGCAGGCCCGGCGCGTGGCCGAGCTGCTCGAACTGATCCAGCTGCCGCACATGGCCGATCGGCTCGTCACGCAGCTGTCGGGCGGACAGCGCCAGCGTGTCGCGATCGCGCGCGCGATCGCATCGTCGCCGCGCCTGCTGCTGCTCGACGAGCCGCTGTCCGCGCTCGACGCGAAGCTGCGCGAGGCGATGCAGGTCGAGATCCGGCTGCTCCAGCAGCGGCTCGGCATCACGACCATCATGGTCACGCACGACCAGCGCGAGGCGATGACGATGGCCGACGAGATCGTCGTGATGGAGAAAGGCCGCATCCAGCAGGTCGGCCGCCCGCTCGACATCTATCGCGATCCCGTCAACGAATTCGTCGCCGATTTCATCGGCCTCGGCAACATCCTGCCGGTTGCCTGCGACGGCGACGACGCGATCGTCCTGCCGGGCGGGCAGCGGCTCGCCATCCGGCCCGCGTCGCCCGCGCGCCGCACGGCGCATGACGTGCGCCTGCTGATCCGCCCCGAGGACGTCTGCGTGCGCCCGACGTCGTCGCCCGCCGCGCCGAATGCGCTCGCCGGCACGATCACGTTCGTCCGCGACGTCGGCGCATCGATCGAGGCGACGATCGATTGCCGGGGCTTCACGCTGACGGCCGCGACGACGCCGCGCGAGACGCCCGACCTGCACGTCGGCATGCCCGTGTTCGCCGAACTGCCCGCGCACGCGTGCAAGCTGATCGCCGCACGCGGCGCCTGACGCCCCTTCTTTCCCCCAGCGCAGCAACAAGGACCTCACCATGAACGCATCGACCCAAGCCGCCCGCCTCGTGCGGCGCCTCATCGCCCGTACCGCGCTCGTCGCCGCCTGCACCGGCGCGGCGAGCCTTGCCGCCTTCGCGCCGCCCGCGCACGCCGACGCGCTCGACACGATCGCGAAATCCGGCGTCGTGCGCATCGGCGTGTTCGAGGACTACCCGCCGTTCGGCTCGATCGGCCCCGACATGAAGCCGCGGGGCTACGACATCGACATGGCGAACCTGATCGGCAAGGCGCTCAACGCGAAGGTCGAACTCGTGCAGGTGACCGGCGACAACCGGATGGCCTACCTCGCCGACCGCAAGACCGACATGCTGCTGTCGGTCGGCCAGACGCCGGAGCGCGCGAAGGTGATCGACTTCTCGAACGCGTACGCGCCGTACTATCTCGCGGTGTTCGGCCCGAAAACGCTCGCCGTGAAGGGCACCGCCGATCTCGCCGGCAAATCGGTCGCGGTCGCGCGCGGCACGCTCGAGGACCTGAGCGTGAGCAAGGTCGCGCCGCCGTCCGCGACGATCAAGCGCTTCGACGATCCGAACGGCGCGATTGCCGCCTTCCTGTCGGGGCAGGCGCAGCTGCTCGTCGTCGGCAACGACGTCGGCGCGACGATCATCGCGCGCCACCCGTCGATCGATCCGGAGCAGAAGTTCTCGCTGTTCAGTTCGCCCGATCACGTCGGCCTGAACAAGAACGAGCCGCGCCTGATGCAGAAGGTCAACGACGCGATCGCCGGCGCGAAGAAGAACGGCACGCTCAACGCGCTGGCGCAGAAGTGGCTGCACGCGGCACTGCCGGCGGACCTGTGATGCGCGCCGCGCCCGCCCCGCACGCCCGACGAGAGGCACTGCGATGAGTTACGTGTTCGATTTCAGCGATTTCGGCCTGTACGCGGGCATGCTCGCGCGCGGAATCGGCGTGACGCTCGGCCTCACCGCGGCCTCCACCGTGCTCGGCGCGCTGGTCGGCACGGCCGGCGCGTGGGCCGCGCTCGCCGGCCCGCGGTGGGCGCGCGCGCTCGTCGCGGCCTACGTCGAGCTGATCCGCAATACGCCGTTCCTGGTGCAGCTGTTCTTCATCTTCTTCGGCCTGCCCGGCATCGGCGTGCACATCGACGAAGGACAGGCGGCCGTGCTGGCGATGACGGTCAACCTCGGCGCATACGCGGTGGAGATCCTGCGCGCGGGCATCGAATCGGTGCCGCGCGGCCAGACTCAGGCCGCGATGGCGCTCGGGCTGCACGGGCGGCAGGTGTTCGGCCACGTCGTGCTGCCGCAGGCGCTCGCGAACGTCTACCCCGCGCTGCTCGGGCAGGTGCTGATCGTGATGCTCGGCTCGGCCGTCGTCTCGCAGATCTCGGTGCCCGACCTGACCTACGCGGCGAACTTCATCCAGTCGCGCAATTTCCGCGCGTTCGAGATCTACATCGTCGTGACGGCGATCTACCTGCTGCTGTCGATCGCGTTGCGCGTGCTGCTCAATCGCGCCGGCCGCCGGCTGTTCGCGGGCCGCACGCCGCACGGCGCGGCCGCCGCGCCGCCGCGCACGCGCCTCGCCCGCTTCACATGGCGCGCCCGCGCCCCCGAAACCGCGCTGCCGACGGAGCGTGCCCGATGATCGAATTCACCACCTGGGATATCGCGTGGAACCTGCTGCTCGCCGCGCGCTGGACCGTGCTGCTGTCGCTGGTCACATTCGTGGGCGGCAGCCTCGCCGGGTTCGTGCTGCTCGCGATGCGCGTGTCGCCGGCGCCGGCGCTGCGCCGCTTCGTGAACCTGTATGTCGAGCTGTTCCAGGGCACGCCGCTGCTGATGCAGCTGTTCCTCGGCTTCTTCGGGCTGCCGCTCGTCGGCATCGACGTGACCCCGTGGGTCGCCGCGTCGGTCACGCTGACGCTGCATGCGAGCGCGTATCTCGCCGATATCTGGCGCGGCTGCGTCGACGCGGTGCCGCGCGGCCAGTGGAGCGCGGCGGCGAGCCTCGGCATGACGTGGACGCAGCAGCTGCGCTACGTGATCTGGCCGCAGGCATGGAAGATCGCGCTGCCGCCGACCGTCGGTTTTCTCGTGCAGGCCGTGAAAAGCACCGCGCTCACGTCGATCATCGGGCTCACCGAGCTGACCAAGACCGGCAACATCATCACCAATGCGGTGTTCAAGCCGTTTCCGATCTACGCGATGGTCGCGCTGCTCTACTTCGCGATGTGCTTCCCGCTGACCTGGTATGCGCGCATGCTCGAACGCCGCTATCGCGTCGCGCGGCCGCGCTGACCCGGCGCCGCGTGCGCCTCATTACGATGCAGGTTCAGACATGATTTCCATCAGCAACGTTTCGAAGTGGTATGGCCCGTTCCAGGTTCTCGCCGATTGCACGACCGAGGTGAAGAAGGGCGAGGTGGTGGTGGTGTGCGGGCCGTCGGGCTCGGGCAAGTCGACGCTGATCAAGACCGTGAACGGCCTCGAGCCGTTCCAGCAGGGCGAGATCCTCGTCAACGGCCAGTCGGTGGGCGACAGGAAGACGAACCTGTCGAAGCTGCGTTCGAAGGTCGGCATGGTGTTCCAGCACTTCGAGCTGTTCCCGCACCTGTCGATCACCGAGAACCTGACGCTCGCGCAGGTCAAGGTGCTCGGCCGCGGCAAGGACGAGGCGAACGAGAAGGGGCTGAAGCTGCTCGATCGCGTCGGCCTGAAGGCGCACGCGCACAAGTATCCGGGCCAGCTGTCGGGCGGCCAACAGCAGCGGGTCGCGATCGCGCGCGCGCTGTCGATGGACCCGATCGCGATGCTGTTCGACGAGCCGACTTCGGCGCTCGATCCGGAGATGATCAACGAAGTGCTCGACGTGATGGTCGAACTCGCGCAGGAAGGGATGACGATGATGGTCGTCACGCACGAGATGGGCTTCGCGAAGAAGGTCGCGCATCGCGTGATCTTCATGGACCAGGGCGCGATCGTCGAGGACGACCGCAAGGAAGCGTTCTTCGCGAACCCGAAGTCGGATCGCGCGAAAGACTTCCTCGCGAAGATCCTGCACTGAGCGGGCGCGCCGGACCCACCATGATGAGACGCCTGCCTTCCCTCAACGCGCTGCAGATCTTCGACATCGTCGCCCGACACGGCAGCTTCACGCGCGCCGCCGAGGTACTGTGCCTGACGCAGGGCGCCGTGAGCCGGCAGATCCTCGCGCTCGAGGGGTTCTATCAGTTTCCGCTGTTCAAGCGCACGCCGAAGGGCCTGACGCTGACGGCGGAAGGCGAACTGCTGCTGCCGACCGTGCGCGAGAGCTTCGCGCGCATCGAGGAAGTGTCGATGCGCCTGTCGCGCCGGCGCACCGAACTCGCGCTGAAGGTGCCGACCTGCGTGATGCAGTGGATGCTGCCGCGGATCATGCGGTTCCAGGCCGAGCATCCCGAACTCCAGGTGCAGATCACGACGACGTGGGAGCATCACGTCGATTTCCGCATGGAGCCGTTCGACGCCGCGGTGATCTACGCGGCCCGCGCCGGCCCCGACATGCATGCGATCCCGCTGTTCGACGAGCAGCTCACGCCCGTGTGCGCGCCGGGCCTGCTGGCGCGGCAGCCGCTCGCGGGCCTCGACGACCTCGCCGGCCAGACGCTGCTGCATCCGACCCGCGATCATCGGGACTGGAAACGGTGGCTCGAACACGCCGGCGCGCCGCACGTCGACGCGACGCGCGGGCTGAGCTTCGACACGCTCGACCTCGCGACGCACGCGGCGATCGACGGCTACGGCATCGCGATCGGCGACCGGACGCTCGTCGACGAGAACGTCGCATCGAACCGGCTCGTGATGCCGTTCGACGTGTCGATGCCGACCGGGATGGGCTACTACTTCGTCTACCCGGCCGGCGTCGAGCAGCACCAGAAGCTCCTGCTGTTCGGCGCGTGGATCGCGGACGAACGCGAGCGCACGATGGGCAATGCGGCGCGTTGAGGCGGGCGCGCCGCTACCCCGCCTCCCTCAACGTCCCCATCAGCACCTTCCGGCAACTCGCAATCACCTGCGCCTCCGGATCGCGATAGTCGGTCAGCAGCCACGCCGCGCCGACGTTCGTCATCGCGCCGACCAGCGCGATTCCGATCAGCCGCTGCTCGGCGCGCGCCGCGGCCGCGGCCGTGGCCGCCTCGCCCGGCGCGCCGATCGCCATGATCAGCTTGCCGAAGTCGACGAGCACGCGCTGGTAGGTCGCGTCGGTGTCCAGGCTCACGCCCATCACCTCGAGCAGCAGCACGCGCGCCGCATGGCGGTCGCGCAGGAACCCGAAGAACGCCGCGAGCCCCGCGTCGACGCGCGCGCCGAGCTCGCCGCCGCGCGCGGCGACCGCCTGCGCGACCGCGTCGCGCAACTGCTCCGCGTGATGCAGATAGGTGCGGCGCAGCAAATCCTCGGTGCTGTCGAACGCCGCATAGAAATAGCGGTCGTTCAGCTTCGCTTCCTGGCAGATCGACCGCACGGTCGCCTTCCGGAAACCGACCGTGCCGAACACGCGCGTCGCCGCGCGGATCAGCGCGTCGCGCCGCTCCGCCGCGCGTACCTCGGGCGCCACGCCGCCGTACGAGCGGCCCCGTTTATCCGTTTCGAGTGCTTTCTCCATTCCGCTATTTGACATCAGGACACCCGAAAACTAAAGTGGTGACGACCAACACCACAATTAGACGCGCCGCCGCGCAGCGCCAGCGGACACAGGAGGAACGACGCATGAAGGGGTTTTCCGGCAAGGTCGCCGCGATCACCGGCGCCGGCTCGGGCATGGGCCGCAGCCTCGCGGTCGAGCTCGCGAAGCGCGGCTGCGAGGTCGCGCTCTCCGACGTCAACGAGGCCGGGCTCGCCGGCACGGCGGCCGCCTGCACACGCTACGGCGTGCGCGTGAGCTCGCAGCGGCTCGACGTCGCCGACCGCGACGCGGTGTTCGCATGGGCCGCGTTCGTGCGCGCGTCGCACGGCAAGGTCAACCTGATCTTCAACAACGCGGGCGTGTCGCTCGCGGCGAGCGCCGAGACCGCGCGCATCGAGGATCTCGAGTGGATCGTCGGCATCAACTTCTGGGGCGTCGTGCACGGCACGCAGGCGTTCCTGCCGCACCTGCGCGCGTCCGGCGACGGCCACGTGGTCAACACGTCGAGCCTGTTCGGGCTGATCGCGATGCCCACCCAAAGCGCGTACAACGCGACCAAGTTCGCGGTGCGCGGCTTCACCGAGGCGCTGCGGATGGAGCTCGAACTCGACGGCGCGCCCGTCAGCGCGACCTGCGTGCATCCGGGCGGCGTCGCGACGAACATCGTCGACGCGTCGCGCGTCGACACCAGCATCCATGCGCTGACCGGCCAGGACGAAGCCACGCACCGCCGCCAGGCGAACCGCCTGATCAACGCGACGACGGCCGACGCCGCCGCGCGGCAGATCCTCGCCGGCGTCGAGCGCAACGCGCGACGCGTGCTGGTGGGCGCCGACGCACGCCGCCTCGACCGGCTCGCGCGCCTGCTGGGCGCCGCCTACCAGACGCTGATGCTGCGCCACGTGCGCCGCGCCCGCGCCCGCAACCTCGAGCGCGCACCCGGCGCACTCCCGACCACGCCGACCAAGGACCTCGCATGACCCCGACGACGACCGACCGGCGCGCCGCGCCGCCCGCCTTCGACCGCGCCGCGCCCGCCGGCGGCGCGCACCGCGACGCGACCGACCTCGACGTGCTGATCGTCGGCGCGGGCCTGTCCGGCATCGGCGCGGCCTATCACCTGCAGCAGCGCTGCCCGTTCGCGAGCGTCGCGATCCTCGAAGCCCGCGACGCGATCGGCGGCACCTGGGACCTGTTCCGCTATCCGGGCGTCCGTTCGGATTCCGACATGTTCACGCTCGGCTACAGCTTCCGGCCGTGGCACAGCGACAAGGCGATCTCGGACGGCCAGACGATCCTCGACTACATCCGCGACACCGCGCGCGCGTACGGCATCGACCGGTCGATCCGCTACGGCCACAAGGTGGTCGGCGCGGACTGGGATTCGAACCGCGCACGCTGGACGGTGCGCGTCGAGCGCACCGCCGGCGAGACGGCCGAAACGGCCGAGACGCTGGTGCTGACCTGCCGCTTCCTGTACATGTGCAGCGGCTACTACGACTACGACGCGGGCTACCTGCCCGACTGGCCCGGCATGGACGCGTTCACCGGCGATCTCGTGCATCCGCAGCGCTGGCCGAAGGACCTGTCGTATGCGGACCGGCGCGTGGTCGTGATCGGCAGCGGCGCGACCGCGGTGACGCTGGTGCCGTCGATGGCCGGCGAAGCGCGGCACGTGACGATGCTGCAGCGCTCGCCCACCTACATCGTGTCGCTGCCCGCGCGCGACAAGATCGCGAACGCGCTGCGCCGCGTGCTGCCGTCGCGGCTCGCGCACCGGCTCGTGCGCATGAAGAACGTGCTGCTGACGATGTACCTGTACAACGTCTCGCGCCGCAAGCCCGACCGGACGAAGCAGTTCATCATCCGCGCGGCCGGCAAGCAGCTCGGCCCCGGCTTCGACGTCGCGAAGCACCTGACGCCACGCTACCAGCCGTGGGACCAGCGCCTGTGCCTCGTGCCGAACGGCGACCTGTTCAAGGCGATCCGCTCGGGCCGCGCGTCGATCGTCACCGACGAGATCGCGCGCTTCACGCCCACCGGCCTGCTGCTGAAAAGCGGCCAGCGGCTCGAAGCGGACGTGATCGTCACCGCGACCGGGCTGAAGGTGAAGATGCTCGGCGGCGCGCAGATCACCGTCGACGGCCGCGCGGTCGACCTGTCGGAAACGGTGTCGTATAAAGGAATGATGTACAGCGACGTGCCGAACCTGGCGTCGTCGTTCGGCTACACGAACGCGTCCTGGACGCTGAAGGCCGAGCTGATCTCGCGCTACGTGTGCCGCCTGCTCAACCACATGCGCGCGCACGACTACGACACCTGCGTGCCGCGCCTCGCGCCGGGCGATCTCGGCAACGTGCCGGCGGTGAACCTCAGCTCGGGCTACATCCAGCGCGCGGCCGGCATCCTGCCGAAACAGGGGGAGAAGAAGCCGTGGAAGTTCCACCAGAACTACGTGCTCGACCTCGCGTCGCTGAAGTTCAGCGCGCTCGCCGATTCGGCGATGCGCTTCGAACGCCGCGCGCAGCCCGGCGCGGCGGCCGCGCCCGTCCCGCAACCCGCTTTCGAAACCCGGTGAGGCCGACATGAGCCCTACGCTCCATCTTATCCAGCAGGCGCTGATCGCCGTCGTGGCCGTGTGCGCGGCGCTCGCGGTGTTTACCTGGTACATCGCGCGCCGCGTGACGCGCGCGTTCCGGCCCGAAGGCCGCTTCGTCGACGTCAACGGCGACCGCATCCATTACGTCGAATACGGCAGCGGCCCGCCGATCGTATTCGTGCACGGGCTCGCGGGGCAGTTGCGCAATTTCGCGTACCTGCCGCTGCAGCGGCTCGCGGAACGGCATCGCGTGATCCTGATCGACCGGCCGGGCGCCGGGCATTCGATCCGCGGCGCGCGCTCGCAGGCGAACATCTTCGCGCAGGCGCGCATGGTCGCCGGCTTCATCGACGCGCTGCAGCTCGACAAGCCGGTGCTCGTCGGGCACTCGCTCGGCGGCGCGATCTCGCTCGCGGTCGGCCTCAACCATCCGCAGCACGTGAGCCGCCTCGCGCTGATCGCGCCGCTCACGCACCAGGAAGCCGCGCCGCCGGCGCCGTTCCGCCCGCTGCTGATTCCGTCGCGGCTCGTGCGCCGCTTCGTGTCGTGGACGTTCGCGATTCCGCTGACGATCCTCACCGGCCGCAAGGCGGTCGACGCGGTGTTCGCGCCGGAAGCGGTGCCGAAGGATTTCCCGGTGAAGGGCGGCGGGCTGCTCGGGCTGCGGCCGAGCAGCTTCTATGCAACGGCGTCGGACCTGATCGCGGTGCCCGAGGACATGCCCGCGCTGGAGCGCCGCTACGCGGAACTCGCGCTGCCGGTGGACGTGCTGTACGGCCGCGGCGACCGCATCCTGAACTGGCGCAGCCACGGCGAGGCGCTTGCGCAGAAGTCGCCGCACGTGCGGCTGCGGGTGGTCGAGGGCGGCCACATGCTGCCGGTGACGATTCCGGGCCCGACCGCGCAATGGCTGGCCGAAGTGGCGGCGGAACCGGTTGCCGCGGATGCGCCGGCGGCGCAGGCCGGGCGCTGACGTCTCGCCCCGGCGCGGCGGCCGGCCACGGCGCCGCCGCGCTCAGCCTTCGTCGTCGGGCAGCGTCAGGCCGAGCTCCGCCAGCACCTCGCGCGCGTTGCGGAACGCCTCGACCGCCGCAGGCGCGCCCGCGTACAGCGCGCTGTGCAGCAGCACCTCGCGAATCTCGACGAGGCTCGCGCCATTGTTGAGCGCGCCGCGCACATGGCCCTTCAGTTCGTTGCCGCGGCCGAGCGCTGCCAGCATCGCGCACGTGCAGAGGCTGCGCGTCTTCAGGTCGATCCCGCCGCGCTGCCAGGTGCTGCCCCATGCGTGCTCGTTCAGCCAGTCCTGCAGCGGCCGCGAGAATCCGTCGAGATCGCGCATCGCCCGTTCGACGAACGCCTCGCCCATCACGTCGATGCGGCGCGCCTTGCCCTGCTCCCTGTCGTGTTCGCTCATGTCCCTGTCCTGTCGGTTCGATTGCCGCCACGGGGCCGGCCCGCGCGTTCACGTGATGTTCGCGGCGCGCGGGCGATTCGTCAAAGACGCGGGACTCGGTCCGGCCGGCGCGGCATGCTCGCCAGTAAGGTTGTGAACGCGCGCACGGGGCGGCGCGCCGGCGCTACGTAACGTTTTCCGTGCGCGTTACGGGCCTGACGGGAACATCTCGCCGTACATCGTGCCGTCGTCGAGCAAAAACACAATTACTCAGAACAAAACGCAGCGAACGTCGCACATTCTGCAACGCTAAATGGCGACGCTCCGCGCCGGCGCGGGTGGCGCGGAAATTGCAGTTCTGGCCCGGACAAACATCAATTGTCGAGGCCAATATGCAGAATTACTTCACAAAAACGACGCTCTCACTCGCCATCACGTCACTGCTCGCGCTGTACGGCTGCAGTTCGGTCGACGGACCGTCCACGCCGAGCACGCTCAAGCCGACGACGTCGGGGACATCGGGGGCATCAGGTACATCGGGGTCGTCGGGGAGTTCGGGGAGTTCGGGGAGTTCGGGGTCGTCTTCGGGTACATCCTCCGGGACGTCGTCGGGCACGTCCTCCGGCACGTCTTCGGGTACCTCGTCGGGCACGTCCTCCGGTACTTCTTCGGGCACCTCGTCGGGTACGTCCTCCGGTACTTCTTCGGGTACCTCGTCGGGCACGTCCTCCGGTACTTCTTCGGGTACCTCGTCGGGTACGTCCTCCGGTACTTCTTCGGGTACCTCGTCGGGCACGTCCTCCGGTACTTCTTCGGGTACCTCGTCGGGTACGTCCTCCGGTACTTCTTCGGGTACCTCGTCGGGCACGTCCTCCGGTACGTCTTCGGGTACTTCGTCCGGCACGTCCTCGGGTACTTCGTCCGGTACGTCTTCAGGTACCTCGTCCGGTACGTCTTCCGGTACTTCCTCGGGCACTTCGTCGGGCACTTCGTCGGGCACGTCTTCCGGTACTTCCTCCGGCACCTCCGGCGCCACCCCGCTCGGCAACATCCTCCAGCAGACCGGCAACCTCGTCACATCGCTCGGCACGACGGTCGCGAACGGCGGCGCACAAGTCGGCGGCGTATCCAGCAACCCGGCAGCCACCAGCGTCGGCAATGCGGTCACGAGCCTCGGCAACGGCGTCCAGTCGCTCGGCAACGGCATCGCGGCCGGCCTCGGCTCGATCGGCGTGTCGGCCAACCCGCTCGGCCCGACGGTCACGTCGACCACCGGCCTGCTGAGCGGCACCGGCGCCGCCGTCAACAACCTCGGCAACGCGGTGACGAGCCTCGGCAGCGGCCCGCTGTCGCCGCTCGCACCGGTGACGACGACCGTCGGCAGCCTCGTGAACACGGTCGGCAGCGTGATCAACACCGCCGCGTCCGGCCTGAACACGACGCTGAACACCACGCCGATCCAGCAGCTCGAGACGCAGGCCGGCAGCCTGATCAACCCGATCACGAACACGCTGACCGGCGGCGTGCAGACGCCCGGCACGACGCAGAACGCCGGCTCGGCCACCGGCCTCGGCACGCCGGTCGGCAACCTGCTGACCACGGTCGGCAACGGCCTCGGCACGGCCGGCTCGCAGATCGGCGGCGCGACCGGCAATCCGGCCGGCGCCGATCTCGGCAGCGTCGTGACGCAGCTCGGCAACACGGTCACGAGCGTCGGCGGCCTGCTCGGCGGCACGACCGGCAGTTCCAGCAGCGGTTCCGGCGGCACCAGCGGGACCAGCGGCAGCACCAGCGGCGGCCCGCTCGCGCCGGTCACGAACCTGCTCGGCTCGCTCGGTTCGATCGGCGGCAGCAGCAGCGGCTCAGGCGGAACGAGCGGCACCAGCAGCAGCGGCAGCGGCCCGCTCGCACCGGTCACGAACCTGCTCGGCTCGCTCGGTTCGATCGGCGGCAGCAGCAGCGGCTCGGGCGGAACGAGCGGCACCAGCAGCGGCGGCAGCGGCCCGCTCGCCCCCGTCACGAACCTGCTCGGCTCGCTCGGCGGCGCAACGGGCGGCACCAGCGGCACCGGCGCAGGCGGCCTGCTCGCGCCCGTCACGAACCTCGTCAATTCGCTGACGCCGCTCGGCGCGAGCCTTACCGGCACGGTCACGACACCGGGCGGCAGCACGACGGGCACCCTCGGCGGCGCATTGACGAGCGGCCCGGTCGGCACGCTCGCCGGCGCGCTGACGTCGCCGCTCGGCACCACGGGCGCAGCCGTCACGGGCAGCCCGAGCGGCGTGACCGGCGGCACGGTGACGACGCCGGGCAGCAGCGGCGGCGGCACCGTCACGAGCGGCCTGACCGGCAGCTCGAGCGGCGGCACGGCAGGGGCGGCCAACCTGCTCGCGCCGGTGACGAACCTGGTCGGCGGCCTGCTCGGCGGCACCGTCAAGAAGTAATCGACCCGCAGCGCAAGGCGGCCGGGCACACAACAACTCCACGCCCGGCCGCCCGCCGGCGCCGCCGCCACGGCGACGCCGGCCTCATCCATACGAGGATCACATGAACTCGACGCTCGAAGGCATCGCAGCCGTCCAAGACCGGCCGCCCCGCTCCGCCACCCCGCTCCGCGCCGGCCTGCTCGGCATCGCGGCCGGCCTGTTCGCGCTGTGGATCACGCGCGACCAGCCCGCGCTCGACGGCGCCACGCGCGCGGTGATCGCGAGCCTCGCGATCATCGGCACGATCGCGCTGCACGAACTCCTCATCTCGCGCGTCCACCTGCGCCCGAGCGCCGGGCTGTCGCGACAGGCCGTGCGGCCGCTCGGCATCGCCCGCGTCGCGGTGCGGCTCGCCGCGCTCGCGTCGGTCTACGCGGGCATCGGCATGCTGTACTGGCTGCTGCCCGAGTATCACGGCGCGTTCTACCAGCCGTTCTGGTCGCTGCTGCGCTCGCTCGCGCCGTACGTGATCGCCGCCGCGCCGTTCTACTTCGCGTGGATGGATCGCCATCAACGCGAAACCGACGACGCGTACCTGCTGTGGGGGCGCTTCCTGTTCCGCGGCGAGCGGCCCGCGAGCTGGCAGCCGGTGCGCGAGATGCTCGCCGGCTGGATGGTGAAGGCGTTCTTCCTGCCGCTGATGACGGTCTACCTGTCGAAGGACGCCGATCACCTGAGCGCGTCGCTCGCGAACGCGATGCACGCGCCGATGTCGCTCGCGCTGTTCGTGTTCATGTACGACCTGTCGTTCACGATGGACCTGATGTTCGGCACCGTCGGCTACCTGTGCACGTTCCGCCTCCTCGACAGCCACGTGCGCACCGTCGAGCCGACCACGCTCGGCTGGCTCGCCGCGCTGATCTGCTACCAGCCGTTCTGGTCGCTGATCTCCAGCAACTACATCCGCTACGAAGGCTCGCTGTTCTGGGACAACTGGCTGCTCTCCGCGCCGGTGATCCGCGTGATCTGGGGCGCGACGATCATCGCGCTGCTGCTGTGCTACGCGCTGTCGACGATCTCGTTCGGCCTGCGCTTCTCGAACCTGACCAACCGCGGGATCATCACGTCCGGCCCGTACCGCTTCACGAAGCATCCGGCGTACATCACGAAGAACCTGTCGTACTGGATGGTCTCGGTGCCGTTCGTCGAGCCGCTCGGCTGGCAGATCGCGCTCGCGCATTGCTCGGCGCTCGCCGCAGTGAACCTGATCTACTACCTGCGCGCGAAAACCGAGGAGCGCCACCTGATGCGCGACCCGGACTATCGCGCGTATGCCGCGTGGATCGCCGAGCACGGGTTGTTCGCACGGGTGCGGCGGGTGTTCGGGCAGCCGCGGGCGGCCTGATGGGTCGCCAGTTATCTCTAAATTAGCCAAACTTGCGGCCTATTGTCGCGAAACGAAGCGAATTGACGCCTTTCCCGCCCGATCGGATTGCCGACTCGGCCGCAACCGCGTATGGTGCGTTCCGTCCGCAAGCGCGGCGGCTCGCCGGGCCACCTGACGCCAGCCCCGCCACGGTCACCCGAACGTCGTCCACGACGACGGCCGCGCGGGCTTCGGCCCGCCGTTCACCGTCTCCGCGACGCCGCCCGTCGGCGCCGCGCATTCATGAGGGAAGAGGCGTGATACACAAAGTCCTGATCCTGATCGCTCTCTGCATCGCGGGCCTCGCCGCGATCGCCGCCGGTTTCCAGCACATCCCCAGCTGATTGGCGGCCCCGGCTCGCGCGTCGAGCCACGGGGCCGCGTTCTTCATTTCCCATCGCCATGACCCATTCATTCGACTCGCCCGACACGGCCTTCCTTTGCCATGCGTATCGACGTACAGCACTGCCAGCACACCATCGACGATGAACTCGACACGCTCCACGCGCGTCTCCATCAACCGGGCCACCGCCTGCATGGCCTGCCCGCCGTCACGCTCGGCGCGTCCGGGCTGATCGTCCGCCACCGCGAGGCGGACGGCGAATACTTTCTTTACGTCGAGGATCCGGCGGCCCGGCAGCTCGCCGGCTATACGGTGTTCAACCGGCTGCCCGAAATCCCTCGCCGCGCGGATCGCTACCTGCGCGCGCCGCATTCCAAGTTTCGTATCGCGTACCAAAGGCGCGGCCTCGCGAGCACGTTGTACCGCTGGGGGCTCGACGCGGGCCTGTGCCTGATCAGCGGTGCGCGGCAATCGCACGGCGCGGCGTGGCTGTGGACGATGCTCGCGCACGATTATCTGCACGGGTTCGTCGATGTCGAAGGGCGGGCGCTGCGGTATCTGGGCGAGTGCGTGCCCGATGACGTGCACGGTGCGCTGCATACGCGGCGTCTGTTGCTCGGCACCGGGTGGACGGTGGCGGACTTCGCGGCCGTGGCGGGGATGAGCGATGCGCCTGCGCCGGCCGAGGATCGGGATGCGCACGCGCGCAAGCGCTGGCCGGCGTGGCCCGTGGATGACGCGCGTGAATCGATATGACCCTGCGTGTACCGGCTTTGGGCGCACACGTATCACTTCACCTCGCCCGCAAAAACGCGGAAAGTTTCGGACAGGCTCCGTTTATCGAAACTTAAACTTATATCCATATTTGCGTGAAAACCACTTATAGGGCTGCTCTAACTCCACTCTCAATGGAAATCACCCTTCCAACATTCAAAAAGTGACGCCCCTCGCTCCCAAGCAAACCTATGAGCCGATCTGATGCATTACCCGGAACCGGCAAGTAGCCGGCAAACAGCATGTCAGGCTTACCCGATATTTTTCGATCCAGCCTGACACGGTGCACTGCATACGCGCCGCCTACTGCCGGGAAGCGGGTGAACAGTGGAAGATTTCGCCGCGGCGACATGGAGGACAGACAGGACAACGCCAGCGTGCGATTGAAATGCCTATATGAACACATGCTGGCCGGCCTTGCCGGAGGGAGAAATGCAATCGGGATCGAAACGGGACGTACGGGCGGATGGTCGTTGATGTGTCACGCCAAGGGCGTTGTCACAATCCCGGGGGAAGAATGAAATGCAGGGTCGCCATCCCGGCTCGCCTGTCACGGCACATCAATTCGAACCCACCGGGAAAATCTTCAATTTGGCCATCAGCATGATCAAATACCGGATTTTCCTCACAGTATCTCCACACTCTGGACCAGAACATCCTTCAGCTTCACCCCTTCAACTTCCTTATAGATATTCTCGTCGATCAAAATCCCCAAGCCGGTACAAGAAATTGGCGCATCAGGGCATTCCGATTCCAGCAAAAACCATGGCGCCCTCTCACGCCTTGACTCAAAACCACATTCATTGCAAACAACAAGCCGCTCATTTTCAGGGAAAGGAACACCTTTGAAAATACTTGGCTTTTTCCCTCTCAACGTTACATATCCATACTTTCCTGAAAACGACTTATAGGGCTGCTCGAACTCCACCCCACCCTCAACGGAAATCACCCTTCCCACATTCAAAAAGCGACGCCCCTCGCTCCCAAGCAAACCTATAAGCCGATCTGACGCAATACCCGGAACCGGCAAGTAGCCGGCAAACAGCATGTCGGGCTTACCCGATATTTTTCGATCCAGCCTGACATCAATCTCACGATCAAATATCTTTAACCTACGACAACTCCCGCAAAAAATTTCAGCATTGCGATTCAGCCAGTCCTGATCGAAATCATATCGATCCATTCCAGAATAATAAAGGTGATATAACTCTCGCTTCCTCATGGGTAAACCTTGAAATTTCCGTTAACAATATTTTCCCACACCGCACTCGTCAAATTCGTACCATGCGTGGCATCAACCGAACGAGCCGCATCAAGCACCGCATCCAATGCTTCCTTTTGCATTCCCGGCGTGTTGGCCATTTCAACCGCCCAATCTGCGGCTCCCCCTCCTCGACCTCCGCCTCGCATCCCGAACAAATCCATAAGACGCTTGTTCAAGGCTCCATGAAAGTCGACGTGCGGATCTTTCGCGAGAGCGATGAGGTTTTGCTTTTCGTTACCACCCAGGAACTTGGGAATAGGATGGTGTTTTTGGGATGCACCGCAAAACCACCCGACCGGATCGGACCACCGCACTGAATTGGGCGCATACGAGTAAAGATTCTCGCCCCCCAGCACCCCAATCGGATCCTGATTGACGAACCGCCCCACGTCCGGATCGTAAAACCGGAACGTGTTGTAATGCAGCCCGGTACTGTCGTCCGCATACTGCCCCGCATACCTCAGCGGCTGCTCGGTGCGCGGCGCCACCAGTTCCCGATCGCCTGCCTCGACCTTCCCCCACGCCGCATACCGCCCGGCCCACGCAACCTGTCCCGCCTCGTCCGTCACCTCCAGCGGCGCCCCCACCAGATCCGTATGGAAGTGGTAAATCCGCGCCGCATGCCTCGCCTGCTCGATCGCGACGGCCGCCACCGCATCCGCGATCACCGCGTCGACGCGCGCAACCGGCGAATACGGCGCATCCGGGCTATACGCATAGCTGCTGACGCCCGTCTCGCGAATCTCCTGCGCGAGCCGCAGCCCCTCCCACACGAAGCGCTTGCGCGCCTTGCGGAGTTCGACGCCCCGGACATCGAAATACGTCTCGCTCTTCGCCGTCCGCCTTCCGAGCGGGTCGTACTCGAACCGCGCCTCGACCGCGCCACGCGCATCTTCCGTGCGGACGGCGATCAACCGGTCCTGCCCGTCGTAGCTGAAGCGCTGCGTCCGGTTCGGCCCCTGCTGCTTCGTCGCCAGGTTGCCGAACGCGTCATAGGCGAACCGCAAGTCCTGCCACATCCGCAGCCGGTTGCCTTCCACATAGCCGCGGCTGAGGCGTTGCCGGTCATCCAGCAGGTTGCCGGCCGCGTCCCACGCAAATTCCTCGAGATGCCGGTCCGCCGCGCGGTACTGACGCACCAATTGCCCCGCCGCATCGTAGCCATACTGCGTGCTGCCCCGCAGACTATCGTGCATCTCCGTCAGTTCGCCGGCCGCGTCGTAGCCGTAGTTGCGCCACAACTGCCCGCGCATCCGCCCGGTCGTTTCCGGCGACATGCCCGCCGCCTGCCACAGCTTGCGCCCCAGCAAGTCATAACCCGACCGTTCCATCAGGCGCCCTTGCGTCCGCGAGATCTCGCGATGCAGGTCGTCCCGTTCGAAATCGCTGACCACCTGGTCGCCGCAGCGAATCTGATGCACGTGCCCGGAACCGTAGCGCAGCATCTGCAGCGTCTGCGCATGCGGCAGCGACAGCGTCGACACGTTGTCCAGCTCGTCGAGCCCATACCCGACCGCGCCGTTCACGCCATGCTCGGCAATCAGCCGGCCGCCCTTGTCGTATTCGAACCGGACCACATCCGGCCCGATGCCGAGCGCCGCACCCGCGTCCGTCGGCGCCCGCTCGACCGCCAGCAGCCGGTCTCCCGCATCGCGCTCATAGCGGGTCACGTCGGTCGGCGTGTGCTGCGCCGTCAGGTTCCCCATCGGATCGCGCTCGAAGCGGATCACCCGCACCGGGCCCGCGTCGCGACGATTCGCCGGGTCGGCCGCGCCGACGATCGTCAATTCCCGCAGCCCGCCCGCGTCGTCGTACGCGAAGCGCCGCGTCACGCCGTCCGGCCGCGTTTCGGACGCGAGTCGCCCGCCCGCGTCATGAGCGAATGCATAGCGGGCATGCTCGTTCAGCAACTCGAACAGGCGCCCTTCCGCATCGTAGCGATACTGCAACCTGCGCCCGGCCGGGTCGATCGCTTCGCACAACTGGCCACGCGCATTGCGACGCCACTGCCGGATGCGTCCGCCCGGCCCGACCTGCCGCACGAGGAGCCCCGCCGCATCGTATTCGAAGGATTCCTCGCTGCCGTCGGGATAGGCGATACGCACCGGCTCGCCGGTCGGGCGCATCGCATACGCGACGCGCTGCCCCAGTGCGTTGACCGTCTCGACCGGCAATCCGAATGCATCGAATGCGTAACGCGTCGTCTTCCCCGAGCAATCCGTATATGCAATCAACTGGCCCAGCCGGTTCCACGCCAGCACCTTCCGCCCGCCGCGCGCATCGACATGCGCGTCGGGCTGCGACGTCAGTCCGTCGGGATACGTGTACCGGTTGGTCCGGCCGAGCGGATCGCGGCCGAGCACGAGACGCCCCTGGCGATCGTATTCCGCCTGCCAGACGCCGCCGTCCGGCGCGGTGACTTCCACCGGCCGCAGGCTGTTGCCGTCATACCGCGTGCGCGTCGTACGCCCGAGCGGATCGGTCTCGGCGACGATGCGTCCCGCTTCGTCATATTCCAGCGTCACCTTGCGTTCGCCCGGCAGCAGGAACGCGGTCGGCATCCCGGCATCGTCGTATTCGACCCGGTACTGCGCGCCATCCAGGTCCGTGCATTCGACGATCTGGAAGCGCGCGTCGTAACGCCAGCGCGCCGAGCGTCCGTCGGCATGGCGAACGCGGCTCTCGCGCGCGTCGAGGTCGTATTCGAAGGTCCAGCGCTCGCCCTCGCTGGTCTGGGTCGCGACGACCCGCGGCTGCCCGCCGATCGTCGCCCACGTGTAGCTCGACACGAAGCCGAGCGCATTCGCGTGGCTCGTCATCAAGCCGTCGGCATACGTGAAACGCCGCACGACGGCGCCGTTGGCGTCCGTCACCGACGCCATCTGCCCGTGGTCGTCGTAGCCATAGGCCACCGCGAGACGGCGTTCGTCGCCATGCACGAGCGTGATCGTCCCGAGCCGCCCGTGGACGGCCTCGTAGTCGAGCACTGCCTGAATGCCGCCGCAGGTGAGGATCTCGCGCACGCGCCCCTGACTGTCGCGCTCGAACTGCATCCACTGCCCGGCCTGATCCTCGATGCGGCGCACCCATGCGATCCGGTCCGTATCGGGATCGAGCCGCCCGAAATCGCAGTATGTTTCGCCGACGTCGTGCAGCACATAACGGCCATCGGGCGTGCAGGTGAGGTAACGCTGCTCGCTGTCGCTGAACGACGATTGCCCGCTGCGAACCAGCGGAAACCCGCTTTCGCGCCCTTGCGCGTCCGTGTACCAGAGCCGCCCGTCGCGCGCCTGCAGCCGCAGGTCCCACGGCAGCACCCAGCCGCGGCCGAGCGTCCCGACCTGGTCGAGGTGGCTCGAGTAGAAGCGCTTGATCGGGACCGGCAGCGGGCTCGGAATCACGTAATCGGTTTCCGCGTCGGCCAGCAGGACCTTGCGCCCCGTCGTCACGTCGACCGGGTTGCCGAACAGGCCGCCGATCGCGCGGTTGATCGCGGGCCCGGCCACGTAGCGGCTGACGACTTCGCCGAGCACGAAGCCGCCGATGAACTTCGCCGCGCACGGCAGCACCGCGCGCGACAGTCCGCCCGCGGCCTTGACGAGCCCCGCGAGCCCGCCGACGAGCCCCGCCAGCGCGAAGGCCCAATCGACCGCGGTGCGCAGCCACGGCGGCACCTCGTCGTCCACCGGCAGGTAGGTCTGCGTGCCGCCGTGAACGAACGTGTCGTGCGAGCCGTCGCCGATCGCCGCGCCGCACGTGATCTTGTCATCCTTGCGCGCGGCGGGCCGCCCGTTGATGAAGACGTTGGTCGAGCCCTGCGCGACGAGCGGCACCGGATTGTGCTTGTCGCACATGACGCCGCTCAGCGTCGCATACGCGGCGGGCCGGCCGTTGATGAAGACGTTCGGCGAGCCCGACACGATCGCGCCGGACGTCGACGTGAACATCTTGCCGATCGCCTCCCCCAGCGACAGGATCCCGCTGGCGCCGACGCCGGCCGCGAGGCCCGCCAGCAGCGCGACGCCGAAGCCGCACGTGAAGGTCGCGAACGCGACGGCGGCGATCAGCGCAATGCCGATCACGGCGCCGATCAGGAACCCCGTCAGCGCGCTCGTATGCTCGATCGGATCGGTAACGCGTGCGGCCTCGAACATGATGTGCTGCCCTCGTCAGGCCGGCCTGGGTTCGCCGGTCTCGCCGGTCTCGTCCGCCGGCCGGTAGTCGTCAAGCCAGCCGCGCCATAGCGCGTCCATCTCGTCGTTGAAGGTGCGCGTGCCCGAGGCCGTGAAGATCAGCACGCGCCCGGGCGCCACGATGAAGGCCGCCTGCCGCTGGTACACGAGCCGTGCGCCGTTGCGGTAGCTCGCGTCGATGCGTTCGCCGGCGAGCGCCCGGTCGTCCGGGCCGAGCCGTTCGGCCTGTCGTGCGATCAGCTTGTGCCCCTGCAGGCGCGACTTGAGCAGCGCGAGTTGCCGGTCGACGTACGGCGCGAGCGTCTCGCCGTCCTTCAGCCAGTCGCGCGCGACGCTCAGGTTCGGCTGGTTCGCCGGATCGGCCGGCACGAACACGTTGGTGGTGCGGTCCTCGAAGCCGGCGGGCAGCGTGATGCTGCCTTCGTGAATCCGGATGCGGTTGTCTGGATCGGTCATGCGGGTCATCGGACGAATCTTGAGGAATGGATCGGTGTTGCCGGCAGGCGCATCGGATCATTGGTACGGAAACGCCCTCGCCCGGCTCACTCCCCCTGCTTGGGCTTGAACGCCACGGACGCGAGACAGCCTGGATTGCGCTCCGTGAAACTGAACGACAATTGCCCCCACGGCAGGCGCGCAGAATGCGTCGTGGCCTCGTCGAGCGAGCGCCCGCGCGGCACGTCGGTGATCTCGAGCCCGCCGTAGTGCCCGCGCACCGCATCCAGTCCGACACACGGGCCGCCGAGACGCAGCACCATGAAACCGGGGTGCGCGCCCTGGCGCTTGATGCGCAGGTCCACGTTCTCGATGACCACGCCGTCCGTCAGCTTGACGGGCGTGCCCTTGAAGAACTGGAACACGTCGCTGCCTTCGTCGTCGGTCTCGCTCAGGCGCGTCGACAGCGTGTTTTCGATCCCGGACTTCGAGAACGGGACTTGCCGTGCCAGCGCGTCGATCGCTTGCCACAGCGTCATCTTCGGTTGCGTCATGTGTGAATCCTGTACGTTTTTTCCATCGGCCTGACCGCATCCGGCCAGCCAGGCCGCGACGCCGAGCGTCATCAGAACCCGTCGCAAGTTACTTCTTGGGCGGGAAATTCTTGTCATACCAGCCTCCGTAATACTCCGCATAGGGTTGTTTCGTGGTTGACGTGATTTCCCCCTTGCCGAATTGCGCGCCGATCGCATGTCTCGCCGCGTCGGCGTTGCCGTCCTTCAGGAACTGGTCGTAGGCCTTGTTGTACGCCGCGTGATTGGCGCTGTTGCCGGCAATGCCGATGTCCTGGCCGCCGTTGGCGAGGATTTCGCGTTGCGCCTTGATGTTGTTCAGCGTCGCCGCGCCCTCGTCCGCCAGTGTGCCATCGACGTACGCGGCTTTCGACGAATAGTCGGGCTTGAACGGATAGGTCGCGTGCCCGGCCTCGTGCGCGAGCGCCTGGGTCGTTGCCGCCGTGTTGCCCTTGAGGTTGCCGTCCAGCGTGACGGTCTGCTCCCCGCGATTCGCGAACGAGCCGCCGCCGGGCGCACCGTACTTGAACTTCCAGCCGTCGTCCTTGAGCTTCTTCAGGTCGCCTTGCAGCCCCGGCGATTTCGCCGCGAGCTTGTCGACGTCGTCGCCCAGGCCGGTCTGCTGCGGCGCGGCGGCGCCGCCTGCCGCGGCCGCGCCTGCACCGGCGGCTCCGGCCGCCGCTGCCGCATCGCCGCCGGCCGCGCCGGTCCCGCCCGGCGGCGCAGACGCGCCCCCTTGGTTCAGGTGGATGACCGGCCCGTCGATATAGATGCCGCTCGCGTCGATGAGGATGGTGGACGCGCCATGCGTCAGCTTGATGCTGCCCTTCGTCATCGTCACGACGCTGTCGCCGACCCGGTGCTCGATGCCGTCGCTCGCTTCGTGACTTTGCGTGCCGGGGCCGGCCGCGTTCGCCACCGCCTGGGTGTTGATCACGTTGGCGGTCGACGAGCGCGTCAGCGCGATCGTCTCGGTCAGGCTGCCCTGCGCGACGTGTTTCGTTTCATCGCCCTTCAGCACCGACACCTTCCGCGCACCGCCCTCGACCGTATGCGATTCGTTATCCTTGACGACCGTGTTCATGTCCTTCTGCGCGTGCATGAAGAACTCTTGCGCGCCGTTCGCATCCGAGAAGCGCAGCTCGTTCGAGCCGGCGCCCTTGTGCGTCTGGCTCTTGATCCCCATCGTCTGGCCGCCGCTGCCGTGATACGGGTTGCCCGAATCACCGTTGAACACGCGCCCGACCACGACCGGGTTGTCCGGATCGCCCTCGTTGAACGCGACGATCACTTCCTGCCCGATCCGCGGAATCGCCGCGCCGCCCCAGCCCTTGCCGGCCCACGGCTGCGACACACGCACCCACATCGAATCCGAGCCGTCACGCTTGCCGCGCCGATCCCACGGGAAATGCAGCTTCACGCGGCTGCCGTCGGTATGGATCTCCTCGCCCTTCGGCCCCACCACCATCGCCGACTGCGTGCCGTGCATGGACGGCTTGCGCGTACGCCGCTCCGGCCGGAACGGAATGTCGAACGGCAGGCACGTGAACGTATTGTGGTACGGCAGCTCGGCACCCTGACGCGTGTAATCGTTCACCGCCTGGTGGCGCACGCGCAGGATCACGAATTCCTTGTCGTTGTAGCTGGACGAAGCGTGATTGACGAGCGTGAACCGGCCGTTCGTCGTCATCCCGCGCGCATACCCGGCACCGTTGAAGCGCCGCGCCTGCGCTTCTTCGGCTTCCATCGCGTAACGCGCATAGCGTTCGCCGTCCTCGCCGTGGTCGTACAGCGAGTGGTACTGATAGCGTTCGGTGCCCTGAATGTTGTCGTGCTTGAGGCTGACGGTCGGCACCTCGACATGCATCAGGCTCGACGACGGCTGGTTGTAGTTGAAGTCGCGGAACGTGATCTTGCCGACCCGGAAGCTGAACGCCTCGTCCCACCGGTCGATGCCGTTCAGTTCGCTGGCGGCGCTGTCCGCGTAGTACGGGATCGTCTCGAGATTCGGGATCGGCCGGAACAGCGAATTGCTGTCGCCGATCACCAGCACGTGCCTGTCCTTCTCGAAGCGGAACGTCCAGACGAGCCCCTCCTGCTCCATCAATCGCGTGCAGAAGTGGTAGTACGACTCGTCGTACATCACGATGTATTCGAGCGGCGGCCGCTCGCTGCGGATGTCGAATTCGAAATCCGCGAACCCCATCTCCTGGAAAATCTCGCGCAGGATGTCCTGCGGCGCCAGGTTCTGGAAGATCCGGCAGTCCGTCGAGCGCGTGAGGAACCAGAACCACGGCACGACCGACATCTCGTAGCGCGTGACCGTGCCGGAATTGCCGACCCGGCCGAACGACGCGACGTAGCCGTCGAAATAGCGACGCGCGTCAGTCTCGGCCGACGCGGCCACGATCTTCGTCAGGCTGAAAGTCTTGCCCTGCGGATCCAGCGCGATCTTCACGCGCTGGCCGACGATCTGCTCGGGCCCGATATTGTTCCGGTGAGACAGCAGGTCGAGGTGAATCTCCGGCAACTGGTTGACGTGCTCGTCGATCACGGCGGCGTTGACGAGCAGCACGTCCTGGCCCAGCGGCGTGTCGAGCGTGACGTAGCGGTTGTCCTGGGTCAGTTGCGGGCGCCCGCCCGTCACGCTGTTGAGTGCGTCGGCGATCGATTCGGGGGTCTTGCCGAGCATCGCCATGCCGGTTTGTGCGAGCTGGACGGCGCTTGCCGCGCCGCCGAGCAGCCCCGCGCCCGGCATGCCGGTCAGTGCGCCGAGTTGCCCCGCCATGCCGGCGATCGAGCCCAGGCTCGCCAGGCCGCCCGCCGTCGCGGGGACGGCGCCACCGGCCAGCCCGCTGGCGCCCCTGTCTTCCACGAAACTCATGATTAACCTCTTTATTCTATTCGGGCGGGCCGATTGCCGAATTCGCAATGCGCCCGGCTGCGAGGGTCTCTCAGTTCCTCGCGCGTCGCCAAATATAACAAATTGGAGGAAAATTCATAAGCATTTCGGAGTATGTAACGCTCGTTTAAATCACCGTGGCGCTCGGCGGTTCAGCCTCCTCCGTCAAACAGCGCCAGTGATCGGCCGTGCACTGGCTACAGGCCGTTGTGCTGCAATGCGTCAGGCAATCGCCGGCCCCCCGCGCATGAATGCCTGTCATTCATGTGTCACGCAGCGATGTGTCATCCTGCCCAACCCATATACGTGAATCGACTTCGACGTCTTGATAACCGGCCGTTAAATTAATACCGATCAAAATCGGGTTTTACGCAACCCGATTGTCATATTTACCGATTCATTTGAAGTCCGGTTTGATAACCCGGAAGATTCAATCGCCCCATTCATGCATGATTGGTCGATTGACGAGAAATGAATGCCGCCGCCGCGTGACGGCACGACACCGGCGCGGAGGCCGTGATGCGTGCCGCTAGCGCGTCTTGCCCCGCGCCGCCTTCTTCGCGCCCTTCGCGCGCGGCGCTTCCTTCTCGGCCTGCGCGCCGCCGCCCATCAGATCCTCGAGCCACGACAGCGCGTCCACGTACGACAGGAACTGCTGAAGATAGCCCGGCGACAGGTCGCGCATCAGCGACAGCGAGCGGTGCACGAGGCTGCTCGAATTCAGCGGGCCCGCATTGCGCGGCACCTGGTCGAGCGCCTGGCGATACTGCTTCTCGGTGCGGACCTTCGACCACGTCTCCCGGAAGAACTCGATCATGGCCGGATCGATGCCGGCGCGGTCCGCCTGCGCATCGCGCGCGAGCTGCGCGACGAGCGCCGCCAGCGCGCCGCGTGCGGGCTCACCGGGCGCGGGTTCGCCGCGCGCAGGCTCGCCGGGCGGAATGCCCACGTCAGCCGCATTCGGCGCACCACGTTCGACGATATCGGCATAGCCGGCGAGCAGCGTCGCCAGCCGCGCGTCGAGCAGGCGCCGCGCGTCGCCGTCGTGGCCGGCCGCGCGACGCGCCAGCGCGTCCATCAGGTGAAACCGCACCGGGTCGAGGCGATCCGCGCCCTGCTCGCGCCACGCGTCGAGCATCGCGCGGGCCTGCGTCGCGTCACTGCCCACGCCGGCCCCCGTTCGACGCCGTGCGGCGCGGCACCGGCGCGATCTCGACGCGGCGGTTCTTCGCGCGCCCCGCATCGTCGGCGTTCGAGCTGACCGGCTGCTCCGAGCCGAATGCGGCGGCGAACACCGACGCGCTCGGCACGCCCGCGTCGATGAATGCGCGCGTGACCGTCAGCGCGCGCTTCGCGGACAGCTCCCAGTTGTCCGCGAACTGGCGGTTGCCGGCGTGCACCTGCTGGTCGTCGGCGAAGCCGCTGACCATCAGGATCTCGTCGCGGTTCTTCAGGTACGCGGCGAGCGGCCCGGCCAGCGTCTTCAGCAGCTCGCGGCCCTCGGGCTGCAGCTGGTCGGAGTTCAGCGCGAACAGCACGTTGCCGGCGATGCCGATGCGGCCGTTCACGAGCGTCACGCGGCCGGCCGCGAGCGGGCCGGCCAGCGCCTGCTCGAGCGACTTGCGTTGCTGCGCTTCCTGCTGGCGCTGCCGCACCGCTTCCTCGAGCTTCGACGTGAGTTGCAGCTGCATGCCGATCACGCCGACCAGGATCAGCACGAACGCGCCGAGCAGCACCGACATCAGGTCGGCGAACGCAGGCCAGACCGGCGCGGCCGATTCCGCGCCGCCGTCGATTTCGTCGTGCATGCGTTACGCTCCGACGGACGCGCGCCGGCCGGCGAGCTGTTGCAGGTCTTCGACGATCTGCTTCTGCGACATCATGCTCAGGTCGATCACTTCGCGCGCCTGCGCGACGTAGTATTCGAGCTGCTCGTCGCTGCGCACGAGCGACTTCTCCAGCGCGGCCTCGATGCGCTGCAGGTGGGACAGCAGCTTGTCGTTCGATTCGCCGAACGCGTGCACGGCCATCCCGAACGCGTCGCCGAGGCTCGCGACTTCGACGGCGCCCGCCGTCACCTGCGCCGCAACCGCGTCGAGCTTGCGGGTTTCCGCGTCGACCGTGTCGTTGAAGCGCGCGCCCACGCGTTCGAGCAAGTCGGCCGACGTGCCGACCAGCGCATCGACCGCGCTGCGTTGCTCGGTCGATGCGTGGTTGACCGCGTCGAGCAGCGTTTCCAGCGTCGCCAGCAGGCGGCTGCGCTCCTCGAGCATCGCGGTGTCGCGCACCATGCTGTCGGACAGGCGCTGGCGCAGTTCGGCGACGACCTCGGCCGCGGCCTTCGGCGCCTCCGATGCAGCCTGCACGAGGCGGGAGATCTCGTTGATCGTGTCGCTCGCATGCGCCTGCGCGTGCGCGGTGATGTCGTTCGCGGTGCGGGCGAGCGTGTCGCAGATGTCCTGCTGACGGCTCGCGGCCTGCGTGCTCGCCTGCGCCCACTCGTCGCGCAGCGTCGCGGCCATCGACGCGAGCGACGCGTTCCATGCGGCGAGGCGCTGTTCGTCGCGCGATGCGAGTTCGGCCTGAAGCCCCGCGTGAGATTCGCGCATCGTGTTCAGCAGCGATGCGGAATGCTGTTCGAACGCCGACGTCTGCGCGCCGATGTCGCTTGCCGATTGCGCAAGCGCGTCGATGATCTTCTGCTGGCGGCTCGTGTGGTCCGCGCTCGTCTGCGCCCATTCGTCGCCGAGCTTCGTCGCGATTGCTGCAAGCGACGCATTCCATGCCGCGAGGCGCTGTTCGTCGCGCGATGCGAGTTCGGTCTGCAGGCCCGCGTGGGATTCGCGCATCGTGTTCAGCAGCGATGCCGAATGCTGTTCGAACGCCGACGTCTGTGCGCCGATATCGCTTGCCGATTGCGCAAGCGCGTCGATGATCTTCTGCTGGCGGCTCGTGTGGTCTGCGCTCGTCTGCGCCCATTCGTCGCCGAGCTTCGTCGCGATCGCTGCAAGCGACGCATTCCATGCCGCGAGGCGCTGTTCGTCGCGCGATGCGAGTTCGCTCTGCAAGCCCGCGTGCGATTCGCGCATCGTATTCAGCAGCGATGCCGAATGCTGTTCGAACGCCGACGTCTGCGCGCCGATATCGCTTGCCGATTGCGCAAGCGCGTCGATGATCTTCTGCTGGCGGCTCGTGTGGTTCGCGCTCGTCTGCGCCCATTCGTCGCCGAGCTTCGCCGCGATCGCTTCAAGCGACGCGCTCCATGCCGCGAGACGCTGTTCGTCGCGCGATGCGAGCTCGCTCTGCAGGCCCGCATGCGATTCGCGCATCGTATTCAGCAGCGATGCCGAATGCTGCTCGAACGCCGACGTTTGCGCGCCGATGTCGCGCGCCGTTTGCGCCAGTGCATCGCTGATCGCCTGCTGGCGGGTGGTCTGGCTTGCGCTCGTCTGCGCGAGGTCGTCGCGCAGCGCGGCGGCCATCGCCGCGAGCGAGTCGCGCCATGCCGCGAGGCGCTGTTCGTCGCGCGACGCGAGTTCCGTCTGCAGCCCCGCGTGCGACGCGCGCATCGTGTCCAGCAGCGACGCCGAATGCTGCCCGAACGCGGCGGCGGCCGTCTCCAGCGCGCGCGCGTTGTGGCCGGCCATCGTCTCGCCGGCCTGCGCCTGCTGCGCCAGCGCGTGCCGCCACGCGTCCGACATCCGCTGCTCGGTCGCCTCGAGGCGCGTCGCGACGCCGTCCAGCAGGTCGGTCGAGCGCTGCGCAAAGGTGTCGGTGAACTGGCCGAGCGTGGTGCGCAGCTGCTCGGCCGATGCGTCGTTCGAACGCTGCTGGTCCGCGAGCGCGCGGTTCCAGATGCCGGCCACGTTGTGGGTGGTCGCCTCGAAGCCGCTCGCCAGGCCATCCAGCTGCCGATCGACGGCCTGCGTGACGGTGTCGCGCAGTACGGTCATTTCGCGCGTGAGCCCCGCCATCGTCGCTTCCATCACCGGCTGCAGCGCGGCACCGGCCACGCGGGCGCTCTCGGCGGCGCTGTCCTGCAGCGACTGCCCGACCGACGACGCGAGCCGCCCGTATGCGTGCTCGGTCCGGTCGAAAAAGGCCTGCTGGCTCGCGGCCTGCTGCTCGTGCAGCGCGACGCTGCGCTGCTCGAGCGTCGTCATCATCGTCTGCAGCCGGTCGACCAGCGCCGGCATCACGTCGGCCTGCCGCTGCAGCAGCCGGAACGACTCGTCGCGGCGATGCGCATGCGAATGCACGCGCAGCGTCGTCGCGATCTTCGCGTCGAGTTGCTGCGCCGCATCGATGCGCTCGCGGCGCAGCAGCGCGGACAGCAGCCCGAGCATCGCGGACGTCGCCACCCCGGCGATCGACGTGCCGAACGCGAAGCCGAGGCCCTTGACCGGCGCGATCAGCGACGCGCGAATCGCGTCGAGGTCGGTCGCGCTTTCCAGCGCGGCGCCGGTGCCCTTGAGCGTCACCACCATCCCGAGCAGCGTGCCGAGCATCCCCAGCAGCACGAGCAGGCCGACCAGGTAAGGCGTGAGCGACGGCCCCGGCAGCGCCGCGCGGGTGCCCTCGATGCGCGCGCGCACCGCGCCGCGCAGGCCCGGGGGCAGCGTGTCGAGCCACGCGTCGAGCGCAGCCGGCGGCTCGGACAGGCCGGCCACCGCGCGCGAAAGGGTCGCCGTGGCCTGCCGGTAGCGCAGCAGTTCGAATCCGCCGGCGAGATAGCAGGCGGCGATCAACAGGGTGACGGCCGCCGCCACCGGGTTCGACGCGACATAACCGGCGCCGATCCAGCACACCGCGATCAGACCGGCCACGAATACAACGAGATCAATACGAATTCTGGACATAACGTCTTGTTTAGCTGGCGCGAAGGGCTTCGAGCAGCCCTTCCACCGTTTGAAACCGAACTTCGAGCTCGGCGAGCAGCACGCTCTGCATATCCTTGCGGAACACGTCCAGCCATGCGCCGGACGTGACCGCCGTGTTTCCCGATTCCTCGGCATCGCCGAGCGCCTGCCGCTCCGCGTCGCGCAGCCGCTCGAAGTGCGCGCCGAGCAGCGCCGGCACGGTGGCCAGCAGGCTGCGCTCGCGCGCGCCGAGCACCCGCTCCATGATCGCGTCGAGCGTCGCGAGCCGCGCCATGCCGGGCGTGCGCGCCGCGAGCGCGACCCGCAGGCGGCCGCGCAGCTGGCCGATCGCCGTTTCCATCTCCTGCTGCAGGGACAGATAGCGCTGGCGGAAATCCGCGAAGTCGGCCGTCTCGGCGGCCGGCGCCGCCGGCATCGCGCCGTTGCGGCGGCTCGCGCCGGCCGCGCGGCTGCGCGTCACCGCCTGCGCCAGCTCGTGGCGCACGCGCGCGCACTCGCGCTCGGCGTCGCCGCCGGGCGCGCGCGCGCCGCCGGCGAGCGCGGGCGGACTGCCGTTCAGCGCCGAGGACAGCGTGATCGCGTCGGTCCAGCCGAGCCATTGGCTCAGCCGGTCCGCCAGCGTCTGCCGGGATTCGGGTACGTCGGCATCCGCCAGCCGCGCGAGCAGGCGAACGAGCGTCGGGCCGCTCAGTGCCGTGCGCTGGGGGGCTTGCACCATGCTGCAACCGTCAAAAAAGGCAGCAGTTTACACGTCGGCGCGGGGTCCGCCGCCGGATTGCGCCCGGCGGGTGCGGCAACGCACCGCGGCAGAGCCCGCGAACGCCCACCGGACAAGGCTCGCAGCGCGATTGGCGGCGGCCGGCGCTCAAGAATCCGGCGCGCCGGACCGATAAACCGGACACGGCGGGCTTGCCCCGCGCGTCTGCATTGCCGGCCCGACTCGACTCCACACGATGCTTCCCGATTTTGCCCTGCGCTTTCTCGACCGCTTCCGCAAGCCGGTCACCCAGCAACAATTCGCCGAACGGCTGACGAACGCGCTGCGCGCGGCCGGCGACACGCGCGCGTGGATCTACGAAAGCGACAAGAGCCGCCTCGTGCAGTCGGACACCCGCTCGAACGTGATCAACCTGCACAACCTGTTCCGCGACTACGTCGGCGCGAAACCGGCGGACCGGCAAGCCACGCTGGCGCGCCAGGCGAGCGGGATGCTGCAGCACGCCATTCCCGCCGCGTTCGCCGAGGCGAGGGCGCAGCTGCGGCCGGTGATCCGCAGCGCGACGGAGCGCGGCGTGATCGACCTGCAGATGGAGACGCGCGCGAACCGTCCGGCAATCGCGCACCGGCCGCTGTGCGAGAACCTCGAGATCGGCATCGCGTACGACAGCGAATTCACCGTGACGCGGCTGACCACGGCCAAGCTGGACGAATGGGGCGTCACGTTCGACGACGCGTACGACGTCGCGCTCGACAACCTGCGCGCCGCTTCGTCGCGCGCGTGGCTGCCGCTGCAGCACGGCGTATTCCTGTCGCAGTTCGGCGACTACTACGACGCGGCCCGGCTGCTGCTGACCGACCTGCTCTACCGGCAGCCGATCGCCGGCGCGCCGGTGGTGATGGCGCCGAACCGGTCCGTGCTGCTGCTCACCGGCGACCGCAACGCGGCGGGGCTCGACACCCTGCTCGGGCTCGCCGAGCAGGCGCTCGCGCAGCCGCGCCCGCTGTCACCGCTGATGCTCCGCTGGGACGGCACAGCCTGGCGGCAGTTCGTGCCGGACGCGCTCGCGCCGAGACTGCAGCAGCTGCGCGTGAACGAGCTCGCCGGCGACTACCAGGACCAGCAGGCGCTGCTGAACGAGGCGCATGCCCGCGACGGCGTCGACATCTTCGTGGCGAAGTACGGCGCGTACCAGCGCCCGAGCGGGGAAGTGTTCAGCGTGTGCGTGTGGACCGAAGGCGTGCGCGCGCTGCTGCCTGAAACGGACTGCGTGGTGCTGTACCGGCAGTCGACCCGGCAGTCGGCGTACGTGCCGATGGCCGAGCTGATGCGCGCGTGCGGCGGGCTGATGAAGGCGACCGGGCATCGCCCCGTGCGCTACGAGGTCGATGCGTTCCCGGACGACGCGGTATTCGGCGCGTTGCTCGCGCAATACCCGGAATGCTGAGGGGGTGAACGGCGGCGCGGGCGGATGCGGCACCGCATCATGCGTCGCCCTTCGCGCCCCGCGTCAGATCCCCGCTTTCGGCGCGGTCAGGATCAGCCGCAGCCCGAGCGCGGAGATCGCGCCGGCCGCGGCGCGGTCGACCCATTTCTTCGCGCGCAGATACCATTCGCGCGGCCGGCGGGTCGAGAAGCACAGCGCGACGATCGTGCAACGGCGCCATGCGAGCGGCCATGCTGCCGGTTCCCCGCCGCAACCTGCCCCCATTCGACCGCGCCTGTACGCGACACGCGCGGCCCCGAAGCGGCCGACTGCCTTCGGCGCGCGGCGTCGCAAGGACTGACCCAGCCGGCCAGATCGACAAGGTCTACCATAGACGAACCGTGCGCCGCGAACGCGGCCCGGCCGGCACGCATGATGCTTCCGTCATGCATCGTTCACGACGCAACGCACCCGCAGCGCAGGAGAACGCCATGGCCCAACGCTTCGACGCAATCATCATCGGCACCGGGCAGGCCGGCCCGCCGCTCGCCGCCCGGCTGTCCGGCGCGGGCATGAACGTGGCCGTGATCGAACGGGGCCGGTTCGGCGGCACCTGCGTGAACACCGGCTGCATTCCCACCAAGACGCTGATCGCCAGCGCGTACGCCGCACATCTCGCGCGGCGCGCCGGCGAATACGGCGTGACGCTCGGCGGGCCGGTAACGGTCGACATGAAGCAGGTGAAGGCGCGCAAGGACCAGATCTCCGGGCGGTCGAACCACGGCGTCGAGCAGTGGGTGCGCGGCCTCGAACACGCGACCGTGTTCGAGGGCCACGCGCGCTTCGACAGCGCGAACACGGTGCGCGTCGGCGATGCGCTGCTCGAGGCGGAACGGATCTTCATCAACGTCGGCGGGCGGGCGCTGGTGCCGCCGATGCCCGGCCTCGACCAGGTGCCGTACCTCACCAACTCGACGATGATGGACGTCGACTTCCTGCCCGAGCATCTGGTGGTGGTCGGCGGCAGCTACGTCGGGCTCGAATTCGGCCAGATGTACCGGCGCTTCGGCTCGCGCGTGACGATCGTCGAAAAGGGGCCGCGCCTGATCCGGCGCGAGGACGAGGACGTATCGGATGCGGTGCGCGAGATCCTCGAGCGCGAAGGCATCGACGTGCAGCTCGATGCGAACTGCCTGAGCGCGCGGCGCGACGGCAGCGGCGTCGTGGTCGGCCTCGATTGCACGGGCGGCGCGCGCGAAGTCGCGGGCTCGCACCTGCTGCTCGCGGTCGGGCGCGTGCCGAACACCGACGACCTCGGGCTCGAACGCGCCGGCGTCGATACCGACGCGCACGGCTACATCAAGGTCGACGAACAGCTGCGCACCAGCGTGCCCGGCATCTGGGCGATGGGCGACTGCAACGGCCGCGGCGCGTTCACGCATACGGCCTACAACGACTACGAGATCGTCGCGGCGAACCTGCTCGACAACGATCCGCGCAAGGTGTCGGACCGCATCCCCGCATACGCGATGTTCATCGACCCGCCGCTCGGACGCGTCGGGATGACCGAGGCCGAGGCGCGGCAGTCGGGCCGCCGGCTGCTGGTCGGCACCCGCCCGATGACGCGCGTCGGGCGCGCGGTCGAGAAAGGCGAGAGCCTGGGCTTCATGAAGGTGATCGTCGACGCGGACAGCCACGCGATCCTCGGCGCGTCGATCCTCGGCGTGAGCGGCGACGAAGTCGTGCATGCGCTGCTCGACGTGATGGCCGCCGGCGCGCCGTACACGACGATCAGCCGCGCGATGCACATTCATCCGACGGTGTCGGAGCTCGTGCCGACGCTGCTGCAGGATCTGCATCCGGTGCCGTAGCCGGCGCGCAGCACGCACGCCGGCAGGTAGGCGAACACGGCCGGCGCCACGGCATTCGAGCCGTCGATCGATCGCGCCTTCGCGGTTCGCGCAGATCGCCGATGCGCGCCGGTACATGGAGGCCGGCGCAGGCGCCGGCCGACAATCAATGGAAGCCTGCCGCCTTCAATGCGTCTGCGGCCATGTGCGCGCCAAGCGCAAACAACATGGCACCCATCGTCCATCGCTGAGCCAGCAGGAGCCCCGGGCGACGGGCGAGGAACGCCGCCATGCCGCCGGAGCAGATGGCCACGAAGCCATTGACCAGTGCGAACGCGACGATCAACGACGCACCGAGCACGAGCGACTGCCTGAGAACGCTGCCGTCCTGCGCGTTGATGAATTGCGGCAGGATCGACAGAAAGATCATCGCCAGCTTCGGATTCAGCAGGCTCGTCGCGGCGCCCATCGCGAAGAGCCGGCGTGGCTGTTCCCGGCGCAGCTCGCGCACTTCCAGCGGAGAACGGCCGCCGGGCTTCACGGCCTGCCACGCGAGATAGAACAGATACACGGCGCCCCCGGCGCCCAACACGCTGCCTGCATAAGGCACGCTCAGGAACAGCGCCGTGATGCCGAACGCTGCGCCGAACATGTAGAAGAGGTAGCCGAGCATGACGCCCGCCAGCGAAATCAGCCCGGCCGAGCGTCCTTGCGCAATCGAGCGCGACATCACGTAGACCATGTTCGGGCCCGGCGTCACGGCAATCATCCCGCCAACCGCCAGAAATCCGTAAATCGATGCCGTTCCCTGCATGGTCGTGCACTCCGCTCGTGATCGTCGAGCGTAGTATCGGGTCGATGCATAACCACGTAAAACGAATTAAACTGAAGCGATTGCTCAGATTTTCTGAATAGAATGAAGAAGCTCGATCTGGACGTGCTCGAGATGCTCGTGGCGGTTGCCGATACGGGATCGTTCGTGCGTGGTGCGGAGTCCGTGCACCGGTCGTCGTCGGCGGTCAGCATGCAGGTCAAGGCGCTTGAAGAAGCGCTGGGAAAACCGCTTTTCGTACGAAGCACCCGCAACGTCACGATTACCGCGGAAGGCAAGACGCTCGTGGACTATGGCCGCCGCATGCTGGCGATGCGGGATGAAGCCTGGGCGTCGGTCGTGCGCCCCGAGATCAAGGGCCGCGTCACCATCGGCGTGCCCGACGACTACGCCGCGTCGCTGCTGCCTCAGGTGCTCGGAAAGTTCGCGGTTGCGCATCCGCGTGTCGAAATTCGGGTCATCGGCCTGCCCAGCAGCGCGCTCGTTCCCTTGCTCAAGGACAACACGCTGGACCTCGCCTGCATCACGAAAACCAGGGGCGTGGCGAGCGAATTCATCCGCTTCGAGCCGATGGTGTGGGCCGGGTCGCCCGCAAGAAAGGTGTGGAAGGAACGCCCGCTTCCGATCGCCGTCTTTGCCCATGGCAGCACGGCGCGCGCCAATGCCGTCAGCGCGCTTCAGCGAGAGAACATCAAATATCGGATGTCTTACGAAAGCCCGAGCCTGATGTGCCTGATCAGCATGGTGGAGGCCGGGCTCGCGATCGCCCCCCTCGCAAAGTGCAGCGTGCCGGGGCATCTCGTTCAGCTATCGCAGAACGAAGGGTTGCCGCCGCTGGATGAACTCGAAGTCGTCCTGGCCCGAAGCGCACGGTCCGGCCGGCCGCCCTGCGATTTTCTCGCGGAGCAGATTCTCGCGGAGATGAGCGCGTGAGCCGGTCGCGCGTTGACGCTCAGTAGTGACTGCGCCCCCACAGCGCCGCCGGCTCGTCGAGCAGATGCCGCAACCCGCTGCCGGGCGGTACAAAAATGGCCCGGCGCTTTTCATGGGGTAGTGCCACTTCGAGCCAGCACAAAGCAAGTATGGCGCCGTCAATGGGCTAGCGTCCAAACGACAGCGTGTCCTGCTCCACTTGCGGTGTATGCCACGCCGGACACCTTACCCTCGTTGTCAATGCTCGTTGCATAGCTGTTTCTGCCGCCAGGTAGGAGGCCGAGATCCATCATCACGCCGTGGTCATACAAAATTGCGTGGCTGTCACCATTCGACGTTTGCGAGTAGCCGACCACCTGGCCGCGCGCATTGATGCCGCTGGCGGAACTGTTGCTGCCACCAGGCAGTGTGCCGAGATCTGTCATCACTCCGTGGTCATACAAAAAGGCGTGGGTGTTACCACTCGCCGTTTGCGATTGGCCGACCACCTGGCCCTGCGCATTGATGCAGTTGGCGAAGCTGTTTCCGCCACCCGGCAAAGCGCCGAGATCTGTCATCACGCCATGGTCATATAAAAAGGCGTGATATTGTCCATTTGCGTTGGTTGCATAGCCAACCACCTGCCCCGGGTCGTTGATACCGATAGCGGCGCTGAAACTGCCACCGGGCAGGGTACCGAGTTCGTTCATCGCACCGTGGTCATACAAAAAAGCGCGCAAGTCGCTGTTTGCGGGATACGCATAGCCCGCGACTTGGCCGCGGTTGTTGATGGCCTTCCCAACGCTGACGCTGCCGCCCGGCAGCGTACCAAGGTCGGTCATGGCGCCGTTTTCATATAAAAAGGCATGTAAGTTCCCGCTCGCTGCAATTGCAAAGCCGGCCACTTGGCCGCGAGAATTGATACCGGCAGCGACGCTGTAGTTTCCGCCAGGAAGGGTACCAAGGTCGGCCATAGCGCCGTCGTGATACAAGAATGCGTGATATTGCTGGCTCGCGGTGAATGCATAGCCGACGACCTCATCGCGTCCGTTGATGCCGGTGCCGACACTGAAGGTACCACCGGGAAGGGTGCCAAGATCGGAAATCGTCGCAATCTGGCCGGCTGTCGCCTTGTCAGCGCCAAGCGCCAACAGAGCAGCCATGCTCATAACGAGACTCACGCCATAAATTTTTCTCAAGATCGTGAACGTGTATTTCATAACGAACTCCTAACAATTTGATTTCCGCTGCGAAACCTTAACGGCGGTCTTCACTGACTTGCATGACGTCCCGCGCCCCACGCGTTTCCTGTCAATCAAG
This sequence comes from Burkholderia stagnalis, assembly GCF_039848545.1. Taxonomy (NCBI): domain Bacteria; kingdom Pseudomonadati; phylum Pseudomonadota; class Betaproteobacteria; order Burkholderiales; family Burkholderiaceae; genus Burkholderia; species Burkholderia stagnalis. The sequence goes on from NZ_CP156686.1 coordinate 2,286,564, forward strand.
GCTGGCAGGTTGGCGGTCCCATCATGTTGTTCACGCAGTGATTGCTTGCGCAGTCGGAATCGATCAAGCACCTTCGGGACAGCCCGCACTTCGGGCAAGCGGGGCCGCCGCAATCGATATCGGTCTCCTGCCCGTTCTGCATATTGTCAGTGCACGTCGGCGCGGGCGGCACAAATGGAGTGACGACATCGAACGGAATCTTCCCTACCCCAACCGTGGTCTTGACGGTATTGGTCGCCGTGGCAATGACCGACACCGAATTGTCGGCACCGTTTGTCACATAGACGCTCGTTCCGTCCGGCGAGACAGCAACTTTGTTGGGCTGGTTGCCGACTTGCACGGTGGCAATCACTTTCAGCGTGCCGGTGTCAATAACGGATACGGACTGAGCACGGGCGTTCGCTACGTAAGCACGTCCTCCGCCTGGCGTGAAGGCAATGCTCACCGGGCCCAAGCCCACCGGAATCGTGGCGACGACAGTATTGCTTGTCGTGTCGATGACGGACAAATTGTTCGAGATGCTGTTGGCAACATACACCCGCGTTCCATCCGGAAGGATGGCGATACTGACCGGGCCGGCGCCGACAGCGATCGTGGTCGCAACCACGTTGGTCGACTCGTCGATAACCGATATCGTATTCGAACGGGCATTGGCTACATAGGCATGTTGCTGTGCGACCGCTTCGCCGGCGGTCATGGCCATCGAGAGCAGCGTAAAGATGGCCAACATGCGATATATGGCTTGAAGGCAGATGCGTGCTCGCTCAACGAGGCAGGTAGACATGACGATTCTCCTTACCCCCGGCCAAGCTGAACAATCGAGGCGGAGAATGCCCTAACTGAATGGCAAACTGCGTGCCGCCTGTTCGGCCCGTACACATTCCGCACGAGCGCCTGAATGAATTGAGTTCATCGCGAATACCCGCGCGAGGTCGGGCATCACGACGCATTGATATCTAGACTAGATGAAAAATTTTGTCCCAGTGCCGATATCGAGTGCGGGTTTACACTTGCGCGCGTTTCGGCATTGATCAGGACATCGCCAATCGGGAGAGCCGCTTTTTGTGGTGCCTGCATAACTCCTCGCCCGTAGCGAATAGATGACATTTAGCCAACAGCGATTCTGACTGACGGCATCGATCGCGCGGCGACCGACCGTCGGGAATTCATTGGAAAAAAGAGCATGAATCCGCCAATACCGCTAGACGGCTGGTGGCTTAGCTCGGATGTATCACCTCGACGTAACTAACGATTCCCCGGCATCGTCAGCAACAGAGCTGCTGCCTTTGCCGTTCGCTATCCGAGTGAAGTTTCATTTCCAGACCTGCCGATTGTCGGACCCAATCTGAGATCGCATGTGGTATCGCCCACACCTTCGTACTCCGTTACGGAAATCCACGACGGACCAACATAAAGGGGCGCCGCACACGATTGCGCGACACCCCTTTTGCAGTTCTGCCGATCCGTCGCACCGACCCAGCGGCACGATGGGTTTCAATAATGACTGCGCCCCCACAGCGCCGCCGGCTCGTCGAGCAAATGCCGCAACCCGCTGCGCGCGAACGTCGCCTCCGCGACCTCCGTCACCTGCTCAAGCACTGCCTGCTCATCGACCGACAACACGCGCCGGTCCTCCATCAGCACCCGCCCGCCGACCATCGTCATGCACACATCGGCCGCATTCGCGAAGCACGTCATCCGATAGACAGGCATGTTCATCGGCATCACGTGCGGCCGAAACAGGTCGACCAGCATGATATCGGCAAGCTTGCCCGCTTCGAGCGAACCGACCTCGTGGTCGATTGACAGCGCCTTCGCGGCGTCGATCATCACCATCTCCAGCACCTTGCCGTGCGGCCGCACGTCCGGATCGCGGAATGCCGGCGGCGGTAGTGCGATCAGCACGTCGATCGCTTAGCGCAGCACCTTGGCAATCATGGCGTATTGCCCTGTTCCGGTTCGATGTAATGACGCGTCGCGCACGCACGCTCACGCGCCGATGAACGCGCCGTCGCGCGCGACGATCCGCCCGTTCGCGACGATGAGCCGGCGCACGAGCCGCGCGACGATCGCATGCGCGACCGTCTCGGCGTCGACGAGCACGAGATCGGCGCGTGCGCCGGCGCGCAGCCCGTAGTCCGCGAAACCGCAGCCGCGCGCGCCCGCATCCGTCACGCAGTCGAGCGCGATCGCCAGATCGTCGTCGCGACGCAGGTCGTAGCGCATGCCGATCAGCATCGCGCGTTCGAGCATGTCGGGCACGTTGTACGGCGACCAGGTATCGCGAATCCCGTCGTTGCCGCCGAACAGCGTGATGCCGCGCTCGCGGCACGCCTTCAGCGGCGGCACCGGGCACGACGCCGGCGCGGACGTCAGCAGCGCAACGTTCAGGCTGGCGATCCGGTCGAGCAGCGCGTCGCGTTCACGCTCGGGCAGCGCACCGAGACAGAACCCGTGGCTGACCACCACCTGCCCCTGCATCCCGTGCGCCGCGACGCGATCGAGCAGCAGGTTCAGCGTGAATGCGCCGACCTCGCCCGGTTCGTGCAGGTGAATGTCGATCGGCTTGCGGTGGCGCTCGGCGAGCGCGAACGTCGCATCCAGCGAGCCGGCCGGATCGCGGTCGATCAGCGCGGGATCGAGCGCGCCGAGCACGTCCGCGCCCGCGTCGAGCGCACGCGACAGCAGCTCGACGGTGCCCGGGCGAATCAGCATCCCCGACTGCGGGAACGCGACGATCTGCATGTCGAGCGCGTCGGCAAGCGTCTGGCGCGTCTGGAGCACGCCGTCGAGATAGCGCAGGCCGCCGTCGGTATCGATGTCGACGTGGGTACGCAGCCGCGTCGTGCCGGCCGCGACGAACGCGCGCGACAGCGCGAGCGACTGCGCGGCCGCGTCGTGCCCCGACGTCTTGCGCCATTCGCGCTCGTTGCCGATGCGGTCGGTGAGCGCGGGGCCGACTTCGTTGCGGTACCACGGGCGGCCCCAGTTGCTCTTGTCGATGTGCGTGTGCCCTTCGACGAAACCGGGCAGCAGCAGCACGCCGCGGCCGTCCTCGACCGTCGCGCCCGGCGCCGCCGTCACGCCGGGCCCGATGGCCGCGATCCGGCCGCCTTCGATCGACACGGCTGCCGCACTGCCGTCCGGCAGCCGGACGTCGGAAATCAGGAGGGAAGAAGAAGAAGTCGTCATGTGGATTCGGCCGTCGTCGAAAAACGGGCCGGCAGCCTGTGCTGCACGGCGGTGATCGCGATGAAAACCAGCGCGTTCGCGCGCAGCTGGATCAGCTGTATGGTATCCAGCCGCAATTGCACTCAGAAATGAAATGTTCAACTGAAGATCAGTGGGAAATCGAATGCCAGCCGATGGTTCGACCCTGCAAGAAAAACGAAAGCGCACACAAGTAACGGGGCCAGGGTGTCAAAATGGCCCATCGATGCACGTGCCCCAGCGGCGGCGCGCCCCAAACCCCATCGCCGATCCACGCCTCATGACCATCCGCACCCGTATCACCGAAGACAACCCCGTGCTGCTCGACATCTGGCACCGCGCCGTCAAGGCGACCCACGCGTTTCTCAGCGAGCAGGACATCGCCGGGCTCTACCCGCAGGTCCGCGATCTCTATCTGCCGAGCGTCACCATCTGGGTGGCCGAAACCGGCGACGGCCGCATCGCCGGTTTCATCGGCACGAACGACGCGCAAATCGAGATGCTGTTCGTCGATCCGGACCGGTTCGGCCAGCGCGTGGGCACGCGCCTGCTCGATCACGTGCGCGCGCAGCACCCGCACCCGACCGTCGACGTCAACGAGCAGAACCCGGGCGCGCATGCGTTCTATCGCCGCTACGGCTTCCGGGACATCGGCCGCTCGGAAACGGACGCGGCGGGCCGGCCGTTCCCGCTGATCCACATGAGCTATTGAACGGCGCCCGCGCACCGCAATTCGAAACGATTCGCGCAATTACGACCAATATCGTCAAATTTAAATAAGTTCAATAAATTGACAATGTTCGCTAATTCATAAAAATTCGCGCGACCAAAATCTAATTATTCGATTTCCATCGGCGCAACGAAGCCCGAAAAACTCAACAAATCCGGCTGTTTAGTGGATACAAGGTAAAAACGATCCACCTGATTGCGCTCGCTAAAGTCGTCAATTAATATCCAATCCACTTGAAAGGCATCGACCGATTAATGCCGGACAAGCAGCGGTGGACAACCCGCCGCGTTTTCATGTTGAAAATCTCGTGTTCACCCAACCAGGAGAATTGACATGCAGGAAAATCAGCAAATCGACTTGCTCGAGTGGATGAAGGAAGACACGCATCCGCAGGCCGTCGACATGATGGTCGAGGACGCCGTGGTGCCGTTCGGCACCGCACTCTGGCCGGTCTGAGCGGGCCATTCGACCAGGCGGAAGGGCATCGCCCCTTCCGCCGCTTCCGGAGACACGCATGCTGAACCTGCACCGCGCGCTCGGCTGTCATCCCGCGCTGCGCGACAAGCTCTCACGCGCGGACCAGGCCAAGCTGCTGGTCGGCTACGACGCGCGCAACCGCGACACCGCGCTGCGCGCGTTTTCGACGCTGCCCGAAACGCTCGCCGCCACCACCGTCTGCCTCGACACCACGCCGCCCGACGAGATCGTCGCGGCGATCGGCGAGGCCGACCTGTTCGTGCTGCTGTACGACTCGTCGACGCTGCCCACGCCGTCGCCGAGCGGCCCGCCGTTCCTCGCGGCGATCCGGCCGGCGATCGTCGAGCACTGGGGCAAGTCGGTGCTGTTCAAGGACTACGGCCCGCATCTCGACGAGGCGTTCGCGGAATCGCTCGACGACATCGCCGAGCGCAACGGCCGGCTGATCGACGCCGCGGCGCGCGCGTCGCACATTCACTTCATCGACGAGGCCGGCAACCGGCTCACGGGCTCGCTCGCGCCCGACCAGAAATGGACCAGCGTGGACGGCCTGGGCAACCTCGACGTCGTGCCCGGCGAGATCGCGACGCACGTCACCGACCTGCGCGGCTCGATCGTGTTCAGCGGCACGTTCCTCGGCACGGTGCCGTTCGCGGTCAAGTACAAGGTGGCCGAGCGGCTCGCGACGCTGCACGTCGAGGACAGCACGATCGTCGGCTTCGACAGCGACGATGCGGACTTCCGGCGCGATTTCGCGTCGTACCTCGAGCGGCACGCGAACCATCGCACGATCGAGGAATTCGGCATCGGCACCAATCTCGGCATCCGGCGCCTGTATGGCCGCAACGCAGGCTTCGAGGAACGGCATCCGGGCCTGCACCTCGGCCTCGGCGGCGGCGCGCAAGGCAGCCATCATCTGGACCTGATCTTCGCGCGCGGCACGCTGGCGCTGGACGACAGGATCGTGTTCGACGGCGCATTCGCCGTGTGACGCCGTTCGCGGCGCGTCACGACACAGTCCTCAATCCTTCGCGAACTGCCCGTCCCGCAGCCGCCACACGCCGAGCGGATTGCCATCCTGCAACGCCGGCGGCAGCAGTTCCGCCGGCAGCGCCTGATAGCACACCGGCCGCAGGAAGCGCTCGATCGCGAGCGTGCCGACCGACGTCGTGCGCGAATCCGACGTGGCCGGGAACGGCCCGCCGTGCACCATCGCATGCGCAACCTCGACGCCGGTCGGATAGCCGTTCGCGAGAATCCGCCCCGCCTTGCGTTCGAGCGTCGGCAGCAGGCGGCGCGCGAGCGCGTAGTCGTCCGGCTCGATCTGCAGCGTCGCGGTCAACTGCCCTTCGACATGCTCGGCGAGATCGATCATCTCGTCGATATCGCGGCACGTGACGACCAGCGACGTCGGCCCGAAGATCTCGTCCTCGAGCTGCGGGTTCGCGACGAACGCGGGCTGCGTCGTCGCGAACAGCGCGGGCAGCGCCGCCGACAGCGCGCCGCTCGTCGCGCCCTGCGCGAGCGTGCGCACGCCGTCCGCCGCCGCGCGCTGCGACACGCCGCGCGCGTACGCCTGCGCGATGCCGTCCGTCAGCATCGTCTGCGCGCCCTTCTGCCCGAGCGCCTGCGCGGCCGCGTCGATGAACGCCTGCGTGTGCGGCCCGTCGAGCACGACCACGAGCCCCGGGTTCGTGCAGAACTGGCCGACGCCGAGCGTCAGCGATTCGACGAAGCCGCGCGCGATCTCGCCGCCACGCGCCGCGAGCGCGCCGGGCAGCACGAAGCACGGATTGATGCTGCTCATCTCCGCATACACGGGAATCGGCTCGCGCCGCCGCGCGGCGATGTTCATCAACGCAAGCCCGCCGCCGCGCGAGCCGGTGAAGCCCACCGCCTTGATCGCCGGATGCGCGACGAGCGCCTCGCCGATCGCATTGCCCGCGCCGAGCACGAGCGAGAACGTGCCCTCCGGCAAGCCGCAGGCGGCGACCGCGCGCTGGATCGCGCGCCCCACCAGCTCCGACGTGCCGAGATGCGCGGGATGCGCCTTCGCGACCACCGGGCAGCCGGCCGCGAACGCCGACGCCGTGTCGCCGCCCGCGACCGAGAACGCGAGCGGGAAGTTGCTCGCGCCGAACACCGCGACCGGCCCGACCGGAATCTTCTGCAGGCGCAAGTCCGGGCGCGGCAGCGGCTGGCGTTCGGGCTGCGCGGCATCGAGCGTCGCGCCGAGCCAGCGGCCGTCGCGCACCAGCGCCGCGAACAGCCGCAGCTGGCCGACCGTGCGCGCCCGCTCGCCTTCGAGCCGCGCGGCCGGCAGCGCCGATTCCTGGTGCGCGCGCGCGATCAGCGTGTCGCCGAGCGCGACGAGTTCGTCCGCGATCGTGTCGAGAAAACGCGCGCGCACGTCGAGCGGCGCCGCGCGCAACGGATCGAACGCGGCCGCCGCGAGCGTGCATGCGCGGTCCGCGTCGGCCGCATCGCCCGCGCCGAATTCGGGTTCCAGTTCGACGCCGCGCGCGGGATCGGACGCGCGCAGCGCCCCTGCCGTGCCGCGCACCGATGCGCGGCCGATCAACATGTCTCCGGAAATCTGCATCATCCACCTGCCTGCTTGTGCGGTTCGTTCAGGTCGATCCGGTAGACCCGGATCGCGTTGTCATGCCAGATTGCTCGACGTGCGCCGTCATCGAGGTCCGCCAGCGCGGCGGCAAAGGTGCGCAGCAACGCGGGATACGTGACCCGCAGCCCCGCCACCGGGAAATTGCTCGCGAACAGGCAGCGTTCCCAGCCGAAGATCGCGATCGCCTCGCGGATGATCCGCCGGTTCTCCGCGTCGTTCCATGCGGCGTCGCGCAGCCCGAACTCGGACAGCTTCACCGACACGCGCGGCAGCGCGGCGAGCGCCGCCATGCCGCGCCGCCAGCGCGCGAGCCCGGCCGCCGAGCGGTCCCACGGCAGCCCCGCGTGTTCGAGCACCACGTCGACGGCCGGCGCACGCGCGAGCAGCGCGGCCGCTTCGTCGAGATGCCAGAACGGCACCCGAAGATCCCAGCCGAGGCCATGCGCGGCGAGCCGTTCGAGCGCGGCGGGCCAGCGCGCGTCGCGCAGCGTGCCGGGGCCGTCCACGGTCGCGTCGGGCGCCGGCGCGATGCGCGGCTTGAAGCGCACGCCGCGCACCAGCGGCCACGCGGCCTGCCCGGCGAGCCGCTCGTCGGCGTCGCCGGCGAGCAGGTCGACCCATGCGACGACCGCCGACGGCAGCCCGTGCGCGGCCGCGACGTGATGCAGCCAGCGCGTTTCCGCGAGCGCCTCGTCGTGCGCGCGCTCCGCCTCGACGTGCACGCTCGCGACGAGCGGCGCGCCGTGTGCCGCCCGCCGGTAGTCGTCCACGTCGAAATCGCGGCACAGCGCCGCGTAGTCGCCGAGGATGAAGCGCGCCGGGTCGTAGCGCTCCTGCAGCCACGGGTAGTGCGCGCCGTCGCCGAGCCGCCACAGATGATGATGCGCGTCGACGAGCGCCGCCGGCAGCGCGACGGGCGAAGGCTCCCCGCGCATGTCAGCGCGCGCCGGCGAGCACGAACGACGCGTCCGGCTCGCGCAGCGTCGGCAGTGCGCTGACGAAGCGCCACGCATCGAGATCGAGCTCGCGCACGTAGTCGTCCTGGAACGACACGTAGGCCGCTCGCCGCGCCGGATGGAACGACAGCGCGGTCGGGTTCGCGGGCAGCGCGACGCGCTCGATCTCCTCGAGCTGCTGCGCGTCGAACACCGAGATCGAGCGCTCGCCCGAATTGGTCAGCAGCAGCAGGTCGCGGCCGTCCGGCGCGCTCGTGCGATAGATGCGGTTCGGGTCGTGGCGCGTTTTCACGCGGCGGCCGCAGGCCATCGTGTCGGTGTCGATCGCCACCAGCGTGTCGTCGCCGCGGTTCGCGACGAACAGCGTGCGCTCGTCGCTCGACAGCGCGTTGCCTTCCGGGCGCGGCCCCGGCATCACCGCGCGCGGCGCGACCGTCGCGTCGCGCGGATGGAACTGCGTGACCGTGTTCGACAGCAGGTGCACGCCGTATGCGCGGCTCGCGTCGCGCGTGAGCGTCACGAGGTGCGTCTTCACGCCGCCGGACGGCACCGCGAGGTTCGGCACCGCCTGCTCGGTCGGCCGGTCGAACACGAGCAGCATGTCGTGCGCCTCGCTCATCGCATAGAGGCGCCCTTCGCGGTCGCTCGCCATGCCGTGCGGCCGGTAGTACGGCCACAGGTCGAGCATGCGCGTGTGGGTGCGCTCGGCGAGGTCGATCTCGGCGATCCGGTGGTCGCCTTCGTGGCCGCGCGACCACGCGGTCTCGATCCCGAAGATGCCGACGTAGGCGAAGCGATTGCTCGCGTCGACGGTGAATTCATGCGGGAAGTTCGGCAGCACGATGTGCTTGAGCGCCGTCTTCGTGTCGAGGTCGTAGAAGCTGAAGGTATGGGCGCACTTCTGCACCAGCAGCAGGATGTCGTTCATGTCGTGTCTCCGTACTTCGATCATGCCGCCGCGGCGCGCGGGCCGCGGCGAATTCGTGCGTTCCCGCGCCGGTTCACACCTCGCAGCGCTTCGGCAGCGTGAAGGTCAGCAGCCCGGCCACCGCGAGCGCGCCCGCGAGGCTGTACACGCCGGCCGCCGCGCTCACGTGCTGGGTCAGCACGCCCACCGCATACGGGCCGCAGAACCCGCCGAGGTTGCCGAGCGCGTTGATCAGCCCGCGCGCGCTGCCTGCCGTCTCGACGCTGCACAGCTTCGGCGGGATCGCCCAGAACACGCCGGCCGCCGCCTGCAGGAAGAAGCCGCAGCCGATCAGGAACGCATACGACACCCACGTCGCCGACTGGAACCGCACCGACAGGAACAGGCACGCGGCGAAGCCGAGCAGCGGCAGCACGATGAACAGGCGCCGCCTGCCGGTCTTGTCCGACAAATACGACGTCACGCTCATCCCGAGCATCGTGCCGATGTACGGCAGGATCGCCAGCATCCCGACCTGCGCCATCCCGCCATGGGTGAGGTTTTTCAGGAGCGTCGGCAACCACAGCGTATAGCCGTAGATGCCGACCTGGTAGCAGAAATTGATCGCGACGAGCCGCCAGACCGTCTCGTCGCGCAGCAGCGCACGGAACGACGTCGCGGTGTGCTGCGCGTTGCCGCGTGCGGCTTCGCGCTCCGCGCGCAGCGCGTCGACGAGGTAGGCCTTTTCGCGCGGCGACAGCCAGCGCGCGGTTTCCGGGCGATCGTCGGCGAACGGCAGCCAGATCGCGAGGAACGCGAGCGACAGCAGCCCCGCGCCGTAGAACAGGTGGCGCCAGTCGTACGCGGCGAGGATGAAGCCGGACAGCGGCGCGGTGATGATCCCCGCGAGCGGCACGAACATGATCACCATCGCGTTCGCGCGGCCGCGCTCGCGGTCGGGAAACCAGTTGCTGACCATCGTCAGCACGACGGGCAGCATCCCGCCTTCGGCCACGCCGAGCAGGAAGCGCAGCGTCAGCAACTGCCACGCTTCGGTGACGAGCCCCGTCAGCGCCGACAGCACGGCCCAGCTCACCAGCGACCACGCGATGAACTTCTTGCCGCCGCCGAGCGCCGCGAGCCGCCCGCCCGGAATCTGCAGGAACAGGTAGCCGAAGAAGAAGATGCCGCCCGCGAGGCCGGCCATGCTCGCGCCGATGCCGAGCTCGGCGTTCATCCCGCCCGGCATCGCGAAGGCGATGTTCACGCGGTCCATGTACGACACGATGCAGGCCATCAGCAGCGGCGGGATCACGCGCAGCCAGCGGCGGCGCGGAATGGGGGTGGCGGCGTCGGCATCGTAGGCCGGGCTCGCGTGGTTCAGGGTGGTCATGGTGTCTCCAATCGTTTTCGGCTTTGTCGGTATGCATGCGGCCTTCTGGCGGGCCGTTCGGTGTGGTGGTCAGTGCGCCTAGCGCCCCCAGCGCAGCACGAGCGGATCGAGCCGCCGCGCCGCGTCGAGCAGCCCCGCGCGCGTATCCGGATGCAGGTCGGGCCACGGCGCGCGCGGCCGGTCGCACGCGATCACGCCGCCCGCCTTCATCAGCGCCTTCGCCGCGAGGAAGCCGGCCTGCCGGTTCTCGTAGTTGATCAGCGGCAGCCAGCGCGCGTACTGTTCGCACGCTTCATCGCGGCGGCCCGCGAAATACGCGTCGGTGATCGTGCGGATGCCGTCCGGATAGCCGCCGCCCGTCATCGCGCCTGTCGCGCCCGCATCGAGATCGGCGAGCAGCGTGATGCCCTCCTCGCCGTCCCACGGCCCTTCGATCGCATCGCCGCCCGCGCGGATCAGCTCGCGCAGCTTCGCGGCCGCGCCGGGCGTCTCGATCTTGAAGTACGACACCGCGTCGATCTCGCGCGCGAGCCGCGCGAGGCAGTCGACCGACAGCGGCGTGCCGCTCGCGGGCGCGTCCTGGATCATCAGCGGGATGTCGAGCCCGTCGCTCGCTTGATGGAAGAACGCGTGAATCGACGCCTCCGGCACGCGGAACGTCGCGCCGTGATACGGCGGCATCACCATCACCATCGCCGCGCCCATGGCCTGCGCGCGCCGGTTGCGCGCCGCGCAGATCCGCGCGCTGAAATGCGACGTCGTGACGATCACCGGCACGCGGCCGGCGACGTGCTCGAGCACCGTGCGGGTCAGCAGGTCGCGTTCGTCGTCGCCGAGCGCAAACTGCTCCGAGTAGTTCGCGAGGATGCAGATGCCGTGCGAGCCGGCATCGATCATGAAGTCGATCGCGCGGCGCTGGCCGTCGAGATCGAGCGCGCCGTCGTCGGTGAAGATCGTCGGCGCCACCGGAAAGACGCCCTGGTAACGTGCGCGCATGGTCACTCCACGATGTCGAACTGGTCGAGGAATTCGGTCTTCAGCGTAAGGCCGAGCCCGGGCACGTCGTCGCGCAGCTGCAGGAAGCCGTTCTCGGCCACCGGCTCGCCGTCGAAGATGTAATAGAACAGCTCGTTGCCGACCTCGACGTCGAACATCGGGAAGTACTCGCTCATCGGCGACGCGAGCGTGCTCATCGTCAGGTGGTAGTTGTGCATCTGGCCCGCATGCGGGATCACCGGCACGCTGTACGCCTCGCACAGCGCGTTGATCTTGTGCGCCATCGTGATGCCGCCCACGCGGTTCGTGTCGTACTGCACGACCGACACGGCCTTGCGGTCCAGCAGCTGCTTGAAGCCGTACAGCGAGAACTCGTGCTCGCCGCCGGAGATCGGGATGCTCGTGAGCCGGTTCAGCTCCGCGTAGCCGTCGAGGTCGTCGGCGATCACCGGTTCTTCCAGCCAGCGCGGCTGGTATTTCTCGAGCTTCGGCAGGATGCGCTTCGCATACTCGAGGTTCCAGCCCATGTAGCATTCGAGCATCAGGTCGTTGTCATAGCCGATCACCTCGCGGATCGCCGCCACCGATTTCAGGTTCTCGGCCACGCCCTGCTGCCCGTGCGCGGGCCCGTAGCCGAAGCGCATCTTGAACGCGCGGAAGCCTTCGTCGAGATAGCGCTGCGCTTCCGCCTGCATCTCGCGCAGATCGGTGCGGTACAGCTTCGAGTAGTAGCAGGGAATCTTTTCCTTCGTGCGGCCGCCGAGCAGCTTGAACACGGGCTTGCCGACGCTCTTGCCGAGGATGTCCCAGATCGCGATGTCGACCGCCGAGATCGCCGCCATGCCGATGCCCTTGCGGCCCCATGCGTGGGTCGCGCGATACATCCGCTGGTTCAGGTATTCGTAGTCCCAAGGGTCCTGGCCGATCACGAGCGGCGCGAGGTACTGGTCGACGATCGCCTTCGCGACGTGCGGCGCGAGCGCGACGTTGCCGAGCCCGACGATGCCGTCGTCGGTCTCCACTTCGACCACCGTCCACGCGTGGAAGCGGAACGTGCTCATCGTCTCCTGCGGCGCATACAGCAGGTCCATCGCGTTCGAGCAGAAGTTGCCCTGCGGCGGCACCGTCTTGCCTTTCCATTGGTACACGCGTGCGCGTACGGCCTTGATCTTCATGGGGTTGTCTCCGGGTGTTCGGTTCTGAATGGGGGTGGCGGATGGCCGTCACGCGGACGTGGTCTGCCGGCGGTGCGCGGCGCCCATCCGGCACGCGATCTGCAGCGCCTGCCAGGTCGCGCCGACGTCGGCCGTGCCGCGCCCCGCGATGTCGTACGCGGTGCCGTGCGCGGGCGTCGTGATCGGCACCGGCAGGCCGCCCTGCACGGTCACGCCGCGCGAGAAGCCGAGCAGCTTGATCGCGATCTGCCCCTGGTCGTGATACATCGTGACGATCGCCTGGTAGTCGCCGGCCTGCGCCTTCAGGAAGATCGTGTCGGCCGGGAACGGGCCGTGGAACGGCGCGTCGGTCGGCCAGTCGCGCGCCTGCAGCGCGCGCACCGCCGGTTCGATCACGTCGATCTCCTCGCGGCCGCAGCTGCCGCCGTCGCCGCCGTGCGGGTTGAACGCGGCGATCGCGACCTTCGGCGCCGCGACGCCGTTCGCAAGCAGCGCGCGGTAAATCAGTTCGGAGGCCTGTTCGATCCGCTCGACGGACAGGTAGCGGGCCGCGTCCTTCAGCGGAATGTGCGACGAGATGCGCGCGGTCCACAGTTCGCCGAGCGTGTTGAATTCGCAGAAGTAGCCGGTCACGCCGAGGTATTCGGCGAAGTGGTGCAGCTCGTCCTCGTGCCGCAGGCCGCCGAGCTTCATCGCGTGCTTGTTGAGCGGCGCGAAGCAGATCGCGTCGACGTCGCCGGCGCGCGCGGCGTCCATGCAGCGGTTCAGCACGTCGAGCACCGAGCGGCCGCCGGCGGCGCCGGCCCGGCTTGCCGTGACCTGCGCCGGATCGACGGTATCGACCGCGACGAAGGCCGGCCGCGCGCATGACGGCCGCTCGCGCACGGCGGCGAGCGACGCCACCGGTTCCAGCTCGACCCGCACGCCCGCGACGCGCTGCCCGGCTTCCCACAGCCAGCGGTCGCCGATCAGCACCAGATTGGCGCGCGACGTGGCGTCGGGGCGCGCGAGCAGCTTCGCGATCAGCTCGGGGCCGATGCCGGCCGGGTCGCCGAGCGTCAGCGCGACGACGGGCAATGCCGGGGCGGCCGTCATGCGCGGGCTCCGGCGCGGGCCGGGCCGCGGGCGGGGGTGGCCGAATTCGTCTGCATGGTCGTCTCCTGTGCTGTCTGGCCGGAAAGCGGCCGTTCGTCATGTGGGGTTCATGCTAGGTAGACGGAACGCACCGGTAAATTGAAAACTCTTGATGAATTGATAACCTGAGGTAATCAGATTGGGTTCGATCGACCGGAAGGACTCGACGCCGCAGTTGCTGAACCGGCTGCGGATGCGCCAGGTCGCGCTGCTGCTGGCGGTGGAGGAATGCTCGACGCTGCGCGCTGCCGCCGACCGGCTCGGCCTCACGCAGCCGGCCGCGACCAAGATGCTGCGCGAGCTCGAGGACGCGCTCGGCCAGCCGCTGTTCGAGCGCGTCGGGCGCGGGCTGGTGCTGAACCCGGCCGGCGAGCGGGTGCTCGGCTACTTTCGCGGGATACGCGGCAGCATGGAAGCGCTGAACCGCGAGCTGGCCGAGCTGCAGCTCGGCAGCGCGGGGCGGCTCGCGATCGGCAGCATCATGGCGGCCGCGCCCGGGCGGCTCACCGAGGCGCTCGTGCAGCTGAAGGCGCGCTTTCCGCTGCTCGCGATCGACATCGCGGTCGATACGAGCGACAAGCTGATGCCGCAGCTGCAGGAAGGCGTGCTCGAAGTGGTGATCGGGCGCGATGTCGGCGCGGATTGCGAATTCCGCGCGGTGGACGACGAGGCGCTCGCGATCGTCGCGGGCCGCGACCATCCGCTGGTCGGCCGGGAGCGCGTCGAATTCGCGGCGCTGCTCGACTATCCGTGGATCCTGCAGCCGGCCGGCAGCCCCGCGCGCGAAGTGGTCGAGCGCGAGTTCCGGATGCATCACCAGCCGATGCCGCGCGGGCTGATCGAGACGGGCTCGATCCTCACGACGATGAACCTCGTCGACCGCTCACGGATGCTCGGCGTGATTCCGCAGACGGTCGCCGCGCTCAATGCCGCGCACGGGATGGTCGCGATCGTCGATTACACGCTTGGGCAGAAGCTGCCGTCGTATGGGAGCCTCGTGCGGCGGGATCGGCCGCTGTCGGTGCCGGCGCAGCAGTTTCTCGCGCTGTTTCATCGGGAGGCGGGGGGGTGAAGAGGCGCGCGATGCGCGTCTCTGACGGACGAAACTCAAAAGACTTTGCGTCCTCGTTTCGTGCCGTTACGTCAACGTTCAGCCGGCCGGTGCATCGACAGGCGCTTCCTTGACTTCCCTATCCAATGCCCTGACGGCGAGTTCTCCGACCCAGTCGGCATCGGCAGGATCGACGACGCCATATCGGTCCGGCGGGAAAAAATGATCGTGGTGAGCCACCGCGGCCAGACGCTGACGTTCAGCGTGAGGCAGCAGATGGCAGTGAGTGTCGATGGCGCTGCCGGCTGTTCCTCATCGCTCATCGCCGCGACTTCCCTCGCGGCAACTTCGTCGCTCGGGGTGTGGAATCTCTCGTAAATTTGCTCGAGGTTAGACATGCGAGTGGGCGTTTGGAGAAAGGAGCGATAACGTAGGGGGCCTCAAGAGACTGATTCTTGGTCGCTTTCATCGGTGTCGTCGCCATGCAGGACAGACCCGAACACGCGCGCATTCGACGCGCGATTGGCTTCGATGATCCTGCGAATTTCGACACGGTGCGCGTTCAATGCAATGGACGGCCTCACAAGTCTCACCCGCCGTCCACGCCGCGCCGCACCCCACTCCGAAACGCCCCCGGCGCCACCCCATACCACCGCTTGAACGCCTGCGAGAAACTCGATAAGTCGCTGAACCCGAGCCGCTCCGCCACGTCGGTCAGCGTCAGCCGCTCGTCGCCGAGCAGCGCCTCGGCCATCGCGCCGCGCGACTCGGCAAGCAGCGCGCGGAACGTCGTACCCTCTTCCTGCAGCCGCCGCTTCAGCGTGCGTGCACTCGTGTTCATCAGCCGCGCCATGTCCTCGAGCGAAAACGGCAGCGTGCCCGGCGTCGCGCTCAGGTAGTGGCGGATCAGCGCCGTGGCACCAACGCGCGCACGCCGCGCTTCCAGCAACTGGTTGCACATCTGCTCGCACATCGACACCGTGATCGGGTTCGCATGCGGTAGCGCCCGGTCGAGATACGCGCGCTCGAACACCAGGCTGTTCGAACGCGCGCCGAACACGGGCTCGACGTCGCCGATCCGCGGCACTAGCGCGATCGCACCGCGTGCGCCCGTCACGCGGTCGGCCTGCAACGAGAAGCGCAACAGCGCGAAATCCGCGCCCCCGATCTCCTGCAGCAGCACCACCGCCGCCGTCATGTCGCGCTCGACGCAAAACCGGCTCAACGCGTCCGGCAGCTCCGGCGCGCCGAAGTTCAGCACGCAGCTTTCGTCGTCCTCCCGATATGTGATGATGGTGAACGCATAGGTAAGCGGCAGGAAACGCAGTGCTAGCGCGAGCGCATCGCGCGCGGTGGCGCTCGCGATTAACCCGTAGCCCCACACGCCGTACGCCGAGAAGTGATAGCGCTGGCCGACCTCGAAGCCGAGGCCTTGCGGATGCCCGAGCAGCCGCAGCAGGTTGCCGGTCAGCCGCAGTTCCTGGTCCGCCGTGACCTCCGCGTTCGGGTCGTCGAGCTGTGCGGCCGACAGGCCCGTGCCGGCCAGCAGCTTCGCCTGCGGCACGCCTCGCTCGCCGCCGAAATCGACCAGCAGCCGCGCGCCGGCCGGACTCCGGGTGAAATCCTGGAAGCTCATCAGTAACTCCGAGAAACCCCGCCATTTCCACCAAGGGGACTTCCTTCGGGGCGTATGGCGGTAAGGAAAGGAGCGCGCTTGACAGGCAGCTTCTTCCACGGGTTAGGATGGCCGGCATGATCCTTGTCTACCGCTACCGGGTGAAGTCGCTCAACGGACTGCTTAGCAAGCAGAGCCGTGCGGTGAACTACGTCTGGAACTTCTGCAACGACACGCAGAAGCAGGCGCTCAAGTGGAACAAGAAATGGCCGACGGGGTTCGATCTGAATGTGTTGACGACCGGCAGCAGCAAGGAACTCGGCATCCACTCCGGCACGATCAACGCGACGTGCGAGCAATACGCGAAATCGCGCAGCCAGCACCGACGCCCTTACCTGCGCTATCGCGGCAGAAAATCGTTGGGCTGGGTGCCACTGAAAGGCCGCGACCTGAAACGCGAGGGCGATGCGTTTCGCTTTGCCGGAAACACCTTCCGCGTGTTCAGCAGCCGCCCGCTTCCCGAAGGCAAGATCAAGGACGGAACCAGCTTTGCGCAGGACGCGCGCGGCAACTGGTTCCTGAACATCGCAATCGAGATGCCCGATGTTCCGGCGCGCCCGATCCGCTCCGGTGTTGGCATCGATCTTGGTCTGAAAGACTTCGCCACACTTTCGACGGGCGAGAAACTTCCGAACGACCAGTTTGGCCGACGAGCGGCAGACAAGCTCGCGAAAGCTCAGCGAGCGCGAAAGCACAAACGACATATCGCGAAGCTGTACGCAAAGGTCGCAAATGCTCGCGCCAATTTCCAGCACAAGCTCGCACTCGATCTGGTGCGGCGCTTCGATTACATCGCGGTCGGCAACGTGTCGGCCGCCAAACTCGCCAGAACCAGGATGGCGAAGAGCGTCTATGACGCAGCCTGGTCGTCCTTCCGGGACAAGCTCCGTTACAAAGCGATCGCGCACGGCGCCACGTTCGAAGAAGTGGACGAAAGCGGTTCTACCCAGTCCTGTTCGGCGTGCGGGTCGAAAGACAGCACGACGCGGCCGAAAGGTATCGCAGGGCTGCGAATAAGAGAGTGGACATGCAGTGGATGTGGTGTCGTGCATGATCGTGATACCAACGCTGCGTTGAACATTCTCCGATGCGGACGTGCATCGCCAGGTGTGGGAATCGCCCGCCTTTAGGCGGGTGAGGACGTCAAGCGGAGATACCCTCGAAGCGCCGATTTGGCCCAAATACTAAAACAATTGTCCCGTCGCAGCATTGGTGTTTTCCCACGCGGCACGCACCATCGGCGTCATCCAGTCGTCGCCGAACGACTCCCATGACCGCCCTAGGAGACACCATGCATTCGAACCCGCCTGCCGCCGTCGCCGCACGCCGCGCACCGTCGCGCGCCGCCTGACCCGCCGACTTTCCGGAAACGATTCCATGACCAGAACATTCGACTACATCGTCGTCGGTGGCGGATCGGGCGGCTGCGTCGTCGCAGGGCGGCTGACCGAGCGCCCGGACGTCACCGTCTGCGTGCTCGAGGCCGGCAACCGCGGCGACGGCACGCTCGTCAACGTGCCGACCGGCGCCGTCGCGATGATGCCTACCCGCATCAACAACTGGGCGTTCGAGACCGTGCCGCAGCCGGGGCTCGGCGGGCGCCGCGGCTACCAGCCGCGCGGCAAGGCGCTCGGCGGCTCGTCCGCGATCAACGCGATGGTCTATATCCGCGGCCACCGCAGCGACTACGACCACTGGGCCGCGCTCGGCAACGACGGCTGGGCCTTCGACGACGTGCTGCCGTATTTCCGGCTCAGCGAGCACAACGAGCGCTTCGACGACGCGTGGCACGGCCGCGATGGCCCGCTGTGGGTCAGCGACCTGCGCACCGGCAACCCGTTCCATGCGCGCTACCTCGAAGCGGCCCGCCAGGCGGGCCTGCCGCTGACCGACGATTTCAACGGCGCGCAGCAGGAAGGCATCGGCCTCTACCAGGTCACGCAGAAGCACGGCGAGCGCTGGAGCGCCGCGCGCGCGTACCTGCTGCCGCACGTCGGCCGCCGCGACAACCTCACGGTCGAGACGCACGCGCAGGTGCTGCGAATCCTGTTCGACGGCACGCGCGCGATCGGCGTCGAGGTGCGGCAGCACGGCGAAGTCCGCACGCTGCGTGCGCGGCGCGAAGTCGTGCTGGCCGCGGGCGCGTTCCAGACGCCGCAACTGCTGATGCTGTCCGGCGTCGGCCCGGCCGCCGAGCTCGCGCGCGTCGGCATCCGCACGCTCGCCGACCTGCCCGGCGTCGGCCGCAACCTGCAGGACCATCCGGATTTCATCTTCGGCTATCGCACGCGCAGCGTCGACACGCTGGGCGTGTCGGCGGGCGGCGGCCTGCGCATGCTGCGCGAGCTGCTGCGCTTTCGCCGCGAGCGGCGCGGCATGCTGACGTCGAACTTCGCGGAAGGCGGCGGCTTCCTGAAGACGCGCGCCGAACTCGACGCGCCGGACATCCAGCTGCATTTCGTCGTCGCGCTCGTCGACGACCATGCGCGCCGCCTCCACACCGGCCACGGGATGTCGTGCCACGTGTGCCTGCTGCGCCCGCGCAGCCGCGGCGCGGTCACGCTGCAGAGCGCCGATCCGCTGGCGGCGCCGCGCATCGATCCGGCGTTCTTCGACGATCCGCGCGACCTCGACGACATGGTCGCGGGCTTCAAGCTCACACGCCGGCTGATGCAGGCGCCCGCGCTCGCCGGCTGGATCACGCGCGACCTGTTCACCGCGAACGTGACGACCGACGACGAGATTCGCGACGTGCTGCGGCAACGCACCGACACCGTGTACCACCCGGTCGGCACGTGCCGGATGGGACGCGACGCGCTCGCGGTCGTCGATCCGCAGCTGCGCGTGCGCGGGCTGCAGGGGCTGCGCATCGTCGATGCGTCGGTGATGCCGACGCTGATCGGCGGCAACACCAACGCGCCGACGATCATGATCGCCGAGAAGGCGGTCGACCTGATGCGCGGCGCGAGCCGCGTGTCGATCCAGCCGCGTGCCGAGGCGAACGCCGACGCGCAAACCGAGGCTGCGCCCACCTCCGACGCCGCCCCTACCCGCCCCGCCCAACCCGAGGACATCCGCCATGCACTCGCCTGAGTCCACCGCACCCGACGCCGCCGCAGCCGCCGCGCCGCTGGCCGCCATCATCATCGGCGCGGGCTTCGCCGGCATCGGCATGGCCATCGCGCTGCAACGCGAAGGCATGCATGACTTCGTGATCCTCGAGCGCGCGCACGACGTCGGCGGCGTGTGGCGCGACAACAGCTACCCGGGCGCCGCGTGCGACGTGCCCTCGCACCTGTACTCGTTCTCGTTCGAGCCGAACCCGCGCTGGTCGCGCACGTTCGCGCCGCAAGCGGAAATCCACGCGTACCTGCAGCACTGCGCGCGCAAGTACGGGCTCGCGCGGCACCTGCGCTTCGGCGCGGAAGTCGCGCATGCGCGCTACGACGAGCCGCATGCGCTGTGGCGCGTGACGCTCGCGGACGGCACCGAGCTGAGCGCCGCACTGCTCGTCAGCGGCACGGGGCAGTTGAGCCGCCCCGCACTGCCGACGCTGCCGGGCATGGAAACGTTCCGCGGCCACGCGTTCCACTCCGCGCACTGGGACCACGCGTATCCGCTCGCCGGCAAGCGCGTCGCGGTGGTCGGCACCGGCGCATCGGCGATCCAGTTCGTGCCGGCCATCGCGGGGGCCGTGAAGTCGCTGACGGTGTTCCAGCGCTCGCCCGCCTACCTGATGCCGCGCCCGGACCGCCCGTACCGGCGATGGGAACAGGCGCTGTTCCGGCGGCTGCCGTGGGCGATGAAGCTGCACCGCGCGGCGATCTACCTGCGCTACGAATCGCGCGCGATCGCGTTCACGCGGCTGAACGGCCTGATGGACGTCGCGGTCGGCCGGCCGTTTCGCAAGCTGCTGGCGCGGCAAGTGCCCGACGCGGCGCTGCGCGAACGCCTGACGCCCGACTACCCGATCGGCTGCAAGCGCATCCTGCTGTCGAGCGACTACCTGGCGGCGATCGCCCGGCCCAATGTCGAGCTGGTGACGCAAGGCATCCGCCGCGTGACCGAACACGGGATCGAGACCGCCGACGGCACGCATCATCCGGTCGATGCGATCGTCTACGGCACCGGCTTCGCGGCCACCGAGTTCCTGTCGCCGATGCGCATCACCGGCCGCGGCGGGCTCGACCTGAACGATGCGTGGCGGCGCGGCGCGCAGGCGTATCTCGGGATGACGGTGCCGGGTTTCCCGAACTTCTTCATGCTGTACGGCCCGAACACCAACCTCGGCCACAACTCGATCGTCTACATGCTCGAAAGCCAGATCGCGCACGTGATGCGCTGCGTGCGCGCGATGCGGCAGGCGGGCGCGAGCGCGATCGACGTCGACGCGGGCCGCTACCGGCGCTACAACTTGCACGTCCAGCAGCGCCTCGCGGGCTCGGTGTGGAGCGGCTGCAAGAGCTGGTATGTCGACGCGTCCGGCCACAACAGCACCAACTGGCCGGGCTTCACGCTGACGTACCGGTGGCTCGCGCGCCGCTCCGGCCTCGCCGCATACCGCTTCTCGAGCGTGCTGCCGGGCGCGGCGGGGCGCGCGGGCAGCGTCGCCGTCGCCGCGCCGAAGGGCGCGCTGGAAGCGCTCAACGCGGGGCTCCTGCGCGGCTTCCTGCGAGTCGGCTTCCGGGCGCTGATCGGGCCGCCGTTCGGCATCGGCGTGCAGCGGCGCGTCGTCGGGCTGCTGGCGCCGCTGATGCCCGGCGTCGGCGGGATGATCCGCTATCGCACGCAGGCGGGCGGCGTGCCGGCCGAGGTCGTCGCGCCGAAACGCGGCGACAGCGGCGGCGCGATCCTCTATCTGCACGGCGGCGCGTTCTGCGTCGGCGGGCCCGGCACGCACCGCAGCGTGACGACGCGGCTCGCCGACGAATCGGGCCTGGCGGTCTGGGCGCCCGACTACCGGCTCGCGCCCGAGCATCCGCACCCGGCCGCGCTCGACGATGCGCTGGCCGCGTATGCCGCGCTGCGCGCGCAGGGGCATGCGCCGTCGCGCATCGTCGTCGCCGGCGATTCGGCGGGCGGCGCGCTCGCCCTGGCGCTCGCGATCGCGTTGCGCGAGCGCGGCGAGCCCGCGCCGGCCGGGCTGCTGCTGATCTCGCCCGTCACCGACGCGGCGCTCGGCGGCGAGACGCTCGCGACGCGGCGCGGCGACGACCCGATGATCCGGCGCGGCTGGCTCGAACAGGGGCTGCGCTGGTATCACGGCGCCGGCGCGGCCACGGCGCTCGGCCCGCTCGACACCGACCTGCGCGGCCTGCCGCCGATGCTGATCCAGGCCGGCGACCAGGAAGTGCTGCTGTCGGATTCGGTGCGGCTCGCGAATCACGCGCTCGCGTGCGGCGTGCCGTGCCGGCTCGAGGTGCACGAAGCGCGCTGGCACGTGTTCCATCTGCAGTCGTTCTATCTGCGCTCGGCGCGGGAGGCGCTGCGCACGCTCGCGGGGTTCGCGCGGGAACGGGTGGCGGCGACGGCGTGATTGGTGCGCGGTAACGTTGGCCGTCCGGCCAATAGCAGGCAGTTCGTAACGAATGAAAGAATCGACTTCGTCCGGTTAGCGGGTTTCATCGTCCGAAGCCCGCAACGAAAGGCGCTGCCAGCCGCCCGGCTGCAGCGCCTTTTGCTTTGCATGCGTGCCGCCCCCGGCACGTTTCGAGGTCGGCTCCTTTCATTCTCGTTTTGTAGCTTATAAGTTACAATGCTGCCTGTCATCGAACTGCTTCGCCATCGATGCGACGACGGTCGCGAACCCTTTACCGAATGGCTGCTCGCCGTGCGCGACAAGGTCGCGCAGGCACGGATCCGCGTTCGCCTGCGCCAGGTGCAGATGGGCCATTTCGGCGACTGCAAGCCGGTTGGCGGCGGCGTGATCGAACTGCGCATTCACGTCGGCGCCGGCTACCGCGTGTACTGCGGGCGGCACGGCAAGGCGGTGGTCCTGCTGCTGACCGGCGGCGACAAAGGCAGCCAGGCGGCCGACATCGGGCACGCGAAGGCAATCTGGACGGAATGGAAACGGAGGCAAGCTTGAGCCCACTCAAAGGCGCGGTGTCGCACCACGACGCCGAACTCGCGGAGCTGCGCGCCGATCGCGAACTGGCGGTCGAATACCTGAAGGCGGCGATGGCGTCGCTCGACGATCCCGACGATCGCGCGGCCGGCCTGCTCGCGCTGCGCACCGTCGCCGAAGCCTACGGCGGCCTCGGCGCGGTCGCGGCGCAAGCCGGCATCAGCCGCGAGGCGCTCTACCGCGCGCTGTCGCCCAACGGCAACCCGACACTGAAAACCCTGATCGCGGTGCTCAAGACCGTCGGCCTGCGCCTGACCGTCGAGCCGGAAGCCAGCCCCCGCGCGTGAGCGCCGTGCGCGTTCACCGCGCCGCCATCCACACCAGCAGCACGTCGGCCGGCGCCGACGGCGTGCCCGCCGGCGGATGCACGACGGTCGCGTCGATCGCGAGCGCCTGCGCGATGTCCGGCGCGCGCTCGATCGTCGCGGTGCGCACGATCGTCATCAGCCCGGCCGGGCGGTGCAGCGTCTCGCGATACAGCGCGCCGTACCACAGCGCCCGCGTGCCCTGCGCGTCCTGCAGCACATACGGATAGCGCCACAAGCGCAGCACGAGCCGGCTGTCCGGCTGGCCGGGATCGGCGCGCACGAACACGCGCCGCGTGCCCACGCCCTGCGAATAGCGCGGCAGCACCGGCAGCCCGTCGGCCGGCGCCTGCGGCACCAGCCAGCGCAGCGCGGTCTGCAGCGACCACGGCGTCGCGCGCTGCCAGCCCGCGTGCGAGAGATGCCGGGCGAGCACGTCGGCGGCGACGCACCACTGCAGCGGCAGGAATTCCTCGCGATCGCCGCTGATCTCGGTGCGCCGCGTCGGCACGCGCTGCCAGCCGCCGCGCATCCACTGGTCGACCGTCATCGCGACCACGCGGCTGTGCGCGCGCGGGTCCCGGTCGGCCTGCCACGCGGCCGGCACCGTCCAGACGCCCGCCGTCGCCAGCACCACGACGACCGCGACGAGCGCGCCCCGCGGCTGCACTTCGTCGCGCACGTGCCCGTACGCATACGCGCCGGCCAGCAGCGCGAACCACGCGAGCCCGAGGCTCCAGCCGCCGAGCAGCCCCGACAGCCACGTGTCGCCCAGGTACAGCCGCGCGAAGCCGCCGAGCACGATCCACAGCACGATCGCGGTCACGACGCCGGTGCGCCACAGCGCGCCACGGCCGCGCGTCAGCACCCAGCCCATGAAGCTGCTCGCGAGGATGCCGAACGCCGCGTCGGCGTCGGGCAGCGGCACGTGCGGGCTGCCGGGCGCGAGGTTCGCGGGCGTCGCGCCGTTCGTGCCGGCGCCGAACGCCGGCACCATCACGACGGCGACGCCGACCGTCGCGATCCACCACACGGCCGTCATCCAGCAGCGGTGGATCACCAGCCACACGAGGAACGCGGCCGCGACGATCAGGCCGACGTCGCGGCCGTTGAGCACCGCGACCGCGCGCATCGCGGCGTCGACGGGCGGCGTGCGCAGGTTCAGCAGCGATCCGTACAGCGTGGTATCGACGCCCATCAGCGGATCGTTCGCGACGACGTCCTGCACGATCCCCGCGAACAACCAGACGCTGCCGACGAACAGCAGCGCGAGCACCGGAATCGCGCCGGGCAACCGGCGCACGCGCGCGACGAGCCCGCGAAGCCGGGCGACCAGCCACGGCCGGCGATGCGCGAGCGCGTGCCACGCGGCCAATGCGGCGCGGTGCAGCAGCGGCACGCCGCGCTGCAGCGCGACGCGCACGCCGAACCACACGGCCGCGACCAGCGCCGCGACCACCAGCAGGATCGCGGCGACCCGCGTGCTGACCGCTTCGGCAAGCGCGGCCGACGCGCCGAACGCGATGCCCGGCGCGACGTGCACCGGCGCCCATACGAGCGCCGAGCCGACGTTCACCGGATAGAACGTCCGGCGCGGCAGCGACGCGCAGCCGACCACCACCGGCACGACCGCGCGCACCGGCGCGAGAAAGCGCGCGAGCACGATGCTCTTCATCCCGTGGCGCAGCACGAACTGCTCGCCGCGCTCGTACGCCGCGGCGTGGCCGAGCCGCGCCCACCAGTTGCGGACCGCGCTGCGATAGCGGCGGCCGAGCTCGTAGCTGATGCCGTCGCCCACCACCGCGCCGGCCACCGCGACGCCGATCGTCGCCCAGCCGTCGAGCGCGCCCGCGCCGATCAGCGCGCCGGCCGCGAACATCACCGCGCCGGCCGGCACGACCGTGCCGACCAGCGCGATCGCCTCCGCGCACGCGGTCGCGAACACGATGACGAGCACGAGCGCCGGATGCGCGCCGACGGCGGCAAGCCACGCATGGATCGTTTCGCTCATCGGGTGTCCTGTGGAACGGCGGCCCCGCATCGCCACGCGACCGCGGCGAGCAGCGCGGCCGGCAGGATGGCGGCGAGATCGATCATCGATGGCTCTCCTCGCAGGGTGGGGCCGGCGTCGAACTCAGTGTAGTCCCGAACCGGGGCGCGCCGCCGGCGGCCCGTCCTGGCGGGCGGGGCAATTCAGGGCGCGATGCGGAGCGCGATTCAGCGGACGAGCAGCGCCGCTTCGGCGACCGATTCGTGCCAATCATCAGATCATTGAACTGCGGCCGCGCCGCCGATCGCAAGCTCCCCGGATTATTTCGTCCCGTTATCGATTTCACCTGCCGCGTCGCAGAAAATTTCGCCGACGTTTACCGTTTTTCGGTCAGGCGGAATATATTGATCGGATGAACGGCCGGCGCGCCGGCTTCGCGCGGCCCGGCCTTACGGGGGAAACCGTCTCCACGACACCCGCGCCATCGCGCACCGAAGCGTCATCCCGCCAAGAGGACCGCTCCATGATCAAGGTGATTCTGGCCGACGACCACGCAGTCATGCGAGACGGACTGCGTCACATACTCGAGACGGCCGGCGGTTTCGAAATCGTCGGCGAAGCGAGCGACGGGGCGACCACGCTCGCGCTCGCCGAGCGCGGCGCGGCCGACGTGCTGCTGCTCGACCTGTCGATGCCCGCGCCGACCGGCATCGAGCTCATCCGGATGATCAAGACCCACGCGCCCGCGCTGCGCACGCTCGTGCTCACGATGCATACGGAGGAGCAGTACGCGGCGCGCGCGTTCAAGGCCGGCGCGACCGGCTACCTGACGAAGGACAGCGCGACCGCCGAGCTGGTCGCGGCGGTCGGCAAGGTGGCGGCGGGCGGCCTCTACGTCAGCCCGTCGGCGGCGGAAAGCCTCGCGCGCACCCTGCACGCGCCCGCCGAGACGCTACCGCACGAGCGGCTGTCCGCGCGCGAGTTCGACGTGATGCGCCGCATCGTCGCCGGGCAGACCGTCACGGAGATCGCGGGCGCGCTCGCGCTGAGCGCCAAGACCGTCAGCACCTACAAGATGCGCATTCTCGAGAAGATGGACCTGCCGCACGACGCGGCGCTGATCCGCTATGCGGTGCGCCACGGCCTCGGCATCGACCTGGACGACGCATGACGCACGCCGCGACGCCCCAGCACGACTCCACGCGGCCGGACGATCCGCCACCGCAGGTGGACGCCGCCGCCCGCGACGCCGAGACGGACCCGTCGCGGATGTTCATGTCGTCGCTGCCGCCGGGGCCGCGCGAGCGGCGGCTCGCGCTCGCGACGGTCATCGTGTCGGCGGCGATCTTCGTCGCGCTCGTGCCGTTCGCGCCGATTCCGCTCGCGCGGGAGTGGGGGTTCATCCCGGTCTACCAGACGGCGATCCTCGTCAACGACATGGCGACGGCCGGCCTGCTGCTCGGCCAGTTCGCGATCCTGCGCGAGCGGGCGCTGCTGGTGCTCGCGGCCGGCTACCTGTTCACGGGCTTCATGGCCGGCGTGCACATGCTGACCTTCCCCGGCCTGTTCGCGCCCACCGGTTTGCTGCACGCGGGCGAGCAGACCACCGCATGGCTCTACATGTTCTGGCACGGCGGCTTCCCGCTCGTGGTCGCGTGCTATGCGCTGCTGCGCGACGCCCCGCGCACGCCGCCGAAGCCGGCCAGCCATGCGGCGGTGCCGATCGCGGGCTGCGTCGTCGCGACCTTGCTCGCGACCGTCGCGATCGCGGTGTTCACGACGGCGGGCCACGCCTACCTGCCGCGCGTCATGCGCGGCAACTGGATGATCGAGCCGCTGCTGAGCCCCGTCGTCGCCGTCTGGGCGCTGAACGTGGTCGCGCTCGCGTTGATGTGGCGCCGCCGGCGGCGCCACTCGGTGCTCGATCTGTGGGTGATGATCGTGACGGTCGCGTGGCTGTTCGACATCGCGCTGTCGGCGATGCTGAATCATGGGCGCTTCGATCTCGGCTTCTACGCGGGGCGCATCTACGGGTTCGTCGCGTCGAGCGTCGTGCTGTTCGCGCTGCTGTTCGAGAACGGCCGGCTGCATGCGCGCACGGCGCGTGCGCTCGCCGGCGAACGGCACGAGCATCAGCTCGTGCTGCAGAAGACGGCGGAGCTGAACGACGCGAACGAACGGCTCGAGCAGCGCGTCGCCGCGCGCACCGCGCAGCTCAGCGCGTCGAACCGCGACCTGCGGCGCGAGGTCGAGGAACGTGTGCGCGCGGAGCGGGCCTTGCAGGCGTCGCGCGAGGAATTGCGGGAGATTTCGGCGATCAGCGCGAGCGCGCGCGAAGCCGAGCAGCGCCGCATCGCGCGCGAGCTGCACGACGAACTCGCGCAGACGCTCGCGACGCTGAAGAACGATCTCGAATGGCTGATCGATCGCGTGCCGCAGGACGATGCGATGCTCGCCCGCAAGATCGCGGCGATGCACGGGCTCGCGCGCGGCGCGGTGGCCGCGACGCGGCGCATCGCGTCCGACCTGCGGCCGCTGATGCTCGACGATCTCGGCTTCGCGGCGGCGATGCAGTGGCTCGTGCAGGACTTCCGGCAGCGGCACGGCATCGCCTGCACGCTGCGCGTCGACCCGCCCGAGCGGAACCTCGCGGAGCCGTACGCGACGGCCGTGTTCCGCATCGCGCAGGAAGCGCTGGCGAACGTCGCGCGGCATGCGGCGGCCTCGCAGGTCGACGTGGATCTGGCGTGCGGCGGCGGCGACATCGCGCTGACGATCCGCGACGACGGCGCGGGCTTCGATCCCGGCGATCCGCGCAAGCCGACCTCGTTCGGGCTCGTCGGGCTGCGCGAGCGGGCGTATCTGGTGGGGGGGATGTTGACGATCGATACCGCGCCGGGAAAGGGGACGAGGGTGTCGGTGCGGATTCCGCTCGATGGGGCGCAGGTGGCGTTCACGGTCGGTGGGCCCACGACAGGACACGCGGATTAGCGGAGGTGGCGGTAGGCGCGGAACCGAACGCGGCCGCGCGATCAACGGCACGAATGGGATGCATGGCGGCAATCGGCAGCACGACTGCCTTCCGTCAATGGTAGTCGTCTTCCCGTTGATGTCGGACTGCCAGAATGGTCACTTGCTCCGAGTACTCGATCTCGAACAGCATCACGTAGCCCCATGCCCCGAACGAGATGATCAGCTCACGCAAGAAGGGATTCGCGGCATCGGCCTTTCGGCAACTGAACGGAAAATTTCGCAGCACGGAAACACCCTGCCCGATCGCTTCCAACGCCCGTGCCGCGGCTTGCGCATCCGGCTCGAGCAAAAACCTGTACAACCGCATCAGGTCCTCACGCGCCGCGCGCGTGTATCGCACCTGATATCTCAAACTGCTTTCCTCGCCATGCGCGAGGCGTTCAGCATCCCTTCAAGTTCTGCATGCACTTCGTCAGCGTCGAAATACTCGCCGGTGCGACGCGCTTCATCACGAGACGCAAGGCCGCGGGCAATGAACTCCCGCTGGAATCGCCGACGCGCGATGCCGTCGCGCAACGCCGCTTCCATGAACGCCGATAGCGTTTCGTTCTCGTCCAGCACGGATTCGGCCGCGTCGCGCAATTCCGGATCGACGCGCAGGGCCGGCATGGTCGCGGTTTTCATCGCATCCTCCTGCATTACATTTGTAATGCATGGTAGCACATCGGCTGATGGATGCGCAGTCGTCCGATCGGCATACCGTCGTGCCGGTGCCGAATCGTCCGGCGGGCCCTGCAGCCGAGGCGTGCCGACCGACACGCGCCCCGCCCCCTCACACCCCCACCGTCACCATCCCCCGCTCCGACCGCGTCCACGCAACCAGCGCACCGGCCCCAAGCAACGCGAGGCACACGATCGGCACGATCATCGGCCCGAACGCGGTGCCGGTCACCTTCCCCGCGAACGGCATCAGGTTCTGGCTGAAGAAGCCGCCGAGGTTGCCGATCGAGTTGATCGCCGCGACGCTCGCCGCCGCGCGCGCGCCGGTGAAGTAGCGCGGCGGCATCGACCAGAAGCACGGATACAGCAGCGGGATGCACGCGCCGCCGAGCACCAGCGCGACGAAGCGCAGCGGCGTCGACGGCAGCACGAGGCTCAGCAGGAACCCGAGCGCGCCGAGCGCCGCGACGATCGCGATCGTGCGCAGGATGCTCTTCGCGCGGCGCAGCTTCGACGGCAGCCAGACCAGCAGCAGCACGGCCAGCGCCCACGGCAGCATGCTGAGCAGGCCGTTCGTGCTGCTCGACACGCCGAACGACTTCACGAGCGTCGGCAGCCAGTACGTCACGCCATACAGCGACGTCGACATCAGCATGTAGGTCGCCGCGAACAGCATCACGCGCGGATCGAGCAGCGCCTTCCACGGCTGCCCATGTTCCGCGTGCGCGGGCTGCTCGCGTTCGAGCGCGGCCGCCACCACCTGCTTCTCGCGCTCGTCGAGGAAACGCGCGTCGCGATACGATGCCGGCAGCACGCGGAACACGACGATCGCGACCACCACCGCCGGGATGCCCGTCGCCACGAATACCCATTGCCAGCCCGCGAGCCCCCACACGCCGTTCAGGCTCAGCAGCCAGCCGCCGACCAGCGAGCCGAGCATGTTCGCGAGCGCGCTGCCGAGCGTGAAGATGCCGAGCACCTTCGCGCGGTAGCTCTGCGGGAACCACAGCGTCAGGTAGTAGATGACGCCCGGATAAAAACCGGCCTCGGCGATGCCGAGCGCGAAGCGCAGCCCGCAGAACACCGGCATCGACGTCGTGAAGCCCATCAGCACGGTAATCAGGCCCCAGGTCAGCATGATCCGCGCGAGCCACACGCGTGCGCCGTAGCGATGCAGCGCGAGCGTGCTCGGCACCTCGAACAGCAGGTAGCCGATGAAGAACAGCGACGACGCGAGGCCGAACGCGGCCTCCGTCATGCCGAGACTGTGCACCATCTGCAGCTTCGCAAAGCCGACGTTCTGACGGTCGATGAACGCGATCAGGAACATCACGACGAGGATCGGCAACAGGCGCCGCGCCATCTTCGACATGACCTGCCGTTCTTCGGCGGACGCGGGGTCCAGGGTTTCGGTGGCGTTCACAGCATGCTCCTCCTTGATTTCGGTTGTATGCGCTCGGGCGTTCGCCTACGACGGGCGGAATTCGCCGAGCATCGGCGTGAACATCTCGGTCCACGCGCGCGGCTTTGCCTTGATCGTGCCGGCCATGTAGAGAAATTCGACGTAGTCCATCAACTGGTTCGGCTTCACCGAGAAACGCGTCTCGGGCGCGGCGAGCATCTGCATCACGTCGTCGTGCGACACGCCGACGCCCGACGACGCGGCGTAGATCGCGGCCGCCGCGCGCGGGTCCTGCGCGATCGCGCGGTTCGCATCGTCGAGCGCGCCGAGGAACGCGGCCGCGAGCGCGGGCTCGGTGTCGACGAGCCGCTTCGGCGCGAACACGACGTCGAGCGTCAGCGGGCCGAGCACGTCGACCGAACTGACGACGCGATGAATGCCCGGCTGCCGCAGCTCGAGCGTCGAGAACGGCGGCGACGTGAAGTGCGCGGTGACGCCGTGCTCGCGCCGGATCAGCGCCTGCATCGCCTGCGGATGCGGCAGGTTCACGGTGATCGAATCGAGCTGCGCGAAATGCGGCCGGCCGAGCAGCTTGGCCGCGACCATCTGCAGCACGACCGCCGACAGCGACGTGCGGATGCCCGGCACCGCGATCCGGTCGGCCGGCGTGAAATCGCGCAGCGACGTCAGCCCGGGGCGGTTCGCGTTCAGCGACAGCGAGGTGGTCGACAGCCCGCTGATGCCGATCACCTCGACGTTCGGAATGCCGCGCGCCCGCGCCCACAGCTCGATGAAGCCCGGCGCGCCGGCGCCCGCGAAATCGAGCGTGCCGGCCATCATCGCGTCGTTCACCGAATTGCCGCCGTCGAGCAGCACCCAGTCGACGCTGACGTCGCGCACGCCGTGCTTCGCCGCATGCCGTTCGAACAGCCGCTGCTTCTCCATCACGAGCAGCGGCAGGTACAGCACGCCATAGCCTTTCGAGATCCGCACCGTGCGCGGCTTCGACAGTACGAGCGCGGGCGCGAGCGCCGCGCCGAGCCCGGCGGCGACGAATGCGCGACGGCGCAGCGACGGCGTCATGCGGGCGCGCCCGCTTCGGTGATTGCCTGCTGCATGTTGCCGTCTCCTCTGGTATTAATGCCGTCTCTGCCATCCTCGGCTCAAGCACAGGTTATCGAGCGAGTCTGAGAAAATGCTGACATCCCGCCCCCGGGAAAACCCGTAACCCAATCGAACCGAAGCAGGCCAGCACCATGCGCATTCTCGTCGCGGAAGACGACGCGGAAATCGGCGCGGCGATCCGCAGCCGCCTGACGCGGCTCGGCCACGCGGTCGACCTCGAAACGAACGGCGCGACGGCGAACAGCCTGCTCGGCGTCGAGCGCTTCGACCTCGTCGTGCTCGACGTGATGCTGCCCGCGATGGACGGCTTCGCGATCCTGCGCAACCTGCGCGCGTCGGGCAGCACGACGCCGGTGCTGCTCGTCACCGCGCGCTCGGCGATCGACGACCGCGTGAGCGGCCTCGGGCTCGGCGCGGACGACTACCTCGTGAAACCGTTCGACTACCGCGAGCTGGAAGCGCGCGTGCAGGCGCTCCTGCGCCGCAACAGCGGCCACGCGAACGACGTGCTGACCCTCGGCGGCCTGCGCATCGACCGCAGCAGCCGCCTCGCCGAGCTCGACGGCCGGCCGCTGTCGCTGTCGCGCCAGGAATTCGCGCTGCTCGAGATCCTCGCGAGCCGGCCGCAGCGGATCTTCTCGAAGGACGAATTGCTGAACCAGTTGTTCAGCTTCGGCAACGAGCCGAGCGCGAACGCGGTCGAGCAATACGTGACGCGCGTGCGCAGAAAGCTCACGGGCAGCTCGGTCGAGATCCGCACCGCGCGCGGGATGGGGTACCAGATTGCGACGCACTGACTGGTTCCCGAAGACGCTGTTCGGGCGCACGCTGCTGTTCATCGCGCTCGTCGTCGCGTCGGGCGCGCTCGCGCTCGCGGCGATCGCGCGCTACTACGCGGGCGTCGCCGCCGAACGCGCGTACGACCAGCTGCTCGCCGGCGCGGCGATCCAGGTCGCGGAAAACCTCTACGTTCAAGGCGGCGTGCTCGCGCTGAATCCGCCGGTTGCCGCGCTGTCGACGCTGTCGCGCTACGACCT
Organism: Burkholderia stagnalis; assembly: GCF_039848545.1. Lineage (NCBI taxonomy): Bacteria > Pseudomonadati > Pseudomonadota > Betaproteobacteria > Burkholderiales > Burkholderiaceae > Burkholderia > Burkholderia stagnalis. Next base: position 2,318,573 of record NZ_CP156686.1, read on the forward strand.
CGTGTACTACAAGGTCGTCGACTCGCGCGGCGTGGTCGTGGCCGGCTACCACGACCTCGCGAGCCCCGCGACGCTCGCCGCCGCGAAGCTCGGCCCCGCGTTCGCGAACGGCACCTACCAGCACGCGCGGATCCGGATGGCGACCATCGCGCGCTACATGCCCGAGGAAAGCACGCCCGGCTGGGCGCTCGTCACCGTCGCGCAGACGACGAACGCGCGGCAGGCGCTGACGAACGACATGAGCTTCAAGGTGTGGACGCTGATCCTGCTGATGAGCGTGCTCGCGATCGGTGCGAGCGGCCTGGCGATCCGGCGCGGCCTGCGGCCGCTCGCGCAGATCGAGACCATCATCGCCGCGCGCGACCCCGCCGACCTGCGCCCGGTGGCCGTCGACACGCCGAGCGAGATCGACGCGATCATCGGCGCGATCAACGGGCTGATGCGCCGCCTCGCGGAGCGGATCACCGCGATGCAGCGCTTCATCGCCGACGCCGCGCACCAGATGCGCACGCCGCTCGCGCGCCTCGACGCGCAGATCGAGCTGCTCGACAGCGAAGCCGACCCCGCGCGCCATGCCGCGCGGCTCGACGCGCTGCGCGCGACCTGCGCGGACGTCGGCCGGCTCACCGGTCAACTGCTGAACCACGCGATGGTGATCCACCGCATCGAGGCCGTGCCGCTGCAGCCGGTCGAACTGGTCGGGATTGCCAAGGAAGTGCTCGGGCGCACGATTCCGCTCGCCGACGCGCGCGACGTGGCGGTCGCGTTCGACAGCGACACGCCGCACGCGTGGATCGACGGCGACGCGATCAGCCTGCAGGAAGCGCTGTCGAACGTGCTGCACAACGCGCTGCTGCACGGCCACGCGGACGACATCGTCGTGTCGGTGGCCAGCACGAGCGAGTCGGTGACGCTGAGCGTCGCCGACAACGGCCGCGGGATTCCGCGCGAACAGTGGGACGCCGCGCTGCAGCCGTTCGTGCGGCTCGAACCCGACGGCGCCGGGCGGCGCACGGGGTCGGGCCTCGGGCTCGCGATCGTGCAGGAAGTGATGAAGGCGCACGGTGGGCGGGTCGGCTTCGCGTTCCCGCCGCAGGGCGGGTTCGCGGTCGTGCTGACGTTTCCGCGCGCGCGGGGCGCGGGCGACGTGAAGGCCTGAAGACGTGAAGGCGTAAGCGCCCCGCTACACCGCCACCGCTTCCCCGCCGAGATACGCATCGCGCACCCGCTCGTCGCCGAGCAGCGACTTCGCCGCGCCTTCCAGCACGACGCGCCCCGTCTGCAGCACATAGCCGTAATGCGCGATCTCGAGCGCGAGGCTCGCGTTCTGCTCGACCTTGACTGCTCTCCTCCCGAAAGGAAGGCGATTCCCGCTTCACTGAATGCGACCCGACATCGCCTCAAAGAGACATGGGACTTACGCTTTCTCCATGGGCTGACACCGCCAGTCCGGCGGCCAAAACGTTGCGCGCGGCGTTGATGTCGCGGTCGTGCGTTATTCCGCATCCCGGACAGTCCCAGGCGCGCACTTTCAACGGCAGGCGGGCTACGGTGTGCCCGCAATCGGCGCATCGCTTGCTGGAGGGATACCAGCGATCGATCCCGATCAACGTGCGGCCGTACCACTTGGCCTTGTACGTCAGTTGCCGCACGAATTCCGACCAGCCCGCATCGCCGATCGATTTCGCGAGCCCTCGATTCTTCAGCATGTGGCGGACGGCAAGACTTTCGATCGCGATCACTTGGTTTTCGTTGATCAACCGTGTCGAAAGCTTGTGCAGGAAATCCCTGCGCGAATCTGCCGTCCTGGCATGCATCCGTGCGACTTTGAGTCTCGCCTTCCTGCGATTGGCCGAACCCTTTTGCTTCCTTGCCAGCCGTCGTTGCAACTTGGCGAGCCTGGCTTCGTTCTTGCGAAACGCATTCGGCGCCGCGATCTTCTCGCCCGTCGAAAGAACGACAAAATCTGTCAACCCGAAGTCGATGCCGACCTTGCCGGTTGCTGCGGATTTTGCAGAAACCACGTCGTCGCAAAGCAGCGATACGTGGTATCGGCCTGCGGTGTCCTTCGACACCGTGACAGTGGTCAGCTTCGCCCCCGACGGAATCCTGCGCGACCAGCGGATCGCAAGCGGCGCATTCATCTTCGCCAGCTTCAGCGACGTGCCATCCCATCTGAACGCGCTCGCCGTGTACTCGGCCGATTGCGCACCGTCCTTGCGCCGGAAGTTCGGGTACTGGGCGCGCTTGGCGAAGAAGTTCGCAAACGCCGTCTGCAAGTGGCGCAACGCCTGCTGGAGCGGCACGGAGCTGACTTCGTTCAGCCAACCGTGTTCGGGCGTTTTCTTCAGCGCGGTGAGCGCGGCGGAGGTTTCGTGATAGCCGACACGTGCCTGGCGCTGCTGCCACGCATCGGTGCGCATCTGCAGCATGCGGTTATACACAAAGCGCGCACACCCGAACGTCCGGGCAAGCATCGTTGCTTGCTCGGGCGTCGGGTAGAACCGGAATCGGTAGGCGCGCTTGATATCCATGCCTCACACCATGTCATAGGCTCGCGTGTGCTTCAAGTTTGGGAGAATCGGCCACTCGGCCGCACTCGTTTCACTCCTCGCTCTAAACGACGGGGTTTCTCGGAGCAAATCGGATGACGATCGTCACGCCCTGCCGGTTGATCGCATCGATCAGTTCGAGCATCTTGTCGACATAGAGCGGCGACAGGCCCATCGTCGGCTCGTCCAGCAGATCCCGACGCCGATGGCCGAGATACGCGTCGAAGGAGGTCGCATGACGACCCGTACGCGAACACGTCGGACTGTTACCTGCTGCTGATGCACCTGCCGGAAATCCTGCGTCAGCGCTCGGACGTGTTCAGCCGTCCGGCGCTCGCATCACGCCTTATGCGCCGACAACAAAATACTCGTCTCCGTATTCGCGATCCCGTCGATCAACCGGATCGCCCCCAGCACACGATCGAAGTTCTCGAGCGAATCCGCATTCAGCTCCGCGACCAGATCCCAGCGCCCGTTCGTACTATGAATCGTCGCGACGTTCGGATGCCCGCGCAGCACCTTGACCACCTCCGCCGCGCGGTTGCCCTCCACCGCGATCGACATCAGCGCGCGAATCCGGTGCCGTTCGGCGGCCGGCTTCAGCCGCACCGTATAGCCGACGATCACCCCGTGCTTCTCCAGCCGCGTCAGCCGGTTCTGCACGGTCGCGCGCGCGACGCGCAGCTGCTTCGCGAGCGCGACCACCGACAGCCGCGCGTTGTCGCGCAGCAGCGCAATGAGCTGACGGTCGACGTCGTCGAGCGTAATCATCGAATGTCCCTCTCCTGTGAAATGCCCTCGCCGCGCAAGCCGGCCGCGCGCCGCCGCGCTTGACCCGCGGGATTCGATCACATTGCCACATGCGGCTGGCATTTTGCAAAGTTTGGTGATGAATCCGCCAGTTTTGCTGTCTTTTTGTTGGCCGGCGCCCCGGAAATAATGTCTCCATCGAGCGGCCCGTTACGCCGCATCCATCACCGGAGACACCCTCATGACCCGCTTCCTGGACGTTCCCGCCACCGCCCGGCTGATCGCGCAAACCGGCGTCACGCGCTTCCTGAACGAACTCGTCGATACGCTGCATGCCGACTACCTTCGCTGGGCCGATTTCGACAAGTCGCCGCGCGTCGCGTGCCACTCGCGCGACGGCGTGATCGAGCTGATGCCGGTCGCGAACGCGTCGCTGTTCGCGTTCAAGTACGTGAACGGCCACCCCGTCAACGCGGCGCGCGGCATGCACACGGTGATGGCGTTCGGCGCGCTCGCGGAAGTCGACACGGGCTACCCGCTGCTGCTCGCCGAGCTCACGCTGACCACCGCGCTGCGCACCGCCGCGACGTCGGTGCTCGCCGCCAAGGCGCTCGCGCGCGCCGACGCGCGCACGATGGCGCTGATCGGCAACGGCGCGCAGAGCGAATTCCAGGCGATCGCGTTCCACGCGCTGCTCGGCATCGACGAGATCCGCCTGTTCGACGTCGATCCGCTCGCCACCGACAAGCTCGTGCGCAACCTCGCCGCGTATCCGGCGCTGCGCGTGGTGCGCGCCGCCTCGACCGCCGACGCGGTGCGCGGCGCGGACATCGTGACGACCGTCACCGCCGACAAGGCCTACGCGACGATCATCACGCCGGACATGATCGAGCCGGGCATGCACCTGAACGCGGTCGGCGGCGATTGCCCCGGCAAGACCGAGCTGCATGCGGACGTACTGCGCGTGGCGCGCGTGTTCGTCGAATACGAGCCGCAGTCGCGCATCGAGGGCGACATCCAGCAGCTGCCGGCCGATTTTCCCGTGATCGAACTGTGGCGCGTGCTGCAGCAGGAAGCGGCCGGCCGCGAAAGCGCCGGGCAGGTCACCGTGTTCGACTCGGTCGGCTTCGCGCTCGAGGATTACTCGGCGCTGCGCTACCTGTATTCGCTTGCGCAGCAGCACCACGCGGGCGTCGAGATCGCGCTGATCCCGCCGGCCGTCGACCCGAAGAACCTGTTCGCGCTGATCGACGATCCGTCCGCGCTCGCGCACGGTCAGGCCGCCTTCGTCGCCGACGCCGTCGCCGCGCTCGCGCGCTGACCCGAGCCGGTGCGGCCCGCGCGCTGCACCGCCCTTTTCCCTGCGCTCTGCTTGCGATGAACCTCGTATCGATTCAGGCACCGGCCGCCGTCGTGATGATCCGGCCGCACCATTTCCTGCCGAACCCGCAAACCGCGGCCGACAACGCCTTCCAGCGCACGGGCGCCGCGCTCGGCGAGCACGACGGCGCGCCCGCGCGCGTGTCCGCCGCCGCGCGCGACGAAGTCACCGCCGCCGCGCAGCGGCTCACCGACGCCGGCGTGCGCGTGCACGTGTTCGACGACCACGGTGAACGCGACACGCCCGACTCCGTGTTCCCGAACAACTGGTTCTCGACGCACCCGGGCGGGCACGTCGCGCTGTATCCGATGACGAGCCCGAACCGCCGCCGCGAGCGGCGCGCGGACGTGATCGAGATGCTGAAGGCCGAATACCGGGTGCAGGACGTGATCGACTACTCGGGCCTCGAATACGACGACGTGTTCCTCGAAGGCACCGGCGCGATGGTGCTCGACCACGTCGCGCGCGTCGCCTATGCCGCGCGTTCGCGGCGCGCGGACCCGGTCGCGCTCGAACGCTTCTGCACGCACTTCAACTTCGAGCCGATCTGCTTCGACACCGCCGACGCGCACGGCCGCCCGATCTATCACACCAACGTGATGATGAGCGTCGCGACCGGGTTCGCGCTGGTCGGGCTCGACCTAATCAGCGATCCGGGCCGGCGCGACGACGTGCGGCGCCGTCTGTCGGAAACCGGCCGCACGGTGATCGCGCTCGAGCCGTCGCAGATCGGGGATTTCGCGGGCAACGCGCTGGAGCTGTCCGGGCGCGATGGACGCGTGCTCGCGCTGTCGCGGCGCGCGGCCGACTGCCTGACGCTGCGCCAGCGCAAGCTGATCGAGCGCTCGGCGCGGTTGCTGCCGCTCGACGTGCCGACGATCGAGCTGGCCGGCGGCTCGGTGCGCTGCATGCTGGCCGGCATCCACCTCGCGCGCCGGCACGGCTGACGCTGCGCCGCCCCTTCTCTCTAAAAAACGATTGAAGATACCGATGCGTCACACGATTCGCCCCCGCTCGCCCCTGGCCGCGCTCGGCCTGGCCTGCGCCGCCACGCTCATGCCCGCCGCGCACGCGGCCGATCCACTCGTCAGGATCGGGCTGGCCGCGCCGCTGACCGGCGGCGTCGCGCACCTCGGCAAGGACGACGAGAACGGCGCGCGCTGAAGACGCGGCGCGTCGCGATCGTCGACGATTCGACTGCGTACGGCCAGTGGCTCGCGAGCCGGTTCGAGCGGCAGGCGAAGGCGCTCGGCATGACGGTGGTGTCGCGCGACGCGGGCACCGACAAGACGATCGACTTCCGCGCGATCCTCACGAAGATCAAGGGGCAGCGGCCTGACGTGATCGTGTACGGCGGGATGGACGCGACGGGCGGGCTGTTCGCGCGGCAGGCCGCGCAGCTCGCGATCGGCGCGAAGCTCCTCGCGGGCGACGGCGTGTGCACGCCGGAGATCGCCGATCTCGCGGGCCCCGCCGAGAAGAGCATCGTGTGCTCGGTCGCGGGCATGCCGCTGCTCGACGTCGTGAAGATGTGACGCGGCCGCCGGTGCGCGCTCAGCCGGCGATCAGCTTCAACCCGGCCGGCAGCGATTCGCCGAACACGCGCACCGTGTCGTCGACGTCGAGCGCCACCACCTCGCGCACCCGGTCGAGCCACGCCGCCGGCGCGTTCGCGGCCGCGAGCCGGCGGATCACCGCGTCGCGCAGGTCGGGCGGCAGGTCGCGCGAGCGGTCGCCCGTCATGCGCGCGATCTGGGCCGCCGCGAACGCGGCCGGCTCCACCTGCTTCCAGTCGAGCGCGAACAGCGCGTCGAGCAGCCGCGCGGCGACGTCGGCCGGCACCACGCCGTGCGCGCTGCCGTAGAACGGCTGGCGCGCGCCGATGCGGCCGATCGCCCACGCGCCCAGCGCGCTGTCGGCCGGCTTCTGCAGCAGCGCGACGAGCCGCTCCGCGAGTTCGATCTTGCGCTCGACCGGCAACCGTTCGAGCGACGCCGACAGCCGCGTCATGTCGGCCGGGCCGACCTTGGCCGGATCGAACGGCAGCTTGCGCCGCTTGCCGTCGGTGGGTTCGAGGAACGCGATCGCGTCGCGCACCTGCGCCTGCGCATCGTCGTCGAGCCCGCCCGCCGCGCGCCGCCACAGCGTCCACCATTCGGACCACACCTGGCCGTCGTTCACGTACTGGATGCCGTCGTCGAACAGCGGCCACAGCTGCTCGATGCGCCACGCGTCGAGCGGATGCCCGAAACCCGGGCGCACGCAGTAGCCGGCAAGGTTCAGCCACGCGCGTTCGTGGTCGGCCGAACGCCGCCGCCGCCGTGCGCGCGCGAGCAACGCGTCGAACAGCTCGCGCGCGAGCGCCACGTCCCATTCGTCGCGCGGGCCGAGCAGCTGTTCGAGCTGCGCGCGCAGCCGGCGCGTGTCCTTCGGCGTGACGTCCGCCGAGCGGCCGCCGAACGAGCGGTCGATCAGCTCGATCGCCTGGTCGAGTTGCGGATGCCGCGCGGGCGTATCCGCGTCGCCTTGCGTCGCCGCGTCGCCGCGCAGCTGGAATTCGAGGCGCCAGCGCCGCGCCGCGTCATCCGTCGCGATGCAGTGCATTTCGAGCGTGCCGACCTCGGTCAGCGACGCCGTGAGCTTCACGGGCGTCTCGCGTGCGTCGCGCGCATCCTGCCGCCCGACCACGGTCGCGATCGGCGGCAGCCGCACGAAATCGCCGTCGCCGAGCGTCACCAGATCGCCCGGCCGGTACGCGGTGTCGGCCACCGTCGACACGAGGTGGAAGCGCACCGGCTGCCCGAGCCGCAGCGCGAACGTGCGGCCCTCCAGCCGGATCTCGTGGCCCTCTTCGGTACCGCGCGGCAGCAGGCACACGCCGCGCGGTTCGGCGTCGCCGTCGTCGAGCACCAGGAAGTAGCTGCGCGCCGAGCCGCCGCCGATGCGCGGCGCATGCCCCGCGCGCGCGAGGCCGTACGCCACCGCGCCGCGCGCGACCGCGATGTCCGGATGCGCGTTGTGCAGCACGTTGAGCGGCTGGCCGCGCCATCCGCCGAGCGTCTGCGCCAGGCGGCCGGCGAGCGCGCCCGCGCGGAACACGCCGCCGTTGAGCAGCAGCGTGTCGGGCAGCGGCCCGTCCGCATGGCGGGCGAGGAACGCGGCGACGTGCCGCGTGACGGCCGCATCGCTCGCATACGGCAGGCCGAATTCGACGATCGCGCTGCGCGCGCGGCGCGGCAGTTCGTCGGCCGCGACCTGCGGGAAGAAACCGTCGACGACGATCTGCTCGACTTCCTGCCGCGTCAGCTCCGCCGAGCGCGCGCCGCCGATCAGGCGGCTGCCCGCGCCGAGCAGCGTGACCGTGACCGAGTCGGGCGCGTCGGCGCCGAGCAGGCGCTCCTTCGCGGCGCGGCAGCGCTCGACGAGCTGCGACAGGCTCGCGGCCGACAGCCGCGCGCCGGGCTCGGTCAGGCGCGGCTCGACGAGCCGCGCGAGCGCGAGATCCATGTTGTCGCCGCCGAGCATCAGGTGATTGCCGACGCCGATCCGCGTGAGCGCGGGCTCGCCGTCGTCGCCGAGCGCGACGTCGACGAGCGTGAGGTCGGTCGTGCCGCCGCCGACGTCGCAGATCAGCACGCGCCGCGCACCGGCGAGCGTGTCGCGCAGCGACGCGCGGTGGCGGTACAGCCAGTCGTAGAACGCGGCCTGCGGTTCTTCGAGCAGCCGCAGCGCGGGCAGCCGCGCGAGGCGCGCGGCTTCGACCGTCAAGGCGCGCGCGCCGTCGTCGAACGACGCGGGCACGGTGAGGATCACGTCCTGCTCGGCAAGCGGCGCGTCGGGGAAATGCGCGTCCCACGCGTCGCGCACGTGCGCGAGGTAGCTCGCGCTCGCATCGACCGGCGACACCTTGTCGACGCCGTCGGCCGCACCCCACGGCAGGATCGGCGCGAGCCGGTCGACCGACGCGTGCGACAGCCAGCTCTTCGCGCTCGCGACGAGCCGGCCCGGCACCTGCGCGCCGAGCGCGCGCGCATAGCGGCCGATCACGGCGGGCAGCGGGCTGCCTTCACCGGCTGCTTCACTCGCCTGCCACGGCAGCCGCAACGCCTCCGCCGGCAACTCGCCGGGCGCCGGGTGATAGCGCACCGACGGCAGCAGCGGCTGCGCGCCGACCTCGCCGGGGCCGACGAGCTGCTCGACGTCGAACACGCGGATCGCATCCGATCCCGCTTCGACGTACGCGACGACCGTGTTGCTGGTGCCGAGGTCGATGCCGACCGTATAACGCTTCATCGCGCTCAGGCGGTGCCGCGCACGTCGAACTCGACCTTCCAGCGCTCGTCGGTGCCGCTCGGGATCGCTTCGAGTTCGAGCGTGCCGGCCTCGGTCACGCGCGCGTGCAGCTTCACCGGCACGATCTCGCCGACGGAGCGGCCGTCGGCCGGCAGCGTCGCCTGGATCTCCTCGAGCTCCTGCAGCTCCTCCGGCGACCAGTAGTCGAGCAGCGTGCCGACCTGGTCCTGGCGGCGCACCGACGATCCGAAGAAGCGGAAATGCACCGGCTCGCCGACGACGAGGCCGAACTCCTGCGGCGGCAGCGCCGCGTTCGTGCCTTCCTCCATGCCGAACGGCGCGACGCACAGCGCCTGCACCGGCGGCTCGAGCCCCGGCACCGCCGGCATCGCCGATTCGATCGCGACGTAGTACGCGCGCGCCGTGCCGCCGCGAATGCGCACGCCGCGGCCGCGCTTCACATAGCCGTAGTACGCGGCGCCGCGCGCGACCGCGAGGTCGAGATCCGCGCCGCCGAGCAGGCGGGCGGGCGCCGCGCCTTCCGATCCGAGCCAGCCGTTCAGCGTGTCGAGCACGCGCTGCGTCAGCAGCGACGACTTGAACACGCCGCCGTTGAACAGCACCGCGGTCGGATGCAGGAACGTCGCGCCCGGCGGCAGCGTGCGCTGCACGCCGTCCAGCGCGTCGAGCGCCGCGACCTGGCGGCCGAGGAACGCGGCGAGGTGGCGCGTGATGCCCGCGTCCTGCGCATACGGCAGGCCGAGCTGCGTCAGGCCGACGCGCGCGCGGCTGACCGGGCGCGCCGCTGCGTCCACGTGCGGGAAGAAGCCTTCGAGGATCGTCTGCGTGAGTTCCGCGCGGGTCAGCTCGGTGCGGATCGAACCGCCGATCAGCTTCGAGCCGCGGCTCGGCACGACGAGCGGCACCGCATCGGTCGACGGGTCGGACAGCAGCGTCTCCTTCGCGGCGCGGCACGCGTACGTGAGCGCACGCAGCTGCCACGGGTCGGCCTGCGTGCCCTGCGTCGCGAGCTTGCGCGCGACCACGTGCGCGAGCGCGAGGTCCATGTTGTCGCCGCCGAGCAGGATGTGCTCGCCCACCGCGACGCGATGTAGTTCGAGGTTGCCGTCGCGCTCGACCACCGCGATCAGCGACAGGTCGGTCGTGCCGCCGCCGACGTCGACGCACAGGATCAGGTCGCCGACGTTGACCTGCTTGCGCCAGCCGCCCTGGCTCTTCTGGATCCAGCTATAGAGCGCCGCCTGCGGCTCCTCGAGCAGCGTCATGCGCGTATAGCCGGCGGCCCGCGCGGCCTCGGCCGTCAGCTCGCGCGCGGCCGGGTCGAACGACGCGGGGATCGTCACCGTCACGTCCTGGTCGACGAACGGCGCGTCCGGATGCGCGTGGTCCCATGCTTCGCGCAGGTGCGTCAGGTAGCGGATCGAGCTTTCGAGCGGCGACACGCGCGACACCTCGGGCGGCGCATCGCTCGGCAGGATCGCCGCGCGGCGGTCGACGCCCGGGTGACACAGCCAGCTCTTCGCGCTCGACACGAGGCGGATCGGCGTGCCGGCGCCGCGGCTGCGCGCCATTTCGCCGACCGCGAAGTTGCGCGATGCCGTCCACGGCAGCGTCAGGTCGCCCTGCGTCAGCTCGCTTTCATGCGGCAGGTAGAGGAACGACGGCAGCAGGTCGCGCGACTCCAGCGCGCCGGGCGCGGTGAGCTGCGCGATCGGCAGCACCTGCTGCTCGACCTTCTCGCCGTCGCTCGCGGCCGTGTCGACGTACGACAGCGCGCAGTGGGTGGTGCCGAGATCGATGCCGATCGAATAGCGTGCGTCGCTCACAGTTCCACCTCCGCCGGGGCGATCACGGAGGCGTCGTGGCTGCCGGTCAGCTTCGGCAGGCGCACGTCGGAGACGCGCCAGCCGCGATGGCTGACGGTGCCCGTGAACGGCGCGGCGCCGACGACGTTGCCGGTCACGCGCACGGCCGTCGCGTCGAAGCCGGCCGGCAGCGTCACGCGGCTGCCTTCGGCTTCGTCGCGCACCGGCACGATCGTGAAGTGCTCGCGCAGCGCGGCGCGGCAGCCGTCGTGCACGAGGCGCGCGGCCGCGCCGATGTCGGCGTCCGTGTAGCCGGCGATGTCTTCCTGCACGAAGTCGATGAAGCGTGCGTCGCGCTGCAGCAGGCCGAGCAGTTGCAGCGCGGCCTGCGGGCTCGCTTCGCGCAGCTCGGGCGCCTTCACGGGCACGGCAGCCGGCGCGGGCACGGGCGCAGGCGCGGCGGCCGGCGCCGGTTGCGCGGCAACGGGCGCGCCGTCGCGCACGCGCAGCACGCCGGCGGCGAATTCGCGGTTGCCGAGCACGGAGAAGAACGTGCCGACGGCAAGCGACAGCCGGCCGAAGAACGACAGATTGGATTCGGGCATGTGGCTTGGACTCCTGTGGGCCCGCCATGCGGCGGGCGATCTTGCCTGGGGCGCCGGGCGCGGGGCGCGAAATGCGCACGGCCGATGCCCGGAGCGCGATTCCGGGCCCCCTCGCGGGGTGCGGAAAACCCGTATTTTGCCCTGTGGCGGACGAATGGTGCGGAAGTTGGGGGACAGAACAGTGTGGCCGCGTGCAAAAGGCGCCGGCGGGATGGCGGGATTGCGGTGCGAGGGTTAGCGGTCCGTAGTGAATTTCAAGGTGCCTGACGGCTTCAGGAAAGGCCGGCGATGCGTGCGGCGTGGGCCGCTACGCTGGGTACGCCCTTCTTGGTAACGATCGAGATCTTCCCAATAGCCGACCGGACCTCGACCTTGACGCATTCGGTGCAACGTCGGCGTGAACCAGCCTGCGCTCCCCTGAACCGCCCACCCTCGATACCGAGCGTCGGCCGGGCCATGCTGCAGGCCGCGCGCGACGGCGGCGCACAGGCGATCGTCGAACCCGCAGGCATCAACCGGCTCGCGCAGGCCGCCGCGCCGGGCGAGCGCCCGTAACGCCCGGCGTGCGCGACGCGCCCGCTTACGACACGGCCCCCACACGCGCGGGCACGGCCGACACGATCGTCGCGACCGCCACCGCCAGCACGACCGCCGCGCCGATGAAAACGCCGCTCGCGCCGTTCGCGTCGAACACCACGCCGCCCGCGGCCGCGCCGGTCGCGATCGCGAGCTGGACCGCCGCGACGATCAGGCCGCCCGCGCTCTCCGCCTCGTCCGGCACCGTGCGCGTGACCCACGTCGACCACGCGACGGGCACGCCGCCGAACGCCATCCCCCACAACGCGACGAGCACCGCGTCGACGAGCGGTGCGCGCCCGAGCGCCACCAGCGCGACGCCGAGCACGACCATCAGCGCGGGCATCGCGATCAGCATCGGCCGCAGCCGGTGCTCGAGCACGCGGCCGGCCAGCGACGTGCCGACGAAGTTCGCCACGCCATAGCCGAGCAGGATCGCCGACAGCCCGTTCACGCCGACACCCGCGACCTGTTCGAGAAACGGCCGCAGGTACGTGAAGAACGCGAAATGCCCGGTGAACACGAGGATCGTCGCGAACATCCCGAGGCCGACCGTCGGCCGCCGCAGCACGTCGACCAGCGTGCGCAGCCGCGTCGTGCCGGACGGCGCCATCGCCGGCAGCGTCGCGACCTGCGTCGCGAGCGCGAGCACGCCGAACCCGGCCGCGATCAGGAACACGTTGCGCCAGCCGATCAGGTGACCGAAATAGCTGCCGAGCGGCGCGGCCGCGATCGTCGCGACCGCCACGCCGCTGAAGATGATCGACAGCGCGCGCGGCACCATCGCAGTCGGCACGAGCCGCATCGCGGTGGCCGTCGCCATCGTCCAGAAGCCGCCGAGCGCGATGCCGAGCAGCACGCGGCCGACCAGGATCGTCGCGAGATTCGTTGCGCACGCGACGGCCAGGTTCGAAACGATCAGCAGCGCCGTAAACGACAGGAGCACGCGCCGCCGGTCGATGGCGCGCGTCGCGGCGGCGGTGAACAGGCTCGTCACGAGCGCGACCGATGCGGTGGCCGTGACGGCCTGGCCGGCGACGCCCTCGGTCACGCCGAGGCTGTCGGCCATCGGCGTGAGCAGGCTCGCGGGCAGGAACTCCGCGGTGACGAGCCCGAACACGCCGAGCGTCATCGCAAAAACGGCGCCCCAGGCGGGTTCGCGCGGGCCCGCCGCGACGCCGGCGGATTCGATGGTGGGATTCATGTTTGATGCGATTCCGGAAAAAGTGCCAATGGTTGCGCATCGTAAGGTCAGCACATCAGGACGGTCTATGACATACAATCCGGAAACATTGATCAATCGTCCGAAACCGATGTCCGATCCCGTCGACCTCCCGCCGTCCGACACGCACGACCTCGTCAGCGAACTGCTGCTCGGGATGCGCCTGAGCGGCGTCCAGTACCGCCGCATCCAGGTGGCGCGGCCGTTCGGCATGCGCTTCGGCAACGTGCGCGGCCGCGCGCAGTTCCACTTCGTCGGCCGGGGGCCCGTGCTGCTGCGCGACCCGCGCGGGGCGACCTACCGGCTCGACACCGGCGACGCGATCCTGATGCCGAACGGCGGCGAGCATGCGCTGGTGTCCGAGCCCGACACGCCGTGCCGCGAGATCGACGGCTTCGAGACCGCGAAGATCTGCGACACGGTCACTGCGGTCGGCGCCGCGCGGCAGGCCGAAGGCGACGGCGGCGCGGAAGCCGGCGACGCACTGATCTTCAGCGGCTGCATGGAACTCGATCTCGGCGGCATGCAGCCGCTCGTCGCGACGATGCCCGAGGTGATGTTCGTCGGCACGCTGCTCGCGCGCAATCCGGAGCTGCGGCCGCTGCTCGATGCGATGGAGCGCGAGTCCCGCGCCGAACGCGCGGGTTTTGCAGGCATCCTGGCGCGGCTCGCGGACGTCGTCGCCGCGTTCATCGTGCGCGGCTGGGTCGAATGCGGATGCGGCAACGGCACCGGCTGGGTGCAGGCGCTGCGCGACCCGAAGCTCGGCCGCGCGCTCGTCGCGCTGCATCGCGAACCGGGGCGGAACTGGAGCGTCGCGGAGCTCGCGGCGCAGGCCGGCGTGTCGCGCTCGGTGTTCGCGGAGCGGTTTCTCGCGGCGACCGGGATGACGCCCGTGCGTTACCTGACCGAGCTGCGGATGCGGCTTGCCGCGCAATGGATCACGCGGGATCGCGAACCAATCGAGACGGTCGCGTATCGGCTCGGGTATGGGTCGCTGGCGGCGTTCAGCCGCGCGTTCAAGCGGGTGGTGGGGAAGCCGCCGGGGGCGGTGCGGGCCGACGGCGAGGGCAACGCCGAGGCCGCAGGCGACGCGGCGGCAAGCCCCGAAGCGGCCGGGTAACGCGACGCCGGCTGCACGACGCACGCGCGCAGCCGCGATGCGCCGCAGGCGCGCCCTCGCCCGCCTGCGGCGCGTCAAGGCCGCGCATGGATACGGCGCAGACTCCGCCCGCCGTCAGCCGGCCCGCTCCTCGAGCCGGTCGATCAACGCCGTCGCGCAGCGCACGGCCAGTTCCGCGCTCTGTTCGGCATCGACCGTCGAGCCAGCCGCCAGCGTGCCCTGCACGATCCGCCCCAGCAGGTCCTTCGCCAGGTCGCTGATCTCGTAATCCCGTTCCGTCATGATTCGCCTCCGGTGCGCCGGTCCGCCCGGACCGCGCGAGTGGGTGATGCCGGTGCCCGCACGACGATCTGCGCCTGCGTGTCCCGTTCGATCCGTTCGAGCGATGCGCGCATCGCCGCGTAATCGTCCGGCGTGCACACCTGCCGGTCGAAATGCGCGCGCAGCCGCCGCGTGACCTGCACGACGCGCGCGCCCGCATCGAACACGTAGTGCGACGCGAAGTCGACGTAGCGGTCGCGCACGGTCGCATCCGTCGGCAGGTCGGTCACGGTCACACCCGCCGGCAACGCGATCTGCGCGCTCTCGCTGAACGCGCCGCCGATGCACACCCACGGCTGCGTGCGCACCGGCTCCGCGAGCCATGCCTGCACCTGCGTCGCGATCCCGCCCGTCAGGCTCGACAGCGCGGGCACCGCGCTCGTGCCGTCCGGCCACACGACGTGATCGAGCGTGCCCGTCATCGTCACGCCGAACGGCCCGTCGGTCGCCGTGCGGTCGGTCGTGACGAGCTGCGCGGTGCCGCGCAGCCCGCTTTGCCGCAAGCGCTCGACGGCAAGCTGCCGGATGCGCTCGCGGGTCGCGCGGCGGAACACGGTGCGTTCGAGTTCGGCGGTCCAGCCGTCGTCCTCGACGTACGACTGGTAGCGCTGCGCATCGATCCGCGCGGCGTCGATCGCGAGGCGCGCGCTGCGCGTGCGCGGCTGCGTGGCCGGCGTGCGCGACAACACGCCGGTGTCGACCCGCAGCGCGGGCCGGTCCATCACGATCGGCGGCAGGTAGCCGAACGCGATGCCGGCGGTGGTCGTATCCGCGTACAGCCCGAGATCGGGCAGCCACGTGATCGCGTGATTGATCGCGCCGCCGCCGTAGCCCGGCACCGACGGCAGCGTGTACACCGCCCCGAGATTGAGCAGCACCGGCTCGCTGCGGATTCCGACCGCCGCGAGCAGCGCGCCGAACAGCGCGACGTGGTCCTTGCAGTCGCCGTAGCGGTTGCGCAGGATGTCGGTCACGCGGTGCGGCGCGGCAGCCGTCTCGCCGAGAAACAGCGCGACGTAGCGCACGTTCGCCTGCACCCAGTCGTACAGCACGCGCGCCTTGTCATGCGGGTCGGATGCGTTCGCGGTCAGCGCCCGCGCGAGCTGCACGAGCGCCGGATCGTTCGCGCTCGGGTCCGCCGCCGCGTTGCGGTAGCGCGCGGCAAACGCCGCGTAGTCGGGCAGCGTCGACACCATCAGCCGGTCGCCGTCGGTCGGATAGCCGACCGCGCCGTTCTCCAGCCGGTCGTACGGGCCGTGGCGATAGTCGAACGTGTAGCGGGTGCGGCCGTTCTCCGTCACCGGCGGCAGCGCGACGTAGCCGCGCGCATCGGCATGCAGCGGCATGTCGGCCGGCACGTCGAAGATCAGCCGCTGGTGGTCGACGGGCTCACGCGACGGCTCGACGAAGTAGCCGAAATAGCCGGGATTGAGCGGCTTGGTCCGCACCTTGCGAAACGCGATGCGCGTGCGCGAACCGGCCTCGACGCCCGGAAACACGACCGTGCGCAGCACGCCGTCCTGGAACGTCGGCGCGCCGGCGGAACGCGGCTCCTGCACGTCGCGGATCGCGTCCGGGCCGACCGGGTGCGCGACGCCGTCGCGGTCGATCGTCTCCGCCGCGAGCAGCTCGACCTTCTCGATGTCCTTGTCGAACCATACGTAGCGCTGCGCGATCGCATCGATGCCGTTCGCGTCGTTCGCGCGCAGCGTCGCATCGTCGTGCTCCTCGAGCGAGCCGTCGCGCTGGATCACGAAAACGTGCACGTCGTTCTCGAGCGTCGTCGGCGCGATGTCGGCCGACTCCGGCCCCGCAGGCCCGGGGGCCGCCGGCGACGCGCGCGCGCCGACCGTCGACAGGCAGAAACAGGCAACGCCGAACAGACGGAGCAGCATGCGCATCGCATCGAACCTCGCGGCACGTGGCCGGCAAGACCGCGGCCGGGCAGCCGCGTTCTTCGTCAGACTACGCCAATCAGGTGCGCTGCGCACCGCGCGCGCGTCGCGGGGTCGAATCCGAATCGATCGAGTCACACACGCATGCGCGATGCCGGATACGGGCGCCGGAAGACATTTTCACCGGTCATCCGCATCACTTCGCGACATATATACTGGAATCGTGCCCGTGATGCGCGGGCCTGCCGCGACGCCAGGGCAGCGAGGCGCGGCGCCGCGCCGGCAGCGGGCGAGGAGGCGTCATGGAGATCATCAACAGCGACTACGAAGTCGGTTTTCTGTTGGTCGTGTTCGTGCTGCTGGGCGTGGTGCTGATCGGTGCGTTGCTGACCGCGATGCACCTGGAACGCTGGCACCCTCGGCTGATCGGCGCCGCCATCGGCGCACTGATCGGGATTGCGCTGATCGAAGCCGTGCCGATGCTGACGTGAGCGCGGGCGCGCGCACGGATCGTCGATCCTTCCTGCCGGAGGCTACATGGCACACAGCATCGTGCAAATCGTCGTGGTGCTCGTGATCCTGGGGCTCGCGCTGCTGTTCTTCATCGAACGGCGCAGCCGCGACCGGATCCGCGAGCGCCTGCTGCACCGCTCCTCGCGGCGATCGCATCGCTCGCATACGCATCATCATCCGTGACGCCGCGCGTCGCGCCGGGCGCGCGTGCGTGCATGGACATGCCGGAATCCGAATCAATGTCGCGCATCACCCGACGCCGGCCCGCCTGTTACCGGCAGTCGCCGACCCGCTTGCCGCGCCAGGTCCATGCCATCGTGTACGCACCGGCCTGCGCATGCTGGCCGCGCATCTGCCCCTTGAGGTCGTAGCTGGTCGGCGTGACAGTGCCCGTGACGTTCGCCGTGCCGCGCCCCTGCGCGTTCGCGCACGACATCGCCACCTTCAGCGTCGTGCCCGCGTAATCCCAGTGCGTGATCGTGCAGGCGACGTTGTCGCGCCGCATGCGCGCTTCCATCGTCGCGCGGATGTGCTTCGCGTCGGCGTCGGTCAGGCACTGGTCGGGCACCGGGTCGCCCGACGGCAGCGGCTTGCCGTTCAGCGTATAGGCGGTGTCGTCGTGCCACATGCCCGGCGACACGGTTTGGGCGAACGAAGCAATGGCAAAGCCGGCAAGCCCGGCGGCAATCAGCAGTTTCATGATTTCGGTTTCGGCTCGGCATGCGCCCGCGCGGCCGCACCGGATGCGGCCGTGCTCGGCGACGTGGGACAGCGGTTATTGCTGGACGAGTTCGACGCGGCGGTTCTGCGCGCGGCCCGCGTCGTCGCCGTTGGATGCGACCGGCGACAGCGACGCGACGCCCTTCGCGCTCAGGCGCGCCGGTGCGATCTTGTAGGTGGCCGCCAGCGCCTGCGCGACCGCTTCGGCGCGCTTCTGCGACAGGTCGGCGTTGCGCGCGAACGGGCCTTGATTGTCGGTATGGCCGACGATGTACACCTTCAGCGCCGGGTTCGCCGTCAGCAGCTTCGCCATCTCGTCGAGCTGTGCCTTCGATTCCGGCTTGACCTGCGCCTTGTCGGTATCGAAGTAGATGCCGTAAAGCGCGACCTTGCCGGTCGCCGCGAGCCCTTTCTGCAACGCGCCCGAATCGAGCACCTTGACCTGGCCCGTCTGCATCGGCTTCACCTCGACGACTTCCTCGTAGACGAGCGTGCGCTTGTTCGACGCGGAATCGTCCATGATGTGCAGGAACACGTACGCATCGCCGGACGCACGCGACAGCTTCGCGAGGATCGTGCGGTGCTTGTCGCCGAAATTGGCATCGCCGCCGCCCGCCTTGCGCAACCGCCCCGAATTGATCACGACGCTCTGGAACTCGCCGCCGCCGCTCTTGCCGCACTGGTCCTGCGTGCAGCGGAACAGGATCTGGAAGCCGCCCTTCTGCAGTGCGTCGAGATAGTTGCGATCGACTTCCAGCGTCGACTTGTCGCCGCCGATCGCGTACGAGATTCGCGTGACCTTGCCTTCCAGGTTCAGGCCCTTGGCCGTCTTCTCGTCGTCGATCGGCTGGTTCGGCAGGAACGCCTCGTCGAAGGCCGTCTGCGAGTATGCATTGATGGTCGCGCCCGCGAAACGCGTGAGCAGCGGATGATCTTTCGAGCCCGGCGCATCGCCGGCGGCGAAGGCCTGCGCGGACAGCGACAGCAGCGCGGCGGCGGACAGCAGGCGGAATACGGACGATGCTGCGTTCTTCATGGAGTCTCTCAGGATGGTTTGTTATTCGATCGGATGCGACGAAGCGCGCGCATATTACCAAATCTGTCCGGAGAGATTTTTGACGAATGAATGATTTTCGGTGGCCTACGGCGGGCTGGTTCCGAGGGTGTTCAAGGCCAGCCGAAGTGCGGCGCAAAGTTGACATTGCGACAGACTGCGCACTCCCACTGCCCGCGCCCAAGTCCGTTCAGACCCTCGCGACTATCGCGTTAATTCTTTGCGCATTCTCAAACGAGGTGCCCATTTTGCGCGCACGGTCAACGCGTTGCAGTAAGCAGCTCGATTCGCCGCGATGGCGGCGCGAAAGCCGATATCACGACAGCAGGATTTGGCACGATAGCGTTAAAAAATTGCAGATAATCAAATACTTCCAATATATACTGCAACCAGACAACGCCCTAGTCACCCTCAATGAGCAACAAAACAGTCCAGCGGTTGATGCAAGAGACCCGGCGCGGCTACCCCATCGATTCCGAAACGCTTCGGGACATGGGTGTGAGCGCGGCCCTGGCGTCGCATATGGTCAAGTCCGGCTGGCTGCAGCGCCTTTCGAAGGGTGTCTACCTGCTGACCGGTGACACGCCCTCACGAGACGGCATCATCGCGTATCTTGGCCGACGCGTCCCCGGCATCCACGTCGGCGGCAAGACCGCCCTCGCCTGGCAAGGTGTTCGCCACAATATCGCGTTCAACGAGAAGGTCGTTCTATGGGGCCCGAGGCCGTACCGCATCCCTTCATGGGTAGCGGAGCACATGCACTACACGTACCAGACCACGGCCTTGTTCGACGAATCGTTGCCCTACTCGTCTGGGCTGGCGGCGCTTCCTACAGGTGATCCTGACTTACTTGTGTCGGTGCCGGAGCGAGCGATATTGGAGCTCGCAAGCGACATCGGAAAAGGGCAATCGATGGAGGAAGCAACCAACCTGGTGATCGGATTGCGCAACCTGCGCGTCAAGACGCTGGACATGCTGCTGCACCACTGTACGAGCGTGAAGGTCGTCCGGCTGGTGCGAGATCTTGGACAGGGCGCGGATTTTCCATGGGCACAAGACCTTCAGAAGCATGTCAACCGCCTCGGCGAAGGCACGCGATGGTCGAACAAGATGAAAAACGGCAAGCGACTCACACTCAAACCGTGATGAACCCGACCTACGTAGACACCGTCCGGCTGATGCTCGCGATCGCACCGATCGTCTTCGACACGCCGCGCTTCGCGATGAAAGGCGGTACCGCACTCAACCTGTTCCTGCACGACATGCCGCGTCTGTCCGTCGATATCGACGTCGTGGTCACCGATCGAAGCATGAACCGAGAAGAAGCGCTCGAAGCGATCGACAAGGAACTGGATCGAACCCGCAAGCAAATCGAGGCCGAGGGGCATGCGACCAAGTTCTCGGCCGCCTCCTCATCCGGGAAAGCGAAGGGCGATGACGTGAAGCTCGTGGTCATTTCCGGCACGGCCGCGGTCAAGGTCGAGGTCAACTACATCTTCCGAGGCACGCTGCTTGAACCGGTCCGGCGCCCGCTCACGCAGCAAGCCGAAGACACCTTCAGCTCCAGCATCGTCGTACCGACGCTTCATGAAGCCGAACTCTACGGCAGCAAGCTTGTGGCCGCATTGGACCGCCAGCATCCGCGCGATCTGTTCGACGTGATGCATCTGGTCTCGCGCCACGGGTTGCGCCCGGATATCGTGGATGCGTTCTTGGGCTACCTCTCCGGGCATAACAGGCCGATTCACGAGGTGCTCTTCGGACCGATGCATTCGATGGCGGAAGCCTATGAATCCGATTTCGTCGGCATGACCGCCGAACCCGTCGGCCTGGATGTGCTCGAGGCAACGCAAGAACGGCTCCATCGGGAACTGCCGGCGTCACTCACGGAGAATCATCGTCGATTCCTGATATCGCTGGTTCAGGCCGAGCCCGACTGGTCCTTGATGCCATACGAGCATCTGCGTGAACTTCCGGCACTGAAATGGAAGCTCATCAACCTCGAGAATCTCAAGAAGAAAAAGCCGAAGGTGTTCGAGCAGCAGGCGTCCGAGCTCCGCGAGCACTTCGCCAGGCTGGACAACGACACGCGCTGACGCCACGCGTCATCTTGCGCCACCTCCCGCCTACCCCACATTCATCGGCAGCAGCACCATCTGCTTGCCTTCGACATGCAGCCGCGCCTGCAGCTCGACGGGCGTCTGGTTGTGCAGCCACGCGGTCAGGAAGTTCACGCGCCGGAAGATCAGCTTGCTCGCGAAGCACACGCTGTTCGGGAATTCGTCGAGCGTCGCCGATGCGAGGTTCATGAACTCGACCACCGGGTTCGTGCCGAACGCGATCCGGTAATCGGCCGCGATGCCGTTGCGCCGGCAATGCGCGACGTAGTAGTCGAGCGCCTCGGTGATCGTGTGCCGCAGCCGTTCGAGATGCTCGTGCCCGTCGTACGCCTTCGCGTCGACCTCGCCCACCGCGAGGAAGATCACGTTGCGGAAGTGCCCCGGGAACAACCGGTTCACCCACAGCAGCGCGTGCATGCTCGCCCCGCGATGCTTGCCGACCAGCAGCACCGCGGTCGGCTGGGACGGATCGGGCTTGCCCGGCGCCGTCGCTTCGTCGACGGCCGGCGGCGCGCCCGAGAACAGCGCATCCTCCTTCGCGAGCTGCGCGCGCGTCTCCGCGTAGTGGCGGTTGATCAGGAAGCATGCCGCGACCACCGCGCTCGTCACGAGCACCGTCAGCCAGCCTCCGGCCGTGAACTTCTCGACCAGCGTGATCCCGAGCACCGTCGCCGTCACGACCAGCCCGATCGACGTCAGGAAGAAAGGCTTGTACCAGCTGCGCTCCACGCGGCGCTGGCGCCACCAGTAGGTGCTCATGCCGAGCAGCGACAGGCTGAACGTGAGGAACACGTTGATGCTGTACAGCACGACCAGCACGTCGACGCTGCCGTGCGTCCACAGCAGGATCAGCAGGCTCGACGCGCCCACGACGATGATGCCGTTCTGCCGCACGAGCCGCGTCGACAGGTCGCGGAAATGGCGCGGCACCCACGAGTCGGACGCCATGTTCGACAGCACGGCCGGGCCGTCGAGAAAGCCGGTTTGCGCGCCGACCAGCAGCAGCCCCGCCTCGAACGCGAGCACGGCCCCGAGCAGCAGGTGCCGCGCGAACGCCGAGCCGAGCCCGAGCTGGTCGATCACGCTGCCGAACACGACCGCGTTGAGCGTCTTGCCTTCGACCGGCGCCGCGTGCCACAGCATGTAGAGCAGGATGATCCCGCCCGCGGTGAACGCGAGCGACGTCGACATGTACAGCATCGTCACCTTGCCGTTCGGCACGCGCGGCTCCGCGAGCATGTTCACGTTGTTCGACACGGCCTCGAGGCCCGTGTACGTGCCGCCGCCGAGCGAGAACGCGCGCATCAGCAGCGCGAGCATCACGAAGGTGCCGAGCGATTGCGACATCCCGTGCGCCTCGTGCACCGCGTCGGGCACGATCGCCGCGAGATGGTCGCCGTGCGCCGCCACGCCGTAGACGATCAGCCCGAAGTGCAGCACGACGAAGCCGATGAAGATCGGCAGCAGCACCAGGATCGATTCCTTCATGCCGCGGAAGTTGAGCCCCGTCATCAGCACGATCAGCACGATCTCGGTCGTCAGCTTGAACGCCTGCGCGCTCACCGGCAGCATGCTGTAGAACGCGTCGACGCCGCTCGCGAGCGACGTCGCGACGGTCAGCACGTAGTCGACCAGCAGCGCCGCGCCGGACACGAGCCCCGGCTTCGGCCCGAGCAGCGCGGTCGCGACGCGGTAGCCGCCGCCGCCCGTCGGGAACAGTTCGATCACCTGGTTGTAGCCGATCGCGATGATGAACACCGTCGCGGCGGTCGCAAGCGCGAGGAACAGCGCGAGCGGGGTGTGATGGCCGAGCGCGAGGAACGCCTCCTCCGGGCCGTAGCACGACGACGACAGGCCGTCCGCGCCGAGCCCGACCCACGCGAGCAGCGGCGTCACGGCGATCGCGTGACGCGTGCGCGGATCGAGGGGATCGAGCGGCTTGCCGACGAGTACCTGCCACATCCTCTGAAGTGCGGTCACGATCCCTCCCGATGGCAGACGCGCCGGCGTCGTCTTCTCCAAGGTAGGAGGGTTCGCAAGCGTCCGCCAGTCGGCACATTCCTTAGGGCGGCATGTGTGGCTGACGAGACGCTTTCAGTACACCGACGTCCGGCAGACAGTGTGCGATCGCCTCAACCAAGCTCGCCGAGCACGCGCGCCAGCATGCGCGACACGCCCGCGAACGCCGGATGCGGCGCGGTGATCACGAAGGTCGGAATCTTCGCCAGATAGCCCGCGAAGCGACCCTTCGCCTCGAAGCGCGCGCGAAACGGCGATGCGTCGAACAGCGCACCGAGGCGCGGCACGACGCCCCCGCCTATATAAATGCCGCCGGTCGCGCCGAGCGTGAGCGCCAGATTGCCCGCGAACGTGCCGAGCATTCCGCAGAAACAGTCGAGCGTCGCGATGCAGCGCGCGTCGCCGGCAAGCGCCCGCTCGATGATCGCGGCGGAATCGGTTTCGCGTGCGGCACGCGCATCGCGCGCGGCGAGCGCCGCATGGATCACCGCGATGCCCGGCCCGGCCGCGAGCCGCTCGAACGACACGTGCGGCCAGCGCGTGCGCGCAAGGCGCAGCACATGATCCTCGCGTTCGTCGGCCGGCGCGAACGACGCGTGCCCGCCTTCGCCGGACAGCGGCACCCACGCATCGCCCGCGCGCACGAGCGCAGCGACGCCCAGCCCCGTGCCGGCGCCGAGCACGCCGATCGCGCCGCCGGGTGCCGCCGCCCCGCCGCCGACCGGCCGCCGCTGTTCGTCGGACAAATGCGGGACGGCCATCGCCAGCGCCGAGAAGTCGTTGACCACGTGCAGCGTGTCGAAGCCGAGCGCGCGACGCGTCGCGTCGATCGAGAATCGCCAGTGATGATTGGTCATGCTGACGAAGTCGCCGTCCACCGGGTTGGCGATCGCGATCGCCGCATGCCGCACCCGCGCGCCGCCGGCATCGCGCAGGAACGCGCGCACCGCGTCGGCGATGCCGGCGTGATCGCCGCAGCGATAGACGCGCACGCCGCCGATCCCGTCGCGCGCGGTTTCCAGCGCGAAGCGCGCGTGCGTGCCGCCGATGTCGGCCAGCAGGCGCGGTTCGGCCGCGTGCATCATGCAGCGCGCGAGCGGATCGTCGCGGAGGGTCGCTTCGCTCATCGTGTCTCCCGGATGGTCATGGGTTGTCGATCCTGCCGGTCGTGCCGCTCATGGCACCTCCACGCCCCGCGCCGACTCCAGCAGCGCGAACCAGTGCTCGCGCGCGAGCGTCAGCCGGGTCGCCGCCACCGCCTCGCGCAGCGCCGCGATGCGGCCCGACCCGACGATCGGCAGCGGCCGGCACGGCAGCGCGAGCAGCCACGCGAACAGCACCGTCGTCGCGCACACGCCGAGTGCGCCGCCGATCCGCTCCGCACAGGCGCGCACGCGCGCGGCGGCCGGCGACGCATCGGTCAGCACGCGCCCGCCCGCGAGCGGCGACCACAGCATCGGCGGGCAGCGCCAGCGCTGCGCCTGGTCGAACGTGCCGTCGTCGAGCGGCGCGAGATGCAGCAGCGAGCATTCGACCTGGTTCGTCGCGAGCGCCATCCCGTGCGCGGCCAGCCGGTCCTGCAGCAGCGCCGCCTGCGCCGGCGCAAAGTTCGAGATCCCGAACGATCTCACCTTGCCGTCGCGCCGGAGCGCGGCGAAGGTCGCGGCGACTTCGTCGGCGTCCATCAGCGGATCCGGGCGATGCAGCAGCAGCAGGTCGAGCCGGTCGGTGCGCAACGCGCGCAGCGACTGCTCGACCGACGCGACGACATGCGCGGCCCCCGTGTCGTAGTGCTTGACGCGGTGCTCGGGACGCTGCGCGGACACCGGGCGGATCCCGCACTTGGTGACGAGCTGCATTCGCTCGCGCAGCTGCGGCGCATCGGCGAGCACGTCGCCGAACAGGCTTTCGGCCGCATAGTCGCCATAGATGTCCGCGTGATCGAAGCTCGTCACGCCGAGGTCGAGCGCCGCTTCGACCAGCGCGCGGCGCTCGCCGCGCGACAGCCGCCAGTCGGCGATCCGCCACATCCCGAACACGATCCGCGAGAACGGCATCGCGTCGGCACCCATCGCGATCGTCGTGCAAGGTGCTTGCGTCATGCTCACCACCACCATTCGACCTGCGCGCCGACCGTCGAGCCGCTGCGCGACGTGCCGAACACGCCGGTCGTCGACAGCGGATCGCCGGGCGCCGCCGCATCCTGCGCCGCCTTGTTCCAGCGCGCATACGTATAGAACACCCGGAACTCCGGCCGCGACCAGAACGAGCGGTCCATCGCGAGCGTCAGCGCGACGCTCGCCTTCAAGAGCGTGCGCGTCGGGCCGCCGGACGGCGTCACGCGATCGTGCCCGAGGTCGCCCTGCAGCTTCACGTGGTGCGTGAACGCATACACCGGCCGCACGCCCATCGACACCCAGGTCTGCGAGCCGCCCGACGGCGCGATGTCGCGCTGCCAGATGCCGACCACCTGCCCGCCGAAGTCGCGCGTCGCCTGCCAGTCGAACGCGTCGAGCACGCGCACGCTCTTGTAGCGGGTGTCGTTCGTCAGCGTGCCCGTATAGCCGAGGCCGGTGCCCGGCCCGACGCCGTACTGGAACGCGAGCTTGTTCTTGCCGCCGAGCAGGTTGGTCTGCACGTGCTGCACCGTGACCGACCAGCCGCTGTGCGCGTCCTGCATCACGCCGCCGGCGTTCAGCACCGGCGCGCGTGCCGGGATGTACGACAGCCCGAACTGCAGCTCGCCGCCGGGGTTCGGGCGCACGCCGGACAGTTGCAGGTCGTGGCGCGTCGCGTAGTTCGGCTGGTCGATGTAGTCCTCGCGGAACAGCCCGTAGCTGAGCTTCAGGCCGCCGCCGATCGGCACGTTCTCGATGCCCGCGCCGAGGCCGCTCGGGTTCCAGTAGTAGAAGTCGTTCATGTGGACATCGTTGCGCCGGTAGTAGATGCGCCCGAACCAGATCCGCATGTCGTCGAGCCCCGGAAAATTGGTCAGTTGCACGTACGACTGCGGCAGGCGGATGCGGCCATGATTGCCGTCGAAAGTCGGCGTGCGGTCGAGATCGTTCACGAGGCTCGCCATGCCCACCGCCGACAGTTGCATCCCGTTCGCGAACTTGTAGAGCGTCTGGTCGATCTCCAGTTCGCTGTAGACCTGGCATTCGTTGCCGAGCCGGTACTTGCTCTGCGCGCCCGGCAGCTGGAAGCAGGCCTGCGAGCGGCTGTCGCTCGTGCCGACGCCGGCCCGCAGGTAGCCGTGGAACTGCGTCCACGGCGTCAGCTGGTTCCAGGCCGACGACGGCGTCAGCGTCGCCACGTTGGCGGGGCTCGTGTCGGCCGGCACCACGCCGGTGGCCTGCGCGAGGCCGCCCGGCACGCCGTCCGCGGCGAGGGTCGTCGCAGGGTCCGGCGCGGCATGCAGCGCCGCCGATGCGGCGGCGAGCGACAAGGTCGCGGCGAGCCGCGTGAGCCTGAACGGGGTGCGTGCCGGGCCGCGCGTGCGGCGGCCTGCTTCGTCGATCATGTACGTGTCTCCAAACCGTGTTGTTGCGCCGCGTGCGATGCGCGGCGTCGTCGAATAGGTATGTGTGCTGCGTCGTCCGTGCTGCTGTTGACGGGCCGGCACGGTGGACGCGCCGCGCGCCGGCCCGGCGAAGCGTCAGCCGGCGACGTCGAGATCCAGCACCGGCGGCACATCGGCGGCCGCGGGCCCCGGCGCATGGATGCGGATCGGCTCGCCCGCGGCCGCGCTCGCGTAGATCGCGTCGAGGATCTCCATCACGATCAGCCCTTCCTCACCCGGTGCCGGATGCGGGACGTCGCACAGGATCGCTTCCGCGTAGTCGTACATCGCCGAATGCGCGCCGTCGGCGGGCGGGTTCAGGCGCATGTCGAACTGCGCGCCGTTCTGCTCGATGAAGATGTGCGCGTCGAACGTGTAGCCTTCGTTCAGGTTCTTCTGCAGCAGCCCCGCGCGCGTGCCGAGCAGGCGCGTCTCCATCAGCTCCGCTTCCTGGATGTTGGTCGCCCACGATGCCTCGAGCGCGAGCGTCGCGCCGTTGTCGAAGCGGATCAGCGCGGCCGCCAGATCCTCGACGTCGAACGTCTTGCCCGCGCGCGCCGCGAGTTCGCGCGCGATCGGGTCGTAGGTGCTGCCCATCACCCACACCGGCTTCGGATACCCCATCAGCCACAGCGCGAGGTCGAGGCGGTGCACGCCGAGGTCGATCAGCGGCCCGCCGCCCGCGAGCGCCTTGGTGCCGAACCAGCCGCCGAAGCCCGGCATCCCGCGCCGGCGGTGCCACATCGTGCGGCCGAAGTAGAAATCGCCGAACACGCCGGCATCGACCTGCGCCTTCAACGCCCGCGACTGCGCGCTGAAGCGGTACGAGAAGTTGATCATCAGCCGCTTGCCGGCGCGCTGCGCGGCGATCAGCATGTCGCGCCCCTCGTCCGCGTTCAGCGCCATCGGCTTCTCGCACAGAACGTGGCAGCCGGCGTCGAACGCGGCGAGCGTCAGCTCGCGATGGAACTTGTTCGGCGTGCACACGCTGACGACGTCGAGCTTCTCGGCGGCGAGCATCGCCTCGGCCGTCGCGTAGCGCGCGTCGATGCCGAACGCGTCGCCGACCTTCGCGAGCCGTTTCGCGTCGGGGTCGGCGATCGCGACCACGTCGACGTCCGGATGCTCGCGCCAGCCCTCGATATGCTTGCGGCCGATCCCGAGCCCGATCACGCCCACGCGCAGGCGGCGGCCGCGCGCAATCGCCGCCGCTTCCGGCAGCTCCACCTTGTAGTCGTCGTTCATGCGAGGTCTCCGGCGGTTTGCTGGATGCCGACCTGCGCGAACTGCGTGCTCTTCTCGCTGAGCGTTTCGAGCGGCGCCGTGTTCGGGCAGCGGTCGGCGAGGTTCACGCGCGGCGCGGCCCACTGCACCGCGTTCGCGATCACGCGCTGCACGTTGCGGTCGTGATAGGTCGGATACGCTTCGTGGCCGGGGCGGAAATAGAAGATCCGGCCGTGGCCGCGCTCCCAGCAGCAGCCCGAACGGAACACCTCGCCGCCCTCGAACCACGAGATGAACACGGTGCTGTCCGGCTGCGGGATGTCGAAGCGCTCGCCGTACATCTCCTCGTGCTGCAGCTCGAAGTACTCGCCGAGCCCGGCCGCGATCGGATGCGACGGCTCGACCACCCACAGCCGTTCCTTCTCGGCCGCCTCGCGCCACTTCAGCGAGCAGTTGGTGCCGAGCAGGCGGCGGAAGATCTTCGAGAAGTGGCCGGAATGCAGCACGATCAGGCCCATCCCTTCGAGCACGCGGCGCTGCACACGCTCGACGATCTCGTCGGAGACCTTCGCATGCGCCTTGTGCCCCCACCACACCAGCACGTCGCACGCGGCGAGCCGCGCCTCGCTGAGCCCGTGCTCGGGCTGGTCGAGCGTCGCGGTGCCGATCTCGAGCGGCAGCGCGCCGTGGCCGAGCGCCGGCGTCTCTGCGAGCGCGCTCGCGATCACCTGGTGAATGCCGTCCGGGTAGATCGCGCGCACGCCCGCGTTCTCGCGTTCGTGCTCGAACTCGTTCCAGACGATCACTGAAAGTTTCTTGCTAAGCATGACTATCCTTTTTATAAGAGTGGGCGCCGATTCGACAGCGGCCGCGCGCCGTGGCCGCCTGAAACCTGTGGGCCGCTTCGCCGCTCGCCGCGCTCAGGCGCTCGCGAGCGCCGGGGCGGCTTCGCGCACGATGCGCTCGGCCGCGCGGCCGTCCGGGTGAAACAGATGCAGTGCGGCGGCCGGCAGCTCGACCCGCACGCGCTCGCCGATCCGTGCGCCAGCGGCATCGGTCTTGGCGACGATCGGCTGCGCGCCCAGCGGCGTATCGAGGTACAGATAGGTGTGCTCGCCCATCTGCTCGACGTGCACCACTTCGCCGGTCACGCCGCCCGCGCCGCCGGTGCCGATGCGCACGTGTTCGGGGCGGATGCCGAGCGTCACGGCGGCGCCCGCCTGAAGGCCGTCGCCCGACACGTTCGCCGTCAACCCCTGCTCGCGGGCCCGCGCGCGCACTTCGCCCGCGCCGGCCGACGCGACGGTCGCCGGCAGGAAGTTCATCGCGGGCGACCCGATGAAGCCGGCGACGAACTGGCTGGCGGGGCGGTGATACAGGTCGAGCGGCGTGCCGATCTGCGCGATGCTCGCGACGCCGCCGCGCCCTTCGAGCGGCCGCAGCAGCACGATCTTGTCGGCCAGCGTCATCGCCTCGACCTGGTCGTGCGTCACGTAGATCATGCTGGTGCTGTCGAGGCTGCGGTGCAGCTTCGCGATCTCGACGCGGGTCTTCACGCGCAGCGCGGCATCGAGGTTCGACAGCGGCTCGTCGAACAGAAACACCTTCGGCTTGCGGACGATCGCGCGGCCGATCGCGACGCGCTGCCGCTGGCCGCCGGACAGCGCGCCGGGCTTGCGTTCGAGCAGCTCGCCGAGGCGCAGCGACTCCGACGCGACGCGCACGCGCCGGTCGATCTCGTCCTTCGGCAGGCGCAGGTGGCGCAGGCCGAACGCCATGTTTTCGTAGACGGACATGTGCGGATAGAGCGCATAGCTCTGGAACACCATCGCGATGTCGCGCTTGGCGGGCGCGAGCGTGTTCACGCAGCGGCCGTCGATCCACACGTCGCCCGCGCTCTGCTCCTCGAGGCCCGCGACGATCCGCAGCAGCGTCGACTTGCCGCAGCCCGACGGGCCGATGAACACGCAGAACTCGCCGGGTTCGACCGCGAGATTCACGTCGCTGAGGATGGGGGTCGCACCGAACTGCTTGTGAAGACCGCTCAACCTGATCTGACTCATGCTTTTTCTCCTGATCCTGACGACGGGCGCAACCCGCTCAACCCTTGACCGCGCCAGCCGTGAGGCCGGACACGATATGCCGCTGGAACACCAGCACCAGCAGCACGAGCGGCACGGTGACGATGACCGACGCGGCCATGATGGTTCCCCACGGCAGCTCGTAGCTGCTCGCGCCGGAGATCATCGTGATCGCCACCGGCACGGTGCGCTGCGACGACGAGATCGTGAAGGTGAGCGCGAACAGGAACTCGTTCCATGCCGACACGAACGCGAGCAGCGACGTCGCGGCGAGCGCCGGCCGCAGCAGCGGCAGGAAGATCCGGAAGATCAGCGTGAACACGCCGACGCCGTCGACCAGCGCCGCTTCCTCCAGCTCGCGCGGCAGCTCGCGCATGAAGGTGACGAGGATCCAGATCGTGAACGGCAGCGTGAAGATCAGGTCCGACAGCACGAGCGCGCCGAGGCGGTCGTACAGGCCGAGCGCGCGGACCAGCTCGAACAGGCCCGACAGGATCGCGACCTGCGGAAACATCGACACGCCGAGGATGCACATCATCAGCACCCCGCGCCCGCGAAACGACACGCGGCCGAGCGCATATGCGGCGAGCACCGACACCGCGAGCGACAGCGCCACCGCGCCGCCGGCCACGCACACCGAGTTCAGCAGGTACGCGCCGAACGGCTGGTCGCGGAACAACTGGCGATAGTTGTCGAGCGACGGGCTCGACGGGAACAGCGACGTATCGAACAACGCGTCGCCGTGCTTGATCGACGTGCCGATCATGTAGACGAACGGGAACAGCGCGATCACCAGCACGAGCGCCGACAGCAGCCCGTGGATCGCGATCTCGAACGGATGCTTCTTCATGTCAGGCCTCCCGCATGCGGCGATGGCTGACCGCCATGTAGCCGACCGTGAACAGCACGATCGTGAGGAACAGCAGCATCGCCGCCGCGGACCCGAAGCCCACCTGCTGGAAATCGATCAGCTGTTCGCGCACGTACACCGACATGCTTTTCGTGACCCGGCTGTTCGACGTCATCACGTAGATCAGGTCGAACACGCGCAGCGCGTCGAGCGAACGGAAGATCATCGCGACCAGCACGCCGGGCAGGATCAGCGGCAGCGTCACCGAGCGAAACACGCGCCAGCGCGGCACGCCGTCGACGCGCGCGGCCTCGTAGCAGTCGCGCGGCACCGTCTGCAGCGCGGCGAGCATCAGCAGCGCCATGAACGGCGTGGTCTTCCACACGTCGACGAGCACGATGGTCGGGAACACGAGGTGCGCATCGGCGGTGAACGCGAGCGGCTCGCGGATCGCGCCGATCGCCATCAGCATCGCGTTGACGATGCCGAACTGGTCGTTGAGCATCCAGCTCCAGATCTTCGCCGACACGACCGTCGGGATCGCCCACGGCACCAGCACCGCCGCACGCAGCAGCGTGCGCAGCCGCGACGGCACGTCGAGCAGCAGCGCGACGCCGAGGCCCGCGGCCGTTTCGAGCACGACGGACACGACGGCGAACAGCACCGTGTTGCCGACCGCCTGCCACCACGCCGGGTCGCGCAGCACGCCGGCCGCGCCGAGATAGTTGTCGAGGCCGACGAAATGGCGCTGCGACAGGTCAGCAAGCTGCGCGTCGGTCAGGCTGAACCATGCGGTGCGCATCAGCGGCCAGCCGGCGATCGCCGCCAGCGCGAGCAGCGCCGGCGCGACCAGCAACCACGCCTGGCGGCGGCGAGCCTGCGCGAGGCCTGAGTCGGCCCGCGCGGGCGCCTGCTCAAACGGAGGAGTACTACTGATTTGGATGCTTCCGGTTCTCATGCGAAGTCTCCTGCGGGGGCCGGCGCCGCGAGGCAGCCGGCCGAATCGGTCAAGCGTGGACGTTCGCGCTCAGCGCCAGTTGCCGCCCGGCGCGAGCCGGTTCAGCGACGCGGCGAGCCGCGCGAGCGCGCCCGACGCGGTGTCGCTGCCGGCGAGCACGTCGTGCGCGGCGTTCCAGAACTGGTTGCTGACCTGGTTGTACTTCGCGCCGGTGACCGTCGACGGCCGCGCGACCGCGCTGCTGAAGGTCGGCAGCAGGTCGGCCATGAACGGGTTGGCCTGCAGGATGTCCTTGTCGTGGTAGAGCGCCGGCATGGTCGGATTGAACGACGCCTGCACCGCGCGCATCTTCTGCACCTCGGCACTCGACAGGTACATCACGAGCTCGGCGGCCAGCTTCGGGTTCGGCGAATAGCGCGACACGGCGAGCTGCCAGCCGCCGAGCGCCGCGGCCGGGCGGCCGTCCGCGCCGCCCTTCGGCAGCGGCGCGATGCCCACCTTGCCCTTGATCGGGCTGCCGGTGCGATTGGCGATCGCCCATGCATACGGCCAGTTGCGCATGAACACCGCGTTGCCGGCCTGGAACACGCCGCGCGCCTCTTCCTCGCCGTAGTTCAGCACCGCCTTCGGGCTGATCGTGCCGACCCACTTCGCCGACTGGTCGAGCGCCTTGACCGCGCCCGGGTTGTCGATCGTCACGCGGCCCTTGTCGTCGATCACGGTGCCGCCGTTGTAGCTCGCGACCCATTCGAGCGCGGCGCAGGTCAGCCCTTCGTACGCTCGCCCCTGCCACACGTAGCCCCACATCTTCTCGCTGCCCGCCGCGCGCTCGCCGGCCTGGATCTTGCGCGCGGTCGCGTCGAGCTCGTCCCACGTCGCCGGCACCTTCGCGCGGTACTTGTCGAGCAGGTCCTTGCGGTAGTACAGCAGCCCCGTGTCGATGAACCACGGCATCGCGACGAGCTTGCCGTTCACGGTGTCGTTCGCGACGATGCTCGGGAACGACTGGGCCTCCTGCCCCTTGCTGTACGGCTTCAGGTCGATCAGGTGGTTCGCGAGGATGCCCGGCCAGACCGTGTCGATCTGCATCACGTCGATCTTGTCCGAGCCGCTGCCGAGCAGTTGCTGGTACAGCGCGAGCGTCTCGCTCGAGTTGTTGGGCATGCTGATGAACTCGACCTCGTTGCCGGTCTTCTCGGCCCAGCGCTTCGCCGAGACCTGGCAAATGTCCTGGTCGACGCCGGCCGCGCCGCACGCGATCCGCAGCGTCGCCGCGCCGGCCGTGCCGGCCATCGTCGCCATCGCGGCGAGCGTCATCGTCAGCAATCCAGCCTTGAGCTTCGTCATCGGGTGTGTCTCCAGTATCGTTCGAATCGTGCGACCCGGTGCCGCGCTCGCGCCGCCGGGTGCCGTGGGTGTATGAGACTCCAGTCCCGTTAATCGAAAATTTCGGAAACGCGGCCCGCCATTAACAATCGAAACAATCGGCCGCGCGGCTCAGGCGAGCAGCGCGGCGAGCGCCGCGAGGTCGAACGGCTTCGGCACGAACGGCAGGTCCGCGCGCCAGTCGGGGTGGGCCTGGTGGATTTCGGGCGGCAGGCCCGAGGTCAGCGCGACGCGCTGCGCGGGCCAGCGCTCGGCGAGCCGCGCGGCGAACGCGATGCCGCTGCCGCCCGCGCCGAGCGAGATGTCCGACAGCACGAGCGTGACGGGGCCGTGCTCGGCGAGCCAGCCGAGCGCGGCATCGCCGGTCGCGACCGCGTCGGCCTGCGCGCCGAGCGCCGCGAACTGGCTGAGCGCCGTGTCGCGCACCTCGGGGTCGTCGTCGACCACCAGCACGCGCGCGCCGCCGGCCCGCGCGGCGACGGGCGCGACGGGCGCGGCGGGCGCGGCGGGCGCGGCGGGCGCGGCGGGCGCAACGAGCACGGCGGGCGCGACAGGCGCGGCGAGCGCCGCCGCATCGCGCCGCTCGGGCGCAGCGCTTTCCGGCAGCCACAGCTCGACCCGCGTGCCGCGGCCGACCTCGCTGTGGATCCGCAGGTCACCGCCGCTCTGGCGCACGAAGCCGTACACGCTGCTGAGGCCGAGCCCGCTGCCCTCGCCCGCCGCCTTGGTCGTGAAGAACGGCTCGATCACCTTGTCGAGCAGGACCGGCGCGATCCCGCAGCCGGTATCGGTCACGCTCAGCACGACCGCGCCCGCGGCGGCCGCGCCTTCGCCCGCCATCGGCTCGCGGCGCGCGGCCAGCGTCAGCGTGCCGCCTTCCGGCATCGCGGCGGCGCTGTTGAGCGCGAGGTTCAGCACCGCATTCTCGAGCTGGCCGCGGTCGACGTTCACCCACAGCGGCTCGGCGGCCGGCTCCAGCACGACGTTCACGCGCTGGCCCGCCGAGTATTCGACGAGATCGAGCATCTCCGCGAGCATCGCCCGCACCGACATCCGCTCGGCCTGCAACGGCTGGCGGCGCGCGAACGCGAGCAGCCGCCGCGTGAGGCGCGACGCGCGCTCGGCCGCGCGGCGCGCCCGCTCGGCCATCGTCTGCGCGTCCCGCTGCCCGTCCAGGCGCGGCAGCAGCAGCTCCAGGTTGCCGAGGATCGCGACCAGGAAGTTGTTGAAATCGTGCGCGACGCCGCCCGTCAGCTGGCCGAGCACGTCCATCTTCTGCGCCTGGCGCAGTTCCGCCTCGACCGCGCGCCGGCTCGTCAGGTCGCGGCACACCGCGACCCAGCCGCCGTCCGGCAGCGGCTGGCAGTGAAATTCGAGGATTCGCTGGTCGCGCAGGTGCAGTTCGGCCGACGCGGCGATGCGTGCGCCGTCCGACGTGCGGGTCGCGGTGTCGCGCGACACCTCGCGCCAGCGCGCGGGCGGCGCGATCGCGCGCCGCAGCGCCGCGAGCGGCAGGCCCGCCCGCAACGCGTCGGCGTCGATCCCGAGCAGCGTCGCGAAGGTCGGATTCCACGCGATCAGGCTGCCGTGCGCGTCGTGCACCGACACGCCGTCGTTCATCGAGTTCAGCACCGACTCCTGCAGGCGGCGCTGCGCCTCGAGCCCGTGGGTCAGCCGCTCCTTCTCGATCAGGTTGGTGCGGAACACCTCGAACGCGCGCGCCAGTTCGCCGATCTCGTCGGGCCGGTGCGTCGACGGCATCCGGTCCGACGTGATGCCCTTCGCGAGGCGCGCCATCACGCGCGTCATCGCCTGCAGCTTCTGCAGGATGCGGCTCGCGTACGCGACGCCGAGCAGCGCGACCGCGACGCCCGCGATCGCCAGCAACAGCAGCCCCGACTGGCTTGACACCGCGACCTTGCGCACCTTGTCGCTGCGCTCGCTCGCGATCTGCCGCAGGCGCTCGACGTAGCGCGCCGACTTGCCGCTCAGGTGGTCCGCATGGCCGCGCAGCAGCGTGACGAGGTAGCCCGTCTGCGCTTCGCTCGCGAGAAACTCGCGGCGCACCGCGAACACGCTGCGCGTGCCGCCGTCGAGCTGCTGCAGCGCGTCGGCGAGCGCCGGCTGGCGACGATCCTCGCCGCGTTCGCGCACGCGCAGCCACAGCGCCTCGTTGTCGCTTTCGGCGCTGCCGAGCTCCGCCGCGTTCGCGGCCTGCAACGCGCCGGCGGTGCGCGCCCAGATCTCGAGCAGCGTCGGCGCGCGCTGCGCGATCAGGCTCTTGTCGCGCGCGATGCGCTCGCCGATGCGGTCGTTCGCGATGCGCAGCTCGCCCAGCTCCTCCTTGAGCTGCCGCTGCCGGCCCGACACGATCAGCAGCCGCGCGAGATCCTGGTCGATCGCGTCGAGATCGTCGACCACCGCGAGCCGCTCGCCGGCCTTCGCGGCCGGGCCCGGCTGCCGGCCGAAGCCCGGCGACAGCCGCCGGATGTCGCCGAGCAGGCCGCGCAGCAGCTCGGTGTCGTTGTGCAGCAGGTCCGGCGAATCGGTCAGCATCATGCTCGGCGCAACCGCCGCGAGCTGCGCGACCTTGTCCGACAGCTCCAGCGCGCGGGCGATCTCGGGCACCACGTTCGCCTCGTACTCGTCGAGCGCGTTCTGGTTCGCGCGCATGCCGAGCACGCCGACCACGACGACCGCGAGCGTGATCCCGAACAGCAGCAGGAACGTCGCGATCAGCTTCGCGCGGACACTCCACGGCGGCAACAGCCGGAACGGGGCGCGCATCGCGTCACACGCGCACGACGGGCACCGCGAACACGTAGCCGACGCCGCGCTGCGTGCGGATGTAGGTCGGCTGCTCGGGGTTCGGTTCGATCTTGCGGCGCAGCCGCAGGATCAGCACGTCGATCGTGCGGTCGTAGACGTCGATGCCGAAGCCGCGCGTGTGTTCGAGCAGCTGGTCGCGCGACCACACGCGCGACGGCTGCTGCACCATCGCGGCGAGCAGCTCGAACTCGCCCTGCGTGAGCGCGCACGCGCCGGCCGCGCCCGTCAGCGTGCGCGCGGCGAGGTCCATCGTCCAGCCGTCGAAGCAGAAGCGCGGGCCGCCGCCGTTCGCGGCGGGGCGCGGCATCGACAGCTCGGTCGTGCGCCGCAGCTGCGCGCGCACCCGCGCGATCAGCTCGCGCCCGGAGAACGGCTTGGTGACGAAATCGTCGGCCGCCGTTTCGAGGCCGAGCACGCGGTCCGTCTCGTCGCCGAGGCCGCTGATCATGATGATCGACACGTCCGAGCGCCGCCGCAGCTCGCGCGCGACCGTCATGCCGTCTTCCCCGCGCAGCTTCAGGTCGAGGATGACGAGCGCGTGCGGCGCGGCCGCCAGCTTCTGCTGCATCTGCGCGGCGCTGTCGACCGCCGACACCTCGAACCCGGCTTCTTCCAGCACGCCCTTCAGCCAGGCGCGCACCTCCGGATCGTCGTCCAGTACCAGGATCCGATGTTTTTCTGACATGCGTGTTCTCCTCCATGCCGGTCGCGCGCGCCGATGGGTCGACGTTCCACCCGGCCGCCCGGTGCGGGCCGGCACATCCGTCGGTATGAGGCGGGGCCGCCGCCGATCGCGCGCCCCCCGCCGGAAGCGAATGTTGGCCGATACCGGGCGAACCTGGCAAGGTCCGGCGCCGGCAGGCCGCGGCCGGAACACGGGCGCGGGGCGTCCAACGTCACGAAATCGCGGCGGAAATGCGTCGCGATCGGTGAATACCCTGCCCCGGGATCGACGGCCGGCCGCGCGCGCGATCGCATCCGGCCGCCCCGCGCGGCGCGGTATCGGGACGATGCGCATCACGTCGCATCGACAAAACCGATCCCGGTGCGGCAATCGACATCGAATGCGCGATCGCCGCGCGATTCGCATCGGCATTCAATCACGGCCGATTCGAATTCCGTGGTAAAGCCGCGCGCAGCATGTCGCCGCGAACGGCGCGCTCAAAAAAATTCTCGAGCGAAATCCCCGCATCGCCGCCCGGCATGCCGCCCCGCTCGACCGTGTCGGCCAGCGCCCTCACTGCCAAAACGATTCAACAGACGAAATGCTTGCACATTGCCGATTCGCGCCCGGCCACCAAAAATCCATGAAAAACCGCTCGCCGGCATTGCGTCGCATTCGCGCGCGCATTCGCCGGCGCGCGGCGGAAATGCGGTTCCGGCGTCATCGAAAACCCCGCCCCAAACCCGGTCGATCGTGCGTATCCGCCGATTTCGTGCGCGCAACAATGGTATTGCCGCGCGACAGGGAGCCATGCGGCCGTCTTGCCATTCGCATGGATCGCGTACGCGGCGGTTTCACAACGCCAATCACTTTCCAACCGAGGACACATCCATGCAACTCCAATCACACCCTGCATGCCGGCCGTTCCACGAAGCCGGCGAATTGACGCAACTGATGGCCTACTACGAAGAAGGCCGCAATGTCATGTGGATGATGCTTCGCTCCGAACCGCGACCCTGCTTCAACCAGCAGCTCGTGACCGACATCATTCACCTCGCGCGCGTCGCGCGCGAGACCGGGCTGCCGTTCGACTTCTGGGTCACGGGCTCGCTCGTGCCCGAGCTGTTCAACGTCGGGGGCGACCTGAGCTTCTTCGTCGACGCGATCCGCAGCGGCAGGCGCGACCTGCTGATGGCCTATGCACGCTCCTGCATCGACGGCGTGTGCGAGATCTACTCGGGCTTCGGCACCGGCGCGGTGTCGATCGCGATGGTCGAGGGCAGCGCGCTCGGCGGCGGACTCGAGGCCGCGCTCGCGCATCACTACGTGCTCGCGCAGAAGGGCGTGAAGCTCGGCTTCCCCGAGGTCGCGTTCAACCTGTTCCCGGGCATGGGCGGCTATTCGTTCGTCACGCGCAAGGCCGACCGCCGCGTCGCGGAAGACCTGATCACGAACGGCGAGCCGCACGTCGCCGAGTGGTACGCGGATCACGGGCTGGTCGACCAGACCTTCGATGCGGGCGACGCGTATCTCGCGACGCGCACCTTCATCGACGTGCTGCGGCCGAAGCTGAACGGCGTGCGCGCGATGCTGCGCGCGCGTCAGCGCGTGTTTCCGTTGTCGCGCTCGGAGCTGATGGACATCACGGAGGACTGGGTGCGCGCGGCGTTCACGATCGAGCCGAAGGATCTCGCGTACATGGAACGCCTGGTGATGCTGCAGAACCGGCGCGTGTCGAAGCTGCGCCCGGTGTAATGCCGGCCGTCGATGCCTGACGGCACGGCCTTGCGGGAAAGTTCAGGCGATGAGCCTGAACTTTCTCTTTTCGGTGAGCCACTGCTCGAACGCCTGCGCGGCCATCGGCCGCGCGAAGTAATAGCCCTGCGACTGGTCGACGTCGATCTGCTTGAGGAAATCCGCTTCGCCGCGCGTCTCGACGCCTTCGGCCACCACCGAGAAGTTCAGCGCATGCGCGAGCGACACCACCGAGCGCACCAGCGCCTGCGAGCGCAGGTTGCGGTCGATGCCGGTGATGAAGCTGCGGTCGAGCTTGATCGCATCGAGCGGCAGGCGCGACAGCTGCGACAGCGACGAATAGCCGGTGCCGAAATCGTCGAGGTGGATCTCCGCGCCGAGCAGGCGGAACTGCTTCATCAGCGCGAGCGCCGCGTCTTCGTCCTCGATGAAGCAGCTCTCGGTCAGCTCGATGTCGAGCAGCCCCTGCGCGAGGCCCGTCTCGTCGAGGATCGACGCGAACTGATGCACGATGTTCAGGTCCTGCAGCTGCCGCGCGGACACGTTGATCGCGATGCGCGTCTCGATCCCCTTGGCCTTCCAGTCGGCGGCCTGCGCGGCCGCGGTGCGCATCACCCAGCGCCCGAGCGGCGCGATCAGCCCCGATTCCTCGGCGAACTGGATGAACTCCATCGGCGCGACGAGCCCGCGGTCGGGCGACTGCCAGCGGATCAGCGCCTCGACGCAGCGCACGTCGCCCGACGCGAGATCGACGACCGGCTGGTAATGCAGCACGAACTGGTCCTCTTCCAGCGCCTTGCGCAGGTTCGTGTCGAGCCACATGTACTTCGCGACCTTCTGGTTCATCTCCAGCGAGAACACGCGATACGTGTGCTTGCCGGCCTCCTTCGCGACGTACATCGCGGTGTCGGCGCTGCGGATCAGCGTTTCGAGCGTGTCGCCGTGCTGCGGATACATCGCGATGCCGATCGAGCAGCTCGTGTACACCTCCATCAGCCCGAGATGGATCGGCGTGCGCAGCCGCTCGAGGATCACCTGCGCGGTGGCCTCCAGCAACGGGCGCGTGCCGTGCGAGAACAGCACGAGGAATTCGTCTCCGCCGAGCCGCGCGAGCGTTGCACCATCCGGCAGGCAGCCGTTGATGATCCCCGACACGTCCTTCAGCAGCCGGTCGCCGGTGATGTGCCCGTAGTGATCGTTGACGCGCTTGAAGTTGTCGAGATCGAGAAACAGGATGCCGACCTGGCGCAGCGAGTTGTCGATGTCGGTCGCCAGCAGCGCCTTGATCTGCTCGCTGATCGCGTGGCGGTTCGGCAGGCCGGTGAGCACGTCGGTGTTCGCGAGCTCGATGAGCCGCTGCTGGGCCTTGCGCTCCTCGGTAATGTCGATGCCCGAGCAGATCAGGAACTGCTCGTCCACGCCGCTGCCGCTCTGCACGAACTTGTTGCGGAACTCGAACAGGCGCGGGCCGTTGATGGTGTTGATGTAGCGCTCGACCGAGAACGGCTTGTTGCTCGAGAAGAAGCCCGTGATGTTGGTGCGCGATTGCGCGCCCTGGTCGGGGCTCATGAACAGCTCGAACGCGCTGCGGCCGATCACGTCGACTTCCCGCTTGCCGGTGACTTCCTCGCACAGGCGGTTGAAGCGCTGCACCATGCCGTTGCGGTCGAGGATCACGACGAGCGAATTGACTTCGGAGACGACCTGCTCCGCGAACGCGAGGCCGTGCGCGAGATCGCCGGCGACGGATTCAGTGTCCGAATACGCGCATGCGGTGCCGGCCCACTCGGTCGTGGTGAGCTTCTTGCCGACGAGGTGCAGGCTGACCGGGTCGCCGAACAGCTTGATGTCGAACACGAGGTGGGAAGTCACGCCGGTCAGCGCGCGAATGCGCGCGGCCTGCTCGGTGGTGAGCGCCACGCTGATGTTGGTCAGGCCGCGCTCCGCGGCCAGCTCGAGCGCATTGCTGTCGTTGCCCAGGCGCCAGCACGGGCTGCGCGTGCCGAAGTGCGCCTCGAGTACCGCGCTTTCGTTTTCGTCATCCATGGACGAGCCCCGACCAAAAAAACGCTTAGTGTAGACGAGGCGCCTGTGCTCGACCGCGTGCCCGGCCCCCGCCCCGTTTTTTGCTCCAGACAATTGCAATCCGGCGTTTGCCGATGACGCGCGGATTAATACCGAACGAATATTGGGTTCATCTTATCAAATGACGGACGAGATTTGCACGCATGATTTCCATGAGGAATCGTGCAATCTCACCGCAGTGCAATATGGGCTGTATTGCCGGTGAAAACCCTGAAAAAATGCGCGTCCGAACGTACGGAATCGCACCAATGGCGTGCGCTGTTCGCCCGTTGCGCACCGCGCCGAAGCGGCACGCGGCGCAGGGTCGGATCATTGCGGCGATGCGTCATGCCCGCGAAATGCATTTCATTTTCGACGAATCGAATTCGCGCGAATTTTATTCAGGAATGTTTCGCAAATCTCCCGATCGCTCTCGCGCGCGATGCGATCCGGCGCATTTTCGTCATACGTATTTACTCGCTGTGAAACCGGTGCATCGCCTGCACTGCAAAACGTGCCGGACCGCCAGCCGAATGAATCATCTGCTTCATTCAAACCTGCGATCCGGCACGTTTTCGTGACGCATAACGCGTAACGCGCGATGCGCCCGCTCAGGCGCCCGGCGCGCCGTACCCGCCGCCGCCCGGCGTCTCGACGACGAACACGTCGCCGGGCGCCATCTGCGCGCGGCCGATGTGGTCCAGCGCGACGACGGTGCCGTCCGCGCGCTCGATCGTGTTGCGGCCCAGCGCGCCCGCGGCGCCGCCCGCCGCGCCGAACGGCGCGTGGATCCGGTTGTTCGACAGGATCGACGCGGTCATCGGCTCGAGGAAGCGGATCCGGCGGATCGCGCCGTTGCCGCCCGGCCAGCGCCCGCCGCCGCCCGAGCCAGCGCGGATGCGGTGCGAGTCGAGCCGCACCGGGTAGCGCCATTCGAGCACTTCGGGGTCGGTCAGCCGCGAGTTCGTCATGTGCGTCTGCACCGCGTCGCTGCCCGCGAACCCGTTTCCGGCGCCGCTGCCGCCCGCGATCGTCTCGTAGTACTGATACCGTGCGTTGCCGAACGTGAAATTGTTCATCGTGCCCTGGCTCGACGCGACCCGCCCGAGCGCGCCGTACAGCGCGTTGGTGATCGCCGACGACGTCTCGACGTTGCCCGACACCACCGCCGCCGGATACGCGGGGTTCAGCATCGAGCGTTCCGGCACGATCACCGTCAGCGGCTTCAGGCAGCCCGCGTTCAGCGGGATGTCGTCGCCGACGAGCGTGCGGAACACGTACAGCACCGCCGCCATGCACACGGCCTTCGGCGCGTTGAAGTTGTTGTCGAGCTGTGCGGAGGTGCCCGAGAAATCGATCGTCGCGCGCCGCGCCGCGCGATCGACGCGGATCGCCACGCGGATCTCCGCGCCGTTGTCGAGCGCATAGCGGTAGTCGCCGTCCTGCAGCGCGCCGATCACGCGCCGCACGGCCTCCTCCGCGTTGTCCTGCACGTGCCGCATGAACGCGAGCACCACGTCGCGGCCGAACTGCGCGACCATCCGGCGCAGCTCGTCGACGCCCTTCTGGTTCGCGGCGACCTGCGCACGCAGGTCGGCCATGTTCTGCTCGACGTTGCGCGCCGGATAGCGGCCCGACGCGAGCAGCGCGCGGGTTTCCGCGTCGCGCAGCGTGCCGGCCGACACGAGCTGCCAGTTGTCGATCAGCACGCCCTCCTCGTCGATGTGCGTCGAATCGGGCGGCATCGAGCCCGGCGTCGTGCCGCCGATGTCCGCATGGTGGCCGCGCGAGCCGACGTAGAACAGCGGCTCGTCGGCGCCGTCGGCGAACACCGGCGTGATCACCGTTACGTCCGGCAGGTGCGTGCCGCCGTGGTACGGATCGTTGAGCATGTAGACGTCGCCGTCGCGCATCTGCCCGCGATTGCGTTCGATCACCGTGCGGATGCTCTCGCCCATCGAGCCGAGGTGCACGGGCATGTGCGGCGCGTTCGCGATCAGGTTGCCGTCGCCGTCGAAGATCGCGCACGAAAAATCGAGCCGCTCCTTGATGTTCACCGAGTACGCGGTGTTCTGCAGCCGCAGCCCCATCTGCTCGGCGATCGACATGAACAGGTTGTTGAAGATCTCGAGCCGCACCGGGTCCGCGTCGGTGCCGAGCGAGCGCCGCGTCGGCAGCGGCGTCGCGCGCGCCATCACGAGGTTGCCCTGCGCGGTCATCCGCGCGCGCCAGCCGGGTTCGACCACGGTCGTGCCGTTCTTTTCCGCGACGATCGCGGGGCCGTCGATCACGTCGCCGGCCAGCAGCGCGTCGCGCACGTAGAGCGCCGCATCGTGCCACGCGCCGCCGGAATAGAAGCGCACCGCGGCATCCGCGCGCGGCGCGGCGGTGCCGGTGTCGTCACGCTCGCGCGCCGCGAGCGGCGCGATCTCGACCGGCGCGTCCGACCGGCCGATCGCCTCGACGGACGCAAGCTCCACGACGAGCGGCGTGCCCGGCATCAGGAACGCATAGCGCTGCCGATACGCGGCCTCGAACGCCTGCTGCATCGCGGCGACGCTGCCGGCCGGCACCGCGAGCGCGGAATCGGTGCCCTGGTAGCGCAGGTGCACGCGGCGCTCGGTCGCGATCCGCGCGGCCGGCACGCCCTGTTCGAGCAACGCGCCCGCCGCTTCACCGGCGAGCGCGTCGAGCGTCGCGTCCAGCGCGGCGAGCGATGCATCGGACAGCACCGCCTCGACCGCGCGCTCGCGCATCGCGGTCTGGTCGGCGAGCCCCATCCCGTACGCGGACAGCACGCCGGCGAGCGGATGCGCGAACACCTGCGTCATGCCGAGCGCGTCGGCCACCCCGCACGCATGCTGGCCGCCCGCGCCGCCGAACGTCGTCAGCACGTAGCGCGACACGTCGTGCCCGCGCTGCACCGAGATCTTCTTGATCGCGTTCGCCATGCTGCCGATCGCGATCTCGAGGAAGCCTTCGGCAAGCGCCTCCGGCGTTTCGCGCCGCCCGGTCGCCGCGAACACCTCGTCGGCGAGCGCCGCGAACTTCGCGACCACGCCGTCGCGATCGAGCGGCTCGTCCGCATGCGGGCCGAACACGCGCGGGAAATGGTCGGGCTGGATCTTGCCGAGCATCACGTTGCAGTCGGTCACCGTCAGCGGCCCGCCGCGCCGGTACGCGGCCGGCCCCGGGTTCGCGCCCGCCGATTCGGGGCCGACGCGCAGCCGCGCGCCGTCGAAGCCCAGCACCGAGCCGCCGCCCGCCGCGACCGTGTGGATGCTCATCATCGGCGCGCGCATCCGCACGCCGGCCACCTGCGTCTCGAACACGCGCTCGAACTCGCCGTTGTAGTGCGACACGTCGGTCGACGTGCCGCCCATGTCGAAGCCGATCACGTGGTCGAAGCCCGCCACGCGCGCGGCACGCACCATCCCGACGATGCCGCCGGCCGGCCCCGACAGGATCGCGTCCTTGCCCTGGAACGTGTCGGCGCGGGTCAGGCCGCCGCTGCTCTGCATGAACTGCAGGTTCACGCCCGGCATCTCGCCCGCGACCTGCTCGACATAGCGGCGCAGGATCGGCGACAGGTACGCGTCGACGACGGTCGTGTCGCCGCGCGACACCATCTTCATCAACGGCGACACCTCGTGCGACACCGACACCTGCGTGAAGCCGATGCGGCGCGCGAGTGCGGCGAGCGCGCGCTCGTGCGCGGTGTGGCGGTAGCCGTGGATCAGCACGATCGCCAGCGCGCGGATGCCCGTGTCGAACACCCGGCGCAGCGCCGTTTCCGCCGATGCGGGATCGAGCGGCTCGACCACGTCGCCGTGCGCGCCCATGCGCTCGTCGATCTCGACGACCGTCTCGTACAGCGCGTCGGGCAGCACGATGTCGAGATCGAACAGGCGCGGCCGGTTCTGGTACGCGATGCGCAGCACGTCGCGAAAGCCGCGCGTGGTCGCGAGCGCGGTGCGCTCGCCCTTGCGCTCGAGCAGCGCGTTGGTGGCGACCGTCGTGCCCATCTTCACCATCTCGACGCGCTCGGGCGTGATCGGCTCGCCGGCCGCGAGGCCGAGCAGGTGGCGGATGCCGGCAACCGCCGCGTCGCGATACTGCTCGGGGTTCTCGGACAGCAGCTTGTGCGTGGTGAGCGAGCCGTCGGGCCGGCGCGCGACGATGTCGGTGAAGGTGCCGCCGCGGTCGATCCAGAATTGCCAGCGTTGC
Source organism: Burkholderia stagnalis (assembly GCF_039848545.1). Classification (NCBI taxonomy): domain Bacteria; kingdom Pseudomonadati; phylum Pseudomonadota; class Betaproteobacteria; order Burkholderiales; family Burkholderiaceae; genus Burkholderia; species Burkholderia stagnalis. The sequence goes on from NZ_CP156686.1 coordinate 2,363,143, forward strand.
GCGTCGGACGGAATGGAAGGGCTGTGTCGGGTAGTCATGGCGATGGAATCACTGCGTCGATGAAACGGGAATCGGAAGACGCGCGCCGGCCGCGCGGCGCGCGTGCACACCGCGTCGCGACAGGCGTCGTCAGGAAGGAAAGGGGCGCTTCAGGGGCGCGGCACGCATGCCGCGCACATTTCGCCGGGAAGCCGGGCGCGTGACGGCGCCCGGCCGGCGCTCAGGCCGCGTCGAGTTCGCGGCCGCGGGTTTCGGGCAGCGTCAGCGCGGCGACGATCAGCACGCCGTACGCGGCCACCGCGAAGATCCCGATGCTCACGCCGAGGCCGTAGTGCTTCGACAGCGCGCCGATCAGGAACGGGAACAGTGCGCCCACCGCGCGGCCGACGTTGTAGCAGAAGCCCTGGCCGGAGCCGCGCACGCGGGTCGGGAACAGTTCGGTGAGGAACGCGCCCATCCCGGAGAAGATGCCCGACGCGAAGAAGCCGAGCGGGAAGCCGAGCCACAGCATCGACGCGTTGGTCAGGTTCAGCGACGTATACGAGAACGCGATCACCATCGAGCCGAGCGCGAACAGGATGAAGTTCGGCTTGCGGCCGAGCCGGTCGGTCAGGTACGCGCTCGCCAGGTAGCCGACCCACGAGCCGACGATGATCGTCGCGAGATAGCCGCCCGTGCCCATCACCGTCAGGTGCCGCTCGGTCTTCAGGAAAGTCGGCAGCCACGTCGTGATCGCGTAGTAGCCGCCCTGCGCGCCGGTCGTCAGCAGCGCCGCGCGCAGCGTGGTCGACAGCAGCGCCGGCGCGAAGATCTCGGTGAGGCGCGGCGTGTCGCTGACGTGCGCCTGCGCGGCCTTCGCTTTCTCGTAGACGTCCGGCTCCTTCACATAGCGGCGGATCACGACGACGAGCAGCGCGGGCAGCAGGCCGATCAGGAACAACCCGCGCCATGCATACTCGGCGGACAGCACCGAGAACAGCAGCGCGTAGAGCAGCGCCGACAGGCCCCAGCCGATCGCCCAGCCCGACTGCACGAGGCCGACCGCCTTGCCGCGGTCGCGCGCGCGGATCACCTCGCCGATCAGCACCGCGCCGGCCGTCCACTCGCCGCCGAAGCCGAAGCCCATCAGCGCGCGCGCCGCGAGCAGCTGGTGATAGTTCTGCGCGAGCCCGCACAGCCCGGTGAACACCGCGAACCACAGCACCGTGAGCTGCAGCGTGCGCACGCGGCCGATCCGGTCGGACAGGATGCCGGCGATCCAGCCGCCGAGCGCGGACGCGAGCAGCGTCAGCGTGCCGATGAAGCCGGCGTCCGCGAGCGAGATGCCCCAGGTCGCGACGAGGGTCGGGATCACGAACGACAGCATCTGCGTGTCCATCCCGTCGAGCATGTAGCCGACCTTGCAGCTCCAGAACGCGCGGCGCTCGCGCGGCCCCGTCTCCGAATACCACGAAAAGAGGCCGCCGCGCCCGGCGGGCGCGGGGTCGGTGGCGGGCGGTGCCGTCAGGGTCTTGCTGTCCATGGTGTCGCTCCAGTTCGAAGTGCGCGCTAACAATCGTCGTCATGGGCCGCCGGCTGCCGCGACGCGGGTGCGCGTCGCCCTCCGGCCGGGCGGATGGAATGCGGTCGCGGCGCGGCGCGCGCCGTGACGGGTTTGGGCGGGCGGCCGCCCCTTGCGTCAGAACACGGCCAGCGACGCGTTCGTGATGTCGGTCATCAGCATGTGGCCCGGCGTATGCGCGATCGCGAGCGGCAGCTTCGCGGCCATCAGCGCGGTTTGCGGCGTGACGCCGCACGCCCAGAACACCGGCAGCTCGCCGTCGCGGATCGTCACCGCGTCGCCGAAATCGGGCGCGCCGAGATCGGCGATGCCGAGTTCCCGCGGATGGCCGATATGGATCGGCGCGCCGTGCACGCCCGGAAAGCGGCTCGTGATCTGCACCGCGCGGATCGCGTCGGCGCCGCGCATCGGCCGCATCGACACGACGAGCTCGCCGCCGAAGATGCCCGCGCGGCGGTTCGGAATCGACGTGCGATACATCGGCACGTTGCGGCCCTCTTCGACGTGGCGCAGCCCGATGCCCTCGCGCGCCAGCATGTCCTCGAACGAGAACGAGCAGCCGATCGCGAACACGACGAAATCGTCCTGCCACAGCGCTTCGAGCGAGTCGACGCATTCTGTCAGGCGGCCGTCGCGGTAGACGTTGTAGCTCGGCACGTCGGTGCGGATGTCGACGTCGCGGCCGAGCGCGTCCACGCGAAAGTCGCCCGGATCGCCGACGCCCAGCAGCGGGCAGGCCTTCGGATTCGCCTGACAGAAGCGCAGGAAGTCGTGCGCGTATGCATCGGGCAGGATCGCGAGGTTCGCTTGCGCGTACGGCCCGCAGTGGCCGGCGGTCGGGCCGCGAAACGCGCCGCTGCGCACGGACTGGCGGAATTCGGAAGGCATCATGGTGTTCGGGTGCACGTCGGGAGTTGGGCGGGATGACGCGGGTGTGTCATCGGATACGGCGAAGAATAGAAAAGAAAAAAATTGACCGCCAACGAGTTTTTTTGCGCGGCGTGTATAGAATTTCTTAACGAATCCCCGGGTTTTCCCCGGTCCCGTTCACTTTTGGTGCAGGGCAAGCTGCACGCCCACCGCCTTTCCGACCGCCATGAACACGCGTTTCCTCGATACCTTCGTCACGCTCGCGAAGCTGCGCAACTTCCGCACCACGGCGGCCGCGCTGCATGCGACGCCGGCCGCGATCTCGCAGCGCCTGAAGGCGCTCGAGGACGAATTGCAGACCGTGCTCGTCGATCGCGACAGCCGCGAATTCCGGCTGACGCCGAACGGCGAATACCTGCTCGGCTATGCGAAGGCGGTGGTCGAGGCGACGCAGCAGCTGCAGGCCGCCGCGTCCGGCGAGAGCGCGCTGCGCGGCAAGCTGCGGCTCGGCGTGATCGAGACGGTCGTGCACAGCTGGCTGCCGCACTACATGCGGCGGCTCGCGGCCGACTATCCGCAGCTCGAGATCGACCTGACGGTGGATGTCAGCGTGGTGCTGCAGCGCCGGCTGATGGCGGGCGAGCTCGACCTGATCATCCGGGTGGAGGGCAGCGACGAGGCGTCGGTCGTATGCGACGCGCTCGCGAACTATCCGGTGCGCTGGATCGCGCGCGCGGGGCTGCTGCCGCACACGCGCACCGGCCTCGCGCGGCAGGTGCTGCGCCAGCCGATCCTGACGTTCGGGCGCGGCACCGCGCCGCATCGCGCGCTGGAAGACATCGTCCGCACGCTCGCGCATGCGCACGGCGTGCCGCTGTCGGACACGCGCATCACGGGCTCGCCGTCGATCTCGGTGATCGTGCAGCTCGTGCGCGACGGTTTTGGGGTGGCCGCGATTCCGCGGCTGTTCGTCGATGCGCTGATCGAAAGCGGCGAGGTGGTCGAGCTGCCGCTGCAGCCGTCGCCGCCGTCGATCGTCGTGTCGATGTCGCGGCGCGCCGATGCGCCGCGCTTCGTGCATGGCGCGTCGATCGCGGCGCGCGCGGCGTGCCACGAGTATTGCGAGAAGAGCAACAGGAAGCTGGTGGAGGCGCTGTGACGGGGGCGATCAGCCCGGCTGGCCGGCGGCGGCTGCGTGCCGCACGCAGCCGCCGTCGCCGTACTCCCTGAGCACCTTCGCGATCACGACCCGGTAGCCGTCGAGCCAGCGGGCCTGCTTCGCCTTCGCTTCCCGGTGCGCCGGATGCGCGATCAATTGCTGCAGCGCCTCCTCCGATTCCCAGTAGTAGATGTTCTGGATGAGCCCTTCGCCGGCGTTCTCCCAGGTTTCCTCGCCCAGATAGCCGGGAATCGCGCGCGCCATCTCGGTGATCTGCTGGTCGAGGCGATGGAATTCGTCGTCGTATTGCCCGGCCTTGAAGATGAACGTGGAGGAATACATGGCGCTGCCTCGGCGGACGATTGAAAGAGCCGAGAGTGTAAGACATGCGGAGCCGGCCGGGTCGCCGGGTCGCCGGGTCGCCGGATCGCCGGGTCGCCGGGTCGCCGGGTCGCCGGGTCGCCGGGTCGCCGGGTCGCCGGGTCGCCGGGTCGCCGGGTCATCATGCGCCGCGCCGCGCGTCACGCAGGCATCGATCGCGCTTCCCGTGCGAGCCGGGTCAGGATATCGGCGAGCGCGCGAATCTTCGGTTGCGCCGCGCGCGCGGACGGATACACGAGGAAATAGCCCAGGCCGTTTTGCGCGATGTCTCGAAACGGCATCACGAGTGCGCCGGCCTCGAGGCGGTCCCGCGCCATCCGGGGGTCGCCGATTGCCACGCCGTGCCCCTGCGCGGCGGCCGTGAGCGTCAATTCGAGGGTATCGAACTGCAGCCCGCGGTTCGCGTCGATCGACGCCGCCCCGACGTGATCGAGCCAGCATCGCCACTCCTCGCGACCGTGAGCGGGATGGAGCAGCGTGACGCGCCGGAGGTCGGCCACCGATTGCAGCGACGCCGCCAGCTCGCGGGTGCACATCGGCGCAAGGTTTTCCTTGAACAGCGGTATCGCGTCCATTCCCGCCCAGTTTCCGGGCCCGCGCACGACCATCGCGTCGACGTCGGATGCGGTGAAATCCGGCGTATCGTCCGCCGACGTGTGGATGCGAAGCTCGGTCCGGGGCAGCGCCTCGCTGATCACGGGCAGATGGGGAAGCAGCCAGCGAATCGCGAACGTCGACGGCAGCCGCAGCGTGAGCACCGCCGGCGATCGGTCGTGCGCGTCCTCGTGGCGAACGAGCCGAGTGAGCAGGTCCACGGCGACCGCCAGCAGCGCGCGCCCTTCCGGCGTAAGCGTCAGCCCCGACGCGTGGCGCACGAAAAGCGCGCATCGATAGTGGGCTTCGAGATGCTGCACCTGACGGCTGACTGCGCCCTGCGTACGGCAGAGATGATCGGCGGCCCGGCTGAAACTGCCGAGTTCCGCCGCGGCGACGAAGGCCTGGAAGGCGGGCAGCGGAGGCAAGGCCCGCGTCAGATCGGACAGCGGGTATGCGTGCCCCGCATACGGGGGTTGCGAATAATTCGGTTGTTCGGTCATCGGCGCGTCGCTATCGTGGCTCGATCCGATCCGCGCCCCCTGGCGCGGGTCGCCACACGAACCTTCTGTCCGGAGCCAGATCATGGTCCTGTCGTCCGATGCACTATACACGCGCCAGATCCGCGCTTACCTTCGCGAACTGGAGCGCGGCGACGTCGCCGCGATCTGCGCATTGTTTGCGCCCGACGCCCGGATCCATTCCCCGTTTCTCGGATGGATGCACCCTGAGGCGTTCTTTGCAAAGGTCGATGCCGCATCGGGCCAAAGCCGGATCACCCCGATCGATATTTGCGCGAGCACGACGGGGGCGCGTCGCGCCACCGCGTACTTCGTCTACGACTGGGGGCTGAAAGACGGCACCGCGGTGACGTTCGAGTGTGTCGACGTCTTCGAGTTCGACGAGCATGGCCGGATCGTGAAGATGATCATCCTCTACGACACGCATCCGCTGCGCAGCACGGTCGGCGACAAATACGCGTAGCGGCAGCGCGGCCGCCACGGCCCGGCGGGATCGTCGAACGGCGACACGCGCGGCGCCCGGTGCCCGGTGCCCGGTGCCCGATGCCCGGTGCCCGATGCCCGGTGCCCGGTGCCCGGTGCCCGATGCCCGATGCCCGATGCCCGATGCCCGATGCCCGATGCCCGATGCCCGGTGCCCGGTGCCCGATGCTGCCGGGTTGCCGGGTTGCCTGCCGACGTCACGCAACGTCGAGCCACGCCTCCACACGCGACGCATCCGCAGGCGCGACATCCGCCTGCGACGGCAGCTCGGCCAGCGCCTGCCGCGCATGCGCATACGCCTGCGCGAAGCCGCGCAGCTCGCGCGTCGCGGGCCGGTCGTCGGGGCGGCGGCGGGCGAGCGCCGCTTCGATGCGCGCGTCGATCAGCGCGAGCTGACGCTCGATGAAGTCCGCGCACAGCGCGCGGCAACGTTCGGAGAGACGCGCGACGGCCAGCAGCACCGGCACGATCGACATCGTCAGATAACCGCCCGGCGCGAGCCGCGACAACGCGTCGTTCAACGCCTGCGCGCCGTCGCTCAGCGACGCGAACACCGCATCGCGCCACACCGCGCGCTCGAACACGAGCGCGTCGCGGCATGCGGCGAGCGCGGCGGCATCGTCGATTCGACCGGCGGCGATCAACGGGATCACGCGCACGCCTTCCGCCGCGTCTTCCGCATCGGCCGCCTCGCGAATACAGTTCGCGCCGAACCATGCCGCCTGCGCGCGCCGGCCCGCCAACACCTGCGGCTGCAGGCGATCCGGCAGCAGCGGATCGAGCGGCACCGCGCCGCAGATCGCGGGCTTGTCCGCGTGGATCGTGCAGCGCCCGTCGTCCGCGAGCGCCGGGCAGCGGCCGAGCGACGGATAGTCGTAGCCTTGCAGCGTCAGCGCGAGCCATCCGTGGCGGCCGCCGCTCGCGCGATGGAACAGTGCATCGGCAAGCGCGTCGCAGGCGGCGACATCGTCCGCATCGAGCACATGCTCGACGCCGCCGGTGCGCACGCGTTCGCCGACGCGACGCGCCGGCACGCGCTGGATCGCCAGCGCGCCGACGAAGCGGTCGCGATGCCGGAACAGCTCGCGCAGCGACAGCGTCGGCGCGCTGTTGCAGCAGCGGCCGCACGCGTGGCACGCGAGAAAGTACGTGTCTACCACGGCCGCCGCACCGAATCCTGATAGCGCGTCAGGATGAACTTCGCGACGTCGTCCGAGTGATACGCGGCCACCAGCCGGCCGACCCACGGCTTCGCGCGATCGGCGTCGCGCACCGTCAGCACGTTCGCATACGGCGAACGCGCGTCCTCGATGCCGATGCTGTCGCGCGCGGGCTGCAGCCCCGCACGCGCGGCATCGTCGCTGTCGATCACGACGAACGCCGCCGTGTCCAGCGCGGCGGCGAGGCGCTCGCGGCGCAGCGCGACGAGCTTCAGGCCGAGCCGGTTGCCGGTCACGTCGCGCAGCGTCGCATGCAGGCCCGCGCGTTCGCGCAAGGTCAGCAGCGTGTCGTTCTGCAGCAGCACGAGCGCGCGCGCCATCCCGGCCCGGTCCGCCGGAATCGCGACCGTCGCGCCGGGCCGCAGGTCGTTCAGGCTGCGCAGCTTGCGCGAATAGAGCGCCATCGGCAGCGTCACCGTCGTCGCGACCGGCGCGAGCGCGTAGCCCGTTGCGGCGCGCGTCGCGGCAAGGCGCTGCGCATCCTCGAAACTCGCCGCGTCGATGCGGCCTTCGGCGAGCGCGCGGTCGATGCGCGCGGCGTCGTCGAACACGACGACTTCGACCGGCAGCCCGCGCGCGGCGGCGACGCGCTTCACTTCGTCGAGGATCTCGGCATGCACGCCGCGCGTCACGCCGACGCGCACGGGCGCTTCCGCGGGTTCGGCTGCCGGGGCTGCCGGGGCCGCGGTCGCCGCATGTGCCGCAGCGCACGTCATCAGCAGCAGCGCGGCGATCGAACAAAACGCACGCTTCGTCGCACTTCCATCACGACCGCACCGAAGCCGACCGGCAACGCCGTACTCAGCCGCCGAACGCACGGCAACCTCCCTCACCCCGCGCATCAAGACGCATCCCTCCGGACCGTGCGAAACCCGATGTGCGACGCCGCGAGATCGGCCTCCTGCTGCTCGCGCGACGACGCGCGATAGCGCACGCAGTAGTCGCGCGAGCACAGGAACGAGCCGCCCTTGATCACCATCGGCGTGTCGTGCCGGCGCGTCGGCGGCGCGACGGCCGCAGTGTCGCCGTTCGTGTGCGGCTGGTGCGGGCCCGTATACGCGTCCTTGGTCCACTCCCACGCGTTGCCGATCATGTCGTAGAGCCGGAACCCGTTCGCCGCGTAGCAGCCGACCGGCGCGAGCCCCGCGTGGCCGTCCTCCGCGGTGTCGAGCACCGGAAACGCGCCCTGCCAGTAGTTCGCGGCGGGCTTGCCCTGCGCATCGCGCGGCGCGGCGTCGAGCGATGCGTCGTCGCGCCCGGCCTTGCCCGCGTATTCCCATTCGGCCTCGGTCGGCAGGTCGCGGCCGAGCCAGCGCGCATACGCGAGCGCGTCGCGCTGCGTGACCAGCGTGACGGGCAGGTTGCCGCGCCCGTCGACGGTGCTGCCGGGGCCGCGCGGCTGCCGCCACGACGCGCCCTTCACCCAGCTCCACCACGCGAGGTCGCGCGCGTTCAGCTCGTCGCGCGTCGGCACGTGGAACACCGCCGCGCCACCCTGCCGTTCCGCATCGGTCACGTAGCCGGTGGCCTGCACGAACGCGGCGAACTGCGCGATCGTCACGTCGGTCTGGTCGATCCAGAAGCCGCCGACGCGCGTGCGGCCGTCGCCCGCCGGGCGCTCGTCCGGATAGCCGCGCGTGCTGCCGAACACGAACGCGCCGCCGCGCAGGTGCACCATCCCCGCGTTCGGATCGTCGCGCCATCGCGCCGGCAGCCCCGAATAGCGTTCGCACTGCCGTTCGGAGCCGAGCGGCGCGAGCGGGCGGCCGCGATTCGCGCCGTCGAAGCCGTCCGCGGGCGCCGGCGCGGAGTTCGCATAGCCGAGCGCGAACGCGGCGGCGAACAGGGCGGCGGCGCCTGCCGCGCCGATGAGCCAGGGCCGCATCGCCGCCGCCTCAGTAATAGCCGCGCGGACGCAGCGGCTCGACGCCGCCGACGCTGCTCATGTAGGCCTTCCACTGCTCGACGAGGCTCTGGATCAGCGACGGGTTCTGCGCCGCCACGTCGGTCGTCTCGCCGCGATCCGACGCGAGGTCGAACAGCTGCCAGTGGCCGTCGAGCGGGCCGACCGGCGGCTCGGTCCACAGCGCCTTCCAGCGGCCGTCGGCGCTGCGCAGGTACGCGCGGCCGTATGCCTCGTCGCCGAACGGCGCGGTGTGCACTTCGCCGCTGCCCGTGCCGCTCAGCACCGGCAGCAGCGACTTGCCCGTCACCGGATACACGTAGCGGTTGTTGTAGACCACCTTGCCGCGGTTCTGGTCGACGCCCGTCAGCGTGTTGACGAGCGGCGGCGCCGGCTGCGACGGCGGCGTGACGCCCGCGACGTCGAGGAAGGTCGCCGTGTTGTCGGTCACGTGCGTGAACGCGCGCAGCGTCGGCAGCGCCCGCTGCTGGCCCGGCAGGCGCACGATGCTCGGCACCGACACGCCGCCTTCCGCCGAGAAGCCCTTGGTCAGCCGGAACGGCGTCGCGCTCACCTCGCCCCAGCGCAGCCCGTATTGCAGCCGCTGCGCGTTCTGCCTGCCGTTGTCGGTGCCGAGCGCCGAATACACGGGGTCCTGCGCGTTCGCGGTGTCGGTCGCCGTCGGGTCCGCGCCGGAATCGATCGGCCAGCCTTCCGCGCCGTTGTCCGACTGGAACATGATGAACGTGTTGTCGTATTCGCCGATGTCCTTCAGGTGCTGGATCAGCAGGCCGATGTTGTAGTCGAGGTTCTCGACCATGCCCGCGTAGATCTCCATGTAGCGCGCCTGCGCCTTGCGTTCGGCCGGCGACAGGCTCGACCACAGCTTGTCCACCTTGCCGGGGCCGTAGTCGGCGTAGCCGTCCGCCGGCGCGTGCACCGCGCTGATGTACTTCGCGCCGGCCGTGCCGTTGTTCGGCGTCGCCGGCGACGCCGCGAGCGTCTCGGGCAGCCCGTCGAACGGCCTGAAATCCGCCGGGATCAGCCCGAGCGCCTTCTGCCGCGCGATCCGCGCGTTGCGGATCGCGTCGTAGCCCGCGTCGTACACGCCCGCGTACTTGTGCAGCCACGGCTCGGGCACCTGCAGCGGCCAGTGCGGCGACGTATAGGCCGCGTATGCGAAGAACGGCTTGCCGTCGCGCCGGTTCGAATCGATGTACGCGATCAGCTTCTGCGTATAGAAGTCGGTCGAATAGAACACGGCCGGGCTGCCGCCCGCGCCGCCCGGCTGCCCGGGCTGGCCCGGCTGCACGTAGCTGCCGTCCTCGGTGTAGTTCTTCGAGCCGGCCGGCTCGTGCGCGAAGTGATTGGTGGCCGCGCCGCCGAGCAGCACGTAGCTGCGCTCGAAGCCCCATTGATCGGGCGTCTGCCCGCTGCCGCTCGCGCTGCCGACGATGCCCGAGCCGATATGCCACTTGCCGGCGATGTAGGTGTGATAGCCGGCGTCCTTCAGCAACTGCGCGACCGACAGCGCGCGGTCGTTCAGGTAGCCTTCGTAGCCGGGCAGCCCGCGCCGCTCGTCGGTCGGCGTGCCCATCGTGCCTTCGCCGACGAGGTGGTGATCGGTGCCGGAGATCAGCATCGCGCGCGTGATCGCGCACACCGTGCCCGCGTGATGGTTCGACAGGATGCGGCCCGACTGCACGAGCGCGTCGAGGTTCGGCGTGTTGATCTCGCCGCCGAACGCGTGGATGTCGGAATAGCCGAGATCGTCGGCCATGATGTACAGGATGTTCGGGCGCTTCGCCGGCGTGCTCGCGTCGGCCTGCGGCGGCGCGGCGCTGTCGACGCCGCCGCACGACGCGAGCGACAGCGCGCCGGCGAGCGCGGCGCAGATCAGGCTGGATCGGAATGCATGCGGAGGCGAAGCGGGCTGGGTCATTGCTGTATCGCTCGTTCATCGGGAGCGGCGATGTTAGCCGCCCGCCCGCGGCGGCCAAAGTCCGATTCGTCACATGCTAAGGAGGGCGGAGAATTTGACGCGGCGCGGGCGTCACCTGCCCGCTTGGCAGCGCACGCCGCTGCCCGTATACGCGCTCGCCGAAACGCGCCTGCTGCCGGCGAAACGCAGCGCTTCATCGAATTCCTGCAGGAACGGCTCGGGCAGCGGGCGGCTGACGTTGCGCCGCCCGCTGCGTGAGCGCACCCGTGTGCGCGGCGATCAGAACTTGTGCCGGATCCCCGCATGCACCATCAGCTGCCTCGACGTCGACGACAGATCGGGCGCGCCCGGGATGAGCGCCTGGTCGAGCGACGAGCCCGTCGCATCGCCCGCGACCTTCTGGTATGCGCCCGTCAGGTAGACGTCGGTGCGCTTCGACAGCGCGTAGTCGGCCATCAGCCCGATCGAATGGATCGTCGGCTTCACGCTGCCGGTGGTCGCCTCGTAGCGCGCGAGCGTGTACACGTACTGCGCGCCGACGAAGAAAGCCGGCGTGAACTGGTATTTGCCGTTCACCTCGAAGTTCTGGTACTTGAGCGCGGTCACGGTGCCGCCCGCGAGCGGCCCTGCAATCGGCTGGATCGTCTCGTCGCCGAACAGGTAGCCGACGTTCGCGCTCGGGCGGCTGACGGTGCTGTTCGTGTAGGCGAACCCGACGGTCGCGGGCCCCGCCGTGTAGTTGATGCCCGCGCCGAAGATCCGCAGCCGCGCGGACACGAAGTTCGCATCGGCCCCGACCGATCCCGCGCCCGCGATCGCGCCGCCCGGCGTCGCCCCCGGGTTGTTCGCGTTCAGGAACGCGGCGCCGACGAGCAGCCCGCCGTGCTCGTATTGCGCGCCGATGCTCCACTGGCGGTTGTTGGCGAAATTCGTATCGTTGCTGAAGCCGTATGTGCCGCCGAACGAGAAACCCGCGAAGTCGGGGCTCGCGTACTTCACCGTGTTGTTCACGCGGAACGTGTTGCCGGTGTTGTCGTTGTCGAGCGGGTGCGAGAACGGGTAGACGCCCCAGCTGCCGTTCGCGGTCGTCGGCGCGAGATAGTCGACGACCGAGTCGTATTGCCGGCCGAGCGTGAGCGTGCCGAAGCGCTCGCCCGCGAGGCCGACGTACGCCTGCCTGCCGAACGCGCGGCCGCCCTGCGCGAGCGTGCCGCTGTTCACGTTGAAGCCGTTCTCGAGCTGGAACAGCGCGCTGTAGCCGCCGCCCAGATCCTCCGTGCCTTTCAGGCCCCACCGGCTGCCCTGCGCGAAGCCGCTCGCCATCTGCCATGCGCTGCGGCCGCCGACGTTGCTCGTATAGTCGATGCCCGCATCGACGAGGCCGTACAGCGTGACGCTGCCTTGCGCGAATGCGAGCGCCGGTGCGGCGCACAGCGCCGGGACGATGACGCAGGCCGATCTCCAGTTCATATGTGATCCTTATAAATTATGTGATGCGCAGGCCGCGTTGCGCGGCCCGTTCTCCTCATGCCGGGCGTCGCCCGCCCTGCCTACTTCGCGCCGTAGATGTCGAAGTCGAAATACTTCCGGTTGATGCGCGCATACGTGCCATTCGCGAGAATCGTCGCGAGCGCGCGATTGAACGCCTCGCGCAGATCGGCATCCTGCTTGCGCAAGCCGAGCCCGTCGCCCTGGCCGAAGTACTTCGGATCGTCGATCGCGTCGCCCGCGAACGTGAAGTCCTTGCCCTGCGGTTTCTTCAGGAACCCGTCGCTCGCCGCGATCGACGCCTGGAACGCCGCGTCCAGCCGGCCCGACACGAGATCCGCGTACACCTGGTCCTGGTTCGGGTACGACACGATCTGCACGCCGGCCCGCTGCCAGTTCGCGATCGCGTAGTCGGCCTGCGCCGAGCCCTGCTCGACGCCGACGCGCTTGCCCTTCAGCGATTCGGCGCTCGGCAGCAGCGGCGCGCCCTTGCGCACGACGAGGCGGGCAGGCGCGTTCGAGATCCGGTTCGTGAACGCGATCTGCTGCATCCGCTTCGGCGTGATCGTCATCGACGATGCAATCACGTCGAACTTGCGCGCGAGCAGGCCCGGAATCATCCCGTCGAAGCTCGATTCCACCCACACGCAGCGGGCGCGCAGCTCCGCGCACAGCGCATTCGTGATGTCGATGCCGAAGCCCGCCAGCGTGCCGTCGGGCAGCTTGTATTCGAGCGGCGGGTAGGTCGGGTCGACCGCCAGGCGGATCTCCTTGCCCGTCCAGTCGCCGGCGTGCGCCGAGCCTGCCGCCAGCGCCACCGCGAGCGCCGCCATCCACTGTTTCATTGCTTGTCTCCTTGTGTTCAACCGAAATCGTCGCGGCATTCGGCGCCGCTTCCGTCCGCTGCGCGTGCCGCGCGTCAGCGGAGAAACCGCTCCGCGAGCGCGACCCAGTAGCTCGCGCCGGTTGCGAGAATCGCGTCGTTGAAGTCGTAGCCGGGGTTGTGCAGCGCGCAGCCGGCGGCACCGTCGCCGTCACCGTTGCCGATCGACAGGTAGCTGCCCGGGCACGCGTTCAGCATGAACGCGAAGTCCTCGCTTGCCGCGATCGGCTGCAGATGGTCGATCACGGCGTCGCTGCCGCCCCAGTCGTGCGCGACCTGCCGCGCGAACGCCGTTTCCGCCGCGTGATTGACGAGCACCGGATAGTCGTGGCGATAGTCGATCTCGGCCTTCGCGCCGTAGCTCGCGGCCTGCCCCTGCACCGTCTCGCGGATGCGCCGTTCGAGCAGCGCGCGCACGTCCGGCGACAAAGCGCGCACGCTGAGTTCGAGGTCCGCATGCGACGGAATCACGTTCGACGCGGTGCCCGCGTGGATCGCCCCGGCCGTGATGATCGCGAGATCCTGCGGGTTCACGTTGCGCGACACGATCGTCTGCAGCGCCATCACGATCGACGCGCAGACGACCACCGGATCGACCGTCGCGTGCGGCGCCGCGCCATGCCCGCCGCGGCCCGTCACGCGCACGCGCACCTCGTCCGCCGACGCCATGAACGCGCCGTCGCAGAAGCCGATCTTGCCGGCCGGCAGCCCCGGCACGTTGTGCATCGCGAACACCGCGTCGCAGGGAAAGCGCGTGAACAGCCCGTCGTCGATCATCCGCTTCGCGCCGCCGAGCCCTTCCTCGGCCGGCTGGAAGATCAGGTTCAGCGTGCCGCTGAAGCGCGCCCGTTCCGCGATGCAGCGCGCGGCGGCCAGCAGCATCGCGGTATGGCCGTCGTGGCCGCACGCATGCATCACGCCGTCGATGCGGCTCGCATACGGCAGCCCGGTCGTCTCGCGAATCGGCAGCGCGTCCATGTCGGCGCGCAGGCCGAGCCGGCGGCCGACGCCGCGCGCCAGCGTGCCGACCACGCCCGTGCCGCCGAGGCCGCGCGTCACCCGATAACCCCACGTTGTCAGGCATTCGGCCACCAGCTCGCTCGTCGCGTGCTCGTCGAAACCGAGCTCCGGATGCGCGTGCAGCCGGTGGCGCAGCGCGATCATCTCCGCCTCGATGGCCGCCATTTCGGGCCAGATTCGTTCCTGGTTCAACGCCGACACTCCTCGGTTACGCGTTTCGCTCGATCGCCGGGGCGGCGAATCGTGACGAGATCGTATGCGGCGAATATCCGCTGGAACAGCCCCGGTTTCGTTATGATGACAACTTTATGTTGTCGGGTATTGCCCCATGAAACTGCATCAGTTGCAGGCGCTCGTCGCGAGCGCGGAGGCCGGAAGCATTCGCGGCGCGGCGCGCGCGCTGGGCCTGTCGCAGGCGGCCGTCACGCGGGCGCTGCGCGAACTGGAGGCGAGCGAGCGCCTGCCGCTGCTCGTCCGCGCACCGGAAGGGATCGGCTTCACCGACTACGGCCGGGCGCTGCTCACGCACGCGAAGCTCGTGCTCAAGCAGCTGGAGCGGGCGCAGAGCGATCTCGCGACGATGCGCGGCCGCGTCGAGGGGCGGCTGAGCGTCGGCGTCACGCCGTGGCTCACGCAGACGTTCCTCGCCGAGACGGTGCTGCTGTTTCGCCAGCGCATGCCCGACGTGCGCCTCGAACTGTATGAAGGATTGATGGCCGTCGCGCAGCCGCTGCTGCGCGACGGCAGCATGGATTTCGCGCTCGGCCAGGTTCAGCCGGGCGTCGCCGCGCAGGAGTTCGCGTGCGAACCGGTGCTGACCTACGAGACCTCGGTGACGGTGCGCGCCGGCCATCCGCGCGAACATGCGCGCTCGATCCACGAGCTGCTCGACCAGGACTGGGTGCTGAACTTCGCGCCGGACGGGCAGGCCGCGCTCGTCGACTATCTGTTTACGCGCCACGGCGCGCAGATCGACGAGCGGCGCATCGTCCGCGCGCAATCGGTCGCGATGCTGCAGACGATGCTCGAGCAGGCCGACATGTGCACGTGGTGCCCGACGATCCTGAGCGTCGTGCCGCCGTTCGGCGAGCGGATGCGCGCGCTGCCGCTGAAGGAAAGCTTCGAGCCGCGCGAGCTCGGCATCGTCACGCGCCGCAGCAGCACGCTCAGCGACGCGGCGCGCTGCTTCATCGACTGCCTGACGCAGGTGATCCGGCGCCACGCGCGCTCGGCGCGCAAGGAAGACCTCGCGCTGTTCCGCACGCTCACGCTGCTGATCTGACGCACGGCGCGTGCGCGCCGCCCAATTGCACGCCGTGGCAAATGCATTTCGCAATCCGTTATTGGATCGCGCGGGCACGCATTCCTATACTCGTCAGCACTCTCCGATGAAGAGTGCCAATCACCCTAGACAGCACGAACCAGGACGAACCGATGAGCCTACGCCCCTTGCACGACCGAGTCATCGTGAAGCGACTCGACCAGGAAACCACCACCGCTTCCGGCATCGTGATTCCCGACAGCGCCGCGGAGAAGCCCGACCAGGGCGAAGTGATCGCGGTCGGCCCCGGCCGCAAGGATGCGGACGGCCAGCGCATCGTGCCCGACCTGAAGGTGGGCGAGCGCGTGCTGTTCGGCAAGTACGCGGGCCAGACGGTCAAGGTGGATGGCGATGAACTCCTCGTGCTGCGCGAGGAAGACATCGTCGCCGTCGTCAATCAATAAAGGAGCGGAACCATGGCAGCGAAGGAAATCATCTTCAGCGACGTCGCACGCGCAAAACTGACCGAAGGCGTGAACATTCTCGCGAACGCGGTGAAGGTCACGCTCGGGCCCAAGGGCCGCAACGTGGTGCTCGAGCGCAGCTTCGGCGCGCCGGTCGTCACGAAGGACGGCGTGTCCGTCGCGAAGGAAATCGAGCTCGCCGACAAGCTGCAGAACATCGGCGCGCAGCTCGTGAAGGAAGTCGCGTCGCGCACCAGCGATGCGGCCGGCGACGGCACCACCACCGCCACCGTGCTCGCGCAGGCAATCGTGCGCGAAGGCCAGAAGTACGTCGCGGCCGGGCTGAACCCGCTCGACCTGAAGCGCGGCATCGACAAGGCCGTCGCGGCGGCGGTCGAAGAACTGAAGAAGATCAGCAAGCCGACCACGACGAGCAAGGAAATCGCGCAGGTCGCGACGATCTCGGCGAACGGCGAGGAATCGATCGGCCAGCGCATCGCGGAAGCGATCGACCGCGTCGGCAAGGAAGGCGTGATCACCGTCGAGGACGGCAAGTCGCTCGCCGACGAGCTCGACGTCGTCGAAGGGCTGCAGTTCGATCGCGGCTACCTGTCGCCGTACTTCATCAACAACCAGGACAAGCAGATCGCGGAGATCGAGAACCCGTACATCCTGCTGCACGACAAGAAGGTGTCGAACATCCGCGAGCTGCTGCCGGTGCTCGAGCAGGTCGCCAAATCCGGCCGGCCGCTGCTGATCATCGCGGAGGACGTCGAGGGCGAGGCGCTGGCCACGCTGGTCGTCAACAACATCCGCGGGATCCTGAAGACCGTCGCGGTCAAGGCGCCGGGCTTCGGCGACCGCCGCAAGGCGCTGCTGGAAGACATCGCGATCCTCACCGGCGGCCAGGTGATCGCCGAGGAAACGGGCCTCACGCTCGAGAAGGCGACGCTCGCGGAGCTCGGCCAGGCGAAGCGCATCGAGGTCGGCAAGGAGAACACGACGGTGATCGACGGCGCGGGCAACGCGGCGAACATCGAGGCGCGCGTGAAGCAGATCCGCGTGCAGATCGACGAGGCGACGTCGGACTACGATCGCGAAAAGCTGCAGGAGCGCGTGGCGAAGCTCGCGGGCGGCGTGGCGGTGATCAAGGTCGGCGGCGCGACGGAGATCGAGGTCAAGGAGAAGAAGGATCGCGTCGACGATGCGCTGCATGCAACCCGCGCCGCCGTTGAAGAAGGCATCGTGCCGGGCGGCGGCGTCGCGCTGATCCGCGTGAAGCAGGCGATCCGCGAGCTGACCGGCGCGAACGCCGACCAGCATGCCGGTATCAAGATCGTGCTGCGCGCGCTCGAGGAACCGCTGCGCCAGATCGTCACGAACGCGGGCGAGGAAGCAAGCGTCGTGGTCGCGAAGGTTGCGGAAGGCTCGGGGAATTTCGGGTACAACGCGCAGACGGGCGAGTATGGCGACCTCGTCGAATCGGGCGTGCTCGATCCGACCAAGGTGACGCGCACCGCGCTGCAGAACGCGGCGTCGGTGGCGGGGCTGCTGCTGACGACGGATGCGACCGTGCATGAAGCGCCGAAGGATGCCGCGCCGGTGGGCGGTGCGCCGGAGGCGGGCGCTGGCGGGCCGGGGTTCGGCTTCTGACCGGCGCGACGCGATAACGCGCTAATGCAACGCGTGACGACTTGCGTCGTCACGCGTTTTTTATTGGTTCTTCGCGGAATTCCGTGGATGCCGCTTGCCGATCCGCTTCGGCCAACCGCACTTCCGCAAAGCAGCCATATATTCGGTGCAGGATCCTCCAACGCTTGTTCGAACAGTCAGGACACCCGCGTATCGATTGGATTGCTATGCGTGTCGCTTGGGGTTCCACGCTTTGTGCACGAACTCAAGACGGTTGCCGTCGAGGTCGGCGACGTTGGCGGCGTAGTAGCCGGGGGCGAAGTAGGTACGATCCGCCGGTTTCCCCTCGTCGATACCGCCAGCTTTGATTGCAGCTGCGTAGGCAGCGTCGACCAGCTCATTGGTATCGCAGACGATCCCGAGGTAAAGCCCGGTCTCGCCGGGCTTGCGTTTTCGTAGCCAGATGCTTGATCCAACCCCCTCTCCCTTGCCGTACACATCGTCACCGATGCCGTAAAGATCAGGGACACCCTCCGGGCCCGAAGCAGAGTCGTAGTTGCCGAATATTCTCCAGCCGAGTGGCTTCAAGGCCTCGGAGTAGAAGATCAGTGACTTTTCGATGTCGGTGACCGAGATGTAAACGTGGTCGATCATTGGGTCGCCTTCGACGTGGATGGGTACTGTCCGTGCCTCACTATATTCGACGGATGAGTATCCATACTCATGCCGCGCATGTGGGGCAGAGACATCACTGCATCAAAGCCGGGCACGGATCAGGGTTGACGTTTGCCACGGCCGCCAGCGGGTTTGCCGGCCGGCTTGCGTGAACCCGCAGCCGGCTTGCCGGCGGGTTTGCTGCTGCGTGGTTTTTGCACGCTGAAGGGACTACCGCCGGACAAACTCTTGCCTTTACCCGCGCCGACAGCGCGCTGCGCCGCAGGCTTGCGCTTGTTTTCGCCACCTTGCGGGCGCGGTTTGTTGCCGTGTACCTGCGCGGAACCCGGCGCAGCTTGCGGCACCTTGGGCTTCTTCGGCTTCTTGGGTTTCTTGATCAGTTGCCCCGTCGCGCTGGTTTCCGGCACGCGGTGTTCGGCTTCGAAACCCGGCTCTTCTTCACGGGGCAGCGTTTGCCGGATCAGCGCTTCGATCGCGGCCAGTTGCGGCGCTTCGTCGGCGCACACCAGGGACACCGCCACGCCGCTGGCACCCGCGCGGCCGGTGCGGCCGATACGGTGCACGTAGTCCTGCGCCACGATCGGCAGATCGACGTTGATCACCAGCGGCAGATCGTCGATATCCAGCCCGCGCGCAGCCACGTCGGTGGCAACCAGCATCTGGACTTCGCCCGCCTTGAAGCGCTCCAGCGCACGCAGGCGCGCGGGTTGCGGTTTGTCGCCGTGGATGGTGTCGACCGCATAGCCCGCGTCATCCAGCATGGCCGCCAGGTAATCCACGCCCTTGCGGGTCTTGACGAACACCAGCGCGTGATCCCAGTTGTTTTCTGCCACGAGGTGCATGAACAGATCAGGCTTGTTCCTTTTATCGACCGGCACCACCCACTGCTTGATCTTGCTGGCCGTGGCATTGGGCGGGCTGACGCTGATATTGACCGGGCCGCGCAGAATGCCCGCCGCCATGGTGCGGATTTCATCGGAAAATGTGGCGGAGAACAGCAGCGTCTGGCGCCGGGCGGGCAACGCGGCAAAGACGGCGTCGAGTTCGCGCGCAAAGCCCAGATCCAGCATGCGGTCGGCTTCATCCAGCACCAGCGTTTGCACCTGATCGAACTGCACCGCGTTCTGGCGATTGAGATCCAGCAAGCGGCCCGGCGTGGCAACGAGCACATCCACGCCCTTGCGCAGCTTCATCATCTGCGGGTTGATGCTCACACCGCCGTAGGCGGCGAGAAATCGCAAGTCGAGGCCTTTGCCGTAAGCGATGAAGCTTTGCAGCACTTGTTCGGCCAGTTCACGCGTAGGCACCAGCACCAGCACGCGCGCGCGGTTGCTGGACACCGCCGGGCCGTGCTGCACCAGCCTTTGCAGCAGCGGCAGCGCAAAACCCGCCGTTTTGCCCGTGCCCGTCTGCGCCGCGGCCATGATGTCCTTGCCGCCGAGCACGGCAGGAATCGCCTTGGCCTGCACCGGCGTAGGTGTCTGGTAATTGAGATCCTGCACATTACGCAGCAAGGGATCGATCAGGCCAAGCGAGGCAAAGGACATGGGCGTGTTCCGGGCTAAAACCGCAATTCTAGCGGTTACCGCGCGGATGGCCCCGCGCACGTCCACGGTCGAAAGGATCGACGTTGAAAGAACCCCGACAATCCGGAATCCGAATTCAATCCGGACAGCCGAGCTTCGTCGCCAGTTCGCCCAGATCATCGACCTCGAAATCCCACGCGTCTGCCGCGCGCAGGTCCGTGGTCTGGTTCGGCCCGTGTTCGGTCGGCCGCTTGACGAAGGCGGTCGTCAGGCCGCACCGCCGCGCCGCGCCGAGATCGCCGTTATGGGCCGCGACGAGGCACACCTCGGCCGGCGCGAGGCCGAGAATGTCCACGGTGTCGATGTACACCTGCGGCGACGGCTTGTACATGCGCACCACTTCCGCGCCGAGAATCGCATCCCACGGCAGGCCGGCCCGCTTCGCGATATCCACCATCAGGCGGATGTTCCCGTTCGACAGCGGCGCGATGATGAAACGCTGCTTCAGGCGCGACAGCGCCGCGACGGAATCCGGCCATGGGTCCAGGCTGTGCCACCCGAGGTTGAGTGCGTCGACCTCCGCGTCCGGCGCGCCGGCAATCCCGTGCCGCTCGAGCACGCGGACCAGGTTCTCCCGGTGCAGCACGTCGAGCCGCACGAATGGCCGGCGTCCGCTGCGGATTTCCTCCATCGCCGGCCCGTATTCGAGCCGCCACGCATCCGCGAACGCAAACGGGTCGAGCCCCGGCGCGTGACGATTCAGAAACGGCGCCGCCGCGCGCGCAACGCCGCTTCGCCAGTCGACGACCGTTCCGAACACGTCGAACACGAGGGCCTTGATTGCGGTGGAATGCGTCATTGATCCGATCCTCCAGCAGCAACAGTAGAAATGGCGATTGCCGGCCCGAAGGGGCCGGCAATCGAAGCGGATTCACGCTACGTCGAAATCCGCCGACGAGCAAGTCGTTTGCGTCCGCGGTTCAACGCCGCGCCGCCAGCCTGCGCACCACCCGCACCAGCGCATCGACCTCGTCGCAGGTGTTGTAGAACGCCAGCGATGGCCGCACCGTCGCCTCGAGCCCGAAGCGCCGCAGGATCGGCTGCGCGCAGTGATGCCCCGAGCGCACCGCGATGCCCTCTTCGTTCAGCGCCTGCCCGACCTCCTCGGTCTCGTAGCCCTTCAGCACGAACGACAGCACGCTCGCCTTGTCGCGCGCGGTGCCGACCAGCCGCACGCCCGGCACCGGCGCGAGCACGCTCGTCGCATACGCGAGCAGGTCGTGCTCGTAGCGCGCGATGTTCTCGATGCCGATGCGGCTCACGTAGTCGAGCGCCGCGCCGAGCCCCACCGCATCCGCGATGTTGCCCGTACCGGCCTCGAAACGGTTCGGCGGCGGCTGGAACACGGTGCGCTCGAACGTGACGTCCGCGATCATGTTGCCGCCGCCCTGCCACGGCGGCATGTCGTCGAGGATCGCGCGCTTGCCGTACACGACGCCGATGCCGGTCGGCCCGTAGATCTTGTGCCCCGAGAACACGAAGAAATCCGCATCGAGCGCCTGCACATCGACCCGCAGGTGCGAGATCGACTGCGCGCCGTCGACCAGCGCCTTCGCGCCCGCGCGGTGCGCAAGCTCGACGATCTCCTTCACCGGCACGACCGTGCCGAGCGCGTTCGACACCTGCGTGACCGATACGATCTTCGTGCGGTCGTTGAGCAGCTTGCGATACTCGTCGAGCAGCACCTGCCCCGAATCGTCGACCGGGATCACGCGCAGCTTCGCGCCCTTCTGCGCGGCAAGCTGCTGCCACGGCACGATGTTCGCGTGATGCTCGAGATGCGACACGACGATCTCGTCGCCCTCGCCGACGTTCTGCACGCCCCACGTCTTCGCGATCAGGTTGATCGCCTCGGTCGTGCCGCGCACGAACACGATCTCGTCCGGCGACGCCGCGCCGATGAAGCGCCGCACCGTGTCGCGCGCGTGCTCGTACGCGTCGGTCGCGCGGCCCGCGAGCGCGTGCGCGGCGCGGTGGATGTTCGAGTTCTCGTGCGCATAGAAATACGCGAGCCGGTCGATCACCGCCTGCGGCTTGTGCGTCGTCGCCGCGTTGTCGAACCAGATCAGCTGCTTGCCGTTCACGCGCTCCTGCAGGATCGGGAAGTCGCGGCGGATCGCGTTCACGTCGAACGGCGGATGCGCGCCGCCCGCGAGCGTGTGCGGCTCGGCGCCCCGCGCATCGTCGACGAAGTAGCGCGGGGTCGCGCCTTGCGGCGCAGGCTGGGCCGGCGCATGGCGGTTCAGCGCGAGCAGCTCGCGCAGCGCGTCGTCGCCGGGCAGCCCGAACGCCTCCGGCGACGCGATGCCGTTCGTCGGCACGACGATGTCCTGCGGTGTCGCCTGCCAGCCTTGCAACATGCCGTCGGTGAAGTAATACGGCGAAGGCGCGGCGGCGGGCGAGGTTTCGTTCACCGCGGCCGCCGCCTGCGGCACGCCGAGCGCCGCGCCGCCGACGCGCGGCTCGAACGCGGGCGCGATCGATACGACGCTGTCGGGCAGGCCGTTCTGCGCGGCCGCGTGCGGCGCGAGCGCCGGTGCGCGATTGCCGAGCGACAGCACGTGCGTCGGCGCGGACGGCGCGAGATTCGCGCCTGCCACCTTGCCCAACGCCTTGTCCTGCAGCGCGAGGCCCGGCACGCCGGTGCCCGTGCCGCCCGGGCCCGCGAGCGGCGAACCGGCCGGCGCGGGGTTGCTCACCGACGCGAGGATCGGCGCGGCCGCCGGCAGCGCCGACGGCACGCCGCCCACCGCGCCGCTGCCCGCCGACACGCCGGGCGCGGTGGCCTGCCCCGGCGGCGTCGAGAAGAATTCGGACGCGAGCCGCGCGAGCGTCGCCGGGTCGGGCAAGCCCGCCGGCAGCGGCGCATGCGGCAGCGCGCCGGCGCCGGGCAGCTCGCCCGCCGGCCGCCCTGGATTAACGGTAGGTGTCGGGATAGTCATGGTACTTGCCGATTTCGACGTCTTCGAGGACAGCCAGCGCATCCGGCGAGTGGACCGCGAGCGAGCAATACAGCGAGATCAGGTACGACGCGATCGCCTGGTTGTTGATCCCCATGAAGCGCACCGACAGCCCCGGCCCCTGCTCGCCCGCGACGCCCGGCTGGTAGAGGCCGACCACGCCCTGCCGCTTGTCGCCGACGCGCAGCAGCAGGATCTTGGTCTTGCCGTCCGCGACCGGCACCTTGTCCGACGGGATCAGCGGAATGCCGCGCCACGTGAGGAACTGCGAGCCGAACAGGCTGACCGTCGGCGGCGGCACGCCGCGCCGCGTGCATTCGCGGCCGAACGCGGCGATCGCGAGCGGATGCGTGAGGAAGAACGCCGGTTCCTTCCACACCTTGGTCAGCAGCTCGTCGAGATCGTCCGGCGTCGGCGCGCCCGTCAGCGGGAACACGCGCTGCTCGTCGGTCACGTTCGCGAGCAAGCCGTAGTCGGGGTTGTTGATCAGCTGGCTTTCCTGCAGCTCCTTGATCGTCTCGATCGTCAGGCGCAGCTGTTCCTTGATCTGGTCGTGCGGGCTGCTGTAGAGATCGGAGATTCGCGTATGCACGTCGAGCACCGTGCTCACCGCGTTCAGGAAATACTCGCGCGGCTGTTCCTCGTAAGGCACGAACGTGCGCGGCAGGATGCGCTCGTCCTCCAGTTGCGTGCACGCGGCGCGCACCGCCTCCGGGTTCTTCACCTGGTTCAGGCGGTAGATGCCGGCCTCGACCGGCACCCATTGCAACAGGTGGGTCAGCCAGCGCGGCGTGATCGTGGACAGCTGGGGAACGGTCTTGGTGGCGTTCGCGAGTTGGCGGGCGGCGTGATCGCTCAGCGCAGCCGAGCCGCTTACTACGGTCGACATGTGTGGCTCCGGGTTCTAAAGATGAAAAACGGGATTGCTTATGACGCTGGGTGATTATCGGAAGCGCGCACCTGCCGGCTCAACATGCTATAGCCGGCATGCCGCGCAATCGATGGGGGAAACGGGGCGGCGCGGCGCGCGCCGTCAGGCGGCGAACGCGTCGGGCGCGCCGGGCAGCAGGGTCGCGATCGACACGTCGAACGCCCGCGCGATCTTGTCGGCGGTGACGATCGACGCGATCGCCTCGCCGCGCTCGATCTCGCCGACGTACGAACGGTTCAGCCCAGCATGCTCGGCGAGCTGCTCCTGCGACCAGGTGCGCGCCTCGCGCATCCGGCGCACGGTCGTGCCGAAACGATGGATCAGGTCGCTCATGACGCCGCCTGCTCGACGGGAATCCGCTCGGCCGGCGCGCGCGGCGCCTGCGACGCGTGCGATGCGTTCAGCCCTTCGCTGCGCAGCACGGCCTGCGTGATGTTCGCGCCGGGCGGCACGTCCTGCGTGAGCCACACGTTGCCGCCGATCACCGCGCCGCGCCCGATCGTCACGCGGCCGAGGATCGTCGCGCCCGCATAGATCACGACGTCGTCCTCGACGATCGGATGGCGCGCGAGCCCTTTCTCCAGATGGCCGGCCGCGTCGCGCGGGAAGCGCTTCGCGCCGAGCGTCACCGCCTGGTACACGCGCACGCGCTCGCCGATGATCGCGGTCTCGCCGATCACGACGCCCGTGCCGTGGTCGATGAAGAAGCCGCCGCCGATCCGCGCGCCCGGATGGATGTCGATGCCCGTCTCCGCATGCGCCTGCTCGGCGATGATCCGCGCGAGCAGCGGCAGGCCGAGCCCGTACAGCTCGTGCGCGAGCCGGTGATGGATCATCGCGAGGATGCCCGGGTAGCACAGCAGCACCTCGTCGACGCTGCCGGCCGCCGGATCGCCGTGGAACGCCGCGAGCACGTCGCTATCGAGCAGGCGGCGGATCTCCGGCAGCCGCGCGGCGAACGCCTGCACGGCCGCGGATGCCGGTTCGTCGGCCGGCGCGTCCGCGTTGCGCTGGCGCGCCGCGTAGCGCAGCTCCAGCATCACCTGCGCGAGCAGCGCGTTCAGCGCCGCGTCGAGCGCGTGGGCCACGTAGAAGTTCTCGCTTTCCTGGCGCAGGTCCGGCGGGCCGAGCCGCATCGGAAACAGCACGCCCTTCAGCGCGCCGACGATCTGCGCGAGCGCCTCGCGCGCCGGCAGGTCGCGGCCGCCCGGCTCCAGCGAGCGCCGCTGCTTTTCCCGCCACGCGCGGCGCTCGGCCTGCAGCGATTGAACGATGTCGTCGATGTCGAATGCGGCCACTGTCGCTTCTCCCCGTATCGGCCTTGTTTCAGTCCTGCGCCCACGGCAAGCCGTGAAAGCGCCAGCCGTTGCGGCTGCCGCGGCGCTGCCGTTCGTCCAGGTCGCCCTCGAAGCCTTCGAGCACGTTGAACACTTGCGTGAAGCCGGCCTTCGCCGCCGCCTCGGCGGCCTGCGCCGAGCGGTTGCCGCTGCGGCACAGCAGCAGGATCAGCGCATCCTTGCCGGTTTTCGCTTCCAGTTCGCGCACGAAGCGCGGGTTGCGCGTGAGGCTCGTGCCGGTCGCCCACGGTACGTGCAGCGTGTCCGGCACATGGCCGACGAACTTGCGCTCTTCGGCGGTACGCACGTCGACCAGCAACGCGTCGCCGGCCGAGAACAGTGCCCACGCGATGTCGGGTGCCACGCCGCCCGCATAGGGCGTGCCCGCGGCCGCTGCGGCAGCGCGGGCGTCGTCGAGCGCTTGCCGGGCTGCGGTTCGTTCTTCCACTGCATATGTCATGACGTCTCCTTGTCGGTTCGTCCGATCAAAAACGCTGGGATATGCGGCCGGTGCAGCTTGCATGCTGTCTATAGCCGTCAGCGCCACTATGCGAGCGCGTGCGGGGATGCAGAACCAATAAAAATTCATTTCCTAATCAGCGCCGGATGAATTGCTATCGCGGTTGTGCGCTATCGGGCGGATTGGTGCGGTTTGTCGCGCGGCGTGCGAGGCGCGCGTCGGGTGCCGAGGCGCCGACGCGGAAAGGGGGAACGGGGGGAAGAATGTCGTCGCGCCGGACGGCGCGTCGTGATGGAAACCGAAGCCGAGCGTACGGCTCGGCTTCGGCGGCGCGCGAGGCGCCGTGTTCGCTTACTGCGCGTCGTGCTTCGCGCGTTCCGCCGCCGCGATGATCGCGTCGGCCACGGCCTTCGGCTGGCTCAGCATCGCCACATGGCTGCCGTTCACGCGCGTGAGCGTCGCGCCGATCCGCTTCGCCATCGTTTCCTGCAGCGTCGGATCGATCATCCGGTCCTGCGTCGCGACGACGAAGGTCGACGGCTTCGCATGCCAGGCGGCCTGCGTGACCTTCTCCGAGAGGCACCCGCCGTACCACGGCCCTTGCGTCGCCGCGACGAGGCGCTGCTGCGCGGCCGGCAGATCCGGCGCGAAATCCTGCGCGATCGCCTTGTCCGACAGCGTGGCGAAGCCGCCCGCGTCCTTGCGCAGCTCGCCGGCCCACGCCGGCGGCGGCAGCCCCTGCGTGACGTCGGCGATCGACTGGCCGTTGTCGGGCGCGAACGCCGCGACGTAGACGAGCGACTTCACCTTGTCGTCATTGCCCGCGTCGCTGATCACCACGCCGGCCCACGAGTGGCCGACCAGCACGACGGGCCCCTGCTGCTGGTCGATCGCGCGCTTCGTGGCGGCCGCGTCGTCGGCAAGCGAGCTCAGCGGGTTCTGCACGGACACCACGTGCAGCCCGCGCGCTTCCAGCAGCGGAATCACGCGGTTCCAGCTCGACCCGTCGGCGAACGCGCCGTGCACGAGCACGACGTTGGTGCCTTTCAGATCGTCCTTCGGCGCGGCATGCGCCGCCGCTGCGCCGAACAGCCCGCCGATCACCGCGGCGGAGACCAGCACCCGTTGCATCGTTCGAACCATGGTCATGCTCCTTCTTGTCGTGTTGTTCACATGAAGCGCCGCCGATGGGCGGCGCAGGCGGCAGCGGATCACGAATGTGCGTAGAGGTCGTCGGACGGAATCGTGTCGTGGTGGACGGCGCGCGCCTGCACCATGTCGCGATGCGGCGCCGGCGCGGGCGCATCGGCCACGTTGTCGCCTTCCGACTTCGACGGGCCGTTCTGGTCGGAACGTGCGACCTGCAGCGCGGCGGCGACGTCGTCCGGGTAATGCGGTTCGCTGCGGGCCGGGTTGTAGCCGGCCTGCTCCAGCCGAACGAGTTCGGCGCGCACGTCGGCGCGGGTGAGGCCGTGGCCGGTATCGGCGAAGGACAGTGCGGGAGCGATGGCAAGCAAGGCGGCAGCGAGGATTCGGGCGGTTTTCATCAACGTTCTCCTGAAGGAAAGTGAGCAGTCGATCATTCGGTATCCGACTCAACGTCGTTCATCGAACGTTTTCTGCATGTCGACAGTAGAACCCGCCCACGTATCTCGCATGTTTCCGGAACAGGGGCCCGGTGCATGCCAGTTTTTCCAGGATGGCCGCAGATACAGTGGGATACACAATCACGCGAGGCGGCGTTGGCGATTCACGTCGCGCGCCTGCGGCAATGAACATGTCGACGTCATTGCGACGCCGAAGCGGGATCAGTCTCGAGCGCGCAGCGTGGCCGCGCGTCGGGCCCGGTCAGGCGCCAGCCCGGGCAGCGCGCGATTCCCCTTCGCTCGTCGCGCCGCCCGATTTACGCCAATACGCGTCCACCTGCCCGACGACCTGTGCGACCGTCGAGCGCGGCGCGCGCCGCAGTTGCCGATCGTAAAGCGCGAGCAACCCGCCGATCGCTGCCGTGGAGGTGGCCGTCGCCGGCGCACATCGGCCGTCGACGATCGCGCCCGAATCGCACTGGTTGATCGCTTCCTGCGCCGCGGTAAACGTGTCGCGGCTCTCGGGCCCGTCCTCGACGCCGGCTTCCAGCAGAAAATAGGCCGCGACCAGCGCGTGGGTCAGCCCGACCAACGTATGGCGATCGCCTTGGCCAGCCTGAAGGGTACACAGTGCGAGATGGCACTCGAGCGAGATCCTGTCGCGATCCGCAGCGGGGAGCGGCAACAGGTCGAACTTCGATCGGGCCACGATCTTCCGCGGTTTCATCTATGTGGCGATGCTCAGACGTTTGCGATGCCCTGTGATTACGGCATCGTTCGACGCGAACTTTAGCCGTGCAGCCAGGGAAAATTCCGCCACCGCCCGAATACGCCGATTTTTAATTCGAAGACCCAACCGCAACCCACGGCGAAAAGCGGCGTGCCGAGCACGGCACGCCGTTTTTCGCTGACGCTTCACGTCATGTCACGGCGCGAGCCGCGTGAACACGAAGTCGTGGTTCTTCACGCGCGCCTGGTGGCACGCGAAGCAAGTCTGATGCTGGCCGAGGTCGGCCGGCACGCCGTTGATGAAGCGCCCGAAGCCCCAGCCGCCGGTCGATGCGTAGCGGCGCGAATCCTTCACCATCACCTGCACGGTCGTCGCCTGCCCCGGCACCGTCGCCGGCGGAAACTCGTCGGACTGCTTGCGTTTGTAAGCGAGCTTGACGAGGATCGTGCCGTCCGGAAACGGCAGCGTCGCCTGCTCGAGCGCGCGGATCGCGACCGGATTGCCGAGCACCACGCGCAGCTCGTCGAGCGGCGCGGCCTCCTCGGCCGGCGCGACCATCTCCCATTTCCGGTAGCCGGGCGGGATCGTCACGCCGTAGATCGGCGACGCCGCCGGTTTCTGCTGCTCCGCGACCGCCGCCGGGCCGTTCGCCGCGAGCGCGCCGAGCAGCAGCGCGCCCGCCACGCGCCGCCGGATGCCGGTTGCCGCCCGCATCACAGGTGCTCCACTTGCAGGATCGCGTCGGCGAATGCCTGCGGCGCTTCCTGCGGCAGGTTGTGGCCGATGCCGCCGCTGATCGTGCGGTGCTGATATTTACCAGTGAATTTCTTCGCATACGCGGCCGGTTCCGGATGCGGTGCGCCGTTCGCGTCGCCTTCCATCGTGATCGTCGGCACCGAGATCGACGGGCCCGCCGCGAGACGCCGCTCGATGTCGTCGTATTGCGCCTCGCCCTTCGCGAGCCCGAGACGCCAGCGATAGTTGTGGATCACGACGGCCACGTGATCGGGGTTGTTGAACGACGCCGCCGAGCGCGCGTAGGTCGCATCGTCGAACTGCCATTTCGGCGAAGCGAGTTGCCAGATCAGCTTGTTGAACGCCTCGCGGTTCGTCGCATAGCCGAGCGCGCCGCGCTCGGTCGTGAAGTAGAACTGATACCACCACTGGAATTCGGCCTGCGGCGGCAGCGGCTTGCGGTTTGCCTCCTGGCTGCCGATCAGGTAGCCGCTCACCGACACCAGCGCCTTCACGCGCTGCGGCCACAGCGCCGCGATGATGTCGGCCGTGCGCGCGCCCCAGTCGTAGCCGCCGAACACCGCGCGGTCGATCTTCAGCGCGTCCATCAACGCGACGATGTCGACCGCCGTCACGGCCTGCTGGCCGTTGCGCGGCGTGTCGGCCGAGCGGAACGTGGTCGAGCCGTAGCCGCGCAGGTACGGCACGATCACGCGATAGCCGGCCGCCACGAGCAGCGGCGCGACCTCGGCGTAGCTGTGGATGTCGTACGGCCAGCCATGCAGCAGGAACACGACGGGGCCGTTCCTCGGGCCGACGTCCGCATACCCGACGTTGAGCACGCCCGCGTCGATCTGGTGGATCGTGTCGAACGACGCGCCGCCTGACGCGCGCGGCTTCGGCGGCGCGACGGGCGCCGTTTGCGCGTGGGCGAGCGTGCCGAGCCCGAGGTCGGCGAGGCTCGCAAGCGTCGTACCGAGGATCAGGCGGCGGCGGGTGTTCACGGTATCAGGCATGACTCGTTCTCCATGGTCGTTAGCTGAGGAAAGGGCGCGCTGCAATCGCTTCACCAGATTTATATCCGAACCGGGCGGACGCTTTGTATCCCAACGTATCTGTGTTCGATACCGACATACAGCGATTCAAAATCCGTCGAAAAACAACGCTCTCAGACGAACGCGAGCCGCCTTTCAGCAGGCCCGCGCCCTTCAGGCCACGCCTACGCGCGACGCAGCGGCCGGAACCCGGCACGCACCTCCTGCGCGAACAGCTCGGGCTCCTCCCATGCCGCGAAATGCCCGCCCTTGTCGACTTCGTTGAAATAGATCAGGTCGTGATAGCAGCGCTCGGCCCAGCTGCGCGGCGCCTGGTAGATCTCGCCGGGAAACACGGTGATCGCCGCCGGCAGCGCGATGTCCACCGCGTTGAAGTTGTTCGAGTGATCTTCCCAGTAGATCTGCGCGGCGGACGTCGCGGTGTTCGTCAGCCAGTAGAGCGAGATGTCGTCGAGAATCTCGTCGCGCGGAATCGAGCGCTCGGGAATGCCGCCGCTGTACGTCCACTGCGAGATCTTGTCGACCATCCAGGCGGCCTGCCCTGAAGGAGAATCGGCGAGCGC
This sequence comes from Burkholderia stagnalis, assembly GCF_039848545.1. Classification (NCBI taxonomy): domain Bacteria; kingdom Pseudomonadati; phylum Pseudomonadota; class Betaproteobacteria; order Burkholderiales; family Burkholderiaceae; genus Burkholderia; species Burkholderia stagnalis. Next base: position 2,393,143 of record NZ_CP156686.1, read on the forward strand.
ATAGCCGACGGTTTGCGGGCGCGTCACCATCATCGCCGAGTAGCCGCAGTTGTCGCGATAGAACGTCGCGAGCTTCTCGTACGCGGCCTTCTCCTTCGGCGACAGCCCGGCCGGCGCGGGCGCGTCGGTGGCGAGCAGCGTCGCGATGTCGGGCGGCACGGTGGCCGGCATGTTCACGTGTATCCCGGCCAGCCCCTTCACGCGCTGCTTCGCCATCCGGTGCGAGATCACCGAGCCGCAGTCGCCGCCCTGCGACACGAAGCGCGTATAGCCGAGGCGCGCCATCAGCTCGCCCCACGCGCGCGCGATGTGGTCGGAGCCCCAGCCCGTGTTCGCCGGGCGGCCCGAGAAGCCGAAGCCCGGCAACGACGGCACGACGACGTGGAACGCATCGTCGGCGCTCGCGCCGTGCGCGGTCGGGTCGGTCAGCGGGCCGATCGCCTTCAGCAATTCGAAGATCGAGCCGGGCCAGCCGTGCGTCATGATCATCGGCATCGCGTTCGCGTGGCGCGAGCGTACGTGGATGAAATGGATGTCGAGGCCGTCGATCTCGGTGATGAACATCGGGAAGCCGTTCAGGCGCGCCTCGCCCTTGCGCCAGTCGTAGTCGGTGCCCCAGTAGCGGAGCAGCGCCTGCATGCGCGCGAGCCGCACGCCCTGCGATTCGTCGGCGACGGTCTCGCGGCCCGGCCAGCGCGTCGCGGCGATGCGGCGGCGCAGGTCGGCGAGCTGGTCATCGGGAATGTGCGCGGTGAACGGGCGGATGCTGCCGCCGCCCGTCGCGGCATGGAGTGCGGTGGGAAGCATCGCGGATACGCCCGCGGCCACGGACGTGGCCAGCAGGTGACGCCGCATCGGGGAAAACGGTGTGGAAGACATCGCTTGGCATCTCCTTTCGGAAAGTGGACATGCCGCGCGCCCGGGGGCGTCTCTCCTTTCGTTTCTGGCGCGCCCCGGCCACGCGGTGTCGCCCATTTGAAAGGTCTGATGTATCCGGGATTTGTCTGACTTGTAGGGTTTTGTAGCAGGCAGGCGGCCGGGCGGCCGCCTCCGTCGCGACGCTCAGAGCGCCTTCACGATCGCGCCGTCGACGCGAATGTTCTGCCCCGTGATGTAGCCCGCGCCGTCGGACAGCAGGAACGCGACCGTCTTCGCGATCTCCTGCGTCTTGCCGAACCGGCCGGCCGGAATGCGCGCGACGATCTCCGGTGTTTCCGGCCAGCTGTCGATGAAGCCCGGCAGCACCGCGTTCATCCGGATGTTCTCGGCCGCATAGCGTTCCGCGTAGAGGCGGGTCCACGCGCTCAACGCCGCGCGCAGCGCCGACGACACGGGCATCGGCTGCTCGGGCGCATCCGCCGCGAAGCTCGAGATGTTCACCACCGCGCCGCCGCCCTGCTTCTGGAAGATCGGCGTCACGCGGCGCATCACGCGCACGACGTTCAGCAGGATCAGGTCGAGCCCCGCGTGCCAGTTGTCGTCGGTGATCGCCAGCAGGTCGCCCTTCGGCGGATGGCCTGTGTTGTTCACGACCGCATCGATCCGGCCGTAGCGCGCGACCGTCTCCCGCACCAGCCGCTCGATGTCGGCGTCGTCCGTCACCGAACCCTGGATGCCGAAGCCGCCCAGTTCCTCGCTGAGCGCCACCGCGCTGCCGGACGGCGACATCAGTGCGACGCGGTAGCCCGTCGCCGCCAGTTCGCGCGCGATCGCCGCGCCCATGCCCTTGCCCGCCGCCGTGATCAGCGCCACTTTTTCTACAGTCACGATGTGCTCCTCGTTCGACACCTGCCGCCGCGCAGCCGCCATTCGGCGCGCCTTGGTGGTAATGTAGGCGCATCCTTGCCGGCTGTCGAACCAGTATTTCTGCCGCCAGCCAATAGATTTTCTACAGCCTGACAATGCCGCTCCGCCCTTCCCGCCTGCCGCCGCTCAATGCGCTCCGCGCGTTCGAGGTTTCCGCCCGGCACCTGAATTTCCGCGCCGCCGCCGACGAGATCGGCGTGACGCAGGGCGCGGTCGCGCAGCAGGTGCGCCATCTCGAGGACGTGCTCGGCCTGAAGCTGTTCGAGCGGCTGCCGCGCGGCCTCGCGTTGACGCACGACGGCGCCGCGTATTTCTCCGACGTGCAGCGCGCGCTGAACGCGATCGCCGACGCGACCGGCCGGCTCGTGAAGCGCCGCGCGACGCTGACGATCAGCACGACGCCGTCGTTCGCGTCGAAGTGGCTGATTCCGCGCCTCGCGCAGTTCACCGACGCGCACCCCGGCTACGACGTGCGCGTGATCGCCGACCAGCAGCTCGCGACGTTCCGCCACGACGGCGTCGATCTCGCGATCCGCTACGGCAAGCCGCCGTTCGGCAAGCATCTCGCCGCGCACGCGCTGTTCCCGCTCGACGTCAGCGCGGTGTGCAGCCCCGCGCTGCTGGCCGCGCCCGCGTCGCCGCGCGCGCTCGCCGGCCAGGTGCTGCTGCACGACGCGCACGATCTGTGGCCCGCGTTCCTCGACGCGCTGCCGGAGAGCGTCGACGTCGATCCGCACAAGGGGCTGCGCTTCAACCAGACGTCGCTCGCGATCGACGCGGCCGTCGCCGGCCAGGGCATCGCACTCGCGACCGATCCTTTGGTCGAGCGCGATATCGCGGCCGGCCGGCTGTGCAGGCCGTTCGATTTCGCGTTTCCGCTGTCGATGGGGTTTTATCTCGTGTATCCGGCCGAACGGCGGGACGATGAGGCGATCGCGGTGATGCGCGAGTGGATGATTCGTCAGGCGGTGGCGGACGGGCAGCCCTGAGCGAGGGCGGTCATCCGGTCATCAAGTCAGGGGGCGATCCAGCGGGCTTCGTAGCCGTCATCTTGCAGATCGAATACCGCGCGGCGATGGCCGGCGCGCGCGAGTTCGAGCCAGTCGATGCGCGTGACGGTTACGTAGATCAGGCAGAAATTGGCGTAGCCGTCGTCTTCCGGCGTAGCGCGTTGATTCGCGGTGACATGCGCATCTTCGGGGGCATCGACCAGCGTTCCCGGCGGCAATGGCGCGCGATACAGCAGCAGCGTATGCGGACGGCTCGATTGCCAGATCGCGCGGCGCTCGGCTTCGTCGTCGCTGATCGATGCGATGCCTTCTATTCGAATCTGGAGGAGCGCGTCGAGATCGTTGCCGACGAGCGCGATGCGCGGGTCGCGACGCAACTCCGCGACCTTCTCCGAACGCACGTCGGTGTGGAATGACAGCCGATGCTCGGCGCGGCGTACCTGACGCAACACGACCGTGCGCACCTTCGGCGCGCCGTCGAGGCCGAGCGTCGCGAATTGCAGCATCGTGAACGGCGAGCGGTGTTCGCTGACGCCGGATTCAAGGCGCGACCAGAGACGGTCGTAGGTATCCGAAAGCGATTCGGCGGCGGTGTCGGAAGCGGGCATGATCGGCGATCGGGAGCGTCTGTATCTATATCTATATCTATATCTGGATTGATCGCGAGAGCTTAACCGTTTCGGCAGCAGGCGGCGTTGCGCGTGTGGCGCACCGCCCGCTGGTTCGGTCGTATCAGTTGTAGCCGCGCACGGCCGGTGCCGTGTCGCCCGCGTCGGCAGGCTCGGCGCCGAACCGGCCGAGCACGTCGGCGACGTATTGCGGCCCGGCGCTGATCTGCGACGACCGGTGCGCGACGGGGTGGGTGTCGGCGATGCCCAATGCTGCGTCCAGCGATGCGAAGTCGTTTGCGGTGAAGTTCATGTTTGTGTCTCCTCAGGCGGCCAGCGCCGCGCCATACGCGCGCACGAGGCGCGCCACGCCTTCCCGGATCGCGTCGACGTCCGGCGCGGCGAACGACAGGCGCAGCGATGCGTCGTCGACGTTGTCCGCGAAGAACGCGTTGCCGGGCACGAAGACGATCTTGTTCGCGATCGCCTGCTGCAGCAGCACGGCCGACGACACCGCGCCGATCCGCGCCCATACGAACATCCCGCCTTCTGGACGATGGAATTCGATCGCGTCGCCGAAGCCGGCTTGCAATGCGTCGCACATCGCGTCGCATTTGCGCTGGTAGGCCGCCGTGATGCGCGGCAGATGGCGTTCGAGCGCGCCGTCGGCCAAGTATTCGGCGGCGGTTGCCTGCGTCCACGGCGCGCTGCACAGATCGACCGTCTGCTTCGCGATCACGCAGCGCCGCGCGATCTCGGCCGGCGCGATCGTCCAGCCCACGCGCAGCCCCGGCGCGACGATCTTCGACAGGCTCGCGAAATGCACGATCCAGTCGCGCGCGCCGTCCACTTCATCGGCCAGCGCGAGCATCGACGGCACGGCTTCGCCCGCGAAACGCAGGTCGCCGTAGGGGTCGTCCTCGATGATCAGGAAGCGGTATTGCACCGCGAGACGCAGCAGTTTCAGGCGACGTTCGCGCGTGAGCGTCGCGCCGGTGGGGTTTGCGAAGGTCGGGACGGTGTACAGCAGCTTGGGTTGCGCGATCGTGCCCGACGCGAGCAGCGTGCCGAGGCGATCGACGTCGAGGCCTGCGCCGTCGACCGGGATCGTCACGATGCGGGCTTGCTGCAGGCGCATTGCCTGCAGCGTCGCCGGGTAGGCCGGTTGCTCGGTCAGCACCACGTCGCCCGGTGCGACCATCACGCGCAGCAGCAGGTCGAGGCCTTGTTGCGAGCCGGTCGTGACGAGCAGTTCGGCCGGGGTGCAAGTCACGCCGCGGCGGGACATCAGCGCGATCAGTTGCTGCTTGAGTTCGGCAAGGCCGTCGGTCGGGCCGTATTGCAGGCAGCGGATCGGTTGCGCGTAGGCGCGTTCGGCGGCGGTGTTCAGGCCGTCGATGTCGAACAGGTCGCTGGCCGGATAGCCGCCCGCGAAGGAAATCATCCCGGGTTCGGCAAGGTACTTGAACAACTCGCGGATCGGCGAGCCTGCGGGGTGCTGGAATGAAGGGGTGAACGCGTACATGTCGTCGTGGGCTGGTTGGCGGAAAGCGGCCGACGGTACGGGCCGCCTGCCACCGGCCATCGACGCTCGTGGCGCCGACGGCGATTGCAAGCCCAGATTGTCGACAGCCGTTAAGGCCGCCGCAAACGATATCTATGCACTATGTCTTGCGGTTTGGTCATCAATGGGGGGAGCCCGCGTTTCGCTGACTTCGACCGCGACGTTGGCGTCGTCATGTCGCGCGATGCCGCCGATTTCTACAAGAGCATGACGACCTACGCCGACCATACAATCTGGCAGGATGTGTACCGGCCTCGCACCGTATACGGCAGCGTATATCTCAAACCGATCGTGATCGACGACGTGCTGATCGTGTCGTTCAAGGAGCTGTGAAAATGAAATGCCCTGCATGCGGTGCCGCAAAACTCGTCCGCGATATGCGAGACATTCCGTATACCTACAAAGGCGAGTCGACCACGATTCCCGCGGTGACCGGCGACTTCTGTCCGGCGTGCGGCGAATCTGTCCTGGACATGGCGGAAGCGACGCGTTTCGGCGAAGCGGTGACGGCGTTCAACAAGCAGGTGAACGCGGCGATCGTCGACCCGAAGTTCATCGCGACCGTGCGCAAGAAGCTGTCGCTGGATCAACGCGAGGCGGCGGAAATCTTCGGCGGTGGCGTCAATGCATTCTCTCGCTACGAAACCGGCAAGACCAAGCCACCGCTCGCGCTCGTCAAACTACTGAAAGTGCTGGATCGTCACCCGGAGTTGCTGGCGGAAGTGCGGGCGTCGTAACGGCGTCGTCGGATGAAAAAAGCGCGACGTGGCCCGTCAGGCCCCGCCCGTCGCTGTTTCGTGTCCTGTACGAGTTGGGTCATCAATGCCGGGCTGAGGGAAGCATTGGAAACGCCCGCGCTCTGCCCTTAATTGAATCTGTTCCATTGTTTCGCGAGGCGGGTTGCAGCTTCAAGGCCCTTGCGGCCATGACAGTTGTTAAAGGTGACGGTCGGCATGCGGCGCGACATCCGAGGCGAGGGCCAGGGCGATAGCGTCCCGGCGGTCAGTCGTGTTCGCGAGCATTCGGCCGTCTGGCAGCAAGGGCCGCGCGAAGCGGCCCCGGTTGCTTATTCCGTGTTCGCTCGCTCAGAAGGCTGATGGTAAGGCTGCTCTCGAAGCGCAAGCTGGCTGTAGTCGGGCGTGATGGTGATTTTCCGGGTGACGTGGTTGATGTCGAGGAAGACTCGGTCACCCGGTTCGAATCCGAACAGCTTGAAGTGCATGTCGACGACGTGCATCCATGGCAGGTATGGCCAGCCTCTCTTGGGCCGGTCAGGCGAGTTGCGGAGCATCATCGCAAGGATGGTGTTCGGTTTGCGAGGTTTGCGCTTTTTGGGGCGTGAATTACTATTGGCGTCAGCCATGGTCAACTCCTCGGATGAGTTGGTTGTGGTCAGCGGGTCGTATGGGTTGCCGCCCATGCGGCCCGCGCTTTTTTGCTGCCGTGAAATTCCTTCTCTTCCCTTCGCTACGTCTTGTCGGGCAAGACGATTTTTTCGACCACCGGCGCAAAGGGTGCCCAGGTCAACATCCGATGGTCGAGAAGCAAGGCTTCAAGACCAGTTTAGCTGCGCTGGCGTCTCAGAAATGGGGTGGTGATCGGGATTAGCCGAAGGGTATATGGACGGGCGCGACACCTGGACGGATGTTGCGAATTAGTCATCTTCGTTCCGTTGCGCCTACAGAATTGCTCAAACTGGCCGACCGCGTTCGCACACGGTCGGTCGTAACCGCCCCTGAGCGGACATCGTGCACCTCTTCAATTAGATGGCAGCTTCCGAGGCTCACCGGTCACCGGACCCTTAATACACTACCCTGATAATCCGAAGCCAAGCACTCATCGCCTTCATCCCATGTGTAGTCACGGAACATAATGCACCGCTTACATTTAAGTTCCCGTTAACGCTGCCAGCAAACCTTTCACAGATCGCCAATTCTCAGACTGCGAATTTCGCATTTGCGTTATAACTCGCCTCTTAAAATTTCGAACATTCATTCTGAGTCGCCCAGATGCACCTACATCTCGAAAAAGACGTTTCCCATCGCAATCCTCTCGCCACTTTACTTCCCATATTGCGCGCAATTCATCCCTCCTCGTCGCGCAAGCCGACTCAAATTTTAACTTCCATTCACTCTCCGACCACGAATCGAGTGAATTTTTCATAGTGCTCAACCGATGGGCTAGAATGTTCGCAATGCCAGACATCTCTTTTCCTCTGATGTCATTTGCCCTCAGCCCAACATCACCGAACGCATAAGTCGCATACACTTCTCGAGCGGCTCGCTCAGTGAGTTGATTGAACGCAAGTGATTTGAGGAATTGGTTAACTTCGCCCATGTTGGAGAACGGTTCTTTCGTGACGTCTGCGTCCATCAGAAGATCAGAAATCGCATCCATATCAAGCAGGTAATTTTCTAGACATCTCCGATCCCACTGCAGCACCTTCACACCATTGGTGCTTTTGAGTGTGCTCGGGGCGTCATCCTTGTCAAATATAAAATATCGTATTGAGGTCGATGGGGCGTCCTTCTCCACTGATTGAAGTAGCTCAATTTGCCGCTCCACTTCGAATCGCCCCCCCAAGTCCTTAATTTTGAGGCGGCGCAGCATATCACCAAAACCAGTCTCCAACATCAAAACGTCATCCGGCCCTTCCACAAATATTATTCCTTTGAATAGAAGTTCTTCACTTTCAGATGTTCCCAGTGATCGAAGGGCGGAAGAAATGACTTCTTGATCCTGCCGCCTCACCTTTGTGAGCATGCTTCCGGATTGCAAGCTATATAGAGAGCATTCGTCCCGATCAAAAGCGCCAGCCAATATCTCCGGCGAATGAGAGCAAATTATAAGTTGCAAATTTTTTCGGCGTGCATACTGGTCTACGATAAACGGCAAAAGCTCTTTGCTTACAGCGGGGTTGAGATGAAGCTCGGGTTCGTCCAATAAAATTAAGCCACCATCGGTCACCGTGCGCTCGATAAGCAAGAATGTAAGAATCAAGCCCTTTTCACCACTACTCATTCCATCAAGGTCAAACTGGCGACCAGATTCGTCCTCGATTGTTATCGATAGCAGGCCAATTTCGTTAATTCCAACCCCTTTAATATGCCTACCCTTAAGAACTCCAGCAAAGATTCTATGAAATTCTTCGAACAAATTCGATCTATCCGTGTCACTCATTACTATTGCGGAAAATATCGTATTCTTTAATCTCGTATATTTAAGCTGTGGTTGTGAGTTATGTGCTTCTAGCTGCTGACTAGAATCCGCCGATCCCAGTTGCACGGGTTGCTCCCCAGCCGGCATCGCTCGGTCGGCCGGGAAATAACTAAATATTGTTTGACTTGGCGCATTGCGACCTTCGAGAATCGATAAGAAGATCGGAGCGATTTGACTGCCGGTAGAGGTCGGTCCGACGCCTGGAGTAATCGTTAGCTCAAGCAATGCTTGTCGCTCATTTGCATCAATCGCTGTCAACTCATCTTTAATTTCCGTCGCGGATTTTTCAAGTTCATTTTTTCCATGAGGCGAAGATAGGAATGAAATGAGGGCACCTGAAGACGCGAAAGACTGTCCCATTCTTGCCTGCACCACACTTGTCGCGATCTGTGGAATTCGCCCTTTTAGCCACTCAATTTCATCGACAGCAAATCTGTAGCAGCAAGAAATAACTATCGGCTGCGATTCATCCTGAGCTATCGCACCAATATTCATTCGATTGAGCACATGAGGTGATGCCGCACCGAGCGCAAATAGCGCCTGATTGCTTTCATTTTGAGTTCGAGGTGCGAGCATCGCCTTTGCCAGTCTAATTGCCTCAAGGATCGTACTCTTCCCGATGGCATTTGGCCCGACGATTACATTGACTTGATTGTCGAAATCAATTTCAATGTGTTTTAGTGCGCGAAAATTCAGAATTTTTAACGACCGCAAATGCATGGCCTCTTCTCCGAATGTTATTCGATAACGCGACAGGGCTAAATTGGTGATTCTCCGCCGACAAGTTAGTCTATGGAGCCGAAGATTTGGGCGCAACTGACGCAAACCCCCATTACTTGATGCGATAGCGTGAAAGGATCGGCGGATGTGTCTAATTGGTGCACGATTTTCTGTTCTTAGGGCGCAGCCGACCGTTGAGTTTCCGGGCACAAGCATCGGCCAACGGCTGCTCCTGCCCGACTGCGAACGACACCTACCCCATCCCGCATCACCCCACCCGCAAACAAAAAAGCCCGACAAACGTCGGGCCAACAGTTGAGACACAAGGAGAATCCCGCCCGCTCGCGACGGGCGTTCACGCCGCACTACACGACGTTCTTTTCGACAATCGGCCGGTTTTCCAGCACCCGCTCCCAGCCAAGCGACGACAAATCGAGCGTCTCATACCGCCCACCAAGAATCAGCTCACTCACCCCCCGCCCCGTCGCCGGCCCTTGCTGCAGCCCGTGCCCGCTATACCCATTCGCGAACACGACGTTATCGAGTTTCGGGTGATACCCGATGATCGCGTTGTGATCGAACACGTTGTACTCGTAGTACCCTGACCAGCAGTTCTCCACCCTTAGCGCTTCGAACTCCGGCACACGATGCGCGAGCGTCGGCCAGATCACCTCGTCGAACAGGTCGTGATCGACTTCATCGAGCGGCAAATCATCGGGGTCCTTATCAGGGCTCGGCGACGTCCCACAGATATACGTCCGCCCTTCCGGCCGAAAATAAACCCCTGTCGGATCGATCAACAACGGGCAATCCGCAAGCTTCGCCGGCGACGAAACATTGAAAATACTGCGACGCCGCGCATAAACGGGAATATCAATCCCCATCATCGCCGACAGCGTCCGTGCCCAAGCCCCCGCCGCATTGACCATCGAATCGCACGCATAGCGCTCGCCATCGCTCGTGACAACATGCGTAACCTTCCGCCCATCACGCACAACCCCCGTCACATCCGACGCCACATACCGCACCCCAAGCGCCTGCGCCTTCTTGCGCAGCGCCTGCACGAGCCCATACCCGTCGAACCACCCCTCGCCGCTCACGCCATACGCACCCGACACGAGATCATCGACATTCAACCAAGGAAACTTCTCCCGCAGCGCGCCCGCGTCCATCAACCGGATATCCGCCCCCAGCCTCGTCTGCAGCGCATGATTCTCACGCAACGTCGCATCGCCGGCCGGCGTCGCAAGAAACAGATACCCGCCTTCATGCAGATCGATCGACGGCCGATTGCCGTCGACTTCGAGCCGCTCCCCGATCGTGCGCAGAAACTCAATACCGAACAGCGACATCTCGATCGACAGCGGCGTCGAGAACTGCTGGCGAATCGACGCGGCCGACAGCGCCGACGACGATCTCGCATAGGTGGGATCGCGTTCGATGACGGTCACGGAAACCGTCGGATCGGTGGCGCGCAGGAAATAGGCGATCGAGCTGCCGATCACACCACCGCCGACGATGACGACTTGAGAACTCACGACTGACTCCAGTTACGCGTAAAGGGCGCGGCCAAACCGGCCACGCCCGAAGGTTGTTCATGCCGCATCGCGCGCGGCGCAGCGCCGGCGGAAAACCCTCGCGGCCTGCCCGGCGTGCACCGCGATCGCACCCGATCGCTCACGGTATTTCAGCACGTCCGGCCTCACCGCGAAAGCCTCCGCGCACACGCGTTCAGTTCAATTCGACGACTTCGTCGTAACCGGCTGCCACGCGGCGTTCTTCACTTCATACAGCGTCGAGCTCGGGTTCTTCAGGTCGCCCGTCTCCGTGAACGCGATCGTGCCGGTAATGCCGTCGTAGCTCGTCCCCTTCAGCGCGCCGTTGAAATCCGCGGGCTTCGCCGAATTGGACTTCTGCATCGCCTTGATCGCGACCCACGTCGCGTCGTACGCAAACGGCGCATACGCGAGCATGTCGACGCCGTACTTCTGCTTGAACTTCGTCTCGAACAGCTTGCCCTTCTCGAGCCGCGACAGCGGCTGCCCGTACTCCCACACCGACGCGCCTTCCGCCGCGCCGCCGGCAAGCCGGATGAAGTTCGCGTTCATCACGCCGCCGCCCGCGAGGAACTGCGCCTTGATGCCGAGCTGGCGCATCCGCTTCACGAGCATCGCCGCCTGCGCGTCGAGGCCGCCGAAGAACACGAGGTCCGCGTTCACGCTCTTGACCTTCGTGAGCTGCGCGCTGAAATCCACGGCCTTGTCGTTGGTGAACTCGCGCGCGACGATCGTCCCGCCGTTCGCCTTCACGGCCTTCTCGAATTCGTCGGCTTCGCCCTGGCCGAACGCGGTGCGATCGTCGATGATCGCGATCCGCTTCGCCTTCGTCACCGTCGCCGCATACGTGCCCGCGTTGCCGGCGTTCTGCGTGTCGGTCGCGATCACGCGATACACGGTGCCGAGGCCCGCGCGCGTGATCTCCGGATTGGTCGCCGACGGCGTGATCATCGGAATGCCGGCCTTCGCGTAGATCTTCGAAGCCGGCAGCGTCGTGCCCGAGTTGAAGTGGCCGATCACGACCGCCACCTGCGCGTCGGCCAGCTGCTGCGCGGCCTGCACGCCGGCGCGCGGGTCGCTCTGGTCGTCCTGCGACGCAACGACGAACTTCACCGGCTTGCCGCCGATCGTCGGGCGCGTCGCGTTCGCTTCGTCGACGGCCATGCGCACGCCGTTCTCGATGTCCTTGCCGTATGCGGCGCCGCCGCCGGTCAGCGGGCCGGCCACGCCGACCTTGACGACCGTTTCCTGCGCAAGGGCCGCGCCCGTGGGGAGCGCGAGAATCGCCGCGGCAAGCGCCACGCCGGACAGGGAGCGAATTCGGAACTTCATCGGGGCATTCCTTCGTTCTGGGGGGAAGCGGATGCGCAGCGCGGCGCCGTCTCCGGGCGCCTTTCACCGCGAAAGTGGTGAGCCGATTGTGGGTAGCCAATACCCGCGCAGCAAACGAAATATCGGAACTATGTTGTGAGCAATAGTCATCAAGTCGCGGCGAACGCGCGATCCGGCAGGCGGCAGGCGGCAGGCGCTCAGGCGTCAGGCGCTCAGGCGCTCAGGCGCTCAGGCGCTCAGGCGCTAGAATGCCCCTTTGTTTCATGCGCCGCAGCCACCAAGAGGAACCGCCATGCCCCGCACAAACAGCCGGTCCGTCAGCATCGCGTCGGACTCCGGCAAGACCGTCCTGTCCAAGGGGCAGAAGGCATTCAACGCGCTGATCAAGCAAATCGAGAAGCGCCGCAAGCGCCTGTCGGCATGGGAGCACGTCATGCCCGCGTTCCAGAAGCGATATGTCGACGAGCTGTTGCCGCTCGAACGCGCGTGGACGGAGCTGCGCACCACGATGACTTTCCGGCTCGACGAGGCAAGCGAGCGGAAAGGCTTGACCAAGGCCGAGCAACGCACGATCTCGACGCTGATCGCCAACCTCGCCGGCGACCTGCTCGACGCAAACGCCGATGCGCGGTTGAAGGCCATCTACAACCGGCATGGCGGAACCGACTACGACGTCGAAATGGCCGCCGAATTCGCGACGATGAAAGCCGAGCTGGAAGCGATGCTCGGCATCGAACTCGACGACGACCTCGACATGAGCGCGCATGACGAAGTCCTGCAACACGTTCGGGCGAAGCTGGAACAAGAGCGGGCTCGGGACGAGGCCAACAAGCGGGCGCGGGAAGCGCGGCGGGCCGAACGGCAAAAATCGGCGAAGCAGCTTGCGAAGGAATCGCAACAGCAAGCCGAACAGGTCGAACTGAGCCAGTCGATCCGTGACGTCTATCGCAAGCTCGCGAGCGCGCTGCATCCCGATCGGGAGCCCGACCCGCTGGAGCGCGAGCGCAAGACTTCGCTGATGCAACGCGTGAACCAGGCCTACGACAGGAACGATCTGCTGAAACTGCTGGAATTGCAGCTCGAACTCGAGCACATCGACCAGCACGCGATCAACCAAATCAGCGAAGATCGCTTGAAGCACTACAACAAGATACTCAAGGAGCAAGTCGCCGAACTCGACCAGGAGATCCGGCATGTGGAATCCCACCTCAGGTTCGCCTACGGCCTTTCTCCGTACGTCGAAGTCTCTCCCGATACGGTGTTGCTCAATCTCGCGCGTGAAATCATCAGGCGCGAGCAGGACATTCGCGGTCTGAAGGAAGAGATGCCGCTGTTCGACGACCTCGGGAGCCTGAAGCGTTGGCTGAAGGAGCTGAAACGTCAGCAGTCGGCCTTCCCGGTCGACGAGATGCCGTTCTGACGAGCGGGCGTCGACGCTTTGCGCGGCATCGACGCCCTCCGTCAATTGCGCGCGGCGGCCCCCCGCCCGCTCGCGATGCACTCGCTTCGCTCCGCGCATTCCGTTCGTTGGTGAACACATGACGCCGCTATAGAATGCGGATCAGGGTTTCGATCCGGCCGCTTGCTGCGGTCGCACGCCATCTGATTTCCGCCGCCATGCTTTCCAACAGTTACGAGACGCAAACCTGCTGGTTGCGCTACCAGCCGCATTTCCCGCTGCACGCGCGGATCGATGCAGCCACGGCGCCACGCGAGGCCTGGCACGAATGGCGCGGTGCGGCCATCCATGTCGATCGCTTCGACGCGCCAGACGCCGCGCTCACGGTGATGCTCGTGCACGGCGCCGGCGGCTACGGCCGATTGTTCGCACCGCTCGGCCGGCTGCTGCATCGCGCCGGCCACAACGTGATCGCGCCGGACCTGCCGGGTTACGGCCTCACCCGCTCGCCCCACACGCTTGTCCGATATCCGGTCTGGGTCGACTTGATCTGCGACCTCGCCCGCGCCGAACACGCCCGCACCGGGCAGCGCGTCGCATTCTTCGGCGGCAGCCTTGGCGGCTACCTTGCGTATCTGTGCGCAGCGCGGCTCGGCCCCGATATCGCAGCAGGCGTCATCGCGACCACCTTGGCCGACCCGCGCACACCGCTCGTGCGACACCAGTTCGCCCGCAACAGGCTGGTACGGCATGGCATGATGCCGCTGCTGCCGCTTGCCGCGCGGCTGGCGGGCGGTCTGCGGTTGCCGGTCAAATGGTTTACGCGGATGGGCGCAATGGCGAACGACGACGCGCTGAACCGGATCGTTGCCGCCGATCCATGCGGCGGCAACGTTCGCGTACCCATCGCGTTCATGGCGTCGATCTTTGCGGTGCGGCCGGACATCGAACCCGAGCAGTTCGACGTCTGCCCGGTGTTGCTCGCGCACCCGGCTGCCGACCGCTGGACGCCGATCGAGTCGAGTCTGCCGTTCTTCACGCGGCTGCGAGCGCCGAAGCAGCTCGTGATGCTCGACGGCTGCGGGCATTTCCCGGTCGAGATGCCAGGCATCGGTCAGCTGGAAGCGGCAGCGCTCGCGTTTCTCGACGAAATCGCAAAGTCCCGCCCCGACACTCGTCGAGGCACAGGATGTGCGTCAACACGCGATTCGACGCCCCAAATCGGAACCATGTCGTGAGCGATAGCCATCACGTTGCCAACCTCCCAGGCATACTACGGCCTCCTCCGTTCCTCAAGCGAACCGCACGATGTCGAGCCAGCCGCCGCAAGAGACCAACCACCCCGATTACGCGATCGACGGCGACGCCGTGATCCGCCGCTCGCACGGTCAGCCGCTGTGGACGAAGGACGGCAAGCCGCTGCCGATCGAACGGCCGCATGCGTTCCGCTGCATCGCGGGCCGCTGGTTCACGGACGGCGTCCACGTAATCGTGCAGGGGCAGCTCGGCAGCGCGATCGTCCGCCAGTATTACTACCGGATCGAAGACGCCGATCTCGACACGTTCGAGGTGCTGAACCAGCGCTATGCGCGCGACGTGCGCCAGGCGTACTACATCACCGGCAAGACCATTCGCACACACAGCCCGCATGCGTTCCGGCCACTCGTCTACGAAACCTGGAGCAGGCCCGGAACGGGCGGCGTGGCATTCGAGATGCGCGAGCACGAATACGTCGCGGTCGACGACGAATCCATCTACGTGACCGGCCGGCGCGTTGCCGGCGCTCACGGCGCGAGCGCGGTGGGCTTCCCGGGCAACTACTTCGCCGATGCGGATCGCGTCTATTACTACGGCCGACCGAAAGACATCGATCGCGCAAGCTTCGTGTGCGGCCCCGACGAAGCGGGCTTCGTGCGCGTCACCGATCGTTTCGGCCCGATCGACGACGGCGAGCGACAGACGGTGCAGGACGCGCGGCTCGTCGACGACGATTTCGCGCGCGACCGCAACCATGCGTATATCGTCGGGTACGTGAGCCTCGTCGAGATCGACGGTGCCGATCCGGCGTCCTTCCGCGTCGCCGCACCCGGCACGGCGCAGGACGCGATTCGCTGCTACGACGCGAAGACGCTGCGCGACGCGACCGCGCCGCGCGATTGACGCACCCCGCGATGAACCGGCGAGCGGGCCGCGCGGCGTCTTCGCGCCGCCCGCCGCCTGCCGTCACCCCCCGAGCGCCCGCTGCGCAAGCTGCGCGATATGCAGCGGCGTGCGCCCCGCGCCCTGCTCGATCTGCTCGCGGCAACTGAAGCCGTTGGTCACGACGATCGCATCGTCGCTCGCCTGCCGCACGAGCGGCAGCAGCTTGCCTTCGCCGATCTTCATCGACAGGTCGTAATGCGCGTCGTTGAAGCCGAACGATCCGGACATCCCGCAGCATCCGGTGTCGAGCAGCGTCCAGCGCACGCCGAGCTTGTCGAGCAGCGCCGTCTCGCCCTTCATCCCGAACAGCGATTTCTGATGGCAGTGCCCGTGGACGATCACGTCCGCGTCGAGCCGAGGCCACGCGAACTCCGCCTGCGCGACGAAATCGGAGAACAGGAACGTCTGCGCGGCGAGGCGTTTCGCCAGCGGCTCGTCGGGCAACTGCTTCAGCAGCTCGTCCTTGAACACCGACAGGCAGCCCGGCTCGAGCCCGACGACCGGCACGCCCGCGCCGATCTCGTCGGCGAGCTCGTCGACCGCGGTGCGCAGCAGCGCACGCGCCTCGTCGAGCAGCCCGTAGTCGTACAGCGGCCGACCGCAGCACAGGCGCTTTCTCGGCAACGTGACGTCGAAGCCGAGCCGCGTCAGCACGTCGGCCGCCGCCGCGGCGATGTCCGGCGAGAAGTGCTCGTTGAAGGTGTCAACCCACAGAATGACCTTGTTGCGGGCCGGCGTCGCGCCCGTGCGCTGCCCGATCCCCTGCCGTTTCGCGATCGCGCGGAACGGGCGCGGCGCGAACGCCGGCAGCGCCCGCCGCGACGCGATGCCGGCGATCCACTTGCCGATACGCGCCAAGGGCGGGGTCGAGGTCATAAAATTCATAAGCCGAGGAAAACGGCTCGCCAGCGGCGCCCATTGTCCGATCCTCCCCATGAACATCGCCTGCCGCGGCCGGCGATGAGTCTCGTAGTAGTGCGACAGGAATTCCGCCTTGTACGACGCCATGTCGGTATGCGTCGGGCAATCGGATTTGCAGCCCTTGCAGCCGAGGCACGCGTCGAGCGCTTCCTTCACCTCGGGGCTGTTCCAGCCGTCCTTGATCACGTCGCCCTGCAGCATCTCCCAGAACAGGTGTGCGCGGCCGCGCGTCGAGAACTTCTCCTCGCGCGTCGCGCGATAGCTCGGGCACATCGTGCCGCCGTCGAGCGAGCGGCACTTGCCCATGCCGATGCAGCGCTCGATCGCACGCTGCATCCCGTCGCCCTCGGGGCTCGCGAACGTCAGCTTCGTCTGCAGCGTCACGGGCTTGTACGCGGGGCCGAGCCGCAGGTTCTCGTCGGCGCGATACGCGTTGATCACCTTGCCGGGGTTCAGCCGGTTCGCCGGATCCCAGATCGCCTTGAACTCGGCCATCGCCTGCATCAGTTCCGGGCCGTACATGATCGGCAGGAACTCGGCCTTCGCCTGGCCGTCGCCATGCTCGCCGGACAGCGAGCCGCCGAAGTCGACCACCAGCTGCGCCGCTTCGCGCAGGAAGCCGCGCCACACCTGCACGCCTTCCACGCTGCGCAGGTCGAACGTGATTCGCGCATGCACGCAGCCGTCGCCGAAATGGCCGTACAGGCAGGTTTCGTAGCCGTAGCGGTCGACGAGCGCCTGGAACGCGCGCAGGTAATCGCCGAGCCGCAGCGGATCGACGGCCGCATCCTCCCAGCCGGCGATCGGGTCGGGCTTCGACGGGTCGACCGACAGCGCGACCGCCGACGCGCCGGTTTCGCGGATCGACCAGATCTTCTGCTGCTTCGCCTTCTCCGCGACGACGAAGCCGCTGACGTCCGGCCCCGCGCCGCCGCCGTTGAAATACGCTTCCGCTTCGCGCGCCTGCGCGAGCGCCGCATCGACGGTATCTGCGCCGAACTCCAGCACGACCCATGCATCGCCCGGCGGCAGCAGCGCGATCTCGTCGGCCTTCAGCCCGCGCGCCTGCAACCCGCGGATGATCGCGCGATCGAGGCCCTCGATCGCGATCGGCGCAAAGCGGTTGTAGTGCGGCACCGCGTCCGCCGCGGTGAAGATGTCGGTGAAGCCGAGCACGAGCAGCACGCGGCACGACGGGCTGTGCACGAGCCGCACCTTCGCCTGCAGCGTGACCGCGCAGGTGCCTTCGGTGCCGACCAGCGCACGCGCGACGTTGAAGCCGTTCTCCGGCAGCAGCTGGTCGAGGTTGAAGCCCGACACGCGCCGCTTGATCTGCGGAAACTCGTTGCGGATGCGATCCGCATAGCGATCGCGCAAATCGCGCAGCCGGCGATAGATCTCGCCGCGCCGGCCGCCCGCCGCGATGATCGCGTCGAGCTCGGGCTCCGGCGTCGGGCCGACCCAGAAGCGCGCGCCGTCGTACGTGAGAATTTCGAGCGCCTCGACGTTCTCGACCGTCTTGCCGGCCATCACCGAATGCGCGCCGCACGAGTTGTTCGCGATCATCCCGCCGAGCGTGCAGCGGCTGTGCGTGGCCGGGTCCGGCGCGAACGTGAGGCCGTGCGCTTCGGCCGCGTCGCGCAGCACGTCGCAGACGACGCCCGGCTCGACCACGGCCGTCTTCGCGTCCGGATCGACCGATACGACGCGATTGAAATACTTGCTCGTATCGGCAACCACCGCGACGTTCACGCACTGCCCGTTCTGCGACGTGCCGCCGCCGCGCGTGAGGAACGGCACGTCGAAGCGCCGGCACACGCCGAGCGCCGCGACGAGATCCTCCGCATCGGCCGGCACGACGACGCCGAGCGGCACCTGCCGGTAGTTCGACGCGTCGGACGCATAGAGCGCCTTCGAGCCGGCATCGAAGCGCACCTCGCCGCGCACCGCGGTGCGCAGGTCGGCCGCCAGCGTGTCGAGCAGTTCCTGCCCGACTTCGATCGGAGTCGCGCGCTTCACGATTACTTCGCGGCGTTCGCGGTCATCTTGAAGATGCCCTGCGCGTTGCCTGCATCGAAGCGCAGGTCGGTCACCCAGCGGCGCTGCGCCTGGTCGAACGTGCGCTTGCGCGTGATGAACTCGTAGAACGAACCGGGCACGTCGCGCTTCACGAGGCCGCCGTCGCGCGTGCGGAACTCGCGCGCGACGACGTCCGCGCGGTATGCGGTCTGGAACACGCGGCCCGAGCGCGAGCGCTCCACTTCCGGCTTCATCGGCCGGCCCTTCGCCTTCTCGTCGTCGGACAGCTTGAACACGTCCTCGACGCGGTCGGTCGCGTGGTTGAACGCGTTGCCTTCGGTCGCGATCCACGCCATCTCGGCGGATTCGAGCAGCAGCGTCTCGTAGTCGAGTTCGTTCGGCACGTCGTGCTGGCGCGCGAACGCGCCGACGATCACCGGCAGCAGTTCATGCGCGGCGTCGAGCGGCAGCCAGCCTTCACGCTCGACTTCCCACAGCAGCGCGACGGCGGCCGGCGTCAGCGGGTCGCGCGACGTGCCGATCACGTTGGTCACCGCCTGCTGGAATTCCTTCGAGAAGCGCTCCGGGTGCAACTCGCTGACGAAGAATTGCGCGATCTCGTCGGGCGCGTCCTCGTGCGCATATGCGCGGCCCGTCATGCCGAGCTTGTCGAGCGGATAGCGGCCGTTCAGGCGGAAGCCGAGCGGGCGCAGGATGCGCGTGAACGCCGCCTCGCCGGGCGGCAGCGCGCCGTTGTGCGGCCAGCGCACGGTGCGCAGCGCGCCGTGGTCGAAATACACCGAGCCGCCGTCGCGGATCGCGTCGGCCGTATAGGCGCGGCCGTTCGCCGAACGCTCGAGCAGCCCCTCGAACAGCGCCATGTTCATCGCCTGCGCGATTTCCGCGCGGGTCACGACGCCGTCTTCCCACTCGTCGAGAATGGCCGGCATGTTCAGGGTCGCGAACAGGGCGTCGGTTTTCGCCTGTCCCAGCAGCTTCGTCAGCAAGCTCTCGATATTCGGATTGCGCATCATGGATTCTCGTCGGGGACCGGCCGGCAGCGGTGCCGGCAAACTCGTCGGCCAGCCGCCCGAAGGGCGCCGGCCTTGCGTGGGATGCATTATTCAAAGGGTTGCAGACCGGCGTAAAGCGAGATTAAATTGACACGTAATGAGTTTTTGGAACTATCGACGGTGATGTGCCGGGCGCCCTGCCCCGTGCGGCGCCGGCCCGTTCGTCAGACGAATCGACCTTCATGCGCAAATTCAAGATCCCGAACATGGGCGCGCTCGTGGCCTTCGAAGCCGCCGCGCGCCACGAGAGCTTCACGCACGCGGCCAAGGAGCTGTTCCTGACCGAAAGCGCGGTGTCGCGGCAGATCGCGACGCTCGAAGCGAGCCTCGGCGTGCGGCTGTTCGCGCGCGTGAAGCAGCGCGTGGTGCTGACGCGCGCCGGCAAGCTGTACGGCACGCAGGTGCGGCGCGCGCTCGAAACGCTCGACCGCGACACGCTGTCGATCATCGCGCACGGCAGCGGCGGCGGTTACCTGGAGCTCGCGGTGCTGCCGACCTTCGCGTCGCACTGGCTGATCCCGCGCATCAAGAACTTCTACGACCGCACGCCCGACGTGCGCGTCAACATGGGCAGCCGCACCGACCAGTTCTCGTTCGAGGACACCCACTTCGAGGCGGCGATCCATTACGGCAAGCCGACCTGGCCCGGCACGTCGTCCGATTACCTGTTCGGCGAGGAAGTCGTGCCGATCTGCTCGCCGGCGCTGCTCGACGGGCCGGTGAAGCACGTGCAGGACCTGCTCGCGTATCCGCTGCTGCACTCGACGACGCGCCCCGGCGCATGGGCGCAATGGTTCGAGACGCTCGGCGTGGAGGACACCCGCACGATGCAGGGCGTGCGCTACGAGCTGCATACGATGCTGATCAGCGCGGCCACGGCCGGGCTCGGCATCGCGCTCGTGCCGAAATTTTTCGTCGAGGGACAGTTGCAGCAGCTCGGCCTGGTGGTGCCGTTCGACGCGGCGACGGCCGAGGATTCCGCGTACTACCTCGTGTATCCGACGGAATTCAGCCACAGCAAGCCACTGGAGCTGTTCAGGGCGTGGCTGCTGGAGCAGGCGAGCGCGTATGCGGCGCCGGGGCGGGACGGGTTGGAAGACGGGAACGGATACATCGACGACGACGACGTCGAGTGACAGGCGGGCGGGCCGCCGCCATCGCCGCGCGTCCGGCACGCGCCGGACCGGATCGCTCCGGCCCGGCGCACCGGCCCGCCAGACCCGGTACGGGCATCGTGGCGGATGTTTTTATGCTTGATCCTCGTAAGCTCTCAGGTCCGCGTCGTTATTGTTGGCGCTGTCGCGCGTGTCGATTATCTGCCTAATCCGCGCAAAGTAAAACGTTTGCGACAGACATCGGCGCACCCGACCCGGTCCGATTCCGCCACGTCGTGCGATCCCCCTCGTCAAGACCGCCTTGAGCCGGGCGCCGGCTGCACGATAGATCGAAAGTCGCGGATGGCGGCACGTGCCTTCAGGAGCACAGCTGCGTGACTGCCCGGAGTCGGGCCCCCCGTTCCGGCGATTGCATTCGGTCCGGCGTTCCGGTTTAATGGAACTGGTTCCATTCCGGTTTCGCCGGCACTGCGCGTGACGCCTGGTCGCGCGCGCGTCATGATGGCGATTCAGGATCGAGGATCGTCCAGCCCAGGATTCCGCATCGCCCGTCCATCACGGACACCCAGTCAAGCGAGACCGTCATGCCCGATTCCGCCTCCCTGCAGCAGCTGTTTCCCGCCCTCGAAGACATCCCCGCCGACGTTCGGCTGAACGCCCCGATCCACCAGCGCGTGTCGCTCGTGGACGGCGAACTGAAACCGTGGGACGGCGCGAGCAAGACCGTGCTGTCGCCAGTGTGCGTGCGCCGGCCCGACGGCAGCGTCGAGCAGCTCGAGATCGGCAGCTACCCGGTGATGGGCGAGCCGGAGAGCGACGCGGCGCTCGACGCCGCCGTGCGCGCGTACGACGCCGGTCGCGGCGAATGGCCGACGATGAAAGTCGAGCAGCGCATCGCGTGCATGCAGGATTTCATCAAGCGGATGGTCGCGCAGCGCGAGCTGGTCGTGAACCTGATCATGTGGGAGATCGGCAAGAGCCTCGCCGATTCGCAGAAGGAGTTCGACCGCACCGTCACGTACATGCTGCAGACGATCGACGCGCTGAAGGAGCTCGACAACGCGAACTCGCGCTTCGTGATCGCCGAGGGCACGATCGGGCAGATCCGCCGCACGCCGCTCGGCGTCGTGCTGTGCATGGGGCCGTACAACTACCCGCTGAACGAGACCTTCGCGACGCTGATCCCCGCGCTGCTGATGGGCAACACCGTCGTGTTCAAGCCGCCCCAGTACGGCACGCTGCTGTTCGAGCCGCTGCTCGAGGCGTTCCGCGACGCGTTCCCGAAGGGCGTGATCAACACGATCTACGCGCCGGGCGCGGTGGTCGTGCCGCACATGCTCGCGTCGGGCAAGATCAACGTGCTCGCGCTGATCGGGTCGAGCAAGGTGGCCGATCACCTGAAGAAGCAGCACCCGAAGTCGCACCGGCTGCGCGCGATCCTCGGGCTCGACGCGAAGAACGCGGCGATCGTGCTGCCCGACGCGGATCTCGACCTGACCGTCAAGGAATGCCTGCTCGGCGCGCTGTCGTTCAACGGGCAGCGCTGCACCGCGCTGAAGATGCTGCTCGTGCACCGCTCGATCGTCGACGAATTCCTGAAGCGCTTCACGGCCGCGCTCGCGCAGATGAAGATCGGCATGCCGTGGGAGAAGGGCGTCGGCATCACGCCGCTGCCGGGCATGCACCGCACCGCTTACATGACCGACGCGATCGACGATGCGAAGGCGCTGGGCGCACAGGTCGTGAACGACTCTGGCGGCGTGTTCAGCAAGACGCTGTTCTATCCGGCCGTCGTGTATCCGGTGTCGGAGGGGATGAAGCTGTACCGCGAGGAGCAGTTCGGGCCGATCATTCCGGTGGCGCCGTTCGACGACATCGATACCGCGCTAGACTACGTGACGACGTCGGACCACGGCCAGCAGGTCAGCATCTTCGGTTCCGACCCGGCGCAGATCGGCGCGCTCGTCGATCCGCTCGTGAACCAGGTGTGCCGCGTGAACATCAACTGCCAGTGCCAGCGCGGGCCCGACGTGTTCCCGTTCGCGGGCCGCAAGGATTCGGCGGAAGGCACGCTGTCGGTGAGCGATGCGCTGCGCGCGTTCTCGATCCGCTCGATGGTCGCCGCGAAGCAGACCGACAGCAGCAAGCAGCTGCTCGATGCGATCGTGTCGGATCATCATTCGAAGTTCGTGAACACCGGCTTCATTTTCTGAGGCGGGATGGGGCGGCGGGCGCGGCCCGCCGCCGGTACGTCACGGGTAGTACGCGCTGCAATCCTCCCGGCTCGAATTGAGCGCCGGACGCTTCTTGATCGAGCTGAGCCGGTTCGCCTTGGCCACGGGGCACATCTTCGCGAGCGCGAGCTTGTACTCGGCTTCGAACACCGGCTTATTCAGCGCGAGGAAGTTCGAGAAGAAGCCGCATTCGTTGTACTGGACGCACTGCTCGCTCACCACGAAATCGAACGCGTTGTAGATCTGCGCGTCGTGCGCCTGGTTGATGTCGTTCTTGAGCCCGACCAGCATCCCGCGGCCGTGCACCTGCGCCGCCACCCACAGGTTGAAGTAGATCTGGTCCGCATACGTGAGCGGGAAGCCGGTCGAGCCGTGCGCGGTCGTGTCGTAGCCGTCGATGTTGTCGGGCTCGATCGCGTCGCATCCCATGTTCTTCGCGCGGTCGAAACGGGCGCCGAGAATCGTCGCGAGCGCCGTGCCGGTGGTCGATTTCGCCGGATTGACGTCGCGGACGTCGAGCCACCTTTCGTCATGGAAGCCCGAGTAGGTGTTGCCGAGAATGCTGGTGGGGAACTGCGCGGCATCGTCGCGCCAGTTCTCCCACGAGCCGACATCGAGGTAGCAGATCACGTGGTACCCCTTGCCGTGCAGCGTCTGCACCGCGCCGCTGTGCTCGTTCTCGAACATGTCGATGTCGTAGATCCGGATGGTCGTATCGGGATTCACGACGATGGGCACGGCAAGCTGCCAGTCCCATTTCGGCGGCTGCACCGCCGGGTTCGGATCGAGCGTCGGCGGCCAGTCGGCAGCCGATGCCGACTGGGACGCCACAGCCATGCAAGCACCGATCAGCATGGCTGCGGAATAGGCCTTCGCCATTGCCAGTTTCCTGTTCATGGTCCACCTGTTTCTATGCGAGAGATTCGACGCGGATCGCACGCCAGCCCGGCGCTGCCGATTCAGACCGGAAGCCCGTGCGCATCCCTGCCAGGATCGTTGGTGACGCCCCCCCGGAGATCGTCCGTACCACAGCGTGCCGCGCGCAAAGCGCACCGGACGGGCACTGCCCGGCGCAAGGCGAAGCGGCATGAAAGGTCCGTCGCACTGGCCCGGCGACGGATCGCACATCAGGAACGTGTGCTCGAAGTCGGTATCGATCGTCGCGAGCAAGGTCTCGTCGTGACGCTTGAGCGGCGATGCGCGAGCGGGCCGCGATGGGCGGCGTCGTCGCGTTTTTGGGGATTTTGTGCGCTGTATCCTAGGCGGCGATTTTCCGATTTACAAGCCGGTTTCGGGAAAATTTGCGCGGCACGCGCGGGCGCGTTTTCAGTGACGTTTCATGGCGGAAACATCGGCATGTCGACAGTGCTTCGTCGTTGAACACGGCCACCGCGATCGGGCACGCCGCGATACGTGTCTGAAGCGCTTCACGGCACGCACTGCGATATCAGCGGGCCACGCCAAGGTCCGTCGTGGCTCCAACATTCATGTGATTCCTGGGTCTACAAATAGTGCCACGACTGCCCTATCGTGTGCCGCTTCACGAACGAGCACACCGGAACCCGCCATGACCACCGTCGACACGCCCCCGCCCTCCGCGCGCACCCGCATCCGCCGCGTCGCGCACCTCGGCCACTACGATCGCGCGACGCTCGATTCGATCGTCGACGCGGCCTACCTGTGCCACATTGCCTTCGCCGACGAGCTCGGCGCGCACTGCATCCCCACCGCGTGCTGGCGCGAAGGCGATCATCTGTACATCCACGGCTCCAACGGCAGCCGCATGCTGAAGCTGGCGGCCACCGGCGCGCAGGTCTGCGTCGCGATCACCCACCTCGACGGGCTCGTGCTCGCGCGCTCGGCGTTCGAACATTCGATGAACTATCGATCGGCGGTGATCTACGGCGCGTTCGAAGCGGTCGAGGGCCCCGCCAAGGCCGCGGCGCTCGACACGTTCATGGAACGCCTCGCGCCGGGGCGCTCGCGCGAAGTGCGCGCCGGCAGCGTCAACGAACTCGCGGCGACCACCGTGCTGCGCATCGCGCTCGCGGAAGCCGCGTGCAAAGTCCGCACCGGCGGCCCGGAGGACGCCGAATCCGACCTGGCGTTGCCCGTCTGGGCCGGCGTGCTGCCGCTGGCGCTGCAACCGCAGGCGCCGATCGCGGACGCCGCGCCGGCCGGCACGCCCGATTACGTGCGGCAGTGGCACGCGCGCGCGGAGGCCGCGACGGCGTCGGCATGACGTCCGCCGCGCCGCGCTGCGTGCGTCGTCGTCGTCAGGCGAAGCGCCCGCCCCCGTCGACGTGCAGGATCTCGGCATTCGTATAGCGGTTGCCGAGCAGGAACGCGATCGCCTCGCCCACTTCGTCCGCGTGCCCGACCCGGCCGCCCGGCAGCGTGGCGGCCGCGTCGGCGAAGAGCGCGGCGCGCGTGTCCGCGCCGAACGCGTCGAACAGCGGCGTATCCACGAGCCCCGGCGACACGACGTTGACGCGGATCGGCCGGAGTTCCAGCGCGAGCGATCGCGCGAATGCCTCGACGCCGCGCACCGCGGCCGCGATGACCGACGTGCCGTGCCCCGACGGACGATCGGCGAGCTGCCCGCTCGTCAGCACGATCGACGCCGTGGGCGGCATCAGCGGCAACGCGGCCTTGATCGCATGGATCGGCCCGGCGATGCGCTCGTGCAGCGCGGCCAGCAATTGGTCGGCATCCGTATCCGCCAGCTTGCCGGCAATGAAGCTGCCCGCGGTAATGACCAGATGATCGACGCGGGTCATCCCGGCGAACACTGCGGCGACCGCTTGCCGGTCGACGATGTCGGCCACCGCCGTGCGCGCGCCGCCGATCGTTCGCGCGGCCGCTTCGAGCTTCGCACGGGTCCGGCCGACGAGCGTGAGGTCGGCGCCGCGCGCTTTCGCCGCCGCCGCTGCCGCCAGGCCGATTCCCGAGCTTCCGCCGAACACGACGACGTGTGCGCCGCCGAGCGGCGATTGCGTGGCTGCTTGCATGATGTTCCTGTCGAAAGAAGTGAAGGTGAGGCAACGTTACGTCATGCCAATCCTGGATGGAATGCGCGAAAATCGCATACAGCCTATTCCACAGGGGAATGACTTGGATTCACTTCAATCGATGTGGCTCTACACGCGCGCCGTCGAGCTGGGCAGCTTCTCGGCGGTTGCCCGCGAAGAAAAGATCGGTCAGCCGACGATGAGCAAGGCCGTCTCCGCGATGGAGAAGCACCTCGGCGTGCGGCTGCTGCAACGGACCACCACGAGCCTGACGCCAACCGACGAGGGCCGGCGCTTTTACGAGCGCTGCAAGCAGATGCTCGAAACCTATGCCGACGCCGTCGCCGACGTGCGCGGCCAGGCGCAGCGGCCGGTCGGCAAGCTGACGGTCAGCGCGCCGACGGGGCTCGGCGAGCTGTGCCTCAATGCGCTCGTGCTCGAATTCCTGGCGCAGTATCCGGAGATCGAGGTCGAGCTGAACCTGACCGATCGCATCATCGACCTCGTCGAGGAAGGCATCGACGCCGCGATCCGCATCGGCAACGCCCTTCCCCCGGATGCCGTGGCCCGCAATGTTGCGTGGTCGCCGCGCGTGCTGGTCGCGACGCCCGACTACCTGAAGCGCGCGCCGCGCATCCGCAGGCCGGAAGACTTGCCCAGGCATCCGTTCGTCGGCTATGCACGCGCCGCCGTCGGCGCGCAGCTCGAACTCAGCAAGGGCGCCGAGACCATCGTCGTCCCGACCAACGGGCGCTACCGCGTCAACAACTCGGTCGCGCTGCGCGAATGCTATCTCGCGGGCATCGGCCTGGGCAGTGCGCCGGCGTGGGTCGTGCAGGACCTGATCGATGCGGGGCGGCTGGTCAGGGTGCTTCCCAAGTGGACGATCCCGCCGCATTCGGTTCACCTGATCACGCCGTCGCGCCGCTACCCGCCGCTGAGGGCGCGCGTGTTCCTGCAGTTCATGGCCGAGCGCATTCCGAAGCTGCCGGGGTTTCATGCGTCGGGGGTTTGAAGCAAGCGGCCGCCCCGTCGACCGCCCGCGGCTGTGAAACGATGCATGTCGATCATCGAAACCGCGATCGGCGAGTGGGACCGCCAAGCCGTTCCGTTCTCCGAAGCACTTATTCCCGCCGCTCCATCGGCTCGCCGAGCACGAAGCCCCCGCCCTGGTAGCGCTGCGCCGGATCGTCGTAGTCCGCGGTGGGCGCGGTGAGCGGGAAGCGCCCGGCGAACGGCTCGGAGCTGTCGCGCGGGCGGAAGCCGAGGAAGCCCGCCTTGGTGTTGTCCCACCACTTCACCGGGTTGTCCGACATGCCGTAGACGACCACGTGCCCGACACGGTTCGTCAGCAGCGAGCAGCGCACGAGCTCGATCAGGTCGCGATAGCTGAGATAGGTGACGAGCATGCGCGGGTTCTTCGGCGCCTCGAACGACGAGCCGATCCGCACGCACACCGTCTCGATGCCGAAGCGGTCGAAGTAGTAGCGCGACAGCGCCTCGCCGAAGCATTTCGTCACGCCGTACAGGCTGTCCGGACGCTGCGGCGAATCGGCGTCGAGCACCTCCGTCACCGGATGAAACCCGATCGCGTGGTTCGAGCTCGCGAACACGATCCGCTTCACGCCATGCTTGCGCGCCGCTTCGTACAGGTTGTAGGTGCCGCGGATGTTTGCTTCGAGCAGGTCGTCGAACGGCGCGTCGACCGAAATGCCGCCGAAATGCACGATGGCGTCCACGCCGTCGACGAGCGCCATCACCGCTTGCCGGTCCGCGAGGTCGACGCCGCGCACTTCCTCGTGCGCGGCCGCGTCGCCCAGCGGCGCGACGTCGCTGACGCGCACGATGTCGGCCCAGCCGGCGAGCGCGCCGCGCAGCTGGCAGCCGAGGTTGCCGGCCGCGCCCGTCAGCAGCAGGCGGCGGAACGGTTTGCCGGCTTCGGTGGTTGAGGCGTTCATCGAGTCTCCTTGAATCTGGCTGATTTGGAAAACGTTTTCCAACTATAGGTTTGATGCGGGCACGACGTCAATGATCCAGGCCGTCGCCCTGCTTGTGGTTGGCGACGGCGGCTCAAACCAGGCCGCGTGCCGGCTTTTTCTGCCACAATCCCGTGCTCAGCGAAGAAAACGTTACCCTCCGCATGAAAAAAGTTTCCCCGACGATTCGCGACGTCGCCGCCGAAGCGGGCGTGTCGGTCGCGACGGTGTCGAAGTACGTGAACGGCGCGCAGCGCTTCTCGCCGGCGGTCGAGGCGCGGCTCAAGGCCGCGATCGACAGGCTCGGCTATCGCTCGAACCCGCTCGCGCGCTCGATGATCACGGGGCGCACGCGCACCATTGGCCTCGTGATCCTCGACATCAGCAATCCGCACTTCACGAACATCGTGAAAGGCGCGAACCGGGTCGCGCTGCAGCACGACTACACGCTGCTGCTCGTCGACACCGAGGAGAACCAGGCGCGCGAGCGCGCGCTGATCGAGGCGCTCGCGCCGCGCGTCGACGGGCTGATCGTCAGCTCCCGCCTGCCCGATGCGCAGCTGCAGTGGATGCTCGATCTGCACAAGCCGCTCGTGCTGCTGCGGCGCAGCCCGGACCTGCCGATCCCGGGCGTCGGCATCGACAGCCGGCTGTCGACTTACATGCTCGCGCGCCACCTGCTGAACCTCGGCCATCGGCGCATCGCCTATCTCGGCTTCGGGCAGGCGCGCATCAACGACGAGCGCATCCAGGGCGCACGCGACTGCCTCGCGGAAGCAGGCCTCACGCTCGACGTGCACGACGCGCATGCGCCCACCGCCGAAGCCGGCGAACGCGCGTGCTCGCGCGTGATGCTCGGGCCGCAGCGCCCGCAGGCCGTGATCTGCTACAACGACCTGATCGCGCTCGGCTTCATGAAGGAAGCCGCGTCGCTCGGCTTCAAGCTGCCGCAGGACGTGTCCGTCGCGGGCATCGACAACGTGCCGTACGGCGAATACGCGGCGCCCGCGCTGACCACCGTCGACATCCAGAGCGAGAAGATGGGCGAGCTCGCGATGCAGAAGCTGATCGACGCGCTCGCGGGCCACGCGGAGGCCGGCTACTCGATGTTCGAGCCGCGGCTGATCGTGCGCGCATCGACGGCCGAGGCCCGCTGAGCCGCGCCGTGCGCCGCCCCCGGCGGCACGGGTCGCAACAGGGTTCACGGCATTACGCATCGAGCTTCGCGGGCGCCATGCGCGGCGTGAGCACGTGCATGACCGCGAGCGCCAGCAGGTAGGCGAGCGCGCCGATCGCGAACAGCACCCAGTAGTGGCCCGTGCGCTGCAGCACCTGGCCGATCACCTCGGAGAACAGCACGCCGCCGATCGAGCCGGCCATGCCGCCGATGCCGACCACCGACGCCACCGCGCGGCGCGGGAACATGTCCGACGCGGTCGTGAACAGGTTGGCCGACCAGCCCTGGTGCGCGGCGGCGGCGAGGCCGACGATCAGCACGGCGACCCACAGGCTCTGCACCTGCGACACGAACGCGATCGGCAGCACGCAGCACGCGCAGATCAGCATCGCGGTCTTGCGCGCGGCGTTCACGCTCCAGCCGGAGCGCAGCATCGTCGACGACAGCCAGCCGCCGCCGATGCTGCCGACCGTCGTCAGCGCATAGATGCAGACGAGCGGCAGGCCGATGTGCTGCATGTCCATCCCGCGCGATTCGTTGAGCCATTTCGGCAGCCAGAACAGGTAGAACCACCAGACGGGGTCGGTCAGGAACTTGCCGATCAGGAACGCCCAGGTCTCGCGCTTGCGGATCAGCACGCCCCAGCCGGGCGAGCCCGCGTTCGCATGGGCGGCGTCGAGCGCCTCGACCTCGTCGCGCGGCTCGTCGAATTCCTGGCTCAGCGCGCGCGGGTCGGCGTTCCGGTAGAACACGAGCCACACGGCGAGCCAGACGAAGCCGATTGCGCCGATGATCACGAATGCCGCGCGCCAGCCGTACGCGACCGCGATCGCCGGAATGATCGCCGGCGCGAACACCGCGCCGATGTTCGAGCCCGAGTTGAAGATGCCGGTGGCGAGCGCGCGCTCGCGGCGCGGGAACCACTCGGCCGTCGTCTTGATCGCGGCCGGGAAGTTGCCGCCCTCGCCGATGCCGAGCAGCGCGCGCACGACCGCGAAGCCCGTCACCGAGCCGACCACTGCATGCAGCATCGCGGCGATGCTCCAGAACAGCATCGCGATCGCATACGACACGCGCGTGCCGAGCCAGTCCACCACGCGGCCGAAGCACAGCAGGCCGATCGCATAGAACGCGGAAAACGCCATCACGATGCGGCCGTACTGGATCTGGTTCCAGCCGATGTCGTGCTGAAGCATCGGCGCCAGCAGGCCGAGGATCTGCCGGTCCATGTAGTTGATCACGGTCGCGAAGAACAGGAGCCCGCAGACCGCCCAGCGGTAGCGGCTGGCGGCGCGCGCAACGCCGACGACAGCAGATTGCATGAAAGTCTCCGATGCGCGGCATCGCTCGTCGCGCCGCGCACTGTTCGTTGCCGGCGACGAGCGCCGGGGCGGGCCGCGCCGCGGGTTCTCGCCCGCCGCACCAGACCGCGCCAATCGGTTTGGAAAACGTTTTTCAAAGAATAGGGAGAATTCCGACGTCTGACCAGTGCGGGATTTCTATGAGTCATCTCTAAACGCGGCGAGCAAAAGAGACGACTGGGCGGGACGATGGGTTAATCGTTTTTTATCCGACCCCTGCCCGATTCCGGCCGGAAGCCGGGCGCGATCTGGTTTAATTCGTCACACGACGCCTGCCGCGCCGCCGCGGCGGCGCCTTCATGGAGAACCTCAGCGCAATGACATCCGGCCACCTGATTTCGAGCCCGTTGGGCGACATCGCCGTGCGCGTGGAAGGCGGCTGCCTGACGGGCCTGTTCTTCGTCGGGCAGAAGTATTTCCCGCCGCTGGCGATCGCGACGGGCGAGCCGATGCCGCCCGTCGCGCAACGAGCCAGGGAAGAAATCGCCGAGTATTTCGCCGGCGCGCGCACGACGTTCTCGGTGCCGATGCAGCTGCACGGCACCGCGTTCCAGCAGCGCGTGTGGAAGGAACTGCTGTCGATTCCGTTCGGCGTGCTGGTGTCCTACGGCGAGCTGACGCAGCGCGTCGGGCTGCCCGCCGGTTCCGCGCGCGCGGTGGGCGGCGCGGTCGGCCGCAATCCGGTATCGATCATCGTGCCGTGCCATCGCATCGTCGGCGCGTCGGGGAGCCTCACGGGGTATGCGGGCGGGATCGACCGCAAGCGTGCGCTGCTCGCGCTCGAAGGCGCGGGCCGCCTTTCCGGGCAGGCGCACCCGGCCCAGTTCGCGCTCGCGCTGTAACGCGCGGCGCGCGCAGTCAGCTGGCGATCGCGATCCGCCGCGACGCCTGTTTCGCGAACGCGCCGGGCGTCAGCCGGAACTTCTCCTGGAACAGCCCGATGAACGACGACGTCGAGTCGTAGCCGAGCCGCGCCGCCACCGTGCCGACCGCCTCACCGGCCTCCAGCAGCGGCAATGCCGCCAGCAGGCGAACGGCCTGCCGCCATTCGGTGAACGACAGCCCCGTGTCGTGCCGGAACAGGCGCGACAGCGTGCGACGCGTCGCGCCGACCTGATCGCCCCAGTCTTCGAGGCTGCGCGTATCGCCGGGATCGGCGTGCAGCGCGCGGGCGATTTTCAGCAGGCGCGCATCGCGCGGCAGCGGCACGGTCAGCGGCGCCGGCTGCAGGCGCTTGATGCGGTCCACGATCAGGCACGCGAGCGCGCCGTCCGGGCCGGCTTCGTCGTAGTTCACCGGCAGCTCCGCCGTCGCGACCACCAGCTCCCGCAGCAGCGGCGTCATGCGAAGAATCCGGCACGCATCGCCGAAACCGTCGCCGACGCTCGCATCGTCCAGGTACAGGCTGTGAAACGCGACGCAGTCGCGGGTCGCGACCGCGTGCGGCACATGCGGCGGAATCCACATCGCATAGTGCGGCGGCAGCAGATGCCGCCCGTGAGGCGTGTCGACCTCGAACACGCCGTCCGTCGCATACATCAGCTGCGCCCACGGATGGCTGTGCGCGTCGACGCTGACGTGGCCCGGAATCTCGAACGCGCGGACGAACAGCGGCCTCGGCAGCCGCGCCATCGCCGGCACCGCCGGGACGGCATAGGGTTGGGCCGATTGTCCTGCGAGCAGCATAAGACGTCCTCCTGATGCCATTGCGCGGGCGGGCGCGGTGCTACCTTGACGCTCCTTCATCCGCACAGGGCATGTGTATGAGCGCGCACACTACCACCAATCGCAAGACCGTCACCTCGATCCGCGCCACCAAGGGCGCCGGCAGCCTCGTGTCGCTGACCGCGTATTCGACGCCGATGGCCCGGCTCGTCGACGACGTCGCGGACGTGATCATCGTCGGCGATTCCGTCGGCATGGTGCTGTACGGGATGCCCGGCACGCTCGGCGTCACGCTGGACATGATGATCGCGCACGGCGCCGCCGTCGTGCGCGGCGCGCGGCAGGCCTGCGTCGTCGTCGACCTGCCGTTCGCGACGTATCAGGAATCGCCCGCGCAGGCGTTCCGCTCCGCCGCGCGCCTGCTCGCCGAAACCGGCGCGCAGGGCGTGAAGCTCGAAGGCGGCGCCGAAATGGCCGACACGATCCGCTTCCTGTCCGAACGCGGCGTGCCGGTGATGGCGCATATCGGGCTGATGCCGCAGCAGGCGAACGCGACCGGCGGCTTCAAGGCGCAGGGGATGGACCCGCGCACCGCCGACCGCATCTTCGACGCGGCGTGCGCGGTCGAGCAGGCCGGCGCGTTCAGCGTCGTCGTCGAGGGCACCGCCGAAGCGCTCGCGCGCCACATCACGGCCACGCTCGCGATTCCGACGATCGGCATCGGCGCGTCGCCCGCGTGCGACGGCCAGGTGCTCGTGACCGAGGACATGATCGGCGGCTTCGACGCCTATACACCCCGCTTCGTGAAGCGCTACGCGGACATCAACGCGGTGATGCGCGAAGCGATCGCGCGCTATGCGCACGACGTCCGCAGCAACGCGTTCCCCGACATGCAGCATTGCTTCGCGGCCGGCAAGCCGCTGCAGGTGTCGGCGGCGGCGATGCAGGATGCGCGCGCGGCGTGATCCCGATCACGCCGGCCGCCGCAACGCATGCGCGACCGGCGCGTTCGCCTCGAACTTCGCGCGATGCGTCGAGAAGAACGTCCGCACGTTGCGGACGTTCGACGCGCCCGTGAAGAGCCGCCGCGCGAACGCGTCGTAGTCGGCGACGTCCGCGAGATCGGCGATCACCACGAAATCCGGCCCCGGCGACACGCGATAGCACTGCGTGACCGCCGGTTCCGCGCATACGTATCGCTCGAACGCGTCGTAGTCTTCCGCGGTCTGCCGGTCGAGGCTGATCTCAAT
Organism: Burkholderia stagnalis; assembly: GCF_039848545.1. Taxonomy (NCBI): domain Bacteria; kingdom Pseudomonadati; phylum Pseudomonadota; class Betaproteobacteria; order Burkholderiales; family Burkholderiaceae; genus Burkholderia; species Burkholderia stagnalis. Next base: position 2,426,361 of record NZ_CP156686.1, read on the forward strand.
GATCGCGGTGACGGCCGAGCCGATCATCTGCCGGTCGAGGATCGCGATCTGCCGCTGGATGACACCGGCTTCCCGCAGCCGGCGCACCCGGCGCAGGCAGGTCGGCGGCGACGACAGCGCGCGCTCGGCCAGTTCCAGGTTCGACACCGACGCGTCGGCCTGCAGGATCGCGAGGATGCGGAGATCGAGATCGTCGAGGGTCACGCTGGCCAATGCAGCCTCCTGCCGGGTTATGGTGAAATTTAATTTCAACATGATACGCGATGACCCGTGTGTTTCATCATCATGTGATTTTTGAAATTTAATTCCATTCCACCGCCCCTACCATCGCTCTCACTGACCGAAACAGCACCTTCTGCGGAGCGCGATATGTGTGGAATTGTCGGGGCGGTTGCCCAGCGGGACATCCTGCCGAACCTCGTCGATGGCCTGAAGCGGCTCGAATACCGCGGCTACGATTCGTGCGGCGTGGTCGTGTACCGCGACCGGGCGCTGGCGCGGGCGCGCAGCGTCGACCGCGTCGCGAACCTGCAGCGCGAGATCGCCGCGCAGGCGCTGTCCGGCTACACCGGCATCGCGCATACGCGCTGGGCGACGCACGGCGCACCGGTCACGCTGAACGCGCATCCGCACTTCTCGCCGGGCGACGACCGCGCGCGCATCGCGCTGTCGCACAACGGCATCATCGAGAACTGCGACGCGCTGCGCGCGGAGCTCGAGGCGCACGGCTACGTGTTCGCGAGCCAGACCGACAGCGAGGCGATCGCCCACCTGATCGACCATCTGTACGACGGCGACCTGTTCGACGCGGTGCGGCACGCAGTCACGCGGCTGCGCGGCAGCTACGCGATCGCCGTGATGTGCCGCGACGAGCCGCACCGCATCGTCGGCGCGCGCAACGGCATGCCGCTCGTGGTCGGCGCCGGCGAAGGCGAGAACTTCCTCGCGTCCGACGCGATCGCGCTGTCGGGCATCACCGACCGGATCGCGTACCTGGAAAATGGCGACGTCGCCGACGTGCAGCTGCATCGCTACTGGGTCGTCGATGCGGCCGGGCAGCGCGTGGAGCGGCCCGTGCAGCGCGTCGCCGCGCATAGCGGCGCGGCGGATCTCGGGGGCTACCGCTACTACATGCAGAAGGAAATCTTCGAGCAGCCGCAGGCGGTGGCCGATACGCTGCTCGACGTCACGTCGATCATGCCCGAGCTGTTCGGCGACGGCGCGTGGCGTGTGTTCAACGACGTCGATTCGGTGCTGCTGCTCGCGTGCGGCGGCAGCTATCACGCGGCGCTGACTGCGAAGTACTGGATCGAGAGTCTTGCGAAGGTGCCGGCGAACGTCGAGATCGCCAGCGAGTTCCGCTATCGCGACAGCGTGCCGAACCCACGCACGCTCGTCGTCGCGGTATCGCAAAGCGGCGAGACGGCCGACGTGCTCGGCGCCGTGCATGCGGCCAAGCAGATGGGCATGCTGCACACGCTTGCGATCTGCAACGTGGCCACCAGCGCGCTGATGCGCGAATGCGCGTTGCAGTTCGTGACGCGCGCGGGCATCGAGATCGGCGTGGCGTCGACCAAGGCGTTCACCACGCAGCTCGTCGCGCTGTTTTTGCTCGCGCTGTCGTTGGCGCAGGTGCGCGGGCGGTTGAGCGACGACGACGAGAAGCAGCATCTTCGCGCGCTGCGTCACCTGCCGGATGCGATGTCGAAGGTGCTCGCGCTCGAGCCGCAAATCATCGGCTGGGCGGAACTGCTCACGCGCCGGGACAACATGCTGTTTCTCGGGCGCGGGATGCATTATCCGATCGCGCTGGAAGGGGCGTTGAAGATGAAGGAGATTTCATACATTCATGCGGAGGCGTATCCGGCGGGGGAGCTGAAGCATGGGCCGCTGGCGCTCGTCAGCAACGAGATGCCGGTGATTGCGGTGGCGCCGAATGATGTTCTGCTGGAGAAGCTGCGGTCGAACATGCACGAGGTCAGCGCGCGCAATGGCAGGCTGTATGTGTTTGCCGATGTGGATTGCGGGTTGTCGCCGAGCGAGGGGATCGAGGTGATTCGGCTCAATGAGTACTACGGGCCGTTGTCGCCGATTTTGCATACGGTGCCGATGCAGTTGCTCGCATATCACGCGGCGTTGGCCAGGGGGACGGATATTGATAAGCCGAGGAATCTGGCTAAGTCGGTGACGGTGGAGTGAGGGGGGCTGCAACGGGCCTTAGCGACAGAGCTGCCCGCTTCCCTGGCGAAGAGCAGCACGTCGAGGCCGCCATCATCAGCAATGGGCTTTAAAGGCGAAAGGCGCCCATGGCTTGCCCTCACGACCGCAGTCACCAGCAGATCCTCTCAGGCGACGCCGACCTGAGTGGAGAACAAGGACACTTGCGATTCCTTGAAGAAAAGACCTCGACTCCTCCGCGCCGTCGCGCGGCAGGTCAGCGGACGGCTTTCAAAGCATTCCTAATTTCGACGCCATCACTACCGCTCGTCGCCGTGAGGTGACATTGAATTTCTTCATGATATTGCGGATGTGATGCACGACACCGTGCTCGGTCAGGGACACGATGCGCGAGATGTCCCAACTGGATTTCCCTTCGGCAACCCATTTCAGAATTTCGAGCTCACGCGCGCTGAGAGAGGGCGCCCCCGACGGCACGACGTTCAATCTGCGCGATGTGTCGAGCGTCAGGTTCGCCACGAGTGCGCCCCAGGACGGCACATGCACCGGTTCGACGTCCTCGTCGGCCTCCGCTGCCGAGCGCACGAAGCTCACGCATGCCACGTCGGTATGCCGAAAGTGAGCGGGAAAAGACACGCCCAGCCCCATGCCGTGCGCACGGAGATCCTCGCGAAATTCGCGTTCCGCGTCGGTGACGAAGAGTTGATCGCCCCAGGTCAACGGTGCAAGCGACGACATCGCATGCTGCACGACCGGATCGATTGCCAGATATTGGCGCTCTCGATAACGGTGCTGCCAGGATTCGGGGTAATTCAACAGCGTGCACCCGACTACCGGTTTTCCGTCGACAATCCGACAATCCTGGTAACAGAAAAACGCGAATCCCGCGAGGTCGCAAATATCAGCGAGTATTCGGTGAAGATCCTCGACACGCTTGCAGCAGCTCATCTCCAGCACCGCTTTCATTATTTTATTGCTGTGATGAAGATCATAATCTGCACGAAGGCCGTCCGGTTGCATGATCACCTCGCACCACTCCAACAATTGTTATCGATTTTTACCAAATACCAACGTCGGTTGATAGCCGGAATCTAGTTCCAGTGTACTGACACAGGCCCGGCGGGCGTGCCTTCGCGCTTCGTGGGGGTGCGCGAGCACACACGACCTGACATCCAGTTCGCTATCCGGCCCTTCTATTTCGTTCAGCGATATCTGCCATTTGCCCACATGGCGGATAAGCCCATCTCTCAGTTGCCGGCGCTTCTCCGGCATGGGCCGCTTCCCGATCTCTCGACGTCCTTATGGACGCCAACTATACGAGCATCACGACGTTATAGCAATAAAAATTACTAATATATTGTAATTTAGAAAATACAAAAATCGTTTTTAAAATTATTAATGCGCATTATTTCAGAAAAAGCGCGGAAATGCTCATGGCGCACGGAACCGGCGGCGCCGCTCGGCAGGGGCAAGCGGCCCGATTACCTCGGTTATGGGATTCGTGAAACAGGGGCAAGGTCGGTATCTGCGTCATGCTCCCGACAACACCGCGGCCCGTCCGATTCGAACGACGTGACGGACGAGTTCCTCGATATCGGCCAGTGTCGTGTTGAAGTTGACGATACAAACGCGCAACGCGAACTTTCCGGCGATCGTCGTATGAGACGGATAGGCGATGCCGTCCGCATGCAGCTCGTGCAGGATATGCCGATTCAATTTCTCGAGCCGCGCTTCAGCGTCCTTCGTACCGGACGCCATCCCGGCTGGTCGAAAACGGAAGGTCGCGATGCTCAGATGCAGCGTCAGCGCGTCGAGCTCCGCGTGCCCGTCGACCCGCTCGTAAAGGGCGCGAGCAAGCAGGATGTCGTCGGTAATCATCTGCCGATAGCCGCTGCGCCCGACCAGTTGCAGGCCGAGACGGACCTTCAGCGCTCGAAACGCACGCGTCGTCTGCGGGCCGAGATCCCGGAACTGCAGCCGTTCCGGGCCGCCCAGCAAGCGCTGCTCGTCGTTTTCGGCGTAATACGGCGCGCCCTCGCGAAAAGTGTCGTATAGCAATCCGGGATCGCGCGTCAGCACGCAGCCGACATCGGCCGGCATGTACATCCACTTGTGCGGATCGATCGTGACCGAGTCGGCCTCGCGCAAACCATGAATATCGTCGGGGGCCTCGGGCGAGACGGCGGCCAATCCGCCATAAGCGCCATCGACGTGGAACCACACGTTTTCGTCGCGACAGATGCGCGCGATATCGATCAGTGGATCGACCGCCCCGAGCGACGTCGTTCCCGCCGTGGCCACAACCATGACGGGCCGCTTGCCGGCGCCCAGGTCGGCGCCGATGCTTTGCTGCAGATGATCGGGCTTCATGCGGCCATGCTCGTCGACATCGATTCGACGAATATGCGACGTGCCGAGCCCGCACATCTGCGCGGCCGCGTCGATGCTGCTGTGTGCATCCGCCGTGGCGTAGAGGCAAATCGATGCCGAATGCTCGCCGCTCAGCCCGTCCGCACGCGCCTTCGGCCCCAACGCCGACTGCAATGCCAGACGCAGGGCAACCAGGTTGCCGATGGATCCGCCGCTGACGAACAGCCCGCCGCAATCGGCCGGATACCCGATCAGACGCGCCATCCACTCGATAGTCTGCGCCTCCATCGCAACGGTGAGCCCCGAGGTGCCGAAGCTCGTCATCGGTGCGCTGACGGCCGACGCCAAAAAATCGGCCAGCGCGCCCATCGGGCTCGCGGCGCCCATGATATAGGCCCAGAAGCGCGGATGGGACGTCGATACGGCATGCTCGCTCAACATGTCGCACGCCTGCGAAAGCACCTGCGCCGCCGGACTGGCCTGCTCCGGAAACGCTGCGCCGGAAAGCCACTGCCGGATATCGTGCGCCGTCTGCTTCGGCTTGACGGACCGGTCGGGCAAGCCCGCCATGAAGTCGGCCAGACGATCGACGAGGGTGTGGCCCAGTTCGCGGAATGCGTCGGGCTCGATACGCGCAGCAGCGCGACGCGGACCAGGAGATTGCACTCCGTCAACGGGCTGCACCTCGCGCGCATCAGGCAAGGTCTTTCTCCTGCAAGCGCGACAGCTCCGCCGTCACGCGACTGGGACCGATGGGCTGCTCGGACGGCCCATGCCCCTCCAGCCAGGTCTCGTGCATGTGATCCCATGTGACGCCGCCAGGCGCGGCGGGTTCGTTGCGAAACAACACGCTCGACATCCGCCCGGTGGTCTCGCCGAGAAAGCTGCGCCACTCGCGATACTTGACCAGAGCCACATCCTCGGTTTCCCACACGGTCGCGAATTGGTCAGTCCAGACCCGAATGTCGGGAAACGCGCCGCGCGCCCGCGACAAGCGTTCGCTCAGGCTCGCTGCGGTCTCGACCCGGCCGCTCGGGGCAATGAGCACGCTGTCGGCGGCGAATGACGATCGAAACCGCGCCACCGCCGCGGCGGCATCGTCGACGTCCCCGCGCAGCCAGCGTTCGAGGTCGCGATGGAAGCCGACCACCTCGCCCTCGCATCGCGCGACCAGGGGCGAACGCCCCGCCCCGGAGGACTGATCCGGCACGGCGGCATCGTAGTCGGCATCGAGCGGCAGGATCTCTGGAACGAAACGATCCCTGAAGCCGAACGCCACCGGCGTCGGCCCATGACGCTGAATATGCCGCAGGCGGGCCAGCCCGTCCGCGAGCGTCGGAATGTAGCCCTTGGGAACCCACCACAATGCCGTCGTGGGCCCGTCAAGACGATGAAACCACTCGGCGGCGTTCCTGAACGGTACGCCGTGACCGCTTTGGTAAACGAAACGCCGCAGGCTATCGACCGATTCCCACAACGACATATTCAACAGCATCAACGGATCGTCGAACCCGCGAATTCCGGTGGCATCGCCCTCGGATGTCTGCAACCGCCAGACGAAGCCCGGCGAGCGCTCGGCCAGTGCGTTGATGTCCTTCAATTGCGTAACGAAGCCCTGCATCAGCGGCGTGTCCAGCGGCGCGCGCGCGTGCGAAATACTCAGTTGAGCCAAATGGTAAGCGTTATCTGTCATGGTTGCCTCATCTCGCTTCGAAGTGAGCCTGCTGGCCGGCGGAAATGGCCTGGCCCGATACCTGCAACGCCAGTTCGGCTGCGACGGCATCAGCCCCGGCCTTGATGAAGACGTCGAGGTCGGACGTGGGCAGGAAGCGCTTCATGATGGCCTCCAGCTCGGCCTTCCCTGCATCGTCCAGGCTGCGATTGCCGTTGGCGAGCCGGGCCACCGCCGCGCGATAGCATTCGATATAGGCACGCTGCGCGGCAATCATGTCGAGCGGCCTGCCCGCCTGCCCGTGCCCCGTGTAGAACAGTGCGATGTCGCCGGACAGGCGTTCGAGCGCGTCGAGGCTGCGCAGCCAGTCCGCCGTATGGCCGTCGTTCATGAAGGAATGGACGTCGTTGAAAACCATGTCGCCGACGAAGGCGACACGCGGGTGGCGTCCCACGATCCAGACGAGATCCCAGTTCGATTCGCCCGGGCCGAACTCCCTGGCCTCGAACGGCACGCCATCGAAATGCAGCACGTCGCCGTCGTGCACGAGGCGATTCGGGAACGTGCGTCGTGCCGGCCAATCGTCGCCGAACACCGGCTGCCACTTGACGGCCTTGGCATCGTCGGTACGGCGCATCGCCTCGTCGACGCCCTGCGTGGCGATGATCGGCACATCGTCGAGACCGCGGATCAGCTCGCCGACACCGTTGTAGTGATCGGGATGCCCGTGCGTGATCAGCACCGCGAGCAAGGGTTTGCGCAGCGCATCGAGCCGGTCACGCACCTGGCGCGCATCCGATACGGTCATCATGGCGTCGATGGCCACGACACCGTTCGGCAGTTCGACCAGGAACGCGTTGGTGAGAAAGGTGCGCGCACCGGAGGTGCAGGTCACCACATTGATTTCAGGCTCCTTGAAACCGGTCATTTGAAGGCTCTCTCATTAAGCGAAATCCCGCGAGACGTTCGGGACAGGAGGTTGACATGATTACCGGTCGAGCAGGACATCATCCGGCAGCCGATACGCGGACAGATCGATCGAGCGGCCCGACACGCCCGTGCGCTCGCCGCACAGGTCGACCGCCACGGCATCGCCCGCCCACAGAGCGTACTTGAAGCCGCGCCCGGAGAAACCCGTTGCCACGTAGAAGGTGCGATCGGTGTCAACGAAATCGAGATAGGGCAAGCCCGTCGGCGTGTAGGCGTCGCATCCGGTCATGCCGTGGACGATGCGCGACGCGCCCCCGTCGCCGATCGTGACGCGCGCACGGGCATGAATCTGCTCATAGACGGAACTCGGCACATCGGCCGATGTGCCGTCGATCACCTGCTCGAGCGCGGCGCGTCCGCAATGGATCATCCCGGGGCCGGCCGGACGCAGATACGCACCCGATATCTCGTCGTACATCGGCAAGGCAATCGGGTCCGGCGATTCGACGCACACGAGCGACACGGCCCGCGACACGATCGGCAGCGACGGCAGCCACGTCCTGGTGGACGCGCCGGTCGCGAGCACCAGGCGCTCGACCAGAACGCTTCCTGCGCCGAACCCCAGACGCCATCCGCCCCCCGGGGCCGCCGATATGGCAGAGAGCGCAGCGCGCTCGAGCACGGTAGCACCGAACCGGCGCAGGCCCTCGCATAGTGCCAGCGTCGTTCCGGTCGGGTCCACCAGGCCGCCCTTCGTATCGAGCACCGCGAGGCCCGCATGCGCATCGGGTACGAACGGCGCGTACCGGCGCAGCTCGCGCTTCGACAGGAACCGGATGCCCGACGTCACGCCGAGGTTCTCGATCACATGCTGCGCCGAAGACTGCTTGGCTGGATCGAGCAAGTAGAGCAATCCGACGTGATCGCTCGGCCGGCTCCCCGGATAGCCGAGGGCCTCCCAGTTCAGGAAGTGGTCGAGCCCGTCGGTGCACAATTGCGCGGTGAACAAGTCCGTATCGAAACCCCGGAGGATGCCGCCGCGGTACGAAGTCGCGCCGAGACTGCCCGCCAGGCCACGCTCGGCCAGCATCACGCGGCGCCCGCGCCGGGCCAGATGGTAGGCAATCGCCGAGCCGACCACGCCGGCCCCCACCACGCCGTATTCGAAGCGCATCATGCCTGCCGCGCTCCGGCCGCGAGCTTCGTCCCTTTGCCTTGCTCGTCCAGCTCGCCGAGCATGCCGAGAAAACTGGTCGGCGGTTGGTAGAAACGGGCGCTGCCCAGGATCCTGCCGAGTTCGGGCAGATCCGCCGCCACCACGCGCGGGTAGAGGTGGTGTTCGCGGTGCATCCCGCGCGGCAGCATACTGATCCACAGCCTGAGCGCGACACTCGGCATCACCGAACGCGTATTGGCGTTGAGGTCATCGGTCTTCTCGGTCCACCGATGCTCGGTCAGATCCATCAGCGTCAGGATCATCGGATAGACCGTGTACATCGGCAGCAGCCACAACAGGAGAAAGGGCCGCCAGGCATTGAAGTAGGCAATCGATGCCAGCGCCACCGCGAAGAACACCAGCTTGATGCGTCGCTCGGTCTCGGTTTCGGCATCGCCGTGAAAACGGCAGAACAGGGCACGGAGATGATTGAGATGGCCCTTGCGGGTCTCTCGCCCTTTTGGCGGCACGTAGTCCTGCTTGCCAACGAACAGTTGAACGATGGAGGTGAGGCCGCTTTTCACGCACGCACGACACAACATCCAGCGCGTGTACCTGCGCTCCAGATCGCCGCGCATGCGACGGCCCACATAGTTCGGGTCGTCGTCGGTAAAGAGATGGATATGGTGAAACACATGCACGCGCCGCCACTGCACGAACGACCAGGCCTCGGGATGATGAAACATCACGAGATTCGAGAGCAGCGTCGCGACGGCCTTGTTCGTCCTCGGCGACCGGAACAACCCGTAATGGCTCGCGTCGTGATTGAGGATGTAGAGCGAGTGCTGGCGCCCGGCAATGAAAACGATCGCCAGCACGGTGAACGCGGCATGATCGACCCAGTGTTCGAGCAGCATCGCACCCAGAATCGCGGCATAGACCTGCAGATACATGCCCACGCTGCGCCAAGGCCGGGGTTGCCCGAGACGCGTGACCCGGTTCCAGTTCGCGTCCGACAGAAATGCGCGCACCGTCTGCGGCGTCAGTGTGCTTTCCCGGAGCGGCACGGCATCGCCCGCCACTTCATTCGCCATGAGCGGCCTCGCGACGCTTGCGTCGAGCCGTAACGGTTTCGCCCACGAAGCCCCAGTTGTCCGGGTGGACTTCGTCGATCAGGACGAACGTGCTGTGCGGATCCTTGCCGAGCACATCCACCATCACGTCGGTAATCCGACGAATCACCTCGGCCTTCTTTTCGGCGGACATGTTTTCGTCGGCCAATCTCACGTTGATATAAGGCATGGTTGCAAACTCCCTCTGGTGGATCGCGGCCGGGCCCGGCGCTCGCGATGCGCGTGGAGCGCCGATCCGGCCGGCTGGGAAGATCAGGCGGGCTGGGCGTCGGCGGCCATGGTCCGGATGTGCGCGTAGAGACGGTCGCTGACGCGTGCGGCCGCGTCGAGGCGACGATTCACGCCGAGCACCATGTCCGCCATCACCGACGCATCCTCGCGCAGGATCGGCATCACGACGTGATGGAGCCATGCATATGCGTGCTCGGCGTCCACCGTGACGTGTTCGAGGTGATAGGCGAGTTGCGTGTCGGACATGCCGAGCCGCTTCCATCCCGCGATCTGATACTCGAAGCGGCCCGGAATCATGAGCTCCGTCGCCAGCATGATGCCGATCAGCTGCGTGAGCGCCGGCCGGTTCATCGCCAGGCTCAGGTACATGTTGACCAGTTCGAGCTCCTCGAGCACCAGGGGGTCGCTGTCGACCACATAGTTGTCCGCGCGCATGCCCAGGGCCTTCATGAGATCGGCGCGCATGTTGCGATGCACGCGCGCGTCCTCCGCGTGGCCCACTTCGTCCCAGTAGTTCTGCACGCACTCCATCTTGATCGAGCCGTACACGCCGGGCAGCATGAAGGCGAGAATGTCGCCGAACAGCATTTCGAGCGGCGTTTCCTGCCTGAAGAATTCCGTCATCTCTGCGAGGGAAGCGTCGTCGCGCAGATACTGGAAGATCGGATGCAGTTCGTTGGAGTGATGCGACGCGACGAGGCGGCTGACCCACTCCGGAAAATCGTCGACCGACGGAAGATCGGCAAGCGTCGACTGGTACGTCGCGCGTTCCGCCGCCTCCCAGCGCTGCTCGATCCGGTACTTGAGCGTCGCGATGAGGGGATGGTGCACGTTGACCGGCGAACCCTGCCAGGGCGTGGCCAGATGCGCCAGATTGATCGCGTAGAGGGTGCGCTGCACCTCGAGGCGCGCCGCCGGGTCGCCGTTGCCGAAGGCCTGCTCGAGCAGCCGGTCCATGCCGTCGATCAGATTGCCTTGCTCGACCGACACATTGCTCACGCCCGGTGCATAAATGAAATCGCGAACTAACTTGTGCATGCTTGATCCGTTTGGAAGATATGGCAGGCGCGCTGGCCCGAACGCCCTCGCGACGCCTGCCGGATGAGAAAGGAGGAACTGGAAATCACGCGGCGACGTGCTGCCCGGCGGAAGGCACGGCCGGCTGCAGCTCGTGATCCGCAAGCCATTTGTCGGAAAGAAACTTGCTCATATAGTTGCGCAGCCCATCGGGCAGCACGACGACGCAATTTTTCCCGGCGCCGAGGGTGCGTGCGGCCTCCAGCGCGGCACAGACGGCGGACCCCGAGGAGCCACCGCACATCAGCCCCTCTTCGCGAATCAGGCGCCGCGTCATGTCGAATGCGTCCTGATCGTTGGTCTTGATCCAGCGGTCGACCAGCCCTCGATCCAGGACGTCGGGAATGAAGTCGTAGCCGATGCCTTCGACGAGATAGGGGGCGATATGCGTGCCGCCGGCCAGAATGGATCCGACGGGATCCGCACCGACGATCTGCACGTTCGGACAGGACTCCTTGATTCGCCGCGCGACGCCCGTGATCGTGCCGCCCGTGCCGACGCCCATCACCACCATGTCTATTTGGCCGCCGAGCTCGTCGAGCATCTCCTGGGCCGTGAACCGATAGTGGGCGTCGGGATTGAATCGATTCCGGTATTGATCGAGGATGTGCGCATTGGGAATCTCGCGTTGCAGCTTGCGGGCGACCTCGATATGGCTTTCCGGGTCGTCCCATGCCACCGACGGGGTGCGCACGATTTCGGCGCCGAGCGCGGCCAGGATCGATTCCTTTTCCGCGCTCATCTTGACCGGCATGGTGATGATCACGCGATAACCCTTGACCGCCCCCGCCAGCGCGATACCGATCCCGGCATTTCCGCTGCTCGCCTCGATCAATACGTCGCCCGGCTTGATCCGCCCTTCCCGCTCGGCGGCCTCGACCATGTGCAGACCGATGCGGTCCTTGACCGAGCCGCCGGGATTGAGGAATTCGCACTTTGCATAAATATTCGCGGCAATTCCGTCGGTAATGCGGTTCAGACGAACCAACGGCGTATTGCCGATGCATTGCAGTATCGAATCGAATGGCATCGACATAGTCCCCATTTATCAATGATTTTCACTCCAAAGCGGCACACGCAGCGCGCAATTGACGTGAAGCCGCCGGCCTGCCAATGAATGACAAGCCGAAAAATTCCGCCGTGTTTTTTAATTGTGCGCTGACCGTGAAGCCGCCTGACTGGGCTGTCGCACTGTGCCATATCCTTGCATTTCTTCACACTACAAACTCATGTAGCGCTATTGATTTGCGCAATGCATCAATCCGACATGAAACGATGACGGGGGACGTCGTACTTTCAGAGGGAGTGGCCTGCCAATGAATGACAAACCGAAATAATCAGCTGTATTTTTACTCTGTATTTTTTATTACAGCAGACCGCGAAACCGCCTTGCCGCGCCACCTAAAAACCGCGCCATATCCCGGCACTTCGCCATACCACAAATCCTCGTAGCGTAATTGATCGGCACGCACCAATTCGACATCAATTTGATCGGGCTCATCCCCGTCGTCACCACCGCTTTCCGGCCGCCTCGCCATTCCTCACCTCCTCTGCTCCGCCGCCGGCCGCTCCCACTCCGGCGGCGCCCACAGATGCTTGACGCGCTGCGACAGCGGCCCGGGCTTCATCACGTCCTTCACCATGTCCACGAACTCGTGGAGGTTCAGCGTGATGATGTTGTTGCTGTGGACCTGGCGGACGATCCCGTAATCCACCGGCTCGACCTCCTGCGCGAACGTTCCGAACAGGCGATCGAAAACGATCAGTACCCCGCCGTAATTCTTGTCGATGTACTGCGGATTCCGGCCGTGATGCACGCGGTGGTGCGACGGCGTCACGAAGATGTACTCATACCAGGCCGGCAGCTTGCGCACGGCCTCGGTGTGCACGAAGAACTGGTAGGCCAGGTTGACGGCGTACATGGCCAGCGTGACCTCGGGGCTGACGCCGATCAGCATCAGCGGCGTGAAGAACAGCCAGTAGCCGGTGAGCGAATACAGCATGCTCTGGCGCATGGCCGTGCTCAGCGTCATGTGCTCGCCGCTGTGATGCAACACGTGCGCGCACCAGAACCAGCGCACGCGGTGGCTGGTGCGATGGAATACGTAGTAGCAGAGCTCGAGCAGAATGAAGAGCGGCACGATGGTCCACCCATTCACCGGCACATTCAGGAAACGGTGGTCATACACCCAGTGCATCGCGTACATGAAAATCAACGCGTGCACGACCAGCTCGAAGGCCTGATAGGTTGCCCCCAGGTTGAGATTGGTCAGGATGGGCATGAGCTGGCCCTTGAAGTACTTGTCCTGCCCGCGCCGCACCATGACCCGCCACTCGATGAAGAACGTACCGAGGAAAATCGGCGTCAGCGCGACGAGAATGACCTGCTTGGAATCGACCGGGAATCCGGTCCACTGCTCCAGCCATGCCAACAGCCGATTCAGGTGCATCACGATGTCTTGCATGGCCCATCCTTCGTTGCGTCGATGGTGGCCAGCTTAGCGCCCGTCCGACCCGGTGGCTTGACGGCCGCGGCCAATTTTTTGACACTTGTCGCCATGACCAAGACGACGGAAATGCCGGCCACGACACCGGATGGCGCCATCCAGGGCAGCATCAGCGCCGCCTATCTGGCCGTGCTGGAGGATTACCTGCGGCCGCACGACCTGCGCGTGGCGGATGTCCCGCTCGGTGCCGCGCTACTGCGCCGCCGGGACGACGGCGCCATCGTCGTACCCGCGCAGGACTGGCGGGCCCTGCTGACCCACTTCTCGCGGCAGCTGTCGCAACCGGACCTGGGCCTGCGGCTCGGGCAATCCGCGCGCCTGACCCATCTCGGCCTGCTCGGCTATTTTCTGCAATCCTGCGTGACGCTCGGCGCGGCCCTGGAGCGACTGCAGCACTACGAACGCCTCGTCAACGACATCAACCGGCTGCAGTGGCGACAGGCGTCGGGGGCCGACGGCGTCGAGGTGGCGCTGACCTGGGGCGTGGAGCGCGGCCGGCCCGGCCCGCTGGTGGATGAATGCGCGGTCGCCACGCTGATGCAGATCACCCGCGAAATCACCGGCCGGACGGACGCGCCCGCCGGCATCGATTTCGTCAACCCGGCGCCGGCCGATCCCGAGCCCTACCGGCGGTTCTTTCAGTGTCCGGTGCGTTTCGACCAGGCGCAGACCTGCGTCCGCTTCCCGCTGGACTGGCTGCAACTGCCGTTGCAGCATCGCGACCCGCAGTTGTTGGCCATCCTCGAGAAACAGGTCGACGAACTGCTGAAGCAACTGCCGGACGAAGATGACTTCGTGCAGCAGGTCCGTCGCCTGATGGCGCAGCGGCTGCGTCAGGGGCGCGTGACGCTGGCGGACATCGCACAGGACATGCACCTGTCCGAACGCACGCTGCACCGGCGCCTGCAGGAGGCGGACACGAACTTCCGGGCGTTGTGGGAAAGCACGCGCCAGCATCTGGCGCAGGAGTATCTGCGCGATCGCCAGCTGACCCTGACGGAAATCGCCGGCCTGCTCGGCTTCTCGGAGCAGAGCGCGTTCACGCGCTCGTTCCGGCGCTGGACGGGCCAGGGCCCGAAGGCCTGGCGGTCACGACGGTCGGCTTGAGATCGCGCCGAACTTCCAGGCTGCGATCGCGAATCAGCCGACCAGGATATAGAGCAGGTTCTTCGGCAACGCACCGCCTGGACCGTTGCTGCATTGCAGTAGCAGTTGACCGGATTGGTCCTTGATGCCGGCATTGAATTTCATGATGGCCTTGCGCTCCAGACGGTCGAAGGCGTTCTCGACGAGGTTGCCGGCCTCCTCGTAAATCGGGCACATCCATTTGAAATCGGGCTTGTTGGCCCGGTGAGAGGCCAGCCGGGTGTTCAAATTGCTGGTGATGCCGATATAGAACTTGCTGTATTCCTGTTTTGCGGCAAATGACTTCAGCACCTGATGTAAATGCCCGATGACGGCGTCGTGGCTAATGACGCCCGCCTTCAGCATATATTTGTCTTGAGGCGCGATAAGCTGCAATGCCATGGTTGACCTCCGCGTGTTGTGAGGCTTCTATTGGATGTATCAGCGGTTCATCCGGATGAACACGCATAAGAATGCCCGACTCGCGTTTTCCCGTCGACTGGAAATGGTCGAGAACATATGACGGGAAAGTCCCACATATGAATCGCCGCCCGACTCACCGCTCGTAATAGATCGCCAACCAGACAGTCGGCTCCTCCGCATGCGTCCACGCCACGCGATGCCGGCAATGCGGCTCGATCAGCACGTAGTCGCCGGGGCGCATGTCGTGCAGCGTCGCATCCTCCTCGAACTCCAGCACGGCAGCCCCCGACAACAGCACGACCCATTCGGCGCGCGAGTCGTCGTACCAGAACCCCTCCGGACTCGCGTGCCCCATCGACACGATCCGCTCCACGTTCAGGCGCTGCCCCGTGACGAGCATGTCGATCCGCTCGTCGCCGCCGCGCTTCGCTTCGACGCTGAACACGTTACCGGTTTGAAGTTCCATGGCTCGACCTCGCGTCAACCTTCGTGTGAACGACGGGAAAATATCCACTGTAGTCCGGGCGCTGCGATCGCAGCGGACTTATTTTCAAGGGCAAAACGGACCGGCTACGGTCTTCAGGCCGGCGCGCCAAGTAAGATTCGATTTGACCGGCATCCACATGTCCAGCGCAGTTTCCTGTCGGATTTCGAATCCTGCTGCAGCCCGGACGAAGTCCGGATTCGTATCGGCGTCGCGTCGTAACGCCGCGAATCGTTTAATGGCTGACAACCCCGGCATTAAGGTACACACCATGCTCGACCTGGAAGACCTTCGCGTGATTCGCGCCATCGGCGCGTCGCGTTCACTGGCATCGGCCGCGCGCCTGCTCGATCTCACGCCCCCTGCCGTCACGATGCGCCTGCAGAGAATGGAGGAGCGACTGGGCGTGCGGCTCGCGGTGCGCAAATCGAAGGGCATTTCCCTGACAGACGAAGGGCAGCGCCTGTACCAGGAAGCCCTCGACATTCTCGAGCGCGTGGAGGCGCTGCCAGTCCACCTCTCCGGAGACCACGGCGAAGTACAAGGCACGCTGCGCGTCGTCGCACCGTTTGGCTTCGGTCGGAAATACGTGTCCCGGATCGTGCGCGACGTGCAGCTTGCTCATCCGAAGCTCGAAATATCGCTGCATCTGTCCGAAAGCCCATTGACCAGCGCGCCGGGAGCCGACGTGGTCGTGCACGTCGGCAACCTCAGGTCATCATCCTGGGTCGGCTATCCGCTCGCGCCGAACGAGCGATTCCTGTGCGCAAGCCCCAAGTACGCGCGCCGCATCAAGGATCTGAACCATCCGTCCGACCTCGCGCGCTACAACTGCCTATGCCTGCGGGAGAACGACGAGGACGTGCCGCGATGGCGCTTCTCTCAACCGGGCGACAACGAAAGCGACCCGCGACGCTCCGCCGTCATTCGCGTCGCAGGTGCGCTTTCGTCCAACGACGGCACCGTCATCACGGAATGGGCGCTGGCCGGGCTCGGGATCGTGGAGCGCTCCGAATGGGACGTCGCGCCATTGCTCGCGAACGGCAAGCTCGTCCGATTGCTGCCCGACTGGCATTTGCCGTCCGCGCCCGTCACCGCGCTCTTGCCGTCGCGAACCGGCCGATCCGGGCGGCAACGGATCTTTCTCGAAGCGGCGAAGCAATTTCTCAGCCCGCCGCCCTGGCGCAACAGGGCGTGAGTCGTGCTTCGTCCCGGGTCGCTCCACGCATTAAAAAGAATTTAATGACGGATTATGCAGGCGTTAAACACAGCGCAGATCACCGAGCCTAAAGTGTTCGCATCGGCAACCTATCGAGGCAACACATCATGCGCATTGAAACGCTCGACACACCAGCCGCATTGATCGACGTCGGCCGCATGCGTCACAACATCGACCGCATGCAGGCGCATCTGGACACGCTCGGGGTCAAGTTCCGGCCGCACGTGAAGACCACCAAATGCGCACACGTGGTCGACGCGCAAATCGCAGCGGGCGCGCAGGGCATCACGGTGTCGACGCTCAAGGAAGCCGAGCAGTTCTTCGCGAGCGGTATCCGGGACATCGTCTACGCGGTCGGCATGGTGCCCGCGAAACTTCGCCACGCGCTCGCGCTTCGCCGCCAAGGCTGCGACCTGAAGATCGTCGCCGACAACCTGCAGGCGGCGCAGGCAATCGCCGACTTCGGGCGCGAGCACGGCGAATGCTTCGAAGTGTGGATCGAAGTCGACGTCGACGGTCATCGCTCGGGCATCCAGCCCGACGACACGTTGTTGATCGACGTGGGACGCGCGCTCGTCGACGGCGGAATGAAACTTGGCGGTGTGCTGGCGCACGCCGGCTCCAGCTACGAATACGACGCCCGGGAAGCCCTGGTGAAGATTGCCGAGCAGGAGCGCAGCCGCACCGTGCATGCCGCGGAGCGCCTCAGGGCTGCCCGGCTGCCCTGCCCGGTCGTGAGCATCGGATCGACGCCCACCGCGCTCTCGGCCGAGAACCTGGACGGCGTCACGGAAGTTCGAGCCGGCGTTTATGCGATGTTCGACCTCGTCATGCACAACGTGGGGGTATGCGCGCTTTCCGATATCGCGCTGTCGGTGCTGACGACCGTCATCGGGCATCAACAGGAGAAAGGTTGGGCGATCGTCGACGCGGGCTGGATGGCCATGAGCCGCGACCGCGGCACGCAGCGTCAGAACCGGGATTTTGGTTACGGACAGGTCTGCACCGAAAACGGCGAGGTGCTCGGGGAATACGTCGTGAGCGCAGCCAACCAGGAGCACGGCATCGTGTCGCGGCTGGTCACGCCTGACACCGACATCGCGAAGCAGTTTCCCCTCGGCACCCGCCTGCGCATTCTGCCGAACCACGCGTGCGCCACCGGTGCGCAACATCCCGAATATCACGCCGTCGACGAAGACGGCGTGGTGCAGACATGGCCGCGATTCTACGGGTGGTGAGCGACGTGGCGTGATTTGCGCAGCTGCGCCGGACAGGCCCGATCGCGGCGGGCCGAACACGCATCTTCGCCGCGCACCACGCGCGCCTAGATCTTGTTCACCTTCACCTTGGCGCCCTTCGCGGGCCCCAGCTTGTGATCCAGATAGATCTTGTTCGCCGTGATCCGGGCCCGCTCCGGATAGCTGTCGAACGCGCGGACGCGAGCGCTCTCGGAGCCACCGAGCTGCGTGCCGTCCTCGTAGGTCTCGAGCCCGAGCCGCGACGCAATGGCGCCGGCAAGATCGCGCACCGCCGCTCGATCGTTGAACGTCGCCTGCTTCGCCTCATACACGATGGTCGTCTCGCCATGGGAATTGATGGAAATCGACAGATCGCTGTTTTCCTGGCCGATGTTCAGCGTTTCGTTTTTCTGCATGAATCCCTCCATTAGTCAACGGTGTGGTCGTAACAGGCTCAAGCGCCATGACGCGCATGACGAACTGACCGTTGAAAAATACGTGCTCGCGTAAAAGCGCGCAAGGCCGGCGCAACGCGTCCGGCCAAGTCGCAAGCACATCGCGCGCGGGTGGCACGCCACCTCGCGTGCCACCGCGCACTGGACGACACGCGCATGCCGCGCGCGCCGCCCTTCGAGAGGCACTCACCCGCCCATCACCGCCCGCCCGGCAACGCGATATCGACCAGCACCGGATCATGATCCGATGAACGATACGCATCCGGCGCGTAATACGTGCGCTGCTGCTCGGCCGTCTTGTACGCGAGCGTGTACTGCAGCGCGACCGGCTCGTCCGCATTGATGTGCCATTCGTGCACGGCCTTCACGTGCGCCGCGAGCGGCAGCGTTGCGAGTGCGTGATCGAGATAGCCCGCTTCGCCGTTGTACACGTAGCTGTAGGCCTTGTCGCCCAGCCAGCGCGACACGAGGTTGCGATAGCCGCGCGACTCGAGCAGGCGGATCGGATCCTCGTGCGTGTAGCTGTTGAAATCGCCGATCAGCAACACGCCCTTGCTCGACGCGCCGGTCGGCGTGCCCGCGAGCCAGTCGGCGAGCTTCGCCGCCGCGCGCGTGCGCGTCGGGTTCCAGCAACCCTGGCCGTCGCCCTGATCGAGATCGTCGTTGGTTGCGTCCGGGCAGTTCTTCGATTTCAGATGGTTCACCGCGACGGTCAGCGCATGCTTGCCGCCGATGCGCCGGAACGTCTGCGCGAGCGGCTGGCGGTTCTTGTCGTCGATCGCGAGCGTGGCCGCGCGGCCGACCGGTTCGACCTTGCGGCTGTCGTAGATCAGCGCGACCGCGATCGCGTCGCCGCCGAGCCGCGACGTGCCCGGGTCGACCACGCGCCAGCCGTCGCCGAGCTTCGCCGCGAGCTGACGCACCGCGCTCAGTTCGCCGTAGCCGTTGTTCTGGATTTCCATCAGGCCGATCACGTCGGCATCGAGCGCCTTCAGCGCGCTGACGATCTTCGCGTCCTGGCGCACGAACTCCTGATAGGTCTTCGCGCCGCGGTTGTTCGGATCGTCGAAGCCGCCGCCGAGGCCGTTTCCATTGAAATAATTAAGGACATTGAACGAAGCGACGCGCAGGTTCGCGTGCCGATCGCGCGCGGGCGCCGCGGTGCGCGGATTCGCGCGTGCATCGAACGCCGGCGCGGGTGCGCCAGGCACCGGCTGCAGGCGCCACGCGCCGTAGCGCATCTCGAGCACGCCTTCGACGTTGCTGACCGTGTAGCCCGCGCGCAGCGTGTTCGCGGCGGACAGTGCGGGCGACGGATACGGCACGGTCGCGGGGTTCTGCTTGTTCGAGCCGTCGTCGAGCACGAGCCGGTTGCGCGCGTTCGCGTCGATTTGCGACTGCGCCTGCGCGGGCGGCACGACGCTCGTCGGCGTGCGCAGGCGGCCGTTGCTGAGCAGCACGCTGCCGTAGCGGCCGAGCTCGTAGTTGTCGGCGACGTTCAGCTTCTGCGGCAGCCGCACGAGCATGCCTTCATACGCGGCGAACGTATTCACGTTGTCGACGGGCAGCGTGAGCGTCGCGGGCGTGACCGACTGGCCGCTCGCGCACACCGCGATGCCGCCCGACAGCGTGAGCTGCGTCTGCCCGTACTTCTCCTCGACCTTGCCCGTCACATGGACGAGATCGCCGGCCTTCGCACGCACTTTCGGCGCATAGACGAACAGCCCCTCGGAGACGCCCGGCTGGTTGCGGCGCTGCGGGTCCGCCTGCTGGACGAAGAAGCCGCTGAAACCGTCCGCGCCGCCGAAATCGGCGGTGACGACGGCTTCGATCGACACGGTCTGGCCGGCAAGCGGCGACGGCGCGCCCGGGCCTTGGATCTCGGCGATCGGCGTCGCGCTGCCGCCGCAGGTCGAGCTGACGGGCGCGGCCGTGGCCGCAAACGCCGGCGCGGCAGCGAGAGCGGGCAGGAGCAACAGGGTGGCAAGCGAGGAAATCGGAGGGCGCATGACGGAGAACCCGGGTTGTGAGGGTCGCGAAAGCTTAGCAACACAAAGTGACAGTTTCTAGTAACGGCGAGACAGGGAGATGTAATTCGCCCGGAATGGACTTGTTTCGCATTCCGCAACGCTGCGCGCTTGTGCATGCGTCATCGAAATATTGTCCGTTGCGCTGCGCGAAAGACATGCGTGCATCGACGCCGGGCCCGGCCAGCAAGCCGGAAGCAATCGGAACGGTATGCGGCGGAACGCGTGTTCAACCCGTGGCGATTGAATCGTGCGCCGACCTCGTCGCGTCGTTCATTGCGAATTCGATCGAAACGCAATGATCGTGGACACTGGAGCCCATGAAGCCAGTCGGGTCTTTATCGTGGAGTCCATACGATCTGGATGCCTTGCCTCTTGACTGCCGGAGGGAAAAACGCAAAAGTAGGCAACGCGTGCGCCGTGGGAACCGGCCGCGCAACGCATCGACCGTTCATGTCCCGCCTGACCACGTAGTTGCTGTGCTTCCTGGAATGCCTCGGATATTTCAGGCGGGTTTGCGGCCTTCGACGACGCACATCTCGGCGAAGGCCGCCTTTCTCCTTGTTCGACGCTCGCCGCGATCAGCCTTTCCCCTTCGATTGGTTCAACGCCACCGCCGCCTTCACGAGCGCTTTCAACGCGGTCTCGTCGATCTTCTCGCCTTCGCGGAAATCGATGGCCCGCCGCGTGTTCCCTTCAAGACTGGAATTGAACAGGCCCGCCGGATCCTTCAGCGCCGCCCCCTTGGCGAAGGTCATCTTCACGACGCTCTTGTAGGTCTCGCCGGTGCAGAGGATGCCGTCGTGCGACCACACCGGCACGCCGCGCCACTTCCATTCCTCGACGACGTCAGGGTCCGCATCCTTGACCAGCGCACGTAGCCGCCCGAGCATCTCGCCGCGCCAATCGCCGAGCTCCTCGATTCTCGCGTCGATCAATCGAGCGGCGGACACGCCGCCCACGTCCTGCGATTCGTCTTTCGCCATGCCTCATTCTCCTCAAACGCGAACACCTTCATTCCGGCCGGGCCAGCACGCCCTCCAGCGCCGTGAAGAACTTCGGCCATCCGTACTTCGCGCCCTGGAACGCCTGCTCCTGATCGGGCCGGAAGCCGACCTGCTCCATGCGCAGCAGCGTGCCCGCTTGCGTCGGCGTGAGCGTCCATGTGACGACGCTGTCGAGCCCCAGCGCGGCCCATGTGTACGACAGCGAACGGTTCGGCTCGACCGCCAGCACCCGGCACTCGACCGCGCCCCAATCCGCGCTGAGCCTGAAGCGATGATCGACGGCCGGCGCGAAGTCGTTCTTCATCAGCCACGCCTCGAGCAGATGCGGCTGCGTGAGCGCACGCCAGATTTTCTCCGGCGGATACGGCACTTCGCGTTCGACGACGACGGAACGCGTTTCGATCGGGGCGGCATTCACTGATCCATCCTCCTGAGCAGATCTTCGAGCTGGTCGAAGCGGCGTTGCCAGAAGCCTGTCATCTGGCTCGTCCAGTCGATCAGCGGGGCCAGCGCGCCGAGCTGCGCGCTGTAGTGGGTCTGGCGGCCCTCGTGACGGTCGCGCACGAGCCCCGCCTGCTTCAGCACGCCGAGATGCTTCGACACGGCCGGTTGCGAGATTCCCGCCTCGGCCGTCAGCGCGCCGACCGTCTGCTCGCCTTCGCGGCACAGGCGCTCGAAAATGGCGCGCCGCGTCGGGTCGGCAAGCGTTCTGAACAGCACATCGTGAGCATTCGACATTCTCAATCCATAACCAACCAGCTATGGATTGACTATAGGCGAAGATCGGCGCGAGTCAAGCGTCAGCGCAACGGCCCGTCCGCCGCGAGCACGTACTGCACCGACGGCCGGCTGCGCACGCGCGCGTACCAGGCGGCGAGATGCGCATACGGCCCGAGGTCGATGTCCGCGTTGTACACCGACTGCATCCACGCGGCCTTGCCCCAGCCCGTCAGCGCGAACAGATAAGCATCCGCGACGGTGAACGCGTCGCCGGTCAGGTAGGTCCGGCCGTCGAGCTGGCGGTCGATCCACGCGAAGCGGCTGGCGAGCTTCTGCCGCGCCGGGTCGACGTACTTCCCCGCCTGCACCGCATACAGCAGCGGGATGAAGCCTTTGTGGATCTCGGCCGACAGGAAGTTGAGCCATTCGATCAACCGATAGCGCGCGAGCGTGCCGAAGGCCGGCGCGAGCCCCGCTTCCGGGCGCTGGTCCGCGAGATATTGCGCAATGGCGGGGCCTTCGCGCAGCGTCGTGCCGTCGGCGAGCGCGAGCAACGGCACGTAGCCGAGTTCGGTCACGTCGTAGTAGTTGCCACCGTCTTCGACGAGATGCCTGCGTGCGTCGACCTTGACGACCTCCGCGTCGAGGTTCAGTTCGCGCAGCACGATGCAGATGGCCTGCGAGCAGCTGCCGGGGGCGTGGTAGAGCTTCATGGTCTTCCTTGATGTTCCGATGCCGATTTATCGATTCGCCGCGACGCGGGCGCTAATATCTCGCATCGACGCATCGACGAGAAGACGGCAGAAGTTTGTGCCGTGGTCACAAAAAATTTACCTACCGGGCCCGCAGGATGAAAACGAGTGCGACAGGATGTTCCGTTGAAGAAGCCATGCGCCTGCTCGGCGGCCGCTGGCGGCTGCTGCTGGCGTCGTACCTGCTCGACGGGCCGAAGCGCTTCAGCGACCTGCGGCGCGACGTGCCGGGCATCTCGCAGCGGATGCTGACGCTCGACCTGCGCGCGCTCGAGGAAGCGGGGCTCGTGCGGCGCACCGTCTATCCGGAAGTGCCGGTGCGGGTCGAATACGACCTGACCGAAGACGGCGAACGGCTGCGGCCGGTCGTCGACGTGATGCGGGATTTCGGTCTGTGGCTGAAGGCGCGCGATGCGGACGCGGCATGCGCACACGTGTCCTGCCCGATGATCGAGGAAACCGATGAAGCGTGACGTTCGTGCCCGGCCGTTGCTGCGCTTCGCCGCGGCCTGCTTCGCCTGTTGCGCGCTGCCGCTCGCCGCGCAAGCCGCCAAACCGCTGCCGTCGTTCAAGGTCGACAACGACGTGACCGCCCGCGTCGAACGCGCCGACAGCGCGCATTTCACCGTCCGCTTCCTGCCGGGCGGCAAGACGCAGACGCTCGACGTCGGTACCGCCGACGAGGAGGGCCATTACGGCTTCGAACCCGCCGACTACAACTTCGATGGCCACCAGGATCTCGCGCTCGCCGCGACGCTCGGCCAGGTCAACCGCAACTACGCGATCTACCTGTACGACGCGGCCCGGCAACGCTTCGAGCCGTTGCGCATGCCGCCGAACGACGCACCGCACGGCAACTGCGACGGGCTGATCAATGTCGCCGTCAAGCCGAAGGAACGCATGCTGTACAGCTCATGCCGAGGCGGCCCGATCTGGTACACCGATGCGTATCGCTACGACGGCAGCGGCCGGCTGTATCTCCATCAGTCGACCGAGGCGATTCCCGACGACGTATCGATGCTGCTCGACGGCGCACCCGGCGACGGGCCGCCAACGATGCTGCTGACCTACGACGCGCATGGCAGGCGGATCGCGCGTCGTCCGGAGGCCTACGGCGGCGGCAAGCTCACACTCAAGGTGCAGGTCGCTCGGCTGCCGCTGCACGACGCGATGACGGATGCGCCGACGAAGCGCTATGTCGTTGCAGGCGACACGCTGGAGCTGCTCGACGCGAGCCCCGACTTTCGCTGGCTGAGGGTGCTGTATCGCAATCCGCGCGTGGGCGCGGTGTCGGGCTGGGTCCGCGTGGAGGAAGCGACGAAAGGCTGACGCGCGCGCCGCGAGCCGTTCGACTGCGTGCTGTGCTGGTCGACGGCTGAGCGCCCGCCGCGCCACTGCCGCCCCTACGCGGCCTGCGCAACCGCCTTGATGTTGAACGCGCGCAGCAAGTCCTCGCAGAACGCGTCGACGATCGGCTTGTCGGCCGCGCTGCGCTTCATTGCGAGATGCAGCGGCACGTCGAAGCCGAAGCTGTCGCGGCCGATCGCGCGCACGAGGCCGCGCTGCTCGAACGGCTCCGCGTGGTGCGCGGGCAGGTAGCCGAGATGTCCGCCCGACAGGATCAGGATCGTCGCGGCCTCGATGCTGTCCGCGCTCGCGGTCACGCGCCGCTCGGGCAGCGGGCAGGTTTCCTCCGGCACCGGATAGGTGCGCCACACCCAGTCGTGCGCCTGCAGGTCGGTGGCCGTCACGGGGCGCGACGCATGGAACAGCGGATGCCCGCGCCCGCAGTAGATCACCTGCCGCTCGGCGAACAGCGGCGTATACAGCAGCCCCGGCACGCGATGCCAGAAATAGCCGATCGCGAGATCGAGCTGGTTGTTGACGAGGCTTTCCTCGAGCTCCTGCGGTGAAGCGACCTTCATCGCGAACGTCACGGCCTGGTCGCGCTTGCGAAACGCGCCGATCGCTTCCGCGACGCGCGCGTTCTCGACGAGCGGCGCCTGCCCGATCAGGCCGATCGACAGCGTGCCGACCAGCTTGCGGTCGATGTCGCGCACCCGCGCGACGAACTCGGACGTCGCGGTGACGAGCGTGCGCGCGGTCGCCGCGAAGCGCTCGCCCTTCGACGTCAGCCGAAAGCCGCCGCGGCCGCGGTCGCACAGCTTGAAGCCGACCCGCGCCTCGAGCGCGGAGAGCTGCGTGCTGATCGTCGACTGCCGCACGCCGAGCGACGCCTCGGCGGCGGTGATGCCGCGCGCGTCGACGACGGCCAGGAACACCCTGATGAGCCGGAGATCGAGATCGGTGGTATTCGAGAACATGCTGAATGCCGCTGCGCGTGCGCGCGTTGCGTCGGCCCGGCATGCGCACTGTGCGCCGCCTGCCGCCATCGCCGATGCATCCGTTCGACCGCGCGCGCCGCCATCGGCATCGGCGCGCGCCGCGGACTGTCTCCTTCGTGCACGCGGCAGCCCCGCGCGGGCCGCCGCGCGTCGTTACATCGGGAAGCCCATCGCCTTGATGCCGTTGATCCACGCGCGCTTCCAGCCGCCTTCGGCATCCGCGCCGTCGAACGCATGGAACGTGATCTTCGCGGCCACCCAGCGCATCGGCTCCGGCGGGATGTAGCTCGGGCTCTGGTTCGCGATGTCGAGCTGGCGTTCCGGGCTGTCGCGATCGAACAGGATGTTCAGCCCCATGAACGCGCCGAACCGGCTCGCCGCGACGCCGAAGCCCGTGTAGCCGGCGACGAACACCGCCTTGCCGCCGAGATAGCGCTTCGCGAACACCGAACCGCGCGAGCAGTAGTCGATCGGGCCGCCCCACGCGTGCGAGAAACGCACGTCGCACAGTTGCGGGAAGGTCCGGTAGAACGCCTGCGCGAGCCGGTGGTAGGTTTCGCGCTCGCCGTCCTGGCGCGGCGCCGGATCGCCGTCGAAGTGATAGCTGACGAGGCCGCCGAAGATGATGTTGTTGTGCTTCGTCAGCCGGAAGTAATTGAGCTGCGTGCGCGTGTCGTACACGCCCTGGCGGTTCTTCCAGCCGATCCGCGCAAGCTGCGCGTCGGTGAGCGGCTCGGTCGCGAGCACATGGTCGCGCACCTGCATTACGCGGCGGTTGATGTCGGGAATCCCGACTTTCGCGGTGCCGCTGCCGAACACCACGCGCGGCGCGCGCACGCTGCCCTTCGGCGTCGTCACGTACACCGTGCCGCCTTCGTCGGTCACCGTCATGAGCGGCGTGTGCTCGTACAGCTTCACGCCGAGCGACAGCGCCGCGCGCTTCAGGCCCCACGCGAGCTTCGCCGGATGCACGATGCCGCTGCGGTTGCGCGACCACAGCGCGCCCGCGAACAGCGGCGACGCGAGCTGCGCGAGCGTCTCGTCGCGGTCGAGCAGCACCACATCGTGGCCGTACTCGCGGTGCAGGTCGTAGTCGCCGCGCAGGTGCGCGAGATGGTCGGGATCGACCGCGACGGTCATCTCGCCGTTCCATTCGATATCGGCGTCGATGTCATAGCGCTTCAGCGTCTCCTCGAAGCCGTCGAGGTTGTGGTGGCCGAAGGTTTCGAGCTGCGCGATGTCGTTCGGAAACACGCGCACCGCGTTCGGCAGCCCGTGCATCACCGACGTCGAGATGATCCCGCCCGCGCGGCCCGACGCGCCGTGCGCGACCTTGTCCGCCTCGATCAGCACCACGTTCAGGTGCGGCATCTGTTCCTTGGCCTGCACGGCCGCCCACAGCCCCGTGAAGCCGCCGCCGACGATCAGCAGGTCGGCGCGCGCGTCGCCGACGAGTTCGGGCTCGGGCGCCGGCGCGGCCGGGTTGTCGAGCCAGTACGGGAACAGCTTCGTATCGGCGAGCGCCTCGTCGACGCTCAATGCGGCCGGCGCGCCACGCAGTGCGTGGGGCGTGGCCGGCGCGGTCTGTTTCGCTTCCTTGACTTCCATGTTCCTGATCTCAGCCATGACATTGCATCGCGGCACGCGCCGCCGTCGCGCGCGTCGCACGGACGACGCGCGGCAGCGGCCACGGGCATCACGCCTTCTCGAGCAGCACGTAGAACTTCTTCGCGTCCTCGAGCGTTTCCCAGCGGCCCGCGAAGCCGGCCGGCAGCAGGTAGCCCTCGCCCGGCGCGAATTCCCGGCGATTGCCTTCGACGTCGGTCAATGCGATCCGGCCCTCGACGAGCCACACGGCTTCGTCTGCGGCGGTTTCCGGGAAGTCGACCGCGCCGACCTTGCCCTCCCACCAGCCGACGATGTAGTTGCCGCTGTTGCCTTCGGCCGCGCGCCAGTCGCTTTCGTCCATGCCGAAATCGAGCTTCGTGAAGGCGCCGACGTTGGCGCCGAGCGGCAGGATGTCCTTGATCAATTTAGTCATCTGAAGTGTTCGCGTCGTGATTGAGAAAGCAGGAGCAACGTTACGCATTCGCGCGGCCCCGGTATGCCCCCCTTCGGGGGGGACAAGCGGCGTTTTCCTCGGCCCGTGGCGCATGGCCGTACTTCCCCTTACAGACGCGCGCCGTTCCGAACGCTACAATCCGCGGGCTTTCCACCCCGGGGAATCCGCATGCTGCTCAACGTGAACCCCTTCCCTCGCGACGGCGAAACGTGCAACGTGTCGTTCAAGACGTTGGGCGAACTCATCGAGACCGTCGGCACCCCGCATTTCGTGCCGCGGCTGACCCAGCTGCTGAACCAGGTGGTGCCGCTCGACGTCGCGCATGTCGAACGTTCGCGGGTCGACGGCACGATGCCGACCGGCTACCGGTGCGAGTGGATCGGCAGCAGCGGCATCGGCACGGCGTCGTCGGAGATCTCCGACGTGATGACGCTCTACTACGAGCGCTTCCTCGACAGCGACCCGCTGTTCGCGGGCCTGCGCGGCAAGACGGGCACGCTGCTCGTGGTGCGCGACATCGCCGCGATCCCGCCCGGCGAATTCCGCCAGCGCCTGTTCGACGACGTGCGCATCGGGCACGAATGCGTGCTCGCGCGCGGCACCCGCTACTCGCAGCATTCGATCGCGCTGGAGCGCGGGCGCGACCAGCCGCCGTTCACGCTCGCCGAGATGAACCGCTTTCGCAGCGTCAGCGATGTGCTGTTCCCGCTGCTCGAACTGCACGCGTCGACCACCGCCGCGCGGCGCGTCGCGCACCCGACGCCCGACCGCCATCCGCTCGCGCAATTCGACGCGCGCCTCGCGGCGGACGGCATCCGCCTGTCGAAGCGCGAATACGAAACCTGCAAGCACCTGCTGTCGGGCAAGACGGTGCCCGAAACCGCCGACATCCTCGGCGTGCGCGTCGCATCGGCGGAGTCGTACGTGAAGCGCGCGTTCGCGAAGCTCGGCGTGCGCACCAAGCGCGAGCTGGCCGCGTGGGGCAGCGCCGTGCCCGATGCGCTCGCGGGCTGACCGGCATTCCGCAGCCTCCCCCGCTTGCATCGAATCCGCTCGATGTAAACGTTGCGACTTCGAAATCTTCGCGCGGGCGTTCTCCTCTACCATCGGCCGATCGTTGTTCACCAGACAGAGGAGACGGCCCCCATGCACCGCGAACTGAACCAGCCGATGGGCGGCAACGAGATGCCGCGCTTCGGCGGCATCGCCACGATGATGCGTCTGCCGCAGGCCGACACGACCGACGGGCTCGACGCGTGCTTCGTCGGCGTGCCGCTCGATCTCGGCACGTCGAACCGGTCGGGCGCGCGCTTCGGCCCGCGCCAGATCCGCAGCGAATCCGTGCTGCTGCGCCCGTACAACATGGCGACGCGCGCCGCGCCGTTCGATTCGCTGCAGGTGGCCGACCTCGGCGACGTCGCGACCAACCCGTACGACCTGAAGGACTCGGTGCGCCGCATCGAGGCCGCCTACGACGCGATCGTCGCGAACGGCTGCCGGCCGATTACGCTCGGCGGCGACCACACGATCGCGTGGCCGATCCTGCGCGCGCTGCACCGCAAGTACGGCAAGGTCGCGGTGGTGCACGTCGACGCGCACGCGGACGTCAACGACACGATGTTCGGCGAGAAGATCGCGCACGGCACGCCGTTCCGCCGCGCGGTGGAGGACGGCCTCCTGCAGTGCGACAAGGTCACGCAGATCGGCCTGCGCGGCACCGGCTACCACGCCGACGATTTCGACTGGTGCCGCGAGCAGGGCTTCCGCGTCGTCCAGGCCGAGGAATGCTGGAACAAGTCGCTCGCGCCGCTGATGCAGGAAGTGCGCGAGCGGATCGGCGACACCCCCGTCTACATCAGCTTCGACATCGACGGCATCGACCCGGCCTACGCGCCGGGCACCGGCACGCCGGAAGTCGGCGGCCTGACGGTGCAGCAAGGGCTCGAGATCGTGCGCGGGATGAAGGGACTCAATCTCGTCGGCGCCGATCTCGTCGAAGTGTCGCCGCCTTACGACCCGGTCGGCACGACCGCGCTCGTCGGCGCGAATCTCGCGTTCGAGATGCTCTGCGTGATGCCGGGCGTCGCCTACCGTTGAACCCGACCATCAGGATCGCCACCATGTCCATCGCACCGCTTTCCCCCGCCGCCGCCGCGACGCTCGTGCTGCCCGCCGCGCGCATCGCCGGCGAACATATCCGCGCGCACGCCGACGATGCCGGCGCGCCGCTGTTCAACGCCGCGACCGGCGACACGCTCGGCTGGCAGGAATTCGCTTCGGCCGAGCACGTCGACCGCGCGGTGCGCACCGCGCGCGATGCGCTCGCCGGCTGGTGCGACACGCCGCCCGCCGCGCGCGGCAAGATCCTCGCGAAGATCGCCGAGCTGGTCGAAGCCGACCGCGCGCGCCTCGCGGCGCTGCAGATGCAGGTCAGCGGCAAGCCGCCGCTCGAGGCCGATGCCGACGTCGGTGACATCGCCGCGACGTTCGCGTACTACGCCGCGCTGTGCGCCGATCCGGCGACGTTCGCGGCGGAACCGGTCGCGCTGCCGAGCGAGACCGTGACGGCCGAGCGCTTTTACGATGCGCTCGGCGTGGCCGCGCTGATCGTGCCGTGGAATTTCCCGATGGTGACGACCGCGTGGAAGCTCGCGCCCGCGCTGGCCGCCGGCTGCGCGGCGGTGCTCAAGCCGTCGGAACTGACGTCGCCGGCCGAACACGCGCTGCTCGACATCGTCGCCGAGGCCGGCGTGCCGGACGGCGTCGTGAACATCGTGAACGGCGGCGCGGATGTCGGCGCGGCGCTCGCCGCGCATCCGCTGATCGACAAGATCTCGTTCACCGGCAGCACCGCCGCCGGCAGGAAAGTGATGCGCGCCGCCGCCGACGACATGAAGCGCGTGACGCTCGAGCTTGGCGGCAAGTCCGCGCTGATCGTCCGCGATGACGCCGATCTCGATGCTGCGGTGGCGCTCGCGGTTGCCGGCGCCTTCACGAACGCGGGCCAGATGTGCTCGGCCACCGCGCGCATTCTCGTGCACGACAGCCTGTATCGCAGCTTCATGGCCGCGTTCGAGACGGCCGTGCGCGCGCTCGTCGTCGCGCCGCCGGAGGCGGCGAACGTCGCGATGGGGCCGCTGATCTCGGCTGCACACCGCGCGCGCGTCGAGGCAATGCTGCGGCAGGGGATCGACAGCGGCGCGCAGGTCGCGTTCAGCGGCCGCGTGGCCGACGCGCGCGGCGACGGCTACTTCATGGCGCCGGTCGTGATCGCGGAACCGGCCGCCGACAACGTGCTGTGGGCCGACGAAGTGTTCGGCCCGGTCGCGTGCGTGAAGTCGTTTCGCACCGACGACGAGGCGATCGCGCTCGCGAACGACACGCGCTACGGGCTCGTCGCAACTGTCGTCACGCGCGACGCGGCGCAGGCGAAGCGTTATCAGGCACGCGTGCGCGCGGGGCTCGTGTGGATCAATACGCCGCAGCTCATTTATCCGCACGTGTGCTGGGGCGGGTTCGGCTTGAGCGGGATCGGCCGTGAACTCGGTGTCGCGGGGCTGCGCAGCTATCAGGAGCTGCGGCACGCGATGCGCGCGATCGACTGATAGTGCCGGCGCGCGTGTCAGCCGCCTTTACACGTCGATGACGACGAGCGTCCCGTGGCTGCCGGGCAGGACGGCGTGTGCAGTCCCTGCCAACGCGAGATACATCTGCCCGGCTTCCACGGCGACCGTCTCCGCGCCGACCTGAAGCAGAAGCCGTCCGTCGACGACCAGCAAACCCTCGTTGTAGTCGTGAATCTCCTCGTCGTAGGGCTGCGCATCCATGCGAAGCACCTTGACGTTGGCCGGGCCTACTTTGCCGACAAGCGAGGATTTCCATGCTTGCGTTTGCTCGGCAGCGACGGATGTGAAATCGACGAGGGGCATCGGACGGTCTCCTGGAAAGACACGAGTATCGTCAGAAAGCTCACACGCCTGGCGGTACAGTACGGCGGAAATTGTCCGGTACGGTGCGCTTCAGGTGCCGGTCGACGTGTACTTGCGCACCCCCAGCCGCCACGCGGCAAAGGCCACCGCCAGGAACGCGAACGCCGCCGCCGGCGCGAGCGGCAGGAACCAGTCGGGCGCGCCGAGCGGGTCGGGCTTGCAACCGCTCAAAGCGCCTTGACCATGAACACCCGAGCCGCCCCCGCCGGCTCGCACGGCACCTCGCCGAACACGCGATACCCGTGCTTCTCGTAGAACGCGGGCGCCTGGAACGTGATCGTATAGAGCACGGCGCGCGCGCAGCCGCGCCGTTTCGCCTCCGCTTCCGCGTCGTTCAGCAGCTTGCTGCCGAGGCCGTCCTTGCGCAGCGATTCGGGCACGTACAGCAGATCGACGAAGAACAGCCCCAGCGACGTGCGGCCGACCAGCCCGCCGAGCACTTCGCCAGTGTGCGGATCGGTCACGTAGAGATCGAGCGCGGTGTTGTCCGGCTGCCCTGTGATCGCATCGTTGAACGCGTTGAGCTTGCGGCTGATGGCGTCGCGCGCGGCGGGCTGTCCGACGGCGGCGAGCTGGATGGTGACGTTCGATTGCGCGGTCATGTGGGCAACGGGGGTCCATGGCGAAGTGGCAGGCCGGTCATTCTGACATGCCGCCCCAACTCGCAATGCTCTCGAATCGCCCAATTGGGGCACGGAATGTCAGCCGTACGACGACAAGATCCGACGCAATCGAAAATATCGTTCAAGCACATGCATTGCACGGATGTGTGATAGCGCATTCATGCCATTCGAATCGCATTCCCTCCGGTCAGTTGAAAGCATTCGTCAAGGTGGCGGCCCCACCACGCATACCACTGCGCACCGGTGGCGAGATACCGCTGCAGCCCATATCCCGCAAGGCCGTCCGTAAAGCTGAATTTACGTACACATCCGTGACGTGTACTTTCCGGCAACCCGTGCCGTATGCTCGCCAGACTGCTTCCCAGTGCCTGGGAAGTCACTTCACAGGCCATTGAGATGATGATTCAAAGGCTGTCGATCCGTGCCGCCGCGGGCAAGCTGAAAGTCATCGCAGTGTGGCGATGCCTCGCGCATGGCGGCGCCAGGGTGTGCCGCTGGAGCATGGAGGTCGAACGCGGGACGGGCGTGGAATCAATGACGGTCGACGTGATCGGATCCCGTTCGCTGAGCAAAGCCGACATCGTCGCTTCACTCGGCGAAGCGCCCCTGTGCGTGACGATCACGCCGATCCACCTGGAAGTCGTGTCCAATCCCGGGGCCGCATATGGCCGCCGGGAAAACGATCCACGCGAAGCCGTTCGCCGGCATCCGGCGCTGAAGGTGGTCGGCACCATCGCAGACCCCATTGCGTTTCCCAAACGACATTGATCACCCGCGACGCGAGAGGAGCGATCGCGACACGACGTCGCCTTGTCTGACGCCACATAAGGCAGGACAACTGCCCATTCCGTGTTTCAGGAGACAACCATGCTGAGCCCGCATGAATTTTCGGTGCTCATGTTGATCAAGTCGTCGCCCGACCAGATCGACATGAACCGCGAAGAACTGGATACGTTGCTCGAGCAGCAACTCGTCGTGCTCGAACGACATGCGTCCGGCGCGCACCGCCCCAGTGTGACGCATGACGGTGAATTGCTGCTGCGGGCCGTCACGCGAACACATTGACGGACGACCGGGCGATCACATGTCACGGAGCAACTGATGAAAACGATGTATTACCGGATCTACGTTGCTCAGGAACTGGAGCTGATCGACGCGATGCTCTCGCAGCTCGAGCATGTCGTTCGAGGCAAGCATACCGGCCGCAGGAAAGCCGCCGCCATGTTGAGCTACTGGCGCGTACGCATCGGCGCCATTGCCGGCGTTCCGCAAGACCTGCAGCCGCGGGTCAACGCACTGCTGGCACGGCTCGATGCAATCGACGCGGCGAGCCGCCAGCTCCGTTCCGGACACGCCTCCCGGCCAGCCGCCGACGCGGCCGCAAGCATGAAGGTCAACGTGCCGGACGACTCCGGAGAATTCACGGCGATGGGGCGCCAGTCTTCGACACACGGGACCTGAGCACCTGCATACGGAGCAGACGATGATGCGCACCTACGAACATCACGGGTTCACGCTCGAAGTGTCAGTCGAGTCGGATTTCACCTTTCGTCCCGTCGATCGAACGGCGATGCACGCGGGCTACGTCGCGGTGGTACGCGTGCTTCAGGCCGGGCACGTCGTCGCGACCTTCTCGCCGCTGCGCTATGGCGACGTGGTCGGCCGGCCTTTCAACACTGAAGTCGACGCGCTGACGGGCGGACACGATGCCGCGAGCAAGATCGTCGACGAACTGTTCAGCCAATCGCAATGGCCGGATCCGGGCCGCAGCGTCCCCGTCGGATGTCAGCGCGATGACGTGGCGACCGAACTGCCGCCACCGCGCGCTCAGTTGTAGCCGAGAATCGCAACCGTCGCGACGTCCGGCCGGTCGCTCGTGCTGCCGACGAGCGACACCATCGGCTCCTGCAACACGGCCTGATACGACGACACGCGGGCGTCGTCCGCCGCGCCTGCGTTGTCCTGCATCGGCTCCACGAAATCGTCCATCGCGACGAAAAAACCAGCCTGCATCTGCGAAAAAGTCATCTCCGTTCCTTTGCTTGTCATTGATGTTCAAACCACCTGCTTCAACTTCACCGCCCGCGCCGCCTCGCCATCGTGCGCGCCATCCGCCTTCGCGAGATGCGCACGGGTGCGCCGCGTGATGTGGATCACCCCGAGCACGACCGGCGCGATCAGCAGCCCTTCCGCCAGCTCCGGATCGACCGGCAGGCTCAGCACGTGCAGCGCCTTGAACGCGGCAGCCGCGAGCGACAGCACGTAATACGAGATCGCCGCGACGGACAGGCCTTCGACCGCGTGCTGCAGATGCAGCTGGTTGCGCGCGGTGCGCTCCATGCCGGCCAGCAGCCGCGTGACGTCCTTTTCCTGCGCGAGATTGACGCGCGTGCGCAGCAGGTCCACCGCACGCGCGATGCGCGCGGCGATCTGCTCGTGGCGCGCCCACACGCTTCGGCACGTCTCCATCGCCGGCGCGAAGCGCCGTTCCATGAATTCCGCGATCGTCGGCATCCCTTCGATGCGCTCCTCGCGCAGCTCCTGGATGCGCGCGAGCACGAGCTTCTCGTACGCGCGCGATGCGCTGAAACGCCCGCCCGATCCCGACAGCGATTCGACGCGCACCGCCAGGTGCGTGAGCTTGACCAGCAGCGCCGCGTCGTCGCCGTGCGCGCCGCCCGCGTCCATGCTCTGCATCAGCGCCTGCAGCGACGCGTGGATCTCGTCGAGCTCGCGGCTCATCCGCCGCGCGACCGGCAGCGCGAGCAGCGCCATCATCCGGTAGGTTTCGATTTCATAGAGACGCTGCAGCAGGCGGCCGCCCTGCTCTTCGCGGAAATCCTCGTCGACGACGAGAAAGCGCATGAAGCCGTCGGGCCGCACGTGCCAGTCGCAGAACACCTGGCCGCCGCCGAGCACGTTGCTGCCGACGAGAATCGGCCCGTCGATCCAGCGCCGCATGTCCGCGCAGACGAGCCGCGCGGCGTCGCCGGACAGCAGCTCCATGCGCACCGCGACGAAGCGGATGCCGTTCAGGCGTGCGAACCAGTCGGCCGGAATGCCTTCGATCGCGAGATCGTCGAAATAGCCCGTGTCGCGGCGCGGCGCGACGAACGTGAAGGTCGAGAATTCGGTGTGACGCTCCCACTTCAGGTGCCAGCCGCTCGGCGACTGCACCGCGTAGTGCGTCGCGCCGTCATGCGGCGCGGCAATGCCGGCGTCGCGGCACAGCGCGTGCAGCAGCGTTTCGTGGATCGCCGCTTCGCCATCCGAATAGATCGCGTAGTGAGTGAGCGACACGGCTTCGGCCAGCCGCAGGAACGGCCGCGCATGCAGTTCGGCGGCCAGTGCGGCGCGCAACGGATGGTCCATCATCGAGACACCATGCTTTCCTTGTTCAACCCCGCCGGCCCGGCACGCGCGCCTCCGTCGCCGGGAACAGCCCGACGAACCGGCGGCGGCAGCGGTTTCGCCTGCCCGATCGCACTATGGCAGACACATAACGACAATAAAAACGCATAATGCTGATCGTTACGTTCAGTTTTCCTGATACCGATGAAGATGCTCGATCACGACGTGCTGGCCACCGTCGTCGCGGTGGCCGAGACCGGCAACATGACCCGCGCCGCCGAAGCCGTGAACCGCTCGCAATCCGCCGTCAGCATGCAGATCAAGAGCCTCGAGGACGCGCTGGGGCGGCCGCTGTTCGTGCGCCGCCCGCGCAGCATCGTGCTGACGCGCGAGGGCGAGGTGCTGCTGGGTTTCGCGCGGCGCATGCTCGCGCTGCGCGACGAGGCGTGGGCCGCCGTGGTGCGGCCGGAGGTCACGGGCAAGGTGGTGATCGGCGTGCCGGACGACTACGCGTCGTCGCTTCTTCCTTCAGTGCTTAAGAAATTCTCGGCGTCGTATCCGAAGGTCGAGATCCAGGTGATCGGCCTGCCGAGCAGCGCGCTCGCGCCGCTGATCAAGGACGGCACCGTCGACCTCGTGTGCGGCACGCGCGTGAAGGGGCTGTCGGGCGACTTCGTGCGCCACGAGCCGATGGCATGGGCGGCGATGACGAACGGGCCGCGTGTGTGGGAGGAGCGGCCGCTGCCGATCGCGGTGTTCATGCCGGGCAGCGTCGCGCGCGAGAACGCGATCCGCAGCCTCGAACGCGCGAAGCTGCCGTACCGCACCTCGTACGAAAGCCCGAGCCTGCTCGGCCTGCTCAGCATGGTGGAAGCGGGGCTCGCGGTCGCGCCGCTCGCGCGCTGCGCGATTCCGCCGCAGCTGTCGGTGCTCGGGCGCTCGCACGGGCTGCCCGACATGCCGCCGCTCGAGCTGATCCTCGCGCGCAGCACCAAGTCGAAGCGGCCGCCGTGCGACTTCCTCGCGGAGCAGATCATGGACGATCTGCAGCGGCAGACGGGGCAGACGGCGGAGGCTTGACAGGCAGCACGCCTCGTTCGGATGGAACCGATGCGCGCTTCGATCAGTCGGGTCGATCCGTCGCATCTTCTATCGGCACCCAGATCTCAAGCACCCCGGTACCCGCAACGGGATCGAAATCCTCGCTGTAGCGTTCGAACTCGGGCGCGTCCGCCGCCTTGAATCCCGAATTCGGCAGCCATCCGTTCCAGATGCTGTACACGGTCTGATGAATCGTGGAGATATGCCCGCGATGTTCAAAGACCGCGTACCGTCGCGGTTCGATTTCGACGCAACGAAACGAGGCCGGCAACCGGTCGCGACGCGTCACCGCGACGCCCGCGACATATTCAAAGCTGCCATCCGCATCCGGGTTGCAGCACACGCCGTAAGTCACATCGTCGACCTGATCGGGCAGGCTGCCGATGTATGGGATGAAGGTTTGCCAGAGCGCCGGAATCCCTTCATTGGTTGCAAAAGTAAACCGGTCGCTCATGCCCGCGATCAACCGCTTTTCGGAGACTTCGAAGCGCGGCGGCGCAAGCGCCACGATTTTCATTTCTTTCATGCGTAACGGCTCCACGAGAGACAGGCCATCGAGACTGCGCCGCGCGCGCACCTCATCGGGCGTTACGCCGAAAAGATCGCGGAAGGCACGGGTAAATGCTTCATGAGAACCATATCCGGCATCGAGCGCCACGCGAAAGATATCCGGCGCGCCCTGCGCCAGCGTCCGCGCCGCGCGCGTCAGCCGCCTGGACCGGACGTAGCGCATGACCGGCCAACCGGTATTCATCGAAAAGAGGCGCGAAAAGCCGAAGCGCGACATGCCGCAATCGGCGGAAATCCGGTCGAGCGTCAGTTCGTCGCCCAGTTCGTTTTCGATAAACCACAACGCTTTTCCAACTGGATTCATGGCGTGCCCGAGAAGATGTCGGAGGGACTATACGACACCGACGGCGGGGCCATTTGATCGTTCTTGCAGCGCGGTGACCGCGGCTGAGCGACCGATACGCCACACCGCCCCTACAATGTCGCGGGCGGCACCGCAGCACGGGGCCACCGCCATGAGCCTGATCCAAAAACGAACAACGAATCCCCTTTCCGAGGACCTCATGCCGAACCCGTTGCAATGCACGCTGTTCGCCCTGGCGGCGGGCGCACTCGCCGTCTCCGCCGCCCACGCCAAACCTCTCTGCACCCTCGTCGCCGATGCCGCCACCGGCCAGGTCCTCGTCGAGCAAGGCGACTGCGCCACCCGCGTGACGTCCGCGTCGACGTTCAAGGTGGCAATCAGCCTGATGGGCTACGACGCGGGGTTCCTGAAGGACGAGCACACGCCGACGCTCGACTATCGCGACGGCTATCCCGACTGGGGCGGCGCCGCATGGCGCGAGCCGACCGACCCGGCCCGCTGGATGCGGCTCTCGATCTTCTGGTATTCGCAGCAGGTCGCGCAGGCGCTCGGCCAGGCGCGCTTCCAGCAGTACACGACCGCGTTCGGCTACGGCAACGCCGACGTCACGAGCCAGCAGGGCGAACTGAACGGCGTGACGGGCGCGTGGGCCAACGGGTCGCTGCGGATCTCGCCGCGCGAACAGGTCGCGTTCATGAGCAGGCTCGTCAACCGGACGCTGCCGGTCAGCGCGCATGCGTACGACATGACGGCGCGCCTCACGCGCATCGACGCGCAGCCGGGCGGCTGGACCGTGCACGGCAAGACGGGCACCGGCTCGCCCGGCGTGCAATACGACGCGGCGCACGCGTACGGCTGGTTCGTCGGCTGGGCGACGAAGGGGCCGCGCACGCTGGTGTTCGCGAACCTGATCCAGGACGAGACGCCGCTGCGCCCGAACGCCGGCATGCGCTCGCGCGACGCGTTCCTCGATGCGCTGCCCGCGCTCGCCGATGCCGCGCAGCCGCGATGAGCGCCGGCCCGCGCAATGTCAGCCTGCCGACCGCATCCGGATATTCGCGAACGGCGCGCCGTCGTCATCCTCCGCGCGCCGCGAGATCTCCTCGAAACCGAGCCGTTCATAGAATGCGCGGGCGGCGCGGTTGTCCGCGTACACCTCCAGTTCGAGCACGCCCTTGAGCGCCAGCGCATGCGCGACCAGCGCGCGGCCGATGCCGCGGCCCTGCATCGCCGGGGCCACGAACAGGCCGCCGATCGATCCGTCGAGCAGGCCGATGAAACCGGCCGGCTCGTCACCCAGGCAGGCGACCCAGGTTTCCGCGCCGGGCAGATAGACGTCCTCGACGAGCGCGCGCTGCCGTCGCAAGCGCGCCTCGCCGAGAAACGGATGCGCGAGCATCGACGCGTCGAACCAGATGGCCGACAGGGTGTGCAGGTCGGTATGCCGGTAAGCGCGAATCAGCATGCCCATGTTGTCGCGTGGGGTGGGTGAGACGGTCGCCACGCTCAGCTCCAGTCCGACGCCGCCTCGTCCGGATCGACGAGCGTCAGCCCCGCCGCCGGCAGCGGCAGCGCCGTCTTGTAGCGCACCTGCTTCAGCGCGAAGCTCGAGCGGATGTTCGACACGCCCGGAATCGTCGTCAGCCGATCGATGATGAAGCGTTCGAGCGTGCGCATGTCGGGCATCACGACGCGCAGCAGGTAGTCGGCGTCGCCCGACATCAAATAGCACTCCATCACCTCGGGCCGCTGCGAGATCGCTTCCTCGAAACGCTGCAGCGCGTCCTCGACCTGCTTCTCGAGGCTCACCTGGATGAACACGTTGATGCGCAGGCCGAGCGGCTCGGGGTCGAGCAGCGTCACCTGCTGCCGGAACAGCCCGAGCTTCTCGAGCGCGCGCACGCGGTTGAAGCACGGCGTGGCCGACAGGTTCACCGCGCGCGCGAGCTCCGCGTTCGTGATCCGCGCGTTCTGCTGAAGCTGGTTCAGGATGCCGATGTCGATGCGGTCGAGCCGCCGGGGATTCGAGCTCATGGTGCAAATTTTCCGGAAACGTGGATACAGCCGGAATATTTACACTATCCCGGCGCAAATTCCCAATGAATTCAGACGCATATTTTGCGGACTGGCGCGTAGCATGACTCCGTGGATGCGCGCCCCTCCCGCGGCGCGCCGGAGACCTGCGATGACGGATTTATCGAGCGGTATCGACGCAACGAAGCGCGCCGGCAGCCTGCACGCCGACGCCGACCCCGAGGAAACCGGCGAGTGGCTCGACGCGCTCGATGCGGTCCTCGCGCACGTCGGCCGGGAGCGCGCGCAATACCTGCTCGACCGGCTCGCCGAGCACGCGCGGGCCAACGGGCTCGCGGCCGTGCGCACGCCCGTCACGCGCTACGTGAACACCATCCCGGTCGACGAACAGCCGCCCTATCCGGGCGACCTCGAACTCGAGGACCGGCTGTCCGCCGCGCTGCGCTGGAACGCGCTCGCGATGGTCGTACGCGCGAACCGCGCATACGGCGAGCTCGGCGGCCATATCGCGAGCTATGCGTCGGCGTCCGACCTGTTCGAGGTCGGCTTCAACCATTTCTTCCGCGCGGCCGCGCCGGCGGGCGGAGCAGGCGCGGGCGGCGACCTCGTCTACTTCCAGCCGCATTCGTCGCCGGGCGTCTATGCGCGCGCGTATCTCGAAGGCTTCCTGAGCGAAGACCACCTGAAGCACTACCGCCGCGAAATCGCCGGGCCCGGCCTGTGCTCGTATCCGCACCCGTGGCTGATGCCGGATTTCTGGCAGTTCCCGACCGGCTCGATGGGCATCGGCCCGATCAACGCGATCTACCAGGCGCGCTTCATGCGCTACCTGCAGCATCGCGGCCTCGCGAACACGGCCGGCCGCACGGTGTGGGGCTTCTTCGGCGACGGCGAGATGGACGAGCCCGAATCGCTCGGCGCGCTGTCGCTCGCCGCGCGCGAGGGGCTCGACAACCTGGTGTTCGTGATCAACTGCAACCTGCAGCGGCTCGACGGCCCGGTGCGCGGCAACGGCCGCGTGATCGACGAGCTCGAGGCGCTGTTCGCGGGCGCCGGCTGGAACGTGATCAAGGTGCTGTGGGGCTCCGACTGGGATCCGCTGTTCGCGCGCGATCACGCCGGCGCACTGGCCCGCGCGTTCGCGGATACGGTGGACGGCCAGTTCCAGACCTTCTCCGCGAACGACGGCGCGTACAACCGCGCGCGCTTCTTCAGCCGGGATCCGGCGCTCGAAGCGCTGGCCGCGCAGCTCACCGATGCCGAGATCGACCGCCTGCGCCGCGGCGGCCACGACGCGCGCAAGCTGCACGCCGCGTATGCGCGCGCGCTCGCGCACCGCGGCCAGCCGACGGTGATCCTCGCGAAAACGATGAAAGGCTACGGGATGGGCACGGCCGGCCAGGGCCGGATGACGACCCATCAGCAGAAGAAGCTCGACGTCGACGACCTGAAGGGCTTCCGCGACCGTTTCCGGCTGCCGCTGTCGGACAACGACGTCGAGCAGCTCACGTTTTACAAACCAGCGGAAGACAGCCCGGAGATGCGCTACCTGCATGCACGCCGGGCTGCCCTGGGAGGCTGTCTGCCCAGAAGGCGGAGAGCGGCGACGAAGGGGCTGACCGTCCCTTCGTTGCCGGCCTGGGGGGCGTTCGCGCTCGATGCGGCGGGCCGCGAGATGTCGACGACGATGGCGCTCGTGCGCATCCTCGCCGCGCTGCTGAAGGACAAGGCGATCGGCGAGCGGGTCGTGCCGATCGTCGCGGACGAGGCGCGCACGTTCGGCATGGCCAACCTGTTCCGGCAGGTCGGCATCTATTCGCCGCTCGGGCAGCGCTACGAGCCGGAAGACCTCGGCTCGA
Source organism: Burkholderia stagnalis (assembly GCF_039848545.1). Taxonomy (NCBI): domain Bacteria; kingdom Pseudomonadati; phylum Pseudomonadota; class Betaproteobacteria; order Burkholderiales; family Burkholderiaceae; genus Burkholderia; species Burkholderia stagnalis. The sequence continues at coordinate 2,467,303 of NZ_CP156686.1, forward strand.
TGCTGTACTACCGCGAGGACACGCGCGGCCAGATTCTCGAGGAAGGGATTTCGGAGGCCGGCGCGATCTCGTCGTGGATCGCGGCGGCGACGGCGTACAGCGTGCACGACCTGCCGATGCTGCCGTTCTACATCTACTACTCGATGTTCGGCTTCCAGCGCATCGGCGACCTGATCTGGGCCGCCGCCGACCAGCGTGCGCGCGGCTTTCTCGTCGGCGCGACGTCGGGCCGCACGACGCTCGGCGGCGAAGGGCTGCAGCACCAGGACGGCAGCAGCCATCTCGCCGCGTCGACGATCCCGAACTGCCGCGCGTACGATCCGGCGTTCGCGTACGAGGTCGCGACGATCGTCGACGCCGGCATGCGCGAGATGGTCGAGCAGCAGCGCGACGTGTTCTATTACGTGACGGTGACGAACGAGAACTATGCGCAGCCGTCCGCGCCCGCAGGCGATCCTCAGGCGTTGCGCGAAGGGATTCTGAAGGGCATCTATCCGCTGGCGCCGGACAGGCTGGCAAGCGCGCGCGTGCAGTTGCTCGGCGCGGGCGCGATTCTCGGCGAGGTGCTCGCCGCGCAGCGGATGCTGCAGGACGACTGGGGAATCGACGCGGCGGTGTGGAGCGTCACGAGCTTCTCCGAACTGCAACGCGACGGGATGGACGCCGAACGGCAATCGCGGCTCGGCGACGCGGACGTCACACCCTACGTGACGGAGGCACTCGCCGCGTCGCGCGGCCCGGTGATCGCCGCGACCGACTACGTGCGCGCGGTGCCCGAGCTGATCCGCGCGTACGTGCCGCGCCGCTACGTGACGCTCGGCACCGACGGCTTCGGGCGCAGCGACACGCGGCAGGCGCTGCGGTCGTTCTTCGAGGTGGATCGCGCGAGCATCGTGATCGCCGCGCTGAAGGCGCTTGCGGACGAGCGCGAGATCGACGCCGGCATCGTGCGCGCCGCGCGCGAACGCTATCTGCAGGCCGCGCCGCCGGGCGACGCGCCCTGGCAGCGTTGAGCATCGCGCTGCCGCGCTACAGCGGCAGCGCATGCGTCGACAGGATCTCCTTCAGCACCATGAAACTGCGCACCTGCCGCACGCCCGGCAGGTACAGCAGCTGCTCCGCGTGCAGCCGGTTGAAACTTTCGCTGTCGCGCGTGCGCACCAGCATGAAGTAGTCGAACTCGCCGGTCACCACATGGCATTCGACGCACCCTGACACCTTCTGCGCGGCCTTCTCGAACGCGGCGAACGCCTCCGGCGTCGAGCGGTCGAGCACGAAGCCGATCACGACCAGCATCCCCGCGCCGAGCGCCTTCGGCTCCAGCAGCGCGACGATCCGCCGAATCAGCCCCACCTCCTTGAGCCGCTCGACGCGCCGCAGGCACGCGGGCGCGCTCAGCTTCACCTTCGCGGCGAGCGCGACGTTCGAGATCGACGCGTCCTGCTGCAATTGCCGGAGGATGGCGCGATCGATGCGATCGAGCACCGGCGCGGCATCCGGCGCGGCCGCCGATGGCTTGCCTAATTTCATTGCATCTTTCTCCTTCATGACGAACGACAGTTGTCTTGCAGTCGATGATTTCGTCACAAACGTAGGCCTTGCAGATTTATTTCGCAAGCTCATTTCGTGCGTGCTTGCCTATCATTTTTTCATCGCGTCACGCATGCGGCGCCCTTTACGGAGACAGTCGATGAACCTGCAACGCTTCCCCCGCTATCCGCTGACCTTCGGCCCGACGCCGATCCAGCCGCTCAAGCGCCTGAGCGAGCATCTCGGCGGCAAGGTCGAGCTGTACGCGAAGCGCGAGGACTGCAACAGCGGCCTCGCGTTCGGCGGCAACAAGACCCGCAAGCTCGAGTACCTGATTCCCGACGCGCTCGCGCAGGGGGCCGACACGCTGGTGTCGATCGGCGGCATCCAGTCGAACCAGACGCGCCAGGTCGCGGCCGTCGCCGCGCATCTCGGCATGAAATGCGTGCTCGTGCAGGAAAACTGGGTCAATTACTACGACGCCGTGTACGACCGCGTCGGCAACATCGAGATGTCGCGCATCATGGGCGCCGACGTGCGGCTCGTGCCGGACGGCTTCGACATCGGCATCCGCCGCAGCTGGGAAGACGCGCTGGAAAGCGTGCGGCAGGCGGGCGGCAAGCCGTATCCGATTCCGGCCGGATGTTCCGAGCATCCGCTCGGCGGCCTCGGCTTCGTCGGCTTCGCCGAGGAAGTGCGCGCGCAGGAAGCCGAACTCGGCTTCAAGTTCGACTACGTCGTCGTGTGCTCGGTGACGGGCAGCACGCAGGCCGGCATGATCGTCGGCTTCGCGGCCGACGGGCGCGCCGATCGCGTGATCGGCATCGATGCATCCGCGAAACCCGAGCAAACCCGCGAGCAGATCACGCGAATCGCGCGGCATACGGCCGAACTCGTCGGGCTCGGGCGCGACATCGGCGCGCAGGACGTCGTGCTCGACACGCGCTACGGCGGCCCCGAGTATGGGCTGCCGAACGACGGCACGCTCGAGGCGATCCGGCTGTGCGCGCGGCTCGAAGGCGTGCTGACCGACCCCGTCTATGAAGGCAAGTCGATGCACGGGATGATCGACAAGGTGCGGCGCGGCGAATTCGAGCCCGGCTCGAAGGTGCTGTATGCGCATCTCGGCGGCGTGCCGGCGTTGAGCGCGTACAGCTTCATTTTCCGGGACGGCTGACGCGGTGCGCTGCGGCGCGCGCCAAGATGCGCGCCGCAGCGGCAATCACGCTTCGGGTTCCGATCAGCCAGCCGATACTGCCCGCCATGCCACCCGCCCCGCCCCCGCCTCGTCGAAGATCGCCGCGGCCGTCACGCCGCCCCTCGCGCATCCCCCCGGTATTTGAAATGCCCATTCGAACGAATTCGTACTCGTACTAACAGGCGAGCATTTCATTTAATACACGTCCCATTTAAATCACGCGTCCGGTTATCGACAATCGATGCAAGTCGAATCGATTGCGGCGCATCGCCTGTTTCCACGCCGGCATCGGACCAGATCTAAGCGTCACGACGCACGCAATCGACCGACGAAGCAGCGCCCCGCCTCGCGTCAACCCTTCCCGTGAAACGGAATTCGCGCCACGCCCGCCTTCATGCGGGCGCGGCAGGTTGCGCCTTGCGCGAGGCAGCGGACGCCACGTCCAACGAAACGGTAACGAAGGGTTATATGCACACGGCAAACGAACATGACCGGGCAGAGATGCGGTCGGCGGCACAAGGGCGGGGCGCGCGCAAGTCGGATGTCGCAGTGATCGCGCTCAGCGCGCTGGCGGCGGCGCCGGTTCTGCCCGAAGGCAACTCATTTCTCGCCCGCTCGGTGGCCATCGTCGCCTGCGCGACGATTTTCGCGCTGGTCCTGTTTCCGGCATTCGGCCTCTATCGCGCGCCGCGCGAACGGTCGGCGCAACGGATCGCGATCCGCGCCTGTATCGCATGGGCGCTCGCCCAGTCAGGCGCGGCGCTCGCAATGTGCGCGCTCTACGGCCCGTCGTTCGTGCCGGCCGCGTGGTATCTGCTGTGGTCCGTCGCCAGCGGCGCCTCGCTGGCCGCGTCGCGGCTCGTCGCCCATTCCGCGCTCGGGCGCGCGGCCGGCATCGACGAGCCGGCGCGCCAGTTCGCGCTGTTCGACGGCAAGCCGCATGACGAACCGCGTGCACAACGGAATGAATGCCGCCATCGCGACGCCACCGTATGACAGCATCTGCTGCTGGCGCCGGGCATCCCGGGCCGAAGGGCGTGCCGCCTGCCGGGGCGCGCCCTACTCCGCCGAATCAGGCAGGACCCCTTCGTCCGCATAGCGGATCAGGTCTGCGTCCCGGACGATGCCGAGCTTCCTCATCGCGCTCGACTTCTGCGAACTGATGGTCTGCTTGCTGCGATGCAGCTGTGCGGCGATTTCGCCGACCGTAAAGCCGGCGCTGAACAGCCGGACGACCTCGATCTCGCGCGTCGTGAGCGCGCGCGCGACCTCGACATCCTGCAGCAACTGCTTGATGAAGGGCGACAGGTAATTCGCCCCGACGAATGCCGCGTGCACGGCGCCGATCAGGTGCGAGATCGCGTCCGACTTGCTCAGGATGCAGCTCACGCCCTGCTTGTGGATCGCGCGCAGCACGCTCGGATTGTCGATCATCGTGATCGTCACGATATGCAGCGCGGGATAGCGGCGCTGGAGAAACGACAGCAGCACGAGACCGTCGCCGTACTTGCCGCCCGGCATCACATAGTCGAGCACGAGCACGTCGCTCTGCTGCGCATCGAGCGCCGCAACCAGATCCGTCGAGTTCGAAACGGTGCCGACCAGCTTGATCGTGCCGTTGCCTTGCAGCGCCTGCGACATGCCGAGCGCGGATGCCGGATGATCATCCGCCACCATCACGCGCACAAAGAATTCGTCCATGTTCCTGTTTCCCCGAGACTTTCTGTCACGCGTCCGGTATCCGTCTGGACGGCGTACAGGTTCGCGCCATTGTGTCGACGGCCGGCCGCATTCGGCACACCGGACAAAACGCGGCTAATTTTAAGATAAATCCGGCTTCGCCCGATATCCGAGCCGCACCGGACATCGAGTCGCCTCACGGCAGAATGCGAAAACGCGATGCGCGCCGAGTGCCCGGCACGGCAGCGTGTTATCGGCTGATCGGATCTCCGGACGGCTAGTGCGCATCGCCGGGCGCACGATCCATCCATTTCCTGATCGCGCGCCTGTTCCGATACGGCGGCATGAGCAGAAACTCGTTCATCATCGTCAGAAATTCCTTTCTGGATCTCTCCGACAACGTCGAGCAATCGAGCAGCAGTGCAACTATCGTCCCCGCGTGGCGCACGGCCTTTTTCTCCTTCGTTGATTTGAAACTTGCCGCGCGGCTTGCGGCGGCGGCACCCTGCCCTTGTTGTCTCGTACATACGTATCGGCGTCCCGCGTCGACGGCGTCATCATCCGCGACACACAACGTACGGCCAGCGTGCGCCCGTGATCGATCGAACCGGCCGTGCATCGTCGACGACGGGCGCCGGTGCGCTGCCGGCCTCTCGCCAGATCGATTGCGCATTCGCGACGCCATTGCGGAGCGAGGTTTCGCTCACCTGGATTTCGTTGAGCGTCTGTTCCAGGCCGTTCAGGCAATTTCGCCGCTCGCCCTTGACATATCCCGGGACGATCGAAACCGTCCCGAGACCGCAGGCGACCAGGGCCAGGACGATGACGACGATGCCGCCCCCGAGCATCGAAATGCTCCGGTCGCGGCGGAAGGATTGAAGCAGGCTCTGCGGCATGACGGACGGCAAGGATTGCGCACGGCGGAAACGTTGCCGCTTCGGCTCGCGGGGCCGCTGCGGAAATCACCGATGGTGGAAATCAATTTCCGACGATGCCAAACGCCCGGGCGCGCGTCCACTTCGTATGAACTATTTCGTACAGGTCAAATTTGTTCGAAATGATATTTAGAACTTGGACGAATTCCGGGGCGAAAAATTGCCGGGACAGGACGCGTTTCGGTCGGCGACTCGGTCGGCGACTCGGTCGCTCGGCGGAGGGAACTGGGGAAACGGAACGCGCATCCGGTCGCCCACGTGGAAACGAAACGGCGTGTTAGGCGCCGGCATGCGCGGGGCCGCGACGCATGCCGGCAAGCGACGAGCGGCTCGATTCTGCGCCTGCGGATCGAGCGTCGTGCACCGGAATCCCGCGCGGTTCGATTGCTCGAAATAGAACGATGCGGTGCCGCCGAGCGCGAGATCGCCGAGACAGGCCGTCCCCTGCGCACCCGGATCGTTCGACGGCTGGACGAAGCCCGCGCAGGTCGTCCGAGTCGCCGCGGACGGGTGCGCGAAGGCGGGCGCCTGCGTCCGGTCCTTGACATGGACCCACGCCATGTCGCCGCCGAACATCAATCAGGCGTCGGCCGGCGGTCGCGCCCGCCGGCCCGGGAGGCTTCAGTTGACCTGCAGCTGGCCGCCGCGGCCCAGGCCGCCCTTGACGTCCTGCGCCTTGTAGTTGCGCAGCGCGACGACCATCTTGTTGTACGCGTCGATGAACGCGACCACGGTCGCCTTGCCTTCCGGCGTGGTCGAGAAGCCAGCCAGGCCGCCGCCCACGCCGCCGCCGAAGCCGGCCAGCGCCGCACCGTAGTTGGTCGCCGTCGAGCTGCCTTCCGACGCGGCGATCTGCACGGCCGAGCGCACGTCGAACAGCGTCAGCGTGACGACCGACGCCTTCGTCTGCAGGTGGCCCGCCACCGCCGCGATCGCGCTGTTGCCGATCAGGCCGCCGACCATGCTGCCGATGCCGCCGATCGGCGAATCGTTGATGACGATCTGCGGTTCCATGTAGTAGTCGGCCGCGACGCGCTGGCCCTTCTGCTGCTTCGAGCCTGCACGGTATTCGCCGGAATTGCGCTGCATCTGCGTGATGCGCGTCAGGCGCGCGTCGGACTTCTGGTTGCCGATCGACGTGATCACGAAGCAGTTCGACTGCTGCACCGCGAGGCGCAGCAGCGGATCGATGGTGGTGATCTTGGTCGCGCTGCCGAACGGGCCCCACCAGTCGGCGTTACGGCCGTCGTCGACCGCGATCGTGCCGAGCGGCGACGGGCAACGCTGCAGCGTCGAATCCGCGCCCGCGCTCGCGCCGCCCGCGGCCGCGCCGGTCACGCCGGCGTTCTGGCCGCCCGGCGAAACGATGCCGCCGCATGCGGCAACGGAAGCGGCCAGTGCCGCGGTCAGTGCACATTGTGTGAGACGGTTGGTGAGGATGGTCTTCATGTCGTTATCGATATATTTGAGTCGATGTCCGGCTTATGCGTCCGTGCGAACCTCGATAAGCCCCCGGCAAGGCGCGCGATGGTGGTCTCCCCGCTGCCGCCCCGATGCTTGTGGTACCGGTCAATAGCCGTAGTACCAGGTCGTCTGCTGCCAGACGCCGTAATACGGATAGCCCGAATACCAGTAGCCGTAATAGACGTCACGCCAGTCACGCCATTGCGTGCGCCATTTGTAGTCTTCTTCGTCGGCCTTTTTGTCCGCTCGCGCCTGCTCGAGCAGTTTTTTCGACTCCTTGTCGCCGCGCGCTACCGCGATCGACAACCACTTCTCCGCCTCGCGCGCATCCGAGCCCATCTCCTCCAGCCCGAACAGATAGAACGCGCCCAGCGCCTTCTGCGCGCGCAGGTCGCCGCGCTCGGCGGCCTCGCGCATCCACTTGAGCGCCTGGTAGCTGTCCTGGCGCACGCCGTCGCCGCGGAAATAGCGCAGCCCGAGATCGTAGGCGGCCTTCGGCTGGGCCTTCGCGGCCTGCTTCAGCGCGGCGATGCGCGGGTCTTCCCGGTCCCCGTCATCGTCCTTCTTTTGGTAGGAGACCTGATCTTTCGGCCGATCAGAGCAACCTGTTTCGTCGCAGATGCGCACCACGTTGCTGGCTGACGGGTTCTGCGCACAAGCGGCCAGCAGCATCGACAGCAGCCCCGATGCGAGTAGACGGCGATACATTTTTACGGTCCTCAAGTTTTATTGGCGCCGCAATTCGAGCTATCGCGCCCCCGTGAGCGCTAAACCTGGTCGGCGCGGCGCCGCGGACAGACAGCAAAGTCCGACGGCGCCGACGCGCGGCCCAAGGCTCTCTCAGGTTCCCACTTTTTAATCGTTTGTCATCTTTTGTCGCCGCGCTTAAACATGACGCGACAAACAATAGTGACGTGGTGAGCAATAATAATGGAGAAAAATGGCATGTCAAGCCGATTCTTCTATTTAAAGTTTGCATAGCACGTCAACTTTGCTATGCTTCCACGCGAAAACCACCGGAGACCCCATCGAGATGCCCACCAGCGAGCAGGCCAATGCCGATCTCATCACCGCCACCAAGGTGCGCGACCTCCTGACCCGAAACGGCGTGCCGCCGCGCAGCCACAACACGACGATCGCGAATGTGCTCGGCCTCAGCTTCTCCGTCGTCACCCGCAAGATGAAAGGCCTGATCCCGTGGAACCTGTCTCAGCTCCACGACATCGCGACGCACTTCGGCGTGCCGCCCGCGATCCTGCTCGACGACAAGGGCGCGCACGCCGGCGCGGCCGCGCCCGAGATGCTCGACGCGACGCTCGTGATCGAATCGCGGCGCTTCCGCTGCCGCGCCGCGATCGCGACGAAGGCCAGCAGCCATGGCGAAACGGATTTCGTCGCGATGCAGTCGCAGGGCGAATGGCTCGTCATGGAGCGCCAGCACGCGCGCGACGGACGCACCTATCCGGTCGACCTGATCGAGCTGCGCTCCACCCCGCAGAACGCGTACGCGGCGCGCATCGCCGTGGTGGACGATTCGCCGGACGTGGCCGAGACGGTATGCGAATACTTCATCGAAAAAGGCGTGAACGCGATCCCGTACTACGATGGCGAATCGTTCCGCAAGGCGCTGGCGGTCGAGGATTTCGACGGCTACATCCTCGACTGGATGCTCGGCGACCAGACCTCCGCGGATCTCGTGCGCAGCATCCGTTCGAGCGAAAATGGCGATGCGCCGATCTTCCTGCTGACGGGCAAGATCTCCACCGGCGAGGCAAGCGAGGACGAAATCGCACGCGTGATGTCGCAGTTCAATGCGCGCTGCGAGGAAAAGCCGGTGCGGCTGCCGATCCTGTTCGCCGAGGTGGCGCGCGAGCTGAAGATTGCCCAACCGTTCAACGCGCACACGGGTTGAACGCCCGACACGCGACACCAAACGAGAAAACATCATGCGAATTCCGACGATCTGGTTGAGAAGCCTGCTGCTGGCCTGCCTGCTGGGCGCCGCCGCCGCCTCCTGGGCCGCGCCGTTCAAGTTCACCGTCGACGGCAACATCGGCAAGACGAACCAGCCCGGCAAGACCACCTACGTGTTCTCCGAGCGCGAACTGATGGCGCTGCCCCAGCACTCGATCACGACCTCGACGAGCTGGACGCCGAAGGCGACCTTCACCGGCCCGCGGCTCTCCGACGTGCTGAAGGCCGTCGGCGCGAAGGGCACGCAGATCGAGTTTCACTGCATCGACGATTACACGTTCTCGATTCCGGTGTCCGATGCGGACAAGTACGGCGTGATCCTCGCGCGCACGATGAACGGCAAGGTGCTCGACAACGACAAGTACGGCCCGCTGTGGATCATGTATCCGCGCGACCAGTACGCGGACGAGCTGAAGACGCCGCTTGGCGAAGCGAAGTTCGCATGGCAGATCATCGGCCTGACCGTGAAATGACGGCGAGGCGGTGGAGAAAACGGAAAGTCATCGTCGTCCTCGGCTCCCTGTGGATCCTGGGCTTCACCGCATGGGCCTTCCTGCTGTATGACCTGCTCGCCACGTCGGTCAACGAGGGCGTGCTCGAAGGGCCGCGCGAAGGGGTGTTCTGGACGGCCTCGCAGTTCCGCAACGCGTACAGCCGGCTCGACCGGCAGCTGATCCTCTACGCGACGCACGAGGACGACGACTTCGATCGCGTCGAGATGCAGCTCAACGCGCTGTCGGCCTCGTTCGGCTTCCTGCAGCGGCCGTCCGAGGTGTCGGAGTACTGGCTGCGCATCCCGAAGGCGCGCGACGACATCGCGGTGCTCGCCGATTTCATGGCCCTGCTGAAACGCGACGTGCCGCCGCTGCGCCACGCACGCGGCGACGCGCCGCGCGTGCTGGCGGAGATCGCCGCGTACTGGCAGCGGGTCAACGATCTCGCGAACTACTTCCGCGCGCTCGAGATGGCGCAGCGCGATTTCACGTTCCACCAGCTGAGGGAGAAGCAGCAGGCGATCCTGATCCTCGGCGGCATACTCGGCGTGATGCTGTGCGCACTGTTCATGCTGCTGTTCTACACGGTGCGCACGCGGGACGACCTGCTCGAGCGGCAACATGCGGCGCTCGAGGCCGAGAAGAAGGCATCGGACCGCGCGTTCGAGATGGTCGAGGCGAAGAACGCGTTCCTCGGCATGGTCAGCCACGAGCTGCGCACGCCGCTGCAGGCGATCTGCGGGTCGATCGAGATCCTGCTCGCGCGGCCGCAGTCGGAGCCGAACCTGAAGACGATCCGGCGGCTGCAAAATTCCGCATCGTCGCTCGAAGCGCTGGTGCGGGAGCTCACCGACTACATCAAGCTGCGCGCCACCACGCGCCGCGCGAACCCGGAAGTCGTCAGCCTCGCGCCGCTGCTCGCCGACGTGCTCGAACCGCTGCGCGAGAAGATCGCCGGCAAGCGGATCGCGGTGTCGCAGCGCGTCGAGCCGCCCGGCCTCGCGATCCGCTCGGATCGCAAGCTGCTGCAGCAGGTGCTGTCGAACCTGGTCGAGAACTCGGTCAAGTACACGAACGGCGGCTCGATCGCCGTGGCCGCGACCCTGGTCGACACGGCCGACGGCCCGCAGCTCGAGATCGCCGTGCGCGACACCGGCGCGGGCATCGCGAAGCCGCATCTGCGGAAGATCTTCGAGCCGTTCTACCGCGCGAACGACGCGGCGGGCCTGCACGTGGACGGCATCGGCATGGGCCTCGCCGTGGTGCGCGAGATCGTGACGACGCTGCGCGGGCACGTCGACGTGCGCAGCGTGGTCGGGGAAGGCAGCGAATTCGTCGTGACGCTGCCAGTCGACGTGCCGGACACCGGCGAGCCGTCGGGCGACGCGCCCGCGTGGCCGCACGCCGAGACGCTGCGCGACCGGCGCGCGCTGGTGGTCGACGACAACGACAATGCGCGCGAGACGCTCGGCTCGATGCTGGCCGCGCTGGGGATCTCCGCGGACCTGTGCGGCACCGGCCGCGAAGGCATCGCGCGGTTCGCCGAGCGCCGCTACGACATCGTGCTGCTCGACCTCGAGCTGCCCGACCTGAGCGGGCTGGATGTCGCGAAGCGGCTGCGCGCGGCGTCGCCGGGAAACGGGCTCCGGCGCACGGCGATCCTTGGCGTCAGCGCATACGAATCGGCCGCGCTCGACGCGAACCGCACGGGGTTCGACGCGTTCCTGCCGAAGCCCGTGCATTTGCGCGAGCTCGGCGCGCTCATGGAGCGGCTGCTCGGGTAGCGGGCGCGAACGACGTCGCAAGAATCGGAGCGCCGGCCGGCCTCGGGCGGATCAGCATGAAGCCCGATCCGTCATTCGAAGGACACCGCCATGAGCGCCCCGCATCGCGTCAGCGAACCGAACATCCTCTGTTTCGGCACGCCCGTCGTGCCGATCAGCACCGTCAATTTCGCGCCGATGTCGTCCGCGTTCTGGCTCGGCTGGCGCTGTGTGCTCGGCCTCGCGGCCAGCTCCCAGATCACGCTGAGCCTGATCCGCAATGTGTGCGGCGGGGGCGCTGGCGGGCTGCGGCTCGCGATGGCGGCCGGCTCTATCGGCTCATCCGGCTCGCCGCGCCCGATCGGCTAAGATACAGGCCGCCCTGCCTCTTATCGAACCGACGGAGTGTTTTCAGTGATTCAACCGACCGCAGTATTCAAGGACAACCTCGCGCAACTGCCGGCCATCGACGGCATCGCGCGCATCGATCTCGTCGGTGCAAACGGCGACGTGGCCGCCAGCATCGAGAACCAACCGGGCAAGCAGGGCTCGCTCGCGGTGTACAACTATCTGAAGCAGGCGTTCGGCACGCTCGATGCGAAGGCCGCCGAGCATGGGCTCGCCGTGTTCGCCGAACATACGGCCGACGCGCGCAACCGTCCGGGCGCACATCCGAACGTCGATCGGCTGCTCGCGATCGTCGCCGGTGGCGAAGCGCTGCGGATCGACGTCGTCGCGAAGGGCTGAGCGACTGGCGGGACAGCGATGCCGCACAAGAAAGTGCGGCACGCTCATCTTTTTCAGTGGGCGCGAAGGCATGTCGAATCATCGTCCGGCACGCCCCGCGTGCAATCCGCCCTGTTGCGCTTAGGGCGATTCAACTTGCGCATCTCCGCTCGCCAGACGCCTGAGCGCGAGCGTGACCGCTGCTTCGATCGAAGACCAGATCCGTTTGAGCGCATCGAGGCCGTCGTCGCGCAAAGTCGACTCGGCGCGCGCGCATGCATCCCGTGCATCGACATCCCGGACCAGCGCGAAGCCGCCTCGCATCGAATGAAGCTCGACCCGGACGATGTCCGTGTCGCCGCTCGCCAGCGCCGCCTCGATTGCCGCGAGCGAGTGCCGCGTCGATGCGAGTAGTGTCTGGCGAATCTCGTCGGTTATCTCCAGTTCGCGTTCCGGGCTTCCCTGCGATGCGGACGCAACGATGTCATGCCCCGCATGCCGACGCAATACTGCATTGAGTGCGCCGATCGACAGCGGCTTCAGCACGACCTCCACGGCGCCCGCCTTCTCGCAGCGCCGGCGATCTTCGTCGGTCGCATGGGCGGTCATCGCGATCACGGGCACCCGCGCGCCCTGTTCGCGGAGAAAATTCGCGAGCGCGAAGCCGTCGAGTTCCGGCATCCCGAGATCCGTCAACACGATATCGTACGGCTGCTCGAAATATGCCCGCATCGCCTCGATGCCGTTGGCGACGATCGTCGCATCGAAGCCGAGCGCGTCAAGCTGGTCGCGCAGCAGCGCGCGGCTCGCAGGATGATCCTCGGCGACCAGTACGCGGATCGGCTCGCCGCCAACGCGTCGCTCCCCGCCGGTTTCATCCGCCGTCGGGCCATCGTCGATACCGACACCGTACGCCGGGCCCAGGCACGCGTCGAGATCCGACAGCTCGGCGCGCCAGCCGCGCGGCGCATCCGGCAGCGGTAGCGTGACAACGAAATTCGAGCCTTCGCCGAAACGACTGTCGACGGACAATTCGCCGTCCATCAGCCCGACGATACGTTTGCACAGCGGCAAGCCGAGCCCGGTGCCCCCGAAACGTCGATATGTCGACGCATCGGCCTGAATGTAAACGTCAAACAGCGTCGACATGCTCTCCTCGGGAATGCCGACGCCCGTGTCGCTGACGACAAGCTCGACACGCCGAGTTCCGGCCTCGATCGGCGAGAGCCGCGCGTCCACCGTCACGGTGCCGTGCTCCGTGAATTTGATCGCATTGCTGACAAGATTCGTGACGACCTGCCTGAGTCGCACGGGGTCCCCAACGTAGCCATCGGCCAACTCCGGCGAAAGACGGCATATGAGCGCCAGATGTTTCGCATCGGCAAGCGGCCGGAAGATCGCGGCGACGTCGCGCAGCAACGCGCGCAGGTCGAAGGCGATATGTTCCAGCACCATCTGGTTCGATTCGGCCTTCGACAGGTCGAGCACGTCGTTGATCACGCGCAGCAACGCGTCCGACGACGACATGATCGTCCCGAGCCGGCGCCGCAACGGCGCGGATATCTCGGCGCGTTCCATCAGTTCAAGGTTGCCGACGATCGCGTTGAGCGGCGTGCGGATCTCGTGGCTCATCGTCGCAAGAAACGTCGACTTCGCCTTGTTTGCATACTCGGCGGCCTCGCGTGCCTCGCGCAGTTTTCCTTCCATCTGCTTTCGGGCGGTGATATCGACCAGCGTGCAAAGCAGTACGTCGACGCCACGATATCGCGTTCGCACGATGTTCACGGCAAGATAGACCGCCTCTTGACCGGCCAGGTCGACAGCCAGCTCCCGCATCATGAAGCGCCGTGCATCGGGCGCCCGCATTCCCTCCTGATACGCGTGCCAGATTCGTTTGCCGAGCGGCAAACCCGAACCTGTGTTTTCGTACGGGAGAACAGCATCGTTGCGCACCATCGTCTCGCCGTCTGCCAACGACAGCAAGACGATTCCGGCAGGCGCCGCACGAATCAACTTACGGTTGAGTGCCTCGCTTTCGATCAATCGAATCGCGCGGCGGTTCGCGGGACGCAATGCCCCCAGGTCGAAGCGAACGAGCCCGATCCAGAGAATCGAAATCGCAAACAACGCAATTCCGGCTGTCAGGCTGACGGTCTTGAATACGGCCGCCGCAACGCTCCGCCAAGAGAACGTCGCGATCATCATGAGATCGGAGCCGGGCAAGTAGTCGCCAATGACGAAGCTGGTGCCGACGCGATGTACGCTCACGTGATCGCCATACGGGACGCGCGCGTAGTCGATCGCACCGACCATCATCTCGCGGCTCGGCTCCGCGCCGGCCAATACATTGGCATGCGCATCGATCAGCGCGTACTGATCGTCGCCGGACTGCGAAGCGAGAATGTCGTCGATCAGCGCACGACAATTCATGATCGCCCAGGCGAACTGCTGCCCCTTGTCGTCGTACAGACGCCGGGAAAATCGCAGCACACGACGCCCCAGCAGCGGATCGACGTGGCTCTCCAGCAGGACGACATTTTCACCCCGGGCATCCTGATGTCCCGCAGTGAAACTCGCATTCGACGGAGCAACTTGTTGCATCAGCGACTTCAACGAGAATCCACGAGGCAGGGCGAGCGCAGGCCCGACAAGCTCGCGATTGAAAATGCCGAGATATTCGTCATTGGTCGCGACCAAGTAACCGGATCGACCTTTCCCGTTCGAAGTCTGATTTTCCGCGATTTTGAATTGAGGTATCGCCAGCGATAGATAGCGCGCATACCGGCTCGCCGTATGCTCCGGCGTGATATTGGCCATCCCGGCAAACCAGGCGTGGCCGCGCCGATATCCGACCATGCGCCCCTGGTCGGCGACGAACTTCTGCAATACCTCGTTCGGGACCGGCTCCGCGGCGATCCACCGCCCCTGCGCCGTCTTGACGAATTGTCCGAACAACGATTGTGTCGACATCAACTCAGCATGCAGCTGAGCCTCCCGCTTCAGAAACTCCCCGCGCACCTGCGTAAAGAAGCCAAGCACCTCGAGTCGTGCGATGAGCACCACGCACGCCAGGATGAACACCGTGATTGCCACGCCGCTGCCATACAACAGGGTTTGCTGTTGACGCCGGACCCGGTCCGGTTCGAATGGCTTTCGACCCGCGGCCGCAATTCGCGCGCCGTGTCGTTTCAGTTTTTCTTGCATGCGCTTCATTTGTGGCAATCGTCACGTACTGCAAGCCGACCATTCGTGTGGATCCCGTTTCATCCGCCATGGCCCAATACGCGATAGGCGAGCGAGTCAATGGTGTCGCGCGAGCTTCATGCGATCGCACAGGATCCGCGCCCGTTATTCCTCTGTATGCGGCGCGCTCGATGCGGGCGAATCCGCAAATATTACCGCATCGACATAGCGGATCAGGTCGACCTCACGCGTGATTCCGAGCTTCTTCATGGCGCTCGTCTTGTGCGAATTGATGGTCTGCTTGCTACGATGAAGCCGTGCGGCGATCGCGCCCACTGTATTCCCGGCACCGAAAAAGGCGGATCACTTCGATCAATGGAATGTGGCAGGCGACGAATGCCCATGTTTGCCGCTTGCGCGCACGTTCTATCGCTAGCTCACGATTCGCACGCTCGAGGAGACGGCAAGCGACTCCGCCATAAGCGGCGATGCCGCCCGATACCCCTGCGCCAAACTGCTTGTAACCCGTCCCGGCCGACGCACCGGTACAGCAGACGTTTGCGTCGTACTTCAGCAGCGCGGCCGATACCCCTTCGTCCCAATCGCGCGGATTGACATATTCTCGGGCGTTGCGGATCATCGACGCCTGACGCACGCTGACATCGAGTCATTGCTCGCCGCTGTCAAACTGCGCCGTTGCGTCCCCCCCATTCTGACCTCCCTTTACACCGCTCCCGCGCAAGGGCCCGCCATGATCGATCTCTCCACGCTCGCGCTTTTCTCCGGCGCATGTCTCGCGCTGACCGCCACGCCCGGCCCCGACATGCTGCTGATCGCGTCCCGCAGCGTGAGCCAGGGCCGGCGCGCGGGCTTTGCCACGCTCGCGGGCATCCAGGCCGGCACCTACTGTCATGCGCTCGCCGCCGCGCTCGGGTTGTCTCAGCTTTTTCTCGTGGTGCCGATCGCGTACGACGTCGTGCGTTTCGCTGGCGCCGCCTATCTGCTGTATCTCGCGTGGAAGACGTTCCGCTCGGATCCGACGGCGCTGTCGCCGGTCGCGTCGCAGCGCCGCCACTCCACCGCGGCGATCTTCCGCCAGGGCCTGACGTCCAACCTGCTCAACCCGAAGATGGCGCTGTTCGTACTCGCGCTGTTCCCGCAGTTCATCCGGCCGGAGCACGGCTCGATCGCCGTGCAGATCCTCGTGCTCGCGACGGTGCTCAACCTGGTCGGCCTCGTGGTCAACGGCGCGGTGATCGTGTCCGCCAGCCGGCTGAGCCAGCGGATCGGCGCGCGCCGCCGCCCGTCGAAGTTGCCGCAATACCTGCTCGGCACCGTGTTCGTCGGGCTCGCCGCACGGCTCGCGGCGGCGGGGCGGACCTGAGCGCCGAACTGCGCGCGATGCCGCGCCATCGTCACCGATTCGCGCCCAGCGACACGCGCAGCACCTCCATCAACCGCGTATAGCGGTCGCGCACTTCGGCGCGGTCGACGACGTTCACTGTCGCGAACCGCGCATGCCACGCGGGGTTCCACACATAGGTTGCGTGCCGCGTGCGATCGCCGTCCGCCGTTTCGATCAGCGAACGGATCCGCGCATCCTGCCCGGCACCCGTGTGCATCTCGAACAGCGCGTGGATATACGCGTGATACGCGTCGTACACGTGATCGTCGAACAGGTAGCGGTAGATGTGGAACGTGCGGTCGAGTTCGCGCTTCGCGCGAATCACGTCGTCGGGCGAAATGTCCTTCCAGTAGCCGATCCACGTGTAGAAGCACAGCAGCGCGTTGAGCTGCGGCGCCACCGCGTCGTAGAGCGCGAGGCGCTTCTCGATCAGCTTCTGGTTGGTCCACTGCACGAGTTCGAGCCGTTTCAGCCGGCGCGCGACGAACCAGCCAAGGCCGGCCACCGACAACGGCGTCAGCACGCCCAGCACCAGCTTGACGATTTCCAGCGAATTCCACGGATTGTTGAATGGCTGCATGGTTCGCCCGACAAGAAGAAACGCATCCGCGCCGGCGCAGGACCTAGCGCGCAGCGCCGTCTGGCCGATCACGTCGATATTGACCGTTAGTTGCCTGTGCATCGAACGTCGCACGACACCCCATGCAGGACGTGCGACGCGGCGGACCCCGATAGTTTATCGGTCGATTGTCATCCGCCCGTGACCGTTCGTCGATGCACCGCCGCACGCCCGCGCCGCGCTACGTCGGCAGCGCCGACGTCAGCTTGATCTTCTGCATCGGGATGTCGGTCTTCACGCTCTGCACGCCGGGGATGCGCGTCAGGTATTCCATCTGGAAGCGCCGGTATTCGTCGATGTCGGCCGCGACGATGCGCAGCAGGAAATCGCAATCGCCGGCCATCAGGTGACACTCGACCACTTCCGGCATCTGCTGGACAGCGTCGGCGAAGCGGTTCACGGTGTCGGCGTCCTGCCCTTTCAGCCACACGCGCGCGAAGATCGTCAGCGCCTTGCCGACCTTCGCCGGGTTCAGCACCGCCACGTACTTCTCGATCACGCCCGCTTCCTCGAGCAGCCGTACGCGCCGCAGGCACGGCGACGGCGACAGCCCGACCTCGTGGGCAAGTTCGACGTTCTGCATGCGGCCGTCGCGCTGGAGCGCACTGAGGATCCGGCGGTCGATGGCGTCAAGCTTCATTGGCATCAAATTCCAAAAAATCCGCGTAGCGCGCGCTCGATGCCAAATTCTCCAAAATAAGTGGCCACAACGCAACCCGATTCGAGTCAAAAAAGCAGACAATTCCTCCCCCCGAAGGAGGAGTAATGAGCAGTAGCGTTTCAACGTCGTCCGGGCTGCGCGAGCGGCCCGCGTTTGTCATCGAGATGGGCCGCGGGTTGCGTGCGGCGCTGCCCGTCATGCTGGGTTTCATTCCGTTCGCGCTGGTGCTGGGCGCGCAGGCCGCGCAGAAGGGGCTGAGCCTGCTCGAAGTGCCGATGCTGACCGGCCTGAATTTCGGCGGCGGCTCCGAGTTCGCGGCGATCCGCCTGTGGGCGTCGCCGCCGCACATCGCGCTGATCGTCGCGATGTCGTTCCTGGTGAATTCCCGCCACATCCTGATGGGCGCCGCGTTCGCGCCGTACATCCGGCGCCTGCCGCGCCGGCGCGCGTTCGCCGCGCTGTTCTTCATGTGCGACGAGAGCTGGGCGATGTCGCTCGCCGACGCGCGGCAGCGATCGGCCGACCACATCAGCGTCGCGTACTACGCGGGCATCGCCGCCGGCCTCTACTTGACCTGGATCTCGATGACCACGCTCGGCGCCGCGCTCGGGCCGACCATCGGCGACGTCGAGCGCTACGGCTTCGACATGGCGTTCACGGCCGTCTTCCTGGTGCTGCTGAAGGGCATGTGGAAAGGCGTGCGCGCGAGCCGGCCGTGGTTCGTGAGCCTCGTGGTCGCGGCGGCCACGCATCTGGCCGTGCCCGGCGCATGGTACGTGGCCGCCGGCGCCTGCGCGGGGCTCGCCACCGCGTTGCTGTGGGAGCCGCGCGATGCCTGATTTCCACACCGTCGCCACCATCGTGCTGATGGCGGCGACCACCTACCTGTCGCGCATCCTCGGCTACGTCGCGCTGCGCAACCGCACGCTCAGCCCGCGCATGACGGCCGTGATGGAGAACGTGCCCGGCTGCGTACTGATCTCGGTGATCGCGCCGGCGTTCGTGTCGGATCGCCCGGCCGACCTGCTCGCGCTGGCGATCACGCTGCTGGCCGCCACCCGCCTGTCGATCCTGCCGACGGTGACGATCGGCGTCGTCGCGGCCGGCGTGCTGCGGCATCTGCTCGGATAAGCCGATCCGACCCGCCGCAACGCGCCGGTCGCGCCGGCGTGTACGCGGCACATCAACCGGCGAACGGGCGCGCAATGCGCCCGTTTTTTCATCCGGACGTCGGCGCGACACGACAGCCCGCGCATCGGGATGCTAGCCTTGCGGTAGTACGCCACGCTGCCCTCCCCCCGTCACGGCCCATCTCCATGAGGATCGCCCCGATGCAAGAAGCCCGCCCGCCGTTCGACCGCGTCCTGCTCACCAACGACGACGGAATCGACGCCCCCGGCCTTGACGTGCTCGAACAGGTTGCCACGCAGCTGGCGCGCGAAGTGTGGATCGTCGCGCCGGCGGAAGACCAGAGCGGCACGTCGCATTCGCTGAGCCTGCACGAACCGCTGCGCGTGCATCGCAAGGGCGAACGCCGCTTCGCCGTGCGCGGCACGCCCGGCGACTGCGTCGCGATCGCGGTCAGCCACCTGATGAAGGACGCGCGGCCCGACGTCGTGCTGTCCGGCGTGAATCGCGGCGCGAACCTCGGCACCGAAACGGTGTTTTCCGGCACGGTCGGCGCCGCGATGACGAGCATGCTGGTCGGCGTGCCGGCCATCGCGCTGAGCCAGGCGTTCACCGATCGCAACGCGGTGCCGTGGAACACGGCGCTCGCGCACGCGCCGGACGTCATTCGGCGGCTGGTCGCCGCCGGCTGGGACAGCGACGCGTGCCTCAACGTGAACTTCCCCGCCCGCCCCGCGCAGGACGTGCGCGGGTTGAAGGTGACGAACCAGGGCGCCGGCACGCTGCAGGGCGTCGAGATCGTGTCGGATCGCGACCCGCGCGACATCGAATATCACTGGCTGAAGCTCGCGCGCGCACCGCGCGACGACGATGCGGATTCGGAAACGGTCGCACTCCGCGAAGGGTATATCGCCGTGACGCCGCTGAAGTTCGAGCGCACGCATGACGGCGCGCTCGCGCGGCTGCGGTCGAGCCTCGGCTGAGCGCGCATTCCGGTAGGCGGCCTCGGCCGGTGCGCGCGATGCGGGTGCGCGGCTGGCCGGCGGCGTCTGCGTGTCACCGTGTCTCCGTGTCTCCGTGTCTCCGTGTCTCCGTGTCTCCGTGTCTCCGTGTCTGCGTGTCTGCGTGTCTGCGTGTCTGCGTGTCTGCGTGTCTGCGTGTCTGCGTGTCTGCGTGTCTGCGTGTCTGCGTGTCTCCGCGTCTCCGCGTCTCCGCGTCTCCGCGTCTCCGCGTCTCCGTGCCTCCGTGCCTCCGTGCCTCCGTGCCTCCGTGCCTCCGTGCCTCCGTGCCTCCGTGCCTCCGCGTCTCCGCGTCTCCGCGTCTCCGCACAACGCCGCCCCGTCGCGTCACGTCAGGTTCAATCCCCCGTCGAGCATCACGATCTCGCCCGTCATGTAGTCCGACGCGACGAGCATCGCGACCGTCTGCGCGACGTCGTCCGGCGTCGCCGCGCGGCGCATCGGCGCGCGGTCGCGCCAGAGTTGCTGCGCGTGCGTCCAGCCGGCGGTGAGCGGCGTATCGACGAGCCCCGGCGCGACCGCATTGACGCGAATCGCCGGTGCAAGCGACAGCGCGAGCAGGCGCGTCATGTGGTTGAGCGCGGCCTTCGTCGCCGCGTACGGAATCGACGCGCCCTTCGGCCGCACGCCTGCATGCGAGCTGACGTTCACCACGCAGCCGGGCCGCCCGCGCGACGCGGCCTCGGCCAGCGCCGGCTGCGCTTCGGCGACCAGCCGGAACGGCGCGATCACGTTGACTTCATGCAGTTCCTGCCAGATCGCGGGCGTGGCCGCCGCCAGATCGTCGTGCGGAATCACGCGGCTGATCCCCGCGTTGTTGACCAGCACGTCGAGCCGCCCCCACAGCGCAACCGCGTCGCGCACCAGCCGCACGCGCGCCGCGTCGTCGGCCAGGTCGGCCTGCAGGTAGGCCGCCGCACCGAGTTCGCGCGCCATCGCCTGCCCCGTGTCGGCCGACTGCCGCGAATGCAGTACCACCGCATAGCCTTGCGCCGACAGCCGCCGCGCGATCGCGGCGCCGATGCCCGACGTGGAGCCGGTGACGAGCGCGACAGGCGCGGTGTCGCGCGCGCTCATTCGGCGTCCGTCGTGGGCAGGTCCACGTAGCTATAGCGCTCGCCCGCCATATACAGCCGTTTGCCGGCGCGCGGATAGTCGCACACGTCGTGCTCGAGCCGCTGCCCGGCAACGAGCAGCACGAGCGGCGCGTCGCCCGTGTTCTGCACCGTGTGCGCGTTGCCGCCGCGTGCGAAGCCGAGGAAATCGCCCGGCGCGATGTCGGCCCGCTGCTCGCCGATCGTCACCGTCCCGTTGCCGGACAGCACGTACACGCACTCCTCTTCGTACAGGTGCCGGTGGTATTCGGCCGACTCGTGGCCGGGCATCAGCGTGATCAGGTGAACGCCGAGCTGCGTGAGCCCGGTCAGGTCGCCCACCGACTTCTTGAGGCGCACCGCGTTCGGGTTCAGCGGATGAACCGCGCGCGTCGCTTCCATGTTCGCGATATCGGCGGCCTTCAGCAGTTCACGGGGTTGGGTCGACATGGGTGTCCTTGCAGGGAGGTGGGTCAAGGAGACGTGCGAAGCACGTGCGCGCCGCCTTCGGGAGACGTGGAGCGGATCGGGACAGACGGCGAGCCGGTCATTTTGCGATATTTCCGGGCGGGCCGCTCACGCGCTTGCCGGTGCGCGGAATCGGCCCGCCGCGCCGACTCCGTGCTTTCCCTGACCCGCGCCGCTCGCCAATGCCGCATACGCACGCGCCCGCGATGGGAACGCATCTTGCGTTCCCAAAGCATTGTCAAATCGTGCCCCCGCGACCGCCGCGACGTGTCATGATTGCCGCTGTCATCCACGGCAGCCGCCAGCCGATCGCATACGCCTCATCATGCCCATCCGCCCCGATGCCTCCGCCCTTCCCCGAGACCGCGCCACCATCGTGTGCCGCCAAGGCTCGCGCATTCTGCTCGTCGCCCGCACGACCTCCCGCTGGGCCTTGCCGGGCGGCACCGTCAAGCGCCGCGAATCGCCGCTCGACGCCGCGCATCGCGAGTTGTGGGAGGAGACGGGGCTGTCGGACCTGCCGATCGAATACGCGTTCCAGTTCGGCGGCCTCGCGAAGCTGCATCACGTGTTCGTGACCGACGTGCTGATCGATGCCGCGCCCCGGCCGCGCAACGAGATCGTGCATTGCCGCTGGTTCGAGCCGGCCGACGTCGCGTCGCTGCCCACGAGCATATCGACGCAGACCATCGTCAAGCTGCTGAGCAGCCGCAAGTTCGCCCACCTGGCGAGCGTGGCCGCGTTCTGACCGTTCCGACGCAAGCGGCAACACCTGTGGCGGCATGAAGGCGCGTCACGCATTCGTCATCTGTTCGTCACAGTGCGGCGCCCCGCCCGGCCGCCGTCACCGGTTCGCCAGCACCCGCTCGATCATCTCGCCGATGCGCCGCGCCAGCCGGTCCATCTGCGCGGCCGGCACGCCGCCATAGCCGAGCACGAGGCCGTTGTAGCCCTGCTCCGTCCCCGGCAGGCAGAACGACGACAACGGCCGCAGGATCAACCCGTGCGCCTGCGCGACGCGGCAGAGCGCCGTATCCGCCACCGGCACGTCGAGCCGCGCGGACAGGTGCATGCCGCCCGCGCCGCCGGATACCGTCAGCTGCGCGCGCAGGTGCCGCTCGAGCGCGTCCTGCAGCGCGGCGCGGCGCTCCGCGTAGAGCCTGCGCATGCGCCGCAGGTGACGCGTGAAATGCCCCGCGTCGATGAAATCCGCCAGCGCGCGCTGCTCGATCGCGCGCCCGTGCAGCATCAGCGCGCCGGCCGTTTCGCGCAACGCGCGCGCGAGCGCCGGCGGCGCGACCAGGAAACCGATCCGCAGCGCCGGAAACATCACCTTGCTGAAGGTGCCGAGATAGATCACCGGCGCATCGTCGGCGAGGCCCTGCACCGCCGCGAGCGGCGCGCCGTGATGGCGAAACTCGCTGTCGTAGTCGTCCTCGACGATCCACGCGCCCGCCGCACGCGCCTGCGCAACCAGCGCGAGCCGCCGCTCGAGGCTCATCACCGCGCCGAGCGGATACTGGTGCGACGGCGTGATGTAGACGAGCTTCGGCGTGCGCGCGCGCCAGTCGTCCGGGTGCGGCGCGAGGCCCTCGGCATCGACACCGATCGGCACGACGCGCAGGTCGGCGGCCAGGAACGCATTGCGCGCGCCGTGGTAGCCGGGATTCTCGATCCAGGCGATGTCGCCGGCGTCGGCCAGCGCACGCGCGCACAGGTCCAGTGCGTTCTGCGTGCCGTCGGTGACGACGATCTGCTCCGCGTCGCAACGCACCCCGCGCGACACGCGCAGGTAGCCGGCGATCGCGTCGCGCAGCGTCGCGTCGCCGGCGGCGGGCTGGTAGCCGAGCTGCGCGGGCACGGCGTCGCGCCACGCGCGCTCGACGCAGCGCCGCCATTGCACGAGCGGGAATTCGTCCAGCGCGGGCGTGCCCGGCACGAACGGCAGCGATTCGTCGATGCCTTCGGCCGTGCGCTCGACGTGCGCCACGCGTCGCGACAGCCGCGCGACGTCGGCGCTTGCATCAGCGCTCGCGTCGACGGTTGCGGCGGTGGCAGCGGCCGCAGCCGGCGCGTCGCGCAGGCCCACGTGCGCGACCACCGTGCCCTGGCGCGTGCCGATCACGAAGCCTTCCGCCGCGAGCCGCTCGTACGCATACAGCACCGAATTGCGCGCGATGCCGAGTTCGTCGGCGAGCGTGCGCGACGGCGCGAGACGCGCACCCTCCGCGATCCGGCCGTCGAGAATCGCGATGCGCAGGCACGCGTACAGCCGGTGCTGCTGCGACATCCGCGCGACCGCGCGCCGTCCGGTTTCGCGTTCGAACGTCGACAGCAAGACGCCGTAGTCCATCGTGGCTCCAGGTATGGGGGATGACATGGGTCTACACATGGTGCCACGAATTGTCTATCGTAAGCGTCTGCTCCATGCCATCGCGAGGTCGACCACATGAACGCTACCAATGCCAGCCTGACCGTACGCCCCGTCAAGCCGGACGACTACCCTGCCTGGCTGCCGCTCTGGGACGGCTACAACCGCTTCTACGGCCGCTTCGACGCGACGGCGCTGCCGCTCGACGTGACGAAGCTCACGTGGTCGCGTTTCTTCGACGGCTACGAGCCCGTGCATGCGCTGGTTGCCGAACGCAACGGCGCGCTCGTCGGGCTCGTGCATTTCCTGTACCACCGCAGCACGACGCTGGCCGGCCCGACCTGCTACCTGCAGGATCTCTTCACGCTCGAAAGCGAGCGCGGCAAGGGCGTGGGGCGCGCGCTGATCGAGGCCGTATACGAGGTCGCCGCGCAACATGGGGCCGAGCGCGTGTACTGGCAGACGCACGAAACCAATCGCACGGCGATGCGGCTGTACGACACCGTCGCGGAGAAAAGCGGGTTCGTGGTCTACAGGAAGGTGTTGCCGCGTTAGCCCGGCGGCGTCGTGAAGGGAACCCGTGCGCATGACGTGATGTCGAATCGCCGCATGTCCGCGTCGATCACGTCCTGAGTTTTCCTTCTCATGTTGAGCATCGGTCCCTTCTCGATCCGCGTCGTCGCGGTTGCCGCCGCCGCGCTGCTCGCGTGGCTCGTTGCCCGTTTCATCCAGCGCCGCTCGCCGGACGGCCAGCACAAGACGGCATCGAGCCTGATCGTCGACGCGCTGCTGCTCGGCCTGATCGCCGCGCGCGTCGGTTATGTCGCGCAGTGGTGGGCCGACTACGCGGCCGCGCCCCGCTCGCTCGTCGCGTTCGGCGACGGCGGCTTCGACTGGCGCATCGGCATCGCGGCCGGCCTCGCGTTCGCCGGCTGGCGCTTGCGCCGCCTGCCCGCGCTGCGCCGCCCGGCATGGATCGGCATCGCCGCCGGCCTCGCGGCATGGGGCATCGCGCAGGGCACGCTGGCGACGCTGCAGCACGGCGCGCCGCCGCTCGCCGCGATGCGGCTCGACGCGCTCGACGCAACGCCCGTTCCGCCGCAACGCTTTGCCGGCCGGCCTGCCGTCGTGAACCTGTGGGCCACCTGGTGCCCGCCGTGCCGCCGCGAAATGCCGATCCTCGCGCAGGCGCAGCAAGATCGTCCGGGCGTCGCGGTGCTGATGCTCAACCAGGGCGAAGACGCGCAAGCCGTGCGCGCGTTCCTCGAACAGCAAGGCTTGCGCTTCGATCACGTGCTGCTCGACCGCTCGATGCGCGCGATGCATGCGTACGGGTCGCGCGGACTGCCGACGACGCTCTTCTTCGATGCGAACGGCAACCTCGTCGAATCGCACATGGGCGAGCTGACCGCCGCGCGGCTGAAGGACACGATGATGCAGCACTTCGGCCCCTGAGCGCCGCGTTGACGGATCGCGTTGCACACACCGTTTCCGAGCGTCACGAGTCGCAGGCCATGCATCCTCGACGCGTTGAAACGAGCCGTTGACCGACCTTCATTTCCGGGCAAACCGAACGATCAACCCGCATTCACGCCTGCAGCCTCCAACACCGCGAACGACGGCGACCACGACGCCGCGGCCAGACGCACGCGAGCCTGCCCGGCCACGCGATCGAACACCACGCGCTGTTCGCCCTTCAGCGCCGCCTCGCTAGACGCCTGCATCAGCGCGAGCGCATCGACGGGCCGGTTGTGCCGCCGAACCTCGAAATGCAGATGCGGGCCCGTCGCCGTGCCAGTGCTGCCGACCGCGCCGACACGATGACCGCGTGCGACCCGCGCGCCGATGCGCAACGCCGGCTCGAATGCGGACAGATGCGCGTAGTACGACGTATAGCCGGCATCATGACGCACCACCACATACTTGCCGTAGCCACGCGGTTCGGTACCGATGAACGACACCGTGCCGTTCTCCGACGCATGGACGGCCCGGCCCGCCGGCGCGGCCAGATCGACGCCGGAATGCACGTGCGTCGCGCCCGTCACCGGATGCACCCGTGCGCCGAAGCGGGAGCTCACACGCGTCGCGTCGACCGGCATCACGAACCGGGAACCGGCGAACGGCCTGCCGTCGAGATCGTAATAGCCGCCGGGCGCTCCCGCCTCGGCAGCAAACCATACAGCCGACAGTTGCTGGCCGCGAAAGCGCAGATCGAGCGCCGTCACGCGCGGGCCGCCCTGAAGGGTCGCGTCGTCGTCCGCATCGAATGCCACGCGGAATGCGTCGCCGGTCCAGCCGCGCTGCGTCACGTCGACTCGACCCGCCAGCATGCGGGAGATCTGCCCGGCCACGCCGGCCGGCAGATCGGCGCTCGCCAGCGATGCCTGCAGGCTGCCGGCGATCGCGCCGATCCGCGTGCCGCTGTTCGGCTCGGCCAGCGTGAACGGCTCGCCGGACGCCAGTTCGCCGGAACGCGGCTTGAACGCTGCCGGTCCATCCGTTGCGGGCAGCGGGGACGCAAGGCCGTAGTCGAACCGGGCCGCATAATTGCGTTCGATCGCATCGCGCGCCGCGTCGCAGAGCACGCTGTAGGGTGCGCATGCGCCGAAACGCGCGACCGGGCCGTGGGGGTCGGCGCTCGCAGCCGGTGCGTCCGCCGCGGCGTCGAACGGCTTGGCCGACATCGCGCGCAAGCCGCCCCACACGGTGCGGGCGGAATGGAAAAAAGGCACGTCGACGAGGTCTGCCGTCACCGCCATGGCGGGCGCGAATGACACGGCATCGTGAGACGCCTGTGCTACCGCGCCTTGCGCGCCGGCAAGCCAGGCTGCCGCGACGATGCCGCACAGCAGCGCGCGGCGAGACGGCAGGCAGGCGGCGCCGCGTTGTGCGGGTTGACCTCGTTCGCGTGCGAGACGGGAACGCAGATCAAACCGCATGGCGTCATCACTCGCTATCAATGAAGAATCGGAAGGCTGCCGGGCAATGCAATGGGACCACCGTCATGCTCCGGCTATTCGAATTCGAGTGTATCGGCCTGGCTTAAGCGGCTTAATATGACTCGTACTAATTTGAAATTTAAACCAATAGGACACGAACGAAATGGCATATTTCCAGCGCATCTGAACGGGATGCGACCTTATCCGTACAAGCGAAACACCATGCTCCGTGTACAGTCGAGGGTCGCCGGCGCGCGCGAACGGCTGCGTAGCGCCTGCGCAAATGCGGCAAGCCGCCGCGCGCCATTCGATGTCTGAAGTCAAAGGAGTCCGAATCCCCCCATGTTGCTCGATCACTTTCATCCGGAACGCTGGACGTTCCTGTGGAATGCGCTGTCCACCTTCTCCCTCCGGCTCTGCGCCGGCCTTGCGCTGCTCATCGCCGGCTGGTGGCTGTCGAAACGCATCGGCAACTGGCTGAGCCGCCTGCTCGCGAACAAGGAGCGCGTGGACGACACGCTGCGGCCGATTCTGTGCGACGTCGCCGTGTGGGGCATCCGCATCGTCGCGATCGTCGGCGCGCTGTCGCAGCTCGGCATCGAAACCGCCAGCATCGTGGCCGTGCTCGGCGCGGCCGGCCTCGCGATCGGGCTGGCGCTGCAAGGCACGATGCAGAACATCGCGGCCGGCATCATGCTCCTGCTGCTGCGGCCGTTCAAGGTGGGCGACTACATCGACGGCGGCGCGGGGGTCGCGGGCACCATCGACGAGGTCGGCCTGTTCATGACGCGCCTGACGAAACCGGACGGCATCTGCGAGTACGTGCCGAACAGCGCGCTGTGGGGCAGCCCGATTCGCAACTACACGCGCAACCCGACACGCCGCCTCGATCTCGAAGTCGAAGTCTCCGTGCGCGACGACATCGACCGCGCGCTCGACGCGCTGCGCGCACTGGCCGACGCCGATCCCGACGTGCTTCAGGACCCCGCGCCGGACGTGATGGTGATGCGCTTCGACGACAGCACCGCGGTCGCGAACATGCGCGTCTGGACGCATACGGACACGTTCTGGGCGCTGCGCTGGCGCCTCGCGCGCCAGGTGCGCAAGGCGCTCGCCGATGCCGATTGCGCGACGCCGATCCGCACGCGCGAGCTGCACATCGTGCACGATGCGGGGCGCAGCGCCGACGGCTCGCGCACCCGCGCGCTGTAACCCAACGTCACCGTTAACCGGCGCGTTCGCGACGCAGGCGCGCGAGCGTCACATCCTGACGATGTCGAGCAGCACCTTCTTGCCGTCCTTGTACGAGAACACGGAGATCGCGCCGTGCTTCAGGTCGCCTTGCGGCGTGAAGCTCGTCTCGCCGATCACGCCGCGATAGTCGGTGGCCGGCATCGCGGCGAGCACCTTCGCGGCGGACGTCGAATTCGCGCGCTTCATCGCATCCACGATGATGTAGACGGCGTCGTACGAGAACGGCGCGTACACCTGCATCGGCTGATGGAAGCGCGCCTCGTAGCGCTTCGCGAACGCCGCGCCGCCCGGCATCTTCTCGAGCGCGATGCCGGCTTCCGAGCACACGACGTTGTCCGCCGCCGCGCCCGCGAGCTTCGGCAGGTCGGTCGAGCATACGCCGTCGCCGCCGAGGATCTTCGCACGCAGGCCGAGCTGCCGCGCCTGCTTCGCGAGCGGGCCGCCGGTCGCGTCCATGCCGCCGTACATGATCGCGTCCGGATTCGCGCCCTTGATCTTCGTGAGGATCGCGCGGAAATCGATCGCCTTGTCGTTCGTCGCGTCGCGCGACACGACCTTTAGGCCGGCCGCCTGCGCCGCCTTCTCGAATTCGGTCGCGAGCCCCTGCCCGTACGCGGTCGCATCGTCGATCACCGCCACCGTCCGGATGTTCATCCGCTTCGCCGCAAACATGGCCAGCGCCGGCCCCTGCTGCGCGTCGGTCGCGACCACCCGGTACGTCGTCTTGAAGCCTTGCTGCGTGTACACGGGATTGGTGGCCGCCTGCGAGATCTGCACGATCCCGGCGTCGCGGTACACGCGCGACGCCGGGATCGACGTGCCGGAATTGTGATGGCCGACCACGCCCGCCACCTTGTCGTCGACGAGCCGCTGCGCGACCTGCGTCGCGGTGCGCGGGTCGCCGGCGTCGTCCTGCGGATCGAGCTGCAGCGTCACTTTCGTGCCGCCGATCACGAGGCCTTTCGCGTTGATCTCCTCGACGGCGAGCCGCGCGCCGTTCTCGCTGTCCTTGCCGAGATGCGCGATCGCGCCGGTCAGCGGCGCGACGTGGCCGATCCGCGCGATCTCGTCCGCGTGCACGGGCAGCGCGCACGCCATCGCGACGGCTGCGGCCGCCGTTGTCTTGTGATGTCGAAGCATGTCTCTCTCCTGATGGGGATGTATTGTTGCGTCGGAATCCGTTCTCAATGCCGCAGCGCCGCGAGCAGCACGCGGTCCGCGACGCTCGACGCCGTGCGCATCTCGCTGCCCGCCGCGACGCCGTACAGGTTCTTCGGATCGCGCGGCGTCGGGATCAGGTCCAGCTCGATGCCGATGCCGCGTTCGCGCGCGGCCGCGTTCAGGTAGCGCAGCGCCGAGAAATCCTCGAGCGCGAAGCCGACCGAGTCGAACACCGTCACCTGCGCATCGGTTTCGCGGCCGCGCTGCGCGCCGGACACGATCCGCTGGAACTCCACCACCGGGAAATCCG
The DNA here is from genome assembly GCF_039848545.1 of Burkholderia stagnalis. Taxonomy (NCBI): domain Bacteria; kingdom Pseudomonadati; phylum Pseudomonadota; class Betaproteobacteria; order Burkholderiales; family Burkholderiaceae; genus Burkholderia; species Burkholderia stagnalis. The sequence continues at coordinate 2,496,679 of NZ_CP156686.1, forward strand.
CCGGCATCTGCTGGATGTCGCCTTCGATGCGCGTCTGCGGCTCGTATTCGACGACCACGCGCGCACGCCGCAGCACGTCCGCATGCAGCTCGGTCTTGCCCGGGCAATCGCCGCCGACCGCGTTGACGTGCATGCCGTCCTCGATCATGTCGGGCGTCAGGATCGTCGCGTTGGTCTTGTCGGCGGTCACGGTGGTCACGATATCCGCGCCGCGCACCGCGTCGGCCGCCGACGCGCAGCGGATCACGCGCAGGCCCGCGAACGGCGCGAGATTGCGCTCGAGCTTGTCGGTGGCGGCCGGATCGATGTCGAACACGCGCAGCTCGTCGATGCCGAGCATGTCGTGGAACGCGATCGCCTGGAACTCGCTTTGCGCGCCGTTGCCAATCAGCGCCATCGCGCGCGCATCGGGCCGCGCGAGGAAGCGCGCGACCAGCGCGGACGTCGCCGCGGTGCGGATCGCCGTCGTCAGCGTCATTTCGCTGAGCAGCAGCGGGTAGCCGGTATCGACGTCGGCGAGCACGCCGAACGCCATCACCGTCAGCAGGTCGGCGCGCGTGTTCTTCGGGTGCCCGTTCACGTACTTGAACGAATACAGCCGGGCGTCGGAGGTCGGCATCAGCTCGATCACGCCGTCGGTCGAATGGCTCGCGAGGCGCGCGGTCTTCTCGAAGGTCTCCCAGCGGCGGTAGTCCTGCTCGATGTAGGAAGCCATCGTCGTCAGGACCTGCGTGATCCCGACTTCGGTCACGAGCGTCGAGACGCTCGTCACATCCAGATATCTCGTCATGCTAACTGCTCCTTTGATTGCGGCGGCCTGCGCAGCCGCCGCCGAACCGGTCACGGCGCGGCGCTCACGCGCGGCCTTCGAATCCCAGCAGCACGTTGACCGCATTGATGCCGATCTCGTCGACCATGTACCCGCCTTCCATCACGAACAGCGTCGGCAGGCTCAGGCGCGCGAGCGCCTCGCCGATCCGCAGGTAGTCCTGCGAGCGCAGGCGGAAGTGGCTGATCGGGTCGTGCTCGAACGTGTCGACGCCGAGCGACACGACGAGCACGTCGGGCGCATACGCGGCGATCGCGGCCGCCGCGCGGCCGAGCGCTGCGTCGTAGCCGCTCCACGCGGTGCCCTTCGGCAGCGGCAGGTTCAGGTTGTAGCCCTCGCCCGCGCCCGTGCCGCGCTCGTCCGCGTAGCCGGAGAAGTACGGATACGACACCGGCGGCTCGCCGTGAATCGACACGAACAGCACGTCCGCGCGGTCGTAGAAGATGTCCTGCGTGCCGTTGCCGTGGTGGAAATCGACGTCGAGCACGGCGACGCGCGCCGCGCCGCGCGCGATCGCGTGCTGGGCCGCGATCGCCGCGTTGTTCAGGTAGCAGTAGCCGCCCATGTACTCGCGGCCGGCGTGGTGGCCGGGCGGGCGGCACAGCGCGAATGCCGCGCGCGTGCCGGGCGTGCCGGGCGTGCCGGTGGACAGCAGCTCGGCGCCGGTCAGCGCCGAATTCGCGCTCGCGCTGGCCGCGGCCCACGTGCCGGCGTTGATCGGCGAACCGGCGTCCATCGCGAAGAAGCCGAGCTTGCCGTCGATGAACGCGGGCGGCGTCGCACCCGATGGCATCGCGCGCACGGGCCACACGAGCGGCAGCGCCTGGCAGGTGCGGCCGGTCGCGCGCCATTCGTCCCAAGCGCCGGCGAGGAAATCGACATAGCGCCGGCTGTGCGCGCCGGCATAGCACGCGCGGTCGAATGCGCGCGGCGCGACCACGTCGCCGAGGCCGCTCGCGCGGACTTGCGCGAGCACCGTTTCGGCGCGCAGGGGGTTCTCGAACGAATCGGTGATGGCGCCGTCCTTCAGTTCGACGCCGCGATGCAGTTGGTGATCGCTGCTGTAGATCGTGAGCATGGTGGGCTGTTGCGGTAAGGGTAAGCAACAGTTTATTGGCGAGGAGCGGCAATAGCTTTGCTTTTCGCGCTGCCGTTCCGTACACTTTTGTGCAAACCGACTACGGAACGGACGAAATGAGCAAAAATCGCCCAAAGGCAGAAATGGACGGCGTCGACCGCGCCATGCTGCGCCTGCTGCAGGAAGACGGCGCGCTCTCCAACGCGACGCTCGGCGAGAAGCTGTCGTTGAGCGTGACACCCTGCTGGCGCCGCCGCAAGCGCCTCGAGGACGAAGGCGTGATCACCGGCTACCAGGCGAACCTCGACCGGCGCGCGCTCGGCATGAACGTGTTCGCGTTCGTGCTCGTCACGTTCAACATGCATTCCGACAAATCCGCCGACAATTTCGAAGCCGTGATCCGCAAGCATGACGAAGTACTTTCGTGTCACAAGATCACCGGCGCCGCCGATTACGTGCTGCAAGTCGTGGCGACGGATCTCGATGCGTATGCCGAGTTCGTCGAACGCGTGCTGCGGCGGCAGGCGGGCATTTCGTCGATTCAATCGAGCCTCGCGTTGCGCGAGGTGAAGTTCTCGTCGCGGCTGCCGGTGCCGGAGGAATGAGCGGCGGTAGCGCGATACCTTTTTCCTATTTCACGGAGCATGACCTCATGAAACGTTTCATCCCGTCGGTTTCTCTTGCCGCTGCAATCGTGTTTGCATTGAGTGCATGTGCGGCACAACCGACTCCGCCTGCGCAGTCCTCCGCACCGATCGTCGGCGGCGATCGCGACGCGCATGGCTGCATCGGCTCGGCCGGCTACGCATGGTGCGAATCGACCAGGCAGTGTGAACGGCCGTGGGAACTCGCGAAACAGAAAGGCTTCGCGAATTCGGCGGAGGCGTTCGCGCAGTACTGCCGGAGCGGTTCAGGTTCCGTAAAGTGACCCTGCCGCGGTTCGCCGCGGCCATTCTCATCCCCGCCTCACGCTGCCGCTTTCGACGGATTCCGATCGGGCCCCAAGGCATCGATCGGCATGTGCGGCAGCGCTTCGATCAACCCGCCTGCCGTCCCCCATTCCGGAAACCCGGACACAAAAAAACCCCACAAAAACAAGGCTATTTTCCCTCTGCGACACGGCAATCGAGTTCGGTTATATTACGCGCCCCTTGCCACCCCGCCCCCGGCAGAAGCGCCGCGTGCGGCCCTTTCCGACGCAGCCTGAAACCCCAACCGCTCAGGCTTGCCGCAAGGGCCTCGGCGCGTTGCGCGCCAGCGCGATGCAGGCGATTGCCTGCCTGCCGCGAACCGCATCGAAGGTGTCCTTCGCAGCGGCTTCGCGTGCGCAAATGCAACGGCTTCCCGCGTCAATCCGGAATCCCGGATTCGCGATCCGGATATCCGGATGCGCGCACCGGCCCCGGTCGGCACGCGCAGGCGCCGGCATTCCGCCCCGGCCGGACGGCGTGGCAAATCGATGCATTCAAGTTGAAAAAGGGATCTGCTGTGATCAAAACGTTACGGGTAATGCTGTCGGGGCTCGCGCTGTGCGTAGCCGCGTCGTCCGCGCATGCGGCCGACACCAAGAAGGTCGACGTCCTGCTGGTGGGCGGCGGCATCATGAGCTCGACGCTGGGCGTCTGGCTGCACGAGCTCGAACCGAGCTGGTCGATGACGATGGTCGAGCGCCTCGACGGCGTCGCGCAGGAAAGCTCGAACGGCTGGAACAACGCGGGCACCGGCCACTCCGCGCTCGCCGAGCTCAACTACACGCCGGAAAAGCCGGACGGCAAGATCGATATCTCGAAGGCCATCCAGATCAACGAGTCGTTCCAGATCTCGCGCCAGTTCTGGGCATGGCAAGTGAAGCAGGGCGTGCTGAAGAACCCGCGTTCGTTCATCAACTCGACGCCGCACATGAGCTTCGTGTGGGGCGACGACAACGTCCGCTACCTGAAGAAGCGCTACGACGCGCTGCAGGCGAGCCCGCTGTTCCGCGGCATGCAGTACTCGGAAGACTACGACCAGATCAAGCAGTGGGTGCCGCTGATGATGGAAGGCCGCGACCGCAAGCAGAAGGTTGCCGCCACCTGGACGCCGATCGGCACCGACGTGAACTTCGGCGAGATCACCCGCCAGTTCGTCGGCTACCTGCAGCGCCAGCCGAACTTCACGCTGTCGCTGTCGAGCGAAGTGCGCGAGATCAAGCGCAACGCCGACGGCACGTGGCACGTGTCGTGGGTGAAGCTGCACTCGAACGAAGCGCCGCAGGACATCGACGCGAAGTTCGTGTTCATCGGCGCGGGCGGCGGCGCGCTGCACCTGCTGCAGGCGTCGGGCATCCCTGAAGCGAAGGACTACGGCGCATTCCCGGTCGGCGGCTCGTTCCTCGTGACGGACAACCCGGAAGTCGTGAAGCAGCACCTCGCGAAGGCGTACGGCAAGGCGTCGGTCGGCTCGCCGCCGATGTCGGTGCCGCACCTCGACACGCGCATCATCGACGGCAAGAAGATCATCCTGTTCGGGCCGTTCGCGACGTTCTCGACCAAGTTCCTGAAGAACGGCTCGTACTTCGACCTGCTGACCAGCACCAACACGCACAACGTGGCGCCGATGATGCGCGTGGGCGTCGACGAGTTCCCGCTCGTCCAGTACCTGGCCGGCCAGCTGATGCTGTCCGACGAGGACCGCTTCAACGCGCTGAAGGAATACTTCCCGAACGCGAAGAAGGAAGACTGGCGCCTGTGGCAGGCCGGCCAGCGCGTGCAGATCATCAAGCGCGACCCGGTGAAGGGCGGCGTGCTGAAGCTCGGCACCGAAATCGTCGCGTCGCAGGACGGCAGCATCGCGGGCCTGCTCGGCGCATCGCCGGGCGCGTCGACCGCCGCGCCGATCATGCTGAGCCTGCTCGAGAAGGTGTTCAAGGACAAGGTCGCGACGCCTGCCTGGCAGCAGAAGATCAAGCAGATCGTGCCGAGCTACGGCACGAAGCTGAACGACAGCCCGGCGAAGGTCCAGGAAGAATGGAACGCGACGAGCGACGTGCTGCAGCTCGCGACGCCGCCGACGATCGACCTGAGCGCGCCCGCGCATGCAGGCGCGGCCGCCGCGCCGGCCCAGCCGGTCCGCCCGGCCAAGGCGGCGAACGACATGGCACTGTGATGCGCTGAAGGCGCGCCGCGCCGCCCGGAACGGCCGTTCCGGCACGGGTTGCCTCCGCGAAGCGGGGCGCAGCCCGGGCCGGGCGGCCGTTTTTCATTGGGCGCGGCGGCCGCGAACCCGCCGGGCCGGCCGCCGTATCCGCTAGAATTGCGCCACGCGCGATCCGCCGATCGCCGGCCGATCCACCTTCCACCCCGACGAACCGTCACGCGAACGGCCGCGCCGCGCCCGCCCCTCAGCGGATGCCGCGCGCCACGGCCGCGCAACGCCGGCGCCCCCGCCCCGACACGCGCAGGGGGCGCGCAACCGAATTCAGCTGGAGATAAACCGTGTTTACTTGCCGAAACCAGAGCTGCGGCACGCAGTGGGAAGAATCCGACGTCGTCATCAAGGACGAAGGCCAGGGGCTGCTGTTCCGCTGCCCGCTGTGCGGCGCGCGCAACTATCTCGAGCGCTTCGAAGCCGAAGACGGCACCGTCGTCTACGAACAGATGGAAGGCCGCCCTTACCTCGGAGACCTGTCCTGACATGAGCCAACCGACCGCCACGCCCTTCAGCGCGCTGCCGCTCACGCCCGCGACGCTCGCCAATCTCGCGCAGCTCGGCTATGCCGAGATGACGCCGATCCAGGCCGCGAGCCTGCCGATCGCGCTCGCGGGCCACGACCTGATCGCGCAGGCGAAGACCGGCAGCGGCAAGACCGCCGCCTTCTCGCTCGCGCTGCTCGCGCGCCTCGACGCGCGCCGCTTCGACGTGCAGGCGATGGTGCTGTGCCCGACGCGCGAGCTCGCCGACCAGGTCACGCAGGAAGTGCGCCGCCTCGCGCGCGCCGAGGAAAACATCAAGGTGCTGACGCTGTGCGGCGGCACGCCGATGCGGCCGCAAACGCAGAGCCTCGAGCACGGCGCGCACATCATCGTCGGCACGCCGGGCCGCATCATGGATCACCTCGACCGCGGCCACCTGTCGCTCGACGCGCTGAACACGCTCGTGCTCGACGAAGCGGACCGGATGCTCGACATGGGCTTCTTCGACGACATCGCGAAGGTCGCGCGCCAATGCCCGACGACGCGCCAGACGCTGCTGTTCTCCGCGACCTATCCGGACGGCATCGCGAAGCTGAGCCAGCAGTTCCTGCGCAACCCGAAGGAAGTGAAGCTCGCGGAGCGCCACGACGACAGCAAGATTCGCCAGCGCTTCTACGAAGTGACCGAGAACGAGCGGCTGCACGCGGTCGGCCTGCTGCTGAACCACTATCGCCCGGTGAGCACGATCGCGTTCTGCAACACGAAGCAGCAATGCCGCGACCTGCTCGACGTGCTGCACGCGCAGGGCTTTCATGCGCTTGCGCTGCACGGCGAGCTCGAACAGCGCGAGCGCGACCAGGTGCTGATCCAGTTCGCGAACCGCAGCTGCTCGGTGCTGGTCGCAACCGACGTCGCCGCGCGCGGCCTCGACATCGCACAGCTCGAAGCGGTGATCAACGTCGACGTGACGCCCGACCCCGAAGTGCACGTGCACCGCATCGGCCGCACGGGCCGCGCGGACCAGGAAGGCTGGGCGCTGAGCCTCGCGAGCATGGACGAGATGGGGCGCGTCGGCGGGATCGAGCAGGCGCAGAAGCGCGACGTCGAATGGCATCCGCTCGCCGAGCTGAAGGCCGACGGCAACGAACCGCTGCTGCCGCCGATGGAAACGCTGCAGATCCTCGGCGGGCGCAAGGACAAGATCCGCCCCGGCGACGTGCTCGGCGCGCTCACCGGCGATGCGGGCTTCAGCGGCGCGCAGATCGGCAAGATCAACGTGACCGAGTTCTCGACCTACGTCGCGGTCGAGCGCGGCATCGCGCGCGATGCGCTGCGCAAGCTCAATGCCGGCAAGATCAAGGGCAAGCGGGTGAAGGTTCGTCTGATGGACGACGACGAATAAAGGTGTCATGCATCGGCGGGCGGGCGAGGCTCGCCTGTCGATGCCCGCTCCGGCGGCGCGAAGCAATTCAACGCGTCAAGCCAGCTCCGGATAGCCGTATGCAGCAGCCTCGGCCGCGAACCGTTCGATGACCGCGTAGTCATCCGGCGTGAGCCGCTCGAACCCGCGCAACCTGAGCGCGTGCGCGCGGGCGGCATCCGCTTCGACTGCCGTATCGAGCGCATCGCGCAGCAGCGCTGCCTGCGCGTCGCCGAGCGCGCGCGACGCGATCAGCGGCAGGCCCGGCGCAGGCGTGGTCGTGCCGATCACGCGCACATCGCGCAGCACATCGGGCAGCGCATCGCGCACGTAGGCAAACGTCACGCAGTCGATCGCCGCACAATCCGCCTCCCCCGCGCCGAGCGCGCGCAACACGTTCAGATGCGAGCCGAATCGCGCCACCGACGCGAAGAAGCGTCCGTCGCGCGCATGCGGCGCCACCGCATGCCGGAACGCGTTCATCCCGCTGTGAGAATCGTCCCCGTTAAAGGCCGCGCGCAGGCCGCGGCACGCGGCGAGCGTCCTCGCGCCGGCCGCATGCGCGCGCGCCGACACGACGAGCATGCTGCAATAGCGCGCGCCGTCGCAGCCTTGCGCATCGAACCGGGGCGTCGCGATCAGGTGCACGACCTCGCCGAGCCCGAGCATACGGAACGGAAAGCCGCAGGTCTGCGACAGCAGCAGATCCTCCCGCCGCCAGAGCGGCCCCAGCTCGCCGAACGGCTCGTCGAGCAGCGTGACGCCGGACGGGCCGCCCGCCCGCGCGAGCGCATCGAGCGCGTCGCGCAGCAGCGCGCGCCACAGCGCGGCGTGGCGCGGCGTCACGTTGTACATCGGCAGTCCGGCGATCCAGCGGTTCATGCAGGCATTCTACGCACGTCGGAGCGCGCGTTGGATACCGGCATGCAAGGCCCGCCGCCCCTCCGATCGCGCACCCATTTCCGTCGCACCCGCGCCGGGCATCGTTCTGACCGATCGCGATAAGCACATGCCAATCCATTGATTTGCCGCCGCGCGCCGATTGGTTAAAGTTCGGTTTCCTTTCCAATCCTCGCCGATCACGCTGCTCGCCGGTCCCGTACATGGCTGAATACTTCGACGTCGACCACGCACGCGCGATCGCGGCGCTCGGCGCCCGCTTCACCGCCCGCACCGAGTGGCCGACCTGGCTGCTGATCGTCGCGATCTACGGCGGCTGGCTCGGCGTGCTGCTGCTCGTGCGGGCGGGCCATCTGCCGCTGGCCGCCGCGACGCCGCCGCTGGTCCTGCTCTGCGCGTGGCACTTGTCGCTGCAGCACGAACTGCTGCACGGCCACCCGACGCGCTCCGCGCGCGTGAACCGGCTGCTCGGCTATCCGCCGCTGTCGGTCTGGTATCCGTACACGCTGTATCGCGACACGCACCTCGACCATCACCGCGACGACGATCTCACCGTGCCCGGCATCGATCCGGAAACCAACTACGTGTCGCCGCAGCGCTGGGCGGCGCTGCCGCGCTGGCGGCGTGCGCTGCACGTCGCGCGCAAGACCTTCGTCGGGCGGCTCGTCGTCGGCCCGCCGGCCGGCATCGCCGCGATGCTGGCCGCGTCGTTCGCCGCACTGCGGCGCGGCGACCTGCGTCAGCTGCCGATGTGGATCACGCACGTCGCGTGCGTCGTCGCGCTGCTCGCGTGGCTGCAGCACGCGATCGGCGTGCCGTGGTGGTATTACCTGCTGGCGATCACGTGGCCCGCGCAGTCGCTCGCGATGATCCGCTCGCTCTACGAGCATCGCGCGGCCCGTCACCCGAAGGCGCGCATCGCGATCAACGAGGCCGGCTTCGCGATGCGGCTGCTGTACCTGAACAACAACTTTCACCTCGTGCATCACGACCTGCCCGCGCTGCCGTGGTACGACCTGCCACGTGCGTACCGGATGCGCCGCGACGCGTATGCGCACAAGTGCGGCGGCTTCGTGATCCCCGGCGGCTACCGGGAGCTGCTGCAGCGCCATGCATGGCGGCCCACCGATGCGCCCGTTCATCCGTTCCCGGAAGGGTCGGCATCGCTGTCGACTGGCGGCGGCGTGCGCGTCGCGGTGGTCGACGGCTATCTGCGGATCAGTACGTGAACGCGGCGCATCCCCGCGTTGCCGAGCGTCGGAGAATCTATTCGATCCGGTACGTCAGCACGTAGTGATGCTGGTCGCCTTCGTTGCGAATCTGCAGCTCGCCGCGGATGCCGACCAGCGCCCCCGTGCCGGAGCCCGGCACGATCACGATGCGCAGCTCCTTCACGCCGGCATCGAGTTGCCCGAAGTGGGCCAGCGCGAAACCGCCGCTGCGGCCGTCCAGCGTGCCGCTGAACGATTCGAGCGCGGTGTATACGGCCTCGCCGGCCTGCGGCTCGCCGGCGCTGAGCATCGTGCCGCGCGCATGGCCCTGCAGCGCGCCGCGATACGTCTTGTCGAGACCATGGCGGGCGATCGCGGGGGCGCCGGCCGGTGCGGGCGTCGGCTCGGCGGGTTCGAACCGAACGTCGAACGTGCCGACGGCGGTGACGGGTGTGGTATTCGAAGCGGCTGCGTTCACGGGCGCTCCTGGCAGGAATGAGATGACGGCGGAAATGCGACCGCCCTGATATCGCAGTCAGGACGATCGTCTCGTCGCGGCATCATGGCACAAAACGCCGGCACGCAGATGATGCCGTTCACCGCACGCACCACCGCATTCACTGCATCGCGCGCCGCACGAGCGCCGCCAGCGCCGCCGCCGGCTCGGTGTTGCCGAAACGCCGCTCGGTCGCACCGGTCTCGACGTCGATATGCCCCGCGTTGTGCACGTCGTACAGATCGGTGATCAGGCGCGCGTGACGCTCGGAGAGGCCCGCGCGCAGCAGCGTGCCGACCCATGCGTCACGCGGCAGCTCGCGCGCGACGATCGTGCGCCCGGCGGCCGCGCCGAGTGCGTCGGCGATCTCGCGCACGCTGACGCGCCGCGGCCCTTCGACGCTGACCACGCGCGGCCCGTCGGCACGCCCGCCGTCGAGCAGCAGCGCGGCCGCGACGACGCCGACATCCGGCGCCGACACCGCGGGAAAGCGCTTGTCGACCGGATGATGCAGGCTCGGCAGCACGCCTGTCGCAAGCGCGACCGGCAGCATCCGCGCCCAGTTCTGCAGGTGCTCGGCGGAACGCAGCAATGTCACGCGCGTCGCGAGCGGCTTCAGCCGTGCCTCGAGGTCATGAAACAGGCGCGTGATGCCCGTGTCGAAATCGAGCTCGGCGCCGTAGTCCGACAACGCCACCAACGCCGGCGGCGGATGCGCGGCGAGCGCCTCGGCCGCGACGTCGATCATCCGGCGCATCGTCGCGGCGGGATCGCCGTCCGCGACGGGCACCGGGCACAGCATCTGCGCGCCCTGCGCGCCGTCGAGCGCCGCCGCAACCGTGCGCGCGTCGGTCAGGTCGGCCAGCACCACTTCGCAGCCCAGGCGCGCGAGCCGTTCGCGATGACGCGCGTCGCGCACGACCGCGCGCACGGGATGGCCCGCGTCGCGCAGTGCCGTTGCGCTCGCGTAGCCGACATTGCCTGATGCGCCGAAGATCACGAACACGATGTGCTCCCGATAAATGAACATGCGGCCATTGTCGATACCACCGGCCGCGCCGGCGCGCAGGTCCGGATGAAACGAGCAGGCAAGGATGATTGCGTCGGCATCGAGCCGGCCGCGGTGCCTTCCGCGCGCGTGCCGAACAATTCTGATTAAATGACACGCTTTCGCCCCACCGAACCCGAACAACGATGAGCGACCTGAAAGGCGACCTCTCTTTCGCCGCGCCGCCCGTATCCGCATCGTCCGCGCGCCGCCGCTCGCTCATCGCCGCCTGCGGCGCGCACGCGGTGCACGACGGCCTGACGGACGTCATCTACGTGCTGCTGCCGATCTGGCAGGCGCAGTTCGGCATCAACTACGCGCAGATCGGGATGTTGCGCGGCGCGTATTCGGGCACGATGGCCGGCTTCCAGCTGCTGGCGAGCCGCGCCGCCAGGCGCTGGGGGCGCAAGCGCCTGCTGGTGGGCGGCACCGCGCTCGCGGGCCTCGCCTACCTCGTCGCGGGCCAGGCCGGCGGGCTCGCGGTGCTGCTGATCGCGCTGCTGCTCGGCGGGCTCGGCGCGAGCACGCAGCATCCGCTGGCGTCGTCGATGGTCACCGATGCGTACGAGGCCGGCGGCGGCGTGAAGGAAGCGCTGTCGCAATACAACTTCTCCGGCGACATCGGCAAGACGCTGATTCCGGGGCTGATCGGCCTGCTGCTGACGGTCGTCACGTGGCGCACGAGCGCCACGCTGATCGGCGTGCTCGGCGTGGTGGCGGCGGTGCTGCTGGGGTGGCTGATTCCGTCGAACGGCACCGCCCACGCAGCACGCGAGAAGGCCGCCAACGCAGCGGCCGGCAACGGTTCGGCCGCCGGCCTGCGCGCGCTGCTCGCGACCGGCACGCTGGACAGCGCGGTGCGGATGGGCTTCCTCACGTTCCTGCCGTTCCTGCTGAAGAGCAAGGGCGCCGGCACGGCCGGCATCGGGCTCGCGCTGACGCTGCTGTTCATCGGCGGCGCGTTCGGCAAGCTGTTGTGCGGCTATCTCGGCGCGCGCGTCGGCATGATGAAGACGGTGTGGCTGACCGAATCCGCGACGTCGCTGCTGATCGTGCTGGCGGTGTTCGCGCCGCTCGTCGCGATGATGGCGATGCTGCCGCTGCTCGGGCTCGCGCTGAACGGCACGTCGTCGGTGCTGTACGGCGTGGTGCCGGAACTGGCCGGCCCCGGCCGGCGCGACCAGGCGTTCGCGCTGTTCTACACGGGCACCATCGGCGGCGGCGCGCTGGCGCCGGTGGTGTTCGGCCGGCTCGGCGACCTCGCGGGCGTGCCCGTCGCGTTGATCGCGCTCGCGGCGTTCCTGCTGCTGACGCTGCCGCTGTCGTGGTACGTGCAGAAGGGGCTGCAGCGCTGATGCCCGACGCGGGCTGCGCGAGCACTAACCCGGCGCCTGCGCCAGCCCGACGAACCGCTCGACGCACGCCGACGCAAACGGCTCGCGCCACATCACGATCTGGTCGACCACGTAGCGCGCGGCGAGCGGCACGTACGCGACGCCCGGGCGTTGCAGCGTCGCGGTGAAGCCGGGCACGATCGCGACGCCGCGCTCGGCGGCGACCAGCGACACCAGCGTCGTGATCTGCGCGGCGGTCGCGCCCACCCGCGGCACGACGCCCGCCTGCGCGCACAGATCCTCCAGCGCGACGTTCAGCGCCGAACCGAGCGCCGGCGGGAACGTCACGAACGTCTCCGCGGCGAGCTCGGCGAATGCGACATCCACCCGCTTCGCATAAGGGCTGTGCGCCGGCACCGCGGCAACGAGCGGCTCCTGTGCAACGACGAGCGAGCGGATGCGCGCGTGCGCGTCGTTCGCGAGGTCACGCGCATTCGCCGCGGCCCAGCCGAAGCCGACGTCCATCGTGCCGTCGGCGATCTGCTGCCGCTGGCCGGTGGTCGGCACTTCGCGAAACGCGAGTTCCACGTCCGGCATGCTGCGGCTCGCGCGGCGAACCCAATCCGGAAACGCGTCGGACATCGGAATCGAACTCGCATAGCCGATCACGATGCGGCCGGCGAGCCCGTGCGCCATCTTGCGCGCGGTCGCCTCCGCCTCGCCGACCGCGTCGATCACGCTGCGCGCCTGCTCGAGGAACAGCGCACCTTCCGGCGTGAGCCGCACCGCGCGCGTCGAGCGCTCGAACAGCCGGACGCCGAGCTCGGCCTCGAGCGCGGCGATATGGCGGGTCAGCGGCGGCTGCGCGATGCGCAGGCGCAGCGCCGCGCGCCCGAAGTGCAGTTCGTCCGCGACGGTCACGAAATAGCGCAGGCGGCGCAGGTCGAGCATTCTTGTCTTTCCGGTATCAATGGCGACGAATTCGGTATTGGCGCGCGGGCCGCGCGATCGTCAGACTGTCCGGGGAACCAGACAGGGCATCATCCGTGAAACGCCGAACGATCCGAACCGCCTTCTTCCTGTGCGGATTCGCCGCCTTTCTCAATCTCTATTCGACCCAGGGCATCCTGCGCGAACTCGCCGCGGCGTTCGGCGTGAGCGCGGAGCGCGCGGGCCAGGGCGTCAGCGCCACCACGCTGGCCGTCGCCATTATCGCTCCGTTCGTCGGCACGCTCGCCGCGCGCTTCGCGCGCCGCACCGTGATCGTGTGCGCCGCGATGGCGGTCGCGCTGCCGGTCGCGTGGTCCGCGCACGCGACGAGCTTTCCGTCGTTCCTCGCGGCCCGGTTCGCCGCGGGCGTGCTGGTGCCGTTCATCTTCGCGATCGCGATCGCCTATATCGGCGAGCTGTTCAGCCGCGAGGCGGCGACGGAAGTGAGCGCGCTGTTCGTCGCCGGCACGACGCTCGGCGGTTTCGCGGGCCGCTTCGTCACCAATGCGCTCACGTCGGTCGCGGGCTGGCGTCATGCGCTCGACGCCGTCGCGGCGCTGTGTGTCGCGGCCGGCCTCGCGATCCATGCGTGCCTGCCGGCGCCGCATGCCCCGCCTGCCCTGCATTCGCGCGCAACGGCCGCCCGCGCGTCCGGCTGGGCGTGCCTGACGCGCGGCCCGCTGCTCGCGTCGTTCGCGATCGGCGCGTGCGTGCTCGCGTCGCAGGTCGCCACCTTCACGTTCGTCGGCCTGCGGCTCGCGCAAGCGCCGTTCGGCTTCGGCACGGCCGCGATCGGCGCGATCTATGCGGTGTTTCTGGTTGCCGTCGTCGTCACGCCGCTCGCGGGCCGGATCGCCGCGCAACGTGGGCCGCGGCAACCGGCGCTGGCCGCCGCGCTGCTCGCGATCGGCGGCGCATTGCTGACGCTGTCGAACAGCGTCGCCGTGATCCTGGCCGGTCTCGCGCTCAGCTCGACCGCGGTGTTCGTCGAGCAGGCGTCGGCGAACGCGTTCATCTCGCAGCAGGCCGCCGGCGCGCGCTCGACGGCGATCGGCATCTATTTGTCCTGCTATTACTTCGGGGGCAGCCTCGGTTCGATCCTGCCCGTTCCTGCATGGCATCGCTGGGGCTGGGGCGGCTGCGTCGCGTTCATCGCGGCCGCGCAGGCGCTCGTCGGCCTGCTCGTGTGGTTCGGCTGGCGCGCGAACATGCCCGGCGACGATGGCCCGGCGGCGCTCGCCGGCCGGGCCGGCGCGCAACGGCAGCCCGGATAGCGATCCGGTCGCGGCACCGATGCCGCGTTAGCTCGGCACTCGCTAACCGGCCGACTTCCTGCGCCGCGCCTGTTCGAGCGCGGGCGCCGCGCGCCCGGCCCGGCAGCGGCCCGGCTTGGCCGCCTGCGCGTCAGCCGGCGGGTCGAGGCGATCGACGCTGACGCACCGCCCCGCCTCCCATTCGGCCTCGAGCGTCGCGCGGATCGCGTGCAGTTCCGCCCGCTGCCCGTCCAGTTGCGCGCGCATCGCGTCGATCTCGCGCATGCGCGCGTCGAGGCGGGCGAGCAGGCCCGCCTTCGAGAATGCGTCCATTTCGTCGGCCGCCGCGCGCATGTCCACCAGCGAGAACCCGAGCCGCTGCGCGAGCTGGATCATCCGCAGCCGCTCGGCCGCGGCCTCGTCGTAGATCCGGTAGCCGTTCTGGCCCCGTCCCGCCGGCGGCAGCAGCCCGCTCTGTTCGTAGAAGCGGATCGCGGACGTCGTCATGCCGGTCCGGGCGGCCAGTTCTCCGATCTTCATCGTGCTTGACCTTCAAGTTGACTTGAAACTTAGTATAGGCACATCGCATTCGCCAGACAGGTCATCCGATGACGACTTCCCTCTTTACCCCGCTGACGCTGCCCAACGGCAGCACCCTGCCCAACCGCATCGCGAAGGCCGCGATGGAGGAGAATCTCGCCGATGCCGGCCAGCTGCCCGGCGACGCGCTGCGGCGCCTCTACGCCGCATGGGGCGCGGGCGGGACCGGGCTGCTGATCACCGGCAACGTGATGGTCGACGCCCGCGCGCTGACGGGCCCGGGCGGCGTCGTGCTGGAGCGGAACACGCCGCTCGAGCCGTTCCGCTCGTGGGCGGCCGCCGCGCGGGCGCACGGTGCGCGCGTGTGGATGCAGATCAACCACCCGGGGCGGCAAGTGATGGCGGCGATGGGCCGGGAGGCTTGGGCGCCGTCCGCCGTGGCGCTCGATCTCGGCAAGCACAGCAAGCTGTTCGCGACGCCGCGCGAAATGACCGCGGCCGAGATCCACGAGGTGATCCAGCGCTTCGCCGATACCGCCGTGGCGGCCGAAGCGGCCGGCTTCGACGGCGTGCAGATCCATGCCGCGCACGGCTACCTGCTGTCGCAATTCCTGTCGCCGCTGACCAACCGCCGCCGCGACGACTGGGGCGGCTCGCTGGAGCATCGCGCGCGGCTGCTGTTGGCCATCGTGCGCGCGGTACGCGCGCGTGTCGGCAAGACCTTCGGCGTCGCGGTCAAGCTCAATTCCGCGGATTTCCAGCGCGGCGGCTTCTCCGAGGACGATGCGAAGCAGATCGTGCGCTGGCTCAACGACGAGGCCGTCGATCTCGTCGAGCTGTCCGGCGGCAGCTACGAGAGCCCGGCGATGCAAGGCCGCACCGCGGACGGCCGCACGCTCGCCCGCGAAGCGTATTTCCTGACGTTCGCGCGCGACATCGCCGCCGTCGCGACGATGCCGGTGATGACGACGGGCGGCATACGCCGGCAGGCGGTCGCCGAATCGGTGCTCGCCGAAGGGGTCGCGGTGGTCGGCATGGCCACCGCGCTCGCGTGCGTGCCCGACCTGCCGACCCGCTGGCGCAGCGGCCAGGCGATCGACGCGCCGGGCGTGCATGTCCGGTGGCGCGACAAGGCCGCCGCGGGGCTCGCCACGATGGCGCTCGTCAAGCGCCGCCTGCGCGCGATCGCGGCCGGACGCCGGCCGCGTCGCCGATATTCGGCGGTGTTGACGCTCGTGCTCGACCAGCTGCGCATGCGCAAGCTGACGCAGCGGTATCGACAGTGGAGCCCGGCGCGCGCGTGATGCGTGGCCGGATGCGTCGCGCGGAAGGCAACGCTCACGCGTCCGCGTGCTGCGCGCCCGACCGGGCAATCTCGCGCGGCGTCACGCCGAGCAGCCGGTTCATCCAGCTCGCCAGATGGCTCTGGTGCGCGAACCCGGCCTCGAGCGCGACCTGGCCGACGCTGAGCCGGCCTTCGAGCAGCAGCGCCTTCGCGCGCTCGACGCGCCGCTGCACGACGTAGCGGTGCACGGGCATGCCGAGCGTTTCGCGAAACAGCACCTTGAAATGCGGGACGCTGATGGCCGCCAGCGCGGCAAGTTCGGACAGCGTCAGACGCTGGTCGAGATGATCCTCGATGTAGTCGATCACGCGCGCGGCGGCCTTCGGCGCGAGCGCGTGCCGCCGGCCGCGAAACGACGGCGCGGCGTCGGCGAGCCGCGCGACCAGCGCCGTGCACAGGCTTTCCGCATAGAGCGGATCCGACGCATCGTCCGCCTCCAGCTCGGCGGACAGCGCCCATGCGATGTGCTGCAGCCGCGGATCGCGCACCTGCATGCGGCAGCGGATCTGCGCCTGCGACGGCTTGAGTTCCAGCTGGTCGAAGGTCGCGCGCGCGAACGCGTCGCTGATCGAAATGCGCAGGATCCGGCAGTCGCCGTCATCGGTCCAGCGGCCGGGAAGCCCGGCGGGAATCACGTCGGCGTCGCCATGCGCCTGGATGCGCGCCTGCCGGCTGCCGTCGCACGCGCAATTCGCGCGGACCGGCGCGCCGACGTGCACGCCGACGCGGTGGTCGTCGGCCGCCGGAACCCGGTACGTGCCCGCGCGAATGCCGAGCAGCGCCGCGCCGAAGCCTTGCCACCCGCGTTCGGCGCTGGAACGCAGGATCACCGGCACGCCGGCGGCCGGGTGCGCGGCCAGGGTCGCATCGCTCATCGCATCCCCTCTCAAGTCGCGAATCGAATGCGCATTGTGCCGCCGTTTCAGTGCGCGCGCTTGCCGTCGGCGCGTCATGCCCGGCGCCGCCGAAAAGGATCATCCGTTCTTGTTCTCGGCGATCCGGACATGCGCGTCGATGCGCGTGCCGCGCGCTACGATCGGCGCATTCCGACTCTTCCGGAGCTCGCCATGCACGCTTGCTGCTCCCGGCAAACGGCGGCCGCCGCGCTGCGCACGCCTGCCTCACGAACCGGTGCCGGCACCGCCATCAGCACCGTGTGCGCAGCAGTCGCCGCGCGCATGCCCGGCATCGCCGCGTGGCGCCGCTTCACGCAGTTGCTGGCCTCGATTCCCGACAGCAACGACGATTTCGGGCTCGTCTGAGCGGCGGGCGCGCTTCAGGCATTCGCTGCGGCGGGCGACCGCGATTCCGTCAGCGCCTGCTGCAGATGCGCTTCGAGGATCGCCATCACGGCCCGCGTCCTCGACGGCACCGGCCGCGCGGCCGGATACAGCGCGTGCAGATCGAACCCGGGCACCGCATGGCCCGGCAGCAGCTCGACGAGCCGCCCGGCCGCCAGCGCGTCGCGGCACACCGGCTCCTGAAGCACGCCGATGCCCGCGCCGCCGAGCAGCATCTCGTACGCCGGGCGCCAATGGCTCGTGCTGAAGACGATATCGATCGGCGCGGGCCGCACCGCGTCCGCCGCCTGCGCGAAATGCAGCAGGCCGTCGGCGAACAGCCCCGCCACGCGTATGAACGGATGCGCGGCGAGATCGGCGGGGCTGTCAGGCGCGCCGTGCGTGTCGACATACGAACGCGCGGCAACCAGCACGCGGCGCACATGGCCGAGCCGGCGCGCGACGAAGCCGCCGTCGCGCAACGCGCCGAGCCGCAGCGAAATATCGACGCCTTCGGTCACCGGGTCGATGACGTCGTCGTTCAACACGAGGTCGACGCGCAGGTCGGGGTAGCGTGCGCGCAGCGCGGTCATCGGGGCGGGCAGCACGACCTCGCCGATCCCGTGCGGCGCGGCGATCCGGATGCGCCCGCGCACGGCGTCGCCGCCATGCGTCACCGCGGCCTGCGCTTCGTCCGCCGCGTCGAGCACGACCTTGCTCTTCTGATAGAACCGCGCGCCGTCGTCCGTGCACGACACCGCGCGCGTGCTGCGCAGGAGCAGCCGCACGCCGAGATGGCGCTCGAGCCGCTCGATGCGCTCGCTGACGGCCGGCTGGCCGAGGCCGAGATCCTTCGCGGCTCTCGACAGGTTTCCGCGCTCGACGACCCGCACGAAGATGCGCATCGCAGCTAGCAAGTCCATAGGTTCCCCGGTGATGAAACGGCGCAGGCCGCGCGCGCCCTGCCCGCGCACTATACGCGCTGCGCGCGCCGGCGCTAGTCGTACGCGCGCGCGCCGATGCGCACGGCCGGTGCGCGCCATCGGCGGCCATACAAGGTCATCACGACATAGCTCGCGATGAAGCTCAGGCCGCCCGTCGCCAGCAGGCCGAGCTCGCCCAGCACCGGCAGCAGGTTCGTGAGCACGCCCGTGACGACCCACGCGATCGCCATCACCGAGCCGGCGACGCCGAGCGCCCAGCCCTGCCGCCCCTCGTCGACGGCGTCCGAATAGGCCGTGTACATCGTCGTGTACGCGACCATGTCGAAGCAGCCGACCAGCATGCCGAGCCCCCACAGCACGCCTTCGTGCGGGAACAGCGCCGACGCGAGCTGGCCCAGGCCGGCGACGAGCAGCCCCGTCTTCGCGATCTCGACGACGCCCGACGTCCTCAGCATCCGCCGCACGACCACCACGAGCCCGAACACGAAGCACACGCCGATCAGGCCGCTGAACAGGCCGAGCTGCGCGCTCGTGTACTGGAAGCGCGTCTGCAGCACCAGCATGATCGTCTGCAGGTACAGGCCGTAGCCGACCTGCATCAGGAAGAACACGGCCGACAGGCACGCGATGCGGCCGTGCAGCGCGGCCTCGCAGACGATCCGCACCGGCAGCAGCAGGTCGACCCGCGCGCCGCCGGCCGGCGCGATCGCATCGCGATGACAGCGCAGCACCCACAGCCCGCACGCAACGGACAGCGCGGCGACCAGCAGGAACGGCGTGCCGTAGTTGAAGAACGGCGCGATCGTGCGATCCGAGGTGACGCCGCCGAGCACGGGGCCGACGATCACGCCCGCGCTGAACGCGACCGACATGATGCTCATGTTGACCGCCTTGTTCTCCGGCGTGCTCAAGTCGGCGATCGCGGCCTGCGCGATGCCCTGGCAGCCGGCCATCAGGCCGGTGAGCGCGCGCCCCGCGAGCAGCAGCGCGATGCTCGGCAGCAGCGCGCCGAGCGCCATCAGCAGGTAGCCGAGCGCGAGGCCGAACACGCACAGCAGCAGGATCCTGCGGCGGCCGTAGCCGTCGGACAGCTCGCCCATCAGCGACGAGCCGAAGAACATGAAGAACGGATAGATCCCGTATCCGAGCCCCAGGTAGAAGTTGCGCAGATGCGCGGGCGTATCGGCGCCGATCACGCCCGCGTGCGGATCGGCGAAGATCGCCGCCATGATCGGATACACGAGCCCGAAGCCCATCGCGTCGATCGCGATCGCGAGCAGGCAGGGGCCCAGCAGTTTCAGGTTCAGCTTGGACATGAGTGGCCTCGGCAGTGACGTTGCCGTCACCGTAGCCGCCGGCCGTGCGCGCGAGTAGGGGCGGCGAGGCGATCTCAGTCATCGGCGAAACCGATGACCGGCGCCGCGCGCGTCATTTGCGCCGCCGCTCGTGCAACGCGACGGTCGCGCCGTCGATGACGGGCGCGCCCTGCTTGATCAGGAAGTCGCGGAACAGCCCCGTCACCTGCGAGATGCGCCGGTCGGCGAGCGTCACCACCACCCATTCGCGCTCGATCGGGTTGCCGGGATACGGCAGCTGGCCCAGCAGCCCGGTGCGCAGCTCGAGCGCGCAGGCGTGCAGCGACAGGAACGCGACGCCGAGCCCGGCCTCGGCCATCTGCTTGATCGCCTCGTTGCTCGACAGTTCGGAGCCCACATGAAACTTGTGCCCCGACGACTTGAACAGGCTTTCCACGGTGGTGCGCGTGCCGGCGCCGCGCTCGCGCACCAGCAGGTGCGCCGATTCGAGATCCTTCAGCGACACGCGCTTGCGCTGCATCAGCGGATGCGCGGGCGACGCGACGAACACCATCGGATGCTTCGCGAACTCGACCGCATGCGTGCGCAGCTCCTTCGGCGGGCTGCCCATCACCGCGAGATCGATTTCATGCGTGGCGAGCATGCGGATGATGTCCTCGCGGTTGCCGACCTTGAAGTACGTCTTCACGTGCGGGCGCGTCGCGGTGAACTTCACCAGCAGCGGCGGGATCAGGTATTCCGCCGTGGTGATCGCGCCGATCCGCAGCGTGCCGCCGAGCTCGCCCGTGAGCGCCGCCACCTCGTCGCCCGCCTCGCTCCACAGATGCAGGATCTCGCGCGCATAGCGGGCGACGATCTCGCCGGCCGCGGTCAGCTCGACGCCGCGCCCCACCCGCTGCAGCAGCGCCGCGCCCACCGCCTGCTCCAGCAGCCGGATCTGCAGCGACACGGCCGGCTGCGTGAGGTTCAGCTCCTCCGCCGCGCGCGACACGCTGCCCAGCCGCGCGACCATGTCCAGCGCCTTCAACTGCCGGAAGGTCGCCGTCTTTCCGATAAGTGAATACATATGAGTCGCTTATAAACATTAAATTGTCTTAGCCGATTCGAAACTATATCGTCGTATCTCGAAATCTGTCATCCGAAACGAAACCCGCGTGGAGCATCCCATGGCCAACACTCTCTCACCCCCCGCAGCGGCGCACGCCACGCGTGCGCCGCGCATCGTGATCGTCGGCGGCGGCGCCGGCGGCCTGCAACTGGCGACGCGCCTCGGCGATACCGTGGGCCGGCGCGGCCTGGCGGAAGTCGTGCTCGTCGATCGGTTTCCGACGCATTTCTGGAAGCCGCTGCTGCACGAAGCGGCGTCCGGCCATCGCGACCCGGCGAGCCACACGATCGAGTATGCGGCGCAGGCGAAGCGCCATGGTTTCCAGTTCGTCCAGGGCGACCTGCAATACGTGGATCGCGCGCAACGCGTCGCGACGATCGGCGCCGTGCTCGACGCCGACGGCTCGGAAATCCTGCCGCAGCGCGACGTGCATTACGACGACCTGGTGCTCGCGGTGGGCAGCGTGACGAATTTCTTCAACGTGCCGGGCGCGGCCCGCCATGCGCTGCCGCTCGAGAACGTCGAGCAGGCCGAGGATTTCCGCAGGAAGTTTCTCGCCGCGTGCGCGAAGGCCGATCATCTCGCGCAACGGCAGCCCGAGCAGCCCGCGCCGCCGGTGTGGATCAACGTGATCGGCGCGGGCGCGACCGGCGTGGAGCTGGCCGCCGCGCTCCGGCACGCGAGCAACCAGCTCGCCGCGTACCGCTTCAAGGCGCTGACGCCCGATCGCGACGTCCGCATTCGCCTGATCGAAGGCGCGCCGCGCGTGCTGCCGGTGCTGGACGAACGGATCTCCGCGCGCACGCAAGCCCAACTGGCGCAGTTGCACGTCGACGTGCTGACCGACACCCGCGTGGCGGAAGTCGGGCCGGACGCGGTCACGACCGCGACGGGCGAGCGGCTCGCGAGCGACATCACGCTGTGGGCCGCGGGCGTGGCCGGCCCGGCGATGCTGCGGCTGATCGGCGGCGTCGCGCTCAACCGCGCGAACCAGGTGATCGTGACCGACACGTTGCAGACGCCGGACGATCCGCACGTGTATGCATTCGGTGACTGCGCGGCGTGCCCGACGGCCGGCGCGCACGGCTTCCTGCCGCCGCGCGCGCAGGTCGCGCACCAGCAGGCCGTGTATCTGAGCCAGGCGTTCGCGCGCCGCCTGGCCGGCAAGCCGGTCGCAGGCTTCACGTTCCACGATGCGGGCACCGTCGTGTCGCTCGGGCAGGCCGGCGCGATGTTCCAGACGGAATTCGGCGTGCGCTCGCGTTCGCTGATCGTCGACGGTCCCGCCGCGAGCGGCTTGTACAAGTTCCTCTATCGCAAGCACCTGTTCAGCGTGCACGGCGTGACGCGCGCACTGCTGCAGGCGCTCGGCCACTGGCTGCAAAGCCGCAACCAGCCGTCGATCAAGCTGCATTGAGCCACGCGCATGCGACGCATGCGCGGCGTGCATGCGTCGCATATCGCGCCCGCGCGGCCCGATATGCGCACCGATCCTGTGCGGGATGCCGACATCCATGCACCATGATCGACGCTCGAACGAACGTATTAGCGGAACCCTATGAATCGGCTAAAAAGATTAATTGGTTCTGTATTCCGTTTCGAAGCTAAGGTGTGGCTTTCCCGTCAGCGGGCGGATCGTCACTTCCTTGGAGAGGACATTCCCGTGGTCATCGAAGCCATCGTCACCAGACTCGACGCAGCGTTTGAACAGATCGAAGCAACGCCGGACTCGCGGGAATCACAGCAGCAGCGCGAGACGATCAAGCAGTGGCTCGACCACGCTTCGGCGCAGGGCTACCGCCTCGGCCTCGTCACGACGTTGCCCGCGTCGCGGCTCAGCGCGATGTTCGAGGGGCAGTTCGGCTCGGCGCGCCTCGACTGCTTCTCGGTGGTCGTCGCGGATGCGCGCCAGGCGCCCGTCGGCGCAAGCCAGCATCCGTTCGACGTCGCGCTGCAGGCGCTCGGCGTGCCGCGCGAATGTGCGGCGGTGGTGGCCAGCAGCGAGCCGGAACGCCGGGAGGCCGAGGTTTACGGCATGTCCCGCAGCGTGCGGATCGCTGACGTCGCGCGCACGGCCGCGCCGCTGGGTCATTGCTGAACGGAAGGAAACAGGCCGCCCGCCGCACCGTCGCGTGCGCACCGCGCGCTTGACACGCGCAGAACGGCCGGCCGTATGATGCAAATTTGCATCATGCCGGGGGCCACATGAATTGGGACGACGCACGCGTTTTCGTCGCGCTGCATCGGGAACGCACGTTGCGCGCCGCCGCGCGCGCACTCGACATCGACCAGGCCACCGTGGGCCGCAGGCTTGCCGCGCTCGAGCACGCGCTCGGCGCGACGCTGTTCCTGCGCACGTCGAACGGCTATGCGCTGACGCCCGTCGGCAAGATCGCGATTCGCGCGGCCGAGGCCATGGAGCAATCCGCGCACGATCTCGTGCGTCATGCGCAAGGCGTGGACAAGCGGCTCGCCGGTGAGGTGAAGCTGTCGACCACCGACGCGCTCGCGCAGGAATTCGTGATGCCCGCGATCGAGCGCCTGCATGCGAAGCATCCGGACGTGTCGGTGATGCTCGACACGACCACGCAGGTGCTCAACCTCGCGAAGCGCGAAGCCGACATCGCGATCCGCACCGTGAAGCCGCGCAATCCGGACTTGCTCGCCCGCCGTCTCGCGAGCTGGGAAACGGGGCTGTTCGCGTCGCGCGACTACGTGCGGCGCCACGGCGAACCGGTGCCGGGCGAGCGGTTCGCCGGGCACGATCTCGTCGTGTACCAGCCGCACCTCGCGAAGATGGCCGTGCCCGCCTTCGTCGGCGAACCGCTGGCGGGCGGCCGCATCGTCGCGCGGCTGAACACCAACCTGACGCTGCGCGCGGCGATGAAGGCCGGGCTCGGCATCTGCGAGATACCGGTGCCGATGGGCGAACGCGACGGCCTCGTGCGGATCTGGCCCGACCGCTCGGGCGATGCGCGATACGAGATCTGGCTCGTCACGCATCAGGACCTGCGGCACACCGCGCGGATTCGCGTGACGATCGACGAGATCGTCGCCGCGTTCGGCGGATAGCGGCCGGCCCCTGCGCGTCACTCGCTCGCCGGCACGCGCGACACGACGCGCTTCAGCACCCAGCGAATCGACGAGCCGTCGGCCGGCGGCTGCGCAACCTTGTATTCGTCGATCTGGAGTTCGTAGCGGAAGCCCGGCTTGAAGTCGAAGCCTTCGATGCCCGCGTACCACAGGCTCCATGCGCCGTCCGGCCGGTCGCGCACCTGCAGGCACTCCATCGGCGCGACGCCGACGCAGCGCGCCGTCTTCGGCGCGACGTAGACGGTTTTCGTGACCGGTTGGCCGTCCGCCGGACGGGTGGTGGATGCCTGCACGTTGCCTCCGTGGGTTTCACAAGCGGCGAGTGCGGCGGCACCGGCCAGCGTAGCCGTCAGCGTGATCGCGCGAATAATTCGATTCATTCGACTCTCTACCTTGCGGTTTGAAAAGGCATCTGACTGCGCGCCTGCGCGCAGGTTCCGGTACGGGGGCGGCCGAACTTCAGCTCGAGCCATCGACGACTATTGCTGCGAGAGCATCAGGTTCAGGTTCTGAACCGCGGCACCGGATGCGCCTTTGCCAAGATTGTCGAAAACCGCGGACAGCAGGACGTGCCCGTGCTCCATGTTGGGAAATACGCTCAAGCGCATGTCGTTCGTACCATTCAGCTCTTGCGGATCAAGGTGCGTCAAGGCGCACGATTCGTCCAGCGGCAAGACATGGACGTGGGCCGCCTCGGCATAGTGGCGTGCAAGGCATGCGTGTAACGTGGCGCCGTCCACATCGGGCGCCAGCAGCCGCAACGCCAGGGGCACCGTCAGCACGATGCCCTGGCGGAACGCGCCATACGCGGGGACGAAGACGGGACGCTGCGCGAGGCCCGCGTGCTGCTGGATTTCCGGGGGGTGCTTGTGCGCGAGTTCCAGACCATAAACCTGGTATGCAGGCGCGTTGACGGCACCCTGCCGCTCATGTTCCTCCACGCCGGCACGCCCGCGTCCGGAGTAGCCGGATACCGCGTGAATGCTCACCGGGTAGTTGTCCGGTATAAGCCCGGCTTGCAACAGAGGACGCAGCAAGCCGATTGCACCGGTCGGATAGCAACCGGGATTGGTAACCCGTCGTGCGTTCGCAATGCGTTCGGCCTGTCCCGCCGTCATTTCCGGAAAGCCGTATGTCCAGTCCGGATGCGTGCGGTGGGCGGAGCTTGCGTCGATGACTCTGACGGCAGGATTGACGATGAAGTCCACGGCCTCGCGTGCGGCGGCATCGGGCAAACAGAGGATGGCAATGTCGCAGGCGTTGATGGCTTCTGCGCGACGCCGCGGATCTTTGCGTTCTGCAGCGGCAAGCGTGACCAGTCTGAGGTCGGTCCGGTTGCGCAGCCGTTCGTGTATCTGCAACCCGGTGGTGCCCTGGTCGCCATCGATGAAAACAACGGGAGAGCTCATACGTGGAATACTCCGCTGACTTCAGGTTGTAATGGATAGAACGAGCCCCTATGTTCAACGGGCCGCCAGAATAGAGAAAGTTGAATTTCATAACGTGTATATTCAGTTTTTCTGAATCGGGACGCCGACATGCGAGAGATCAGCCTGGACCGCTTGCGCACTCTGGTCGCCATTGCCGACCGTGGCTCGTTTGCCGATGCAGCGCGTGCATTGCACCTCGCGCCGCCAACGGTCAGCCTCCACATCGCTGAACTCGAAGGCCGCATTGGGGCGCCACTCCTGTCACGCAAGCGCGGACATGTCAGGCCGTCGGCGATAGGCGAGGTGCTGGTGGAGCGCGCGCGTCGACTGCTGGCCGATGCGGAGCGGGCGTTGGACGACGTCGAACGCCAGGTGCAGGGGCTCGGAGGGCGCGTGCGGCTCGGTGCATCTACCGGCGCTATCGCACACCTGTTGCCGCAAGCGCTCGAGGTGCTGCGCCAGCACCATCCCGGTATCGACGTTCAGGTGGCAGTCCTCACTTCACATGAAACGCTGTCCAGACTGGCGGATGGAACGCTGGATGTCGGGCTGGTCGCACTGCCCCAGCCCCCGGTGGCCGGACTCGCGATAAAGCCTTGGCGCCGCGACCCCGTGATGGCCTTCGTGCCGGCGCATTGGCGGTGTCCGGCCCGCGTCACGCCTGAATGGCTCGCCGCCCAACCGCTCATTCTCAACGACGCGACCACGCGTCTCTCGCGTCTGACCACGGAGTGGTTCGCGGCCGGTGGGCACCATCCTGCGCCGCGCATTCAGCTCAACTACAACGACGCGATCAAGAGCCTGGTAGCGGCAGGTTACGGCGCCGCGCTGTTGCCTCATGAGGCCGCTACGCCATTACCCGACGAGCGCATCGTCATGCGTCCGCTGCGCCCGGCGTTGTGGCGTCGGCTCGGCATCGCCCATCGCGCGGGGCACATCGAGCGTTCCACGCAACACGTACTCGATGTGTTGTGGGATCTGCGATTGGCGTAGGCATCGCCACTTTCCGCTTTGGTACATGCTCGCCGGGACCCGCCTTTTTGCACGCCACGACGAACGAATGGCCGGTTTGTTGATATTGACTGACCGGGCCGGGTCGAACGGCGGCATCCACGAAAATCCGCGAAGAATCCAAAAAAAGCCCGGAAACCGACGTTCCCGGGCCAGGAGACCACCAACGATGATGATGGCGGAGGAAACAACGCCGTTGTCGATGCCGCTCAGATCGCCCAGCCACCCAGATAGAACACGACGAGCACGACCGCGATCGCCACGGTGCCGACGTTGAGCTTGCGCACCTCGCCGCTCGCGATGCGCCCGATCACGAGCGTCGAGAAGCCGAGCATGATGCCCGTCACGATGTTGGCGGTCAGCACGATGAACACCGCGCACACCAGGCCGGACATCGCGTCGACCATGTCGTCCATGTGCAGCTTGCTCACGCTGCCCAGCATCAGCAGCCCGACGTACATCAGCGCCGGCGCGGTCGCATACGACGGCACGAGCCCCGCGAGCGGCGAGAAGAACATCACGACCAGGAACAGCAGGCCGACCACCGCGGCCGCGAGGCCCGACTTCGCGCCGGCCGCGACGCCGACGCTCGACTCGATGTAGGCCGCCGCCGGCGCGCCGCCGAGAAAGCCGGAGAAGATCGAGCTCACCGAATCCGCGGTGAGCGCGCGGCCGCCGTTGATGATGCGGCCGTTCTCGTCGAGCAGGCCCGCCTGCCCCGCGACCGCGCGGATCGTGCCGGTCGCGTCGAACACGGCGGTCATCACGAGCGCCAGCACGCTCGGCAGCACCGCGAGCGACAGCGCGCCCCTGATGTCCATCGCGCCGATCAGCGACGCGTGGCCCGGCGCGCTCAGCGAAGGCAGCGCGAACACGCCGCGGAACTTCACGGCCGGATCGAACGCGAGGCCGAACACCGAGATCGCGATCACGACCAGCAGGATGCCGCCCGGCACGCGGCGCTTTTCCAGCCCGAAGATCGCGGCGAGGCCGATCACCGACATGATCACCGGCAGCGCGGTGATCTGGCCGAGCGACACCGGCAGGCCGGCGCCCGGGTTCTTGACGACGAGGCCGACGTCGTTCGACGCGATCAGCAGCAGGAACAGGCCGATGCCGATCCCCGTGCCGTGCGCGACGCCCGCGGGCAGGTTGCGCAGGATCCACGAGCGCACGCCGGTCACCGAAATGCCGGTGAACACGAGCCCCATCAGGAACACCGCGCCCAGCGCGACCGTGGGCGGCAGGCCCTTGCCGAGCACGAGGCCGAACGCGGTGAACGCGGTCAGCGAGATCGCGCAGCCGATCGCGATCGGCAGCCTGGCCCACAGGCCCATCAGCAGCGAACCGAACGCGGTCGTCAGGCAGACGGCGACGAACACGGCGCTCGTGTCGAAACCGGCCTTGCCGAACATGCCGGGCACGACGAACACGGAATAGACCATCGCCAGGAACGTGGTGATACCCGCGACGATTTCGCGGCGCTGCGTGCTGCCCCGCGCGGAAATGCCGAAGTATCGATCGACGACGCCCTTGGCGCCGAACTCTGCTTCCGCGCCGACGCCGGCGACCGGCTGCACCGGGGTATCACTCATGAGCTTGCTCCTTTATCAGCATGCTGAAACGGCCGCCGTGGGCCGTCGTCAGGTTTGTCTCGTATCTAATCTAATGGTGGGTTCGGCAACGTCGTGGGGACGGGCGAGCCGTTGTGCGTCTCGGCGCTTCGGGGGCGTCGGCGGAAGGGGTACGCGCCGTGCGGCGCGCTTGCCTGCGAGCCCCGTCATCTGCATTTGCCGTAGCGAAGGGTAGGCGAACAGAACATCGCGTCCCATTGGGCGACGAGCATGCAGCGCATGTCGGCGCGCTTATATCGGCGTAAAACGGGGCTTCGTCGCCGCGGAACGCGTGTATACGCCTAGTGCGATTCCGTTAAGGCGACTATTCGAGTGCGGGATCGGTCGGACGAAATCCGGCGCGCGGGCGATCGAAGCTTACGATTGCCGTACGCACGCGCCCGCCGGGCGGCGCTCGTCGATGCGCGGTTTCCCCCGCCCCCGCTTGCTAGAATTCGCCGCCTGGGCATCGACGGCGAGCGTACGTTTTGACGGATTTCGAGCAGGGTTTCATCCTCACCCGCCACTGGCGGGACACCGCAAGCGGCGTCGACATCGAGTTCTGGCTGGCAACCGAACGCGGTCCGCGCCTGGTGCGGCTGCGCCCGCAGGAATCGGTCGCGTTCATCCCCGCCGCGCAGCGCGACGCCGCCGAGCGCGCGCTGGCCGGCGAAAGCGACGCCGAGCTGCGTCCGCTCGCGCTGCGCGACTTCCGGCAGCGCCCGGTGGCGGGCCTCTATTGCCGGCGCTATCGCCATCTGGCCGCGCTGCAGAAGCGCCTCGCCCGGGCCGGCGTCGACGTGTACGAAGCCGACGTGCTGCCGCCCGAGCGCTACATGATGGAGCGCTTCATCACCGCGCCGGTGCGGTTCCGCGGCGTGCCGGCCGACGACGGCGCGCTCGCCGACGGCGAGCTGAAGGCCGAGGCCGGCTACCGGCCCGCGCTGCGCTGCGTGTCGCTCGACATCGAAACCAGTGCGCATAGCGAGCTGTATTCGATCGCGCTCGAAGGCTGCGGGCAGCGCCAGGTGTTCATGCTCGGGCCGCCCAACGGCGATGCGAACGGCCCCGACCCCGATTTCGACCTCGCCTACTGCGACAGCCGGCCCGCGCTGCTCGCGCGGCTGAACGACTGGTTCGAGCAGCACGACCCCGACGTGATCATCGGCTGGAACCTGATCCAGTTCGACCTGCGCGTGCTGCTCGCGCACGCGGAGCAATATCGCGTGCCGCTGCGGCTCGGGCGCGGCGGCAGCGAGCTCGAAGGGCGCGCGCACAGCCAGCACCCCGACCATTTCTTCGCGGCGGCGCCCGGCCGGCTGCTGATCGACGGCATCGACGCGCTGAAATCCGCGACCTGGACCTTCCCGTCGTTCAGCCTCGAAGCCGTCGCGCAGGCGCTGCTCGGCGAGGGCAAGTCGATCGACAACCCGTACCAGCGGATGGACGAGATCCAGCGCCGCTTCGAGCACGACAAGCCCGCGCTCGCGCGCTACAACCTGAAGGACTGCGAGCTCGTCACGCGCATCTTCGCCAAGGCGGACCTGCTGTCGTTCATGCTCGAACGCGCGAGCGTCACGGGCCTCGCCGCCGATCGCACGGGCGGCTCGGTCGCGGCCTTCACGCACCTGTACCTGCCGCGCATGCACCGGCTCGGCTACGTCGCGCCGAACCTCGGCGACGTGACCGGGCAGACGAGCCCCGGCGGCTTCGTGATGGATTCGCGGCCCGGCCTCTACGATTCTGTGCTCGTGTTCGACTACAAGAGCCTGTACCCGTCGATCATCCGCACGTTCCTGATCGACCCGGTCGGGCTGATCGAAGGCCTCGCCGATCCCGGCGACGACGCGTCCGTGCCGGGTTTTCTCGGCGCGCGCTTCTCGCGCACGCGCCATTGCCTGCCGGACATCGTGCGGCGCGTATGGGACGGCCGCGAGCTCGCGAAGCGCCAGCGCAACGCGCCGCTGTCGCAGGCGCTGAAGATCATCATGAACGCGTTCTACGGCGTGCTCGGCTCCACCGGCTGCCGCTTCTTCGATCCGCGGCTCGCGTCGTCGATCACGATGCGCGGCCACGAGATCATGCACCGCACGCGCGAGCTGATCGAGGCGCAGGGCTACGAGGTGATCTACGGCGACACCGATTCGACCTTCGTCTGGCTGAAGGGCCCGCACGACGACGAAGCGGCCGCGCGCATCGGGCGCGCGCTCGTCGAGCACGTGAACCGCTGGTGGCAGACGCAGCTGCGCGAGCGCTTCGGGCTCGACAGCGCGCTCGAGCTGCAGTACGAGCGGCACTATCGCCGCTTCCTGATGCCGACCGTGCGCGGCGCGGACGAAGGCAGCAAGAAGCGCTACGCGGGCCTCGCGCAAGCCGCGGACGGCGGCGAAGACGTCGTGTTCAAGGGCCTCGAGACGGTCCGCACCGACTGGACCCCGCTCGCGCAGCAATTCCAGCGCGAACTGTACCGGCGCGTGTTCAAGCGGGAGCCGTACCAGGATTTCATCCGCGACTATGTGCGCCGCACGCTCGCCGGCGAACTCGACGAACTGCTGATCTATCGCAAGCGCGTGCGCCGGCCGCTCAGCGAGTACCAGCGCAACGTGCCGCCGCACGTGCGCGCGGCGCGCCTCGCCGATGCGTTCAACGACGCGCACGGGCGGCCGCTGCAATACCAGCGCGGCGGCTGGATCAGCTACATGATGACGACGGCCGGCCCGGAGCCGCTCGAGGCGCTGCGCGCGCCGATCGACTATGCGTTCTACGTGAGCCGCCAGCTGCAGCCCGTCGCCGACGCGATCCTGCCGTTCCTGCGCGACGATTTCGAATCGGTCGTATCGGGGCAGGGGCGGCTGTTTCAGGGATAGCGAGCCGCGCCGCGCGTCACTGCTTCCACGGCGGCGGCGCGGCGGACAGCGTCGCGTTGCGCTCGGCCAGCGTGCGGATCAGCCCGTCGACGCCTTTCTGCTGGATCTCCTCGCGGAACTGGTGCCGGTAGATCTGTACGAGCCACACGCCCATCACGTTCAGGTCGTACACGCGCCAGCCGGCCGGCGAACGATACAGGCGGTAGTCGATCGCGACGGGCTCGCCGTTGTACATCGCGAGCGTCTTCACGACGATGTCGGTCTGGTCGGCCGTCTCGCGCAGCGGCGGATAGCGGAATTCCTGGTTGGGCGTCACGAGCCCGAGCGCGCCCGAATAGGTGTGGATCAGCAATTGCTCGAATTGTTTCGCGAGCGCGTCCTGCTGCTCGGGCGTCGCCTTCTGCCAGAACGGGCCCATCGCGAGCCGCGTGGTGCGCCGCAGATCCGTATAGGGCAGGATGTCGCGGTTGACGATTTCCCGGATGCGGGCCGTATCGCCCGGCTCGATCGCGCGCGAGCGGATTTCTTCCTGGATCTCCCGCGTGACGGAGCGGATCAGCGTCTGCGCGCTGGACTTGTCGTCGATTTCGGCGCGCGCCGTGTCGCAGCGGGCGGGCGTCGGCAGGGCGATGAGCGGCACGGCCAGAACCAGGGCCATGGCAACGGCGGCGATTCGCGTACGTTTGATCATTTCAGGTTCGACGAAGTGCAGGCCTTAACGAGCATACTCAAAATGAGGTCCTAATGTAAGCGCATCGCCTTGACTTCCTCCCGGGCCGAAGGCCGGAGATTCCTACGGCGCTCAGGCGCGGCATCGAGCCACCCCTGAGTCGCTTCGGTGGGTTCCTGCTGCTGGCGGTATTGACTCACCGCTCACTTCACAGGCGCAACGGGCGTGTCCCGCCCTGAGAACATTCATCGCGCCGACCACATCGGCGTTTTCTTCGAAACCGCATTCCACGCATTCGAATTGGTCTTGCGTCTGCCGATTGTCCCCCGACACATGGCCGCAGCATGGGCAGGTGCGGCTCGTGTTTCGTGGCGGCACCGCAATGAGCCAGCCACCATTCCACGCCAGCTTGTAGTCCAGCTGGCGGCGGAACTCGAACCAGCCTTGGTCGAGGATAGCCTTGTTCAGACCGGACTTGGCCCGAACATGCTTGCCTGGATTCTCGGTGGTGCCCGCCGCCGATCTAGACATGTTGCGCACCTGCAAGTCCTCGATACACACCATCGCGTGGTTTTGGCTGATCGTGGTCGTAGTCTTGTGCAGGTAGTCGCGGCGGGCGTTACCGATCCGGGCATGGATGCGCTGGATGCGAGCTTTCGCCTGCTTCCAGTTGCTACTGAACCGGGTCTTTCGGCTCATCGCACGCTGCGCCTTGCGCAGCGCGGCTTCGTGTCGCTTGAAGCTGTTGAGCGGTGCGTAGAACGCGCCATTCGAGAGGGTGGCGAAGCGGGCGATGCCCATGTCGATGCCGATCGCGGTGGTGGCCTGCGGGACGGGCTGCTCGACCTCACGCTGGGTCTGGATCGATACATACCACTTGCCACAGGACTGGCTCACGGTGACGTTTCTCACTACGCCAAGTGCCGCCCGGCTGTTGCGGTAACGCAGCCAGCCGAGTTTGGGCAGGAACAGGCGGCCGTTGGCCTGATCGAGCTTGATCTGCTTCGGATCGGGGTAACGGAAGCTGTCCGACCGACCCTTCTTCTTGAAGCGCGGGAAGTCTGCACGCTTGGCGAAAAAATTCGCGTAGGCGTGCTCCAAATCCTTGAGCGACTGTTGCAGCGGATGCACGGGCGCATCGGCCAGCCACGGTGTTTCCGCGCCATTGCGCCAGGCCGTGAGTTCCTTGCACAGCCCGGCGTAGCCAAGCTTCTTGTCGCCTTGCTCGTACCGTGCCTTCTGCAACGCCAACGCCTTGTTATATACGAAACGGCACGAGCCGGCAAAGCGGCGCATCTGGCGCTGCTGCTCGCCGGTCGGCATGAGTTCGTATTTGAAGGCTTGAAGGCGTTGCATGCGGACAGTACCGTTGGTCGATGAATGATGATAACGATCTTCTGCACGGAAGAGGACTGTACGTTGTGATTGACGCCCTACTTTGCCGGTAGCTGCGCCGGTGCGCCCATCGAAATCATCCGTCAGTCCATCGAGCAGCAGCAGAACACACACTGACCTCCAAGGACGGCTACGCCGTCCGCGCTATCCTTCCCCACCCTGAACGGCGGGACTCGTCGCACGGCGATACGGTGCATCGCGCGCCGCACGCGGGGCAACGCTCACGCGCGAGGCGCGGGCCAGTTCAGGTCCCACGGCGGAACCGGCCGGAACGCGTCGACGAGCGCATCGACGACCACCCGCACCTTCGGCGCGAGAGTGCGCGAGCGCGGCCACAGCGCGGTGATCGGCACGTCCTCGACGGGCGCGCCGAGCGGCACCACGTCGAGCGTGCCGTCGCGCACGTCGTCGATCGCGAGCCACGTCGCGAGGCACGCGAGCCCCATGCCGCTGCGCGCCGCATCGCGCAATGCCTCGCCGTGCCCGATCGTGTAGCGCGGGCGTACCGGCCGCTCGCCGCCGCCCGACGCGGCGTCCGCATGCGGCCACGGCAGCGGCTGCCCGTCCTTCCCGAATGCGAGGCAGTCGTGGTCGCGCAGCGCGTCGAACGACGCGGGCACGCCGCGCCGCCGCAGGTAGTCCGGCGACGCGCAGATCACCAGCCGCTGCATGCACAGCTGCCGCCCGACGAGGCTCGCGTGATCGCCCGGATCGCCGATGCGTATCGCGAGATCGACGCCCTCCTCGACGAGGTCGACGCGGCGGTCCGTGAACGAAATGTTCATGTCGAGATCGGCTTGCGCACGCGCAATCTCCGCCAGCACCGGCACGACGCACAGGCGCCCGAACGAGATCGGCAGGTTGATCCGCACCGTGCCCGACACGCGGCGCATGCTCGACGCCAGCAGCGTCTCCGCCGCGCTCAGCTCCTCGAGCACCTTGCGGCAACTGTCGTAGTACGCGAGCCCTTCGGCCGTCATGCCGAGGCTGCGGGTCGTGCGATTGAGCAGCCGCACGCCGAGCCGGGCCTCGAGCCGCGCGACGCTCTTGCCGGTCACCGACTTCGACACGCCCATGCGCGCGGCGGCCGCGGTGAAGCTGCCGGTTTCGACGGAATGCACGAAGGCGGCGATGCCTTGCAGATGCGAATGGAGGTTCGAAGTCACGGGATTGGCGACGAATCGGCGGAAGTCATGCGCAAAGATATCGCAACACGCGCGAACGCGTCGTCCATAAGATCGGTCGCTCCCTTCCGCAACGAGAGACCCCATGAACACGACGATGAAACAATGGCAGTTGCCGGCGTTCGGCTTGCCCCACCTCGAACTCGCCGACGTGCCGGTGCCCCGGCCGGGGCCGCGCGAGCTGCTGGTGCGCGTCGGCGCCGTGTCGCTCAACTATCGCGACGCGCTCGTGGTCGACGGCGCATTGCTGCCCGACCTGCCGGCCATGCCGTTCGTGCCGTGCTCGGATATGGCCGGCGAAGTCGTGGCCGTCGGCGCGGACGTCACGCGCTTTGCCGTCGGCGATCGCGTGCTCGGCCATTTCTGGACGCAATGGATCGACGGCGACCCGCCGCCCGAGATGACGCGGCACGGCCTGTCGCTGGGCGGCCCGCTGCCGGGCGTGCTCGCCGAATACGTGACGCTCGGCGAGCAGGCCGCCGTGCGCACGCCCGCGTCGCTCGACGATGCCGCGGCGTCGACGCTGCCGATCGCTGCGCTGACCGCCTGGTTCGCGCTCGTCGAGACGGGCGGCGTGCAATCGGGCCAGACCGTGCTGGTGCAGGGCACCGGCGGCGTCGCGCTGTTCGGGCTGCAGATCGCGCGGGCGTTCGGCGCGCGCGTGATCGTCACGTCGCGCGATGCCGGGAAAGCGGCGCGCGCGATGGCGCTGGGCGCCGATGCGTCGATCGACACATCGGACACGCGCGACTGGGCGGATGCGGCCCTCCAGCTGACCGGCGGGCGCGGCGTCGATCACGTGCTGGAACTCGTCGGCGGCGCGAACCTGCGCCAGTCCGCGACGGCCGTCGCGCCGGGCGGGCGCATCGCGCAGATCGGCTTTCTCGACAGCGACGATCTCGTGCTGCCCGCGCTTCCGCTGATGCTGAAGCGGGCGGTCGTCCAGGGCATTACGGTCGGGCACCGCCGTGCGTTCGAACAGATGAACCGCGCATTCGACGAACACGGCATCCGGCCCGTCGTCGAGCACGTCCATGCGTTCGACGATGCGCCGGCCGCGTTCGCGCATCTCGAACGCGGCCCGTTCGGCAAGGTCGTGATCACAGTGGCGTGAGCGGTGCTCGTCGGCGGCGTTCAAGAACGCCGCGTCGGCAACGCGTCGAGGCCCGCCGCATCGCCCGGCGCGGCGGCCGCGTCGCCGTCCGCGATCTCGTCGAGCGCGCGGTTGTTGGTGCATGGCCCGAACACGCCGATCGACAGCATCACGATCAGCATGCTGCCGCCGATCAGCGCGAACACCGCCGACACGCCCGCGCGCTCGAGCAGCAGCGCGACGATGAAACTGCTCGCGATGCCCGTCAGCCGGCCGATCGAATGCACGAAGCCGAGCGCGCGCCCGCGAATCTCGGTCGGGAACACTTCCGACTGGTAGGCCGTCCCGTTGCTCGCGAGCACCGTGTTCGACAGCGTGACGAGCACGCCGAACGCGATCACGAACGCCGCCTGCGACGCCATCGCGAACGCGGTGCCGAACAGCGCGACGCCGAACGCGGCGGCGACGATCAGCCACTTGCGCTCGATGCGGTCCGCGAGCAGGCCCGCGACGAACGGCGACACCGGATACGCGAACGCGATCACGAACGCATACCAGAGGCTCTTCGTGACGGTCGCGCCCTGCGCGGCGAGCAGCGTCGGCAGCCACTGGCTGAAGCCGAAGAAGCCGATGCTCAGGAACGCGTTGAACGCGATCAGCATCGCCGTGCGGCCGCGATGCCGCGCATCCCACATCGACGGCGCGCGCTGCGCGCGCGGCGCCGCGGCGGCCGGCGCCCGCACGGCCGGCAGCGGCCGGCCCGATTCGCGCGCCACCGCCTGCTCGAGCCGCTGCAGCACGGCCTCGGCCTCGGCTTCGCGGCCGGCGAGCACGAGCCAGCGCGGCGATTCCGGCAGCCGCGACTGCAGCCACCACACCACCACCGCGCCGCTGCCGCCGAGCAGCACGACCCAGCGCCAGCCGGCGAGCCCGAGCGGATCGCGCGGCACCCACAGCCACGACACCAGCGCGAGCACCGGCATCGCCAGGTAGCCGACCGCGAAGCACACCGCGAACGCGCGGCCGCGCACCGCCTTCGGCACCAGCTCGGTCAGGAACGCGCCGATCGTGATCAGCTCCGCGCCCACGCCGCAGCCGGCGATGAACCGGCACACGAGAATGCCGAGCGCGCTCGTCTGCACGCACATCGCGAGGCTCGCGGCCGTATAGAGCAGCAGCGCGCCGGTGAACACCGCGCGCCGCCCGTAGCGATCGGCGAGGCGCGACACGAACATCTCGCCGATGAACAGCCCGGCGAACGTCGCCGCGCCGAGCGCGCCCTGGTCCGACATGCCGAGCACGCCGTGCGCGCCGGTGTGGAAGATGCCGTCGCGGATCAGCCCGGGCGGCAGGTAGGTCATCTGGAACAGGTCGTAGACTTCGAAGAACCCGCCGACGCTCAGGAACAGCACGAGCTTCCAGATGCTGGCCGTCGCGGGCAGCCGGTCGATGCGCGCGGCGATCGACGCCGCAGGGGTATGGGACATGACGTTTCCTCGATGAGCCGCCGGCGCGTCGCATGTATCGCGTGCCTCGCGCGCGGCGGCGACGTTCACACGGTGGCGACCGGGTTGACGGGCGAGCCGACCAGCCCGCGCAGGTGCAGCGGCGGTGCGGTGAGCAGGAAGCGGTTGCGCCGGTGCGCGCGCAGCCAGTCGGCGAGCGGCGTCAGGTGCCACAGCTCGCCGAGATGGATGCCGAGCTTGAACAGGCACAGCTCGTGCAGCGGCATCAGCGCGCCGGGCCGCGCACGCGGCGGCGCATTGTGCGGGCGCTCCTCGACTGCGTGGTTGTCGGCCGCGAGCGCGGCCAGGCCCGATTCGGCGATCCACTCCAGCAGCCGCGCATCGTCGCCGTCGAGCACGCAGCACGCGTGCGGCGCGCCCTGCTCGCCCGATTCGCCGCGCGCGGCAGCCTCGAGCAACCGGTCGGCGAACCCCGTGTGCACGCACACGATGTCGCCGCGCTCGACCGTCACGTCGTCCGCGCGCAGCACGGCCATCCACTCGGCATAGCCGATCTTGCGCCGTTCGTCGCCGAAGTGGCGGCGCAGGTCGACCAGCACGCCGCGCCCCTGCACGCCCGTGCGCGCCATCACCTCGATGCCGAGCGCGTGCGCGCCGCCCTGCGGCGCACCGGCTTCCGGCACGCGGATGTGCTCGCCCATCCGGTAGCCGTTGTAGAACACGCGCTGCGGGTCGCCGCCGCCGTCCGCGTCGAACAGCGAACCAACGTGCGACAGCGCATCCCACTGCGTCGAAAACTGCGAATGCATGCAGAACGCGTCGTCGCAGACCACATCGGTTGCGTTCGCAACCTGTTCGTCCGCGCGATAGCCGAAATACGGCTTGTCGCCGAGCAGCGCCGGCATGATCGCCGGCGGCCGGCGCCGCGCGTTCAGCCCGCCGCCGCGCGGCACGTCGAGCGGCAGGCTCAGCGAGAACACGCGGCCTTCGCGCACTTCCGCGACGCCGCGCAGCACGGCGTCGGGCGTCAGCCAGTTCAACCGCCCCTTCTGGTCGTCCGGGCCGAAATCCCCCCAGTTCGAGCCGGGCGGCCGATGGGTCCAGCGTGGCTTCATGGGTGTCTCCTCCATGCGATGTCCAATGCGTGCGGGCCGGCGCGCGCAGCCGTCTGTCGCGGCCGCGTCGCGCGACGCCGCGCCTATTGCGAACGAATCACGCCGAGCCCCGCGAGCCGCTCGTATTCGCGCTCGCCGAGCAGCGGCAGCAGGATCTCGCGGTTGTGCTCGCCGAGCGCGGGCGCGGGCCGGCGGAACGTGCCGGGCGTGGCCGACAGGCGCGGCGTGATGTTGTGCATCGGCAGGCTGCCGACGTCGTCGTCGGGCAGCTCGACCAGCGCCTCGCGCTCGATCACGTAATGGTCCGCGACGATCTGCGCGATGTCGTGGATCGGCCCGGCCGTCACGCCCGCTTCCTCGAAGAACGCGAGGTTGGCATCGAGATCGCGCGCGCCGATGAACGCGCCGACGATCGCGTCGAGCGCCTCCGCGTGCTGCACGCGCTGCACGTTGGTCGCGTAGCGCGGATCGTCGATCAGGTCCGCGCGGCCGATCGCGTGGAACAGCCGCTCGGCCATCGCCTGCGTCGAGCTCGACAGGCACAGCCACTTGCCGTCGCGGGTGCGATACGCGTTGCGCGGCGCGGTGTTCGACGAGCGGCTGCCGGTGCGCGCCTTCACCTGGCCGGTCAGCGCGTAGTTCGCCGCGGCCGGCCCGAGGATCGACAGCAGCGGCTCGAACAGCGACACGTCGATCACCTGCCCGGCCACGCCTTGCGCGTCGCGCGCATGCAGCGCGACCAGCACCGCGATCGCGCCGGACAGCCCGGCCGTCATGTCGCCGAGGAACATCGGCGGCAGCACCGGCTCGCGGTCGGCGAAGCCGTTGATCGCCGCGAAGCCCGCATACCCTTCCGCGAGCGTGCCGAAGCCCGGCTTGTGGCGAAACGGCCCGGTCTGCCCCCAGCCGGAGATGCGCGCGATCACGAGCTGCGGACGGATCGCGAGCAGCGCGTCCGGGCCGAGCCCCATCTTCTCGGCGACGCCCGGCTTGAAGCTCTCGACGAACACGTCGGCGTCGCGCACCAGCCCCCGCACGATGTCGAGGCCTTCCGGCGCGCGCAGGTCGACGCACACGCTGCGCTTGTTGCGCCCGTACACCTTCCAGTTGGTGCTGACCCCGCCCGCGCCGACCGCGCGCAGCGTGTCGCCGCGCTCGCTCTCGACCTTCACGACGTCCGCGCCGAAATCGGCGAGCTGCACGCTCAGCATGTTGCCCGCCATCAGGCGCGACAGGTCGACCACGCGCACGCCCGCCAGCGGCCCGCGCGCGCCGGCGTCGAACGACTTCGGATGGATCGGGCCGGTAGGCGCGCGACGGCGCGCGCCGGCCGCGTCGGCGGCCTGCGTATCGGGAACGAACATGCGTGTCTCCTGGTGGGTGTGGGTGTCGTTCGGGGCGGAGTGCGCGCGCCGCGCGCCGGCGCTATTCGAGCAGCGCGCCGAGCTGGTCGGCCGCGCGGAACGCGCCGCCGGCCGCGGGCAGGTCGCCGCCCAGCGCGTGCGTCAGCTCGGCGGCGGCCGCCTGCACGCGCGGCAGATAGTCGGCGAGCACCTTCTTGTTGAAGCGGTAGCGCGGCACGCCGAGCGAGATCGCGCCGCTCAGCACGCGGCCGACGCCGAACGCCGGACACGCGATCGCCGCGCTCTCCGGGTCGCGCTCGGCGATCGACACCGCATAGCCCTGCTCGGCCGTCTTCTCGTAATCGCCGCCGCGCGTGCCGGAGAACGCGAGCAGCACGCGCCCGGCCGCGCCGACGTCGAGCGGAAAGCGGTCGCCCTCGCGCAAATGCGTGCGCACCGAACGCTGCGCCTGGATGCGGAACAGGCACACGCGCTGGTCGCCTTCGCGCACGTAGAACGCGGCCGTCTCGCCGGTGTCCGCCGACAGCGTCGACAGGATCGGCATCACGTACTCGCGCAGCTGGAACGACTCGCGGTACATCATGCCGAGCTGGAACACCGCCGGCCCCAGCACGTAGCGCCCGTCGGGCAGCCGCTTGATGAAGCGGAACTGCTCGAGCGATTCGAACATCCGCAGCAGCGTGCTCATGTTCAGGCCCGTCTCCTCGCTCACCTGCGCGAGCATCAGCCCGCCCGGCGCGCTGCCGAACGCGAGCAGCGCCGTGAGTGCGCGATTGACCGCGGCCACGCCGCCTTCCGCCGGATTGCCTGTCTCCACCTTGCTCATATGCACCTCTGGCGATGCCGTGCCGCCCCTCCCGCGAGGCGCCGGCCGGCATCTTGAAAAATGAAAGTCACTTTCATTATACGCAGAACGTCGATGACATCAACATGAATTCGACCGGCGTCGGCGCTTCATTTTCTTTCAAAGTCCCTTGAATCTAGGCGTTAACGATAATCTTGACGAATGGGGGCATCCATCACAAAAATGAAAGTGACTTTCATTTTTACGAGAACAACGATGAATTCGTCGCCGCAACCTGTCTGGCGCTCGCTGCTCTACGTGCCCGCCCACGTCCCCCGTTTCGTCGCGAAGGCGGCCGCCAGCGACGCCGATGCGCTGATCCTCGATCTCGAGGACAGCGTGCCGCCCGAGCACAAGCAGGCGGCCCGCGACGCGCTCGCCGACGCGGTGCCGATGCTGCGCGCCGCCGGCCGCGACGTGCTGGTGCGCGCGAACGGCCCGCTCGACCTGCTCGTGCCGGACCTGCGCGCGGCCGTGCGGGCCGGCGCGCACGGCGTCGTGCTGCCGAAGGTGCGCGGCGGCTCGCACGTCGAGGCGATCGACGAGCTGCTGGGCACGCTCGAGGAAGGCGCCGGCGCGATGCCCGGCGGCACGCGGATCGTCGCGATCGTCGAGACGCCGCAGGCCTTCCAGGCGATGGACCGGATCGCGCGCGCGTCGTCGCGGGTCGTCGCGATGATGCTCGGCGGCGGCGATTTCGCGCTGCACTGCGAGAGCGACGCCGGCGCCGACGTGCTGCGCGTGCCGAAGCAATTGCTGATCATCGCCGCGCGGGCCGCCGGCATCCTGCCGCTCGGCCTGATCGGCGGCCTCGACGAGCTGCGCGACCTCGACGCGTTCGAGCGCATCGCGCGCGCATCCGCGGCGCTCGGCTATGCGGGCGCGACCTGCATTCACCCGCTGCAGGTCGATGCGCTGAACCGCGCGTTCCGGCCTGACGACGACGCGGTGCGCGACGCGCGCGCGGTGCTCGCCGCATACGAGGACGCCCGCGACAGCGGGCGCGGCGCGCTGCGCGTCGACGGCCGGATGGTCGACGCGCCGGGCGTCGCGCGCGCAAAGCGCGTGCTCGCGCGCCACGCGGCCGTGCAGGCGCGCGCGCGCTGAGCGTGCACGGTTACGCCGCGATGCGCCCGTCCGCCCGCGCCGCCCCGCTCCGTTCGCGCCACCGCGCGCCGGGCCGCTCGTTCGCCGCCCGGCCCGGATAGCGGCGCCCCCGCAGCACCGCCGTGCCGCCCGACCCGCACGGCGCATCAACAAAAAAACCACCCCAAAGGAGACGACCCATGGGCAAGCGGATGTCCGCATTGTGCGGACTGGGCCTCGTATCGGCCGGCGCCTGCGCGCAGAGCAGCGTGACGCTGTACGGCATCGCCGATATCTACACCGAATTCCTCACGCACCAGGCCGCGCCCGGCGACAAGTCGTCGGTGTCGCAGGTGCGCATGGCGTCGGGCGGCAAGAGCGGCTCGCGCTGGGGCCTGAAGGGCGTCGAGGATCTCGGCGGCGGCTGGCAGGCGGCGTTCCGGCTCGAAAGCGGCTTCAACCTGAACAACGGCAGCGCCACCGGCGGCGGCGGCTTCGACCGCTCCGCGTGGGTCGCGCTGCAGCACGAACGCTGGGGCGCGCTGCGGCTCGGCCGCCAGTACTCGACGCTGTTCGACATCATGGAGCGCTACTCGCCGACCGGCGCGTATTCGACGCTGTACGAGCCGGCCGGCGCAGTCGTCGGCGTCAACTTCCGCGAGAACAACGTCGCCAAGTACATCGCGAAGGTCGGCGCGCTGACGCTCGAAACGCACTACGCGTTCGGCAACACGCCGGGCGCATTCCAGTCGAACGCCGCATACGGCGCGGGCTTCGACTATGCGGGCGGCGCGTTCTCGTTCGCCGCCGCGTTCGACGACGTCCACACGCCGCAGCCGGGCGGCTTCGCGCATTTCCGCCGCTACGCGGCGTCCACGATCGTGCGGTTCGACCGTGCGCAGCTGATGGCCGGTGTCGTGCACGGCCAGAGCGGCGTGAACACGCCGTCGGTCGTCACGCGCTACACGTTCTGGTGGGCCGGCATGCGCTACAGCATCAGCGATTTCCTGCAGGCGATCGGCGCGTTCTACTACGAGGACATCCACGCGCAGAACCCCGCGAACGCGCAGGCGGGCAAGCCGCAGCCGGCCAACCCGCAGCAGGTCACGCTGCAGTTGAACTACTTCGTGTCGAAAGCCACGACGCTGTACCTGGCGGGCGGCTACGTGCGCCGCGCCGCGCTCGATTTCGACAACTACAACTACAACTTCCTGCACTACACGCTCGCCGCCGGCCGCGCCAGCAGCGTGGGCGTCGCGCTCGGCATGCGCAAGGCGT
The DNA here is from genome assembly GCF_039848545.1 of Burkholderia stagnalis. Taxonomy (NCBI): domain Bacteria; kingdom Pseudomonadati; phylum Pseudomonadota; class Betaproteobacteria; order Burkholderiales; family Burkholderiaceae; genus Burkholderia; species Burkholderia stagnalis. The sequence goes on from NZ_CP156686.1 coordinate 2,538,951, forward strand.
TCTGAGCCCATTGCCTCTCCCCCAGCTTCAGGAACCTTCGGAGTTTTCCAAAATGAACCGCCGCCACTTCCTTTCCACGCTGTCCGGCGCCGCGCTCGCGCTGCCCTTCGGCCGCGCCGCTGCATCGCCCGCGGCCGACCCGCGCAACGGCCGCCCGGACCTCGCGCAACAGCTCGCCGACTACGCGGCCGGGCTGCAATACCACGACCTCGACGCCGCCACGGTCGAGACGGTCAAGGCGCACCTGATCGACGCGCTCGGCTGCGCGATCGCCGCGCACGACGAACGGCCGGTGCGCATCGCGCGCGACGCGGCGCTCGCGTCGCCCGGCGGCGTCGCGACGGTGATCGGCACCGCGCAGCGCACGAGCCCCGATCTCGCGGCCTTCGCGACCGGCACCGCGCTGCGCTACTTCGATTTCAACGACGCGTACGCCGGCAAGGAGACCGGCCACCCGAGCGACAACATGTCCGCGTGCCTCGCCGTCGCGGAAGCGCAGCACGCGAGCGGCCGCGAGCTGATCCTGTCGATCGCGATCGCGTACGAGATCGCCTGCCGGCTGATGGACGCCGCCGCGATCAGCCCGCGCGGCTGGGATCACACGTGCTACAGCCTGCCGGCCGTCGCGCTCGCCGCCGGCAAGCTGATGCGCCTGCCCGCGCCGCAGCTCGTGCAGGCGATCAGCCTGTCGATCAACAGCCATCTCGCGCTGAACCAGACGCGCGTGCAGGAGCTGTCGAACTGGAAGGCGCTCGCCGATGCGGACGCCGCGCGCAATGCGGTGTTCTCCACGCAGCTCGCGCGCGCCGGGCTCACGGGCCCGTCGCCGATCTTCGAGGGGATGGCCGGGTTCTTCCCGCAGGTGTCGGGGCCGTTCGCCATCGACACGGGCGAATTCGGCGGGCGCGGCGGCGCGTTCCGGATCGGCAAGTGCTTCGTGAAGTTCTATCCGGCGCAGGGGCTCACGCAGACGGCGATCCCGGCGGCGCTCGACGTCGCATCACAGATCGGCGACCTGCGCCGGATCCGCCGCATCGAGATCCACACGACCGAGGTCGGCTACGTGACGGCCGGCCGCGACCGCGAGAAATGGGCGCCGTCGACCCACGAGACCGCCGACCACAGCCTGCCGTACATCGTCGCGCGCGCGATGCTCGACGGCGACATCACGACCGAGAGCTACCGGCACGACGCGCTGCACGATCCGGCGCTGCGCGTGCTGATCGACAAGGTCACGGTGCACGCGGACCCGGCGCTGACCGCCCGCTATCCGGCGCAGGCACCGAACCGCGTGACGGCCGTGCGCGACGACGGCGCGATCTTCACGAAGCAGGTGGACGACCTGCCCGGCTCGCCGACGCGGCCGATGCAGCGCGGCGACTACGAAGCGAAGTTCGCGAAGAACTGCCGGCGGCACTGGCGCGACGCGCAGACGCGCGCGGCGCTCGACTACTTGTGGCGGCTCGACGAACAGTCCGACGTCGCGGCGCTGCCGTCGTTGCTGGTGGTCGGCTGAGGCTGAGCGGCGGCACGGCGGCACGGCGTCGGCGTTGTGGCGGCTCGACGAACAGCCCGACGTCGCGGCGCTGCCGTCGTTGCTGGTGGTCGGCTGAGGCTGAGCGGCGGCACGGCGGCACGGCGTCGGCGTTGTGGCGGCTCGACGAACAGCCCGACGTCGCGGCGCTGCCGTCGCTGCTGGTGGTCGGCTGAGGCTGAGGCTGAGCGGCGGCACGGCGGCAGCTAACGGCTAACGGCGAATGGCGGAGGGCGCGCTACGCCGCCGCCGTAACGTCCTGCTCGAGCGATTCCGCGACCTCGACGATGCAGTTGCGCAGCCACGCATGCGCGTTGCTCGCGTCATAGCGGCGGTGCCAGTACAGCGACCAGGTGACGGGCTCCATCGGCAGCGGCAGCTCGCGGATCACGAGCCGCGCATCGTCGAGGCTCAGCGCGTGCCGCTCCGACATGATCACCGCGTACGGCAGCGCGTCGAGCATGTTCGGCACGACGAGCCAGTGCGGCACGTTCAGCGCGATGCGCCGCGTGAAGTTCATGTTCGCGAGCTGGTTGTCGATCAGGCTGTGGTCCACCGGGTTGATCGACACGTTGAGGAAGTCGAGCGCGAGGAAGCGCTCGAGCGTCAGCGGCCGCTCCGCCTCCGGATGGCTGCGGCTCAGCACGCAGACGAGCCGGTCCTGAAACACCGTTTGCGACGACAGCGTGCCCGAATGCGCGATGCCCGCGCTGATCGCCAGGTCGAGCCGCCCCGCTTCGAGCGCGTCGGCGGTCTTGGCCGCGCTCAGGTGCACGACGTCCATGCCGATATGCGGGGCCGTCAGCCGCATGAGGCGCAACAAGGCGGGCAACATCAGCAATTCGGTGAGATCCGACATGCGGACCGTGAAATGACGCTCCGACGTATACGGATTGAATTGATAATCCGATTCAAATAATGACTCGATTTGTTGCATGATCTGCCGAACCGGCAGCACGAGCGCCTGCGCACGCGGCGTCAATTCCATGCCGAGGGTGGTGCGCGCGAGAATCTCGTCCTTGAACACGTAGCGCAGGCGCGACAGCGCGTTGCTGACGGCCGGCTGCGTGAGGCCGATCTTCAGGCCGGCCCGCGTGACCTGCTTCTCCGTCAGCAGCGCGTCGAGTATCACCAGCAGGTTCAAGTCGATCGATCGAAGATTCATGATTGTGACCATCCACTAAACAGGTTAATCACCGAACCCTAATTACGCGTTAACGCAATTAGAGAATTACCCTGATATTTAGTGCAATGCACAAGAATAGTCCAATCTTGACGCGCGGATAATTTTTCTATAGCCGCCGATATTGGATGGTTTTTTAAATTAAATCCGGTTCTACGCCCTGATTTTTCCGATTCGCTCGCCAATCGGCAATTGGTTTTCCATATTGTGCGATCGGGTTGCAGCGCAAAAAAAGACGGGCGGCGGCCGCCACAAACCCGCCGCCCGCGCCAGGGCCTGTTCCCGCTCATAACGGGCTTGCGAATGTGACAAAAACTCCATAGTGGGGCTGGCCGCCAGCGCAAGCCCGTTATGAGCGGGAACGGGCCCTAAACGGTCGCGACCGGATTCACCGGGGAGCCGACCACCCCGCGCAGATGCAGCGGCGGCGCAGTCAGCAGGAACCGGTTTCGGCGGTGCGCGTGCAGCCAGCCGGCGAGCGGCGTCAGGTGCCACAGCTCGCCGAGGTGGATGCCGAGCTTGAACAGGCACAGCTCGTGCAGCGGCATCAGCGCGCCCGGCTGCGCGAGCGGCTGCGCGTTGTACGGACGCTCCTCGATCGCATGGTTGTCGGCCGCGAGCGCGGCGAGGCCCGATTCGTCGATCCAGCGCAGCAGCCGCACGTCGCTGCTGTCCAGCACGCAGGCGCTGCCGACCGTCGCCGGTGAACCGCCGTCGTCGTGCAGCAGCAGGTCGGCGAAGCCGGTGTGGAGGCAGACGATGTCGCCGCGCTCGACCCGCACGTCGTCCGCGTCCATCACGCGCATCAGCTGGTCGAAGCCGACCTTGGTGCGCGCGTCGCCGAAGTGGCGCCGCAGGTCGATCAGCACGCCGCGCCCCTGCACGCCCGTCTGCGCCATCACCTCGATGCCGAGCGCGCGCGCGCCGCCCGCCGCATCGCCCTCCTGCGGCACCCGCAGGTGCTCGCCCATCCGGAAACCGTTGTAGAACACGATCTCGGGCACGCCGTCGTCGTCCGCGTCGAACAGGCCGCCCACGTGCGACAAGCCGTCCCACTGCGTCGAGAACTGCGAGTGCATGCAGAACGAATCGTCGCAGACCACATCGGTGGCGTTCGCCACCTGTTCGTCGGCGCGATAGCCGAAGTACGGCTTGCCGCCGAGCAGCGCCGGCATGATCGCCGGCGGCCGGCGCCGCGCGTTCAGCCCGCCGCCGCGCGGCACGTCGAGCGGCAGGCTCAGCGAGAACGACAGCCCGGCGCGCACCTCGGCCACGCCCTGCCGCACCTTCTCCGGGGTCAGCCAGTTCAGCCGCCCCTTTTGGTCGTCCGGGCCGAAATCCCCCCAGTTCGAGCCGGGCGGCCGCTTGTTCCAGCGCGGTGCGTTCAAGATGCGAGCCCTCCCGGCTGACCGGCGTGAGGCCGCACGCCGGACGTCAGTGCGGCGAGCGCATCGAGCGGCGCGTCGTCCACGAGTTCGCGCACCGCGTCGCGCAGCGCCAGCGCGCGCGTCATGCCGATCGCCGAGCTCGCCGCCAGCACGAACTTCGCGGTGAGCTCCTGCTCGGTGAGCGGCCGCGCGTTGGTGCCCTTGCTCGACTCGATCCGCACCTCCCGCTCCTCGCCGTCGCGCAGCTTCACGCGCAGCACGGCCGGCAGGAAATTCGGGAAGCGCGCGTCGCACCACGGATCGGCGACGCAGCGCACCTTCGCGGCGAGCGCGCGCCGCGCGGGCTCCTGCGCGCGCGCGTCGTCGAAATCGTCGAACCACACGCCGAGCCCGCCGCCGCCGAGCAGCGCGGCCGCGACCGTGTACGGCCCCGAGAACGCCGCCGCATAGCCGTTCGGCGGGTTCGCCTTCAGCTCGGCCGGCTCGCCGATCGTGCGCAGCGTCGAGGTCGCGACCCGCAGCTCGGCCCACACCACGTCGTCGGCCGTCACGCCGTCCGCCTTCAGCTGCAGCGCCGCGTCGATGCCCGGATGCGTGAAGTGGTTGCACGGATACGGCTTGAAGATGATCCGGCTCGTTTCCCATTCGTCGCCGAGGTCGCGCAGCACCGCGCCGGCGTCGGCCAGGTCGCCGCACCACGCGTGGAAGAAGCCGAAGCGGCCTTCGAGCGCGGTGGGCGGCGCGGTCACGCCCGCGCCGGCCAGTTCCGCCGCGCTCACGCCCGCATGCGCGGCCCAGCCGCAGTGGATCCGCTTCACCGAGCCGCCGGTGCGGTTCGCTTCGAGCAGCCCCGCGCCCATGCTCGCGGCGATCCCGAGCGCGGCGGCGATCTGCGCGGCGTCGTGCCCGAACAGCATCGCCGCGGCGGCCGCCGCGCCGAGCGTGCCGCAGATCGACGTCGCATGCTGGCCGCGCTCGAAGAACACCGAATTGCCGAGCCGCGCGTTGTACGCGGCCACGCCGAGCCGGATGCAGATCTCGGTGCCGACCGTGATCGCGTCGAGCAGCGCCGCGCCCGACGCGCCGCTCGCCTGCGCGGCGGCGAGCGCGGCCGGGATCACCGACGCGCTCGGATGCAGCACCGACAGCATGTGCGAATCGTCGAAATCCATCGCATGCGCGAGCGTGCCGTTGACGAGCGCGGCGCTCGCGGCCGGCAGCCGGTCCGGCGCGCCGATCACGCTCGCGCGGCCGCTGCCGGCCCAGCGCCGCGCGACCTGCAGCACCGACTGCGCGACCGGCTCGCCGTGCGCGATCAGGCTGTTGCCGACCACGTCGAGCACGCGCGCGGCAGCCTCGGCGCGCAGCGTGCGGCTCAGCCCGTCGGCGCGCGCCGCCGCCGCGAAGTGGCCGAGCGCGGCGACGATGCCGTCGGGCGGCAGCGCCGCGTCGCCCGCGCCGGGGCGGGCCGCCGCCGGCCGTTCGGCGCGCGCGGCGGAGGGGGCGGAAATCGTGTCGGGCGTGCTCATGCCAGCGCTCCACTGAGTCGAAGATTGTTCGCGAGCGCGAGCGTCACGCGCGCGTTCGCGATCAGCGGCGGCGCGACCACGCGGCCGTCCGGCAGCACGAACACCGACGACGCCGATTCCTTGCCCGCCGCCGCGTCCACCGCCTCCAGCACGCGCTCGGCCGCGCGGATCTCGTCCTCCGACGGCGTGAACACGTCGTTGATCACCGCGAGCTGCGACGGATGGATCGCGAAGCGGCCGAGAAAGCCCATCGATTTCGCGCGCAGCGTCGATTCCTTCAGGCCGTCGAGATCGGGCAGCGTGTGATAGACGGTCTGGATCGGCCCGGCCAGCCCGGCCGCGCGGGACACCACGACGCAGCGCGCGCGGCACACCTCGAGCGTGAAGTTGTCGACGCCGATCTGCAGGTCGGCGCGCAGGTCGCTCTCGCCGAGCCCGATGCGCTCCAGCCGCGGCGACGCGGTGGCGAGCGGGTAGGCCGTCTCGACGCCGTACGCCGATTCGATCAGGATCTGGATTCCCGCGTCGCAGCCGAGCGCGTCGAGCCAGCCCGCCACTTCCTGGATGTGCTGCGGCAGGTCGCACTTCGGCAGGCGCAGCGCCTTCAGCGCGGGCTGCGCGATCGCGTCGACGTCGTCGCGGCACCACGGGCTCGCGATCGGGTTTATCCGCACGTACGTCGGCTTCGGCGGGCCGTCCGCGAGAATCGCGGCAGCCGCCTTGCGTGCTTCGGCCTTGTGGCTGGCCGGCACGGCATCCTCCAGGTCGAGCACGATGGCATCGGCTTCGCTCGCATACGCCTTCTCCACGACCTGCGCCTTGTGCGCGGGCACGTACAGGTAACTGCGGTAAGTCGCGCTGGTTTTCATATCACGCCTCGTTCGGTCAAATCGGCGATCTCGCGCCGCTCCAGGCCCAATGCGCCGAATACTTCGTCGTTGTGCGTGCCGCGCGGCGGGCCGCCCCAGCGGATCGCGCCGGGCGTATCGGACAGCCGGAACGGCACGTTGTGCGTGCGGAATGCGCCGAGCTCCGTGTCCGGCACCGACACGACCGAGCCGAGCGCCGCGTACTGCGGATCGTCGAGCACGTCGGTGACGTCGTAGATCGGCGCAACCGCCGCCTGCGCGCGCTCGAACTCGGCGATCACGTCGTCGCGCGTGCGCTGCGCGATCCAGCCGCCCACGGCCGCGTCCAGCTCGTCCGCGTGCTTCGCGCGCTCGACGCCGTTCGCGAACCACGGCGCGTCGATCAAGTCCGCGCGGCCGACCAGGTGCATCACGCGCTCCGCGATGCTGTGCGCGGACGTCGACAGCGCGACCCACTTGCCGTCCGCCGTGCGGTACACGCCGCGCGGCGAATTGTTCGGCGAGCGGTTGCCGGTGCGTGCGGGCACCTTGCCCGTCTGGTCGTAGCTCGCGATCTGCGCGCCCATCGCCGCGAGCATCGTCTCGATGATCGCGAGATCGACCACCTGCCCGCGCCCGGTGCGCTCGCGCGCCTTCAGCGCCGTCATGATCGCGAACGCGGCGTTCAGCCCCGCGACGGTGTCCGCGAGCGGGAACGACGGCAGCAGCGGCGGCCCGTCGGCCTCGCCGGTGACCGACGCGAGCCCGCTCATCGCCTCGGCGAGCGTGCCGAAGCCGGGGCGGCTCGCATACGGGCCGAACTGGCCGAAGCCCGTCACCCGCACGAGCACGAGCCGCGGGTTGAGCGCGGCGAGCACGTCGTAGCCGAGCCCCCAGCGCTCCAGCGTGCCGGGCCGGAAGTTCTCGACCACCACGTCCGCCTGCGCGGCCAGCTCGCGAAACAGCCGCTGGCCATCGGGCGTGCCGAGATTCAGCGTGACCGCCCGCTTGTTGCGCGCGAGCACCTTCCACCACAGCGGCACGTCGTCGCGGCGCGCGCCGTACTTGCGCGCCGGGTCGCCGTCCGGGTGCTCGACCTTGATCACGTCCGCGCCGTAGTCGGCCAGCATCGTCGCGGCGAGCGGGCCCGCGAACAGCGTCGCGGCGTCGATCACGCGAATGCCGTCGAGCGGCGCCGGCCGGGTGCTTTCCGACGCCGTGCCGGCGTCGACATCCTCGGCTTCCACAGAGGCCATGGCGTTCTCCATGCAAAGAAATCGAACGGCGCGCCGCGCGTCGCCATCATCTGCATGACTAATCATCATGCAGCGAAGCGAACGCGGCGCGCACCCTGCCTGTCAGACGGCGTTGATCCGGTAGATCGGGAAATACGACTGGATCTTCCCGTTCAGGTAATCGGCCGCCAGTTTCGGCACCTCGTCGAAATCGAAGATCTCGGTCGGCTCCTGGCCGATCCAGCCGGTCGATTCCTGGAAGTCGCGGATCGTGATGCTGTCGTCGTAGCGCCATGCGTGCGTATGGATGTGCAGGCGGCGGTTGATGCATTCCGTCGCGCGCAGGTTCCACAGGCGCATGCCGGTCTTCCAGCCGACCGTCGTCACGATGCCGGTGCGGCCGACCACGCGCATCGTCGCGCGATACAGCGCGCCGCCGAGGTTGTCGAGGAAGATCGCGACGCCGCGCCCGCCGCTCAGCTCGGCGATCGTCTCCGCGAACACGCGCTCCGACTCGCGGTAGCTCGCCTGGTACTCGGGATCGCTCTTGTAGCGTGCGTCGTCGTACGCGAGGTTCGGGAACTTGCGGCGGTCGACCGGCGTGATGCCGAGCTTCGCGAGCTCCTCGAGGCGGCGGTCGTTGCTCGCCGTCATCGCGACGCGAAAGCCCTCGCGCTTCGCGAGCTGCAGCTCGGCGAGCGTCGTGCCGCCGCCCCAGCCGAACACCAGGTAGTCGGCCGGGTCGACGTCCGGCAACTGCGAGCGCCAGCACGCCGACGCCACCTTCCAGTTGTCCCACGCGGTGAAGTAGCGGCCGTAGGTCGCCCATTGCAGCAGCGAATGGCGGCTGTCGGTCGGCACCGGCACGAGGTTGTCGGCGCGCATCTTCGTGCGCTGCGCCATCACGCCGATCGTGCCCGGCGCATCGTACGCGTAGACGAGTTCCGCGAACCCGTATTCGTCGCGCTTGCCGAACGGCATCACCATGCAGATCTCGCCTTCCGTCAGCGACGTCACGCCGCTGCCGCGCTCCGCGATCCGCACCAGCGCCCCGTTGCCGAGCACGATCTTGTCCTCGCGGCGCTGGCGGCAGATGTCGACCGGGTTGCGCGACAGCGCATGGTCGAGGTTCGCTTCCCACGACCCGTACAGCGGCTCGACGAGCACCTCGTCGGCGGCCAGGTCGGCAAACTCGAAGGTTTCGCGCCGCAGCTCGCCCGCGACGGGCGCGTGCTGCTTGCCCGGTTCCGGTCCTGCGTAAAGCACCCATGCATCGGTCTTGATCATCGTCATTCCTCGGTTAATGACTAGGTGGCATGCCGAACGGTTCGCGCCGCTCAGCGCGCCAGGGCCTGCTCCAGTGCCGCCTCCACGTCGGCCGCTGCGGCGACCTGCCCGAGCTTCGGGAAGATCTGCGTCAGCGCGAAGTGCTGCGCGTCGGTCGACGACGTGCTCACCGCGTTGCTGACGACGACGACGTTGTAGTTGTTCTCGTAAGCCTGGCGCGCCGTCGATTCGACGCCGATGTTGGTCGCGATGCCGGTCAGCACGACATCGGTGACGCCGCGGCGGCGCAGCTGCACGTCCAGGTCGGTGCCGGTGAACGCGCCCCACTGGTGCTTCGTCACGACGATGTCGGACGGCTGCACGCCGAGCGCCGGCGCGAACGCGCTCCAGTTCGGGTCGAGATTCGGCGGCGCCGACGGCGCGTCGGTCTTCACCTTCAATGCCACGCCGCCGTCCGGCTGGTAGCTCGTGTGCACGTAGATCACGGGCAGCTGCAGCGCGCGGAACGCGGTGGCGAGCTGCACCGTCGTGGCCACCACCTGCGCGCCGGTGTAGGGCACGACCGGCAGCGACACGATGCCGTTCTGCAGGTCGATCGCCACCAGGGCAACCGTGCGGTTGAGCGTCGGAATGGACATGTCGAAAGCCTCACTTTTGTTGTGGAACGGAAGAAGACGCCGCGCCGTCGAGATGCCGGCTCGACGCCGCGTTGAGCAAGAGCAGCACGCTGATCACGGCCAGCACGATGGCCAGCTCGCGCAAGCCGCGATCGCTCGCCGGATGGCCGAGCGCGAGGCCGACCAGCGCGAACGACAGGCTGCCGCCGACGTACTGCGCGGTGCGGTACAGCCCCGACGCGGTGCCGATCCGGTCGTGCGGCGCGCTCTGGTAGAGCGTCGCCTGGTTGCCGAGGTTGTTGAAGCCGTTCGGCACGCCGAACACGATCGACAGCAGCACGATCGACCAGACCGGCAGGCTGCTGGTCATCAGGCTCATCACGACGCTGCCGACGCACAGCATCGCGGAGCCGATGATCAGCACCGGCCGCGAGCCGCGGCGGTGCGCGATGCGGGTCGCGAGCATCGTCGCCACCGTGCCGATGCCGGCGATCGGCAGCATCACGAGGCCCGCGTCGGCCGCCGACAGGCGCTTCGCCTCCTGCAGCCACATCGGCAGCGCGTAGAAGATCGCGTAGAACACCGCGTAGGTGCCGATGCAGCGCAGGTAGGTGCCGAGCAGCGCGCGGTTGTCGGCCAGCATGCGGATGTCGATCAGCGGCGTCGCGGCCTGCCGCTCGCGATGGATCAGCAGCGGACACAGCACGAGCGTCGCGGCGAGCAGCAGCCAGTCGGGCTCGCGCGACACCGACTGCAGGAACAGCAGCAGGCTCGCGAGCGTCAGCACGAACAGCGCGACGCCGGGCAGATCCAGTTCTCGCAGCGTGGCCCGCAGCGTGCGGTGCGCGGACGCGCCGCGCCACGCGGGGTCGGCCGGGATCCACAGCCACGCGAGCAGGAACGCGGCCAGCACGATCGGCACGTTGATCCAGAAGATCGCGCGCCAGCCCGCGAACTGCACGAGCGCGCCGCCGAGCGGCGGCCCGAACGCGACGGCCACCTGCGCCGCGACCGAGATCGCACCGAGGCCGCCCGTCGGCGTCGCACCGTTCGCATGCTGCTGCGACCACGCGCGAATCATCGCCATGCCGGCCGGATACGCGGCCGACGTGCCGAGGCCGAGCGCGACGCGCGATGCGATCAGCCAGCCGAGCGTCGGCGCGAACGGCGCGAGCGCCGACGCGGCCAGCACGATCGCGAGGCCGATGCAGAAGATCCGCTTCGCGCCGAAGCGGTCGGCGAGCCGCCCCATCGTCGGCTGGCCGACGGCCGTCGCGAGATACAGGCCCGACACGAGCCACATCGTGTCGGTGCGCGCATGCGCCGCGCCGGCCGGCGCGAATGCCTGCTGGATGCTGACGAGCGCGACCGCGATCATCGACGAGTTCAGCGCGTTCAACAGCGTGCCGAGCACGATCGGGCCCACCAGCCGCGCGGGCAGGCGCGGGCCGGCCGAAGGGGCCGGTTGGGTCGCATGCTCGCGTCGATCGGGTGTCGGTTTCATGGCGTCGTCGTGTAAGGGATGTGCAACATGATTCGCGTGGTTCGCTGAATTTCGAACGTGCGTTCACCTTACCGTTTCGATTGCGTCGGATGAAATGGATTGTTGCGATGCACACATTCGTCGCTTGAATGCCGCGCATGCGGCGTGGCGTGATCGATGCGGCGCGGCAGCTTGCGTATGGCAACGCCGCCTGCCGCGCCAGCCTTGCCCGGCAGGCGAATCGGCGCAGCGCGGCGGCCTGTGCGAACGCCATGCGGGCTGCCGCGCATGAAGTGCGAATAACACCCTGGATGACAGTTTTATGCCGCAGTGCGATGCCGCATCAGAGGGGGTGCTCTAGCGGATGCCGCGATGCACCGGATAGCGCCTGCTGCGTTGCCGCGATGAAACGCTTTCGACTTGCCCGCAGCGCCGCACGCGCGCGATCGCCGCGCGGACGGGCATGGCGCGTTTCATGCATATCGCGATCCGATTCACCGGCCTGCACGTGCGCCGGCCGCCACGCCCCGTCGCGCGTCCGCCTCCGTCCGAAGGAGTGAACCATGTCTCTCGCATGCAAGGGTTTCGCCCATGGATACAGCATCTCCCGTGCCGTGACGATGTTCGCCCTGCTCTCGTTCCATGCGATCCAGCCTGCCGCCGCGCAGACGCTCGCGATCCAGGATCTCGGCACGCTGCCCGGCGGCGCATACAGCTCGGCCACCGCGATCAACGACAGCGGCCAGGTGGTCGGGCGGGCGTCGATCGCGCCGGACGGGGTGGTCATCCACGCGTTCCTGTACCGGCAAGGCGCGCTGATCGACCTCGGCACGCTGCCGGGCGGCGACGTCAGCCTCGCATACGGGATCAACGCGCGCGGGCAGGTGGTCGGCAGCGGCGACGCGGGCCCGAGCACCGTGTCGCGCCAGCCGTCGCACGCATTCCTGTACGACGGCGGCCTGATGACGGATCTCGGCTTCCCGCCGGACTTCTTCGCGAGCGACGCCGCCGGCATCAACCAGCACGGCCGGGGGCAAGTGGTCGGCACCCTGTACAACGGGCCGCACGGCGAGGGCCATGCATACCTGTACGACAACGGACACTTCCATGACCTCGGCTCGCTGCCGGGCTACTTCGACAGCAGCGCGACGGCGATCAACAACCGCGGGCAGGTGGTCGGCACGGCCGGGCGCGGCGCGCACATTCACGAGCCGCCCCATGCGTTCCTGTACGACAAGGGCGTGATGACCGATCTCGGCACGCTCCCGGGCGGCAAGTACAGCTATGCGAACGCGATCAACGATCGCGGCCAGGTGGCGGGCGACGCGACCGTCGCGAGCGGCAGCACCCATGCGTTCCTGTACCAGCGCGGCACGATGATCGATCTCGGCACGCTGCCGGGCGGCAGCTACAGTTCGGCGACCGGGATCAACAACCGCGGGCAGGTGGTCGGCTTCGCGGATACCGCCGACGGGGACATGCACGCGATCCTGATCGAGAACGGCGTGATGACCGATCTCGGCACACTGCCCGGCGGCCATCGCAGCCAGGCGGCCGGGATCAACGAACTCGGCCAGGTGGTGGGCGAAGCCACGACGTCGACCGGTGCGACGCACGCGGTGATGTGGAGCCGGTAGGGCCTGGTCACGCTAATAACGGGCTTGCGAACGTCCTGCCGGCTGTCCCCCAAGGGGACTTCCTTCGGGGCGCGTGCAAGGAGCACGGAACGCCGTTTGGCCGAGCCAAACAAGTGACGCGCGACGCCGCAATGCGGCCGGCAAGGCGCGTTCAGTGCAACGCAGCGACGACGCCGGCGAGCGGCATCTCACGCACGATCACGCACTCGCCCGCGACGCGCCGCGCCGAGCCCGTGCCGGCCGCCACGACGAGGCGCGCGTTCCCGCAATCCGGGCCGCCCTGGTCGATGACGACGTCGCCGCCCGCGGCCGCGAAGCCCGCGTGGCGCACCACGGTCGGCGCGATGCCGGCGGTGGACATGTCCTCCTGCATGCCGCAGCGCAGCGGGAAGTGCCGCGCGACGAGGCGCGGCGCCGCTGCGTCGCACACCGCGTAGGCATAGAGGCCCGTCGTGTCGAGGCGCGTGCACAGCGCGTCGCGGCGCGCGGGGTCGAGCGCGATGTCGCGCAGCGCGGCCGGGTCGGGCAACGCGACGAACAGCTTGTCGCGCGGCGCGCCGATCGAGCGCGCGAGCGCCGCGCCGGCCGCGCGCAGCGCGTCCGGGTTGCGCAGGCCGAGCGCGGCCAGTGCGTCGACGAGCGCGTCGCCGTCGACCGGCTCCGAGCCGCCCGCTTCCTGCAGGTACGACCAGCGCCCGTGCGCATCCTGCTCGACGCGGATCGGTGCGCCGCCGACGTCGAACACCTGCGCGGCTGCGCCGCCGTCGCGCGCGGCGAGCCACGCGGCCGCGGCGAGCGTGCCGTGACCGCAGAACGCGATCTCGCCGCCCGGCGTGAAGAAGCGCAAGCCGCTTCCGCGCGGTGTCGCGTCGCGCCGGATCCAGGTGACTTCGCATTGCAGGCGGTCGGCCGTCGCTGCGCAGGCGTCGACGTCTACTCGTTCGTGCGTGCTGGTTGCGAACACGATTGCGGCGTTGCCGCGTTGCCCGTTGATGCTGAATGCGTGAACCCGTGCGGCATGCGTGATCATGTCGGGTGCCTTGTATCGGCAAGGGGGTTGAAAGGGTCGGGAATCGGGCGGTATGTCGAGCCGACGGTTACGTCGCGCGTCGTCTGGCGATGCCGGGAACGGTTGTCGATGGCTTGAAGCATGCCTGATTTTGTCGCAGCGTGGATTCTCGGTGAACGTGGGACAGGCTGTCGGCGCTCGGCCAAGAACGGTCAGAGAGAGTTCACCCCTATAAGCGACGCTCACCATTTACATGCGGTATGCTGAGCACGTTTCCTGGCTACTTGTTCTTTCATTCTGCTATTGATGGCGGCAGATGTCGCCCGTGACGATAATTGACGTTAGGCCCATTCACACAAATCACCATAAGAGCATTCAATGCGACCGGATCAATCAGACTTCTTAGCGCATTTCACTAAAGGTGATGACGCCTACCAAAAATTGATCTCGATATTAAATGACCAGAACCTGAAATCATCACCACTACCCTGGACCAAGCGTCCAGCGGTCTGCTTTACCGAGTGCCCTTGGTCTAGCCTGCTTGAACATGCACAACAGTACTCGCCCTACGGAATTGGCTTTACAAAACCTCATGTCTTTGCGGCAGGCGGCGGCCCTGCCTTCTATGTGCGGCCAGACCATTTCGAAAAACAACAGTGGGAAAGCGATCTTTATACGTTTGTAACTCCGTTTGCTCCAACATACCGCCCGGAGCATCTTAAAGAACAAAAATATCTCAACGGGAAAACTATCGACTATAGTCATGAACGCGAATGGCGCGTCCCCCATGACTTCAAATTTGATCACAACAGCATCCAATTTATAATTCTCGATACATATGAAGATATGGCGAAGTTCCCGAAACATTTAAAGGATTCCATTGGAAGAGAGAAATTTATCTTTATGGACATGTACAAAAAGATTGAAGATCTCTGGCCGACGCACCTCATCGGAAATAAGCGGTAATCCACGGCTAGCCCAACCGTTGGCTCAAAGCAGACGTTACCAAGGGTCTTAGCTTCGCCATTCTCTTGACCCTTACCGGTACTCTCCACCCATCGGGCTCCGGGGCAGGCTAATCTGAGGAGTTGAACGTCCGCTCTCCTAGAGATTCATGGACCACTCCGGGTCGGTTGCGGAAATTCGGAGCGGCAAGAGGGCCTGCAGATCGCCGACCAGGGACAAGTCGCTGATTGGGCCATGATCGGATGTCCGACACAACGGGTAAGATCGCCGATTATCGATATAGGACACGCTAGCTATGGCCCGCACACACGGACACGGGAATCCAAACTGGACGCGCGACGAGACAATCCTCGCGCTTGATCTCTACTTCGATCTAGATGGAAGGATTCCATCTGGTTCCGATGAACGGGTAAAGGCGCTATCCGAAGTGCTTCGTCGATTTCCTTATCACGCAGAGGCATCAAGGAAAGATTCTTTTCGAAACCCCGATGGCGTGGCATTCAAACTCCAGAATTTGCGGCAGATTGCGACTGGCAAGGGGTTAGGGAACGTTTCAGAAACAGATCGCGCAGTGTGGTCCGAGTTTGGGGCATCGTCCGCAGTGGTGAAATCACTGGCTAACCTTATCCGTGCCGGCGTCACCGCATCCGAGTCAGCCAAACCATTGAAGCTCGATACCGAGTTCGCGGAGGGGCGTGTAATCACCGAATTACATTCGCGCCGGGAGCGAGAGCCAAAGTTAAGAGAACGACTATTGTCATCAAGGCGTGGCAGTGGGAAGTTGTTCTGCGAAATGTGTGACTCTCCGCCGCTTTCCACCAATACGGTACTTGAGGAAGCTCATTTCGAAGCCCATCACATCATTCCACTTTCAAGTACGGGCATCCGAATCACGCGCCTCTCGGACTTGGCTCTACTCTGTGCAAACTGTCATCGCCTGCTTCACCGAGCAATCGCCGTTGAAAAACGCTGGCTTACCGTCGCCGAGGGGAGAGCAATATGCGGCATCCAATCTGCGGGCCGCTCACCCCATCGATCGAGTGGATCTTGAGCGTCCGCTTTCACAAAGCTTGACCGACCCAATTGGGTCGAACAGCAACATCCACGCCCCGTTACTATCTTCACGCCCCGATAATCGGGGCTTTGGCCAGCCGGGCCCGGCATGATTCCCGCCCCCAGTCGTAGTCATGATCCGGGGGGTGTTGTCACCGGGCCTGGTGGGTGGCTGGTGATCGCTGATAGGGGTTTGGCCGGGATATCCCGACGCCGTCCGTAACGTGGATGCCGAGACTTGCCACCGTTGTTGCAGGCCAATCCGTTCACTCTGCATAAACTGCGATGCAAGAAACCCAACAACATGGCGCCGTCGATGTCTTCATTGGCGTCGACGTCGGTAAAGGCCAGCATCACGCCGTTGCACTCGATCGGAACGGCAAGCGTCTGTACAACAAGGCGCTACCCAACGACGAGGTAAAGCTGCGAGCCCTTATCACCGAGCTCAAGACTCATGGTCGACTGCTGTTCGTCGTCGATCAGCCTTCCACCATCGGTGCGCTTCCTGTAGCCGTCGCCCGTGCCGAAGGCGTACTCGTCGCCTATCTGCCCGGACTGGCCATGCGCCGCATCGCTGATTTGCACGCAGGCGAGGCCAAGACCGATGCCCGCGACGCCGCGATCATCGCCGAAGCCGCTCGCTCGATGCCACATACGCTGCGCTCGCTTCGACTGGCCGACGAGCAGCTCGCCGAACTCACCATGCTCTGCGGCTTCGATGACGACCTCGCCGCTCAGGTCACGCAAACCAGCAACCGCATTCGCGGCTTGCTTACGCAGATCCATCCGGCGCTCGAGCGTGTTCTCGGACCGCGCCTTGACCATCCAGCGGTACTCGATCTGCTTGAGCGCTATCCGTCGCCAAGCGCACTTGCTGCTGCCAGCGAGAAGACGCTCTCCAACCGCCTGACCAAGCTCGCACCGCGCATGGGCAAGAACTTGGCGGCAGAAATCGTTCAAGCGCTGAACGAGCAAGCCGTGATCGTGCCCGGCACGCAGGCTGCCACCATCGTCATGCCTCGTTTGGCCCAGCAACTTGCCGCCTTGCGCAAGCAGCGTGACGAAATCGCCGCCGAAGTTGAGCGGCTGGTGCTTGCTCACCCTCTTTGGCCGGTCCTGACCAGCATGCCGGGAGTCGGCGTCAGGACCGCCGCCAGACTCCTGACCGAAGTTGCCCACAAAGCCTTCGCTTCGGCCGCCCACTTGGCGGCCTATGCTGGCCTTGCCCCGGTAACCCGGCGCTCAGGCTCGTCAATCCGTGGCGAGCACCCATCCAGACGGGGCAACAAGGTGCTCAAGCGAACCTTGTTCCTCTCTGCCTTCGCGGCCTTACGAGACCCAGTCTCGCGGGCCTATTACTCGCGCAAGATTCAGCAAGGCAAGCGCCACAACCAGGCCCTCATCGCACTGGCACGGCGACGCTGCGACGTCCTGTTCGCCATGCTGCGTGATGGCACCATTTACCAACCCAAGTCAGCCCCTAACGCTTGACGAAAGACATAGGGGCCCCCCCCGAAGAACCCACCATTTCCACAGCGCATCGCACATCAACCAACCGTCTCCCCATCCCTACCAACCAGAAACCACGTATTAAGCTCCCCGATCCCCTTCGCGGCGATCGTCCCGCGCGCCTCGCACACGAACGCCGCGCCGAGCCGCTCACGCGTCGCATCCGTCACCTGCACGCGCCCGGCCACCCCTTGCGATTCCATCCGGCTGGCGAGATTGACCGCCTTGCCCCACAGGTCGTAGATGAACTTCCGCTTGCCGATCACACCGGCCACCACCTCGCCACTGTTGATACCGATTCGCAGTTGCAGATCGCCGCCCCTGAGCGCATTGAAGCGCGCCATCGCGTCGATCATATCGAGCGCCATGTGCGCGGCCCGCGCCGCATGATCGGCCACCGGCTCCGGCAGCCCGGCCGCCGCCATGTACGCGTCGCCGATGGTCTTGATCTTCTCGAGGCCGCGCCGGTCGGCGATCGCGTCGAACTCGGTGAAGATGTCGTTGAGCATCTCGACGAGCTGCTCGGCGCTCATCCCAGCCGCGAAGCCCGCGAAATCCACGATGTCGGCGAACAGCACCGACACCTCCGGGAAGCGGTCCGCGATCACCTGCGGGAAACGCTCGGGCATCTCGTCGAGGTGGGCCTTCAGCCGCTGCGCGATCGGATAGGGCAGCATGTTCAGCAGCAGCCGCTCCGACACCTTCTGCTCGGCGACGACCTTCGCATACAGCCGCTTGAGCTCGTCGCCCTGCTCGCGCAGCGTGCGGTTCAGCACGCGCACCTCCAGCATGTTGCGCACCCGCATCAGCACTTCGGCGAGATCGAACGGCTTGCTGATGAAATCCTTCGCGCCGGCCTCCAGCGCGCGCAGCTTGTGCGCGGGCTGCGCGGTGATCACGATCACCGGCAGGTAGTTGTCCGCCTCGAGCGCCTTCAGGCTTTCCATCACCTGGAAGCCGTCGGTGCCCGGCATCTGCAGGTCGAGCAGGATCAGGTCGTAGCAATGCGCGCGATGCAGCGCATGGACCTCGGCGGCATCCATCGTCGACGACACGTTCACATAGCCGGCCCGGCGCAGGATCTGCTCGAGCAGCAGCACGTTCACTTCCAGATCGTCGACGATCAGGATGCGCGCGCCGAGGATCGCCGCGGGTTCGCTCATGATGGGCCGCCCCACGCGCGATGCGCTATGGCCTGCCGTCCGCCGCCGCGACGGCTTCGGCCAGCGCCTGCATGAACTGGTCGATGCGGATCGGCTTGGTCAGGTAGCGGAAGAAGCCCGCTTTCAGCCCCTTTTCGACATCGCGCGCCATCGCATTCGAGCTCAGTGCGACGACAGGAATGTCCGCCGTCTCCGGCTGCGCGCGCAAGCGCGCCAGCGCGTCGATGCCGCTGATGTCGGGCAGGTTGATGTCCATCACGATCACCCGCGGCCGCGCGCGGCGCGCAAGCTCGACGCCGTGCCCGCCGGTCGCGGCGCTCAGCATGCGCAGGTCCGCGCGCCGCGCGACGAGCTGCTCGACGAGCTTCAGGTTCGCGGGGTTGTCCTCGATATAGAGCACGGTGTGCGCAGGCTGGACGGCGGCATCGCCGCCGATCGCATCGCCGGCCGGCGCGGCGGGCTGCTGCACGGCGGCGGCCGACGCGCATTCCGGGGCCGGCGCCGCGTCGAGTTCGATCCAGAACACGCTGCCCTCGCCGACGGTGCTGTCAACGCCGATCGCGCCGCCCATCAGCTCGGTCAGCCGCTTGGCGACCACCAGGCCGATGCCGGTGCCTTCTTCACCGCCGGCTTCCTGCCCGAGCCGCTCGAACGGCTGGAACAGCCGGCCGAGCTGGTCGGGCGACAGGCCCGGGCCCGTGTCGCGCACGCTGATCCGCACCCGGCCCGGCGGATGCGTCGCACATTCGACGTCGACCGTGCCCGCCGGGCGGTTGTACTTGACTGCGTTCGACAGCAGGTTGACCACGATCTGCTTGACGCGCGTGCGGTCGGCGCGCACGTGGGTGAGCGGCCCGACCGGCGCAAAACGCGCATCGATGCCGCGCTGGCGCGCCTGCGGCGCGATCATCGACGCGCATTCGTCCAGCATCTCGCTCAACGGCACCGCCTCGATCGACATCGGCACCTGCCCCGATTCGATCCGCGCGAGGTCGAGCACTTCGTTGATCAGCTCCAGCAGATGCCATCCGGCCCGCAGAATCTGGTCGATGCTCGCCTGTTGCGACGGCGTTGGCGGCGGCGCGTCGGACGCCATCAACTGCGCAAAGCCGAGGATCGCATTGAGCGGGCTGCGCAGCTCGTGGCTCATGCTCGACAGGAAATCGGACTTCGCGCGGTTCGCGCGCTCCGCGGCGGCCTGCGCCTGCTTCTGGTCCTCGATATCGGTCTCGGTGCCGAACCACTTGACGATCCTGCCGTCGCGATCCCGGTACGGCAGCGCGCGGCACAGAAACCAGCGATACCCGCCGTCCGCGCTCCGCAGCCGGTACTCCGTCACGAACTCGTCGCCGGTCGCGATCGCGTGCGCCCAGCGGTCGTACACGGGCTGCAGGTCGTCCGGGTGCACGAACGGCGACCAGTTGTCCCAACCCTGCGCCTGGCTGAGCGTGATGCCGCCGAAGTCGAGCCCGCGCTGGTTGACGAAGTCGATCGAGCCCGTCGGGTCGGACGTCCACACGATATGGGGGATCGCATCCGCGAGCGCGCGAAAACCGCGCTCGCCGTCGATGGCCTCATCCGCCTCGCGGGGCGATTGTGCAGACGGATCGGCTTGGTGCATTCGCATGATGGTTTCCCGGATCGCGCACGGACGCACCTTCAGTTTAGGACTCCATGCTCAGGCCCGATGCCCCGAAATCGGCCCCGCCTCGCCGGTCAGGTGCAGCACGCTGTCGATCCACGCGAGGAAGGTCGAGAACGTGAAGTCCGACCATTGCTCGGTGCGGAACGCCTTCATCACGGGCGTGTCGGCCGGGTCCCGCTGGTTGAGCAGGTCGGCGACGAAGGTGCCGATGTCCGCGTCGATGCCGTTCTCGTGGATGCCCGAGCCGGTGAAGCTGACGGCCGTCACCTGGTGGTTCGCGATGAAGCCGTTGCGCGCCCACGGCATGAAGTAGCCGAAGTTCGGCAGCGGGTTGATCGTCTGCTTCAGCACGTCCAGCTCGCGTTCGAACATCGCGAGCGACAGCGCGTCCTTGGTCGCGTCGTCGGGCGCCGCGATCACCGCAGGGACGAACGCGCGATAGTGGTACGCGGCGATGATGCGGTCGCGCTGGTAGCTCGAGAAGCCGAAGCGGTCGTGCGGAAAGGTTGCCGACAGCGCCGCGTACGCGCTGCCCATGTTGCCGGGATCGAAGTAGCGCGTGAGCCGGGCGTTCACCGTGATCATTCCATCGGGCGCGTCCATCCCCCATTCGCTGCGCGCCCTCGCGTACAGGCCGACCGACGGGTGGGTCGCCGGATCGGCGTCGAAGGGCGTATTGAAGACCGTGCCGGCGTCGTTGAGCAGCGAGCTGTGCGCCTGCGGCTGCAGCGTGGCGCGCAGCGTCGCGTAGTTGGCGAGCGTGCCGTAGCCGCCCGCGCTCATCCCGTACACGAGCAGCCGGCCGGGCTGGCCGAGGCCGTGCGCGACGAGCCATTGCGCGACGGCCTGGATGTTCTTCAGCCCGCTGTAATGCTGCACCCGCCAGTCGCCCGACGGCGACGTGTAGCTGCGCACCGCGCTGCCCATGTGGATGTCGCCGGTGCAGTACGGCACGAACACCTGCGTCCAGTCCTGCGTCTCCACCTTCGGTTCGCCGACGAGGATGTGCGCGAGGTCCATCCGCGTCATCAGCGGCGACAGGAACGACGCCTTGATGGTCTGGCTGGTGGTGCCGTTCATGTAGTTGTGCGGGATGCCGTCGGGGTTGAAACCGCCGAGGCCCGCTTCCGGGCCGGTGGCCGTCTGCGTGCAGGTGCCGTGGTCCCAGCACGCGCCGCCCGGCTCCATCATGTACAGCAGGTTGTCCGACTGCGCGCGGTTGATGTAGAAGCGCATCGGCGTGCCGTTGCCGCACGACGCGCCGCTGCTTTCCGGCAGCGTCACTTCGTACCACGAATAATAGGGAATCGCCGGGTCCGGCGCGGCGGTGCCGGCCGCGTGGCCGTTCAGTGCCGCGCAGCCCAGCAGGGTCGCGACGATCAGACGCGTCAGGCGTCGTGCTGTGGACATGCCCCCTCCTTTTCTATCGACGTGATGGGATCGCCGCGCCCCGCGCGGCGCGATGCGGCCGGCGCTCAGTGCGGGCCGGCCGGTGCGGCGCCGTCGAACAGCTCGACCCGCAGCGCCTGCAGGCGCTGCGCGATGACGGCCTGTTGCAACGCGGGATCCGGCACGCTCGCTTGCGCTTGCCGGACGATCTCGCGGCTCTGCTGCGCGTACGCCAGATAACGCGGGTCCTGCGCCGGCGACGGGCCGACGGTCTGCCGCGCGTAGGCGTCCCACTGCTCGCGCATCGACCGGATCGCCGCGCCGCGCGTCGCGGCATCGGCATGCACGTCGGTCAGCAGCGCCGCGCCGAGCGCTTCCGCCTGCACCGGCACGATCTCGTGGCGCGCGACGTGCTCGGGCAGTTCGTCGAGGATCCGGCGGGCCAGCGCGGCCCGTTCGGCGTCGGGCAGGCTGTTGCGGCCGTTGCCATACGCGGCGACCGTGTCGCGAAAGCGCGCGAACGCGACGATGCGCTGCAGTTCCGCGTCGGCGTCCGGCCGCGCCGCAAGGCTGCGGCGCAGCGCGTCGAGATCGAGCCGGCGTTCTTCGGGGCCGGGCGCGGCCTGCGCCGGGCCATCGGCCGGGCCGTTCGGTACGTTCGCGGCGGTCGCCGCCGGTGCACCGGACTGTGCCGCGCTCGCCTGCAGCGGCGACGCATAGCGCCATGCCGCGACGACGGCGACGATCGCCGCCACGATGCCTATGCGCCGCCAGAGTCTGCTGTTCTTGTTCACGACGTCTCCTCGATGGGCCGTGCCGCGCTTCGTGGGTGCATCCGCGAGTAGGTTCTAGGTCGAAACCCGCGCATCGTCAAAAGCGGTTCTAGAACCGGCGCACTAGAGCGGCGCGGCTCGCCGGCGCCGAACGGGCCGCGCGGGCACGCGCCGCATGCCGCCCGCGCGGCACTGCAGCGACGCGTGCAATGCCCGTGCGGCGGCGCTTCGCGCGGGCGCGGGCGAGGCGCGCCGCCGCGCCTAGCAAGCGCCGGTCCAGCGCCGTGCCAACGCGCCGGCCGCCCGCGCGCATGTGCAATGCGATTGGCCGGATCGGACCCATCGATCGACCCGCTGCGCGCTTGGTCCGCGCCCCACCCGGCCCTATGCTGGCTGCCATCCCGCATCGCACGATCGATGCGCCGAACGCCCGCCCCCCAACCGAGCCAGGTCAATGAACCGCGCAGATCCACCGCCTTTCGCGCCCGCCGCCCGCGATTACGCGTACTACCGCGACGCGCTCGCAGGCCGCGCGCTCCCCGCCGCCTTCGTCGACCTCGATCTCGTCGACGCCAATCTCGCGGACCTCGCGCGCCGCGCGGGCGGCCTGCCGATCCGCCTCGCGACGAAATCGGTCCGCTCGCGCGCGCTGATCCGCTCGGTGATGGAAGCCGGCCCGTTCATGCGCGGCCTGCTGTGCTACTCGGCCGCCGAGGCCGCGTGGCTCGCGGACGGCGGCTTCGACGACATCGTCGTCGCGTATCCGACGGTCGAGCCCGCGCACCTGCGCGCGGTCGCCGCGCAACGGCGGCAGCAGCGCACGATCACGCTGATGGTCGACGACGCCGCGCAGGTCGACCGCATCGACGAGATCGCGCGCGCCGAGGGCGTCGTGATCCCGCTCGCGATCGATCTCGACATGTCGTCGGCGTTTCCCGGCCTGTACTTCGGCATGTACCGCTCACCGGTGCGCGACGTCGCCGGCGCGCTCGCGCTGGCGAACCACATTGCGCGGCGGCCGGGCGTGCGGCTCGACGGGCTGATGGGCTATGAAGGCCAGATCGCCGGCGTGATGGACGCGGTGCCGGGCAGCGCCGCGCGCAACGCGCTGCTGCGCTGGCTGAAGCGGCGCTCCGCGCGGGAAATCCATGCGCGCCGCCAGGCCGTCGCACAGGCGCTCGCGGCGGCCGGCCACACGCTGCGCTTCGTCAACGGCGGCGGCACCGGCAGCATCGAGAGCACGCGCGGCGACGCATCCGTCACCGAGCTCGCGGCCGGCTCCGGCCTCTATGCGCCGGCGCTGTTCGATCACTACGCGACATTCCGCGCGCGGCCCGCCGCGGGTTTCGCGCTGCCCGTCACCCGGCATCCGCAGCCCGGCATCGTCACCTGCTCGGGCGGCGGCTACATCGCGTCCGGCCCGGCCGGCGCGCACCGTCTGCCGCGGCCGTGGCTGCCGGCCGGCTGCACGCTGATCGGCAACGAAGGCGCCGGCGAAGTGCAGACGCCGCTGCGCGTGCCGCCCGGCGTCTCGCTCGCGATCGGCGAGCCGGTGCTGTTCCGCCATGCGAAAGCGGGCGAGCTGTGCGAGCGCTTCAACACGCTGCTGCTGATCCGCGCGGGCCGGGTGGCCGGCGAGGCGCTCACCTACCGGGGCGAAGGCAAGAGCTTTTTCTAGCGAACGGCGCGGCCGTTTTCCCGCCGCGCGCGGCGCAGCATGCGCGCGGCACGTCATTCACGCATCGGCAACGAGGACACCCCATGTGGCGCAACTGGTCCGGATATGTAAGCAGTCCTGAGGCAACCGTTTCGACACCCGCGTCGCGCGACGCGCTGGCCGCCGTGCTGCGCGACGCCGCCGCTTCCGGCACGACCGTGCGCGCGGCCGGCGCGGGCCATTCGTTCTCGCCGCTCGTGCAGACCGACGACGTGATCCTGTCGCTCGACCGGATGCAGGGCGTGATCGACGTCGATCCTGAGCGACACGTCGCACGCGTCCACGCGGGCACGCGGCTGTGGGCGCTCGGCCCCGCGCTCGCCGCGCGCGGCTACGCGATGGAAAACCTCGGCGACATCAACGTGCAGTCGATCGCCGGCGCGACCAGCACCGGCACGCACGGCACCGGGATCACGCTCGGCAACCTGTCGACGCAGATCGAGAGCCTCGCGTTCATGCGCGCGGACGGCACGGAAATCCGCGCGTCGGCCGACACGCACCCCGACCTGTTCGCGGGCGGCCGCATCGGGCTCGGCGTGCTGGGCGTGCTGACCGAGATCGGGCTGCGCGTCGTGCCGTCGTTCCGGCTGCGCCTCGAACGCGGCGCGATGCGTCTCGACGATTGCCTCGCGCAGGCGGATGCGCTGATCGGCCGGCACCGCTCGTTCGAGTTCTACTGGTTCCCGCACACCGACACCGTGCTGACCAAGGCGTGGGACCTCACCGACGACGCGCCCGACACCGCCAGCCGGGCCAGCCGCGCCGCCGAGTCGTTCGTGGAGAACACCGTGTTCGGCGCGCTGTGCGGGCTCGGCCGGCGCGTGCCGGCGCTGTGCCCGTCGCTGAGCCGGCTGTGCGCGTCGACCGTGTCGGCCGGCCGGCAGGTCGACGCGAGCCACGCGATGCTGTCCACGGTGCGCCGGGTCCGCTTCAACGAAATGGAATGGGCCGTGCCGGCCGAGCGCGGCGCCGACGCGCTGCGGGAGATTCGCGCGTTCATCGCGCGCCGCACCTTCCCGCTGATGTTCCCGCTCGAATACCGCTGGGTGCGCGGCGATGACATCTGGCTGAGCCCGAACTACGGGCGCGACAGCGTGCACATCTCGGTCCACCAGTATCGCGGGATGCCGTTCGACGCGTACTTCGCGGGCGTGCAGGCGATCTGCCTGAACCACGGCGGGCGGCCGCACTGGGGCAAGGTGCACGGGCTGACCGCGGCCGGCCTCGCGGCCTGCTACCCGCGCTGGGACGATTTCCTCGCGCTGCGCGAACGGATGGACCCGCACGGCCGGTTCCTCACGCCGTACCTGCGCGCGCTGTTCGGCTTGCAGCACGGCGTGTCGGCCATGTCGGCCACGTTGGCCGCGCCGGCCACGTCGGCCGCGCCGGCCACGTCGGCCACGTCGGCCGCGTCGGCCACGTCGGCCGCGTCGGCCCCATCGGCCACGTCGGCCACATCGGCCACGTCGGCCACATCGGCCACGTCGGCCACATCGGCCGCGTCGGCCACATCGGCCACGTCGGCCACGTCGGCCGCACCGGTTCACGCCAGTGCGCGGCCGCCGACCGATACGGCCCGCGCGCTGCACGCCGCGCCGCGCTCCGCCGAGGAGAACCGATGAGCACCACCACTTCCGGTTACGCAGCCTCGTCCCGCCCCGATCCGTCGCGCGGCGCGGTCGTCCGCCTCGCGCTCGCGTTCGCGGCGGCCACCAACGGCCTGATCCTGTCGCCGTTCCTGGTCGCCGCCGTGATGGCGCGCTTCCGGCTCGACGAAGGCGCCGCCACCGCGCTCGTCAGCGCCGAGATCCTCGGCATCGCGATCAGCTGCGCGCTGCTGCCCCGCCGGATCGCGCGCGCCGCCGGCCCGTTCACGCTGGCCGGCATGCTCGGCGCGATCGCGGGGCAGGCGCTCAGCGCCGTCGCGCCCGGCATCGTGCCGGTTGGTGCGGCGCGCGGGCTGACGGGGCTGTTCGAGGGAATGCTGTTCGTCGTCGTCGCGTCGGGCGTGTCGCAGCGCGCGTCGACCGACCGCCTGTGGGGGCACATCAACCTGCTCGCGGGCGGCATCAACGGCGGCATCCTCGTGCTGATCTCGGCGCTGCCGTCCGCGTGGCTCGCGCGGGGGATCTTCGCGCTGCTGGCGGGCGTCGTGGCCGTGCTGGCGCCCGCGATGCGCGGCATCGGCGCGTTCGCGGCGCCGCCGGCGCAGGCGGCCCGCACGCAGGCGCGCGACGGCGGCCTGCCGTGGCGCCCGGTCGTCGCGATCTGGATCGTGACCGCGCTGGTGTACGGCGTGCAGGCGTCGCAATGGGCGATCGCCGGCTTCGTCGGCGCGCGCGCCGGGCTGTCGCCGACGACGATCGGCGTGCTGCTGTCGGCGTCGTCGCTGCTCGGCTTCGTCGGCGCGGCCGTCCCCGCGCATCCGGCAAGCCACCGGCATCGCCTCGCGCTGATCTGGGCCGCGCAGCTCGCGATGGTCGCGTCGCTCGAATGGTTCTTCGGCTCGACCGGCGGCGGCGCGTACTTCACGAGCCAGCTCGTGCTGAACGGCGCGTTCTTCGTGATCGTGCCGTTCCTCACGGGCCTGCTGTCCGACGTCGATCCCGACGGCTCGCTCGTGGCCCGCACGCTCGTCGTCACGTTCTTCGCCGCGGGCGTGGGCACCGCGCTATCCG
The DNA here is from genome assembly GCF_039848545.1 of Burkholderia stagnalis. NCBI lineage: Bacteria > Pseudomonadati > Pseudomonadota > Betaproteobacteria > Burkholderiales > Burkholderiaceae > Burkholderia > Burkholderia stagnalis. Next base: position 2,565,594 of record NZ_CP156686.1, read on the forward strand.
GCGCGCTGCTCGGCCGCTACGGCGGCGCGCGGGTCGCGCACCTGCTGTGCATCGCGGTGCTGGCCGCCGCGCCGTTCGTGCGGCTCGCGCTGAGACGCGCAGCACCGGCCGGCGCGCACGGCGGCGTGGGCCATCCGTCGCGCTGACACGCATCGCGCGTCGCGCCGGTGCACGCGGCATGGGCGGCATCACGCTGGCCGCGACGCACCACGAAAATGGCCGCCACGGCCTTGGCCCGCGCAAATTTGGCTTTCTACATTCGATCCGGCGGCGAAGACCGCCAGCCTCTCCCCCATCCGTCCGGAGTTCCGATGACTCGCCGCATGACTCGTCTCGAAAGCATCCGCGCCGCCTGCTGCGCGATGTTGGTCCTCGCCGGCACCGCCGCGCACGCGCAAACCAGCCTGACGCTGTACGGCGTGATCGACGCCGGCCTGCGCTACGAAACGAACGGCGTTTCATACGGGCCCGACGGCGCGCCGCAGGCGACGGGCCGCAAGATCTCGATGGCCGACGGCGGCGGCCTGACCGAAAGCTACTGGGGCCTCAAGGGCAACGAGGACCTCGGCGGCGGCCTGTCGGCGCAGTTCAACGTCGAAAGCCACTTCGGCCCCAACAGCGGCGCCATCGTGCCGGCGAATTCGGACAACTTCTTCCAGGTCGCGTTCGTGGGGCTGACGTCGTCGGCACTCGGCCAGCTGATGCTCGGCCGCCAGTACAACGTCGCGTTCGAAGGCGTGTCGATGACCTACGGATCGAACCTGTGGGCCGGCCCGCAGGATCCGTACTTCAACCTGTTCAAGCCCGAACAGACGATGCTGGCCGGCGCGCGCACCAGCAACATGATCCAGTACATCGCGCAGCTCGGCGGCTTCTACCTGCTCGCGCAATACGCGCCGGGCGGGCATGCGGGCGGCGGCTCGGCAGGCAGCCAGTACGGCGCGGCCGTCGTGTACGCGCCGGACAAGGGGCCATTCACGCTCGGCGCGTCGGTCATGCGCATTCGCGACGACGCCACCAGCGGCCACTTCGACATCTATTCGGGCGGCGGCTCGCTGACGATCGGCAACGCGAGCGTCAACGCCGGCTACATCGTGAACACGCGCGACAACGAATTCACGTCGTTCGCGAACGGCCCGTTCAGCCCGACCGATCTCGCGGCGCTCGGCATCATTTCGCCGGCGCAGGTGGCCGATCCGGCCGCGCCCGGCGGCTTCCGCCGCCGCGAGATGGTGCTCGCCGGGCTGACCTACCGGATCACGCCGGTGCTGACCGCGGCCGTCAACGCATGGTGGACCAACCAGTCCGGCTACGTCGCGAACTTCGACGGCCGCGCGCGCCAGTTCCAGGTGATCGCCGGCTACTGCCTGTCGAAGCGCAGCATGCTCTACGCGGAAGTCGACTACGCGATCTATCGCGGCGGCCTGGCCGGCGCGCAGCTCGTGGGCGTCAACGGCCAGGCGCCGAGCACGGGCACCACGCAGCTCGGCGCGACCGTCGGCCTGCGCCACTACTTCTGAGCGGCCGCGCCGATGTGGCCGGCGGCCGCCGAGGCACCCCGCGCGGGCGGGACGCGTACAATCCGTGGAAAAAAGCTGGGAGCATCCATGGACGATACCACCCGCTATACGACGGCAAACCTGCCGGTTCATTTACTGCGGTGCCTGGCGGAGACAAGCAAGGAACTGGGCATCGACCCCACACGGCTGTGCCTCGGGCTCGGCTTCGACGTCGCGGACCTGTCCAATCCGTCGTGCCGGATTTCGCTGCGCCAGGCGAGCGCGATGATCCGCCGCGCGCTCGAGATGGCACCGCGGCGCGCGCTCGGCCTCGAGCTGGGCGTCAGCGAGACGATCGCGTCGATCGGGCTGGTCGGCTACGCGATGCTGACGAGCCCGACCGTCAAGGATGCGATCGCGGTCGGCATCGCGCTGCAGCGCCACACCGGCCCGCTGATGCATTTCGACCTGACGACCGACGCGCGCTCCCTGTCGATCTACGCGACCAACGTGTTCCTCGAGCCTGACATCGAGGCGTTCCTCGTCGAGGAGGCGTTCGGCAGTTTCATGAAGATCGGCCGCTCGCTCGCCGGCGACGGCTTCCAGCCAAAGGTCGTCGACCTCAGCTACCCGCGGCCCGACTATGCGGACCAGTACGCGCGCGTGTTCCAGTGCCCGGTGCGCTTCGAGCAGGAGCACAACCTGTTCGCATGCGACGCCGCCTGGGGCCGCCGCGCGATCGCGACCAGCGATCCGCTCGCGCACCGGCAGGCGCTCGAGTTCCTGCAGACGGCGCTGCCGCCCGAGCCCGAAGGCACCGACTTCCTCGAATCGATCGAGCGGATCGTGCGGCGCGACCTGCGCCACGCGCCGACGCTCGCCGCGATCGCCACGCAGTTGTGCATGAGCGAGCGCACGCTGCGGCGGCGCCTCGCCGATCAGGGCGTGTCCTACCAGGCCGTGATCGACACGATCCGCAAGAAGCGCGCGTTCACGCTGCTCAGCAACCCGCGGCTGTCGATCGAGGATGTCGCGCACGCGGTCGGCTTCAGCGATTCGCACAACTTCCGGCGCGCGTTCAAGCGCTGGACAGGGCATGGCCCGCGCGAGGCGTTCCATGCGATCGGCGCGGCGGCGTCCGGCACGCATTGACGCGGTGACGCGGTGACGTGGTGACGTGGTGACGCATTGTTGCGGTGACTCGATGACTCGATGACTCGATGACTCGGTGACACGGTGACGCGATGACGTGGCGACGTGGCGACGTGGCGACGTGGTGATGCGGTGATGCGGTGACGCATTGACGCATTGACGCATTGACGCATTGACGCATTGACGCATTGACGCGATGACGTGGTGACGTGGTGACGCACTGACGCGCGCCCGGCCGATGGCCCGGTCGGTCGGCACGTTCTTGGCCCTGTCGACCGGGCCGTCCGCGCGCTATCGTGTGCAGCGTTCCCCGTTCGTTGAGACGCCCATGACCGCCTCGCTCCGCTTCACTCATCTCGACACGCCGCAGGCGCTGCTGCCCGCCTTCGACGTGATGCGCCAGTTGCGCGCGCACCTGACGGATCCGCACGCGTTCGCCGCGCAGGTCGCGCGGCAGCACGCTGACGGCTATCGCCTGCTTGCCGCATCCGACGCGGGCCGCATCGTCGGTCTCGCTGGCTACCGAACCCTCACTAACCTGCTGTACGGCCGCTTCGTGTACGTTGACGATCTGGTGGTCGACGCCGCAGCGCAACGCGGCGGCATCGGCGCGCAATTGCTCGACGCGGTGCGGCGCATCGCGAGCGAGGCCGGCTGCGCGCAGCTCGTGCTCGACACGGGCCTGCACATGCCGCTCGCGCAGCGCTTCTATTTCCGCAACGGGCTGCTCGCGCGCGGCATGCATTTCGCGCAGGCGCTCGCGCCGCTTGCGCCGGCGACGGAGCAAGCATCATGAAGATCCTGCTGATCAACGCGAGCCCGCACGGCGCAGCCAGCCATGGCTTTCGCTTCGCCGGCGAGATCGTCGACATGCTGCGCGCACGCGTCGCGCCGGGCGCGGCGGCGATCGACGTGACCGAACGCGACCTGGCCACGTTGCCGCTGCCGCCCGTCGCCCGCGACTACGCGCGCGCCATCACGTCGCGCACGCCGGATACCGCGCAGTTCGACCTGTCCGAGGAGCTGATCGGCGAGATCGAGGCAACCGACGCGCTGATCGTCAACACGCCGATGCACAACTTCACGGTGCCGGCGGCGCTCAAGCTGTGGATCGATTACGTGCTGCGCATTCATCGCACGTTCGCGTCGACGCCGGACGGCAAGGTCGGGCTGATGCGCGACCGGCCGACCGTCGTGATCGTCGGGTCGGGCGGCTTCCATCGCGGCGAGCGCGCGCGGCAGCCGGATTTCCTGACGCCGTACCTGCACTATGCGCTCGGCTCGATCGGCATCCGCGACGTGCAGTTCCTGCTGCTGCAAGGGCTCGTGGCAGGCGAAGCGGCCGTGGCCGAAGCGCTCGATACGGCACGCGCCGAGCTGGCCGGCGGCTCGGTGTTCGCGGCGCTCGCCGCGCATGCGGCCGGCCGTGCGCGCGCCGACGCAACTGCGGCGGTGCCGGGCGCTTGACGCGCCCGGGGCGCGACGTGATGCGCGTCAGCCATCCAGACACGCGCGCAGCGTGCGCGCGTGTCGCCCGGCCTCCCGCGCGTCCGCGATATTCGCGAAGCCCATCACCAGCCCGCGCGGCGTAATCCGCGCGCGCGGGTTCGCATACCAGGTCGACAGCGGCACCACCGCGAGCCCCGCGTCGCGGGCGCGTGCCGCGACCGCGACATCGTCGACACTGCCGTCGGCGAACCGCACCGCGAACTGGATGCCGCCGGACGGCGGATCGACGGTCAGCCGTTCGCCGAACGCCTGCCGCAGCGCCTGCACGATCAGCATGCGCCGCTCGGCGTACAACGCGCGCATCCGCTTCAGGTGGCGCGCGAAATGCCCCTGCTCGATGAAATCCGCCGTGGCCGCCTGCAACAGCGTCGGCGAGCCGGCATTCATGCTGAGCGCGACCCGGCCGATGCGCTCGATCGCGCGTTCCGGCACCACCGCATACGCGAGCCGCAAGCCCGGAAACATCACCTTGCTGAACGTGCCGCAATAGATCACGCGATCGCGCCGGTCGAGGCGCTTCAGCGCCGGCAGCGGCCGCCCCTGATAACGGAACTCGCTGTCGTAGTCGTCCTCGATGATCCAGCTCGACGCGTGCTCGGCCCAATCCAGCAGCGCGATGCGTCGCGCGAGCGACAGCGTATGCCCGAGCGGGCTCTGGTGCGACGGCGTGACCAGCGCGAAGCGCGCGTCGGCGTCCAGCTGGGTGCCGCGCTCGACGTCGATACCTTCGCCGTCTACCGGCACCGGCACGAGCCGCACGCCGGTTTCGTTCAGGAAGCCGCGCGCGAGCAGGTAGCCGGGATCCTCGAACCACATGCGATCGTCCGGGCGCGCCAGGCTGCGCAACAGCAGTTCGAGCGTCGCGCGATAGCCGCCGGTCACGAAGACCTGTTCCGGCACGCAGGTCACGCCGCGCGACAGCCCGAGATAGGTCGCGATGTGCTCGCGCAGCGGCCCGTAGCCGGCCGGATCGGGATACGCGAGGCTCGCGCGTTCGCCGCTGCGCGCGCGCTGCGACACCAGCCGGTGCCAGACCTTGCGCGGAAACGCGTCGAGCGCCGGCAGCCCCGGCTGCAACGGCCTCGGCTCGCCGCTCATCGCGACGGCGAGCGCCTGCAGGCGCGGTGCCGCCGCCGGCCGCCGCGCCGCGCCGTTGCCTTCGGCGCCCGGCTCGCGTGCGCTGCCCGCGCCCGGCGCGCGCGATGCGCGCGTGACGGCCGCCGGCAGCGACGGCGACACGAACGTGCCCGCCGCCCCGCGCATCTGCAGGTAGCCCTCGTCGACCAGGATCGAATAGGCGAGCTCAACGGTGCCGCGCGCCGTGTTCAGCTGCGTGGCAAGGCCGCGCAGCGCGGGCACACGATCGCCGGGATGCAGATGGCCGGCGGCGATCGCGGTCCTGAAGCGTTCGCAGATCTGCAGGTAGATCGGCTGTTGATGGTGCCGGTCGATTTCGATGGTCAGGGCGGGGGACGGTGCGGTCATGACGGTCTCGAGGGCGACGGGAGCGGAAGCAGCATGGATCAGTCGGATCGGCGATTCTTGGCACTTATCGCCGGGACATGATTCTCCCAGAATAGCCTCACGCGATGCGACGGTGTCGCCTACATTCAAACGAGACGGCACCCGTCGGCCATCCCGCTCGTTCAACTGCATTCATCTGGAGGTTTTGCCATGAAGATCGTCGTCATCGGAGGATCGGGCCTGATCGGTTCGCGCGTCGTCACGCTGCTGCGCGAGGCCGGCCACGAAGCGCTCGCCGCGTCGCCGCGCAGCGGCGTCGACACGATCACGGGCGCGGGCCTGAGCGACGCGCTGGCGGGCGCGGACGTCGTCGTCGACGTGGCCAACGCGCCGTCGTGGGAGCCGCAGGCGGTGCTCGACTTCTTCCGCACGTCGGCCCGCAATCTCGGCAAGGCCGAAGTGGCCGCGGGCGTGCGCCATCACGTCGCGCTGTCGATCGTCGGCACCGACCGCATGCCGGGGAACGCGTACTTCGCCGCGAAGGTCGCGCAGGAAGCCGCGATCGAGGCGGCGGGCGTCCCGTACACGATCGTGCGCGCGACGCAGTTCATGGAATTCCTCGGCGGCATCGCCGACACGGGCACCGACGGCGGCACGGTGCGCATCGGCGACGGGCTGTTCCAGCCGATCGCGGCCGACGACGTCGCGGCGGCCCTCGCGCAGACCGCGCTCGCCGCGCCGCTGAACGGCACCGTCGATATCGCGGGCCCCGATCGCGCGCCGTTCGCGGAAATCATCGCGCGCTACCTGAAGGCGATCGGCGATACGCGCCCGGTGGTCACGGATCGGGACGCGCCGTACTTCGGCGGCCACGTCGAACAACAGTCGCTCGTGCCGCTCGGCGAAGCGCGGATCGGGCAGATCGGCCTCGATCAGTGGCTCGCACGGGCGCGGCAGGCAGGCTGAGCGAAAGCGGCGCTGCGGACGCGACACGACAGGTTTTTCATGTCAGCAATATGTCGATCGCGTCCGTAAAACGCGCCGAAAAGTTTCATCCATTCAAACCATGCCGCGATGCCCCGAGTTCGTTTTTCCACATATTCGACACTCGCTTGAAAATGTGGGACACATGGACCGATAAACCCCTTCATTGACAGGGTGAATGCCCATATAAACAACATCAATAATCCGGCCGAATATCCAGCCATTCAAAACACGGCCATTGCAGCCGACCAGCCCGCACCCCCGCACCCCGCTCCGTCCGTATCGCGCTCAGCCTCGCCCTGCCTGAGATTCACGCCTCCCCCTTGCCGTCGCATTCCGCCGACGCAATGACGCCGCCGCATCCAATGCATCAGACAAGATCATTTCAGATTTCTCACCAATATCTGACTCGATGCACGCCGATACAATGAATAATTAATTTATTCGCAAGTATCTTGTAAATATGAAATTGACCTCCTAGCATGGCTTTGCAGTTCACATTACCTCTCACGTTTTGCGCTGCTAGTTAATACATTTTCAATCGTCTCGCATTCGTTATCTGGGGGATTACATGAAGAAACTGTCCAGCCTGCTGACCGTCACCGCGATTTCCCTCGCCAGTTTCGGCGCGTTCGCGCAAGCCGGCGACCAGCAGGCCCCGGTCGACCGGGCGCTGCAACTGATCCAGCAAAACCCGGCCGCGTTCAGCGTGGCCGCCGGCCATGCCGCGCGCTCGCTGAAGTTCGCGGCCACGCCGGCGGGCGCCCCGGTGGAGGGCGACCAGTTCAAGGTGCACGACGTGGTCGTCGATCCCGACGGCACCGAACACGTGCGCTTCGATCGCTTCTACTCGGGCCTGCCGGTGATCGGCGGCGACGTCGTCGTCCACTCGAACCAGGGCCAGCTGAAGCAGGCGAGCCTGACCCAGCCCGCGCCGATCGATCTCGCCGGCAAGATCGGCAAGGCCGGCGACCGCTACGTCGTGCGCAATGCGCCGGACGTCGGCGCGGCCACGGCCCGCCGCGTGGCGGTCGCGCGCTTCGGCTCGGAAGTGCGCCGTGTCGACAATGCGGAGCTCGTGGTGTTCGCGCGCGACGTCGCGCCGACGCTCGCCTATGCGGTGCGCGTGTACGGCAAGTCGACCGACGTGCACGGCGACGCCGTGCTGTACTACGTCGACGCGCGCACGGGCAAGCTGCTCGACGCGCAGGACCTGATCAAGACCGCCTCGGCAACCGGCACCGGTCGTTCGCTGTACTACGGAAACCTGTCGCTGACCACCGACCAGCTCGGCACGAACTCGTACCGGATGCTCGATCCGACCCGCGGCAGCGGCTCGGTGTACGACGGCCGCGGCCTGACCTCGGACGACGTCGAACAGGCCACCGACCTGCCGATCTTCACGAGCAGCACGAACGTGTGGGGCAACAACTCGACCACCAACCGGCAGACCGTTGCCGCCGACATCGACTACGGCCTCGCGCTCACGTGGGATTACTACCGCAGCGCACACAACCGCAACGGCATCTTCAACGACGGCCGCGGCGTGCGCAGCTATGCGCACGTAGTGTTCAACACCGGCAGCGGCACGACCGGCGCGAACGCGGCGTGGCTCGGGTCGCAGGTGATGGTGTACGGCGACGGCCAGCCCGGCACCCGCCTGCCGAACCCGGTCGTGTCGGTCGACGTGGCCGGGCACGAGATGAGCCACGGCGTGACCGAAGCCACCGCGAACCTGAACTACTCGGGCGATGCGGGCGGCCTCAACGAGTCGACGTCGGACATCTTCGGCACGCTCGTGAAGTTCTACGCGAACAACCCGAACGATCCGGGCAACTACGTGATCGGCGCGCGCGTGACGTCGGGCGGCCTGCGCAAGATGTACAAGCAGGATCTCGACGGCCGCTCGTACAGCTGCTATCCGTCGGGCGGCTTCTCGTGGGCGAATCCGCGTCATGATCCGCACTACACGTCGGGCGTCGGCAACCGCTTCTTCTACCTGCTGGCGGAAGGGCCGGTGGTGCCGTCGACCGACACCGGGCTGTCGAGGAGCCAGCTGGTCTGCAATGGCGACACCAGCTTCAGCGGCCTCGGCCGCGACAAGGCCGGCAAGATCTGGTACCGGACGCTCACCGTGTACCTGAACGCCAACTCCAGCTACCCGAACGCGCGGCGCGCATCGATCCAGGCCGCGACCGACCTGTACGGCGCGAACTCGGCCGAAAGCGCGGCGGTGGCGCGTGCGTGGAGCGCGGTCGGGGTGAATTGATGGCGCTTGCGCGGGTGCATTGAACGCCTGAGGGTCGCGCGGCGGAACGTCGACTCGAACGAAATCGAGCCGATCGAGGCCGTGCGACACTCAGGCATCCGAACGGAATGCGCCGTTCCCGGGTGCCTGCTCACCGGCCCCGTTCGCCCATCCCGTGAAGTTTCAGCGCGATTTCCAGCTTCGCGATCCACGCCGCGTCGTCGAGCCGGGCGCCCAGGATGTTTTCGATCCGCTCGAGCCGATGGTCCAGCGTATTCGGATGAATGCCCAGCGCGGCGGCGGTCACTTTCCGACGCTGCAGGTTCGCGAAGAAGGTCTCGAGCGTCAGGATCAGGTCCTGCTCGCCGGACAATTCGCGCATCAGCGACAGCAGGTAGTCGAGCGCACTGCCGTCGCTGCGGATGCACTCGCCGATGACGATGTCCGAGTAGCGGTGCAGCTTGCCGTCGCCGCCCCGGTGCCGGCCGGCATCGAGCGCCCGAATCGCCTCGTCGGCCGACGTCGCCCATCCTTTCGCGCCAACGCCCGACAACCCCATGCCGATCGCGCCGATGCCGCCCGCGCCGTCGAGCCATGCCGTCATGCAGGCCTGCACGCGCCGGTCGCTCGCGCTCGCCGCTTCGCCGGGATCGCATGGCGCCCAGATGACGAGGCGATCGCGGTGCCAGACATCGACGACATCGTCCTTCCGGCACTTCAGGTAGCGCGCCGCCGACAGCACGACGCGTTCGCGCTCGCCGTCCGATCGCATCGCCCCGCGATCGAGCCGATCGCAGTCGACCGCCAGCGCGATTCGCGGCGAAGCGTGGTCCAGCCCCAGCGCCTTGGTCGCCTTGCGGAACGCATCGTCGTCCGCGACATGGCTGAAGACGATCTCGTGCAGTTGCTGACGCAGCGCGTCGCGCCATCGCGCCTGTCGATATTGCTCGTCGAGGTAGGCCTGCGAGATCAGCTGCACCATGTAGTCGAAATACTCCATCAGATAGGGCGACAGCACGAAAAGCAGCTCGTCGCGCAAATCGTCATGCTGGCTGCCGAGCTCCGCGCAGACCCGCCACAACTCGCGCGGCCCGACCCAGAAGGCCCGCAGCAACGCAGACAGCGGAATGCCCTGGTGAACGCGCCGGCGCCCGAATTCCCGCAGACCTTCCAGCTCCGTGGAGGACGGAAACGCACCCGTGGCCACCGATTCGAACCACAGTCGCTGCGACACCTCGATCGAGTCCATGATGTCCTTCCGCATCGCGGAAGTCAGGCCGTCGTAGCCGCCGATGCGGGTCAGCGCCGCATACGTGCGCTCGATGATGGTCGACGGGTCCGCCGCAAGCGCGCGCACGCTGTCGCGCATCAGCGCCGACGTTGCGGGAACGTCGACGGGCGTCATGGTGGATTCAACCTTTCTGTTCTTGGCAGCCATCGGCCATTCCCGTTCATTCGATTCACGTCGCGACACGCGCGGCTCACGCCCCGCAGGGGATTGTGAAAAACCACATCGTCGGCCGCACCTTGTCCCATTTCCCGCGCCGCGACGCTCGGATAACGTAGTCGGCATCGACCGACGAAGGCAGTCATTTTTTCAGATTTCGGCGCGCAGGTCACCGCGCCGGATATCGACACGGGCAATGAATCGGAGCAACTGCATCATGAACCCGGCAATCTCGCCGAACGCCCCCGGCACGGGAACGCAGCCGGCCGGCGACGGGCTCGGCTACCTGCTGAAACGAACCGAGGCCGTCATGTGCCGCACGCTGTCGCGGCACACCGAAGCCGAACTGGGCGTGACGGACACCCAGGCACGCCTGCTGCTCATGCTCGCCAGCCGTTCCGCTCGCACGACGGCCGAGCTCGCGCGGGAATGCGAGGTGAACGCCAGCGCCGTGACACGGATGATCGACCGCCTGGCGCAGCGCGGCCTGCTGACGCGTACGGGTTGCGACGAAGACCGGCGAATCGTCGGACTACACGTCACTGAGCCGGGGCAGGCGGTCGCCACCCGGATTCCGGCGATCGTCTCGGCAGTGTCCGGCGCGTTGCTGTCCGGCTTCCACGCGGACGAGATCCATGCGCTCGAGCGCCTGCTCGGCCGCCTCGTCGCGAACGGAACGCATCACGCCTGAACCGCGCTCGCGCGCGGCGAGCCCGGGCGCTCACGCTGCCGTATGCTCCGGACATCGAAGGGTCGCTTCATCCGCGCTCAGCAATGCGGGAAACGCATCCTCGATGAAGTCGACCCAGGTTCGAACCGTGTCGTCCCGATAGCGTGGCGGCGAATACAACGCGTAAGCGCTCATCCCCGCTGCGCGGTAATCGGGCATGATCCGCACGAAGTCGCCGTTGCGCAGCCCGGCGGCCGCCGAACCCATCGGCAAGACCCCGATCCCCATCCCTTCCCGAACCGCCGTCGCCAGCGCTTCCGCGACGTTGACCCGGACTTCCGGCCGCACCGGCACCGTCGTCTCCTTGCCGTCCGGCCCGGCCAGCACCCACTCGTCCGGCCGGAAACCCGGCACCGCGAGGCCCAGGCAAACGTGGTCGGCCAGATCACGGGGGCCTTGCGGCGCGCCATGCCGTGCGATGTATTCGCGCGACGCACAGACGATCCCGAAGATCTGCCCGAGACGCCGCGCGGCCAATCCCGGTTCGGGCGCCTGCCGGCGAAGCGCCAGTGCCATGCTGGCCCCTTCGCCGAACAGATCGGGCATCCCGTGCGCCAACGCAAGCTCGACCCGAACGTCGGGATAGCGCCGCCGATAGCGCGCGATCAGGGACATGACGTAACGCTGCCCCAATTCCGGCGAAGCATGGATCTTGAGCTTTCCGGCGGGGCGCATGCCGCCGCCGGCGGCTTCGGCTTCCGCGGCGTCCACGCACTCGAGAATCCGTTTGCAGTGCCTGATATAGCGTTCGCCAGCCGGCGTGAGCTGCACGCGTCGGGTCGAACGATCCAGCAGGCGTGCGCGCAGCGATGTCTCCAGCGCGGCAACGATGCGGGAGACCGACGTGACCGACACGTTCAACTGTCGAGCGGCCTCGGTGAAGCCATTCGCGTCCGCCACGCGCACGAAGATCCGCATCGCCCGCAGCGTGTCGATGCTGCGTTTCCCGGTCCTGTCACGGCGGATTTGCCTGACGAATGCGTCGGCATCGCTATCGCAGAGGGCAGGCGCCACGCCGGCGATGGGCCGGCGATCCAGGTCGGGCGGCAGCATGGTCATCGATTCCGGCACGGCTGGACCGGCGACGCCGGCGCGGCACGCGCATGTGCTTCGTCCATCGCACGCACCCCTGCCGCGATCCGCTCCGCCAATTCGCCGAGCGCCCGCCGGTGGCCCGCGACGAGCGCGTCGTAACCGCTGCCGACCGGCTCGGCGACGCTCGTGCGGCAGGTCATCACCGCCTGCGTGCCGACCGCGCGCACGCTCCACACCGCGTCGATTGCCGCGCGCCTGGCCGGCCACGATTCGAAGCGCTGCACGTCGACGCTCACCCGGTACACGGGCACGCCGGCCGGATGCGCGGCATTCGCGACGTCGATCGTGCCGAGCCGTGCGGCGAGATCGTCGGACAGCGCGCGACGGATCTCGTCGGCGGGCGGCGACGCCCAGCGTTCCAGTTCGAGCACGTCGACCTGCGCGCCGTTCTTCTGCACGACGAGCTGGTTTTTCGCGACCTGCTCGGGCACGCCGACGGCCGGCACCTCGATCAGGAACGGCGGGTTGGCAGGTGTGGCGCGCGTTGGGGCCGCGGCGTCCGCGGAGGCGAGCGTGTAGAACCGCGCGGGCGGCGACGCGCACGCGGCAAGCAGCAGTGCGGCGGCCACCGCGCAAGCGGCGAACGTCGCGCCGTGCACGTGTCGTGTCAGGCGATCGATCATTTCCTGTCTCCGGGTTTGCCTTGCAGCAACGATTCGGGGTGGCGTTCCAGATAGTCGGCGAGCGCGTTCAGCGATTGCAGCGTATGCGTGAGTTCCTTCAGCGCGCCGCGCACGTCGGACTGCAGCGGCGAATCCTGCTGCAGCGTCGCTTCGGCGGCCGAGAAGGTCTGCTTCGCGGCCGACAGCGTGTCGCGCGCCTCGGGCATGACCTGCGTGTCGAGCTGCCTGAACAGACGGTCGGCGTTCGCGAGCGTGCTGTTCAGGTTCTTGCCGATCTGCTCGAACGGCACCTTGTCGAGCTTCTTCGCGATATCGGCGACCTGCACCTGCAGTTCGTCGAGCGTGTTCGGCACGGTGGGCAGTTCCATCACCGGCTTCGTGATGTCGATCGACTCCGCCCGCGCCTGCGGGAAGAAATCGAGCGCGACGTACAGCTGGCTCGTCAGCAGGTTGCCGGTGCGCAGCTGGCCGCGCAGACCGTAACTGGCAACCAGCCGCTTCAGGACCAGCCGGCGCGCGGCATCGCCCTTGTCGCCGACCGCGTCCCGGAAGCGCTTGCCGAGCCGATCCGGATAGATGTTCATCGTCACCGGCATCGTGAAATTCTTCGCCTTCGGGTCGTAGTCGATGCCGATGCTCGTCACTTCGCCGAGCACGATGCCGCGGAAGTCGACCGGCGCGCCCACCGCCAGCCCGCGCAGCGACTGGTTGAAATTCATCACGACCTGTACCAGTTCGCCATCCGGGTCGCGCATCGCGTCGGTCTCGTCGGCGGCGAGGCGGAACGTCGTGTTGCCCGGCGCCGTCGCGCCCGTAGTCTGGTTCGGTGGCGTCTGGAACGCGATGCCGCCGAGGATCACCGTCGCGAGCGACTGCGTGTTCAGCTTCAGCCCGCTCGAATCGAGCCGCAGGTCGACGCCGCTTGCCTGCCACCAGCGCGAGTTCTCGCCGACGTACTGGTCGTACGGCGCGTTCACGAACACGTTGAAGGTCACGCCCGTGCCGTCCTTGTCGAGCGAGAAGCCCACCACCTGGCCGACCTGCACGCGCCGGTAGTAGACCGGCGAGCCGATGTCGACCGAACCGAGCGAATCGCCGCGCAGCACGTACTGCGCGCCCTTCTGGTCGCCGGTGACGGCCGGCGGCGTCTCGAGCCCGGCGAACTCGGTCTGGGACTCCGACGAACGGCCCGCGTCGACGCCGATGTACGCGCCCGACAGCAGCGTGCCGAGCCCCGACACGCCGGTCGCGCCCACGCGCGGCCGCACGATCCAGAAGCGCGAGCCCTTGACCGCGAAGTTCTCCGATTCCTTCTTGAGCTGCACGCCGACCAGCACGCGCGTCAGGTCCTTCGACAGCGTGATCGCCTTGACCATGCCGATCTCGACGTCCTTGTACTTGACCTGGGTCTTGCCGGGCTCGAGGCCTTCGGCGCTATGGAAGGTGAGGGTGATTTCCGGGCCGCGCTCGCGCACGGACTTGATCACGAGGCCGATGCCGATCAGCGCGGCGATCAGCGGCACGAGCCACACGAGCGACGGCAGCCAGCCGCTTTTCGTCGAGATCGCGGGATCCTGCGGCGGGGGCTGATCGGGGGCCGGACGGCCGTCTTGCTGCGGGCCTTGCGGACTATTCATGGTTTTTCCCTGAGGTTTCTACCGGATCCCAGATCAGACGGGGATCGAACTGCATCGACGCGAGCATCGTCAGGATCACGACCGAACCGAACGCGAGCGCGCCGGGGCCGGCCGTGATGACGGCGAGCGAACGGAAATGGACGAGCGCGACGGTGAGCGTCACGACGAAGATGTCGAGCATCGACCAGCGGCCGATGCGCTCGACGATCCGGAACAGCCGCGTGCGCTGCATCGGCCGCCACGGCGAGCGGCGCTGCGCGCTGATCACGAGGATCACCAGCACGCCGAGCTTGAGCATCGGCACGAGGATGCTCGCGACGAACACGACGACCGCGAGCGGCCAGTCGCCCGAGGCCCAGAACAGCACGACGCCGCTCATGATCGTGTCCTGCTGCGCGCCGACCAGCGACGCGGTGCGCATGATCGGCAGCAGGTTCGCCGGAATGTAGAGGATCGCGGCGGCGATCAGCAGCGCCCAGGTGCGCGCGATGCTGTTCGGCGTGCGGAAATGGAGCGCGGCGTGGCAGCGCGCGCAGCGGGCATGCGGATGGTCGAGCGTCTGGACGAGGCCGCAGGTGTGGCAGCTCGCGAGGCCCGCGCGGGCGGCGGTGGGCGTGGTCATCGGCGAGCCTCCGGGCGAGGTGCGGCACTGGGCGCGCGGCCGGCGCGCAGGTCGTCGACGAGATCCCACAGCAGCATCGGATCGAACATCAGCACGACGGCGATCATCAGCGTGAGCGCGGCGAACGCGAACAGCGCGGCTTCCGGCACGACGCGCGCGAGCGTGACCATCTTCACGATGGTCACGACGATGCCGAGCATGAACACTTCGATCATCCCCCACGGGCGCACCAGCTGGATCGCGCGCAGCACGAGGTTGAAGCCGGGCGGCACGAGGCCGCGCCGCAGCGGGAACAGCAGGTACAGGAGCGCGGACATCTCGACGAGCGGAAACAGCACGGTCGAGCAGAACACCATCGCGGCGACGGGCGCCATGTCCTGGCGCCACAGCGATTCGATCGCGCCGAACAGCGTGGTCTGCACGCGGTTGCCGTTCACGTCCATCTCGAGGATCGGGAACGCCTGCGCGATCATGAACGTGATCAGCGCCGCGAGCGTGAGTGCGCAGATCCGGTCGAGCTGCGCCGAGCTGCTGCGGTAGAGCACCGCGTCGCAGCGCGGGCAGTGCGCGACGTCACGGCCGCCAAGGCGCAGCTTGTGCAGCAGTGCGTCGCATTCGTGACAGGCGATCAGAGCGGGTTTCGACATGGGAGGTATAGCGATCCGGGTGTTTCGGGAAGTTCGCGGCCTGCCGGGTCAGCCGGGCTGTCCGTCGATCTCCCCGAGCATCCGCTCGAGGAATCGTTTGAGCACCGCCCGCTCCTGCGCCGACAATCGATTCAGCACGCCCCGCCTGACCTCCGCCAGCACCGCCGGGATGCGCTCCGCGAGCGCCAGGCCGGCCGGCGTCAGCGCGAGATCGAGCGTGCGGCGATCGTCGTCATGGCGTCGGCGCACGACCCATGCCCGCTCCTCGAGGTCATCCACCAGCCGCGACATGCGGCCCGCGCCGCACCCGAGCGAGCGGGCGAGCGCCTGGCATGACACCGCCTCGCCGCGCGCGAGATGGACGAGCGCCCTGCCCTGGGAGAACGGCATCCCCAGCGCGGTCAACGTTGCCTGCTCGAACAGCCGCTTGATCGACGCGTGGACGCCCAATATCGAGCGAACCGCGTCAAGCTCGCGCGATACGTCGCGGCGATCCGGTGGGGAAAACCTGTCGGCCATGTTCCGCACTACCGGGCCTTCGGCGTGACCGGCGCTTGCGCCCGATAACCGCCGCCCAGCGCCTTCGTCAGCGCGATGTCCTGGCCGATCCGCCGTCCGTCGAGCTCGGCCAGCACCATGCGTTCGACGAGCACCGCCTGCTTCGCCTCCACGGCGGCGAGCCGGCTCGCCAGCCCGGTTCGGTAGTGGGCGTCGACGCTGTCCTGCGCGAACTGCACCGCCTCGATCTTCTCCGTCTGCAGCTTCGCCTCGACGTCGAGATCCTGCAGCTGGCTGCCCGTCATCGCCACGTCGCGCACCGCGTTCAGCACCGCCTGGTTGTACTGCAGGATCAGCAGGTCGCTTGCCGCGCGCACGCCGCCGAGATTCGCGTTGAGCCGGCCGCCGTCGAAAATCGGCAGGGTCAGGCCGGGAACCAGGTTGATCTGCTGGCTTGCATGCGTGAACAGATCGGCCAGATGCAGCGCGTTGACGCCGAAGAACGCCTTGATGTCGAAGCTCGGATAGAACGCGGCCTTGGCCGCGTCGATCCTGTCGAACGACGCTTCGACATACCAGCGCAGCGCCTGCAGATCCGGCCGTCTCGCCAGGAATTCGTACGAGAGCGTCGCGGGCAGCGCAAGCGGCGGCGACGGCAGCGGCACGGGCCGGAGGTCGCCCAGTTCGTCGGCGCGCGCGCCGACCAGCGCCCGCAACGATTCGCGCAACTGCGTGATGCGTGCTCGCGCGGCCGCCAACTGCCGCTGCGTCGTCAGCTGTTGCGCGCGCGCCGTTTCGGTCGGCGTCCGCGGCTCGAGGCCGCGCGCCGCGCGCGCGGCATGCGCATCGACCGAGATGGTCGCGATCGCGTGCAGTTGCTCCAGCAGATCGGCGATTCGATAGGTCGTCTGGATGCCGTAATAAAGCTGCGCGACGTCCGCGGCGAGTTCCAGTTCGACGGCCGACAGCTCGACCGCGCGCGCATTGCGCACCCCCAGCGCGGCGGCCACCTGCGCACGTTCCTTGCCCCAGATGTCGACATCGAGACTCGCGCCGAGGCCGACGATGCCTTCCGTATACCAGGGCCCGGTCGCGCCGATCATCGGCTCGTTGCCGGAATAGGCGCCCAGGAAGCCGTTGCCCGACACGCGCTCGCGGTCCACCGAGCCGAGCGCGGACACCTGCAGGTTCGTGCCGGCCTTCACGAGATCGACGTTGGCCCGGGCCTGGGCGACACGCGTGCGGGCGATCGCCATCGTCGGCGCGTCGCCGAGCGCGCGCTCGATCAGCGCGTCGAGCTGCGGATCGGCATAGCGGGTCCACCAGCGGGCCGACGGCCAGTCGCCGTGCGCCAGATGGATGTCGTCGGCAATGCGAATGCGCTCGGGATCGAGCGCCGCGGCCGGCTGGGTGTCGTGGCGGATCAATGCGCACGCGGACAGGCCGCACAGCAGTGCCGCGGCCGCGACACGGCGCAGCGATGAAGAAAAGGATCGAATCGGCGAAACGGTCATGCTTGCGAAGCTCGCGAGGAAAGTGCGGGGCTGACGGCGTCCTCGGCCCAGGCGGGCAGGATCGAAATCTGGCTGGCCAGGTTCCCGGCCCGGGTCAACAGGCGCGCGTGGGCGGCGCGCTCGGCATCGGCCGGCTGCGCCGACAGATCGGCCGCGCAACAGGCCGACAGCGCGTCCAATGCGATGCGGGGCGGCGCGTCGACCGTCAACGGATGGTCGGCCAGCCCGTGTGCGTAGCTGTCCAGCGCAGCGGCCAGCGCCTGTTCAAATGCGCTCGCGGCCGCCTCGGTCCGCTCCGCCAAGCGCAGCGAGCGCCGTTCCGCGCCGAACGCGTCGGCCGCCAGCAGGATTTCCCTGACGTGGGCCAGCAGCGTCTGCATGCGCAGGGTCAAGCCTTCGTGCTGCCCTTCGGCCATCTGCCAGCCCGGTTCCAGCGCCACGCGCGCGGCCATCGCGTCGCAATCGGCCAGCTCGCCCCACAGCGCGATCGGCACCGGGCCCGCTGCGCCCGGACGCAGGTGCGCGGCGATCCGGCGCAGCAGCGTCGCCGCGCGCTGACGCAGCGCTTCGCCCTCGGCCTCGGGCCACAGGAACGCGTGGACGGCCGCCGACACCGCGACGCCGAGCAGGATGCCGACCATCCGGTCACGGATTTCGGTCAGGTCGGTGACCGGACCGAATTCCTCCAGCAACGCCAGCGCAAACGTGAACATGATCTGGATGCCCGCGTAGCTGATGCGCTCGGAGCCTGCCGCCACCCACGCGCCCAGCGCGATGACGGGCAAGGCCATCATCAACAGGCCGACGATGCCGTCGAGATGCGGCACGACCCACACGACCATCGCGAGCGCCAGGGCGCTGCCCACCACCGCGCCGCCGATCCGCAGCGCGGCGCGCTGGGCGGTCGCGCCGAGGCTCGGCTGCGCGACGATCAGGCAGCTCAGCATCATCGTATGGATACCTTGCCAATCGGTGGCGATATAGAAGACGTAGCTGAACAGGGCCGCCATCAGCGTCTTCAGCGCGAACTGCGCATAGACCGGATTGACGAGCGCATCGGGCACCAGCAGGCGCCCCTTTTCGGCCGGCGATTCGGCATCCGGTGCCGCCGCGGATCGATCCGCGAACGCCAGCAGCGCGTCGCGCATCTCCGCCAGCGCGCCGGGCAACCCGTCGGCCGGCAGCGCGGCCAATGCCGCGGGCGCGACATAGCGCGTGCCAGCTCCGATCGCATCGCCGAGGCCCCGGCATGCGTCGCGCAGCGCGGGCAGCGCGTTCGCCGGCAAGCCGGCCGTGGAGTCCGGCAGGTGGCCTGCGGCGGCGTACAGGCGCGACACCGTTGCCGCGCGCGCCAGATGCAGCGCCTGGCCCTTGCGATACGCCGCGTCGCGCATCGTGGCGAAACGCAGCAGCTTCTGCAGCGTCAACGCGGCAAGCTGGATCGCACGCGCCCCCGGCACGCCGGCTGCCGGCGTGCCGTGTTCGAGGCCGGCCAGCGTCACGTCGATCGCGTCCAGTTGCCCGCGCATCGCGGCTTCGAGCTGGCGCACCGGCTCGGCGGGCAGCAGCAGCGTATTGATCACGAGCGTCAGCGCGATCGCATAGTTGACCGCGACCCATACCCACAACACCATGCGCACCAGCAGTTCGGCCTGGTCCGTCCGGTCGACGAAGGTCTGCACGTAGATGACGATCAGGCCGACGATGAAGAACACGACGCCGACCTTGGCCACGCGCATCAGGTAGACGCTGCCGAAGAACAGCGCGCTGGCCAGCAGGATCCGCAGCAGCGGATAGTCGTAGGTCAGCTTCAGCACCAGGATCGCGCTGACGATCGCCAGCGTCGAACCGACGACGAACAGCACGCCGATCATGCGCGTCACGACGACGTTGGCCTGCGTGACGTAGAACACGACGATCAGCGACAGCGCGAGCAGCGGCACCTGCAGCGCCATCGACGTGACGATGACGAGCGCGCTGGTCAGCACGCAGCGCAGCGTCACGTTCATGCGCCCCGGATACGGGCGGATTTCGCCGCCCACGAAGCGGGCGAAACGTTGCAGGCCGCCCGGCAGGGCATGTGCGGCGCTCATGTGCCGCTCAACGGGATGCATCGTGCGGGTGGCCATCGCGGCGCAGCGTGGCGACCGCCGACGTGCCGATCCGGAAGCTCGCCGGGTCCGGGTTCGCCACCGCGATCTTGACCGGGAAGCGCTGCGACACGTGCACCCAGTTGATGCTGCGCTGCACCCGCGGCAGCCCCTCCAGCACCACGCCGCCGTCGTCGGGCAGCACGCCGTAGCTGATCGAATCGACGCGGCCCTCGAAGCGCCTGCCGGTGTCGCTCGTCAGGTAGACGGTGGCCGGTATCCCCGCGCGCACGCCCTTCAGGTCGGTCTCGCGGAAATTCGCGATCACATACCAGTGGCGCGTATCGATCAACGTGAACACCGGCTTGAGCGCGGAAGCGAACTGCCCCACCGTCGTGCGCAATGCCGCGACCCGTCCGTCGAACGGCGCGCGCACCTCGGTGAACTCGAGGTTCAATTCGGCGATCGCGATCTGCGCGTTGACTTCCGCGCGCTGCGCGACCAGCGCGTCCACGCCGCTCACGGCCGCCTTGGCCTGCTGCGCCTGCAGCGTCGCCGCATTCAATTCCGCCTGCGCGGCCCGCTGCGCGGTGCGGGCCCGATCGACGTCTTCGGCCGACGTGTAGCCATGCGCCAGCAGCGGCTCGATCCGGCGGAGCGTATCGGTTGCCTGGTTCGCCTGCGCGCGGGACCGCTCGACCGCCGCCTTCACGGATTCGGCGTTGTATTGCTGCGCATTGACCGAACGCTGCGTGAGCGCGATCTGCCGATCGAGCGTCTCGAGCCGCGCCCGCGCCTGATTCAGCGCATCCTGGTACGGCCGCGGATCGATCCGGAACAGCAGATCGCCCTGCTTGACCTGCTGGTTGTCGCGCACCGGCATCTCGACGATGCGTCCGTTGACTTCCGGCACCACGTTGATCGTGTCCGCGTACACGTAGGCGTCGTCGGTGCTCGGTGCGCGGTCGATCCGCCACAGCACGACACCGAGCAGCACCAGCGCGGCGGCGGCGACGAGCAACGCGGGAAGGGACTTTTTGCGCGAGGCGCGGGAGGCGCGGGAGGCGTCGGACATATACGGTACGCGTGATCAGTGGGGGAAGAAGAGCAGCCAGAAGGCCATCGCGAGCAGCGCGGCGAGCGCCGGGTAGCTGATCGCGAGCGGCGCCAGCCACGCGCGCTTGCCGCGCTTGCCCAGCACGACATGGACGACGACGGTGCCCAGCACGCCGAAGACGATGCAGAACAGCCAGTCCGGAAACGCGGCGCCGAACACGACGACCGACGGCGCGGGCACGCAGCCGCCAAGCAACAGGCTGGCCGCGAGCGGGACGAATTTCTGGGCGGTGGATGAGCGCATCTGCAAAGGACTCACGGCGGCGGGCAATGGACGCATGGTCGAATGCCGCAAGGTTGACTCGACGATTGAATGGGTACGGCGGAACGGGGCTCGGGCGGATGGCCGCCTGCCTGCCGCGGCAGCCGGGCGCAAGCGCGGCCCCGGCCGGAAGAACGGAGGGCCGGTAACAGGCCCTGCGCGACTCGATCCCCGATGGTAAGCGGGCGGGGAAGGCGAAAGCACTGGAATAACCGACAACGCGATTGTGAAAATTCACAATGCGGCCCGCCGCGATCGCGGGGCCGCGCACGCTGCGCGCCGGTGCGGCGCACAGCGTGCCGCCCTGGGCCTAGAACGAATGACGCATGCCGAGCACGGCGCCCACGGCCGTGCCGCGGCCCTCGTGCAGCGCGCCGTTGATCGACAGCCCGGTGTTCATCCGCCCGTAGTTGTGCACGAGCCCGACCTGCGTGTAGAGCGCCGTTGCCTTCGACAAGAAGTACCGCAACCCGATCGCGGTCAGCAGCGAGTGGTTGCGGGTATCGTTGCCGTCGCTCGTGAACCACGCGCCGGCATCGACGTTGACCGCGGGCGTAATCAGGTAGCTGGCTCCGGCGCCAACCACCCGGTTGTCGAACGATCCGCCCACCTTGTAGAGCGCGTAGGAGGCCTTGACGGTCAGGTTGCCGAAATCGTACACGGCGCCGATCGCTCGCCCCGTGAACGGCACGGTGCTTGGAATCGGCGTCGCCGCCGTGCCGCCCGCGTTGCCGTTATAAAGCGCCGCCGTGACGAGCAGGCCGCCCATCTGGTATTTCAGGCTTGCCGAATATTGCCGGCCCGACTGGAAATCGCCGGCCTTGCCGCCGAAGCCGAACATCGCGCTGCCCTGGAAACCCGCGATCACCGGGCTCGTGTAGGACACGGCATTCTGATTGAACAGCCCCGTCACCAGCACGTTGTCGACATAGATGACGGCGCCGCTGCCGAAATAGGCGATGTCGCGCGGATCGGTCGCGATCTGGGCGAGCACGAACGGCGAGTATTGCAGGCCGGCCTTGACCGTCCCGAAATTGCCGCTCAATGCGAGCCATGCCTGACGGCCGAACATATTGCCGTTCGAATTCGCGAACCCGCCGTTCGACACGTCGATGCCGCTTTCGAGGACGAACGTCGCCTTCATTCCGCCGCCGAGATCCTCGACGCCTCTCAGGCCGAATCGCGATGCCGACGCGGCGCCGTCGATCATCGCGAACTTGTGGCCGCCATTCGCGCCGGTGTGCGTGTTCAGCGACTTGTTCGTATACAGCACGGCCGCATCGACCACCCCATACAAGGTCACGCTGCTCTGAGCGTGAGCCAGCCCGGACGCTGCACCCAGCGATGCCGCCACAAAAAAACCCCATGCTCGCGGGCACGTTGACGATTTCATCCGCAATCTCCAATCGAATAGTTGTTTTTTGATTCGGGATGCCCGCCCGCGCGGTGTCGAACGACGCTGCGCGCGTCACGACCACGGACGCGATCCCGGGGCAAGATTACGGGCAGGCGGACAGGTGCGCGGCCGGCCGGCGGGGAGGGTCGGCCGCGCGCGCCGGGGGGGTGGAATCCGGTCACCCCCCTCCCGTGGGAAAACCCTCATCGCCCGCACGGCGGCGCGGATTATGATGGGGCGGCATCTTCCCGGTATATCTCGCAATGAACCTTCCGACCGATCCCGACACGCAACGCTGGGATCTCTCACTCATCCAGACCAAGATGGCGCCGCCCCGGCCGCCCCGCTGCCGCGTGACGCGGCGGCCGCTGCTGAAGAAGCTGGCGGCGGCAGCCGGACATACGGTCACGCTGATCATCGCGCCGGCGGGGTTCGGGAAAACGACGATGTTGTCCGAATGGTGCGAAGTGCTGCGCACCCGGCACCAGCTCGTCGCGTGGCTGAGCCTGGACAGCGACGACGACGACCCCGACCAGTTCGGCGCGTACCTGGTCGCCGCGCTGAGCCGTGGCACGGGCGGCGTCGGGCAGCACGCCGAACGATTGCTGCGCAAGGACCCGCTCACGCCCGGCAGGACCGTCGTGTCCGTGCTGCTCAACGAAATCGCGGCCTGCGGCAAGCAGGTGTTTCTGGTCCTCGACGATTTCGACCGCCTGTCGTCCACGCCCGTGCGGGCCGCGGTCTCTCGCCTGCTGCGCTATGCGCCCGACAACTTTCATATCCTGCTCGGTGCGCGCAGCGAGCCCAAGCTGGCGCTCGCCCACTTCCAGGCCCACGGGCAGCTGCTGCGGATCGACGAATCCGACCTGCGCTTTTCCGCCGACGACGCGCAGGCATTCTTCGCGCGCGCGGGCACCGCGATACTCGACCGTCCTGCCGTCGAACTGCTCCACGATGCAACGGAGGGATGGATCGCCGGCCTGCAGCTCGCGTCGCTGTCGCTGCACGATGCGGCGGATGCCGCCAGGGTCGCGCGCGATCTTGCCGGCAACCGGTACGGCATCGACGCCTATCTCGACGAAGCGGTGCTGGCCCGCCTGCCGCCCGCCGTCTATCAATTCCTGCTGCGCACGTCGATCCTCGAGCGGCTGAGCCCCGGGCTGTGCGATGCCGTCATGGGCGCCGGCGCACGCAGCTGGGAGAAGCTCGACTGGCTGGAGCGCAATAACCTGTTCATCCGCGCGCTCGACGACGAGCGGCAATGGTTCCGCTATCACGCGCTGATGTCCGACGCGCTCAGGCGGCGAGCCGCCCGGCAGCTGGCCGACGAGCTGCCGAAGCTGCACCGTCGCGCCAGCCAGTGGCTCGCGGCCGAGCGCCAGTGGCCGGAGGCCGTGCGCCATGCGCTGGCTGCCGGCGACGCGCAGCAGGCCGCGACCTGGGTCGAGCACTGCGCGATGGCGTTGATCGATCGCAGCGACGTGAGCATGCTGCTGAGCCTGATCGGCAAGCTGCCTCCCGACCTGGTGGAATCGCGCCTGCGGCTTCGGCTGGCCAATGCATTGGCGCTTGCCTTCCTGATGCATACGCCGGAGGCGGGCAGCGTGCTGCAGTCGGTGACATCCGATCTCGCGCACACGCCCGTCGATGGCACGCGAGCCGCACACGTCGGCAACGCGCTGTTGCGGATCGAGGCGATCGCGGTGGCCGCCGCGCTGTCCGGCTTTCGCGACGACAGTTACCGGTCGCTCGACCTCGGCCGCGAAGCGGCCGCTTCGCCGCTGCCCGTGCCGGCGTGGGCCCGGCGAATCGGGGAATCCGCGCAAATCTTCGGCCTGACCTACGACGGCCGCTTCGACGAGGTCGAGCAGATCAGACGCAAGAGAGCGATCGCGCCGGACGACGATCACGAACCCATCTACGCAAGCGTCTACCGCGAATGCATGTTCGGGCTGAACGTGCTGGTCAACGGCCGCCTGTCGGAGGCGGCCGCGCTGTTCGAGTCGGCCCTCGCCCGCGCGGAAGCGAACGTGTGCCGCCACTCCGCCGCCGCGGCCGTGCCGGCAGGCTACCTGGCCGCGGTCCGTTACGAGCAGAACGATCTGGCCCGCGCGCGGCAGCTCGTCAACGACCGCTCGGCCATCACTGCGCAAGCGTGTCCGCTCGGGTCGCTGTCGAGCTACTGCCGCACCGCGGCCCGGCTGCACGCCCGGCATGGCGATATCGCGTCGGCGTTGCTGTGCCTGGAACAAGGAGCGGAACTGGCCGCGTCGCGGGGCTGGCTACGCCTGCGCGCCTCCTGCGACGCCGATATCGTGCGCCTGTGCCTGCAACGCGGGTGGCTCGATCGCGCACGGGACACCGCCGACGCGCTGGAAGCGCTGATGCCCGCGCCGCCCCCCGCGCCGATGGGCAGTTTTCTCGAGACATGGGCAAGCTGGTGCGAGGTGCAGGCGCGGCTCGACATCGCAACGGGCCACGCCGGGCGGGCCGCCGAACGGCTCGACGCGCTGGGGAACACGTTTGCCCGGGCCGGCATGCAATACCTCGAGGCACGCACCTCGCTGTTGCGCGCGCTGGCGCTCGAGCAGGCCGACGCGCATGAAGCCGCGCTGGCGGCACTGGACGACGCGCTGCGCTACGCGCAATCGAACGGCATGATCAGCAGCTTCGTCGACGAAGGCGAGCCGGCGCTGCGCCTGTTGACGAGATGGGCCCGCGACACGCCCGATCGCGCCGGAAGCCGGCGAGCCTTCGTCGACCGGCTGCTCGCCGCGTTCGACCCGCAGCAACGGACGACCGGCGACGACGCGCGCGGCGCGCGGCACCTGCTCAGCGCGCGCGAGATCGAGATCCTCGGCCATATCGCCCAGGGCCTGTCGAACAAGGAAATCGGCCGGGCCTTGCGCGTGGCGCCCGAGACCATCAAGTGGCACCTGAAGAACATCTTCGAGAAACTGAAGGTCGGCACGCGGTTCGAGGCCGTCCAGACCGGGCTGGGCGTGACGCCGGTCGATCGCGGCGACGCGCGGGAATCCGATCCGGCGCCGCCCGGGCAGCGCGCGATGCCGGGCCCGTGAACCACGGCGGCGGGCGCCACCGGCACGACGTGGCGCCCCGGATTCCTGTCCGGACGAGCCAGGCCGCCTCCAGGAGCAAGGAAACATGACAGACAAAGTCCCTGAAATCTCCCCGGCCTTGCGCGAGTGGACCGAAAGCGTCGTCCTGAATCACGAGAGCGTCATCGACCGGGTGTGCAAGGCAGTCCTGAACGTCAAGCCGTATGTCGATCTCGATTCGCCCACCCGGCTGGATATCCGTCATTCGATCGCGTTGTCGTCGCGGCTCTGGCTCGACACGCTGCTGTCGGGCCGCCTGCCGTCGGAAGCGGCGTTCGAAAGCTTCCGGGAATACGGCCGCCGGCGGGTCTATCAGAGCGTTCCCCTCGAAGCGCTGCTGCGTGCGTTCCGGCTCGGGTCTCGCGCGCTCTGGTGCTGCTATATCGAGCTCGACGAGCAATACGCCAGCCTGCGGGACGAGCTCCTGTTCCAGGTGTCGCCTTACTTGATGGAGTTTTTCGACACCCTGGCCCAGATCATTTCCCAGACTTACCTCGAAGAGCAATACAAGCAGGCTCGCTGGCGGGAATCGCTGCGCTACCAGTTGCACAGCATCATTTTCAACTTCCCCGAGGACCTCGACGGATTCTCCAAAACCGCCGCCGCGCTGCGCCTGAACGGCGCCATTCCGCGCATCGCGCTGGCGATCGACGTCGATTCGATCGACAGCAATTCCCCCACCTTCAAGACCGAAATCGACCGAGTCATCGCGGCGACGGCCCGGCACCTCAAATTGCCTGTCGACGACATCTTCGACATCTGGTTCGGCGGACGTTTGCTCGTATGGATCCCCATCCTGCTCGGCAATCTGATCGCCATGAGCGATCGCCAGGTCGCCACGCAGATCGCGTCCGTCGCGACTGCCGTGCCGGAAGTCCGCGCGATCGGCGTCGGCTTGCCGGGCGAAGGCGCGCCGGGCTGGGCCATGTCCGCGGACGAGGCGAGCCGGGCGCTCAGTTTCGGCCGTGGCGGGGCTGCCCAGGCGCAGGTTCGCCTCTATTCCGAGATTGCCCTCGAAGAAAGCGTCCGCGGCACCCAGCGCGTGCTGAGCTATCTGGTCTCCCTGGTGGAACAGCTTGCCGGTGAACCGGATCTGCTCGAAACCCTCCGCACCTACTTCGATCAGCTTCAGCGGCGCAAGGCAACTGCAAGCGTGCTCGGCATTCACCCCAATACGCTGAACTACCGGCTGGAGCGCATCGAGAACATTCTCGGCGCGCGGCTGGACGATGCCGGCTGGATCTCGAAGCTCGACATGGCCATCAAGCTGCGCGGCTCGCACAAGTAGCGGCAGCCGCACGGCTTTCGGCGCCGCGCTGCCGGCCCGGCAATGTGTGCTTGACCACCCAACTCGCCTGCTTTTGGAAAAAGAGCTAATTGCTTTGTGTGTTGTGACATAGGCTGCGGATCGTCATCACCTTAAGATGGGTCGCAATCTGTACCGCTAAGTTGAACTGATTTCAACGACGATCAGGTATCAGGTGAGGACCAGTATGCCGAATTGTCCGATATGGGCACATATGGTGGGCATGCTCGACGGCGACGGGCGACGGGCCGGCCTGGGCCGCTTGCCCGGTTCGATCGCCGGACGTGGCGCGCGCGCAAGCAAGTGTCCAGCGGTCCACTCGGTCAGGATCCTGGAACGGCTGAGCCGCTCGACGATCAGCGTTTCGTGGCAAGACCCGACCGCATGTCGATACGAGGATCAGATATGGAAGGTCGCCATTGCGCGGCGTCCCGGTATCTGCGCGCTGACGAATGCCGCCATCGAAGTCGGCGATCTTGTCTATCGACCGGTTCGCGTCCGGCACTCGAACCCGGTCAACTTGAATTTCCTGATTCTCGCCGCGGTCGTGGAGCACGTTCCGGTTCTCGATGCTTGAGACACCCCCTCGGCATCTTGCCCGGCGCCACCGGCCGAAGCACGCCCGTGTTGTTTCAGCGGCCTGTCCTGAACGGACGCACGTCACCTGTCTGAAAAGTCGATCCCATGTCACACGATTCCTCCGCTCCCCGCTTCGACACCGTTCTCTACGAAAAGAGAAACGCGACGGCCTATCTGACGCTGAACCGGCCCGAGGTGATGAATGCACTGAACCAGAAGGCGATCGCGGAGCTGCGCGCGGCGTTCGAAGATGCGCGAGACGACCCGCAGGTTCGCGGGATCATCGTCACCGGCGCCGGCAATCGCGCGTTCATCGCGGGTGCCGACATCAACGAACTGGCCACCGCAACGCCGATCGAGGCCGAACAGCGCACGCGTGCGGGCCAGGCGCTGCTCGATCTCGTCGAGCGCCTCGGCAAGCCCGTCATCGCGGCCGTGAACGGTCTCGCGCTGGGCGGCGGATGCGAAACCGCGCTGGCCTGCACGATCCGGCTGGCCACCCCGGGCGCGAAGTTCGGACAACCTGAAATCAGGCTCGGGCTCATCCCCGGCTTCGGCGGAACGCAACGGCTCCCGCGTCTCGTCGGCAAAGGCATCGCACTGCAACTCATCCTGACCGGCGAAATGATTTCGGCGCAGGAGGCGTACCGGATCGGCCTCGTGAACGAAGTCGTCGAAGCCGATGCCCTGATCGCCCGGGCCGAAGCCATTCTGGCTCAGATCGCCGCCAACGGGCCCGTCGCCGTCGCCTACGCGATGGATGCCGTCAACCTCGGGCTCAACGCGGCCTTGCCGGAAGGCCTTGCGCTGGAAGGGAAGCTCTTCGCGCTCTGCGCCGCGACCGATGACAAGAAGGAAGGAACCACCGCCTTCCTCGAGAAGCGCCCGCCGAAGTTCGCGGGGCGCTGATCGATGGCGGCCTCTCCGTCCCCGCACGCAGTTCGAAAAAATGCCCGCCTGCGTCGCGCGAAACCCCAACCTTGAATTCGGAACACTGCAATGATTGACGGACAACACGTATTTTCAGGCCTCAAGGTGCTCGATCTCGCGAGCTACATCGCCGGGCCAGCGGCCACGACGATCCTGGCCGACTTCGGCGCGGACGTGATCAAGATCGAGCCGCCGGGCACCGGCGACGTCTATCGCTTCTTCTCGAGCATTCCGCCGAACCCTGTCGCCGGCACGAACTACGCTTGGCAACTGACGAACCGGAACAAGCGCAGCATCGCACTCGACCTGAAGGCAAGCGATGCCCGAGAAGTCCTGACACGCCTCGTCAAATGGGCAGACGTCGTGGTCGTCAATTTCCCGCCGCGCGTGAGGGAGACGCTGGGCGTGACCTACGAGGCCCTCTCGCCCCTCAATCCGCGGCTGATCTACGCCGACATCACCGGCTACGGCTCCGACGGGCCGGAGGCCAACACGCCGGGTTTCGACGTCACGGCCTACTGGGCGCGTTCCGGCCTGATGGAGGTCACCCACGATGCCGGCAGCCCGCCGACGCTTCCGATCCCCGGAATCGGCGACCACGCGACGGCAACCACGCTTTACGCGGCGATCGTCACCGCGCTGTACGCGCGCACGGCGACCGGGAAAGGCAGCCACGTGACGACCTCCCTGATCGCCAACGGCATCTGGGCCGCGGCGGCGTGGGTCGAAGGCGGCCTCAACGGCGGCAAATTCTTCCCGCAGCACGACCGGAAAAATCCGCCCAACGCGCTGCTCAACCCGTACCAGACGGCGGACGGGCGCTGGTTCCTGCTGGTCGCGGCCCAGCGCAAGGAGTGGGCGGGCTTTGTCCGCGCGATCGACATGCCCGAGCTTCTGGACGACCCGCGCTTCGCCGACGACGCGCAGCGCATCGCGCATTCGGCCGCGCTGGTCGAGATTCTCGATCCGCTTTTCGCCAGCCAGCCGCTGGCGTTCTGGAAACAGGCCTTCACGGCCGAACGCGTGATTTTCGGCGTCGTGCAGATTGCCGAGGAAATCATTCACGACCCCCAACTTGAAATCAACGGGATCGTCGTGCCGCTCGAAGTGCCGGGCCAGCCCGTCACGCGCACGGTCAGCAATCCGATTCAAATCGCGGGACAGCCGAAGGTCAAGCCCGGCGCGGCGCCGCAACTCGGCGAACACGGCACGGACATCCTGAAGGAAATGGGCTTCGACGACGCGGACATCGCCCGCCTCCAGGACGCGGGGGTCGTCTCGCGCTTTGCAAGCGAGACCTGAAACCCGACGTATCGAGCGGCTCGGGCGAGCCGCTCCGGCAACCATCCCGCGGCCGGCCACGGCCCGCCGCACATCCGGAGTCATTCATGACTGAAGACGAAATCCGCGCCCACGCGTACGCCATGCCGATCTGCAGCCCGGCCTACCCCAAACCGCCATTCCGGTTCGTCGATCGCGAATTCATCATCGTGACCTATCGCACCGACCCGGAAGCGCTTGCCCGCGTCGTGCCCGCGCCATTGCTGCCGGCCGAGCCGATCGTCAAGTACGAATTCATCAAGATGCCCGATTCAAGCGGGCTGGGTTCGTACACGGAATCGGGCCAGGTCATTCCGGTGTCGTTCAACGGCGCGGCCGGTGGCTACACCCACGCCATGTATCTCGACAGCGAAGCCGGCATCGCCTCCGGCCGCGAATTGCTTGGCTTTCCTAAAGTGCTGGCGCAACCGAAGCTCGAGGTTCGCAACGATGCGCTGGTGGGCACGCTCGACTACAACGGCGTGCGCATCGCGACCGCGACGATGGCTTACAAATACGAGCCGCTGGACCTCGCCGCCGTCAGGCAAACGCTCGAGGCGCCCGGCTTCCTGCTGAAGATCCTGCCGCACGTCGACGGGTCGGCGCGCGTCTGCGAACTGGTCAGGTATCACGTGACCGACGTCACGGTGAAGGGTGCGTGGGCCGGGCCCGCCTCTCTGGAACTGCATCCGCATTGCTTCGCGCCGGTCGCAAGACTGCCGGTGCTCGAGGTGCTGTCCGCGATCCATATCCTGACCGACCTGACGATCGCCGGCGCCGAAGTCGTCCACGACTACCTGCGAGCCCCATCGAACGCATCCTGATCAACGCATTTATAGGAAATCATCATGACTGCCAGCTCGAAGCCCAACCACCCGCTTCCGGCACCCGACAGCGACTTCTATCTGATTCACGAGCTCCTGAGTGATGACGAACGCGCGCTGCTGAAACGCGTCCGTGCCTTCATGGAGGACCGGGTCGCGCCGGTGATCAACAAGTTCTGGGCCGCGGATGCATTCCCGTTCGAGCTGATCCCCGAGATCAGGGATCTCAACATCGTCGGCATCGGTTTCGAAGGCTATGACTGCCCCGGCGGCAGCACGCTGCTCGACGGCTTCATCGCGATGGAACTGGCACGGGTCGACTCGTCCATCTCGACCTTCTACGGCGTCCATAGCGGACTCGCCATGGGGTCGATCTATCTCGGCGGGTCGGAGGAACAGAAGCGGAAATGGCTGCCTCCAATGGCACGGCTCGAAAAAATCGGCTGTTTCGGGCTGACCGAACCGCTGGTCGGGTCGGGCGCCGGCGGCGGCCTGCTGACGACCGCCAGGCGCGAAGGCGATACGTGGGTGCTCAATGGCCAGAAGCGCTGGATCGGCAATTCGCCGTGGTGCGACCTGTCGATCATCTGGGCACGCGACGTCGACGACAACCAGGTCAAGGGTTTCATCATCGAGAACAAGACCACGCCGGGCTTTTCCGTCGAGAAGATCGAGAACAAGATCGCGCTTCGCGTCGTGCAGAACGGCGTGATCACGCTCGACAATTGCCGGGTGCCGGAAGAAAACCGCCTGCAGGGCGACCTGTCGTTTCGCGATACGGCTCGCGTGCTTCGGCTCACCCGTCAGTACGTGGCGTGGGAAGCCGTCGGTTGCAGCATGGGCGCCTACGAACATGCGCTGCGCTACGCGCAGACCCGCGAGCAGTTCGGCAGACCGATCGCGTCGTTCCAGATGGTGCAGGACCACCTCGCCAAGATGCTCGGCAACATCACTGCGTCGCAATGCATGGTCGTACGGCTGGCCGAATTGCAGGATCAGGGCAAGCTGCTCGACCAGCAATCGTCGCTGGCCAAGGCATTCTGCACGAGCCGCATGCGCGAGACCGTCGCTTGGGCTCGTGAAATCTTCGGCGGCAACGGTATCGTCCTCGACTACAACGTCGCGCGCTTCTTTGCCGACGCGGAAGCGCTCTATTCCTACGAAGGCACACGCGAAATGAACCACCTGATCGTCGGCAAGGCGGTTACCGGTTTCAGCGCGTTCGTCTGATCCCCACTCCATTCGAAGGATTGTCAGCCATGGGCAAAGATATCAACCGCATTGCCATCATCGGCACCGGCGTCATTGGCGCAAGCTGGGCCGCGCTGTTTCTGGCCAGAGGCCTGGACGTCGTCGCGACGGACATTGCCCCGGATGCCGAGCCGAAGCTCAGGGCATTCGTCGACGCGGCATGGCCCGCTCTGGAGCAGTTCGGGATCACGCCGGGCGCGTCGCGTTCGAGACTGCGGTTCACCGCCAGTCTCGACGAAGCGGTGACCGGCAGCGACTTCGTGCAGGAGAACGGCCCCGAGCGGATCGACTTCAAGAAGGACCTCTACAAGCATCTCGACGCCATCCTGGCGCCGGACACGATCATCGCCTCGAGTTCCTCGGGGCTGACCATGAGCGAAATCCAGTCGGCCTGCGAGCGCCACCCCGAGCGATGCGTGATCGGGCATCCGTTCAATCCGCCTCATCTGATTCCGCTGGTCGAGATCGTCGGCGGCGCGAATACGTCGCGGGAAACGATTGAGCGGGCGACCCGCTTCTATACGAGCCTGGGGAAGAAAACCATCCAGCTCAACAAGGAAGTGCCCGGCCATGTCGCGAATCGCCTCCAGGCGGCACTCTGGCGCGAAATCGTCCATCTGATCGCGGAAGACGTCGTGAGCGTCAAGGACGCCGATACTGCCGTGTGTTGGGGGCCGGGCCTGCGCTGGGGCATCATGGGCCCGAACATGTTGTTCCATCTCGGCGGCGGACAAGGCGGCATCGACCACTTCTTCGACCAGTTCACCGGCCCGATGACCGCGTGGTGGAAGGTGCTGGGTTCGCCGCAAATCACGCCGGAACTTCGTCAGAAAGTGATTGCGGGCGTTCGGGACGAGGTCGCCGGCCAGTCGATCGATCAGTTGGCGGCTCACCGCGACGAAGTCCTGCTCGGCCTCCTGTCCCTTCGGCGAGAAGGAACCTGACGCGCCCCCCTCTCGCCGGACCTGCTTGCCCCACGGTGCGGCGGCGAGGCAGCGCAACAGGCCCGCAGTATCGGGAACGAGAGCGGTGAGCAGCCGCCGCTCTCGAAACCGCCATGACCGGATGGTCACAAGACTCGCGCCGCCGGCATCGATCCCTCGGACACGTCGCGCAAACGCGAGCGTACGTTTGCGCGAGTGAGGTTGCCGGCCGCACGAACCCGCACGAACCACTGTTCGATCCGCTCTCGGCCCGTCGTGCGAAGCGACATCCCCTCGTCGAACGGCGAACGCACCGCGGTCAACGCGGGACTTAACGCCGCGCCCCGCCGCTACGACGACATGTCGGCCGCACATACAGGGTGACCAGGCACGAGCGTATGAAATTCAAAGAGCTGCGAAAATGATATCCAAAATCCCTGACATCTCTCCGATCCTACGCAGATGGACTGAAACCGTCATCTCGAATCACACGAGCGTCGTCGAACGGGCATGCAAGGAAATATTCGGCATCAAGCCTTATATCGATCTCGATTTACCTACCAAGCTCGACATCCGGAATTCGATTTCCTTCTCGTCGCGACTATGGCTGGACTCGCTCCTGTCCGGCAAGCTGCCGTCGGATGATGCGCTTGAAATATTTCGAGAGCATGGCCGTCGGCGGGTCTATCAGAATATTTCCCTCGAGGCGCTGTTGCATGCGTTCCGATTGGCATCCCGGGAACTCTGGTGCAGCTATATCGAAGTGGACGAAAAATCCGATGATCTGCGCGACGAGCTTCTATTTCTGATCTCCCCCAATTTAATGAAATTCTTCGACGCCATGTCGCAGATCATTTCGCAAACCTATCTTGAAGAACAGTTCAAGCAGGCTCACTGGCGTCAATCGCTTCGGCATCAACTGCACAGCATCATTTTGAATTCCCCCGAGGATGCCGATGGCTTCTCCAAAGCCACATCCGCACTGCGCATCAATGGTACGACGCCGCGAATCGCACTGGCGATAGACGTCAACTCGATCGACAGCAATTCGCCGACCTTCAGGAACGAAATCGAGCGAATCGTTGCGGCGATCGCCCGGTGCGTCAAGTTGCCTGTCGACGAGATTTTCGATATCTGGTTTCACGGACGGCTGTTTGTATGGATCCCCATTTTGCTTGGCGACCTGACGGGCACGAGCGATCGTCAAGTAGGCAAGCAGATAGCGTTCGTCGCAGATTCCGTATCCGAAGTGAGCGCGATTGGCGTTGGCCTGCCAGGCGAAGGCGCGTCAGGCTGGTCGATGTCCGCGGATGAGGCGAGCCGGGCGCTCAGCTTCGGCCGGGGCCGCGATGACCAGGCGCGTGTGCGCCTGTATTCCGCGATTGCCCTCGAAGAGGGCATCCGTGGATCAAGACGCGTGTTGAACTATCTGGTATCCCTGTTGGAACAGCTCGCGAATGAACCGTATTTGCTCGAGACACTCCAGACCTACTTCGATCAATTGCAGCGACGCAAGGCAACCGCAAGCGTGCTCGGCATTCATCCCAATACCCTCAACTACCGCCTCGAGCGAATCGAGAATATTCTTGGCGCCCGGCTGGATGATACCGGCTGGATATCGAAGCTCGACATGGCAATCAAGTTGCGCGGCACGCGCAAATAGCGTTTCCCTCCCGCCCGCACTCTCGTGCAAGGGTGTGGCTCATCTCTCGCGCTGAATATGGAAGCAGTGCGAGGCTTTCGCCCTCGCCGCCGGCCCATCGATTTCAGGCTGGCTGTCGAACACATCCACACTGGAAAATAGCCAGCTTCATTGTGGATCGTCACACATGCGATCGGTCGCCGAGACCGTTCCCCGAGTTCGGTCCGGACGAAGCAGCGGTCGTGAAATGGCGGCACGAGCATGCAACCGGCGCCGCGCGGCGGCTCGCCTCCTTTTCCGCTACAGTAGGTCCGCTGGCCTCGCAAACGGCCACGATCCTATCCACCTTTTTCCAAGCCAGAGAGGGCCAGGTTGAATACGCCACACGCCTACACCCCCGATGCCCCCACCCGCGCCGAGGTCGACGCGCTCGCAGGCGCAACCGTCATCGAGTTCGGCACGAACTGGTGCGGCATCTGCGCCGGCGCGCAGCCCGCGATTCGCGACGCGTTCCGGACTCACCCCGCCATCCGCCACCTGAAGATCGAGGACGGCCCCGGCCGCCCGCTCGGCCGCTCGTTCCGGGTCAAGCTCTGGCCGACGCTGGTGTTCCTGCGCGACGGCGTCGAGGTGGCGCGCGTCGTCCGCCCCACCGACGCCGCGCAGATCGAAGCCGACGGCTTCGCGGCGCTGGCATGAGTTCATCTGCCCCCCGATCGCCATGCAACAGGCCATTCAACACATCGCCATCGACGCACGCGGGCGCGGCCTCGTCGAGTTCACGTCGCAGGTGCGCGCGTTCGTCGACCAGCAGTCGATCCGCACCGGCCTGCTCACCGTGTTCTGCCGGCACACTTCCGCGTCGCTGCTGATCCAGGAGAACGCGGACCCGTCGGTGCAGCGCGATCTCGAGCGCTACTTCGCGGCTCTCGCCCCCGAGGACGCGTCACGCTACGAGCACGACACCGAAGGCCCCGACGACATGCCCGCGCACCTGCGCACGGCGCTCACGCAGGTGCAGCTGTCGATTCCCGTCGAGCACGGGCGCATGGTGCTCGGCACCTGGCAAGGGATCTATCTGTTCGAGCATCGCCGCGCCGCGCACCGGCGCGACATCGTGCTGCACCTGATCGGCGAGTGAACGCGCGTCACGCGCCGAGCGATTTCTTCAGGAAGATCTTGGCGTGGCCGGCCGGGAAATCCGGCAGCTCGCCGAACTGGACATAGCCGAGCCGCTCGTAAAACGGCTTGGCCTGGAAGTCGTGCGTGTCGAGCCACGCGCCATGGCATCCGCGTGCGCGCGCTTCCGCCTCGGCCAATTGCATCAGGCGCGTGCCGACGCGCTGGCCGCGCGCCGCCTCGGGCACCACGAGCAGGTCGACGTGCAGCCAGCCGTAGGCGGTCGATCCCCACAGTCCGCCCGCGATATTGTCGGCATCGTCGGTCAGGATGACGGCGAGCGGCCGAAAGTTGATCGGGCCTGCCCGGCTTATGTTGAATTGCACCAGCGGCGCCGCGATTTGCTTACGGACGCCGGCATCCGCGGTATCGGTCACCGTGTAGTTGAACGTCATTGCCATCTCTCGTGTTTTAGCGGTTTTACAGTCACGACATTTCTCTACATGTCGTGTATCGATATATGGCGCGCTCGAGGAAGCGGTATCTACGGTCTGGATACCGGTGACGCCGGCTTCGGCCGACGTGCGAGCGTCTCCGCCACGTCCAGCGCGACCTCGATGAACGCGCGCGCGGCGGCCGTCCGGTAGCCGCCCTTGCGCTGCATGAGGACCGCCGTTCTCTGCAGCAGCAAAGGATCCAGCGCAACAGCGACGAGATCATCCCGCCCGCGCGCGATCGTCGCCGGCAGCAGGGTCGACAGTTGGGTTCGCTGAATGACCTCGATCACCGCGCTGATCGAATTGGCCTCCATGAGCACCCGGGGGCGCACATCGTTCTGACGGCAATAGCGATCGACGTGCTCGCGCGTCGCGAATTCGGCGCTCAGCAAAATCAGCGATTCGTCGTTCAGTGCGCTGACGCGCACCGAGCGCCGCTTCGCCAGCGGATGATGCCGCCCGACGACCAGCGCGAGCGTCTCGACCAGCAGGCGTTGCGCATCGATGTCCGGTGAACGCACCTCGTCGAATGCAATGCCCACGTCGAGTTCATCATCGACCAGCAGCGCCTCCATGCGCTCCTGGGACATCTCGCGCATCGTCAACGTGATGCCCGGGTAGCGACCGTAAAACGCTTCGACCAGCGGCCCGATGAAATAGGCCGTGAACGTCGGCGTCACGGCAATACGCAGCGCGCCTCGGCTCAAGTCCTCGACGTCGTGGATCGCGCGCCGGCCTTCCTCGAGCCCCTGCACCGCACGCTGCGCATAACGGAAGTACACGTCGCCCGCGTCGGTCAGCCGCGTCGCTCTGCCCGTGCGATCGAAAAGCTGCGCGCCAAGGCTTTCCTCCAGCTGCTTGATCTGCTGCGACAAGGCCGGCTGGGACACATGCAGCGCAGCAGCGGCGCGCGTGAAGCTGCGGTGTTCCGCTACGGCCAGGAAGTATTTGATGTGGCGGTCGAGCATGCCGGTTTCGCATAAGAAAATCGAATCGAACGCATAATAAATCGATATTTTCGCTTATGCAAATCGACGCGTAACCTTCAGGCCATTGCATCGCGCAACGCGATGCCCTACGAAGGATTCGCCATGAAAGACATCATCGAAGGCTTCCTGCAGTTCCAGCAGCACGCGTTTCCCAAGCGCGCCGAACTGTTCAAGGGCCTGGCCACGCGCCAGAACCCCCGCGCCCTGTTCATCTCGTGCTCCGACAGCCGCCTCGTGCCCGAACTCGTCACGCAGCGCGAACCCGGCGACCTGTTCGTGATCCGCAATGCCGGCAATATCGTCCCGTCCTACGGGCCCGAGCCGGGCGGCGTCTCGGCTTCCGTCGAATATGCGGTTGCGGCGCTGCGCGTATCGGACATCGTGATCTGCGGACATTCGGACTGCGGCGCCATGACCGCGATCGCCACCTGCCAGTGCATGGCTCACATGCCGGCGGTGGGCAGCTGGCTGCGCTATGCCGATT
Source organism: Burkholderia stagnalis (assembly GCF_039848545.1). NCBI lineage: Bacteria > Pseudomonadati > Pseudomonadota > Betaproteobacteria > Burkholderiales > Burkholderiaceae > Burkholderia > Burkholderia stagnalis. Next base: position 2,603,110 of record NZ_CP156686.1, read on the forward strand.
CGGCCCGCGTCGTGAACGATGCGCGTAACCACGAGAGCGTGCCTCGCAAGGTGGATGCGATGGTGCGGGAGAACGTGATCGCGCAGCTCGCGAACCTCCAGACGCATCCGTCCGTCCGCCTGGCCCTCGAAGAGGGACGGGTGACGCTGCACGGCTGGATCTACGACATCGAAAGCGGCCGCATCGATGCGCTCGATGGCGCCACCGGCAAATTCGTTTCCCTGGCGGACAACCCCGAAGCCCGCGCTACCGCCCGCCAGCTCCAGGCAGCCGCCTGATTTCCGTTACTCACCCAAGGAGAGTTCGCCATGATTCAATCGCAAACCAGTAAGAACGCCCGCCTCGACCTCGCCGACGCCATCCTCCTCGCCAAGGCCAGGAAGGACCTGACGTTCGCGCAGATCGCCGAAGGCACCGGCCTGCACGAAGTGTTCGTGACCGCGGCGCTGCTCGGCCAGCATCCGCTGCCGGCCGACGCGGCCCGGCACGTCGGCAAGCTGCTGGACCTCGACGCCGATGCCGTCGCGCTGCTGCAGACCATCCCGCTGCGCGGCAGCATCGAGGATCGCGTGCCGACCGACCCGACCGTGTACCGCTTCTACGAGATGCTGCAGGTCTACGGCACGACCCTCAAGGTCCTGGTTCACGAGAAGTTCGGCGACGGGATCATCAGCGCGATCAACTTCAAGCTCGACGTGAAGAAGGTCGACGATCCGGATGGCGGCTCGCGCGCCGTCATCACGCTGGACGGCAAATACCTGCCGACCAAGCCGTTCTGAATCCCCGTCGAAACGACACGGCTGGCGCGGCGCGCCGGCGGGTGTCGTGCTCCGGAATCATTACGCCGGCCACCGCCCGGTGGCCGGCGTTGGAACGCTTTAGTCGTGGAGATACACATGAAGTCACGCATGCTCGTTGCACTTGTCGTCGCCGGAGCGCTCGCCGCCCCGGCCGTTGCGCACGCCGATGCGCAAGTCTTGAGCCGCGCGCAGGTACGCGCCGAACTCGCTGGGCTGCGGGCCGCCGGCTACGATCCGTCACGCGGAGAAGACGCAAGCTACCCGACGGACATTCTGGCGGCCGAAGCGCGCATCGCGGCGCAGCGCGACGCCGGCGCGAACGCCGTTTCGTACGGCGGCGGCAATCCGGCAGGTGCGTCGGAAGCCGGCGCCCGCAAGGCAGCGCGGCGTCTTGATCACGACAGCTTGACGCCGTGAGCTGAAGCGCAATTTTGTAAACAATCAGGCACAGCGTCTCGCGCCGAAACACTCACGTCGATTTCGATCCGGATTTCCTCCTGCAGGCCAGTACCGGCGGATTTACCGCACGAAACTCCTTCCGAATGCGCCTCCTTACCTATACTGGATTCACCTGACGAAACGGAGGCAGAACATGAGCATCCGCGTTGCAGCCAATGAGCCATCCAGCGCAGTCCAACTGGTCACCCGTGGTTACGCCAGGCTTCTGCTGGTTGGCTTCGCGCTGGTGCCGCTCTATCTGATCGCCTACCTGTATTTCTTTCAGGACCCGTCGCTGAAATTCGAGAATCACGCCTTTCACGAACTGGCGATCGCCGTCGCCACGCTCGAAGGCGGGTTCGTCACCTATGTCTGCTGGCGCTGCTATCGCCTGTCGGGCGAACCGCTGCTGCGCTGGCTTACGCTGGGCTTTCTCGGCTTCTCCATCATCTATGCCATGCACGGCGCCTTCACCGGAATGGCGCATCACAATATCTGGCTGTTCCTGCTGTACGGGCCGGCCTCCCGCCTGGCCATGTCGATCCTCATTTTCGTCGGCCAGCTCTCCTACAGCCGCGCGGCCGACAGCGAGGCAAGGCGCGTCGACGGCCGTGGCTGGGCGAAGTGGATCGCCCTGTTCGTGCTGATCGACGTCGCGGTTGCCGGCATCGCCTACTCGCCGGTGGCCGGCGCCCCGTGGGTGCGCCTTTCGATGGAAGGGGGCGCACTCCTGCTCTCCGTCGTGAACGTCGTCGCGCTGGTCCAGCGCCGCATCCGCTCGCCGCTGATGACGACCTACGCCATTTCGGTGACGTCATTCGCGCTGTCGTCGCTGGCCTTCATCCTCGGGCGGCCGTGGAATCACATGTGGTGGCTGGCGCACGCGATATTCGCGGCCGGCTTCCTGCTGCTCAGTTTCGGCGTCGTGCAGGCCTTTCACACGACGCGTTCGTTTTCGAAGATCTATAGCCAGGAAGAGCTGTTTGCCCGGTTGAGAGAAGCAATGGCGCATACGCAGCGGGCGCTGCAGGAACTGCAGCGGACCAACGACAAGCTCGAGCACATGGCCGCGACGGACCCGCTCACGGGCGCGGCCAACCGGCGGCAATTCATCGAACGCGTGGAATCCGAAATTGCCCGCGCGAAACGCAACGGCGCGCCGTTTTCCCTGTTGACGCTCGATCTCGATCACTTCAAGGCGATCAACGACAGCTACGGGCATCAGGCGGGCGACCAGGTATTGCAGCGCTTCGTGCAGAAATGCCTCGACGCGATCCGGCCATACGACGGCGTCGCGCGGGTGGGCGGAGAGGAATTCATGGTGCTGCTGCCGCAAGCCGCGCTGGATACCGCCGGGGTCATCGGCGAGCGCATCCGCGCGGCGATCGCGGGCACACCGTTCGAGGCGGGCATCGGCAAGCCGATCGAAGTCACCGTGAGCGTCGGCGCGTCCGAGTTCGGCCGCGACGGGGAGACGATCGACGCGATGCTGCGCAAGGCCGACGAACGCCTGTATCGCGCGAAGCATCAAGGCCGCAACCGGGTTGTCGCGACGTAGGCAGCGGGGGCGTTACTTGAACGGTCAAGCGGCGCGCCGCGACAGCCGGCGCATACGCATCCCCGCATATTCGGCTCGCCGGGCGCGTGGCATAATTCCGCACCGCTCCAACTTGCACGCCACTGCGCCTCGTATGCTGCGCCTCCGTTTCCGGAAGATCGGCAGTCTCCTGGGATTGCTCGCCATCCTGATGACGTCGCTCGCGCCGACGATCTCGCAGGCAGTGGCCGCGCACAACCGCGTCGACGCGTTCCTGTCGGCTTACTGCACCGCGCAGCCCGGCGCAGCATCGGATACGAGCGACCCGGCTTCGCACGATGCGCTGGCGCATCTGCAGGCCTGCGGATACTGCAATCTCCTCACCCATGCCCCCGCGCTTCCCACGCCGGAAGCGTCGTTTGCCGCAACCGTCCGGGCGATTCACCAGCGTGCCGAAACGCGCTTCGAAAGCCTGCGGCGCGTCTTGCCGCTGACCGCCGCGCAGCCGCGCGCACCGCCGGTTTCGTCCTGAACTGAAGTGCCGGGCCGCGATGCGTGATCGCATCGCGCCGCTTTCGCACGCGCGCACACCCGCGCGTATGCGATGCCACGGTTCACCTCGAGGATGATCATGCGCATTCCCTTTGAGCGCGGTATTGCGTCGAGCGTACGCAGCGCCGCGCCGATTGCACTCGCCGGCGCACTGCCTGCTCCCACCGTCGCCCACGCCCATGCGATCGCAGGCAGGGCCACGGCACCTTCATGGTGAAGTGATGTCCGCCATCGCCCGCATGCGCCGATCGGCGCGCCGCTGCGCATCGAACGCATGACACGCGCCCGACGCGTTGCGCTCGCAGCCTGGGCCGGCCTGATTTCGATCTGGCTGGCCCTGGTCGCGCCTGTCGTCACGCAATGGCTCGCGTCGCAGGAACAGGCGCAGCCGATCGCCGCGCTCTGCTCGGCGAAGGCGGACGCCGAAACGCACGCGCCCGATGGCGCCATTCCCGGCAGTCATCCGGCGAAGACCTGCGGCTACTGCAATCTGCTGGCCCACCATCCGCCGCTGACCGGGCTTGGCTACACGGGCTGGATTCCCTCCGCTCCCGCTACGCGCGAACTCGCGTATCCGGTCGCGCCGGATATCGCCCGCGCGCGCTTTTCTCTCGCGCCGCCGAGAGGGCCGCCGCTCACGGTTTTCTGATTCCCGAGATACCGCCGCCTTTCACGGGCGGCGCTCGTCCCGTCCAACAGGAAACCGACATGCATATTTTCAATCGGCATGGGCGCGCTCGCGCCATGCTCATTCCTTTCGCGTGCAGCATGACGCTGGCCGCCGGCGCGCACGCCCATATCACCGCGCAGCCGAACGAAGGCGCCGCGGGCACGTATTTCGAAACATCGTTGAAGGTGCCGCACGGCTGTGACGGCTCCCCCACCGTCGCGCTGCGCGTCGCGATTCCGGACGGCGTGACGTCCGTCAAGCCGCAGATGAAGCCCGGCTGGTCGGTCGATATCGACACGCAACCGATCGACCCGCCGCTCAAGGGCGAGCACGGCACGACGATCAGCAAACGCGTCGCCGCCGTCGAATGGCGGGGCGGGCCGCTGCCGGACACGCTCTACGACGCGTTCGGCCTCGTCATGAAGCTGCCGCCCGCCGCCGGCAAGACGCTGTATTTCCCGGTCGTCCAGACCTGCGAGAACGGCCGGCGTGCGTGGACCGACATCCCGGCCGACGGACAAAGCTGGCATGCCGTGCACAGCCCCGCGCCGTTCGTGCGTCTGCAGACCGCGAAATAGCGCCGCCGGATCGGCGCGCATGTCCGCCGCGCCGGTCCATTTCCGCTCAACGAACAACACAAACCATCATGCATATCGCATCCAGGCGCCGCAGAGCGCTCACCGGCGTGGCCGCGCTCGTCGCGACCCACGCGTTCGCACAATCGTCGGCGGCGCCCGCCGACGCGCACGGAGACACCGTCCTGCCGACGCTGAACGTCTACGGCAGCGCCGAGCGTTCCTTGACGTCCCGCTCGACCGCGGAGCAGAAGCGCACGCTCGAGCAGACCGTCGGCTCGGTCGGCTTCGTCGACGCCGAATCGTTCACGAACACCTACGCATTCACGCTGCGCGACGTGCTGAAGGATGTGCCCGGCGTATTCGTCCAGACGCGCTACGGGCAGGAACTGCGCCTGTCGATTCGCGGCTCGGGCATCGCGCGCTCGTACCACACGCGCGGCCTCGAAATCCTGCAGGACGGCATCCCGACCAATCTCGCGGACGGCAGCGGCGACTACTACCAGATCGATCCGCTCGCGCTGCAATCGGCCGAAGTCTACAAGGGCGGCAACGGCCTCGCGTATGGGGCGTCGACGCTCGGCGGCGCGATCGATTTCCTGACGCCCACCGCCCGCACGGCGATCGCGCCGAACATCGTGCGGCTCGAAGCCGGCAGCTACGGCACCGTGCGCGGCAGCGCGCAGTTCTCGCGCGTGATGGGGCCGCTCGACTTCATCGGCACGTTCACCGTCGACCACGGCGACGGCTTCCGGCAGCATGCGCGCGGCCAGTACGAACAGTTCAACGCGAACGTCGGCTACCGCTTCAGCCCGCGCGTCGAAACACGCTTCTACGTCGGCGCCTACATCGTCGACCAGAAGCTGCCCGGCACGCTGTCGCTGTCCGACGCGCTGAACGATCCGACCAAGGCCGCCGCGAACGCCGTGTCGGGCGACCAGGCGCGCAACACGCGCACCGAGCGGATCGCGAACCGCACGACGGTCAAGCTGGACAACGGCCGGCTCGACTTCGACACGTGGGCGATTCACAAGAGCCTCTACCACCCGATCTTCCAGGTGATCGACCAGGACGGCTGGACCTACGGCTTCGCGCCGCGCTACACGGGCACGACGACCATCGCGGGCATGCGCAACGACGTGATCGCGGGAGCGCGGTTCTTCGGCGGCAATACGAAGGCGCGCCAGTACGTCAACGTCGCGGGCAATGAAGGCCGGCAGACGCTCGATTCGACGCAGAGCGCGTACAACTACGAGGCCTACGTCGAGGATCGCCTGTTCTTCCTGCCGACCGTCGCGGTGATGGCCGGCCTCAAGGCGTTCCGCGACGTGCGTCGATACGTCGATCACGGCGGGCTGGCCGGCAACCCGGCGTACCGGTCGACGAGCGCGACCTACAACGGCCTCGATCCGAAACTCGGCCTGCTGTGGCAGCCGAGCCGCGACGTCCAGGCGTTCATCGACGTCACGCGCAGCCAGGACGTGCCCGACTTCGGCGATCTCACGCAGACGTTCGCGACGACCACGCGCTTCACGCCGCTCAGGTCGCAGCATGCATGGACGCTCGAGATCGGCACGCGCGGCAAGACCGACCGCGTGAGCTGGGATTTGACCGCGTATCGCTCGATCGTCCGCGATCAGCTCCTGCAATACACGACCAACCCCGATGTCCCCGCATCGACGTTCAATGCGAACAAGACCGTGCTACAGGGCATCGAGGCGGCCGTGTCGGTCGATCTGTTCCGCAACGTCATGGGGCGCGGCACGGGCGACGCGATCACGGTGTCCGGGCTGTGGAACCTGAGCGACTTCCGCTTCAAGGACGATCCGCAATACGGCAACAAGCGCATCGCCGGCGTGCCGCTCAACGTGTTGCGCGCCGCGCTCGGCTATGCGCGCCCGAACGGTTTCCACGTCGCCGCCACGGTCGACTGGGTGCCGTCGGGCGCATGGGCGGACGACGCGAACACGCTGCGCGTGCCCGGCTACACGCTGCTCGGCCTGCAGGCCGGCATGGATTTCCGCAACGGCCTGTCGCTGTTCGTCGATGCGCGCAACCTGGCGAACAAGCGCTACGTCAGCGACATCAGCACCGTCGCCAACGCGCGCACCGCGAGCAACACGGCGATTTTCTACCCCGGTGAAGGCCGCAGCGTCTTCGCCGGCATGCGTTACGCGTTCTGAGGAGAACCACGTTGAAACGTTCCATTCTGGCCGGCTCGGCATTTGCATTGATGGCCCTTCACGCCCCGGCGGCGCACTCGGCGAGCGCCGTGCAGGTCGATGCCTGCTGGATTCGCGCGATGCCGCCGACGCTGCCGTCGTCCGGCTATTTCACGGTGAAGAACGACGGCGACGCGCCCATCGCGCTGACCGGCATCGACACGCCCGCATTCGGCATGGCGATGCTGCACGAAACGCAGACGAGCGGCAGCACGTCGAAGATGGTTCACGTCGAATCGGTCGAGGTGCCGGCGCATGGGTCGCTCACGTTCAAGCCGAAAAGCTATCACGCGATGCTCGAACAGCCGCGGCAGGCCGTGACGCCCGGCACGAAGGTGCCGCTCACGCTGCATTTCGCCGGCGGCCTGGCGGTGCCCGCGACCTGCGACGTCAAGGCGCCATCGTTTTCCGGCCAGTCGGCCGGCAACCCTGAATGACGGAGACACACATGAAAAACCGACCGTCCCTGCTTGACCTGATCGTTCGTTACAAGACGCACCTGAACATCGGCGCCCTGATCGCCTGCGGGCTCTGGGCCGGATGGATCGCGTGGATGACGCGGCCATAGGGGGCTTCCTTGCCATGGAGGCGATCAAGCGGCACGATCTCGTCGCGCCGTTCAGGATCGCCCTGCCCATGCCGTTCCCGTACTTCATTTGCCGGAAGCAGGCGGTGGCGGACTCCGCTGCCACCCGACAGTTCCTCGACTGGCTGATCGAAGAAGCCGAACAGGCCGGACGCGATATCGCGGCCATGTTCGGCGACTAGCGGCGGATGAGGCGCCGGGCAGGCCCGGACGAAACCCGCTGCCGGGATGCTCAGAACTTGTGACGCATGCCGAGCACCACCGCCGTTTGCGACGTACCGCTGGACGTGCCGCCGGCGGCGTCGATCGCCGCGTTGAGGTTTCTCGACGTCTTCTGGTAGAAGGCATTCAGATAGACGTCCGTGCGCTTCGACAGCAGGTATTGCGCGCCGCCGCTCGTTTGCAGGTAGTGCCCCGACGCGCCCGACTGATGCACGTTCGTGTAGGTCTCGCCCAGCGCAAGGAACAGGGCCGGCGTGACCTGGTAGCGAACGCTGCCTTCATAATTCTGGAAATGAATCGTGCCGCGCGGCGCCGTCAGCGCGGTGTTCGCGTTGACGTACAGCGCCCCCGAGTACAGCAGGCCGACGGTCAGCGGGCCGAACGCATACGTGCCGCCCGCGCCCCACTGATCGACGCGCGATGCGCCCAGCAGCGGGTTCGACGGCGTGCTCGACGACGGATTGCCGACGATCGCACCGCCGATCGTGCCCGGCTGCTGCGCGCGCGCATACCCTGCCCCGAGGTTCAGCGGGCCGTTCATATAGGTCGCGCCGACGCTGAACGCGCGATTGTTCGCGAAGCCGGTCGAATTCGAGAAGCCGTACGTCGCCTCCGCCTGGAAACCGGCGATGACGGGCGTCGCGTACTTCACCGAGTTGTCGGTGCGATACGTGTTGTTCAGGTTGTCGTTGTCGAGCGGATGCGTCGCGAACTGGGCCAATATCGACGCCACGCCCTGCCGGGAAACGAAGTCCTGAATGGCGTTGTACTGGCGGCCCATCGTGAACGTGCCGAAGCGGTCGCCCGCCAATCCCACGTACGCCTGACGACCGAATTCCCGGCCGCCCTGGCCGAGCGTGCCGCTGTTGACGTTGAAACCGTTCTCAAGCTTGAAGACCGCCTTCAGGCCGCCGCCCAGGTCCTCGGTGCCGGTCAGGCCCCAGCGCGAGCCGGACTCGTTGCCGCTTGCCAGCTGCCAGAGCGCCTTGCCGCCGCCGGCGGTCTTGACGTTGCTCGTGTACAGGATGCCCGCGTCCACGATGCCGTACAGCGTGACGCTGCTTTGAGCCTGAGCCACTCCCGAGATGGCGCTCGATGATGCAAGAACAATGATGAATTTTTTCACGTAAAAGATCTCCGGGTTTTCACATTTATTTGGATTGCGAAGTAAAGATTGCCGTCTGACTCCTTTCGTTTGCTCGTGCTTGTTTCTCAACGCCTGATACGCATGCCGAAGCCAGGCGCGCCGCAGCGGCCTGCCGGCGCTACGCGCCCGCCGCGCGTTGCGTCGCAGCGCCGGTTCGGCTGCGCGACAGCGGCGACAGCTGCCCCGGCGCGACATAGGCCGCCTCCAGCAACTGCCGGGTATACGCCTCGCGCGGCCGATCGAAGATGTCTGAAACCGTGCCCTCTTCGATGATGCAGCCCTGGTGCATCACGACGATCCGGTCCGCGATTTCGGAAACGGCCGCCAGGTTATGCGAGACGAAGAAGCACGCGAAGCCGTATTGCGCCTGCAGCCGCCTGAACAGCGACAGGACTTGCTTCTGAATCGTCATGTCGAGGGCGGACACCGGCTCGTCGGCAACCACCAGTGCGGGCCGCCGTATCAGCGCCCGCGCGATCGCAACCCGTTGGCGCTGCCCGCCCGACAGCGCGTGCGGAAACCTGTCGCCGAGCATTTCCAGTCCGACCTCGCGCAGCATGTCGTCCACCCATCGCCGCCGCTCGGCCGACGTCAGCCCGTCCTGGTGATTCAGCGGCTCGGCGACGATGTCGCGGATCTTCTGACGCGGGTCCAGCGACGAGTACGGATCCTGAAATACCATCTGGCACGCGAGGCGGAACGCCCGCCGGGTGTTCCGATCGCTGTCGGTCAACGGCCGGCCCCGGAAGTAGACCGCGCCGTCCGTCAGCGGCAGGAGCCCGATCAAGGCGCGGCCGAGCGTAGTCTTTCCGGACCCCGAACCGCCCACGACCGCCACGACCTCGCCGGCGCGGATCGAAATCGTCGCCCGGTTCACCGCGAGCTTCCCCGCGCCCCGGGAAAACAGGCCCCGGCGGCCGCCGTACGAAACCGATACGTCGCGCGCCTCGATCAGCGTCGGCGCGTCCCGAACCGGCGCCCTGTTTTCGTCTCGCTTCGGGAGCGCGTCGATCAGGCTCCGCGTGTACTCGCTCGCCGGATGGCCAAGGACGTCGCGCGCGGCGCCGGACTCGATCTGGTCGCCCCGCTTCAGGACGACCACCGAATCGGCATAGTGCGCGACGAGTTGGAGATCGTGCGTCACGAGCAGCACGGCGGTGCCGGAGGTGCGGGCGAGATCGACCATCAGCTCCATCACCTCTTTCTGGCTCAACGCGTCCAGCGCGGTGGTCGGCTCGTCCGCGATCAACAGCTTCGGCTTGAGCAGCATCACCGACGCGAGCATGATGCGCTGCCTCATGCCACCGGAAAAGGCGTGCGGATACGACGAGAGACAGTTTTCCGGCTCGCGAATCTGCACCCGGCGAAGCATTTCGACGATCCTGCCGCGCGCGTCGTCCGCGGTGATCTTTTCGTGCAGCATCAGCCCTTCCGACATCTGCGCGCCCACCGTCATGGCCGGGTTCAAGGACACCATCGGCTCCTGGAACACCATCCCGGCCACGCTGCCGCGCACGCGGTGCATGTCCGACGGCGACAGGCTGCCGACGTCATGCCCGTCGAGCACGATGGTGCCGCCGGTCTGCACGACCTGCGACGGCAGCAGGCGCAGGATGGCCCGGCCCGCCATCGTCTTGCCGCTGCCGGATTCGCCGACCAGCGCGAGGATTTCGCCGGCGGCCATGTCGAACGTCAGGCCATTGAGAATGCTTGCGCCGCGCAGGCTCTCGAGCGTCAGGTCGTGCACGGACAGCACGGGGCTGGCGGCCGTCGCTCGATTCATGTCGTCGCCCGATGTGCTGGCGCCGCCGATATCGTGCCGCGGCGCGCGTGGTGAGAGGATTCGAAGGTTCATGCTCACTCCATCCGGGGGTCGAGCCAGTCGCGCAGCGCGTCGCCCAGCAGATTGATGCCGAGCAGCGTCAGCGCGATGCACAGGCCCGGCGCCATCCCGAGCCACGGCGCCGATTCGATGAAGGGCCGGCCGGACGAGAGCATGTTCCCCCAGGTGGGAGCGGGGGGCGGCACGCCGAGACCCAGAAAGCTCATCGCGCTTTCGGCGAGGATCACCCAGCCGAACATCGACGTCGCCAGCACCATCAGCGGCGCCGCGCAGTTCGGCAGCACGTGCTTCAGCATCGTCGTCAGCTCGCTGTTTCCGATGACGCGCGACGCCTCGATGTACTCCTTTTCCCGCAGCGACATCACCGTGCCCCTCACGAGGCGCACGGTCGTGGGGGCGTAGGCCAGCCCGAGCGCCAGCACGATCCCGTACTTGTTCGCGCCGGCGACGACGCTGATCCCCAGCGCCAGGAGAATGCCGGGAAACGCGAGCAGCGCATCGTTCGCGACCATCATGACGCGATCGACCAGCCCGCGAAAATATCCGGCGGTCAACCCGAGCAGCGTGCCGATCGTGATCGCCATCAGCACCGTCAGGCACGCGACCAGCAGGCTCGCGCCGGCGCCGGACAGGATCCGGGAGAAGATGTCGCGGCCGAATTCGTCCGTGCCCAGCAGATGAACCGCGGAAGGCGCGCGAAAACGCTCGCCCAGGCTCAGCGCGAGCGGATCGTACGGTGTCCATACCGTGGACAGCATGCCCATCGCGGCCACCGCGACCACGATTGCGCCGCCCAAAAGTGCATTGTTTCGGATTTTCATGATGCCGACACTCGCGGGTCGAAGAGCGGATAGAGCAGATCGACGAACAGGTTGACGAACACGTAGACGGCGGCGGTAAACACCAGGCAGCCCTGCACCACCGGATAGTCGCGAGCGAAGATCGCGTCGACGAGCAGCCTTCCCAGGCCCGGCAGCGTGAACACGGTCTCCAGCACCGCGATGCCGCCCAGCAGGTGGCCGAGCACGAGGCCGATCATCGTCCAGGTCGGCGCGAACGCATTGGGCAGCACATGGCGAAGCAGCACTTTTCGCTCCGGCAAACCCTTGGCGCGCGCGTGCGTGACGTATTCGAGGCGCAGCACCTCGATGGCGCTGGCGCGCGACATGCGGGTCAGCACGCCGGTCTCGACGAGTGCCAGCGTGACGATCGGGAGCACCAGATAGGTCAATGCGGATCGCCAGTTCTCGCTGAACGTCACGTAGCCGACCACCGGCACCCACCCGAGCTTCAGGCCGACGAACAGCAGGAGCACCAGGCCGAGCCAGAAGCTCGGGACGGACAGAAAGAACGTGGCGCCCGCGACGACGGCGGTATCGGTGATCGAGTTCTGCTTCCACGCGGCGACGAGACCGGCGGGCACCGCGATGACGGCCGCGATCGCGACCGCCACGAGCACGATCGTCGCACTCACCTGGAAGCGTTCGAGCAGCAACGGCAGCACCGGCTGGCCCGTCGTGATCGAATGGCCGAAGTCGCCGTGCAGCAGATGGGCGATCCACACGGCAAGCTGCGTAACCATCGGCTTGTCGAGGCCCAGATGCGTGCGCAGCTGCGCGACTTGCGCCGGCGTTCCGGCGTCGCCCAGCATCAGTTGCACGGGATCGCCGGGAATCAGCCGCATCAGCGCGAACACGAACGTCGCGACGACCAGCAGCGTCGGGATGGTCCAGAGTATGCGCCGCAGCAGATACGGAAGGAATGCGTGTCGCATGATACGTGCTCCTTATTTCTCCGCGCTGGAGATCGCCTGCCCGGTCAGGGAAACGCCCCAGCCGCGCGGCTGGCCGAGGGGCCAGCCCTTGAATCCCCGCACGTTCTTGCGCACCGCGCTGGTTCGGGTTTCCGAATAGAGAAAGACGGCCGGGGTCTCGTCGAGGAGCTTCAGCTCCAGCTGGTCGAACAGCGCTTGCCGCTTGCCCTTGTCCGACGACTCCATGGAACGCGTGACCATGCGGATGGCGTCAGGGTCATCCCAGACCTTGCGGGACTGCTTGTCCTTGGCGCCGACGAACGCGTCGAACGAAAGCGACGGATCGAGCCGCGCCGAGTACGTGAACGTCATGGCCTGGTAATCGCCGCGGTTGTACTTGTCGAGCAGCGTGGCCCAGTCGAGCACCTCGACGTCGATTCGAATGCCGGCTTCGGCAGCCATCGCTTGCGCGAGGACGGCGACGTCGAACAGGTAGTTGTAGCGCTTCGTCGTCAGCAGCTTGATGGGCTGGCCGCGATACCCGGCTTCCGTGAGCAATTTTCTCGCCGCGGCGACATCTCGCGCCGGGACGGTGCGTTGTACCTTGCTGTAGTACACGCTCGGCTCGGGAATGGGAGACCGGCTGGCCTTCGACGTGCCGTTCGTGACGGTCCGGACGATCTGCGGCAGGTCGAGCGCCAACGCGAACGCACGCCGGATGCGCGCATCCTTCAGCAGCGGATCCCGCGTCTGGAACAGCATGGCGGTGACCGCCATCGAAGGCACGCTGGCCACCGCGAGATCGGCGCGTCCCTTGTAATCCGGAACATCGCCGTCGTCCACATCGGACACGACGTCGACCGCATCGGAAAGCAGCGCCGCCTTTGCCGCCGCCGCGTCGGGAATCACGACGAAGCGAACCTTCGCGACCTCCGCCGATTTGTTTCCGGTATTCCCGTCGCGCTTGCCCGGCAGCGCGGAGTACAGGGGGTTGCGCGCAAGCTCGACGTACTGGCCGCGCTTCCATTCCGACACCTTGAACGGCCCGGTGCCGACGGGCTCGCGCCACGCGCCGTTCGCGTCGAGCGAGCTGCGATGATAGATGCCGGTGCCGCCGCAGTCCGTGCGCGCCATCGTTTCCAGAAAGATCGCATTCGGGCGGTCGAGGGTGAAGACGACGGTCGACGGATCGGGCGCCGAGACATTCACGACCTTGGCGACGCCCTGCCCATCGAATTCGGGCCGGCAGCGCCAGTTGGTGCCCGGGTTCATGTAGCGATTCCACGCGAACGTCACATCCGCCGAAGTCAGCGGCGAACCGTTCTGGAATTTCACGCCCGGGCGCAGCGTAAACGTATACGTCAGGCCGTCGGGCGAGACCGTCAGCGCTTTTGCGAGGAGCAGGCCGACGGACGTATCCTCGCGGAACGCGACGAGCCCCTCCAGGATATGGGAGACGACCGCGTCGCTGTTGCCGTCCCGATTGACGCCCGGGTCCAGCGAGCGAACGTCGGCGTTCAGGCGGATGCGCAACGTGCCTTGCGACTGCTGCGCCGATGCAGGCGTGCCGGCGACGGCCAGCAGCAGCGACGTCAATGCGGCGCCGATCGATCTGGCGATTGTTTTCGTGGTGCTCATGTCTCCTCCGTGTCGTTATGCGATTGCCATGCGCCTGAGCGCGACGGATGCGGGCACGGACCTGGGCCGCGCGACGGCCATCTCGAGGCTGTAAGCCTGGAAAACGGGATTGACGGCGGGCAGCGTCGACACCTCCATGATGCCGAGGTCGGGCTGCATCACGATCATCGCGACCGTCGCCGACAGGTTGTTGCGTTCGTTCGGGCGCGGCGGCCGGCACACGGACCAGGGCGCCTCGAAATCGTCGAACAGCGCCGCCTTGACGATCTCCGGCGTCACCTCGCCGATATGAGGCTCGACCATCTGCCAGACGCGCTCGTCCCGATACAGCGAGTCGGGCATCGTGGCGATGCCCCTGTCGCACAATTTCGACAGCGCGACCGGGCTCTGGAAATGGTTGGCGTGGACGATCACGCCCCGCTTCGGGTGGATCAGGAAGGTTTCGTCCGGCGCGCATTCGAAATCGATCGCGACGCCGTTCGCATGCGCGACCATCATGTTGTTTGCCGCGGATTTCGGCGTCGCGTAAACCGCCTGCATCGCGAACGCGAAGCGCTGCTGCTCCAGCACCTTCCGGCGAATCAACGCAAGCGGCACGCCGAGGTTGCGGTAGTCGCGCTCGCATTCGAGGTAGTTCGCGGTGATCGAGATGCCCGCGGCGTTCATGCCCGAGCGCGCCAGCGCACCTGCCTCGGTGAATGTGAGGAAATCGGGGCCATCGTCCCGCTTCACCTTCAGGACAACGGATGATTCCGCGCACTCGGCCTTCCAGTCCCAGTTTTGCGCGTGGATCACGCGTCCCGACGCACTCGCCGCCGGCAGCGCGACGATGCCGGTGCAGCCGTCCGGATCGATCGGCACGGGTTCGGCGTTTCGCATCCTGTCCGCCAGCTTCAGGACCTCGGTTCGCGCGTTCAGCATGACGACCATGTCATAGCCGACCCCGGCGCCCTCGGCGATGCCCTTCATCTCCTCGATGTAGCGCGGCTCGAACGATGCGATCGTCGGCTCGAACCGCGCCACGATTTCGCGAAGCTGCAACGCGCTCAGCCTTTCCTGCTCGAGCTGACGCGCGTAGTGCTCGACGCCGCGCCGGATGCGACCGGCCGCCTGCTCCCCATACTGGCGGCCGCGCTCGCGCGGCGCGCCGCTGACTTCGACGAGCGGGGTGTGGGGCGGGATCGACTGCTGCCGTTGGGCTGGAAGGTTGTCCATGGTCGGGCTTTCGTTGTCAAATGAGGTACGTCGCAGTTTAGGCTAGAATGTATTTTGTGAACACAAAAAAATAAATGGATATGCAAAGTGAATCGGCAACCGTGCGCGCCCGCGTTGATCTGGGGGATCGCATCGCCCAATGGATTCGAGATGAAGCGCTGCAGGTCGGCGACCGGCTGAACGAGCAGAGGCTGGCGGAGCACCTCGGCGTGTCGCGCACGCCGATCCGCGCCGCGCTGGATCAGCTCGAGAAGCAGGGATTCGTGCAGCGCAGGAAGAACAGGGGGGTCGAGCTTCTGGCGGCCCCTCCGGTGTCGAACGAGCCCGTCGGCGCAACGGACGAGGATGCGCTGCTCGCCAGGATCGCCCACGATCGCCAGCGCAGCGCGCTGCCCGACGAGGTGTCCGAGAAGGACCTGATGGAGTTCTACGGAGAAAGCCGGGCGACCATCAAGCAGGCGCTCGTGCGCCTGGCGGATCTCGGGCTGGTCGAGCGTCGCGTCGGCTATCGATGGACGTTCACGAATCTGGACTGGTATGGCGAGGCGCGCATCGAGTGCTATCGCTATCGTCTGTCGATCGAGCCGGCGGCGATCCTGCAGCCGGAGTTTTCGCTTCCGCCCGACTGGGCCGCGCAAATGCGCCGCCAGCACTCGGCGTTCCTCACCCGCCCGTGGGAGGACAGCCTGAGCGTGGCGTTCTTCGAGACCAACGCCGCGTTCCATGAAGGGCTGGCGCTGGCATCCGGAAACCGCTTCTTCGTCGACGCCATCCGGCGCCTGAACCGGCTCAGGCGCCTCGCGAACTACGATTGGGCCTACGGGCCGAAGCGTGTGGAGATCAGTTGCCTGGAGCACCTGGGCATCCTGGCGGCACTCGAGGCAGGCGATCGGGAGGGTGCGGCGGAATTGATGCGCAAGCACCTCGAACTGGCCAGCACCGTGACGTAAACGAAGGCGTCGTTTGCAATCAGGCCGGAACTGCGCGCCCGCGGGCAGCGCCCGCCCGCGTCGTCACGGGTCGCTCCGCTCGAGACGTTCGAGTCGATAGCCGTAGCCGTAGATCGGCGACAGGCGGTAGCCGTTCTCCGGCCGCAGGCAGAGCTTCAGGCGCAGCATCGAAACGTGCGTATCCATCGTGCGCGACGGAATGTCGGCGATCTGCTTCCAGATCGCATCGGCAATGTACGCGCGCGACAGCGGCCGGTCGATATGCTGGAACAGCAACAGCGCGAGATCGAATTCCTTGCGCGTGAGACTCACCGGCTTGCTGTCGAAGTAGGCCTGCTTCACGGTGGTGTCGAAGCGGAACCGATCGAACTCGCGTACCGCCTCCTCGGCGTCGGCCGGATATGCGCGGCGCAGGAGCGAGCCGACGCGGGCACGCAGCATGGGGCCGGACACCGGTTTGACGATGTAATCGTCCGCGCCGGCGTCGAGGATGCGCGTGATGCCGGCCTCGTCGCTGCGAACCGTCAGGAACAGGATCGGCACGCGATGCTCGATCTGACGATCGCGCACCCACTTCAGGATCTCCACGCCGGACATGTCGGGTACGTTCCAGTCGAGCACCAGGAGATCGAACGTTTCGCGCTGCAGGTGCTTCTTCAGCACCTTGCCTTCGTTGAAGGCGTAGCACGTATGGCCCTCGGCCTGCAATGCCTTGCCGACGAAGTCGATCTCCGCCGGATCGTCGTCGAGTACGGCAATTCTCATGGCGCCTCTCAAGGTGGATTCCCGGTCGCCGCTTCGCTACACCTTGTAGCTCTGCAGATGAATGCTCGTTTCCGAGGCCATGATTCCCTTGATGAGGCGAACCCGCTCGAGTGATGTGGCCAGCTCGGCCAAGGTCGGGGCGCGCAGCTCCGCCAGCAGGTCCCATCGCCCGTTGGTATCGTGAAGCGAAGCCACGCTTGGCTCCCCTCGCAACGCGGCGACGACTTCGCGCGTCCTGTTTCCTTCCACGACGATGCTCATCCACGCGGCAATCTCGGCAACGCTATGCTCCGGCCTGACGCGTACCGTGTACCCGACGATCACGCCCGCCTTTTCAAGCCTGGCGATACGGTTGGTCACCGTGGCGCGCGCGACGCCGAGCCGGTGCGCAAGAAATGCCACGGTCGCGCGAGCGTTCACGCGCAGATGCGACAGGAGCTTTTGGTCGACATCGTCCATGCAGGGCAGTCTCAGGCGGTGGCAATCGAGTCATACGATTGTATTTTGGCAATACAATAACCACATCATGGACATTTGTACAGTGGCCCGCCGCCAGGATCGTGAAAGCACGCCTGCACCAGGCGAATCTCAACGATGCTCCCGCCGAATCCGCGCCGACGCCGCCTCCAGATCCCGCCAGGCCGGCTGCCCCGACGCGTAGCGCGCGCGGATGTACGCGGCCAGCTCGGCCATTTGCCGGTCGTCGAACGCATCGCCGAAACCCGGCATGTAGCCGAGGCCGGCGGTTGCCGGATGATCGATGCCGTTGTGCAGCACGCGCAGCAGATTGTCCGGCGCGTCCTGGCTCACGCTCGTATTCAGCCCCATCAGCGGGCGCACGCCGAAATGGCCGACGCCGCCCGACGCCGCATGGCACACCGCGCAGGCCGTGTCGAACGCGCGGCGGCCGTTTTCGAGGCCGAGCGTCGCGGCCGCTTCCGCGCCGCGCGCCTGCCGGGCGGCCGCATCGGCGACGGCCGCGGCATCGGCGTGCGGCGACAGCGATGCGATGTAGTGCGCGATCGCGCGCACGTCCGACTCGGGGAGCGCCGCCAGCCCGGCGACGACCGGCGCCATCGGCCCCGCGGCAACGCCGTGCTGCGCCGAAAAGCCGGTGCGCAGATAGTCGTACAGCGCGCCTTCGGTCCACGGCACGGGCGACGCTTTCGACGCGACCAGCGACGGGGCCGCCCACCCTTCCGCGACGCCGCCCGACAGATACGCGAGCCCGCCCTTCTCGGCGCCGAGCGCGTTGCGCGGCGTGTGGCACGCGCCGCAATGGCCGGCGCCGTCGACGAGGTATTTGCCGCGATTCCAGAGCGCCGAGCGATCCGGCGCCGGCGCGAACGGCTGCGCGTCGTGGAACAGCCAGTTCCAGCCGGCGACGAGCCGGCGCCGGTCGAGCGGGAACGGCAGCTTCGTCTTCGGCGGCACATGCTTCACGGCCGGCTGCGACATCAGGTACGCATACAACGCGAGCATGTCCGCTTCGCTCATGCGCGCGAACGCCGTATACGGGAATGCCGGGTACAGATGCGTGCCGTCGCGGGCGATGCCTTCGCGCATCGCCCGCGCGAAGGCGGAATACGTCCACGCGCCGATGCCGGTTTCCGGATCGGGCGTGATGTTCGTCGTGTAGATCGTGCCGAACGGCGTATCGAGCGCGAGCCCGCCCGCATTGACCCGGCCGCCCGGCGCGGTATGGCATACCGCACAATCGCCGGCGAGCGCGATCTGCCGGCCGCGCTCGAGCGTCGCCGCGCTCCACATCGCGCCGTCCGCGCCGCCCGCCACCACCGGCGCGATCGGTGCGGGGCCGGGCAGCAGCGCGCACGCGAGGCCGATCAGCCCGCCGGCCACGCCGCCGCCCGCGAGCCAGCGACGCCAGCGCGGCGTCGCGGCCTGCCGGGCCGACTTCGACGATGCGCGCGCGGGCGCGTCGACCGGCACGGCGCGCGTCAGCGCGGCGCGAATGCGTTCGAGATCGAACGGCGGCGCGCGAAACCGGACGCCGGTCGCGTCGTACAACGCATTCGCGATCGCCGCCGCCGCAGGCGCGGCGGCCTCGTCGATGCGCTGCGCGTCCCGCGCCGACAGCGCAGGCGCAGGCGCATCGGCCGCGCTGCCGCGCAGCGCCACGAGCTCGTGCGAAATGGCCGCTCGCGCGTGCCCGTCCGTCTCGTCATGAGCCGGTCGGGCGGACAGACGTGCGCCCATCACGCGCGAGATCGCCGCCTCGATCTGCGACGCGGGCAATCCCGTCAGCGTCGCGCCACCCGGCTGCCCCGAGCCCTGCCCCGCCACGACGCGCCGCACGACGACGTCGCCGGTCGAGCGGTCGACGTCCAGGTCGACGACCCACGCGGTCCAGCTCGCCTGTTCGTCGGCCGTCGCGCTGCTGGCCGCCGATCCGCCATCGTCGCCGCCCGCTGATCCGCTCCGCCCGGCGTCCCGCCCCCCAATCGCCGCCACCGCGCCGTCGAAGGCAAAGCCGCGCCCGCGAAGCCAGGACGACGGCCGTTCGTTCGCCGATCCGGCCGGCGCGCCCCACGCCGCCCGCTCCGCGACCATGCGGATGACTTCGCGCGGCCCGGCATCGGCGCGCGGGTCGAGATGCTGAAGCCGCAGCGCGACCGGATCACGCCCGAGGTCGCCGGCCAGCTCGTCGATGCACGACTCGCGCGCGAACACGTGCGCCTGCGGCGGAATCGCGCACGTCGCATCGTCGATCTCGACCGATGCGTGCGCGTGCCGATAGACGAACGTCGCCGGCGCATCCGCGCGGTTCGCGGCGGCCGCCGCGCGCGATTCGTCCGACGATCGGTCGAGCTGCGCGCGATAGCGCCATGTCGTCATGCGGCCGTCGAAGGCAGTGCGGGTTTCGACGTCGAGCGCCGCGTGCGCGGCCGGATCGTCGGTCGGCCATCGATATTGCGTGTGCCGGTAGCGGAGCGCATCGCCGCCGGCATGCGCCCCGTCCGCGCCGTCCGCGTCATGCGCCTGCGTCGCCGGTTCACTGTTCATCGTCTTGTCGCAGATATCGCGCGGCGCGATGCACCGCGCGGATGATCTCGAGATGCGTGCCGCAGCGGCACAAATTGAAGCGCAGCGCGTCGCGAATCGCGGCGTCGTCGGGTGACGGGTTGCGATCGAGCAGCGCCTTCGTGCTCATGATCATTCCGTTCAGGCAGTAGCCGCACTGCGCCGCCTGTTCGTCGATGAACGCGCGCTGGATCGGGTGCGGCGCGTCGAGCGAGCCGAGCCCTTCGAGCGTCGTGACCGCCCGCCCGGCCGCCGCGGCGACGGGCACCACGCACGCGCGCGTCGCCTGCCCGTCGATCAGCACCGTGCAGGCGCCGCACTGGCCGAGCCCGCAGCCGTACTTCGGGCCGTTCAGCGCGAAATCGTTGCGCAGCACGTAGAGCAGCGGCGTATCGGGCTCGGCCGCGTCGACCGCGCGCGGCACGCCATTGACGCAGAGCGCGAGCGGTCGCGCGACGGTAGTGGAATGCGACATGGGCTGATCCGGAAAACGGGCCTGGGGACCTTGCGGCACGCCGTGCCGGCGCCGGCGCCCGGCCTTGCGCGAGACCGCCGCGCAGGCAGGGATCGCGCCGGGGCCGGGCCGCGCGCATCAGGTGGCCGCCGCCACCTTGTCGGGCGACGGCGACACGAGCGGGACGTCGAACACATCGTACCCGAACACCCACGCCGGGTCTTCGTTCGTGCGCAGCCACGTATTGTCGTGCGACACGCGCTGCACCTTCGACGCGCGCGCCGCGCGGTTCGCCTCGTACAGCGCGAACGCGGCCGGGTAGTCGCGCACGCCGACCTCGTCGAGGCAGCGCGCGAGCATCGCGGCATCTTCGATCGCCATCGCCGCGCCCTGCGCCATGTGCGGCTTCATCGGATGGCACGCGTCGCCGAGCAGCACGAGGCGGCCGCGGCTCCACAGCGGCAGCGGGTCGCGCTCGAGCAGCGGCCACCTGGTGATCGACGGCGACACGTCGATCAGGTGCTGGATATCCGGATGAAAGCCGGCGAACGCCTCGCGCATCTCGTCGCGGCTGCTGTCGACCATCGACACGCCTTCCGGCCACTCGGCCTGCGGCACGCCGGTCACGTAGTAGTACTCGTCGCGCTTCTCCGTCACGTAGTACACCATCATGTGGCGATCCTCCGACCACCACTTCACGCACATGTCGTACGGCTTGTTGCCGAGCAGCGACGCGGGGAACACCGCGCGGTGCGCGACATACCCCGTATAGCGCGGCGGTTCCGCGCCGAGCAGGTGCTCGCGGATCCGCGAATTCACGCCGTCGGCGCCGATCACGATGTCCGCGGTCTCGACGCTGCCGTCCGAGAAGGTCAGGCGCACCGCGTCGCCGGTGTCGTCGACGCTCGCCACGCGCTTGCCGAATCGGATCGTGCCGGGCGTGACGGCCTGCGTCATCAGCGCATGGAAATCGCCGCGATGCACGGTCAGGTAGCTCGCGCCGTAGGCCTTCAGCGCATGGTCGCCGAGCGGAATCCGCGCGATCACGTCGGCCGTCCGCCCGTCGCGGCTGGTCCAGCAATCCGGGTGCGAACCCATGCGGTTCAGCGCGTCCTCGCAGCCGATGCGCCGCATGATCTTCATCACGTTCGGGCCGAGATGGATGCCCGCGCCGAGGCGCGAGAACGCCGGCGCCTGCTCGTACAGCGCGACGTCGTAGCCGCGGCGCTGCAGCAGGCCGGCGGCGGCCGTGCCGCCGAGGCCGGCGCCGATGATTGCGATGCGGGGTGTGCTCATGCGGATCTCCTGAT
Source organism: Burkholderia stagnalis (assembly GCF_039848545.1). NCBI lineage: Bacteria > Pseudomonadati > Pseudomonadota > Betaproteobacteria > Burkholderiales > Burkholderiaceae > Burkholderia > Burkholderia stagnalis. The sequence goes on from NZ_CP156686.1 coordinate 2,624,829, forward strand.
CGTGAGCCCGCCATGTCGAAGGTCATCGAGCGGGCCGATTACGTGTAGATGTAGCGTACACACTCATAATTATTCAAACAAGGAGATTGTTTGCTTGCACCGACCCATACGGGGAAACACCTATAAAACTTCATATTCACCGCTTCTAGCAACCATTAAAGAACACCACCCGGCTTTTGACACGTTGTAGTTTTCAAATGTACACGCTAGACTTTGTTCGAACCCGAGTGCGCTCGCCCACCCTTACCCGCCACGGAGCCTTCCGCCATGAGCAAGACCTACCGCATCGGCCAGATCGTGCCGAGTTCCAACACGACGATGGAAACCGAGATTCCCGCGATGCTGCGGTTGCGCGAGACGATCCGCCCCGAGCGCTTCACGTATCACTCGAGCCGGATGCGGATGAAGAAGGTCGTCAAGGAGGAACTGGCCGCGATGGACGCCGAGTCGGACCGCTGCGCGCTCGAGCTGAGCGACGCGCGCGTCGACGTGCTCGGCTATGCGTGCCTCGTCGCGATCATGGCGATGGGCCACGGCTATCACCGCGTGTCGCAGGCGCGCCTGACGCAGCACACCGCCGACAACGGCGCACAGGCGCCGGTGCTGACGAGCGCGGGCGCGCTCGTCGACGCGCTGAAGGTGATCGGCGCGAAACGCATCGTGGTGGTCGCGCCGTACATGCTGCCGCTGACCGAGCTGGTGGTCGACTACATCCGCCATGAAGGCTACGAGGTGCTCGCCTATCGCGCGCTGGAGATTCCCGACAACCTCGACGTCGGCCGCCACGACCCCGCGCGCCTGCCCGACATCGTGAAGACGCTGCCGTACCAGGACGCCGATGCGATCGTGCTGTCCGCATGCGTGCAGATGCCGTCGCTGCCCGCGGTCGCGAAGGTCGAGGCGATGACCGGCAAGCCGGTGATCACCGCGGCGATCGCCACCACCTACGCGATGCTGCGCGAGCTCGACCTCGAGCCGATCGTGCCCGGCGCGGGCGCGCTGCTGTCCGGCGCGTACTGAGCGCGCCCTCTTTCGACGGAGCCCATTCATGTCCACCTTCCTGTACGGCGCGAACGTCCATGCGAACGGCATCCGCCAGCACTACCTGCGCTACGGCGGCGCGAGCGGCGCACGCGCGGCGCGCGCCGCGATCGTGCTGATTCCCGGCATCACGAGCCCCGCGATCACGTGGGGCTTCGTCGGCGACGTGTTCGGCGCGGCGTTCGACACCTACGTGCTCGACGTGCGCGGCCGCGGGCTGTCGGAAGCGTCGCCCGGCCTCGACTACGGCCTCGACGCGCAGGCCGACGACGTCGCGGCGTTCGTCGCCGCGCTCGGCCTGTCGCGCGTGAGCCTCGTCGGCCATTCGATGGGCGCGCGGATCGCCGCGCGCGCCGCGCTGCGCGGCCCGCGCGGGCTCGCCTCGGTCGTGCTGGTCGATCCGCCGGTGTCCGGCCCCGGCCGGCGCCCGTATCCGGGCCAGCTGCCGTGGTACATCGACTCGATGGCGCTCGCCCGCGCGGGCACCGACGCCGACGGCATGCGCGCGTTCTGCCCGACCTGGACCGACGCGGAACGGCAGCTGCGCGCCGAGTGGCTGCACACGTGCGACGAGCGCGCGGTGCGCGCGTCGTACGACGGCTTTCACACCGACGATTTCCACGCGGATGCCGCGCGCCTCGACGTGCCCGCGCTGCTGATCACCGCCGCGCGCGGCGACGTGGTGCGCGACGACGACGTCGCCGAGCTGCAGCGCGCGACGCCGTCGATGCGGCACGTGCGCGTGCCGGACGCCGGCCACATGATCCCGTGGGACAACGCGGCGGGCTTCTACGCGGCGTTCGGCGATTTCCTCGGCGCGCCGCTGGCCGCCTGATTCCTTTCCCTCACGCATTCACCGGAGCCGACGATGCCAGTCAGCGACATCCAACTGATCGACGCGTGGAAGCAGGTGCTCACGCTGTCGCGCCTCGAACCGGGCCAGACCGTCACGATCCTGACGAGCCCGGCCACCCATCCGCAGACGCTGTCGTGCGCGCTGATCGCGACGCAGTCGATGGGCGCGATCGTCAACCGGCTCGACCTGCCGCCCGTCAACGGCGACAAGGCGTTCAGCCGCGACCCGCTCGCGTATCTCGGCACCACGCCGCTCACCGGCAACCGCGCGGCAATCGCCGCGCTCAAGGCGAGCGACCTCGTGCTCGACCTGATGACGCTGCTGTTCTCGCCGGAGCAGCATGACATCCTGAAATCGGGCACGAAGATCCTGCTCGCGGTCGAGCCGCCGGAAGTGCTCGCGCGCATGGTGCCCACGCAGGCCGACCGCACGCGCGTGCTCGCCGCCGCCACGAAAATCGCCGCCGCGCGCGAGATGCGCGTCACGTCGGCGGCCGGCACCGCGCTCACGTGCCCGCTCGGCGATTTCCCGCCGACGGCCGAATACGGCTTCGTCGACGCACCGGGCCGCTGGGACCACTGGCCGAGCGGCTTCGCGCTGACCTACCCGAACGACCGCACCGCGCACGGCACGATCGTGATCGATCGCGGCGACATCCTGCTGCCGCAGAAGCATTACGTGAGCGAGCCGATCGTGCTGACGGTCGAAGGCGGCTATGCGACGCGCATCGAAGGCGGCGTCGACGCCGACCTGCTGCGCGACTACATGGAAACCTTCGCCGATCCGGAGGGTTACGCGATCTCGCACGTCGGCTGGGGGCTGCAGCCGCGCGCGCGCTGGTCGACGCTCGGCCTGTACGACCGCGAGGCGACGATCGGGATGGACGCGCGCGCGTTCGAGGGCAACTTCCTGTTCTCGCTCGGCCCGAACAACGAAGGCGGCGGCAGTCGCACGACCACCTGCCACATCGACATTCCGCTGCGCCGCTGCACGGTCGCGCTCGACGGCGAGACCGTCGTGCGCGACGGCCGCGTGCTCGACCAACCCGCCTGACCGACCGAGACCCGCGATGAACGACCTCTCCCGTCACGCCGAAGCGCACGTCTACCAGCAGCAGGGCTTCGGCACGCCGCTGCCGCCGCACGGCAACATCGGCCTGCTGATCGTCGATTTCGTCGTCGGCTTCGCCGATCCCGCGACCTTCGGCGGCGGCAACATCGCGCCGGCGATCGCGCGCACCACGCACGCGCTCGCGCTCGCGCGCCGGCGCGGCTGGCCGGTCGCGCACAGCCGCATCGTGTACGCGGCCGACGGCAGCGACGACAACGTGTTCTCGCTGAAGGTGCCCGGCATGGCGACGCTGACCGAGGATCACCCGAACAGCGCGATCGTGCCCGAGCTCACGCCCGCCAACGGCGAGCTCGTCGTGCGCAAGACGGTGCCGTCCGCGTTCTTCGGCACCCAGCTGGCCCCCTGGCTCACGCAGCGCGCGGTGCAGACGCTGCTGGTCGCGGGCGCGGTGACGAGCGGCTGCGTGCGCGCGAGCGTCGTCGACGCGATGTCGCACGGCTTCCGCCCGCTCGTGCTGTCCGATTGCGTCGGCGACCGCGCGATCGCGCCGCACGACGCGAACCTGTTCGACATGCAGCAGAAATACGCGGCGGTGATGCCGCTCGATGCCGCGATCGCGGCGATCGACGCGGCGCACGCGCCGGCCGCCGCGCGGTAGCCCACGGGCGGGCGCCGCGCGATTGACGCGCCGCTTCCGGCCACCTACATTCGTGTGCATCGAATGCGGCGGCACGGCGGCATCGGGCGAGACGCACGCCGATGCCGCCCCTTATCGGCCCGACTGGAACGCCTCACCGTGAACCCTTCCGAACTGCTCGCGCGCGACGGCTGCCTGACCGTGATCCGGCAGCCCGCGCCGCCCGTCAAGCCCGCGCCAGGCCAGCCGGGCAGCCCGTCGTCGTATGTGCCCGACCGGCCCGAGGCGTTCGTCGCGATTCTCGACGACGGCCGCATCCTCGGCTTCAACGGCCACGTCGATCTCGGCACCGGCATCCGCACGTCGCTCGCGCAGATCGTCGCCGAGGAGCTCGACGTGCCCGCCGCGCGGGTCGCGATGGTGCTCGGCGACACCGCGACGACACCGAACCAGGGCCCGACCATCGCCAGCGCGACGATCCAGATTTCCGCGGTACCGCTGCGCTGCGCGGCCGCGCAGGCGCGGCACGCGCTGCTCCAGCTCGCGGCCGGGCGCCTCGGTGTCGACGCCGAACGGTTGTCGAGCGACGACGGCCGCATCTTCGTGACCGGCGCGCCGGAGGCCCGACGCGTGACGTTCGCCGAGCTGGTCGCCGGGCGGCGCATCGCGCTCGAACTGGATTTGAACGCGCGCACCAAGGATCCGGCGACGTACCGGGTCGTCGGCCGCGCGTCGCCGCGCGTCGACATTCCGGCGAAGGCGACCGGCACGCTGACGTTCGTGCACGACGTGCGCGTGCCGGGAATGCTGCACGGCCGCGTGGTCAGGCCGCCTTACGCGGGCATCGACAGCGGCCCGTTCGTCGGCGCCTCGCTCGTCGACGTCGATCGCGCATCCGTCGCCGACGTGCCCGGCCTGCGCGCCGTCGTCGTCGCGGGCGATTTCGTCGGCGTCGTCGCCGAACGCGAGGAACACGCGATACGCGCGGCGCGCCAGTTGCGCGTGACGTGGCGCCCGCTGCCCGCGCTGCCGCCGCTCGACGCCCCCGCCGCCGCGATCTCGGCCGCCCCGGCGCGGCGGCGCCTGCTGCTGGAAGAAGGCGACGTCGACGCCGCCCGCGCGCTGCCCGATGCGATCACGCTGTCGCGCACGTATGCGTGGCCGTACCAGATGCACGGCTCGATCGGCCCGTCGTGCGCAGTCGCGGACTATCGCGCACCGGGCGACGGCCGGATCACCGTGTGGTCCGGCACGCAGAACCCGGCGTCGCTGCGCTGCGATCTCGCGACCCTCGTCGCGCGCGACGAAGCCGATTTCGACATCGTGCGGATGGAAGCGGCCGGCTGCTACGGCCGCAACGGCGCGGACGACGTGTGCGGCGACGCGCTGCTGCTGTCGCGCGCGGTCGGGCAACCGGTGCGCGTGCAGTTGTCGCGCGCCGACGAGCATATGTGGGAACCGAAGGGCGCGGGCCAGGTGATGCAGGTGACCGGCACGGTCGGCCGCGACGGCCGGCTGCTCGGCTACGACTTCTCGACCCGCTATCCGTCGAACGACGCGCCGCTGCTCGCATCGCTGCTGACCGGCGTGGTCGCGCCGGCGCCGCGCGTGTTCGAGATGGGCGACCGCACCGCCGTGTCGCCGTACGCGTGCCCGAATCGCCGTTTCGTCTGCGAGGATCTCGCGCCGCTCGTCCGCGCATCGTGGTTTCGCGGCGTGTCGGCGCTGCCGAACGCGTTCGCGCATGATGCGTTCGCCGACGAATGCGCGGCAATCGCCGGCGTCGATCCGCTGGCATTCCGCCTGCGCCACCTGAACGACGCGCGCGCCGCCGAGCTGCTGCAAGCAGTCGCCACGCGCGCCGGGTGGACAGCCCGCACGCGGCGCGCGCCGAACGACGCACGCATCGCGCATGGCCGCGGCATCGCGTATGCGCGCTACGTGCACAGCCGCTTTCCGGGCTTCGGCGCGGCCTGGTCCGCGTGGGTCGTCGACCTGACGGTCGATCGCGCGACGGGCGAGATCCGCGTCGAGCGGATCACCGTCGGCCAGGATACCGGCACGATGATCAATCCGGACGGCGTGCGCCACCAGGTGCACGGCAACGTGATCCAGGTGCTGAGCCGCACGCTGAAGGAGCGCGTGCGATTCGTCGACGGCAAGGTCGCGTCGCGCGAATGGGCGAGCTATCCGATCCTGACATTCGACGAGGTGCCGGCCGTCGACGTCGTGCTGATGCCGCGGCAGGGCGAGCCGCCGCTCGGCGCGGGCGAATCCGCATCGGTGCCCGGCCCGGCGGCGCTGGCGAACGCGATCTTCGATGCGACGGGCGTGCGCTTCTACGCGCCGCCGTTCACGCCGGAGACGATCCGCGCGGGCCTGCGCGCGGCAGGCCGGCTGCTCGCGCCCGAGCCGGCCGGGCCCGCAGCAGCGGGGCGCGCGTGAGCGCCGCGCGGCGGCGCACGATCATGCCTCTTCGGATTCCATCATCTTGCGCAGCAGGAATTGCAGCGCCACGCGCTCGCCCGGATTGAGCGCGCCATAGGTGCGCTCCGTCACCTGCTTCGCGAACGGCACCGTCCGGTCGATCAGCGCGAGGCCGGCCGCCGTCGCGCGCACCAGCAGCTTGCGGCCGTCATCCGGATCGGGCATCACCTCGATCAGTGCGCGCGCCTTGAGCCGATCGACGACGCCGCGGATCGTCGCCTGATCGATCGCAGTTGCCTTGACGATGTCGTTCAGCGAGCACGCCTGCTGTTGCTTGACCGCGCACAGCGCGACGAACTGCGCGGCAGTAAGATCGGAATCGGGAATCGCCTCCTGAAAGATGGCGACGTGCCGCTGATAGGCACGGCGCAGCAAATGCCCGATCTGATCGTGAAAGTCGTAGGAATCCCTGGATGACGCCATGAAAGTAAGGTTGCCGGCGCGGCCTGAAACTGAAAGGTAACGAGTGTACACCCTGAACCCGACGACATCGCCCGCCTGCCCGGCAAGGTCTTGCGGAAGATCATGGCCGCCCCGGCGACGCCCGGTTTTTAAAGCGTATACGCACCATTCTGGCGCGTACCGCCCCGCCTTCCCCGTATCTGAAAACGATCTCACTCAACCAGAAAAACACCTTTATTAATATGGAATTATGCCGATCTTCGCGTTCCTCAAAGCCTGCTTCCCAGCCTCGCGATCGGATCGGTTTTTATAGTGTGTACGCTACTTAATTGGCGTGCTATACAGACTCAAGCGAGCGCTTTGCACGGACTCGCGTCGCCCGGCATTCTTCCCAACCGCCACATCAGAGCAGGGGCAATCCCATGTCTACCGTACATTCCAGCGCCGCCGTCCCCGCGGGCGACGCACAGCACGGCAACCTGTACCGCAAGGTCGCGATCCGGCTGATCACGATCTTCTGCCTGTGCTACTTCGCCGCTTATCTCGACCGCATCAACATCGGCCTCGCGAAGCTGCAGATGCTCGATGCGCTGAAGTTCAGCGACGCCGTGTACGGCCTCGGCGCCGGCCTGTTCTTCGCCGGCTACATCCTGTTCGAAGTGCCGAGCAACCTGATCCTGCAGCGCGTCGGCGCGAAGCTCTGGATCGCCCGCATCATGGTCACGTGGGGGCTGCTGTCCGGCGCGACGATGTTCGTGCACACGCCGATGCAGTTCTACGTCGTGCGGTTCCTGCTCGGCGTCGCCGAGGCGGGCTTCCTGCCCGGCGTGCTGCTGTATCTCACGCAATGGTTTCCGGACGCGCGCCGTGCGCGGATCGTCGCGTTCTTCATGGTCGGCCTGCCGCTGTCGAGCATGATCGGCAGCCCGATCTCCGGCTGGATCATGCGCTTCTTCGACGGCGTGCACGGGCTCGGCGGCTGGCAGTGGCTGTTCCTGCTGGAAGCGCTCCCGTCGATCGTGCTCGGCTTCGTGGTGCTGCGCTGGCTGCCGAACGGCATCGAGTCGGCGTCGTGGCTGAACGCCGACGAGAAGAAAGTGCTGCGCGCGAATCTCGACAGCGAACCGTCCGGCAACAAGAGCCACGCGCTCGGCAAGGCGTTCACCGACCCGAAGGTCTGGGCGCTCGGCCTCATCGACCTGTGCGTGCTGCTCGGCCTCTATGCGGTGAGCTTCTGGCTGCCGAGCATCCTGCGCGACACGGGCGTGAAGGACGCATACCAGATCGGCTGGCTGATGGTGATCCCGAACGCCGCCGCCGTGATCGGCACGCTGTACTGCGGCGCGAGCTCCGACCGCGCGCGCGAGCGGCGCTGGCACATCGTCGTGCCGTTTCTCGTCTCGGGCGCCGCGCTGGCCGTCGCGGCAACCGGCTCGCACGGCACGCTCGCGACGGTGCTGCTGTTCTCGCTGATCAATGCCGGCGCGGCCGCCGCGATGCCCGTCGTCTGGGCGCTGCCGTCGACCTTCCTGAAAGGGTCCGCCGCCGCGGGCGGAATCGCGTTCGCGTGCTCGATCGCCAACCTCGGCGGGTTCGGCAGCACGTATTTCATCGGCTGGCTGCGCGACACGTTCCATTCGCAAAGCGCGGGGCTGTACGGTTTCGCCGCGTGCATGCTGGTCGGCTGCGCGCTGGCGCTCGCGTTTCCGGCCAGGCTGGTCAACCGCTGATCGACGCGGCGCGCGGATGCACCGCATGCCGCGCGCGACCGCTAATCCGAGGCACCCGCACATTCGGCCCATCGCTTCCTGATCGGCGAGGCCGTCGGCGACGCGCTCAACAGCATCTCCAGCCGTCGCCTGGCCTCGACGTAGGCGCGCCCCGTCACCCTTGCGAGCTGATCGTCGTGCACGGCGACGATCTGCTTCAGGATATCCGCCTCATCATTGGCCAGCCGCCATACGCCGGTTTCCGTCGCACGCAGGACGGCGTCATCGAGTGCACGCTCCGCATCCAGAAACAGCGCCGCCGGCGCGTGCGCATAACCGGCTTCCCACAGGAAATAGGACAGGTAGACGACGCGGATCAGCTCATTGAGCGAATGCCTGAGGCTCGCCTCGGAGCAGCAGCCGACGAGCGCAAGGTGGTTTGCCAGCGAAAGCTGCCGGATGTAGCCGGCCGGCAATTGAAGCAGCATCTGCTTCTTCATCCATCCAGGAACGGGCCGTCCCGGTGTTCGAGGCTTGGCTCGCGACATGTTCTCCTCACGCTGCGGCACGCCGGCCGCCCGTCGCAACCGCTCGACCGGGCAGCGGCCTGAAATCAGTAAACCGGCACCGTGTCCTCGGGCGCCCAGCTCAGCAGAACGTCCGAATCGACCGGAATGACGTCGCGCCCGCGATTCTGCACGTGAACCTTGAGCGTCTGGTCGTGCCATCCGAGGATATAGGTCGTGTTCACGCCGGCGAACACCTGCTGACGCACGCGCGCCTGGAGCCGGTTGCATGCCGGGTCCGGAATGGCGTCGCCGATGCGGTGAATCGCGATCTTTTCCGGCCGTACCGCGCATTTGCACTGCGTGCCGGTCTCGTGATCGCGAGGCAGCCTGAGCACATTGCCGTCGGCGAGGCGGAAATCGCCGCCCTCGCGTTCCCCGGAAAAGACGTTCGCATCGCCGAGAAACGTCGCCGCGAATTCCGTCCGGGGCCGGTCGTAGATGTCCCGCGCGCTGCCTTCCTGGAGCAGCGTCCCGTTGCGCAGGATACCGATCCGGTCGCTCAGCGTCATCGCCTCTTCCTGATCGTGCGTCACGAACAGCGTCGTGATTCCGACTTCTTTCTGGATGCGTCGAAGCTCGACCTGCATGTCCACCCGCAGCGACTTGTCCAGCGCGCTGAGCGGCTCGTCGAGCAGCAGCACGCGAGGCCGCGTGACGACCGCGCGCGCCAGCGCGACCCGCTGGCGCTGCCCGCCCGAGAGCTGATGAATGCGCCGCTCGCGATAGGCGCCGAGCTGCACCAGGTCGAGCGCCGTGTCGACGCGGCGCTTGATCTCGTCGCGATCGACGCCGCGCACCGACAGCCCGAATGCGACGTTTTCGCCGACGTTCATGTTCGGAAACAGCGCATAGTTCTGGAACACCATGCCGATTTCGCGCCGCTCCACCGGAATGCGCTCCACCGAACGGCCGCCGATCTCGATCTGCCCGCTGTCGGGAAAGACGAAGCCGGCGATCATGCGCAGCAGGGTCGTCTTGCCGCTGCCCGACGGGCCCAGCAAACCGTACAGGCCGCCCTCCGGAAACCGGATCGACACGTCCTCGAGCACCCGCGCGTCACCATACCGCTTGCTGACGTTCAATACGTTGACTTCTGCCATCACTGCTCTCCACCAAATCGATAAAGCCGCGAGACGACCACCATGATGCCCATGGAAATCATGATGATCAGCGTCGAGATCGCATTGATCGCCGGCGTGAAGCCTTTGCGGATCGCGCTGTAGATTTCCACCGGCAGCGTGGTTTGCCCGGGACTGGACAGGAAATACGACACCACGAACTGATCGAACGACACGGCGAACGCGAACAGCGCGCCCGCCACGATGCCGGGGGCGATGTTCGGCAACGTCACGCGCCACGTGATCTGCCAGCCGGTCGCCCCCAGCGAGCGGGCCGCCTGCTCCAGCTCGATCGGGAAAGTCTTCAGGCGCGCGCCGACGACGATGATCACGTAGGGCAGCGCGAGCGCAACGTGCCCGAGCAAGATCGCGTGCAGGCCCCGCCCGATGCCGATCGAAAAGAAGAAGATCAGCATCGCCGTCCCGGTGATGAGCCACGGAATCGCCATCGGCGGAAACAGCAGCGCCTGCATCTGCCGCTTGCCGGGAAACTCGTAGCGATAGAAGGCAAGCGCGGCCATCACGCCGAGCGCCGTCGACAGCACCATCGTCGACACCGCGAGCTTGACGCTCCTCAGCGCCGCGTCCATCAACTGGCTGTCGCCGATGGCTGCGCGATACCAGTCGAACGTGAAATGAATCGGCAGTTCGAACAGCGGCGACGCGTTCAACGACATCAGCGCCATGATCGCGACCGGCAGATACAGAAACCCGATGATGGCGACGACGTACAGCCGGCCGAGCAGGCCGCGCACGGCGCCCTGGCGCGCGAGCGCGCGGCCGCCGCCGTTGGATGCGCGGGGAAGGCCGGTCAATCCGCGTCGCAGCGGCGTTCCGGATTCAAGCGACTTCATTGCGATTCCCCCCTCCTCGACAGCCGCACGCCTGCGAACAGGATGACGAGCACGACGGCCAGCAGCATGAACGCCAGCGCGGCGCCCAGCGGCCAGTTGAACACCGCGACGAACTGATCCTCGACGACGGTGCCGAAAAACGTCCCCTTGCGCCCGCCGAGGAGCCGCGGCTCCATGAATGCGCCCACGACCGGCACGAAGATCAGCGCCGCGCCGGCCAGCAGCCCCGGCGCAGACAGCGGCAGGATCAGGCGGCGCAGGATGGTCGCCCGGCTCGCGCCCATCGAGCGGGCGGCTTCGATCAGCGAATCGTCGATCGCCTGCAGGCTCAGGTACGTCGTCAGCACCGAATACGGCAGATACGACTGGACGAGGCCGATCACGACGGCGGGATAGGAAAACATCAGATCGACGCTGACGTTCCACGGCGACACGTGATTGACGAGGAGATCCAGGATGCCGCCGCTGCGCAGCACCATGCTCCACGAGAAGATCCGGACGAGGCCGTTGCTCCAGAACGGCAGGATGATCAGCAGGAACAGCGCCTCCCGCGCCCGCCCGCGAATGACCTTGGCCAGCATGTACGCGCACGGGAACGCCAGCGCCGTGCAGATCGCCGTCACTTGCGCGCTGAGCCAGAGCGAGCGGGCCAGCATCGTCCGGTACAGCGGATCGGTCACGGCGGTCGCGTAATTCGCGAGCGTCAGCGACCACGACCGGCCGGCGACCGGCACATCGGTCATGAAGCTGAGCAGCAGCATGACCGACAGCGGCAGGAAGACCGCCAGCAGGAGCCAGCCGTAGGCCGGCCCGGCCAGGGTCATCGCACGAAGAAATGGCCGTTCGCCGCGCGGCGTCAACGCAATTCGCATGGCAGTCTCCAGAGCATCGATCCGTGTCGTCCCGTCATTCGGTCTGCGCCTTGATTTCCTGCCACAGCTGCAGGTACGTCTTGCGCTTGTCGTCCGTGATCGGTTCCTGAAATTGAATCCGCGCGCGCGTCGTCGCCGTGGACAGCACCGCCCGGTTGAACGAAGCGGCCGGCAGGGCCGCGACCGCCTTGACGTTGGCCGACACCGGCGCCCCGACGCGCGCATCCCATTGCGTATAGAAGCCGGGATCGATCATGTAGTTGATGAACGCCTTCGCGCCCGGCACGTTGCGCGCGCCCTTCGGGATCGACAGCGAGTCGAGCCAGCCGATCGCGCCTTCCTTGGGCACGACGAACGTCACCGGCAGCGAGAACTTGTTGCGCGCGCGCGCCGCCGATCCGCTCCAGTAGCTCGCAATGTAGAACACGCCCGACGCGGTGTACTGGTTCCAGTCGTTTTCGGAGCTCCAGAAGGTCTTCAACTGCGGCATGAGCGCCGTGAGCTTCGCCTTGACCGCATTCAGGTTCCGGATGTCGTTGATCTTCTGGCCGGTCGCGAGCGCGGCGAACTGCACGGCTTCGATCGCATCGTCGCGCAATCCGACGTGCCCCTTGTAGGCAGGATTCCACAACGATTCGATCGAATCGGGCGTGGTTCGAATCTTCGTATTGTTGACCGCGAACGACGTGACGCCCCATACCCACGGAATGCCGTACGCTTGCCCGCCGACCTCGAGCATCGGCGAGTGGCGAAGCCGCGGATCCAGATCGGGCACGTTGGACATGCCCGTCACGACGATCGGCTGCAGAAGGTTTTCGGAACGCGCCTGCTGGTTGAACGCGCTGTTGACCATCACGACGTCGTAGGTGCCCGGATTGGTCCGCAGCTTGGTCAGCATCTCCTGTTCCGAATTGAAGTAATCGTTGACGACGTGGTAGCCGGTGCGCGCCTCGAATTCCTTGAGCGCCCACGGCTCGTCCGTCCCGTATCCCTTCCAGTTCAGCACGTGAACGTCGTCGGCGCGCGCATCGTGCGACACCGACAGCGCGGCGGCCGCCACGGCCGCGGCGAGCGCGAAGCCGAACATGGTCTTGATCGTCGTCATCTTTAAGACTCCAGAAGAAATAGGTTGAATTCGCGCGGCGCGCTGCGCCGCAACCGGCCCTATCCGTTGTGATGTGATCTGATGAAAGCGGCAACCGTCTTCGGGTCGGGCGCCACCGCGCCGCCGCGCCGGGTGACCGCATAGGCGGCCGCGGCATTCGCGTAACGGGCAGCGTCGAGCGCATCGCACCCATCGATGAGCTTCGCCACGAAATTGCCGAGGTGGGTGTCGCCCGCGCCGTTTGCGTCGATCGCCACCACCGGCATGCCCGGCACATGGTCGGCGTGACGCCTGTCCTGATCGACCAGGCATCCGTTCGCGCCGAGCCGCAGCAGCACGCCCGCGCCAGCCAGATCGAACGTGCGCCGCATCGCCTGCAGCGCCTGAAGCGGCTCGCGCTCGCCGGACAGCCCGAATGCCTCGTCGGCGTTGCAGCTGAGCCAATCGGCGCGGCGCAGCGTCCGCTCGAGCAGCGGGCGCGGGATCGACTGCACCAGCGGGCCCGGATCGAAGACGACGGTGCAGTGCGACGGCAATGCGTCGACCCAGTCGCACAGCGCGTCCCGGCTGGCCGGATAGGACAACATGTACCCGGACAGCACGACGTAATCGCCGGGCATCACGTCGACGCGCTCCAGATCGCCGCGTTCGAGCCGGCTCTCGACGCCGGCATGTGTGACGAACGTGCGCTCGGCGTTAGCGTCGACGAGGACGACGCACGTCCCCGTATCGCCGTCGTCCGAAATCGGCTGCACCACCTCGATGCCCGCGCCGCCCAGCCGCGCGCGCACGCGCTCGCCGAACGGCCCGTTCCCGTGCCGGCCGGCGTAGACGACCGCCACGCCGTACGCGCGTGCTGCCGCCATGACGTTGAACGCACCGCCGACGTCGACGTGCGCGCGTGTCGCCTGCACCTCGGTCGCGGCCGCAGGCACGCGGTCGATCTCGTACGTGAGATCGACGATCGCGCTGCCCATGTGAACGATGCGGGCCATGTGCGTCATGCCCCGCTGCGCGAACGCGCGGCGAACGCGTGCCGGGCTGTCAGCAGCCTTCGCGCGATCGGCTCCACATCCAGCGCATTGACGCGGCAGACCTCGGCCACCATCGCCGCCGGCAATTTCGCCCTGCCCTGGCAGGCACCGGCAATGGTTCCGCAGATCGCGCCGATCGTATCGGTGTCGCCGCCAAGATTCGCGCTCATCAGGCAGGCCTCCCACACGTTGCCACCCGTTGCCGCGAGCACCGCGAATGCGGCCGGCACGGACTCCTGCGCGGCGACGCTGGTGCCGACCAGCCCCGTGATGAATTCGACTGCCGCTCGCCGGTCGCAACCCAGCACGTGGTCGACCGCCCAACGGATCCTGCCGGCGATCGACGCGCCGGCCACCCAATGCCCTTCGCGCTCGCCGAGCGTGGCGGCTTCGATCGCGACATGCGCGGCTTCATGCACGTCGGCCCCTTCGATGCCGGCGCTGACGGCCGCGGCCACGGCGCTCGCGGACGCGATCGCGAGATTGGTGTTGTGGGTCGCCCGGCAGGTATCCGCGACGCGCTCGACGAGCTGCATCAGCGGATCGAGCGGCGTCGCGATCCCCACGGGCCCGATGCGCATCGCCGCGCCGTTCGTATCGCCGGCCTTGCCGGCCTCGTCGACCGGGACGCCGGCGTTGATCGCCGTCAGCGCCCGTTTGGTGGACGGCCCGAGCAGGTCGTACCCGCCGCGCGCCCGGATATCGTTCTCCCAGGCGATCAGCGCGTCAACCCACCGCGCGTGGTCGAACGCGGCGCCGGAACGCAGCAGCGTTTCGGCCAGCAGCAGCGTCTGTTCGGTATCGTCCGTAATCGTCGCGGCCGGCAGCCCGGCAGACAGCGGATGGTCGGCGGTCGGCGCGACAAACCCCGTCACGTCGCCGTAAATCGCGCGAATCCCGTCAGGCGACAGGAGCTGCGTGGGCATGCCCACGGCGTCGCCAAGCGCGCAGCCCAGCAGCGCGCCGGCGGCGCGGTCAAGCTGGTCTTGATTCACTGTCTCGCTCATCGGTCAAAATTCCAGGTGCAATGCAAAGTGCGTGGGATCCAGCAGACTGACCACATACTCGATCGGGTTTCCGTCCTGTCCGCGCGTCAGGCGCCGGGTACGCAGAAACGGCGTGCCCGGCGCTCGCTTGAGCACGTCGGCATCGGCCGGCTCGAGCCCGACGATTTCCACCCATTCCTCGCCGTGATCCGGCACCATGCCGTGCTCCACGAGCGTGCGATTGAGCGAGCCTTCGATCAGGCCTTGCAGCGGGATGTCCGACAGCTCGTCGGAAAACGGAATCCGGCTGCACTCGTACGAAATGGGTTTGCCCGTGCCCGACTCCGACCGGAGCCTGTCCACCGCGATGAACATCTGCTGCTGGACGCCGATCTGGCTGGCCAGCGCGTCGTCCGGCACGAGCGCGATGCGCAGCAACTGCGTCTGCGCACCCACCGGGGCGTTCTCCAGCGACTTCGACCAGCCGAGCTCGCTGTCGAGCAGTTGGCCGTCGTAGGTGACGAACGACCCGACACCGCCTTTTCGGGCGATCAGGCCGTCGTTGGACAGCGCGTCGAGCCCCTTTCGAACCGTGTTGCGGCTGACGGAGAAGCGCTCCATCAGCTCGCTCTCGCTGCGCAGCAACTGGCCGCGCGTCAGCCGTCCCGACAGTATTTCCTTCCGCAACGTCTCCGCCACCTTGTCCGCCTTCGACATCGTGATGGTGTTGGTTCGCTTTTTCATCCGCATCCTCCGATAGCCGGTCACGCTCACACGCCGCACCGACGAGCGGCTCGTCCGGGTGCGAAGCATAGAGAGCACTGGGTCATACATGTTCATGGTATCGGAAGATCAGGCGGACGCAAGCGGTCAGAACTTGTGGAACATGCCGAGCGAAATGCCCCGCGCGGGTGCGCCGGGATAGGCAAGCGGCAATCCGGGGTTGGCCGAGCCGGCCAGGGTGTAACTCGCCTCGTTGCGATTATCCAGATACGAAATCGTCGCGTAGAGACTGGTTCGTTTCGACAAGTCGTATTGATACATCGCACTGATCTGACGGGCGTGGTTATTTGCCGCCGTCTGATCGCGCAGCATGGCGACGCCTAAAGCCGCCATGCTCGCCGGTGTTATCTGGTATTTACCTGAAATGCCATAAACTCGAACGTTCAATCCGATATCCGTCCAGCGCGACGCATTCCATCCGGCAAAAATGGTCGCCTTTCCGATTTGATATGACGCGCCGGCTTCTATCGCGGTATCGGTCGAATTGCTGGCTTTGTTTCTTACGGCCTGCCACGCGACCGCCGCCGCGATCGGACCTTGGTTGTATTGCAGATCGGCCTGGTAGCTGGAACCGCCCGAACGCAATCCGCCCTCGGTTCCGAAACCGACGTACAGGCCCGCCTGCAGGCCCGCCACGACTGGGGATTGATAGGAAATCGTATTGCTGGTTCGAACGACGTACGTCATCAGGTTGCTGAAACCCGAGGCCTGCGTGGAGGCGCCGAACGCGTCGAGATAGCCTTGATCGTAAAACACCGGCGAATTCTGGCGCCCCATCCTGAATTCACCCCAATTCCCGGATATGCCGATCCACGCCTGTCGATTGAACATCTGCGACGGTGACGCCATGGACCCATCGTTTGGATTGAAACCATTCTCCAACTGGAAATTGACTTTGAGCCCGGAGCCGATTTCCTCGCTTCCCTTGAGGCCGAATCGGCTTGCCCACTCGCCGCTGGAACCCATGGCGGCCGTATATCCTTTTCCCGTATTCACGTATTGAACGAACTCGTCGACGATGCCGTACATCGTCACGGACGATTGTGCGTGCGCGCCAGCGCATACCAACAAGGCAGCACAACCCGCATAGGCGTGGGTTTTCATCGCTTTCCCAATAAATGAAAGTTGACCTGACGATCTGTCACGGGTCGTGTGACCCTCGTCCGCACTCGTCCTCAATGTAAGGAACATGAAGGAACATGTTCAATATATGAGCCCGAATTTCGGCAGTCAACGTGTATTTGGCAGTCCCGGGAAATCCCCTACGGACGGCGTTCGGGGCGCGTTTTTGTCGGACGGAATCGGGACGGACTGTCGCGCGGCTGCCTGGCTTCGTATTCCGATGCGCCTATGGCGAGCCGTTGGGGAGAAGGAGGGTTGGCGTGCTGCGATCGTGACGCGGTGAGCTGGGTGGCGACGGCCGCCGGCGGGCTGCCCGCTACTGCGGCCAATGACCCGTGACGTTCCGCGTCGACGGGTTCGGCAGGTTACGCGCCGTACGGGCGCGATGGTTTGTTCACCTCACGGACACGAACCGGCCACGCGGCTGCGCGCGTTCGCGTCGGCCGCGAGGCGGTTCGTCCGCCCGGCGTGGCGCAAGACTTCGGAATCCTTCCCCCGAAACGCCTAAAATTCAGTCATGGCCGCATTCCAGAAGGAGGCTGTCATGACTCAGTCGATGATTGGTTGGGTGGTTGGTCTTGCGGTGATCGCGGTGGTTGCAGTCGCGCTGGCGCGCCGTTACCAAAGCGAACATTCAAGTATGGAAATCGTCCAGTGGCTGGATTCCCATCACTTGGGGTGGATGCATCGCAAACACTGACGTCTCTGCGCGGGCGGCGATCACCCCGCCATGCCGAAGTTTGCCGGGGATCAGGCTCACCGAGGCCGGCGGGCGAGTGAAGCCGGCCATGTCGTTGTCTCGCCAGGGGTCTTGGCAAGGAAGGCATCATGGATGATGAAGTGTGTACGACCCATATGCACGTAGCACGCCTTCGCGTGATGAAGACCGTGTCTGGGCGCTATCGCGGAATCGTCCACTTGCACCACATCGGAGAGGATCCAGGCTCCTTCGAGCAATACGATACCGAAGGGAATTTTGCGACGGACGTGGAGGCGCGCGACGCCGCTCGAGCGCTCGCGCGCACTTTGCTCGAAGAACAAGTGCTGGAGCACGGAAAGGCGCAAGGCATCGATTGAACCTGCCTGGGCGGCTGGGTCGCTACGCAGCGTCGATTGGCGACACGACGTCCATCAGCGCGTAGCGCGGCAGTTGCGCAATGCGGCCGCGTGTCCGTCAATCTGTTTGAGAAAACATCACGGCCATGCGCCGGGGGCCGGCGACGCGCGGCACCGCGCCTCGCTAGCGTCGAGCAAATCGGTTTCGAGGCGAACCGGACGAAGCCCCTTCGTCTTTGTGCCGGAAATTGATACGCCCTTTGGTCAGGTCATAGACCGACAATTCCAGCCTGACCCGATCGCCAGCGAGAATGCGGATGCGATGTTTGCGCATGCGGCCCGATGCGTATGCTGCAACGACCGTGCCGTTTTCCAGGGTAACGCGAAACCTGCTGTCCGGAAGCACCTCATCCACTACGCCGTCCAGTTCCAGCAATTCTTCCTTTGCCAAATCAATTTCTCCGATCAATGTGACGCGCCGCAATTGCAGCGGCGTGCGGATTTCCGGTCCCCGGCAGGGAACGGTTTCAGTGCAAATATCGGAAACGCTTGTGCATGGAGGCGCGTACCAGCACGACGTGCGGGCCGTACCTCGTCGGGGCGCTAACGTGCCTGGTTATCGCCTCTCGGCGGAGCGCTTCTTTCCGCTCGATTCGGTGGATGTAGAACGTGCCTTGGGCGGCACCCGGTTCAGCGCCGCGCCGGGCACCTGCCAATCCTTGGAGCGCCTTGTTGCGGGGCACGTTCGCACCTATCCGCGCAGGTCGTCTTATGCGAAAGATCTCCGACCGATCACTGCGTGGCCGATCCCACATGCAGGACCGGCGAATGATGCGGATTACTGAGGAATGATGTTCGAGGCCTGCAGCCCCTTGGGCCCGCGCTTCGTCTCGTAGCTGACCTTTTGTCCTTCAGCCAGCGTCTTGAAGCCATCGCCGCGAATCTCCGAGAAATGCGCGAACAGATCGTCGCCGCCGCTGTCAGGCGTGATGAAGCCAAAACCCTTGTTGTCGTTGAACCATTTGACGGTACCGGTATCCATGGAAAGTCTCCTGATATTGGACGCATGTATGCACCCCGATAGGGATGCACGAAAAAGGATCAAGGAGGGAGAGGACAACGAGTACCGCGTTCCGCGGTCAATGATGAGCAGCAATCGCGCTTCTTGAAGGCTTCAGAGATCGACCGTACGCTGGGCCAGACACCCTGTCAAGCTGTTTCGGTCGGTGCATTTCGCGGCAGCACAAGAACACGCCTCGATCGGCAAGGCTCGCTCCGCCGCGCACCCTTGCCTCCGTGTCTTCGAGATGTTTCGAATTTCTAATTGAAGTGTGTCGACGATTACATCAGGGCACCATCCTCCCGCGCATCGGAGATTGTTCACACTTGGCTGGGCCGGCCCGCCCTGCGCACAATCGATGCAGCAGGCCATCCGGCGGTTCGCACTGAGCTTTCGCTGTACAAGTTCGCCAATGGGCGTAAGCTGCATTTGTTGACTGACTCGCTACCGATTCCCGCGCCACTGATGGCGCCCCCCCTCCGAACGTGATCGGGCCTCTCATCGAAACCGCGCAATGCGGACGAGCGCGACGCGTATCGACTGCGTATGCGAAGCGCCTGATCGATGCGTGTCTACAGGACATGAGCATGTTCGCTAGCGCGTCCTGATCTCCTCCTCGGTCCATCCTGCTTCTGCGTCCGCGGCGCCGCCACAGACTCAAACACGCCTGGCGCTTGGCGCGCCGGCAACGTCGGGAGGCTGGAGACGAACAGGAAAGACCCATTGAAATGGATTCGACACGATGGTTCTGGTGTCATCGAGCCGTTCCTGTCGTTTGACGCTCGCGCGGAGCTGGACCGCGCCATTCGCGATTGTCGCGATGAAATGCTTCGCGGTGGCCAAGTGGCCCCGCAGCGATTGAAGGGAGAAGGCAAATGCAACTCGATTCAACCCGATTCCATATCGACCCGACACCGCGCAGGGCCGACGGGGAATACATGGCACACGCGCGGATCAGCATCAATCGTGCGGACGGCAGTGAGTGTGACGTTCAACTGAGCGGAGATCTGGCTGGCTTCGACGTGCGCGAGGATGCGATTGCCTTTGCGAAAAACTGGGCGCTCGAATGGCTCGACGCGCATTGGGCCGATGATCTCTCGGCATCGACAAATTGAACTTCGGGTGGCACGCCAGCCGCCCGGACAATGAGGGCATCGCCGGAATCGAGGCGGACGGCAATACATGCTGCGGCCAAGGCAGACTGACGCCGTCGAAAATCGGTCGAGAGCATCGCCTGGCAAGCACGCCCTCAAGCGGGATCATCACCACAAGAACGGACTCTGCACCGTCACCGCGCGAAGCGTGGGGAGCAGGTCAAAGGTTGGCGTTGTGGGTTGCGATGAACTGGCGACAGGACTTGGCGCTTCGGACGAGCAGAACGAGATCCTGGCATCCAGTTCGTCTTCGGGCGGGCCAATTGACTATTGGGTCGCTCCCGTGCACTCGCATTGGATCGAGCAGCGTCGTATTGCGCTGACCTTCTGAAGGGATGCGCCCCCACTGCGCCGCTCATCTTTCCCGCGCTGATGCCATCGGGCCGCATGCGTTCCACGTTCCGTCAACCGAACTTCCTCCCAAGTGCGGCGCGTCGCGTCGGGATGTCATTCCTGTCTGTCGAAGGCACCCGCTTCGAGATCTTTCCTGAAATGCAGTAGCCAGTCGCTTTCGTCGCCGATCACGTATTCCTTCGTAATCTGCGTCGAGCATCTGGTTATCGTGACGTAGCCCTGCAGACCGAGGTTCTCGTCACCCTTCGGGTCGGTCGTGTCCGTTTCCTGCAAATCGAAATCGCCCTCTGCCAAACCATGGCGCTCCAGGGTCGCCAGAAAGTCTCTGTATTCATCCGGTTCGATCAGCCGCATATTCGGCCCCTCGTGTTCAGCGGAGATGCGCGGGCTCGACGTCACGGGGGCCGACGGCACCCGTTCAAGCGTTGAAATCATGCGCGCCGAATCCATGCGGAATACCTCGCGATCCCGCACATACGGCGCTACCCGGCAGCAAGCGTCATTGCCTGCGGTTTTATCGTCTGGGTCCTTTCATGCTTTCCGACTCCATGGCCGCATTCCGCTCCTCACTCGCCTCGATGGGTTCCATCGCTTCGTCAACCGAGGCCGATGCGCGCTCAGCGGCCGCTTTAGCTTCGTCTTCCGGGGAGTCGACATCGCTGTTGCCGTCACCCGGGGGAAGCAGCATGTCCTTGAGCATCGCGCTCAGCTCCGGCGTGTCCCACGGCAGGCCGCGCCTGATTCGGACCTTTATGTAGTGCCTCACCTCCGCGTCCTGCTCCGCGGTTAGCGGCAGCCCCCGGAAGGTGTTTGGGAGGTCAAAGTCTGTCATCACTGTCTCCTCCTGCGAAAGCGCCTTCAGTGTAGTCCCATTACGGCCATGATGGGCCTTAACCGGTATGCCGCGAATATATGGGCGGAGCGGAAGGAAAGGGCGTATAAAGTCCGGATGACTATCCCGTTCGTTACCGCCGAGTCGGTCCTTGGGCTGTTCCGGCTAATTGCCGGGAGAGAGGAGCGCCGGGCTTCCGGCGAGTCAGCAAGGATGGCGGCGCTCCTGACGCTTGCCGAACAGCTTGCGCGCAACCATCAGGCAATGACCGAAGAGAGCTGGGATGCAGCCGTCCGTGTTGGCGGCCTGCTGTTGCAAGCGGAAATGATCAACAACGACGCCGACACGATGGCGCTTGAGCTGCTGAGCCGGCTGCGGCGGCGGAAATGAAAAGCCTCGTTCGGGCGGAGAGGGAAACATCGAACCCGAAATGCGCCCTCATCACATCCGGCGGGGCCGGTCAGCGGGTCGAAGCGTGTACGGTAGCGTGATGCGGTCGAGCAGCTGCGCCGCGATGCATGCGTCATGCCGGCGACGCTTGCCGTGTAGTGAGTCGTCCCCTGTGGAGGGGGTCAACATGTCGACACATCTGCTTCTTCGCCATCATGCAAAGTGATCGCAAGGCGATTCCGCACTACCTCGTTTTACGCGCTGACTGTCCGCCGTATGTTCTGAACGCTGACCGCCATGTCCTGCGCCGCGAGGCAAGCCTTCTCCTGCGAGCATTCGCGAAAGCCCACGGCGCGCCGACCTCGATCGCGGACGACGCATGGAGCAGCTTTTCCGGCTCGGAATCCATTTCGCTCCTTGAGCGCATGGAGATGCGGGCCTATGCACTGGTTCGCGGGGCCGAAAGCGAACATCAACTCCGGTTGCTGGCCGCTCTCTGACCGCACCAACGTGCGCCTTCCTTGCCGACGGCGCGCTCGGCAGCTTGTTCGAAACGAAGCCTGTTGGCGCAGGCGTTCAGTCCGGCAAATCGTCGACGGCAGCGTGGCCGAAAGCGGGCGCGAGGAAACACATCGTCCGTTCGAAATCGGCGCGACGCAGGGCAAAAGTACCGACCTGTCGACACCAAGGCCACGGAGCACATATGCCGCGAGCATATATGCTTTCCACGATCGCTTGTTTTACGACGCAACGGTACGACGCTAGGATCACGGCTCGCAGTCGACTTCCCAATGGCCTCGCTGCTTTCGCCCATCATGCCGACCTCCGCCGAACAGGCTGCCGACTGGCTGCTCTCCGGACTCGAACTGCGCAGTACCCTCTTCCACGTGGGCCGGTATTGCGGCGTATATCGCGCATCGACGGCCGGCCATCAGCAAGCGAGCTTCCATCTCGTGCTGGAAGGCGCATGCTGGCTGCACCTGCCCGCCAGGAACGGCCGTGCCGCGCAAAGCACACACCTCGTCGCAGGCGATGCGGTATTCCTGATGCACGACATGGTGCATTGCCTCACGCCCGACTCGAACGTGCCGTCCGATGACGAATACACCGTGCGTATCGGCGCAATGACGCCGCTCGCCGCGCACGACCCTTCACAAAATGGCGTCGCACTGGCGTGCGGTTTCTTTGAATTCCGTTCCGATCTCGGCGATGCGATCACGAGTCTTCTGCCCGATCACATCGTCGCGCGGCACAACGACGCGAAGATGGCGGGCACGCGCACACTGTTCGACCTGATCCGCGCCGAAGCGGCGCGTGCGCAAGACGCGCCGTCGCCGCTCGTCAATCGTCTGACGGATGTCCTGTTCTTCTACGCGTTGCGTGCGGTCGCGAGCAACGACGATTTTGCGCCTGGCCTGTGGTCGGTCATGCGTCGCGCCGAATTTACGCCACTCGTCAGCGCGATCATCGAGAAGCCCGGCGACGACTGGACCACGCACGCGATGGCGGCGTTTTGCCACATGTCCCGCGCACGTTTCTGCAAGCAGTTTGCGCAGGCATGCGGACAGCCCCCCGCCCAATTCCTTGCGCTGCTGCGCATGAAGGTCGCGGCGGAAATGCTGCGACATGGAGCATCGACGCTCAGCACCGCGGAGCATGTCGGTTATCAGTCGGAATCCGCCTTTGCACAGGCGTTCAAACGCGTCACCGGCCTGCCGCCGGGTACATGCCGCCGCGAGCCCGAGAGCATCGGCGCAACACCCGTACATTGACTTGAGACAAACGCGCATGAAAGCGAGACGGCGGCGCATTGCCGGCCCGACCGGCGCCGCCAACAATGATGGCTTTCCGATCGAGAACGCCATGAGTCGCCTGCCTCTCCAAACCGTCGAAAGCGCACCTGAAGCCAGCCGTCCTTTCCTCCAGAAGTCGCAAGCCGCCAATGGTTTCTTGCCCAATCTGGTCGCCGCACTCGCCAATGCACCGGTTGCGATCGAAACGTACCTGACCGTCGGCGAAATCAATTCGCGCAGCGGTCTCACGCTGGCCGAGCGCGAAGTCGTGCAAATCACCGCCGCCGCGATTCACGGCTGCGGTTTCTGCGTCGCCGGCCATACGGCTGCCGCGCTGAAGAAGGCGCAATTGCCCGAAGCACTCGTCGATGAAATCCGCACCCAGGGTGCGCTGTCCGATGTACGCCTGAATGCCGTCGCTACCTTCACACGCGAAGTGATCGCGACGCGCGGCGCCGTGTCCGACGAAGCGCTCGCCGCGTTCAAATCCACCGGTTACAGCGACGCCGGCGCGCTCGAAGTGATACTCGGCGTCAGCCTCGCGACGCTTTGCAACTTCGCGAACAACCTGGCGCGCAACGCACTGAATCCGCAGCTCGAAGCGTATCGCTGGGAGCCGAAGGCCCGGGCAGCATGAACGCGCCGGTGAGCTTCCAGGCGCTCGACGCCTGGCTCGACGCGAACGCCGAGGCACTCGACGTCGACACGTCCCGCGCGACAGATATCCTGCCGCAGCTGGTGCGCTCGCGTGCGGTCGCCGTCGGCGTGCCGGAAGCGTCGGGCGGCACGGGCGGCACGATCGCGGACGCAATCGATACGGTGGCCGCCGTCGCGCAACGCTCGTTGACGGCAGCCTTCGTGCTATGGGGACATCGCACCTTCATCGAATACGTGTTGCAAAGCGATAACGACGCACTGCGCGCACGCTGGCTGGCGCCACTGCTCAACGGTGAGATCGCGGGAGCCACGGGTCTTTCGAACGCGATGAAGTATCTGTCCGACATCGAGCCCTTGCAGATGCATGCGGCACGCAGGGGAACCTCGTTCGTGCTGAACGGCAGCCTGCCGTGGATCACGAACCTGCGGCATGAAGGTTTCCTTGCCGCGGCTGCGTTCGATCACGACGACGGCTCGCCGCCCTCCATCTTCGCCATACCGCACGACGCGCCCGGCGTCGAGCGCAGCGAAGATCTCGACCTGATCGGCCTGCGCGCGAGCAATACGGCCGCGCTGCGTGTGAGCAACACCGTCCTCGCCGAAACGTATCGCCTCGCGACCAACGCACCGGCCTGGCTTGCACGCTTGCGCCCGGCATTTCTCGGTCTGCAATGCGGGATGTCGATCGGACTCGCGCGACGTGCATTGCTGGCTGCGCTGGAGGCGAGCGAGGCGTCGCGCGAATCGATCGGCGCGGAGATTCGCGAACTCGAGACGAAGCTCGCCCATCAGGCAGCGCAACTGAAGCAAGGCGTGCTCGACGGCACGTTCTTCCATTCGCCCGCGACGATGTTCGAACTGCGCATCGCGCTCGTCGATACCGTCACGCACGCGGTCTCGCTCGAAGTACAGGCCACCGGGGGACGCGGCTATCTGCGCGGCCAGAGCGGCGGTGCACGACGCGTGCGCGAGGCTTCGTTCATCCCCATCGTGACACCGAGCCTCGTCCAGTTGAAAACGCAGCTCGCGCGGCATCGACAAACGGCGGCGGCATGACACGAGGCGCGCATATCGTCGCGAGCGACGTCACGCTCCGGTATGCCTCGCGCGGCGTGCTGAACGGCGTCGACCTGTCGGTCGCACCCGGTGAACTCGTTGCGCTGCTCGGGCCGAGCGGTTGCGGCAAGTCATCGCTATTGCGGGCCATCGCCGGTCTGACGCGAACCACATCCGGCACGATTCGCGTCGACGGCGAGACGGTCGCCGGACCCCGCCCCGAAGTCGCACTCGCGTTTCAGGACCCGTGTCTGCTGCCGTGGCTCACGGTCGAGCGCAACGTGGGGTTCGGGCTCACCTTCGCGCGTCAACCGCACTTGACGCGTGCGCACCGGAAGGAACGCGTGACCAGCGCACTGGCCGCTGTCGGACTCGAACATGCGCGGCACTCGCTGCCCTCGCAGCTTTCAGGCGGGATGGCGCAGCGCGCGGCCCTGGCGCGCTGTCTGGCCCGGGAGCCGCGCGCCCTGCTGCTCGACGAACCGTTCGGCGCGCTCGACGAAGTGACCCGCGCCGACATGCAGCAGCTTCTGATCGCCGCAGTGCGAAACACGGGCGCGTCAGCGCTTTTTGTCACTCACGACATCGACGAAGCGCTCCTCGTCGCCGATCAGATCGTGCTGCTCGGCAATCGCGGCACGCTGGTCGGACGCTGGGCAGTCGAACTTCCGCAGCCGCGGCACACGCAGGTGCGCTCGCTCGGCGAGCTGCGCATATCCATTCTTCAAGCGCTGCAGAACTCGATATCAGAGGCGGCTTGAATCCGGCAGACACAAGCGGGGAATCTTCATGTGCAACGTACCTATGTCACGACGCGAATGGCTCAAGCTCGCGTCGCTCTTTAGCGTCGCGGGTGCGGCGCCGCTTCTGAAATCGTTCGAGGCGCGCGCGGCAGCCGATCCGAATGCGCCCGTGCGCATCGGCTATCTGCCGATCACCGATGCGACGCCGCTGCTCGTGGCTCACAACAACGGCTATTTCGATGCGGCCGGCATTCAGGCGGAGAAGCCGACGCTCTTGCGAAGCTGGGCACAACTCGTCGAGGCCTTCCTCTCGGGGCAGGTCAACGTCGTGCATCTGCTGTCGCCGATGACCGTGTGGGCGCGCTACGGCAGCAAGGCGCCCGCGAAGGTCGTCGCATGGAATCACGTGAATGGCTCGGCCTTGACGGTTTCGCCCGACGTCAACACCGTGGCAAACCTCGGCGGCAAGACGGTTGCCGTGCCGTTCTGGTATTCGATTCACAACGTCGTGCTGCAGGACATGCTGCGCGCGCAAGGTCTGACGCCCGTGCTCAAGCATTCGGGCTCGCCAGGGCCGAAGGAAGTCAACCTGGTCGTGATGGCGCCATCCGACATGCCGCCCGCGCTGGCCTCGAAAAAGATCGCGGGATATATCGTCGCCGAGCCGTTCAATGCGGCGGCCGAGCAACTGAACGTCGGCAAGATTCTCCGCTTCACGGGCGACGTGTGGCGCAACCACGCATGCTGCGTGATCTTCATGCACGAGCAGGACCTGACGCAACGCGCGGCGTGGTCGCAGAAAGTCGTCGATGCGATCGTCAAAGCGCAACTGTGGACGCGCGCCAATCCGCAAGAGGCAGCAAAACTGCTGTCGAAAGAAGGCCCGAATCGCTACACGCCGCACGCATCGCAACTGCTCGCACGCGTGCTCGCGCCGCAAGCAGCCGATGAGGGGCGCTATCTCGGCGATCGGGCAATCCAGCACGCGAACTGGGGCTCGAAGCGCATCGACTTTCAGCCGTACCCGTATCCGAGCTACACGGAAGAGCTCGTGCGCCGGCTGAAAACGACGCAAGTGGAAGGTGCGAGCCAATTCCTCGCGTCGCTCGATCCGAAACGGGTCGCAAGCGATCTGGTAGACGACCGGTTCGTGAAGAAGAGCATGGAAGCACTGGGGGGCTTGTCGGCGTTCGGTCTGGATACGGGTTATACGCGCAAGGAGACGATCGTTGTCTAGCGTGCTTGTCCGGGAAACGTCGTCGTCCGCGCGGCGCCGTGCGCCTGCGTCCACGCATTGGCGCAGCGTCGTGCTGGGGGGCACGGGGCTGGCGGCCGCATTGGCGCTCTGGTGGCTCGCCGTCACGCTGCTCGCGGGCCACAATGCGATGGCCGCACAGTTCGCCCCGCAGCGGGCCTTCGAAGCCCTGCCCTCGCTCATAGCCGAAGATCAGTTGCTCGTGCATGTGGCGACCAGTCTCAAGCGCATCGCTGTCGGGCTTGCGTGGGCGGTCGTGGTCGGCGTGCCGCTGGGATTCGCGCTCGGTCGTCTGCGCTGGCTCGAACGGACGCTCTCGCCGACGCTGCAGTTTCTCCGTATGATCTCGCCGCTTTCGTGGATGCCGCTTGCGGTGATGTCGCTTGGCGTCGGCGATCGTGCGGTGCATTTCCTGCTCGGGTTCGCCGCTGTCTGGCCACTCGTGATGAGCACGGCATCGGGCGTCGCGCATCTCGACCGGCGCTGGATCCAGCTTGGCGAAAGTCTTGCCGCCACGCGCGCGGAAATGCTCTGGCACATCTACGTGCCGGGCATCGCTTCGCATGTGCTCACCGGCGTGCGCCTCGCGATCGGCATCTTGTGGATCGTGCTGGTCCCGGCGGAAATGCTCGGCGTGAGCGCGGGACTCGGCTATCTGATTCTCGACACACGCGACCGGCTGGCATATTCGGAACTGATGGCCGTCATACTCGTGATCGGCGTATTGGGCTTTCTGCTGGACCTGGCAGCGCGCGCTATCGCTGCGCGCCTGTCGAGCGACGTGGCCGTGCGGGATCAGTAGATCCATTGTTGTTGCACGAATACGAGCACACGCTCGTGTGAACCATGCTCGTGAACGACGTTCTGACACTCTGGTGAACCGGTCCGTCCCGATAGTTGCGCGTTTCTGCTCACGCACGCTCAGACGAACAAGGACGACCATGATTCGATACTTCGCCGCAGCCTCGCTTCAGGCGGCGAGGGTGGTTCGTCGAATGTCGGAAACGCTGTCAGCCGCGCGATATCGTCGCTAGCGGAATCATGGATTTTCGGCAGCAGTACTTCTCCTGGCGTGATCAGCGGAAAGTCATGCCAGTGTGCTTCGGATCGGACACGAACGCGTTGGTGTCGCCAGCCTTGTCCGCGCAGATCAGGCCCGAAGGCATGAGATCAGTCGGCAGTGTTACTTGTCTGGTCTATGTTCAAGGACAACATAGTGAGACTGTGGACATCTTTTCTGAAAGATAGCTGTGGGCTCTCAGAAAAGCTATCTTTGGCCTCCTAGACAGATCAAGGACTTGGACATCTTTTTTGAGACGATTGCATGCTGCTCGTCTCAGAAAGGATGTCCTTGGGCACGGAAATTCTCAGAGAAATCGTCTTTGGGAATGTTGCGGTCCCGCCCAGGCGCCTCGTCGAAACTTGGCAACAAGCAGTGCTGTAGAAGTGCGTTTCGTCGTCCAGCAGAGCTGATCTGCTGGCGCTATAAATGTGCAAATGGTGTGCGCCGTGGAATCGACCATGGATCCCTACGCAGCGCGCGGCTCTACACCACCCGGAAGTTTCGACCAGCTCATGGCGTCCTTGAGGGACCCAGAGGATGCTGCGCCGATCGTCTCGGCACAACGCTTCGCGGCCGCCTTGCATATCGATATACAAACCAAACGCTCGCGCGGCTGGCCGGTAATCCCCCGTTTTCCACGGGGTTCGGAAGTAGAAACCAAGCGGCCATGGCCAGCCGCTGTTTTGGTGTAAATCCGCCCAAGGCCATGTTCGGGCGGTCGTGATTGTAAGTCCACATCCAGTCGGTCGCGAAACGCTGTACGTGGTCCAAGTCTTCTCAGTAGTACTGCGACAGCCATTCGTACCGCAAGGTCCGATTGAATCGCTCGACATAGACATTCTGCTGGGGCTTGCCCGGCTAGATGTAGTCGAGCCTGATGTCGTACTACTTCGCCCATTCGGTGATCGCCGCGCTCAGGTACTCGGGCCCGTTACCACACCGAATCGCCTTCGGTCGGCCACACCAACTGATGATCTGTCGCAGCGCGCGGATCACTCGCTCCGACGGCAGCGAGAAGTCGATCTCAATGCCAATCGCCTCGCGATTGAAGCCGTCGATCACGTTGAACAGCTGAATGCTACGCCCATCGGCCAGTTGGTCGTGCATGAAGTCCTCGACCAGACCTGGTTGACGGTGGACGGTACCGCCAGCGGTTCTGGGGCTTGCCTGACCAGCCGCTTGCGCGGCTTGATTCGCAGGTTCAGTTCAAGCTCGCGATAGATCCGGTACACCCGCTTGTGATTCTGGCCGAAGCCTTTCACGTTGCGCAGGTACAGGAAGCACAGCCCGAAACCCCAGTTCCGATGGTTGTCGGTCAGCGGCAGCAGCCAACTGGCAATCTCGTCGTTCTCGGCATCGCGCACCCGGACGTACCGGTAGCAGGTCTCGCTGATCCCGAACGCCTCACACGCCAGCCGAATCGATACGCCCCGGCTGGACACCGCTCGCTTGGCCATCTCGCGCCGGCAAGATGGCCTCAATCCTTTTTTGCGAGCGCCTCCGCTACGATCTCCGCCTTGAGCATCTCCTCGGCGTACATCTTGCGCAGCCGCCCGTTCTCGGCTTCCAGTTCCTTCATCCGCGCGATCAGCGACACGTCCATGCCGCCGTACTTCGAGCGCCATTTGTAGAACGTCGCCGTGCTGATGCCCGACTCCCGGCACCGGTCCGGTACCGCTAGTCCAGCCTCCACGCGCTTGAGCGCATCCATGGCGAGTCGCAATGCTTGCGCGAGCATCCTTCACGCGGCGCTTCGTCGATAAAAGCGTTTCCCTGACACTCGCCGTAATCACGTGTAATCGATTCGGGAGAAAATCTATCCTACATTTGCTACTGCGCTTTCGCGAGCCGCCAGTCTTCATTCAAGCACGAGGTCATTTTTCCTTCGATAGATGCAGAAATCGGCGAAGAATCACGAATTAAATTCAAAGATGCAAAAATGCACAATTATAGAATTCGTTTCGATTTCACCCAAAAATCACATGGGAAATACCAGTCAGACCGTTTACCTATCAATTTTTACAGTTGGCGTTTCTCAGAGACCAGTTTATTTTCATTCGACGCACAAGAAAATCAGAAAAATTCCGAAGTCTCGCCAATTGCATTAGAAGGACTCAGGAGAAAATCGTGCCAGAAGCCCTTCCCTAGAATCCCGCCAAGACCAAGCATCGGCAGTACGTTCGACAAATCAGCCAGGCTGAACAAGCCCGTTGCTGCAATCGACGGCGCACCACGATCTACCGAAAAACAGCTCGTCTTCAGATACATCCTCGTTGGCAGCATTGGCAATACGCAGAACACTGTGGCGTCGTTCAAGTGAACGGAATATCTCGCCACATCGAATGCGACTTGAGCTTCAAGCGTCTCGTTTCTGGCCACCGAGTCACAGAGCTCGCTGGCGATTGGTAGCAGTCCCATACCGGAATTTGCCGTGCCGATCCGCGTCAGCGAATCGGCGATCCGGGCTTGCGGTTTCCACCCGGACGACAACTGCGGGCGGCTTTTCAACAGCCTGTTAGCCAATACAGGGGTTTATTGTGGTTTATCTAAACGATATTGCCGATGGAAGATTTTCCGCAGTCGTAAACAGCAATCCGGATTTCGATCTCGTAGCGCATGATTTCTTCCGGCACCCTGCGGAAGAAACCCCTGGCCTGGACACGCTGGCAACGCATGAGATAGAGATGCTGAAGACGTATCAGCGACTCTTGCGAATCACTAACGACAGCAAGTTGGCCGACCGGTTGGTCGCCGCGGGGCTGACCTCGGCACACAAGATCGCTCAGAATTCCGAGCAGCAATTCATCGTCGAGCACATGTGGCACTTGGGCCTGACCGAGGATGATGCCCGCACCCTGCATCGCAGCGCGGTCCAGGCAAAGATTCGCGCACAGAACGCCGCTTTCGCCCTGCGTTATTCGGTTGGCTCGGCTGCCTATCGCGCCGGCGCCATGAACACGGTCGGCAACGACATGCTCGACTATGTCGAGGGCATCCCCAGTTATCAGGATTTTTTCGGTTCACTGGACTATTGCAATTGCGATCCGGACCAATCGATCTTCAGTCCGGCAGCTTATCTCGTCGACCTGCTGCGCGTGGTCTATCAGTACATCGATACCGCGACCTACAACCCCGGCATTCCTGACGGCTGCCACCTGGCGCAGCGCCGGCCCGATATCGGCAACATTCCGCTGACGCCGGAAATGACCCGGCAGGTCGTGCCCTACCTTCAGATCGTCAATGAGACGCTGGAGGCCAATATCGCGGGCGCGACCCAATGGCCGGACGTGTTCCGCGCGTTCACCTCCCAGGTCTATCCGTTCGCGCTTCCTACCATCCTGCCGTTGACCCAGACCCGGCTCTACAGCGCGGCGTTGGGTACGACGCTGCTGCGGCTCTATGACGTCTTCGCGGCCAGAAACGAGACGCCGCCCGCATCGAACTTGCCTGGGCCCGAAGCGATCGGCCGGGAGGCGATCGGCCTCAGCCCGACCACGCAGAAGATCGTCACCACCGTCCTGACGACCCCCACGGATATCGGCCCCTATTACGGCATTGCGGATGGAAAGCTATTGTCCCCGCCGACCGATCTCGGCACGTCGCTGGTCTTCTGCCAGCGCACGGGCATGACCTATGAGGCGCTGTCCCGGTTGTTGTCGCAGAATCTGTCGGATGCCGAAATAGCTGCCGGCATCGCGGTGCAATTGTTCGTCAACCAGGGCAAAACTGCGCAGACCTGCCTCGCGCTCACGGTCGATCAAACCGACCCGAACCACCCGGTTTCTCGTATCGCCAACATGGACCTGTCAGCGCTCGACAGGCTGAACCGTTTCATCCGCCTTGCCAACGCCAGCGGCATTGCCTCAGCCGATCTCGACTGGATGATCCAGACGGTCGGCCAAGGCAAAATCGACGCTGCGGCCATTTCGAGGATTGGCCGGACGCAACAACTGGCCGAGAGCCTGTCCTGCACGCTGCTGGAAGCCAGCGCCCTCTTCCAGCCACTGAAGACGATCGGCGTCGGTGACCCGAGGCGGCCGCTCGATCCGTTCGACCAGTTGTTCAACGCGCCGTCGGTCCTGGGTACGCCGGCAGGATCGATGCCGGCTTTCACGGCCAAGGGCTCCGTGACGATCGCCGCCGCCGGCACGACAGTAACCGGCTCCGAAACCAGCTTCACCACGCAGATATCCCCCGGCATGCGCGTGCGCGTCAATGGCGAGGTACGGGTGGTATCGACCATCCCCACCAATACGACGTTGACGGTTGGCTCGGCGTTCACCCAGGCCCAGAGCAATGCCGCGATGGTGGTGATCCCCACCGCGGATACGCCATCCGACGCATTGCCGATCTACCACCCGCTGTACGCCGGCAACCCCCTTTACCAGGACAGCGTCGCCAATTGGACGCCGGCGGCCGACGCGGGAACGGGGCCGGAGGTGGCGGGTGTCCGGTCGCGCCTGCGTTCGGGCCTCAACGTCGTCGACAACGACCTGACCGCCATCGGTCAGGCGGCGCTGAACTGGCTGATCGCCTCGGGGGCCTTGACCGCCGGCACCACGGCCATTCCGCTGACCGTGCCAAACATGACGCTGCTGTACGCCTATGCCAAGCTGGCGCGCCAGACCGGGTTGACGGTGACTGAATACCTGACCCTGCTGCAGTTGCTGAATATCGGCGCAACCGCCGACCTCGATACGACCATCAGCGCGGCAGGTTGGGCCGCATGGCTGAAGCATTCGCGTCTCAGCATCCATGCGCTGGACTACGGCATGACCGGCAGGGTATCGAAAAACTTCTCGCCCGCGTTCCTCTCCGCCGACCTGCCGAACTTCCTGGCCGCCCTGTGGCAGACGGCACAAAACTGGCTGGTTCTCGGCGATGGCTTCATCAACCAGGACATCACCGCCGACCAGTCGCAATCCTACTTCCTCCAGCTCTCCGCCTCCGAGGCCGGCTTCCTGACCGTTCATGGCGCGGTGCTGGACAAGGCGGTGGATTTTGCCGCGATCGCGTTCATCGACCCGCTGCACGGCGACTCCTTCATCACGCCGCTGATTTCCGCCACCCAATCCCAGAGCGCTTACGGCGACCTGATCACGCACCAGGTGTTGAACCAGCAGGGCGTGCTCAGCGCCGGATTCTCGTCCTCGACGAATCTGGCCTACCTGTTCACCGGCCTCCCCGACCGCCTGGCGATGATCGCCGACGTGCGCGCGATTCTCCTGGCCACCCGGGACCGGCTGAACCATGTCGTGGACGTGCTGCTGAACTTCGGCGGCGCCCCCACGGTCGAGTATCCCAATCGCGGCATCCAGCGCTTTCACCTGTCCGAGCAATTGGGCGTCGCGCTGGGGTCCGACACGGGCACGATGCTCGCACTGGGGCCGGCCGTCGCCGCCGCGGTCAAACTGGACAACTACGTGGCGGCCTTCCTGACGCCGCCTGATGGCAATTCACCGCCGGTCAAGCTGCAGGACTTCATGGCGTTGATGACGCGCCTCGTCACGCTATTTCAACAACTGGCCTTGACCGCCGACGACGTCACCTTCGTCGTCCAATGTCCCGTGCCTTTCGGCATTGCCGATTTGACCACCCTCAGCCTCGCCAATATTCGTGCGCTCTGGACCTATCGGCAGCTGCGGCAGGACTTCAACGACAACGACGGGCGCCTGCCGGCCTATTTCGCCGCGCCTGACCAGGGCGATTGCGCGAGCGATCCCAAGGTCAAGGACCTGTCGCTCATGACCGGTTGGCCGATCGACCAGATCTGCGAATTGCGCACGGCCCTGTTCGGCACCGCATCCAGCTACAACACGGTGATGGGCCTGGCGGGAATGGCGGCGTGTTTCAAGACCGCTTCGAGCCTCGGCCTGGATATCCACGGCGCGCTGACCCTGGCACGGCTCAATGCCTTGCCGGCCCAAGTCGACAACGTCGCCTGGACGGAATACAACCATGCCGCTACCGCGACGATTGGCTCGCTGAAGGCGCGCTACGGCGGACCGCAATGGGAAGCCGCCTATCGGCCGATCGAAAATGCGGTCAACGAGGCTAAACGCGATGCGCTGATGCCGTATGCGGTTTTCAGTCTCGGCAAGAAATACCCGGTGATCACCGATTCGGAAAGCCTTTACACGTACCTGCTGATCGACGTCGAAATGTGCGGCTGCGCCGATATTTCCTATATCGCGCAAGCCATCCAGTCGGTACAGCTCTACATGCAGCGCGCCCGCATGATGCTGGAGCCCGGCATTACCGACGTGGCCATTCCGGAAGTCTGGTGGACATGGCTCAGCGCCTACCGGTTATGGGAAGCCAATCGAAAGGTCTTTCTCTATCCGGAAAACTACCTCGAGCCCGGCCTGCGTCCCGACAAAACGCAGCAGTTCCAGACGGCCGAGGACACCCTGACCTCCAATGACATCACGCCCGAGACGGTCAACGACACCTACGTCGAGTACTTCGAATCGTTCAGCGCGCTGACCGCGCTGAAGCGTGTCGGCTCCTATAGCGGCGTGATGCCGGATCCCGATGCACTGGGCGCGATGACCCCGACGCTTTACCTGCTTTCACGCACCGCGACCGAGCCTTACGACT
This sequence comes from Burkholderia stagnalis, assembly GCF_039848545.1. NCBI lineage: Bacteria > Pseudomonadati > Pseudomonadota > Betaproteobacteria > Burkholderiales > Burkholderiaceae > Burkholderia > Burkholderia stagnalis. The sequence goes on from NZ_CP156686.1 coordinate 2,659,488, forward strand.
ACTACGCGCAGCGCAAGATCGACGACACCAGCTGGACGGCCTTCGAGAAGATCGATCTGACGATGCCGACGCCGCGCGCCGCGCCGCTCTATGCGTACGACCGGATGTTCCTGTTCTGGGTCGAGCAGAACGCGACCTCGGCCTCGCAGATCCAGGGGGGCGGCGCGACCAACTCGCTCGATACCGGCGCCACGCTGAAATACAGTTTCATCAACCAAAGCGGCAAATGGATGTTGCCGCAGACGCTGGATCATTTCACGATCAACTTTGCCCCGATGCAGGGCAACTACAAAACGGCCCAAATCAACCCGGCGAACTTCAACGTCAGCCAGGTCCAATGGCAGACGGCCGTGCCCTTCCTGATCAAAGGCAAGAACGGCGCCCAGGATACGATCCTCGTCAATTACGGCCAGTTCTATGACTTGCCGGGCGGCTCGCCCAATGATCCGACGCAGCCCGACCCGAGCGTCATTACCAATCCCGACGCCTACGCGCTGGCCACCAACATCTATGAGTCGAGCCTGTACGCGGTCAAGGCCACCAATCAGGGCCTGCGTGGTTCGACTTACGTCAATCAGGGCCGGCTGCTGCTGCAAGGGCTGGATGTGTCGCCGACCTACGTGATCGACGGCATCTACGACATGGCGCCCGGCGCGCCCAAGCCCTATGTGCCCATCGTCCCGCGCACGGTCGTGCCGGCCGGTAGTTCGGTCATGACAATCGCCGACTTCAGCAACGTGTTCCTCATGAATGCCGTCGGCCAGGGCGCCGACTACCCCTGGACGCCCGTCAATTACCTGACGCTTCTCTACAACGTCAACGACCGCGCGGGCTTCACCGCGCCGACCATCAATCAGCCGTTCTGGTTCATCTGGGACAACGGCGACGAGACCTTCATGATCCGGTCGACCGAGCCGGGGATCAAGCTTCTGGAGGATTACGCCAACGTCAATGCGGGAGGCGAAACCAATCAGACCAATCTGATCTCGACCAGATACACCGACACGCCCGGCAACTTCAACAACATCGTCTGGTCTGCCGAGCGGCTGTCGACCGGCGCGACCGCCCGCCTCAACAAGGCGCTGTTCGTCGGCGGCGTGCCCCAACTGCTTCAGCCGCAGACCCAGGCCACCCCGATCATTCCGATCTATCCGTTCACGCGCTTCTACGATGACGGCCAGCAGCCGCCGAATATCGATCCTCCCGCCTACCTCGCCGGCGACACGATCGATTACAAGGGCCCCTACGGCCTGTACTTCTGGGAGATGTTCCTCTACTGCCCGTGGCTGATCGCCAACCAGCTGCGGGCCAATCAGCGCTATCCGGAAGCACGGAGCTGGCTGGAATACATCTTCAACCCCACCGTGCCGATCAATTCCGATCCGACGGTCAGCGACCAGTCCAAGCGCTTCTGGCGCCTGATACCGTTCCGCACCTTCGACGTCGAATCCCTGAAGTCGATCCTGACCGACACGGCCCAGATCAGGGCCTACAACAACTACCCGTTCCAGCCGCACGTGATCGCCCGCTTGCGTGGCAGTGCCTATCAAAAGGCGATCGTCATGCGCTACATCGACATTCTGCTGGAATGGGGCGATTTCGAATTCACCAAGGACAGCTGGGAATCGATCACCCAGGCGACCCTCCTCTATGTCCTGGCGCGCGACATATTGGGACCGCGACCGGTCGATGTCGGTGCCTGCACCCAGCAACCACCCTCGACCTTCAATCAGATCCAGGCGAAATACGGCACCGATATCCCGCAATTCCTGATCGACATGGAGAACGTGGCACCGCCGACGTCGAAGAGCTCGGTGCAACTGGACCAGGCCGATCGCTACGTTCCGGTCAACGAACTCGATGCCTATTTCTGCGCGCCGGAAAACAGCGCATTGATGAAATACTGGGATCTGGTCGAAGACCGCCTCTACAAGATCCGGCATTGCATGAACATCCAGGGTGTCGTGCGGCAACTGGCGCTGTTCGAGCCGCCGATCGATCCCATGGCGCTGGTGCGCGCCGCAGCCGCCGGCATGGGCGCGCGCGTCGCCGAGCAGTTGCAGTCCGGTGCGCCGCCTTATCGCTTCTCCACTATCGCGCGGATGGCCGGCGACTTTTCCGCCCAGCTCAGCCAGCTCGGCAATCTCCTCCTGTCCGCCCTGGAAAAGAAGGATGCCGAAGCGTTGGCGCGGCTGAACGCGATTCAGACGGTCCAGATCCTGAACCTGACCACCAAGTCGCTGGAATTGCAGATTTCGGAAAACCAGGAACAGATTGCCGGGTTGACCGTGTCGCACAAAGCCGCGACGTCCCGGCGCGACTTCTATCAATCACTGATCGATACCGGCCTGCTGCCGGTCGAGCGCCTGCAGATCGCCATGCAGATCCTGTCGACCGTTTTCGGCACGACGAGCGGCGTGCTGGAAGCCTTTGCCTCGGGCGCCTTCCTGGTGCCGGATATCGGCTCGCCTTTCGCCATGACCTATGGCGGCCGGGAAATCGGCAGCAGCCTGCACGCGGCCGCCACGGTGTTCGACATCCTGGCCCAGACCACCAAAGGCGTCGGCGAGGTCAGCCAGACCGTCGGCGGCTTCGAGCGGCGCGACCAGGATTGGCAACAGCAGTTGATCCAGGCCAGTTTCGACGTCGAGGTGCTGGACAGCCAGATCCGTGCGGCCAATCTGCAATTGCAGATCGCCCAACATCAACTGTCCATTCACCGGCGCAATCAGGACAATGCGGTCGAGGTCGACGATTTCCTGCGCCGCAAATTCACCAATGCCGAGCTTTACCAATGGATGATTTCGCGGCTCAGCACGATCTACGGCCAGGCCTATCGGATGGCGCTCGAACTGGCCGTGTCGGCCCAGCAGTGCTATCAGTTCGAAACCAATACGGTTGACCAGTTCATCACCTTCGACTATTGGGACGGGCTGCGCAAGGGCCTGCTCGCCGGCGAGCAGCTGTCCGCCAGCCTCGCCCAGATGACGTCGAGCTATTACCGCGGCAACAATCGGCGCCTTGAAATCGAGAAGACGATTTCACTGCTCGCACTCGATCCGGAAGCCTTCCTGCGATTCCAGCGCACCGGCACGTGCGATATCCGGTTCAGCGAATATTTGTTCGATCTGGATTATCCCGGCCAGTACGCCCGGCAGATCAAATCGGTCGCGGTGACCATACCGGCGATCCTCGGCCCTAACCAGAACATCAAGGCAATCCTGATGCAGACCGGCAGCCAGATCCTCCTGAAGCCGGATATCAACGGCGCGGACTATCTGCTGGGCCTGGGATCGGCGACGCCCGATACCAGCGTGCTGCGTGCCAATTGGCGAGCCAGTCAAAAGGTCGCGCTGTCCACCGGGCTGAGCGATACCGGCACGTTCCAGGACGAACTGAACGACGAACGGTACATGCCGTTCGAGGGCACCGGCGCCATCTCGTCGTGGCGCCTGGAAATGCCGCTCGACACCAATCGCATCGACTATTCGACCTTGACCGACGTCGTCATCCGCCTGCGCTATACCGCGCAGGACGGAGGCGCGGTCTTCGCATCCCAGGTGCGCAACAAGATAAACAGCATTCCTTTCCAGGGCCAGCGCGCGTTCAACCTGGCGGCCAATTTTCCGACCGCGTGGTTCGGCTTTACCCACCCCCCGGCGGGCGCGACCCAGCAGTCCTGCGACATCGTGATGGCGCAGGACTGGTTCCCGGCCAATCTGAACTTGAATCAGATCACCGAGATCGACGCCCTCCTGCAGTTGGCGCAAGGCGTATCGATGGGCGGCCCCTTGACGGCGACGCTTCGGATCGGCACGGGCAACAGCGCGACCAGCTTGTCGCTGACCTTCGATGCCGTGAACGGCGCCGCCAGCCTGACCGGCCAGAGCATCAACGACTGGGTCGATCAACCCTGGTCGCTGATCGTGGCCAAAAGCGGCGTCCCGCCAGGCCTGGCCGATGCGGTGACCGGTCTGATCGACCTCGCCAAAGTTCTGTCGATCGGCCTTCTGCCGACCTACAGTGCCCGCCGCCCCTGAGCGATGCGCTTGCGGACGGCCCGTCTCACCACTCTAACGTCAACTTCGGAGGGTCGCATGGCAACACCGACTTGCTCAGCACAGCATTGCAGCGCCAACTCCCAGCAAATCAACGAAACCTGCAAAAAGGAGGGTTGGCAGGTCAACCACCTCGTCCTCGTCTGTGACCCGAACACCGGGTACTGCTGCAATTGCACCTGCTCGTGCCTGGCCTTCGACACGCCGGTTGCGGTGTCGGCCACGCAGACGAAGGCCATTCAAACGCTCGCGCTACAGGACCCCGTCCTGGCCTTCGATCCGACCGGCGCATCGCAGCAACGCAGCGTCGCGTTTTCGGACGGCACCTCGGCCATCAGCGTGCAGCCCGAAATGGCCTATGTATCGTTCAAGATCGGCGCGGACGAACGCACGGTCACCGTGACGTTGAATCACACGTTCCTCCTGGCGGACACGCGCAAGCTGATTCAGGCCCAGATGCTGTCGGTCGGCACCGGCCTTCTGCTGGCCGACGGCACGACCGCCGCCGTCACCAGACTGGAGATCAAATCCTATACCGGCGGCGTGTGGAACATCGCGACCTCGATCGGCAAGCCGATCAATCTCGACGGCCACCTGATCGATACGGACGGCATCCTGTCGGGCGATTTCGCCGTGCAGACGTTCTATGACGATCTGGTCAAGCAGGGGCTGGCGACCGCGCCGGGTGTTTATCCGGCGGTGACCACGCGCGGGCACGACCAGGCCGCCGACGCCAATGCCGCGGTGACGCTGGCTGCGCGGCCGCGCCATGACTTCGCGCAATTCCTGGCGACGGCGACCGGCGCCCATCAGGTGATTCGGCAGCCGAATGCCCAAGGCGGCGCGGTCACCCTGCACGGCGATCACAGTGCGACCCTGGCGGTCCCGCCGGCTGCGATGACAGGTGGCTTCCTCACCGAGATTCAGGCCGATGAATTGAGGATCGGGGGCCTCCATCCGGTCACGCGGAACCCGCAGCGCGCCGGCGATTGCCTTTGGCTGATGAAGCTCTTCCACGCGTTTTTCCCGGATATCCATTTCGTCTTCGACGCGTCGGCACGCGAGGCCAACGGTTACGCCTTCTATCTGGGCACGACCAAATACGTCCTGGTGCAGGGCGGTCTCGTGCGCGCCGTACCGCTGGAATGGCAGGGCCTTTCGCTGGTACTGGGCTACCTGGTCAGCCGCTTCCCGAATCAGGCGCAACAACCGACCGGTTTCGTCTGCAAGCCCGAGGCGGACTACTACGCGCCCGCGCCGCTGCAGACCGTATTCAATCGGCTTTATCCGGACGTGATCTTCGATGCGATCAGCCAGGTCGAAGCCACCTTCAAGCTGATTCCGACCAGGGCCGATCAACCGACCCCCGGGTGCCATCCGACGAATCTCGACTGCCGGATCACGACCTATCGCCAGGCGATCGGTTTCAATCCGCTGCCGGTGTGCGCCGGCGGCCCGCCGGCAGCCGACTTGAGGCTGCTGTCCGCAACGTCCTCGACCGATGACTCGGGCGTCACGCTGACCTTCAGCGCGCCGATCGACATGGCCTCGGCAGAAGACAAGGATAACTACTTCTTCCATCCGCACATGGACCAGATCCTCAAGATCAGCAACGGCCAGGCAAGCAACAAGGTGACCATCACGGGCGGCTTTGCCCCGAAGACCGCCTATACCGTCACGGCCTCCAACGTCAAATCGAGCGAGGGCAACACGCTGGATCCGAACTACGTCAGCAGCGGCTTCCACACGCCGTAACGCAACGTAAGGAGCCGCTCCCCATGCTCCGGTATGGGGAGCGGAGTGAACCTCTGCTTCCCGGTAAATCTCGCCATGACCGATACGACCATTCCACCCGACTTCCAGACATTGACCAGCGTCGAAGAAGGCTGCGAAAGCCTGGGCCATTACCTGGGCCTCGGCCGTCCCGTCTCGCGACAGGTCTTCGCCGCCGTGATCGACAATCCGACCTACGCGACGACGTTGTTCGCCGCCCGGCGCGCGCCAGCCTTCCGCGACCATCTGCTGGACCATCCCGAGGTCTGCCAGCGCACGGCACAGCAACTTCCCGATGAGACGCCCCAGGACCAGAGCAGCGCCGCCCTGCTGATCAAGGCGGCCAAATCCTTCGTCGCCTGGGGCCGCAGCGGCTTCAAGACGGCCGACGATGCCCTCTATACGGCACGGCTGGCCGCGTGCGACGCCTGTCCGCATCATACGAAGCCGGAACGGAAGGTCGCCTATCAAATCGCCGCGGCCCTGACCGGCGGCGCGGCCAATCGCAAGATCTGCGGGCTGTGCGGCTGCGTCACGCAAAACAAGGCCCGGCTGGCCGATGAGCGCTGTCCCGGCCAGGATCCGAACCGCCCCGGCTTCAGCCGCTGGGGCAGTCCGCTGTCGGAGGCACCCGTATGATTCCGGAGCCGGTCGCGCCGCAAACCGAGGTGCCCGCATCCGGCGACGGCGGCGCGCCGGCTGGTGACGGCGCCCGGATCAAGGCAGCCCGCGTCGCATTGCCCAAAGGCGGCGGCGCGATTCAGGGCATCGGCGCCAATTTCCAGAATGGCGGCTTCACGGGCGCCGCGGCATTCTCCGTTCCCATTCCCGTCACGAGTTGCCGCGGCGGCGCGCCCGACGTCACCCTGCAATATCGATCCGGCAGCGGCAACGGCCTCTACGGGCTCGGCTTCGATATCGGCCTGCCGGCGATCACCCGTCAGACCAGCAGCGGCCAACCGCGCTATGACGGTACGGATACCTTCCTGCTGCCCGACGGCACGCCGCTCGTGTGCGACGCTTTGGTTCCCGTCGGCCATCGCGACGGCCATGACGTGTTCACCTATCGGCCCCGCGTCGAATCGACGTTCGCGGCCATCGAGCACTGGATCGACCCGGTGAGCCAGAAAAGCTTCTGGCGCGTGCTCGGAGGCGACAACAGCCAGACCTTCTTCGGCCGCGACGATGCATCGAGGATCGCCGATCCGTCGGCGCCCACGCATATCTTCTCCTGGCTGATCGACGCGGAGCTGATGGCGCGCGGCGATGCCGTCGCGTACCGCTATCGGCCCGAGAACGACGACAACGTCCCGCCCGCGATCTACGAACACGGACGCGCGCCCAATGCCAACAAGTATCCGGACCGAATTCTCTATGGCAATGACCGGCCGGTCCATGCGTTGAACGACCTCGACCAGGCCTCGTGGCACTTCGAAATCGTCTTCGACTATGGCGAATATTCGCTGGACCCTCTGCCACCCGACCCGTACCGGCCGCCGGCCGGTGCGCTGTGGGCGGCGCGTGCCGATCCTTTCTCGATCTACAACGCCGGCTTTGAAATACGCACCTACCGCCTGTGCCGCCACGTGCTGATGTTCCATCGCTTCGCGGAGCTGGGCCCTGAGCCGGTACTGGTTCACATGACACGCTTCAGCTACAGCGAATCGCCGGTGCTGACGCAACTGCGCATGATCGAAGCGCTGGGCTGTCGTCTGAACGGCGACGCCTATACGACACAGGCATTGCCACCGCTGGAGCTTGGCTACACCCCCTTTGCCCCCTCGACCGGCCAGTTCGAACCGATGGTGGATGGTTTCGGTCGGCCGGTGCCCGGAGTCACCCCGCCCGGGCCGTTTCAACTGGCGGATCTTTACGGCGAAGGCATTCCCGGCATTCTTTTCCGGCTGCAAAGCACGGTTCTCTTCCTGGCGCCGCTGGGCCCGCAGCCCAATCCGCAGGCCGGCCCCGATGTCTCCGACGAAGTCATTTGCTATGCGCCACCCTGTGCTCCGGCGCGTTTTCCAGGCCTGGGGCTCGCCGATGACACCGCGCTGATCGACATCACGGGGTGCGGCCGTCCGGCCTTGGTTGCGGCGGCGCCGGACGGCACCCGATTCTCCCAGGCGCAGGCCGATGGCTCGTGGGCGCCCTTCCTGTCCCTGCCGGCCGTGCCCACCGATCTGTTCCAGCCCGACACGATGACTGCCGACATGACGGGCGACGGGCTGACCGACCTTCTGCGCCTCGACCCGGAAACCGTCAGCGTCTATCCTTCGCGCGGTGCGCAAGGGTATCGCCCCGCCCTCGTCCTGCCGCGGGCCGGCGACATGCCGATGAGCGGCGAGGAATCCGCCACGGTCCTGGTGCGGATGACCGATATCTTCGGCAGCGGCCGAGAACATCTGGTCAGGATCACGAATGGTTCGGTCGAGGTCTGGCCCAATCTCGGTTACGGCAAGTTCGGCCGGAAGATCGCGTTGGGCAATGCACCGCATTTCGGCGACGATTTCGATGCCAGCCGGCTCTTCCTGGCCGATATCGATGGCTCGGGCACGACAGACCTGCTCTATCTTCATCACGGCCACATCGACCTTTACGTCAATCAAAGCGGCAACAGCTTCGCCGACGCGGTATCCATCCCGTTGCCGGGCGGCTGGCAGCCGGCTGCCCAGGTTGAATTCGCCGATGTGCGCGGCAATGGCACGACCGCTCTGGTCTATGCGCCGGCGGACGGCCCCAGACTGTATATCGCCTACGATTTCGGTTGCAGAACCAAGCCCTATCTGCTGAATATGGCGGATGACAATACAGGTCTGGTGACTCATCTCTCGTATCGGGCATCGACCTACCACGCGTTGCGCGATCGGCAGGCCGGCATGCCATGGGCCACCGAGCTGCCGTTCCCGGTGCAGGTGGTCGACGAGGTCGAGGTCCTGGATGCAGTCTCGGGCACTCGCCTCGTGTCCCGCTACGACTATCGCCACGGCTATTACGACCCCGTCGAGCGCGAATTTTGCGGCTTCGGCCAGGTCGACTGCATCGACAGCCTCGGCCTCGACGACTACCTGGCAAACACGAAGGACGCCGCCCCTGACGGGTACGCGCCGCCGTCATTGACCCGGAGCTGGTACCACACGGGCGCCTGGGGCGGCGGTGCCAGTCCGTGCAACGAGTTCGACGTCGACTATTTTCACGGCGACCCCTTGGCGTCGCGCCTGCCGCCGGCACGCTTCACCTATTCGGATACTGATCCCGACGGCGACACGATGCGACAAGCGCACTATGCGTTGAAGGGCATGGTGCTGCGCGAGGAGGTCTATGGCCTGGACGGCTCGGCGCAGTCGAATGTCCCTTATCAGGTTACCGAAACAACCTATGGCGTGCGCCAGGACCAGGCAGTCGCCGAAGACGGCTACGGCGCCTTCTTCATCTATCCGCTCGAAACCTTGACGCTGCACTACGAACGCAACCTGACCGACCCGCGCGTCACCCACGATGTCACCCTGGCAGTCGACGCCTACGGGGCGACGACGCGCGCCTGCTCGATCGCTTACGCCCGCCGCGCATCGGCGGCCGACCGCCTTCCCGAACAGGTGCAGTTGCGGATAACGGTCCAGACCCATCGCGTGGCCGACCTGACCGGCCCCGATCTGCGTCTCCTCGGTTTGGATATCGACGAGTCGGATGGGTGGCTGGTTGCGCCGGTGCCGCCTGCAGGCGAGATCTTTACCTTCGACGAAATCTCGGCCCAGGTCGACGCCGCATTGCTCGCCCCGGCCGGCAAATTGAAATTGCTGGGCCGCCAGCGTCGGTACTACTGGGATCCGGCGGCGAAGCAGCCGCTGCCGCTGGGCCAGGCGACAGGCCAAGGCCTGTTGTGCCGTATCGAGAACGCACTGGGCACGCCGACGGACCTCAACGCAGCCTTCGCGGGCGCGCTTGCGCCCGATCAGCTCGCGACCCTGCTGGCCGGAACCTGCCAGTATCTCCAGTCGGACGGCCTGTGGTGGAATCCCGGACTGCTGCAAACCTTCCTCGGCGCCGACGATTACTACCTGCCCGGTGACACGGTCGATCCGTTCGGCGGCGTGACCGCCGTCCTCTACGATCCTTACGACCTGCTCGTCGTGCGCAATCAGGATCCGCTGGGCAACGTCAACCATGTCACCGGCATCGACTACCAGACCGTCGGCCCTTGGCAGATGACCGACCCGAACGGCACCGTGACCCAGGCGTTGTGCAACGCGCTGGGCTGGGTGTGGGCAACCTCGGTGCAGGGCACGGAGATCACCGGGCCCGTCGGCTTTGCGCCGCTGACGCTCGCGCATACGGCCCCGGCCTTCGACATGGCTGCGGCCATGGCGACGCCGCAGGTCTATCTCCAGGGAACCGCCTCCTTCTCGGCTTACGAGCTGTTCTCCTGGTGCGGACGGATCGCTCCGTCGGATCTCGCCGGATTGGGCGTGAATTCCGACGCGCTCTGGCAAGCGTTGATCGACGGCTTCTACATCGCTCGCAGTGGCGCCGTCCTGCACCGCTTTCGCACCTTAGGCGATGACAGCCCGATGGTTCTGCCGGGCATTCCAGCGCAGACGGCGGCTGCGGTGCAGGCCCGCATCGTCGCGCTCGTCACGCCGACACCGGTGCATTCGGTCGCGCTGGCTGCCGAAACATATGGCACGTCCGGTCGCACCCGGTACGTCGCCGCATATTCGGACGGCCTGGGGCGGGCCATCCAGAAAATCGACTACGTCGACCCGGGCAACTGCTACCGCGTCAATCCCGACGGTTCGGTGACGCAGGTCGAAAGCGACAATCGCTGGCTGGTTTCCGGCCGAGTCGTCTACAACAACAAGGGCAATCCGATCAAGCAATACGACCCGTTCTTCGCCGACGGCTGGGCCTACATCGACAATGCCGAAATGAACCGCTTCGGGGTCAGCCCGCTGATCCACTACGATCCGCTGGACCGCGAGATCCGCGTCGACACGCCCAAGGGGTTCTTCACCAAGGTCGAATTCTCGCCTTGGGAGGAGCGGCTCTATGACGCCGACGACACGGTCGTGGAATCACGCTACTACCAGGCGAATATCGACAATCCGTTGCTGGATGCGCTGGAACGCGCGGCATTGCAACAGGCCACCCTGTTCAACGACACGCCGACGATCCGCCAGTTCGATCCGTCCGGCAACGCGGTACGGATTACCCAGACCCTGCAGCCGCCGGCGCCGTCGCTCCTCCCTTCCGGCCTGACGACCCGCAATGTCTTCGATGCGATGAATCGGCTGGTCGCCAGCGCCGACGACCGGATGCGCGCCGCGGGGCTGGAAAACCTGACCGTGGTCTATGGCCTCGACGGCCAGAAGCTGGCCAGCACGAGCGTGGACAGCGGCGTCAGGTGGCTGCTGAACAATGCCGCCGGCAATCCGGCTTATGGCCGCGACGCCAAAGGCACGATCCAGACCACCACCTACGACGCGCTTCAGCGCCCGCTGGAGCTGACCGTGCAGGAAGCGAGCGGCGCGCCCTATGTGGCCCGGAAGACGATCTATGGTGAAAGCGTCAGCGGCGATGCGGGGCACAACCTGCGGGAGCAGATCTATCAGATTTCCGACGCCGCCGGCGTGATGACATTCGACGCCTATACGATCGGCGGCGAGCTGCTGGACCAGAAGCGGCAATTGCTCCAGGGCACGGACGCAATCCCCGACTGGAGCAAGCTCGATCCGGTCGACATCTACCTGACCCGCCGGACCTACGACGCGCTGGGGCGGATTCGCACCCAGGCGGTCGAGCGTGCGGACGCCGCCAGTCCCGATCTGGTGACCTATGTTTACGACATCGCCGGCCATGTCGACGCCGTCAGCCTGACGCCATCGGATTCAACCGCTTCGGAGACCTATGCGGACAGCATCACCTACGACGCCAACGGCCAGCGCCGGCAGATCGTCTATGGCAACGGCGTCGTTACGCGGTACACCTATGAACCGACCACGCAATTCCTGGCGACCGTCGTTTCGGTCCGGCAAAGCGACGGCGCGACCTTGCAGTCGCTGCGCTATTACTATGACCCGGTCGGCAATATCACCGCCGTCGCGGACGACGCGCAATCCACGGTGTTCCATGCCAACCAGCAGGTCGATCCGGTCAGTACCTATGCCTACGATGCGGTCTATCGCCTGATCACGGCGACCGGACGCGAGCATCCGGCCTTGTCGGCCGGCGACAGCGATCACTTCGTTTCGCTGCCCGCGCTGAACGATGGCCAAGCGTTGCAGAACTATACGCGGCGCTATCGCTACGACACCTCGGGCAATCTTTACCAGATCGCCCATCAGGGCAGCGTGCCGGCGACTTCCGACATGACAGTCTCGCCTACCAGCAACCGCGCGGTGGCAGCGGCCCTGACCACCGATCCGGCTCGGGTAGATACGCTTTTCGACGCCAACGGCAATCAGATCGCCATGGCGGGCAAGCAGGCCGTCACCTGGCGCTACGACAATCTGCTCGTCAGCGTGACGCTCGTCGAACGCGACAGCAGTCCTTCGGATATCGAACTTTACGTCTATGATTCCCAGGGCCAGCGCATCCGCAAGATCACCCGGCGCTACGGCAATGGCGGCACAACGGAAAACGTCGACGAGACGCTTTACATCGACGGCATGGAAATCCGGCGCCATGCCACCAATGGCACGGTGGACGACGCATATCGCACGATCCGCGTCATGGACGGCGAGCGCTGCCTCGCCGAGCGCCTGAACTGGACGATCGGCGCGCCTCCGTCCGGCGTGCCGTCGCCGCAGGTCCGCTATCAGCTGGAAAACTACCTGGGGTCGGCCGTGTTCGAATTGGACGCGACGGGCCTCGTCATCACCTACGAGGAATATTTTCCCTATGGCGGGACCAGCTACGTCATCGGCAAGAATGCCGCCGAAGTGCAGTTGAAACACTACCGCTACTCGGGCAAGGAGCGCGATGCCACCGGGCTGTACTACTACGGCTTGCGCTACTACCAGCCCTGGCTCGGCCGCTGGCTCAACCCCGACCCCGCCGGAACTATTGATGGGCTCAACCTCTATCGTATGGTGCGGAATAATCCGGTGACGCTAGCGGATGTGGCGGGGCTTTACGGAGTCGCCGATTGGCTCGACTTGGCGGAAGCACCGGATCGTCATCGCGTGAACACTGCAGTAATGGCACGCAGAGGCGTTCGGGACGCTTACGAGCGTGTTTCCCAAGAAGCGCAAGCCTTCTTGAAGAAGGCCCAAAATAATACCACTGAATTTAACAAACTAAAGCCACGAAAAAAACTAGAAAGAGATATCGAGCTAAAACCAAGAAACAGCGATTTAAAAACATACAATGCATTTGCAGCCGCATTCAATTTCAAAAGCCAAGCATACAAAAGTGAATTCGTTAATCTTAAAGGAAGCTTAAGTCAAAAAGAATCGTTTGACGGCATAGAGCTACAAGGGGCAAATTTTTCTGTTACAAACAAAGACACATTAATTTCAAGCATAAAAGAAGCTTACGGCACCAACCATCTTCACAAAGGCATTGAAAAAATTACACGCCTACACATCGCGGAGACTGAAAGTCGCAATGGAGGCATGCTCTCCAATTTTTATGGAATCCCTGCACTACATGCAGAGGTTCAGGCATTTAACTGGTCCTTGAATAACAATATGAGCCCAGCGGACACTGTCATCTTTACACTAAGACTAACGACCAATACGCTCGGCGAAGCCGGGGACGATTTCCCAGCTTGCTATAACTGCGACGCTCTATTGAGTTTGGTTCACGTGACAACTGGCCGAACAACATCAGACGCGGCTCACAACGAAGCGGAAAATTTCAGAAGTGCCAAAACGCTCGCTCAATCACTGCAACGACAGACTGGTGATCTGATGGCCACGCCCGAGGCAATGCTGAGAGCCTCGCGACGGCCGCTCCCTAGGGGCCGTGATCGAGTGTAACCTGATTCCCACCAATATTTTGAACGGAACCCCGAAGGTCGGATTCCGTCGTAGTCTGTGAAATGTCGCCTTTTATTCAAAGACAACATATTGAGACCGCGGACATCTTTTCTGCGAGACAAACACGTAACAACTGTGGGCTCTCAGAAAAGGTGTCTTTGGTCCCCTAGACAGATCAAGGGCTTGGACATCTTTTTTGAGAAATCTACGCGCCTCTCGTCTCAGAAAAGATGTCCGTGGCCCCGGGAATTCTCAGAAAAGTCGTCCTTGGGAATGTCACGGCCCTGCCCAGGTGTCTCGACGGAACTGGGCAACCAGCAGCGCAATGAATGAGCGTTTCAGCGGCAAGCGCAGTCAGCACTCCTCGTGCTATATGCTCGGATGAATCGTCTTACGTGCAAGCCGCCGAATTGTATGTCGATGGCGGCGTAACTGGCGCGATGATGGGGGCGCCAGCATATCGCCGGAATTGAGCACAAGTTCCGTGTGTCGTGACATCAGCGAATTTCCCTCTGCCCCACCACGCGGCGCCGACGCCGTTCGCCTTACGACGCCGGCCGCTGAACACGCGCGACGCATCACCCATCAACTCTTGTGGGTCTTTCCCGTGACCCAGAAAGCAACATGATCTCGCTCAACCATCATGGCTTGGGTCTGCCGGAAACGCCATTCGCGGGGGAAAGGAGTCGAGGTACGGATCGGAGGGGGGGCCGGAAGCGATGGTGGGGGCACGAAAAGCGTCTACGGCCTCACAAAAGTCGCCGCGCGTCCATGTGCGCGCCGCGCGCCGGTCAAAGCAGCCGTGGCGTGCCGACCCAGACCAGCACGGCTTCGTCGTCGCGCGTGTTGGTCCAGATATGCGGAATTGTGGATTCATAGTGCGCGCTGTCACCCACGCCGAGCACGAACGTTTTGCCTTCCAGCGTGATCGTCACTTCACCGCTGAGCACATGCACGAATTCCTCGCACGCGTGCGTGGTTGCTTTGCCTGGTCGCTCGCCGGGCGACATGCGCACGAGAATCGCTTCGAGTTGGCGGTCGCCCGGCCGAATCGACAGGCGCGCGAGCAGATCGGCGGAATCGGCGAAGGCGAAGTACCGCAGATCCTTACGGCGTCACACGCAACTTTCCTCGGTCGGCGTATCGATGAAATAGCTGGCTGACACGCCCAGCGCTTTCGCGATGCTCGCGAGCGAAGTGATCGACGGGCTGGCGTGATCTCGCTCGACCTGCGAAAGAAAGGGCTTGGAAAGCTGCGAGACGGTCGCGACGTCGTCCAACGTGCGACCCTGGCGCTGGCGCAGCAAGCGAATCTTGCTGCCGACGGAGACGGAGCGCTCGGTTTCGACCGTTTTCGATGCCATTGACCTGCCTCATTTCTTCGGTGCTCGTACCGCCTCTTAACGCGCCGGCCCCCAGATTCCGACCGACCTCATTAGTCGGGGCTAGTGCGACCATGCATCCGTTTGCTCGTCCAGCAACAACCTCCGCGCCAGGGCCAGCGCCTCGTCTTTCGTCGCAACCGTGAGCATGGGATAGCCCCAAAATTTTTCGTACACCAGAGCAAACGCCTTGGTCGCCAGTCGCTTGGCGCTATTCGGTTCGATGTAGATCCCTGCCTTGACGAAGGTCCGCAATTCGCTCTTGTGGCGTTTCATCCAAAGCGAGGTTTGCTTCCTTTCTTCCGGCGAATGTTCGTGTTCGCCTTTATCAAGCCCCTCGTCGTTGAGTAAAACGAAAACTTCCTTCCGTGCGAGCAATCCCTCGAACTCGGCAAAAGGCGAGATTGTGGGGGCGGTGCCTGGTGCGTTTAGTCGCATCCAGACCAAGGGGAACTTCGAGGCGTCAATCAACATGCCAATACTCCTTCGGCGCATCACGGGAAATAGCTGGCAGCCCCACTTCGTCAAGAAAATGGGATACCCCTCCGGACCGGAAGCGCAATAGCCCTGGCGAGCAGAACGACCAGCGTGGTCAATCACACGATACCGACGGAATAGCTGGACGTCATTGCACAAGTTGGCCATAATATTTTTCAATTAGGCCAGCGCCTCATCTTGGACCCGAAGCCCGATACGCATCATGTCAAGCATTGCCATCACCGATCCGGCCGTGGCCAAGGACGTGGATAACCTGCCCCGGCCCGTTGTCGCCCTGAGTGCCATGTCGGTAGCAAAGGGCTGGGAACATGCGAGGCATCGGCACCGCAGGGCGCAACTGCTTTACTCCGTCCGTGGCATCCTCAACTGCGAAATCGAAAACGGTGTCTGGATCGTGCCGCCGCAATGCGCGGTATGGATACCGGGAGACTTGCCCCACTCGGCACGGGGATCCGGTGAAACCGAATGTCATTGCCTGTTCGTGGAGCCTGATGCCGCACCGGATCTTCCGAAAACCTGCTGCACGATCTCCGTCTCGCCATTGCTGCGCGAGTTGCTTCTGAAGGTGGCCGGCTTCCCCGCGTCATACCCGTCGGGAGGCCGGGAAGACCGACTGATTGCCGCGTTGCTGGATGAGTTGGCGGCGGCTCCGGTAGAAGACCTGCATTTGCCGATGCCGCGTGATCCGCGATTGCGCCGGCTCGCGGAAATGCTGTTGGCCGATCCTACCGACAAAACCTCAAAGGGCGATTGGGCCACCCGCATTGGCATGAGCGAGCGAAGCATGAGCCGGCTTCTGCTGCACGAAATCGGCATGAGCTTCGGACGCTGGCGCCGGCAACTGCATGTGATCCTTGCGCTTCAACGTCTGACCATCGGCGAAAGCGTGCAAACGGTGGCGCTGGAACTGGGCTACGAAAATGCCAGCGGGTTCATCACCATGTTCCGCAAGGCGGTAGGCAAGCCGCCAGCACGATACCTTTCCGATCGAACGACAAACGCGCAGTCTGATGCCGTACGCGGCATCGTGCTTCCCGATTAAGTCTCACCTTGAGTGGAGCGTGCCGTCGTCCACCGAGCATGGAGGCCTGGCAGCAAAAAGCGGCGAGCCACTGTCAGATCGGGCGACCTCGGTTTAAGGTCACCTACTCTCTTCTCCTGCGTAACGGCCGACATTCCGCACACGTCACGGTGATGGTAAAAGCTGGCTCCTTGTCGAGATCGAAGCCTTCCTTGGTCGCCAGTGATCGGAGATGCTCGTGCAATGCCCGATCCTCAATAAAAACCAACCGCGCGCCACAGTCGCAGCGCACGGTGTCGTTCTGAAGGTTCTTCCTGTCCGGCTTGAGCGCGTAGAGTGCGCGGCCTTGTGCGCCCTCCGTACGGACCAGCAAGCCGGAGGTCCATAAATCATTCAGAGCACGGTAAATCGAGGCCGGTTTGAGGCTGTCGAGTTGCGTGCAGAGGATGCGATACATTTGACTGGCATCGAGACAGCGCGGCGCCGCCTGTTCCAGTACGGACAGGACACGGGTACGAGCGATCGTCGGTCGCAGTCGGCTGGCCGCCAATCGTTGTTCCTGAGACGACATCGGCGGTGTGGTCGCCGGACAGGCTGATGTGGTGTGCTTCATCGTGTGTTTGCCAGACGGCAGGCTCTTGCTACCGAATGATGTAATCAGGTCAATGATCCGAGGCGGGTCGTCGTGCGGGTCCATATCCGTATTCCTTCGCTATGCCGAACTTCCGGTTGTTCGCGACAACGCGGAGCCGCGTGGCTAATGGTTGGCATCAGACATCGGCGCGACGGTGAGATCGCCCACGCACCGATGCCCTCAAGCATTACTGCGTACTGACCTGTTCCCAGCCACCACCAAGCGCCTTGAATACGCTGACTCGCGCAGAACCGACTCGCTGGTCAGCAGCGGCCACCTGGGCTTTCGCGTCGATCAGACTGGTCTGTGCCACGATCACGTCGAGGTAGCTGATGGAGCCGGCGCGGTAACGCTGGTCGGCCAGCCGGAAGGCATTCTCGGCACGGTCACGCGCCTCTACCAGCGCATCGCGCTGCCGCATCGCCGCGCCATAGGCGCTCAACGATTGCTCCGACTCCTTCAGTGCATTCAGCACGGCACCGTCGAAGCTGGCCAGCGACGCCGCGCTTTGTGCCTTCGCCTGCACAATGCGACTGCGAGCCACCGTCATGTTGGGGAACGTCCACGAGATGAGTGGCCCAAAAGAGAAGGACAAGGTGCGATTGCCTTTCAGGTAGTCGTTGCGCAGGTAGTTACCCGAGGCGCCCAGCGTGACACGCGGATAGAGATCCGCCACGGCCACGCCGATGCGGGCGGTATCTGCCGCCAGTTGGCGCTCGGCCTGACGCACGTCGGGGCGACGACGCAGCAGCGCAGTGCCATCGCCGACCGGCAACGCACCGGAAATCTCGGGAGCCTTGGTGCAGGCACGCGCCGGTTCCGGCACTTGCGAGGGCGTGCGCCCCGTCAACGCGGCCAGCTCGAACAGTGCGGCTTCGCGCTGGCCTTGCAAGGGCGGCAATGCGGACTGGGCCTGGGCCAGCGTGACGCCAGCCCGTTCGACATCCAGATGCGACGCCGAGCCCGCGTGCGCCTGGCTGTCGACGAGATCCAGGCTGCGCTGTGCCAGTTCGACGGACGAGCGCGCCACGCCGATGGACTCACCGTAGCTGCAGGCGTCCACATAGGCCCGCGTCGTCTCCGCAACAACAACGACCCTGGCGGCATCGTAGGCGGCGGCGACTGCATCGGTGTCGTCGCGGGCAGCCTCGATGTCGCGCCTGACCCGACCGAACAGATCGAGTTCATAGGAGACGTCGAGGCCCGCGCTGTAGCTCCATTGCGCGGGGGCCTGGCCGGTGCCGGACCACGTGGTCTGATCGCGCCCGTATCCCACGCCGCCTGACATACTGGTCGAAGGGAATTGCCCGCTGCGCGCTTCCGTGTAGATGGCCCGCGCGCGATCGAGGTTGGCCATCGCCACGCGCAGGTTGGTATTGGCCGACAAGGCTTCCTGCACCAGATTGTCGAGCGCGGGGTCGTCATACAGCTTCCACCAGTTCGCGGGCAGCGCTTCGGCGACATCCGTATTGGACGGGTGACTGACGAAGGGGCCTGCTGCGGTTTCTGGTAAGGCCGGCGCGTGGTAATCGGGGCCGCTGGCGCAACCTGCGGTGATAACGGCGACGGCCACCGCCATGAAGGCAGCGCGCGGAGAGGGAAGCGTCGCCGGACGCGACACAACAGGCATCGCAGGAACCGGTTTAAAGGGCGACATCGGGAGCCTCCGCAGTAGCGAGTTCGCGGGCGCGAGAACTTTCCGCTGTTACCCGGTGGTCCTTGGCGATGAAGCTGTATATGGTTGGGAGTACGAACAGCGTGAAGAAGGTGCCGACCATCATGCCCATCACCACCACGATGCCGATGGAGAACCGGCTGGCCGAGCCTGCGCCGTCTGCAAACAACAGCGGCACAAGGCCGGCGACCATTGCCGCGGTGGTCATCAGCACGGGACGCATCCGCACCGCCGCTGCCTTCTCGATCGCCTCGATGCGGCTCAGGTTTTCATGGTGCTGGATATGGTTGGCGAAAGTGACCATCAGGATGCCGTGCTTGGAGATCAGGCCGATCAAGGTGACCAATCCGATCTGGGTGTAGATATTGAGCGTGGCAAAGCCCAGCCACAGCGGCACCAGTGCGCCGCAAACCGCCAGCGGCACCGTCACCAGGATCACCAGCGGATCGCGCAGGCTCTCGAATTGCGCCGCCAGCACCAGGAAGATCACCACCAGCGCGAAGCAGAACGAGACCAGCAGACGGTTGCCTTCCTGCACGAACTGGCGGCTGTCGCTGAGCCAGTCCACACTGGTGCCGGGCGGCAGCGGCTGCGATTGCAGGAACTTCACGGCCTCGCCCATGCTCACGCCCGGCGCCGGCAGCATTTCGAGCGTGGTCGAATTCATCTGGCCGAACTGGGTGAGCTGGTTCGCTTGCGGGCGCATCTCGACATGCGTCACGGTCGACAATGGCACCAGTGCGCCGGAGGTCGTTTTGACATAGAAACGCCCGAGGTCTTCCGGTGTCATACGCTCGGCGCCGCGCACTTGCGGAATCACGTCATAAGAGCGGTCGTGGAAGTTGAAGCGATTGACGTAGTTTTCGCCGACCAGCACGGCAAGGGTATCGGCGACAGACTGCATGGTTACCCCCATTTCGCTGGCCTTCGCATTGTCGATCGTGATGTGCGCCTGCGGGCTGTCGTAGGACAGGTCGTTCTGCACGTAGAGGAACAGACCGCTGGCATATGCCGCTGCCTTGATCTTTTCGCCGGTCTCGTACAGCGTCCTGAAGTCGTCGGGCGAGCGCAGCACCATCTGCACCGGCAGGCCGCCGCTGGAACCCGGTAGCGGGGGCAACTGCACGGCGGTCAACGTCTCGCCGTCGATGGCACCGCCGGCGGCTTGAATCTGCCCCTGAATCTCGGTGGCCGACCGCTTGCGTTTCGACCAGTCCTTGAGGATCGCGCCACCGAGCATCATGTTCTGGCCACCGGCGGAGTCGCCGATATTCATGAAACTGCTGTCGAACTCGGGAATCTGCTCGAACAGCTTTTCGATCTGCTGAGCATAGCGGGCGGTGTAGCCGACGCCCGCATATTGCGGGGCCTTGGTGACGACGATGACGGCGCCTTGATCCTCGGTCGGCGCCAGTTCGCGGCGAGTGCCGGTGAACAGCACCGCGATGGCGGCCAGCACGGCCACACCGACCAGCAGCACCGCACCGCGAGCGGCTAGCGTGCGGGCCAGCAGGCGCCCATAGAACGCCGTCAGCCCTTCCATGTAGTGCTCGACCCGCTTCGCCAGCCGTCCCTCGCCCTGCCTGGAACTGAGCAGCATCGAGCTCATCACCGGCGAGAGCGTCAGCGCGACCACTCCCGAGACGATGACCGAGCCCGCCAATGTGAAGGCGAACTCCTTGAACAGCGCGCCGGTCAGTCCACCCATCATGCCGATTGGCGCATAGACCGCCGCCAACGTGATAGTCATGGCGATCACCGGCCCGACGATTTCGCGTGCACCGAGCAGGGCCGCGCGCACAGGTGTCAGCCCCTCCTCAATGTGTCGATGGATGTTCTCCACCACGACGATGGCATCGTCCACCACCAGACCGATCGCCAGCACCATCGCCAGCAGTGTCAACAGGTTGATCGAAAAACCGCAGACCAGCATCAACGCAGCGGTACCGACCAGCGACAACGGAATGGTGACGACCGGAATGATCACCGCGCGGAAAGTGCCGAGGAACAGGAAGATCACCGCGATCACGATCACGATGGCTTCCACCAGCGTGTGTTTTACTTCCTCGATCGAAGCATTGACGAAGCGCGCTACGTTGTAGTTCGGCGCTACCGTCAGTCCTGGGGGCGCCATTGCACGAATCCTGGTCAGCAGTTCGTTGGCCTGCTTGACGATCTCCAGTGGGTTCCCGGCCGGCGTGGGCTGGATAGCGACGAAGATCGCGGGTATGCCGGTGGCGAACGAGAGGCTATTGTAGTTTTGGCCGCCTATTTCCACGGTGGCGACATCCGACAACCGCACTACGCCTCCGCCGGGGCTCGACTTCACGACCATCTGGCGGAAGTCCTCGACGCTGCGCAAATCGGTGGCCGCGCTGATGTTGGTGACGGTCAGCGCGCTCTTGAGCTGGCCCGGCGCGGCCTGCACGTTGTTGGCGCGCAGCGCGGCCGATATCTCGCCGGCCGACAGCCCGCGCGCGGCCAACCTCACCGGGTCGATCCAGATGCGCATGGCCAGCGTCTGGCCGCCATAGACGTCCGCCGAGGCCACCCCCGGGATGCTGGTGAGCAGAGGCTGTGCAACCCGCGATGCGAAATCCGTCACTTGCGGGATCGACAGCGTCTTGCTGTAGAAGGCGATGTATTGCACGGCTGTACCGCCCTCGGTGGACTTGCTGATGACCGGATCGGTGATGCCCGCCGGCAACTGGTACTTGACCCGCTGCACCTTGGCAAGGATTTCGGTCATCGCTCGATCGGCGTTGGCGTTGAGCACCAATCGCGCCTTGATCTCGCTCTTGCCTTGCGTGGTAGTCGAACTCAGGTATTCAATACCGCTGGCCGTGGCGATGGACTGCGCGATCGGCGTGGTCACGAAACCCTGCATCACGTCCTGGGTTGCCCCCGGAAGCGTGGTACTGACCGTGATGGTGGCGTTTTCGAGATAGGGGTATTGCCGCACCGGCAACAGGAAAATCGACGTGGCACCCATCAGCAGAATGAGCAGGCTGACGACCAGTGCCAGAATGGGTCGACGGATGAAGATGTCTGTAAAGCGCATGGCGTGGTTTCCTTTACCGCGCGCTGGCGCTGGAGGACGCAACGGCCGGGGCATCAGGAGTCGCCGTTGCCGAAGGCGGCGTGCTGTTGATTTTTACGGTCGCACCGGGCGGAAGACGGTTCTGGCCAGCCATCACCACGATGTCGCCAGGCTTGACGCCTTGGGATACCAGAACCTCCTCCCCGAGCCGGCGGCCGGTGATGACCGGCACGGCAACCGCCTTGCCGACTCCCTGCGCGTCGGCCCCTTTCACGACCACCACGCTGTCACCAGAGGCCGAAGTCTGGATCGCCGTCAGCGGCAATACGATATTGTCCGTCGTGGCGGGCAATACCAGCCGCGCCGTCACATACATGCCGGGTTTCAGCAACCGGTCGGTATTGGGCAACAGCGCCTGAACGGCCACATTGCGGGTTTCTCCATCGATACGCGGTTCGATGGCGCTGATCCTGGCGGTGAATACCCTCCCCGGCACAGCATCCACCGTTACCTGAACAGGTGCGCCCGACGTCAGCCTGGACATATCCTGCTGCGGCAACGTGAAGTTGACATAGAGCGGATCGAGCTGGGTCAGCGTGGCGATCGCGTCACCGGCATTGAGATACTGACCCAGGTTGATCCGTCGGATACCTAACTGACCGGAGAACGGCGCGCGAATCGACTTTTGCTGAATGCGTGCGTCCAGTTGCCGGACTGCCGCCGCAGTCTGGGCAGCGTCCGCCATATGTTGTTCGAGCAATTCGCGCGGTTCCGCGCCGGTAGGCGCCAACGCTTGCGAACGCCTGAGTTGCAACTGGGCGAAATCGGCTTTGGCCACGGCAGCGGCACGATCTGCTTGTTCGGGGGCATCGTAGAGCTGAATCAGCACCGCCCCCTCCTTCACGGACTGGCCTGCGTCGAAATTGACGGCGGTCACTCGCCCCGAGGTATCGGGAGCCAGCAGCACTTCATGCACGGCTTGCAGGCTGCCAACGGCCTGCCACTCGTCGGCCACACTGCGAGGCTCTGCGCGGATCGTCGAGACAGGCATCGGCGGCATGGCCTGTTGTTCTGCGCCGCCGCTTCGAACAGCGCGCCAGGCATACAGCAGGCCGAAGACAACGACCAGCCCAACAACGCTTATGACAATGGGTTTGGTACGGGAGATAGCGGCGGTGCTCATGCGCGCCCCGCTTGAGCAAAGGGGATCGAGATGGCGCGTGAACGGCCGCGCATGGCCGATCTACCGATGATATGTGAGTGCACGGGTATTCCTCGGGAAGGACGAAGTACTCGGCCGGCCAGAGAACAGGCATGGCAGGCCACGATGAGGCGCAGCCTACCCGTGCAACCACACTTCTACACTGCGAAATCTAGTCAATTTATTTCGCAATACGGCCATCTCGATGGAAAGACATACACTTGGCCTGATTGAACAAGGAATTGGCCAAATCTCGCTACGGAGGTGTGTCGGCGAATCGGTAAATTGACGATCCCGATAATGCAAATGAGTCTCGTTTAATGTCTAACACGCCTCATATTGAAGGGCAATGCGCGGTACATCGCTCTCCCTTTCATCAATCCCTTGGCAGAAGTTCAGGCTCGATCGATGCGATGCGCGAAGGGCTCCCGGCGTGTGGCTTGCGTGTCGTCCGTACCGTCCGACATACATTGCTCAACGCAACGATTGCCGCAGCCGTCGCCGTCGCTGCTCCAGACGTGTTCGCTACCGAAGGAAAGCAAGCGCAATCAACCACTGAGTCGCCGGATAGCGGCACGTCGGCATCGAGCGCAGAGAGCACTGTCCTTGAGCCCGTCACGGTCACCGCCCGGAAAACGACCGAACGCCTTCAGGATGTGCCTGAAAGCATCACGGTTCTGCAGGCGAAGACCTTGAAGGAATCGCCCTTCGACCCAGGTGTGGCTATCGCCGGCCATGCGCCCAATGTGCAATGGGTCAGCCGCGCCACAGGCTCCCAGTGGTTCTCAATTCGCGGTGTCAGTTCACTTGGGACGCCTGCCAACTACTCCGATGGCACGATCGCATTCAATGTCGATGGTGTGCCGAACAGCATGATGAGCGCGTCGAACATGTTGCTCGACGTCGACCATATCGAAGTGCTGCGCGGTCCCCAAGGCACGCTATGGGGAACCAATGCGCTGGGTGGCGCCATCAACGTTGTCACGAAGCAGCCTGACGGAACTCGGGATGTTCACGTGACAACCGAGGTCGGCGAACACGGCTATCGCATGGGCGAGGCAGTTCTTGGCGGCAATATCGTGCCCGGACAACTTGATGGACGGATGGCGATCCGTTATGGCCATGAGAATGGCGATATCAGTAGCCGTTACACCGACAAGCTGGGCAAGCGCGACATAGGCGCATTCCGTGGAGGACTACGCTTCACGGGGCTGGACGACACGCTCATCACAGTGACGGGTAACTATCTGCATGATCAGGCTAACTCCCCGCTCTATGTCCTGCGTAGCGCCAGTCAGTTTCCGACCAGTGGCATCCTGACCGAGCCGGACTTGAAGACAACGCAAGCGGGCGCCACCGTGACCGTCGAGCATTTCTTCAAGAATTTCCAGCTCACTTCCATCAGTTCCTACCAGCACAACAAGCTGGAAAGCGAACTCGATCTCGTGGACAAACTTGTCTATGACGCGATCGGGTTCCCCGCATCCAGTAACGTGGGCCACTCGACGGATCAGGAGAACATCTTCAGCCAGGAGATTCGGCTGAATTCACTCGAGGGTGCCCCGGTTCGCTGGGTCGTCGGTGCCAGTGCCATGCGAACCAACGGCATACGCTGGTGCAGCAGTACGCAGTGCGCGCCGCCTCCGTATTCCGGCTCAGTCGCGATGAAAAGCAATCTCGACACGACCAATCTAGGACTGTTCGGGGACGTTTCGATCCCCCTTGCGAACCGCTGGGAGTTCTCGATCGGCGGTCGGGTAAGCCATGACAATATCGAGATGAAGCAGGACAACTCACTGGGCCTCGCTTCGCTGACCGGCTCCAACTCAACGTCGCAAACCTATCCGACAGGTCGGGTAGCACTGTCTTTCAAGTGGACGAACGACATTCAAAGCTACGTGTCGGTTGCTCGTGGTCACGCGTCACGGGTGTACCCGCTCTTTAGCTATCCGGTCGATGGCATCGTGGGCAACCCCTATCCGGCCGCTTTGGGGTGGACTTACGAAGCGGGCGTCAAGGCCGATCTTCTTAGCCATCGTCTTCAGATCGATGCCAGCGTCTATCACAACGACATCAAGAACGGTGTCATGTCCTATCTCGATCCTTCGCTTGGCGCCTTTCGGACAACATACCAGGACTACAAGACCAGTGGTTTCGAATTGCAGGCGCGCGCGCTCATCGCTGAAGGCTTGAGCTTCTCCGGGGGCGTCGGCTACATCCATAGCGAACTCGGAGCCAACGGCGCCGCGGTCAATACGGTCACTGGCAATCCTGTTCCGAACACACCGAAATGGACGGCGACGGCCGGGCTGCAATACGAAACCTCAGCCAAGGCGATTCATTTGCCCGGCAAGCTCTCTGCCGACCTTCAATACCAATACACAGGCAAGCGCACCGCGGATATCGACAAATCTTATTACCTTGATGCCTATAGCCTTGTGAATGCCCAGATTGGATGGAAAAACAAGGATCTCGAAGTCTATCTGTTCGGCCGCAATCTTTTCGACAAACGCTATGAAACCTTCGGCAGCCTGTACTCGGGCATGCAGCTGGTTTCGGTCGGTCGCGGCCGTACTTTGGGGGTAGGTCTGACCAAAAGCTTTTGATTGCCGTCAGTATGGGCATCTTGTCATCTACCTTCGCTTCTCCACAAGATTCACACGATTGCGGGAGCCGATGCCATCCCCCCCGTGATGCCGAGCGAAACACTCGAAGGACAATTGCATGCTACATCCGGCTCAACGTGCCGGAGCATCGATTTCTCCGTAGGTTTGCGCGGACGAACTTCAAACGTTTAACGGGCAGGTAAGCGCCTCCAATACGAAAACAACAACAGGGTGAGTTCGGCCAAACATGCATGAAAAATCCGATATTGGCAAATTTTCCACGATCATTCCCGCATAGGGAGGTAGGTTACACCCTTAATGTGCAGAAGGCGGCCAATTATTCGAAGACAACCTATTGAGACTGCGGACATCTTTTCTGAGAAACAACAACTGTGGGCTCGCAGAAAAGGTGTCTTTGGGCCCCTCGACAGATCAAGGGCTTGGACATCTTTTTTGAGAACACCGCATGCTTCTTGTCTCAGAAAAGATGTCCGCAGCCCCGGAAATTCTCGGAAAAGTTGTCCTTCGGAATGTCACGGCCCTGCCTAAGCGCCTCGACGGAACTCGGCGACCGGCAGCGCAATGGAGGAACGTTTCAGCGGCCAGCGATGTCGGCACTTCTTGTGCTATAAATGTGCACATAGTGTGCGCCGAGAAAGCTTCCATGAACCCCTGTCTGGCCCGAGATTCAACGCCACCCCTCGATTTCGATCACTTCCTGGCGTCTTTGAAGGACGCGGAGAGCGCTGCTCCGATCGTCTCGGCGCGACGCTTCGCGGCCGCCCTGCATATCGATATGCGGACACTCGCACGGCTGGCCCATGTCCATCGCAATACCATCGGTCGTCTTCCCGGCGCCGAAAGCGTGCAAAAGTACCTTCGAGACGCGCTGCGGGTCATCCGAGCTGCAACCGATATCTCCGGAGATATACGGAGCACGCTGTTTTGGTATCGCAATGAACCGCTTCCGACCTTTGGCTACAAGACTGCCGAAGAGCTGATATCGGAGGGACGCACTGAAGACCTGCTGCGTTACGTCACATCGCTCGAGGCCGGTGCGGCCGGATAGGGTCGGGTATCCACGTTGCGGGTCTGCAAAATCGTGGCCGCTCTCATGTCATAGCCGGCGTATGCTCGGCGTGTTTACCGGGGCAGCACAGTCTCCGACGATTTGGAAGTGGTGTCGAGAGGGCTGAGCCGTAAATCTGTTCTACAGGATTGCCTTCGTCCAGCATTGCAATGCCCTACTGCATCCGCATTTCTTCCCGGAAATTTTAATTGGAAGTTTTTTAATATGACATCGAGTCACGAAAAGCTTGACGAAAAATATACAGACATAACCAATAATAAAAGAACCTACGATCCTTTAATTGTAGACGATGGTTTGCCATCAAAATGCTTGCTGTGTCCTTGCGAGGAACTCGACGAGCGAGGCCATATTATCCCGAAGTTTGTGATGAGATGGTTGAAACGGGCAAACAAGATAAATAATTTTTATTTTAACAATGATGAGAAATCCAAAGTATCGGACACCATGTCGCTCAGGATTTTATGTCCGGATTGCGAGGACAAATTCTCATCTCAAGAAAAATTTTTCACTGACAATTTTTTCAAGCGATTTTATCGAGGTGAGCAGGAGTTGGCTGCCGGAGATAACATTTATCACTTTGCGATGTCAGTGGCATGGAGGATTCTAGCCGTAACGCCATTGATGAGAGAGCATGCCGGGACCAATAAATACTACAAATCCCTCAGCGATTGGACGGCCCACTTTCTGAACTCGCCCGCCGAAAGAGTTCCGGTTGATGTGTACTTTTTCCATGGCAAAGAGATTGAGGAGAACATCAGCTCAGACTCAATTAATCGGAATCTTCTCAAATACTCCATTTCTCAGGGGATATTTTGCCAAAATTTTAGAAAGATGTTCGGCAGAGAGGCGTTCCGCATTACTAAAGAGCCAGTACCGTTGGTCAGATTCAAGTTGGGAATTTATTATTTTCTTGTTGCCCCATCCGGTTATTTGCAGACTTTAAGCTTCAAAAAAAAGATTGACTCTTGCGAAGGCGACCGAGTTCACGTCCTTCACCATTCCGATGAATTGATGGGATTTTTAAGGCATGCATCGAACGGCGATTTTAACGAGGTTAATGGCTCTGTCATTCCGGAAAATTTAGAGTACGATATGCTGAGGTGATGCTTTTATGCATGCCCATCTGCGCAAACACGCCAACTCCCGCTAAGGCCGATCTGCTGTTCCGGAGAAGCGGGCTTCGATGACCGGACCGTTCCATTACCGGTCTTACGACGGCACGACAATGGGTCGGCAACGACCACTGGAATTGTTCGTCGACGTCACAATGGGCAGGTGACATCCCACAATCGAACGGCTGACGTCGATGCCAGTGCGGTGCGGCCATTCGTCGACATCGCGGATTTCGCACGCCAGGCGTAGCTCGGCCGGTACGACCTGAGGTGCTCACGCGCCAACGCGCTACGCACGCTCGCGGACTGCAACCATCGCGACGCGCAGTGGCGCACGGCCGCCGCGGCACCCAATCGGGATGTGCGCGATGACACGACGCCGGCCCCATAGCCCACATCCCGATTGGGTGCCGCGACGGTCTGCCGATCCTGGCTGGATCCCGATCATATCGACGCGAGACTCACTGCCTGATTGGCTACAAAATTCCGCCTCAGGTCAGTGTCGCAAATCAATCGTGCCGATTCTTCTAAAATGAGCCTGAAATCGAATTTCTAATTCTCATTACTAACGATGAAAAATCCACATTCATCCTTAACAGGAGATCGATGTCAGCATTTCGCGCCCAGCGGCGCGCGGCCTTTTCTCTAATGGAAGTTGGCGGAACGGCATTGACGTATTCAACGGAACACGCAGATTCGAGCCATTCCTCAGTATTTGGATGTACCTTAATAAGATTTTCAGCGACGTCCAATTGTTGTTGAAGTTCATGTGCTATCTCCGTGGGTACGTCTGCGTCCACTATGGCTACAATGTTCCCTCGATCTGATGGGTACACGCGCCGAATCATGTTTGTCATGACCGCCAAGCCTCCTGCACTCCAGAGTCGGATCGACACATTAGACGCCTCAAAAATGCGATCAAAGAGGATTCTGTAAGCTGACTCGTCCACCGGTCCTTCCACGATGACGTGCCACGTCGCGATCTTCGCTCCCCCGATCTGCAAGCCTCGCCCTGCCCGCTCGAGCAGGCCGTCAAGAATCTTTGGCAACTGTTCGACGACCCTAGGCACCTCCATGGCTAAGATAGCGAGCTCGAAGGAGTCAATTCCTATCGGGGCACCAGAGGACCATTCGGAATTCGATGCGAGATCGAGTCTCATGGATTTCATCCGTTGATGGTACGTCGAAGCGTCTCCACCGGTATTCGCCAACGGTAGCACCACCTTACCTGCCGAGTGAGCGCGTTCCGCGATCTCCATCGCACCACCAGCTCCTCCAATCAGCACGACAAAAGACGCGCGGTTGATTGATTCGACGTACTCCTCTTCGCCCGTTGGGACCTGCACAATCTGGCCGGGCGAAAAGGTCGGAGTATTCCCTCGGGCAATCACGTGGATCAGCCATTTGTCGGGCTGGGCCGAGGTGTTCGTTCGCTCGAGTTCGCCTATGAAACTTCGTGCCACGGCCTCGTCCACCCCCGGCCACCCGCCGTTGATCAGCCCATAGCCCGAGCGGGCAAGAACAGTACCTAGGGCATCGCAGGTCTTAGCGAGTTTTTGGCTGAGCTTAGTCTTCAGACCCGTACCCGCAACTAAAACCCAGTTCATCGGCCCTTTGTCTGCGGTCAGCTGATCTAATGGTTCTAATTTAAGTGCTCGTAGGAGTTCGGAAAACTTTCTCTCGTAGAAGATATTTGAGTAAAACTGCCCCCGCGACGCGAGCCTCTCGAAGCGCCGTGGATGCTTGCCACGCTCCGGAAGCCAGAATTTTATTGAAGGAAGACCGCGCAACGGCAGGGGCCACTGAGATCGGTCCACTGGCTCAATCTCGACCACAACTATATTGCGCTCAGGGGCACCGGCTAGATTAAGATTGACGAATCGTTTGATTTCCTCCTGGCAATACGTTGAAGAAAGGTAGGCTTCAGACATGACGATGAGGAACCAATCGCACCGCTGAAGCGCCTGGTCGATTGTTCTATTGAAATCTTCACCTGGGCGTATGTCGTCTGGATGGAACACTTGAGCGCTGCTTCTTAGCAGGCGAACCATATCCGACACCCAACCGCCTTCGGTGTCAATTCCGGGCTGGTTATCACTAGCGGCTGAACTGACGAAGATACTCGGCAGGGACCGTGTGTCTTCGATCTGCGCGGAAGCAATCACCTCTAGGGATACGGTTCCAACATCGCTCCTCGGCGCTGTCCAGATTGTCGCTTCACTAGGTTTCACGAACCGGCGCGCAAGAGCCCGTGCTGATTCGGCAAAGGGCAGTGCTGTCACCGGCAGCCTGACGTCCCCATTGCTATCCTCGATCAACGCGAAGAAATCGAAAGGTGTCCCGGTCTCTTGCTGAAGGTAATCATGAAGTGCAAGGTTTACTTCGATGAAATCTCGTCGACTTAGCCCTGCGACGAGATGATCACGCAGTCCGGGATAAAAATCGTAGACGACCTCATCAGCCCGTCTTTCTGGGGCCGTGTTTGCCACTGGTTGCAGCAGGCCTCCCAGAAAAATCTGTGCTAGTGCCACCGGTCCGCTCGCCGGCGCCATCGCCCGATGAATCACTCGCATGACAGGCGGCGTGAGTGGTCGCACTGCCGAGAAATACGTGGCCAGCAGTTGCGCGTCCGGTGTGGCACTTGCTCGGAATGCTACAGCACGCTGCGATGGTGATGGCGCATCGTTCTGATCCACATCGTCGTCAGGTAGCGGAAACAGTGCAGCCGTACCCCAGGCACCCCCAGTTGAGCTTGCCATGCGAGCCCAGTTGGCGACGGCGTTCGGTTCGAGTGCTAGCGCTGGCACTACCACTCCAGGTTCGCCTACCGCCCATGACGGCATGCGGACTCGCAACTGCCCGACTGGCGCGCCGACACGAGGCGACTGCACGCGCAATTCTGCGAACCCGGTTGCAGTGTTAGGCCAGAGCGCTTGAGGGAGCAGTTGAACGACCGCTAACGGTGAGCGTTCTGACACGATCTGTAACCATGCGCCCATTGCGCCGCTTCTCCATGCCGACGACGTGCAGTCCGAAACGACAAGCAAAATTTGCCGTTCGTTACGATCCTGTAGCCCGCGCTTCGGAATCTCACAGCCGTTCGACGCAATAGCCTTCACGTGACCATCCACATGGCAAAGCGAGATGGTCCGGACATTCCGGAATCCGCCTTGATGGCGTAAGAGGCGTTCGAACTCTGAAACAGTCGGCTGCCACGCAGCAAGCGACGGCACATCTTCTACTGCGACAACGATATCAAACCATCGCTCAACGGCAGGGCGCCATACGGCAGTCCTAAGACCGGTCTCGGCGATGAACTCGGCCGTCGCGCGTTCATCGAGTTCGACTCGGCTACCTGATCGACGTCTAGACAACGGGCGTAAGGCGCGACCTATTGCGAGTGCGTCAGGCAATGCCGGCGCGCCGCGCAGTTGAATTCGGCGCGCCGCGGCACCACCACCGCTCGAATCACCGGCGGCGTACAGCGCCGGTAATTCGGGTTTTTCGTGTGACGGGCTCGCGTGCGATGAGTCAGCCTTAGTCGTTGCATCGGTCACTGCCGGAGCATCGGACACTACGGGCGTAGCCTCCTCTTCGTGACATATTTCCTTCTCGTCCGATGCTGCGTTTGGGCCTATCGTGAGCTGCGGTGCCAGCCACAGCATATCCCGCAGATCGATGAGGTCGGCATGCAGTTTCACAGCCTGCAGTGCTCTAAGGAAGTCTCCGATTTTCACACGTCGTCCTAGCTACCAGAAATGGCAAGCTCACGCGTCAGCTCAGCTATAACATCGTCGCGCTGCTTGCCTGGCTCCACCTGCGAACTCATTACGAAGTAGATCGCATTTAGCAGTTGGTCTGTCGCGACTTCTCTCTTGCCTGCGAGGACCTTAAAATTCGCGATAATCTCCTCGGCAGCTTTGCGCTCGTCCGTTGCAAAGTGGAGGTCAATGATGGCATCTAGACGCTTCCATTCCTTATTGTCGTCCTCCGGCAAGCTACCTGTGGGATTGGGCATACGAAGCCGAAGGCAACGCCTCAAAAATGGCGCGGGGAACTCTCGTTCACCGTTGCTCGTGAGAATCATCAAAGGAAACTCGTGGCAGGAAATTGTCCCGCCTCGTAATTTCACGCGTGACTGGTTTGGGTCTGAAGTGAAAACCTCGGACTCAACTTCCGTGCCAAGGCGACGCAACTCTGGAATCTCAAACTCGCCTTCCTCAAAGACATTCAGCAAGTCGTTAGGTAGGTCGATGTCACTTTTATCAATCTCGTCGATCAAAAGCGCGCGCGGGCGTGACGTTGGTAACAACGCGGTACCCAAGGGGCCCAACGTAATGAAGTCGCCGATCTTGTCAGCTGGCCCAGCCTCTTGCTGCTGCAGACGGCCAATTGCATCGTATTGGTAGAGTGCATCGCGCAACGTGCTTCGCGAAGTCACAGACCAGCGCAGCGGCGCGCCCATGCGAAGTTCGTATGCGACAGCATCGATCAGTGACGACTTGCCGCTGCCGGGCTGGCCCGTTACCAGCAGAGGCCGTCGCAGATAGAGCGCTGCGTTGACCATGTCGATAACGTGTTCGGTCGCGTGGAACGATTTCCCGCGTTGGAGTGCCGCCGGAGGGAGCTTATGATCGTCCACGTCGAGAGGCAACGCTCGCTCATCGCCGACCGTGCTGCGGTATGGTCTCCAAGGTGGTGGCGGCGGCAGCCGACCGAGATCATCGTGCGGCTGCCTCGTTCCCTTGAAGATTCGCCAAGTGGGCGACATGTCCATTGAAATCATCCTCCGGGTTGTGTCCACGACGCCCACATGGCAGGAAGGCGCGCGGGATCGTCTAATAGCAGCGATAGGGACCTGCCTGCATCTCCAGCGTGGTTAGCGCGCCATGTAACGAGGCGGGCAGGTAGATCATTCAGCGGCGATCTGAGCAATTCTTGCAGGCCTGACCGAAGCACTTTCATAGATTCCTCACTAGTGTCGGCGTGTAACCAGACCACAGCTGGAAGGCCCTCGGCAAGCGCAACATCTAGCGGTGCGTCGTTGCCGCATTCGACCGGATCGAAGCCCAGCCAGACAGGGGCTAAATCCGATTCGACTATGAAAGCGGAGCGCAGGGCGGCAGAACTTTCTCCCGACACCGTCCAACGCAAACGATCGGCTGGGGCCTGGGATAGACGCGCGAGAATCTTCGGCGCATGCTTGCGCAATCGGGAGAGCTTCGTCGTGCCTTTGTATCGATCGGTACAGCGGAGCAGGGCTGGATGGTCCTCCCCCAGTCGGAGCTCTTCGTCGGCCGTCAGCGGTACGATAGCGGTATCGTAAGCGGCGGCAGTAAGCAACGCGCGTGGCAGGTAAAGTTCTACAACAAGATTAATGGCCGAGTTCCCCACGTGCTCGTACACTTCCTGCATCCACTCTCCGATGGCTTTTCCGACGTCACCCGTTGTAACGGGTTTTGCTTGCTTGCGCGGCCAGGCGCGTACCCCGCCACCTGCATCAAGCACATCTAGTTCGCCTTCGATACAGGGTTGTGCGCCGTCGTCGCGGTACCAGAGTGACAAGCAAGCATGTGCGACATCCGCATCGAGCCGCGCAGCGAGTTCAGCTAGTTGCTGCGGAGCAAGCCTAGACGTCACCCACTCATGCAGCATCGGTGATGGTACTGCGCGAGCTACACGTTCGGCAAAATCGACGAGCGGTGGGACGCCATCGACGGGGGCCGCGTGATGCAATTGCTCGATCGCACTTTTGAGGTCGGTAGGTTGCGGGGCGAAGATTGATGTGGCAGCTCTTGCGCGCATTACGTAAGGCTTGAAGCGCGAGTATGGCCACGCAATTGTAGCCAATAAAGTGTGCAGTTCCGCGCCAGCAAGCCCGGGGCCAACCATCGCCATACCAAACCAGTCTTCGCCAATTGACAGCGTGGGGCTTTGTCCGAGCGCGGGGTCTGCGCGGAGACGGCTCGCTGTTTCTTGCAAGGCAGCGTCGAAGGCAGGCCAGCCATCGTTCGCCGGCATTCCGATCAATGTGGCGAGCAACTCGCGGGTGAAACGCGGGCCTGCTTTGGAGTCGATCGCTGCTGTGCCTCCGGCGGCACACGCAAACATAGCGCATTGGCGCACGAGTTTAGGCTCGCCCGGATTCCATTCATCAGGCACCGGCTTCATGGCCTCGCCCCATTGATTCCGGCAAGCGTCTATGATCCACAATTGATGTCCATAGCGCTCCCAGCCGGAGCCCCGGAACAACTGGCGCCAGTTGAGTGCCTCGAAACAGCGGAATTGCTTTTCGCTGGCTTCAGGAAGCACCAGATATTGCTCTCCGCGTGCACCCGAGATGACCCCGTGGCCGCAGAAATACACAATCAGAAAGCGACCATCGAGCATCACGCCTGTAGGCTCTTCCATCGCGGCTCGGAAATTGGACCAGACAAAGTCGTGTACCGTAGCATCCGCAAGCCCTTCCGCCTTGCAGACCTCCCATACATCCGAAGCGTCGCGCAATGACAACCAGAGATCGATATCGGAAGCACGCACGTGTCGCGCGTTAACGAGCCAGCGTGCGAACGCAAGTGCGCCCGCCCCTGCACCAGGAGCGTCGAAACTCGGCCCTAGTCCCGGATAGCGCTCGATGCCAACCACGATTGCTCTCACCTCTTCGGCGGGCGGTAGTACCACGTTCATTGGACTGACTCCGTGCTCAGCGCCACAATGCTAGCTTGCCTGCGACGGCTCGACGTGGCGCTAGTATGTATCAAGATTTCACTTCGGTCTTGAGCCTCGCCCACAGATCCGGAGCATCCCAGTATGCGCTGTGCGACATTGGGAAAGGCTGGCCGCTGCGGATCTCATAGTCAACGGCTCGCCCCGGGAATACCTTTGATGCCGCATAGCTTAAGAGGTCATCACAATCGTAGAAATTGAGCCATCGACTTGGAAAGTGTGGTGGTAGCGGCTCCCCAAAAGGCAGGCAAGTCAAGGCGCCAATCTCGTACATGAACGGAGCCTGTGAGCCGACAGTGACGAGTAGCTTCACCTGGGGCATATGCTTTTCAATCAGAAGGTCAACACAAGCAATGCCGCCAAGGCTGTGAGCGAGGACAATAACCTCATCACCGCACTTCTCGATGACTCCCTGAATGTACCCGCGGATGTCAGAGCCACGTGCCTGGTAGAGAAGAACGTCGCCAGCCGTTGGGGACGCAGAGCTAAACAGCGCATCGCGGTCGCGACGAGCCTTCTTGGTAGCCAAGCGCAATCCGAGCCCCATAAGCTTGTTGGTGAACCAGTCCTTGATACCCCCGAGTTCGCCCCCCCCAAGACGATCGCGACAGGTCTCAACGAAGTCGTCGCGCAAAGCAGTCGGGATCGGCGGCATATTTTCGTCATCCAAGCGCTGCTGGAGCGATGCAACGAGCGAACGCGCTACGGCCAGTCGTAGCGTGGAATCGATACGAGGCACCGCAGCCAAGGCGTCCTTTAGAGCGGTGGAGGTCGTCACGGCGTCCACGGTCTCGTGCCATTGCACGGGAAGTACGTGCCCTCGTAGGGATTCCAGCAGTGCAGGGTCCTGATCGAGCGCGCGCAGGATGTCGACAAATTCGGATTTGCGCGTCTTCTCATTCGGCGACTCTAGGCCTTTGGAGGTCGAT
Source organism: Burkholderia stagnalis (assembly GCF_039848545.1). NCBI lineage: Bacteria > Pseudomonadati > Pseudomonadota > Betaproteobacteria > Burkholderiales > Burkholderiaceae > Burkholderia > Burkholderia stagnalis. Next base: position 2,695,209 of record NZ_CP156686.1, read on the forward strand.
GCGGTGAGCTCACGCAACTCAAAGAACGGGTCGCGAGCCAGCAAATCCCAGAGTGCCACGATTTGACCATTGTCGGGTACTTTTCGTACCTCTTTTGAAAATTCTGGGATTGATGCGCCGTTGAGTCCAAGGCGCGCGCCATGGACGTCGCCCCAGAGACAGGGCAGAAGTGTCCCCATTGGATCCACAGAGCGTATCCCTTCGGCAATACGCGAACAGGTGAATTCGTACGATGCCTTGCGTACCCCGGTTCCATGAACGAATACGACGGTAAGTGCCATTCGCTGCCTCTATATTGATTCTAGAATGATTAGCATGGGAAAGTGGTCAACAAACTCTTCCGCGACGACGCTCAAGCAATTAGGTGATTTTTAATGAGGGTACCAGCCTTAGCGCTTCATCTTTCGTCTTCAACGGCCCCTCCCATCGCCCCGTACCTACCTTGATTTCAATCCTGTGAAGTATCCGCTTCCGAGTTACCGATACTATAATCGGGCGCTTGGACCTTAAACCAGTCGTGCTTGTTGTTGCCCTCGGCATAAGTAAGGCGAGGGTCAATTGCAGTCGTTGCTGCCCTCCCGATTCAGGGTTTCTTCGGTGCGCCCTTGGCAGTTGGCTGCTTCTTTGCCACAGAACCACTAGCGAGCTTCTTCGTAGCCCGGCTGGCACGAGAGCCGTTGGGAGGCACCACACCAGTGGCAACCCCATTCTTGCCCTTCTTGAGCGGCCGTGGATCCGGTACTTCCATGGGCTGCACCTTCAGCAGTACGCCCTTTGCGTCGGCATCAGTTTTCAGCGTGGGCATTGCATCGACCTTGCTTCTTCGAGCGTCATAGATACAGGCAAACGCTGCTTCCGTGCCGTTGGTCTTCTTGTAGCCATGCGCTTGCTCAATCCCTTTGTGAGCCCATGCCAAGTTCTTTGCGTCGCTGCTTCCTGGATCGAGAACCTTGAGCTCGATCATCGTGATAAAGCGCTGATCGGCCTTATCGAAGCGTACGATCCTGACATCTACACGCCCCTCGGTCAGCGTCACTTCTTCGTCGACGGTAGCGACCTTGTTTCGATAGAGTCCGCGAAAATATGTGAGCAACCCAGACTGCACGTGGAGTTCTGGCTTGTGTCCGAGCACTGACAGGGTTGGCTCCTCTTCGATCTGCCACATTAGTCGAGATATGGTGCCCCTGGGTGAAGCCAGTGCTTCGTTGTGGAACTCATCCAGCTGCTGCCCAATCAGTTCGGGGGTAATCGCAGCTTCGTCGAGCTGCTTGACATTGATCGTTCGTGGCTTGTGCATCCATTCGTCGATCGGGACACCTTTGTCATGCACCAGCATTCGGCTCTGGCCAAGCATCAACAATGCAAACGTCTGATCGGCCTTAAGATGTTGACGAACGAACTGGAAGGCCTCGGTTGCCCCGTTGTTGAAATGAGGCACGTGCTGAATCACCTCGCTAAGGCTCTCGACTGCAACTGCGACGCCATCGTCCAGCGTCAGCAGTGCAGCAAAAACCTCCGTTGGCTGAACACTGACGCCTGTCGGGATGCCTGGTTCAAGTTTGGGCGACTCCGAATACACCACCAAGAGCGCTCGGTCGGGCTTAATGTTTCCGGCCGCAATCGAGGTTGCGTGGCACGCCGACCATTGGATGAAGTAGTCAACCAGCGCTTGGAAGAACCGCTCCTGGGGCGACCCTGATACCAGCGACAGCCCTGCATCTAGACCAACGATTTCCTGACGCTTGATCGTACTTTGCTGCCCCATATCAGGCCACCCTCTTCTGAAGCAACCGCTGGTAGACAGTCAATACGTCACGACGGTTAACAAACGTTTCTCCCTCGAGGTACTTTCGGATCTGTCGAAGGCCGGTGAGTGTTGGTGTCGCGCGGTCAAACGACTCCTCAATAAACAGCATGCTCCCCGGTCGATTAAGCGCTTCCCGGTAGGTGAGATCCTGCTCGAATACTCGGTCAAGGTCACTGCGCTCTTGACGATCCCGCGTGCGCTCGCCATGCCAGGCGCCTTCGACGACGCCTAGACAGAGATCCAGTAGAAAAGCATAGAGTGCTTCTCCACGGTGTGTGCTTCGCAGATGGCGACCGACTTCCAGACCCGCGACGGTTGCCCCGAAATTGCCCTCGAACTGCAAGTGTGTCGAAGAATGATGTGCAGAGAAACTCGACACCTCTACCAAACCCGACAAGGTTAATGCCCCTAAAGCAAAGTGCGCGGCGCGGTAGTAGGGTCCCTGCTTAGTTCGTCGTGCTCGTTGACGCAGCGGCTCGATTCCATAGAACCGGCATGAAGCAAACGACATAAACAGCAGGAGATGCAGTTGCTTGCGAGTCAGTTGGCCAATACCAGCTGCTTCCGCAGCATTGATCGTGAAAAGCACCCATCGGGAAAATCGCAGCCGTTCCTGAGCACTCTTAGGTACTGAGTGGGACATCTTAGCCATGGAGCCTCCCCAACTCTTCTTCAAGCAAAGCCCTTGCGGCGCCTTCCTTCAAAGTGTTCGACTTGGCTGTCACCTGTAGCAGGTCAATGAGCTGCGCACCGGTGGTCTTGCCGCCGCGTCGCGGCTTCCCGTCCTTGCCAACTCGGCCGAGAAGGGCAGGGATCATCGCAGTTCCATTAAGATTCGAGGTGGCAATCAAATTACGCACTGAGCCAGGATCCCCAAGTGCGAATTGGCGCATAAGCGCCGCCGCTCGGAGCATGAACCAGCTGTCCAGGCTGGCTTCCGGAGTCTCGATAACCAATGTTGTTGCCCCGTCCGAGCAGGCCATATCGAGGAGCGTCATGCGAAACGCGAGATCGAGAAATTCTTTCTGAGATTCCGAAACGTTATCGCTCGTCAAGCGCTCTTTCGGGACCTCGTGGGTACTCGATGTCATGAGGATGAAAAACGATGGGATACCAACCTGGCCAGCGCCCGTGGCAATCTTCATTTTGTCCTTCGCGTCAAATTGAACCGCCACAGTTTCTTGAAGAAATGCTTCGGCGTAGGCAGTCAGCTTTGTGCGCAGGGCCTCTTTGAAGATTTCAACCTGTCCACGACCTCTCTTTATGAGCTCGCGGTACTGCTCGGTCAATGCCTTGCGCTCGCCATCCATCACGTCCAATTCAGCGCGCTCCGCGCGCAATTCCGCTTCCATTGCGCTCGATGCCTCCGGTGGATCAGGCAATTGCGCTTGCAACATGTTAAGTGCCAGCGCAGCCTCCGAATTCCTCGATGCCGATTGGCGAAGAGCCTGAAGCGCTGGAGCGATCTGTTTGGCGACGGTGTCGCGTTTGGTGTCGATTTCTGCGGCGATCGCCCTGATCCTCTCGACCTTTTGTTCAAGGTCGCGCACTTGCGCGGCGGCTAGGGGTTCAACGTTACCGCCCTTGCCACGACCCGAGATCGGATGGTGGCAGACGAAGCAGTTGCCCTCCTTGAGCTGCCTTGCGATGGCCTGTCTCTGACTTCGATTTCGGTTTCCGCAGACAAAGCAACCCTGGCCCGAGCCAAGTCCAGCCATCAGGAATTCCGCCTTGTCGTCAATGGTTGGGAGGGCCTGTGCGATGAATGCGGCGTCGACGTTTTCCAGCTCGTCTTCAAGGTCAGCGAGCGTCGCTTCCACTTGATTGAATTCGATATCAAGATCGCGAGCCTGTGACTGCAGGCTTGTGACGAACTCTTGGTTCTTCAAATGAACTTCGGCAACCGTACTGCACTCCGCCTTCGCAGTTTCAATTCGGGTGAGAAGGTCGCCGATATTTTGAATTGCCAAGGCAGCTGCTCGGCTTTTTTGAAGTCGGTCTTCCCGAGCGTTGAGCTGGTGAACACGATTTCGGTAAGTTGTATCCAGCCGCTGGATGGACGCGAAGGTCGCGTCCGTTTCTTCCGTTAAAGCTCGGTCAAGAAACAGCATTTTAAAGAACTCATACTGCGTCGCCGCGGACCACAGTATCGGCTGCCGCTCTTCGGTAAAAAACTGAAGATAGCGCACAACCACATGGTAGTCGTAGGAGGACGACAGCCCGCAGAGCCTCGCCATCTCCTCTGAAAACTGAAGCTCCGTCGTGATGGTGCGGCTCATGCCGTTTACCTTGAGGGACTTCAGCGCCATCGTCTTGAGGGACCGAGTCACGGTAATAGCCCGGCTCCCTACAGTAAAATCCAGCGTCGCTGTGACATTCTCATTTAGGTCTTCAGGCACGCGGTCCGCGAAGAACGAGAATCGCTTGTCCAGCACAAGCTCCCTTTTGCTAATTCGGCTCAGGTCACGATCGGCCTTGGCTCGCTCCAGTGGCCCAAGCAACATCCGCATGAGCAGATTTAGCAACGTGGTCTTACCGACGCCATTGATGCCAGCGAGAACCGTGACCCCACGGGGAAACTCAAGGACCAATCCACGGTCGTTGATTCCAGGATAAAGCGAGTAGTTGCGGATACTAAGCCGGACGACAATCGGCAGTTTGATTTTGGACTTCACACAACCCCCGGTTAATTGCTTTCTGGATCACCCATGCATTTGCGGTCTTGCTTGGGTTCGCACTGTCTTGTGTGCAATTTCTCTGCAGATTTTAGCGCCACCGCGCTCCGCATAGTCATTGCGCTGCCCGAGCCGTTGCTCGGGAGGCGCAAGTTGTGAATTTCGACATTACGGTTGGCGGACAGCTCCGACCGTCGACACAATTAGGCCAGCACGACCGATTTGGTGAAATGCCAAGCTACCCTATCAGCTTATTCCGAATCCGGCGTGCAACCGAGCCTCCTTCGTCACGCCGCAACACAGCTTGCGATCGAGAAAGCATCTGCATAAGCCATGCTTACCTGCTCCGGCCGGGCGAAGATGCCCCATTCCTCGCCTTGGGGAACCCAACTAAATCTTATACCGGCCTTAGGCGCACCAGATCTTCGCTCAACGAAGCTTCCCAGCCCTGCTGCGCGCTGGTCTTCATCGCGCGTATTGGCGTGACCGCCTCACAGACATAGCCTGCGCCGCCGGCAAGCTCACGAAGAATCTCACCAACATCGACAAGCACATTAGCATAGCGGCTATCCCCCACCGTCATGAGGACCGCACCGTCCGGGTTAATTCTCCCGCGAATCGATTTCAGGATTTGCACCAGGTCAGCGAAGTAGGCACCGATCATGTCGGGCAGATGTGGATCCCAAAGCTCGTCGCGCTTTTTGCTCAGAGCAGCCACCGTCTTACGAAGCTTGCGCGAATCCAGTCCTTCCCATGTCATATCACGGTGAACCTGAACGTGTGAGCGCAACGTTGAGTAGCGCAACTCCGTGTTGTCTGCTCTGCTTTTGAGATAACCCAATACCCACAACTCGACGTTATAGATGTCGGTATAGTCAAAGCTGTTTGGGTACGGCGGCGAAAAAAGGGCCACATCAATCATACCCACGCGATCAACCTCTACACGTGAGTCTCCTCGTAGCAGCGAATAAGAATGAGTCGCGCGAGTCCCGTACGCACTAATATCGAACAGAGCTGCTTGGAACGCAGCCTTGAATGCATCAGTGACATCATGTGGTGACTTTTGGGTCGCCTGCCAGTTGGACCGATACCGGCGCCCTTTCCCGCTGATGACCACATTGCTCACGTCTACCAGGATGCTACCCAAGATTACTCGCAATAGACGCTGGTTGATGGGATTTTCGACCTCTTCAATCGCCTCGCGAATAGTCAAAATCTGGCGGAAGGTCTCGCGCGGAAAAATCCAGCGCCCCTTCAAACCCGGCTCAACCATCGTCGCGGGCCATGATTCGTAGCGAAGCGAACGCAGGTTCGCAGATCGACCAGTCATCTTCCTGACGACTTCGGCATAGTCGTCGACGAGTTTCTGATGGTCATATTTCGCCAGCTTGGCTTCGATGAGATCAGCAAGGAACGGATTCACTTCAATGGTAGTGGAATCAATCCCGAGAAACTGGCACGTCAGCGCCGTTGTCCCGGAACCACCGAAGCAGTCGAGACACGTCGTCGGCCAGAAGCCGAGGCAGTTGAGCGACTCAGCGACCATCATCGGCGAGAACGCTTCCTTGAACCGATACCAGCGCTGAAACGGTAGGTTATGACTGGGGATGTTCGAAGACATCGGCGCACTGTCGACGAGTGTTTTCAACCAAGCCGAAAAATTTCTGCGCGCACTTTTATCCATCCCCGGGCAATTTTCATCAATGAATGCGCTAATCGTGGCTGCGTTCATACCCTCTTTTGCTCCTCATTAGCCGACTATCTCAAACGCCGAGGCGTTGTTGCGCCACACCGTCAATTTGAATATTATGCAGATGGACATTTATTCAATCAAGCGCAAAATGCCGTCGAAGTCACCTAACACTCCTTCACGCGAGGTCATGGCAAATACCATTCGAACCGCTTGGGAGCGCGGTGAAATCTCGCAGAAACAGGTAGCAGTCGACCTAGGTATCCATCAGAGCCAATTTTCCAAGCTAGTCAACGGCCAGTTCAAACAAGCCCGGGGCCATGCCGCTCGCTTATTTGAATATTCAATTGACAGGCGCGGCAAGCAAGACACGCGACCCGGTGCCAACTTTGACGCCGCAGCGTTGCGCATGGAGTTGACGCAGCGCCTGATGCTCGCATGGGACGGCACCGAAGAAGGTGCAAGAGCGCTCGAAGCGATCCTAGATGGCGCTCTGCAACTTCGAGCATCTCGCCCCCCGAGCATCTGAACCAGTACCGCGGCAAAGCTCGACCTGGAACTATTCAGCTGACGATGCCGATTGCTATACTGCCGCTATAGCCTAAGTGGCCGCCAAGCAGCCAATAGGAACACGGGGGATTCAATGAAGACGTACCAGACGCACGCCGCTCGAACGCCGGCGTTTTCATTCATGTATCGCCGGTCCGCAGGGTCGCAAGCATGACTGAACTGCCAGTTCTTGAACTGCTTCAGATTCGCCAATACGGACTCTATCCCGGTCCGGCACGCGACGGTACCTTCGACATTCCTCTCGCGCCAGGCCTCACAGTGGTGCTGGGCGCGAACGGGTTGGGCAAGAGTACGCTGGTCAACATTCTCTTCCGAATGCTGTCGGGCCCATGGGATCTCAAGCTACCAGACGGCAACGTCGGCACGACAGAGCTGACCGCGCAAGCACTGTCCGCAAAGCGGCGCTCAACTTTCAGCGCTCGCGTCAACGACAACGCTCGAGACGCCCAGTCAACTTTGATCTACTTTATCGGCGCCAAGAAGTTCGAGGTTACCCGCTCGCTGATGAAGCTCGGTCTAATCTCATTCAAGGTCGATGACGGCCCGGAAAGCTCCGACGAAGAAGAGCTGAAGCGCGCCATCCTTTCTGCCTCGAACGTCGGCACCTTCGGTGAGTGGATCTTCCTCCTCCGCACGATGGTCTTTTTCTTCGAAGACCGACGGATGCTGGTGTGGGATCCGTCCGCTCAGCGGCAGCTCTTACGGTGCCTATTCTTGGAGCCCGCCCAAGCTCATGACTGGATCACAGCTGAGCGAGAGATTGTTGAGCTGGATACTCGCATGCGTAACCTGAAGGCAGCACTCGACCGCGAAGAGCGCGAAGAGAAAGCACAGGAGCACCTATCCAAAGCGGCACCTGAAGTGCGCGCCACACTCAAATCCAAGGAGACATTGTACGAAGCAGCGCTCAAGCAGCAGGAGGAGATTAGTCAAGGCATTGAAGAACTCGATAGCGCTCGGCGTCGACATCGCCTTGACTCATTGCGTGCCAACGAAGCGCTGCACGCCGTCATGCACGAGCTGGAACGCGCCCGGCTGTCCGCGATAGAAACGCGCTTCCCCACCGCCGACGAATCGATGCGATACATCTTTTCGCGGCTGATGAGCGATGACGTGTGCATTGTATGCCAGACCCCTGGCCGCACAGAAAAGCGGGTGCAGATGCTCCACGCCATCGACAACAAGCACTGCATCTTGTGCGACGCTGATATGGAGCCAAGCACTGGCAATGCAGTGGACATCAACGAGGAGCGTGTCATTGCTCTTCGGGAAAAAGTCAAGCAAGCGACCATCACAGCCGATGCTGCACACGCCGCTCTCGACGATTCGAGCCAAGCTTTTGACACTGCCAATCTGGAGTTGGCCGAGCGAAACGTTGAAGTAGCCACATTGAAAGCGGACATTGAGGCGCTCGTCCGACAACTTCCCGCTGACGAGCAAGCCGCTCGGCGACAAAACGATGGCTTCGCAGATCTAAAAAAGCGCACCGATCTGCTGCGCGCCGATCTGCAGGTCAAGCGTGAAGCGTTTGCTCGACAGATGAATCAATACCGTAAGCAGATTCAAGGCTTTGCCGAACGGATCAAGGCGGAGTTTGATGCTATCGCGGGGGGATTCCTTCTAGAGACAGCTTCATTGTCATGGGCTCCGACACGGGTCCTGCTTGGCCAAGCGGGTACTGGCGGGCTCGACCTCACCACCGAATACCCATCATTCAGCGTTGAGATGACTGGAGCCAATTTCTCGGACGTGGTCCGTCGGGATAGCCCCGAGCAGGTGTCTGAGAGTCAACGCGAATTCATCGACCTCGCATTCCGCATGGCACTAGTGAAGGTTGGGTCTCGCAGCCAAGCATCGACCATCATCATCGACGCCCCTGAATCTTCACTCGACGCAGTTTTTGTCAATCGGGCGGCTGCAGTACTTGCAGCGTTCGCAAACGACAACCAGTCCAATCGGCTCATTGTGACGTCGAATCTAGCGGCGGGTAAGTTAATCCCCGCCGTGCTCAAAGCGGCGGAAGCCAATCCACAGGCACGGCTCGATCGTATCGTCGACTTGTTCAATGCCGGCGTTTCAACGAGGGCCATGGTGGAGCTTCGGGCGGAGTACGAGGCGCTTCGCAGCGACCTGTTCACTGAAATCCTCGAGACGCCACACCATGATGGCCGCGGCTGATCCCAAACAATCGGTGGAGGTCCGCAGGCGCCCCATCCGAGTTCTTGCGTTGCTTGACGCGTTATACAGGGCATCCATTTTCGAAGCATCACTGCGCACCGTGCATGAATTGGCCTACCTGTCCAATGTTCTCGCTCCGGTATTCGAACTGGCGCCGTTTAGTGCGAGCCTGCTCAAGCGTCAGGGTGGGCCGTACTATCCGGAGCTACAGGAGACCATCGACGTGTTGGTAGGGCGTGGCATGGTGCTGGCCTCAGACATTCGATACGTGTTCATCGCCGAAGAGAAGCGCTATCGACTGCAAGCCAACTATCGCTTGAACAATGACTTGGCTCGAAACGCGCTCGACACCTATAAGCAAGTCTATGTCGACACCGGGGAGCCCTTCTTCATTGAAGAGCTTTGCGCCGCCTACAGCATGCTGTCAGATCACGAGTTGGGGCAGACGTTTCGGTTTGATGCCCGCTACGCGGACACCGATGTAGACAACAACGAAGTGATCGACTTCGGCCAATGGGCGGATCCCGCCAAAACTAACTTCTCACGCAATGCTGCCTTGTCTTTCCGACCTGGGGAGGCTCTTCAGCCAGCGGAACGGATCTTCATGTACATCGAGCACGTGCAGAGGAGGGCAGCCCATGGCATCTGAGGCACTCCTGCTCGGCTCCTGGGAAGCCGATCGCCAACAGTTGGCTGTCGCTCAACGTGCTGACTATGGCGATGTCGACGATTTGTCGGATGATCTTCGTTTCCAAGTCCACGTCTCTCGAATGATCCGCAAACGCGAGAACCAGCTTGATTTCGAAACCTCGGGCGCTGCAGCGTTTATTCTTGTGAATCCCGACGAGCAAGACAAACTTAGAACTGGACGAGTCTTTGATCGGCTCGTTCATACGGGTACGCGACGCCTATCCAGCCGAGTGCACTTCGTCACCCCGCAAGCTACCAGCAGCGTAATGGAAGAGTACAAGGGCGACGACAATGATTTGTTCGAGCTCGTCACAAAGCTCGGCTACGATGATCGGCCCGCCCTGTTGTACGTTCCGTCAGACGGTGAGTCGTCTTTGAGCTACTACCCCAATGGAATGCGAACCGACGATGGCGTGCGCGAGGTCATACTAAAATTCGGCCAGGTTACTGAGGCCGAAGTACACGAAACGCTTCAGGCGATCTACAGAAGCGAACTTTGCACCCCCGACAACATGGGGCCAACAAAACTGTGGAAGGATGCAGTTAAGGGCTATCCCGTCGAGGAAGCCGAGCGAACGGTCCAGCAAATGATCCGGCATGCGCTGGTCGGAAGATTCTTGTGGTGCACAATCCGGCAAGAGCAACCGGGCAAAAGCGGACGGACCGACCTTGAGATAGTCGATGACCGCACTGGAAAGCCGGGAATGATTTATCACCATGCACTCCTTGAGCTCAAGGTTCTGCGCAGTTTCGGCTCGACGGGCACCGCATACAGTGAGACAGCTGTACAGGATGCAATTGTTGAAGGTGTCAATCAAGCCCACTCGTACGGGACTGCGAACAATAGCGTCCTCCGTATGCTTTGCTGCTATGACATGCGCAGTAACGATGTTGGTGATGATGCGACGTTTGTTCAAGTCAAGGATCGGGCCAACACGCTGTCGATCCGCTTGAAGCGGTGGTATTTATATCGCACATCGCAGGATTATCGTGATGCCAAGGTCGACCAGCATCTGACCGCGGCCAATTCGCCAACTATCACAACGGAAGAAGCTACCCCGCCCACGTCTACATCAGTTGCTAGTAAGCAAGCGTAGGCTTTTTCCAGACGGAAATACTAACCTGGAATTCTTCCGAAAATGTAGCTCACCGCAAATCGGCGAAGTAACAGACGGCGGGCTGGCCGCGTACAGATCGTACATAATCAAGCAGCGCTCGTTCGTCTCCATTGATCATTCGACTCGCAGGCACACAGAGAGGGAAGTCGACGATGAGTAATCTTTGCCAACGGTGCGTTGTAAGACGCACTTCGGTACACCTACTCAGCGCGACGCCACTCTCCGAATGGAAGATTTGGCCGTTGTCCGTGATCAGACGCTGAATCTTCACGCCCAAACAACAAAGCCGGCACAAGGCCGGCTTTGTTGTTGAAACATAAGGCTGCACTTTGTCAGGTAAGCATATCTTTGCACTTGGGGCAAAATGTACTTCCTGTCTCATACGCGTGGCACGCACGACCATTGAGCCCACGCGCGCAGGACGATCAACGCCTGTTTGGCGCGAAACTCTGTCTGCATCAACTGAAAATCATCAACATGCACCCAATGCAGTGGCGCGACTTGCGGAGTCAGATAAAACCCAACGCATACCGTATCTGACGCAACGGAACGCGTCGCCGGTCTATCGCACCACTCCCGATCCCCATCTCAACGGCGAGTTGGCGGTCTATTCTCTCCTCTACCACCACCAAACCTTCGGACAATCCGGATCCTTTAGCCGTCGACATACGCCAGTACTGGTACAGACAGCACGCACTCTCAATTTCCTCGGGAACGCATGCCGCCGGCGAAATGTGCGAAAAATCCAATCCACATCGACATCGCATTATGTTCGGCCGCGTCACCATGATCAGCTTTTCGCACTGTGGGCAAACGTCAAGCAGTTGAACAGCGTGCACCGGACATGCTGTCATCCATGTCAGGCGATGTGCGGCAAGCATGATCCCGCCTTCAAGTAGGCACAGAGGGCAAATTCGTTCCCGCTCTCGAACAAGCAGATGCCTGGCCTCAATCACATGATGGCCAATCGCGTAACCGAAAGCGGCCCTTCGTGCTCGCCCACCGACTTCGACCGGGCACATCGATCTCATGGTCGATTGCTCGATCCGGCAAACACGAGACAATTCCGCAATCTCGGCGGAAACCAACGGACCGAAGGCAACGCAACCAGCGTCACGCAGCAACGCCCCGACGCTTCTCAGACCGTTGGCGTCCACCAGACGCATGAGCACCGACGACAACGACTCGTCGGGATAGGGTTCGACGCGAAGCGCAAGCGGCAGCCGTGACATCGCATTCGCTGGCCTTGCGGAGCACGGCACCCAACTTTGATTTTCCATATCGAACTCCAGATCGATTCAGTGCTCGTTCCTAGCGGTAGGCGCCTGTCTGCATGCTCTGCAGCGTCAGAGCCACCAGCTCCTCTCCGTCGGCGGTATCGAGGTACGTGACCGGCTTCTTCCACCCGAGCGACGGAACCTCTTCGTGTAGCCATGTACACAACCACCGTTTCGCGTCAAACCCGTCCGGTTCGCCTGACTCGTTGACCATTTTCTGCACAAGATTCACAAGCCTGTTCCAGACCGCCTCTGGCACGTGCTCGACCATACATTCGGATCGCCATGTGCCGCAACGACACGTTTTCATGATATTCACCTCACCCAGATTCGAAGTCCCATGCCGGAACCCGTGGCGATCCGATTCGAATCGGATCGCCACGGTTCATTGAGAACACCGCGTCACACGGCCTGCACCACCGGACCGCCTATTGCGTCGACCAATGCGCGATGAAGGAATGCGAACGGTGGCTCCGGCAACTCCGTGAACAAACGCAAGGAAATGTGCTCAACGCTTCGGACCGAGCTCAGGATCGAACCCGACCGAGGTCGGTATTGCCGTTCTGCGTTGACCAGGTCCGCGAATCCTCGAGGCCAGTCCGACATGATCCGTCCGATTTTCTGCATGCGCGGCGCAAGCTCATGAATAGCCTTCGAGCGCAACCCCTTGTCTTTCGACCCGCTCGTTGCACCACTGACGCGATAGAGAAACGAAAGCACACGCAGCAACTCCCCAAGGTCAAGCGCGGCGAAATCGGAAGGGACGCCTGACGGACAGTCCCGCACGTCATGCTCAAAGCTCATGCGCCAGCGTCGATCGATGAGCCGTGTGATCATCAATTCGTCCGGCGTCGCGAGTTGACACGCGGCCGACCCGAGATCCGTCCCGCACTGACAACGCGCCAGACCCGGCCGCATGGACGACACATCACGTCGACAGCCCGGACAGCGATCGAGGAGTTGGAGGCCGTGGACAGCGCAGCACGTCGCGAATACGTAAGCATTCACGCCCAGCACATGTCGGTGCTCGGCGATACACATCGGGCATACGCGCTCGTTGGTGCCAACCAGGATTGCATCGGGCTCAACCCAGTGACCGTACAAGCTGATCTTCGGGTGCTTCACCTCGTTACAGTCCATCGCGCCTACGCTCATCGGTGTCATCGCACGGACCAGTTTCGGGGAAAGCCGGCAAACACGGGCAAGCGCATCGACCTCCGACGGGAAACGCGGCCGAGCTGCGGCCACGCCCGCCCGCCGCAGCACCATCCCTGGCCCATTCAGCCCATTGACTTCAGCAACGCGATGCAGCACCGAGGAGAGCGATTCGCCGCGACGCGGTGTGACGCTAAGAAGAAGAGGGGTCGTCATTGCACGTCTCCCGCAAACGGCTCACCCGGTTGGTCGAGCGGCACACCATTGAACTTCGCATCGAAGGGATTGCGCGACGGGGGCGCATCCTTCCAGATGTGAACGCGGAAAGCTGCGGCGAAATCATGTAGTGCGACGGCTTTCGCACCGCGTCGTTCGGCGATCTGGTAAGCGCCGTTCAACAGCTTGCACATGTAATCCACGAGGCCCGCACTCGCGTAGTACAGCTTCATCGCAACCCGCTTGTCAGCAATGTCCATCATCGGCAGGGGCATATCCTTGGCAAGCGCCTGCATCACACCAATAAACGTCTGAGCGCCCTCTTGGGTGTTCACATCGAACCGACGGATCTCCGTCACGCGCGAGAAACGACGTCTCAACTGTCCGTTGACCCGCAGCACACCCAGCAGCGATGGAAGCCCGGCGAGCACAACAGCGGCCGGGAGCCGGTCCAGCAGCACCTTCAACCAGTTTGCGACCTGTCTCAACGAACGACGATCGCCCTCGACAAAGTGCTGGAACTCGTCGAGCATGATGATCTCGACGCCACAACCGTGCACCAGCTTGACAATCTGCTCCGTCAGGCGCGCGCTCGATTGACCGACTTGCGGAATCTCGCCCAAGGCAATCAGGATCGCCTCTGCAAGAGACCGAACGGTTGGCACTGCGGGCACGATGACGTAGAGCACGGGCACGTGCCGGCGCAGGACCTCCTCTCGCACCGGGAATTTGGCGCGATAGCATTCGAGCACCGTCGACTTTCCGGCGCCAGACTCCCCGATCGTGGCCAGACAACCGGCCTCGCCGGATTCCCGCAGCCACTGATGAACGTCCTCGATACTCTTGAGCGCAGCAACGAAATCCGGATGTTCGACGATGCTTTTACGGACATTGAATCGTTTCATGATGATCTCCTTACCGTTCTGAACGCTTCATGACTGAAAATTCAGGAACACTATCGAATCTGACGACCATGGAGTCCGCTTGATCGGACTGAGCGGAATTGCCCATGGCGCCCCCCCCAGCGGCTCCGAACACAATTTCCTTGCTCGACTTCCCCTTGATCTGCGCAACCCATTTGCGCTTCTTGAGTTTCTGATCAAGCTCCGCCTTGGCAATATCGTCCGCGAGACGAATACGTGCCTTACGCAGCGCGACAGGGTTGATATCGACTCGGCTGTCGTGCATGGCACCAGTGACTTCGTTGTGCATCCATCTGGTCAAGTCCTTCGTGTAATCCGGATCGGTACAATCAACGCGAAAATATTCCTTCTGTCGTGGGTCATATACGTAGACGTAGCCGGTCTGCTCGTTGAAATACCGAACCTTGACTTTTTCATCGTCGGGGATGCCGTGACGCAGCAACTGAAGCGCGCTGGAGTTGTAGGACAGGTGATCGAATGTCACGCCGCTGTTCGTGATCGGCCGCATGATGGTGTTCGTGAACGCAACGGAAAGCTGATCGGGATCGGCCGGCATGTAGATAGGGGTCAGCCGTGCGCTTTCCTGCCATGCCTGAGCCGGCGTCTTGCCCTTCAAGCCGCGATGAGGTGCGTGCTGATAACACTCCACAATCCAGCGCACGACAAACACCGTCAGTTCCTCGAGCGTCACGCACGCAAGCTTCTCGGACGGGTACTCTCCACGATCCCTGGTATTCGACCAAGTCGTTCCGGGAATCAAATGGAAGAGTTGTTCCGCGATCGTGCGCATGAACCGTTCGACGCGGCCTTTGAACCAGGGTGCACGCTTCGGGCAGTACACAAGTGAAATCCCTAACTCATCACAGCCTGAACGCGTGGCAGAGCCGTGGAATTCCCAAGCGTTGTCGCCAAAGACCATCTCGGCCACACCTCGCGCCAGCCATTCAAGGTGTCCTAGGCCCAATCGATTCAACAGATCGCGCTTGCTGAGCATGGCCATTTGCATTGCCCATCCGACCTCCTCCTGGCCTGGTGAGCGCGCCCCGATATGAAACCCCATCACCATGCGAGTGTGCGCATCAATGATCAGTGTCAGTACGGGGCGAACGATGACCATGCGGGTGCGCTCACAGACGCACAGCAAGTTCACCGGCGTGTGATCAATCTCCCACCGCTCATTGAGCCGCTTTGTCTTGAGCCGGCGCAACACTGGCCGGTACCTCTTCAGTGCTTCGGTGCGGCCCTCCCGGGCCGCAGTGACGAGATAGTCGTTCAGTTTCCCCACATGGCGATAAAGTGTCGCTTGACTGATCGTGGGTAACGGGTTTTCCGGATCACGTTCGTTATGAGCGTCAATGGCCTCCTCTACTTGATCGTACAATCTCGCGACGTTGAGTTTCTGGCCATTGAGATAGTGCGTTTCTATGACATCTTCGACCAGCGTGAGCAGCGGACCATCAAGGATTTCACGTCGTCCCTTGTTTTCATGTCGCGGCACCACGTCCATGACATCACCTGAATGCCGATAGCGCTTTCTCCAGCGGCAGAAGGTTCGATAGTTTGGTGGCGTCAATGCACCCGCTTCGCACGCTACCCGTTTAATGACGGTTTCGACCTCGCGAACGCGCGAGCATTTCGCTTCCTCGACAGCTCTCAGGTAGGCGAGCCTCGCGCGCATCACAACGAGATCTTTTTCTTCGAAGGTGGAGACATCGCGTCGGACGACTATGATCGGCGACGCCCCCGTTTCGAGCAGCGACTCGATTCTGACCGACCATCGCCCGTTGCCGTGTCGTTCCCAGACTTCAGTTTCGTGTACGCGTATCGGCGAGCCGTAGTCAGAGCTGAACTCGATTCGACCATCGGGAAGCGCGCCCTGAACACGCCAGACGTATTCTCCCTCCTGGAATTCGACGCCACGCTTAAGCAAAAATTTTTGCATGACGCACCTCCGAAGGAGCGACGTAAATGGCTGCGTCCGAGGTCAGCGGCACATCGAGATCGATACCCGCGGCACCATTGGCGATCCAGGTCAACGCGACGTCGCGCGTACGAGCCAGATGCACCAGGTTTCGGAAAGTCTTCGGATGCTTCTTTTCAACGAGCCTCTGTGCTTCCCGGATCCGCTCGGGCGACATTCGCCCCCGCCACGGCCGCAAGAGCCGCAGCGTCTCGTGACGCGTGCCACAGATGTAGGTGCGTTCATCCCAAATGAAAAGGGCGTATCCATGCTGTGCGAGGACGGCTCTCGAACGCGCCATGCGGGCCTGCACTGAAGGTTTTTGTAAATCCTTTGCAGGCTTGGCTTCGACGAAGACAGTCGAACCGTCGCGACGCACAATTTCGTAGTCGGGCGTGTACCGAAAAGTCTGGCCGGCCTCGCGGAAAAGAAATGTTCTATCTTGAGCGCTGCGAAAGCGCAGTACCTCCGGGCTGAACTCGAGCAAGAGGGTCGATGCCTCTTCGGCAAGCGAGTACCAAGGCATCGAGCAAGCGTTTTTGACGGAAGGCGTGAAACCTCGAAAATTCCCACCACTGCGGGTATCGTGGGAAGGCATGGTGATGTCTCCTGCGCCTTTTTTGGGCGCGTGAATGTAGGGGGCGCCAGTCCGACTGGACGAGCGCCGGCCGCGCGGATGTCACTTCCACGCAACTAGGAGACGAGTTTGGGCTTGACGCGAATGAGGAGGGGGCTATACTGAAATTGCTTAGGCTTCAGCATTGCCCCGCTCATCCGGGTCGAAAGAACCAATCCGTCCTAGATGGGTTGGTTTTTTCTTTTCTGTCTAATAGGCAGTACTCCTAATCGAATAGGTTGATGAAGAAGGGCATTTTCCGATGACGTTACCGGTCCAGCCTCGTCACCAGTTCATCAAGCATGGTGACTTCGTCACCGTTCAGACGTGTCGACGCTCGCACCAGGCGATTGATCAGACGCAACGTATCCGAGTGCAGGTCGTCAGGTAGCCGCAGCTTTTTTTGTGAATCCCGGGCCGCATCGAGCAATGAAGCGACATCGGCTTCGCCCATGTCCAATGCCGCGGCGATGCGCTCGATTTGCTCAAGCGACGGCGGCGGTTTCACTCCGCGCTCGAGCTTCCACACGTACTGGATCGCGACCCCGAGTTGCTTGGCCAGATTCGTCTGACTGAGTCCGGCGCGCTTTCGGTAATGCACTAATGCATTCGAGAACGGGGTCATTGCTTCTCACCTTGATGTTTCCTATCTCCAAATCTATGCCGTGACCCAGCCGGCCGGCAAGGGAATTTTTCTTTTTCTGCGCAATAACACAGGCAGAAGAAGTCTCGTGTGAATTGAAAAATAGTGGGGCGTGTTATGGAGGCGCAGAAAATGAGAAGAAAATAATTTCCCTTTTTGTACAAGTCCCGGCTCTGACGTTCCTCGATTAGGGTCAACTCATTAATCAAACTTCTGGACGGCGTGTGTGGAGAAATTCGGAAAAATGGATCAATAGGTGTTCAAAAGGCGATCAAATTTTCGGCGACGGATGATCGGCTTCCGACAGCCGACAGGCATCCGTTGTGTGAAAGTTACACTTTTAGTGCAAGTCCAAGCTAGGTAGCAGATCGACATGGATGGCCAATATGTGGCTCATGTCATCGCTGGCATGTCACTTCCGACGAACGCAGCTGGAGGGAGATCTGGCCGAGTTATGTTCTGCGTAGCTTAGCGTTAGCCGTTCGCGCTCCCCGCTCCTGCCTCTGCCGATAAGCGCTCGAAGTGAAGTGGCGGTTAAATGTCCTCAGTGCAGCAACAACGACGCGATGATGTCGATCTAACATTGCGTCAAAATCCCACACTGACAAATATTGACCCGCCGATTCTCGCAGAGCGAGTCAGATCTCATCCCCAACGCGTGGGACGCTGCCTTTTATTCAAAGACAACATATTGAGACTGCGGACATCTTTTCTGAGAGACAACAACAACAACAACCTCCGAGAGCCCACATCACCCACCCCGTACCGGCATTCGTCCGCCAAACTGTACCGTTACTGTACCGTCAACTGTCGCTAAACTGCCTCCATCACCCGCCTCACCGATGGAGAACACCGCGATGGAATTCCTCACCCTGAGCGCGCTGCCCGCCGGCATGCTGTTTGCGCTCGTCACGTCGATCACGCCCGGCCCGAACAACACGATGCTGCTCGCGTCCGGCGTCAACTTCGGGTTCCGCCGCACGATGCCGCACCTGTTCGGCATCAGCATCGGCGTCGCGATCCTGATGCTGTGCGTCGGTTTCGGTCTCGGCGAAGTATTCAAACGTGTACCCGTGCTGTACACGATCCTGGAAGCCGCAAGCGTCGTCTACCTGCTGTATCTCGCGTGGCGGATCGGCACGTCCGGCGAGGTCAAGGCGCACGGCGGCAAGGCGCGGCCGATGACGTTCGTCGAAGCCGCCGCGTTCCAGTGGGTCAATCCGAAGGCGTGGATGATGGTGCTGACCGCCGCGACGACGGTCCAGCTGTCCGCCGACTACGGAATGAACGCCGCGTGGATGGCCGTCGTGTTCATCCTGATCGGGTTCCCGTGCATCAGCCTGTGGGCCGCGTTCGGCCAGGGCCTGCGGCACTTCCTGTCGAATCCCCGTGCGCTGCGCATGTTCAACGTCACGATGGCGGTGCTGTTGATCCTGTCCCTGTATCCGCTCGTCGCGCATCTGCTGCCGCAGTGAGCGCGCCGGCGCGCCCGTTGAGATTCGCCGCATGCAGGCGTACGCTTGGATTCCGGGCGCGCGAAACCGGCAGGAAGGTCGAGCCGCTCTTGTCGGGAGAACGCCGATGAAGCCGCTGCTGAGAACGGGCGAACACATCGAAGGGATGCACTGGATCGCCGAATACCACCAACTGACGCACGACATCCGGATATTGCGCGAAGACATCGAAGTCGGCACGTATGCGGCGCCGCCGACGCTGTTCGGCGAGGAAGAGGAGATGGGCTCCCCGAACGCCGCCGATCATCGCAGCCGGGAAGCGGCGCTGCGCGCGTATCTGCGCCGCTTCGTCAAGGAACACGACACGGAGGAGTGACGACGGCGCGCCATCGCGCGCCGCCCGCCTGATCCCGCTCAGTGCCCGAGCGACTCCGCGTTGCCCGTGGACGGCGCGACCTCGTACGGCCGCGCCGACTGCTTGATCAGCAGTGCGACGCACGACAGCACGCCGGCCACGGCGATCGTCGCGAACACGCCCGCGAACGTGAAGTGCCGGCGCGTCAGCTCGGCGACGAGGAACGACCCCGCGATCCCGCCGAAGCGCCCGACGCCGAGCATCCATGCGACGCCGGTGCCGCGCCCTTCGGTCGGATAGAACGCCGCCGCGAGCGCGGGCATCGACGATTGCGCGGTATTCATCAGCACGCCGGCAATGAACACGACCAGCACCAGCAGCCCGACGTTGCCGACCGCCTGCCCGATCGCAGCCACGCTGACGGCCGTCAGCGCATAGCACACGGCGATCACGCGGTTCGCGTTGAAGCGGTCCATCAGCACGCCGCACAGCACGGCCCCGACGCCGCCGAGCGGGAACAGCGCGGAGATCAGCGTCGCGCTCTTCGGGGTGAGGCCGGCATCCTTCAGCAGGATCGGCATCCAGTTGATCGACGCGTAGAAGATCACGAGGCCCATGAAGTACGCGATCCACAGCATCACCGAGCCGACGACGTACGAGCGCGACAGCACGACGCCGACGCCCTTGCTGCCCGTCTGCGGCGCGGCCTCGGTCAGCACGAACGCGCCGGCGTTCAGCGCATCGCGCGAAATGCGCGCGAGCGTCGCGCGGATCCGGTCGACGGGCCGGCTGTTCGCGACCATGAAGCGCACCGACTCCGGCATCTTGACGAGCAGCAGCACGCCGAGCACCAGCGGCGTCACGCCGCCGAGCACCAGCACGCTGCGCCAGCCGAAGTGCGGAATCATCCATGCGGCGAGGAAACCGCCGAACGCCGCGCCGAGCGGAAAGCCGCAGAACATCAGGTTGATCACGGTCGCGCGGCGCTTGTCGGGGCAGAACTCGCCCATCATCGTGACCGCATTCGGCATCGCGGCGCCCAGGCCGACGCCGGTGACGAAGCGCAGCACCGTGAGCTGCCCGATGCCCGACGAGAACGCGGACGCGAGGCACGCGGCGCCGAACAGGAACACCGAGCCGAGCAGCAGCGCACGGCGGCCGAGACGATCGGACAGCGGGCCCGACACGAGCGCACCGCACGCGAGGCCGAACAGCGCGGCGCTGAGCACCGGCGCGAGATCCGGCTTGGTCAGATGCCATTCGGTCAGCAACGACGGGGCAATGAAGCCGATCGCGGCGGTATCGAAACCGTCCAGCAGGACGATCACGAAACACATCGCAAAGATGAGCCACTGAAAGCCGCCGAACGGCTGCTCGTTGATGAAGGTCTGTACGTTGACGACCGGGGTGCGATTCATCGCCTGTCTCCTGTCGACCGGAGTCGGCGCTTCGGCGCTTTCTCGGGTCGCATGCATGATATGTAATCGGCGCGGTCTCTCTGCCGCGCCGTTCCTTTATTGCGCACCTTCGACGATGCGCTGCGCGCCGATGCTCTGCCGGCGCGTGTGTTGTCGACGGCCCGCCGATGCGAGCCGCCTCAGGCAGCCCCGCCTGACCGGCCGTCCTAGGCGGCCCCGTCCTGTTCCTTGAAGATCCGGTCCGCGAGATGAAACGCCGAGTTCGCCGCCGGCACGCCGCAATAGATCGCGGTCTGCAGCAGCACTTCCTTGATCTCGTCGCGCGTCACGCCGTTGTTGCGCGCGGCACGCAGATGCAGCGCCAGTTCCTCGCCGCGGTTCAGCGCAACCATCATCGCGATCGTCAGCAGGCTGCGCGTGTGGCGCGGCAGCCCTTCACGCGTCCAGATCTCGCCCCACGCATAGCGCGTGATCAGGTTCTGGAACTCCTCGGTCACTTCGGTGCGGTTCTCGATCGAGCGGTCGACGTGCGCGTCGCCGAGCACCGCGCGGCGCACCTTCATCCCGGCTTCGTAACGTTGCTGGTCGTCCATCGCGGGCTCCTCGGCTCAGGCGGTCAGGAAATCGAGCAGCGCACGGTTGAAGCCGTCGGTGCATTCGATGTTCGAGATGTGCGCGGCGTCGAATTCGACATGTTTGGCGCCCGGAATCGCCGCCGCGAGCGCGCGGCCCTGGTCCGGCGGCGTCGACAGGTCGTGCGCGCCCGTCACGACGAGCACCGGCAGCGCGATGCCCTTCACTTCCTCGCGCAAGTCCGCGGCATTCAGCGCGTCGCAATTCGCTGCGTAGCCGTCCTTGTCGGTGTGCACGAACGTGTCGCGGATCGCGTCGACGAGGCGCGGCTCGCGCTCGAAGAACGCGTTCGTGAACCAGCGCGGCAGCACCGCATCGGCGAGTGCCAGCATCCCCTCGGTGCGCGCCTTTTGCGCGCGCGGCGCCCACACTTCCGGCGAACCGATCTTCGCGGCGGTGTTCGCGAGCACCGCGCGGCCGATCCGCGACGGGAAGCGCGCGGCGAGCGCCGCGCCCGTCAGGCCGCCCATCGAGATCCCGCAGAAATGCGCGCGCGCGATGCCGACGTGATCGAGCAGGCCGATCACGTCGCCCGCGAGCTGGTCGATCGTGTACGAGCCGGCCGGCGCGGCGGAATGGCCGTGGCCGCGCGTGTCGTAGCGCAGGATGTTGAAATGCTGCGCGAGCGGGCGGATCTGCGGCGCCCACATCTGCAGGTCGGCGCCGAGCGAGTTCGAGAAGACGAGCCACGGCGCGTCGTCGCGCGCGGCGCGGTCGATCCGGTAATGCAGTTGCACGCCGTTGACAGTGGCGAAAGGCATCAGTGTTCTCCTTGCGGGTTCGGGCTCGCATAGGCCGCGAGCACGGCATCGACGAAGGCCTGCGCCTCGCCGACGTAATGAGCGGGATCGAGCAGACGCGCCAGCGCGTCGCGCGACAGATGGGCGGAGACGGTGGCGTCGGCGGCGAGCACGTCGAACAGCGTCGCGCCGGTGCGCACCGCTTCCTTCGACGCGTGCTCGACGACGTGGTGCGCATCGAGCCGGCCGATCTTGTCGCCGAGCGCGAGCATCACCGCTTCGCCGAGGATCAGGCCGCGCGTCAGGCCGAGATTGGAAGCCAGGCGTTCGGTGTCGACGTCGAGGCCCGCGACGATCTGCGCGATCTGCGCGAGCGCGCCGCCGGTCAGGCGCGCGAGGTCCGGCAGCGCGTCCCATTCGGCCTGCCAGCCGCCGAGCGCGCGCTCGTGCTCCTGGACCATCCCCGCGAACACCGTCGCGACGAGGCCCGGCGCGCGCACCGCGGCGGTCAGCACGGCCGCGCAGCCGACCGGGTTGCGCTTGTGCGGCATCGTCGACGAGCCGCCCTTGCCGGCCGCGGCCGGTTCGCCGAGTTCGCCGACTTCGGTCTGCATCTGCAGCGACACGTCGCGCGCGATCTTGCCGAGCGTGCCGGTCAGCATGCCGAAGCACGACGCGGCCTCCGCGATGCGGTCGCGCTGCGTATGCCACGGCACCGCGGGCAGCGCGAGCGTCAGGTCGCCGGCGAGCGCCGCAGACACGCCGCGCGCGTGCTCGCGCAGGCTCGCGAGCGTGCCCGCCGCGCCGCCGAACTGCAGCACCAGCGCCCGCGCGCGCAATTCGGCGAACCGTGCGCGGTGGCGCAGCAGCGCATCGAGCCATTGCGCGAACTTCAGGCCGAGCGTGATCGGCAGCGCCTGCTGCAGCCACGTGCGGCCGATCGTCGGCGTCGCGCGATGCGCGCGCGCCAGCGCGGCGAGCGATGCGCAGGCCGTTTCGAGCATCGGTTCGAGCACGTCGAGCGTGTCGCGGAGCTGCAAAACGGTGGCGGTATCGATGATGTCCTGGCTCGTCGCGCCCCAGTGCACGAACTTCGCGGCCTCGGGGTCGTCGGCTTTCACGCGCGCGGTCAGCTGCTTGACGAGCGGAATCGCGAGGTTGCCGCCGAGCGCGGCGTCGCGCGCGAGCGCGTCGGCATCGAGCTGGTCGGCCCGGCACGCGCGCTCGATCGGCGCGACGGCGGCGGCGGGAATCACCTGCTGCGCGGCCAGCGCACGCGCGAGCGCCGCCTCGACGTCGAGCATGCGCTGGACGGTCGCACGGGGCGACCAGATCCGGTTGAGCGGCTCGGTGCCGCAGATGAGGGAGGTCAGGCGGGCGCTGTCTTCGAGCATGGCGTCAGGTCGGGAAACAGGGTGCGCTTATTGTCCACCGAAGCGCGCCGGCGTGCGCTTCGGTGCGCACGCCGGCTGCGCCCGGTTCAGGCGGCAACCTTCTGCGTTGCATCGATCAGCGGCACACCGGTCAGCTTCTGCAACGCGTCGAACGACAGGTCGGTGAAGATCTCGGTCACCGCGAGGCCGTCGCGCGTCACGTCGAGCACGGCCAGATCCGTATAGATGCGGCTCACGCACTGCACGCCCGTGACCGGATACGAACACTGCGCGACGATCTTGCTCTCACCCTGCTTGGTCAGGTGCTCCATCATCACGAACACCTGCTTCGCGCCGATCGCGAGATCCATCGCGCCGCCGACGGCCGGAATCGCGTCGGGCGCGCCGGTGTGCCAGTTCGCGAGGTCGCCGCTCGCGGACACCTGGAACGCGCCGAGCACGCAGTAGTCGAGATGGCCGCCGCGCATCATCGCGAACGAATCGGCATGGTGGAAATAGGCGCCGCCGGTGAGCAGCGTCACGTGCTGCTTGCCGGCGTTGATCAGCTCGTCGTCTTCCTCGCCGGGCGCGGGCGCCGGGCCCATGCCGAGCAGGCCGTTCTCGCTGTGCAGGAAGATTTCCTTGCTCGGGTCGAGGTGGTTCGCCACCAGCGTCGGCACGCCGATGCCGAGGTTCACGTACGCGCCTTCGGGAATGTCCTGGGCGACGCGCTTGGCCATTTCATCGCGGGTCAGTCGTTTCATCTGGATTTTCCTCCGACGGTCAGGCGGCTTGGGATGCGGCACGTTCGGCGGCCAGCTCGGCCGCATGCGTGGCCTGCGGCACTTCGACGACGCGCTGCACGAAGATGCCCGG
Source organism: Burkholderia stagnalis (assembly GCF_039848545.1). Taxonomy (NCBI): domain Bacteria; kingdom Pseudomonadati; phylum Pseudomonadota; class Betaproteobacteria; order Burkholderiales; family Burkholderiaceae; genus Burkholderia; species Burkholderia stagnalis. Next base: position 2,719,576 of record NZ_CP156686.1, read on the forward strand.
CGTCACGATGTGTTCCGGGTTCAGCGCGCCAAGCGGCACGACTTCCGACACCTGGACGATCGCGACCTTCGCGGCGCTGGCCATGATCGGCCCGAAGTTGCGCGCGGTCTTGCGATACACGAGGTTGCCCCAGCGATCGCCCTTGTACGCCTTCACGAGCGCGAAATCGGCGTGGATGGGCGTCTCGAACACATACTGCTTGCCGTCGATCACGCGCGTCTCCTTGCCTTCGGCCAGCTTCGTGCCGAAGCCGGTCGGCGTGAAGAAGCCGCCGATGCCCGCGCCCGCCGCGCGGATGCGCTCCGCGAGGTTGCCCTGCGGCACGAGCTCCAGCTCGAGCTCGCCCGCACGGTACAGCGCGTCGAACACCTGCGAATCGCTCTGGCGCGGAAACGAACAGATGATCTTGCGCACGCGCTTCGCCTTCAGCAGCGCCGCAAGGCCGATCTCGCCGTTGCCCGCGTTGTTGTTGACGATCGTCAGGTCGCGCGCGCCCTGCTCGATCAGCGTGTCGATCAGCTCGGACGGCATGCCGGCCGTGCCGAAGCCGCCGATCATGATCGTCGCGCCGTCGTGAACGTCGGCGACCGCCGACTGAAGCGATTCGAAAATCTTGTTGACCATGTCTCTTCCTGATACGTACCCGCGGCACGATGCGCGGCCTGTCGAGGGAACACGCGCGTCTCGCGTGCCGCGCCGGACCCGTATCCGGACCCGGCGAATGTTCGCTAAGCGAACCTAGATTCGATTAGCGAACGATGGCCGATCATAGAGTCGTGCACAGCGCGTTGTCAAGGCGGGTTCCCTCGGGGGCCGCGTCGTCGTCGAACGGCAGCCCGACGTAGTTCTCGGCGAGCGCCTGCGCGGCGGCCCGGGAGCGCGTCACGTACTTCAGTTCGGCCACTTTCAGGCGATTGACGAACGGCGTGTCGTCCGCGGACGGGTGCAGCATGTTCGTCATGAAGTACGAGAAATGCTCGGCGCGCCACACGCGTTCGAGGCAGGTTGCCGAATACGCGTCGAGCCGCGCCGTGTCGCCGCGGCGGTAGCGCGCGCCGAGCGCGCGGGCCAGCACGCGGACGTCGGCCACCGCGAGGTTCATCCCCTTCGCGCCCGTCGGCGGCACGATGTGCGCGGCGTCGCCCGCGAGGAACAGGCGGCCGTACTGCATCGTCTCGGACACGAAGCTGCGCATCGGCGTCACGCTCTTCTGCGTGATGCGGCCCTCGGCCGGCGTCCAGCCCGTGTCGTTCGAGAAACGCGTATGCATCTCGTCCCAGATCCGCGCATCGGACCATTCGTCGAGGTTCTCGTCCGGCTTGCATTGCAGGTAGAGCCGCGTGACGGTGGGCGAGCGCATCGAGAAGAGCGCGAAGCCGCGTTCGTGGTGTGCATACACGAGTTCGTCGAGCGACGGCGCCGCATCGGCGAGGATGCCGAGCCACGCATACGGGTAGACGCGCTCGAACGTGCGCTGCCGTTCGGCGGGAATGGCCTGCCGCGCGATGCCGTGAAAGCCGTCGCAGCCGGCGATGTAGTCGCAGTCGATGCGCTCCGCGCGGCCGTCCGCGTGCTTGAACGTGACGAACGGCTGGTCGCCGTCGACGTCGTGCACCGCGACGTCGCTCACTTCGAAGTGCATTTGATGGCCATGCTCGACGCCGGCCGCGATCAGGTCGCGCACCACTTCGTGCTGGCTGTAGACGGTGATCGCGCGCCCGCCGGTGAGCCCGGTCAGGTCGATGCGGTGGCGCTGGCCGCCGAACAGCAGCTCGATGCCGTGATGTTCGAGCCCTTCGCGGCGCATCCGGTCGCCGAGGCCGGCTTCGTTCAGCGTGTCGACGGTGCCCTGCTCCAGCACGCCGGCGCGAATGCGGTTCTCGCAGTACTCCCGCGAACGCGCTTCGACGAGGATGGAATCGACGCCTTGCAGGCGCAGCAAATGGGAAAGCAGAAGGCCGGACGGACCGGCGCCGATGATCGCGACTTGGGTACGCATGTTTGTCTCCTTGTCGACCGGAGTTAGCGCTTCAGCGCTTACCCCGGTCCCATGCAAAGCTGAACATTGATTCGAATAGTGAAACGAATTTCAGCGCTTTCCCGACTATGCGGCAACGCGATTCAGGAGATAAGTTGTATACGTTTCGCGAATATTGGTGTCGTGATGGAAACGCTCGATCTGAACCTGATTCCCTACCTCGTCGCGCTCGACGACGCGCGCAACGTGAGCCGCGCCGGCGACCTGCTCGGCGTGAGCCAGCCGCGCGTGAGCGCCGCGCTCGGCCGCCTGCGCGAATACTTCGGCGACCCGCTGTTCGTGCGCACGTCGCGCGGCATGGAGCCGACGCCGCGCGCGCAGGCGCTGCTGCCCGCCGCGCGCGACGCGCTCGCGCAGATCGAGCGCGGCCTCGTCGCGCCGCACGATTTCGATCCGGCGGCGAGCACGTATACGTTCTCGATCGCGCTGTCGGACGTCGGCGAGATCGTGTTCCTGCCGAAGCTGCTGCAGGCGTTCTCGGCGCGCGCGCCGCATGCGAACCTGCGCTCGGTGTCGCTCTCGCACGATGAAGTCGGGCGCGGCCTCGAAGCCGGTTCGCTCGATCTCGCGGTCGGCTACTTCCCCGATCTCGACGGCAACAACTTCTTCCAGCAGCGGCTGTTCACGCACCGCTTCGTGTGCCTGATGCGGCGCGGCCATCCGCTCGAACGGGCGCGGCCGTTCACGGTCGAGCAGTTTCTCGCGTGCGGCCATGCGGTGGTGCGCGCGGAAGGACGCAGCCAGGAAGTGCTCGAGAAATACCTCGCGAAGCAGCGGATGCATCGCCGCGCGGTGCTCGAGACGCCGCACTTCATGAGCCTGCCGTTCATCCTGAGCCGCACCGACCTGATCGCGACGGTGCCGCACGCGATCGGCTACGCGTATGCGGCCGAGCACGCGTTCATCACGCCGGTCGAGCCGCCGCTGTCGCTGCCGCGCTTCGACCTGAAGCAGCACTGGCATCGCAAGTTCCACAACGATCCGCGCACCGCGTGGCTGCGCGGCGTCGTCGCGTCGCTGTTCAACGACGAGCAGGACGAGTGGCCGAAGTGAGCGGGCGCGGCGCCGCCTCGTGACGCACGAGCGCCGAAAGCATGAAACAATGCTCCCCATTGCGCCGCCGCAGGCGGCCGTCCTCGATGGAGCGAATACATGGGTAAGAAATCCTCGCGGCCCGAACCGGCCGCATCCCGGCCGAGCCGTTCGGAGGCCGAGGAAGCTGTCCGCGTGCTGCTGCGCTGGGCCGGCGACGATCCGGCGCGCGAAGGCCTCGTCGACACGCCCGCGCGCGTCGTGCGCGCGTACGAGGAGTTCTTCGCCGGCTATGCGATCGAACCGCGCGACATCCTCGCGCGCACGTTCAGCGAGGTCGACGGCTACGACGAGATGATCGTGCTGAAGGACATCCGCTTCGAGAGCTACTGCGAGCACCACATGGTGCCGATCATCGGCCGCGCGCACGTCGCGTATCTGCCGAATCACCGAGTCGTCGGCATCTCGAAGCTCGCGCGGCTCGTCGATGCGTTCGCGAAGCGCCTGCAGATCCAGGAAAAGATGACCGTGCAGATCGCCGACACGCTGTTCGACGTGCTGCAGCCGAAAGGCGTCGGCGTGATCCTCGAAGCCGCGCACCAGTGCATCTCGACGCGCGGCATTCACAAGCCGGGCGTCGAGATGGTCACGTCGCGCATGCTCGGCACGTTCCGCACCGATCCATCGACGCGACGCGAATTCCTGTCGATCGTCGCGAACCCGTCCTCCGTGAACCTGACGAATACGTAAATGGCGTCGACGAAGCAAGCGGCAGATGCGCCCGTGGTGCTCGTGACCGGCGCCGCGCGCCGGGCCGGGCGCGCATTCGCCGAGTTTTTCGCTGCGCAGGGCTACCGCACCGCGATCCACTTCGACCGGTCGGCCGACGCGGCACACGCGGCCGCCGATGCGATCGCCGCGCGCGGGACCGATTCGGCGGCGCTACGGGCGGACCTGTCCGACGCCGCGCAGGTCGACGCGCTGATCGGCGACGTCTACGCGCGCTTCGGCCGCCTCGACGTGCTGATCAACAACGCATCGGTGTTCTGGCAGGACCACTTCCCGGGCTTCGACCTCGCCGCGTTCGACCAGGCCTGGGCCGTCAATTGCCGCGCGCCGATCCTGCTCACGCGCGCATTCTACGAACGGGCGCGCGCAGCCGGCACGCAGGGCGTGGTCGTGAACGTGATCGACCAGAAGATCAAGGAAAACTTCCATCGCGACCACTTCAGCTACACGGTCGCGAAGGCCGCGCTCGGCAACCTGACGCAGATGCTCGCGCTGTCGGCCGCGCCGGTGCTGCGCGTGAACGCGGTGTTCCCGGGCCTGATGCTGCCGAGCGACGACCAGACCCAGGCCGATTTCGAACACGCGAGCCGCGCGTCGACGCCGCTTGCGCGCATCGCCGGGCCCGATGACGTCGCGCGCGCGATCCTGCTGCTGACGGGCAGCGCGTACAACGGCGTGGATTTCGTGGTCGACGCGGGACAGAACCTGATCCGCGTCGATCAGGACGTGCTGTACAAGCACCGTTCGCCGGCCGGCAAGCCCTGACGCAAACACCATCGAGAGACCGGCGTCGCACGGGCTGCGCACCGTTCGACGCCGGCCCGCGCCGCCCTTCCCACGCCGTTACGGCCGCTCGGCCCGATCGCCTTCGCGCGCCTTGCTCTGCGCGACGCTGGTGCCCGGCGGCACGCTGTGCGTGAGCCACACGTTGCCGCCGATCACCGAGCCGCGCCCGATCGTCACGCGGCCGAGAATCGTCGCGCCCGCGTAGATCACCACGTCGTCCTCGACGATCGGGTGACGCGCATTGCCCTTCACGAGCGCGCCGTCGCCGTCGGCCGGGAAACTCTTCGCGCCGAGCGTGACGGCCTGGTAGACGCGCACGCGCTCGCCGATGATCGCCGTCTCGCCGATCACCACGCCGGTGCCGTGATCGATGAAGAAGCTCGGCCCGATTTGCGCGCCCGGGTGGATGTCGATGCCGGTGGCCGAATGTGCGATCTCGTTGATGAAGCGCGCGAGCAGCGGCACGCCGAGACGATGCAGCGCATGCGCAAGCCGGTGGTGCATCATCGCCAGCACGCCCGGGTAGCACAGCAGGATTTCCGTGATGTGCTGCGCGGCCGGGTCGCCTGCGTAGGCAGCCTGGATGTCGCTGACGAGCAGCGCGCGAATCGCCGGCAACTGCTTGCCGAATTCGCGCGCGATGTCGAACGCGCGTTCCTCGAGTTCGGCAGGCGGTGTATCCACATGCTCGGGCAGGAACGTCAACGCGCGGCGGATCTGCTCGGACAGCACGCGCAGTGTGCTCTCCAGCGTATGGCCGACGTAATAGTCGACGCTTTCGTCGGTCAGGTCCGGCGCACCGTAATGTGTCGGGAACATCGACGCGCGCAGGCCGGTGACGATCTTGCATATCGCATCCCGGGACGGCAGTTCACGGATGCCGCGCGGATGGCGGGTGCGATGCAGTTCCTCACGCGACTCGCGCAAGCCGGCAACGATTTCTTCGAGGCCCCAGTGACGGGCAGGCGATTTCGACATATGCAAAAGCGGCAGCCCCGCGCTGACTGCGCACGGCCGCAAATAAAAGTGACGGTTTGGTTAGATTACCGCGTTTTTCGCCCGCGAGCCGCCCCCGGAGGGTCGGCCGGATGGCCAACGTCGGCAGCGGCCGCCGGCGTCAGATCGTGACGCTGCTCGCGTCGATCCAGCGCACCGCCCAGTCGCGGGCATGCGCGATCGCCGAACCTTCGTCATGGAACTGAAGCTCCGATGGAAAGAAACGGTTGGCGACAAGCTCCCCGTCGCTCGATCGCGAGATCACGACGTAGGGCTTGAACGAACCGTCACTGGCGCGCGCAGGCGCGCAATTCAACAGATATCCGCGATGTGTGAAGGCAGTATTCGCTTGCATGAGTCCGCCACCTCAAGTCCCTTGCTTTCTTGTTAACTACCCGTGTGTTAAGGGTGTTGCGGCGCCCTGGTATGGGCGGAAGCGGCCATCCTTCGTCCCCTGTCGCCGCTTCATCGGAAAAGAATCATACTCTGTAGAAAACGCATCTTCTAGCTGAAATAAATCATGACAAATCAGCGCGCGCGACACGGCTGCGGCGGCCGCCCGCGCGCCTTTTCCCGTCGTGCCCGGAACGGGACTTGCTTCGATCCGGAGCGCTTCGCCGCCAGGAGATTCGCGATGGAATCGTCTGCACAAATGCGCGCCGCACATCCGCGCAGCATCGAGCTGTACAACGACGATACCCACGACAGCACCGTCGACACCGACGGCAAGAACCGCGAAGCGGCGCGCCTCGCGCGCGGCGAACCGATCTCACCCGATCAGGTCACGACGAGCAATGCGTCGCTCGACAACGCCATGCCCGAATCCGGCGACGGCTTCGCCGGATACGACAGCAGGCCGGACGGCAACCATCTTGCGCTCGCGCTGCGCGCAGGCTACGTGATGATCGAGAAAGGCTTCGACGCGCCGCTGCCGGTCGGCGGCGAAACGCTCGGCGCGGTGCACCGGATGCATGGAGGCGGGCACTGGCCCGGCCACGCACGCCGGCCTGAGCGGGTGATCGAACTGACGCCGGCGCCGCGTTAGCTCAAGCGTTTTAAGCTGTCGTTTGGTCGTTTGCGAAGCGGCGCGCGGCACGTCTCGAACGCATCGCACGTCGCGCCGGCTTCGCCTTCGATCGCAGATGGCCGACCCGATCGACGCACCATGGTGAAGCACACACAGTCATCGCACGCGGACATGAGCCGCGATGACGGCGGTGTCCGCGCAAGCAGACGTTCTGCATCGTCGAGCATCGAACCCGATGCCGAAACCAGCCGGCGGCCCGTACGCCCGCACACGCCTGATCCGCACATCGTTTGATCGGTGTCACGACCCTCGCCGCCGATTGCGCTTCAATGACGATGCAGGCGCTTGGCCGGCCCGCTCGTTGCGCAGGCACCGGGCCGACGGGCCGCGAACCGGATTGCGAGCGGAGCGCCACCGCGCTGCAAGGTCGCCGACATTCGTCTACTCTGCCTCGCAGCAGCGCACCGTTCAACTGGCCATCCGGCCAGCTCCCTTTCCACCCGCATCTCGGAGACACTATGTACAAGCGTATTCTGGTTGCCGTCGACGGCAGCGACACTTCCCGCCACGCGTTCGATGCCGCGCTCGCACTCGCGCAATCGCACGGCGCGGAGTTGCAGCCGTTCTACGTCGTCGAGAACGCCGCGATCTACTACAACGTGCCCGGCTACGATCCTTCGTTGCTGCGCGACCAGCTCCTCGAGCAGGGCAACGATCTCGCGAAGGAATTCACGCAAAGCATGCAGGCCGTCGGCGTGAAGGGCGAAACCAAGCTCGGCGAAGCGTCGTCGATTGCGGACGTCTCGTCGCTGATCCTCGAAGCCGCGAGCGCGTTCGGCGCCGACCTGCTCGTGCTCGGCACGCACGGCCGCCGCGGCTTCCGCCGGCTCGTGCTCGGCAGCATCGCCGAGCAATGCGTGCGGCATGCGTCGCTGCCCGTGCTGCTGATTCCGGCGGCCGCGCATGCCGACACACAGCCAGGCTGAGCATCGCGCGGCGGGTGCGGCGAATCGCGACGTTTTGTCACCCGACAGCGGCAAGTTGCGGTGGGACAATGATCTGGTCGATTTAACGCCGGAGTAAACGATCATGCTGACGCCCGTCGCCACACGCCAAGCCGCCGCGCCCCACGCAGGCAGCTGGGCTCCCCGCCAGGCAGCGCACTGCTCGTCGTGCGCGATGCGGCATTTGTGCATGCCGCAGGGCCTGGCACCCGAAGCGCTCAGCCGCCTCGAGTCGGTCATCTGCGTCGCACGCGCAGTCAAACGCGGTGAAGCGCTGTTCCGCGAAGGCGATGCCTTCGACAACCTGTATGCCGTGCGCTCCGGTTCGCTGAAGACGGTCGCGACGCGCCACGACGGCCGCGAGCAGGTCACCGGTCTGCACCTCGCCGGCGAAGCGCTCGGCCTCGACGGCATTTGCGACGACGCGCATCCGCGCACCGCGGTCGCGCTCGAAGACAGCTCCGTCTGCGTGATTCCGTACAGCGCGCTCAAGTCGCTGTGCTCCGAAGCCGGCTCGATGCAGCTGCGCATGCACAAGCTGATGAGCGAGCAGATCATGCGCGAGACGTCGCAAGCGATGCTGCTCGGTTCGCTGAACGCCGAGGAACGGGTCGCCGCGTTCCTGCTCGACATTTCGTCGCGCTACCTGAAGCGCGGCTATTCGCCGACCGAATTCAACCTGCGGATGACGCGCGAAGACATCGGCAGCTTCCTCGGCATGACGCTCGAAACGGTCAGCCGCACGCTGTCGAAGTTCCAGAAGCGCGGCCTGATCGAAATGCACGGCCGCCACGTACACATCGTCGATTTCGACGGCCTGCGTCAAATCTGACGCCGAAACCGGCGCGCGTGTCCGGCCACGTTGCGTGACGCATCGCGCGTCGTGCAACGATCAATCCAGAAACTGCGCCGCGCGCGCCTTCAGCATCGCGCTGAAATCGTCGAGCCAGCCGATCGACAGGCGCCAGCTCTGCCAGTACAAGTCGATGTCGACGGTCCGCCCCGCCGACATGTCGACCAGTTCTCCCGCCGCCAGCTGGCGATCGACCATCCGGTCCGGACACATCCCCCATCCCAGCCCCGTTTCGCATGCGCGCAAATACCCGGCGACGTGCGGTATCCAGTGCTGCGGCGGCTCGAGATCCGCGCGCGTCACGCGCCGGATGAAGCGCGCCTGCAAGCCATCCTTCGAATTGAACATCACGCATGGCGCGCGACGCAGCGCATCGCGGGTCACGCCCGCGCCGAAATAGCGCGCGTGAAATTCGGGCGAACACACGGCGCGATACCGGATGCGCCCGAGCCGCGTCGAACGGCAGCCCTGGATCGGCTCCGCCTGTGCAGTCACCGCGCCCTGCACGCTGCCGTCCCGGATTCGCGACGCCGTGTAGTCCTGGTCGTCGATCACGAGGTCGAGCAGCGTCTCGCGCTCCGCGCAGAACGGCGCGACCGCGTCGATGAACCACGTCGCGACGCTGTCGTCGTTTACCGCGACGCGCAGCCTCGGCCAGTCGGCCGACAGCGCCCCCGGCAGGGCGGGCAGCCGCCCGGACAACTCGGCTTCGAGCAGTTGCACGCGTTCGGTATGACGGCACAGCAGCGCGCCCGACGCCGTCGCGACACACGGCTGCCCGCGCTTCACGAGCACGCTGCCGACGCGCTCCTCGAGCAGCTTCACCCGCTGCGACACCGCCGACGGCGTGACGTTCAGCGCCTTCGCCGCGCGTTCGAACGAGCCGTGCCGGATCACCGCCGCGAGGGCATCGAGCAATGCGTAGTCGAGCATCAGATTTCCTTAATCAGCATTAGAGGATTTAGCTTTTCTTAGCCTAGCGAACACCGCAGACTAGCGCCACTCGATTCATCCGTCTACTGCTGGCATCCACCATGAACTGGCTCGCTTTTTCCCACGGCGCCGCGTTGTGCGCGTCCCTCATCGTCACCATCGGCGCACAGAACGCATTCGTGCTGCGCCAGGGCATCATGCGCGCGCATGTCGGCAAGATCGTGCTGCTCTGCGCGCTGTCCGACATGATCCTGATCGGCGCGGGCGTCGGCGGCGCATCGGTGCTCGTCGAACGCTATCCGACGTTCGTCCATGCGGTGCTGTACGTCGGCCTCGCGTACCTCGCATGGTTCGGCTTGAGCGCGCTGCGGCGCGCGTTGAAGCCGGGGCACGCGACGCTCGACGTGCGCGGCGATGCCGTCGCGCCGCCGCCGCAGAGCGGGCTCTCGATCGTGCTGATGACGCTCGCGTTCACGTGGCTCAACCCGCACGTGTATCTCGACACGTTCCTGCTGATCGGCACGGCCGGCGCACGCGAGCCGGAAGGCGCGCGGCTCGCGTTCGCGATCGGCGCGATGGCGGTCAGCGTCGTGTGGTTCCTCGGCCTCGGGTACGGCGCGCGGCTGCTCGCGCCGTGGTTCCGCCGTGCGACGGCGTGGCGCGTGCTCGATGCCGCGATCGGCAGCATGGTGCTGTTTCTCGCGGCCGTGCAGTTGCGGTGAGTCCTGGTCGCACTCTCGCATCCCAAGGGCCTGCTGTTCTTCTCGGCCTTCCTGCCGCCATTCATCCAGGCTCGGGCCGACGTCACGCCGCAGTACGTCACGCTCGCGATCCTGACCGCGCTGATCGACATCGCGCTGATGAGCGTGTACGCGATCGGCGGCCATCACGCGATGAAAGCGCTGCTCGGGCGCGCGCTGCAGTGGCTCGATCGCGGCTGCGCCGGCATGCTGGCGGGGTTGGCCGTCGCGCTCAGCCTGTATCGGCGCAACGCGGGCAACTAGATGCAAAAAGGGCCGAGCCCCGCGCAATGCGGAACTCGGCCCCCTCAGCCCCGGCCACCGGGGCTTGCTCCATCCGCTGTCGTCAGCCGATGTTCACGCCGTGCGCTTCGGCCAGCGGCTTCAGGCCGCCGGCGAAACCCTGGCCGATCGCCTTGAACTTGAACTCGTCGTTGTGACGGTACAGCTCGCCGAAGATCATCGCCGTCTCGGTCGACGCATCTTCGGACAGGTCGTAGCGGGCGATTTCCTTGCCGTCGGCCTTGTTCACCACGCGGATGAACGCGTTCGAGACTTGCCCGAACGACTGCTTGCGGCTTTCGGCTTCGTGGATCGTCACCGCGAACACGAGCTTCTTCACGTCGGCCGCGAGGCCGGTCAGCTTGACGACGACTTGCTCGTCATCGCCGTCGCCCTGGCCCGAGCGGTTGTCGCCCAGGTGCTCGACGGAGCCGTCGGCGGACTTCTTGTTGTTGTAGAAGATGAAACCGGCGTCGCTCAGGACCTTGCCGCTCTCGCCGGTGACGAAGATGGACGCATCGAGGTCGAACTCGGTGCCGTCGGTGACGCGCGGGTCCCAGCCGAGGCCCACCAGCACTTCGCTCAGGCCCGGGGCCTCTTTCGTCAGGGAGACGTTACCGCCTTTGGACAGACTCACAGCCATGGTGCGATTCCTTGTTCAGTTGAGTGAAGCGATCGGAAGTATCAGAAGCTCATGCCGTAGCCGTTGGCCAGCGCGCGCAGGCCGCCCGCGTAGCCCTGGCCGACAGCGCGGAACTTCCATTCGTTGTTGTGGCGATACAGCTCGGCGAAGATCATCGCGGTTTCGATCGACGCGTCTTCGGCGAGGTCGTAGCGCACGATTTCGGCGCTGTTGGTCTCGTTGACGATGCGGATGAACGAGTTGCCAACCTGCCCGAAGTTCTGCTTGCGCGCATCGGCGTCGTGAATGGTGACGGTGAAAGCGATCTTCTCGATATCGGCCGGCACGCGGCTCAGGTCGACCTTGATGACTTCGTCGTCGCCGTCGCCGGCGCCGGTGCGGTTGTCGCCGGTGTGCTCGACGGAGCCGTCCGGGCTCTTGAGCTGGTTGTAGAAGATGAAGTCGGCTTCGCCGCGCACTTTGCCGCCGGCGCCCAGCAGGAAGGCGCTGGCGTCCAGGTCGAACTCGGTGCCGTCGGTGGCGCGCGGGTCCCAGCCCAGGCCGACCAGGATCCTGGTCAGGCCCGGAGCCTCTTTGGACAGGGAGAGGTTGCCGCCTTTTTGAAGAGTCAGTGCCATGAGTACAGCTCCTTGTGGTTGCTACGGATAACTATTTTTCGGCCGATGCCGCGGGGGAAGCGGTGCGCCGCTTCCGGTTCAATGCTCAGAGTTCGAAGTCCGCCGGGTTCAGGCCAAGCTCCCGGCAGATCAGGCGGCAGGCAGCCTTTTCCTTGTCGTCGAAGTTGCCGTCCGAGCCGCCGATGGCGATGCACACCCGTACCAGCAGGCGCGCTTCGCCGTCCTTGCCCTTGATCTTGTTGATGGCCTTCAGAGCTTCGGCCTGGCCGATCTGGAAGTCGAATTCGAACTTCGCGCAGGCATCGGTGAAAACCTTGATCACATCGTTCAGGTTGAAGACCTTGAGCTCCGGGGAGTTGTTGATGAAGCCGACCATCTTCATCTTCTCCTCCGACTGGATCACGCCGTCGGCCGCGGCGATGAGCGCGCAGCCATTGGCCACCGCTTCCATGAAGGTCCGGTTCTTGAACTTGGCGACTTCCGTCGTCAAGGTTTCGCGCGCTTTCGCCGCGTTGGTTTTCAGCCACTCGAGCATGGTTTCCTCCTCGTTGGGCGGAGCCCCTCGGCCCCGCCGGACAGGTCGTTATTTGGAGCCGGCGCGCCAGCGCATCCCCCATCCGTAGGCACGGTCCATATCGTCATGCCCACGGTGGAAATCGATGCGGCGGGTGACCTTGACGGCGCCGCCCGCGTTTTCAAGCAGCGCGATCGCGCACATGCCGTGGCGGCCGCCCTCCTCGTTCAGCCGCACCTCGATCTCGGGCTGGCCGGGCACGAAAATGGTCACCACGCCGTCGGTCGCCTTCCAGTTGGGAGCGCCGTCGTAGATGAAGGCGAACACCAGAATCCGCTTGATCTCGCTCCACTGCCGGCCGTTGATGTGCAGCCACTCGCCGCCCGCGACGGAGCCGGTGCGGTCGTCACCCATGAGCTGGATGTAGGGCTCGTCGTTCAGGTCGCCGAAGCTGTTGCCGAGCGCCTGGACGACGCCCTTGTAGCCATCCTGCAGCTCGAACAGGCAGCCGACGTCGAGGTCGACCGCGTTGCTATTGCCCTTGCCGAACAGGCCGCCCAGCAGGCCGCCGCCGCCGCTGCTGCTGCCGCGGTTCCAGTTCAGGTTCACCTTGATCTCGCCGAAGCCGGCCGCGGGCTTGTCGAGGCTGATGCTGGAGCGGGTCTTGTCGAGCGTGACCTTGCTCAGGCTGACCGTCGGTTTCGGCGGGGCCGGAGGAACGGGTGCCGGAGCCGGCGCGGCAGCCGGTGCGGGCGTCGGCGCAGACGCCGGTGCCGGCGCGGCAACGTCGACGCCGAAGTGCTTCGCCAGCGGCTCCAGCCCGCCCGCGAAGCCTTGACCGACGCAGCGGAACTTCCACGCACCCTGGCGGCGATAGAACTCGCCGAGGATCAGCGCCGTCTCGGTCATGCCCTGCGTCGGAATCTGCGCCTCGATGCCGCCGGTGACGGCCAGCGCCAGTGTCGACACGCGGTCGAACGCAGCCTTGTTCTCGTAGATGGTCGCGGTCAACGCAACCTTCTCGATCGCGGGGTCGACGCGGCCGAGGTCCAGCGTGAACGTGGCGCGGCCTGCCGCGCTGCCGGTCAGCTCGACCGCGCCGCCCAGGATGCCGGTCTGCCCGTAGAAGCACATGTCGCCGTCGCCACGGACCTTGCCCGTGGCGGTCAGCGCGAATGCGGAGATGTCGATATCGGCGCCCGGAATCGGCGCGTAGGTGATGTCGACGCGAAGTTGGCCGGTGGCGACCGGCGCGTTGCCGCCAGGAAGCAGCGTGGTCATGCGCGCACCGCCTGAATGGCCAGGTTGACGAGGTCTTCCGCGGTGCGGCCGTTGGTCGACTGGCCGATCGCCTTGAACTCCCAGCCGCTGCTCCCGCGGCTCAGGCTGGCCATCACCACGCCGGTATGGCGGCCTTTCTCCGCGAGGTTGAAGCGCGCGAGTTCCTTGTTGCCGGATTCGTTCACGATGCGGCAGTAGGCGTTTTCGACCTGGTCGAAGGTCTGGCCGCGAAAGCTGTTCACGGTGAAGACCAGATGCTTCGCCAGGGCCGGCAGGCGCTGCAGGTTCACGGAGATGGTTTCGTCGTCGCCGTCGCCGTCACCGGTCAGGTTGTCGCCGGAGTGTTCGATCGAACCGTCCTTCGACGCAAGCTGGCGGAACCACACGACATCGATCGGCGCGAACTCGCCATCGAGGACGATGCACGATGCATCGAGGTCGATCGAGTCGTTGCCGCCGCCCAGCAGCTTGGAGAGGAAGCCGCCGGTCTTCACGGGGTCCCAGCCCAGGCCCAGGCTGACGTTGCTCAAGCCGGTGCCGGCCGTTTTCTCCAGCGAGATGCTCTGGTTCTTGCTCAGGGTGAGTGCCATGATTTCGCTCCTTGTTGATCTTCAGTGTTCCGTCGGGATTGAGCGGCCAGGGTTCGCCTCTCGCTCCCGGTTTTCTTGAACTGCGGGTACCGCCCGATCGCGCGTCCCGATGCGCATCAGCTGACCTCCGCCAGGCGGATGTTGGGCTCGCCGCCGGCGGCTTCGGCGGGCTTCACCCCAAGCCATTTGGCGCGCTCGAGGATGTGGGTCGCCCACTTGTGATGCGTGGCCGGTTCGCACATCGCGTCGTTGTGCTTGAACACGGCCCGCGCATCCCGGTCGACGATCAGCCTGGCGGTGTTGAGATCCTCCAGGCTGACGCGCAGCGTGTCCTGGATGAGGCTGATCTGGCGCGGGTGAATGGCTGTCTTGCCCACCAGGCCGTGGGCGATATCCAGCTCCAGTTCGGCGGTCAGCAGCGCCGGCGTGGCGAGCTGCTCGAATACCGGCGCGGTCAGCGAAAAACCCTGCGCGCCCATCACGCCGGCCAGCATCGGGATCACATAACTCATCGGGGTGTCGTACAGCGTCCTGGCCGGATGGCGGCGCAGCCCGAGGCATCCCATGAGGTCGTTGCCGCCGATCCGCAGCGCAAGGATGCGTTCGTTCAGGCTGGCTTTCAGCGCCTGGCCCAGCTCCACCATCGCCCCCGGGTTGTAGACGTCGGCCGTCTCGAGCGTGGGCATGAGGAGCAGGTCCGGGTTGTCGACCGCCCGCTCCCAGCGGCGCAGGCTGTTCAAGGTCAGCTTCGGCACCACGAAACCGTCCACGTGCTTCATCAGCGGCCAGTCGTTCAGCACCGCGCCCATCTCCGCGTCGCGGGGCCGGACGAACAGCAGCGGGCCGTCCACGGGGCGCCCGCCGCGCGCGTCGATCCGCGTGAGAAGCGCCTGCAGGTTCACCAGTGCGTGCTCGACGTCGATCTCCGCCACGGCGTCCTCCAGGCACACCACGAGCGAGCGCAGCTCGGGGAGCTTGCTGCCGAAGACCATGTCCAGCATGTCGCCGCGGGTGGCCGGCATGTACAGGGTCGCGCCGAGCGCGAACGGCGAAATGACTTTCATCGGTTCACGCCCCGGATGATGGTCACTGCGCGATACGGGCCCAGGTCCGATCCAGTCTCTTCGACGCTCACGCCGGCGCGCTCGGCGAGATGCATCAGCAGCTGCACGTCGCCGTCGCCGCGATCGCGAACCAGCACGTGGTCCGGCACGCGGCGAAGGACGGCGCGCGTTGCCTCGGCGATGCCGGGCTTCACTCGGTTCAGGTTGGCGATCTCGAAGCGCGCCGCCAGCGCATGCACCACGCTGTCCGCTTCGGCCTGAAGCGTGCGGCGCTGATCGGCGCTCCACGGCGCGGCCTGCGGCACCTCGCCCAACGCGCCGCGCTCGGTCTCGATCTGCTCGATGAATGCGCGGGTGACGTCGTGCGCGTGCAGGTGGTCGTAGATCACGCAGCCGTGCAGGCCGCCTTGTGCCGGCCAGATCGAACGCGATATCAGGCCCGATACGGTGGCGCCGAGAACGCCGGACGGAATCACCCAGTCCTCGGCCGAGGCGGCCAGCCAGGCGCGGCCGCACGGGTCGGCCAGCACGACGAGGCGTGGCGAACCCGGGAAGCGTTCGTCGGCGCCGAGCGTCCGCTCGAGCTCGCCGGCAATCGCGCCTTTGCCGGTCCAGCCATCCACGAACACGATGTTCGCGGCGCCGTGCAGACGGATGATCGCTTCGAGGGCGACCGTGTCGATGCCGCGGTCGCGGATGATGCTGACGCCGTAGTGGCGGACGTCGCGCCCCATCGCGGCCAGTGCGCGGCGCAGCAGGACGCCCAGCGGCAGCCCGGCGCGAACGAAGGAAACGAGCGCGATGCCCGGGCCCGTGCAGGCCGCATTCAACGCCAGCGCCAGCGATTGCACGTCGGCGGCCATGCGCGCGCCGTTCTGCGCCAGCGCATGCGCGTAGAGGTGCTTGTGCAGCCCGGTGGGCGCGTGCTCCGTGCTGATCATCTCCGAGTAGTGCTTGCGGTTCGTCTGGATCAGGCGCTCCTTCTCCTGCACGTCCGTCGCTTGCATGTGCATCGGTTGCAGGAGGACATGCACATCGCCCGCGGCATAGCTGCCACTGCCGGCGGTGATGAGGGATGCGAACGGATCACGCATGGATCAGCCCCTCCGCGGCCTTCGCCAGCTGGCTCCGGGCCGGCGTGGCCCACATGTGGCAGAGATCCATGAAACCGAGGTCGGTGATGCTGTCGCCCAGGCCCAGCACCGGCCGTTCGCCGTTGAGCTCGCGGTCGCGGCGCAGCCATTCCTGTGCGGCCACGCGCTTGGCCAGCCCGTCGGGCAGGAAGGCGAGGTTGTTGCCGTTCGCGTGGATGTGCATGCCTTCCAGCAGCCCGCGGGCCTGGACTTCGGCAAGCACGGCGGCGAGCGCGGCGTCGTCGGATTCGTTGTGCTTGGTCACCACGTAGTGGCGCAGCCCATGCTCCGCCGCAACCCAGCCGCGAAGCGAGAAGCCCAGCGCCGCGCCGATCTGCAGCGTGGCGTCGCACAGCGCCGGCAGGCGATCCTGGAAAGCCTCGAGGGCTTCCGCCATCCGGCCGTGCCAGCCCTGGTCGAGCGTGCCGTCCGCGTGCAGGATCACGCCCCCGTGCGAGCAGACCGCGCCGTGCGTGAACGGCAGCTTCACGCGGCGGTAGGCCTCGACGCTGCGCGCGGTGACGGGAACGACGTCGGCCGACGCCAGCAGCCAGCCGATGAAGGCCTGCTGCACCGGAGTCATGTAGCCGTTGGGCTCGCCGTGGACATCCACGGTCGCCGGAATGCGCGGCGTGCCGTCCGGCATCTTGCGCGCGGTCTGGAACAGGGTGTCGTCGAGATCGACGAGCACCAGCGGACGCTTACTGCCCATCGACGATGACCTCCGCGCCGAGGGCCTCGACCAGCGCTGCGGGCAGCGCCTGCGCGGGCGTTTCGGTGCAGACCAGTACCCGGTCGAACTGGCCGGGCTTCACGTTGTAGAGGAAGTTCGGGATGCCTAGGCCGTAGTTGTCCGGGAAGGACAGCACATGCTCGATGGCATGGCCGAGCGCGATGGGGGAACGGGTGGTGGCGCTGAAGTGGACGTCCGCGCCCGCGCGCTTCAGGCGCTCCGCCAGCAGGAACGGCCGCCACACGAATTCGCCGGTGCCGATCACGATGATCTTCTCGCCCGGCGCGACCTGAAGATCCGGCGCGAGGGTGTCTTCCACGTTGCGCACGCCCAGGCGCCCCCAGTCGTTCAGGGGCGAGAGCCGCCATTCGCCGACGGACACCGCGCCCACGTCCGGCATGTCCGGCAGCGGCGCGCCCGGGTCTTCATGGAACCGGTAGGAACCCTGCATCAGCGAGACCGACGTGGCCGATTCGCCGATGGCTTTTCCAACGGCCCCCGCGGACCAGTCGGTCAGCACGCAGGTGACGACCCGCTCGATTTTCGTCAGCCCGGCATCCACCAGCGCGCGATGCAGGTTGACGAAGGTCTTGCCGGTGGACGCTTCATCGTCCACCAGCACCAGCGACCTGGCCTGCAGCATCATCTCCCGAACCTCGGAGTCGACCGGCAGGTGGATCAGATGGGCGCTGGCGTGGCTATGCTCCTCCTCGAATCGCGCGAAGAGTTCGGTGCCGAGCGGATGACGGGTGCTGACCAGGTAGACGGTATCGGGCCGGGTTGCGCCGAGCGCGCGGTGCACGCCGGCGCCGAGCCCGACGGCGGTTTCCGCCATGCCGATCACGAGCACCGGGCCGGGCAGGTCCGCCGGGATCTCCGCCGCCAGGCCCTCGAAGCTGGCGGACATGACGGACGGGCACACCGGTATGTGCCGGCCCAGCACCTTCGACACGAACAGGAAGGCCCGCTTCGGGTTACGGCGCTCCGCGAAGCCGAACAGGTCGGACGGCGGCAGGACGGCGTCGTCGACGTTGACTTCGAGCAGGCCCCGCATGAGCTGTGCGCGGAGGGACACGGGTACGACATGGCTTTCCATAACTGCTTCCTAGCGTGGCGCGAGGGGGCAACCCCGACGCCGCTTCCTCGGGATTCAAGTCGACGTGCTTCTATGGGTTGCGCGCCTCGACGCGCCATAGACTCGGCTGGGCCTCACGGGATATCTGGGCGGTGGTGAAGGTCTGGCCCGACGGGGTTCGGGAGGCGACCACGCCGCACGCATCCAGGAACGCAAGCGCGAGGCCGGCCTTCACCGCGAAATTCATGTTCTGGGCATCCGGGACCGTCGAGGTGACCATCCCCACCACCGCGCCGGACGTATCGAACAGCGGACTGCCGCTCGACCCGGGCTGGATCGGGGCCGTGAACTGCAGCAGGCTCGCGTCGTTGTGCAGGCCGAACAGCGCGGACACGCCGCCCTGCGTGACCTGCACGCCCCCGCCGGTCAGGCCGGCCAGCGGGAAACCCATGGCGACCACCTGCTCGCCGAGGTCGCAGCCCGTGCCGTCCCGGAAGGAGACCTGCTTGAAGGCCGGCGCCCCCTGCACGCGCAGCAGCGCCAGGTCGTTCCGGCGGTCCACCACCACGGGCTCCGCGCGGTGTCGGCCCTCGAGGGAAGCGATGTGGATTTCCTGCATGTCCTCGATCACATGCGCACAGGTGAGGACGTGCGTCGCGCTGATGGCGAAGCCGGTGCCGCTGGCGGCGCGGCATGCATCGGAGGAACGTGAGCGCCGCTCAGGATGGGCGTCGTCGATGGCCAGCCCGATCCTGCGGCCGAGGGCCGAGAGCCCGTAGGCGGAGCCTTCGGCCAGCGCGCGGAACTTCCATTGCTGGTTGCGGCAGTAGAACTCGCCGATGATGATCGCCGATTCGCCATTTTCGGCGAGGTTCAGGCTGAATTCGACCTGGTTGTCGACCTGCAGGCGAATGGAGCGGAGTTCGCTCACCGGGCCGAGGGCCGAGAAGGTGTACACGACGACGCACACACGGTCGGCGCCGGCCGGAAGGGCGGAAAGGTCCAGTCGGCAGCCGATTTTCTCCTGGCTGCCGCTCCATGCCATCCAGGCTTGTTCGACCTGGAACAGGGCGGGATCTCCCTTGGGCTGACGCTTGTCGTCGACCGGGAGTAGAGCGACTGCAGCATAGTCCCCGAAGGCCGAGGTGTTCGCGCATTCCAGCGTCCAGGAGCATCGAGGCGCTCCCAAAGCCGTGTTCGCGCCAGGCGCCAGCACCATCATCCCCGCGTCGCTCCCTCAATTCGACCCATACAGAATAAATACATTCAGCATACGAATAGTCGCGCCATAGTATCAAACTTAAGGCTATTTGTAAGAAAGACGCGCAGCGAATCCGTCCCGATGCTTCGGGCGACATGACGGGGCCGGCCTGCTGCCGGCGCGGAGGCAGCAATGCCGTTGGCCCGGTAAGCCGGTGAGCCGGCAGTCGTGTGGGGAGGAGATCCTTCAGATACGCATGCGGGCCGTGCCCGTTGCGTTGCGCCGAACGTGTAAGCGTGCGGCCGGTACCGCTTTGACGTCGTCGGCCGTTATGCCGACGTAGCCGGTTGCGCAGCGACGAACCACAGCATGGTTCGCTGGCGGGGGTTGATGGAGTGATCCGGGGTGCGTGCGAGCACTGACGCTAACCCAGGCTATCCCGGCGCATAGTCGGTCAGCTTGCGCAACGTCATGATCGTCGGCACTGGCCGCTCGGACACACCCTCGCGATCCAAATGCAATGCATGCATGCCGGATTTCCGGGCGCCTTCGTAGTCTGCGTCGAAAGTATCGCCAACCATCAAGATCTCGTCGGGCGACAAATCGAGCATGTCCAATGCCGCGGTGAATATGGCCGAATCCGGCTTCAGGGAGCCCACCGAAAACGACCATGCATAGGCGTCGAGGTCGAACGGCAATAGTCGCAGCAGCGGCTCGGCATAGGGCTGGGCCAGATTGGAAACCACGCCGAGCCGAAGGCCGCCGGCACGCAGATGCTTGAGCACTTCGGATACTTCCTCGAAGAGTTCGATACTGGCGAGTTCGGCAGCCAGATCGTCTTCCAGCACATCCAGATCCACACCATCCACGTCAAATTCGCGTGCGGCTTCACGCAGATCGAACGGTCGCGTCATGACGAGATCGCGCGCACGTTGGCGATCCGGGCTCGCTTGGACCAGCTTCGCAAATGGCCGCCGCTTGTCGCGAATGTCGCAAAGCGTGCCGTATGCATCGAACAGAATACCTTTAATGCTCACCCAGCTTCCCTCACGATGATTGGCCTGCCTCCGCGCTAGCACCATTCGGGCGCCAACGTTTTAAATCAGATACGAAAGTCTGGGGACGTGAGAAGACAGGCATAAAAGGTCAATGTACTACACCCCACATCCACCATCCCGCCCCAAATAAACCCCATTGACTTCCTATCTTTCGATATATATCTTTAGATATGTTTTCCGATATATAGGACTCGATCATGCGGCACAACCATTTCCGCGGCCACGCCCGATGCGACGGGTACGGTGCGCATTCCGCCCCCTCATGGTTCACCGGTTTCTGGCACGCGATCGGCCGCCACCGCCGCGGCCGTGACCCGTTCGGCGGCGGCCCCGGCGGCCCCGGCGGCTTCGGGGGATTCGGCGGCGACGACGCGATGCCGCGCGGCCGCCAGTTCAGTTCCGACGATCTGCAACTGCTGCTGCTGGCGCTCGTCGCCGACCAGCCGAGCCACGGCTACGAGCTGATCAAGGCGCTCGACACGCGCTCGAACGGCTTCTACAGCCCGAGCCCGGGGATGGTCTACCCGGCGCTCACCTATCTCGAGGAAGTCGGCTTCGTCGCGTCGCAGGCGGAAGGCAACCGCAAGCGCTATGCGCTCACCGACGCCGGACGCGCGCACCTCGACGCGCAACGCGAACGCGTCGACACGCTGTTCGCGCGGCTCACGCACCTCGCGCGAAGGATGGAATTCATGCGTCGCGCGTTCGCGGGCGAATCGGCCGGCGACGCATCGGACGAACCGCAAGGCGGCTGGCTGCCGGAGTTCGTCGAAGCACGCGTCACGCTGAAGCACGCGCTGCTGCACAAGAGCGGCGCGACCGCCGACGAGCAGCGGCGCATCGCGGCGATCCTGCGGCGCGCCACCGCCGAAATCGAGGGCCGCACCGGCGAGTAACCCGCGCCGGCCCCGGCTTTGCATGGAACCCGAGCTCGCGCCGATGCGCCGGCACGGGTCGATACTGGAGAACCCATCGATGCAGAACACGCTAGAACGCACCGTCACCCGTGTGCGCCACACCCTCAAGTTCCGCCTGCTGCAAGTCGTGCGCGTGCACGCCGTCACGCCGCACCTGCTGCGCGTCACGCTGGGCGGCCCCGATCTCGCGGATTTCGAATCGGCGTCGTTCGACGATCACGTGAAAGTGTTCCTGCCGCCGCCCGGCGTCGAGCGGCCCGCGCTGCCGTCCATGGGGCCGAACGGCCCGGTGTTCCCGGAAGGCGAACCGAAGCCGGTCGCGCGCGATTTCACGCCGCGCCGCTTCGATCGGCCGGCGTGCGAACTGGATCTGGAATTCGTGCTGAATCACCCGGGGCCGGCATCGCAGTGGGCCGCGCAGGCGCGCGTCGGCCAGTGGCTCGGCATCGGCGGCCCGCGCGGTTCGTTCGTCGTCCCGACCGGTTTCGACTGGCACCTGTTGATCGGCGACGACACGGCGCTGCCGGCCGTGGCCCGGCGCCTGGAGGAATTGCCCGCCGGCGCGCGCGCGGCGGTCGTACTGGAAGTCGCGGATCGCAGCGCGCGGATCGCGTTCGATACGCGTGCGGAAGTGCATGAAATCTGGCGCTTCCGCGATGAGGCCGCCGCCGACGGCGACGCGCTGCTGGATGCCGTGCGCGACCTGCCGCTGCCGGCCGGTGAAGGCTATGTATGGGCGGCCGGCGAGGCGCTCGCGATGCGCGCGGTGCGGCAGCATCTGACCAGCGAACGGGGCATCGACAAGGCGCGGATTCGCGCGGCGGCCTACTGGAAGCGCGGCGCGAGCGCCGTGCACGAATCGCTCGACGACTGACGCGCACGGCGCCCGGCATTCCGGCGCGGGCAACGCGAGGACTCCTTGGCATCGGCGGGACGGCTGGTATATACCTACGTCTGCGATACCACTGTCAGGCAATCCACGCCGCCCGCATCAGGAGCGCCCGGTCATGACAAAAGAAAGCCACGCTTCGCCTTTCCTTCGCCACCTGAAAATCGCCGGCTATTGCGGCCTCGCGGCCGTCGCACTCGCGCTGTTCATCGCGATGTGCGCGATCCTCAAGGAGAGCGCGCTCGAGCGGGACGCGACACAGCCGCCGGCAGACTCGGCCGAGCTGCACGGCGGCGCCGCCCCTGCCGCGGCCGCCGAAGCGGCCAGGGCGCCGGGCTGAGCGCGCCCGGCTCGATCCTTCCTTACGGCGCGTGCAAGCGCCCCATCACGACTGCGTGCACCGCCTCGCCGATGCGCTCGAGCATCGCCGTGACGGGCCGCGCATACAGGTGCGCGGCCAGCGCGCCGGCGGTGCCGACCAGCACGCCGCCCGCCATGTCGAACGGCCAATGCACGCCGGCGTAGATCCGCCCCCACGCGATCGCGGCGGCCATCGCCGCCATCACGAAACCGGTCATGCGCGTCGCGCCGCCCAGCAGCATGCCGACCGCGATGCTCCACGCGAACGTCATGTGATCGCTCGGAAACGAACCGTCCGGCGCATGCGGAATCAGTTGCGTGCCGACGCCGGCCATGAACGGCCGCGGCGAGAACCAGAAGTGCGACAGCACCTGCGCGAGCGCGAGCGCGATGCATGCGCCGAGACCGGCTTCGATGGCCTGGCGGCGCGTCGGGCGCGCGCCGAACAGCCAGGTCAGCAGCAGCGTCGCGGGAATCGCATAGACGAGCCAGTTGGCGGCGAAGATCGCGAGCTTCGCGACGCCCGCTTGCGGCGCCGTGCCGGCGTTGATGGCGGAAAACAGGGTGAGATTGAGGTTCTGCATGAATCGGGGTACGTGGAGCGGAGGGGGCAAGACCGGCCATCCGGTCATGCACGATGCTAGGGGCGGCTCGCTTAAGCGATGCTTATGGTGTCCGGCGGGTCGCGACACCGCGGGCAAATACCCGTTCGATCGGCCGCCGGGACGCGCTTAGAACGTGCATTGCAACACAAGTTCACACAATTGAAATATTTCGGGTGGAGCGTTTCCCGTAAAACCTCACCCAATCCCCCGTAAAAGCTCACCTTTGATCATCATCGAGGCCTGCGACGATCAATACACTGCGCGTCCACCGGGCTATTTGCGTTGTTCGAATCAATATTTGCCGGGTCAACCTAGCGAATCCTGCAACAATTTATTCCAGTTGCGGCATCGCACAACGACGGCATGCAGGCATACGATAACGGGCACTCATTCACGAAGCGATCAACAACAAGGAGTCCGCATGAAAACCAGCGATGTCCGATCGAAAGCGTTTGCAATGCCGTTGACGAGCCCCGCCTTCCCGATGGGCCCTTACCGTTTCGTCGATCGCGAGTTTCTGATCATCACGTATCGCACCGATCCGGTCCGCCTGCGTGAAATCGTGCCCGAACCCCTGCAGATCACGGAACCGCTCGTTCATTACGAATTCATTCGCATGGCCGACTCCACCGGCTTCGGCGACTACACCGAGAGCGGCCAGGTGATCCCCGTCGAATACAACGGCCAGCCGGGCGGCTACACGCTCGCGATGTACCTCGACGACCACCCGCCGATCGCCGGCGGCCGCGAGCTGTGGGGCTTCCCGAAGAAGCTCGCCTCGCCGACGCTGCACGTGAACACCGACCACCTCCTCGGCACGCTCGACTACGGCAAGGTGCGCGTCGCGACCGGCACGATGGGCTACAAGCACAAGGAGCTCGACATCGCCGAGCAGACGAAGCGCCTCGCCGGCCCCAATTTCCTGCTGAAGATCATCCCGCACGTCGACGGCACGGCGCGCGTCTGCGAGCTGGTGCGCTACTACATGCAGGACATCGTGATGAAGGGCGCCTGGACCGGCCCGGCATCGCTCGAGCTGTCGCCGCATGCGCTCGCGCCGGTCGCCGACCTGCCGGTGCTCGAGATCGTCGAGGCCCGGCACATCGTCGCAGATTTGACACTTGGGCTCGGCGAAGTCGTCTACGATTACCTGGCTCAGTAACGCCCGCTGTCACTTTCCACCACCTTTCACTTCGGAAATTCGAACATGAGCACTCTGAATGGCAAGACCGCAGTCGTCACCGGCGCCGCAAGCGGCATCGGCAAGGAAATCGCGCTGGTACTGGCAAAGGCGGGCGCGGCGGTCGCGATCGCCGACCTGAACCAGGAGGGCGCGAACGCCGTCGCGGAAGAGATCAAGCAGGCAGGCGGCAAGGCGATCGGCGTCGCGATGGACGTGACCAGCGAGGAAGCCGT
The DNA here is from genome assembly GCF_039848545.1 of Burkholderia stagnalis. Taxonomy (NCBI): domain Bacteria; kingdom Pseudomonadati; phylum Pseudomonadota; class Betaproteobacteria; order Burkholderiales; family Burkholderiaceae; genus Burkholderia; species Burkholderia stagnalis. The sequence goes on from NZ_CP156686.1 coordinate 2,744,152, forward strand.
CAACAGCGGCATCGACAAGGTGGCCGAAACGTTCGGCTCGGTCGACATCCTCGTGTCGAACGCCGGCATCCAGATCGTGAACCCGATCGAGAACTATGCGTTCTCCGACTGGAAGAAGATGCAGGCGATCCACGTCGACGGCGCGTTCCTGACGACGAAGGCCGCGCTCAAGCACATGTACAAGGACGATCGCGGCGGCGTCGTGATCTACATGGGCTCGGTGCACTCGCACGAAGCGTCGCCGCTGAAGTCCGCGTACGTGACGGCGAAGCACGGGCTGCTGGGCCTCGCGCGCGTGCTGGCGAAGGAAGGCGCGAAGCACAACGTGCGCTCGCACGTCGTGTGTCCGGGCTTCGTGCGCACGCCGCTGGTGGACAAGCAGATTCCGGAGCAGGCGAAGGAGCTCGGCATCAGCGAAGAGGACGTGGTGAAGAAGGTAATGCTCGGCAACACCGTCGACGGCGTGTTCACGACCGTCGAGGACGTCGCGCAGACGGTGCTGTTCCTGTCCGCGTTCCCGAGCGCCGCGCTGACCGGCCAGTCGTTCGTCGTCAGCCACGGCTGGTTCATGCAGTGATGTCCGCCTCCGCCTGAAGGCGGAGGATTCCCACAGCCGGCGATGCACGTCCGCATCGGAGAATGTTCAACGCAGCGTTGGTATCGCGATCATGCTCGACACCACAGCCACTGCATGTCCGCTCTCTTACTCGCGGTCCCGCGATACCTGCCGGCCAGCCTAACCCGTGGAAGAAGCTGCCTGTCAAGAGCACGCCCTTCCTCCCCGCCATGTGCCCCGAAGGGAGTCCCCAGGGGGAAATGGCGGGGATTCTCGGAGCAAAAAAGCAAGATGAAGCCACATGCCCGCACAGAAAGGCAGGCCGTCGATGCGGCGGACCTGCATCATGAGGCCGGCGCGCCGGCCCCCGCGCGCGCGCTCCCCTACGAGACGATCGCCCTTGTCCTGCAGGGCGGCGGCGCGCTCGGCGCCTATCAGGCCGGCGTGTTCGAAGGCTTGCACGAGGCGGGCATTCCGCTCGACTGGATCGCGGGCATCTCGATCGGTGCGCTCAACACCGCGCTGATCGCGGGCAATGCGCCCGAGCATCGCGTCGAGCGGCTGCGTCAGTTCTGGGAAACGATCTGCCAGCCCGCGTTCTTTCCGGCGATGCCTGCCGCGTTCGAACTCGCGCTGTTCAACAGCATCGACCAGGTTCGCACGTTCTTCACCGCATCGCAGGCCGCGAGCGCGATGATGCAGGGCCAGCAGGGCTTCTTCGTGCCGCGCTTCCCGCCGCCGCTTCCGGGCGTGTCCGACCATCCGGACAAGATCAGCTGGTACGACACGTCCGCGCTGCGCTCGACGCTGGTGAAGCTGTGCGATTTCGACCGGATCAACGCCGGCGAGACACGCGTGTCGGTCGGCGCGGTCAACGTCGGCACCGGCAACTTCGTCTACTTCGACAACACGCGCACGCGCCTCGAGCCGGAGCACTTCATGGCGTCCGGCGCGCTGCCGCCCGCGTTCCCGCCGGTCGAGATCGAAGGCGAGTACTACTGGGACGGCGGCGTCGTGTCGAACACGCCGCTGATGGAAGTGCTGCATGCGCGGCCGCGCCGCGACACGCTCGCGTTCCAGGTCGACCTGTGGAGCGCGCGCGGGCCGCTGCCGCGCTCGATGGCCGACGTCGCCGAGCGCACGAAGGACGTCCAGTACTCGAGCCGCACGCGTTTCGTCACCGATACGCTGCAACGCGAGCAGCGGTATCGCAACTTGCTGCGCCAGGTGCTCGACCAGGTGCCGGAAGAACAGCGCAAGAGCGATCCGTGGTGCATCGAGGCGGAGGCGCTGTCGTGCGGGAAGAAGTACAACATCCAGCACCTGATCTACCAGCAGAAGGCGTACGAGCATCACTACAAGGACTATCAGTTCGGTCTGTCGACGATGCGCGACCACTGGTCCGCCGGTCTCGACGACATCCGCAAGACGCTCGCCGTCAAGGACGGCCTCGCGTTGCCCATGAACGACGCGGGCTTCGTGACGCACGACATTCACCGCAAGCGGTAACGTCGCGCACGACGGGCCGGCGCGGTGCCTGCACCGGCCCGTTCCATTTCTCGATTCGACATGCCGATTTTCATTGCACTGTTCGCGCTCATCGCTCTCGTCTGGGGCGCGGTTCACACCTATCACGTCATTGCCGCGCAGTTCGGCCAGCCGGTCGCCGTGTCGGCGGCCGTACTCGCCGCCGCGCTCGTGGTCGCGCTGGCCGCGTGGTGGCTCAGGCGCCGCCGCGACATCGCCCCCAATACGAAGGAACAAGGCTGGACCCACGTCGTGCATCGCGCGTGGGGCGAGCTGCGCGTGTCCGCGACGCAGGGGCTGCTGTGGCTGTCGCACGACGGCGCCGACGGCCGCTATACGCTGTCGCAGCTCGACGGCTGCGCGGCCGCGCCGATCGGCGGCCGCTGGCATCTCGTCGTGCAGGTGCGCGACGCCGCGCGCGGCGAATGGACGCTGCCGATGATGGACAAACGCGACGCGCAGCGTTGGGCGCGGGTGCTGAGGCTGGCAAAGGACAACCGGCTGTGATGCGGACGCCGATGCTGTGCGGACGCACCGATGTCGCGATCGGATCATGATCCCGTAAAAGCTCACCGATAGCCCGGATCAACCCGTGCTGTCATTCGCCGCGTCGCTCAGGCCGGCAAACGCCTCCGCCAGGAAATCGACGCACACGCGCACCTTCGCCGATGTCGCGACACGCTCCGGATAGACGGCCCAGATGTTCGCCGGCTGCATCGCCTCCGGCAGCACGCGGCGCAACGCGCCGCTCGCGATCAGCGGTGCCGCTTCCCAGATCGAACGCAGCACGATCCCGCGCCCCGCGAGCGCCCATTGCACGGCAACCTCGCCGTGATTCGTCGACAGCGCGCCGCCGACCTTCACCGTCGCCGTCTCGCCGCGCACGTTCAGCCGCCACACGCCGAGCGGATGGTCGCGTTCCTTGATCGCAAGGCACTCGTGCGACGAAAGCTCCGCGAGCGAACGCGGCGTGCCGCGCCGGGCGAGATAGTCGGGCGACGCGCACAGCACGCGATGGTTCGCGGCCAGCCGGCGCGCGATCAGGTGATCGGCGATCTCGTCGCCGATCCGCACGTCGATGTCGAACCCTTCGCCGGCGACGTCGACGAGCCGGTCGAACAGATCGAGCCGCACGTTCAGTTGCGGATAACGCTCGGTGAACTCGAGCAGCGCGGGCGCGACGATGTGCCGGCCGAAGCCGAAACTGCTCGAGATGCGCAGCGTGCCGCGCGGCACCGAACGCGTGGCCGACACGTCCTCGACGAGATGATCGACGTCGTCGAGGATCTTCTCGGCGCGGGCGAGCACACGCTCGCCGGCTTCAGTCACCGCGACGCGGCGCGTCGAGCGATGCAGCAGCCGCGTGCCGAGCTGCGCTTCCAGCAGCGCGACGCGCTTGCTGACATACGCGGGCGACACGCCGAGCTGCTCGGCCGCCGCGCTGAAACTCGTCAGGCGGACGACGGCGCTGAACACGCGCAGGTCATCCAGGTTCGGTAATTTATTCACGATTCGTGGAAAGTCGATTCACTTCCCGGCGATTTTAATCTCCGTGGAAATAAATAGAATGAGCTCGTCCGCTGCCGCGCACATCGTGTGCGACGGCCCGATCAGACTTGGAGGAGCACTCGCATGAGCGACAGGACATACAAAATCGCCATCATCCCCGGTGACGGCATCGGCCGCGAAGTGATGCCCGAGGGCCTGCGCGCGCTCGGCGCCGTAACGGCCAGTTTCGGCATCCGTTTCGACTTCACGCACATCGACTGGGCGAGCTGCGACTACTACGCGCAGCACGGCAAGATGATGCCGGACGACTGGAAGGCGCAGCTCGCCGGCATGGACGCGATCCTGTTCGGCGCGGTCGGCTGGCCGGCGACGGTGCCGGATCACATCTCGCTGTGGGGGTCGCTGCTGAAGTTCCGCCGCGAGTTCGACCAGTACATCAACCTGCGGCCCGCGCGCCTGTTCGACGGCGTGCCGTCGCCGCTCGCGGGCCGCCGCGCCGGCGACATCGATTTCATGATCGTGCGCGAGAACACCGAAGGCGAATACTCGTCGGTCGGCGGCACGATGTTCGAAGGCACCGAGCGCGAAGTGGTCATGCAGCAGTCGATCTTCACGCGGCACGGCACCGAGCGCGTGCTGAAGTTCGCGTTCGAACTCGCGCAGCGGCGCGCGAAGCGCCTGACCGTCGCAACGAAGAGCAACGGCATCGCGATCAGCATGCCGTGGTGGGACGCGCGCGCGGCCGAGATGGCCGAACGCTATCCGGAAGTCGCCTGGGACAAGCAGCACATCGACATCCTGTGCGCGCGCTTCGTGCTGCAGCCCGACCGCTTCGACGTCGTCGTCGCATCGAACCTGTTCGGCGACATCCTGTCGGACCTCGGCCCCGCATGCACCGGCACGATCGGCATCGCACCGTCGGGAAACCTCAACCCCGATCGCACGTTTCCATCGCTGTTCGAGCCCGTGCACGGCTCGGCGCCCGACATCGCGGGCCAGTACATCGCGAACCCGATCGCGATGATCTGGTCGGCCGCGATGATGCTCGATTTCCTCGGCAACGGCGCGGGCCGCGAACGCGACGCGCACGACGCGATCGTCACCGCGATCGAGGATGTGCTGCGCGCTGGGCCGCATACGCGCGATCTCAGCGGCAGCGCCGGCACGCAGGCAGTGGGCGAGGCGATCGCGGCCCGGATCGCGGGATGACGGGTGAGTTGAACGGCGTGTCGATGCGCACTTGTGGATGCCGCGCGATCGGCACGTCGTTGATGGTTCATCGGAATCGATCGGTGAGAAACGTGATGTGCGGATACGCACTTGATTGCGCGCCGATCAAGCCGAACGGGTGAGTATTCGCTCTGGTCACTACGCACCGCACCGCATTTCGGCACAGTCGTCGCGCTTGTTTCGTTATGCATTCGATTGGTGAGGCGCACGACGTGCGACAGTGCACCAACGCATGAGGCATGCGTCAATCAGTGAGCGACGCTGCTGACCGTCGATCACCGATGCAATGCAGACCGCCCCCCGGCAACGTGATGCGATCGCGCCATGAATTCGAACGCCCGCACGATGCAATCGTGCGGGCGTTCGTACATCACGACGTTTCGATGGTCTGCCGACGCGGTCTTTCCGAGTGCATGTTCGCCGGCTCCCGAAGATTCTCACCGTCGACGCATCGGCTCCCGCATTTCCTCACCTTCAACCGACACGCGACGATTACAGTCCGAGATCGGACAGGCCCGGATGATCGTCCGGACGGCGGCCGAGCGGCCAGTGGAACAGGCGATCGGCTTCGCGGATCGGCATGTCGTTGATGCACGCGAAACGACGCGCCATCAGGCCGTTGTCGTCGAACTCCCAGTTCTCGTTGCCGTACGAGCGGAACCAGTTGCCGGCGTCGTCGTGCCATTCGTACGCGAACCGCACCGCGATGCGGTTGCCGCCGAACGCCCACAGCTCCTTGATCAGCCGGTAGTCGAGCTCGCGCGTCCATTTCCGCTGCAACAATGCGACGATTTCGTCGCGGCCGTTCGCGAACTCCGCGCGGTTGCGCCAGCGGCTTTGCGGCGTATAAGCGAGCGACACACGGTGCGGATCGCGCGTGTTCCACCCATCCTCCGCGGCGCGGACTTTCTGCACCGCCGTTTCGAGCGAAAAGGGCGGAACGGGCGGACGAACTTCGGCTGATTCAGACATCGTTTTTTCTCCAGTCAGGATTGGGCCGCGCGAAGCCGCGGCCAGCTTGCTACTTCGACGGCCGCGACACGGCGTCGAGCAATAGTTCTGCCGTGGCGCGCGCATCGCGCGCGGCCGTCGCGTCGCCGCTCACGAGCGCAACGCCGATCGCGCCGTCGATCAGCACGAGCCACTGGCGTGCGACGCGCGCGAGCATGCGGCGCTCGACACCGGTGTCGTCGGCCAGCGCGTCGAGCCGTTCGCGCACGAACGCCAGCAGGCGCGCCTTGTGCGCCCGCGCGACGATCCGCACCGGATCGTCGGCGTCCGCGATCTCGCCCGACGCATTCAGGAACGCGCAGCCGTGGAAATCGGGCTGCTGGAACCAGTCGCGCAGCACGTCGAACATGCCGAGCAATTGCGTACGCGGCGTCTTGCCGCGCGCAAGCGTCGCGTCGACGAACCAGCGCATCCAGCGCTCGTCGCGCCGCTCGAGCGCCGCGACGACCAGCGCTTCCTTCGATTCGAAATGCGAATAAAAGCTCTTCCGCGCGGCGCCGGAGCGCTTCACGATCGCGTCGACGCCGGTTGCATGGATCCCGCCGGAATAGATCAGCGCTTCGGCCGCGTCGAGCAGGCGGTCGCGCGCGCCCGGTTCTCCGGGCTGAGGTGCGTGTGTGGTCATGGTCGGTTGGCTGGAACTGGATCGGATGGGTTTACAGTAGAACGATCATTCTCCCATGTCAAGCAGGATGAAGAACGTTCGTTCTACCTTGAATGGTCGGCGGATCGTGGCCGGGCCGCGATCTTTACGACATTTTTTCTTGATGACGACATTCGCGACTCACTACACTGCGTGCACCCCGTTGGGCCAGAGGATGTCATGCCGCATTCCGCACCCGCACGTCGCACCCGCACCTATGCCGCTTACGCGAAACAGCTCGACGATCGCGTCGTGCTGAGGCGCTTCGACCCGCGCACCGACTCGTACGAGTCGCTGACCGGCGTGCTCCAGCGCGCGTTCGCGCCCCTTGGCGCGCTGGGCTTCCCGTACCCGGCCGTCGACCGTTCCGCCGCCGGGACGCGCGCATCCACGCTTGCAGGCGAATGCTTCGTCGCGCTCAGCAAGGGCCATCTGGTCGCGACGATCACGATGCGCATGTCCGATCCCGACGCCCCGTGCGACCCGTATCGCAGCCGCCGCGTCGCGACGATCCGCGAGCTTGCCGTCGATCCGGTCTGGCAGGCGCGCGGCATCGGCCGCTCGCTGCTCGCGTTCGCCGAGCGGTGGGCCGCGTCGCGCGGCGCCAGCCATCTCGCACTCGACGTGCCGCAGGAGGCGGCGCGGCTCGTTGAATTCTGCGTCGGTGAAGGATTTCGTCCGATCGACGTGATGCGCTTCGCGGGCCGCGGCTATGACAGCGCCGTGCTGTGCAAGCCGGTCGGCGCGACGCTTGGCGCCACCCCGATAAGCGGCGCAATCGCGATCCAGCCCGTCCGCCGGCAAGCGGCTACATCATGAAACGCGACCCGCTCCCGAGCCGCGACGCACGCGTCGAGCCGGACGAAGCCGCGCGGCGCGCGCTGCGCAACGCGCGCCTTCGCGCCGCGCTGCGGCTGCGCGGCCTCGCAAAGCTGGCGCTCGTCACGATCGCCGGTGCGCACCTGCTGACGCTTGCGTTCGACTTCGTGCTCGTCTCGGCGGGGTTTGCGCCCGAGGCCGCCACGCTGCTGCTGTTCCGCTTCGCGTCGTGCGCGCTCGTCAGCTACTGGCTGCAGGCCGACGCGCTGCGTGCGTACCGTCATGCGCTCGAGCACGGCTTCATCGCGTTCGGCGGCCCCGACGACGCGCCGGTGCGCATCGCGCCGCGCTGTCCGAAGCACTGGCTCGTGTGCCTCAACCTGCAGCTCGATCCGCACTGGATCGAGAACAAGCCGCTGCGCTGACGGCACGCGCCGCGCTTGATCGCTTGCCGGCGAATCGGCCCGGCATCCAATGAAATGAACCTATCCATTCGATGCTGGCCGGCAACGCCGGTCTGGGAGGTGGTGTGATCGGCAATGCCTGGACACAGGTCGGCGTGCTCCTGTTTGTTCTCACCTTTCTGGCCAAACCGCTCGGGCAGTACGTCGCCCACATCGCCCGCGGCGAACTGCCGGGCCCGTTGCGGCACCTTGCCGCGATCGAGCATGCGATCTATCGTCTCGCGGGCGTCGCACCCGACGACGACATGCACTGGACGCGCTATGCGATCGCGCTGGTCGCATTCAATGCGCTCGGCGCAGCCGCGCTCTACCTGCTGCAACGCATCCAGGCGTGGCTGCCGCTCAATCCGCAGCACCTGCCGAACGTGGAGCCGGGGCTCGCGTTCAACACGGCGGTGAGCTTCGCGACGAATACGAGCTGGCAGGCGTATGCGGGCGAGACGACGCTCAGCAACCTGACGCAGATGCTCGGCATCGGCGTGCAGGGTTTCCTGTCGGCCGCGAGCGGGATCGTCGTCTTGCTTGCGCTGATTCGCGGCCTTACGCGCCGCGGCAGCGACACGATCGGCAATGTCTGGACCGACCTGACGCGCGTGACGCTCTACGTGCTGGTTCCGCTGTCCGCGTTGTTCGCGGCGGCATTCATCGGGCAAGGCGTGGTGCAGGGTTTTGCGCCCGATCGCGACGTCGCGCTCGTGCAGCCGCACCGGTCGGCGCCGGCCGCGAACCAGCAGACGCTACCGATGGGGCCCGTCGCATCGCAGGAATCGATCAAGCTGCTGAGCGGTGATGGCGGCGGCTTCTTCAACGCCAACTCCGCGCATCCGTACGAGAACCCGACGCCGTTCGCGAACTTCCTGCAGATGATCGCGATCCTGCTGATTCCGGCCGCGCTGTGCCATACGTTCGGCACGATGATTCAGGACCCTCGGCAGGGCTGGACGATCTACGCCGCGATGCTGATGCTGTTCGTCGCGGCCGCCGCCGCAATGATCCGGGCCGAGCAGACGGCCGGCCCGGCGTTGACCGCGCCGGGCATCGACGCCGTTGCATCGGCAAGCCAGCCGGGCGGCAACATGGAAGGCAAGGAGACGCGCTTCGGCATCGTTTCGTCGGCGCTGTATGCGACCGTCTCGACGAGCAGCGGCGACGGCGCCGTCAACGCGATGCACGATTCGTTCACGCCGCTCGGCGGCCTCGTGACGATGGCGCTGATGCAGTCGGGTGAAGTCGTCTTCGGCGGCCCCGGCTCGGGCCTGTACGGCATGCTGATGGTGGTGTTGCTCGCGGTGTTCGTCGCCGGGCTGATGATCGGGCGCGCACCCGAATATGCCGGCAAGAAGATCGACGTGTACGAAATGAAGATGGTGTCGATCGCGATTCTCGCGACGCCGCTGATCGTGCTGGCCGGCACCGCGATCGCGGCGGTGACGCCGGCGGGCGTCGCCGGGCTCGGCAATCCGGGCGCGCACGGCTTCAGCGAGATCCTCTACGCATTCTCGTCGGCCGCGAACAACAACGGCAGCGCATTCGCGGGCCTGTCGGCGAACACGCTCTTCTACAACACGTCGCTGGCCATGGCGATGTGGTTCGGGCGCTTCACGATCATCGTGCCGGTGCTAGCGATCGCGGGATCGCTCGCGCGAAAGAAGCGGCGTGCGCCCGGCGCCGGCACGTTGCCGACGCACGGGCCGCTGTTCTTCTGCGTGCTGGTCTCGACCGTGGGGCTGGTCACGCTGGTGACGTTCCTGCCGGCGCTCGCGCTCGGCCCGATCGCCGAGCACCTTGCGATGATGGCCGGCAATTGACCCGGCCGCTGACGCTTCCCGGAACGCGTCCGCCGGCCGCGACGACGCACCGCGGCGGCCGGCTCGTGGTCAGACCGTCCAGTCGAGAATCACCTTGCCGCTTTCGCCGGACAGCATCGCCGCAAAGCCCTTCTCGTAATCGTCGACACCGAAGCGGTGCGTGATGATCGGCGACAGGTCGAGGCCGCTTTGCAGCATCGCGACCATCTTGTACCAGGTCTCGAACATCTCGCGGCCGTAGATGCCCTTGATCTCGAGGCCCTTGAAGATCACCTGGTTCCAGTCGATCGCCGTCTGCGCGGGCGGAATGCCGAGCAGCGCCACCTTGCCGCCGTGATTCATCGCCTCGAGCATGCTCGTGAACGCGCTCGGCACGCCCGACATCTCGAGCCCGACGTCGAAGCCTTCGGTCATGTGCAGATCGGTCATCACGTCGCGCAGCGATTCGCGCGCGACGTTGACCGCACGCGTCGCGCCCATCTTGCGCGCGAGCTCGAGCCGATAGTCGTTGATGTCGGTGATGACGACGTTGCGCGCGCCGACGTGCTTCGCGATCGCGACCGCCATGATCCCGATCGGGCCGGCGCCCGTGATCAGCACGTCCTCGCCGACGAGGTTGAACGACAGTGCCGTGTGCGTCGCGTTGCCGAACGGGTCGAAGATCGATGCGAGATCGTCGGAGATCTCCGGCGGAATCTTGAACGCGTTGAACGCGGGAATCGCCAGATATTCGGCGAACGCGCCCTCGCGATTGACGCCGACGCCGATCGTGTTGCGGCACAGGTGCCGGCGCCCCGCGCGACAGTTCCGGCAGAATCCGCACGTGATGTGCCCTTCGCCGGACACGCGGTCGCCGATCGCGAAGCCGCGCACTTCCTGCCCCATCTCGACGATCTCGCCGACGTATTCGTGACCGACGTGCATCGGCACCGGAATCGTCTTCTGCGCCCAGTCGTCCCACTTCCAGATATGGATGTCGGTGCCGCAGATCGCCGTGCGGCGGATCTTGATCAGCACGTCGTTGTGTCCGACTTCGGGGCGCTTCACGCGCGTGAGCGACAGGCCGGGGCCGCGTTCGAGCTTTGCGAGTGCTTTCATGGGCGGCCTCCGTCAGACGATGCCGAGCGACTTGCCGACGCGCACGAACGCCGCGACGGCCTGATCGATCTGTTCGGGCGTATGCGCGGCGCTCATCTGCGTGCGGATGCGCGCGCGCCCGCGCGGCACGACCGGGAACGAGAAGCCGATCACATAGACGCCTTCGCCGAGCAGCGCATCGGCCATGTTCGTCGCGAGCTGCGCATCGCCGAGCATCACCGGGATGATCGGGTGCTCGCCCGGCACGAGCGTGAAGCCGGCTTCGGTCATCTGCTGGCGGAAGCGCGCGCCGTTCTCGCGCACGCGTTCGCGCAGTTTCGCGCCCTCGTCGCTGCCGAGCAGCTCGAGCACTTCGAGCGAGGCCGCGGCAATGCTCGGCGTGAGCGTGTTCGAGAACAGGTACGGGCGCGAGCGCTGGCGCAACAGCTCGACGACCTCGCGCCGCGCCGCGACATAGCCGCCGGACGCGCCGCCCAGCGCCTTGCCGAGCGTGCCGGTGATGATGTCGACGCGCCCCTCGACGCCGCAGTATTCGGGCGTGCCGCGCCCGTGCTCGCCGATGAAGCCGACCGCATGCGAATCGTCGACCATCACGAGTGCGCCGTAGCGGTCGGCGAGATCGCAGATGCCCTTCAGGTCGGCGATGATGCCGTCCATCGAGAATACGCCGTCGGTCGCGATCAGCTTGTGGCGCGCGCCGGCCGCATCGGCTTCCTTGAGCTTCGCCTCGAGATCGGCCAGGTCGTTGTTCCGGTAGCGGTAGCGCTTCGCCTTGCACAGACGAATGCCGTCGATGATGCTCGCGTGGTTCAGCTCGTCGCTGATCACCGCGTCGCTTTCGTCGAGCAGCGTCTCGAACAGGCCGCCGTTCGCGTCGAAGCAGCTCGAATAGAGAATGCTGTCGTCGGTGCCGAGGAAAGCGGCGATCGCGCTTTCGAGCTGCTTGTGCACGGTTTGCGTGCCGCAGATGAAGCGCACCGATGCCATCCCGAACCCGTCCTGGTCGAGGCCGGCCTTCGCCGCGGCCACGAGGCGCGGATCGTTCGCGAGACCCAGGTAGTTGTTCGCGCAGAAATTCAGTACGCCGGCGCCACCGGCGAGCCGCACGGCCGCCGCCTGCGGGCTTGCGATCTCGCGCTCGGTCTTGTAGAAACCGTCCGCGCGGATCTGGTCGAGGGTCCCGCGCACCTGGGCGAGAAAGGCATCACGCATCGCAAAGCTCCTGACAGGAATCGCAACCCGCCGGCACCCGCTCGTGGCGGCGGCACAGCGGCCTGCTACTGTTATAGTCGGTCGTTCGGTTGACCGCTCTTTTCCGTTATTCCGAACTAAAATTCGAAATACCGAACAACTCTAAGCGAACGGAATTCAAATGGCAAGTTCCTCCGGGTCCCGGCGCGCGTCCGCAAGCGCGGCAGCCGCACCCGCCGCCGCGACACCGCCGCGCGTCGGCGAACAGATCCAGCGCCTGCGCAACGAACGCAAGCTCACGCTCGACGACCTGTCGCGCGCGGCCGGCGTATCGAAATCGATGCTCTCCGAGATCGAGCGCGACAAGGCCAACCCGACGATCGCGGTTGCGTGGCGGCTGACGAACGCGCTCGGCATCACGCTCGACGAACTGTTCTCGCAACCGAAGGCGCCGGAAACGATCCGCGTCGACGGCCCGCACGACATCCCGACGCTCGCCGGGCACGACGGCCAGTACCAGCTGCGCGTGTGGGGCCCGATCGACCTCGCCGGCAGGTTCGAGTGGTACGAGCTGACGCTGCCGGGCGGCGGCGCGCTCGTGTCGAACGCGCACGAGCCAGGCACGCGCGAACACCTGACGGTATTGCAGGGCGCGATGGAAATCGAAGCCGCGGGCAGCGTGCGCCGCCTGAAGAACGGCGACACCGCACGCTACCCGGCCGATACGCCGCACGCGATCCGCAACCCCGGCAAGGGCGAAGCAAGAGCGTTGCTGATCGTGATTCATCGCTGAGGGGCCGTCCAGTCATCCGAATGGCCAGTTGCGAAAAATACTGTATGTTTGTACAGTATACGGACATTCCGCTTTGCAAGGGCCCAGGGCGCGCGCCGACGCGCTGCCCGTGGTCGACAGGAGCCTGCGATGACCGAAGAACAAGATCTGGCCGCGCTCAGCTTCAAGGCTGCTGCGCACGACCTCGAGAAGATCGTTCGGCATATTGCCGAACGCTATATCCGCCAGCAGGTGCCGCTTACGTGGCGCCTGCTGCATGCCATCGAAGCCGAAGCGCTCGCGGATCTCGGCTTCGCCAGCCGGCACGACGCCGGCATGCGGCAGCTGTTCGAACGGCCGTCGGACATGACTTTTCCCGAAACGGACGACCCGATCGACTTCGGGCAGTCCAACGCGCTGCCGGCTGTGTTCTCGTTCGCGGTCATCGCGTACGAGGCCGCGGCAAACAAACGCGGCGCACAACCATCCGTGCACGTCGCCCGTCTAAGCCAGGCCTGGGGCGACTGATCGCCGTGCCGGCGAATGAGGCCGGATAGGCGGGGAGCCCCCAAGGATTCCGCGGAAAGGGCTACCATATATGCAACTAACGGAATAAATGACATGTCCCTTCCTTCGTCCACGCCCATGCCCCAGCCAGCGGAAGAAAAGGATCTGTTCGACCGCGGTGCGTCAGACTGGATCGCCTCTCCCGAAGCCGCGTTCGACGCATGGCTTGCCATGCAGGACTATCGCCGGTCGTCCGCTGACGTCTATCGTGCGCAATGGGGCGCCTTTCTGACCTGGCTTCGCGTGCATCAAAAGAATCTCGCAACGGTCGATACGGCGTCGATCGCGCATTTCGTCGGCGAGCTGCCGATCAAGAAAACGCAGCGGATGCGCTATTTGCGGCTGATCGAGCGCGTGCTCGACCACATCCGCCGCAGCGAATTCGCGTCGACCAACCCGGCTCGCTTCATCGCTCAGGATGGCGAAGCGATCTGGCGCAAGGCGCGCGACAACGAACCCACCGGCTTTCTCACGCCGTCCGAACGCGCCAGGTTGCTGGCGTATCTGTTTTCGCCGATCGGTGTATCGGGCGCCGCGCAATGGAAAGAGCAACGCGATCGCGCGCTCGTCGCCGCATTTCTCGGCGCCGGCGTGAAAACCGGCGAAGCCCGGGTACTCACGATTAGTTGCATTAATGCGGGCGGCACGTCGCTGCAGATTCCGTCGACGCATCCCGACTTCGCACGGGAAACACATCTGGCGTCGTTCGCCATTGCGCTGTTCGATGCGTGGCTCGTGGAACGCAAGCGCCAGGATATTCCGGGCGACCTCGTCTTTCCCGCATCGCACACCGGGCGCCCGATGCACAAGGCGACGATGTTGCGTGCCGTCGATGCCATCGTCGAAGCGGCGGACCTCGCGACATCGCGCACCGCCCGGGCCAGCCCGCAGACACTGCGCAATACCTACGCCGCGGAATTGTTCGAAAACGATGTGCCGCTCGAGCGGGTCGGCCGGTGGCTCGGCTTCATGCAGCCGATTTCGTCGAATCGTCTGCATCGCGCCTGGAAGAACTGGCGCGACGCCCTGGTCGAGGGTGAAGTCGACGCAGCCCCGGAATCTCACGGTTCGTGATCGCGCGGCGCGCGTCCTGCAATACGTGAGTGCCTTGCGCGGCGGGGGCTCACCCTTTCGACGCCCCCGCAAAATCTCACCTTTGGCTTCCCGAATCTCCTCACCTGTGGCCGGATAGGCAACGATTCCGGTCAGTTTTGCGCGAAACGGGCGACTGCCTCGAAGCGGGACGGCCAGGATCCCGACGCGTGTTCGCACTCCGGGCACGACACTTCGAAACCTTCACCGGTATGCGACAGCTCGGGTTCGCCGTCGCAGTGCGGACATTGGCTCGGAACCGGAATATCCTGGTCCAGCGCAGTGCCGATCACGGAAAACGCATCGGCATCAAGCTTGCCGCTATCGGCCAGGCGCCGGATCAAGCCGGCGATTTCCGGATTCACCCCGCGATTCGCGCGCAATGTGTTCCTTTCACGCGTCGTGGCGTCCAGTTCGTCGCTCTGACTGCGAAGCTGCTCTTCGAGGCGGTCCGCGCGAGCCTTGGCGGCACTCAGTTGTTGCAGGAAGTCGAATTCCTTGCGTTGCACGTCGCGCAACCCGGACTGATAGGTCGACGCCATGCTGCGCAACGAGTCCAGCTCGACCAGCATCGGCTTGACGCGCCGTTCGGCTTCGGCCACCGCATCCTTGATTTGTTGCGCGTAATGCTCGGTGCGTTGCTGCAACTCGGCTTGCAGCGTATCGATGCGGTCGCGCAACGCGGCGTTCTGTGTCTGTTCTACGTCTACCCGGCCGGTCGCCGCGACCAATTCCTTTTCCAGACGGCTGACTGAGGTGAGCAGCGTCGCTTCGTTTGCCGAACCGTGTGTCGCCTGCGAGGCCAGCTGCACTTCGAGTTCGGTCACCCGCGCCTGAAGTTGTTCGTTGCGGGCTTCGCTGCGCGCGAGGGCCGTTTCGAGCGTTTCCTGACGAATGTGTGCGTCGCGCAATGCCTGCTCGGCTTGTGCGACATCGGTGCGCACCTGCTCGCGGTCGATGTCGAGACTGTCGCGGGCAACTTTCAGCGCTTCTTCATAGAGGGCGCCCAGCAGCGCACCGGCTTTTTCCTCGACGGCTTTCGGAATCGCGGCGCCTTCCAGACGAACTTTCGATGCGGAGCGGATCCGTTCCCAGAAGTGGTCGATGTCCTTCGGAATGTCGCTCGCGCTGCCGGTCTGGGTGAGATCGCGGACATTCGCCGCGGATGGACGGATGCCCAGATCGAAAAACAACCGCTTGCAGGCATGCAGCGACAATTCCTGCCGGCGGGCGCCGCCGGCTCGCAACGATTCCAGTTCATCCCGGATGACTTGACGCATTTCGTCGAGGGTCATGGTGTTTTTCTCAGGCGTTCGAATGTCGCAATCATAACGAAATACGTACTATTCGATACCAATTTTTGGGGGACGTTGCGAATTCGCGTCGACAGTCACAGAAAGTCGTGCTGTGGTCCTTCATAGCTGAAGCAGGTCACCGATTCCGTGAAACAAAGCTAAGAAACCGAGCTAAGTGATTGTTCCAGCGATGTTTTCAAGCAGGTCACAAAAAACAGGGGTTGTTTCACATGGCGATCGGTGTCCGATCTGTGTCGAGGAGAAGATCGGTGTTGGGGTAGGGGTGTCTGTGGAAAACTCCGCCCGGGACGTATTGAGAGTAATAGAAGTAAACACCCTTGAACCCTTAGTTAAAAACGTTAACGCCACGGCACAGCCTTATGTACCAAGGGTTTCCGGCCGACAAGGTGAAGCTTTACAGGAACCAAGGTGACCTTCTGCGGGAGCCGACGTGATGGGGTTCGGGGAGCTGCGTGAGCCCTTGCGGGAAAGGTCGTGAGCGGATTCGGGATCACAGTGAATAGGTCGATTTTCCAAAGGTGAGGGTTTTCGGGGCCTCACAGCCGCGGAACGCCCGCTGTGCCTGAATGCACAGTTTTCTGCCTGTGCAGACATAGGTGAAGCTTTTCGGGACCGCTATTTGCCGTCGATTCTGCCCTTCTTTTAGGCAGTTTTGGTGAAAGGTGAGATTCCACGGGACTCCAGGCCGATTTGATGTGAGGATTTCCGGGACACAGAAGGGATTTTGCACCACAAAAGGGCGTTTCCAGCCCTGTGGACCCCAAAAGGTGAGGCTTTTCGGGAGCGAAATGGCGGCAATCCTGGCTCGAACAGCTTCAGGTGAGGCTTTTCGGGACCTGCCGGACAAGCGGGCTGTGCCGCCACAGGTGAGCGTTTTCGGGAACATAATTTGCCCGCAAAATGGTCACAGGTGAGGTTTTACGGGGGGGAGTGGGTATCCACTTCGGCTGAAAAGCCCGCCAATACTGGATGGTGAGACTGTCTGTGCAAGCCTTTTTTCGGCACAGGTGAGGTTTTTCAGGACCTGACACGCGATTGTCGTACGAATGCCTGCACGCGAAAGGTGAGGTTTTTCGGGGAGTGCGCCACAGGCCGGTGCATTCGCATTTCGCGCTTAAGTATCGGAGGACATTGGGATTTTTGAAACCGCGGAGGTTACGGTGAGGCTTTTCGGGAGCGCCTTCTCCGTTTGTTTTCGCGGCGCTTCTGTCGATAAGGTGAGGGTTTACAGGAGGTGCAAACGGGCGGATCCCGCGCGCGTCGGGGATCCGTCGATGTCCGATCGTTGGAATCGCACAGCGCGAAGGTGAGATTTTTCGGGAGCGTACGTCAATGGCGCACTGTACAATGCGCGCCCCGGCTGTCGACACGTGCCCCCGACGCTGCTGAAACACGTGCCGGTGGCGCGGAAACGGGCTGTGCGAGCCTTGGGTTACCGCGTCTTTCCGGATGCCGAGCCTGATGCAAATTCCTCGGCCGCCCGCGCCTGTACATGCATACAGGCCGGTTGCGCATGGGATCGAGGCACTGTGCAGCGGTCACAGAATCCCAGTCGTAAATTTGCGACAGGATCACAGGTGAGCCGATACGGGAAGGCTTGGCGCCCGGAGTATGCACAGGCAAAAAACTGTGAATCCGCGTCTCCCGCGGCGCGTAAAGGTGAGTCCGCTGCACGGCGATTCTGGACCGGTGAGCCTTTGCGGGAGCGGGTTGGGGTGAGCGCCATTTCGTGAGCCCGCTTCACCGGCTATGGTGAGCATGTCGTTCTGGACGCACTTCACCGCAGGCGCTATCCTTCCGGAAAACTTCTCCTCCGACCCGACGCATGGCCACGAAGCGCGCCAAGAAAACCGATGTGGATGTGGTGAGTGCCAGTTCAGCCGAATTGCGAAAGGCCGTCGAGGCGATCGCCATTCAGCCGAAAAGCGGCAAGATCACCCTCCTGACCCGCAAGCTGTTCAACGTCCTGCTGGCCGTCGCGCAGCAGGCCGACGACTCGGGCGATACCTATCGCGCGCTGTTGTCGGACATCGTCGCCAACTCCGCATTCGATTCGAACGACACCGCGCTCGTGAAGGAACACCTGCGCCGCATGGTGTCGGTGCAGGTCGAATGGAGCACGGGCACGTCGAGCCAGAAGCCCGGCCGCAAGTGGGGGATCTCGACGTTGATCGCGGACGCGGAAATTCTCGAAGATCCGGCCACGCGCCGCGTGTGGGTCGAATTCTCGTTCGCGCCGAAGATCAAGAAGAAGCTGCTGGACCCGGTCCAGTACGCTCGCCTCAGCCTGCAGTTCCAGAGCCAGCTGCGCAGCAGCGCGGGCCTCGCGCTGTACGAGATCTGCGTGCGTTACCTGACGAACCCGAGCCACCTGACGATGCGTGAGCCGTGGGAATGGTGGCGGCCCATCCTGTCGGGCACGCCGGACACCGAAGCCGGCGACGAGGCGAAACGCGAATACAAGTACTTCAAACGCGACTACCTGCGCCCCGCGATCGCGGAAGTCAACGCGGTCACCAATATCTTCGTTGAGCTGATCGAGCATCGCGAGGGGCGGCGGGTCGCGGAGATCCAGTTCCGCGTGACCGAGCGCAAGCAGCCGATGCTGGCGCTCGACGAGCACCCGAACGTGTTCGACAGCACGCTGGTCGACCGGATGGTGAAGATCGGCATTCCGTTGAAGGAAGCGCAGACGCTGTACGCGGACAGCGAAGAGAACCGCATTCGCGCTGCGCTGCAGATGACGGAGCAGCGGATGCGCAGCACGACGCTGCCGCCGGTGCGAAGCGCCGCGGCATTGTTCAAGGATGCGCTGAAGAAGGGCTATGCGCCGCCGGTGGAAGCCGTCGAGGCGCTGCCTGGCAGTGCGACGTCGGGCAAGGCGCCAGCGGCCCAGCCGGACGATCTGAAGGCGCGTCTGCTGAGCGAATACGCGGCGTATCGGCGCAAGGAAGCGAAGGCGCTGTACGACGAGCAGGGCGACGCGGAGCGCGAAGTGGCGCGCGAATCGTTCGAATCGGAGGCACTGCCGACGATGGGCTCGCACATGCGCGACGATTGGCGCAAACGCGGCCTCGATTCCAAGCTGGCCGAGACGGCCTTCTTCGACTGGCTGGCCCAGAAGACCTGGGGCGAGCCGACCGACGGCGACTTGCTCGCCTTTACGCTGAATCAATCCCGGGCGGCCTGAGCCGCCTGTCCTGCTGCGGGGGCGCCGGCATCGCCGAGCGCCCACTGCTCATCACGCTTGATCCGACAGCAGCATCCGCTCGAGTTGCTCGAGGATCGCGTCACGCTTTTCCTTCGGCAGCCCGCGCAAACGCAGCTCGATGCGGTCGTCCCCATAGGACTTCAGATCGCCGACCGACGTGCCGCCGAGCTTGATCTCGAGCCGTTGCGCATAGCGCTGGCGGCTGGCGGGCTTCGGGGATTCCTGGGCCGCGGCCCGGCCTTTCACGATGTCGGACACCTGGCGCGTGCTCAGGTCGTCCGAGACGATCTTGTTGATCAGCCGCAGCGTCGCATCCGTGCCGCGTGCGCTGTGATAGCGCCCGACCTGATAGGCCATGTTCGAACCGAAGCGATCGGGGCGCGCGACCATTTCCTGCATGATCGATTCCGGCAGCTTGCCGATCGACAGTGCGACCGCGATCGTCGATTCGTCGAGGCCGAGATGTTCGGCCAGTTCCTTTTGACTCTGGAAGTGCTTGTCGTCGAGGAAGCGTCGCCACACGACGGCGTTGTCGAACACGGTCTGTGAATCGCGCTGGACGTTGAGGTCGTAGCCGAGCTTGTAGCTCTGGATGCCGATCGGCAGATCGATCACGATCGCCTTCACCGTCTCCTTGTTCGCCTCCTTCAGTGCGCGCACGCGGCGGCCGCCGTCGCTGACGAAATACGTGCCCGGATTGTCATAGTCGGGGATCACGTGAATCGCCTGCTGCTGGCCTTGCTTCGCAAGGTTGACCGCGAGTTCGGCAATCGACGACTTCAGATAGAAGTGCCGCGGGTTGAACGGGCTGTGCTTGATGGTCTTCAGCGACAGCTCGATCACCTGGCCGGGCGCATAGCGATTCTCGAGGCGCCACGCACGATAGTGCGGCGACTCGTCGGTCGACGGGTCGAGCGTGAAGTCCGGCGCCGGCGAGGCGACGGTGTCTTTCTTCGCGGGTTTGGCGGTGGCGGGTGCAGGCGTTTCCGATTTGACGAGGCCGTCGATCGCGTTCAGCCGATCGAGGGCCGTGCGCTTTTCACTCGTCGTCATATCCGGTCGCGCTTGGAATCCTTTGGCGAATTGGGAAGGTTTCATGCGAGTCCTTTGTGCGCATAAAGTCAGGGCAGCATCGCGACGATCTCGTCGGCGCATGCGCGTATTTCCGCGGCGGCGAGCTTCGCGCCGCGATCGTTCATCTGCAGGACGGTTTGACCGAGCGCCATCGCCTGCTTGTACGCTTCCCGCGTCGGAATTTGCGTCTTGAGCAGCGGGAAGCCGAGCTCTTCGAGGGCCCGCTTCAGCTCGCGGGTCAGCATGCGCTTTTCTTCGGTCTTGTTCAGCAGGAATACGGCGCGAAGATCTTCGTTCATGACCTGCGCTTGCTGGATCAGCTTGACCAGCCCGACGCTCGACCAGTAATCGGCGGGCGACGACGACGTTGGAATGACCGCGATCGATGCGGCCAGCAGGACGACGCCGGACACTTTCTCGGTGATCGACGGCGGGCAGTCCACGACGATCACGTCGTAGTCGTTGATGAACTTCTTGATCTCGCGGTGGATCTGGCCACCCGCTTCGGCGAGGTTCACGACCGGGAAGGGGATGCCGGTTTCGCTGTCGCCCGAGGCGCTGGACCAGTGGATCAGTGTGTTTTGACCGTCGGCGTCGACGACGAGGACGCGCTTCCCTTTTTCGTGAAATGCAGCGCCAAGGTGCATGGCGATCGTGCTCTTGCCGACGCCGCCTTTTTGTTGAGTGACTGCAATGATTTCCGCGGCCAATTTTCACTCCTGTTTTTGGTCGTTGGAATTCTACCGGACGATATTTATATTTCAATGAAATTGTTGTTCGTCAACTACGCGTTGGCCGTTTGGACGGGCGGTTTATGCGCATAAACGGGAGTGTGGTGACGGTCGATGGTGCGCGAGCCGAGCGAGCACGCGGCAACGATTGCAAGAGTTCGGTGTGATCCGTATGCGCATGACCGGTACAAGGAATCGGCTCGCAACGGTCGATGGCGCATGACGGGCCGAGCACGCGCACGACGATGCTTGCAAGAGTTCGGTACGTGTCCGCATGGCCGGTGCAAGGAGTCGGCTTGCTCGTGATCAGGCGATGCGCTTCGTTGGCGGTGGCGAAAGATCTACGGTGCGATGAAGTGCCCAGCCTCGAGGTGTTTATGCGCATAAACCGGTCGATGCATTGGCGATCGCGCGCCGGAGACGTGGCGGCAATTCGCAGGAGGTCCTGCAGAGCGGCAGGCTTGCCGGCGCATGGTCCGCGTGCAGAGGTAATGGCATGCGCGGCGCGATGGGGCTTATGCGCATAAACCACCGGATGTTCGATGCTGCGGTCGCGCGAGATGATCATTCACCTCACGATTCGGGGCCCACATCAGTAGCCGATGCGCGTACCCAGCCAGATGCGATTACGTTCGGTCGGCCGATACGGCACTCATGAGGACAGGCCTTATGCGCATAAACTGCCAGCGGTTCAGCGCGAAGCGCGAAGCGCGAAGCGTGGAGCGTGGAGCGTGGAGCGTGGAGCGTGGAGCGTGGAGCGTGGAGCGTGGAGCGTGGAGCGTGGAGCGTGGAGCGTGGAGCGTGGCGTCGGCGACGATGCCGCAAGAGGTGCCGATGCCCGAAGCACACTCCACTACCGGGCACGGGCGCCTGTCACGCCGCCAATCTGCCGACACAAAGGCGCGTGAATGAACGTGGGGCGCGACGCTTCGGTCGCGTGGCGTCAACCGTTCGAGCCGCGGGCGCAGCCACCAAGGGCCGACGCGAAGCGCCTGCCGCTACTGAAACCTGAGCACCCAATGCACCCCATTGAGTACGCCAACGCTCACGCGATTTATGCGCATAAACCTGCTTGTTGTCGGTACGTCAATTGCAGCGTGCCAGTCCTTCAGGCTACTGCGCAGCACCGTGAGGTGACGTCGACGAGCGCCCTTCCGCCGGAGGCACTCGCCCCGGATGATCGATTCATTGACTCAGACGCTCTCGACTCTGATGCGAATTTATGCGCATAAACCGAACTGCGCAGCGAGCGTCACGAGTAGCCGACGAGCTTCATTGCAGAGCCTATCCGGCGACGAAGCCAGCCCAACCACACGCTGCCTTCACGAGCAATCGCAACAACCTCGACCCTGCCCTCATGCCGGCTCAATCCCCCGCCCGGACTGGCTACAATACGAGACCCAACTACGCAGGCCGGAACGATGATCACGATCTACCACAACCCCCGATGCTCGAAGTCTCGCGAGACGCTGACGCTTATCGAGTCGCTGAATCCGAGCGGCGCGCCCGTGAATATCGTCGAATACCTGAAGACGCCGCCGACGGTTCGGGAACTGGAGGCGCTGCATCGCCAGCTCGCGCGCCCGGTGCGTGACATGCTTCGCGACAACGAAGAGCCGTACAAGACCCTCGGCCTGGCCCGCGAGGATTTGACCGACGCGCAAGCCTACGAGGCGATTGCCGCTCATCCGATCCTGCTGCAGCGCCCCATCGTCGTATACAAGAACAAGGCCGCGATCGGCCGCCCGCCGGAAGCGGTGCGTGGGTTGTTCGAATAAGCCGAATTCCGCGTATTTTTATTATTGCGCCGGATGATCGATGTGCGGCGGAGGTGCGACCCGATCGGCCGCACCCGCACTTCGGCCTGTCATCACCCGCCATCCCCCCGCCCGCCCGCGGCCTTTGCCGCCGCCCGCAGCAACGCAATCTGTTCGCGGTACTGCCTGCAGCCGCTGCAGGTCGGCAGATGCACGCGCACCTGCACACGCTCGTGCACCGTCAGATGCCGGTCGAGCGCATCCGACAGCAGGCGCGTCACATCCTTACATTTCCCCGGTAGCATCTTCGGTCGTCAGCCCCTTTTCGCTCAGGCAGGTGCGCAGGCGCGTACGCGCGCGGTACAGCAGCACGCTGCAATGGTTCGTCGTCAACGTCAATTCGGTGCAGATGTCGTCGATCTCGACATCGAGAAACTCGCGCATCATGAACACGCGCCCGATCTGCTCCGGCAGATGGTCCAGGCAGGTTTCGAACAGCATCCAGAATTGCTGCTGCTGCAGCAGCGTTTCCGGCCGCGGCCATGGCCGCGGTTTCGCGTGCGCGGCCCAGTGGCCGTTTTCCTTGAAGAGTTCACGGTCGAGCACGGATTCGCCGTCGAGTTCGGCGTCGAGCGCGGACAGGCTCACCATCCGCTGCCGCGCGCGCAGCACGTCGATCAGCTTGTTGCGCAGGATGCCGAACACCCAGGTCTTGTGCGCGGACAAACCGGCGAACTCCGACGCGTGCGTCCAGGCGGCCGTCAGCGCTTCCTGCACCGCGTCCTCGGCCGCATCGGCGTCGCGCAGCTGCAGGCGCGCGAAACGCAGCAGGTCGTGCCGCAACTGCGCAAGATACGCGGGATCGTCATACACAGGCGGCATCGTCAGGCATCTCTCCGGTAGGCGCCGCACTCGCTGCCGGTCGCGCGAGCCACGGTGCCAGCAGCTTACTGGGCGGGGCGCCGGCCCGCAACGCACGTTCTGCCACGATTTTCACGAACGCGGCCATGCGCTGCGCTATGCTTGCCGACAGGCTCGCGTCGCGCACCCGCCATCGCGCGACCGGGCATGTGTAACGGCGGGGCATTCCGGCAAAGTTATCCACAATTTCTGTGGAAAACCTTGTGGAAAGTCGGCCGGATGGCCCCGTGGGACGGTTCACGGGCTGGCCTGCCTATAAACAGACCTTTGCTGCCTGTCCCGAAGCAATCGTATCGATTCCCCACCCATCGGAAGGAGACAGTCATGGCATATCGTGTTGCGGTCGTCGTCGGCAGCCTGCGCCGCGGATCCTGGAACCGTGCGCTCGCGCACGCAGTGATTTCGCTTGCGCCGGCCGATCTCTCGTTCGAGTTCGTCGAGATCGGCGAACTGCCGCTCTACTCCCAGGATTACGACGCGGATTTCCCGGAAGTCGCCAAGCGTTTCAAGCAGTCGATCGAAGCGGCCGACGCGCTGCTGTTCGTCACGCCGGAATACAACCGGTCGATTCCGGGCGTGCTGAAAAACGCGCTCGACTGGGGCTCGCGCCCGTGGGGCGCCAATTCGTGGGCGGGCAAGCCGGGCGCGGTGCTCGGCACGTCGCCGGGCGCGACCGGCACGGCGCTGTCGCAGCAGCATCTGCGCAACGTGCTCGCGTATCTCGACGTCGCGACGCTCGGCCAGCCGGAAATGTTCATCAAGCACGACCCGACCCGCATCGACGACGACGGCAAGATCGTCAACGAAGACACGCGCAAGTTCCTGCAAGGGTTCGTCGATCGTTACGCCGCGTGGGTGCGCCTGAACAAGGCGGCCTGAACCCGACGATATCGCCGGCCGCAGCGGCATTCGCTCACGGCGCGTGCCGCACATCGCGTGCATCCCGCGCGTCGCGAATGCCCAGCAGGATCTCGTCGAGCAGCGCGATATCGAACGGCTTCGACAGCACGCGCACGTTGACCCCGCGCGTGCGGTCGAGCTCCTCCGCATAACCCGTCACCAGGATGACGGGCAGTTTGTCCGGCCGCCGCCCGAGCGTCTCGGCGAGATCGATGCCGTTCATCTGGCCGGGCATGTGAATGTCCGAAATCACGAGATCGAAGCCGTCTCCCGCCGGCGCGCCTTCGATGAGCCGCAGCGCGTCGTCGGCGGTCGCCGCGTAGGTCACGCGGTGCCCCAGCAGCGTGATCAGCGCTTCCGTGCCCGCGGCGACTTCGCTGTTGTCCTCGACGAGCAACACGTGCAGGCCAGCCAGCGGCCGGGCGCCGTGCGCCGGCGCGACCGGGGCCGGCGCACGCGCGACGACCAGGTCCTGCGCGCTCGCCCGCGGCAGATAGAGCCGCACCGACGTGCCGGCGCCCACGGCGCTGTCGATCGTCGCGAGGCCGCCCGAGCGCTCGCAGAACGCGAACACCTGCGGCAGCCCGAGCCCCGTGCCCATCCCCTGCGCCTTCGTCGTGAACAGCGGCTCGAACGCGCGCGCGAGCACCTCGGGCGCCATCCCCGAGCCGGTGTCGTCGAGCGAGATCTGCACGAAATCGCCGATCAGCGGAAAGCCGTCCTCGCGGCGCAGCGTCACGTTGCGCACGCCGACCGTGAAGCGGCCGCCGGTCGGCATCGCGTCGCGCGCGTTGACCGCGAGGTTGATGACCGCGAGTTCGAGCTCCGCGGTGTCCACGCGAATCGGCCACACGCCGGGCTCGACCGCCGCGATCAGCGACGACTTCGAGCCGAGCGACGTCTTCATCAGTTCGCGGCAGGTGCCGAGCCATTGCCCGACGTCGATCGTCTCGCTGTGCAGCGGCTGCTTGCGCGCGACGCCGAGCAGCTGGCGCGTCAGCGACTGCCCGTTCTTCAGCGCCCGCTCGATCGCGCCGAGTTCGGTGTCGAGGTGCTGCACGCCGCGGTGCCGCGCGATCTGCACGTTGCTCGAGATGATCATCAGCAGGTTGTTGAAGTCGTGCGCGACGCTGCCGACGAGGTTGCCGAGCGCCTGCATCTTGCGCGACTGGCGGTAGGCCGATTCGATCGAGCGCCGCATCGACGCTTCCGCCTGCCAGCGGTCCCATGCCTGCTCTTCCGCCTTCAGCCGCTTGAGCGACAGCCAGATCACGCACCACAGCGCGAACGACGGCACGAACATCGACGCGAACAGCACGCTCAGGTGTTCGTACCATTCACGCCAGATCGCCGACGTGCGGTAGGCGCACGATACGTAGACCGGATAGCTGCCCACCTGCCGGTACGCGACGATCTCGCTGCCCGCGCCGTGGCCCACGCGCGCGAGGCCCGTGCGCCCGCTGCGCTCGCCGGTCAGCGGAAGCGGGTGATCGCCCTGCGCGGCGGCCGGCAGCGGCGGGTACGACGCGAGCACGGCGCCGTCGGTGCGCGTGAGCGACATCGTCATCGGCGTCTTCGCGCCGCCGAGCAGGTCGCGGTAGAACGCATTGAAATACGACGACTTCAGCGCGATCGACACCATCCCGGCGAACGAGCCGTCGCTGTGGCGACGCGCGACCCCCGTGTTGAACACGGGGATGTTCTCGAGTTTCAGCGGCCCCATCATCAGGCGCGAGATGTGTTCGATCACCTTGCCGTCGCGAATGCCGACGAAGTCGTCGCGGTTCGCGATCGACGCATACGGCGCGGGAAAGTAGAGGCTGTTCGCGAGCAGCATCCCGCTCGCGCCGAAGATCGACACGGCCGCGACCTGCGGGTAGCCGCCGCCGATCGTGTTGAGCGCGTCGTGGATGTCGGATTCGTCCTTGCGCACCGACGCGTCGTCCATGTCCTGCACGAGATCGACGATGCGCGCGTCGAGCGTCTCGCTGAGGTCGAACACCTTGAGCGCGTGTTCCTCCGCCACGCGCACGGTGCGCATCGTCACGTCGCTCGCGGCGGCTTCGCGTGCATTCAGGTCGTTGTACGCCATGACCGACACGTAGATGCACGGCAGCACGATCGCGGCGATCAGCAGCACGATCAGCGTCACGCGCCGCACGGCGAAATCGTGCTCGGGCGCGCCGGACGCGTAGGTCCCGTCGTCCTGCCAGTCGTCGGCGGATGCGGGGTCGCGGGAATCGGCAGGCCGGTCGGACGTCATGGATGGGAAAGGGCGAAGCGCAGGCTGGAGGTGCCTGCCATCATAAACGAGTTGCATCCGCGTTCCGCGCCGCGCACCCGCATAATCCAGACGAATCCGACCAAGGAAGTTGTCAGATTGAAAACGCGACGAATCCGGCAGCGCAAACGTACACAAGGAAAAAATTTGCGTGCTTATCGCAAAAATGGTCGCGGCTGTTTTCCGAATGGGGCGCGATCGGATCGATTTTGTTTGAAAAAGCAAAAATGACGAGTTGCACCGCCCCGGTTTTACTCACAGAATCGCGCCTTGCTTTCCATGACAGATACGCGCGCGCCGATGCCGGCGCGCAGCCCGTCGCGTGCAAGTTTGCCGCGGCGTGCGCTGCGTGGCCGCCCGGCGGCGCAAGCTTGCGTCCGTTCACTCGGCGCCTAAAGAAACGCGGCGCACGGTCGTTAACGCGAGAGAGACCATTCCGTATTCCGCTCCGCCGCCATGCCTTTGCCGATTGTGATTGCCGACGATTCGCTGCTCGCTCGCAAGCTGCTGACAAAGGCCTTACCGGGGGACTGGGACGTCGACATCGCGTATGCGGCGAACGGCCGCGAGGCACTTGCGCTCTATCGTGACGGCAAGGCTTCCGTGATGTTTCTCGACCTGACGATGCCGGACATGAACGGCTACCAGGTTCTCGAAACACTGCGCCACGAAGATCTGAACACGTTCGTGATCGTGGTATCCGCTGATATCCAGCCGCAGGCGCGCGAGCGCGTGCGCGAGCTGGGTGCGATCGCGTTCGTCGCGAAGCCCGTGACGTCGGAGGCGTTGCTGCCCATTCTCAAGGAGTATGGGTTGTATGCCTGACTCGGTGTTCACGGCGGAGCAACGCGACGCGTTGCAGGAAATCGCCAACCTCGCGATGGGCCGTGCCGCTGCACGGCTCGCGTCGCTGCTCGGCCGCTTCATCGAGCTGTCGGTGCCGCGCGTGCGCGTCGTGCAGGCGGCCGATGCCGGCAACGCGCTGCGCGACATGACGGGCATTCACGAGAACGTGACGGCCGTGCGCCAGGGTTTCCGTTCCGACATCAAGGGCGAGGCGCTCGTGCTTTGCCGCACGTCGAGCGTCACCCGGCTCGCGTCGCTCGTCGATCACACCTTCGGCGACGGTGCGCCGGGCGCCCGCGCACACGATGACGACGATACTGCCGGCGCGCGCGGCGACACGTCGAGCCAGGACGAACTCGTGTTCGACGTCGCGAACGTGCTGATGGGCGCATGCGTCGCATCGATCCTCGACGAGCTCGGCCGCACGCCGGTGTTCTTTCCGCCGGGGCTGCTGGGGGCGAACGTGTCGTTCGACGACGTGTTCCAGCCCACGGTGCTCGCGTGGAGCGTCGCGCTGCTGCTGGAAGTGAATTTCGGCCTCGAGGACGACGGCTTCCGCGCCCATTTCGTGATGCTGATGGCCGAAGACTCGATTCGTTTGATGGGCGACGCGCTCGACGCGTTGCTGTCCGCACTATGACTGCCCGCCCCGCTTCGCTGAGCGACCTCGTGATCGAACGGGTCGGCTTCGGCCTGTTCGTGCTCGACCGCGCGATGAACGTGCTGATGTGGAACCGCTTCATGCAGGACCACAGCGGCGTCCCCGCCGACGACGTGATCGGCCGCAACCTGTTCGACTGCTTTCCGGACCTGCCGCGCGCGTGGCTCGCGCGCAAGCTCGAGAGCGTGTTTCAGCTCGGCAGCTTCGCGTTCAGCTCATGGGAGCAGCGGCCCTACCTGTTCCGCTTCGAGCACGACCGGCCGATCACCGGCGGCGTCGACTTCATGCAGCAGGACTGCACGTTCATGCCGCTCACGCGCGGGCGCGAGGTCGAGGCCGTGTGCGTGACGATCTCGGACGTCACGCACGTGAGCGTGATGCAGCGCGAACGCGAGGAAGCCGTCGCGAAGCTGCGCGAGCACGCGAACTGCGATGGCCTCACCGGCATCGCGAACCGGCGCTTCTTCGAGTCGCGGCTGCGCGACGAATTCGCGCGCTGGCAGCGCTACGGCGGCGACCTGTCGGTGCTGCTGTTCGATCTCGACCACTTCAAGACGATCAACGACCGGTTCGGCCACGCGGTGGGCGACGCGGTGCTGCGCGAGATGGCGCAGCGCGTCGCGGGCATCGTGCGCGCGCAGGACACGTTCTGCCGTTTCGGCGGCGAGGAGTTCGCGCTGCTGCTGCCGTGCACCGATCTCGCCGAAGCGATGCTCGTCGCGGAGAAGGTGCGCTGCGCGATCGGCGGCGCGCCGGTCGACGCGGAGGGCGTGCGCGTGCCGGTCACGGCGAGTGTCGGCGGCGCGAGCGCGCATGCGGGCGCGCAGACCTGCGAGGTGCTCGTCAACGAGGCCGACGCCGCGCTGTATCGCGCGAAGCGGCTCGGCCGCGACCGGTCGGTCGCGTACGCGTAGCGCGGGCCTCAGCTCTTCGCGATGTCCGCCAGCACGCCGGCCAGCACCGCCGGCTGCGACACGAACGGCGAGTGGCTGCTGTCGAGCTGATGCACGTGCGTCGGGTTGTCCGGCGTGAACGCGTCGGCTTCGTCGATGAAGCGCTGCTGCAGCGCGGGCAGGATCACGTGGTCCTGCAGGCATTTGATGTAGTGGCGGTCGATCGCGCCCCAGCCTGCGGGGGTCGTCGGCACGGCCGTCGCGAACGGCGCGGCCGGCACGTCGCAGCTCATCAGGTTCGCGATCGCCTCGTATTCCGCCTGCGGGACGTCGTCGCACAGCGCGCGCCTTGCCGTCTCGCGATACGCGTCGTCGTCGCTGCGCGGATCGATGCGCAGCGCGCCCGCGGCGCGCGGGCTCGCGAGCATCAGCTTGCCGAGCATCTCGCCCTGGTTTTCCGGCGCGCGCACGTAGTCGAGGCCCGGCACGCCCGACGCGGGCATGAACGCCGCCAGGTAGACGACCTTCGCGATCTTCTCGGGCATCCGCTCGGCGGCCGCCGTGATCGCGATGCCGCCCATGCTGTGCCCGACCAGCACGACCTTGCCGTGGCCGAGCGCATACGCGTCGTCGATCGCCTGCATCACCTGCGACGCATAGTCGTCGAGCGTCGTGTTCGCGACCGGCGACGGCTCGGTGCCGAACGCCTCCCGGTCGAGCGGACGCTTGAAGTACGACGCGGGAAAGCGGGCGTGGATCCCGTGCGCGGGCAGGTCGCGCGCGATCGCGAGGTGGCCGCGCTCGGCCAGCGCGGTCATCACGTGCTCGAAGCACCACGCGCCGTGCCATGCGCCGTGCACGAGCACGAATACGGGGTGGGCGGACTGCGGGGATGCGGGGGACGCGGCGGTCACGGTCGTCTCCATGAGGTCGGTATGCGTTATTGGGATAAAGCGTCATCTTAGACGAACGGGCGCGGGCCCAAGCGGCGGTGGCCGGCCGCAAGCTGACGCAGCCGGGAGCCATGTGTCCCCCGATGTGTCGCGCAGGCCACAATTCGTCCCGATCTGATTTAAATTCGCAGCAGATCGCGCTAACTTTGCACTTTGATCCGATCGCGCCCCATGAACGTCGACTATCTCTTCTACCGGAAACCGGACAAGCCCGGCCCCTATTCCCTCGACGACCTGGGCGACGTCGCGCCGCCGATCGGCGCGGGCGACGCGGTGCGCGCCGGCATCGCGCGCGTGTTCGCGCAGATCGACTGGCACGAATCCGACGACGTGCCGGGCGCGTGGTTCGGCTCGGGCGGCGCGGTGTTCCAGTTCACCGCGGAGCCGGACGGCCGCGTGACGAGCTTCATGGGCTCGCGCCTGGAGCGACGCGCGATGCTCCAGCTGACGCGCGAAATGGGGCTCATCGCGCTCGATCTGCAGCGCGACATCGTCTACGGCTAGCGGCGCGCGGCCCATGCGCGGCGGGCCTTCGCGGCCCACCGGCGCGCGCATGGGCGCGGGGCCACGCGATGCGGCCATGCGCAGCCATCGACCTTCAAAGATTGCTATACTTTCGCCCAATTCCGGCTTCCGGCCGGTAATTTGTGCCTGTCTGCGTCGAACGTTCGCACATCTCGCACGCATTTGACGCCCTTACCATCCCAGCCGGGCATGGCTTCTTCAATCGCCCCGCGTGGGCGTCTCCGTGGAGCTCGTCTTGGCCGTTTCCAATCCCGTCGTGGACGAACAAGAAACCGACGCCGCTGCCGTCACATCGGGCAGTTCCTTTTATCTTGCGATGCGCATCCTGCCGGCGACGCAACGCGACGCGATGTTCCAGGTGTACGCGTTCTGCCGCGCGGTCGACGACATCGCCGACAGCGACCTGCCGCGCGCCGAGCGCGCCGCGGGCCTCGCGCGCTGGCGCGCGGACATCGACGCGTGCTTTGCCGGCAAGCCGCCGCGCCATCTCGTCGCGCTCACGCGCGAGATCCACGCGTTCAACCTGCAGCGCGCCGATTTCCACGCGATGATCGACGGCATGGCGATGGATGCCGCCGAAGACATCTGCGCGCCCGACGAGCCGACGCTCGACCTGTACTGCGACCGCGTCGCGAGCGCGGCCGGCCGCCTGTCGGTGAGGATTTTCGGGATGCCGGAAGCCGAGGGGATCGCGCTGTCGCACCATCTCGGCCGCGCGCTGCAGCTGACCAACATCCTGCGCGACATCGACGACGACGCGGCGATCCACCGCTGCTACCTGCCGCGCGAACTGCTCGCGCGCGAGGGCATCGCGATCACCGACCCGGCGACGATCGCGCGCGAAGCGGCGCTGCCGCGCGTGTGCGCGACGCTCGTCGAGCGCGCGCTCGAGCATTTCCGCCAGGCGGACGCGGTGATGGACACGTGCCCGCGTGCGCAGGTGAAGGCGCCGCGCATCATGTCCGGCGCCTATCGCTGCATTCTCGAGGCGGCGGTCGCACGCGGCTTCGCCGCGCCGCGCGCGCCGATCCGCAAGCCGAAGGCGCGCATGCTGATGATCGCCGCGCGCTACGCGCTGTTCTGAGCCCGATGCCCAGAACCGTCCACGTGATCGGGGCAGGACTCGCGGGGCTGTCGGCCGCCGTCGAGCTGCAACGTCGCGGGCGCCGCATCGTGCTGCACGATGCGCACGCGCAGGCGGGCGGGCGCTGCCGCTCGTGGTTCGACGGTACGCTGAACGCGACGGTCGACAGCGGGCTGCATCGGGTGTTCGCGGGACAGGCGGCGACGCAGCGCTATCTGCGGGCGATCGGCGCGACCGACCAGCTCGCGGGGCCGGCGCTGCCGGAATTCCCCGTGGTCGACCTCGCGTCGCAGCAGCGCTGGACGCTGCGCTTCGGCAGCGGCCGCTGGCCGTCGTGGCTGTTCGACGCCGCGTCGCGGGCGCCGGGCACGACGCCGCTGGACTATCTGTCGCTCGCGCCGCTAATGGGTGCGCGCACGGGCCGCTCGCTCGCACAGACGATGCGCTGCGACGGCGTGCTGTGGGATCGTTGGCTGCGGCCGTATCTGCTCGGCGCGCTGAACGTCGAGCCGCGTCATGCCACCGCTGAGCTCGCGCGTGCGCTTATGTGCGACACGTTCGCCGCGGGCGGGCCCGCATGCCGCCCGCTCGGCGCGCGCCACGGGCTCGGCAGCGCGTTCGTCGAGCCGGCGCTGCGGATGCTGCAGCACGGCGGCGCGACGATCCGCCTGCGCTCGCGGCTCGACGCGCTCGAGTTCGGCGCGAACGGCCATGCGGTCGACGCGCTGGTGATCGACGGCGAGCGGGTCGATCTCGCGCCGGGCGACGCGCTCGTGCTGGCGGTGCCGCCCGACGTCGCGCAGCCGCTCGTGCCCGACCTGAGCGCGCCGGATGCATACAGCGCGACCGTCACCGCCTATTTCGCGGCCGACGCGCCGGCGGGCGGCCCCGCGTATACGACAGTCGTCAACGGCGCCGTCGATGCGGTGCGAGCCGCCGAAGGCCAGCTCGCGGCGACGATCCACGATGCGCATCGCTGGCTCGACATGCCGCGCGAGACGCTCGCGCGAACCATCTGGCAGGACGTCGCGCGCGTGACCAGCGCGCACGCGGAAGCCATGCCTGCGTGGCAGCTCGTCGTCGAGCCGCGCGCGGGCTTTGCGGCGGTGCCGCCGCAGGAAATGAAACGTCCGGCCGCGCGTACGCGCTGGACCAATCTCGTGCTGGCGGGCGACTGGATTGCCACCGGCCTGCCCGCCACGATCGAGGGCGCGATCCGCTCCGGCCAGAAGGCCGCGGACGTGCTCCAGACACAATAAGAGAGGGACCGATGAACGATCTCACCGATATGCCAACCCTGTCCGCCGGCACGGTGCCGGCCGAACTCGATACCGCCGTGCAGCGCGCGACCGACGCGTTGCTCGCCGCGCAGCAGCCCGACGGGCACTGGGTCTACGAACTCGAAGCGGATTCGACGATTCCGGCCGAGTACATCCTGCTCGTCCATTACCTCGGCGAGACGCCGAACCTCGAGCTCGAACAGAAGATCGGCCGCTACCTGCGCCGCATCCAGCAGCCGGACGGCGGCTGGCCGCTGTTCACCGACGGCGCGCCGAACATCAGCGCGAGCGTGAAGGCGTACTTCGCGCTGAAGGTGATCGGCGACGACGAGAACGCCGAGCACATGCAGCGTGCGCGCCGCGCGATCCACGCGATGGGCGGCGCCGAGATGTCGAACGTGTTCACGCGCATCCAGCTCGCGCTGTACGGCGCGATTCCGTGGCGCGCGGTGCCGATGATGCCGGTCGAGATCATGCTGCTGCCGCAGTGGTTTCCGTTCCACCTGTCGAAGGTGTCGTACTGGGCGCGCACGGTGATCGTGCCGCTGCTCGTGCTGAACGCGAAGCGGCCGATCGCGAAGAACCCGCGCGGCGTGCGCATCGACGAGCTGTTCATCGACCCGCCGGTGAAC
This sequence comes from Burkholderia stagnalis, assembly GCF_039848545.1. Taxonomy (NCBI): domain Bacteria; kingdom Pseudomonadati; phylum Pseudomonadota; class Betaproteobacteria; order Burkholderiales; family Burkholderiaceae; genus Burkholderia; species Burkholderia stagnalis. The sequence continues at coordinate 2,777,504 of NZ_CP156686.1, forward strand.
GCCGGCCTGCTGCCGCGCCAGGGGCACCAGAGCGCGGGCTGGTTCGCGTTCTTCCGCGTCGTCGATCACGCGCTGCGCGCGGTCGACGGGCTGTTCCCGAGCTATACGCGCGAACGCGCGATCCGGCAGGCGGTCGCATTCGTCGACGAGCGCCTGAACGGCGAGGACGGCCTCGGCGCGATCTATCCGGCAATGGCCAACGCGGTGATGATGTACGACGCGCTCGGCTACGCGGAAGATCACCCGAACCGCGCGATCGCGCGCGAGTCGGTCGAGAAGCTGCTCGTCGTGCATGACGACGAAGCGTACTGCCAGCCGTGCCTGTCGCCGGTGTGGGATACGTCGCTCGCGTCGCATGCGCTGCTCGAGACGGGCGACCCGCGCGCGGAGGACGCCGTGGTGCGCGGCCTCGAATGGCTGCGTCCGCTGCAGATCCTCGACGTGCGCGGCGACTGGATCTCGCGCCGCCCGAACGTGCGGCCGGGCGGCTGGGCATTCCAGTACGCGAACCCCCACTACCCCGACGTCGACGATACGGCCGTGGTCGTGATGGCGATGGATCGCGTCGAGAAGCTGCGGCATTCGGACATGTATCGCGATTCGATCGCGCGCGCGCGCGAATGGGTCGTCGGCATGCAGAGCAGCGACGGCGGCTGGGGCGCGTTCGAACCGGAAAACACGCAGTACTACCTGAACAACATTCCGTTCTCCGATCACGGCGCGCTGCTCGATCCGCCGACGGCGGACGTGTCGGGCCGCTGCCTGTCGATGCTGTCGCAGCTCGGCGAGACGGCCGCGAACAGCGAAGCCGCGCGCCGCTCGCTCGACTACATGCTGAAGGAGCAGGAGCCGGACGGCAGCTGGTATGGCCGCTGGGGGATGAACTTCGTGTACGGCACGTGGACGGCGCTGTGCTCGCTGAACGCGGCGGGCCTCGGGCCGGAGGATCCGCGCATGAAGCGCGGCGCGCAATGGCTGCTGTCGGTGCAGAACAAGGACGGCGGCTGGGGCGAGGACGGCGACAGCTACAAGCTCGACTATCGCGGCTACGAGCAGGCGCCGAGCACCGCGTCGCAGACGGCCTGGGCGCTGCTCGGCCTGATGGCGGCCGGCGAGGTGAACAACCCGGCGGTCGCGCGCGGCATCGACTACCTGATCGCCGAGCAGCAGGAACATGGCCTGTGGGACGAGGCGCGCTTCACGGCGACCGGCTTCCCGCGCGTGTTCTACCTGCGCTACCACGGCTATCGCAAGTTCTTCCCGCTGTGGGCGCTCGCGCGCTACCGCAACCTGAAGCGCGACAACGCGACGCGCGTGACGGTCGGGATGTAACGCGTGACGGCATCGAAGCACAACGGCACGCTGCCCGTCATCGCGGTGACGGGGATGGCGTTCGAGGCGCGCATCGCGCGCGGCGACGGCGTCGAGGCGGTGTTCGCCGCGCGCGCCGATCGTCTCGAGCGCGCGCTGACCGAAGCGACCGCGCGCGGCTGCGCGGGGATCGTCAGCTTCGGCACCGCGGGCGGGCTCGCGCCCGATCTCGCGCCCGGCGCACTGGTGATCGCCGACGCGATCGACGGGCCGTTCGGCCGCGTGCAGACGGATGCGGGCTGGAGCACGCGGCTCGTCGCCGCGCTGCACGACACGCCGGTGTGGTCGCGCGTGACGCGCGGCACGATGGCGGCCGTCGGCGCGCCGGTCGTCAGCGAAGCGGACAAGGCGTCGCTGTATCGCACGAAGGGCGCGCTGGCCGTCGACATGGAGTCGCACATCGCGGCGGCCTTCGCAGCGGCGCGCGGCGTGCCGTTCGCGGTGTGCCGCGCGATCGTCGATCCGGCGTGGCGCACGCTGCCGCGCGCGGCGACGGCCGGGCTGCGCGACGACGGCAGCACCGCGATCCTGCCGATCCTGCGCGAACTCCTCAAGCAACCTTCCCAGCTCGGCCCGCTGCTGCAGGTCGCGGGCGATGCGCGCGCGGCGCGCACGACGCTGATCCAGGCGCGGCATGCGTTCGGGCGCGCGGGGGCGCTGCGGATCGGTTGAGCGATCGGGCGGCGATCATACGGGTGGGCCCCGGCCCCCGCCCTTGCCAAGGCGGGAGCGGGCCCGGCGCGATCATCCGCGCATCAGTTCAGCACGCGCTTGCCGGAGATCCACTCGATGCTGCCATATGGCGCGAGACTGTCCAGTTGCTGCAGCATTGCGCGCCCCATCGCGGCGTCGCCCTTCACGAACTTCATGTACGCGCCCCGGTAGAAGAGCACTTCGCTGTCGGCTTCCTGCGCTTCCGTACCGACCATCCGGACGATATCGGCGGAAAGCTCGTGGATCGTGTCATCGCCTTGCCACATGCGAAGCAGCGCACCGTAGTGGCTCTTGTCGTGCGTCGCATAGTACGTCGCGTCCCGTTCGAGCCTCGCGTTTGCCAGCAACGGATCGTGCGCGCGCGCCATCAGGTAGCGGTAGACCAGGCTTCGATATGCATAGAAACTCGGCCCTTCCAGCGGGGAATGGGCATCCGCCAGCGTGCCGATGGCGTCTTTCCAGTGTCCGAGCTGCGCATGCGCGAACGTGGCCGTGACGAATCCTTCCGAGAAGATGCTCAACGCGACCGGTCGCTCGAGTTCCGGCTTGCCGCTCGCGAAACGGCGGGCATTCTCGATGCCCGGCGCGAGCGCATCGAGCGCGGCCTGCGGGTTGTTCAGCGAAAACAGGATCTTCGCGCGGGTCACGGTCATCGACGTGTCCGCCGAAGGGCCGGCGAGCTGCAGGGCCTGATCGATCGCCGTCAACGCCTCGTTGGACCTGCCGAGCGAATCGAGCGCCGCCGCCTGCTGTTGCAATGCGTTCGCCTTGTCTTCCGCCGATGTGGCGGCAGCGGCATTCCGCAGCGCGTCGGCGAGCCGCTGTTCGTGATCGGTTTTCAGGAAATTCCTTTGCTCGCCGGCAAGCGCGATGCGCGATGGCGGGATCTTGCATTGAAGCCCCCGTCCGACCCGCACGGGATGGGCGGGATCCGTGATGTCGGTCACCCGTTGCGAGCAGCTCGCAGTGCCCTGGAAGTCGAAGTTGACCGAATACGTTCGCCCTTTTTCCGGGGTGAACGCCGTCACGATCGGGCCGCAGGACCAGTCGCGCGGGTTGGGTTCGTCCGTTACGCCTGAGCCGCCCTGCACTTGCAGCGTCACGCCGGGCTCCACATATCGCTCGCGCGAAATTTCGGCGCGCATGAGTGCCTTGTGGGTCTTTTCGGTCATGCGTGCGATCCACGGCAGCAACACGGCACGTCCGCTGTCGAACACGTTGCCGACACGCTCGAAGCCCTCGCATGCCGGTATCGCCGAGCTGATGGAGTACGACACGACCATCGGCATGCCGCTCGTCGTGAACACCAGCCTGGCGCGGTCGGGGTTGGCCGCAGCCGCGTCGACTGCCGGGCGGCGCGCGGCGTGGCTCGCCGGATCGCGCGGCGGCTTGGGGCGATGGGCGCAACTGGAGAGTGCAAGCACGGACGCGAGCGTCGTCGCGGCGATGAACGTGGTTCGCTTGTTTCGAATCATGCTTTCTGGTTCTTATGTGGCCTGGCGTGCGATCGATCGCACCTGCTTGTTATCGGGGCGGCACGCGACGGGGTATCCGGAGCGTCATGCCGACATGGGGCGTTAGGCCACCTGTTCGAACCGCATGCCGATTGTCCAAGAAAAAACCCGGCCGGCGCGGGCCGATCGGGTTGTTCGACGCGTGCCGCGTGCGCGGCGGAGGGATCAGTTCGCCGCCGGGCTGCTGGCCGGCGTGCCGGTGGCGGCCGGTGCGGATGCATCCGGGGCGGCCGACGGCGCGCTCGCCGGTTTCGCTGACGCGGCTGATCCCGTCGCGGCGCCATCCGCGCCCGGATCGTCATACCGCGGCAGCCCCGGCGCCGCCGGCGCATTGGCGGGCGCCCCGCCCGACTGGCCCGGATCCTCGTAATTCGGCAGCCCCGGCGCGGCACTACCGCCCGAATCTCCCGACTCGCCCGGATCGCCGTAGTTCGGCAGCGCGCTCGGCGCGGCTTCGCTCTTGTAGGTCAGCGACTTGCGCTGCTGCAGGTAGGCATCCCGCACGAACGAGTACGGGTCGAGCGCCGCCTGCTTCAGCAGGTCGGTCGCGCCGAGCAGGTCCGAACGCGCGCTGACGAACTGCATCACGTACATCGGGTTGCGCGCGGCCGGCTCGATGTAGTTGAGCAGGTTGAAGCGCACGTCGACCGCGCGGCCGACGCCGTCGCGGAACGTGCTCGGCCCGAACACCGGCAGCACGAGATACGGGCCCGACGGCATGCCCCAGCGCGCCATCGTCAGGCCGAAATCCTGGTGATGCTTCGGCAGCCCGGCGGGCGTCGCGATGTCGATCAGGCCGGCCACGCCGAACAGCGAGTTCATCGCGACCCGCATCAGGTCCTGCGTCGCATCGGTGATGCGCAGCTGCAGCAGGTTGTTCGCGAAGTTGCCGAGGTCGCCGAGGTTCGAGAAGAAGTTGCTGACGGCCGTGCGCACCGGCGTCGGCGTGATCTTCTGGTAGCCCTTCGCGATCGGCACCGCGATGTTCTGGTCGACGGTGTCGTTGAACTTGTACACCGCGCGGTTCATCGGCTCGAGCGGGTCGGACGGATTGCGGTTGGGGCCGGTTGCGCAGCCGCTCAGCATTGCGCCGGCGGCGACGGTCGCCGCCATGATTCGCACCTTATTCATTGATTCCTTGCGATTGGTTCGTCGCGCGCTTGGCGCGCGGTTTGCCCATGAGTACCGGCTGGAACACCACGGCACCGATCAGCGTGCACGTCAGCGCGAGCGCGAGCAGCTTGCCCATGCTCGACGTGCCCGGGTGATGCGACAGCCACAGGCTGCCGAACGCGGTGGCCGTCGTCGCGGCGCTGAACAGCACCGCGTGCGTGAGGCTCGAGTGCAGCAGGCCGGTTTGCCCGGCGCGCCATGCCATCACGAAGTACACCTTGAACGCGACGCCGACGCCGAGCATCAGCGGCAGCGCGATGATGTTCGCGAAGTTGAGCGGCATGCCGAGCACGACGCACAGCTCGAGCGTCACGACGCCGGAGACGAGCAGCGGCACCAGCGTACGCAGCACGTCGCCGAAGCGCCGCAGCGTGACCCACAGCAGGATCGTGATCGACACGATCGACCACAGCGCCGCATGCAGGAACGCGTTGATGATCGTATCGGCCGAATGCAAAATCGAGATCGGCCCGCCGGTCGCGTTCGGCTCGGCGGCCTTCACGGCCGTCACGAAGCGGCGCAGCATCGTGTCGTCGCCCGGATCGACGCCCTTCGGCACCTTCGGCGAGATCTGCACGAGCGCATGGCCGTCCGGCGCGACCCAGTCGCGCACGAGCGGCGGCGGCAGCGTGTCGCGCGTGATCTCCTGCGGCTGGAGCAGCGCCGCGAGCTGGCCGAGCGCGACGCGCAGCGTGCCGCCGAACGCGCGCTCGGCGCGCTCGCGCGCCGCGGCATCGGCAGCCGCGAGCTTCGCGAGCGACGCCGACAGGTGCTGCGCGGCGGCCGCGCCCGGGCCCGGGTGATCCTCGGCCGCATAGCCCAGCAGGGCCGACACGCGCTTGAGCGCGGCGACGCGCTGCGCGTCGGTCGCATCCGGCGCGGCCGGCTGGGTCAGCGCCGGCATCAGCTCGCTCGCAGCGGCGGCGATCGACGCGCGCTTGGCAGGCTGATCGGCCGGGATGAAGGTCGACAGCGTCACCGTGCGGCCGACTTCGGGCAGCGCGTCGAGGCGCTTCGCGGCGGCGTCGGCCTGCGCGAGCGACGGCGCGAGCAGCGTGACGTCGTTGACCGACGCCTCCGGCGAATCCTTCAGCGCGAGCAGCGTCGCCATCGATTCGCTGTGCGGATCCTTCAGGTGCAGCGGGTTGAAGTCGAAATGCAGGAACTTGAGCAGCGGCAGCGCGCCGATCACGACCGCGAGCGTGCCGATCAGGATCGGCTTGCGGTGCCGGTCGAGGAAATCGTCGACCGGCGCGAGGAGCGGAAAGCCCGGCGCCTTCGATTCGCCCGGCGGCGCGAACAGGCGCAGCAGCGCGGGCAGCGTCGTGACGGTGGTCAGCAGCGCGACGAACATGCCGACGCCCGCGATCAGGCCGAGCTCGGACACGCCGCGATACGCGGTGGGGATGAACGAGAAGAAACTCGCCGCGACCGCCGTGGTCGCGAGCGCGAGCGGCATGCCCATCGAGTGCGCGGCGCCGATCAGCGCGTGGTCGATGCGCGGGTCGCGGAAGCGCTCCTCGCGATACTTCACGCCGTACTGGATCGAGAAATCGACGCCGAGGCCGACGAACAGCACCATGAACGCGACCGAGATCATGTTCAGCGAGCCGACCATCATCAGGCCGAGCGCGGCGGTGACGGCGAGGCCGACGAACAGCGTGACGATCACCGAGCCGATCATTCGCTTCGAGCGCAGCGCGAGCCACAGGATGACGAGCACGGCGAGCAGCGTGAGGGCGCCGTTGAGCGCCGCGCCGTCCTGCACCGACGCGAATTCGTCGTCGGCGAGCGGCTGTTCGCCGGTCAGCCGCACGACTGCGCCGTAACGCTTGTCGAGATCGAGCGCGCGCGCGGTGTCGCGGATCGTCTGGCTCGCTTCCGCGCCGGCCTTCAGCGCGCCGTAGTCGACCACCGGCTGCACCGTGACGAACGCGCGCGCGGGCTGCCGCGCGGCGTCGTTGTCGACGAGCGCGCGCCACGAGAACGCGGCGGGCTTGCCGGCCAGCACGTCGTCGATCGTCGCGGCGCTGCGCGACAGCAGCTTGGCCATCGCCGGCAGCTTCACCTGGCCCGTCAGCAGCGGCTGGCCGAGCGTCGTCGACAGCGTGGTGGCGAGCCCGGTCAGGCTCGGGTTCTTCGCCAGCTCGTTGACGAGCGGCCGCGCGCTCGCGAGCTGCGACGCGGTGCTCGCCACGTCCTGCGGCGACAGGAACAGCAGCCCGTTGTGCTCGAAGAACGGGCCGCCGCCCGGCTCGGCGACCTGGCCGATGCGGCCGGCCTCGGCCTGCTTCTGCAGCGCCGCCGTCAGCGCATGCGCGGCGGCAGTCGCGAATTCGGGCGCGGGCGCTTCGACGACCGCGAGGATCGTGCCGTTGCGTTGCGGGAATGCGTGGTCGACGGCCTTGCCGAGCGCGGCCCATTTGGGATCGGCGTCGACGAGCTTGCTGATGTCAGTGTTGATCTTGAAGTGGTGCGCCACGTAGACGCCGCTGACGGCGGCGATGACGAGCGACAGCACGACGACCCAGACCGGGCGTCGCACCGACAAAGCGACGAGTCGGACGATGAGAGAAGTCACCATGAGGCGGTGGGGTGGGGCTCGAAAAGGCAAAGTAGCCAAGTATACCGGCGCGGCGCGGCGTCGGTCGTGACGCCGGGCGTTTTGGGGCCGAAAGGAGATTTGCCCGCAGCGGCGGAATCGGCGGCCCGCGCCGGGCGGGCCTGTGACAATCGGCGTCAAAGGTAACAGTCGGTCACCGGGCGGCAGGCGGGCACGAGGCCCGCTATACTTGCGTCGACCGGGCGGCGCGCCGCGCCGTCCGTCTTTCCTTACCGAGTGCGATATCCGTATGAAACGTCATCTGTTTGCTTTTCTCGCCGCAGCCACCGTGTCGATTTCCGCTTTCGCGCAGAGCGCGCCGGTCGACATCGTCCGCAATGCGGTCGAGGGCACCGTCAACGCGATGAAGGCCGACCCGGCCGCGCGCGGCGGCGACATGGCGAAGGTCACGCAGGTCGTCGAGGCGCGCTTCCTGCCGGCGACGAACTTCGAGCGCACGACCCGCATCGCGGTCGGCGACGCGTGGAAGCAGGCGAGCCCGCAACAGCAGCAGGAGCTGTACAAGCAGTTCAAGCTGCTGATGACGCGCACGTATGCCGCGTCGCTCGCGCAGCTCGGCAGCCAGGACGCGAAGTTCTCGTTCAAGGCGGGCGGCGCGTCGGGCGCCGACGCGCTCGTGCAGTCGACGGTGACGACGCCGGGCGACAGCCAGTCGGTCGGCTACCGGCTCGGCAAGGTCGGCAACGACTGGAAGATCTACGACATCGACATGTCGGGCGCGTGGCTGATCCAGGTTTACCAGGGGCAGTTCAAGACCCAGCTCGCATCGGGCGGGATCGACGGGCTGATCGCCTATCTGCAGAAGCACAACGCACGCACGAACTGACCGCAACGGCGGTTCGCGATGCACGAAGGGCGCCTCGGCGCCCTTTTTCGTTGGTGCGCCGCCGTCAGTGCCGCCGATGCTCGACCGCGAACTTGATCAGCTCGGCCTGCCCTTCGATGTCGAGCTTGCGCTTCAGGTTGAGCCGGTGGGTCTCGACGGTGCGCACCGACAGCCCCGTCTGCTGCGCGATCTGCTTGCTCGACAGCCCCTCGGCCAGCGCATCGAGGATGTCGCGTTCGCGCGGCGTCAGCCGATCGAGCGGCGACGCGGTCGCGCTGGCGTGGATCATCCGGGCGGCGAGCCCTTCGCTGAAGAACGTCTGGCCGGCCAGCACCGCGCCGATCGCGCGGACGATCTCGCTGGCCGGCGAGTCCTTCAGCAGATAGCCGCTCGCGCCCGCGCGCACGGCCTGGGTCACGTATTCGACGTTGTCGTGCATCGACAGCATCAGCACGCGGATGCCCGGAAAGCGCTCGTGGAACACGCCGGCGAGCGCGATGCCGTTCATCCCGGTCATGCCGACGTCCATCAGCGCGAGATCGGGTTCGAGCGATGCGGCGAGCGCGAGCGCCTCGTCGGCGTTGCCGGCTTCGCCGACCACGGACAGTTCGGCCGCTTCGAGCCGCATCCGCAAGCCGTCGCGCACGAGCGGATGATCGTCGACGAGCAGCAGTCGGGCGGCGGGCCGGGCGGTGTCGGGGGCAGTCAAGGCGAAAGGTCTCCGGTGATGGGGCGCGCGGTCAGGCGGCGCTGCGCAGCGGCACGCGCGCGGCCACGATCGTGTGGCCGACCTGCGACGAGATCGTCAGCATGCCGCCGAGCGCGTCGAGGCGCTCGCGCATGTTGCGCAGGCCGATGCCGCGGCGCGCGTCGGCCTGCGAGCGTTCAGCGTCGAAGCCGCAGCCGTTGTCGGCGATGGTCAGCGTGACGGATTGCGCGCCGACGTCGAGCGTGACGGCCGCGCGCGACGCATGCGCATGATGCACGATGTTGCTGAGCGCTTCCTGCGCGATCCGGAACAGCGCGGTGTTGACGGCCGCGGGCAGCGGCCGCGCGCCGCTGTGCGCGACCTGCGTGTAGCCGATGTCGATGCCGCTTTCCGCGCCGTGCTCGCGGATCAGCTGCTCGAGCGCGGCCGCGAGGCCGAGATCGTCGAGCATCGCCGGGCGCAGCGCGTGCGAGATGCGCCGCACTTCGCGCAGCGTGTCGCCGAGCCGCACGACGCCGGACGCGAGCGCCTGCTCGGCCTCGGGCATGCGCGCCGCGCCGCGCTCGAAGCGCGCGAGCGCCGATTCGAGCATCAGCTTCGCCGACACCATCATCTGGCTGATGCCGTCGTGCAGCTCGCGCGACAGCCGCGCGCGCTCCTGTTCCTGCGATTCGACGACGCGCTGCGCGAGCTGCTTGAGCTTCGCGTCCGCGCTGCGTGACTCGCTCACGTTCAGCACCAGCGCGCAGACGGCGATCGCCGCCGCGCCCGCCAGCGCGATCGCGGTGAGCCAGCTCATCGTGCGCTCGATGTTCGCGGACGCGCGCGCGTCGATCCGCTGCAGCGCGTTGTCGACGTCGTCGAGATAGATGCCGGTGCCGACCATCCAGCCCCAGCGCTCGAGCGCGACGACGTAGCCGAGCTTCGGCGCGGGCAGCCCGGTCGACGGACGCTGCCAGGTGTAGCGCACGTAGCCGCCGCCGTGCGACGCGGCGTTGATCAGCTGCTGGATCGTCATGCCGCCTTGCGCGTCGCGCATCGACCAGAAGTTGTGGCCGACCCGCTCGGGCTCGCGCGGATGCATCAGCGAATTGCCATGCAGGTCGTAGACGAAGAAATAGCCGTCGCGGCCGAAGTCCATTTTCTGCAGCATCGCGAGCGCTTGCGTGCGCAGCAGCGCGTCGTCGCGCGCATTGCGGCCGCTCGCGTCGTAGAGCGGCATGATCGCGCTCGTCGCGAGGTCGACGTAATGCTTGAGTTCGACTTCCTTGCTCGACAGGTAGGCGGCCTGGATCGTCGCGTGCTGCGTGCGCGCGAGCGACGTCGCCTGCTGACGCACCCCGAAGCCGATGCCGGCGATCGCGACGAGGAACGGCACGATGGCCAGGAGGAAGATCTTTGCCTTGAGTCTCATGATGGTGTGGGCCGGCCGCGCGGGCCCGCGCCGGCGCGGCGAGCCGGTATTGTCGGCGATTTTGCGCGCGCGCGCCGGCTACGCCCGCTGCCGCTCGAAGCGCACCACCGTTTCCTGCACGACCACCTGGTTGCGCCCGCTTTCCTTCGCCCGGTACAGCGCGTCGTCGGCGAGCTTCAGCGCGGCCTGGACGCCGGCGTCCCATTGCGGGAAGCAGGTGGTCACGCCGATGCTCGCGGTCAGGCGGCCGAATTCGCTCGCGTCGTGCCGGATGCCGAGGTCGTGGATGCTCGCGCGGATCGTTTCGGCGATCGCCGCCGCGCCGCTCGAATCGACGTCCGGCAGGATCACGACGAATTCCTCGCCGCCGTAGCGCGCCGCGTAGTCGCCCGGGCGGCGCAGGCAGCCGGCGAGGCAGCGCCCGACCGCGGCGAGCGCGTCATCGCCCGCCTGGTGGCCCTGCGTGTCGTTGTAGCGCTTGAAATGGTCGATGTCGACGAACAGCAGCGACAGCGCATGCTGCGAGCGCGCGGCGCGGCGCCATTCGCGCGCGAGCGTGACGTCGAGCATGCGGCGGTTGTCGAGGCCGGTGAGGCCGTCGGTGCGCGCAAGCGCCTGCAGCTCGGTTTCCGCGCGATGGCGCTTGCGCAACTGCACGTCGAGCAGCAGCGACAGGCCGACGAAGCCGAGCGCGAGCAGCGCCATCGCGGAGCCGACCGGAATCGCACGGTCGTACCACGCGGCGTAGATGTCCGATTCGGCCTCGGCGACCATGATGATGAGCGGCAGGTTGTTCAGGTGCCGGAACACGTACAGGCGGCGCACGCCGTCGATCGACGCGGTGTCGGCGAAGCTGCCTTCGCGCGCGGTCATGAAATGCTTGAACGTGCTGGCCTTGCTGATGTCGCGGCCGATGATCTTCGGATCGAACGGCTTGCGCATCAGCATCAGGCCGTTCGTGCCGATCAGCGACATCGAGCCGCGCTCGCCGAGCGCGAGGCGCGAGAACAGGTCCTGGAAATACTCGAGCCGGATCGACATCACCGCGATGCCGCCGAACGAGCCGTCGGGCCGCGAGATGCGGCGGCTGAGCGCGATGCTCGGCGAGCCGTTGCGCAGCCGCGACCGATACGGGTCGCTGATGTACAGGCCGACGTTCGGGTGGTCGCGATGCACGGTGAAGTAGGGCTCGTTGCCGAAATTGTCGGGGCGCGGCACGTCGCTCGCGCCGTCCACCACGATGTTGCCCTGCGCGTCCATCGCATAGATGCCGCCGAGATAGCGGGCCGCGGTCGCGCGGTCGAACAGCATCTGGCGGCGCAGCGGCATCGGCAGGCGGACGATGTCGGCCTGGTTCTGCCCGTCGACCACCGCCTGCAGCGACAGTGAATAGATCTCGATGTTGCGTTCGATGTCCCAGGAGGCCATCAGTGCCAGGTTCTGCAGCGTGGTGCGCGCACGGTCGCGCGCGTCGACGCGGGCCTGGTAGAGCACGATGCCGCACAGCAGCAGCAGGAGCAACGCGATCAGCAGCCCTGAGTAGAAGATCAGGTGCGGAATCAGCAACCGGCGCAGGTGCGCGGCAATCCGGCTCGTGCGGCCGGGCTCGCTGGGCGCTGCGTAGTCGGTGTCTGCCATGGGTCCGAAGATCGATAGGCATCGGCGCCGCGTGCGACAGGCCGATGCGTTTGTTCGTATGACGATATTCGCGGCGATCCGGTACGGCCTTTCAGGTCGGATGAGGGGCGGGCCCATCCGGATGCGTGTCTCCCGGTCATGCACAAGCGATTGACGGGTGATCGGCGTGCGTCACGGATGAATGTGGCGGCCGCCGCGATCGTCCGATGCGCTCCGAACCGGAATCGTTTCGTTCTCCGTATCCGGCGCGCATCGCACGCAGTATAGCGTGCGCATCCGCATGCGCCAGCATTGTCGAGCACGGTTGATGCACATCAATTTGCGGCGCGGCGCGCGGCACGAAGGATTGGCGCGCCGCCGCAAAAAAACGGGCGGCCGCAGCCGCCCGTTCGGGGTCGAAGCACGCGGGCAGTGCCCGCGTGCGACGGGGTCAGCCGGCGCGTTGGTGCTGCTTGTACGCGAGCCGGAACTGGTGCAGCAGCGGCTCCGTGTAGCCGCTCGGCTGCGCGGTGCCTTGCAGCGCGAGCGCGCACGCGGCCTTGAATGCGTATGACGAATCGAAGTCGGGCGCCATCGGACGGTAGTTCGCGTCGCCGGCATTCTGCCCGTCGACGACGCCGGCCATCCGCTTGAACACGCCGAGCACGAAGTCCTCGGTGATCACGCTGTGGCGCAGCCAGTTCGCGATGTGCTGGCTCGAGATGCGCAGCGTCGCGCGGTCTTCCATCAGGCCGACGTTGTTGATGTCGGGCACCTTCGAGCAGCCGACGCCCTGTTCGACCCAGCGCACGACGTAGCCGAGGATGCCCTGCGCATTGTTCTCGACCTCGCGCAGGATCTCGTCCTCGCTCCATTCGGCGCGCTCGACGACCGGGATCGTCAGCAGCCCTTCGAGCAGCGCGTCGCGCTCGCTCGCGTACGGGATCTTCTCGAGTTCCTGCTGGACGGCCTGCACGTCGACGAGGTGATAGTGCAGCGCGTGCAGCGTCGCCGCGGTGGGCGACGGCACCCACGCGGTGTTCGCGCCCGCGCGCGGATGGCCGATCTTCTGCTCGAGCATCGCGTGCATCAGGTCCGGCATCGCCCACATGCCCTTGCCGATCTGCGCGCGGCCGCGCAGCCCCGCGGCGAGGCCGGCGAGCACGTTGTTGCGCTCGTACGCGGTGATCCACGCGGACGATTTCATGTCGCCCTTGCGGATCATCGGGCCCGCTTCCATCGACGAATGCATCTCGTCGCCGGTGCGGTCGAGGAAGCCGGTGTTGATGAACGCGACGCGCGCGGCCGCCGCCGCGATGCACGCGGCGAGGTTCACGCTGGTGCGGCGCTCCTCGTCCATGATGCCCATCTTCAGCGTGTGGCGCGGCAGGCCGTAAAGATCCTCGACGCGCGCGAACAGCGTGTCGGCGAACGCGACTTCGGCCGGGCCGTGCATCTTCGGCTTCACGATGTAGATCGAGCCGGTGCGCGAGTTGCGCTTCGCTTTCAGGTCGTGCAGCGCGCACAGCGTCGTGACGACGCCGTCGAGGATGCCTTCCGGGATCTCGTTGCCGTCGCGGTCGAGCACCGCGCCGTTGGTCATCAGGTGGCCGACGTTGCGGATGAACAGCAGCGAGCGGCCATGCAGCGTCAGCGTGCCGCCGGCGGGCGTCGTGTATTCGCGGTCGGCGTTCAGGCGGCGCGTGAAGGTCTTGCCGCCTTTCGACATCTCCTCGGCGAGCGTGCCCTGCATCAGGCCGAGCCAGTTACGGTAGAGCTGCACCTTGTCGTCGGCGTCGACCGCCGCGACCGAATCCTCGCAGTCGATGATCGTGCTGACCGCCGCCTCGAGCACGACGTCCTTCACGTTCGCGGGATCGGCGCGGCCGATCGGCGTCGATGCGTCGATCTGGATCTCGACGTGCAGGCCGTTGTGCTTCAGCAGGATCGCCGACGGCGCGTCGGCCGCGCCCTGGTAGCCGGCGAACTGCGCGGGCTGCGCGAGCGTGGTGACGCCCGCGTTGGTATCGACGGCGAGCTGGCCGTCCTGCACGCGATAGCGCAGCGCGTCGCGGTGCGAGCCGCGCGCGAGCGGCGCCGCGTTGTCGAGCACGCCGCGCGCGTAGTCGATCACGTGCTGGCCGCGCGTCGGGTTGTAGGCCGCGGTGCGCTCGGCGCCGTTGTCTTCCGGCAGCGCGTCGGTGCCGTACAGCGCGTCGTACAGGCTGCCCCAGCGCGCGTTCGCCGCGTTCAGCGCATAGCGCGCATTCGACAGCGGCACGACGAGCTGCGGGCCGGCTTGCTGGGCGATTTCGCTGTCGACGTTCGCGGTGGCTGCCGCGACGTTCGACGGTGCGGGCACCAGGTAGCCGATCCGTTCGAGGAACGCGCGATACGCGGCGTGGTCGCGCACCGGGCCGGGGTGCGCGCGGTGCCACGTGTCGAGTTCCTGCTGCAGGCGGTCGCGTTCCGCGAGCAGTTCGCGGTTGCGCGGCGCCAGCTCGTGCACCAGCGCGGAGAAGCCGCGCCAGAATGCTGCCTGGTCGATGCCGGTGCCCGGCAGCGCTTCGTTTTCGATGAACTGGCTCAGCGCTGGCGCGACTTGCAGTCCGTCATGGTCGATCATCGTGATTCCTCCCGGGGAAAGATGTGGCGCGCGCGGATCAGGCCGCGACGCTTTGTACGCCGGCACGGGCGATCTGCGCGTCCTGCTCGGACTTTACGCCAGACACGCCGATCGCGCCCGCAATCTGGCCGCCGACCGTCACCGGCACGCCGCCTTCGAGCAGCCCCGACACCGGCACGCTCAGGAAGGCGGTGCGGCCGCCGTTGATCATATCCTCATACGCTTTGGTCTCGCGCCGGCCGAGCGCGGCGGCGCGCGCCTTTTCCTGCGCGATGTACGCGCTCGCGGCCGAGGCGCCGTCGAGGCGCACGAGCGCGAGCGGGTGGCCGCCGTCGTCGACGATCGCGATCGTGACGGCCCAGCCGTGACGTTCGGCTTCGGCGCGGGCGGCGGCCAGCATGCGGTCGGCGTCGGCGCGTTCGAGTACGGATTTGGTTTGCATGGCAGCTTGCTCCGTCAATCAGTTGACATGGGGGTGTCGACCAGCTCGATCCAGTGACGCACGGGCGTGCGGCCCGCGCCGTTCAGATGAGTCTGGCAGCCGATGTTGGCGGTGACAATCAGGTCCGGCCGCGCCGCTTCGAGCGCGTCGAGCTTGTTGTCGCGCAGCGTGGCCGCGAGCTCGGGCTGCGTCAGCGAATACGTGCCGGCCGAGCCGCAGCACAGGTGCGCGTCGGCGACATTCGTCAGATCGAAGCCGAGCCGCGCGAGGATGCCCTCGACCGCGCCGCCGAGGCGCTGCGCGTGCTGCAGCGTGCACGGGCAATGGAACGCGACGCGGCGCGCGCCGGGCGCATCGTGTGCATTCAGCGCATCGAGCGGCTCGGCCGCGATCACCTCGGCGAGGTCGCGCGCGAGCGCGCTCACGCGCTGCGCCTTGTCCGCATAGGCAGGGTCGGACCGCAGCAGGTCGCCGTACTCCTTCACGAACGCGCCGCAGCCGCTCGCGGTCAGCACGATCGCCTCCGCGCCGGCCTCGATCGCGGGCCACCACGCGTCGATGTTGCGCCGCGCGCGGGCAAGGCCCGCGTCCTGCGCGTTCAGGTGGTATTCGGTCGCGCCGCAGCAGCCGGCCTGCGGCGCGGGCGTCACGCTGATGCCGAGCCGGTCGAGCACGCGCGCGGCCGCCGCGTTGGTGTTCGGCGACAGCGCGGGCTGCACGCAGCCTTCGAGCATCAGCACCCGCCGCGCATGGCGCGCGGGCGGGCGCGTGCCGGCGGCCGGCGGCGCGGCCGGAATCTTGCCGCGCAGCGTGCCGGGCAGCAGCGGGCGCAGCGCCCGCCCGGCCTTCAGCAGCGCGGCGAAGGTGGCCGGGCGCGGCACGACGTGGCGCAGGCCCGCGCGCAGCAGGCGTTCGCGCGCGGGGCGCCGGGCATGTTTCTCGGCCTCGGCGCGGCCGATGTCGAGCAGCGTGTGATAGCGCACGCCCGACGGGCAGGTCGTTTCACAGTTGCGGCAGGTGAGGCAGCGGTCGAGATGCTGCTGCGTGCGCGTGCCGCAGGGCTCGCCTTCGAGCAACTGCTTGATCAGGTAGATGCGGCCGCGCGGCCCGTCGAGTTCGTTGCCGAGCACCTGGTAGGTGGGGCAGGTCGCATTGCAGAAGCCGCAGTGCACGCACGCGCGCAGGATCGCTTCCGCTTCGTCGGCCCGTGCATGCGCGCGGCTTGCTTCGCTGAGATTGGTTTGCATCGGCGTGTCTGTCAGAAATCGGCGTACAGGCGCCCGGGGTTGAAGATCGCGTGCGGATCGAGCTTGGCCTTCAGCGCGCGGTGTACGCGCAGCAGCGCGGGCGGCAGCGGCTGGAACGGCGTCGGCGTCACGCCCGGCGTGAAGCAGGCCGCATGCCCGCCCCATTGCGCGGCGATGCGCTGCACGTCGGCGGGAGCGGCGTCGCTCTTCAGCCAGCGCTGCGCGCCGCCCCAGTCGAGCAGCGCGGCGCCCGGCAGCGTGCCGGGCGGTGCGGCGGCCGGCACCGACACGCGCCACAGCGGGCGCGGATCGTCGAAGAACGGCAGCGCGAATGCGCGCAGCCGCGCCCAGAACGCGTCGTCGGTGTCGTCGCCGCCGATCGTCGCGCGCGCCGCGTTCACGGAGCCCGTGCCGCCTTCGATGCGCACGCGCAGCACGCCGTCGGCATGGCACGCGCCGGCGAGCGGCAGGCCCGCGCGGCGCCACGCGGCGACGCGTTGCAGCGCGTCGCCGGCGTCGAGCGCAAGCGCGAGGTGGCGGGTCGCGCGCGGCTTCGGCAGCACCTTCAGCGACACCTCGGTGACGAGGCCGAGACAGCCGAAGCTGCCCGCGAGCAGGCGCGACACGTCGTAGCCCGCGACGTTCTTCATCACCTCGCCGCCGAAGCGCAGGTGCTTCGCGTGGCCGGTGATCACGCGGCAGCCGAGCACGACGTCGCGCACCGCGCCGGCCCACGGCCGGCGCGGCCCGGACAGCGCCGCCGCGAACATCCCGCCGACCGTCGCCGCGCCGCCGAACGCGGGCGGTTCGCACGGCAGCATCTGGCCGGCCGCGTCGAGCGCGGCTTCGAGCTCGGCGAGCGGCGTGCCCGCGCGCGCGGTGATCACCAGCTCGGTCGGGTCGTAGCCGACGATGCCGCGATGCGTGCGCGTGTCGATCTCGCGCGCGGCAACCGGGCGGCCGAGGCACGCCTTCGTGTCGCCGCCGCGGATCCGCAGCGGCTGCCGGTCGTGCAGCGCGGCTTCGACCTGCGCGAGCAGGGCGGCGCTGTCGTCCATCGATTCGATTTCGCGTCGCATCAGAAGCGCTCCAGTTCGGGAAACGGCAACCGGCCGTGGTGCACGTGCATCGCGCCGAATTCGGCGCAGCGATGCAGCGTCGGGATGTTCTTGCCGGGGTTCAGCAGCCCGCGCGGATCGAACGCGGCCTTCACCGCGTGGAAGAACGTGATTTCGTCGGCGTTGAACTGCACGCACATCTGGTTGATCTTCTCGCGGCCGACGCCGTGCTCGCCGGTGATGCTGCCGCCCACCGCGACGCACAGTTCGAGGATCCGCCCGCCCAGCGCCTCCGCGCGATCGAGCTCACCGGGCCGGTTCGCGTCGAACAGGATCAGCGGATGCATGTTGCCGTCGCCCGCATGGAACACGTTCGCCACCGGCAGCCCGTATTCGGCGGACAGCGCCGCGATTCCTTCGAGCACGCGCGGCAGCTCGCGGCGCGGGATCGTGCCGTCCATGCAGTAGTAGTCGGGCGAGAGGCGGCCGACCGCCGGGAACGCGTTCTTGCGGCCGGCCCACAAGCGCTGGCGCTCGGCCTCGTCGCGCGCGACGCGGATCTCCGCCGCGCCCGCGTCGCGCAGCAGCGCGGCCACGCGTTCGGCATCCTCGTCGACGTCGCTCGCCGCGCCGTCGAGTTCGCACAGCAGGATCGCCTGCGCGTCGACCGGGTAGCCCGCGTGGATGAAATCCTCGGCCGCGCGGATCGCGAGGTTGTCCATCATCTCGAGGCCGCCGGGAATCACGCCCGCGCCGATGATCCGCGCGACCGCGCCGCCGGCCCGGCCGACGTCGTCGAAGCTCGCCATCAGCACCGTCACGCTCGGCGGCTTCGGCAGCAGCTTCACGGTCACTTCGGTGACGATGCCGAGCATGCCCTCGGAGCCCGTGAACAGCGCGAGCAGGTCGAAGCCCGGCGCATCGAGCGCGTCGGCCCCGAGCGTGAGCCGCTCGCCGTCGATCGTCAGGATCTCGACCTTCAGGATGTTGTGCACCGTGAGCCCGTATTTCAGGCAGTGCACGCCGCCCGCGTTTTCCGCGACGTTGCCGCCGATCGAGCATGCGATCTGCGACGACGGATCGGGCGCGTAGTAGAGGCCGTAGGGTGCCGCGGCCTGCGAGATCGCGAGATTGCGCACGCCGGGCTGCACGCGCGCGATGCCGGCGTCGGCATCGATCGACAGGATCCGGTTGAACTTCGCCATCACGAGCAGGATGCCTTTCTCGAGCGGCATCGCGCCGCCCGACAGCCCCGTGCCCGCGCCGCGCGCGACGACCGGCACGCCGTGCGCGGCCGCGACGCGCAGCACCGCGCGCACCTCGTCGACGGTGGCCGGTAGCACGACCAGCAGCGGCACCGTGCGATACGCGGCGAGGCCGTCGCATTCGAACGGCTTCAATGCCTCGCGTTCATGCAGCACGTCGAGGCCGGGCGCCGCCGCGCGCAACGCGGCGGCGAGCGTGCCGGGGTCGACCGTCGGCAGCGCGCCGTCGATCCGTTCGTCGTAGATGAAGCTCATCGGGTGTCTCCGCCATGCTGACGGACGCGTGGTGCACGGTCCGCCGGAAGGACGGATTCTTGTGGGTCGGCGCGTGTGTGTCCAGACACCTTGGGCGTGGTCATACCAGTTTTTCGACGAAGGCCGTGAAGGGGTGCCTGCCGTTTCCTTGAAGCCTAACCAGTACAAGGGTTTATGGCAGAATCGACCGCATCACCGAAAAGTGGTCATACCAGCATGGAAACGCAGGATCGTGAAGGCCGCGCGCGGCGCGTGGCGGACGTCGTCGCCGAGCGCATCGAGAAGCTGATCGTCGATGGCGTGCTGAAGGCCGGGCAGGCGCTGCCGTCCGAGCGGCGGCTCACCGAGAAGCTCGGCGTGTCGCGCACGGCGGTGCGCGAAGGGATGAAGCTGTTGGCCGCGCGCGGCATCATCGACACGGCGCACGGCAAGGGCTCGTTCGTCGCGAGCCTGACCCCGCAGCGCGAGATCACGCCGATGATGCACCTGCTCGGCTCGCAGCCGCGCACGCTGTACGACCTGTTCGAGGTGCGCGGGATGCTCGAGGCCGAGGCGGCGCGGCTCGCGGCGCTGCGCGGCACGCCGGCCGATTTCATCCTGATCACGCGGCGCTACGACGAGATGGTCGCGGCCGATGCGCAGGATCTCGATCCGGCCGCACGCGCGAAGCTCGATCATGCGTTTCATCTGGCGATCTGCGAGGCGTCGCACAACCCGGTGCTCGTCAATACGCTGCAGTCGCTGACCGACCTGCTGCTCAGCTCGGTGTTCGCGTCGGTGAACAACCTGTACCACCGCGAGCCGATGAAGAAGCAGATCGACCGCCAGCATGCGCGGCTGTTCAACGCGGTCACGGGCCGGCTGCCCGAGCAGGCGCGCAAGGCGGCGAGCGAGCATATCCGCCAGTGTGTCGATTACCTGCGGGAGATCGAGCAGGAGGAGCAGCGGCTCGTGCGCTCGACGCTCAGGCTCGAAGGGTGGACGTGAGCGGGCAATGGCGCGCGCCGTTCGAGGCGCGGGCGGCACGCCCGGCCCGCATCGTTTCGCAGGGCGTCAGATCGCCGCTTGATTCACCCGCTTCGACAGCGCTTCGGCACTCTCCTTGCGCTCGCTGTACCGGTCGACCAGATACGGGCCGATGTCCCGGGTCAGCAGCGTGAACTTGACCAGTTCCTCCATCACGTCCACCACGCGATCGAAATACGCGGACGGCTTCATCCGGCCGGCCTCGTCGAATTCCGTGAAGGCCTTCGCCACCGACGACTGGTTCGGGATGGTCAGCATGCGCATCCAGCGGCCCAGCACGCGCATCTGGTTCACCGCGTTGAACGACTGCGAACCGCCGCTCACCTGCATCACGGCGAGCGTTTTCCCCTGGGTCGGGCGAACGGCGCCGACCGACAGCGGAATCCAGTCGATCTGCGCTTTCATGATGCCGGTCATCGCGCCGTGCCGCTCCGGCGAGCACCACACCATCCCCTCGGACCATTGGACGAGTTCGCGAAGCTCGACGACCTTCGGGTGCTGCTCCGGCGCGTCGTCGGGCAGCGGCAAGCCGCTCGGGTTGAACACGCGTACCTCGGCGCCCATGGCCGTGAGCAGGCGCGCGGCTTCCTCGATCAGCAGGCGGCTGAACGACCGCTCGCGCAGCGACCCGTACAGCAGCAGGAAACGGGGCGGATGAGTGGACGGCGACGCCGCCCGCAATTGGCCGGCGTCCGGCACGCGAAACAGCGTGGCGTCGAGTTGCGGCAGGTCGTTCAGGTGGTCGGTCATGGGATCGTTCTCGTGTGTGCTCAAGCCCGCTCGTACCAGCCCTTGGACCGGTTGACGATGCGCACCACCAGCAGCATCACCGGCACCTCGATCAGCACCCCGACGACGGTGGCCAGCGCCGCGCCGGAATGGAAGCCGAACAGGCTGATCGCGGCCGCGACCGCCAGCTCGAAGAAATTGGATGCGCCGATCAGCGCCGACGGGCACGCGATGTCGTGCTTCTCGCCGACGGCCCGGTTGAGCCAGTATGCGAGCGCCGAATTGAAGAACACCTGGATCAGGATCGGCACCGCGAGCAGCGCGATCACCAGCGGCTGCTTCAGGATCGCTTCGCCCTGGAACGCGAACAGCAGCACGAGCGTGGCGAGCAGCGCGGCGATGGACCAGGGGCCGATCTTCGCCATCGCGGCATCGAACGCCGCCTGTCCTTTCGCGAGCAGCAGCTTGCGCCCGATCTGCGCGAGGATCACCGGAATGACGATATAGAGCAGCACCGACGTGAGCAGCGTCGCCCACGGCACCGTGATCGCGGAGATGCCCAGCAGCAGGCCGACCAGCGGCGCGAATGCGATCACCATGATGCTGTCGTTCAGCGCCACCTGCGACAGCGTGAACAGCGGATCGCCGCCCGTCAGCCGGCTCCAGACGAACACCATCGCCGTGCACGGCGCGGCGGCCAGCAGGATCAGGCCCGCGATATAGCTGTCGAGCTGATCGGCGGGCAGCATCGGCGCGAAGATCTGCTTGATGAACAGCCAGCCGAGAAACGCCATCGAGAACGGCTTGACGAGCCAGTTCACGACCAGCGTGACGCCGATCCCTTTGACGTGCTGGCGCACTTCATGCAACGCGCCGAAATCGACCTTCACGAGCATCGGGATGATCATCACCCAGATCAGCAGCCCGACCGGGAGGTTGACCTGCGCGTATTCCATCCGGCCGATCTGCTGGAACAGGCCGGGCAGCGCCTGGCCGAGCGCGATGCCGGCGACGATGCACAGCGCCACCCAGACGGACAGGTAGCGTTCGAAGAAGTTGATGGCGGGCTTTGCAACGGCGTTTCCCGGCGGGGCGACGTTCGAGGTGTTCATGGGGCGGCTCGGTGACGAGGGATCGGCGTGACGCGATGCAGACGATCAGCTTTCCGAAATGTTGGTGAGGGCCTTCTGAAGCTCGGCGTTGTCGAGGCGATCGAGCGGAAGCGCCAGCAGTTGCAGCATCCGATAGCCGATCGCCTGGCGGGTGAGTTCGAACGCGGCGCGCTTGCCTTCGTCGCCACCCGGCGCGTTTGACGGGTCGACGTAGCCCCAGTGCACCTTGACCGGGCTGCCGGGCCAGTACGGGCAGGTTTCCGCCGCCGCGCTGTCGCACACCGTGATGACGATGCGCATTTCAGGCGCGCCGTCGCCGACGAACTCATCCCAGCACTTGCTGCGATAACCGTCGACGTCGATGCCCGCGCGCGTCAGCGCCTCCAGCGCGAACGGATTGAGCCGCCCGCTCGGCGCGCTGCCTGCGCTGTACGCGCGCACATCCTTGCCGAGCTTCGCGGCCCAGTGGTTGAGCATGCCTTCCGCGAGCACGCTGCGCGCCGAGTTGTGGGTGCAGAGGATCAGGACGTGGGTGGTCATGGGCGACGGCTTCGCAGTGGGGCGACGGGGATGGGGGCGCGCGGGTGCATCACGACGCGCGTGCCTTCGAGGGCTTGCAACTGCCCGCATCGGCCGGCATGCAGGGTTGGCCGCCGCAGCAGTTTTCGGTCAGGTAGCCGAGCAGGTCGTTCATGGCCGCGTAGTTGGCGGAGTAGATCATGTAGCGCCCGCGTTGCTCGACCGCGACGAGGTTCGCATGGGTCAGTTCCTTCATGTGAAAGGACAGCGACGACGGGGCAATGCCCAGGCGTTCGGCGATCTGGCCCGCGGGCAACCCGTCGGGGCCGGCTTCCACGAGCAGCCGAAAGACCGCGAGCCGGGATTCCTGGGCCAGGGCGCCGAGGGCGCGGACGACAGAATTCGTTTCCATATTTCGATAATAATTGAAATGTTGGCGAATGCAAAGGCACGCGTCAGCGGCGCACGCCACCAAAACGTCACAGCACCACGCCGTAAACCTCCCGCGCCGCCACCCGGATCGCATCGACCATCACCGACGCCGCCGGCGAATACAGCCGGTCGGTGCGCGTGATGAGCCCGAAGTCGTCCATCCGGCAATCCATCTCCAGCGGCAGCAGCGCGACGATGCCGTGCCCTGCGTAGTAGCGCGCGACGTCGGCCGCGAGCACCGCGATCATGTCGCTCTGCTCCAGCACGCGCGTGATGAACAGCAGCGCGGCGGTTTCGACGACGTTCGACGGCGGCGCGAGGCTCGCGCGCTGGAACATCAGCTCGAAGCGGTGGCGCAGCACGCTGCCGGCCGGCGGCACGACCCACGCGGCGCGCTGCACGTCGGCGAGCGCGAGCGGTGCGTGCGCGAGCAGCGGATGCCCGGGCCGCACGACCGCGGCGACCGGTTCGCCGGTCAGCGGCTCGTAGCGCAGGTGCAGCTTGTCGTGTTCAGCGGACAGCCGGCCGAGCACGATGTCGAGCTTGTCCTGCGCGAGCCGTTCGAGCAGCACGTTGCTCGTGTCGATCTCGACGGAGATGTGGACGCTCGCATGCGTCCCCTTGACGGCGGCAACCGCCGGCGGCACCACGCGCAGGCCCGGCGACGTGATCGCGCCGAGCGCGACGTGCCCGAGCCGCCCGGCCTTCAGCGCGGCCAGTTCCTCGCGCGCCTGGTCGAGGCTGCCGAGCGCCGCGCGCGCGTGGCGGATCAGCGCGTCGCCGTACAGCGTCGGCCGCATCCCGCGCGGCAGGCGTTCGAACAGCACCGCGCCGATCGTGTCCTCGAGCTCGCGCAGCAGCTTCGACGCAGCCGGCTGCGTCATGTTCAGCGCGGCCGCCGCGCGGTGGATGCTGCCTTCGTCGGCGAGCGCGACGACCAGCAGCAGCTGTCGCGTCTTCAGGCGGGTGCGGATTCCCCACGGGCTGGCTTCGGGCATCGTACGGGTTTATATCGATATCGGAATCGATATCGTAATCGCCTAAAACGTCATTAGCGAGTTATCAAAATTCTTCCTAGACTGCGCCGATATCTCGTCTCTCACAGGACCCCGCGATGTCGGCGACAAAACCCAGGCTGCGCTCCGCCCAATGGTTCGGCACGATGGACAAGAACGGCTTCATGTACCGGAGCTGGATGAAGAACCAGGGCATCCCCGACCACGAATTCGACGGCCGGCCGATCGTCGGCATCTGCAACACGTGGTCGGAGCTCACGCCGTGCAACGCGCACTTCCGCAAGCTGGCGGAGCACGTGAAGCGCGGCATCCACGAGGCGGGCGGCTTTCCGGTCGAGTTCCCGGTGTTCTCGAACGGCGAATCGAACCTGCGGCCGTCGGCGATGCTGACGCGCAATCTCGCGTCGATGGACGTCGAGGAGGCGATCCGCGGCAACCCGATCGACGCGGTCGTGCTGCTCGCCGGCTGCGACAAGACCACGCCCGCGCTGCTGATGGGCGCGGCGAGCTGCGACGTGCCGGCGATCGTCGTGTCCGGCGGGCCGATGCTGAACGGCAAGCTCGACGGCAAGGACATCGGCTCCGGCACCGCGGTGTGGAAGCTGCACGAGGCGCTGAAGGCCGGCGAGATCGACCTGCATCATTTCCTGTCCGCGGAAGCGGGCATGTCGCGCTCGGCCGGCACCTGCAACACGATGGGCACCGCGTCGACGATGGCGTGCCTCGCCGAGGCGCTCGGCGTCACGCTGCCGCACAACGCGGCGATTCCGGCCGTCGACTCGCGCCGCTACGTGCTCGCGCACATGTCGGGCATCCGCATCGTCGAGATGGCGCTCGAAGGCTTGACGCTATCGAAGGTGCTCACGTGCGCCGCGTTCGAGAACGCGATCCGCACGAACGCGGCGATCGGCGGCTCGACCAACGCGGTGATCCACCTGAAGGCGATCGCGGGGCGCATCGGCGTGCCGCTCGAGCTCGAGGACTGGATGCGCATCGGCCGCGACACGCCGACGATCGTCGACCTGCAGCCGTCGGGCCGCTTCCTGATGGAGGCGTTCTATTACGCGGGCGGCCTGCCCGCGGTGCTGCGCCGGCTCGGCGAAGGCGGGCTGCTGCCGCATCCGGATGCGCTGACCGTGAACGGCAAGTCGCTGTGGGAGAACGTGCGCAACGCGCCGAACCACGACGACGAGGTGATCCGCCCGCTCGACCGGCCGCTGCTCGCGGACGGCGGGATCCGCATCCTGCGCGGCAATCTCGCGCCGCGCGGCGCGGTGCTCAAGCCGTCGGCGGCGAGCCCCGAACTGCTGAAGCATCGCGGCCGCGCGGTGGTGTTCGAGAACTTCGACCACTACAAGGCCACGATCGACGACGAAGCGCTCGACGTCGACGCGAACTCGGTGCTGGTGCTGAAGAACTGCGGGCCGCGCGGTTATCCGGGGATGGCCGAGGTCGGCAACATGGGGCTGCCGCCGAAGCTGCTGCGGCAGGGCGTGAAGGACATGGTGCGGATTTCCGACGCGCGGATGAGCGGCACCGCGTACGGCACGGTCGTGCTGCACGTCGCGCCGGAGGCGGCCGCGGGCGGCCCGCTCGCGGCGGTGCGCACCGGCGACTGGATCGAGCTCGACTGCGACGCGGGCACGCTGCACCTGGACATCGGCGACGACGAGCTGCAGCGCCGCCTGTCGGACGTCGATCCGGCCGCCGCACCGGGCGTCGCCGGGCAGCTCGGCAAGGGCGGCTATGCGCGCCTGTACATCGATCACGTGCTGCAGGCCGACGAAGGCTGCGACCTCGATTTCCTGGTCGGCCAGCGCGGCGCGGCGGTGCCGGGCCATTCGCATTGACGCGCGCCGACCCGATCAGGATCCGAACCATGACATCCAGCCGTTCGCCGCGTTATCGCGGCATTTTCCCCGTCGTGCCGACGACGTTCACCGACACCGGCGCGCTCGATCTCGCGAGCCAGAAGCGCGCGGTCGATTTCATGATCGACGCGGGCTCGGACGGGCTGTGCATCCTCGCGAACTTCTCCGAGCAGTTCGCGCTCGCCGACGACGAGCGCGACGTGCTCACGCGCACGATCCTCGAGCACGTCGCCGGCCGCGTGCCGGTGATCGTGACGACGTCGCACTACGGCACGGACGTCTGCGCGGCGCGCAGCCGCCGCGCGCAGGATCTCGGCGCGTCGATGGTGATGGTGATGCCGCCGTATCACGGCGCGACGTTCCGCGTGCCCGAGCCGCAGATCTTCGACTTCTACGCGCGCGTGTCGGACGCGCTCGACATCCCGATCATGATCCAGGACGCGCCGGCGAGCGGCACCGTGCTCGCCGCGCCGTTCCTCGCGCGGATGGCGCGCGAGATCGAGCAGGTCGCGTACTTCAAGATCGAGACGCCGGGCGCGGCGAGCAAGCTGCGCGAGCTGATCCGGCTCGGCGGCGACGCGGTCGAGGGGCCGTGGGACGGCGAGGAGGCGATCACGCTGCTGGCCGACCTGAACGCGGGCGCGACCGGCGCGATGACGGGCGGCGCGTATCCGGACGGCCTGCGGCCGATCCTCGTCGCGCACCGCGAAGGGCGCATCGACGACGCTTATGCGCGCTACGCGCAGTGGCTGCCGCTGATCAATCACGAGAACCGCCAGGCGGGGCTGCTCGCCGCGAAGGCGCTGATGCGCGAAGGCGGCGTGATCGCGTGCGAGCGGCCGCGCCATCCGCTGCCCGAACTGCATCCGGCCACGCGCGCCGAGCTGGTCGCGCTCGCGCGCCGGCTCGATCCGCTGGTGCTGCGCTGGGCGCGCTGACCGATCACGTACAAGGAGCGCACGATGGATTCCGTCTATTCGCTGGGCATCGTCGGCATCGGCAAGATCGCCCGCGACCAGCATCTGCCCGCGATCGCCGCCGAGCCGGGCTTCGCGCTGGCCGCGTGCGCGAGCCGTCATGCGGAACTCGACGGCGTGCGGAACTACCCGAACCTCGACGCGCTGCTCGCCGCCGAGCCCGGCCTCGATGCGGTCTCGCTGTGCGCGCCGCCGCAGGTGCGCTACGCGCAGGCGCGCGCCGCGCTCGAAGCGGGCAAGCACGTGATGCTCGAGAAGCCGCCGGGCGCGACGCTCGGCGAAGTGGCGGCGCTGCAGGCGCTCGCGCATGCGCGCGGCTGCACGTTGTTCGCGACCTGGCATTCGCGCTATGCGAGCGCGGTCGAGCCGGCGCGCGCGTGGCTCGCGACGCGCACGATCCGCGCGGTGCAGGTGCGCTGGAAAGAGGACGTGCGGCGCTGGCATCCGGGCCAGCAATGGATCTGGGAGCCCGGCGGCCTCGGCGTGTTCGATCCGGGCATCAACGCGCTGTCGATCGTCACGCAGATCCTGCCGCGCGAACTGGTGCTCGCGTCCGCGCGCCTGTTCGTGCCGCGTGACGTGCAGACGCCGATCGCGGCCGAGCTCGATTGCGTCGATACCGGCGGCGTGCCGGTGCGCGCCGAATTCGACTGGCGTCACGGGCCGCTCGAGCAATGGGAGATCGCGGTCGATACCGCCGACGGCGTGCTGGCGATCAGCGGCGGCGGCGCGCAGCTGTCGATCGCGGGCGAGCCGGTCGCATTGCCGCCGCAGCGCGAGTACCCGGCGCTGTACGCGCGCTTTCACGAACTGATCGCCGGCCACGAGAGCGACGTCGACGCGCGGCCGCTGCGCCTCGTCGCCGACGCGTTCCTGTTCGGCCGCCGCGTCGAGACGGACGCATTCGGCCGCTGACGCATCCGCACCGCGCCGCATCGCCGTCAGCACGGCACGCGTTCGCACACATATACACACCACGGTCGACCACGGCCTGACACAAGGAGACACGACATGACCCGCACGACCCGCACGATCCGCCGACTGACCCTGCGCGCCACGCTCGCGGCGCTGTGCCTCGCGCCGCTCGGCATGCCGGGCGCGGCCCGCGCCGATGCGCCGCTGAAGATCGGCTTTCTCGTGAAGATGCCCGAGCAGGCGTGGTTCATCAACGAGCAGAACGCGGCCGGCACGCTGGGCCAGAAGCAGGGCTTCTCGGTCGTGAAGATCGGCACGCCCGACGGCGAGAAGACGCTCGCCGCGATCGACAACCTCGGCGCGCAGGGCGTGCAGGGCTTCGTGATCTGCGCGCCCGACGTGCGGCTCGGGCCCGCGATCGCCGCGCGCGCGAAGCGCTACAACATGAAGTTCGTGACCGTCGACGACCAGCTCGTCGATTCGTCCGGCAAGCCGCTCGCGAACGTCCCGCACCTCGGGATGTCGGCGACCAAGATCGGCGGCCAGGTCGGCCAGGCGATCGCCGACGAGATGAAGCAGCGCGGCTGGAAGCCGGAGGAAGTCGGCGCGCTGCGCGTGACCAACTACGAGCTGCCGACCGCGAAGCTGCGCACCGACGGCGCGACGCAGGCGCTGCTCGCGAACGGCTTCCGCAAGGAGAACATCTTCGACGCGCCGCAGAAGACGACCGACGACGAAGGCGGCTTCAGCGCCGCCGCGCCGGTGCTCGCGCGGCATCCGAACGTGAAGAAGTGGGTGATCTTCGCGCTGAACGAGGAGACCGTGCTCGGCGCGGTGCGCGCGACCGAGCAGCTGCACATCCCGTCCGCGGACGTGATCGGCGTCGGCATCAACGGCGCGGGCGAGGCGTTCGCCGAATTCCAGAAGAAGGAGCCGACCGGCTTCTACGGCACGATCGCGGTCAGCTCGACGAACCACGGCAAGGACAGCGCGCAGAACCTCGTCGACTGGATCCGCAACGGCAAGGTGCCGCCCGCCGACACGCAGACGAGCGGCAAGCTGATGACGCGCGGCAACTGGCAGGCCGTGCGCGCCGAGCTGGGCATCTGACGACGGCCGGCGAGGGTGCGATGACGACCGACACGATCATGCAGACGGACGCCGCCGCGGCGCCGGGGCGCGCGGCCGACGCGCTGCTCGCGCTCGACGGCATCACCGTGAGCTTCCCGGGCGTGCGCGCGCTCGACGCGGTGTCGCTGGCGGTGCGCGCGGGCGAAGTGCACGGGCTGATGGGCGAGAACGGCGCGGGCAAGTCGACGCTGCTGAAGGTGCTGTCCGGCGTGAACCAGCCGCAGGCCGGCACGCTGACGCTGAACGGCGTCGCGCAGCGCTTCGCGTCGACGCGCGCGGCGCTGGAGGCGGGCATCGCGATCATCTATCAGGAGCTGCACCTGGTGCCCGAGCTGACGGTCGCGGAAAACCTGATGCTCGGGCAGCTGCCGAACCGGCTCGGTGTGGTCGACGCGCGCACGCTGGCGGCGCGCGCGATGCGCGAACTCGAACGGCTCGGCGAGCGGCTCGACCCGGACACGCCGGTCAAGCACCTGTCGATCGGGCAGCGGCAGATGATCGAGATCGGCAAGGCGCTGATGCGCGACGCGCGCGTGATCGCGTTCGACGAGCCGACCAGTTCGCTGTCCGCGCGCGAGACCGCGCAGCTGTTCCGCATCATCCACGCGCTGCGCGCGGATGGCCGCGCGATCATCTACGTCACGCACCGGATGGAGGAGGTCTACGAATTGTGCGACCGCGTGACGGTGTTTCGCGACGGCCGCCGCATCGAGACCTTCGAAACGGTCGCCGATCTCGACCGCAACCGGCTGATCGGCTGCATGGTCGGCCGCCCGATCGCGGACGTGTACGGCTACCGGCCGCGCGCGGCCGGCGACGTGCTGATCGAGGCGAAAGGGCTGGCCGGGCCCGGGCTGTCCGAGCCCGTATCGTTCAGCGCGTGCCGCGGCGAGATCGTCGGCTTCTTCGGGCTGGTCGGCGCGGGGCGTTCGGAGCTGATGAAGCTGCTGTACGGCGCGGCGCGGCCGAGCGCGGGCCACGTCGAGCTGAACGGGCGACGCGTCGCGTTCGCGAGCCCGCGCGACGCGGTGCGCGCGGGCATCGCGCTGTGCCCGGAGGACCGCAAGCAGGAAGGCATCGTCGCGATCGCGTCGGTGGCCGACAACCTGAACATCAGCGCGCGCCGGCATTTCAGCCCCGCGCGGATGCTGCTCGCGCCGCGGCGCGAGCGCGAACTCGCGCAGCGCTACATCGAGCGGCTCGCGATCAAGACCCGCGACGGCGACACGCCGATCGGCGCGCTGTCGGGCGGCAACCAGCAGAAGGTGGTGCTCGCGCGCTGGCTCGCCGAACGCATCGACGTGTTCCTGATGGACGAGCCGACGCGCGGCATCGACGTGGGGGCGCGCGCGGAAATCTACAACCTGTTCTACGAACTCGCGGAAGCGGGCCGCACGGTGATCCTCGTGTCGAGCGATCTCGCCGAGGTGATCGGCGTGGCGGACCGGATCATCGTGATGAAGGAAGGACGGATCGCGGGCTGCATGACGAAGGCGCAGGCGAGCCCCGATGCGCTGATCAGGCTCGCGCTGCCGCGCTAGGGCTTGCTGTTGACACAGGAACGACGCACACGACATGAGCGACACCATGCAATCTCAACGCACTTCCTCGTCCCCGGACGCCGTCGCGCCGGCGGCCCGCGCGCGCAGCGGCGCGTGGCAACTGATCAACCGCTCCGGCATCGTGATGGTGTTCGTCGTGCTGTTCGCGACGCTGTCGCTGACCGTGCCGGATTTCCTCACGCCCCGCAACATCCAGGGCCTGCTGCTGTCGGTCACGCTGATCGGCTCGATCGCGGTGACGATGATGTTCGTGCTCGCGCTCGGCGAGGTGGACCTGTCGGTCGCGTCGATCGTCGCGTTCTCGGGCGTCGTCGCGTCGACGCTGATCACCGCGACGCACAGCGTGCTGCTCGGCACGCTGGCCGGCGTGCTCGCGGGCGGCGCGGTCGGGCTCGTCAACGGCGTGCTGATCGCGCGCTGGCGGATCAATTCGCTGATCGTCACGCTCGCGATGATGGAGGTCGTGCGCGGGCTCGCGTTCATCACGTCGAACGGCGACGCGGTGATGATCTCCGAGGAGCGCTTCTTCGAACTCGGCTCGGGCGCGTTTCTCGGCATCTCGTATCCGATCTGGAGCAACCTCGTCGGCTTCGTCGTGTTCGGCTTCCTGCTGCGCAAGACGGTGTTCGGCAAGAACGTGCTGGCCGTCGGCGGCAACGGCGAGGCGGCGCTGCTCGCGGGGCTGCCGGTGATGCGCATCAAGATCACGGTGTTCGTGCTGCAGGGGCTCGTGACCGGTTTCGCCGGCGTGATGCTCGCGTCGCGGATGAGCCTCGGCGACCCGAAGACGTCGGTCGGCCTCGAGCTCGGCGTGATCTCCGCGTGCGTGCTCGGCGGCGTGTCGCTGACGGGCGGCGTCGCGACGATCTCCGGCGTGCTCGTCGGCGTGCTGATCATGGGCGCGGTGCAGGACGCGATGAGCCTGCTGAACGTGCCGACGTTTTACCAATATCTGATACGCGGCGGGATTCTGTTGCTCGCGGTGCTGTTCGACCAGTATCGTCGCAATCAGCGGCGCGCGATGAAGGTCTGACGAAAGCGCGGCCGCCCGCGAATACGACGGATATCGGGAGACGGCATGCAACAGACTCATCCGGCCGCGTCGGCGACGCTGCTGGCCGACAGCCGCAACACGCTCGGCGAAGGCGCGACCTGGTGCGATGCGACGCACGCGCTGTACTGGACGGACATCGAAGGCGCGCGGCTTTGGCGATGCCGCGCGGACGGCTCGGACCTCGCGCACTGGCCGATGCCGGAACGGCTGGCGTGCTTCGCGCTGACGCACGACCCCGGCGTGCTGCTCGTCGGGCTCGCGACGCATCTCGCGTTCTTCGACCTGCGCAGCGGTGCGTTCACGCGGATCGCCGATGTCGAGCCCGAGCTGCCGACCCGGTTGAACGACGGGCGCTGCGATCCGCATGGCGCGTTCGTGTTCGGGATGAAGGACGAAGGCGGCGACCCGCCGCGCGCGGTGGGCGGGTTTTACCGGCTCAATGCCGACCTCACGCTCGAACGGCTCGCGTTGCCGCGCGCGGCGATCGCGAACAGCATCGCGTTCTCGCCGGACGGTTCGAGGATGTACTTCTGCGATTCGCTGGTGCGGGAGATTTTCGTGTGCGATTACCGCGCGGGCGGTGAGGTCGCGAACGTGCGGTCGTTCGCGCGTCTGACCGATGCGGACGGCGACCCGGACGGCTCGACGGTCGATCGTGACGGCGGGCTGTGGAACGCGCAGTGGGGCGGTGGGCGGGTGGTGCGGTACGGGCCGGATGGCGTCGAGACGGAGCGCGTCGCCGTGCCGACCGCGCAGCCGAGCTGTGCGGCGCTCGATGGCGAAGGGCGGCTGTACGTGACGAGCGCGCGTGTCGGGTTGAGCGACGATGCGCACGCAGGCGGCGTGTTCGTCGTGCGGACGCGGTATGCGGGCTTGCCGACGGCGAGGTTTGCATTCGGGCGGGCGGTGCGCGGCTGAATACGCGTGCTGCATGCGTGCTGGTAAGATGGCCCGCAATTCCCTCCTGCCCGCTTTATGAGCACCGCACCGACCAAGCCCGCGATTTCGAAGAGCGCGAAGAACGCGAAGAACGCCACCCGCGCCGCGAGCGACAAGCCCAAAGCCCGCTCGCCGCAGCGCCTGACCTACGTGATCGGCAGCCTCGACCGGCTGCTGCGCCGACACATGACCGACGCGCTCGCGCCGCTCGGCATCACGCTCGCGCAATATACGGCGCTGTCGGTGCTCGAGGCGCGCGGCGCGTCGTCGAACGCGCAGCTCGCCGAGCGTTCGTTCATCACGCCGCAATCGGCGAACGAAGTGATGAGCGTGATGGCGAGCCGCGGCTTCGTCACGCGCGAAGCCGATCCGTCGCACGGCCGCGTGATCCTGCTGACGCTCACCGGCGAAGGCGCGGCGATGCTGCGCGAGTGCGAGGCCGTGCTGCGCCCGCTCGAAAGCCGCATGCTCGGCGATCTCCCCGCCGACGAGGCCGCGCACGTGCAGCGCGCGCTTGAACTGTTCGCCCGCAACCTGCGCGGCTGACGCCACCCCCCAGCAAACCGCCGATCGTCCCCCCGAAACGGAGGCCCGTAACAGGCCGGCCGATACGGGTTTACACCGGCGTTTTTGTCGCTTGCAATATCAGGTAGCCTGATATTAAATGAAGCCGTTCGCAGCAAGGGCGCTGCGCACCGAATCGGCACTGGAACGAACGACAGGAACACATATGAGCAAGTACGACAATCGCTGGCAGACCGTCGAGGTCAACGTTGAAGCAGGCATCGCGTGGGTGACGCTGAACCGTCCGGAGAAGCGCAACGCGATGAGCCCGACGCTCAACCGGGAGATGCTGCAGGTGCTCGACGCGATCGAGTTCGACGACGACGCGAAGGTGCTCGTGCTGACCGGCGCGGGCGCCGCGTGGACGGCCGGCATGGATCTGAAGGAATACTTCCGGGAAATCGACGGCGGCCCGGACGCGCTGCAGGAAAAGGTGCGGCGCGACGCGTCGGAATGGCAGTGGCGGCGCCTGCGGATGTACGGCAAGCCGACGATCGCGATGGTGAACGGCTGGTGCTTCGGCGGCGGCTTCTCGCCGCTCGTCGCGTGCGATCTGGCGATCGCGGCCGACGAGGCGGTGTTCGGCCTGTCGGAGATCAACTGGGGCATCCCGCCCGGCAACCTCGTCAGCAAGGCGATGGCGGATACCGTCGGGCATCGCCGCGCGCTGCACTACATCATGACGGGCGACACGTTCACCGGCGTCGACGCGGCGGAGATGGGCCTGGTCAACCGCAGCGTGCCGCTCGCCGAGCTGCGCGACGCGACGATCGCGCTCGCCGCGCGCCTGATCGACAAGAACCCGGTCGTGCTGCGCGCCGCGAAGCACGGCTTCAAGCGCTCGCGCGAACTGACGTGGGAACAGTGCGAGGATTACCTGTACGCGAAGCTCGACCAGGCGCAATTGCGCGATTCGGAGCGGGGCCGCGAACAGGGGCTGAAGCAGTTCCTCGACGACAAGTCGATCAAGCCCGGCCTGCAGGCCTACAAGCGCTGACCGATACTGCCATGGAGGCATGGGACTGGAGACAACGATGACCGACAGACAAATGCTGATCGGCGGCGAGTGGTGCGCGGCGCACGACGGCCGGACCTTCGACCGGCTCAACCCGGCGACGGGCGCGCTCGCGTCGCGCGCGCCGGCCGCGGGCGCCGCCGACGTCGATGCGGCGGTGGACGCCGCGCACCGCGCGTTCCCCGCGTGGGCCGCGCTTGCGCCGACCGAACGCCGCCGCCGGCTGCTGAAGGCGGCCGACCTGATGGACGCGCGCATCGACGCATTCGTCGCGGCGGGCGTCGCGGAAACCGGCGCGACGCCGGGCTGGATCGGCTTCAACGTGACCCTCGCGGCGAACATGCTGCGCGAGGCGGCCGCGATGACCACGCAGATCGACGGCGACATCATCCCGTCCGACGTGCCCGGCAATCTCGCGCTCGCGATGCGCGTGCCGTGCGGCGTCGTGCTCGGCATCGCGCCGTGGAACGCGCCGGTGATCCTCGGCACCCGCGCGCTTGCGATGCCGCTCGCGTGCGGCAACACGGTCGTGCTGAAGGCGTCCGAAGCATGCCCGGGCGTGCACGCGCTGATCGGCGCGGTGCTGCACGACGCGGGGCTCGGCGCGGGCGTCGTCAACGTCGTCACGCACGCGGCGGCCGACGCACCCGTGCTCGTCGAGCGGCTGATCGCGCACCCGCACGTGAAGCGGATCAACTTCACCGGTTCGACGCACGTCGGGCGCATCATCGCGCGCCATGCTGCCGCGCACCTGAAACCGGTGCTGCTCGAACTCGGCGGCAAGGCGCCGGTGCTCGTGCTCGACGATGCGGATCTCGACGCGGCGGTCGACGCGATCGCATTCGGCGCGTTCTTCAACCAGGGGCAGATCTGCATGTCGACCGAGCGCGTGATCGCCGCGCGATCGATCGCCGATGCGCTCGTCGAACGGCTTGCCGCGAAGGCGCGTACGCTCGTCGCCGGCGATCCGCGCGCGGGCCACGCACTCGGCACGATGGTCGACGCGGCCGCGGCCGCACGCGCCGCGTCGCTCGTCGAGGACGCGCGGCTGCACGGCGCGCGCCTGCCGCTCGGCTGCCGGGTCGACGGCGCGGTGATGCAGCCCGCGATCGTCGACGGCGTGACGTCCGACATGCGGCTGTACCGCGAGGAATCGTTCGCGCCGGTCGTCGCGATCCTGCGCGCGGACAGCGACGACGATGCCGTCGCGCTCGCGAACGACAGCGAGTTCGGCCTCGCGGCGAGCGTGTTCAGCCGCGACATTGCGCGCGCGATGGCGGCGGCGCGGCGGATCGAATCGGGGATCTGCCACATCAACGGCCCGACCGTGCACGACGAGGCGCAGATGCCGTTCGGCGGCGTGAAGGCGAGCGGCTACGGCCGCTTCGGCAGCCGCGCGTCGATCGGCGAATTCACCGAGCTGCGCTGGATCACGGTGCAGACCGCGCCGCGCCACTACCCGATCTGAGAGGAACACGATGAACGCATCGATGACCTCGCACGCCACGGACACGGATCGCCACGCCGGCGGCGCGCGCTATCGCGCGGTGGCGGTCGCGCAGGGCGACGCCGAGATCCGCCGCGACGCCGACGGCACCTGGCGGCTGCACGCGCGGGAAGCGCTCGGCGCCTATCCCGACTGCTTGACCGACTGCCTCGTGCGCGGCGCACAGGCGCATCCGGACCGCGTGCTCGCCGCGCGCCGCGGCGAAGACGGCCGCTGGATCGAGATCACCTACGCGCAGATGCTCGAGCGCGCCCGTGCGCTCGGGCAGGGCCTCGCCGATCTCGGGCTGTCGGCCGAGCGGCCGCTCGCGGTGTTGTCCGGCAACGATCTCGAACACCTGCAGCTGATGTTCGCGGCGATGCTCGCCGGCGTGCCGTACGCGCCGATTTCACCCGCGTATTCGCTCGTGTCGACCGACTACGGCAAGCTGCGCCACACGCTCGGCGTGCTGCGGCCGGGCGCGGTGTTCGTCGCCGATGCCGGCGCGTTCGCGCGCGCGCTCGATGCGGCGCTGCCGGCCGATGCGACGCTGATCGTCGCGCAGGGCGGTGCGGCCGGTGCGGCGCACACGCGCGACGCCGTGCCGTTCGAACGCCTGCTCGGCACCGCGCCGCGCACGATCGACCTGATCCACGAGACGATCGGCCCGGACCATATCGCGAAGATCCTGTTCACGTCCGGTTCGACGAAGCGGCCGAAGGCCGTGCCGACCACGCACCGGATGCTGTGCAGCAACCAGCAGATGCTGCGCCAGACGATGCCGGAGCTGACGCGCGAGCCGCCGGTGCTGGTCGACTGGCTGCCGTGGAATCACACGTTCGGCGGCAGCCACAACCTCGGCATCGCGCTGTACAACGGCGGCACGCTGTATCTCGACGACGGCCGCCCGGTGCCGGGCCGTTTCGACGAGACCGTGCGCAACCTGCGCGAGATCGCGCCGACGATCTACTTCAACGTGCCGAAGGGCTGGGAAGAACTGACCGCCGCGCTCGAACGCGACGCCGCGCTGCGCGACACGTTCTTCTCGCGCGTGAAGCTGTATTTCTTCGGCGGCGCGGGGCTCTCGCAAGCCGCGTGGGACCGGCTCGACCGCGTGACCGAAGCGCATTGCGGCGAGCGCATCCGGATCATGGCGGGCCTCGGGATGACGGAAACGTCGCCGTCATGCCTGTTCACGACCGGCCCGCTGATGCGCTCGGGCTACATCGGCCTGCCCGCGCCCGGCTGCGACGTGAAGCTCGCGCCGTGCGGCGGCAAGCTCGAGCTGCGCTTCAAGGGGCCGAACGTGATGCGCGGCTACTGGCACGCGGACGTCGACCCGCGCGACGTGTTCGACGACGAAGGCTATTACCGCAGCGGCGACGCGGCGGTATTCGCTGATCCGGCGCGGCCGGAATTCGGCCTGCAGTTCGACGGGCGGCTGACCGAGGATTTCAAGCTGAGCACCGGCACGTTCGTCAGCGTCGGGCCGCTGCGCGCGCAGGCGGTGTCGAGCGGCGCGCCGTACGTGCAGGATGTGGTCGTGACCGGGCTCAACCGCGACGACATCGGCATGCTGGTGTTTCCGCGTCTCGACGCCTGCCGCGTGCTGGCCGGGCTCGATCGCGACGCGCCGGCGGCGGACGTGCTGCGTGCGCCGGCGGTGCGGGCGGCGTTCGCCGACTGGCTCGCACGGCTCAATCGCGGCGCGACGGGCAGCTCGACGTTCGTTGCGCACATTCGCGTGATGGAGACGCCGCCGTCGCTGGACCTCGGCGAAGTGACCGACAAGGGCTCGCTGAACCAGGCGGCCGTGCAGCAGCATCGCGCGGCGGCGATCGACGCGCTCCATGATCCGGCACGCCCCGATCCCGACGTGATCCACGCATAAGCGTCGGCCGGCCGGCAGACATACCGGCCGGCCTTTTTTACGGCCAGAGAATCAGGCAGCCTGATAAAAGCTGCCGTTCAACCAGGAGACAGCGCGTTCGTTCGCCACTGGCCGGCGGCGCTCGCGCGGGATCGGCGCAAACGCCGGTCGACGGAAGAGGAGACGAGATGAACACCTATGTTGCCGAGAAGCCGGCCGTCGCGACCACGCTCGCGCTGTGCTTCGCGATCGCCCTGCTCGAAGGGCTCGACCTGCAATCGGTCGGCGTTGCCGCGCCGCGCATGGCGCGCGAGTTCGGGCTCACGGTGTCGCAGATGGGGCTCGCGTTCAGCGCGGGCACGTTCGGCCTGCTGCCCGGCGCGATGCTCGGCGGGCGCCTTGCCGACCGGTTCGGCCGCAAGCGCGTGCTGATCGCATCGGTCGTGCTGTTCGGGCTGCTGTCGATCGCCACCGCGCAGGTGTCGAGCTTCGCGATGCTGGTGGCCGTGCGCGTGCTGACCGGCATCGGGCTCGGCGGCGCGATGCCGAACCTGATCGCGTTGTCGTCCGAGGCGGTCGAGCCGCGTGCGCGCAGCAGCGCGGTGGCCGCGATGTATTGCGGGATTCCGTTCGGCGGCGTGGTCGCGTCGCTGATCGGCGTGCTGCTCGCGGGCGACACCGAGTGGCGCCACATCTTCTACGTCGGCGGCGCGGGGCCGCTGCTGCTCGTGCCGCTGCTGATCGGCATGCTGCCCGAATCGCGCGCGTATCTCGACGTCGCCGGCACCGGCGCGGCCCGCGCGAGCGTCGCGCACACGCTGTTCGGCGGCGGCCGCACGCTCTCCACGCTCGCACTGTGGATCAGCTACTTCTGCACGCTGATCGTCCTGTATTTCCTGCTGAACTGGCTGCCGTCGCTGATGGCGGCGCGCGGGCTCGACCGCGCGCATGTCGGCCTCGTGCAGATCTGCTTCAACGTCGGCGGCGGGCTCGGCGCGCTCGGCATCGGCGCGGCGCTGGACCGGATGCGCGCGCAGCGCGTGGTCGGCGGCATGTACGCGGGGATCGTGCTGTCGCTCGCCGCGCTCGCGGCCGCGCCGGGCTTCGCGTCGCTCGCGGCGGCCGCGTTCGCGGCCGGCATGTTCGTGATCGGCGGCCAGTCGGTGCTGTACGCGCTCGCCGCGATCTACTACCCGACCGCGATGCGCGGCACCGGTGTCGGCACGGCGGTGGCCGTCGGCCGGCTCGGCTCCGTCGTCGGGCCGCTCGCCGCCGCGCAGCTGCTCGCGATGGGCCGCAGCGCGCCGGTCGTGATCGGCGCGAGCATCCCCGTCACGCTGGTGGCCGCTGCGGCCGCGCTGCTGTTGATCCGGCGGCCGCGGGCGGGCGACTGATGTTCGATTTTTTCATGCGCGCCGTCAGAGCGCGCGATTACTCAAGGTCTGGAGACGCTTCAACATGAAATCGACGACAACGCGCGGCCTGCTGGCCGCCGGCGCATGCTGCGCCCTCGCCGCGCCGGGCGCGCACGCGCAATCGAGCGTGACGCTCTACGGCATCATCGACACGGGCATCGAATACGTGTCGCACGCGAACGCCGCCGGCGATCACGTGGTGCGCATGCCGGCCGTGACGGGCGAACTGCCGTCGCGCTGGGGGCTGCGCGGCGCCGAGGATCTCGGCGGCGGCTACCAGGCGGTGTTCACGCTGGAAAGCGGCTTCAACGTGCGCGGCGGCGATCTCGGGCAAGGCGGGCGGCTGTTCGGACGGCAGGCGTTCGTCGGGCTGAAGGGCGGCTTCGGCACGCTCGCGTTCGGCCGCCAGTACACGATGACCTACCTCGCGCTGCAGGGCGCGGACATCATCGGCCCGGATATCTACGGTCTCGGCTCGCTCGATGCGTATGTGCCGAACGGCCGCGCGGACAACGCGGTGACCTACATCGGCACCTATCGCGGCGTGACGCTCGGCGCCGCTTATTCGTTCGGCCGCGACGGCGCGGGCACCGGCAACTCGCCGGGGCAGGGCACGTGCGCGGGGCAGGTGCCCGGCAAGGCTACCGAATGCCGCAACTGGTCGGCGATGCTCAAGTACGACAGCGCGTATTTCGGCGCGGCGGCGTCCTACGAGGAGCAGCGCGGCGGCGCCGGCGCGGCCGCGAACTTCTTCGACGGCGCCGCACCGGCCGCATTCACGAGCAGCGCGGGCAAGGACGCGCGCGTGCACGTCAGCGCGTACGCGCAGGCGGCGGGCGCGCGGCTCGGCGCAGGCTGGATCGGGCGGCGCGTGTCGACCGGCTCGCCGGCCGTGCCGGGCGCGCATTCCGACCTGTTCTTCGTCGGCGCGTCGTATGCGGTCAGGCCGGATGTCGTCGTCGACGGCGAGGGCTACCGGATCGTCAACAGCGCGCACGACACGCGCGCAACGATGGTGACGCTGCGCGCGACCTATCTGCTGACCAAGCGCACGTCGGTCTATGCGCAGAGCGCGTACCTGTGGAACAGCGCACACGCACGCTACGCAGTGAGCGGCGGCGGCCCCGGCACGACGCCGGGCGCGGGCATGGGGCAGCTCGGCGCGATGGTCGGCGTCAAGCACATGTTCTGACACGCCGGTTCGGCGAACGGGAGACATCATTCATGACTGGAAAATCTGCATTCCTCTGTATTGTGCCGCTGTCCGCCGTGTTGCTTGCCGGCTGCGGCGGCGACGATTCGGTCACGGCGTCGCCGGCTCACATGACTGCCGCGACGCCCGCCGCGATGGCGCAGACCTGCGACGCGCTTGCCGCGAAGCTGGCGTATGCGAACACGTCGTTCACGTCGGTGACGACCGCGGCCGCGGGCGCGCTGACGGTGGCCGGCAAGCCGATTGCCGAGCATTGCGTGATCGCGGGCAAGATGAACGAGCGCGTGAGCGCGGTGGACGGCAACACCTATGCGATCGGCTTCGAGATGCGCTTGCCGAAGGCGTGGAATGGCCGCTTCTTCTACCAGGCGAACGGCGGGCTCGACGGCAACGTGGTGAAGGCGACCGGCGAGATCGGCGGCGGCGGGCCGCTGACGAACGCGCTGAACCAGGGCTTCGCGGTGATCAGCTCGGATTCGGGGCACAGCGCCGCGCAGAACCCGCTGTTCGGTCTCGATCCGCAGGCGCGCCGCGACTACGGCTACGCGGCCGTCGACGCGCTGACGCCGATGGCGAAGCAGGTGATCCGCCTCGCGTACGGCAAGGCGCCGGACCGCAGCTACTTCGGCGGCTGCTCGAACGGCGGGCGGCACGCGATGGTCACGGCGGCGCGCAACGCGGCCGACTACGACGGGATCATCGCGGGCGATCCGGGCGTGCATCTGCCGAAGGCGGCGATCGGCGAGATGTACGGCGCGCAGCAGTTCGCGAAGATCGCGTCGGCGACCGGCGCGAACGGGCTGCCGGATCTTCGCAGCGGCTTCACCGATGCGGAGCGGCGGTTCGTCGGCGCGAAGATCGTGGAGAAGTGCGATGCGCTCGATGGCGCAGCCGACGGGATGGTGCAGGACGTCGCCGCATGCCAGGCGCATTTCAGCATCGACGCGGATATTCCGACCTGCGCGAACGGCGCGCGCACCGGCGCGTGTTTGACGAGCGCGCAGAAGACGGCGCTCGCGAACGTGTTCGCGGGGGCGCGCAACAGCGCGGGCACGGCGCTGTATGCGAGCTTTCCGTACGATCCGGGCATTGCCGGCAGCGGCTGGGCCGGCTGGAAGCAGTCGAATTCGATCACGCTCGACCCGGCCGCGATGGCGTTCACG
Organism: Burkholderia stagnalis; assembly: GCF_039848545.1. Taxonomy (NCBI): domain Bacteria; kingdom Pseudomonadati; phylum Pseudomonadota; class Betaproteobacteria; order Burkholderiales; family Burkholderiaceae; genus Burkholderia; species Burkholderia stagnalis. The sequence goes on from NZ_CP156686.1 coordinate 2,818,367, forward strand.
TTCATGACGCCGCCGAAGTCTGCCGCGACGCTCGCGAACCTGCCGGGCTTCGCGCTCGGTTTCGACATGGACAACGACGCGCCGGCGATCTTCGCGACGAACGGCGTGTACACGGAATCCGCGTGGTCGTTCATGACGCCGCCCGACGAGACGAATCTCGCGGCGCTGAAGTCGCGCGGTGCGAAGCTGCTCGTTTATCACGGCACGGGGGATCCGGTGTTTTCGTTCAGCGATACGCGCGACTGGTATGCGCGGCTCGCGCAGGCGAATGGCGGCAATGCGTCGGATTTCGCGCGGTTCTATCCGGTGCCGGGGATGAACCATTGCTCCGGTGGGCCGACGGCGGATCAGTTCGATATGTTGACGCCGCTGGTCGCGTGGGTCGAACAGGGGCAGCCGCCTGAAGCGGTGGTCGCCACCGCGCGCGACGCGGCGAATGCGGTGCCGAATGCGGAAGTGCCGGTTTCGTGGGGCGCGGGGCGCACGCGGCCGCTGTGTCCGTTTCCGAAGGTCGCGCGTTACAACGGGGCGGGGGCGGTGAATTCGGCGGGGAGTTTTAGTTGTAGCTGACGTCAGGCCAGAGCGGTCTTCGCGCGGACGAGATGTGCCGATGGGTGATCGCATCGCGGCACCTGTCGCTACCCGGCGGCGTATTGCCGGGTAGCGACCCAGTCGTTCGAACGGGTCATGAAACTCCGCCGCAGGTTACTCATGCGGCGGTCGCGTTTTATCGCTTGGTCTCGGTCACGTTCTTGGCAGCGTCGCCCGATTCCGCGTTTGCCTCGGCGTCCTTCGGCTTACGGGCAACATAAACGGGTGCGATGCCGTGTTCTTCAAGGTTGCGAACGGCTTTCTTCACGGCCGCGCTCACCTGCTCCCGATAGGTGTCGCTGATCAAGTAACGGCCGAATTTGTCAGCAGGCATGATTCGCTCCCATTGGATCGTTGTCGGCTGAAATTGTAAGCCGCGCCATCGAAATTCGCGCAGCAACCGCCGCCAGTCAAATCCACTCGCCGCGGTTCACCGCGCCTTACTCGCCAAGCTCCACCGGCACCCCCAACCCCACCTTCACCCGGCTCATGCTCACGAGCGTCTTGAACCGCTTCACATTGTTGTTCGCAAAGAACAACTGCCGCGTGAGCGCGTTGTACTGGTCCATATCCCGCACGACGAGGATCAGCACGAAATCCCACTCCCCCGTGACGTAATAGCACTGCTGCACCTGCGGACACTGTTCGAAAGTCCGCTTCATCGCATCGAGCAGATCGATCTGCTCGCTCTCCACCTCGACGTTGACGACGATCGTCAGCGCATACCCGGCCTTCTCCGGCGCGACGACGGCCGTATATCGATCGATCACGCCGTCGTCGGCAAGACGGCGCAGCCGCCGGTTCACCGCGGCGGTCGACAGGTTCACGCGTGCGCCGAGTTCGTTCTGGGGCGTTTGCGCGTCGCGCTGGACTTCCATCAGCAGCTTGCGATCGAACGCATCGAGTGGGGTAGTCATGTTGGCGCGTGGAACCTCGAAAGAATGAGAAATTTTTGCGTGGAGGCGGCCAACTTGGAGAATTCGTTGATCGCTCCGCGCAATATTATTTTGCTCATCGAGGGCGGGCGCAAGCGGCGCCTTCCCGATGCGAACCCACCGACGGCCCCCTTCCGACGCCGTCCCTTCGGAGCCCACCTCCCATGCTGATCGCCAACCCCCGGGCATCGCGCGCCCCTTATCCCGACGCGCTGAAGCGCGTGCTGAACATCGCATCGGCCGACGAAAGCCGCGCGTGGCTGTCGCACTGGCCCCTCCTCAGCCGCGCGCCGACGCCGCTGCGCGAGCTGCCCGACGCCGCCGCGCAGCTCGGCATCGCGCGGCTCGCGGTGAAGGACGAGTCATGCCGCTCGCCGCTCGGCAGCTTCAAGGCGCTGGGCGCGCCGATTGCGCTGATGCGTCTGGTGATGCGGCTCTGGCGGTCGCACACCCTCGACCCGAAAGACCTGCTCGAAGGCCGCCACGCAGCGCTGCTCGCGGGCCTGACCGTGATCAGCGCGACCGACGGCAATCACGGCAAGGCGCTCGCCGCCGCCGCACGCGCGATCGGCTGCCGCTGCGTGATCGTGCTGCACGCGCACGTCGGCGTGGAACGCGAGCGCGCGATCGCCGCGCAGGGCGCGCAGATCGTGCGGATCTCGGGCAACTACGACGAATCCGTGCTGCATGCCGCGGCGCTCGCGCAGGCGAACGGCTGGCATGTGGTGTCGGATACGTCGTACGACGGCTACGAGGCGATTCCGCGCGACGTGATGCAGGGGTACGGCGTGATCGCGGCCGAGGCCGTCGCGCAGGCGGCGTGCGCGGACGGCGAGCCGCCGTTCACGCATGTGTTCCTGCAAGGCGGCGTGGGCGGGCTGGCCGCCGGCGTCGCGAGCTATCTGTGGGAGCGCGACGGCGCGCGGCGGCCGCATTTCGTCGTCGTCGAACCGCGCCAGGCCGATTGCCTGTACCAGAGCGCGCTCGCGGGCCGCGCGACGAAGGCGACCGGCTCGGTCGATTCGGTGATGGCGGGGCTCGCGTGCGGCGAGGCGTCGCCGCTCGCGTGGGATTTCCTCGAGCCATGCATCGACCACTTCATGCTGATCGACGACGACGACGCGGTGCAGGCGATGCGCCGGCTCGCGGCCGGCAGCGAACGCGACGTGCCGCTCGTGGCCGGCGAATCGGGCGCGGCCGGCGTCGCGGGGCTCGCCATGCTGATGCGCGATCGCGACGCCGCGCGTGCGGCGGGGCTCGATGCGAACGCGCGGGTGCTCGCGATCAACACGGAGGGCGCGACGGCGCCGTCCGTCTACGAACGCTGCGCCGGCGAGCCGGCCGACGCGGTGCTGGCCCGCCAGCGCGACTGGCTGCAACGCACGGCGCACGCCGTGCAATGACGATGCCGATCGACGAGGAGCGCGACATGGAAAGTACGCTGCAAGGCAAGTTGAAGGCGTGGCGACACCACCTGCACCAGCATCCGGAAACGGGTTTCGAGGAAGTGAAGACGTCCGATTACGTCGCGAACATCCTGACGACGCTCGGGCTCGACGTGCATCGCGGCATCGGCGGAACGGGGCTCGTCGCGAACCTGACGGTCGGTGCGGGCACGCGCGCGATCGGCGTGCGCGCGGACATGGACGCGCTGAACATCGCCGAGCACGCGCCGGGCCGCGCGCATGCGTCGCACACGCCCGGCAAGATGCACGCATGCGGGCACGACGGCCACATGTCGATGGTGCTTGGCGCGGCGCAGTTGCTGGCCGGGCGCAAGGATTTCGACGGCACCGTGCGTTTCATTTTCCAGCCGGCCGAGGAACACGGCCGCGGCGCGAAGGCGATGATGGCCGACGGCCTGTTCGAGCGCTTTCCGGTGGACGCGATCTTCGGCGCGCACAACATGCCGGGCATGCGCGCGGGCACGTTCGCGACGCGCGCGGGCGGCATCATGGCGAGCGAGGACAATTTCGTGATCCGGATCAACGGGCGCGGCACGCATGCGGCGCGGCCGCAGATGGGCATCGACCCGATCGTGATCGCATCGCAGGTCGTGCTCGCGCTGCAGACGATCGTGTCGCGCAATCTCGACCCGGGGCTGCAGGCCGTGATCTCGTGCACGGAGTTCATCACCGACGGGCTGCGCAACGTGATTCCGTCGACGGTGACGATCAAGGGCGACACGCGCAGCTATGCGCGCGACGTGCAGGCGCTGCTGGAAACGCGGATGCGCGAGATCAGCGAAGGGATCTGCCGCGCGCACGGCGCGGACTGCACGTTCGAGTACACGCACGAGTTCGCGCCGACGGTGAATTCGCCGGAGTACGTCGATCTCGCGGTGCGGGCCGCTGCAAACGTCGCCGGAGCGGAAAGCGTGGACCCGAGCGTCCAGCCGATGATGATCTCGGAGGATTTCGGCGCGTTCCTGCAGGCCGTGCCGGGCAACTTCATCTTCATCGGCAACGGCGAAGCGTCGGCGCCGGGCGGCGTGCCGCTGCACAACGCGACCTACGATTTCAACGACGAGATCCTGTCGACCGGCGCGCGGTATTTCGCGGAGATCGCGCGGCTCGCGTTGCCGGCGGCGTAGCGCTGCATCTGTGCCAGGCGCGCCGCCGTCACGCGTCGGCCGGCTGCCGCTTGCCCGCTGCGTCCGCGCCGCGCGCGCTCGAGAATCGCAAGCACTTCGCGCGCGGTGTTCTCCGAATGGTTGCGCAGCACCTGCGGCAGCGCCGCATGCGACGGATCGGCGAGCGCCTGCATGATCGCCTCGTGCTCGCCGAGCGATTCGGCCCGGCGCAGCGTGTCCGCGTTCGCGGCGCCGCGCGCGCGATGCACCTTCGACATCAGCGACGCATGGATGCCCGACAGCAAACCGTGTCTGGATTGACGGCTTGGCAACGGCGATATCCGTTGGCGGCGCAATGGCGGGCTCGATGCCGATGTCGTTGCGCCGTCTTTGTGCGGTCCTGTTCGCCCGCCCTCACACCAGTTCGCCAAGACACGCATCGAACTGCGCGACCAGCCGGTCGACGTCCTGCGCCGTGGTGTCCGGGCATACGAGCATCATGTTGTGGAACGGCGTGATCAGCACGCCGCGATTCAGCAGGTACAGATGCACGATGTGCTCGAGCTCGCTGTCGAGCTGCTGCCCGGCGAGCGTGCCGTTGCGCGGCGGCGCCGGTGCGAACTGGAATTCCGTGCGCGCGCCGATACGCGTCACGCACCACGGCAGCCGGTGCTGCGCGATCGCCCGTTCGAGCCCTGACGCGAGCCGCGCGGCGAGTTCGAACATGTGCGCATACGCCGCGTCGGTCGCGACTTCCTCCAGCGTGGCGCGCATCGCGTGCATCGCCAGCATGTTCGCGGTGAGCGTCGTGCCGATGCCCGAGTGCCCGGGCGGCGCGTTCAGCTTCGCCTGCTTCGCGCGTTCCGCGAATGCCGCGCTGAAACCGTAGACCGCGCATGGCACGCCGCCGGCGATCGGCTTGCCGACCACCAGCGCGTCGGGGTCGAGCCCGTGCGCGACCGCATAGCCGCCCGGGCCGCTGCTGATCGTGTGCGTCTCGTCGATCACGAGCAGCGTGCCGTAGCGGCGCGTCAGCGCGCGCGCTGCCTGCCAGAAGCCGGGGTCGGGCAGCACCATGCCGATGTTCGTCATGGCCGGCTCGGCGAGCACGCACGCGACGTCGCCTTGCTGCAGCGCGGCCTCGAGCGCAGCCAGGTCGTTGAACTCGACCACGCGCGTGTTCGCGAGCAGGTCATGCGCCTGCCCGAGCAGGCTGTCGCGCTGCACGGGGCGGCCGTCGACGAGATCGACGAACACGTCGTCGACCGTGCCGTGATAGCAGCCGTTGAACACGACGATCGTGTTGCGGCCGGTGGCCGCGCGCGCCCAGCGCAGCACGAAGCGGTTCGCGTCGCTCGCGCTCAGCGCGAACTGCCAGACCGGCAGCGCGAAGCGGCGCGCAAGCTCGCGCGCGACCCACGCCGCGTCCTCGCTCGGCAGCATCGTCGTGTAGCCGCGCGTCGCCTGCCGCGCGAGCGCACGCGCGACGGGCTCGGGCGCATGGCCGAACATCGCGCCGGTATCGCCGAGACAGAAATCGACGTAGCGATGGCCGTCGACGTCGGTGAACGTCGCGCCGCGCGCCTCTTTCACGTACAGCGAAAACGGGGTCGACCAGTCCTGCATCCAGTGCAACGGCACGCCGAACAGCAGATGCTCGGTCGCTTCGGCGGACAGCGCGCGGGACTTCGGCATCGCTTCGGTGAACGCGCGGCGCTCGCGGTCGAACAACGCGCGGGCGCGGGTGAGGTCGACTCCGTGGCGGGAAGGCAATTGGAACTCCTCTGGCAGGTTGGTCGGATTGACGCCTTCGCGAGCTTGTCATATTCCGGGAGCGTGGTCGATTCGGGCTCGACCGCGTATCCGCCTGACGTAAAGTTTTTGCGCATAAACATACGACAACGTATGTCAATGCCGCAGACGCGCTATGTGAGTGTGCGCACACATAAGCGGATGATTTCCAGATTAAAGAAGGTTAAACGACAGATTCGGAAGAAGCTCCAGCGGCGGCTAGATTGTCATATGTGATACGACGACATATGAATAAGACGCGTCACCTGGCGCGTCGATCGCCCAATACACTGGAGGAGTGCCCATGGCCGCCGCCCGCCGCCGTTCGTCTTCATCCGCCCGGTTCCAACCGTCCACGCGGTTGTCGCGTCGCGCGTTCATCGGCTGGACCGGCGCGATGGCCGGTGGCGCGGTGCTCGGCGGGCCGTTCGCGGCGACCCGGGCGTTTGCCGGAGGCAGCATGTCGAGCATGTCGGCGGTCGATCCGATCTGGGGCGAGCACGGCGCGGCCGCGCGCATCGCCGCGTCGCTCGCGCACGTGTCGCGGCTTGCGTTCCACGGCCGCGACTTCGACGTGACGCGCTATGGCGCGCGCCCCTGCGCGACGGTCCCGCAGGCGTCGCCATACACGAACACCGCGAAATCGCCGGTGAGCCCCGGCTCGGAGCGGACGGTTGCATCCGGCGCATTCGATTCACGCCCGGCATTCCTCGCGGCGATCGATGCGTGCCATCGCGAAGGCGGCGGCCGCGTGGTCGTGCCGCCCGGCAACTGGTATTGCGCGGGGCCGATCGTGCTGCAGAGCGACGTGAATTTCCACCTGGGCGCGAACTGCACGATCTACTTCAGCCCGAACCCGGCCGACTACGCGAAGGACGGCCCCGTCGACTGCGGCGCGAACGGCCGCCTGTACTACAGCCGCTGGCAGGCGAACGACTGCCTGAACTACGGCGCGCCCGTCTACGCGCGCCACGCGACGAACATCGCGCTGACCGGCGAAGGCCCGACGTCGGTGCTGAACGGGCAGGCGATGACGCCGTTTTCCGGCAGCGGCAACGGCAGCATCTGCTGGTGGACCTTCAAGGGTTCGTCGGGCGCATATGGCGCGGGCGCGTCGGTGCCGAGCCAGGCGCTGGCGAACCCGAACAACGTCGACCTGCGCATCGTCGCGCCGGCGATTCCCGATGCGCTGTACGCGCTGCTGACGTCGCCCGTCACGCCGTGGCAGCAGGACCAGAACTACCTGCCTGCGCTGTCCGAGGCAGGCGTGCCGGTCGAGCAGCGCATCTTCGGGCTCGGCCATTACCTGCGGCCGTGCATGGTCGAGTTCATCGGCTGCACGAACGTGCTGATGGAAAACTACCAGACGCAGAACACGCCGTTCTGGCAGCACCATCCGGCCGCGTGCCGCAACGTCGTGATCCGCGGCGTGACGGCCGACAGCATCGGCCCGAACAACGACGGCTTCGATCCGGACGCCTGCACCGACGTGCTGTGCGAGGGCTGCACGTTCAACACCGGCGACGACTGCATCGCGATCAAGTCCGGCAAGGATCGCGACACGGAATACGGCCCCGCGAAGCGCCACCTGATCCGCAACTGCACGATGAACAGCGGCCACGGTGGCATCACGCTCGGCAGCGAGATGGGCGGCGGCGTCGAGCAGATCTACGCGACCAACCTGTCGATGCTGAACGCGAACTGGCAGACCAATCCGCTGAACATCGCGATCCGCGTGAAGACCAACATGAACCGCGGCGGCTACGTGAAGGACTTCCACGTGAAGGGCGTGACGCTGCCGAACGGCGTGAACCTGAAGGGCGGCGGCTACGGCGGCGCGCTGCTCGCGGGCAGCCCGATCAACGCGAGCGTGCCGCTCGGTGTCGCGACGGCGGCGGCCGGCAACCCGTCCGCCGCGCAGGGCGGCATCGTCACGTTCGATTGCGATTACCAGCCCGCGAACGACGCGGTGCGCACCCGCCCGCCGCTCGTGCAGAACGTGACGATCTCGGGCCTGAAGGCGAGCAACGTGACGCTGAACGGCGTGAGTGCGTCGTGCTTCCAGGCGATCGTCGCGCAGGGGCCGGTCGCGTTCGACTACAACGGTGCGCCGCCCGCGCCGACCACGCCGACCACGCCGACCACGCCGACCACGCCGACCACGCCGACCACGCCGACCACGCCGACCACGCCGACTACGCCGACTACGCCGACTACGCCGACTACGCCGACTACGCTGACTACGCCGACTACGCCGACTACGCCGCCCGCGCCGCCCGCGCCACCCGCGCCACCCGCGCCACCCGCGCCGCCCGCGCCACCCGCGCCACCCGCGCCACCCGCGCCGGCCGTCCAGCCGATCGCCGGCGTGACGATCCGCGACTGCGATTTCGGCACGCCGGTTGCGTCGGGCACGCCGACGGCGACGTCGCCGGGGCCCGTCTATGCGTACAACGTGAGCGGGATGGTGCTGTCGAACGTCGTGATCGCCGGGCAGGCGGTCAACACGACGATCACCGACCGGCGCTAGCGGCGCTCGCGAGGCTTGCGACGCGAGAAGGCAGGACCGTATCGACGCATCACGCCAGCGTCTTCACCATGTGATGCTCGTCGTAGAAGCGGCCGTCCACGAACAGCGAGCGCGGCTCCGTGCCGAACCGGACGAAGCCTTGCGACGCATACAGCCGCTCGGCCGTCGCGTTGGTTTCGTTCACGCACAGCATCAGCTGGCGGCATTGCCACGCCTGCGCCGCATGTTCGGTCGCACCGTCGAGCAGCGACTGCGCGATGCCGCGCCCGCGATAGGCGGGATCGACGAACACGCCCCAGATCGTCGCCTTGTGCGCGACCTTCGCGCGCGCATCGCGGCGCACGCCGGTGATGCCGACGAGCGCGTCGCCGTCGAACGCGCCGAACACGGCCTGCGCGGGCGTCGGGCGCAGGCGGGCGGCCCGTTCCTCGATCGGCAGGGCGGCTTCTTCGTCGCGTGTCGGCAGGAACGAGGTCGGCGACGTGGCGACCGCAAGGAGGCGCAGGGACTGGAACAGGATGGCGTCGGCGGTGTCGAGCAGGCGGATCGTGATCATGCGGGTCGTGGGGCAGGGGATCGTCGGAATCTGCGGCGCGCCGCAGGGCATGCCCATGCTAGACGGAATCGGCAACGCATGCATGGCCGATCGAAGCCGCCGCGAGGATGCGGCGACGACTCGGCGATGACTCGGCGATGGCTCGGCGATGGCTCGGCGATGACTTGGCGATGACTTGGCGATGGCTCGGCGATGGCTTGGCGATGACTTGGCGATGGCTCGGCGACGACTCGGCGACGACTCGGCGATGACTTGGCGATGGCTCGGCAATGGCTCGGCGATGACTCGGCGATGGCTCGGCGATGACTCGCGATGGCTCGCGATGGCTCGCGATGGCTCGCGATGGCTCGGCGACGACTCGGCGATGACTTGGCGATGACTTGGCGATGACTTGGCGATGACACGCGATGACACGCGATGACACGCGATGACACGCGATGACACGCGATGACACGCGATGACACGCGATGACACGCGATGACACGCGATGACACGCGATGACACGACGACCACGCAACGCCGCGCCCGCATCAGATCGCGTCGTGCGGCCGCTCGGCCTCGCCGTCCACGCAGCACGCGAGCACCTCGGCATCGGTGTCGCCGAGGCTCAGGTACACGTGCCCGACCGAGCTGTCGAAATACAGGCTGTCGCCGGCCGAGAGCCGGAACGACTGGCCGTTCTCGAAGCGCAGCTCCAGCTCGCCGCTCAGCACGAACACGAACTCCTCGCCGCTGTGCCGGATGTAGTCGGCGAAGTCGGACAGCTTGCGCGCGTGAATCCGCCCGCGCACGGGCACCATCCGCTTGCCGGTCAGGTCGTTCGCGAGCATCCCGTACGCGTAGTTCGGCGTGTCGTACACCACCTGCTGGCCGGCCGGCGTGAAACTCGGCTGCATCGCGCCGGCCGGCGCCGCGCGGCCGAACATCGCGTCGAAGTCGAGCGCGAGCGCATGCGTGAGCGCCGCGAACTTGTCGTAGGTGAGCGCGATGTCGCCGCGCTCGGCCTTCGAGATCGTCGATACCGCGATGCCCGAGCGCTCGGAAAGTTGCGCGAGCGTCAGGCCGCGCGATTTGCGCGCGTCGCGCAGCCGCGCGCCGACCGTCCGGTGATCGAGGCGCGGCGGTTCGGCGTCGGGCGCCGGCGGAACGGGGGCGGTGGCTTTGGACATCGGAAACTCGGCGTGATGCGCGTGCAGCGTAGCTACGGGTTTTATCGTATGCGAGATGTAATTTTCTCGTATATGATAATTTTCGTCGAAATCGCCGGGGTGGGCGTGACGGCCACTCTAGCATCGGGCGGCGCGAATCTCTGCGGCAACCGGTGCCGCGCGCCGCCACCCTGTGCCCCGTCATCCCGCCGGCCCGCCGCGGCCGGCTTCTCGAAGGTGCCCTCGATGTCCAGTGAAATCCAGCGTCTGCAGACCAACGCGCGCATGAGCCAGGTCGTGATCGCGAACGGCTTCGTCCATCTCGCCGGCCAGGTGCCCGACTCGCCCGGCGCGTCGATCGCGGTGCAGGCGGGCGAAGTGCTCGCGCGCATCGACGCGCTGCTCGCGGCGGCCGGCGTCGACAAGACGCGCGTCGTCACCGCGAACGTGTGGCTCAGCGACGCCGCGCACTTCGATGCGTTCAATGCGGTGTGGGACGCGTGGGTGCCGGCCGGCCATGCGCCGACCCGCGCGTGCGTGTAGGCGCTGCTGATGAAGCCGGGCCTCGACGTCGAAATCGCCGTGACCGCGCTTGCCTGAGCCCGGCGCCACGCGCCTCGAGGAGTTCCTTCCGATGAAGTTCGATACGCTCGTCCTCGGCGGCGGCATGATCGGCGTGTCCGTTGCCGTCCACCTGCAGCAGCGCGGCCTGTCGGTCGCGCTCGTCGACCGCAAGGCGCCCGGCAACGAAACCTCGTTCGGCAATGCCGGGCTGATCCAGCGCGAGGGCGTGTACCCGTACGCGTTTCCGCGCGGCTTCGGCACGCTGCTCAAGTACGCGTGCAACCGCTCGCCCGACGTCCGTTATCACGCCGCGGCGATGCCGAAGCTCGCGCCGTTCCTGTATCGCTACTGGCGCAATTCGCACCCCGCGCGCCACGCCGCCATCGCGCGCGCATACGCGCCGCTCATCGAACACTGCGTGACCGAACACCGCGCGCTGATCGACGCGGCGGGCGCGGGCGCGCTGCTGCGCGACGGCGGCTGGCTCAAGGTGTTCCGCCGCGCGGCGACCCGCGATGCGGAAACCCGCAACGCCGAACGCTGGCGTGCCGAATACGGCGTGACCTTCGACGCGCTCGACGCCGCGGGCCTGCGCGACGCGGAGCCGTTCCTGAGCAAGGAACTGATCGGCGCGCTGCGCTACACGGGCTCCGATTCGATCCGCGACCCGCACGCGCTCGTCACCGCGTACGCGCGGCACTTCGAGCGGCTCGGCGGGCGCATCGTGACCGGCGACGCGCTGACGCTCGCGCACGACCCGGGCCACAGCTGGCGCGTCGACACCGCCGAGGGCCCGCTCGACGCGCACGCGGCGGTCGTCGCGCTCGGCCCATGGTCGGACCTGCTGTGCGAGCGGCTCGGCTACCGGCTGCCGCTCGCGGTCAAGCGCGGCTATCACATGCACTACGCGGCGCAGCCGGGCGCGCGCCTGAACCGGCCGGTGCTCGACGCGGACAGCGGTTTCCTGATCGCGCCGATGACGCGCGGCATCCGCCTGACGACGGGCGCCGAACTCGGCCTGCGCGACACGCCCGCGACGCCGGCCCAGCTCGCGGCCGTCGAGCCGGTCGCGCGCCGGCTGTTTCCGCTCGGCGCGCGCGTCGACGGCGTGCCGTGGCTCGGCCGCCGGCCGTGCACGCCGGACATGCTGCCGGTGATCGGCGCGGCGCCGCGCCATCGAGATTTGTGGTTTGCCTTCGGTCATGCGCATCACGGCTTCACGCTCGGCCCGGTGACGGGCCGGCTGGTGGCCGACCTGATGATGGGCACGCCCCCGTTCGTCGATCCGGCGCCGTTCCGGGTCGAGCGTTTCCTGCGCGGCCGCTGACCCCGGCGCCGCGCAATGCAGCAGGGCGCGCCCCGGACACGATCCGGGCCGCCTGTCCAGCGGCCGACCCAACCGGCGGGCCGTGACGATCAACGTTTGGAGACAACATGCAACAGAACACGATGCGGCGCGACCTCAGCGCGCGCCAGATTTCGTTCATGGCCCTCGGCATGGCGCTCGGCGTCGGCCTGTTCCTCGGCTCGGCGTCCGCGATCAAGGCGGCCGGGCCGGGCGTGCTGGTGGCCTACCTGATCGGCGGCGGGATGATTTTCCTGATCATGCGCGCGCTCGGCGAGATGGCCGTGCACCAGCCGGTGGCGGGCTCCTTCGGCGCGTACGCATTCGAATACCTCGGGCCGTTCGCGGGCTACCTGGTCGGCTGGAACTACTGGCTGCTGATGGTCGGCGTGGGCGTCGCGGAGACCACCGCGGTCGGCATCTACATGGGCTTCTGGTTTCCCGACGTGCCGCAATGGATCTGGGTCGTGTCGTCGATCGCCGCGATCGCCGGCTTCAACATGCTCAACGTGAAGGCATACGGCGAGCTCGAGTTCTGGTTCGCGCTGATCAAGGTCGCGACGATCCTGCTGATGATCGCGGGCGGCGCGCTGATCGTGTTCACGGGGATCGGCCACCAGGGCGTGCCGGTCGGCCTGTCGAACCTGTGGCGGCACGGCGGCGTGTTTCCGCATGGCGTGCTCGGGCTCGTGAGCGCGCTGCCGATCATTGCGTATTCGTTCGCGGGCGTCGAGATGATCGGCCTCACCGCCGGCGAGGCGCGCGAGCCGAAGAAGGTGATCCCGCGCGCGATCAACGCGGTGCTGTGGCGAATCCTGATCTTCTACGTCGGCGCGATGTTCATCATCATGGCGCTCTATCCGTGGACCGGGCTCGGCGCGCACGGCAGCCCGTTCGTGACGACCTTCGAGGCGCTCGGGCTGCGGCAGGCGGCGGGCATCGTCAACTTCGTGGTGGTGACGGCCGCGCTGTCGAGCTTCAACTGTGTCGTGTTCAGCGCCGCGCGCATGCTCGTGAGCCTCGCGGATAACGGTCTCGCGCCCGCGCCGTTCGCGCGGCTGAGCGCGAGCGGCTCGCCGTCGCGCGCGGTCGCGCTGACCATCGCGTGCATGTCGGTGGGGGTGCTGCTGAACTACGTGGTGCCCGCGCGCGTGTTCGGCTGGCTGATGTCGCTGCTGTCGTTCGAGGTGCTCGTCACGTGGGCGATGATCGTGCTGACGCACATGCGGTTTCGCCGCGTGATGGCCGCGCGCGGCGTGACGACGAGCTTCCGCATGCCGTATGCGCGCGTCACGTCGTGGGTGTGCCTCGGGTTCGTCGGGTTCGTGTTCGTGATGCTGGGCATCGACCCGGAGACGCGCGGCTTGTTGATCGTCGGTGCGGTGACGATCGCCGTGCTGACGGTGATCTACCGGCGTTCAGTGAGCCTGCAGTCGGCCGCGCAGTCCACGCAGATCGCGCTCGAGGCCGAGCGCGCGTGAGGGTGGTGCACCGCGCGGTCATGCCGCGCGCAGGCGCCGGTCACGCGCTGCCGTGCGCGGCGCCGGCGCGCGATCAATACCGCGACAGCTGGTTGCCGTCGATCCGCACGCGCTCGCCCGGGCGCAGGTCGCCCGGCGTCGGCACGTCGAACGAGCGCGTCGAACCGTCGTTGACCTGCACGTCGATCCGGTAGCCGCTCGGCGCCTGCTGCGCGCCCATCTGCTGGCCGATCTGGTTGCCGGCGACGGCGCCGCCGAGCGCGCCGATCACGGTTGCCGCGTCGCGGCCCCGGCCACCGCCGATCTGGTTGCCGAGCACGCCGCCGATCAGCGCACCGACCACGGTGCCGGCGATGCCCGCCGGCGCGACCGCGCTGCTCACCGGGCGGATGTTCGCGATGGTGCCGTACTGCGTGCCGTATTGGCTGCCGTACTGGTTCTGGTTCCCGTATTGGTTGTTCCCGTACTGGTTGCCGTATTGCGAGTCGTACGGCGACGGCGCCTGGTTCGGATACGCGGGCTGCTGCTGCACGTAGCCCGGCTGCGAATAGGCCGGCTGCGCGTAGCCGGGCGTCGCGTACTGCTGCTGCGGATAGCCCTGCGCGCCGTACGGGCCGTAGCCCGGTGCGACGCAGGCCGTGAGCGGGAGCGCCGCCACGGCGACGAGCGAGGCGAACAGAATGGTCTTCGTGGAGGGCATGCGCTTCATGAGGTTTCCTGCATCGGCAACGTGTTCGCCGTGGGGATCGTCAGACGGGGTGGCGAACTCGGCGTGAGTATAAGGAATGGCCGCATGGGCGTCCGGGGCCGCCGGGTAACAACGTGTAAAGTCTGTTGCCGTGTAAATCCTGGACGGCCGGCGGCGCGCGGGGCGGCACATCGGCAAGAATTTCCGGGCATGTCCGGGTGGCGGCGATCGCATCGCGAAATCGGATGCGCGGCATCGCAACATTGGATTGGCCGCGCGTGATCGGCCAGGAACGCTACGGGCTTGCAGCGGGCTGTGACGCGACCTTCGTTGCGCTGCGCGCGCCGAACGCGGTGGCGGTGGCGGCGGCGGTGGCGGCAGCGGCGGCGGCGGTGGCGGTGGCGGTGGCGGTGGCGGTGGCGGCGGCGGTGGCGGCGGCGGCGGCGGCAGCAGCAGCAGCGGCAGCGGCAGCAGCGGACGCGAGCGCGCCGGCGGAACGCCGGGTCGTGCGGCGCGGAGAAAGCGACGCGGGCGCGCAGTTCACGCCGGGGCTGCGGTTCGCGCGATGAGGCGGCGCTTCGCGCGGCCTTGCCTGCATGGATTCACTTCTACAACTGGCACCGCCCTCACCACGGCATCGGCTGCCAACCTCCCGTGTCCCGAATCCCCACGCCGCGAAACAACCTCTTGACTCTCCACACCTAGCGCCGCTCGCGCTCCAGCATCGCGGCGAGCGCCTTGGTCAGCTCGACGACCATCGGGTCGGCGGTGGGCCGATGCAGGATCGCGATGTCCATGTTCTCGATCGGCGCGAAGCCCTGCTTCGCGGTCAGCACGACGTGTTCGGCCGTGACCGCGCGCGCGGGCAGCACGCTGATGCCGAGCCCGTCGGCGACCGCGGCCTGGATGCCGCTCAGGCTCGACGTCGAGAAGCTGATCCGCCAGCGGCGGCCGCGTTCCTCGATCGCCTTGATCATGTCGTCGCGATACAGCCCGCGCGGCGGAAACGTGACGATCGGCACCGGGTCGAGGTCGATCGACGGATGCTTCGCGCTGTCGATCCATTTCAGTTTCTCGGGCCAGCGCACGACCGCTTCGCGGCTGTCGCGTCGCTGCTTGATCAGCACGAGATCGAGATCGCCGCGGTCGTACGCGGCGCTGACGTCGCGGCTCAGCCCGCAGGTCACTTCCAGCTTCACCTGCGGATGCTGGCGCTTGAACGCGGCGAGCGCATGCGTCGTGCGGCCCGCCGCGAAATCGTCGGGCACGCCGAGCCGGATCGTCACCGCGACGGTCGCGCCCGACAGCGCCTCGAGCATCTCGTCGTTGAGCGCGAGCATCCGGCGCGCATAGCTGAGCAGCGTGACGCCAGCGTCGGTCGGCCGCACGTCGCGCGTGCCGCGGTCGAGCAGCCGGTGCCCCGCGATCTCCTCCAGCCGCCGGACCTTCTGGCTGACCGTCGACTGCGTCGAATGGAGCCGCGCGGACGCGGTCGTGAAGCTGCCGCAATCGGCGACCATCACGATCGCCCGCAGCAGGTCGAGGTCGAACAGGGGTCTATTCATTTTTTGCACTTCAGTGAAGTGGAGTATTTCGTTTTCCAATGCGTGCGACGACTTTTAGCATGCCGTGGGCAGAGGGTGCTGCACATCTGTCGTTTGCTGTATAGGCTGCAATCGAGTCATCTCGTGAACAAGGCTGCGTTCACTGGCCGAGCAGAACGTAAATTCGCCGCTTGCGCTCGAAAATTGAGCAGTCTAGACTGCATCGCAGTTCCACCGAAGTCCCCGTCGTTCGCGCCCCGCGCCGGCCCGCCGTCGCGCCGCTTCAACCGGACGCCCGGGCGGCCGCCCGCTGCGTCGAGATTCAGGAGGATCTGCCATGAACCGGACCGCAAGGCTTCTCGTCACCGCGCTGGCGTTCGCGCCGCTCATGTCGTTCGCCCAGGACGCGGCGACGATCCGCTGGGGCATCGATCCCACCTATCCGCCGTTCGAGTCGAAGCAGCCGGACGGTTCGCTGGCCGGCTTCGACATCGACCTGCGCAATGCGATCTGCGAGCAGCTGCGCGCGAAATGCGTGTGGGTCGAGCAGGGCTTCGACGGCATCATTCCCGCGCTGCGCGCGCGCAAGTTCGACGTGATCATGTCCGCGATGACGGCCACCGACGAGCGGCTCAAGCAGATCGATTTCACCGGCAAGCTGTACGCGTCGCCGGCCGCGCTGGTCGCGCCGGCCGGCTCGAAGCTGCTGCCGAGTGCGGCGTCGCTCGCCGGCAAGCGGGTCGGCATCGACCAGGGCACGACGCAGGAGGCGTATGCGAAGGCCGAATGGGCACCGAAGGGCGTGACGATCGTGTCGTACCAGAACCAGGACCAGGTGTATCAGGATCTGGTGAACGGCCGCCTCGACGCGACCTTCCAGGACAAGACGCAGGCCGGCTATTCGTTCCTCAAGACGCCGCGCGGCAAGGGCTTCGCGTTCGCGGGCCCCGACGTGACGGACGTGCGCATCACCGGCTACGGCGTCGCGATGGGGCTGCGCAAGGGCGACGCCGAGCTGAAGCAGCGCCTCGACGCGGCGATCGTCGCGATTCGCGCGAACGGCACGTACCAGAAGATCGCCGCGAAGTATTTCGACTTCGACATCTACGGCGCGAAACCGTGACAGCGGCCGCGATGCGCCCCTTCAACCCATCCGTGATTCACCCGACCGACAGGCAAGCCATGACCACGAGTATTCGAGACCGCGTCGCGCACGCGGTCACGCCCGAGCTGATCGACGCGTTCCGCACGGACGGCGCGGTTTGCATCAAGGGCATCTTTTCGCCGGACGAGATTGCGACGCTCAAGGCCGGCATCGACGACAACCTCGCGCGCCCGAGCGCGCGCGCCAAAGTCGCGAGCCGGCCCGACGATCCCGGCTGGTTCTTCGAGGATTTCTGCAACTGGCAGCACAACGACGCGTACCGCGATTTCATCGCGCGCTCGCCGGCGCCGTCCGTCGCGGCGGCGCTGATGGGCGGCGACACCGTGCGGCTGCATCACGACCACCTGCTCGTCAAGGAGCCCGGCACGCGGCAGCGCACGCCGTGGCACCAGGATCAGCCGTACTACAACATCGAAGGCGACGACAACGTCAGCATGTGGATTCCGGTCGACCCGGTGCCGCTCGAATCGACGCTGGAATTCGTCGCCGGCTCGCACCGCGGGCCGTGGCTGATGCCGCGCACGTTCATGGACAAGGAGGCGAAGTGGTTTCCGGAAGGCAGCCTCGCGGACCTGCCCGACATCGAAGCGGATCGCGCCGCGTTCCCGCTGCGCCACTGGGCGCTGGAGCCGGGCGACATGGTGTGCTTCCGGATGCTCACGCTGCATGCGTCGGGCGGCACGCAGAACCGCCGGCGCGCGTTCTCGATCCGCTTCATCGGCGACGACATCCGCCATGCGCCGCGGCGCTGGAAGACGTCGCCGGATTTCCCCGGGCTCGCGGACACGCTCGCGGACGGCGCGCCGATGGCGCATCCGCTGTTCCCGGTGGTGTGGTCGCGCGACGCGGGGCAGGTGGCGGCGATCTGATCCGCCGGCGCGGTGCGCAAACGCAGCGGCGCCTGTTCCGAGCTGGAGCAGGCGCTGTTTTGTCGCACGGGCCGAACGGCGCGCGCGGGGAGGCCGATCAGGCCTGCTTGTGCCCCGCGCCCGGCTTGAAGCGCGAGCCGAGCCGGTAGCGATTGCCCGGGTGCAGGAAGTGCACGAGCGTGACGGGCAGGCCGTCGGTCCAGGTGCGGCGCGTGAGCGTCAGGCACGGCTCGCCGGTGCGCATGTCGAGCAGCTGCGCCTGTTCCTGCGTCGGCAGCGACGCGTCGACCACATGCTCGATTTCCAGTTCGTAGTGCGACACGTTGTTGTACAGGTACTCGGACGGCGGCTCGTGCTCGAAATCCTGGTCGATGAAGCCGGGCGCGGCGGCGGGGTTCACGTAGCGATCCTCGAGCTGGATCGGCCGGCCGTTTTCCTCGTGCACGCAGATCACGTGGAACACGGGCGCGTTGACCGGCACGCCGAACGCGGCCGCGACGTCGAACGACGCGGGCTCGCGCGCGCGGCTGAGCACGCGGCAGCGGTATTCATGGCCGCGTGCGCGGATCTCGTCGCGGATGTGCGCGATCATCAGCAGGTTCGACTGCGGCTTGTCCTCGGCGACGAAGGTGCCGACGCCCGCGATGCGCTTAAGCGCCCCTTCGTCGGTCAGCTCGCGCAGCGCGCGGTTCACCGTCATGCGCGCGACGCCGAACTGCGCGGCGAGTTCGAGCTCGGACGGGATGCGATCCCCCGGATGCCAGTCGCCGGACGCAATGTTCCGGCGCACACGCGACTTGATTTGCTGGAACGGCGCGGCGGTCTTCTTGACCATCGGGAGTCCTTGGGCGGGAGAAGCGACGATTCTAGTCTTCGTGACTCACGATGACCAGAATCTCCGCCTGCGTTGCGCCGAGGCTTCGCGTGCGGTGCGGAATCAGCGCATTGAAGTAGACCGAGTCGCCCACCTTGAGCTGCAGCGTCTCGTTCGGGAACTCGATTTCGACACGCCCCTTGTGCACGAACAGGAATTCCTCGCCGTCATGCTCGCGGGACGTCGACGCGGCGAATTCGTGAGGCGGACGGACGATGAACGGCAGCATCTTCTTCGGCGCGACGCCGGCCGCGATGCTTTCGAACGCGTGCGCATGCCCGGCGGACCTGCCGCCCGGCGCGGCGCGCTCGTCCGCGCGCGTCACCGTGATCAGCTCGCGATTGTGGCGTTCCGAGAACAGTTGCTCGACATCGACGTTCAACGCCTTCGACAGCTTCAGCGCAACGGCGATCGACGGCACGCTCAAGCCGCGCTCGACCTTCGACAGATAGCTCTTGGTGAGGCCGGTCTCATCGGCCAGCACATCGAGCGTCCAGCCCTTTTGCTTTCTCAGCAGCTTCAGGCGAATCGTCATGGGCACAGGTTTCTTTTAAAAAACCGATTGTAACGCATGACACAATGTGTCATATAATCCACTCCGTGTTGCCGAGCGCATGCGCGAAACGCAACGCGCAAACGGATGCGCATGACGGCGCACGTCGTTTCGATTGAGGAGGCCATATGGCAGAAACATTGCAGTTGCCGAAGGCGGCGCTCGTTGCGCTCGCCGAGCGGCGTCTCGAGAACGAGATTGGCGAGAGCGGCTGGACCGTGCGGCAGAAGCTTGCGCTCACGTGCCGGATCCTGTTCGACGCGGGCCACGATTCCGGCCTGGCCGGACAGATCACCTGCCGCGCGGATGAAGCCGGCACCTACTATACGCAGCGGCTGGGGCTCGGTTTCGACGAGATATCGGCCGCGAACCTGCTGCGGGTGAACGAGGATCTCGAGGTCGTCGACGGCGAAGGCATTCCGAACCCGGCCAACCGGTTTCATACGTGGATCTATCGCCAGCGCCCCGACGTGAACTGCATCATCCATACGCATCCGACGCATGTCGCGGCGCTGTCGATGCTCGAGCAGCCGCTCGTCGTATCGCACATGGATACGTGCCCGCTCTACGACGATTGCGCGTTCCTGAAAGACTGGCCCGGCGTGCCCGTCGGCAACGAGGAAGGCGAAATCATTTCGAAGGCGCTCGGCGACAAGCGGTCGATTCTGCTGTCGCACCACGGCCAGCTCGTGGTCGGCACGACGATCGAGGAAGCCTGCGTGCTCGCGTTGCTGATCGAACGGGCCGCGAAGCTGCAATTGCTCGCGATGTCGGCCGGCACGATTCGGCCGGTTCCGCCGGCGCTGGCGCGGGAAGCGCACGACTGGATCTCGAAGCCGAAGCGCGATGCCGTGACGTTCGACTATTACGCCCGCCGCGCGCTTCGCACGCATCCCGATTGCGTCGCCTGAACCGTCGCCGCAAGCGATCCGCATTGGTTTTTAATTCTGGAGTACAAATCGTGTCAATCCTTCTGCAAGGCATCATTGCCTACCCGGTTACCCCTTTTTCCGCCGACGGCGGCGTCGACCTGAAAGCGCTTGAAGCGCTGATCGAGCGTCTGATCGCCGATGGCGTTCACGGCATCGCGCCGCTCGGCAGCACGGGCGAGAGCGCGTACCTGTCCGACGCCGAATGGGACGCAGTCGCCGACGCGTCGATTCGTGCGGTTCGCAAACGTGTGCCGACGGTCGTCGGCATCTCCGACCTGACCACCGCAGGCGCGGTGCGCCGCGCCCGCTTTGCCGAGCAGGCCGGCGCCGATGCGGTGATGGTGCTGCCGGTGTCGTACTGGAAACTGAGCAACGACGAGATCGTCGGCCACTATCGCGCGATCGGCGATGCAATCGGCATTCCGGTCATGCTCTACAACAACCCGGCGACGAGCGGCGTCGACATGTCGCCCGAGCTGATCGCCACGATCTGCCGCACCGTCGACAACGTCACGATGGTCAAGGAGAGCACGGGCGACATCATGCGGATGCACCGACTTGCGCAATTGAGCGACGGGGCGATTCCGTTTTACAACGGCAGCAACCCGATGGCGCTCGCCGCACTGGCGGCGGGCGCGGCCGGGTGGTGCACGGCCGCGCCGAACCTGAACGCGCGCCTGCCGCTTGCGCTGGTTGAGGCCGTTCGGGCGGGCAACCTGGCGCAGGCGCGCGAGGTCTTCCACGCGCAGTTGCCGCTGCTGCAATTCGTCGTCAGCGGCGGCCTGCCGGTTACCGTCAAGGCCGGATTGCGCCTGCGCGGCTTCGACGCAGGCGAACCGAGAAAGCCGTTGCTGCCGCTTGGCGAGGACAGGACGCGCGAACTCGCGCGCCTGCTCGCTGCGCTGCCGGCGTGAGCCGCGACGTGCATCCGGCGATCGGGGCGGGCATCGGGGCCGTGCTCGTCGGGGCGAGCCGGCCGCTGGCCGGTACGCCCCACGCGAGCGCGATCGCCAAGCGGCCTGCCCCGGCGCGCCTGTGGCTGGGCGCGCTCGGCTTCGCGGGCGACGAGCAGGCGGACCGCCGGCATCATGGCGGCGCCGACAAGGCGGTCCATCACTACGCGTTCGACCATTATGCGTGGTGGTCCATGCAGATCGGCGCGCGCGACGTGCTCGCGCAACCGGGGGCATTCGGCGAGAACCTGTCGACGTCGGGCATGACCGAGCGCGACGTCTGCATCGGCGACGTCTTCACGTTGGGCGGCGCCGTGCTTCAGCTATCGCAGTCCCGGCAACCCTGCTGGAAGCTCAATGCGCGTTTCGAGCATCCGCGGATGGCCGCGCTCGTGCAGCAAAGCGGACGGACCGGATGGTATTACCGTGTGCTGGAGGAAGGGTGGGTGGAGCCGGGCGCGGTGCTGGCGCTGCATGCGCGGCCCCATCCGGAATGGCCGCTGTCGGCGGTGCTCGACGTGTTGTACCGGCGCACGCTCGACACGGCGGCGCTCGACGCGCTGGGCGGCATCGAGACGCTGCCGCCCGGCTGGCGCAAGATGCTCGAGCGGCGCCGCACGGAACGAACGGTCGAAGACTGGACGAAGCGGCTCGAAGGGTGATGGGCGGCAGCGCGCGGCTTATCCGGCCGCCAGCTCCCGCACGTCCGCCGTCGGCGCGCTGCCGAACGCATCGCTCAGCGCGTAGTCGATCAGCTGCCGCGCGGCCGCTTCCGGCGTCGCGAGCGCGCCGGTCGATTTCAGCTGCTCGAACTTCTCGCGCATCGGGAAGTGCTCCGTGCCGGTCGCGCGGATCGTCGCCTGCATGCCCGTATCCACGACGCCGGGCGCGACGCTGCAGATGCGCAGCCCGCGCGTGCCGTCGAGCGCGACGGCGCGCGCGTGATGGTCGAGCGCGGCCTTGGTCGCGCAGTAGATGCTCCAGCCCGCGTACGCGTTGCGCGCCGCGCCGCTTGACAGGTGCACGATGCGGCGCTCGGTGGTGTCGGCGCCGAGCTTCGCGAGCGCGCTCGACAGCATCAGCGGCGTCGCGACGCTCAGGCCGACCGCGCGCGCGATTGCGGCCGGATCCTGCGCATCGAGCGGGCCGATCGGCTCGACGGTGCCCGCGTTGTTGAACAGCAGCACCGTGGACGCGCCGTCGACGAAGCGGCCCAGTGCGTCGCCGGCGAGCCAGGCTTCGAGTTGCGCCGGGTTCGACAGGTCGAGTTCGACTTCGGCGAAGCGCTCGCCGGCCGGCGAGCCGAGCGACGGATGACGGCTGCGCGACAGCCCGAGCACGGCGATGCCCCGCTGCAGCAGTTGCGCGGCGAGCGCGGCGCCGAGGCCGCGCGTGTGGCCGGTGACGATTGCGCGAACGGTCGTGGAAGAAGCGGACGAATTGGCCATGTCGATGAAAAGCGGATGGGGGTTGAACGAGGCAGGGTGCGCCGCGGCGCGGAAGGCGGTGCGGGCGGCGATGGCGTGATGGACGATCGATCGCGGCGGCGGGCCGCCGCAAGCGGCTGCCGCGACGCGTCGTGACGATCCCGGCGAAGCCGTATCGTAGCGCCGGCGCCCGCCG
Source organism: Burkholderia stagnalis (assembly GCF_039848545.1). NCBI lineage: Bacteria > Pseudomonadati > Pseudomonadota > Betaproteobacteria > Burkholderiales > Burkholderiaceae > Burkholderia > Burkholderia stagnalis. Next base: position 2,841,081 of record NZ_CP156686.1, read on the forward strand.
CGCGCAAACGCGGGCGCCGGTGCGCGGCTTAGACGGTCGCGACGAGGAACACTTCGCCGTCGATCGGCCGGAACGCGTCGCTTCGTCCGCTGAAATAGCGCTGCTCGAGATCGGCCGGCATCACGCAATGCGCGTCGCGGAAACCCGCTTCGCGCGCGAGCGCGACGAACTGTTCCGGGCTGAAGAGGCTCACGAACGGCGTGCCGGCTTCGCGTGCGCGATCGATGACGGCCTGATACACCGGACGATCCTCCGGCTCGACGAGTTCGACGGGCAGCAGGAACGTCATCGCGAGCGTCGTGCCGCGCGCGAGCGACGCGATCTGCCGCAGCGTCGCCTTGATCGCGTCGAGGCTCAGGTACATCGTCACGCCGGTGGACGCGACGACCGCCGGCCGGTCGGTCGCGAAACCCGCCGCCACCAGCTTGTCGAACCACGAATCGCTGGCCTCGAAATCGACCGGCACGAGATGCAGCCAATCCGGCACGCCGAAGCCGAGCGAGATCAGGCGCTGCCGCTTCCAGGCCTGCGGGCCCGGCTGGTCCACCTCGAACACCCGCAGGCTCGACGCGAGGCCCGGCCGGCGCTGCGCAAAGGTGTCGAGCCCCGCGCCGAGCAGCACGTACTGCGCGACGCCATGTTCGGCGCGCTCGGCGACCAGATCCTCGATGAAGCGCGCACGGCCGATCACCGATGCGCGAAAGCCGCGCGTGCCCTGCGGGTGCATGTCGGGACGATCGCGCCAGTCGTCGTCCGGCGCGATCAATTGCAGGCCGATGTCGTCCTCGAGCACGTACGGCGGCGCATCGACCTCCGTGTGCATGGCCCGCCACAGTGCGACGCGCAATGCGGTGCTTTCCGGTGCGACGGACTGCTTGTCTGGCATAACGTTCTCCTGTCAGGTGGCGAATGATCAACGTGCGCACAGAGTGTAGTCACCGTGCGCGGCGCTTCCAAGCTGGCAGAACTGTGCGCTCGACAGGTGCGGCAAATTCGACAGGTGAAACAAACGCGGCGACTGCGGCGAATCCTGCGCATGCCGGGATCGCGAAAGACACGATGCGCGCAATAATCGCCGCGATTGCGATTGCGATTGCGATTGCGACTGCGACTGCGACTGCGACTGCGGTGACTGCGGCGGCTGGGCGACTGCAGCGATTGGGACGAGTGCGATGCATCGCAGGCTTCGCGTGGTCATTACGCGTCGGGTACCGGCCGGCCGCCGAGGCGCCGACGTAACGCGACATGCGACCGCACGCCCCGGCGGCGCGGCACCGGCTATCATATGGCTCGCCCGCCCGGCGCGCTGCCGGGCGGCGATCCGCTTCCCTTTCACCCGCAGCACGCCGCGACGCCACCATGAACACCACTCCGGATACCCCTACGCCCCGCCCCTTGCGCGAGCTGACGCAGCTCGAAGCGCGCATTCTCGGCGTGCTGGTCGAGAAACAGCACACGGTGCCGGACACGTACCCGCTGTCGCTGAACGCGCTCACCGCCGGCTGCAACCAGAAGACCGCGCGCGCACCGGTGATGAACGTGACCGAAGCCGAGGTGACGACCGCGATCGACGGGCTGAAGCATCTGAGCCTCGTGATGGAAGGCAGCAGCAGCCGCGTGCCGCGCTTCGAACACAACGTGAACCGCGTGCTCGGCATTCCGAGCCAGGCCGTCGCGCTGCTGACGATCCTGCTGCTGCGCGGCCCGCAGACGGCCGCCGAACTGCGCCTGAACACCGCGCGCCTGCATGGCTTCGCGGATATCTCGTCGGTCGAGGCGTTCCTGGAGGAGCTGGCGACGCGCGAGCCTTCGCTCGTCGTGAAGCTGCCGCGTGCGGCCGGCGCGCGGGAGAACCGCTGGACGCACCTGATGTGCGGCGAGGTGAGCGTGAGCGACTTCGCGGCGCAGGAGGCGGGCGGGGCCGATTCGGTGCCGCCGTCCGAGTTCGAGGCGCTGAAGGCCGAGCAGAAGCGCCTCGCGGACGAAGTCGCGCGGTTGCAGTCGCTCGTCGAGCGGATGGCGGCGGAACTGGGGATCGAAGTCGATCCGCCGGGCGGCGCTTCCTGACACCGTGCCGGCGACGCTTCATGGCAGCTTGACGCCCGGCACGAGATAGCGCGATCCGCCCGGTTTCAGGATCGGCGTCAGCGCTGCAAACGGCGCATCGAGCTGCGGCCCGAAATCGTGCCGTCCGCCGCCGGCCGGCTGTCGAGTTCCATCACGACTTCGCCAGCGCCTTGCAGCGTGCCCTGGTAGACGATGCGCGGCGCGGCATCCGCGACGCCTGCGTGCAGCGCGAACAACAGCGCAATCGGAACCGGTAGTTTCATGCGACGACGATCCGCGTCGCGCCCGCATCGACGAGCCGGAACAGCAGATCCTCGACGGCCGTCTCGGGCGCCGAACCGAGATCCGCGTTGACGCGCCACCCCTGTTCGGTGCGCGCCGGTTCGGACAGGTAGTGGACGATGCCGTGCAGGCCGTCCTCGCCCGGCGCGTTTTCGTCGTCGGCGTCGAACCACGCGAAGAACCAGGCCTTGAATGCGTCGATCGCCGCGCGTTCGTCGAGGCCGTCGGCTTCGATCGCGGCCCAGTCCCACACGAACGGGCGGATCGACACGGCAGCCGTATCGAGCTCGAACGCGAACGGCTCGAATTCCAGTTGCGTGACCGAATCGATCATCCCGGGCCGGCCCGCCGATTCGCCTTCGGCCGGAATGATGTCGGCCCGGCACGGCAGCGCCAGCGGCCCTTCGGTGGCAAGCGTGCCGTCGGCCTGCCGGTAGGCCGGTTCGACGTAAGCGGCCGGTTGCGCGGCCGCTTTCGCGAGCAGGTCGGCATAGGGTTGGCGGATGGCGCGGAGCAGTTCGGATACGGTCATCGTGGCATGTCGGATGGGTCGGCGGGCCGGCACCCGCGCGACCGCATCGAACGACGGCGCGCCGCGGTACCGGGCAGCCGTGATCGTACGGCACTTCGGCCGCGCGTGGGCAGTCGGCCGAACGGCCAGGGCGTTCGCATGGCCTCGCGAGTCGTGAGACACCCGGGATCGTTTCAAAAAGGCGTTTGATGCCGGCCGTCGTTTCGCCGACCTGTCGACTCGAATCATTGCCCCGGTATTTAGACGTTTCCCTTCAAACAACCGAAAACGCCCTCCGCCGCGCGCCTGTTGTGCTTCAATTCATCCGGTTTGCACTCCTACTAAAACGACGCATCGCGAACGAACTCACACAAGGACGACCTCCGATGTCCTCCAGACGTTTGATGACTGTTGCGGCCGCCGTGTCCATGCTGCTGGCCGTTGCCGCATCGCCGGCCAGCGCCGGCGCGCCGGCCGAGCCCGATTCGTTCTACACCTATACCGGCACCACGCCGCTTGCATCGATCCCGCCGGGCACGGTGCTCAAGACGCGAAACGTCACCTATCACGTGGCCGGCATCCCGACCGCGCTGACCGCGCAGCAATTGCTGTATCGCACCAACAACGCGCGCAACCAGCCCGTCGTCAACGTGACGTCGGTCATCCGCAGCCCGGCCGGCAACGGCCGCGCCATCTCGTACCAGTCGGCCTACGATTCGTTGAACCCTTACGACGAGCCGTCGCGGGTGATCGCCGGGGATCGGGACATCACGAAGGTCACCAACGCGGGGACACTGCTCTACAGTGCGGAATCCATCCCGCTGTCGACGCTGCTGCTGCTCGGCTACAACATCATCGTGCCCGATACGGAAGGCCAGACGGCGGATTTCGCCGCCGGTCCCGAATACGGCATGACGACCCTCGATTCGATTCGCGCGGCGCTCAATACGCCGTCGACCGGGCTGGCCCCGTCCAGCAAGGTGGCGATGATCGGCTATTCCGGCGGCGCGATCGCGACGAACTGGGCCGCGCAACTGGCGCCGAGCTACGCGCCGGACGTCAACCGGCAACTCGTCGGCGCGGCGGAAGGGGGCGTGCTGGTCGACCCCGCCCACAACCTGCGCTACGTCAACGGCAGCATCGTCTGGGGCGGCGTCGCCGCGGCTGCGCTCGCCGGGCTGTCGCGCGGCTACGACTTCGACCTGACGCCTTATCTCAGCGACACCGGCGTCGCCGTATTCAAGGACATTCAGAACCAGTCGCTGGCCTACATCCTGCCGCGGTACTCGGGATTGCATTGGGGAACGCTGTTCAAGCCGCAATACGCGAACGACATCAACAGCATTCCGGCGTATGTGACGTATGCGAACAAGGTGAATGCCGGGCTGGCCGCGTCGCCGACGATCCCGATGTTTATCGGCCAGGGAACGGCAGGCGTGCTGGACGGCACGTTCAGCAGCCAGGTGGGCGACGGCGTGATGCTGGCCTACGACGTGCGCGCGCTGGCGCAGAAGTTCTGCGCGAGCGGCGTGCCGGTGGTGTACACCGAGTATCCGCTTGAACACGCCGGGGCCATCGTGCCGTGGGTGGCCGGGATGCTGCCGTGGCTCTACGACCGCTTCGGCGGGAAGGCCGCGCCGAGCAACTGCGCGCTGGTTGCGCTCCTGCCGAGCAATTCGCTGGCGCCGGAGACGCAGCACTAGGCGCGGCAATGGTCGCCAACGCGTGATTCATCGCGCGCTGTCTTGTTTGTGTATTCGACAGGCTGACGGGCGATCCCGGGTGGATCGCCCGTCCCGCATTCCGCCCCCGCCGCCGTCTCTGCGCTGCGCCCTTCCGCCGCCCCGCCCGCGATCGCTGCCGCCCCGCCCGAGTGCCATAATCGAGGCTGCTGACCATTCCAGAAGACGTCCCCCGGAGAATTTCCATGCAGAACCTCGACAATCCCTCACACGATCGCGAGGTAGGCGTCGCCGACGCGACGCAAGACACCACGCGCATCGACGACGTCCGCATCGGCGCCGTGCGCCCGCTGATTTCCCCGGCGCTGCTGCAGGACGAACTGCCGGTGCCGCTCGCCACGCAGACGCTCGTCGAGGACACCCGCAAGGCGATCGGCGACATCCTGCATGGCCGCGACGACCGGCTGCTGATCGTCGTCGGCCCGTGCTCGATTCACGATCACGGCCAGGCGATCGAGTACGCGCACCGCCTGAAGGCCGCCGCCGACGCGCTGAAGGACGACCTGCTGATCACGATGCGCGTCTATTTCGAGAAGCCGCGCACGACGGTGGGCTGGAAAGGCTACATCAACGATCCGCGGCTCGACGGCAGCTTCCGCATCAACGAGGGGTTGCGCGCCGCGCGGCAACTGCTGCTGGACGTCAACGCGCTCGGCCTGCCGGCCGCGACCGAATTCCTCGACCTGCTGAGCCCGCAGTACATCGCCGACCTGATCGCATGGGGCGCGATCGGCGCGCGCACGACCGAGAGCCAGAGCCACCGGCAGCTCGCGTCGGGCCTGAGCTGCCCGATCGGCTTCAAGAACGGCACCGACGGCGGCGTGCAGGTTGCCTCCGACGCGATCGTCGCCGCGCGCGCGAGCCATGCGTTCATGGGGATGACGAAGATGGGCATGGCCGCGATCTTCGAGACGCGCGGCAACGACGACGCGCACGTGATCCTGCGCGGCGGCAAGACCGGCCCGAACTACGACGCCGCGCACGTCGAGGCGAGCTGCGCGGTGCTGCGCGCGGCCGGCTTGCGCGAGCAGGTGATGGTCGACTGCTCGCACGCGAACTCGAACAAGTCGCACGAGCGGCAGATCGATGTTGCGCAGGATCTCGCGCGGCAACTGTCGCAAGGCGAGCACCGGATCGTCGGCGTGATGGTCGAGAGCCATCTCGAGGCGGGCCGCCAGGATCTCAAGCCGGGCGTGCCGCTGAAGTACGGCGTGTCGATCACCGATGCGTGCCTGAGCTGGACGCAGACGGAGCCGGTGCTCGACGTGTTGGCGGAGGCGGTGCGGCATCGACGGGTGTATTCGCGCAACGCGTAACCCGATGGCGGCGGGGCCGGGAGGCCGGGCCCGTTGCCGAACGACAGGTTGCCGCTTTCTCGTGCGGCAAGACCCTTGAAGCTCGCGCCCTGGCCGATGGTCGGACTCGACCGCCGGTCGGCGCTGGCTCGTCCCCGTTCGCTTCCCGGGCGAAATGCCGGACATCTCCGGCCGGCAATACTTGAAACAACGGCTGCGTCGCGCGCGGCCGATGCCGAGCGACAATACACACAACTACAGGACGCGTCCTACGAATCCGCACGGGATTTCGCGCCACATGCCGCACGGCCTTGCACTCTGCACGATGTGCATGCGTTTCGGCGACTGCATCGTGTCGTGACTGACGGGCGTTCAGGCCTTTGCCGGCAGTAGCGTGACGGATCGACGCAGAAGTCGCCATTTTTAGGCCAAGTCTTATATTTCACCTCCCATCAATAGGACAGAATCCTATTTCCGCGTTGCGTCGCAATAGTCGGTGTGCCACACGCGGCACCCGATTCGCAACCATTGCCGAGCGCTTCCGCCGTCGCCTGAATGAACGGGTGGCCGCCTATGAAGGCGTTCTCCAGAAACTGCATCGAGCGGTATTGCCGGTATAGCCGACCGAGCCTTTTCGGGCATCCCCGCCGTTCATTCGGAGGATCGTCGGAACACGGCTTGAACGTGGACCGGGCTGCCCATCGATATGTGAATTGGATTTCTGATTAATAAGTCATGCAAATCGTCTTGCCAAAAAACAACCATCCGGGGATGACGTTGCTTGCCGCCATCGCGCTGTCTCTCGTCTCGTCGATCGTCCACGCGAACATGATCGTCTATCCGATGGCCGTCTCGATCGGCTCCGGCGGCGAATCGGCCGCGCAGCTGCGCGTCTACTCGAAATCCGAAGCGACGCAATACGTGAGGGCGATCGTGAAGCGCGTGATCGATCCGGCGACGGATCACGAGCGCGAGGAGAGCGGCATGCGCTCCGGCGACGACGCGGTCGTGATCTCTCCGGCCAAGTTCGCGTTGCCGGCCGGCGGCACGCGCCTCGTGCGCGTGATTCCGCTGAGCGCGCCGCAAAAGGAGGTGCTCTATCGCGTCTACCTGCAGCCCGCGGCGCCGCCGTCCGACGACGAACCCGGCACGAAGGACGGCGTAGCCGGCCAGGTCAAGTTCAGCCTCGTCTGGGCGCCGCTCGTCCGTGTGCTGCCGAAAGCGGCCATGGCCGATCTCGACGTGTCGGACGGCACGCTGACCAACACCGGCAACGTCCGGATCGGCTTGCTCGAGGCCGGCGCATGCGAGTCCGAGCGGGACGAGTCGTCATGCCGGTGGATGAAATTTGAACGCAGTGTCTACCCGGACCAGCCATTCAAGCTGGAGGGCCTGACTCCCGCGCGTTACGTGCGGATTCGATATCGCGTGGAGGGAATGGCGGATGTGCAGCAGAAGGTCGTGCCCGCGCATTCCACCGCCGCGATGAACGCGCCGAGCGCGCATAACGAGACCCGATCGGGTCACACCTTTGTCTCAACCAACCAGAAGGATTAACGATGCTGAAATACGTTCCGATCGCTGCCGCGGCCCTGATGTCGATGTCGGCGTATGCCGTGCAGAAGGACATCACCGTCACCGCCAACGTCGACACGACGCTCGAGATGCTGTCGGCCGACGGCTCGGCGCTGCCGACGACCATGCAGATGCAGTATCTGCCGGGCTCGGGTCTCCAGGCGACTGAAGTGAACACGAAGATCTTCACGAACGACAAGGCGAAGGATCTGCAGGTCCGCCTTGCGGCCGAGCCGGCGCTGAAGAACCAGACGAGCCCGGGCGCCAAGGAGATTCCGCTGGCGGTCAAGCTGGGCACCACCGCGCTGAGCACGACGGCGACGACGCTGAAGGCGTCGGAGATCTTCACCGGCGAACTGGCGCAGGGCTCGAACGTGCTGCCGCTGTCGATCGCACAGAAGACGGCTGGAGCCATCACGGCTGCCGGCAGCTATCAAGGTCTCGTCAGCGTGATCGTCACGCAGAGCGCGGCATCGGGCAGCTAACGCCCACCGCTGCATCGACGGGCGCGCCTTGAAGGGCGCGCCCGGCTTTTTCGTGTCACTTCTTCCGTTCCCGCATGATTCCATTCGATCTCAAGAAGACCGTCGTCGCGTGCCTGAGCGCTGTGTGTGTGATGGATCTCGCGTCCGTCGCACACGCCGCTTCGGCCGTACCGCCGGGTTTCGAGGACATCGTGGCGGGGCACGACGAGCGTGTCGACATCACGTTTCTCGGCAAGTCGCTCGGGTTGTTTCGCGTCTTCGTGACGCCGGAAGCCGTGCGTTTCGAGGATCCCGCGCGCCTGCTGCGGGCGCTCGCCGAGCAAATCGCTCCGGCGGCGGACGTGTCGGCGATCGGCGACGCGCTGTCGAAGCCGATGGCGCGCAACGGCAACCTTGCCTGCGCCGGGCAGGCTGGCGTGAACGGCTGCGGATATGTCGAGACCGACAGTGCGGCCGTGATCTACGATGAAAGCGAAGGCAGCATCGAGCTGTTCCTGTCGCACGACTGGCTGAGCACGGAGAAGCGCGACCAGCGTTTTCGCGAGCCGTCGTCGATGACGGAAAACGCGCTGATTCACCAGCAGACGATCAACCTGTCGGGCGGCCGAGGCTACAAGAGCCTGGCCGTGTCGGGCACGGGCGCACTCGGCATCACGCCAAGCAGCTTCATCGGCGGTAACTGGAGCTTTACCCACACGAGCTATTCGCGGGCAGCGGACAGCCACGTCCAGCTTCAGGACCTCTATTACCGCCACGACATCGGCTCGCAGCATTACGCGCAGGCCGGCCGCATGGACAACCGCAACCTCGCGAGCGCGCTCGGCGGCAACTTCGGGTTCTCGATGCTGCCGGTCGGCACGCTCGATGGCGTGCGCGTCGGCACGACGCTGGCCTATGTGAATCCCGAAGTCGCGACGCAAGGCACGCCGGTCACGCTGCTGTTGCCGCGCGATTCGCGTATCGACGCGTATCGCGGCAGCGAGCTGCTGGGCACGTTCTACATGAAGGCCGGCGTCAATTCGCTCGATACGTCGCGCTTTCCCGAAGGCACGTATCCGCTGTTGCTGCGCATTTTCGAGAACGGCGTCCAGGTGCGCACGCAGACGACGCCGTTCACGAAGACAGGCGGCGGCGTCAATTCGCGCACGCGGCAATGGTTCGCGCAGGCCGGCCGCGCGGCCGACCAGGGCGCGCCGGACGGGGTGGCCGCGGCGGCCGGCGTGCGCATTCCGCTGTTGCGCGAGATGGCGCTGACGAGCGGCGTCGCGAGCGTGGGCCGGCATGTCTTCAACGAGACGGCGCTCGAATGGCGCCATGCATTTCCGCTGGGCGTGCTGTCTGCCGGCGGGGCGTTTTTCATCGGCAACGACGGTTCTCGCGGCAATACGCAACAGATCTCGTTCGCCGACGGCGTGTCGTGGAGCGTCTATCGCTACCAGATGCGCGGCGGCGCGTGCAGCGCTCCGGCGGTGTCGTATCGCGACATCGGCTGCTACGACATGCTGAACGCGACCGTGTCGTTCCCGATCGGGAACTGGTCGGCGATGCTCGGGTACACGTACAACAAGAGCGTCGGCCGCTCGCGGGACTGGCGCGACAACGCGCCCGACCGCCCCTGGGCGCCGCCCGTCGCGCGTCAGCGCGACCAGGTGTCGCGCGCGTTTCAGGTGTCGCTGTCGCGCTCCGTGACGTGGCGCAAGGTCAGCGCGAACCTGCGCGTCGGCGCGTACGCGAATCGCAGCGCCGACGTTGGCGCCGGCAACGAGTATGGCGGCTACGTCGGCGTGACGCTGTCGATGGCCGAACCCGCGGTGCGCGCCGGGCACGCATCCGCCTACACGTCGGCGGGCGTCGACGTCCGCACCGATCGCAGCAGCACGACGACGAACTACACGCTCGACCGCAACTGGAACTGGCAGGGCGACACCTACCGGGAACTCGCGCTCGGGTTGTCGGGCTACGGCACCGACAGCCTGACGGGCACCGTGCAGGGCCGCTGGAACGGGCGCTACGGTGACGTCACCACGTCGGTGGCAAACAGCTACAGCCGCGACAGCGGCGGCAACAATCCGTCGGTGACGGCGAGTTACTCGTCGTCGTTCGCCGTGGCGCGGCAGGGCGTGTTCCTCGGCGCGTCCGCATCGCAGTCGGATCCGCTCGCGGGCTTCGCGGTGCGGGTCGGCAAGCGCGGCGATGCGAGCGGCATGGCGGCCGAGGTGAGCAGCGCATCGAGCACGCGGATCAAGGTCGGATTCGGACAGCGCGCGCTGCTGCCGGTCACCGCGTTCACGCCAGTGACGACCGAAGTGAGCGACGCGGGCGCGCGCGCGTCCGTGGGCGCGACGAGCGTGACCGAGGGGCTCGGCAAGCACACGCTGTTCATGGTGCCGGGGCAGCTCGCGCTGCGCAACGTCGATGCGAAGGTGACGTACACCTATGTCGGGCAGGCTTTCACGGCGAGCGGCATGCCGCTGTCGGACAGCGTGATCCTCAACGGCTCGATGCCGTCGCTCGACGCCGAAGGCGGCTTCATTGCCGAGCTGGACAACAAGGAAAGCGAACTGTTCGTCGTGGATGGCCCGTCGCTGATGCGTTGCCCGCTGCACGTCAAGCGCCGGCAGGACGTGCTCATGGTGGTCGGCAAGGTGCGTTGCGACGTGGCCGGGCCGGACGCGCTGCCGGAGGCGCTGCGCAAGCACGCGCGCGTGCAGAAACTGCTGCAGCAGCGGTACGTGATGTCGATGCGGCAGCAGGCAACGGACGTGACCAAGACGGCGCAATGACGCGCACGCACGGGCGCCGCGAGGTGCCGCTCGTCATTTCGAGTACACAAGGAAAAGCCATTCATATGCTTCAGATCAGTCGAATTCGCCGTCGGGCAATCGTCCTGGCGGTCGCGTTGAGCGCGATCGCGCTTGATGCGTCGGCGGCCTCCCAGCAGCCGGCCAACCGCAACGATACCGTGGAAGCCACGCTGGATCGTGGCGCGCCGACGGCGGACGTCATGGTATTCAACAGCGCGTCGGGCGGCTATGACACGGCGGATTTCAAGAAATGGGGGCGAAATTCGTGGACGTGCGAATCGGCCACCTCCACGACGACAGGTGCGTGCCCGACCGAGCCGGTATGGATCGCGTCGGGCAATTCGACCAAGATCGCGCTTTCGTTCAAGGAGGAAAAGACCGGCGCCACGGCCGTGCTGAATCTTCAAGGAGAAAGTGCATACAGTCGCCACCTCGATTGCGACGGCAACGCCATTTCGGAAGGCTTATCGGCCGGGCGAACGCCAATCGAGATGGCGCAGTCCGCTACCGTGGCAAATTGCAGCACCGTAGGCTGGGATGGGCGAAATCTCTTCGTCAAGATCCCCGCCACGGAGCTGAAGAATCTCCCGTCGGGCGGAACCTGGAAGGCGAATCTGCGGCTGAACCTGAGGCAATGGGACGTCGGGGGAACCAACCCGAAGATCGCCACTTTCATGGCGTCAATCAAGCTGGATGTCACCGACAAGAACAACATCCAGGTTTATCTGCCGGAATTCACGAGCGCGACGCCCACGGTCGACCTCAAGCTGAAGATGCTGCCGAACGGCAGCCGGATGTCGGGCACGTCGAACGTCGACATGTGCCTGTACGACGGCTACAACGCGCAGAGTACGTGGTTCGACGTGTCGGCGAGCGACGGCCTGTTGATCGACCGGCGCGACAAAGGCAGCTATTCGGTGCTGCTCGACAAGGACAAGAGCGGCGCCTACGCATCGCGCATCGACTACAACGCGAGCCTCACGTATGCGGGCAAGAAGATCGCGCTGCCGAACGGCGAGACCGTGCGGCTTCAGGGCGTGAACAACAGCACGGGCCGCTCGGTATCGCTGCCGGGCATTTCGGTGCCGGTCATCTGCACGCCGACGCCGCTGACGCTGGTCACGCCGGAAGTCCAGTCGGCCTTCAAGCGTCCGGGCAAATACAGCAACAAGCTGACGATCACGTTTACGCCGTCGTCGGCGAGCCTGTAGCGCGCGGCAGCCCGTGAAGTCGATCATGGAAGCAAGGTTCTCGGCGCATGGCCCGATCCGGGTCAGGCTTGGTCGGGCACTGGTGGCCGTGCTGCTCGGCGCATCGCTGGGCGCGAGCGCCGCGACCGTCTGCTGGAAGCCGGTCTTCACCGACGAGGAACTGCGGTGGATCAAGGCGCACCCGGTCGTGCACATCGCGGTCGAGGCGAACTGGTATCCGATCGAGTACATGCGCAATCGCCAGCACGGCGGGCTCGTCGCGGGCTATCTGAACGCGATTTCGAAGATGACCGGGCTCACGTTCGAGACCGTGCCGGGCACGGAGTGGGGGCATGCGTACGCGGCGCTCGCCAGCGGCAAGGTCGACCTGCTGCCGGGCGTATGGCGGGAACTGGCCCCGGAACGCATCGGCGCCGGTGCGCTGATCAGTTCGCCGTACCTTGTCGGGCGACTGACCGCCGTGACGCGCAACAATTCCGCGATGATTTTCAGCCTGCAGCGGCTCAAGGGCCGGCGCGTCGCGATCAAGGGGCGCGGCGCGGTCGAATACTTCACGCGGCACAGCGGCGTGCCGCTCGACGTGCTGACGTACGACACCGAGGCGCTCGCGCTCGCCGCGGTCGCCAACGGCGAAGCCGACGCCGCGCTCGGCGTGGACGTCACGATCCTGCCGATCGTCCGTCGGCAGTTTTTCGGCCAGCTCTACATGTCGGGCATGCTGGCGGACCGCCCGGTATCGCTGGCGATGCTCACGCGCACCGACCTGCCGATTCTCGCGTCGATCATCGACAAGTCGCTGGCGGCGATCCCGGTGAAGGAGACGGCCGCGATTACACGGGATTGGGTGGAACTGGGCGACTACGGCAAGCCGACGATCCGCTCGATCCTGCACTATCGTGCGCCGGTGGTGCTCGCGATCGTCGTGACGCTGGTGACGTTCGCGATGCTCACGTACCTGTCGTGGAAGTCCCGCGCGGCCGCCATTCGCAGCAGGCGCGAGAAGGCGATGTTTCTCGCGTTCGTCAGCCACGAAATCCGCACGCCGATGCAGACGATCCTGTCGTCGCTCGAATTCCTGCAGCGCTCGGGGCTGTCCGGGCAGCAGGCCGAGCGTGCGGAAGCGGCCGCGTTCGCGTCCGATACGCTGCTGACACTGCTCGACGACATCCTCGAACACTCGCGCCTCGAGTCGCGCAAGGTCACGCTGTCGCCGCACGCGGTCGAGCTCGAGTCATGGGCCCGGCAGACCGTCGACATGGTGCGCTGGCGGGCCGAACGAAAGGCGCTCGCGCTGACGCTCGACGTCGCGGGCCCGCGGGGGACGCGTGTCGTGATCGATCCCGTGCGCGTGCGCCAGATCGTGCTGAACCTGCTCGTCAATGCGATCAATTTCACGGCGGCCGGGGCCGTCACACTGCGTGTCCATTTTTTTGCCGCCCCCCAGGGACGAAACGGTACGCTGCTCATCGAGGTGCGCGACACCGGCGTCGGCATCGCGCCCGACCGCTTCAGGCACCTCTTCGACGCGTACTGGCAGGCGGACTGTCGTTCGCGACAGGGGGCGGGCGGCAGCGGGCTGGGGCTCGCGATCTGCCGCGAACTCGTCGAGTTGATGCATGGCACGATCACGGTCGACAGCACGCCGCATGTCGAAACGGTGTTTACGGTGCAACTGCCGGTGACCGCGGCGGAGGCCGCGCCGCCAGCACGGCGCGCTGCCACGGCGCCCGTGACGGCCTGTACGGCAGTGCCGCACGCGCGCCGCGATGCGCCGCGCATCCTGATCGTCGACGATCACGAGGCCGTGCGGGCCGCATTGCGGCACCAATGCGACGAACTCGGCTGCGCCGGCCTCGTCGCCGGCTCGGGCGAGCAGGCGTTGCGGCAACTCGCGCATGAGCAGGTCGATATGGTGCTGCTGGATTGCAATCTGCCCGATATCGACGGTTATGCGCTCGCGCGGATGATCCGGCAGGAAGAAGCCACGCGGAAGGCGGGACGTGTTCCGATCATCGCGATATCGGCGGTGTCCGGCGATGCGCACCGGGTGCGTTGCCTGGAAAGCGGGATGGACGGCGTGCTCGGCAAGCCGCTGAGGTTCGAAGCGCTCCGGCAGGCGGTCGTGCGATGGTGCCCGACGTATACGACGGCGGACGGCACGGCGGATACGTCGAACGATCGCTAGGATCGCGGCGTGCCGGGCCCGGCCGTGTCGGCGCGATGCAGGCGCAGCAGTTCGTCGCCGAGCATGCCGATGCCGGGTGCGATTGCGCCCGACGCGAACTGCAGCCGGCGCTCGAGCTCGGCCGCCAGTTCACTCGTCGTCGCATGGCCGGCCACCGCGGCGGCGCCCTTGATCCGGTGCGCCGCGTGACGCGCGCGATCGACATCGCCGTTCGACAACGCCTCGCCGAGCGCCGCCAGATCGGCATCGACGCTTTGCCGGTAGATCGCGCGGAAGTCGGATTGCGCCGGTTGCGCGCCCTGCGTCGGCCGCGCTGTATCGTCGTCGTCACGGGCCGGACACCACAGGTCGATCATCTGGCGCAGCGCGTCGAGCCGCAGCGGTTTGCCGAGCACGCCATCCATCCCGCTGTCGAAACACCGCTCGCGATGCGCATCGCCCGTCGACGCCGAGATCGCGATGATGGGCGTGCGCGCCCCCTTTCGCAGCCGCTCGCCATCGCGCATGCGCCGCGCGACCGTGTAGCCGTCGATGTCGGGCAGATCGCAATCCAGCAGCACCATGTCGAACGCCGTGTGCTCGAACAGCGCGAGCGCCTGTTCGCCGGTGTCGGCAATGGCCGAGTTGCACGCGAGCGCGTCGAGTTGATGCTGGATCGCATGCTGAACCGCTGCGTGGTCGTCGACGATCAGGATCGTCGGGCCGTTCGCGCTCGGCTGCGAGCTGTCGGCTTCGACAGGCTCCGGCAGCTGCGCGGGCAGCGACGGTTGGGGCGCCTGCGCCGGCGCCTGCGCGGCGCGTTGCACCGGCAGGAGCACCGTGAAGATCGTGCCCTTGTCCGGGCTGCTGCTGACGGTCACCACGCCTTTCATCAGGCCGACCAGTTCGCGACAGATCGACAGCCCCAATCCGCTGCCGCTCACGCGGCGGTTTTGCGACTGCTCGACGCGCTGGTACGGCTCGAATATGGTGCGCTGGCGTTCGGGCGGAATGCCGATTCCGGTATCGCGAACTTCGATCACGAGCGAGCCGGCGCGGCCCGGTTTGCCTTCGAGATAATCGACGCGCAGTGCAACCGAGCCGGCCGACGTGAACTTGATCGCGTTGACGAGCAGGTTCAGCACGATCTGCCGCGTGCGCACCGGGTCGATCAGCACGCACAGGTCGGGTGGGCACGCGAGTTCGAGTGCGAAGCTCAGCTTCTTCTCGTCGACCCGCCAGCGCACCATGTCGGCGCTGCGCTGCACCCAGGGCTGGACATGCGTCGGCTCGGGCGCGAGCGTCACGTTGTGCGATTCGAGGCGCGAGTATTCGAGGATGTCGTCGAGCAGCGTCAGCAGCGATTCCGACGCGGCCATCGCCGCGTCGGCGCGGCTCGCCTGCCTGGGCGCCAGGTTCGAGCGCTGCAGCAGCTCCACCGACGACAGGATCGTGTGCATCGGCGTGCGGATCTCGTGGCTGATGAATGCGAGGAACATCGCCTTGTCGCGCTCGCTGCGCACCGCCGCGACGCGCGAGCGCCACGAAACGAATGCGATCGCCGCCAGCGCGAGCAGGCCTGCTCCGGCCGCCGTGACCTGCCAGCGCCGGTAGTAGAGGATCGAGCGCAGCGACGGCTTGCCGTAGTCGGCCGTCTCGATCCATTGACGCGTGATCTCATCGACCTCGCGCGCAGGGATTGCCGCGAGCGACTTCTCGAGTATCGACGCGAGCACCGGCATGTCGCGGCGCGTCGCCATCGCCAGCGCATACTGGCCGTCCGGCAAACCGCCCGCCACGAAGAGCTTGTCGTGGAATTGCCTGCGCATCAGCGGCAGGATCGACATGTCGGTGCCCACGGCGGCATCGGCCTCGCCGTTCGCGACGGCCGCGAGCGCCTGGCTCTCGTCGTCGTAGGTCAGCAGGGTCACGGGTATGTCGCCGTGGCGGATCGCGGCTTCCAGCGCGCCGCCGCCCTTGATCGCGACGCGTCGGCCGGCGAGGTTCTGGGCGTCGACGAGCAGGTTCGGGTGCTCGGGCGCCACGACGAAAACCGTGCCGACGAAGTAGGGCCGGCTGACGATGATGTGGTCACGGGACCAGGCCCAATCGTCGTGCTTCGCCGCATCGGACGCGATGTCGAGGTGACGGAGCCACGGTGCGTCGAACCTGCTGCGCCACGTCACGTCGGGGACGACGTCGATCCTGCCGGACGCCAATGCGTCGGGCGAGCCGCGCCACGATATGCCGTCGACGTATTCGAAGCGCAGCCCGCTGATTCGCGAGACGGCGTCGAGAAACGACGGCACGACGCCGACGGCCTTGCCGTGTTCGCGAAATTCGAACGGCCGCCAGTTCGGATCGGCGCGGGTTCGCACCACGGGGTGCTCGGCGATCCACGCCTTTTCCTCCGGCGTGAATTCGGGCGCGCCGGCTGCCCAGTCGATCGCCGGCATCAACCCGACGATCAGGCCGATCAGGACGGCGCAACGCTTCGAACTCGTCATGCTTGCGTCCTTCCACCGTGTTATCGGTCGCACGTTGCGTAAGCGCGACACGATGCCATGTGAAGCCACGCAATGCAACGCGGAACGGCGACGCCGACGAACGCGGCCGCCCGCCGCATTTAGCCGGTGGGGTTAAAAATTAGCCAGAAAGCCGGTAAGCTAATCCCGATAATCAGCAGCGTTGATGGCGTGCGGCGACAAGAACGGGAATCGACCATCGACAGCCGCACCACGATAAACAAAGGGTTAGCAATGAGGCCAGAGCACCAGCCGATCCGCGTCGTGATCTTGGACGACCATGCCGTCGTCCAGCTCGGGATCACCAGTTATCTGAACGACAGGCCCGGCATCGCGGTGGCGGCGAGCTTTGCAAAGTCGCGCGACCTGATCCGCTGGCTCGAAGCGAATCGCGCGGATGTCGTGCTGCTCGACTACACGCTGGGGCCCGACGAGATCGACGGGCTCAATCTCGTCAAGCTGGTCAACACGCGCTTTCCGGCGTGCAGGATCCTGATGATGTCGAGCAGCGATACGCCGGCGACCGTCAACATGACGATGCGCGCGGGTGCGCTCGGCTTCGTCGGCAAGAGCGAGGACCTGGGCGAGCTCGCGCATGCGATCCGCGTCGTCGCGAACGGCCGCCCGTACATCAGCACCGAACTGGCCGAGCGGATCACGTCGAGCGAGACGCCCGACCCGCGCGTGGCGGAGCCGAAGCCCGCGAACGGCGACGCCGCCGCGCCGGCCGATGCGGGCCCGTCCGCCGACCTGCGGCTCAGCCCGCGCGAGCACGAGGTGCTGCGCTGCTATCTCGCGGGCATGTCCGTGTCCGACATCGCGTCGAAATTCTCCCGCAGCCGCAAGACGATCAGCGCGCAGAAGCAATCGGCGTTTCGCAAGCTCGGCATCCGTAGCGATGCCGAACTGTTCGCATCCCGCAAGCTGCTCGAGGAAAGCTGAACGCAGCCCGGTTCGTGCGTCGCGCGGTGCCGCTGCGGCATGGTGTCCGATGCAGCGCCGCGCGAGCGGCGCTAACATGGCGCCAGTGTCGCGCGACTCCCCGAGGTCAGTCCCGCTCGCGTCGCGCACACGCAGCGGCGGCGCGGCCGGCCGCTGCTGCCCTCGACGAAGCGCGCGCCGCTTCGCTCCCGGAACCAAACACAAACGAACCGGAGTTCATCAGCATGACTTTCCACAAGACCCTCGTCGCAGCCGCCATCCTGGCGTCGAGCATCAGCGCGCATGCGCAGATCGCGGGCGCGCAGCCGCTCAGCGTCACCGTCGAACAATCGCAGGCGCTGCTCGAAGGCTGGAGCGTGAAGAAGAGCGTGCTCGGCAAGCCCGTGTACAACGACCAGAACCAGAAGGTCGGCACGATTCGCGACCTGATCGTCGCACCGGACGGCTCGGTGTCGGCGGCGATCGTGTCGGCGGGCGGCTTCCTCGGTGTTGCGGCGCACGACGTCGCGGTGCCGATCGCGTCGCTCGACGTGCGTAGCGGCAACATCTATCTGCCGGGCGCGACGAAGGACGCGCTGAAAGCGACGCCGGCGTTCCAGTATGCGAAGGTGCCGTCGCCGCCGAAGCCGAAGCAGATCGAAGAAAAGCATTGATCCGCGTGTGACGCGGGAGCCCGGTGCGCGATGCACCGGGCCGCTTATTCTTCGCGCCATACCCTCGCCGGTCCATGCCGCGCGAAATCCCGCAGGGCCGCCGCGAGCGATGTGCCACGTAACGTGAGCTGTCGACCGCATCGCGACGCACCGTCTTCGCACTCCCGAATCCTCTCACCTTTTCCCATCGAAGCACGCCGCGCGAACGCGAACAGGCCGCGGCAACGGTTCGGGCTGCGGCTGTCGCAGTATGTTTCGTGCTGCTTATGGGCTGGTCGTGAACAACGGTGCGGGCTTGTCGATGGCCGTCTTCACCGCTTCGCCGTCATCCAGGTCCATGTGCGCGGCGCAGTCCGGCGTCGAGCTGCAGGGCACGCTTCAAGTTTTGTGTGAAGAATGCCGTAATAAGACTGTAGGGAATCTCGCGTTCCGCTATCACCATTCGTTCACGAAATTTACGGGAGAAATCATGCAGATCGATGCTTCGCTGGCCGCGAATACGACGCAAGCCACGGCGAACCAGACCGCCGGTGCATCGGCCAGTCAGCCGGCCGCCGCCGGCACGGCGGCGAACGCCGCGCGTCCCGCGTCCGCCGACGGTTCGGCCGCAGCGGCGGACAAGGCCGGCAAGACGGACAAGGCCGGCCAGGCCGACAGCGGGGAAAAGGTGGGCGGACCGGGCGCGTCGGGCGAAGACCCGGCGGCCAAGGTGCTGAAGGAGCTGATCGAGAAGCTGCAGCGGCAGCTCGCGGAGCTGCAAAAGCAGATCGGGCAGGTGTCGCAGCGCGCGCAGAAGGACCCCGCGGCCCAGGCCGAAATGCAGGCGCTGAATTCGCAGGCCGGCCAGATATCCGCCGCGCTGCAAGCCGCGGTCACGAAGATGGCGGAACTGATGCGCAGCAAGTCGGGCGCCGCGACGGGCGGCCTGGTCTCGACGCAGGCCTGACGCGACGCGGCTGCGGCCTCATGCGGCGCCGCGCTCAGCCGTAGCGCGCTTCGTCTCGGGCCGCGCCGCTCACAACGGATGGGCGGCGCCGGCCTGCGCCAGCAGCGACACGGCGGCCGGGGCGGGCATGCCGTTGGCGTCGATCGCGCCGGCCGCCGCGAGCGCGACGAGGTCGCTGTCGACGCCCGGCTGGCTGACCACGAACGGCGTCGTCAGGAACGCCGGCGCCGCCAGCGTGAGCGCGTAGCGCTGCTGCAGGTTCGCGACGACCGCCGCCTGCGCGGCCTGCACGTTGGACTGGTTCTCCAGCACCTGCTGGAAGTGCGCGTTGTTCGGCAGGTCCGCGATCACGCGGGCCGTGCTCGTGCCGAGCTGCGCGGCGAGGTAGACGAGCATCAGCTCGGTTTCCGGCGTCGTATTGAAGGTGCCGCCGGCGAACGCGACCGAATGCAGCGTCGCGCCGCCGGACGTCACGGTGATCGTGCAGGGCAGCGTCGCGTTGAGCGTCAGGCTGTAGTGCCCGCCGCCGTCGGTCAGCGTGGACCCCGAACCCTGCGCGCAGTTGACGGCGAGCGTCGCGCTGGCGAGCGCGGGGCCCGTGGCGGCCGTGCCCGACAAGGAGATGGTCTGCGTGGGGCCGTTGCGGTTGAAGCACCCGTCATTGAAGCCGAAGCAGGCTTCGCCGCCGCACGCGGACAGCGCCGCCAGCGAAGCCACGCAAAGTGCGCCCAGCGCGGGGCGGATGAAGCACGCATCGTGAGTGTTCATGGCCGCTGCTTTCGATGAAAGGGGAAGACGAAGCGGTTTCGCGCCGGGCGCGCCGGCGCATGGCTCAATTCTAGGTTCTATTCCCCGAAATCGCTCGTGGGTTCGGCGGACCAGACGCCGCTGTAGACGGCTTCAACCGGCCCCGTCAGCAACACGCCCGCGTGGCCGTCCCAGCCGACCGTCACGATCCCGCCGTCGCATTCGACCGCGACGCTCGCACGCAACAGGCCGCGCCGGATGCCGTTGACCACGGCGCCGCACGAACACGATCCCGAGCCGAGCGGCACGCCGCCGCCGCGCTCCCAAATGCGAAGACGGATCCGCGCCGGGTCGATCACCTGCACGAAGTGAACGTTGGTCTTCAGCGGAAACAGCGGATGCGATTCGATGGCCGGCCCGAGCGCCGCCACGTCGATCGCGCGCACGTCGTCGACGAAGAACGTGCAATGCGGATTGCCCATGTTGCATGCGGCCGGCGCGCCGGGCAGCGGGAGCGCCAGCGTGTCCGCCTCGCAGGCGAGCGGCACCTGCCGCCAGTCGACGAGCGGATGGCCCATGTCGACCGTGATCAGCCCGTTCGCTGCCGCCGAGCACGTCAGCAGCCCGCGTGCGGTCCTGAGCACGGCGGACGCCGCGCCGGTCTCGCGCAGCACGCGCCAGGCGACGCCTCGCGTCGCGCTGCCGCACGCGTCGAGCGTCGAACCGTCCGGGTTCCAGAAGGTGACGCGGGCGGCGGCATCGTCGCAGTCCGTCATCACGGCAAGCTGGTTGAAGCCGATCCCGCGATGCCGGTCGCCCATCGCGCGGGCGAGATTTCGATCGACGATGTCGGCCTGGCCGCGCAGGTCGACGATCGCGAAGTCGTCGCCGTTCGCGTGCATCTTGTGAAACGGGATGGGCATGGCGGCTCCTCGGTCCGGCGTGAGTCGTGACATGGTCTTCCAGGTTGGATGGCGTCGGCCGTCGACGACGCTCGGCTCATGCATTCAGTCGTTGCTCGTCGGTGCCATTGTCGCCGAGCGCCGTCAGCCACGCCGCATTTACACCGCTCTACGTAATTCTACGTAGCCCCGCATACGTAGTTATCCGCTTGTAAGCCCGGCCCCGAACCCGAATACTACGAACCCACCACACCTGCCTTTGCGAGGCCGGTGCGCGGCGCAATGCCGCGTTGGGCGCGCGGTCGACCAGCCGCGCGATGTCGACAACTAAACCTCGTCGCGTGGGACCGCAGCAAGCGCTGATGTGCCGACTCCGGTCAACCGCCAAGCACGGGACCGGAGTAAGTGCGGATGCACCGGCTCCGGTCGACCGCAAAGCATGGGACCGGAGTAAGCGCTGAAGCGCTAACTCCGGTCGACAAAGGAGACAACATGAATCGGGCTTCCAGCACCCTGATCTGGATTGCGGTCGCGCTATTGGGCGCGTTCGCATTCGGCACGATCGCACTCGCGCATGGCGAGCGCGTCAGCGCCCTCTGGATCGTGATCGCCGCCGTCTGCGTATATCTGATCGCGTATCGCTTCTACAGCCGTTTCATCGCCAGCAAGGTCATGCAGCTCGACGGGCTGCGAATGACGCCTGCCGTGCGCCACAACGACGGCCTCGACTACGTGCCGACCAACAAGTACGTGCTGTTCGGCCATCACTTCGCCGCGATCGCCGGCGCCGGCCCGCTCGTCGGGCCGGTGCTCGCCGCGCAAATGGGCTACACGCCCGGCATGCTGTGGATCCTCGCGGGCGTCGTGTTCGCCGGCGCGGTGCAGGATTTCATGGTGCTGTTCATCTCGACGCGCCGCGACGGCCGCTCGCTCGGCGATCTCGTCAAGATGGAGCTCGGCACCGTGCCCGGCGTGATCGCGCTGTTCGGCGCGTTCCTGATCATGGTGATCATCCTCGCGGTGCTCGCGCTGATCGTCGTGAAGGCGCTGACCAACTCGCCGTGGGGCACGTTCACCGTCGCCGCGACGATTCCGATCGCGCTGTTCATGGGCGTCTACACGCGCTACATCCGCCCGGGCCGCATCGGCGAAGTGTCGATCATCGGCTTCGTCGGGCTGATGGCGGCGATCGCGTTCGGCCAGAACGTCAGCGCGTCGCCGACGCTCGCCGCGTGGTTCACGTTCAGCGGCACGCAGCTCACGTGGATCCTGATCGGCTACGGCTTCGTCGCATCGGTGCTGCCGGTGTGGCTGCTGCTCGCGCCGCGCGACTACCTGTCGACGTTCCTGAAGATCGGCACGATCCTCGGCCTCGCGATCGGCATCCTGATCGTCGCGCCGGAACTGAAGATGCCTTCGCTGACGAAGTTCGTCGACGGCACGGGCCCCGTGTGGTCGGGCAACCTGTTCCCGTTCCTGTTCATCACGATCGCGTGCGGCGCGGTGTCGGGCTTCCACGCGCTGATCTCGTCGGGCACGACGCCGAAGCTGCTCGATAACGAAACCAACGCGCGCTTCATCGGCTACGGCGCGATGCTGATGGAATCGTTCGTCGCGATCATGGCGCTGGTGGCCGCGTGCGTGATCGAGCCGGGCATCTACTTCGCGATGAACGCGCCGGCCGCCGTGCTCGGCACCACGCCGGAAGCGGTCGCGAACACCGTCACGCAGTGGGGCTTCATGCTGACGCCGGACATGCTGACGCAAACCGCGAAGGCCGTCGGCGAGACGACGATCATCGCGCGCGCGGGCGGCGCGCCGACGCTGGCGGTCGGCATGGCGCACATCCTGCACCAGGTGATCGGCGGTGAGGCGATGATGGCGTTCTGGTATCACTTCGCGATCCTGTTCGAGGCGCTGTTCATCCTGACGGCCGTCGATGCGGGCACGCGCGCGGGCCGCTTCATGCTGCAGGACCTGCTCGGCACGTTCCACCCGGCGCTCAAGCGCACCGAGTCGCTGCCGGCGAACCTGGTCGCCACCGCGCTGTGCGTGGCCGCGTGGGGTTACTTCCTGCACCAGGGCGTGGTCGATCCGCTCGGCGGCATCAACACGCTGTGGCCGCTGTTCGGCATCTCGAACCAGATGCTCGCGGCGATCGCGCTGGTGCTCGGCACCGTGGTGCTGTTCAAGATGAAGCGCGAGCGCTATGCATGGGTCACGCTCGTGCCGACGGCATGGCTGCTGATCTGCACGCTGACGGCCGGCTGGCAGAAGGTGTTCGACGCGAACCCGAAGGTGAGCTTCCTCGCGCACGCGGCGAAGCTGCAAGCGGCCGTGGACGAAGGCAAGGTGCTCGCGCCGGCGAAGTCGATCGCGCAGATGAAGCGGATCATCTTCAACGACTACATCGACGCGGCGCTGGCCGGGCTGTTCATCTTCGTGGTGATCAGCATCGCGGTGTACGGCGTGCTCGCGATCCAGCGCGCCCGCCGCGAGGCGAAGCCGACCGTGCGCGAGACGCCGTACGAGGCGATTCCGGCCGCGCAGGCGCTCGGCAGCGGACGCTAAGGAGACGCCGCGATGTTTTCCGATCTCGGCAGTGATCTGCGCAGCGCGGGCCGCTACCTCGGGCAGGCGTTGCGGCTGATGGTCGGCGTGCCCGACTACGACACCTACGTCGCGCACATGCGCGAGACCCATCCGGACCGCGAGCCGATGACGTACGAGGCGTTTTTCCGCGAACGTCAGAATGCAAGGTATGGGTCGGGGGCCGGGAAGTGCTGTTGACGGCCTGAAGCGCCCGGTCGATGCAAAAGCGCCATGACGCGAGTCATGGCGTTTTTTTTTCATTGTGACGGCCGTGCGTGCTTACTTCGACGTGCCGCCTTGCGCGGACAATCCGGGAACGGCAGCGGCGTCTGCGGCGACATGTAGGTCGGCAGCTTGCCGTCCCGGCGGTTGATCGCCTGCGCCTGGATCTCGATCGCTTGATCTGCCCGCTGCTCGGCATCGTTTTCCTGCCGCTATCATATGGACTATTGGCCCCGATGAACCCGCGCAGGAGGACGACGTCGTGCATGCCGGAGAGCGTTTCAACAGCATTACCCATCTCGTCGGCGCGGTGCTGTCGGTGGTGGGGCTGGCAACCCTGGTGACGAGGGGGGCGCTCGCGGGCGACGCTTACAAGGTGGTGAGTTTCAGCGTCTATGGCGCGATGCTCTGCGTGCTCTACGCGATCTCGACGCTTTACCACAGCGTGCGCAATCCGCGCCTGAAAGCCATTCTGCAGAAGTGCGACCATTCGGCGATCTACCTGCTGATTGCCGGCAGCTACACGCCGTTCACGCTCGTCACGTTGCGCGGGCCGTGGGGCTGGTCGCTGTTCGGCGTGAGCTGGGGGCTCGCCGCGTTCGGCATCGCGCAGGAACTCACGCTCGGGCGGCGCACCCGCGTCGTGTCGATGACGCTGTACGTGCTGATGGGCTGGCTTGCGCTCGTTGCCGTCGGCCCGTTGATCCATGCGCTGCCGCCCGTGGGCACCGCGTGGCTCGTGGCGGGTGGCATCATCTACAGCGCCGGCATCTATTTCTTCATCAACGACGAGCGCATCCGCCACGGGCACGGCATCTGGCACCTGTTCGTGCTGGCGGGCAGCCTGTGCCAGTTCGTCAGCGTTGCGCTGTATGTCGCGTGACGCGGGCGGCCGCTCGACGACGTTTCAACGCGGTCCGAGCGTCAGCCAGCCAGCGCCGCCAGGTTCAGTTCGTACGACTTCCCGATCCACACCGCCGAATCGCGATGATCGCGCAGGTCGTCGCCGGTGTTCGGATGCAGGAACAGGTCGAGCGCGCCGTGGTTCAGCACGAGCCACGGCACGATCTCGTCGAAGCGGCTCGCATCGAACGCGATCTGGTACGACCACGCCGGATGCGGCCCGACCAGGCGCTCGTGGAAGCGGCCGAGCTCGATGATCGCGCCGAACCGCTGCTCGACGATCTGCCGGAATGCCCAGGCCGCATCGCGGCTCGCGGCGTCGAAGTAGACGTGTGCGTGCCAGCTGTCGATGGCGGCGACGTCGAGGGGAGTGGCGTGTGCTTGCATGCTGGACGATGACGAGGTGCGCCGTCGCGTCGGCGACGGCCGGAGCGCCATTATCGCGCCCCGCGGCGCGGCCTGCAGTGACGCATGTCATGCATCGCGGCTGCGCCGACGCCGGCGCGTCAGTGCATCCACGATTGCGGCGCGAAGATGATGAACGTCGCGCGCGCGGCGGGCATGCGCCGGCGCATGGCTGCCGCGGGCAGGTGCCGGCGGCGCACGGCGGGCGTCCGTTCGCGCCGCCGCCGGTGGCCGGGCGTCGCCGCGTCCGCGCGCAGGGCGGCCGCGCGCATCATGCGGGGCGAGCCTGCGGCGCCGCGTCGCCCGTGCCGGTCAGCCGCGCGGCGAGCGCGACGGCTTCGTCGAGCGACGCCACCGCTTCATGCGGAATCCCGAACGCCTTCACGGCCGTCTCGCCCTGCGCGGCGACCCACGCGCGCCGCTCGGGATCGGGCTCGACGCTGATCAGCGCCTTGCACACCGCGCCCAGCGCCGCCTTGTTCTGCTTGAGCCAGACCGCGCGATGCTTGCGGTCCTCGTGCGTCTCGTCGGCGTCGAGCGACACGTACACGACGACGAACGGCGCGCCGTCGCGCATCAGCGCGTCGATCTCCTTCTCCCACTGCGGCGCGTAGCCGGGCGTCGCGGCCTGTGCGCGAAACACGCAGAACGGAAACCGGCTGATGTCGTGGACGATGAATGCCTGCGGATCGAGTGTCATGGCAATGCTCCGATGAAGCGTGACGAAAGGAAGGCCGGCGCGATGCGCATCACCGCGCCGACGGCGGTGGCGGGCCGTCGGCCTGCGCGACCGGCGCATCGTGGCGCCAGCCGGCGCCGAGCGCCTTGTACAGCGCGATTACGCCCTGCACCTGCGCGAGCTGGCTGAGCGCGAGCGCGTCGCGGGCGCGGTAGGTCGCGCGCTGCGCGATCAGCACCGACAGGTATTCGCTGAGGCCGTTGCGGTAGAGCCGCGTCGCGCGCGACTGCGCGTCCTGGCTGCTGCCGACCGCCGCGACGAGCGCCGTCTGCCGGTCGCGCTCCGCGTAGATGTCGGTCAGCGCGTCCTCGACTTCGCGAAACGCGACGCGGATGCGCTGCTCGTACGCGAGCCGCGCAGCTTCGGCCGCGGCCCGCGCGGCGCTGACGCCGGCTTGCGCACGGCCGCCGTCGTACAGCAGCTGCGTGCCTTCGAGCGCGACCGACCATGCGACGCTCGCGCTCGTGAACAGGTCCTGCACGAGGCTCGCGGTGGTACCGACGCTCAGCGGAATCGCGAAATGCGGGAACTGCTCGGCGCGCGCGACGCCGATCTGCGCGGTGGCGGCCGCGAAGCGCCGCTCGGCCGCGCGGATGTCGGGCCGCTCGCGGATCACGTCCGACGGCAGCGTGACCGGCAATTGCGGCGCGACGGGCAAGGTCGCGCCGGGCGCGGCCAGCGCGTCGCGCAGCGTGCCCGGAAAGCCGCCCGTCAGCACGCCGATCGCATGCATGAGCTGCGCGGCGTTCGCCTGCAGCGGCGGCAGCGCGGCCTGCGCGAGTTCGAGCTCCGCGTGCGCCTGCGCGACCTCGAACGACGTGCCGAGGCCGTGCCGCTCCGAACGCTCGGTCAGCCGCCGCGTCGCGTCGAGGCTCGCGACGTTGTCGGTCGCGATCCGCAGCCGCGCCTGCGTCGCGCGCAGCGCCGCGTAATCGGAGGCGAGCTCGGCGAGCAGGCTCACGAGGATCGCGTGACGATCGTCGTCGATCGCGTCGACCTGCGCGTCCGCGGATTCGATCGCGCGCCGCGTGCCGCCGAAGATGTCGAGTTCCCACGATGCGTCGACGCCGAGCCGGTAGGTGCGCGACTGGCCGATGCCCGGCGGCCAGTCGAGCGCGCGCGACGAGCGCAGCGCGTTCGCGGTGCCGCCCGCGGAGACCGTCGGGCCGAGCCGGCTTGCCACCTGGTCGCGCTCGGCACGCGCCTGCAGCAGCCGCTGGCGCGCGATCGCGAGATCCTGGTTGCCGTCGATCGCCTGCGCGACCAGGCGGTCGAGCAGCGGATCGCCGAACCCGCGCCACCAGTCCTGCAATTGCGCGGGATCGGCCTGCACGGCGGCGTCGCCGCGCTCGATCCAGCCGGGCGGATGCACGGGCTGCGGCGGCCGATAGTCGGGGCCGACCATCGTGCACGCGGTGAGGGCGGCCGCGCACGCGGCGGAACCGAGCGCGGCGGATAAACGTTGCGGGCGGAAGGAGAAACGTCGCATCGAAGCCGCCTCACATCCACGCATGCAGCCACGACGCGAGCCGGCCGCGCGGCGTCGTTGCGCGGCCCGGCTCGCCGATCTCGACGCTGCACGTCATGCCGGCCGCGAGCAGCACGCCCGCCGGCACGTGATCGAGCTCGATGCGCACCGGAATGCGCTGCGCGAGCCGCACCCAGGTGAAGTTCGGGTTGACGGTCGGCAGGCCGGTTTCGTCGAGCGCGCCGTTCTCGTCGGCGATGCCGCGGCCGATGCTCGTCACGTGGCCGCGCAGCAGCGGATCGAAGCCCATCAGCTTGATTTGCGCGGGCGCGCCCGACGCGATGCGGCGCAGCTTGGTCTCCTCGAAGAAACCGGTGATCCAGAAGCTGTGCGCATCGAGCACCGAGATGTCGGGCCGGCCCGCGACCGCGTAGTCGCCGTGCCGCAAGCGCAATTGCGTGACGTAGCCGTCGACCGGCGCGCGCAGCGTCGCGCGCGCGAGGTCGAGCTTCGCGACGTCGAGCGCGGCCAGCGCCTTCCGGTAGTCGGCCTGCGCGATCGACACCGCGCGGCCCGAGCGCTGGATGTCCTCCTTCGGCACGAGTTCGTCGAGGCCGGTGCGGCGGCGCGCCTCGTCCTGCTTCTGGCGCACCGTCTCGGCGGTCGACGCGACCTGCGCCTCGGCCTGCTCGACCGCGAGCGCGAAGCGCTGCGGGTCGATCCGGTACAGCACGTCGCCTTTCGATACGCGCTGGTTGTCGATCACCGCGACGTCGATCACGGTGCCCGACACTTCCGGCGCGATGCGCACGACGTGCGCGCTGACGCGGCCGTCGCGGGTCCAGGGGGCGAGCACGTACGCGCGCCACAGCGCGGCGACCAGCGCGATCGCGAGGCCGACGGTGGCGAGCGTCAGCAGGGAACGGGTCAGGGGTTTGAGCGACATGACGCGATTCGAAGAACTAAAGAAAAAGGATCAGCGCGGAGACGAGCACGAGCGACACCGCGAACTCGAACAGCGCCGGGTGCCAGACCCGGCGCAGCAGGCCCGCGCGGGCGAGCGCGGCGCGCACGGCCATGTAGAGCGGCACGGTTGCGCACGCATACACGAAGAACGGCGGCAGGTAGATGCCCGCCACGGCGAATTCACTGAGCACGGCGAAGGGCCTCCGGAGCGGGGGTGAAATACGCGGCGTGCGTATGCAGCAGCACGTACACGTCGGCGAACGCGGCCATCAGCCGTTTCAGCTCGGCGTCGCGGCCGGGCTGCGCGGCCGCGAGGCGGGCGAGCGCGCGTGCGGCCCGGCGCGCATGCAACGCCGCGCGCCCGGGCTGCGCCGCGCGGCCGGCGAGCCGCGCGAGCGCGGTGCGCGCGCACCGCCGCGCCGCATCGGGCAGGCCGTCGTGCGCGACGAAGCGGCGGATCCGCAGCAGCTCCTTGCCGACGTGCAGCGCGGCGAGGCCTTCGACGGTGGCCTGCGTCATCGCGGCCGGCTGGCTCGCGAGCAGCGCGCCGAGCTGCGCGATCCGGTGCTGCTGGCGCTGCTGCCACGCGGGCGCCGCCGGCCGATGGCCCGCGAGCAGCGCGAGCGCGTCGTCGCGGATCGTGCGGCGCAGCCGTGCGGTGTCGGCGGCGAGGTTGCGCGGCAGGATCAGCTGGAACGTGAGCAGCGTGATGAACGTCGCGAGCACCCACGCGACCGACTGGTTGAGGAACAGGCCGAGGTCGGGCCGGAACGGATTGGTCGCCGCGTTCAGCGTGTTGAACGCGACGAGGTACGCGAGGCCCGCGAGCGCCGTCTTCGGCACGCTCGTCGCGTAGATGCCGGGCAGCCAGAACAGCGCGAGCGTGACGACGAGCAGCGGGAAGCCGTCGATGCGCGGCAGGATGCCGAACGCGCAGACGAACGCGGCGGGCACCGCCGCGACCGTGCCCTGGATGAACGCCTTCGCGCCGGCGGCCGGGTTGCCGGCCGTCGCGAGCAGCGCGCAGTACGGCGCCACCACGAGCAGCATCATGTCGCCCTGGTTCCACGCGGTCGCGATCCAGAACGCGCCGGTGATCACGATCGCGCACATCGAGCGCACGCCGTTCTCCACGGCCGAGCGCACGTCGCGATGAAAGCGCACGGGCGCGGGCCGGTGGCGCGGCCGTGGCCGCTGCAGCTCGGCAAGGCCTTCGAGCGCGGCGCGGAAGTCGTCGATCTGTTCGAGCAGGCGCTCGCCCGCGATCAGGCGCGCCGCTTCGTCGCGCGGATCGTCGAGCGCGATCGCATCGAGCGCCGCCTTGAAGTGCCGGCGCGCGTCGCCGAGCAGCGCGTGCGCGCGCACGGTGCCGCCCGGGCCGCTCTCGAGCGCGTCGGCGGCGGCCTGCCACGCGGCTTCGAGGCGCGGCTGCAGCAGCGCGATCGCGCGCGCGCCGGGGCTGTCGGCGGGCAGCGGCGGCGTGCCGCCCGCGAGCGCGCCGAACAGCGACGCCATCCCGTGCCGCACCGCGCGCGCGCGCTGCGCGAGGTCTTCCGATTCGGCCTTGCCGAGCGCGAGCAGATCGTCGATGCCGTAGACGCCGGCCAGCAGCGCGAGCCGCTGGTCGTCGCCGGGCGCGGCCGCGATGCCGCCGCGCTGGCGCGCGATCGCGCGCGCGGCGGCGGCGGCGAGCCGCGCGACCAGCGCTTCGAGCCGCGCGCGCACATCGCGCGTCGCGAACAGCATCGACACGAGGCTCAGGCACAGCACGCCGATCACGACCGTCGAGCCGCGTCCGACCACGTGCTCGAAGGTCAGCGCGGGGCGCTGCATCGCGCCGTAGGTCGCGAGGCCGATCGTGTAGCCGGCCACTACCGTGCCCGACGCGCGGAAGTGCCGCAGCAGCGTCATGCCGGCGACGCACAGGCCGAGCCAGAAGCCGAAGCCGAGGATGAACAGCACCGGCTGCTGCGCGAAGCAGCCCATCAGCACGAACGCGACGAGCATCCCGGCGAGCGTGCCGACCACGCGCCACACGCCCTTGCCGATCACCGCGCCCTGCACGGGGTTGATCACGAGCAGCACGGTGGACGCGGCCGAGTACGGCGTCTCCAGCTCCAGCAGGTAGGCGACGCCGAGTGCGAGCGCCGCGGCGGCGATCGAGCGCGCGACGTACGCGCCGCGCGGCGTGAAGATGTCGATGCGCGCGAGCAGGGCGGCCGCCGCCCGGCCCAGGCGCGCAGGCGACATTGAAACGGCCGCCGTCTGGTCTGCTGCGTCACGCACTGCCGGCACTCCACGATGAAGGACGGAGGCAGTCTACGGTTGCCGCCTGCGTTCAGAACAGTGATGTCTTTGCATTCGATGCGTGCGTGCGGCGCACGCATCGGGCGCGCGTCATGCCTGCGCCGGCTGCAACGCCGACGGGCCCGTGCACAGCCCGCGCACGACCCGGCGCAGCCATTGATGCGCCGGGTCGCTCTGGAAGCGCGGATGCCACGCCTGGGTGATCAGCACGGTTTCGAGCGGCACCGGCAGCTCGAAGGTGCGCACGCCGAGCCCCGCCCGCACGGCGCCGCGCGCGAGATGCTCGGGCAGCGGCAGGATCAGGTCCGACTCCTGCAACGCGAACACCGCCGCGTACGGCGTCGGCACGACGAGCAGCACGTGCCGCTGCAGCCCGCGTTCGGCCAGCGCGGCGTCGATCGGGCCGGACGTCTTGCCGCGCCGCGACACGCCGATGTGCGGCCAGCGCGCGAACCGCTCGGGCGTGATGTCGTCGTTGAAGATCGGGTGACGGTTGCGCGCGAGCCCGACGAACGTCGTCGTAAACAGCGGCTGCACGCGAATCTCCGGCCCCAGGCGGCGCGACGCGCTGATGAACAGGTCGATGCTGCCGCTGCGCAGCGCGTCGTCGTCGAGGTCGTCTTCCTCGGGCATGAAGCGCATCATCGCGCGCGGCATGCAGCGCGCCATTTCCTCGAGGAGCTGGCTGCTGTGCATGCCGACGAAGATGTCGTTCGCGCGCACGCTGAACTGCTTGTCGAGCGTGCGCAGGTCGACTTCGGCGCTCGGCGCGAGCAGCTGCGACGCGCGCTCGACCGCCTCGCGCACGACGCCGCGCAGCGCGAGCGCGCGCGGCGTCGGCACCATCTTGCGGCCGGCCTGCACGAAGATCGGATCGCCGACCGTCTCGCGAATGCGCGCGAGCGTGCGGCTCATCGCGGGCGGGCTGAGGTTCATGCGCCGCGCCGCGCCGACGACGCTGCCTTCCTCGAGCAGCGCGTCCAGTGAAATCAGCAGATTCAGGTCGGGTGCCATCGAGTTCTCCAAGTGCATGCCGGGCAATGGTAGTGCACGGCACGACCGCCTGGCGTCAGTGCGGCGCACGCATCGATTGCGCGCCGCATCATGCGCGGCGCACGGGTGCATGCGACACGCGCGGCGGCGCGCTCATTCGTGCGCGCCGGCATGCGACGGCGTACGCGCCGCGTCGGGCGCCAGCGCGCGAATGCCGGCGAACGCACCGTTCACGTACATCAGCGGGTTGATGTCGTCCGACATCGCGACGCGCGTCACTTCGCCGACCAGGATCGAATGCGAGCCCACCTCGAACTGTTCGAGCGTGTCGCAGAAGAACGACGTCTGCGCGTTCTCCAGGTACGGCAGGCCCGTCGCCGCGTCGATGCGCCACGCGCCGTGCGCGAAGCGCGCGTCGGAGCCAGACACGCTGCACGCGAGCGCGAGCGGCGCGTGGCAGCTCTGCAGCGCGTTGACGCAGAAGCGCCGGCGGCCGGTGATCGATGCGTGGATGCTGGCCTGCCGGTTGATGCAGACGAGCACCGTCGGCGGATCGAGCGACACCGACGTAAACGAGCTGGCCGTCATCGCGCACGGCGCGCCGGCCGGGCCGCCGCCCGTCGTCAGGCGGCAAGCGACGCGCAGGGCGGACACCCGGTCAAGGCGTTCTTCGTGAAGACCGCGTACTACTTGAAGGGCGAGAACACGTTCTGATGCGCATGCCCGCGCCGCGTCGGCATGGCGCGACGCTCACCGCGCCCGCGCGCCGCGCGGGCCGCCTACCTTCCTGCCGAGCCTGAATGATGAAGCCTGCGAAGAAGACCAAAGGTCGCCGGCCGCTGACCCGCGAGTGGCTGCTGCCGTTGCCGCCTGCGCACGTGCGCGACATTTCGCTGAAATGCCACATGGCGCTCGTCGCGCTGCGCGGCAATTGCGGACACGAGGAACTGCTGCTGCGCCTGCGCACGAGCGTGTATCTGCTGTTCGTGTCGCTCGACGATGTCCGCAAGCAGGCCGCGAGCGTCGAGCTGTGCCTCGAGGCCGAACGCGTGCTCGATGCCTGTGCGCAGCGCGCGGCCGACGGCGCGGCGTGGGCGCTGCGCGACGACGAATGCGCGGCGCTCGAACGGGTGCTGACCGCACACGACACCTGTGTCGCGACGCTGCCGCGCGTGCGGCTTGCCGACCTGTGGCGCCATGTCTGCGCGTTCGCGGCGAGCGGCGTGCGCGCGCCGCTGGCGCTGGCCGTTGCGAGGATGCGCGAGCACGAAGCACGCGGCATCGCGATGGCAGCGGCCTGAGCGCCCGACGCCGCAAAAGAGAAAAGGGTGCGACGGATTCGTTCCGTCGCACCCTTTTCACATGGCCCGCTGGCGGGGCCGATGCGCGCGGCGGGGGCCGCCGTGCGCATCGCGTCGTGTCGCGGGCTTAAGCCGCTGCGGCCGGTTTCGCCGGCTTTTGCAGCTTGCCCTTGCCGGCGCGCTGGATTTCATCGAGCTTGATCTCGACGTGGCGCGAGAACACGTACTCGGCCGGGCGCTGCTTGTCGATCGGAATGTCCGGCGCGAACGGGCCGTCGGTCTTGATGCCCTTGCGGTTCACCGAGAACGCCTTCAGCGGATGCGCGATCGTGTCGAGCACGGCGGTCGCCTCGAAGCCGCAGTGGACCATGCAGTCCGCGCACTTCTCGTAGTTGCCGACGCCGTAGTTGTCCCAGTTCGTGTCTTCCATCAGTTCCTTGAAGGTCTTCACGTAACCTTCGCCGACCAGGTAGCACGGCTTCTGCCAGCCGAACACCGTGCGCGCCGGGTTGCCCCACGGCGTGCACTTGTAGGTCTGGTTGCCGGCCAGGAAGTCGAGGAACAGCGACGACTGGCTGAACGACCAGCGCTTGCCGCCTTCGCCGCGCTTCAGGATCTCGCGGAACAGGTTCTTCGTCTTGTCGCGGTTCAGGAAGTGCTGCTGATCCGGCGCGCGCTCGTATGCGTAGCCCGGCGACACCGTGATGCCGTCGACGCCGATCGGCTTGAGCGTATCGAAGAACTTCGCGACGCGCTCGGGGATCGCATCGTTGAACAGCGTGCAGTTGATGTTCACGCGGAAGCCGCGGCGTTTCGCTTCCTTGATCGCCGCGACGGCCTTGTCATAGACGCCGTCCTGCGACACGGAGTGATCGTGCATCTCCTTGTCGCCGTCGAGGTGGACCGACCAGACGAAGTACGGGCTCGGCTCGTAGTCGTCCATCTTCTTTTCCATCAGCAGCGCGTTCGTGCAGAGGTACACGAAACGCTTGCGCTTCATGATGCCCTTGACGATTTCCGGCATCTCCTTGTGGAGCAGCGGCTCGCCGCCGGCGATCGACACGATCGGCGCGCCGCACTCGTCGACGGCCTCGAGGCATTCCTCGACGGACAGGCGCTGGTTCAGGATCGGATCCGGATAGTCGATCTTGCCGCAGCCGTTGCACGCGAGGTTGCAGCGGAACAGCGGCTCGAGCATCAGCGCGAGCGGATAGCGTTTGTTGCCGGACAGGTGCTGGCGCATGATGTATGCGCCGACACGGGCTTGTTGGAGCAGCGGAATAGACAAGAGTTGTCCTCCTTAAACTTCGCGGGCGACAGCTTGCGTGAGCTTCGCCGGCAGCTTGAATTCGACTTTTTCCTCACGGCCCGCCATCGTCGTGACCTCGACGGGCCCCAGCGCGCGCAGCGCGCCGATTACATCTTCGACCATCTCCTCGGGCGCGGACGCCCCGGCGGTCAGCCCGACGGTGGTCGCGTTCGCGAACCATTCGGCCTTCACTTCCGAGCCGTCGGCGACGAGGTAGCTCGGCACGCCGCTTTCGGTGCCGATCTCGCGTAGGCGGTTCGAGTTCGAACTGTTGGTCGCGCCGACGACGAGCAGCACGTCGACCTCCGCGCTCAGCTCGCGCACCGCCGCCTGGCGGTTCTGCGTCGCGTAGCAGATGTCGCGCGTGTCCGGCCCGACGATGTCGGTGAACCGGCGCTGCAACGCCTCGATGATGCCGCGCGTGTCGTCGACCGACAGCGTCGTCTGCGTGACGTAGGCCACCGGCGTATCGACCGGCAGCGTCAGCGTGTCGACCTCGGCCTCGCTCTGGACGAGCGTCACCTCGCCCGGAATCTGGCCGATCGTGCCCTCGACTTCCGGATGGCCCGCGTGGCCGATCAGGATCAGCCGGCGGCCCGCCGCGACGTACTGGCGGCCCTGCACGTGCACTTTCGTGACGAGCGGGCAGGTGGCGTCGAGCACGTCGAGCCCGCGCGCTTGCGCGTCGCGCTCGACCGTCTGGGCGACACCGTGCGCGCTGAAGATCGCGACAGCGCCGTGGGGCACCTCGTCGAGTTCCTCAACGAATCGCGCCCCTTTATTACGCAGATTTTCGACGACGTGCCGGTTATGGACAATCTCATGACGCACATAAACCGGCGCGCCGTGCTGTTGCAGCGCGCGATCGACAATCTCGATCGCACGGACAACCCCCGCACAAAAGCCGCGGGGCTGGGCAAGGATGACTCGCATATTGAGCGAACTCCGACGACAGACGCGGGGTTCGAGGGAGCCGGCATGCCAGCTCGATCGCCCCGACTTGATGTTATGAATGCAGGAAGGAACGACCCGGCACCCCGAATTAATCGCGCATTTTAACCCTATCGGCCAGTCCTTGCTTCGGTGCCGTTTCAATCGTGTTGCAATCGCGGGACGGGCGCGTCGGCGCCCGCGCGCGCGGAACCCAGTAAACTAGGCGGTTTCGCCGGCAACCTTTCGGTTGCCTGACGTCGAGCATTTTTCAAGGCCTCGCGATGACCGTCGACTCCCACGACCCGTTCCGCGCCGTTCCCGGCGTTTTCAATCCGACCCCGATTGCCGTTTCGGCGCCCGCCGCGGCCGGCCGGCGCGCCCGCCTGGGCGGCGCACGATGGGGGGCGTGCCGATGATGCTGGTGATCGCTTTCCTGCTGTCCTGCCTGTCGCTCGTGATCTGGATCGTCCTGCTGGCCGCGCGCGGCGGCTTCTGGCGCGCGCAGCCGGCGCGGCCGCTGCCGCCTGAAGCCCGCGGCGCGGCGGCGGAGGCCGGCTGGCCGGCCGTCGTCGCGGTCGTGCCGGCCCGCAACGAGGCCGACGTGATCGCCCGCGCGGCGACGTCGCTGCTCGAACAGGCATACGACGGCCCATTTCACTTGATCATCGTCGACGACCACAGCGACGACGGCACCGCCGACGCGGCCCGCGCGGCGGCGCTCGCGATCAACCGCGCCGACCGCCTGACCGTGCTCGCCGCGAAACCGCTGCCGGCGGGCTGGTCGGGCAAGGTGTGGGCACAGTCGCAGGGGATCGCGGCGGTGCACACGCTCGGCCTGCCGGCCGACTACCTGCTGCTGACCGACGCCGACATCGGCCATCCGCCGGATGCCGTCGCCCAGCTCGTCACGCGCGCGCAGGCCGAGCAGCGCGACCTGGTATCGCTGATGGTGCGGCTGCGCTGCGATTCGTTCTGGGAAAAGGCGCTGATCCCGGCGTTCGTGTTCTTCTTCGCGAAGCTCTACCCGTTCTCGTGGATCAACAATCCGCGCAACAAGACGGCCGGCGCGGCGGGCGGCTGCATGCTCGTGAAGCGCACGGCGCTCGAGGAGGCCGGCGGCATCGAGTCGATCCGCAACGCGCTGATCGACGACTGCAGCCTCGCCGCGCAGATCAAGCATCGCGGCGACGGCCGCCACCCGATCCGGCTCGACCTCGCCGATCGCAGCGTGTCGCTGCGCCCGTACGACAGCTGGCGCGACATCTGGAACATGATCGCGCGCACCGCGTTCACGCAGCTCCACTATTCGCCGGTGCTGCTGGCCGGCACGCTGCTCGGCATGACGATCATCTATCTCGTGCCGCCCGTCGCGGCGCTCGCGTACGGCGCGCGCGCATGGCCGGCGTGGCTCGCGTGGGCGTCGATGTGCACCGCGTATGCGCCGATGCTGCGCTACTACCGGCGCTCGCCGTGGTGGGCGCCCGCGCTGCCGCTCATCGCGGCGTTCTATGTGGGCGCGACCTTCGCGTCCGCGTGGCGCTATTGGCGCGGCAAGGGCGGGCAGTGGAAGGCGCGCGTGCAGGCGCCGGTCGACCGCTGAGGATTCGAGCCGGGGCCGCGACGCGGGCCGGCCGGAAACTAAAAGGGGCGGCGCAATGCCGCCCCTCGATGGCCCAGCCCCGCGCTTATCGCTGGGTGAGCATCATGTACATCTGGATCACCACGTCCGGCGAGAACGTGAACGGCACCCAGCCGTAGCCGGTGTGGCGCGCGACCAGCAAGCGGTCGCCGTTTGCCTGCTTCTGCACCGCCATCATCGGATTCTTCGTCGACACGAACCGCCAGCCGGCCGGGATGCCCGGCGGCGGCTCCGGCTCCATCGACGCGCGCGCGTGCGCGAGTTCCTCGATCAGCTGGCCCAGTTGCTCGGGCTGGAGCGTGATCGATTCGCCGTTGACGGTCAGCGTGATCTCGTTCTGCGACGGGCGCGCGACGTGCAGCGTCGGTTTGTTCGCTGACGCGGCGGGCACGGCGGGCGCGTCGGCCGCTACCTCGGCCGCCGGCGCGGATTCCGGCTGCGCGGCTGCGGCTGCGGTTTCGGCTGCCGCTTCGGTTGCCGCTTCGGTTGCCGCGGGGCCGTGAGCGGCCGGCGCGGCGACGGCTTCCGGCGCGTCCGCGGCTTCGACGGCTTCGACGGCTTCCACCGTTTCCACCGTTTCGCCGGCTTCCACGGTATCCACCGACACCGCACCGTTGACGACGGCTTCGACGAGCGCCTCGGCGTCGGCGATGGCCTTCTCATGACGCTGCGCGGCGGCTTCCGCTTCCGCGAGTGCCTCGGTGTGGCGCTGCGTGATCGCTTCGGCTTGCGCGGTGGCCTCGGCGTGCCGCTGCGCGGCAGCCTGGGCCTGCGCGATCGCTTCGGTGTGGCGCTGCGTGACGGCCTCCGCCTGCGCGGTTGCTTCCGCGTGGCGTTGCGCGGCGGCTTCGGCTTCGGCGACGGCCTGGGTGTGGCGCAGCGTGACGGCCTCCGCCTGCGCGGTTGCTTCGGCATGGCGCTGCGCGGCGGCTTCGGCTTCGGCGACGGCTTCGGTGTGGCGCTGCGCGACGGCCTCCGCCTGCGCGGCTGCGTCGGCGTGGCGCTGCGACGCGGCTTGCGCTTCGGCGATCGCGGCTGCGTGACGCTGCGCGGCCGCTTCGGCTTCCGCGGTCGCGGCGGCATGGCGCTGCGCGGCGGCGTCCGCCTCGGTGGCGGCGGCGTGGTGGCGTTGCGCGGCGGCCTCGGCCTCGGCGATCGCGGCCGCATGGCGTTGCGACGCGGCTTCGGCATCCGCGTGGCGCTGCGCGAGGGCTTCCGTCAGCGCGGTCGCTTCCGCGTGACGCTGCACGGCGGCGTCGGCCTGCGCGGCGGCCTCGGTGTGGCGCTGCGCGGCGGCTTGCGCCTCGGCGGTGGCTTCGGTGTGGCGCTTCAGCGCGGCCTCGGCCTCGGCGGCGGCCTGCGCATGGCGCTGGGCGGCAGCCTGCGCTTCGGTCTCGGCTGCGGCATGACGTTGGGCGGCCGTTTCAGCCTCGGCCGCGGCTGCGCGCGCGAACGCGTCGGCGCTGCGTGCCGCCTGCTGGGCGGCGCGGTGATCATGGAGGAGCTGATCGACGCCGGCGATGAGCGCATCGATCTGATCGTTCAGGTTCATGCGTGCTTTCTCTACGTAAGACCCGCGATTTTACCCGCTGCGCCGATGCCGGTCCGCGCGCGACGTGTAACAAAGTGCAGGCACAGCGTCTGGGCGCGCGCGCCTGTGGAGGCGCCGCGCCTGAATTTCGGGGGAAAAAGGGGGGCGACGCACGCGGCGCAGCGCGTGGCGCGGGAACAACGCGCGGGCGTCGGCAGCGCAGCATTCCGCCGCCTCCCGCCCGCGTCACGTCACTTCAGGTAGCCCGCCGAGCGGAACCAGTCGAGCGCGTCGCGCAGCCCGTCGCGATACGGCCGGGCGCGGTAGCCGAGTTCGCGCTCGGCCTTCGCGGACGTGAAGTACATCTTGTTCTTCGACATCCGCAGCGCATCCACGGTGACGAACGGCTCCTTCTTCGTGAACTTCGCGACCGCTTCCGCGCCGAGCGCGAGCGGGTAGAGCGGCCAGCGCGGCAGCGCGAGCGTCGGCGCCTTGCGGCCCGTCATCTGCGCGATGTCGGCCAGCATCTGCTGCAGCGGCAGGTTCTCGCCGCCGAGGATGTAGCGCTCGCCGATCCGGCCGTGCTCGAGCGCGAGGAAGTGGCCGTGCGCGACGTCGTCGACGTGCACGAGGTTCAGGCCCGTGTCGACGAACGCGGGCATCTTGCCGAGCGCCGCCTCGACGATGATGCGGCCGGTGGGCGTCGGCTTCACGTCGCGCGGGCCGATCGGCGTCGACGGGTTGACGATCACCGCGGGCAGCCCCTCGTCGGCGATCATCCGCTCGACCGCGCGCTCGGCGAGCACCTTGCTGCGCTTGTACACGCCGATCGCCTGCTCGGGCGTGAGCGGCCGGTTCTCGTCGGACGGGTCGCCCGCGCTCGTGACCTTCAGCGTCGCGACGCTGCTCGTGTAGACGATCCGCTCGACGCCTTCGGCGCGCGCCGCGCGCATCGTAGCGACCGCGCCTTCGAGGTTCGCGCGCTCGATCTCGAGCGGGTCGGGTGCCCACAGGCGGTAGTCCGCCGCAACGTGCAGCAGGTAGCGCACGCCGCGCAGCGCGCTGCGCATCGACGCCTCGTCGCGCATGTCGCCGGTGACGATCTCGGCGTCGAGGCCCGCGACGTTCGTGCGCGGGCTGGTCGGGCGCACGAGCACGCGCACCGCATAGCCCTTCTGCTGCGCGATGCGCGCGACGGCCGAGCCGACGAAACCGGATGCGCCGGTGACCAGAACGAGATCGCGGGAGGTATCAGTCATGCAAGTCCTTGTGGCCGCGCGCGGGCCGCGCGGCAGTTGTGCGTCGTGCGAGATTGTACGTGTTCGGCGCGCGCGGCGACGGCGGAGCGGCGCGCCCGCCGGCACTGACAGCCCGCCGCCGACCCGACTACAATGCCGGGCTTGGATGCAACCGGAAGCAACTGGAGGGCGACGACGATGAGCCGCGACGAACATGACGAACGGATCGAGACCTACTACGTACGGGTGCGCGGCGTCGTGCAGGGCGTCGGGTTCCGCCATGCGACGGTGCGCGAGGCGCACGCGCTGAAGCTGCGCGGCTGGGTGTCGAACCTCGAGGACGGCAGCGTCGAGGCGATGATCCAGGGCCCCGGCCCGCAGATCGACCGGATGCTCGCGTGGCTGCGGCACGGGCCGCCGGCGGCGCGCGTGACCGAAGTGACGTTCGAGGAACGGCATACCGACAAGCGCTACGAACGCTTCCAGCAGCAGTGAGCGCGCGATGACGGGGTATCCGGAGGCCGGGCGCGGCATCGCGCTGTCGGTGGCGGCGTCGATGCTGTTCGCGCTGCTGTCCGCGTATGCGAAGCTGCTCGCGCCGCTCACGGGGCTCGACATCTTCGCGTGGCGGATCCTGTGGACCGCGCCGGGCGCGCTCGCGCTGATCGCGCTGCGCGGCCGCTGGCCCGTGTTCGTCGCGCTGCTCGGGCGGCTCGTGCGCGACTGGCGCCTGTGGATCGCGCTGCCCGCGAGCGCCGCGCTGCTCGGCCTGCAGCTGTGGCTGTTCCTGTGGGCGCCGCTGCACGGGCGGATGCTCGAAGTGTCGCTCGGCTATTTCCTGCTGCCGCTGACGATGGTGCTCGTCGGCCGCTTCTACTATCGCGAACGGCTCGATCCGCTGCAATGGGCGGCGATCGCGTGCGCCGCGCTCGGCGTCGCGCACGAGGTGTGGGCGACGCGCGCGTTCGCGTGGCCGACGCTCGTCGTCGCGCTCGGCTATCCGCCGTATTTCGTGCTGCGCCGCCGGATCAACGCCGATTCGCTGGCCGCGTTCGCGCTCGAGGTGGCGCTGCTGTGCCCGGTCGCGCTCGCGACGGTCGCCGCGAGCGCGACGCCGGTGGCGAGCCGCCCGGTGCTGTGGGCGGTGCTGCTGCCGGGGCTCGGCGCGCTCAGCACGCTCGCGCTCGCGAGCTACCTGAAGGCGAGCCGGATGCTGCCGATGGTGCTGTTCGGCATCCTCGGCTACGTCGAGCCGGTGCTGCTCGTCGCCGTGTCGCTGCTGCTGCTCGGCGAGACGCTCACCGTCGCGAAGCTCGCGACCTACGGGCCGATCTGGGTCGCGGTCGCGCTCACCGCGTGGCACAGCGCGATGCTGATGCGGCGGCTGCCCGCGCGCTGAGCGTCGCGCACGCTTCGCTGCTGCATCCGGCGGCGCAGGGCGTGCGCCTGCCGCACGCGGTCGGCGTCGGGCTGGCCGCGGACGCATGCGCGCTCGGCCTGATGATGGCGCTGGCGAGTGCGGGAATGCGGATGGCGCGAGGGCGCAGTGCGGCTGCCTGAGCCGCGCGGTGTCGCGGAAATCCCGGCCTGTGCGGCGCGGGTGCGCGCCTAGTGAGGTGAGCCGATACGGGAGCGGGGCGGGTGCGGCGCGTCGTCCGTGTCCGCTTCGCTGCGCGCGTCGTCGGCGTCGTCGGCCC
Source organism: Burkholderia stagnalis (assembly GCF_039848545.1). Taxonomy (NCBI): domain Bacteria; kingdom Pseudomonadati; phylum Pseudomonadota; class Betaproteobacteria; order Burkholderiales; family Burkholderiaceae; genus Burkholderia; species Burkholderia stagnalis. The sequence goes on from NZ_CP156686.1 coordinate 2,882,175, forward strand.
GTTCCGCGAGCACCGCGTCCGCCTCGGCGGCCGCCTTCGCGGCGCGCAGCGCCCGGCAGCGCTGCGCATGCCGGATATCCGACAGCACCCTCAAGAGCCGCGTCGTCTTGCTTTTCATCTGTTTCTCCTGCCTGTCGCGCGTCTCGTCGGATGCGCTCCCTGAATCCAGTGTAGGACGCGCATCCGCGCGCGGCAGGAGAATGTGGCGTGCATGCCGCACGCCAAGGGATATTACTGAGCCGCGGCGGCCACCGGCGCCTGCGCCGCCTCTTCGCGGCGCTCTTCCACGCAGCGCTGATGCTGGCGCGACAGGCGGTTCATCATCGGCAGCAGCAGCAGCGCGAGCAGCATGCCGATCGCCGCGAGCCAGCCGAGCTTCTCGAACAGCGACAGGTAGAGCGGCAGCGATTCGGTCGCCGGCAGGTCGTGCGACGGCATCTGCGCGAAGTTCGCGACCACGCTGCCCAGGTACTGCGACACGCCGGTCGCGACGAAGTACGCGCCCATCATGAAGCCGCTCATGCGTGCCGGCACGTAGCGGGCGATCATCGCGAGGCCGAGGCCGCTCACCAGCAGCTCGCCGAGCGAGTAGAGGCCGTAGCCCCACACCATGAACCACGACGACACGCGGCCGTCCACCGCGTAGCGGCCGCTGATCGTGAACACGAGGTAGCCGAGCGCGACCACGGCGAAGCCGAGCGCGTATTTCGCGGCGACCGGGAAATCGTGGCCGCGCTTCGAGATCTGGTTGTAGACGAGCACGAGCAGCGGGCTCAGCAGCATGATCCAGATCGGGTTGAGCGCCTGGAACTGCGCGGCGCTCCACGTGAACAGCGTCGTGCCGAACACGATGAAGCGCGGATCGACGTTGCGCAGCGCGAACAGCGTGAGCGACGTCGACATCTGCACGTAGAAGATGAAGAACAGGATCACCTGGCCGATCAGCACGAGCGCCGCGATCAGGCCCGCGCGCTCCGAGCGCTCCGACTTCGCGATCATGTACGCGAAGATCGCGAGGATCGCGAACGCCGCGGTCCACACGCTCGCGACCGCGAGCTGCTTGTGCTGCAGCACGTACAGCGTGACGAGCGCGAGCGCCGCGCCGCCGGCCGCGACCGCGCCGAGGCGCTTCCAGCGGATCGGCTCGTCGTCGGGCTGCGAGCCGATGTGCGCGAGCGTGCGGTGCATCAGCACGAAGTTGAGGATCGCGAGCAGCATGCCGCCGCAGCAGACCGCGAACGCGGTGTGCCAGCCCCAGTGGTCCTTGATCCACGGCGTCGCGAGCATCGACACGGTCGAGCCGATGTTGACCGCCATGTAGTAGATCGTGAACGCGCTGTCGATGCGCGCGTCGTCGCCTTCGTAGATGCGGCGCACGAGGTTCGCGGCGTTCGCCTTGAACAGGCCGTTGCCGACCACGATCACGCCGAGCGACGTGTACATGTAGGCGAGCTGGTCGTTCGGCACCGCGAGCATCAGGTAGCCGGCGCACAGCACGGCCGCGCCGATGATCATCGTGCGGCGCGCGCCGAGCACCTTGTCGCCGATCCAGCCGCCGATCGACGGCGACGCGTAGACGAGCGCGGTAAACGCGCCCCAGGTCAGGTTCGCGTGGCTGTCGGTGAAGCCGAGCTTGTCGACCATGAAGAGGACGAGGAGCGCGGCCATCCCGTAGTAGCCGAAGCGCTCCCACATCTCGATGAGGAAGACCGTCGTAAACGATCGGGTTTGTGAAACAGGTGAATGCATGATCAATCTCGGTGAGTGCGGGCGGCGCGGATCACGCGTCGCCGAGGGTCGGTCTGGCGCCAGTACGCATTGGCCGGGTAGGCGCGCGAAGGCGGCGGCGGCAGTCGGGCGGGCTGGCCCTTGCCGGGGTCAGGCGTCGCGCGCGCCGGGCGGCGAAGGGCCGCGGCCGGCGCGCGACTGGTAACGTTTACAGGGTCGACGCGTCAGGTCCGTGCCACACCGGGAAATCCCTGATGTGTCAGGAGCTTTCAGGAACATTCGTCTCTTCATGTCTTTGTAAGCTCTTGTCAAGCGACTCCGAAGAATCCCGGAGAGCCGCGTGCAGCTTGCCTGTGGAGGCGGCGAGTCTGGCAAGATAGCGCGTTTCCCGGCCTCGGCCGGGGGGTGTTTAGCCCTATACGCGCAACGCCCAGGATGTCCGTAAACCCGAAGACTAAGCTATATCGATCTAACTTAGTTATTTTCCATCAAACATTTTTTGACGACCCCTTTTCGGCCTGCTATGGTTCCCCCCACTGAAAACACACGGCCCGCCGACGCTGCCGCCGCCCTGGGCAGCAAGATCCGCGCGTTGCGACAACGACTGAAACGCACGCTCGATGAAACGGCGACAGCCGCGGGTATTTCGAAACCGTTTCTGTCGCAAGTCGAGCGCGGACTCGCGTCGCCATCGCTGACGTCGCTGGCCGGCATCGCGCAGGCGCTCGGCGTGACGGTGCAGTATTTCGTCGACACGCCGAGCGAGGAGCGCTCGGTGTGCCGCGGTGAGCAGCTGCGCTTCTTCGGGTTTGCCGATTCGGCCAACCTGTTCGCGCGGCTGACGAACGTGACCGAAGGGCGTCAGCTCGAGGCGATCCTCGTGCGGATGCCGCCCGGTCAGAAGCGGTCTGAAGTGACGACGCATGCAGGAGAGGAATTCCTGTATGTGATCGAAGGGGAAGTGTCGCTGACACTGGAAGGCAAGACATTCGTCCTGCCGGCCGGCGACAGCGCGCACTATCAGTCGACGGTCCCGCACAGCTGGGTCAACACCGCGAAGGTGGAGTCGGTGGTGGTCTGGGTCGGTACGCCGAGGCTGTTCTAACGCACGGATATTCCTTCGTTCCAGCGACGGATTATCTGTCGAAAGGAACGTAAGGAATACTAAGATGAGATACGAGATTCACGGGCCTCCCCGATCGCTGCGTTCTGCAGCGTTCCTCGCGTAACCGCGGCGTCCCGCCGCGCCACACGCACCGCACAACCACACTGAACTGTCACGATGAAATCCTTGCATGCCATGTCGGCCGTGCTGGCCGCGCTCGCCCTGTCGACGCAAACCGCATCCGCCGTTACCGTCCCGTCGAACGTCGCGCTCGCCGCGCAGCAGGACCTGACGCGTCAGGTGCCCGCCGAAGTCGAATCGCTCGATCCCGCGCACATCGAGTCGTGGACGGGCAACACGATCGGCCTCGACCTGTTCGAAGGGCTCGCGCGCATCGACGCGGCCGGCCAGGTCGTGCCGGGCGTCGCGCAGTCGTGGGAGCGCAAGACGCCGCAAACGTGGCTCTTCAAGCTGCGCCGCGATGCGAAGTGGAGCAACGGCCAGCCGGTGACCGCAGCCGATTTCGTCTATGCGTGGCAGCGCCTCGTCGATCCGAAGACGGGCTCGAAGTACACGATCCTGGTCGAGTTCGTGAAGAACTCGAAGCAGATCATCGCCGGCAAGGCCGCGCCGTCGACGCTCGGCGTGCGCGCGGTCGATCCGTACACGCTCGAGGTGTCGACCGACGTGCCGGTCGCGTTCTTCCCGGAACTGACCGCGATGGCGCCGCTCGCGCCGGTGAACAAGGACACGGTGGCGAAGTTCGGCGACGCATGGACGCGCCCGGGCAACATCGTCAGCAACGGCGCGTACCAGCTCGTCGACTGGCAGCCGAACAACCGCATCGTGATCACGAAGGACGCGAAGTACTGGAACGCGCCGAAGGTCGTGATCAACAAGGTGACGTACCTGCCGATCGAGAGCGACGAAACGGCGATGCGCATGTACCAGGCCGGCCAGATCGACTACAGCTACTCGATTCCGTCGGGCATCTTCCAGCAGGTCAGCAAGCAGTTCGGCGGCGAACTGCGCCAGGGCCTGCAGCTCGCGACGTACTACTACTACCTGAACAACAGCGATCCGGCGCTGAAGGACAAGCGCGTGCGCCAGGCCCTGTCGATGGTCGTCGATCGCGACGTGCTGACCACGAAGCTCACGCAGGCAGGCGAGAAGCCGATGTACGGGCTGATGCCGAACGGCACGAAGGGCGTGCAGTCGTTCACGCCGGAATGGGCATCGTGGCCGATGGCCAAGCGCGTCGACTACGCGAAGAACCTGCTGAAGCAGGCCGGCTACTCGGACGCGAAGCCGCTGTCGTTCACGCTGACGTACAACACCAACGATCTGCACAAGAAGGTCGCGCTGTTCACCGCGTCGGAATGGCGCACGAAGCTCGGCGTCGACACGAAGCTCGAGAACGTCGAGTTCAAGGTGCTGATGAAGGACCGGCATGACGGCAAGGTGCAGATCGCGCGCGACGGCTGGTTCGCCGACTACAACGACGCGATGACGTTCTTCGACCTGCTGCGCTGCGGCAGCTCGCAGAACACTGTCGGCTACTGCAACAAGCAGGCCGACGCGCTCGTCGACGAAGGCAACCAGAAGCTCGACGACAAGGCGCGCGCCGCGCTGCTCACGCAGGCGCACGACCTCGCGCTGAACGACACGCCGATGGTGCCGCTGTTCCAGTACTCGGCCGACCGCCTCGTCAAGCCTTACGTCGGCGGCTACTCGCTGAAGAACGTGATCGACATGCGTGCTTCGCAGGACATGTACCTGATCAAGCACTGAGCGGAGCGATCATGCTGGCCTACGCTTTGAGACGCACGTTGTGGGCGGTGCCGACGATCCTCGCGGTCGTCACCGTCTGCTACCTGCTGCTGCATTTCACGCCGGGCGGACCGTTCGATACGGAAAAGCAGTTGTCCGCCGCGACGCTCGCGAACCTGAACGCGAAGTACCACCTCGACGAGCCGCTGTGGAAGCAGTACCTGCTCTACCTGGACGCGCTGGTGCACGGCGATCTCGGCCCGTCGTTCCGCTACGTCGACTGGTCGGTGAACGATCTCGTGAAGAAGGCGCTCCCGGTGAGCATCGGCGTGGGCGGCATCTCGATTCCGATCTCGATCGGGCTCGGCGTGCTGCTCGGCACCGTCGCGGCGGTGCGCCGCGACAGCTTCGTCGACCGTTTCGTGATGCTGCTCGGCAACTTCGGCAACGTCGTGCCGCCGTTCGTGCTCGGCCCGGTGCTCGTATGGATCTTCGCGATCCTGCTGAAGACGTCGGCCGGCAACGGCTGGCTGCCGGCGGGCGGCTGGGGCGACGGCGGCTGGCAGTACCGGCTGCTGCCGATCGTGCTGCTCACCTTCATCAACGTGTCGCTGCTCGCCCGCGTGATGCGCGGCTCGATGATCGAGACGCTGTCGAGCAACTTCATCCGCACCGCGCGCGCGAAGGGCCTGCCGGGCTCGACGATCGTGCTGCGCCACGCGCTCAAGCCCGCGCTGATGCCGGTCGTGTCGCTGTTCGGCACGGTCTGCATCACGTCGATCACGGCGGCGGTCGTCACCGAATCGGTGTTCGCGCTGCCGGGGCTCGGGCAGCTCGTCGTGAACGGCGCGATCAACCGCGACTACACGCTGGTGCTCGGCCTCGTCGTGCTGACGACCGTCTGCGCGGTGCTGTTCAACCTGCTGGTCGACCTCGCGTATGCGTGGCTCGATCCGCGGATCCGTTATTGAGCGAGGCACAGCGATGACTCCGACTACTCCCGTCGTCAGCCTGCCCGCGCAGGCCGACGCGCCGCCGCGCTCGCGCTCGCCGCTCGCGCTGGCCCTCTCCCGTTTCCTGCATAACCGCGCGGCGGTGCTGAGCCTCGTGCTGCTCGTGCTGATCACGCTCGCGTGCTTCGTCGGCCCGTGGCTGCTCGCGGCCGATCCGTCCGCCAGCGACTGGGGCTCGATCAGCCTCGCGCCGACCTGGGCGAACCAGCACTGGTTCGGCACCGACGAGCTCGGCCGCGACCTGCTCGTGCGCACGCTGATCGGCGGCCGCGTGTCGATCGAGGTCGGCCTGCTCGGCACGCTCGTGTCGGGCCTGTTCGGCGTCGCGTGGGGCGCGACCGCGGGCTTCGCGGGCGGCCGCGTGGACGCCGTGATGATGCGCATCGTCGACATGATGTACGCGATTCCATACCTGCTGATCGCGATCCTGATGATGACCCTGTTCGGCCGCTCGTTCATGCTCGTCGTGCTGACCATCAGCGCGTTTTCGTGGATCGACATGGCGCGCGTCGTGCGCGGCCAGACGCTGTCGCTGCGCAACCGCGAATTCGTCGATGCGGCACGCGCGATCGGCGTGTCGCCGGCATCGATCGTGCTGCGCCACGTCGTGCCGAACCTGCTCGGCGTGGTCGTCGTGTACGCGACCGTGTCGGTGCCGAACATCGTGCTGACCGAATCGGTGCTGTCGTTCCTCGGCCTCGGCGTGCAGGAGCCGATGACGAGCTGGGGCGTGCTGATCCAGGACGGCGCGCAGAAACTCGAATCGATGCCGTGGCTGCTGCTGGCCCCGGCCGTCATGCTGTGCGTGACGCTCTACTGCGTGAACTTCGTCGGCGACGGCCTGCGTGACGCGCTCGACCCGAAGGATCGCTGAGATGAAACGACCCCCACACTCGCTTCGTTCGCTCGGGAGGGCGCAGCCCCCCCGTCTCCCCCAGGCGCTTCCATCGAAGTGCGTAGCGGCCCGGCGGAGGCTGACATGACTGCACTACTCGAAGTCGACAACCTCGGCGTGCGCTTCACGCGCAAGGATGCGCCGCCGATCGACGCCGTGAGCGGCGTGTCGTTCTCCCTCGAGGCCGGCAAGACGCTCGGCATCGTCGGCGAATCGGGCTCGGGCAAGAGCCAGACCGTGATGGCGCTGCTCGGCCTGCTCGCCGGCAACGGCACGACGAGCGGCGCGGCGCGCTATCGCGGCGAGAACCTGCTCGCGATGAATACGCGCGCGCTGAACGCGGTGCGCGGCGACCGGATCGCGATGATCTTCCAGGATCCGATGACGTCGCTCAACCCGTTCCTGACGATCGAGCGGCAGATGACCGAAACGCTGCAGCTGCATCGCAAGCTGTCGCGCAAGGAGGCGACCAGGCGCGCGATCGAGGCGCTCGAATCGGTGCGCATTCCCGACGCAGCCCGCCGCATCCGCATGTATCCGCACGAGTTCTCGGGCGGCATGCGGCAGCGCGTGATGATCGCGATGGCGCTGCTGTCCGAGCCGGAAATCCTGATCGCCGACGAGCCGACCACCGCGCTCGACGTGACCGTGCAGGCGCAGATCATCGACCTGCTGCGCGAGCTGAACCGCGAGCGCGGCACCGCGATCGTGCTGATCACGCACGACATGGGCGTGGTCGCAGGCCTCGCCGACGACGTGATGGTCATGTATGCGGGCCGCACCGTCGAATACGCGCCGGCCGATTCGATCTTCGCGGCGCCGTCGCATCCGTACACGATCGGCCTGCTCAACGCGCTGCCGCGCCTGACCGACGCCGCCGATGCGCCGCTCGTCGCGATTCCGGGCAACCCGCCGATGCCGGGCACCGCGCCAGCCGGCTGCGCGTTCGCGAAACGCTGCGCGTATGCGGAGGGCCGCTGCGGCAACGCGCGTCCCGCGCTCGAAGCGTACGGCGCCGGCGGCGCGGTGCGCGCATGCCACCGGCCGGTGGCGGAACTGACCGGAGGGCTGCGATGAGCGACATCGATCTGGCGCAACGCGGATCGGCGGACGCGCTGCTGTCCGTCCAGGATCTGAAAGTGCATTTCCGCGTGCCGCTCGGCGGCTATCCGTGGTCGCCGAAGGGAACGCTGCGCGCGGTCGACGGCGTGTCGTTCGACGTGAAGCGCGGCGAGACGGTCGGGCTCGTCGGCGAATCCGGCTGCGGCAAGTCGACGCTCGCGCGCGCGCTGATCGGCCTCGTGCCGATGACGGCCGGCAGCGTGAGCTGGCGCGGCCAGACGGTCGCGCCGAACCATTTGCGCGGCACCGCGATGCGGCGCGAAGTGCAGATGATCTTCCAGGATCCGCTCGCGTCGCTCGACCCGCGCATGACGATCGAGCAGATCGTCGCCGAGCCGCTCGTCACGCACCAGCCGGGCATCGGCCGCACCGAGGTGCGGCGCCGCGTGGTGTCGATGCTCGAGCGGGTGGGCCTCAATGCGCATCATCTGCTGCGCTATCCCCATGAATTTTCCGGCGGGCAGTGCCAGCGCGTCGGTATTGCGCGCGCGCTGATCGGCGAGCCGAAGCTCGTGATCTGCGACGAACCGGTGTCGGCGCTCGACGTGTCGATCCAGGCGCAGATCGTCAACCTGCTGCGCGACCTGCAGCGCGAACTGTCGTTGTCCTATCTGTTCGTCGCGCACGATCTCGCGGTGGTGAAGGCGATCAGCCAGCGCGTGCTGGTGATGTACCTCGGCCGCGTGATGGAGTTCGGCGCGCGGCACGACGTGTACGGCGCGCCGCAGCACCCGTATACGCGCGCGCTGCTCGACGCGGCGCCGACGCCGGAGCCGGCGCGCGAGCGCGCGCGGCGGCCGATGCTGCTGGCGGGCGAGATGCCGTCGCCGCTCAATCCGCCGTCGGGCTGCGCGTTCCGCACGCGCTGCCCGGAGGCGATCGACGCGTGCGCGCAGGACATCCCGCGGCCGGAAGTGCGGCACGGCTCGCCCGCGCGCGTCGCGTGCATCCGCGCGGGCGCGGGCTGACATACCCGGATAAACAAGCAGGCAGGTCGACAGGGGCAGGTGCGGCGCGAAAGATCTTCGCGCCGCGGGTACAGGCGCGTCCTTAGCCGGGCGCGCCGGGGTGGGACCGGGAGCGGATCGCGACCGGCGCAGACGACATCAACACAAGAAGAGAACCACGATGACTAAATACAGGACGATCGGAACGACATCGAAGATGCTGCTTGCGTGGGGACTCCCGGCACTGGCCGGCGTCTCGCTGACGGGCATGGCTTACGCGGACGACGCGGCTCCCGCGCCGCTGACGGTGGCGCAAGCCGCACCGGGTGCGACGGTCGCGCAGGCCTCGACGCCGAACGCGATCATCAACGCCGAGGCCACGCAGGCCGTCACGCCGCCGGACGAGCCGTCGGCGCAGTCGAAGTCGAACGGCTTCATCGCCGACAGCCATCTGAACTTCCTGTTCCGCAACTACGCGGACGTGCTCGACAACAAGGGCGGGCCGCACCGCCATGCGTGGGTCCAGGGCGCGATGGCGAACTACGAGTCGGGCTTCACGCAAGGCCTGATCGGCTTCGGCGTCGATGCATCGGTGTATGCGGCGTTGAAGCTCGACGGCGGCAAGGGCGGCGGCAACATGGTGCACATCGCGAAGGGCGGCGGCGGCTCGAACCAGCTCGCGTGGGCGTATCCGGGCATCTACGACGTGAAGGCGCGGATCTCGAACACGGTGGTCAAGTACGGTCTGCAGGCCGTCGACAACCCGTTCATGGAACAGCACGACAACCGTGCACTGCCGCCGACGTTCCTGGGCGCGACGCTCGTCAGCAACGAATTCAAGAACGTGATGCTCGAGGCGGGCAGCTTCACGAAGACCGACGCGCGCGGCCACACGACGCTGACCAACCTGACGAGCCAGTACGGCGGCACGCGCATCGACCGGTTGACCTACGCCGGCGGCACGTGGGACTACTCGCCGGACGGCGAGGTCGCGCTGTACGCGAACCAGGCGGACGACGTGTGGCGCCAGTACTACGCGTCGATCAAGCACAGCATCGGCAGCCCGAAGACGGTCAAGTGGACGGGCTTCGCGAACATCTACTCGACGCACGACACGGGCGACAAGCGCCAGGGCGAGATCAACAGCAACGCGTACAGCCTGTCGCTGGCCGCGCAGCACGGCCCGCACGAGCTGCTGCTCGGCTACCAGGAGGTGCTCGGCGACCAGTTCTTCGACTACCTGAACGAGACGAACGGCATCTTCCTCGCGAACTCGATGGACGTCGACTACAACGCGCCGCACGAAAAGTCGCTGCAGCTGCGCTACACGTTCTACGGCAAGGACGCGGGCCTGCCGGGCTTCAAGGCGATGGTGTGGGGCGTGACGGGCTGGGGGGCGGACGGCGGCAAGATGGCGTCGCAGGATCCGACCAAGTCGAGCATCTACTGGGTCAACGGCGCACCGGTGCAGGGCCGTCACCACGAGTTCGGCTTCATCCCGTCGTACACGTTCCAGAGCGGCAAGCTGAAGGACACGAAGGTCACCTTCATCGCGATGTGGCACGTCGGCTCGACGCACTCTTCGGATGCGACGAACCGCGAATACCGACTGGTCGTGAACGTGCCGGTGAAGGCGTTCTGAGCGGAAGGTTCGACGAAGCGACGCGCGCCGGTTGCGGCGCGCAGCGCGAAGCCGGCGCTCAGGCCGGCTTGTGCAGCCCGCCGACCGGGTCGTTCGCGGCGGGCGTGTCGCCGGCGAGCGACGTCAGCTGGCGGCCCGTGTCGCGCCACGCGTCGAGGCCGCCGCGCAGCGCGAGCGCATGGGGGAAGCCCGCGTCGGTCAGGCGCTTCGCCATCAGCGCGGCCGACACCTCGTTCGGGCACGAGCAATACACGACGAACTTCTGCGTGAGCGGGTAGCGCGCAACGATGTCGCCGACGTGACGATCGTCGGCGAACTGCGCGCCGGGAATCGCGAACGGGTCGAGCTTGCGGTGTTCTTCGGAACGCACGTCGAGGATCACCGGCGCGATCGGGTCGCGCAGCAGCGCTTCGAGCTCGTCGACGCCGATCCGCGCATTCGCGAGCTGGCGGATCAGCGCGCGGCGGCGCATCCAGCGCACGGCCGCATACATGCCGAGCAGCACGGCGATCACGAACAGCACCGCATGGCCGAGCCGGCTCGCGCCGGCGAACAGCCAGTCGATCTGCCGGTAGAACACGAGCCCCACGAGCAGCCCGCAGATCGTCCACAGCGCGGCGCCGAGCGCATCGTAGCCGGCGAACGTGCGGTAGCGCGTGCCGAGCGCGCCCGCCATCGGCACCGACACGAGCGACAACCCCGGAATGAAGCGCGCGACGGCGAGCACGCGCACGCCGTAGCGGCCGAAGAACCGCTCGGTTTTCCGCACGCAACTGTCGCGCGATAGCGACAGTCGGCAGATCGTCTTAAGCGTCGTGCCGCCGTAGCGGCGCCCGGCGACGTACCAGACCGTATCGCCGATCAGCGCGCCGAGCACCGACAGCGCGAGCACCGTGACGAGCTGCGAGCCGATCATCTCCGGATGCAGCATCGCCATCGCGCCGAACAGCACGAGCGTCGGCATCGCCGGCACGGGCAACCCGACCGCGGCGGCCAGCACGTTGGCGAAGACGAGAAGCGGCCCGTACTGGGCGACGAGGTCACGGAGCATGACGGCTGTCCGAAAAGGGGAACGCGCGGAAAGCGCTGGATGGGCCGATTATCGGCCATTTTCAAGACAGCGGCGGGACGTGGATGCGAGGGTGAGCCGGCGCGGCGTGCGCGGCTCACCGGTCGGACGGGATCAGGAGGAGCTGCGCGCGAGCGACGCCGCGCCGTGGTTCTCGCCGGGCAGTTCGGCGCCGTGCGAGCGGATTGCGGCGATCAGCTCGGCGGGCGTGATCTCGTAGCGGATCTCGCGATGAATGCCGGGCTTACGCTCGTCGATTTCGATCAGCAGCACGCTTTTGCCGTCGCCCGTCGCCTCGAGTCGCAACGAACGCAGTTCGCGGCCGTCGGCCGGGTCGTGTTCGGTGAGCAGGGTCATTGCCCCGGATGAGCCGGAAGTGCGCATCGAACCTATCCTCGTGTCGTATGTGCCATTAAGGCGAAGATGTCGTTTTAGCAAACAGCTTGACGGAGTTTAACGCGAACCGGCGACAAACACGGACATTTTCGTGCGCTGCGAAATGAGGGCGGTACCGGCGATCCGTCTGATGGTTGGGCGCCGGCCGGGCGGCCCGGACGGCCTGCCGAGGTGTTGCCGGCGGCCGATGACGCACTGCGTCAGAAATGGCCGCGCGCGACCCTGTCCGGATCGGCCAATTCGGATAATCTCGACGTTTTTCCCTCGCATGCCGGGCGACGCCCGACGCGGGCGCGTCCGCATGCCACTTCGCCACGATATGAATAACATCACGATCCGACACAGCGAGACGCACGACATCGACGCGATTCGGCAGATCGTCGCGCACCCCGACGTATACAGGAACACGCTGCAGGCGCCGTTTCCGTCGCTGGAGAAATGGCAGAAGCGCCTCGAGGCGGCTCGCGAGCGGGGCTTCAGCCTCGTCGCCGAACTCGACGGCGAAGTGGTCGGCCACCTCGGGCTTCATCCGGAACAGAATCCGCGCCGCAGCCACGTCGCGGGGTTCGGGATGATGGTCAAGGCATCGCATCACGGGCGTGGCATCGGCAGCCGGCTGCTTGCCGCCGCGATCGACCTGGCGGAAAACTGGCTGAACGTCACGCGGATCGAATTGACGGTGTTCGCCGACAACCAGCCTGCGATCGCACTGTACGAGAAGCACGGATTCCGGATCGAGGGAACCTCGCCGGACTTCGCGCTGCGCGACGGCGCGTACGTCAGTGCTTGCCACATGGCGCGGCTCAGGCGCACGACCCGGCCGTCTGACGGTACCCGATCGAACCGCCCCTGACCTGATCCCCCGCCTTTCTCCTTCCCCCGCCTCTTTCTGCTGCGCGGTGCCGGCTTCAATCGGAGCGGGTACTGCGTATCCACGCGCTCTCGAAAGCAGTTGTTTTCGATTGAATCGAATTTTCAAATCACATTTTTTGCTTAATACGCTAAATGAGACGTTTTGAAGCATCAAATGAGACAAATCGAATAACGAGATATTGCGTCATTTATCCCGTATTTGTCTAATGAAAGATTTTTCTGAAAATAGCCGAAATTAACGGCTAAATTGACGATGATTTACAATTTATCGGCACAAGTTGGCGGTTTCTGAAGGGTTTTTCTCGAAATTGATGGATATAATCCGCTCCAGATTTTTGACGGGGTAAGCGGATTTAATTCCGGCAAATCCACGAAGCGGGTGGGCTCCGGGAACGACCAAGCGTCATGAATCGCATGGAACGTTGGTGACGACGCCAGGCCGATCATCCGGCTGGTTCGATCCCTAAATAATTCGGAGCCGGTTCGCATCGAGCGGGCGATTGCAATCGCAATCGACCCCGTGGCCGTGCTCGCGAAAACAGAGCCAATTTGCTACGGGAAAGCATCAAAATGCCGCGGAATATCCTGTCCGTATCCGGCGCTCGACCGCAAGCCATCGGGGTGGCGCAGGTCGTCAACGCGGTTTCAGCCGCGCCGGAACCCGAATCCGTCGTTTGTGTGAACGACTTCACGTAACGCAGCGGTCCGGTGAAATAGCCGGTCGTGCCGCGACGTTGCCAGCAATTCGTCATCGCCTGGCGACTCCCTCGAATGTGAATCCGTAAGGCCGCGCAAGCGGCGCTGACAACACGGCAATCGGCCCGTGGGCCGGCGATCGTCTGCGCAGTCGCGCGGATGCGTCGTCGCGCCCGGACATTCCGGCGAATTTTCTCGCGCCAGGCGATCCGCGATCGCCGTCGTGCAGTTCAAGAGTTCAAGACGATTCGCAGTACTGATTTCTGTTCAATGCAACACAACTTGAAAAGAGGAAACGCAGAATGGAGAAGAAGCAAATTTCGATGCTTGTGACGGCGATGTTTGCGGGTATCGGCATCATGGGGGCGGGTGCCGCGCATGCGACTGGCTGCGGCGACGCGAATTTCGTGGATCGCGGCAATCCGGACAATTCCGGCACGTACAACAGCAGCCAGCCGGGATGGGCGCAAAACGGCGGCAGCGCAAACTGCACCGGCATCGCCCTCGGCGACGGCGCGAACGCGAACAGGAATGCGAGCGGAGACGGCACGGGCGGTTCGGTCGCGGTCGGCGTCAACGCGCGCGCGCTGAACAATTCGGCCATCGCGATCGCGCCGAGCGCGATGGCGGCGGGCAACAGCGCAGTCGCGATCGGCCGTCAATCGGCGGCGGTCGGCGATTACGCAACCGCACTCGGCAACGTTGCCGACGCGCACGGCGATCGTTCGATCGCGCTTGGCCACTCCGCCTATGCCGTCGATTCCCAAGCGGTGGCGATCGGCTCGGCAAAAGGCGGCGGGACCGACGGCGTATCGGGCGGCGCAACCTTCGACAGCAAGACGCAAACCCGCGCGGCCGGCAAGCGCGCGGTCGCGATCGGCGCGGGCGCGGTGACGAGCGGCGACGATCAGCTCGCGATCGGTTCGAACAGCATCGGCGCGAACAACGGCGGCACGCCGGTGTTCGGCGGCACGGCTGCGCCGGTGGGCGGTGCGGTGTCGTTCGGTTCGACCGGCAAGGAACGCCAGCTGAAGAACGTTGCAGCGGGCGCGGCCGACACCGACGCCGTCAACGTGCAGCAACTGAAAAACGTGAACAGCGGCCTGAGCACGTCGATCGGCAACGTCGACGCGCGCGTGACGAACGTCAACAATACGCTGAGCACGTCGATCACGAACGCGACGAACACGCTGAACCAGACGATCGACGCGAAGACGAAGAACGCCGTGAAGTTCACGGACGATTCGCACGCGGCGATCGCGCTCGACGGCAAGAACGGCACGACGATCAGCGGCGTCGCGGCAGGTGTGCAAAACACGGACGCGGCGAACGTCGGCCAGCTGAATACCGGCCTGTCGAACGTGACGAACACGGTCAACAACCAGATCAGCCAGCTGAGCACGTCGATCACGAACCAGGTCGGCCAGGCGACGAAGGACGCCGTGCAGTACGACAGCAGCGCACACGATCAAGTGACGTTCGGCGGCAAGGGCGCGAGCTCGGCGGTCGGCCTGCACAATGTCGCGGCCGGCACGGCCGACACGGACGCCGTGAACGTGAAGCAACTGAGCGGCGGCCTGTCGTCGGTCAGCACGAGCATCAGCAACAACGTCAGCACGCAGATCAGCACGCTCAGCACGTCGATCACGAACCAGATCGGCAGCGCAACGAAAAACGCGGTGCAATACGACGGCGATGCTCACACGCGCGTCACCCTCGGCGGTACGAATGCGAGCGCACCGGTTGCGCTGGCGAACGTCGCAGACGGCGTCGCGAAAAACGATGCCGTGAACGTCGGTCAACTGTCGAAAGCGACGGGCGGCCTGCAATCGCAGATCGACACGACGAACAACATCGTCACGACCCACACGCAGAACATCACGGCGCTGCAGCAGGCGGACACGCGCAACGTGAAGTACGACGGTGCGCAAGGCTTCGACTCGGTGACGCTGGCGGGCGCGAACGGCACGACGCTCACGAACGTCAAGGCCGGTGCGCTGGCGGCGGATTCGACCGACGCCGTCAATGGCTCGCAGCTGTATGCAACGAACCAGCAAGTCGGCACGAACGCGGCGGCCATCACGAACATCGATGGCCGGGTGACGAAGGTCGAGGGTGGCGTCGTGCAGAACACGACCGACATTTCGAACCTGCAGGCCTCCGATGCGCTGTCGGTGAAATACGATACGACGGCGAAAAACTCGGTGACGCTCGGCGGTGCGAACGCGGTCGCGCCGGTCACGTTGTCGAACGTCGCAGACGGCGTCGCGAAAAACGATGCCGTGAACGTCGGTCAACTGTCGAAAGCGACGGGCGGCCTGCAATCGCAGATCGACACGACGAACAACATCGTCACGACCCACACGCAGAACATCACGGCGCTGCAGCAGGCGGACACGCGCAACGTGAAGTACGACGGTGCGCAAGGCTTCGACTCGGTGACGCTGGCCGGCGCGAACGGCACGACGCTCACGAACGTCAAGGCCGGTGCGCTGGCGGCGGATTCGACCGATGCCGTCAACGGCTCGCAACTGTTCGCGACGAACCAGAACGTGAAGCAGCAAGGCGACGCGATCACGTCGATCGACGGCCGCGTCACGCAGAACGCGACCCACATCGGCGCGCTGCAGCAGGACGCGCTGCAATGGTCGAAGTTGGCCGGTGCGTACGACGCGTCGCACAACTCGGGCAGCGCGCAGAAGATCACGAACGTGGCGGCCGGCGACGTTTCCGCAACGAGCACGGACGCGATCAACGGCGCGCAGCTGAAGTCGGTGCAGGACCAGATCAACGGCAACATCGGCGGCGTGACGAAGAACGCGGTGCAGTACGACACGGATGCACAGGGCAATCGCACGAATTCCGTCTCGCTGGTCGGCGGCGCATCGGGCCCGGTGACGATCAACAACGTTGCGGCGGGCGACCTGTCGGCGAACAGCACGCAAGCAGTCAACGGCGCGCAGCTGTATGCGACCAACCGGAACGTCGCCACGCAAACGTCGCGCGTCGACAATCTGACGGCGAACGTGTCGTCGCTGACGAGCAATCTGTCGGTCACGAACGCGAACGTGTCGAACCTTCAGGCCGCGGACAAGCTGAACGTGAAGTACGACGCGGCGGGCAAGAATTCGGTGACGCTCGGCGGCGCGGGTCATGCGCCGGTTGCGCTGTCGAACGTCGCCGACGGCGTGAATGCGAACGATGCGGTGAACGTCGGCCAGCTGTCGAAGGCGACGGGCGGCCTGCAATCGCAAATCGACGTGCAGGGCGACAAGATCACCAACGTCGACCAGCGCGTGACGACGAACACGACGAACATCGGCCAGAACACGACCGACATCGCGGCGCTCAAGCAGGACGCGCTGCAATGGAACGCGGGCATCGGCGCGTACGACGCGAGCCACGGCACGGCCTCTCCGCAGACGATCGCCAACGTGAAGGCCGGCCAGGCCGACACCGACGCGGTGAACGTCAAGCAGCTGAAGGATTCGGTGTCGTCGGGCGTGAACAACGGCGCGACGAACGCGGTGCTGTACGACGACAGCAGCAAGCGCCAGGTGTCGCTCGGCGCCGGCAACGGCGGCGTGCCGGTGCGCGTGACGAACGTCGCGGAAGGCGGGGTCCAGGCCGGCAGCCTCGACGCGGTGAACGGCTCGCAACTGCGCTATGCGACCGACAGCACGGCGGCCGCGCTCGGCGGCGGCGCGTCCGCGAACACGAACGGTTCGATCAATGCGCCGAAGTACGACATCGGCGGCACGTCGTTCAACAACGTCGGTGATGCGCTCGGCAATCTCGACGGCCGCGTGTCGAGCAATGCGACGACGATCCAGAACCACGAAACGCGCCTCGGCAACGCGGAAACGAACATCGCCAACAACACGACGATCATCTCGGGCCTGCAGCGGGACGCGCTGCAATTCGATCCGGCCGCCGGTGCCTACAACGCGGCGCGCGACGGCGTGGCCACGAAGATCACCGGCGTCGCGGACGGCAACGTGGCCGCGGGCAGCAAGGACGCGGTGAACGGCGGCCAGCTGTTCGGCGTGAAGTCCGACCTCCAGCAGCAGATCACGAACGTGTCGAACCAGGCCGGTGAAGCCGTGAAGAACGTCGTGAAATACGACGTGGACGCGAACGGCAGCCGTCTGAATTCCGTGTCGCTCGTCGGCGGCGACGCGGCGTCGCCGGTCGTGCTGAAGAACCTGGCGGCCGGCGTGGACGATACCGACGCGGTGAACGTGAAGCAGCTGAAGGCGGTGCAGTCCGGCATCAACCAGCTCGGCGCGATGGCCGTGACCTACGACGACAGCTCGAAGAGCATCATCACGCTCGGCGGCGGCGCGGGCGGCACGAAGATCACCAACGTGCAGGCCGGCACGCTCAGCGCAGCCAGCACGGACGCCGTGAACGGCTCGCAGCTCTACGCGACGAACCAGCAGGTCGCGAAGAACACGACCGACATCACGAACCTGCAGGAGAACGTGACCAACGTGACCAACGGCAAGGCGGGCCTGGTGCAGCAGCAGGATCCGAACGGCCAGATCACGGTCGGCGCGGGGACGGGCGGCACGTCGGTGAACATCGCCAACAGCGCCGGCGGGAATCGCGTGCTGACCGGTGTCGGGGCGGGCGTCAACAGCAACGACGCGGTGAACGTCGGCCAGCTCAACAGCGCGCTGCGTGACGTGTCGGCCAATCAGGCGATTCGGGCGGCTGCCACCGATGCGAATACGACCTGGATCACGCGTGCGGAGGCGGGCTCGTTCGGGTCGACGGCAACCGCGACCGGCAAGAACGCCGTCGCGGTCGGCCAGGGCTCGGTGGCGGATCGCGACAACTCGTTCTCGGTCGGCGCGAAGGGCAGCGAGCGGCAGGTCACCAACGTCGCGGCCGGCACCGCGCCGACCGATGCGGTGAACGTGCAGCAGTTGAACGACAACGTCGCGGCAGCGCGCAGCTACACGGATCAACGCGTCGGCCAGGTTTACAACGACCTGAACACCGTCAAGAAGGACATGTTCGGCGGCGTGGCGTCGGCATTGGCGGTTGCCGGCCTTCCGCAGCCGACCGGGCCGGGGCGTTCGATGGTGTCGGCGGCAACGGCGAACTACCGCGGCCAGCAAGGTTTCGCGGCGGGTTACTCGTACGTGACGCAGAACGACAAGTGGGTCGTCAAGGCGTCCGTCACGGGCAACACCCGCTCGGACTTCGGCGCGGTCGTCGGCGCTGGCTACCAGTTCTGACGCAAGCCGTTTCGTGACGCCGCACTTGCGTTGAGTGCGCGGCTCGACGATACGACATGCCCACCCGGGCATGTCGTATCCAGACATGACTTTCGAGTGGGCATCGACACCGGTTTGCCTGCACAATCCCGCCGCGGATCGTCTCGCGGAGGGCAGCGGTAACCGGGCGCGACGCATGCAAGCTGGCCTGTCGACGACGGCGCGGCTCACGAATGATCAGAACAAGCATCGCAACAGCCATCAAGAATGCGAGGGGATCATGGCTTCCGGGGAAGTCTTCTTATCGACCGACAGTGTCGAGCCGGCGCTGCGCGACGAATACTGGCGCCAGGTCACGCGGCCCATCGTCGACACGGCGCCGATCGCCGGGCACGCGGACGCGCGGCTGGCCGGCACGCTGGCATCGCGGATGCTCGGCGAGCTGCTGATGTGGCGGACGTCGTTCAATGCGCAGCAATACCGGCGCGATCGCCGGACCATCCAGCAAAGCGGGTTCGACCAGTACCTCGTGCAACTGGTGCGCTCGGGCTCGTTCGCCGGCAACTTCAACGGCGTCGACGTGGACGCGGGGCCGGGCGACATCTACATCATCGATCTCGGCCAGCCGATGGTCGGCCGCGTGGATGCGGGCGAGGCCGTCGCCGTCTTCGTGCCGCGCGAAGGGCTCGAGAAGGCGTCGGGCGGGCGCGACCTGCACGGCGTCGTGCTGAGCGCGAAACGGGCGATCACGGGCTTGCTCGCCGATTACCTGGTGGGCATGTATGCGCTGAACGAGCAGGTGTCGCAGGCGCAGTCCGTCGCCGTGCAGGACGCGATGATGGCGTTGCTCGCGGCCGCGCTCTCCGGGGCGGAGTCGCCTGCCGGCAAGCGGCCCGGCGCGCATGGCGCCGCGCTGCGCACGCGGATCGTGCAGTACATCGCGCAGCATGTCACCGATCGCAACCTCGGCCCCGACGCGCTGATCGCGCATTTCCGCATTTCGCGCGCGCACCTGTACCGGGTGTTCGAGGCGGACGGCGGCGTCGCACGGTTCATTCGCGACCGGCGTCTCGATCTTGCGTATCGGGCGCTCGTCGATCCGCGCTCGACCGGGCAGACGATCAAGGAAGTCGCGTTCCGCTACGGCTTCTCGAGCAGCGACATGCTGGTGCGCGCGATGCGTCAGCGCTTCGGCGTCACGGCGCGCGAGATCCGCACCGAGCATCGGGCGCACTTCGCGGCCGGCCATGACCTGTCGAGCCTGCACATTCACTTCGCGCGCCATGCCGTGCCGGGCGGCCGGGATTGCAGGCGCGAGTGAGGCGAACGGCGCCGGGGCGTACGCGATTCGGGGAAACGCGGCTAATGGACACGGAAAAAAAGAAGCCACACGGAGGTGGCTCAAGAATGGCACAAATATTACCGAACACGGGGTGTATCCGGTGCGAAATTGTTGCATTCTTTCCGGTTCAATTGAATAACAGCAGGACTCTAATTGTCTCGTTTTTACCCGGGTGACGTCCCAAATCCGCACGGCAATCGTTTTACATGGGGCGTCACGCCGCCGGTTGCCGGCATGACGGCGCCGCGTCGGTGCGATTCAGGCCGATGCCCGCGAAGCGGCGTCCGGCGTCACGTGATAGTTCGCGAAATGATCGTGCAACGTGAGCATGCCGCTGCGCGCTGATACCGATTCCATGCGCGCCCGCTTCGCGTCGCTGGGCGTGACGCCGAAGTGCGCGCGGAATGCGCGCAGGAACTGCGCGTTGCTGGTGAATCCGCATTCGGCGGCGATTTCCGCAATCGACCGTTCGCGGCCGCGCGGATGCCGCAGCGCGACGTAAGCCGCGTCGAGGCGCTTGTTGCGAATGACGCGGCTCACGCCGCCGTCGTCGGCGAAGGTCCGGTACAGATGGGCGCGCGAGATCCGGAACCGGCGCATCAGCAGGTCGGGATTCAGTTCCGGCCGCGTCAGGTTCGCGTCGATGAATTCCATGATGCGCTCGCGCAGCACGTCCGCCAGCACCGATGCGGTTTCGCGCGCCGCGACGTCTTCTCCGGCGAGGCCCGCGGCCAGCAGCGCGGTCATCGCGTCCTGCGCGGCAAACGATTCGCGCGCCGACAGGCGTGCCGATGCCGCCATCAAGCCGTGCAGGAAATCGACGAGCAGCTGCGTCAGCGGCCGGCCGGCCTTCAGCACGACGCCGTGCAGGTCGTGCCGCCCCAGCGCACGCTCCAGCGCTTTGCGCGGCACGGCCGTCGTCAGCGTCGCGCCGGCCTCGACGCGGCTGTCGAAGGTCCGCGTGAGATCCATCACGCAGATGTCGCCGGGCTCGACCGCGACATTGCGCAGGCCGAACACGCCGCGCAGCGATCCGGCGGTGATGACCTGGATCACGTAGTCATCGAGTCCGCCCTGCGCAATCACGCGCCGGTCACGCCGGTATTGCTGCGCGTTGAAGGTCGTCTCGCCCATCAGCAGGCCGCCGACCGGCCGGCTCTGGATGGTGCCCGCCAGCGTGGCGTTCGCGCCGTCGCCGAGCGGTGTCGTTTCAAACACGGGCAGCGTGACCTCGCGCCAGAAATCATTGCGCAGCCCGGGTTCGACCGCGTCGGTGGAAATGATGATCTCTGGCTGCGTCATGACAGTCCTGGCCCTGGATTCGGTGATTTTTTAAAGCGCACGCGAATACGGCGAATGGACAGACATGGCCGGAACGATTCCGGCGGAAGAAGCGCGCGCGAATTTTCGACGGCGCAACTATACACGCTTCGGTGAATGCGAATATTGCAAATTTCCAATTCGTGCACAGGTCGGCGCGCAACGCGGAAATTCGGCCTGAATGGCAATAAAAAGCGGATGAAAGTCGGTAATTGTTCCAGATTCGATCGCGTTGTCGCGCAATGCGGGGCGGGGTGGAAATGCGTCAGGAAATTCCATTTCATATCTAATTGAAAATTGATTCGTTTTCATCTGGATGCACGATCCGTATCGTTCTACGATTGGCCGAATGCCGGCCGGAATACGCGCGCGTTCGCGAGTGCCGCGAACGGTGTCGAGCGAAAACGGCGCGTATTTCGCTGTCCGGACGCATTCGCAAATGTTTGCGGCGAGCCGTGCGCTGCGTGCGCGCGATTCGCGTTTCACGGCCGCGGCGCATGCAGCGTGCGTTGCGCGGCCTTAACGATCCATGGAGACCGCATCGATGCAAACCTCTATCCGGACCCTGACCGCCGCATGGCTGCTTGCGGCGGCAAGCGCGGCATTCGCGGCCGAGACGCCGCGCGAGCCCGTGCATGTGCCGCCCGGCATCGCCTGGCAGCAAGGCGACGTCGACGCCGCGTTCGCGCTGGCGAAACGGACCGGCAAACCGCTGCTGCTCTACTGGGGCGCGGTGTGGTGCCCGTCTTGCAACCAGGTGAAGTCGACGGTGTTCAGCCAGCAGGCATTCCGCTCGCGCTCGTCGTTCTTCGTGCCGGTGTATCTCGACGGTGACACCGAGAGCGCGCAGAAGCTCGGCGAGCGCTTCAAGGTGCGCGGCTATCCGACGATGATCCTGTTCCGCCCGGACGGCACCGAGGTCACGCGGCTGCCGGGCGAGGCCGATCTCGACCGCTACATGCGCGCGCTGTCGCTCGGCATGAACGCCGCGCATCCGGTGCGGCAGACGCTCGCGAACGCGCTGAAGGGCGATGCGTCCGGCGGCGCGACGGTGACGCGCGACGAGTGGCGCATGCTGGCTGACTATTCGTGGGATACCGACGGCGCGCTGCCGGTGCCCGGCGATCGCGTCGCCGAGACGCTGCAGACGCTCGCGCGACGCGCGCAGGCCGCCGGTGCGAAGGGCGATGCGCTGCGGCTCGAGCTGAAATCGGTGGTGGTCGCCGCGAACGGAGAGCCCGCGCAGGCCGGTGCGCTCGACAAGGCGGCCGGCGCCGATGCGTTGCGCACGGTGCTGCGCGATGCCGCGACCTCGCGTGCCGACGCCGACGTGCTGATCGCGGCGCCCGCGGGCGTCGTCGCGTATCTCGGCACGGATGCGGCCCGGCGCGTGCAGTTGCGCGATGCGTATGACGCGGCGCTCGCACGGCTGTCGGACGATCGCACGCTGTCGTCGATCGATCGCCTGATGGCGCTGCACGGCCGCGTGCTGCTTGCGCGCGGCGATGCCCGCAAGGGCACGCCGCTCGATGCGCCGGCGCTCGTCGGCGCGGTGCGCCAGCGCACGGCCGCGGCGATCCAGGGCGCGGCGAATGTGTACGAGCGCCAGGCGCTCGTCAGCGAGGCGGCCGATACGCTGACGGATGCCGGGCTGCTCGATGCGTCCGACACGTTGCTGAAGGCCGAACTGGGGCATTCGGCAACGCCGTATTACTTCATGTCCGGGCTCGCGGCGAATGCGAAGGCGCGCGGCGACAAGGCCGCGGCGCTCGACTGGTACCGCAAGGCGTACGAGAGCGCGACGGGCACCGCGACGCGGCTGCGCTGGGGCGCGACCTATTTCGCGAACGCGGTCGAGCTCGGGCCGGACGATGCGGCGCGGATCGAAGGGATCGCGGGCAGCGTGCTGGCGCAGGCCGGGCAGACCCGCGACGCGTTCTACGGTGCGAACCTGCGGGCGCTGACGAAGGTGGTCACGCAACTGACGCGCTGGCGTAACGGCGGCGCGCACGATGCGTCGGTCCGGACCGTCGTGAAGCAATTCGACGATGTGTGCGGGAAGCTGCCGGCCGGTGATCCGCAGGCGGCCGCGTGCGAGCGGCTGCTCCAGCCGGTGAAGACCTAGCGGAAAGGATGCGCCGCCGGCGCGCGGCGGCGGCGCATCAGCAGGTACTATGGGCGTCTTCCGCGCGCCGGCCCGGCATCGATGCTCCGGCGCGCGGCGACTTCACTCATCACTACGACGCCATGCCCCATCTGACGCTTGAATATTCCGGCAACCTCGACGGATTCGACGCCCGCGCGACGCTCGTCGCGCTCAACGAGGCGCTCGCCGCATCCGGCCATTTCGACGAACTCGACATCAAGAGCCGCGCATCGTGCTTCGACACGTTCGCCGTCGGCACCGCGCACGCGCCGCGCGCGTTCGCCCACGCGAAGCTCGCGATTCTCGGCGGACGGTCCGCCGACGTGAAGCGTGCGTTGTCGGAACAGGTGCTGTCGGTATTGGCGCAATGCTGCCGCGCGCCGTCCGGAACCCATTTGCAGCTGTGTGCGGAAATACTGGAGATCGAGCGCGAGTCGTACGCGAAGGCGGCGGTCGAGCCGCGTTGAGCAGGTAGCCCGGTTTCCGGGATCGACGGCGCACGCACCGGCAGTCTCCGCGCCGAATGAAGAACGGGGCAGGCCAAACGCATCGGTTTGCCTGCCCCCGGGGAAGCGGCCCTCGCGCGATGGAGGGCTGCGCGTTGCGGTGTCGCGCTTACACGAGCCCCGTCGCGTAATACACCGCGATCACGAAGAACACCGCCAGCGTCTTGATGAGCGTCACCGCGAAGATGTCGCGGTACGACTCGCGGTGCGTGAGGCCCGTGACCGCGAGCAGCGTGATCACCGCGCCGTTGTGCGGCAGCGTGTCCATGCCGCCGCTCGCCATCGCGACGACCCGGTGCAGCACGTCCAGCGGGATGTTCGCCGCCTGCGCGCCCTTGACGAACAGGTCCGACATCGCGGCGAGCGCAATGCTCATGCCGCCGGACGCCGAGCCGGTGATGCCGGCGAGCGAGCTGACCGACACGGCCGCGTTGACGAGCGGGTTCGGAATGCTCTTCAGCGCATCGCCGACGACGAGGAAGCCCGGCAGCGCGGCGATCACGCCGCCGAAGCCATACTCCGACGCGGTGTTCATCGCGGCGAGCAGCGCACCGCCGACCGCCGCTTTCGAGCCGGCCGCGAAGCGCTCGCTGACGCGCCGGAACGACGTGGCGATCACGAGCAGGATGCCGAGCAGCAGCGCGGCCTCGACCGACCAGATCGCGACGACGGTCTTGATCGACGTCGTGACCGGCGTATGCACGCCGGGCAGCACGTCGGGCGTGACCGTGTACGACGTGCTGCCGTACCAGACGGGAATCAGCTTCGTGAGCGCGAAGTTCGACACGCCGACGAGGATCAGCGGCAGGATCGCGAGAACAGGGTTCGGCAGCGAATCGGTCACGACGCGCTCCGGCTCGTTGACGAGCGACGTGCCGTAGCCTTCGCCCTTCGCCATCGCGACGCGGCGGCGCCATTCGAGATACGACAGGCCGACGACGATGATGAACACCGAACCGATCGTGCCGAGTGCCGGGGCGGCCCAGGCGGTCGTCTTGAAGAACGTGGTCGGGATGATGTTCTGGATCTGCGGCGTGCCGGGCAGCGAATCCATCGTGAACGAGAACGCGCCGAGCGCGATCGCGCCGGGCATCAGCCGCTTCGGAATGTTGCTCTGGCGGTAGAGTTCGGCCGCGAACGGATACACCGCGAACACGACGACGAACAGCGACACGCCGCCATAGGTGAGCAGCGCGCACACCGCGACGATCACCGCATTCGCGCGCGAGCGGCCGATGTAGCGGATCGCCGCGTGGACGATCGACTCGGAGAAGCCGGACAGTTCGATCACCTTGCCGAACACCGCACCGAGCATGAACACCGGGAAATACAGTTTGACGAAGCCGACCATCTTCTCCATGAAGATGCCGGAGAACACCGGCGCGACGGCGGCCGGATCGGTCATGAGCACCGCGCCGAGCGCGGCGATCGGCGCGAACAGGATCACGCTGTAGCCGCGATACGCGGCGAACATCAGGAACGCCAACGCGGCGAGGACGATCACGAAAGACAAGAGAGTCTCCTAATGGCTTTGGTTGTTGTTCGGTCGTGCGGCGAGCCGCCGCGGTGGACCGGCTCAGGTTCGTGCAGGTTTCGTGCCACCGGCCGCCGTGCGCCGCCGGACGCGGATCCGGAGGTGGCCGGCGGGCCCGTGCCGGCCAATCTTCAGGCGATTCTACATAAATCGTCTTGATCTGGAGACAGGTTGGCCGCACGGACGACCCCGGAAACCGTACGGAATGCGATCCGGCAAGGCATTGCGGGATGTCTCCGGAATGAGATAATCCGTCTCGTTCCGGAGACATTCGACAACAAAAATACGTGGAGACGACGACACGATGATGAACGACTGGGCGCGCTTGCCCGTCGATTACGGCGACGTGCTGCGGCGCGCCGCCGAATCGCTGTTCAGGACGTTCGAGGATTCGAGCGCCGGCACGCTGATCGTCGATCACGACGCGCGCATCGTATGGATGAACGAGCGCTATGCGGCGCGTTTCGGTTTCGCCGATCCACAGCAGGCGGTCGGGCTCGACTGCGAGGCCGTGATTCCGCACAGCCTGATGCGCGAGGTCGTGTCGACCGGGCAGCCGATCCTGCTCGACATCATGGAGACGGGCCGCGAGCCGCTCGTCGTGACCCGCCTGCCGCTGAAGAACGAGGCGGGCGAGACGGTCGGCGCGATCGGCTTCGCGCTGTTCGACCAGCTGAAGACCCTGACGCCGATCTTTTCCCGCTACGTGCAGCTGCAGCAGCAGCTGATCGCGACGCAGCGCTCGCTCGCGCAGGCGCGCCGCGCGAAGTACACGTTCGCGAGCTTCGTCGGCACCAGCGCGGCGAGCCTCGAGACCAAGCGCCAGGCGCGCCGCGCCGCGCAGGTCGATTCGCCGGTGCTGCTGCTCGGCGAGACCGGCACCGGCAAGGAGCTGCTCGCGCATGCGATCCATGCGGCGTCCGCGCGCGCGCTCCAGCCGCTCGTGACCGTGAACGTCGCCGCGATTCCCGACACGCTGCTCGAAACCGAGTTCTTCGGTGCGGCGCCCGGCGCGTATACGGGCGCCGACCGCAAGGGGCGCGTCGGCAAGTTCGAGCTGGCCGATCGCGGCACGCTGTTTCTCGACGAGATCGGCGACATGCCGCTGCCGCTGCAGGGCAAGCTGCTGCGCGTGCTGCAGGACAAGGAATTCGAACCGGTCGGCTCGAACCGCATCGTGCGCGCCGACGTGCGGATCATCGCGGCGACCTCGGCCGACCTGCCGGCACTCGTCGCCGCCGGCCGCTTCCGCGCGGATCTCTATTACCGGCTCAATGTGCTGACGATTCATGCGCCGCCGCTGCGCGAGCGTGCGTCCGACATCGCGGCGCTCGTCTATGCGACGCTCGAGGAGCTTGCCGCGCAGCACGGGCGCGCTGCGCACTGCGAACTGACCGACGATGCGCTGCGGATGCTGTGCGCGTATCCGTGGCCGGGCAACGTGCGCGAGCTGCGCAATACGCTCGAGCGCGCGCTGATGCTGTCCGATCGTTCGGTGATCGATGCGCGCGCGCTTGCGCCGTTCCTCGGGCCCGCGCGTGCGCAGCCCGACGGCATGCCGCACGCGCCGGGCGCGGCCGCGTTGCCGCCGGCTGAGCCGGACGCGGGCGCGGCGCCGTCCGTCTCGTATGCCGACGCGCTGGCCGCTTGGGAGCGCCAGTTCCTGACCGATGCGCTCGCCGCCTGCAACGGCAGGGTGGTGGACGCGGCCGCGCGTGTCGGCATCGGGCGCGCGACGTTCTACAAGAAGCTGGCGGCGCTGGGCATCGACTGGTAGTGCCGCGCGTGCCGGCGCGGCCCGAACGAGGAGGCGGCAATGAAGCGAACCTGCATCGCGCGGTGGCTGGCCGTGACGCTGGCGGCGTCCGTGCTGGCGGCATCCGCGCGTGCGCAACAGGACGCGGCCGGCGAGCAGGCCGCGCGGCGCAACTGGTACAACGATCCGTTCGTCGCGCTGTCGCAGGACGTCGCCGGATGCCCGGTGCCGCTCGGGCCGTGGATGACCAAGGCGGAGATGGCGGACGACGCGCATTACCGCGCCGAGCGCGGCACGACCTGCTGGCTCGCGCATCGCTGCACGAAGCCGAACTCGTATATGTACGACGCGCCGATCGCGGACGCGGCGAAGGCGCACTTCGCCGGCTCGGCAAGCCTGGGCGGCACGAGTCTGTGGATCACCGTGCAGCGGCGGTTCATCTACGTGGAAGGATGCGCGAGCGCGTCGTTCGATCGTGCGGCGCTGCAGCGGGAGCTGGAGGCGCTGCCCGACGTCGAGCAGGTTTTCGTTCGCATCACCGACGATCCGCACCGGTCGGTGCCGTACAAGACGCGCGCGCGGCCCGACCGGGTGCCGAATTGACGCGTGTGCGGAATGACATGGCATACTCGCGACATTTAAAAAAAGGTTGACGGAAAGAACAATGAAACACATGCTTGCGTCGGTCTGTCGACGGCCTGGAGCGCTGATGCGACAGGCCGGGGCGATGGCTCTCATGGCGGCGCTCGGGGGATGCGGCGGAAGTGCCCCGCTGTTTACTTCGGATGGGCGTCCGACCACGCTGGTGCAATGCACGAGCGGCGATTCGTGGAGCAATTGCACGGACAACGCACGCGCCACCTGCAATGGCGAATTCGACGTGCTGCAGCAGTCGGTCGACGGCGGCGTAAGGAGCCTTCTCTTCGCATGCAAGAAGAAAAGCGGTTATTGATCCCGTTTTCTCAGGCCGAGGAGTTTCCCGATCGCGCCGGGGCCTTTTCTATTTGCTTCGAGTCACCTATTTTTCATAAATAACACTCAGGGAACTCCATCCATATGGCGACCTACAGGCAACTGACAGCGCAACTCGAAAAGCTTCAGCAGAAGATCGATAAGGAACGCGAAAAGGCGATTACCGACGCCATCGCGTCGATCCGCGCGAAGATCGAGGAATTCGACATTACGCCGGAGGAACTCGGCTTCCGTTCCACGGCCGCGCCTGTCAAGGCCAAGCGTCCGCTGCCGCCGAAGTATCTCAATCCGAAGACCGGCGAAACCTGGAGTGGCCGCGGCCGTGCGCCGGCCTGGCTCGGCAAGAACCGGGCGCGTTTCCTGATCAAGGACTGACTCCCGAAAAGCCTCACCTTTCCCGCGCTGACTGACGGTGCGCATGGCCGAATGGCCATCGCACCGTTTTGTTTTTGGGGCGGCGCGAAGCAGGGCGATTCGCCGAATCGCGACGGCGCGCGGTGCGATTGCCGTACGCCAATCCGTTAAAGCGCCGCGATTTATCCGCATGTCGCGCCGATTTCCGGTAAACAGCGCGGTAATCGCATGTCGCCCATGTGCTCCCGCGCGCGATGCGCGTGGTGCATGTGCCGCGCATGTTTTCATCACCTTTGGCGTTTTCGCGCATTCCGGCGCGCAATTCCCGAACATTCTCACCTTCGCTCCTGTAAATCCTCACCTTTGCCAGGTCGGCCGCGTTGCCGTTGCCGAGGTGCTGCATGAATGCATGATGCGCGGCTTGATCGCGGGCAGGTAGCTGGCCGTTCGGCATATAGGCAGCCGCGGGCGGTTCGCCTATGCTTGAACTCGCGTCGACCGGGCGCGCGGCTCGCCGAGCCGGGGCCGGCCGTCTTTCCTTACCGTATGGAGCCGATGTGACTGTTCGCCATCTCGATGCGCTGTTCCAGCCCAGGTCCGTTGCGGTCATCGGTGCGTCGCCGCGCGCGGGCAGTATCGGCGCGATGGTGTGGGCGCGCGTGCTCGACGGCGCGTTCCAGGGGGCCGTGTGGCCGGTCAACCCGAAGCACCGCGAGTTGAACGGCTACCCCGTCGTCGCGGACGTCGGCCGGCTGCCGGCGCCGCCGTCGGTCGCCGTGATCTGCACGCCGCCCGCGACCTGGCCCGGCATCGTGCAGAAGCTTGGTGCCCTCGGCACACGGGTCGCGGTGATCGTCGGCGAGGTGCGCACTGCCGCGGATCGCGCGGCGCTCGAGCGCACGCTCAAGGCGGCGCGGCCGTTCGTCCTCCGTATCGTCGGGCCGGGCAGCCTCGGCGTGCTGTCGCCGGCGCGGCATGCGCATTTCGGCGCGCCGGCCTATACGGTGCGCCCCGGCGGCGTCGCCTGGGTGTCGCAGTCGAACGCGCTGACGAACGCCGTGCTCGGCTGGGCGCAGGCGCGCGGCCTCGGCTTTTCGCACGTCGTCGCGCTGGGCGGCGAGGCCGATGTCGACGCGGGCGACGTGCTCGACTACCTGGCGAGCGATCCCGGCACGCGGGCGATCCTGCTCGAGCTCGACACCGTGCAGGCGGCGCGCAAGTTCATGTCGGCCGCGCGTGCGGCCGCGCGCAACAAGCCCGTGCTCGCGTTGCGCACCGGCCGGGCGGATCCGGGCGATGCGCTGTATACGGCGGCGTTTCAGCGCGCGGGGATGGTGCGGGTCGACGCGCTCGACGATCTGCTCGACGAGATCGAGACGCTCGGCGTCGGCCGTGTCACGGCGCGTGGTGCGGCGACCCTCGTGACGAGCGACGCGGGCGTCGCGAAGCTCGCGGTCGATGCCGTCGCGGAGGTGCGCGACGTGCTGGCCGAATGGCCTGAGGCGGCCACGGCGGCCGTCTCCGCCGCGCTGCCGCACCTCGACGCGCCCGCCAATCCACTGACGCTCGGCGACGACGCACGCCCCGAGCATTTCGGCGCGGTGGTGCGCGCGCTTGCGCCGTTTCCGCAAACCGGCACGCTGTTCGTCGTGCATTCGACGTCGCACAGCGCGCCGGCCGACGCCGTCGCGCGCATGCTGATCGACACGCGCCAGCATGCGCATCGCGGCATCCTCGCGTGTTTCTTCGGCGCGGTCGACGCGGCGACGCGCGACGCGCTGCATGCGAACGGCATTCCCGTGCATACGACGCCGCAGCGGCTCGCGCGTGCGTACGCGCGTCTCGTCGACTACAACCTCGGCCGCGAGCTGTTGATGCAGACGCCGGAGGCCACGCCGCCGCAGCCGGCGGCGTGCGTCGCGTCCGCGCAGGATGCGGCGCGCCGGATGGTGGAAGCGGGGCAGCACGAACTCGCGGGCGAGGCCGCGGCGCAGTGGTTGTCCCATTTCGGCCTGCAAGGTGCGGCGCCGGGCGACGCGCCGGATGCGGCGATCGTCGACGTGACGGTCGACATGCACGACGACCCGAACTTCGGCCCGGTCTTCCGCTATGCGGTGCCGCCGCCGGACGGCGCGTCGGCGCCGTTCGTCGTCTACGGGCTGCCGCCGCTAAACACCGTGCTCGCACGCGCGGTGATGGAGCGCTCGCCGTACGCGCGCCGCACGCCGGTCGAACCCGCGCTCGGCGCGTTCACCGCGCTGTCGCAGGTGGTGTGCGACGTGCGCGAAGTGGTCGCGATGACGGTCACGCTGCGCGTATTGCCCGATCGCGTGCGGGTGGTGGCGCCGCGCATCACGCTGGCGACGGGCCGCAGCCGGCTCGCGATCATGCCGTATCCGCGCCATCTCGAGCGAACGCTCGCGTGGGAGGGCGGGACGATGACGATCCGGCCGATCCGCCCGGAGGACGAGGCCGCGCACAACGAACTGCTCGGCGCGATGACGCCGGAAGATCTGCGGATGCGCTTCTTCGGCGCGGTGCGCAGCTTCGATCACTCGCAGCTCGCGCGCATGACGCAGATCGACTACGACCGCGAGATGGCATTCATCGCGTCGGTCGACGACGGCGCCGGCCAGTCGCACACGCTGGGCGCCGTGCGCGCGGTGACCGATCCGGACAACGAGACGACCGAGTTCGCGATCGCGATCCGGCCCGATCAGAAGGGCAAGGGGCTTGGGCGTCTGCTGATGGCGCGCATCATCGAATATGCGCGGTCGCGCGGCACCCCGTGGATGGTCGGCGAGGCGCTGCGCGAGAACACGCCGATGATCTCGCTGGCGCGAGCATGCGGGTTCGCGGTCACGTCGACGGAGGAACCCGGCGTCGTGGGCTTCAGGATGAAGCTGCAGGCCGACGCGTGACGTCTGCGGTGTCGCCCCGCCATCGGCCGCACGCTGAATCGATGCGCTGGCAACGATCCGGCCGCGACATTGAAGCGTGGCGAAGCGGCAGCAACGCAAGCTTCGCGATGCCTTTGCGTCGCCGGAATATCAAAGGTGAGCTTTTTCGGGAAGCCGTAGTGAGCCTTTCCGGGAACGCCTGGTGAGCGCTTTCGGGAGACATCGGTGAGCCCTTTCGGGATAGGCCGGTGAGCCTCTCCGGGAGCCCTGGGTGAGCCGTTCCGGGAGGCCAAGGTGAGTCTTTTCGGGAGACCTCGGTGAGCCTTTTCAGGAGACGACAGTGAGCCTTTTCGGGAAGCTGAGGTGAGCGTCTGCGGGAAGCTGAGGTGAGCCCTTTCGGGATGCGCAGGTGAGCGCTTGCGGGAGCATGAAGTGAGGCTTTTCGGGAGCCGGCGCACGCCGGGCTCCCATGGGTGCGGCGCCGGCCATTGCAGCACGGCGCGCCGGTGTCGGCCATGTGCGGCCGCGGGGTCAGGCGGCCAGTTTCGTCGCCGCGTCGTTCACCTGCTCGCGCGAAATCGCGAGTTCTTCAAGGTGCAGGTCGGCGTAGACAGCGCCCGTTTCGCGCTCGAGACGCGCGATCGTCAGCGCACAGCGCGCGCCGTCCTTCGGCATCGCGATGAAGCGCTTGACGGATTCGCCGGCCGTGAACGCGTCGAACAGCGCGCCGCGCACGTCGTCCGGGAGCGTCTTGGTCCATTGATACGGCTTGCCGTTGAACGTGATCGACGGCGGCAGCGTGCGCTCTTTCTTGGCTGCGGTGATGAGCCCGTAGGTGCGGGCGGCGTCGCCGATCTGCTCGGGCGAGAAAAGCTCGTCCGGCGTGATGTCGAACTGCTCGATGTAGTTTTCGATCGCCTGCATCGCGGCAGCGCGGTCGTCGCGCTTCTTTTGCGCGCGCGCGACGATGTCGCGCAGTTCGTCCGCCTCTTCGGGCGTGATCGTGAAGCTTGCCTGCTTCTGCTGGAGTTCGGAGAAACGCTGGAATTCGAGATCGCTCAGAAGTTTGGCCATGACATTCATCAGACACGGCCGCCGGCATGGCCGGCCGCCGTAGTTTTGGAGAGGGCCGCTATTTTAGCGTAGCCGCCATGCCGGAAGCGGCGCGCGCGATGCCACCGCGGCGCCGGCATCGCACCGGCGTCGCAGTGGTACGCGCGGCCGCCCGTCAGTTCGCGCCGGCGCGGCCCATCGACAGTGTCGCGGCGGCGGCGCGCAGCCGCTCGAGCGCCTCGTCGATGGAGGGGGCCGTGCTCGTATCGATGCGGCGCATGTACGGGCAGGTCAGCGCGGCGATCGCGTGGCCGGACGGGCCGAGAATCGGCGCGCCGAGGTCCGTGATGCCGAACGCCTGTTGATTGTCCTGGCACACGAAGCCGTCCTGGCGGATCGTCTGGCATGCCTGCGCGAGTTCCTGCTCGTTCAGCGGCGCGTCGCCCCTGCCCTTGCGATGCTCGGTCAGCATAGTCGCGCGGTGCTCGGACGACTGGAACGCCAGCAGCACGCGGCCCGACGTGGAATCGGCCAGCCCGATGCGCGAGCCGAGCCGCACCGACACGCCCCACTGGCCGGGCGCGTCCACCTGCGCGATCACGAGCAGGTTGCCGCGATCGTAGACGGACAGGTGGCAGGATTGCTCGGCCAGATCGGCGAACCGCTGCATCGGCGGCAGCGCTTCGGCAATCAGGCGGTTCATCGGCGGATGGCGATGCGCGAGCGCGAACAGCTTGAGGCTGAGCGTGTAGCGGTCGCCGCCCGTGGAGCGCATCACGTAGCGGCGCGCGACCAGGCGTTCAAGCATCCGGTAGATCTCGCTCGCGTTGCGGCCGAGTTCCTTCGTGATTTCCGTGCGGGTGAGCCCTTCCTTCTGCTCGGACAGCAACTCGAGGATGTCGAGCCCCTTGTCGAGCGCGGGGGCGCGATAGCGTTCAAGTCCCCCGCCGTCTCCGTGGGCGTCGTCAACGGGGAGGCGGTCATTGATGATCTGCATTGCGTTGGTATCGTGGGTCGGTGAAATGCTCACGATCGGTTGACAGAACACGCATGACGGCTTTGCAACGCCCATATGCAAAGCTCGCGGCTGTCGGTGAGCGCACTTCGGTCGAGCATAACAACAAACAATTTGGAATTAATGCGGCGTCTTTTTACCGATCGTTACTAAACAGGAAAGGATGATAGGCCATCTCGATGACAAATATGGAAATAAAATGCACATTTGTTTCGTATGATGAATCAATGAGATGGGGCCGGAAGCGACGGCCGCGATGCTGCGTCGCAACGCCAGCGCGCGCTGCAATAGTCGGTATGCGTCGCGCGTCATTTCGCGGCCGGCCGCAGGTGGTACAAAGATCGGCGATCGACGCGTGACTCCGGCGCTTCGCGGCACGCTGCCGCGTGCGTCGGTATCCTGTCCCATCCGATAAGAGAGGTTGAGTTCGATGAAACTGCTTCGCTATGGCCCCCTCGGCCAGGAAAAACCCGGCATGCTCGACGCGGACGGCCGGATTCGCGATCTGTCGGCACACGTGGCGGATCTCGCCGGCGACGTGCTGTCCGATGCCGGCCTCGCGCGGCTGCGCGCCATCGATCCGGCGACGCTGCCGCTCGTATCCGGCGAGCCGCGCATCGGCCCGTGCGTCGGACGGATCGGCAAGTTCATCGGCATCGGCCTGAACTATGCCGATCACGCGGCCGAAGCAGGGATGCCCGTGCCGAAGGAGCCGGTCGTGTTCGGCAAGTGGACGAGCTCGGTGTGCGGCCCGAACGACGGCATCGACATTCCGAAAGGCTCGGTGAAGACCGATTGGGAAGTCGAGCTGGGTGTGGTGATCGGCACCGCGTGCAAGGACGTCGACGAGGCGCGCGCGCTCGACTGCGTCGCGGGCTATTGCGTCGTCAACGACGTGTCCGAACGCGAATGGCAGATCGAGCGCGGCGGCCAGTGGGACAAGGGCAAGGGCTTCGACACGTTCGGCCCGATCGGCCCGTGGCTCGTCACGCGCGACGACGTGCCCGATCCGCAGCAGCTCGACCTGTGGCTCGAGGTCGACGGCCATCGCTACCAGAAGGGCAACACGCGCACGATGGTGTTCACGGTCGCGCAGCTGATCGCGTACCTGTCGCGCTGCACGAGCCTGCAGCCGGGCGACGTGATCACGACCGGCACGCCGCCGGGCGTCGGGATGGGCATCAAGCCGGCGCCGGTGTACCTGAAGCCGGGGCAGACGGTGCGGCTCGGCGTCGAAGGGCTCGGCGAGCAGCTGCAGCGCACGCGCGCCGCGCAGTGACGCGGCGCATGCCGGGCAGTCCCGCGCCTACCTGCCCGACAATTTCCGCCACATCGTCGTCTTGCTGATGCCGAGCATCGCGCATGCGCGGTCGCGATCGCCGCCGCATGCGTCGAGCGCCGCGCGGATTTCGTCGGCTTCCGCGCGGCGGCGGCGCGCCTGCAGCGTCGGTGCGTCGTCCGCGGCGGCGTCGGCCGGCACCGCGAACAGTTCCGGCGCGATGACCCGCAGCGCGTCCGGCGCGAGCATGCCGGCCGCACCCGTCCGGCCGGCGTCGGCGTCCGCTTCCTCCGCCAGCTCCACCGCGATCCGCTCGATCACGTTCTGCAGTTCTCGCACGTTGCCGGGCCACCGGTAGCGCATCAGGATCGGCTGCGTCGCGTCGAGCACGCGCGCCGCGTCGCCGGCATCGCGCAGGCTGTCCGCGAGCCGCGCTTCGCGCCGCGCGGCCTGCACCAGCAGCGCGGCCGCGAGCGCGGGAATGTCGGCCGGGCGCTCGCGCAGCGGCGGCAGGCCGACGTTCAGGATGTTGAGCCGGTAATAGAGATCCGCGCGGAACGTGCCGTCCTCGACGGCCGCGAGCAGCGGGCGGTGCGTCGCGGCGATCACGCGCACGTCGATGCGGATCGGCTCGGTCGACCCGAGGCGGATCACCTCGCGCTCCTGCAGCACGCGCAGCAGCCGGCTCTGCAGCGACGGCGGCATCTCGCCGATCTCGTCGAGGAACAGCGTGCCGCGGTGCGCGGCCTCGAACAGGCCCGTCTTGCCGCCGCGCCGCGCGCCGGTGAACGCGCCTTCCTCGTAGCCGAACAGCTCGCTTTCGAGCAACGCCTCCGGAAACGCGCCGCAGTTGATCGCGACGAACGGGTAGCTGCGCCGCGCGGACAGCGCGTGCAGGCTCTGCGCGATCATCTCCTTGCCGGTGCCGCTTTCGCCGAGCACGAGCACGGTCGCATCGGATTTCGCGTAGCGGCGCACGAGGTCGCGCACGCGCGCCATCGGCGCGGACGCGCCGACCACGTCGTCGAGCGTGTAGCGCGCCGCGAACTGCTGCGTGTTCGGCTGCGAACGCAGCGCACGGTCGAGCCGTTCGACCGCGCGCGATTCCTGGAACGTCAGCACACTGCCCGACGTGACGCCGCGATCGACGAGCGGCCCGCGATGCACGACGTAGCGCACGCCGCGCACGGTCGCGAGCGCATCGCCGTCGTCGCCGCGCAGCGTGCGCAGCTCCGGCGTCAGGTCGATGAGCGCGCGGCCGACGGCCGCCGCGGGTTCGACCCCGAGCGCGAGCGCGAGCCGCTCGTTGATCGCCTCGACGCGGCCGCGCGCATCGAGCGCGACGACGCCGTCGCGCAGGTGCTGGAGCAGGTTGTCGAGGCGCTGGCGGCGCAGCGCCTCGGCATGCGTCGCGTACGCGACTTCGAGTGCGGTGTCGATCGCCTTGCGCACCGAGGCGTGCGAATACAGGAACACGGCGCCCATGCCGACGCTCGCCGCGAGATCGGTGACGAGCCCCGGGCCGACGATCGTCTCGATGCCGCGGTCGCGCAATTCGTGCACGCACGATTCCGCTTCCTGCGCGGACTGATATGACGCAAACTCCACGTCGAGGCCGTACGCGGCGACGAAGCGGCGCACTTCGGGCGGCGTCTCGCCTGCGCTGACGAGCGCGATCCGCGACGCGTCGCGCCGGGCGCGGGCGAGTGCCTGCATCACGTCGAAGCCGGTGGGCGTGACGACCACGACCGGCACCTGCGCGCGGGTCTTCAGGAAGCCGCCGTTCGAGCCGGCCGCGACGATCACGTCGGGCCGCGCGGCGCCGGCCTCGGCGATCGCGTTGAGCGCTTCCTCGTACGCGCGCGACACGATCCGCACGTCGGCGCGCTCGTCGAATTCGCCGGCGATCTCGCGAAAGAGATCCCGCAGGCGGCTGATGCCCATGGCCCACACGCGTGGCCGCACGGTGCGCTCGGCCGGGCCGCCGAGCTTGATCGCGGAGATGTCCATGACGGCCGATTATGCGCGTTGGATTTCAGTTTTGGAACCACGGGTTTCTGATTTGAAATCACCGGGCCAGCCAGGCCACCGGTCGGTTGCTTAAGAATCAGTGAGTTAGCGCCGGCACGCGAGCTGGCCCGGTATTTGCTGTTTCAACGGACGTTCCATCAGGAGGCCGTTCATGAGCAATACGCATCTTCAAAGCGCCGGCGCGAAATTCCGTGCGGCAGTCGCGGCCGAGCAGCCGCTGCAGGTGGTCGGCGCGATCACCGCCTACGCGGCCAAGATGGCCCAGGCCGTCGGCTTCAAGGCCGTCTACCTGTCGGGCGGCGGCGTCGCCGCGAATTCGCTCGGCATCCCCGATCTCGGCATCAGCACGATGGAAGACGTGCTGATCGACGCGAACCGGATCACCAACGCGACCGACCTGCCGCTGCTCGTCGATATCGATACGGGCTGGGGCGGCGCGTTCAACATCGCGCGCACGGTCCGCTCGTTCATCAAGGCCGGCGTCGCCGCCGTGCACCTCGAGGACCAGGTCGGCCAGAAGCGCTGCGGCCACCGTCCGGGCAAGGAAGTCGTGCCGATCGAAGAGATGGTCGATCGCGTCAAGGCCGCGGTCGATGCGCGTACCGACGATCAGTTCGTGATCATGGCGCGCACCGATGCGGCCGCCGCCGAAGGGATCGACTCGGCGATCGAGCGCGCGGTGGCCTATGTCGAGGCCGGCGCGGACATGATCTTCCC
This sequence comes from Burkholderia stagnalis, assembly GCF_039848545.1. Classification (NCBI taxonomy): domain Bacteria; kingdom Pseudomonadati; phylum Pseudomonadota; class Betaproteobacteria; order Burkholderiales; family Burkholderiaceae; genus Burkholderia; species Burkholderia stagnalis. Next base: position 2,919,581 of record NZ_CP156686.1, read on the forward strand.
GGAAGCGATGAAGACGCTCGACGACTATCGCCGCTTCAAGGCCGCGGTGAAGGTGCCGATCCTCGCGAACCTGACCGAATTCGGCTCGACGCCGCTGTTCACGCTCGACGAACTGCGCGAGGCGAACGTCGACATCGCGCTGTATTGCTGCGGCGCGTATCGCGCGATGAACAAGGCCGCGCTGAATTTCTACGAGACGCTGCGCCGCGACGGCACGCAGAAGGCTGCCGTGCCGACGATGCAAACGCGCGCCGAGCTGTACGACTATCTCGGCTATCACGCCTACGAGCAGAAGCTCGACGAGCTGTTCGCGCAGGGCAAGAAGTAACCCGCGCCCCCTCCCCACGAGACACGAATCTGAGCATTGCATGGGGCCAAAGCAGGCGCTGAAGCGCCAGCACTGGCCGACAAAATGGAGAATGAAAGCATGAGCGAGACGAAAGACGCAGCAGCACCGGCCGCCGCAGGCGCCTTCAAGCCGAAGAAGTCGGTCGCGCTGTCGGGCGTGACGGCCGGCAACACGGCTCTCTGCACGGTCGGGAAGACCGGCAACGACCTGCACTATCGCGGCTACGACATCCTCGACGTCGCGGAGTCGTGCGAGTTCGAGGAAATCGCCCACCTGCTCGTGCACGAAACGCTGCCGAACCTGACCGAGCTGGCCGCCTACAAGGCCAAGCTGCGCGCGCTGCGCGGCCTGCCGAACGCGCTGAAGGCGGCGCTCGAGCAGATCCCGGCGTCCGCGCACCCGATGGACGTGATGCGCACGGGCGTGTCGGTGCTCGGCACGGTGCTGCCGGAGAAGGACGACCACAACCTGCCGGGCGCGCGCGACATCGCCGACCGCCTGATGGCATCGCTCGGTTCGATCCTGCTGTACTGGTATCACTTCTCGCACAACGGCAAGCGCATCGAGACCGAAACCGACGACGACTCGATCGGCGGCCACTTCCTGCACCTGCTGCACGGCAAGGCGCCGTCGAAGTCGTGGGTCGACGCGATGCACACGTCGCTGATCCTGTACGCGGAGCACGAGTTCAACGCGTCGACGTTCACGGGCCGCGTGATCGCGGGCACGGGCTCGGACATCTACTCGGCCATCACCGGCGCGATCGGCGCGCTGCGCGGGCCGAAGCACGGCGGCGCGAACGAGGTCGCGTACGAGGTGCAGAGCCGCTACCGCTCGCCGGACGAAGCGGAAGCCGACATCCGCCGCCGCGTCGAGAACAAGGAAGTCGTGATCGGCTTCGGCCACCCGGTCTACACGATCTCGGATCCGCGCAACAAGGTGATCAAGGGCGTCGCGCACAAGCTGTCGAAGGAAGCGGGCGACCTGAAGCTGTACAGCATCGCCGAGCGCCTCGAATCGGTGATGTGGGACGCGAAGAAGATGTTCCCGAACCTCGACTGGTTCAGCGCCGTGTCGTATCACATGATGGGCGTGCCGACCGCGATGTTCACGCCGCTGTTCGTGATCTCGCGCACGTCCGGCTGGGCCGCGCACATCATCGAGCAGCGCGTCGACAACAAGATCATCCGCCCGAGCGCGAACTACACCGGTCCGGAAGACCTGCAGTTCGTGCCGATCGAGAAGCGCTGATCGGGCGCCGGGGGAGGCCGGTCGGCTTCCCCCGCTCATGAATTCCCAGCTTTCCCCCATATCATGAATACCGCCTACCGCAAACCCCTGCCCGGCACGTCGCTGGATTATTTCGACGCGCGCGCCGCGGTCGACGCGATCGCGCCCGGCGCCTACGACACGCTGCCGTACACGTCGCGCGTGCTCGCCGAGAATCTCGTGCGCCGCTGCGATCCGGCGATCCTCGCCGATTCGCTGAAACAGATCATCGAGCGCAAGCGCGAACGCGATTTCCCGTGGTTCCCGGCGCGCGTCGTGTGCCATGACATCCTCGGCCAGACGGCGCTCGTCGATCTCGCGGGCCTGCGCGACGCGATCGCCGAGCGCGGCGGCGACCCGGCGAAGGTGAACCCGGTCGTGCCGGTGCAGCTGATCGTCGACCACTCGCTCGCCGTCGAGTGCGGCGGCTTCGATCCGGACGCGTTCGCGAAGAACCGCGCGATCGAGGATCGCCGTAACGAGGACCGCTTCCACTTCATCGAGTGGACGAAGCAGTCGTTCGAGAACGTCGACGTGATCCCGCCGGGCAACGGCATCATGCACCAGATCAACCTGGAGAAGATGTCGCCGGTGATCCAGGCGCAGGACGGCGTCGCGTATCCGGACACCTGCGTCGGCACCGACAGCCACACGCCGCACGTCGACGCGCTCGGCGTGATCGCGATCGGCGTCGGCGGGCTGGAAGCCGAGAACGTGATGCTCGGCCGCGCGTCGTGGATGCGGCTGCCGGACATCGTCGGCGTCGAGCTGACCGGCAAGCGCCAGCCCGGCATCACCGCGACCGACGTGGTGCTCGCGCTGACCGAATTCCTGCGCAAGGAAAAGGTGGTCGGCGCGTACCTCGAATTCCGCGGCGCGGGCGCGGCGAGCCTCACGCTCGGCGATCGCGCGACGATCTCGAACATGGCGCCCGAATACGGCGCGACGGCCGCGATGTTCTTCATCGACGGCCAGACGACCGACTACCTGCGCCTGACCGGCCGCAGCGACGAGCAGGTGAAGCTGGTCGAGACGTACGCGAAGGAAGCCGGCCTGTGGGCCGACACGCTGGACCACGCGCAGTACGAGCGCACGCTGACGTTCGACCTGTCGTCGGTGGTGCGCAACATGGCCGGCCCGTCGAACCCGCACAAGCGGCTGCCGACGTCGGACCTCGCCGCGCGCGGCATTGCCGGCCAATGGGAAGAGAAGGCGGGCGAGATGCCCGACGGCGCGGTGATCATCGCCGCGATCACGAGCTGCACGAACACCAGCAACCCGCGCAACGTGATCGCAGCGGCCTTGCTCGCGCGCAACGCGAACGCGCGCGGCCTCACGCGCAAGCCGTGGGTGAAGAGCTCGCTCGCGCCGGGTTCCAAGGCGGTCGAACTGTATCTGGAAGAAGCGAACCTGCTGCCGGAACTCGAGAAGCTCGGCTTCGGCATCGTCGCGTTCGCGTGCACGACCTGCAACGGGATGTCGGGCGCGCTCGATCCGAAGATCCAGCAGGAGATCGTCGATCGCGACCTGTACGCGACCGCCGTGCTGTCCGGCAACCGCAACTTCGACGGCCGCATCCATCCGTATGCGAAGCAGGCGTTCCTCGCGTCGCCGCCGCTCGTCGTCGCGTATGCGATCGCAGGCACGATCCGCTTCGACATCGAGAAGGACGTGCTCGGCCACGACCAGGACGGCAAGCCCGTCACGCTGAAGGACATCTGGCCGACCGACGAGGAGATCGATGCGATCGTCGCGTCGAGCGTGAAGCCCGAGCAGTTCCGCAAGGTCTACGAGCCGATGTTCGCGCGCGTGGCCGATGCGGGCGAGCGCGCGGCGCCGCTGTACGACTGGCGCGCGCAGAGCACGTACATTCGCCGGCCGCCGTACTGGGAAGGGGCGCTCGCCGGCGAGCGTACGCTCAAGGGGATGCGCCCGCTCGCGGTGCTCGGCGACAACATCACGACCGACCACCTGTCGCCGTCGAACGCGATCCTCGCGAACAGCGCGGCCGGCGAATACCTCGCGAAGATGGGCCTGCCGGAAGAAGACTTCAACTCGTACGCGACGCACCGGGGAGACCACCTGACCGCGCAGCGTGCGACCTTCGCGAACCCGACGCTCGTCAACGAGATGGCGGTGGTCGACGGCGCGGTGAAGAAGGGCTCGCTCGCACGCGTCGAGCCGGACGGCACGGTGATGCGGATGTGGGAAGCGATCGAGACGTACATGAATCGCAAGCAGCCGTTGATCGTGATCGCGGGCGCCGACTACGGCCAGGGCTCGTCGCGCGACTGGGCCGCGAAGGGCGTGCGGCTCGCGGGCGTCGAGGTGATCGTCGCCGAGGGCTTCGAGCGGATCCACCGCACGAACCTGATCGGGATGGGCGTGCTGCCGCTCGAGTTCAAGCCGGGCACCAACCGGACGACGCTCGGCATCGACGGCACCGAGACGTTCGACGTGGTCGGCGCGCGCACGCCGCGCGCGGACCTGACGCTCGTGATTCACCGCAGGAACGGCGAGCGCGTCACGGTGCCGGTCACGTGCCGGCTCGATACGGCCGAGGAAGTGTCGATCTACGACGCGGGCGGCGTGCTGCAGCGCTTCGCGCAGGACTTCCTCGAATCGTCGCAGGCGGCATGACGGCGCGCTGACGCGCGCCACGCGGCGGGGCGGCGACGCCCCGCCCCGAGTCACATTACGACAACACGGACATGGCACACATCCCTCAAATCAGGATTCCCGCGACCTACATTCGCGGCGGCACCAGCAAGGGCGTGTTCTTTCGCCTGCAGGACCTGCCCGAGGCCGCGCAGGCGCCCGGCGCCGCGCGCGACGCGCTGCTGCTGCGCGTGATCGGCAGCCCCGATCCGTACGGCAAGCAGATCGACGGGATGGGCGGCGCGACGTCGAGCACCAGCAAGACGGTGATCGTGTCGAAGAGCACGCGGCCCGGCCACGACGTCGACTACCTGTTCGGCCAGGTGTCGATCGACAAGGCGTTCGTCGACTGGAGCGGCAACTGCGGCAACCTGTCGGCGGCGGTCGGCCCGTTCGCGATCGGCGGCGGCCTCGTCGATCCGGCGCGCGTGCCGCGCGACGGCATCGCGACCGTGCGGATCTGGCAGGCGAACATCGGCAAGACGATCATTGCCCATGTGCCGATCACGAACGGCGCGGTGCAGGAGACGGGCGACTTCGAGCTCGACGGCGTCACGTTCCCGGCCGCGGAAGTGCAGCTCGAGTTCATGGATCCGGCCGCCGAGGAGGAAGGCGCGGGCGGCTCGATGTTCCCGACCGGCAACCTCGTCGACGATCTCGCGGTGCCGGGCGTCGGCACGCTGAAGGCGACGATGATCAACGCCGGGATTCCGACGATCTTCGTCGATGCCGACGCGATCGGCTACACGGGCACCGAGCTGCAGGACGCGATCAACGGCGATGCGACGGCACTCGAGATGTTCGAGACGATTCGCGCGCACGGCGCGCTGCGCATGGGCCTGATCGACACGCTCGACGAGATCGCGACGCGGCAGCACACGCCGAAGATCGCCTTCGTCGCGAAGCCGGCCGACTACGTCGCATCGAGCGGCAAGCGGGTGCGGGCGGGCGACGTCGACCTGCTGGTGCGCGCGCTGTCGATGGGCAAGCTGCATCACGCGATGATGGGCACGGCGGCGGTGGCGATCGGCACGGCCGCCGCGATTCCGGGCACGCTCGTCAACCTCGCGGCGGGCGGCGGCGAACGCCAGGCGGTGCGCTTCGGCCATCCGTCGGGCACGCTGCGCGTCGGCGCCGAGGCGCAGCAGGCCAACGGCGAATGGACCGTCACCAAGGCGATCATGAGCCGCAGCGCGCGCGTGCTGATGGAAGGCTGGGTGCGTGTGCCGGGGGATGCGTTCTGACGCGTGCCGGTTCCGGCGCGTTAGCCCGTCCGCCCGTCCGTACGACGGCTGACCGATCCCTGCGAAGCGAGCCCCGCCGAGCAGGGATTTTTCATTTGAGGGGGCGTCGCGAACGCCATCCGACCGCCAAGCATGGAGAACCGCATGCCGCTCGATGCGCCGTTGAAAGGCGTCCACGTCGTCGAATTCGAAGGCCTCGGCCCCGGCCCGCTCGCGGGCCGGATCCTCGCCGGGATGGGTGCGCAGGTCACGCTGATCGCGCGCCCGGCGGGCCGCACGAGCGCGCCGGACGCGCTGCAGGCCCGCGACGGCGACGTGCTGCGCGAAGGCAAGACGATCGTGCCGCTCGACCTGAAATCGCCGGCCGGGCGCGACGAAGCATTCGTGCTGATTGCCCGCGCCGACGCGCTGATCGAAGGGCTGCGGCCCGGCGTGATGGAGCGGCTCGGCCTCGGCCCGGCCGATTGCGCGCGTCACAACCCGCGGCTCGTGTACGGCCGGATGACCGGCTGGGGCCAGACGGGCCCGCTGGCCGCGGCTGCCGGGCACGACCTGAACTACGTCGCGCTGACGGGCCTGCTGTCGCTCGCTGCGCCGTGCGACGGCCGGCCGGGCCTGCCGCCGACCGTCGTCGGCGATGCGGGCGGCGCGCTCGGGCTGGCGTTCGGCATCGTCTGCGCGCTGTTCGACGTGCGCGCGGGCGGCCCGGGGCGGGTGGTCGACGGCGCGATCGTCGACATCGTTGCGATGCTCGGCACGCTCGCGCTGTGGGCGCGCGCGAACGGCCAGCTCGACGGCGCGCAGCCGAGCTTGTTCCACGACGCGCCGTTCTACGACGTGTACCGCTGCGCGGACGGCGAATGCGTGACGATCGGCGCGCTCGAGCCGCCGTTCTACGCGTTGCTGGTCGAACGGCTGGGGCTGACGGACGTCGATCCGGCGTCGCAGTACGACCGCGCGCGCTGGCCGGCGCTGAAGGCGCGTTTCGCGGAGGTGTTCGCGCGGCAGCCGTCAACGCACTGGCGCGCGCTGCTGGAAGGCACCGATGCGTGCTTCGCGCCGGTGTTGAGTGTGGCGGAGGCGGCGAAGCATCCGCATAACGTGGCGCGCGGGATTTACGAGACCGACGCGCAAGGCGTCGTGCGGGCGCGCGTTGCGCCGCGCTTCCTGCCGTTGACGGATGGTGGGACGGAGTAGGCGCGTCCATACGTCGGTGGTTCACGGGGTGAGCGTAAGCCATGGGTCCAATTTTGGTGCTAAATTTGGTGCTAAAAGAGGTGCAATCGACCCTCAATTGAAGAAGGAGCCGAAATGCCCCACACCATCCTGGCAAACGTCACGGCGAGCGTTTCCGAACTGAAGCGGAACCCGATGGGAACTGTCGCGGCGGGAGAGGGTTTCCCGGTGGCGATCCTGAACCACAACGAACCGGCGTTCTATTGCATCCCGGCGAAGACTTGGGAGGCGATGCTCGAACGTCTGGAGGATATCGAAGACAACGCGCTGGCTGATACGCGTGTCAAGGAGAAGGCTGTCAAGGTCAAGCTGAATGACCTTTGAACTCGCCTTTCTCGAACCTGCATTGAGAGAGTGGAAGAAGCTTGATCGCACCGTTCGCGACCAGTTCAAATCCAAACTCGCCGAGCGGCTCGAAAATCCTCGCATCCCCTCGGCAAAGCTGCACGGCCACCCGGATCGCTACAAGATCAAGCTGCGCAGTGCCGGCTACCGACTTGTGTACGAAGTGCGCGACACGGAGGTCATCGTGCTGGTCGTCGCGGTCGGTCGGCGCGAGCGCGATGCAGTCCATCTCGCCGCGATGAAACGTTAGAACGAAATGCGCCGCGCATTCGCCGCGGCCGCTTGTTCGCATCCTTGATCGCTCAGGCCGTTTCCTCCGGCGCCCCCGGCACCTTCCCGTCGCCCACGCGATTGATGGTGCCCTGTGCGATCGCGACGAGCCGCTCGTGATCGCCGTCGATCACGAACACGTGGCACTGGCAGGTGGCCTGCTGCCGCCCGGCGTAGACGAGCTTCGCGCGCGCGACGAGCGTGCCGTTCACCGCCGGGCGCAGGTAGTTGATCTTGTATTCGGCCGTGATCACGCGCGGCCCGAGCGCGAGCGCGCCGGCGAACGTCAGCGCGTTGTCGGCGAGATAGCTGATGACGCCGCCGTGCACGTAGCCGTGCTGCTGCCGCAACTCGTCGCGCACGGGCAGGCACAGCGACACTTCGTGCTCGCCGATGTGCATCAGCTCCGTGCCGAGCAGCATGCTGAACGGTTGCGCCCGCAATGCGCCGCGGGCGTGATCCACGATGTCGGTCATCGACATTCCTCGCAATGAGTGGCCGCTTGCGCTGAACTCTAGGAAGGGGGGCGTGGATAAGCAAGGAGATTCGTCCGCGTTTCTTGCAAATGGCGATGTCGTGCGGGCGCGATTATTGCGCCGAATGCCGGCATTCCCCGTCATTTGCGCGATTTCTTCGCCGACACCTAAAGTCCGCCCCGGAAATGCCGCTAACGCCGGGGTTTGCCGCATCGTCGGTGTTTCAGGAATCTCCATGTTCAGCAAAATCAAGCTCGCGTCGGGCCTGCTCGGCGTGTTGGCCGTGTTCTGCCTCTTTCTGATCGCCGTCGAGGGGCTCGGCTTCTGGTCGCTCGCGTCCACGCGCGCCGGCGTCGACGATCTGTCGAACGTCGCGATCGCGCAGGTCGGCGCGGCGAACCAGGCGGCCGAGCGCCTGCTCGACGCGCGCGTCAACCTGTCGCGCGCCGGCACGCGGATGGTGCGCGGCGGCCCGAAGCCGGAAGACATCCTGCGCCACGCGAGCGAATCGCTGGCCGAAGCGGACAAGGCGTTCGCGCGGCTGAACGCCGTGCCGGCGATCGACGACGAGAACCGCGCGCGCGTCGCGGCGCTCGGCGAGCGCTACCAGAAGTTCCACGCGGCGCTCGCGGAACTCGTGCAGTTCCTCCAGGCGGACAACATCCAGGCGTTCCTCGACCAGCCGACCCAGGGCTTCCAGGACACATACCTGACCGAGCTGCACCGTTTCGTCGACTACGGCAGCGCATCGAGCCGCTCGGCGCTCGACACGATCGACGGCGGCATGGCGTGGTTCAAGTGGGTGAGCATCGTGCTGCTGGTCGCGATGCTGGCGAGCAGCGTGGCGATCTACGCGGCCGCGCGGCGCGCGGTCGTCGCGCCGCTCGACGAGGCCGGCCTCCATTTCGAACGGATCGCGCAGGGCCGCCTCGACGAGACGGTCCACGCGGGCGGCGTGTACGAGATCGACCGGATGCTGCGCGGCCTCGCGACGATGCAGGCGAGCCTCGCGGACACCGTGCGGACCGTGCGCCAGGCGTCGGATGCGATCCACCTCGGCGCGGGCGAGATCGCCGGCGGCAATGCCGACCTGTCGGCGCGCACCGGCACGCAGGCCGCGTCGCTCGAGGAAACCGCCGCGAGCATGGAGGAGCTGACCGCGACCGTGCGGCAGAACACCGACAGCGCGCGCGCCGCGAGCCAGCTGGCCGACGAGGCGCTCAAGGCGACCAGCCACGGCGGCGGCGTGGTCGACAGCGTGATCGACAAGATGCGCGGCATCGCGCAGAGCTCGGGCCGCATCGCGGAAATCATCTCGGTGATCGACGGGATCGCGTTCCAGACCAACATCCTCGCGCTGAACGCGGCGGTGGAGGCCGCGCGCGCGGGCGAGCAGGGCCGCGGCTTCGCGGTGGTCGCGGGCGAGGTGCGCTCGCTCGCGCAGCGCAGCGCGCAGTCGGCGAAGGAAATCAAGTCGCTGATCGAGGATTCGGTCGCGCAGATCAACGGCGGCGCGGCGCTCGTCGAGCGCGCGGGTGAAGCGATGCGCACGGTGTCGACGTCGATCTCGCGCGTCGCGCAGACGATGACCGAGATCACGTCGGCATCGGTCGAGCAGAGCGTCGGGATCGAGCAGGTGAACCAGGCCGTCACGCAGATGGACCAGCTGACCCAGCAGAACGCGGCGCTGGTCGAGCAGGTCGCGGCGGCGGCGGCATCGCTGAACGACCAGACCACGCACCTGATGCAGGCCGTGTCGGTGTTCGAGGTGGGCGGCGCGCGCGGCGAGCGCGCCGCGCCGTCATATGCCGCGCCGGCTTACGCGCCGGAAGGCAGCGCCGCGTAAGCGGTCGCGAGGTGGTAGGGCGTCGTCGACGGCATGTCGGCGCGCGACACCTGCCCGTCGGCCGTCTTGCACTCGAACCAGCCGCGCGGATGCAGGAAGCGCGCGGCGAAGCGCGCGGCCTGCGTCGCGAGCGGCGCGGACGCCGGCGTGCCGCCGTGCGTCGCAAGCGCGCGCAGGTATTCGGTCTGCGCCCAGATCCGCTGCGTGCCGTCGAGGCACGCGCCCTGCGCGTCGAGCGCGGCGCTGACGCCGCCCGTCAGCGGATCGACGCCGTGCCGCTCGGCAAACACGAAGGCCCGCGCGAGCGCATCGCGCAGGCCGGTGTGCGCGACGCGCGCGCCGGCCGCGTCGGCCAGATAGAACCATTCGAATTGATGTCCCGGCTCGAAGCGGTTGTCCGCCGCGCCGAGCGGCAGCTCGGCGATGCAGCCGGTTGCCGTGTCGACGAACGCGTGCTCCACCGCCTGCGCGGTCCGGCCGAGCGCGTCGTCGAACGCCGTGTCGCCGAACGCGTCGGCCGCGGCGAGCCACGCTTCCGTCAGATGCATCAGCGGGTTCTGCAGCGGGCCGTTGCCCGACGACGAGAAATCGTCGTGACGCGCGGCGTCGAGCAATGCGCTGCCGCGCTGCGGCGCGAAGCGGTCCTGGATCAGCGCGGCGGTGTCCTCGGCGGCCGTGCGCGCGGCGCGCTCGCCCGACGCCGCGTAATGGGCGGCGCACGCGAACACGATGAACGCATGCGTGTACAGGTCCTTGGTCGTGTCGAGCGGCGCGCCGGCCGCGTCGATGCTGAAGTGCCAGCCGCCGTGGCGAGTGTCGCGGAAGCGCCGGCACAATGCATCGAACAGGGTTGCCGCGTGGCCGGCCTCGCCCGCCTGCGCGAATACGAACAGCTGCCGTGCGCAGGCCATCGCGCGATAGCGCGTGACGGGCAGCGGCGCATGGGTGGCCGGATCGACGGCCTCGAACGGCAGCTGCATCGTGCGGTCGAACCCCGAACCCTGCCAGATCGGCAGGATGACGTGCGCGAAATGGTGGCGCAGTTGGGCGGCTTGGGTGGAAGCGGAGTCGGACATGGCGGGGTTGAACGCGTGAATCGAAACGTGTCGGCGCGGCCCGGAAGCGCGCGGCCGCGGCCAAGGATAAAGCATTCCGCGCGACCGGCACCAGAAAAAGGAGGGAAATCCTATGCTCGGCAACGTTGAACTCGTGATGCGGCTCATCCTGGCGGCGGTGCTGGGCAGCGTCATCGGCTTCGAGCGGGAGCGTCTTTCGTGGGCGGCCGGCCTGCGAACCCACATGCTCGTGTGCGTCGGCTCGGCGCTGATCATGATCGTGTCGGCGTTCGGCTTCGCCGACGCGCTCGGCAGCCCGCACGTCGTGCTCGATCCGTCGCGGGTCGCCGCGCAGGTCGTGTCGGGCATCGGCTTTCTCGGCGCGGGGTCGATCCTGCTGCGCGGCGAGATCGTGCGCGGGCTGACGACGGCCGCGAGCCTGTGGTCGGTCGCGGCGATCGGCCTCGCGGTGGGCGGCGGGCTCTACGTCGCGTCGATTTCGGCGACGTTCATCATCCTTGTCATCCTGGCGGGCGTGAAGCCGCTGGAGCGGCGCTACTTCACGGTGCGGCAGCGGCGCCAGCTCGTGCTTACCGTCGAGCGCGGCACGCTGACGTTCGACTCGCTGCACGCGGCGCTCGGGCCCAACAGTGCGCGCGTGAAGCAGTTCATCGTCCAGCAGGCCGAGGACAGCGACGAGCACGACGACGTGCGCATCGCGCTCGCACGGGTGTCCGACGTCGAATACCAGGCGATTCGCGACACGCTGCGCGCGCTGCCCGGCGTGACGCGCTGCGAAGAGGGGAACGGTTTGTCCGGTGGCGAATAGGCGACAGGTCATATTGATTGGTGACCGGCCATGCGACAATGCCCGGTCACCGATTCCGTTCGACGTTCCGGTCCCGCGTTCGCGGGGCCACGCACCCGATCTCCATGACCGAACCCGTCGCTACGCCCCGTTCCCGTTCCAACCGCTCGTCCTCCGCGAAGCCGCGCCGACGCGCTGCAGCAGCAGCGGCGGGCCGTGCGCCTGCCCGCGCGGCGCTGCAGCCCGGCCGCGATGCGCAGGCCGCCGACACGCACCGCGACGAGCGCACGCTCGACCTGTTCGGCGATCCCGTGCTCGACGCGGGCGAGCGGGTGCAGATGGCGGCGCGCCAGGCGGTGGCCGCTGATACGGAGGTCGTCGTCGACGATGCGCACGCGCATCAGCAGGCGATGCTCGACGGGTTCGACGCGCCGCAGACGTTGGCAGCGGACGTGCATGTTGCGATGGGCGGGGGCGACGCAGTTGCCGTTGTCGGCAGCGCGGTTGCGGAGGCTGACGGCCGGGCGGCCGCGTCCGGTGAAGTTGCTTCGGGCGGCGCGATCGCAGAGGGCGCTTCGCATGGCGCCGGGATCGGCGCTGCTGCCGATGTCGAGTCGAAAGCGGCGTCCGATGGGTTGGCGAAGGATGTGCCGATCGGCGTGAATGGCCATTCGACTGCCGACATTGCGACGGAAGCGACGTCCGACATTTCGATGAAGGATGCGCCGACTGGCGCCGATGACACCACCGCCGCTGTCACGTCGTCCACGCAGGACCGCGAACCGCCAAACGACGCCGAGGAAATCGCCGCCGCCGGCCTGGCAACGAAGGCGGCCGCTCCACGCGCGGCCGGCGCCCGTTCGTCGGCGGGGGCGAAGCGCCGCGCATTGACGGCACCCGCGCGCGAAGCGGTGGCGCCGTCCGCGCCGGCAGCGGACGACGCGGCGCCCGCGCCGAGTCAACCCGATACCCCGGCGGAGGCCTCAACGGCCATCCTCGCCGCGTCTGCCGTTGCGGCGACGTCACCGGCATCGCGCCCGGCCGCCTCCGTGGCGTCGATCGTCACGAAGCCTTCGTCCGACCGCGTCGAGCCGTCCCTCGCGGCGCAATCGGACGATGCATCCGCCGCCACCCCTGCATTCGATCTCGATGCGCACCTGCGTCCGCTTTCCGAGCGCCTTGCCGCGCTGCAAGCGGAAACGACCACGCTGCACCGCGCGGCCGATCGCGAAATGCGCCGGGTGAACCGCCTGCTGCTCGCGCTGGCCGTCGTCGTGCTGGCCGGGCTCGCCGCGCTGGTGCTGCAGACGATCCAGGTGTCCCGGCTGAAGCAGGAGGCTGCCGCCCAGCAGCAGCGGATCGACCGCCTGAAGGCCGACCTGACGACGCAGCAGGCCAGCGTGATGACGCTGGAGCAGCACAACGACATGCTGATGACGCAGGTCAACCGCCTGGAGCGCAGCGTGAGCCGCCCGGCGCCGGCCCAGAAGCCGGTGGCCGTGAAGCATGGCCGTCGCGGCATCAAGTAATCCGACCCTATCGGCCGGTTGCGGCAAATCGCAGCGGTGCGCTGGCAGAGTTTAGGGAAAACCCTTAGAATGGCATCCATCTAAGGGAAAACCCTAGTCATCCCTGTCGGAGTCGCACATGAGCTTCATCCTCGCCCTGCTGCAAAAGATCGACGACCTGTTCGTTTCGCCGCACCTGCCGCTCGATGCGGAATATTCGTACGCCGCGCGTCGCGCCGAAGCCGAGCGCCTGCGCCGCTCGCACCTCGTGCCGCTGTGCCTGTATCGTCGCTGATTCGCTGATTCGCTGATTCGCCCCGCGCGGCGTGCAATGCGCACGCGCAGGCCTTTCCGCTCCCGCGCCGCGCACACTGCGCGGCTGTCCCGCTACACTGGAAATCCGTTCCCTCACACGGCGACCGGGCCATGTTGCAGATGCGGCCGATGACGGCCGGCGAATTCCGCGCCTACCGCGCGCGGGCCATCGACGGCTACGCGCGCGATCTCGTGCTATCCGGGCAGAACCCCGCCGACGAGGCGGCCGCGCGCGCCCGGGCCTGCTTCGATACGCTGCTTCCAGACGGCCTGCTGACCGCCGGCCAGACGATCGTGTCGCTCGTCGACGATGCCACCGGCGACGCGATCGGCGATCTCTGGTTCGCGATCGTGACCGAAGGGCCGAATCGCACGCTGTTCATCTACGACCTCGACATCGCACCGCCCCGGCGCCGTCAGGGCTGGGCCACGCGCGTGCTGGATGCGCTCGAGGCCGACGCGCGCCGGCACGGCGTCACCGAAATCGGGCTGTCGGTCTTCAATCACAATGCGGCCGCGCGGGCGCTGTATCGCGCGTGCGGTTTCGTGCCGATCACGACGACGCTGATCAAGCCGGTCGTGTCGTGACGGCTTGGGGGAGTCTTGGCGAGGTTGTCGGTTACGGGTCGTCAAGTCTCTCTCGTCACCTGATCTATGGCCTGTTGCGCGGCGGCGGCCTTGAGCGGCGGCTGGACGTGGGTCTTGAACTGATCGATCAGTTGTTGCCAGGGAAGGGCAGCGGAATCGAGCGGGGCCGAGGCGATCGAGTGGATCAGCGTGTCCTGCCGGAGCGCGAGGGCGCACAGCAACACATTCGACTTGTCGTCGACGTCGCCTTTGAGCCAGTTCACGTATTCATACATCACACATATCCCGGCGGATTCAGGCGGGAATCGCAGACGTAGGGATCATTGGGGGCAATGCGGCAGACGGCTTCCACATCGGCAGGCCATAGTGGCACCTTGCAGGTGGCGTTGGCGATCAGGCGTCCGATGTACGTCGCGATGGAGAAAGGCAGCATGACGACGAACCAGAAGTCGGACTTCCCACTGGTGAAAGCGACCACCTCGGTCCAGGCGTGGCGGGGCGTTTCCTTCTTGTCGGCGATCGGGATATACAGTGCGGCGCCATCTGCGTGCATCACGGCGCGCGGACCGTCCTCCATGTAGCGGCGGATGAATTCCCAGTGGCTGTGGCATTGGGCTTGGTCTGGTGAGCAGAAGCCGAACGTGAACTGCTCCTTGACGGTCTTCTCGTCTTTAAGCACGAGTCCACTGATGCCATACCAGGTGATGCCGGCGATCTTTTTGACGATGTGCAGGGTGAAGTAGGTCTCGTCCCAAGGGGCTTCGAGTACGGTGCCATCGCCACGGAATACGTAAACCATACGGTTATGGCGATTGAAGCGAATCGGGTAATGTGTGTAGCGGAACCACTCCCCAATGCTGCGATTTAATAAGGATGGCCCAATTATCATTGATATAAATATGGTTGTTGGGAATGATATGATTAATATTTTTGATAAAAAGCTTGCGTAATTTATGTCTGTTGATTGGCTGTGTTTTAAAAATTCAAAATATATGATCGTAGATATTCCGATTGCGCCCATGCAGAATGAGAGTGTTCCGAGGAAGCTTAAAAATCCTCGCCCCTCATAATTGCCGTCGACCATTTCTAAATAGGTTGAATTCATGCGGATCACGGTGCCCGATGCATGAGGCGCCCCTGCGGGCTTATCACTTAACAGACGCCATTCGCGGTCATTTTGACTCAGTCGACGTTCTTTTCGGAGTGTTTTTACGGTTCTTTTGTGTGCCACTTCTTTATGCGCCTTGTATTAGTTTTTCGAAATCTATTTTTTGTGAGTGAGGGTCTGGATAGTCTGGGTGAATTCCCCAGTAACAGCGATCCAGCCATTGCGCAACGTTGTCACCTTGAATTTTGCTTGTAATAAATCCGATGGCGATGCCGGCGATAATTAAATATAGGGCCAGTTGAGAGAGGCTGAGCCATCCAATCATGTAATTTGACCCAACAAGCGAGGAGTAGGCCGTTACGGTTGCGCCGGTTATTCCGATTGCGGAAGATGCTAGTTGTGAGTATGAGAGTGGGCGGTGTTTGTTGTAATTTTCGATGCCGTCAAAGAGGTCAATTAATGCCAGTGCGGCATACAATCCCGCCACCATATAGCCGATTCGCCGTGTTGCAACGTTAGCGAAATTGACGGTCTTGTTATCGACCCCTAGTCCCGTGGCATAACCATTCCGCCACGTCCCATAAATCTTGACGGCATTCGCCAACCCAGTCGCGACCGATCCGAAGAACAAGGCCGTATTCACCGTCTTGCGGAAATCGAGCTTCCAGTTTTTCTGAAACGACAGCGCCTTGGCTTCGTTGCGGAGGATTTGCTCGAGCGCCAACCCCTTGAACATCGCGTCGATCGCGGTCAGCGCACCTTCGGCGACGGCCCCATATTTGGGCAAAAGCGTGTTGACCTTCAGCACGCCATACTCGTGCAGGGATTTCGGCGATCGCACCTTCTCGGCGAGATAAATCACTTTCCTGGTCGGATCGGGGATATTGGAAAGATCCTTGTGCATCTCGTCGGTGATGAACACGGTGAGCTTGCTGACGACGTTGGTCTGGCCCAATGCGGTTTCAAACGAGCCGATGTTGCCGGTCGCAAAACTGGCGCGCACCTGGGTCTTCGCGTGCCGTCTGAGCTGGCGGGTTTGTTCGGCGGAGAACGGCTTGCCGTCCTTTTCGGCGGCCTTCGCGACGTTGTCGATGATGATGTCGGACACGAACTTGACGGTGTCGCGAGCGAGGCCGGTGACATTGAGCACGGTGGGCGGACGGCGAAGCACGACCCCGAGCATCACCATCCAGCGCATGAGGGTCGTCTCGGCGGCGTTGTCGTTGAATTCGCGCAGCACGGTGAAGAAGGCGGCGGAGCACGTGCTGATCA
Source organism: Burkholderia stagnalis (assembly GCF_039848545.1). NCBI lineage: Bacteria > Pseudomonadati > Pseudomonadota > Betaproteobacteria > Burkholderiales > Burkholderiaceae > Burkholderia > Burkholderia stagnalis. The sequence goes on from NZ_CP156686.1 coordinate 2,935,928, forward strand.
GTGCCGCCAACGCGTCGGTGAGCGGTTTCTCGGCGGTGTTCCGTTTGGCCTCGTCGGCCTGTTCCTGCGCGGCGCGGGCGGCGGCTCTGGCACGATCGGCGCGCAGTTTGAGCGGATGGTTTTCGAGGAATTGGAAACGCGATCCGGCAACTGTCTTGACGTAAAGCGCAAACTCGGCGTCGGCTTCCCTCTTCGCCTGATCGGCTGCCTGTTGCGCGGCGACGGCCTTGAGCGGCGCATCGGTGGTGGGCTTGAGCAGCGGCTGGACGTGGGTCTTGAACTGGTCGATCAGTTGTTGCCAGGGAATGGCAGCGGAATCGAGCGGGGCCGAGGCGATCGCGTGGATCAGCGTGTCCTGCCGGAGCGCGAGGGCGCGCAGCAACACATTCGACCTGTCGTTGACGTCGCCTTTGAGCCAGTTCACGTAGACGTCGCGGCACGCGCCGAACCGATGGGTGGCGGCCATGCAGAGATGCATGGTGTACGTATAGACGTCTCCGGATTCGGGATCGGCGCCGTCGTGCGTGAATTCGAGCTTGTTGGCGAGCAGGTTGCTGCGCATCCATGCGGCATGCGCGCGGGCGAGCGGATCGAGATGCCGTTCGTGCAGGATTTTCTCCGCGGCCTTGAGTTCGCCGAGCCAGCGTTGAAACGGGCCTTGGGGATCGGGAATGACTGTCCTGGCCAGATAGTTGTCCCATGAGCGCTTTTGAGCCGCGAGAATGGTTTCGCCCGAAGGGTGACGCCGCGCATCGTCGCGTGCCGCGGCGGCGGCTTTCTCGGCCGGGGTGGGCGGCTTCGAGAACTTGCCCGGCATCGGCGGCAGATTGGCGAGGGCTGGCGTGCGGGCGAGCATCGCGTCGTATTCGCGCGCAACCGGATCGGCGGCCTTCATGTGATCCGCGAATTGCGGCGCTGCCTGAACGACCTCCATCGCCGTCTTCTGTGCGTCGGCCTCTTGCAGCACGCCGATTGCGCTGCTCAGCTCGACGAGATCGCGATATGTTGTGACGTAACCGTAACCCTTGCCGTATTTGTCCTGCGGAACGTGGGTGTCGAGCAGGCGTTCCTGATGCCATTCGAGGAGGGCGGCGATATCTTGGGCAATGCCCGCCGGGTCGTCGAGTGCGACGATTGCGCCCGTCATGCCCGGGCTGCGGCGGTGGCAGGCGGCCAGCATCTTGTCGGCAAGGCCCGAGCGCAAATGGAATTCGGGCGCCAAAGGTGGCTGAAAGCGCTTTGGGTGCTTGCCGGCGGCGGATGTCGGCGCATACTCGGCGACTGTACCGGCGAGTGCGGTCAGGGGGACGGTATGGGCCGCGTTTGGGGGCGCAGTGCCGGGTTGAGGCGATGCGCCGTTCCTTTGCGGCGTTGGATGACGCCGGGCCCAGGCGCCGGCATCGAATGCCCGCATGTGGCGCTCGCGCTGTGCCTTGCCAGCCCGTCCACGATGGGCGCGAATGACGGCGGATGTCCACTGCACATCGGATAACCCCAACCACACCAGGCCAGCATCGGTCGCATTGTCGATGCCGATGCAGCCGGACAATTCCGGATGGCCGTTGTCGTTGCAAGGTTTCGCATGCCTGGCTTCGTCCGGGACGAGGGTTTCGGACGGGAAGCGGAAGTAGTAGCCGTCCTGGGTAACCCAATAGGCCTCCATGCGATCACGCTTCTCGTCGTAGACGTAGAGATAACCGCTGCGCAGCAGGCGTGCTGTGTAGTGGGCGCCGCCGCCCAGCGTGAGATCCTGCTTTGCTTCCTTGCCAGCGCTGCCTGGAGCGGCCTTGCCGGCGCCGTGCGGCGCGTCCTCGACCGTCATCGACGCGGGTAGCCTGGGCAGGCCGAATGTGTCGGGAGCGATCGCGTAGCGTACCGGCATGATCAGAAGGCCGTGTTTGTCGCAAAGACCGCACTTGCGTTCAGAAGAAGCCATGTGAATCGATTCCTTGTCTGGATCCGGATCGGAAATGGGTGGTGCGATCAGCCGAACGCGGATTCGGGAAGGTCGTCCGGGCCCAGCAGCGCGATGAGTTCGTTCCAGGCGCCGGATGCCATGCGTGTTTCCCGCAACGCCCAGTACGCATTCAGCTTGGGATGGTTGACGAACGCATCGCCGTATCGCACGACGAATTCCGCGTAGCAGGACTGATCGTCGATGTGATGCCAGTGCAGGCTGTCCTTCGCGTGGATCAACGCGGATTCGATCCGCGCAGCGACGGCGGCGCGCTGTTGCCATGAACTGCCGTTCGGCAACGGGATGCGCGCCAGCACCTGGTTGATCTGTGCGATGCGCTCGGCGCGCTTCCACATGCCCAGATCGACGGGTTTGAAGGTATCGATCGAGAGGCCCGGCGCTTCGTTCGTGTCAGCGTCAGCGTCGGCAGCCGTGAACCATTCGTCGCGTATCGTCAGTGCGTACCATTGATCGAACCAAGGGAACGACCATATCGAGATCGGCGCGAGCAAGGCTGCTTTCTCGTGAGGTTGGAGCAGCCAGCACAGGTTGGCAAAGACGCGGGGGTCGAAGAAGCGCCAGAGCGCGGGGAGGGCGCCGCGATTGCGTCGTCTGTCGAGCGGCAGCACGAGCAATTGGCTGGCGATGTGCGCGGCAATGTCGGCTTGCGAGGCGAACGCCTGCAGATGCGCGAAAATCGCGGGACGCACCAATGGCCGGGCGCGTCGCCGGCTGTGCTCGTCTTGCAGAACGGCGCTCAGCCATGCGCGATGAATCGGTTTGCATCGCGACAAATCCACCAGCATCGGCAGGCCGGTCGGATCGGCGCCCCAGTTGAGCGGCGTGCAACGCATCGCGCCGATTGCCGACAACGGCGCCTCGCGCTGAAGGGCGCCAGGGTCAAGCAGAAGGAAGCCGCTGTCGAGCGAGAGCGGCAATTCGGAAATCGAGACTTCCTCGATGATGGATCGCCCGACAGGGTGGGCGTGCATCACGCTGCCGTACAGCGCCTGAGCTCGGCGCGATTGCGGCGGCGCGCGATTCGGGATTGCGTTCGCGACTTGAGCTGATGCGGGGAATGATGTTGCGAAAGCCGTATTTGAAAAGCGGTCGGCCGCTTCTCGAATTCGTTTCTGTCGAGCGATTCGTGACGCATGACGTTTGATCGAGAAAGGACATTGAAAGCTTTCGACCGTAAACGTTTTTTGTAGCCTGGTGAAGGGGCTGCGTCAGTGAGATCGTGAGATCGCGTGAGGACAAGTACTCACAGTGCTTGAAGCAAGAGTGTGGAAGTACGAAAAAACGTCACTGAATACGCAGCTTGCAATTGCCGAGAATACGGACGGCACGTATTCCATTGACGCGTCAGAGACGATCCCCGTCGGATCGAGAATATTGACGAATGTCTCACATATTGGCCTGAGCATGGAGGAAGAGGCGGATATTCCGCCCCGTCCACCTCACCTCGCCTGCCCCTTCCACCGCCGCAACAGCAGCGCATTCGTCACCACGCTCACGCTGGAAAACGCCATCGCCGCGCCCGCGATCACCGGGTTCAGCCAGCCGAGCGCCGCGAGCGGCACGCCGACCAGGTTGTAGACGAACGCCCAGAACAGGTTCTGCTGGATCTTGCGGTACGTGCGCTTCGAGATGTCGATCGCATCGGCGACGAGCGCCGGATCGCCGCGCATCAGCGTGATGCCGGCCGTGTGCATCGCGACGTCGGTGCCGGTCGCCATCGCGATGCCGACATCCGCCGCGGCGAGCGCGGGCGCGTCGTTGATGCCGTCGCCGACCATCGCGACGATGCCGCCGTGCGTGCGCTTCAGCTCTGCGACCACGCGCGCCTTGTCGTCCGGCAGCACCTGCGCGTGCACCTCGCCGATGCCGAGCGACGCCGCGACGGCCGCCGCGCTGCCGCGGTTGTCGCCCGTCACCAGCACGCTCGCGACGCCGCGCGCAGCGAGCGCCGCGATCGCATCGCGCGCGCTGGCCTTCACGGTGTCGCCGAACGCGATCAGCGCGAGCGCCGCGCGCGGCGCGTCGGCGCGCATCAGCCACGAGATCGTGTTGCCGGCGCGTTCGAGTTCGGCCGCGCGCGCATCGAGCGCGGGCGGCACGACGATGCCCAGCTCGTCGCGCCAGCGCGTGCTGCCGAGCGCCAGCAACTGGCCGTCGACGCGCGCTTCGACGCCGCGCCCGGCAACCGCGCGCGCATCGGCGCCGACACGCGCGGCGGCCGCGCCGCCGCGGGCCGCGACATCCGCATCGTGCGCGGCGACGACCGCGCGCGCGAGCGGGTGATCGCTGTGGCGCTGCACCGCCGCGGCGAGCGCGAGCGCTTCGTCGCGCGGCATGCCGATCGCGTCGAACGCCGTTACCGACGGCTTGCCTTCGGTCAGCGTGCCGGTCTTGTCGAATGCGATCACGGTTGCGCGCTGCGCCAGTTCGAGCGCTTGCGCGTCCTTGATCAGCACGCCGTGGCGGGCGGCGACGCCGGTGCCGGCCATGATCGCGGCGGGCGTCGCGAGGCCGAGCGCGCACGGGCACGCGATCACGAGCACCGCGACCGCGTTGAGGATCGCGGTTTCCGCGCCCGCGCCGGCGATCAGCCAGCCGACCAGCGTCAGCGCGGCGATGCCGAGGATCGCCGGCACGAACACCGCGCTCACGCGGTCGACGAGCCGCTGGATCGGGGCTTTTTCCGCCTGCGCGGATTCGACGAGCCGGATGATGCGGGCGAGCGTCGTCTCCGCGCCGATCGCGGTGGTTTCGACGACGAGCGCGCCTTCGCCGTTGATCGAGCCGGCCGTCACCGGATCGCCGCCGTCCTTCGCGACCGGCAGGCTCTCGCCGGTGATCAGCGATTCGTCGACGTGCGAACGGCCCGAGACGACCCGGCCGTCCACCGGCACCCGTTCGCCGGGCCGGATGCCGACGCGCGTGCCGACCCGCACCTGCGCGAGCGGCACGTCGCGCTCGACGCCGTGCTCGACGACGCGCGCGCGATCGGGCCGCAGCGCGTTCAGCGCACGGATCGCGTCGGTGGTCTGGCGCTTCGCGCGCGCCTCGAGCCATTTGCCGAAGCGCACCAGCGTGATGATGACCGCCGATGCCTCGAAGTACAGATGGCCGGGGTGCGCGGGGTCGCGCAGCAGCATCCACAGGCTCAGCCCGTAGGCGGCCGACGTACCGAGCGCGACGAGCAGGTCCATGTTGCCGGCGCGCGCCTTGATCGCGTGCCAGGCCGCGCGGTAGAAGCGCGCGCCGAAGCCGAACTGGACGATCGACGCGAGCACGAGCTGGAGCCAGCCGGGCAGCATCGCATCGACGCCGAACGGCGCGGCGACCATCGGCGCCATGAGCGGCGCGCTCAGCACGGCGGCGGCGATCACGAGGTTGCGGTCACGGATCGCTTCGCGGCGCTTGCGATCGTCGGCGCTCGGCGTTGCACTGGCCGGTGCAGTGGCGGCGGCCCCGCCGGTCGCGCCGCCCACAGGCGCGGCGACGGGCGACGCCCGATAGCCGGCGGCCGTGACCGCCGCGATCAGCGCGGCGGGATCGAGGGCCGCGACACCATGCACCGAGGCCCGTTCCGTCGCGAGGTTGACCGATGCGTGGGCGACGCCCGGTACGTTCGCGAGCGCTTTTTCGACGCGGCCAACGCAGGACGCGCAGGTCATCCCGCCGATGTCGAGCTCGATTGCGTCGGACGGGGCGGGCGGTGCGCCGGCGGCGTCCGGCTCGGCGAGCGGTGTCGCGAGGTAGCCGGCCTGCTTGACCGCGTCGACCAGCCGGGCGGTCGTGACGCCGGCTTCCGCGTCGACGGTCGCGCGTTCGGTCGCGAGATTGACCGACGCCCGCGTGACGCCCGGCACGCCCGCGAGCGCCTTTTCGACACGGCCAACGCAGGATGCGCAGGTCATGCCGCCGATGTCGAGTTCGGTATGGCGCGAAGCGGGCGGCGGTGCAACGTCGGCATCCGGTGCCGCGACCGGCGTCGCGCCATAGCCGGCCTGCTTCACCGCGTCCGCGAGACGGGATGCGGTAACGCCGGCTTCCGTCTCGACGGTCGCGCGTTCGGTCGCGAGATTGACCGACGCCCGTGTGACACCGGGCACGTTGGCCAGCGCCTTCTCGACGCGCGCGACGCATGACGCACAGGTCATGCCGTCGATATCGAGTTCGATCGGTGCGGGCGCGGCGGAGGCCGGGCGGATGGGTGTCGGCGACGCCGGTTCGGCAGCGCGATAGCTGCCCGTTCCAGCCGGTTCGCGCAACGCCGCGCGATACCCGGCCTCGCCGACCGCCGCGATCAGCAGGGCCGGATCGACGGTGTCTTGCGCGTTGACCGTGGCCTTACCGCCGTCGAGGTCGACGGTCGCGTCGACCACGCCCGGCACATCGGCCAGCGCGCGCTGTACGCGCCCGGTGCAGCCGCCGCAATGCATGCCTTCTACCGTCAGCACGATCGTGTTCAGCGCCGCCGAGGCGAGAGGTTCTGTCATGTCGGGTTCCCAAAAGCGCGGTCTGAGCCGCAGACGAGCCCAGTATCAACATTCCAATAGTGGGAAGGTCAAGCCCTGGTTGCAAGTGTCGGGTACGCGCAGGATTCGAACAGGCATTCACGATGCCCATTCTGACGCGCGGATCCATATGGAGGTTTTCGATCGCGGGGCGGGTTTGTCGCTCGACAAGCGGAAGCGATTTCCGAACACGCTCGCCGTTTCCCGCCGCCGCCGTTTCGCCAGCCGCAAACATGCAAGCTATTCGCCATATTGGGGATTGCCCCAAGGCGCTATGATACCGGCCTGATATCAGCGCCCATCGCCGTGAGACCGCGCCGGGGCAGGCCGGGGAAGCCCCAGGACTGACCTCGCCTTGCGTCGGCATTACCACGTGCGCGATGCGCAATGCGCTGATTTTTAAAGAAATACATACGGCCAGCCATCAATGATAAAAACCCGACGAGAACCCGTCTCCGTGCGGCGCGCGTGCGCGTCGCTGACTATTGCAGCGCTCCTGGCCGGATGCGCGTCGCAACCGGACGTGATCCAGCGAAAGACCGGCTGGATGCGCGCCGAAGTGGCCGATTCCTATATCTATGCGTATCCGCTCGTGCTGATGGACGTCGCGAAGGACGCCGCCACCGGCGGCGACGGCGCGCAGCCGGGCCAGGCGCCGCTCAACACGCTGCGCCACGCGCAGGCGCTGCCGCCCGTCGGCGCGGTCAACCCGCCGCTGCCCGGCGTCGACACGCTCGACTCGACCGGCTGGCTCGACGTCGCCGCCGAACCGGTGATCGTGACCTTGCCCGACACCCGCGGCCGTTACTGGGACGCCCGCGTGCTCGACATGTGGACCAACGTGCTGTGGTCGTCGAACGCGGCGGCCCGAGGCCCGCGCGGTGGCGCCCGACAGCAAACGATTGCCTTCGCCGCGAAGGACTGGCAGGGCACGCTGCCGAAGGGCGTGACCCGTGTCGACGTGCCGTCGCGCAATGCGTGGCTCGAAGTCCGCCTGCAGACGAGCGGCGGCCGAGACCTGACCGCGGTGAAGAAACTGCAGCGCGCGATTCGCGTGGTGCCGCTGTCGGTTCACACCGGCGCGGTGCGCGGCGCATCGGTCGCGGTCCACGCCGGCAGCGCGCCCGCCGAGGCGGCGAGCGGCGGCACGCCGGCCGAGCAGGTCGCCGCGCTCGACCCGAAGGCGTACTTCGCGCGCTTCGCGCAGGCGCTGCAGGACAACCCGGTGCCCGCCGACGACGCGCACGCGCGGCAGCAGCTCGACGACATCGGCGTGTCGGCCGGCTACCCCGTGCTGTGGACGGGCGACCGCCTCGCCGCGGCCACGGCTGGCGTTGCCGAAGCGCGCGGGCGGCTCGCGGCGCCGCCGCCGAACCTGCTCTCCGCGAACGGCTGGAGCTGGATCGGCGACACCGCCGGCAAGTACGGCCAGGACTACGCGCTGCGTGCGTACGCGGCGTACACGCAGTTCGGCACCGCGACGCGCGACGACGAAACCCTCGCGGTCGTGCGCATCGACAGCGACGGCCATGCGCTGAACGGCGCGAACCGCTACACGCTGCATTTCGCGCCGGGCGCGCTGCCGCCGGCGCGCGCGTTCTGGACGCTCACGCCCTACACGACGAGCGGCGCGCTGCCCGACGTCGGCGGCGCGCGCCGCTCGCTCGGCGATCGCGACCGGCTGCGGCGCAACCATGACGGCTCGGTCGACATCGTCGTATCGGCCGCGTCGCCGGGCGGCGCGAATGCGGCGAACTGGCTGCCCGCGCCGCGCGCGGATTTCGCGCTGGCGCTGCGGCTCTACGCGCCGAAGCCGCAGGCGAGCGACGGTTCCTGGATGCCGCCCGTCGTCGTGCGCAAGTGATCGCGCCGCCGCCGCGCCCGTCCGGCCGACGGGCGCGGCGGCCGCCGGAGCTGCGTCCGGTCATTCAGTGCGCCTATACTTTCGGGAAACGGGCCGGATCGCTCCGATTCCCCGGATTCCCTGACAGCCGTTCCCTAGGCAATCCAGCATGGCAAGTCCCAACAAAGAAACCGCTCCCTCCAAGCTGACTGCGCTGCGCGACGCCGCGCGCGCGCCCCGGACCCGCCGCATCGGCGTCGGCGTGCTGATCTTCCTGGTGCTGTTCGGACTGCTCGGGTTCTTTGCGGCGCCGCCGCTGATCCGCCATATCGCCGAACAGCAGTTGAGCAAGCAGCTCGACCGCCCGGCCACGATCCGGCGCATCGCGCTGAACCCGTACACGCTGAATCTCGAAGCCGACGGCATCCATCTCGGCGAGCGCGGCGGGCAGGGCGATTTCATCGACATCGGCAAGCTCGTCGTGCGGCCGTCGTGGACGTCGCTGTTTCGCGGCGCGCCGATCGTCAACGAAGTGCGCATCGATTCGCCGCGCTTTCGCATCGTTCGCTACGACGCGCAGCGCTTCAACTTCACCGACCTGATCGACAAGTTCTCGACGCCGTCGAAGCCGGAAAGCAAGCCGACGCATTTCTCGGTGTCGAACATCCAGGTCAACGACGGCCGGATCGACTTCGACGACCGCCTGCTCGACGAGAAGCACGTGGTCGACAACTGGACGCTCGGCATTCCGTACATCGCGACGCTGCCGTCGAAGACCGACATCTTCGTCGAGCCGAAGCTGCGCCTGCGGTTCGACGGCAGCCCGATCGCGATCGACGGCCGCGCCAAGCCGTTCGCGCACTCGCGCGAATCCGAGATCGAGCTGAAGTTCGACAAGCTCGACGTGCCGCAACTGATGGCGTACGTGCCGGCGAAGCTGCCGGTCAAGGTCGCGAGCGGCCTGCTCAGCAGCAATCTCAAGCTCAATTTCGTGATGAGCGGCGAGACGCCGGCGCTGCGCGTGTCCGGCACCGTCGACCTGAACGACGCGAAGGTGACGAGCGCCGCATCCGAGCCGCTGTTCGCCGCGCGCGGCGTGCACGTCGCGGCGGCCAGCCTCGAGCCGCTGCGCAACGCGCTGCATTTCGACGAGATCCGCGTCGACCAGCCGGTCGTCGACCTCGCGCGCGACCGGCAGGGCGTGCTGAACGTCGAGAAGCTCGCCGCGCATCCTGCCGCGGCGGCGAAGGCCGCATCCGCACCGAAGGCCGCGTCGGGCGCGCCGGCGGCATCGGGCGTGGCCGTGCCTGAAGCGGCGGCCGACACGCCGCCGCTCGACCTGACGATCCGCCATGTCGCGATCGACGGCGGCACGATCAACCTCGACGATCGCGTGCCGGCGACGCCGACCGCGCTGTCGCTCACGCGCATTGCCGCGACGCTCGACGGCTTCACGCTGCAGGGCAAGACGCCGGCGAAATACACGTTGTCGACCTCGCTGTCGCGCGGCGGCGACGTGAAGGCCGAAGGCGCGTTCAGCCTCGCGGCGAAGCAGGCCGACGCGAAGCTCTCGGTCGATGCGCTCGCGTTGCCCGCGTTGCAGCCGTATCTCGGCGAGGCGACGCGTGCGCGGGTGCTCGACGGCACGCTCGGCGCGACGGTCAACGCGAAAGCCGACTGGGCGAAGACGCCGCTCGACGCGCAGGTGGCCGACAGCGAAGTGAGCCTGAAGTCGCTGAAGATCGCCACGCCGGACGCGAAGGCGCTGGCGATCGTGCTGCCCGACGCGCGCGCGAAGATCGCGAAGATCGATGTCGCCGCGCGCAACGCGCAGATCGCGAGCGTCGACGCGAGCGGGCTCGCGCTCGACGTGACGCGCCTGAAGGACGGCAAGATCGACCTCGCGGCGCTCGCGAGCCCCGCGCAGGCTGCCGTGCCCGCGCGCACGGTCGCACGCAAGGCGCAAGCCGCCGCGCCGTCGTGGCACTACCAGATCGACGCGCTGAACCTGAAGGATGCGGCGGCCAACTACACCGACCTGTCGACGCCGCGCCCGGTGAAACTCGCGATCAAGCCGCTGCAGCTGTCGGTGCAGAAGATCAGCGACGACCTGTCGAAGCCGCTGCCCGTGACGCTGCAGGCGACGCTGAACCGCAAGGGCACGCTGAACGTGTCCGGCGACGTCACCGCGCAGCCGCTGAAGCTCGGCCTGAAGATCAACGGCAACCGCCTCGACGCGGCGGCGTTCGAGCCGTACTTCGGCAGCGTGCTGAACGCGACCGTCGCGAGCGCGCTGCTCAACGCGCAGGGCAACCTGACGTTCGCGCAGGCGAACGACGCGACGCGCGCGTCGTATCGCGGCGACGCGGCGCTCGTCGACGTGCGGATGCTCGACAAGGTGACCTCCGATCCGTTCGCGGGCTGGCGCTCGCTCGCGCTGTCGAACCTGAAGGCGACCTACGACGAGAAGGGCACCGACGTCGATGCCGCGCGCGTGACGTTCGCGAACTTCTACGGCCGCGTGCTGCTCGACGCGCAGGGGCGCCTGAACCTGAAGGACCTCGTCGCGAAGGAAAGCGGCCCCGCGCAGTCGCTCACGCGCGATGCGAGCAAGGGCGAGCCGGTGCCGCTGTCGCCGCAGGCGGCGTCGGCCGCGGCCGCGCAGCAGGCCTCGGCGCCTGCCGCGGCATCCGCGCCGGTGGTCGTGAAGGCCGCGCCGCCGCCGCAGAACCCGGTGCGGATGCACTTCGGCCAGCTGGTGCTGCAGAACGGCCGCGTGACCTACACGGACAACTTCATCAAGCCGAACTACACGGCGAACCTCGTCGCGATCAAGGGCACGGTGGGCGCGTTCGGCACGGATTCGACGACGTCCGCGCCGGTCGACGTCAATGCGAACCTCGCCGGCAACGGGCCGATCTCGATCAAGGGCACGGTCAACCCGCTGATCGACAAGCCGGCGCTCGACCTCACCGCGACCGCGCACGACATCGAGCTGACCAACCTGACGCCGTATTCGGCGAAGTACGCGGGCTATCCGATCACGAAGGGCAAGCTGAACGTCGACCTGCACTACCAGCTCGCGAACGACCAGCTGTCGGCGAACAACCACATCTTCATCGACCAGCTGACGTTCGGCGACCGCGTCGAGAACGATACGGCGACCCGGCTGCCGGTGAAGCTCGCGATCTCGCTGCTGAAGAATTCGCGCGGCGAGATCGACGTGAACCTGCCGGTGTCGGGCTCGCTGTCGAACCCGGAGTTCAGCGTCGGCGGGCTGATCTGGCGCGCGGTGCTGAACCTGATCGCGAAGGCCGTCACGTCGCCGTTCACGCTGCTCGCGCACGCGTTCGGCAGCGGCGGCGAGGAGCTCGGTTACGTCGAGTTCGCGCCGGGCTCATACGACCTGAACGATGCGCAGCAGAAGAAGCTCGACACGGTCGTGAAGATGCTGAACGAGAAGTCGTCGATCCGCCTCGACCTGATCGGCCGCGTCGATCCGGACAAGGACACGCCGGGGCTGCGCGACGCGTACGTCGAGCGCCTCGTGCGGCAGCAGAAGCTGAAGGATGTCGTCGGCCAGGGCGAGAGCATCGATCCGCGGACGGTGAAGATCGAGCCGGCCGAATACCACACGTACCTGACGCGCGCGTACAAGGCCGCCGACTTCAAGAAGCCGCGCAACGTGATCGGCCTGCAGAAGACGCTGCCGGACGCCGACATGAAGCAGGCGCTCGCCGAGCACGCGCCGGTGGACGAAGGCGGCCTGCGCACGCTCGCGCAGAACCGCGCGCAGGCGGTGCGTCAGTACCTCGAAGGGAAGATCGACGCGAGCCGGATGTTCATCGTGGCGCCGAAGCTCGATGCGAAGGGCATCGACGACAAGGGCGCGACGACGCGCGTCGACTTCGGTCTCAAGTAACCCCGCCGCGCGCCGCTGCCTGCCCGTCCGGGCGCGGCAGCGGCGGCGCGTTCAGCGCACGGCCTCGGGCAGGTCGCGCTTGTCGAGTTCCCGCCTCGCCGCCAACGGCAGGCGCGGATCGTCCCATTGTGTCAGCCACTGCACCTCCTTCGCCGTGAACACCTGTCCGTAGTTGCGCAGCGCGTACTGCAACGCGTCGACGACGTGGTGACGAATGATCTCGGGGGTGCGTGCGTCGTCCAGCACGAACCGGAGGGCTTCCAGGGTCGACATTCTCGTGCTCCGGGTCAGGGAAAACCCTTTATCACACGCCAATAGTCGGGTGCCAAGCGGACAAAATTCCGACGAATCGCCGCGCCTGCGCATGACCGGCGCCCGCCCGCGCGCGCCCGCGCTACGCGGCTCGGGCGGGACAGCGCATTGCGACCGCCTTGTGTCATTTGCGATTGGTTACGTTTGATAGAAAACAGAAAGCCCCGCTTCATGGGACCGCCGCATGGCTCGGCGATAGTGACGCGCCTGCATGCAGGCCCAGCGGTTCAACGTCAATCGATGAGGTGGGGTGATGATTTCGTTCTTCGGTAAGCAGCGGAACATGGCAAGGGTGGTGGCGGGCGCGCTGGCGCTCGCGAGCGCGGGTGCATATGCGCAGCAAGGCGAAGGCAGCCAGGGGGATCAAGGGAACCACGGCGAGCACGGCCGGCGCGTCGTGAAGCATGTGCTGCTGCTCAGCGTCGACGGCCTGCACGAGCAGGATCTCGCGCGCTGCATCGGCGCGAACACGTGCCCGAACGTGGCGGCGCTCGCGCAAAGCGGCGTGACGTACACGAATGCGCACACGCCGGGCCTGTCGGATTCGTTTCCGGGCCTCGCGGCGCTCGTGACGGGCGGCTCGCCGAAGACGGCCGGCCTGTTCTACGACGTGTCGTACGACCGCAACCTGTACGCGCCGGCCGACACGACCTGTTCGGGCAAGCAGGGATGGAACGTCGTGTTCGACGAAACGACGGGCATCGACGCGATGAACGGCGGCCCGCTCGTGCACCTCGACGGCGGCGGCGCGTTCAATCCGCAGGCGATCCCGAACGCGCGCGTCGGCGGCCGGTGCGTGCCGGTCTATCCGCACGACTACGTGAAGACGAACACCGTGTTCGAGGCCGTGAAGGCGGCGCTGCCGAGCGCGCGCACCGCATGGGCCGACAAGCACGCATGGGGCTACGATTGGCTGAACGGCCCGTCGGGCAAGGGCGTCGACGATCTCGCCCGCACCGAGATCAACTCGATCGATCCGGCGACGAAGACGGACTACACCGACGTCTATTCGCACACCGCGCAGTTCGACAACCTGCACGTGCAGGCGCTGATCAACCAGATCGACGGCCTGGACTCGACCGGCAAGACGGCCGCGCCGGTGCCGACGCTGTTCGGCGCGAACTTCCAGACCCTGAGCGTCGCGCAGAAGGCGCTGGTGACGAAGGGCGGCGGCTATCTCGACGCGAACTTCACGCCGAACGGGCAAGTCGCGAACGCGATCACGTATGTCGACCACGCGATCGGCCGGATCGTCGCCGAGCTGAAGCAGCGCAACCTCTATAGCTCGACGGCCGTGATCGTGACGGCGAAGCACGGCCAGTCGCCGACCGATCACACGAAGCTCGTGAAGAACGGCGACACGCTGACGGCGCTGCTCGAACAGAACAACTACCTCGACCAGAACGGCAACTTCGGCCAGAACAACACGGCGTCGGGCAACCTGAACGACGGCACGGGCCTCGCCGGCACCGGCTTCGTGCAGACCGACGACGTCGGCCTGATCTGGCTGCGCGACCGAGGCCAGCGCACGGCCGCGGTCGAGACGCTGAAGGCGAACCTCGGCTGCAACGCGCCGGGGATCTGCGCGGACGGCCCGCAGGCGGCCATCCTGTACGGCGCCGCGCTCGCCGAGCGGTTCGGCGATCCGGCCAACGGCCGCACGCCGGACATCATCGTGCAGCCGAACCCGGGCGTGATCTATACGTCGAGCAAGAAGAAGGACGAGGAGCACGGCGGCAACGCGCCGGACGACAACCACCTCGGCCTGCTCGTGTCGTATCCGGGGCTGCATCGCGCGCGTACGGTCGACGACTATGTCGGCACGAAGCAGGTCGCGCCGACGATCCTCGGGCTGCTCGGTGTCGAACCGGAGCGGCTGCATGCGGTGGTCGTCGAGCATACGCGGGTGCTGCCGGGGCTGAACATCGCGCGCTGACGGGCAAGGCGGGGATGCGCGGCGCCGGTGGTCGACGGCGCCGCGTTTGCGTATGCGTGGCGCCTGATTGCCCGTCGCACCGCCGCATCTCTTTATTTCGGAGGAAATCTATACAATTCATGCACGATAAGTCGTATGAATTGTATGGATTTCTACCGAAATGAACGAAGCATGCACGATCCAGCTCCACGCCGGCAGCGCCTGGCATGATGTCGGCATCCTCGGCGTGCATGCGCACCTTCGGCCGGGGCTCGCGCGGCTCGCCGACGCATTGGCCGAACTGCACTGACTCAACGGATCAAGCCATGGACAAGCGCTACAACACGCTGTCGCTGCCTGATCAACTGGCGCTGCGCCGGCAGGCGGTCGAGGACGTGCTTGCGCATCCGGAGTGGACGCTGCGCGACGCAGTGCGCCATCTCAAGCGCACGATGCGACTGACCAGCACGGAGATGGCGAAGCTGGCCGGCGTGTCGACCAAAACGATCCAGGACATCGAGCAGGGGCGCAGCGAAGGCACCGTGCAGACGATGAATCGCATCCTCGGCGTGCTCGGGTTGAAGCTCGGCGTGGTGAGGCAGGTACAGTAGCGTGCATGCGGGGCACGCGAGCGCGGCGCCAACGACAAAGCGCCCGGCAGCCATCGCCGCCGGGCGCCTTCATGTCGGATGTTCAGGTCATTTGACCGCGAACAGCGTCAGGTTCATGAAGATCTTGAACGCATAGCCGAGCGTGACCGCCCCGGCGACGCCGCCTGCCCACAGCAGGACGAACCACATCCAGCCGCGCAGCCGCTGGCGCGGCGCGGGCTGTTGCCCGGTGTCAGTGGTGGTAGTAATGCTGGTCTTCATGGCGCACCTTGCCTCGGAATACCCAGTAACCCATCGTCGTGTAGGCGATGATGATCGGCAGGATAACCGCTGCGCCGACCAGTGTGAAGGTCTGGCTGGAACGCGGCGCGGCCGCTTCCCAGATCGTCATGCTCTGCGGAATCGCGTACGGGAACAGGCTGACGAGCAGGCCGACGTAGCCGAGCAGCACGAGCGCCAGCGCGAGCACGAACGGCGTCATGTCATGCCGGTTGCGCACCGCGCGGTGCATCCACACCGCGCAGGCCGCCACCATGAACGGCACCGGCAGCAGGCGCCAGAACAGCCCCGAATCGAACCAGCGCTGGGCGATCGCCGCATCCTGCAGCGGGGTCCACAGGCTGACGATCGCGATGAAGCCGAGCAGCACGACGGTCAGCGGCCACACGACGCGATGCAGGCGGCGCTGCAGGTCGCCTTCGGTCTTCGCGACGAGCCAGCAGCAGCCGAGCAGCGCGTAGGTGACGACCAGGCCGAGCCCGGTGAGCAGGCTGAACGGCGTGAGCCAGCCGAACGCGTCGCCCGCGAACACGCCGTCCTTCACCGGAATGCCCTGCAGGAACGCGCCGAGCGCGATCCCCTGGAACAGCGTCGCGCCGGCCGAGCCGCCGATGAACGCGAGATCCCACAGCTGCTTGGTGCGGCGCGCCTTCGCGCGGATCTCGAACGACACGCCGCGGAAGATCAGGCAGACCAGCATGAAGATCAGCGGCAGGTACAGCGCGGACAGCACGGTCGAGTAGACGACCGGGAACACCGCGAACAGGCCCGCGCCGCCGAGCACGAGCCACGTTTCGTTGCCGTCCCACACGGGGGCGACGGTGTTCATCATCAGGTCGCGTTCCTTCTCGTCCGGGAAGAACGGGAAGACGATGCCGATGCCGAGGTCGAAACCGTCGAGCACGACGTACATGAAGAGCCCCAATGCGATGATCGCGGCCCAGATTACGGTGACGTCCATGAATATCCTCGTATGCGTAGGGGGTGGGCCGTTCAGACGGTCTCGATCAGCTCGTCGACGGCCGACATCGGGCGGCGCGCGGTGTGGTCGGGGCGCGTGTCGGGCGTGTCGTCATGCTTGACGTCGGGCAGCGCGGGGCCGGCCTTCATCAGCTTGAGCATGTAGTAGACGCCGGTGCCGAACACGAGGAAGTACACGACCACGAACGTCATCATCGAGATGCTGACCTGCTGCGCGGTGAGCGGCGACACCGCATGCGCGGTGCGCATCACGCCGTACACGACCCACGGCTGGCGGCCCGCTTCGGTCGTCACCCAGCCGGCGAGCAGCGACACGAAGCCGGTCGGGCCCATCACGAGCGCGAAGCGCTGGAACCATTTCGATTCATACAGGCGGCCGCGGCGGCGCAGCAGCCATGCGAGCGCGGCGAGGCCGATCATCGCGATGCCGAGGCCGACCATGATCCGGAAGCTCCAGAACACGACCGTCGAGTTCGGCCGGTCTTCCGGCGCGAATTCCTTCAGGCCGCGGATCTCGCCGTCCCAGCTGTGCGTGAGGATCAGGCTGCCGAGGTGCGGCACCTTCACCGCGTAGCGGGTCGTCTCGGCTTCCATGTCCGGGATGCCGAACAGGTTCAGCGGCGTGCCGCCCTTCTCGGTTTCCCACAGCCCTTCGATCGCGGCGATCTTCGCCGGCTGGTGGTTCAGCGTGTTGATGCCGTGCTGGTCGCCGATCAGCGCCTGCACCGGCGCGAGCACCAGCAGCAGCCACAGCGCCATCGAGAACATCTTCTTCACGCCCTTGTCGCGGCGGCCCTTCAGCAGGTGCCACGCGCCGGTCGCGGCAACCACCAGCGCGGCCACGATGAACGCGGCGATCGCCATGTGCAGCAGGCGGTACGGGAACGACGGGTTGAAGATGATCGCGAACCAGTCGGTCGGCACGATGCGGCCGTCGACGATCTCGAAGCCCTGCGGCGTCTGCATCCAGCTGTTCGACGCGAGGATCCAGAAGGTCGAGATCAGCGTGCCGATCGCGACCATCAGCGTCGCGCCGAAGTGCGCGCGCGGGCTCACGCGGTTCCAGCCGAACAGCATGATGCCGAGGAAGCCGGCTTCGAGGAAGAAGGCGGTCATGACCTCGTACATCAGCAGCGGCCCGGTGACCGAGCCGGCGAAGCTCGAGAAGCCGGACCAGTTGGTGCCGAACTGATAGCTCATCACCACGCCGGAGACGACGCCCATCCCGAACGCGACGGCGAAGATCTTCGACCAGAAGAGGCAGAGGGTTTTGTAGTACTGCTTGCCCGTCTTGAGCCAGCGGTATTCGAGCACGGCGATGAAGCTCGCGAGGCCGATGCTGAGCGCCGGGAAGACGATGTGAAAGGAGACGGTGAACGCGAATTGCAGGCGGGCCAGATCGAGGGCCGAAAATGCGGTATCCATACCAGTTGACCGAAGCTGTCGATACCCGCCGGCGGGGCTGCCGGCGGACCCTGGCCGATGACGGTGGCAGGGTTGGCTGGAGTATGGAACGCGATGTTGCGGCGCGAAATGCGCCAACTCGTCGCAGATGTCCAGCCCCCGCGCGGCGCTGTCGCGTTAAATCGTTGATTCGTATCAAGATCGCGAAATGCGCCGTGGCGCGCGGGGCGCGGCGGGCCGCCGCACCTGCGTCAATATGGCGCGTCGCATCATCGGGAACGGCCGGCGGGCCGCGCGATCGTCCCGGCCGGCCGTCCATTTCCGCACATTCGTCCGTCACGCATGCGCGCGCCGCCGGGGCCGGCGTGCGCGCGGTGAATTGCGTACACTCTGGGTCTTGCTTTGGCGGGGCCCGTGCCGGCCCGCGTTTACTCAGGGAACAGCGATGATCGATCTACGCAGCGATACCGTTACACGTCCGAGCCCCGCAATGCTTGCCGCCATGACTGCCGCCGAAGTCGGCGACGACGTGTGGGGCGACGACCCGACCGTGCTGCGCCTGCAGGCGGCAGTCGCCGAGCGCGCCGGCAAGGAGGCCGGCCTGTTCTTTCCGAGCGGCACGCAGAGCAACCTGGCTGCGCTGATGGCGCATTGCGAGCGCGGCGACGAATACATCGTCGGCCAGCTCGCGCACACCTACAAGTACGAAGGCGGCGGCGCGGCGGTGCTCGGCAGCATCCAGCCGCAGCCGATCGAGAACGCGCTCGACGGCTCGCTGCCGATCGACAAGATCGTCGCGGCGATCAAGCCGATCGACAACCATTTCGCGCGCACGCGCCTGCTTGCGCTGGAGAACACGATCGGCGGCCGGGTGCTGCCGACGGGCTATGCGGAGGCGGCCGTCGCGGTCGCGCGCGACCGCGGGCTCGCCACGCATCTCGACGGCGCGCGCGTGTGCAATGCGGCGGTCGCGTCGCGCCGCACGATCGCGGACGTGTGTGCGCCGTTCGACACGGTGTCGATCTGCTTCTCGAAAGGGCTCGGCGCGCCGGTCGGTTCGGTGCTGGTCGGCAGCCGGCCGCTGCTCGAGCGCGCGCACCGCTGGCGCAAGGTGCTCGGCGGCGGGATGCGGCAGGCGGGGATTCTCGCCGCCGCGTGCCTGTATGCGCTCGAGCACAACGTCGAACGGCTCGCGGACGATCACGCGAACGCCGCGCATCTGGCCGAAGGGCTGGCACGCATCGACGAGGTGAAGGTGCTGTCGCATGCGACGAACATGGTGTTCGCGCAATTCCCGGAAGCTGACTGCGTGTCGCTCGAGGCGTGGTTGAAGGAACGCGGGATCCTCACGCAGATGCTCTATGCATCGCGTTTCGTCACGCACTGCGATGTGTCGCGCGCCGACATCGATACGTTCGTCAGCGCGGTCGGCGGGTATTTCGCGCAGCGCCGCGCGTAGCGGGAGCACCACGGAGAACACCGCGGGAACAACGCGGGAACAACGCGGGAACAACGCGGGAACAACGCGGGAACAACGCGGGAACAACGCGGGAACAACGCGGGAACAACGCGGGAACAACGCGGGAACAACGCGGGAACGCGGCGCGCGCAAGCGCAAAGCGGCGGCTTCAGCGCGCAAGCGGCGCGAGCAGCCGCCGCGCCGCCTCGACGACGCGCGCGGACAGCGACGCCATCGCCGGCGACTGCACCGTCCACGCGTGCCAGTACAGCGTGACGTCGGTCGGATGCGCGGGCGCGAGATCGACGAGGCCCTGCGCGTCGAGCGGCGCGTCGCCGAGCAGCGGCGCCGGCACCATCGCGTAGCCGAGCCCGTGCTGCACGGCGGCGAAATGCGCGTGCGTGCCGGGCACGTAGTGGCACGGGTATGCGCCGACGGGCAACCCGAATTTCTCTTCCAGGAACGACGACTGCAGCGTGTCGCGCCGCGAATAGGCGACGACCGGCGCACGGCGCGCGCTGGCGCGGCTGAGCCCGCGCGGGAACCAGCGCGCGGCGAACGCCGACGCGGCCAGCAGCCGGTAGCGCATCGTGCCGAGCGGCGTCGCGACGCAGCCGCGCATCGGCTTCGGTTCGGTCGTCACGCAGCCCACCGCCATCCCGCTTTCGAGCAACGCGAACGTGTGATCCTGGTCTTCGACGATCAGCTCGAACAGGATGCGTTCGCCGGCGAGCACCGACGTCAGCGCGGGCAGGAACCAGGTGCCGAGGCTGTCGGAATTGAGCGCGATCGTGACGGAGATCGGCGATTCGCGCTCGACCGCGAGCGCGCTCTGCAGGTCGGCCTGCAGCAGCGCGACGCGGCGCAGGTGCTGCAGCACGCGCTGCCCCGCAACGGTCGGCCGGCACGGCCGCGTGCGCAGCACGAGCGGCGTGCCGAGGCTCGCTTCCAGCGCGCGCACGCGCTGGGTGACGGCGGACGCGGTCACGTGCAGGCGCACCGCGGCCTGCTCGAAGCTGCCGGTGTCGGCGACGGCCAGCAGCGCGGCGGCCTGCTTCGGATCGATCGTCATCGACATGTCGGCCGGGCCCTGTTCAGGTGTTCACGCGGATGAGACGTGGCGGAACACGACATCCGGTATCCAGTTGCGCTTGCGGCGCGCGAGGCGTTCATCCGTGCTTTCCCCGTCGAACGAACCCGCCGTGGGCGGATCGATGAGCGACGCGTCGACCCCGTCGAATGCGTTGACGTTGACGACCCCGTAGAGCCGGCCGTCCACTTCGCTCGTCACGACCGGCACGACGCCGCACGTCGCGCACACGTGGAACTGCGCGGTGCCCGTGCCGAACGCATACGTGCCGACCCGCGCCGGGTCTTTCACGGTGATTTCCAGCGCGCCGGACGGGCAGGACGTCCAGGTGCCGCCATGCTTGCGGCAAAACGAACAGGTGCAGGAACGCGCCGCGATGCGCGGCGCGGCCTCGCGCCAGTCGAGCGCGAAAGAAAGGTTGCCGCAGTGACAGCTTCCCGAGGTGATCATCGACAGGCTCCTTGGCTGGGGCGCCGGATTCCGGCTGAAAGCGAAGCGCGATTGTTTCACAGATTCGCGCATGGCCCAACGACGCTGCCCGGCCCCAGCCCCAGCCCCAGCCCGCGATCCGCGATCCGCAGACAAAAAAACGCCCGCCTTGCGGCGGGCGTCGTCAACTCGCGCCTCCGAGCGCGGTCATGCCTTTCGGCAAGCTATTGCCAGACCGGTGCCGGCGTAATCAACGTCGTATAGGCGGTGGCCGGAAGCAGCGTGATCGTGGAGTTGCTCTGGCCGCCATACGTCTCATGCACGGTGCCGAACGTCACGCCGGTGATCGGCACCACGACCGACTGCCCGTCGGTGCGCGACGCGCTGAGCGTGATCGACACGCCGGGCTTCAGCGTGGCCGCCACGTTCGACGAGTTGAACACCAGCCGCTGCCGGCCGAGCGTGCCCGAGTCGGACAGGTACGGACTGCGGATCGGCAGGCCCTTGTAGAACTTGTTGTACTTCGTGAGCACCGCGTTCAGCAGGTCACCGGCCAGCGAACTCGTCCCGCTGTAACTGCGCAGGTTCGACTGATGGAACATCAGCGGCCGGACGTCGTACGTGAGCAGGTAGCTCACCAGCGTATCGGACACCTTGTCCAGCACCTGCGTGTAGTTCAGGTCGAAGCCCCAGCGTGTCGGGTCGATGCCGTTCGCGCCATAGAAGTAGTTGTACTCGGCGACCCATTCCGCCGGCTGCGACACGTTGTAGAACAGCGCGGTCGCGTAGCGCGGGATCTCGAAGATGTTCTGGTTCACGCAGTTGAACTTGCCCGCGTTGAACGGCGGCAGCGGCCATATGACGCCGTTGTTGTTGGTCGGGCAATTCGGCGTGCCGACCGGCGGCGTCGGCTTCGACGAATCGGACACGAGTGTCGTCACGCCGAACGACCGGAGCGCACCGAGCGTCGTCGCGTTGTACAGCCCGGAAATCTCCGGCGTGACGATGACGGTCTTGTTGTACTTCTCGAACCCGAACGACTGGGCGACGGCGTGGTTGCTCTGCAACTCGGTCGTGACCTGCGCGGCCGTCGTCGTGAACGGCGGATCGAGCAGCGCATGGTCGTACGTGTGCGTGATCCACTTGAACTCGAACTCGTTCGCGTTGGTCTCGGTGGTCAGCGTATCGGTGCCGGTGGCCGGGTAGTTGCCGAGACCGCCGAAATCCGTGCTGAAGCCCGAACCGTTGAACGCCATCGTGAACTTCAGCGCGCCCGCGTTCGCCGTATTGGCGTTGACGGTGTCCTGCCAGTTCATCGCGTTGTCGAAGTCGGTGCCGACCATCCGGTATTCGCATGCGGTCGTGCCGGTGCTCGGGTTGACCGATCCGGGCGGGCTGCCGAGCGGGCACTGGCCGGGAGGGCTCGTGTTGGTCGTCTTGCCGGTCCGCACGTCGTACCACAGGCCGGTCAGGTCGGACTGCGCATACGGGTAGATTTCGTCCGGAATGCCGAGGTCGTCGAATTGCGGATCCATGTACGTGTGCCGGACGCCGACGAACAGCCCGCGCGTGACCCAGTTGACGATGCCGTACGACAGCGTCAGCGAGTGCATCAGGAACGGGTTGTTGTCGAACGACACCGCCATGATCTCGCGCGACGTGCTGTCGCCCGCGAGCGGCGTGGTATTGCCGAACAGGCAGGTCGACGCGACCGAATAGGTGACGCCGGTCGACGCCGTGCCCTGGATCTGCGTCGTCGTGGTCGTGCCGGCCGGCAGCGGGCTCGCCGGCGACATGAAGTAGGTCCACGCGTTCTGCACGACCAGCGGATTGGCGGTGGTCGAGCCGGCGTTCATGTACGGGAACAGCGTCTTGCCGGTCGTCGTCAGCGTCGTGTTGAGCGGCGACGCGGTCGTATCGCGGTAGCCGACGTACTGCATGCAGCCCGTGTCGCCCGGCCACGTGTAGACGCTCGCGAGCCGCACGTTGTACTTGAACTGGTAGCGCGCGAGCGTCGTGGCCAGCGCGTTCGCGCCGAACGGGTTCATGTAGCGCGCGTCGCTGACCGGCATGATGATGCCTTGATACATCGCATGGTTGCCGGTTTCGAGCGGCGGCAGCGTCGGGTTGTTCGTGTCGTAGCTGTAGATGGTGTACGGCACGCCCAGGCGGTCGAGGATCGTCTGCGTCGCCTGCAGTTCAGGGGTGTTGCCGGCCTGCTGGCTGGCGAGCACCAGCACCTTCAGGTCGATCAGCGCATCCAGCGGGACGGCCTGCGCGACCTGCGCCGCGGCACAGAGTCCGGCGGCGGCCAGCCCGCGCGCCAATGGCCCGGGGGAGCGGAATAACGTTCGCATTGCACTCATGGCAAACCTCACGCATCGGTAATCGAAATGACTGAATCCTTCCCCGACAATGACTTCCGCGTGATGCCTATAGTTGTTGCGGCTTGAACTTGCCTGCGTTCTTCACTTCGCTCGGATGCGGGCCGGACGGCAGCGTCTCGAACTTGGCCGGTATGTTCCCTTTGGAGGGCAGCGAGCCGTGGCCCGTTTGACGTTTCGGGCCGGCGAAGGCCGCCTGCGAACCGAGTGCGGCGACTGTGACGACGGCTGCACAAAGACCGGTCAGCACGGCGCTCCATACGCGCAGCGACCCATGGGTTCCTCGCACTTTCATGGCTTCCTCCTGAAACGACTCGCGTTGTTCGACGCGTTGCAAAAACGACCATCCGCCAGGTGGCCTGCCCGGCGCATCGCGCCGGCAGCGGCCCCCGGATTCGTCGGGTTCGGCGAAACGGATCTCCCTTGCAGGCCTGCGGCCTGTTCTGACGCGGCATACGCGATGCCGCCCGGTTGCAGCCAGCGTGACCGGGACGGCGTGTTTATGCCGGCGTCACCTGCGTGCGAACCTGTTCCAGGAGGTAAGCGAGCAACGTGCCAAATGCGATAACATGATGATTCAATTGGGGAATTTCATTTCTCGCGACGGCTGCTGCGGCACAACGCGGAAAAAACGTTTCACGCGTGATCCACGCGCGAAAGCGAGGGCCTGTGGCATCGCTCACGCGCCGTATGCGGCGGGCGCGGCGGGCGTCGCCGGGCCGCGCGCGAACGTGCGCGTTACATGGGCGTATCGTTGCGCGCGCATCGGTTCGGGACGGTGCGCGTCGGCATTGCGCGCGACAGTCGCCGGCCGGCGGGGGATGCCGGCGCGGCGGGGAGCGATCGGAAGGCGGAAAGGGGAGATCTGCGGCGGACAGTCAGCCGGCGCGGCGCGGATGCCTGCTCACGCGCTGCGGGGCGCGTCGGCGGGCGGCGTGCCGTCGCGGAACAGCGCCTTCAGTTGCGTGCGCAATTCGGGCGAGTCGGTGTGCTGGTGCACCGTGACCGCATGCTGGACGGCGGCCTCCAGCAGTTCGCCGTCGGAATCGGCCGAAATCGCGACCGAACAGTTCATGTCGCTGGGAAACTCGCGGCAATCGATGTAGCGGCGGGCCATGATGGTCTCCTCACAGGAAAGGAAACGGCCGGACGCGCGGCGCGCGCCGGGGTGTCGATGCAAAAAGTATAGGCGGTGCGATGCGGCCGTCCCACGCCCGCCGCGCGCCATGCCCGCGGCGAACTGCCGGCCGTGGCGCGCGCAATTTGACCTACGCTATAAGCGCGCGGGGCACGGCGCGTGCCGGCCGGTGTCCCGTGTCAGGACGATTGCGCGGCGCGCCGCGCGCGGGCCGCGTGCCCGCCCGCCGGCGCGCCGATCCGCCCCGTGGCCACGGGGCGGGCCTCGCGGCGATCGTCACACCCACGTTCGACGAATCAGGGCGCGGCCGCGCCGACCGCGGCGCGGGCGTCATGAGGGTTCCATGTCATGGAGGACGAAATGTCGATTCGACTAGGAGAAGAAGCCCCCGATTTCACCGCGGAGACGACCGAGGGCACGATCCGCTTTCACGAGTGGATCGGCGACCACTGGGCGATCCTGTTCTCGCATCCGAAGGACTTCACGCCGGTGTGCACGACCGAACTCGGCTACATGGCCGGGCTCAAGCCGGAATTCGACAAGCGCAATACGAAGATCATCGGGCTCTCCGTCGACCCCGTCAGCGATCACCAGCGGTGGGTGAAGGACATCGAGGAGACGCAGGGGCACGCGATCAACTATCCGATGATCGGCGACGACAACCTGGTGGTCGCGAAGCTGTACGACATGATCCATCCGAACGCGGGCGGCGGGCCGCGCACCGCGGTCGACAACGCGACGGTGCGCTCGGTGTTCATCATCGGGCCGGACAAGAAGGTCAAGGCGATGCTGGTGTACCCGATGAGCGCGGGCCGCAATTTCGACGAGGTGATGCGCCTGCTCGATTCGCTGCAGTTGAACGCGCAGCACACGGTGGCGACGCCGGTGAACTGGCGGCCGGGCGACGATGTCATCATTCCGACGTCGGTGTCCGACGACGATGCGAAGAAGAAGTATCCGCAGGGCTTCAGGACGCTGAAGCCGTACCTGCGGTACGTCACGCAGCCGCGCTGACGCGGCGCGCGACGGCATGACGGGGGCGCGAATCGGCCGGGCCGGCAAGGCGGCGGCCGATTCGCGCGGGCGAGGATAGGCGGGGCGGCGCGAGGCGCGCGCGCCGGGCATGGACAGGCGGCGGAGCGGCATCGTGATGATCTTCAGGCAACTCTTCGATCCACAATCGTCTACCTATACGTATCTGCTCGCCGATCGCGCATCGCGCGAAGCGCTGCTGATCGATCCGGTGTTCGAGCAGGTGCGGCGCGACGCGGCGCTGCTCGACGAACTCGACCTGCGGCTGGTCATGACCATCGATACGCACGTGCACGCCGACCACGTGACGGGCGCGTGGCTGCTGAAGCAGCGCACCGGCAGCGCGATCGGCTTTTCCGCGGCGAGCGGCGCGCAAGGGGCGGACCGCTATCTGCGCGACGGCGACCAGTGCGCGTTCGGCGGCCGCTACCTGACCGTGCGCGCGACGCCGGGCCACACCAACGGCTGCATCAGCCTCGTGCTCGACGACGAATCGATGGCGTTCACCGGCGACTGCCTGCTGATCCGCGGCACCGGGCGCACCGATTTCCAGCAGGGCGACCCGCGCGCGATGTATCGCGCGGTGCACGGCCGGATCTTCACGCTGCCGCAGGCGTGCCTGCTGTATCCGGCGCACGACTATCGCGGGCTGACCGTGACGAGCGTCGGCGAGGAGCGGCGCTTCAACCCGCGCCTCGGCGGCGATCTCAGCGAGGACGATTTCGCCGGCTACATGACGAACCTCGGGCTGCCGCACCCGCGCCAGATCGACGTCGCGGTGCCGGCGAACCTGCAGTGCGGTTTCGCGGCGAGCGCGCCCGAGCAGCAGGCCGAGCCCGGCTGGGCGCCGCTCGTCTATACGTTCGCGGGTTTCTGGGAAATCGATCCGCAATGGCTCGAGGATCACCTGCACGCGGTGCAGGTCGTCGACGTGCGCGAGAGCGCCGAATTCACCGGGCCGCTCGGGCACATTCCGGACGCGACGCTGATCCCGCTCGGCGAACTCGCCGCGCGCGCGGGTGAACTCGCGCGCGAGCGGCCGATCGTGACCGTGTGCCGGGCCGGCGGACGGTCCGCGCAGGCGACCGTGATCCTGCGTCAGGCGGGCTTCGACGCGGTCGCGAATCTCGGCGGCGGCATGCTGCGCTGGCGGGCCGACGGGCGCACGGTCGTGAACGGGCGGCTGTAGCCGGGTACGCGCGTGCGCCGGAAATCCTGATCGCCGGATGTCGATTCCGGCCTGTGTCGTTCGTCGTCGTATTGACCGGCCGATGTGCGCCGCATGTCGCGGCGCGCAGGCGCGGCCGGTATGACCCTACCTGAAAGAGGAGCGCCGATGCTGCCGACCCTGTATGCCCATCCTTTCTCGTCGTATTGCCAGAAGGTGCTGACCGCGCTGTACGAAAACGGCACGCCGTTCGACTATCGCCTGTTGGCGCACGACGACCCGGCGCCGATGCGCGAACTCGCCGCGCTGTGGCCGATGAAGCGCTTTCCGGTGCTGGTCGATGCGGGCCGCACGATCATCGAGGCGACGATCATCATCGAGTATCTCGGGCTGAACCATCCGGGGCCCGTCCGGCTGCTGCCCGACGATCCGCACGCGGCGCTGGAGGTCCGGATGATGGATCGCTTCTTCGACAACTACGTGTCGACGCCGCAGCAGAAGATCGTGCTCGACGCGCTGCGCCCGCAGGCGGAACGCGACGCGCGCGGCGTCGCCGATGCGCGCGCGATGCTCGACACCGCATATGCGTGGCTCGACGCCCGGATGGCGGAGCGCGAATGGGCGGCCGGCGCGCGCTTCAGCCTCGCCGATTGCGGCGCGGCGCCGTTCCTGTTCTATGCGGACTGGACCCATCGCATCGATCCGTCGTTCTCGCATGTGATCGCGTACCGGCAGCGCCTGCTGGCGCGGCCGTCGTTTGCGCGCGCGGTGGACGAGGCGCGGCCGTATCGCGCGTTCTTTCCGCTCGGCGCACCCGATCGCGATTGACGGGCAGGCCGGCGTCCGCGCGGCGGGATGCCGGCGCGCACGCCCGGCAGCGCGCGCGGGTTCGGCGTGACAGCAGCAGCGGCAGCATGCCGGTCACAGCGCGTGCGATGCCGAGCGCGCGAGCGTCAGCAGTTCGTCGAACTGCGTGATCAGCTCGAAGCACAGCAGGAACGCGAGCGTATAGGCGGGCGCGGGAAAGCGCTGGATGCCGTGCATCACGGCCGGCGCGAAGCGCGTGCGGATCGCATCGCGCGTCATCAGCCAGGTGATCGCGATGCCGATCGCGGCGCCGCCGAGCAGGTCGGTCGGATAGTGAAAGCCGAGATACGCGCGCGGCAGGCAGATGAACACGGCCGTGTACAGCAGCGCAAGCACGCCGAGGCGGCGCGACATCAGGAAGATGCCGGTCGCGACCGCCATCCACAGCATCGCGTGGTCGCTCGGAAACGAACTCCAGGTCCGCAGGGTCGCCTCGCGCAATTCCGCCGACGGAAAGTGCAGGTGCAGATCGGGGTTGTAGATCGGGCGCAGGCGGAACGGCAGGGTCTTCGCGAGCAGCCGGCCCGTGGCGAGCGCGAGCAGGCCGCTCGCGACGGTCGCGACGATCATCTCGCGCTGCCGTTCGCGATGCGGGCCGGGCTGGAACCAGAGCCAGCACAGTATCGGAACGAGCACGAAGCCCTTGAACGTATACAGGCCCGCGATGACGCGGATCGCATGGTTCAGCAGCGGGCTGAGCGTGATCTGGGTGAGGTGGAGCTGGATCGTGGTGTCGAAGTCGTTCATGGTCTGCGGCCCCGGCGGACGTGCAGCGCATGACATGGCGGCCGGCGGGACTCAAGGCGCGCTCGGGCTGCAGCGCAACGGGGGGCAAGTATGTCCACCCGGAATTTCAAAGAAAATGGGAAAAAATACCGGGAATCCCCTGATAAAACGGGTCGCGCGACATGGGGCCGGATGCGTGCGGGCCGTCCGGCGTGGTGTTCGCGGATAAGGCGGTGTGCGGCGCTACCGCAGCCGTGGAAATGCCAAAAATATTTGGGTGAACTGGACAATCGGATCGATTGGTCTGCGCATTGCATCGGATGAACGCATGCGGCAAGCGGGGCGCGTGAACCTGGCGCGCGGCGCGCGCGCTCGTGTTTGCGCTCGTACCGATCGAAAATGAAAAGAAAAGACGGGCAAGCGCGAGGCGCTTGCCCGTCCGGGCGCATTTTATCGACGCGTCGTGCGTCGACCGATCAGCGCCGCCAGATCCGCACGGCGAGCGCGGCGAGCGACGTCGTGACGGCGAGCCCGAGCACCGCGGTCCAGCCCAGTTGCGCGAGCAGCTGGCTGCCGATCGCGGCGCCGGCCGCCATGCCGATGAACATGCCGACGAACAGCACTGCATTCAGGCGGCTGCGCGACGCCGGATCGATCCGGTACACGATCGACTGGTGCGCGATCAGCGTCGCCTGCACGCCGAGGTCGAAGCCGATCGTGCCCGCCGCGAGCAGGCCGAGCTGCGCATGCGTCGACAGCAGCGGCGCGAATGCCATCGCCGCGAACGACAGCGTCGCGATGCCGATGCCGAGCCGCGTGACCCATTCCGGCCCATGACGGTCGGCCAGGCGGCCCGCGATCGGCGCGGCGAGCGCGCCGGCCGCACCGGCGAGGCCGAACGCGCCGGCGGCGGCGCTGCCGAGATGGAACGGCGCGCCATGCAGCATCAGCGCGAGCGTCGACCAGAAAGCGCTGAAGCCGACCGACAGCACGCCTTGCGCGAGCGCCGCGCGCCGCAGCGCCGGATGACGGCGCCACAGTTCGCCGAGCGAGCCGATCAGCGCGCGATACGACAGGCGCGTGGTCGGTTCGAAGCGCGGCAGGCCGCGCGCGGCGACGGCGCCGATCGCGGCGACGCTCGCGGCGGCGATCACGAACATCGCGCGCCAGCCGACGTTCTCGGCGATGAAGCCGGCGACCACCCGCGACAGCAGGATGCCCATCAGCAGGCCCGTCATCACCGTGCCGACCATCCGGCCGCGATGCGCGTCGTGCGCGAGCGTCGCCGCGGCCGGCACGACGTCCTGCGCCATCGTCGCGGACAGGCCGATCGCGAAGCTCGCGGCCAGCAGCAGGCCGATCGACGGCGCGGCGGCGGCGAGCAGCAGCGCGCCGACCAGCGCGGCGGCCTTGATCAGGATCACGCGGCGGCGGTCGAAGCGGTCGCCGAGCGGCGCGAGCAGCAGGATGCCGAGCGCGTAGCCGAGCTGCGTGAGCGTCGGCACGAAGCCGACCGCGCGGGCGCCCGCGCCGAGATCCGGGCCGAGCACGCCGAGCATCGGCTGGCTGTAGTAGAGCGGGGCGACCGCGAGGCCGGCCGCCGCGGCGAGCAGCAGCACGAGTCCGCGGCCGAGCGGTGCGGCGTGGTGCGGGGTAAGCGGCGGGCGGGCCGCGGTATCGAGGTTCGTCGGGGTGGACATGATCGGGTCCTTCGTCAGGTGAGGAGATGGACGCGAGTGTGCCGACAGGCTGGATGCGACGGTAGTACCGTGCCGTGCAGATTTGTTATACGCTAGACGTATGAACGAAAAAAGCCCAGAAAATACCGCTGCTCAAGGCCTTGAGCGCCATCGCACCGATCCGGTGGAGGGCGCCGGGTATCGTTTCGAGCTGATGGAAACCTTCGTGCGCATAGTCGAATCGGGCAGCCTGTCCGCGGCGGCCGCGCAGTTGAACACGACCCAGCCGACGATCAGCCGCCGGCTGCAGGCGCTCGAGCGCTCGCTCGGCGTGCGGCTGCTGCAGCGGACGACGCACACGATGCGGCTCACCGTCGACGGCGAGCGCTGCTTCAAGCGCGCGAAGGAGCTGCTGGCGAGCTGGGCGGCGTTCGAAGCCGACCTGCGCGGCGCGCAGGAGGAGCCCGAAGGGCTGCTGCGGGTGGCGGTGCCGCACGCATTCGGGCAGGAGCGTTTCGTCGGGCCGCTCGCGCGCTTTCTCGCCGACTACCCGCGCGTGTCGGTCGAATGGCTGCTGCAGGACGAAGTGCGGGATTTCATCGGCAGCGGCATCGATTGCGCGATCCAGGTCGGCGAGCCGACCGATCCCGGCGTGGTCGCGATCCGGCTGTCGAAGGTGCCGCGCTTCGTGGTGGCCGCGCCGTCGGTGCTGAACGGTGCGCCGGTGCCCGCCGAGCCCGACGCGCTGGCCGCGTTGCCGTGGCTGTCGCTGCGCACGTATTACCGCAACGAGCTGGCGCTGCGCCATGCGGTGACCGGCGAGACGCGCCGCATCGCGATTCGCCCGCGCATCAGCACCGCGAACCTGTATGCGCTGCGCAGCGCGGCGCTGCTGGGCGTCGGCGCCTGCGTCGGCTCGTCGTGGATGCTCGCGGACGCGCTGGCGCAAGGGCGTCTCGTCCATCTCGCGCCGCAGTGGGAGGCCGCGCCGCTGCCCGTCTACCTGACCTATCCGCACGCGCAGTTCTATCCGTCGCGGCTCGTGCGGTTCATCGCGATGATGCGGGAGGCGGTGCCGGGGCTGGTCGACGGGCACGCGCTCTGATGCCGGCGCGTGGCGACCGGCAATCGGCGACCGGCGACCGGCGACCGGCAACCGGCAATCGGCAATCGGCGACCGGCAATCGGCGACCGGCAATCGGCAATCGGCAATCGGCAATCGGCGACCGGCGACCGGCAACCGGCAACCGGCAACCGGCAACCGGCAACCGGCAACCGGCAACCGGCAACCGGCAATCGGCGACCGGCGACCGGCGACCGGCGACCGGCGACCGGCGACCGGCGACCGGCGACCGGCGACCGGCAACCGGCAACCGGCAACCGGCAACCGGCAACCGGCAACCGGCAACCGGCAACCGGCAACCGGCAACCGGCAACCGCCCGGCCGGCGGGATCAGCCGCGCCAGATTCCTTCCGGCAGCGCGCTGATGCGCTGGACTTCGGGCGAGTCGAGCCACGCGCGCGAGGCGACGCAGTCGACGAACATCGCGGTCGCATCCTCGCCCCAGAACAGCTCGCCGCTCCATTCGAACGTCGGCACGCCGAACACGCCGTGCGCGATCGCCTGGTCGGTGTAGGCGCGCAGCGTGTCCTTCACGGCCGGCGCATCGACGGCGTTCACGCCGTCCGGAAAGCCGACGGCATCGCAGAGCGCGGCGAAGCCTTCCGGCGACGCGACGTCGTGTCCGTCGCGCCAGATGTGCCGGAAGATGCGCCGGATCACGTCGAGTGAGCCGCCCATCGCGATCGCGAGGCGCAGCGGCCGGATCGGATTGAACGGATGCGCGGGCGGCATCCGGAACGGGATGCCGAGCTTGTCGGCGCGGTACTGCGCGTGGCGATAGATGAACACGCGCTTGGCCGCGATCTCGGCCGGCGCCTTTTGTCCCCAGTGCGCGAGCAGCGCGCCGAGCACGACCGGGCGCGGTTCGAGCGCGAGCGTCGGCGGCAGCGCGTCGAACTGTTCCTGCTGCAGGTAGGCAAACGGCGAAACGAAATCGAAATACCACGTGGCGGTGGTCGCGGTGCTCATCGCGAGGGTCCTCTGGTGCATGTCCGGGGCAGGCGCCGCCCATGGCGGCGCGAATGCGGGGCAGTGTCGCATGCGTGCGCGTTTTGCGCAGCACAAGTCGTGCGGCGCATCGCGACGCCCGGCGTCGCGCCCCGGGCGTGCGCGGTCAGTCGAGCGTGCCGGCCAGCTCGTCGAGTTGCGTGATGCAGGTATTCCAGCCGTCGAAGAAGCCGAGTTGTTCGTGGCGCTCGCGCGTCGCGACGTCCGGATGCATCACGCGGGCTTCGTAGCGGCAGCCTGCGTCATCGTCGCGCATCGTGATCACGGCCGTGAACCCGAGCCACGGCGTGTGCGGCCGCCAGCCGCCGGTGAGCATCGACGTGAACACGATGCGCGACTCGGGCACGATCTCGAGGAAGCAGCCCGGGTTGTCGCTGGTGCCGCCTTCGGGGCCGCGCATGAACGTGTGGAACGCGCCGCCGGGCCGCAGCTCGAACGCGCGCACTTCGGTGGTCCACGGCTTCGGGCACCACCATTGCTTCAGCAGTTCGGGGGCGGTCCACGCCAGCCACAACGCGCCGCGCGGCGCGCGCAGCAAGCGGGAAATGACGAGGTCGCTGGCTTCAGCGGGTTCGGCGGGGTGGGCTGACATCGGCGTGCTCCTCTGCATGACGGCGTTCGACGAATTCGACCATGCGGTCGGACCGGGCTTCCCACGTCGCGCGCTGCGCGGCGAGCCACTGCTCCGCTTCCGACAGCCGGCCGCCGACCAGCGCACAGGTGCGCGCGCGCCCGGTCTTGCGGGTCCGGACGAGGCCGCTGCGCTCGAGCACCGCGACGTGCTTCATGAAGGACGGCAGCGCCATCGAGAACGGCGCCGCCAGCACGGAAACGGTCTGCTCGCCGCGGCCGAGCGCGCTGACGATCGCGCAGCGCGTCGGGTCGGACAGCGCATGGAATACGTCGCTGATGCCGGGGTTAAAGTTAGCCATGCGGCTAAATATAGGTCGCGGACGGGCGGATCGCCAGGTTTCGGTATGCCGCAATGAGTGGGGTAATGCCGTCCGACAAAATGACGGCGATGATTATATGAATTGCCGAAATTATTTAATTCAATTTGCGCGTGCATGACGGATTGCTGTGGCGGAAATTGTTTCTCATATCGGGCCTGTCATTATTGCCAGCCAGCGTGGCTGCGGGAGGCTGTCCAGCGTCGCGCCTGGAGAAGATTCTTCGACCCTTTATTTATCACCGGAAAATCGGCTGCAAATGTAAAGCATTGCAATATCCGGTTTCGGATTGCGCATTCCGGTTGCGATGCATGAGTTTATTTGGCAGGATTTTCATCAAGTTGCTAGGTTTAAAAACAACAAAACGGTGAACCATTCAATTGGCTGAAATAGCGCGCCGGATGGGCAACGATTCAACAGATAGCTGACGAAAACAGGTAACGAGGCGGCGAACAGGCGACATTGTTCGCGATCAGTGAATCAATCGCTTGCCCGGCTGCGTCGATGCGTCACTCGAGCGATCCGGGCGGAACCGAAACGGGGCGGCCATGGCGATACTCAGGAACGATTCTTCTGGAGAAGCGTGTCTGCTCCGCGCGTATCACGTGTTCGGCCGCGATCCCGCGCGCTGCGACACGGTCATCCGGGATGCGTCGGTGTCCCGCGTCCATGCCCATATCCGCTGGATCGGCGGGCGGTGGGAACTGCACGATCACAGCAGCAACGGCACGACGGTATCGGGCACGCCGTTGCGCGACGGCGAACATGCGGTGCTGCAACGAGGCGACGTGATCCGGTTCGGCCGGGCGGGCGTCGCGCCGTGGCGCGTCGACACGCTCGACGATCCGGCCGATACGCTGTGGCCGATCCGCGGCGCCGCGCATCCGATCGTGCTCGCGCCGCGCCAGATCCTGCCCGCGCACGCCGCGCGGCCGGTCACGATCGTCCGGTCGCCGGCCGGCGAAT
Organism: Burkholderia stagnalis; assembly: GCF_039848545.1. Classification (NCBI taxonomy): domain Bacteria; kingdom Pseudomonadati; phylum Pseudomonadota; class Betaproteobacteria; order Burkholderiales; family Burkholderiaceae; genus Burkholderia; species Burkholderia stagnalis. The sequence continues at coordinate 2,969,697 of NZ_CP156686.1, forward strand.
GGTTGTGCGACGACACGCTGCCGCCGCGCACGCTGCGTGACGGCGATGAAGTGTCGACCGGCGAGCTCACCTGGCGCCTGGCGCTCGTGCGCAGCGGCTCGACGATGATGCTCGCGTCGCCCGCCGATCCCGCCGCGCCGGCGCAATTGCTCGAATTCCGCGTCAGCCAGAACGAAGAGCACGTACGCATGCTGCTGCATATACGCGGCGGCGTGGTCGACCTCGGCGAGCGCGCGCATCACTACAGCCTCGTCACGCTTGCCCGGGCGCGCTCCGCCGACATGCAGGCCGGCTACGACGCCGCCACGCAAGGCTGGGTCGAGCTCGACCGGCTGGCGCGCATGCTCGGCATCGACGCCTCCCACGTCAACGTGCAGATCCACCGCGCGCGGGCCCAGTTCGCGGCCCTGCCGGGGCTCGACGCGAGCCAGCTCGTCGAACGCCGGCGCGGCAGCGTCCGCTTCGGCGATTTTCCGTTCCGCGTCATGCGCGGCGAGCACCTCGAATGCCAGTCGGTGCCGCGCGTCGAACCGCGTATCGGCGGCGTGCAGCGTCGGGCGCCGGGCCCGGTCGTCCAATACTCATCATGAACGCGGGAGAAACGGCCGTGTTGCCGACCGCGTTGCGCGCGCCCGTCGTGCCGCAGATGCCCGAATCGCGGCCGCCCGCCGTGCTGCCCGTCGCGCCGCCCGCTGCGCCGCCCGTCGCCGCCGCCGCGCCGTTCGCGGAGCTCGTCGGCAAGCGGCGCTACCGCCTCGGCCCGCTGCTCGGCGAAGGCGGCAACGGCGTGGTGTTTCGCGCCACCTGCGGCGACACGGGGCGGGACGTCGCCATCAAGCTGATGCGGGACGATGCCGCGCGGGCCACGGCGGAACGCGCGCGCCGGCGTGCGCGCTTTCAGCATGAGACGCATCTGTGCGAAGCGCTGCGGCACCCCAACATCGTGGCCTTGCTGGACAAGGGCGAAGCGCCCGACGGGCGGCTGTTCGCCGTATTCGAGTTCGTGGAGGGCCGGACCTTGCGCGACTGGCTCGCGGCGCAGGGGCCGCTGTCGGCCGTCGACACGGGCCGGCTGATGACGGAGGTGCTCGACGCGCTCGCGGCCGCGCATCGGCGCGGCATCGTGCATCGGGATCTGAAGCCGCAGAACATCATGATCGCGATGGCCGATGGCGAGCCGCACGCGAAGCTGCTCGATTTCGGCATCGGCGAGTTGCTGCCGGGTACGGAAGACCTTGCACGGCAGGCGTCGACGCAGGCAACCGAAGTGCTCGGCTCGCCGCAATATTGCGCGCCCGAGCAGTTGCGCAACGAGGCGCCGACGCCCAGAAGCGACCTGTATGCGTGGGGCCTGGTCGTGATCGAATGCCTGACGGGCGATGTCGTGATGCACGGCGCAAGCGTGGCCGACATTCTCCATCAGCACCTGAGCCCGGTGGATATCGCGCTGCCGCCGTCGATCGCGTCGCATCCGCTCGGCTCGGTACTGCGGCGTGCGTTGAACAAGAATCCGGCGCAGCGCGCCGCGTCGGCCGACGAACTCGCGGTGCAGTTTCGCGCGCTCAACTTCGCCGCGCTGGTCGGCCAGTTCGATGCCAGCCGCGCCAGCCGGCCGGCGCGCCCGCACCCGTTCGCGCCGCGCGGCGAAATGGCTGGAATGGCTGGAATGGCTGGAATGGCCGGGACGGCCGCAACGGCTGGCGAGTATCGGCAGATCACCACGCTGTGCTGTTCCGTCACGCTCGCCGGAGCGGGCACGCAGCGGCATGCCGGAACCGATCACGGCGACCTGCTCGACGGCTACGAGGCGCAATGGCTGACGAAGTGCGCCGACATCGCCGTCGGTTATGGCGCGCAGGTCGGGGGCCGGCTCGGCGATACGCTGCTGTTCCACTTCGGCCTGCAAGGCGACATCGACCGGCCCGCGCGCCGGGCGGCGCGCGCGGCGCTCGACATGGTGCGGGTCGCCGAGCGGGCGCGGCTGCCGGCGCCGACGGCTGTCGGCAGCCACGCGCGTGACGAAGGCTGGCGCGTCGAAGTGGCCGCCGCGATTCACGTCGGGCAGGTTCTCGCGCACGCGTCGCGCATGTCGGACCTGACTGGCGTGTCGATGCCCGCCGCGGCGTCGCGGCTGATGCGTCTTGCCGGGCCGGGGCAGATTCTGATCAGCGACGATGCGCGGCTCGCGCTCGAACGGCATGCCGACACTCGGCCGACCTCGCTGCGGCTGGCGCGCGCGGGCCTCGTGCCGCAGCCCGTCCACGAACTGCTCGGCGAGCGCCGCGCCGATACGCCGTTCGATTCGCTCGACGCCAGCATGACCGCGCCGATGGTGGGCCGCGCCCGCGAACTCGATGCGCTGCTGCGCGCGTGGCAGGACGTGCTTGCACGACATCGTCGCGACGCGCGCGGCGAGCGGGCGCCGCGCGGCATGCCGCGGCTCGTCGTCGGCGAGGCGGGCATCGGCAAGTCGCGCCTCGTGCACGAGCTGTGCGAGGCGGTCCGCACCCAGGGCCATGCGTTCGCGCATTGCGGGTGCCTGCCCGAGCGGGAGAACCATGCGCTGTTCCCGATCCTGCGGTTCATCGGCGCGCATTGGCACATCGACGCCGATCGCCCGGCCGGTCTCGCGCTCGCGGCGATCGACGCGATGATCGCGCCGCTCGAATGCGATCATGCGGCGGCCCGCGTCGCGCTCGCGACGTGGCTCGGGTTGCCTTGCGATGCGAAGGGGTTCCTGTGGTCGAGCGCGCGCGAACAGCACGCGTTGTTCGATGTCCTCGAGCAGCTGATCGTGTCGCTCGGCAACGGCGCGCCGGTGCTGCTGGTCGTCGACGACGTCCAGTGGATCGACCGCTCGACGGAGGATTTTCTTGCGTACCTGCGGCGCTCGCCGCGCGCGGCGGCCATCGGCATCGTGCTCACGTCGCGGCCCGACAAGCTCGATCGCTGGCGCGGTGCGGCCGAGCGCCTCGCGCTGCGCCGCCTGTCGCGCGACGATGCGCAGCACCTCGTGTCGGCGTTTCTCGGCGAACGGGCGCTCGATCCGGCCTGGCTCGGCCAGCTCGCGCACCGCACGGCAGGCATCCCGCTGTTCATCGAGGCCGTTGCGCGCGAGCTCGTCACGAGCGGTACGGCGACGGGCGCGGACGGTTCGCCGGCGGGGCCGCGCGCAACGGACCCTGATCCGCTTCCGGTCAGCCTCGGCGGCATGCTCGGCCTCGCGTTCGACCGGATCGACGGCGCGCGCGATACCGCGCAGCTCGCCGCGACGATCGGGCTCGAGGTGGATGCGCAACTGCTGGCCGACGCGTCGCCGCACGATCGGGCCACGCTCGACGCGCATCTGCGGCTCCTGCTCGAAGAGCGGATCGTGTATGCGCAGCACCGGCGCGATCGCGTGTTCTATTCGTTCCGCCACGCGTTGATTCGCGACGCGGCCTATGAATCGATGCCGCCCGCCGTGCGGCGCGGCAATCATGCGCGCGTCGGCGGAGCGCTGGCCGCGGAAGCCGATCGCGGGAGCGGTGCGCATGCGTTCGGCGTTGCCGGGCACTTCGCGCGCGCGGGTGCTTTCGCCGACGCGATCGCCCACGGCATCGACGCGGCGCGCCGCGCACTCGAACGTTCCCGGTACGACGATGCGATCCGCTACGGGCAGGCCGTGTTCGACTGGCTCGCCAACGCCGACTACGCGCAACGCGAGCACGACAGCGCGCGCATCCGCGCCACGCTGACGCACGCGACGATGGCGCGCTTCGGCTGGGCCGATCCGCAGGTGCGCGAGCATGCGGAGCAGCTCCTGCGGCAAGTGCAGACGCTCGACGACCAGGAGCTTGCGATCAGCGCGCTCTGGACGCTGTCGACCTGCTACCACGTCGCCGGCGACCGCCCCACCGTGCGCGGGATCTGCACGCGGCTCGACGCGCTCGCCGCCGAGCGCGGCGATGCCGGCGTGCAGGTCGCGGCGGACGCGATGCGCGGCATGAGCCTGTGGGTCGACGGGCACTATGCGCGCGCGCGGGCGGCGTTCGACGCCGTGCTGGCCGGCTACGACGTGCGACGCGACGCGGGCCATCGGCGCATCCTCGGGCTCGATACGCGCGCGTGGACGATGGCGTCGCTCGCGAGCGTGCGCTGGTGCATCGACGACGATCCGCGGGCGTCGCTCGCGATCGCGCACGAGGCCGTGCACTGCGCGACCTGCCTCGATCATCTGCCGACGCTCGGCGTCACGATGATGTACCTCGCGCGCATGCACCAGCTGGCCGGCGACCGCGACGCGGCCGCCGCCACGTCGGAGGCGATTCTGCGCCTGTCGGATGCGCACCGGCTGCGCGCGGTCGAGCATTACGCCGCGATCATTCACGCGTGGACGCAAGGGGATCGCGCGGGCATCGTCGCGCACCTCGATGCGCAGCGGCAATCGGGCGGGCTGCTCGGCCTGACCTACTACGCATCGCTGCTCGCCGAGCTGGATGCCGGGCGCGGCGATTTCGCCGCGGCGCTCGCGCAGATCGGGCAATGCCTCGCATGGTGCGAGTCGACCGGCGAACGGTATTACGAAGCCCAACTGCTGCTGAAGCGGTGCGAGTACGTGCGCCAGGCCGATCCGCGACGCGGCGGCGAGGCCGCGCTGGCCGCGTGCCGGCGCGCATTCGGAATTGCAACGGCGGCGGGCATGACCGGCATCGTCACGCGCGCCGAAGCGATGTTGCATGCGTTGTCGTAAGTGGTTCCATTCATCCATCAGGAGAGCAGACCGATGAGCAAGGATCTTCGATTACCGACGTACGAGCAGTTTCTCGAATACCGGGCCGTCATCATCCGGGCGATCGCCCTCACGTGGCATTCCCCGGCGTTTCTCGACGAACTCGAGGCCGATCCGGTCAAGGCGCTGCGCGAGCATTTCGACTACCACTTTCCGTTTCGGCTCGATCTGAAGGTGCAGACCAAATCGTCGGCCTGGACGCCGAGCGTCAACGGCGACTGGACCGCCGGCCATAAGAACAAGCTCACGCTGGTCCTGCCTCCCGCGCCGGCGGACGAGACGCAATTCGCGCAGGCGCTGGCCGCCTACAACGCGAACCACATCACCATCATGGATTGACGACCCCAGGGGAAACCGACATGGCAAACAACAACGCCAATCCGACGCTCGAATCGATGCTGGAGTTTCAGAAGGTCTATCTGCGCGCGATCGCGCTTTCCTGGCGTAACCCGGAATTCAAGGGCGAACTGCTGGCGAATCCGCTCGAGGCGCTCGCGAAATACTTCGGCTATCAGTGCCCGTGGATCATCGACATCGAGGTCGTCAAGCCGGAAGCCGGCCGCGGCTGGACGAGCGACGGCAAAGGGGGCGGGAGCTGGAACCTGCCGCGCAACGCGATGACGGTCGGCATACCGGAGCAGCCGACGAACCTGGATGAGGAGGCCGTCGCGCTCGCGGCCTACTGCGACGCCGGGCCGAGCTACCTGTTCACCTGCTGCTGACCCCGCGCGGCCGAGCCGCGCACCGCGGGGCGGCCCGTGCAGGCGGCACGGGTCGCGCCGCGTTCACCCGTTGCACGGAGCCACACGATGCTCGACGATTTTTCGCGCGTATTGCGCTTCAAGCCGCATTTGCGCGTGCTCGACGCGGGGCCCGACACGCTGTTCGTCGTCGACGAATTCAAGCGCGCGATGCTGTCCGGCGCGATCTTCGTGCGGATCGCCGCCTGCTTGCGGGCGCGGATGACGATCGCCGAAATCGTGACCTCGCTCGCGGGCGAGTTCGGAGAATGGAACGTGCTCGCCGGGCTCGATCATCTGGTGCGTCGCGCATACGTGCGCGCCGACGCGCCGCACGGCGACGATGCGGCGCGCGGCTTCTTCGAGCGCGCCGGACTCGACGGCGACGCCGCGTGCGCACGCAGCGCGCAACTGCGCGTCGCGGTCGAGGCGTTCGGTGCCGACGATGCCGCATTCAGGTTGGCGTTCGCGGCCGCAGGCATCGACGTCGCGCCGGACGCCGAACTGACCGTCGCGATCGCCGACACGCACGACCGCGACGATCTCGCCGCGTGCGCGGCCCGCGTGGCGGCGCGCGGCGGGGCGCTGCTCGTCGTGGCGGGCAACGGCGTGCAGACGCTGATCGGGCCGCTGCTGGCCGGCGACGGCGCGCGCGCCGACGCGCCGTGCATCGAATGCGTGCGCTACTGGATCCGCCTCAACCGGCCCGTCGAGGCGCTGCTCGCACGCCATCACGGCACCGGTGCGACGTGTCCGCCGCCGGCTGCTTCGCGCGCCGCCGCCGCCGCCGCTGCGGCGCTCGTCGCGGCGACGGTCGAGCAGATCGCGGTCAACCCCGCCGCGGCGGAGCGCGCGCGCACGCGGATCGTCGCGCAGCGCATCGACACGCTGGCCGCCGAGCCGCACCCTGTGCGCAGGCGGCCTCAATGCCCGCGCTGCGGCAATCCCGCGTGGATGCGCGAGCAGGCGGCGCATGCGCCGCGGCTCGCCGATCACGCGCGGCTGGCGCGTGCCGACGGCGGCTACCGCACCGCCGATCCGCAACAGGTGTTCGAACGCCATGCGTCTTTGATCTCGCCGATCAGCGGCGCGATCGCGTATCTGCACCCGATGCCGAAGCGGCACGCCGGCATGCGCAAGGTGTATGCGTCCGGCTTCCTCGTGTGTCCGGCCGCCGTGCCGGCCAGCAACCGCTTCGACCGGATCTGCTCCGGCAAGGGCCGCACCGACGAGCAGGCGCGCGCGAGCGCGCTGTGCGAAGCGCTCGAACGGTTCAGCAGCGTTTATCAGGGGGATGAAGCGACGGTGACCGGCAGCATGGAAGCGCTGCTCGCCGATCCGGGATGCGATGCCGAACCGGTTCACGTCAACGCGCTTCAGCAGTTCAGCGAACGGCAATTCGACGCGCGCGAGGCCATCAACGCACTGACGCGCGATATCCGAAAGCAAGTGCCGCCGCGCTTCACGGCGCGCGACGTCATCGACTGGACGCCCGCGTGGTCGCTCGTTTCCGGGAAGCGCCGCCTCGTGCCGCTGAGCTACTGTTATGCGGAGACGCCCGACAGCGCGCAGGCCGATGTCGCATGCGTGCACAACCCCAACGGCTGCGCGGCGGGATCGACCCTCGACGAGGCGATTCTGCAAGGCATGCTCGAATTGATCGAGCGCGATGCGGTCGCGATCTGGTGGTACAACCGGATCCCGCGCCCCGGGATCGATCTCGTGAGTTTCGAAGAGCCGTATTTCGATGCGCTCGTGCGGGAATACGAAACGTTCGGGTGGCGTCTGTGGGCGCTCGACATCACGCACGATCTCGGCGTGCCGGCCGTGGCCGCGTTGGCCGAAAATCCGGCCGACGGACGCTTCTCGATCGGCTTCGGCTGCCATCTCGACGCCCGTATCGCCGTGCAGCGCGCGCTGACCGAAGTCAACCAGTTGCTCGATATTGCAGCGGATGCCCCGCATCCTTGGGATAGGGAGAAGCTTTCGGAAACCGGCTTCCTGTATCCGGCGAACGATGTGCGCCGCACGACAGGCTCGACGTGGCCGCCGGTCGACGCCGACACGTTGCCGGCGGCGATCGCGCATTGCGTCGGGAAAATCGCGGCGGCCGGCATGGATGTGCTCGTCGTCGACAAGACGCGGCCCGATATCGGGTTGTCCGTGGCGCAGGTCATCGCGCCGGGGCTGTGTCATTTCTGGCCGCGGTTGGGTGCGCGGCGGCTTTACTCGGTTCCAGTGGTGCTGGGTTGGCGCGACGCGCCATGTGACGAATCGGCGTTGAATCCGGCGCTGCTGTTTCTCTGACTTGATGGCTGGTCCGTCTGCGGAAGCAAGGGCCCGTCAGGTGGACGGGGCGGGCGGGCTCGGCCCGCCTTGCCCCGTGGCGCCGGTTCGGGTTCAGCCGCTGACGGTGAGGCGCGGATCCCAGCGGATGTAGCCCTTCAGATGCCCGAGGTTGTCGTAAATGGCCACGTAGAAATAATAGATTTCGCTGCCGGCGTTCAGGACGGTGGCGCGCGCTTTGAAATCTGCTCGCGGCTCTCTTTGCACCTGCATGACTTCGGGCCAGCCCTCGACGGGGTAAGGCTCGGACACGTTGGCGGTTTCGTACGTCTTCTTGCCCAGCAGATCCTTGCCGATGGAGCTGGAGAGCAGCTTGTACTCGTACAGAAAACACGTGTACTCGGCCGTGTCGGTCAGCGAAACGGTGCGCCAGCGGATGCTGTCGTTGACGCTCGCCTTGACATTCAAATCATTGCCGCCTTCGCCCTGTGCGCCGCCCTGGTTCGGGCCATAGCCATAGACGGCATTCGCACGAGTAGTCAGCATGTAGATGCTGTCCGTGGGATTGATAAGCGCAGTCGGCTGTTCCTTTGACTGACTGAGCGACGGATGGTTTTTCAGGATTTCCTCGACGTCGAGGGCGATCAGGACATCGATGATCTTGCTGGTACCCATGGCAATTCCTTTCGCGTTGATATATTGAAAAAATGACCTGCCGAGTAGCGACGCCAATGGCGTCTGCGTCTCTTCCGGCTTGCAAGGCGGCACCTTCGAAGAAATCAAGGCTTGCGGAAGAGTGCTTGCAGCATAGGGAGGACCGGCGCGCGAAGCGATTACATGTGATTACGGCTCGCGGAGCTTGCGTCTCTGTTTCGACGAACCCGGATACCCGCTTCAATCGCGTAATTGCGCGTAATCGCTTTTGCCGTGCGCTCGACCTAGCTTGGTGTCCGAGCGGCGTGCTTTCTCGCGAGGCTCATTCACGACGAGAACGTGCCGTGTTCACAAGGAGCTTGAAATGGGCGAAAGAATCGTAGCGAAGCAGGCGATCGGCCCTTATCCGGGCGGCACTCGGAAGTCCGGGTATAACCTGCCGCTCAACCGGAAAATCAACTTCCCGGTCGGGTTCTCGAGCACGCCCGTTGTCATCGTGACGGCACTCCAGGATCCCAGCGTGTCATCCACCTATCCGGACACGTTCTCGGTGACGGTGACCCACGTGACCACCACTGGGTTCAACGTCAACATCACCCGGGAAGATTATTCGCGCCCGGAGTATTCGGGCGCCGGCTGGGGGCAGAACCTCCATATCTCGTACATCGCGGAAATCCCGACTTATTGAGCGTGATCGGAAATCGAGCAACGGCCGCGCTGTTTCGGCGTGACGCGGCGCTGCTGGCGCGTCGCACATGCTGATCGACGCACAGTTCGGGACCATGACGATTGCGTCACCCTTGCTCGCACTGGTGGAGCGCGCGAGTGCGATGGCGGTGCACATCGGCCTGTCGCTGATCGTCCTGCGGTCGTTCGTCGTCGGCGGGAAGCGCTGGCTTGCGGTGGCGATCGCACTCCACTTCGTGCTCGACCTGCTGGTCGTGTTCCTGGCGCGTTACTGGAACGTGGGCACCGTGTTGATCGAGGGGATGCTGGTCGCGTGCGCCGTGCTCGTGCTGTGGTTCGGCGTGCGCTGCAGCCGAATGCCGAATGGGGGCGCGGGGTCGCCGAAGCATGACGTGGCGCTGTGATGCCGCGTCCGCCTGAAACGCGCATGGTTCAATCGAACGCGTGTCGAGACCAAACCGACGAATATCGGGAAATCGACAAGGATCACGGCTGAATCGAAACGCGCCGGTGTATCGCCAGCGACGTCCTTGCGTGCCGGGAATCGGGTCCGGACTTATGGCCCGAGCCCCGTTCGATCGTGATGATGGCGGCCACTTGGCGAAATCGGCGACGCCAGAATGACCGGGCGGCATGACAACGTATCGAGCAGGCCTCCCGACGCCGCAAGGATTGCGCGCGCCGTGCGGGCGCGTTGGCGCATCGAGAACATCATGCACCGGGTGCTGAACGTGGCCTTCGATTAAGACCGATGCCTGGTTCGCGTAAATCATGCCGCGCAGAACTTTGCGATCCTGAGCGACATCTGTATGAACCTGCTCAAAGCAGATGCGACGACCAGGGCTGGCATAAGCATCGATGGCTCAATGAGGGCACCCAGGGGGCCCCTGCCGCGCTGTCGTTTTACGTTTGTGACACTTCACGCGAGCCCAGCCAGATCGATCAGTGATTTTCGTACAAGTCATGGGATTGGCGGCGCACAAATCGTACTCCGTCAAATAGCCACGGAAGCTGCAGATTTCGATAATGGGAACCGAAATACGCAACGAGACTGATCACCAAGAACACGCTTGGAATTAACGTGCCGTGGCTATTTCGTTACGAAAATCAATCTTTATAGAGGTCAGTTATGAACTTTCAGAAAGCCGGTATCGCAGCAGCATTTGCAGTCATGGCCGGAATTCCGGCGATGGCGCAAGCAGTCGACGGCACCATCACCTTCACCGGCGCCGTGACGTCGCAAACGTGCACGATCAACGGCAACGGGGCAGGCTCGAAGGACTTCACGGTCGCGCTGCCGTCGGTTTCCACCAGCGCGCTGTCCGCTGCGGGGCAAACTGCCGGTCAAACGCCGTTCAGCATCGCGCTGACGAAGTGCTCGTCGCCGACGGGTAGCGTCCACACCTTCTTCGAACCGGGTGCAACGACCGATCTGACGACGGGCAACCTGATCGTCGCCAGCGGCGGCGCGACCAACGTCCAGATCGGCCTGGCGAACGCTGATCTTTCGCCGATCAAGGCTGGTGCTGCTGATGCGTCGCAGAACTCGAAGTCGGTGTCGATCGTCGACAACGCCGCAACGCTGCAGTACTACGCGCGCTACGTCGCGACCGGCGCCGCAACGGCCGGTGCGGCAAACTCGTCGGTCATGTATTCGCTCGTGTACCAGTAAAGCGAGAGGGCGGGCGCAGCCCGCCCATTGCGGGGGGAGGCAGGCATGTCGCTGCCTCCCCAGTTCATTCTGTCTCCTTTGGCATAGGGAATCTGCATGAATATTAAGCAATCCTACAAGAAATGTATTGCGGGTGGATGTGTCTTGCTGGGGCTGGCCGGGGCTCTGGATGCGCAGGCGTCTGTCGTCGTGGCGGGCACCCGCCTGATCTACAACGCAAAAGATGCCGAAGTCACGATCAAGCTGTCGAACGAAGGTCAATCGCCGGCATTGGTGGAGGCCTGGATCGACAGCGGGGATATCAAGGCAGCGCCGTCGGATATCGATGCGCCGTTCACGGTCACGCCGCCAATGTCGCGTATCGATCCCGGCAAAGGCCAGACGCTGCGCGTTGTTTACATGGGGGAGCCGCTGCCTAAGCAAAAGGAGTCGCTGTTCTGGCTCAACGTGCTCGAGGCGCCGCCCAAGGCAGCGGCGGAAGACGCCAACAAGCTGCAGTTGGTCCTGCGTACGCGCATCAAGGTGTTTTATCGCCCGGCAGACCTCAAGGCGGCCGCCGAGGACGCACCGGCAAAGATCGAATGGCGTTTGACGAAGAAAGACGGCCATCCGGCGCTCGAGGCGCGCAATCCGACGCCTTACCACGTTTCGTTTACCGAGATCAGCGCAAGCGCCGGTGGCAAGACTGCAACGGCCGTCGCCGACATGGTCAATCCGCAAGACAGCCGAATCTTTCCGTTGAAGGGTGATGTGCCCGCAACGGCAGATCTGAAAGTGCACTACACGACACTGAATGACTTTGGCGGCGCTGTCGAGGGCGATTCGGCGTTAAGGCAAGGTGAAGAATCTGCGCACACGCCTCCGCGCGATTGAGTGCTGCACGACGCCATCCGTGTGTTCCATCTTGATAAACGATATTAGTTTTCCGTAGCAAATTGGCTGCATGGGTTGGCCTTGTCGCGGATAGTCAGCCGAGGTAATCCATGCAACGAAGAAATCAAGCTCCCGTTTCTCTCTCCCTGCGCCCCTGTGCGCTGCTCGCATGTGCGTTGTTTGCTTGCACGGAAGCATCCGCAAGCGGCACCACAGGTGCGACGAAGAGCGGCGAGGTCGAGTTTAACGATTTGTTCCTGCAGCAGCCGGGCGCGACGCGTGTCGACGTCAGTCGTTACAACAAGGGCAACGTGGCGTCGCCGGGCACGTACCGTGCGGATATCTACGTCAACCAATCGTGGTTGGGCCGCATGGACGTCACGCTCAAGCAGCGGGGCGCCGATAGCGACGGCGCCCAGCCGTGCTTCGATCGCGCACTGCTCGATCGTATCGGTGTCGATCTTTCGAAACTGTCGAAAGAGGCGCAGGCGTCGGTCGATAGCATCGCGGCGGAGGGCGCCGGCGCATGCCTGACCTTGCCGGAACTGGTGCCGGACGCAACGGCGCAGTTTGACAACGGCGAGCAACGGCTCGATATCAGCGTGCCTCAGGCATCGATGATCCGCAACGCCCGGGAATATGTCGATCCGCGCTATTGGGACGAAGGCGTACCGGCCGCGCTGCTGAAGTACGACGCAAACGTCTACCGCACCGACACGGCGGGGATGTCGTCGACGCAGGTCTACACGGGGCTGACCCTGGGCGCCAATCTGGGGCCGTGGCGGTTTCGGCATACCGGCAGCCTCTCATACAACTCGACCAACGGTACGCATTATCAGAGTGTCCAAACCAACGTTGCGCGTTCGATCGCGCGGCTGAAAGGCCAGTTCATCGCCGGCGACGCGTACACCAACGGAACGGTATTCGATAGCGTCGGCTTTCGCGGCGCACAGTTGGTGTCGGACGATCGCATGTACCCGGAATCCCAGCGCGGCTATGCGCCGACGGTTCACGGGATGGCGAACAGCAATGCGCTGGTCAAGATTCGCCAGAACGGCAACGTCATTTACGAAACCAACGTCGCCGCCGGCGCGTTCGTGATCGACGACCTGTACCCGACCGGTTACGGCGGGGATCTCGAGGTCGAGGTGACCGAAGCCGACGGCAGCAAGCACGTATCGCACGTGCCTTACGCGGCGCCTGTCAATGCGTTGCGCCCGGGCAGTACCCGCTATAGCTTCACCGTGGGCAAGTACCGCAACCAGCAATTGAACGAGTCGCCGCTGATGTTCGAGGGCACGGTGACGCATGGCTTCTCGAACGCCATCACGGCCTACGGCGGCTTTCAGGCCGCCACCGGTTATCTTGCCGGCGCGTTGGGCGCGTCGCTGAACACCGAGCTTGGCGCGGTCGGTCTGGACATCACGCAGTCGAATACGCGCCTGCCGAACCAGCCGAATCGCAGCGGGCAAAGTGTGCGGATCACATACAGCAAGCTGCTTGCCCCGACGAACACGAATATTACGGTGGCCGCTTATCGCTATTCGAGCAGCGGCTTCCTGAGCCTGCAGGATGCAGCCGCATTGCGTGATCTCGCCGGGCGCGGCATGACCGACCATATGTTGTCGAGCGGCGTGCAGCGCGGCCGGTTGCAACTCACGGTCAACCAGACTTTGCCGCAAGGGTACGGCTCGTTCTATCTGTCGGGCTCGACGCAGGATTACTGGAATCGCGACGGGCGGGACACGCAATTCCAGGGGGGATACAACAACAACTTCAAGCGGATCAACTACGGCGTGTCGATGTCACGTCAGTTCGATCTGTCGCAGCGCAAGTGGAACAACACCGTAATGCTGACCGTCAGCATGCCGCTCGGGCGCGGAATCCACGCGCCCTATTCGTCGACCAATATGCAGCGCGACTCGCGGGGCGTCGCGCAGGTCCAGCAATCGCTGTCCGGTGCGCTGGGTGAGGACAGCGCGCTGACGTACGGCGTCAATATCAGCGGCACGGGCGGTGGTTCCACGCGCACCACGACCAATGTGGCCGGCAACGTGGCGTATATGTCGCCGGTTGCATCGGTGAAGGGCAGCGCGTCGGCCGGCTCGGGCTACAAACAGTATGGCGCGGGGGCGTCGGGCGGCATCGTCGCGTATGGCGGCGGCATCGCATTCTCGCCGCAACTGGGCGAAACAATGGCGATCGTCGAGGCCAAGGGGGCAAGCGGCGCTCGCGTGGCAAGCGGTGCAGGGTTGCGCATCGATCCGTGGGGGCATGCGGTTGTGTCCAGCCTGAGGCCGTTCGCGAAGAACGACGTGGAGATCGACCCGAAGGGTTTGCCGTTGAGCGTCGAGCTCAAGTCGACTTCGCAATACGCGGTGCCGACGGCAGGCGCCGTGGTGCGGCTCAAGTTCGAGGCGGAGGGCGGCGGGCGTTCCGCGATCATTCGGGCGAAAACGGCCGACGGTCAGCCGTTGCCGTTTGGTGCTCAGGTATTCGACGCGTCGAATCAGGAGGTCGGCACGGTTGCGCAAGCCGGGCGGATCATCGTGCGCAGCATGAAGGGCGATTCAGGCGAGTTCAGCGTGAAGTGGGGTGACGGCGCCAATAAGCAATGCAGGATGTCCATCGTGCTGCCAAAGGCGAATGAAAATGATCGCGCACCTTGGACGGTCGTGGACTCGGTGTGCGCCCCGTAAAAGATGCCTGAACTCTTATATATTCGTTTTTGAGAGAGAACGATGAAAAGATTTATTTATGCCGGTCTGCTCGCTGTGATGCTTGTGATGCCGGGCTGGGCCTGGGCGCAATGCTGGGTGAAGTATCCAGACGGGACGGTGTGGGAATCACAGAATACTTTGGGAGTAAAAGAGCCCATTTTGTTCAACACGCCCGGATTTAATGTGTCGTTCAATCCAAACGTCCCGAACGGTACGATTTTATTTGATAAGGTTGTTGATTTTTATAATGTACGGTGGGGGGAGATAGGCTGCACCGGGGGGTTGGGATACGTAGCTTATGTGCCGCGACCGCGCACGAGCAAAACTTTCAATTGGTTTCCGACATCGATACCTGGTGTGGAGATGAGTGTTGCCTTCGCCGATAGCAACAGATGGGCGATTACTACCCTATGGGGCTCCGTGGGGTTCATAAAAACTCCTCCTGGTTCCTGGAACCAACTCAGGATTTTTTTTCGCAAGTCAGGCCCGATCACAGAAGGGGGAACAATCTCAGGCCTGCTGGGTGCTATGGAACCGAAAGGTAGGGCGGTAGGCGTCTTTGTTGAATGGCGGCTCGATGGGAATATCGTGATCGATCCGCAGGTGCCTACATGCCGTGTGACTACTCCGGCGATTACGGTCCCTCTCGGGAACATGCCAGCGAGTACATTTACCGGGGTCGGCACACCTTCGCCGAGCAAGCCATTCAATATCGAGTTGGAGTGCTCAGGCATCGAGACTGGCAAAAATCTCAACGTGTATACCACGCTGACGGACCATACCAATCCGGGCAATGTGTCTGACACCCTGACGCTTGCAAAGGACTCCACGGCCACAGGTATTGGTATTCAGGTGCTGAACGGGAGTACGGTAGTCAAATATGGCCCGGATTCCAGTGCGATAGGCAACAAGAACCAGTGGAAGGCGGGTGCTGCCGGAAACGGCACATTCACCATTCCGCTGACCGCCCGGTATGTCCAGACAGCACCGAAGATAACGCCCGGAACGGCTAATGGTCTTGCGACCTTCACGATGAGTTATCAGTAACCGGGGACCGTAGCCATCAATTCGCAGTGCATTCGGCTGATGCCGTCGTGCGGTTCAAATTCGAGACCAAAGACGGCGGGCGTTCCGCGATCATTCGAGCGAAGACTGCCGACGGTCAGCCGCTGCCGTTTGGTGCTCAGGTATTCGACGCATCGAATCAGGAGATCGGTACGGTTGCGCAAGCCGGCCGGATCATCGTGCGCAGCATGAAGGGCGATTCAGGGGAGTTCAGCGTGAAGTGGGGTGACGGCGCCAATAAGCAATGCAGGATGTCCATCGTGCTGCCAAAAGCGAATGAAAACGATCGTTCGCCTTGGACGGTGGTGGATTCGGTGTGTACTCGGTAACAGGCTCCTGCACGACTGCCATCTTTTTCGGAAGTTTTAAACTGACTGTTTCAGAGCGGTGGTTCGTCTATCTCGCTTCCGTATCTATTTTACGGCGGCAGTTCGTGTCAAAAAAATATAAGGGATGTTTTATATGGCCAATTCAGTTCAAGAGACGACTGCTCTGCTGATGTATTGTTCTTATAATTTTTCGTCCAAGGAAAAACAATGAAAACATTTATTTGCGCCGGTCTGCTCGCTGTGATGTTTGTGATGCCCGGCCGGGCCTGGGCGACGTGCTATGTGATACAGTCTGGTGAAGCAGGGCCCGCTGTGCTTACCGCGCCTGGATTTAATCTGTCGTTCGATCCAAACGTCCCGGACGGTACGGTTCTTCTTACCAAGAACCTTAGTTTTCTTAATGCTCGCAGTTCGGTGGTTAGATGCCAGGTCGGGCTTAGGTGGACATTTTTTCTTCCGCGAAATGGGTCCTCCAATCCTGGCGTTTACCCGACGGGGATACCTGGTGTGGGTATGGCTATGTGGTTCACTTCAGCTGGCGGGGCATTGGCCGGAAAATGGGGCCGGGTTATCAACTATTACACGGCTACGGACATGAAGTTTCCCGAAGGCTTACATCCCGGGGGGTTCGGCGGGCTCACGCTCCAATTTGTCAAGACAGGCCCGATCACAGCAGGGGGGGTAATCTCGGGCGAGGTGGGTCATATGAGAGCGGAGGATGGTTACTCGCTGCCCCTTGTTTCATGGCGGATCGGTGGGGGTATTGTGGTCGATCCGCAGGTGCCTACATGCCGTGTAACTACTCCGGCGATTACGGTCCCACTCGGGAACGTGCCGGCTAGTACATTTACCGGGGTCGGCTCAGTTTCAACCGGTAAGCCAGTTAATATCGTGCTGGAGTGCTCAGGCGGCAACACCGGCACATTTACAAACGTTTATACAACGCTGACGGATCATACCAATCCGGGTAACGTGTCCGACACCCTATCGCTTGCCACGGACTCCACCGCAACCGGTCTTGGCATTCAGGTGCTGAACGGGAGCACGGTGATCAAATATGGCCCGGATTCCAGCGCGGCAGGCAACACGAACCAGTGGAAAGCGGGTGAAGCCGGAAACGGCACATTCACCATTCCGCTGACCGCCCGGTATGTCCAGACAGCACCGAAGATAACGCCCGGAACGGCTAATGGTCTTGCGACCTTCACGATGAGTTATCAGTAATCGGGGACCGTAGCCATCAATTCGCAGTGCATTCGGCTGATGCCGTCGTGCGGTTCAAATTCGAGACCAAAGACGGAGGGCGTTCCGCGATCATTCGGGCGAAAACGGCCGACGGTCAGCCGCTGCCGTTTGGTGCTCAGGTATTCGACGCGTCGAATCAGGAGGTCGGCACGGTTGCGCAAGCCGGCCGGATCATCGTGCGCAGCATGAAGGGCGATTCAGGCGAGTTCAGCGTGAAGTGGGGTGACGGCGCCAATAAGCAATGCAGGATGTCCATCGTGCTGCCAGAGGCGAATGAAAACGATGGTTCGCCTTGGACGGTGGTGGACTCGGTGTGTGCCCCGTAAAAGATGCCTGAACTCTTATATATTCGTCTTTGAGAGAGAACGATGAAAAGATTTATTTATGCCGGCCTGCTCGCTGTGATGCTTGTGATGCCGGGCTGGGCCTGGGCGCAATGCTGGGTGAAGTATCCAGACGGGACGGTGTGGAACACATGGAATCCTGCGGAAGTAAAAAAGCCCGTTTTGTTCGTCGCGCCCGCATTTGAGGTGTCGTTCAATCCAAACGTCCCGGACGGTACGTATATTTTTAGTAAGCGTATTGATTTTAATAATGTACGGGAGGGGAAGCTAAACTGCACCGGGGGGTTTGGACGCATATATTATCTTGCGGGAAAAGTGCCCTCGACCCAATCTCAGTATTTTTTTCCGACGGGGATACCTGGTGTGAATATGGGTGTTAGCATGTCTGGCGCCCCATGGGCAACGGTGGGCTATTGGGGCACCTCCGCAGAGGAATGGGATCCTCCTGATGTCTGGCGCCAACTCTATATTTTTTTGATCAAGACAGGCCCGATCACAGAAGGGGGAGTATTCTCTGGCCGGGTGGGGAGTATGTGGCCGAAAGATCTTGGGGTAGGCGCCCTTGTTGAATGGCATCTCGGGAATATCGTGATCAATCCGCAGGTGCCTACATGCCGTGTAACTACTCCGGCGATTACGGTCCCTCTCGGGAGCATGCGAGCGAGTACATTTACCGGGGTCGGCACACCTTCGCCGAGCAAGCCATTCAATATCGAGTTGGAGTGCTCAGGCATCGAGACTGGCAAAAATCTCAACGTGTATACCACGCTGACGGACCATACCAATCCGGGCAATGTGTCTGGCACCCTGACGCTTGCAAAGGACTCCACGGCCACCGGTATTGGCATTCAGGTGCTGAACGGGAGTACGGTAGTCAAATATGGCCCGGATTCCAGTGCGATAGGCAACAAGAACCAGTGGAAGGCGGGTGCTGCCGGAAACGGCACATTCACCATTCCGCTGACCGCCCGGTACGTCCAGACAGCGCCGAAGATAACGCCCGGAACGGCTAATGGTCTTGCGACCTTCACGATGAGTTATCAGTAACCGGGGATTGTCCTCGCCGCAATTCGTCAATTGAAGATGCGCTTCCGGTGAGCGGCTGAAGGTCCGAGTGCAAGTGGCCGTATGGACACTTGCACTTGGTCCGCAACGACAAAGAATCGGGATCTTCCAGGCATCACTCCAATGCACCGGCCAGCGACACGAGCATGATTTCCGGGCCAATCGATTGATGCGGCCGTTCGAATTTACGCGATGTCGACCGCCGCACTCCCGTGAGATTCGACGAATCCTTGGCGACCGCCTGCCCGAACTGTCGCCGCGCTTCGACATGAAATGGCGACCTTCGGGCTACCCCTCTGAATTTTCAGCGGCGGCGTTATGCGCGATTCCAGCGCTTCGCTGCCTCAGCGACACGCTCGCCGAGCGCTTCCGCCGTCTTCCGGTCGCTTTCCAGGATGGTGTCGCCTCCCTGATCGGCGTTTGCCTGAGTCATCGCGCCCAGGAACGAGCCCAGCCGGTTGAGGTCGTCGACCGACCCGGTGCTGCTGTTGTTTCCGGGCATGAGACCGAGACTGACCCACACCATATGATGTTGCGCCGCGAAGAGAGCAAGTTGCTGCAGCGTCGCGAGCTTGTCGCCGCTTTGCGATGCAGATACGGTGAAGCCGGCCGCGAGCTTGTCGCGCCACCTGCCCCAATGCTTTGTCGACCCGTCCATGAAGGCCTTGAACTGCGCGGATACACTGCCGACGTAAGTCGGTGAGCCGAAGATCATCGCGTCAGCGTCATTCTCGAGATATGACCAATGCTGATCGATTGCGTCGACCGGGATCAGCCTGACGACGGAGCCGTCGATTTTCTCGACGCCACGAGCGACGGCTTCGGCTATAACCGACGTGTGACCATAACCACTGTGAAAGACAACGGCAACGTTGACCATGGAATACTCCTTGTTGGGTTGAAGGAACGATGAATGTGTTACTGAGAACGTAACATATATATTTGCAAGCCAGTGCCGTGCGAGAGCGCCCACATATGTCGGCTCCTGGTGCCCAACGCGTCAGGTGGCCCAGCAGGTTGCCATCCGCACTGCGGGAATCCGAGAGCAGGGCGGTGCGGGTGAAGGATCCGTGCCAATGCTGCAACATCACGGATGCGCGTGGTCCATTCGGTGCGAATCCCGGCTGCGGAACCTTTCTAACTGTTGCAGGCGCTAGCTGAGCGAGAGCGCCGACGCATCGTGATCCTGTTCGCGCACGCATCCGTGCGCCAGCACGATCACCCGATCTGCGCTCCGGATCGTTTCGGGCCGGTGCGCGACGATGATCCGCGTGACATTCATGGCCCGCACCGCGTCGTTGATCAGGCGCTCGCGCTCGACGTCGAGGTGGCTCGTCGCCTCGTCGAGCACGAGAATCGCGGGCTTGCGATAGAACGCGCGCGCGAGCAGCACACGCTGGCGCTGCCCCCCCGACAGCGACGACCCCATGTCGCCGACGAGGCTCTGGTAGCCCATCGGCATCGCGGCGATGTCGTCGTGGATCTGCGCGAGTCGCGCGGCTTCCTCGATGCGTGTCTGATCCGGCTGCGGATCGAAGAAACAGATGTTGTCGGCGATCGAGCCGGCGAACAGGATGTCGTCCTGCATCACGCAGCCGATCAACTCGCGATGCTGATGCAGCCCCAGCTTGCGGATGTCGACGCCATCCACGCGCACGCTGCCGTGCTCGGGCGTCAGCAGGCCGAGCAGCAGCTTCGCCATCGTGGTCTTGCCCTGGCCCGACGGGCCGACGAGCGCGACCGATTCGCCGGGCGCAATCGACAACGAGCAGCCGTCGAGCACCCACGGCTCCGTTTCGGCGTAGCGGAAGCGCACATCGCGCACGTCGATGGCGGGCGGCTGTGCGCGGCGCGCGTCCGCCGGCCGGGCGGTCTTCGCTTCCATGTCGGCCTCGACGTCGGTCAGCACGATGTCGGCGAGACGCTCGCCGTGCAGGCGCAGCATCCTGAAATCGATCAGCGTGCCGACAAGGCCGGAGCCGCGCGCGATGAACTGGTCGGCGAAGCTGATGAACGCGACCAGCATCCCGGCCGAGAACTGGCCGTCGAGCACCTGCTTCGCCGCGAGCCAGACGAGCATTACACGCCCCGCGCCGGAAATCACGCCCTGCAGCGTCGAGAAGCCGATCGACAATCGCTCGATCGCGACGTGCTTGTTGGTGGTCTCGACCACGGCATTCGCATAGGTGGCGACGCGGGCCTCCTGCTTGTTCGCGAGCTTGATCGCCTGCACGCCGCGGATCGATTCGAGCAGGTTCGACTCCGCGCGAGCCGCATACACGATCTGTTCCTCGTTCGCCTGCCGGAACGGCCGGTACGCGACCCAGCGGATCGCGCCGTAAGCGGCGAACAGGCCGAGCACGAGCCACGTCAGCGTCGGGCTGTAGACGAACAGCATCGCGAGCGTCACGACCGCCATCACGCCGTCGAGCAACGCACCGACGAACTGCGTCGTGAGCGCGCTCTGGATCGTGTTGATCGCGCCGAAGCGCGACACCACGTCGCCGATATGGCGCTGTTCGAAGTAAGTCATCGGCAGCCGGAACAGGTGTGCGCAGACATTCGCCGTCCACTGCACGCCGAGCAGGCTCGAGAACCACGTGACGGCCCACGCGCGCAGGGCCGACACCGCGTGCTGGAACAGCACGACGAGCAGGAATCCGACGGCGAGCAGCGTCAGCAGGTCGGCGTCGGCCGATACGAGCACCTGGTCCATCACCCACTGCATGTAGAACGGAGTGACGATGCCGAACACCTCGAGCGCAACCGACAGCAGCAGCACCTGCGCGAAGGCCGCACGGATGCCCGTGACGCTGCCGACGAGCTTCGCCATCGAGATCGATTCGCGCGCCTTCGTGCGCGTGAAGGACGGCGACGGCATCAATTCGAGCGCGATGCCGGTGAAGTGGTCCGACACCTCGGCGAGCGGAACGTCGCGCAGGCCGCGCGCGGGGTCGTGAATCGTGATCCTGCCGCGCGACACCGACTTCAGCACGACGAAGTGGTTCATGTCCCAGTGCAGGATGCAGGGGAGCTTCAGCTTGCCGAGCTCGCCGAGTTCGAGCCGCAGCGCGCGCGACGTGAGGTCCAGACGGGAGGCGATCAGCATCACGTCGTTGAGTGTCGCGCCTTTCAGCGACGGGCTGAAGCGTCGGCGCAGGCTGACGAGGTCAAGATCGTGGCCGTGATAGCTCGCGATCATCCCGACGCACGCGAGCCCGCACTCGGCCGCCTGCGTCTGCAGCATGACGGGCAGGCGGCGGCGCCAGCCGAATTGCAGGGCATCCATCCATTTCATCTTTCAACGGGCTCCATAGCGAATGCGTGGGGCGCGCTCATGCCGACGCGCGGCGGCCGAGCGCGTACAGCGGCTCGAGCACCCACTCGATCAGCCGGCGCTTGTCGATCAGCACGTCGGCCTCGAGCGCCATGCCGGGACGCAGCGCTTCGCGTTTTCCATACGCGTCGATGTCCTGGCGATCGAGCGCGACGACCACGCGGTAAAGTTGCTCGGGCACATTGGTCTGCCCGGTCAGGTTCGTGACCTCCTGCGGCGACAGCGCGGTGCGCGACACCTCGGCCACACGCCCGAACTGCTGGCCGAATTTCTGGAACGGGTAGGCCTGGTAGCGCAGCACGACGCGCGCGCCCGGACGCACGAAGCCGATCGCGCGGCTCGGCACCATCAGTTGCGCTTCGAGCTGCGCGCCCTGCGGCAGCAGCGACACGACCGACTGGCCCGCGTTGACGACTTGGCCCGGCTTCGCGAGCAGTGCCGCGACGACGCTCGCCTGTGGCGCGCGCAGGATCACCGCGCGGCGTGCCTCGTTCTCCGCGATCGATTGGTCGACGTCTGCAAGCTTGCGTTCGATGTCGTTCTGCTGATTGCGCGTGTTGAGCGGCAGCTCGCGCAATTGCTGGCGGAGCTGGTCGAGCTGCTGCTCGACGTCGAGCCGCTGGCGTGCGAGATCCTGCAAGCGCGCCTGGGCGTCGAGCAACGCGGCTTCCTGCTGCTCGACCTGGCTGTTCGATGCATAGCCCTGCTCGCGCATCGATTGCAGCTTGCCGAGCTGCCGCTGCGCGAGCTCGATCTGGCGTGCGCGCTGAGTTTTCTGCAAGGCGATCTGTGCAAGCTGATCGTTGAGCGCCGCCGCGCGTGCCCGCAGGCCGCGATTCGCCTCGTCGCGTAGTTGCGACTGGCTGGCGAGATCTGCCTCCAGGCGCGTGCGCTGGAGCCTCAATTGCTCGCCGACGCGCTCGCGCGTACTGCCGAGCTCGGTCGCAACCTCCGCCGATACGGCCATCAGCTCGGCGCCGGCCGCGACGATTTGCCCTTCGCGCACGCGCGTGTCCGTCACGGTGCCCATCAGCGGCGGTGCGACCGTCAGCAGCCCCTTCGCGGGCAGAAGCTGGCCGGCTACGCGCTCGCGCTTCGTATACGTACCGAACACCAGGAACGCGACGACCGCGAGCGTCGTCGCCGTCGCAACGGCGATCATCAGCCAGCGCCACGGGGGCGAATACAGGCTGACGGTGCCCATCAGCTTGTGCCTGGTCGCGTCGAGCGCTTCCTGTCGAAACAGCGAATCAGTCATGTGCGGTTGCCCGAAGCGGCGAGAGGGAGGAAGAGGAGGCGTGCATGGTCAGCCTCCGGCGCGACATGCAATCGCGGCGACGTCTGCGTCGCCGAGCGAGCCGAGCGCGGCCGACAGTTGCAGCCGCGCGCGCAGATAGCGGTAGCGCGCGTCCGCGAGGTCGCGGATCGCCTCGAAGTAGCGTTGCTGGGCGTTCAGCTCGTCGATCTGCGTACGCAACCCGACTTCGCGGCCGAGATGAGTCGATTTCACCTTGCTGTCGGCCGACGCGAGCGCACGTTCGCGCGCGCGCATGAGCGCGACGCCGTTGGTGATGCCGAGATAGGCGGTGCGCGCGCGTTCGCGCGCCTTGCGGCGCGCATCCTCGAGCGCGTCGCGCGACTGCGCGCGCAGGCGGTAGGCTTCGCGGCTCGCCGACAACTGGCCGCCACCCGCGAACAGCGGAATCGTGACCGTCACGCCGATCATCGACGAACGCGTCTTCGACGTCGTGCCGAACACCTGATCCCAGTCGTTTTCGCCGGACCCGCGGCTCCAGTTGGTGCCGTAGCTCGCCTGCAGGTTGACGACCGGCAGGTTCGCGCCGGCCGCCGCGACCACATCGGCCTGTGCCTGCTCGGCCTGCTTCGCGGCAATGCGCACGTCGACGTTGTAACGCGCGGCTTCGTCCATCGCGGCCGCGAGATCGACGGGCGGCGCCTGCGGCGCGCACTGCCACGCGATCGGCGCGATCGTGTCGGCCGCCAGGCCCGTTAGCCGCCTCAGCGCGCCGCTCGCGATTTCGAGATCGTTCTGCGCGCTGACCTTGCGCGCGAGCGCGTCGTCGAGATTCGCGCGTGCCTCGTCGACGTCGGTGCGCGTGCCGTCGCCGATCCGCAGCGCGGCCTGTGCCTGGTCGAGCTGCCGCTGGAACGCTTGCCGCGCGGATTCGGCGGCTTGCAGCACTTCACCGCCGTACAGCACGTCGAAATACGCGTCCGACACGTCCGTGATAAGCGTTTGCCGCGCCTTCTCGAATTCGATGTCGGCCTGGTCGGCGAGCGTACCGCCGCGCTTGAATTCGGCGACCCGGGATACGTCGAAAATCGGCTGCGTGATCGTGGCCGACACGCTATGCCGGCGAACGGCGGCCGCATATGGCGCGCTCGGTTGATCCTGCTTCGTGTAGTTGCCGTCGATCTGCGCGCGCGGCAGCAATCCCGCGAGCCCTTGCCAGCGCTTTTCACGGCCCGCGAGCCGCGCGTTGCCCGCGGCCGCGATGCCTGCGTCGAACCCTCGTGCGGCATCGACCGCGTCGAGAAGATCCGCGGCTTGCGTCGGACATGCGACGGAAAGCGGCACGAGCGCGACCGTCAGGTGAATTAGAAATTTGAGGATCATTCTATCTGCGTGCGCTTTGACCGAGATGCGTATTTGTTCGTTGCGGTTACTTTCGCGTCGATCGCGTTAGCCCGCAGGTGCAGCATCATCAGTTGCTGCACCGGATTCACGGGGTAAATGCCGGAATTGGCATTGACCTGTTCGAGAGGCCGAGATTATTAAATTTCCGGTTGTTTTAAAGTGATCGCACTAACGCGGTAGCGGCAATCGACCGGTGGTTCGTGCGTGGCGTATCTGCATTCATCGGAACCAGCGCCGTGTTGGCGTCCGCGCCGCGCGGCGAACTATGCATTCATTTTTGTCGTCGTGGTGAATGTAGGCAGCGAAATCGTACTTGTACTACTTCACTTTATCGTCATTTAGTACATGTCATATTCGCAAGTCATCGATGGCGCCATATCCTGTTCACGATCGTATGTGTGCCGCGGTACAAGCACACGCGCCGAACGTCTTTCGCCGGAGATCTGCCTTGTTAAGAGTTAAAAATGACCTGTCCGCGAGATTGCCGAAAATGTCATCGCGTGCGATGGCGAGCACTTGGTGCATTCAATTGTCTGGAAACACCAATTCGAAATCCCGTCATGGCATGAGCATGATGCACGCACCAACGCTTTTGTTGGCGGTAAGTGCATTTTGGCCATTGGTTGCGCAATGTGCTACTGCGATTACGGCATTCGATGCGGAAAGAATAGCCGCGCCGTCGAATACGGCAATTGGTGTTGTGCTTGCCCGGAATTACTTTACGACACAGCAGCTTTGCGAGAAAGACGTTTGTGAAGTAACTGGCGCTACTCTTTATAATAAAGCGGTTCCATGGAATACGGCGGATGGACCAGATGTCGAAACGTCGGTAAGTGGATTGTCGGTGCGTGTTTTGTTAGATGGAGTGCCGATGAAGAGGGGGGCGCGGCAGACGGTGCGAAACATGGTTGAGGTTCAGTTATTTCGAGACAATAAGACTCCGAAAAATGGAACACTCAAGCCAGGCACTGTGAGCCGATATTTCATAATAAATTACGGCGGTCTATTGGGAAGTTCTACCGGCATTAACCTTGCAGCTGATGTCAATTTTATCAATGGAACATGCTCCGTTCCGAATCAAACCGTCAACTTGCCCGATGTTTCTCGAACGAGTTTTCGGGGTATCGGCTCGACGGTCGGAGGCCGATCTTTTTCGCTTCGATTAACCAACTGTCCGGCAGGTTATAACCGAGTCGGCTATCAGGTATCACCACTGAATGGTCCCGTAAGCGGCATCCCGGGTGCACTGAATCTGCGGCCCGACTCGACCGCGAGCGGGGTCGGAATCAAGCTGAGCGACGCCAAGACCCAACTACCGCTCGTGTTCGATCGTTCGATCGCGACCCCTTACAACGGTAGCGCGGCGGCGCAGATCGACATCCCGTTGAATGCGGAGTACGTACAGACCGAGGAAAAGATCACCGGCGGAACCGTGCAGGCGGGCGCACTCGTGCTGCTTGACTACCAGTAGCGGCCGTATCCGCGTCGACATGGCGATGTTTCGTGTTCGATCGGCATGGGCACCATGCGTCGCCATCTGCGCCGAACGAGACCATCGCTCGGCCTGATCGACGGTGATCGTGACAGCTGCGTCTATTGGTTGCCGCCTCGTCAATCAAATATACGGGGCTGAAAAATAAGTTCAAGCGTGTCATTTATTTTGATTGTCACGAGTGTGGTGGTTGTCAAGGTGCCCTTCGGTCGGGTTGGAATTTTTACCCGTTACCGTTTGTGTTGATCCGGATTTGATTGTCGATAACAGGCATCGTCAATCGCCGCTCGATTGCGACAACTTCATTCCATTCGGACCTCGCGCACCAAGCTCATCGCGGCTTCGAAAGCGCATGCATCGTGCCTTTCCACATCACTCATGCCGTACACATGTCCGCGCCTGGAGCAGGCGTGGCCTGGGGCGTATCTGCGTCGCGGCGTTACGTTTCCGAAAGAATTCGTACTAGTACGAGATGATGAGTGGGCGAATTCGTTCTTGTCAAATAGTCGAAACTTTGTCAGATCCGGATAATTGTATGTGAAATGTGATCCGTAATTTTCGAGTTCCGGATTGAATTTCCAAAAAAATCATTCGGCTTGGGTTGTTTAATCATATTTGAGGTAATCACATGCAAAAGAAAATCAGCATCGCACGTATTATTCAGGGCGTGACGGCAGCGGGTATCCTCGCGTCGATGGCCCCGGCAATGGCGGCCGACGGCGAAATTGCGTTCACCGGCAAGGTGCTGTCGACCACCTGTTCGATCGGTGCGGGTGGCGGCGCGACGGGCAACAAGAACATGACCGTAAAACTGCCCAGCGTATCCGCAGGCGCACTGGCGAGCGCAGGCAATGTGGCCGGGCGCACGCCGTTCTCGATCGTGCTGAGCGGTTGCACGGGCGATTCGACGAAGGTCTCGACCGTGTTCGAGGCCGGCGATACGGTCGACGCGGGTAGCGGCCGCCTGAATCTCGTATCGGCCGGTGAGGCCGATACGGTGGCGACGAATGTCCAGATCAGTCTGCTGAACGACAAGCAGAAGCCGATCGCTGCGGGCTTCGCGTCGGGGCAGCAGAACTCGCAGGTCGTGACGCTGACCGACGGCGGCGCAACGCTGAATTACTTCGCGGAATACTACGCCACCGGCAAGTCGACCGCCGGTTCGGCAAACTCGCGCATCCAGTACTCGCTCGATTACCAGTAACTCGTCAATCGGCCGCCTGGCGCAGCGCCGGGCGGCATTCATCCAATCCTCATGTCGGCCGCCTCCATGCGGAGTGATCGTCGGCACCAAATTCCAACGGGAGACCTATGAACTGGAAGCTACCGAAGGCGACGGCCGCGTTCGCTTTATTGGCGACGTTATGGATGGGGAGTGCGCAAGCCAGCGTCGTGATTACCGGAACCCGCGTGATCTTTCCTGGCGACAGCCGTGAAGTGACCGTGCGCCTGATGAACGATGGCGATGCGCCTGCGCTGGTTCAGGCATGGATCGATACCGGCAACGAGAAGGAAGCGCCGGAGAAGATTTCGGTGCCGTTCGTGCTGACGCCTGCAATGTTTCGGCTCGAAGCGGGTAAAGGACAATCGCTGCGCCTGATTCAGACGCAGGAATCGCTGCCCGCGGATCGCGAATCGCTGTTCTGGCTCAACGTGCTGGAGATTCCGCCGAAAGCGAGTGCGGGGGATTCCGCGAACAAGGTTCAACTCGCGTTCCGATCGAGAATCAAGGTGATGTATCGCCCGAGCGGTCTGGCCGGGCACCCCGAGGCGGCAGCGGATCAATTGAAATGGACGTTTGCGCGCCAGGCGGACGGCAATGGATATGCGCTGAAGGCTTCCAATCCGTCGCCGTACGTTGTGAACCTCGGCGTGATCGATATCAACGTGAACGGGAAAAAGCACGAGCTGAAACCGAGTTTCGTGCGGCCGGGTGAAACGGCGGAGTTTCCGCTGCCAGCAGGTGTGGCTGCGCCTGCAAGTGCCGTCGTCGATTACGGCTATATCGATGACTGGGGCACCATCAAACCGACTAAACAGATCACGGTTGGCGGCGCGGCGCACGACTGATTGGCCGCGGTGTCCGGGTTGGCAGTAGCTGGCGCGGCAAATTGACGCCGAATTCCCGTGACTCGTTCAGAGGTCGTTCCCTAACGTTGATCGATATTGGGGAATTTTTTCTCGGAGAAATCCACCGATAAATTCGTAGAGCGAAATAAATAAAAGAATCGACCATGAATCTACATGTCAAAACGAACGAAAGCGCATTCCGCATGCCTCGTCAAAATGTACTCTATTCGATGGTGCTGTCCGCTCTTGCGGGCTGGACGGCCCACGCGGATAGCGCACCCGTACATTCCGACATGCATGCCGAATCGCAAACGGTGGCCACGCAGGTGGCCAGCGTGGAGTTCGACAGTGGATTCTTGTCTCGCGATGCCCGCGGGCAGGTCGACGTGTCACGGTTTGAAAGAGGGAATACGACGACACCCGGCACGTATGGCGTCGACGTATACGTGAACGAAAACCTTGCCACGACGATGCAGGTCACATTCCGTGCATCGGCGCAATCGGTCGACGCACAGCCGTGCTTCGACGAAGCGCAATTGGAAGCGATCGGTGTCGATGTGGAGCGACTCGCGCCGGGCGTGGTGTCGCAACTGCGCGACGATCGCGCGTGTATCGAAGTGGATAGCGCGATCCCCGACGCGCGTGCGGTGTTCGAATTCGGCGATCAGCGTCTGCGCCTCAGTATCCCGCAGACGGCGCTGCGCCGCAGCCCGCGCGGCTACGTCGGTCCCGAGCGATGGGACGACGGCGTGACGGCTGGCATGCTGAACTACAACGCGAACGTGTACAGCCGCCGCAGCAGCGGCGGCCCGACGCTCACGCAGGGCTACGTCGGGCTGACGAGCGGCGTCAACATCGGCGCGTGGCGTTTTCGTCACGAGGGCTCGTATAACTGGTCGACGGGCGGCGGCGCACGCTATCAGGACATCGCGACCTATGCGCAGCGCGACCTCACCGCGCTGAAGTCGCAGCTTACCGTCGGCGAATCGTACACGTCGGGCGAGCTGTTCGATTCGACGCAGTTTCGCGGCGTGCAGATCGCGTCGGACGACCGGATGCTGCCGGACTCGGTGCGCGGCTTTGCGCCTGTCGTGCGGGGCGTGGCGAACAGCAACGCGAGGGTGAAGATCAGTCAGAACGGGATGACGATCTACGAAACGACGGTTGCCCCGGGTGCGTTCGAAATCGACGACCTGTATCCGACCGGCTATGGCGGCGACCTGATCGTGCAAGTGACCGAAGCAGACGGCTCGGTCCATCAATTCAGCGTGCCGTATGCGGCCGTGCCGATGTCGTTGCGGCCGGGCATTCACCGCTACAGTTTCGTCGCGGGTACGGTGCGAGACACGCAGAGCGACCGCAATCCGCTGTTCATGCAGGCGACGTGGCAGCAGGGCCTGACGAACATGGTGACGGCGTATACCGGTGCGACCGTCGCGCAAGGCTACCTGTCGGGCATGATCGGCGCGGCGCTCAACACGCGATACGGCGCGTTCGGTTTCGACGTCACGCAGGCGAGCACGTCGGTGCCAGGTATGAAGCGCCTCAGCGGCACCAGCGCGCGCATCAGCTATGCGAAATCGATCACGCAGACGCAGACCGACATCGCGCTTGCAGCGTACCGCTACTCGACGAGCGGCTTCTTCGGGCTGAACGACGCGATGCTCGCGCGCGAGCGCGCCGCGAACGGCGGGCTCGTCGATTCGGTCGCGCGGCAGCGCAGCCGTACGTCGCTGACGATCAACCAGGCGCTCGGCGAACGCGGGGGGCGACTCGGGCTCAGTGCATCCGCGACGAATTACTGGAACCGCGGCGGCACCGACGTCACCTATTCGGCGACGTATTCGAACACGTTCAAGCGCATCACCTATGGCGTGTCGGTGCTGCGCCAGCAGAACAGCATGGGACGCAGCGACACGCAGTACTACGTGAGTGCGACGATCCCGCTCGGCCGCACGTCGCCGGTGACGGCCACGACGAGCTTCTCGCACAACACGAGCGGCCAGAACCAGGCGCTCGCGACGATCTCGGGTTCCGCGGGCCGCGACGACAACCTCTCATACAGCGTCTCCGCGAACCGGGCGTCGGGCAACGGCAACACGAGCAACGACGGCAGCGGCAGCGTCGTCTATCGCGGCGCGTTCGGCGAGCTGTCGGCGACGGCCGGCGCGGGATCGGGCTACCAGCAGGGTTCGATTGGTATCCGTGGCGGAATGGTCGCCCACCGCGGCGGGCTGACGCTGTCGCAGCCGCTGTCGGAAACCTTCGCGATCGTCAAGGCCGACGACGCGGCCGGCGCGCGCGTGATGAACTCGCCGGGCGCGCGCGTCGACGGGCGTGGTTACGCGATCGTGCCGTTCCTGTCGCCGTATTCGCTCAATTCGGTCGAGCTCGACCCGGAAGGACTGTCTACCGACGTCGAGTTGAAGGCGACCACGCAGCAGATCGCGCCCCGCGCGGGCGCGGTGCCGCTGATCGAATTCTCAACGGCGTCGGGCAAGTCGGCGGTGATCGACGCGCGGCTCGGCGATGGCAGCGCACTGCCGTTCGGCGCGGCTGTCGTCGATGCGCAGGGCAACGAAGTCGGCGTTGTTGGCCAGGGAAGTCGGATCTTCGCGCGCGGGCTCGATGACAAGGGCACGTTGACGGTGCGATGGAACGACGCGGGCGACCAGATCTGCTCGATTCGGTACACGCTGCCGAATGCAAAACACAGCTCGGCCACGCGTGGCGTGCGCCAGCTCTATTCGACGTGCGTTGCAGGCCAGTAATGCTTGAGGCATGACGCAGTCAGCGAAATCGACTCTGCTTGACCCTGCAACCGACCGCATACCGCCAGGCAGATCGAATATAGCTGTCCTTCAACATGATGGCACAAGCCCTATCGTGTGCTAAGCAGGCGAACGGCTTACGTGCCCGACATCATCAAGGAAACAGAATCATGAAGGAATTCTTTGTACGCGTGATGGTGGCGGACGATCATCCGGCCGTGGCCCTTGGGATTGCACAAGCGTTCGAGGGTAACAGCACGATCAAGGTCGTGCAGACCGTTTCCAACTCGACAGAGCTGGTCGCGGCCCTCGATGGCCATCCAAGCGACGTGCTGGTGCTCGACTACGTGATGCCGGGCGGCAAGTACGGCGACGGTCTCGCGCTGCTGTCATTTCTGCAGCGCCGCTATCCGGCACTGCGCATCGTGACGATCACGATGCTCGACGAACCCACTATCCTGCGCGCGATTCGAAGCCAGGGGGTGAATGGTATCCTGAGCAAGTCGGATGCGATATCGCACATCGTCGGGGCCGTGCATGCCGCCTACGTGGGTGCGCATTACCTGTCTCCGTTCATCAAGAGCCTGCTTCAGGACGACGCGGACGCCAAACCTGTTGTCCGGCGACTGTCTCCGCGCGAGATCGAAGTCATTCGTCTTTTTTGTGCCGGGAATACGGTGAACGCAATTGCCGAACAGCTTCATCGCAGCAAGCAGACCATCAGTTCGCAAAAGGCGAGCGCAATGAAGAAGCTCGGCATTACTCGCGATATCGATCTGCTCCGCTATGCCGATGCAGTAATATTTACCAATTCGCCCGCGTCGAGCGCGCTCCAGACAGGGTAATAGCGCATGCGGAACCGGCGCGATTACCCGGCGTTCACGCGGCCACTGACTTGCTCACCTGTCGCAGATCGACGCATTGCGGATGAAATCGGATCGGCGCGAATGATCCCTTTGCAATAGGTGATGAATACCCTCGGATGATACGCATGCAGGAAAAGCCGAAGCGGCATGGAGCCAGGATTGCAGCCGCAGGTCGCAAACCGTTCGAACCGGACCGGGTCCGGCGTCAGCAGCAATTCCTGCTGTACGGCAGCGGCGTGGCAATCACCGTGTTCATCCTGGCGTGTATGGTACTCATCGCGCGGCTCGAAGTACTCGGCCACTTCACGCAGGTGCGGGGGGATTTTCTGAAGCGAGAGGCTCGGCTGCATGCCGAGCTGATGTCGACACGATCGTTGTTCGGTCAATTCGTCAACACTGCACAGGGGCGTTGGATAGCCGCGGAGCCGGTCCCGCACGAGGTATTGCAGAAGTTCGCCGACGACCACGGTCGCTTGATCGGATACCGGCTCGGCCATGCCTGGTTCGTCGGAATGGCCGATATCACGCCGGAGCATCCTGCGAGTCGGTATGCGCGTTATCTTTCGGTGGCTCTGCCGCATTTCAATGTCGCGGCGACGCAGATTCCGGTCGACAAAGGCCTATCCGGCTATATGGTCGCGACGAACGAAGAATTCCTCGGCATTTTCGATTCCGAACTCGTCGAGCGTGCGCTCGACCTGCCTGACGGGTTCTCGTTGACGTCGCTGATGCGACAAGTCGCGCCGTCGAACGTGGATTTCACTTCGGAACATCAGGATAGTGCGGACAAGAACGCGATCCTGATCGAAAGCCGCATTGATCCGCTGTTGGGGCGTCGTGTACTGCGCTTTGCCCAGCGCCTATACGATGGCAAGGGGCAGCAGTTCGCCTGGGCAATCATGAACTGTCGCGCGCGTATCGGCGAAATTCTCGCATCGCAGTCCGACGACGACAAATATGCGCTGATCGATGCGCGTGCCAATTTTCTGGCCGGTGCAGAGCCGAGCCGCGAGATGATAGCCAGTGCGATCGACCATGCGCGCATTCCGTATGGAGATCGTGTGGCCGTACGCCGCGTCGGCACGCGTTTCGTCATCGGGGACTACTTGCCAAGCTCCGATCTCATGTTGATGGCGACTTTCTCATGGCGGAGCGTCGCGGCTGCAGTCCTCGAGCCACTCGGCCTGACGGCCGGACTTGCGTTGATTGCCATTTCGATTCTCTGGATCGGAATCGTCGGCTTCGATCGGCGGGCACTGCGTCCCGCGAACCGCCGGGCGATTCGATTGATCGAAAGCGAGGCACTCAACCGCACGTTGATTCGTGCGGCTCCGGCAGGAATCATTTTGCTGTCGATGGCCGACGGCGAGACGATGGTGCGCAACGATGCCGTTCTCCAATACGAAGACAGCAATTCGGGTATGTCGCTTGGCAAGCGAATTTGGCGTGCGTATCAGGACGGAACGCGGGCGCCGGACGCACCGCGCTTCATGATGCGAGAGTTGGCCATCGACGTGGTCGGCCAACGGGCGGTCTATTTTGCCGTGAACATCGTGCGAACGCGATATCGTGGCGTCGACGTACTGCTTTGCACGTTGGTCGATATCACCGCCCGAAAGCAGATGGAGGAGAAACTGCGCGAGGCGCGTGAGGCGGCCGAGTATGCAAACAAGGCGAAATCGACGTTCCTTGCAACGATGAGCCACGAGATCCGCACGCCGCTCAACGCGATCGTCGGCAACCTTGAGTTAATGGAGCGGGCTCAGATGTCCGCGCCGATGCGGCGCCGGCTCGGGACGATCATGTCGTCGTCGGACGCATTGCTGCGCGTGATCAACGACGTGCTCGACCTGTCGAAGGCCGAATCCAACCAGATGGTCCTCGAGCACATTGCGTTCGATTTGCGCGTGTTATTGCGCGACGTCACCGCGATCTTCCAGCCGCTCGCCGATGCGAAACATCTGATGCTGATGTGTCGTCTGTCCCCGGAGTTGGCCGATGGCTATGTCGGCGATCCCGTGCGGCTACGGCAGATCGTCACGAACCTCGTCAGCAACGCGATCAAGTTTACGAAGCACGGCACGGTGACGGTAGGCGCGCGGCTCTCGCCGATCGCGGCAGGGAACCCGCGTGTCGAGATCGTCGTCAGCGATACGGGGGTCGGCATTCCGAAGGAGAGTATGTCGACGCTGTTTGATGTCTATATTCAGGCCGATGCGACGACATATCGACGTTTCGGGGGCACAGGGCTCGGGCTGCCGCTATGTAGGCGTATCGTCGATCTGATGGATGGAGAGCTGTCCGTCGACAGTCGTTGCGGCGAAGGCTCGAATTTCGTTGTCACACTACCGCTGCCGGATGCGCCGCGCGGCTGGCGCAGTGAGTTGCTGGATCTCGACGCGTGCTCGGATCCGGCGTCCGTATTCGATATCGGCGCCGAACCGACGGCGGACGAAGCCGGCGAGGAGGGAGGCGACGGCGATGAGCCGTTACGTGTGCTGGTCGCCGAGGATCATCCGGCGAGCCGCGCGCTGCTGCGCGACCAGCTTGACACACTGGGTTACGATGCGACGATCGTCACCAACGGCATCGAGGCGATGCGAGCGTACTTTGAACGGCCGTACGATATCGTATTGACCGATCTCGGGATGCCGGAACTCGACGGCTTCGCGCTCTCGAATTTTCTCCGCGAGCAGGGCGCAGGCGTCCCGGTGATCGCGATGACCGCCCATGCGACCGACGAAGACCGCCAGCGTTGCGAGAAGGTTGGCGTCGCGGAGGTTGTGCTGAAGCCGCTATCGATCGGTGTACTCGATGCGGCGTTGCGGCGGCATGCGCGGCGCGATGTCGCTGCGCCGACGCTGCAGGAGAGCTCGGTACGCCGCCTGGAAGTTACCGACGAGATTCGCCAGACACTGCACACGTCGACACTGCACTCGCTCGTGGTAATCAACGCAGCGCTGACGAGCGGCGACATGGACGCGATCCAGATCGAGCTCCATTCGATGCGGGGTGGCTTCGCGTTGGTCCGCGACGTCATTGCGCGGGATGCGTGCGCGCGTGCTGAATCGACCATGCGTGACAATGGACCGGATGCGCTCAAGCGAATCTGGCCTTCAATCGAAGAAGCGATTTCCCTAGGGTTAAGACGTCTTGCGCGTGGAGATGCGCAAGTCGATTCTCCGTAAAAGAACCGAGTGGATCGCGGTGGAGAAATCGGTGTTCAAGGGACAATATACCGAATCGTCCGATACGGGAGGTGCCAAGCTGCGAAACGGTTGGTCGACATACGGCGGCACGCAGGCCGGGCGTGCTGTGAGATATCGACGGACCGTGTCGATGTTCGCGCATGTCGTCACCGCGTTTCCAGCCGGATCGAGTCCTTGCGCGTTCGCGAAGATCTACGAGCGTGAAGCGTACATGAAGCCGTGCGTGATGCAGTGGGCGACGCGCGGGCCGGTCGCGTCTCTGCCGGCGCTGCTGGTGCGGGTACGCGCTTCGCCAGCGGGATCGGGTCGTATCAGCGCCTCAGCGTGCCGAGGTCGGCTTCCACTTCGCGCAAGTCGCGAGTTTTGTCACGTAGCTTATCCTGCTTCCTGGCGAGTTTCCGCTGTTTCTTCGCGATCTCCTTTGCATCCGCTGACGCTTGGGCTTCACGCAGGCGTTCCTCTGCGTGACGTACGTCATCCTGTGCGCTGCGCACGTTACGTCGCTTGTCCCTGAGCTTTCGTTCGGTGCTGGAAAATTCGCCTGCGCCCGCGCAACTCGCTTCGACATGCGCAAGTGCAGCACGCTTGCCGATCGCCTGATGCGTATTGCCGTATCGCTTCGCATTGTCGATCTGCGCCTGGATCGCCTGGATCCGCTCCGCGCAATTGAGCTTGCTCGCGATCGCTTGAGAGCTGACGGGCAGGATGAACGGAATGGCAGCGACAATCAGGATCTTCTTCGTCATGAGCAGTTTCGCGGATGTGTCATTGACCGCGCGGTAGTGTGCGTATGGCCGTTTGTACTCCGATCGGGAGCTTCGATGCGACGACATGGCAACCGACCGACGTGTGGGCTGCCATTAGAACAACAACCTTCGTGGCGGAAAATATGACACGTATGAAACTGAGTTCGCGAGTTTACTCGTGCCTATAAGTTCCGAAATTTCGAATTCGTCCAATGGTACTGATGCACTAACAATCCTAAGATGGGGACTCTGTTGAGAGTCAAGCCTGCATTGGGTCATCGTGCGCGCGTCGAGTGGTGCCCCCCGGAAGCCGAGTGTGCAAGGGGCGACTCGAACAGTAGATCGAAAATGGATCTGTGAACGCACGTCGTACTTGGCTGCAATCGACCGGGTCAGGAATCCGGATCCGCAAGAAGTGGTGGTTCGGTAGCGCAGGTAATAGGACGGGGTTGACTCCCCTCATGGCGGATCAGCCCCGGTGGAGATATTTCCATGCGCAACAAAAAGAAGGTACTGAATTTACTGTTGGAATTTGCGTCACTTCCTGAGAAATCAAGAAAGAGTTTTCTTATGGGAGTGAACGAGTACCTGATGATGTCGCACGTACAAAGGCGACACGCAATCTACGAGTGGGAACAAGAGGCCAGAATTCGCGATGGGGCTGCGAATCAGCCATCACGTTGACCATCTGAGTTGAATCGCCTTGGCGCGATCAAGCACCCAAAACGTTTCCAGCGTCAGCAAGTGACGAAGATCAGGCGAGCACAGCCAAGGCGTGTGAGCTCGTCCCGGCTCGGCGCCGCCTCCGCTGTCGGCCCGCCGGCTGCCGTATCTCCTATTCTGCCGGCATCTACATGCTTCGTGAGATCAGTTAACAACGGAACACGAGCGTGCGTAACGACCGAAATATCGGTCAAGTTCGAAATCGCTGTGTCGGCGAATTTGACGTGTATGAAATGCTTTGTGGGACACGAACGATCGGCCGGATATTTGGCATATTGGCAATCACGTCTTTCAATAGGTCGACAACACGCCGGACGCCATATCAGCTCACCATTGTTTCACTGCGCTCGCGGCCTCCGTCATGACGCATCATGCCAAACAGTCCTCTCCAAACTTTACGCCGCTACCAGAGCATCTCCGTGTTCGGTGGTGGGATCATCGTCACATTGCTGATTTTGCTCGCCAGCGGGCTCGGCATGGCGTGGATCGTCTACACCTATGCCGAAGGGGAGCGACGCACCTATTTGAGCGGGCTGGAGCAGACACTGAACGCGATCCAGGTGAGCGAGACGTCGTTCCGCAACAGCGTCACGAACGTGCAGCTCATCTGGCGGGAGGTGGGCAATGCGCCGGAGTCCATGCTCAACGAATTCTTCAACAGCGGTCAACAACTTGCGACCAAGCCCTATTCGTCGCTCGTACTCGGCGTGCCGGAGCAAACCACCAATCGTAGCGAGGTCGCGCGATATCTCTCGATGTCGGTGCTGTTGGCACGCATCTGCGCGGCCAGTTCGATCAATCGAGGATACACGCTGGAGGGCTATCACTACAGCACGCGCACGGGCGCATTCGCGTTGGTGCCGAACCTGAAGCACGATTACCCGGCCCTGGATTCACCGGAAGGTCGCGCTCACGTGCTCGATGCGTTGCGCATCCATTTCGACGAGCCGTCTCGGAGCGTCGATGGCGCCCGCCCGCAGGTGCACTGGCTGCCGCCCTTCATCAACCCCGTGTCGAGGCAGTCGAAGATCAGGATCGCGGCCGAGGCGCATGATCACGGCAAGCCATTTGCGGTACTGGTAACCGAATATTCCCCCGACTATCTGCTGTCGTGGCTCGACGATTACCGTCCCGCAGGCGCCTTCTATATTACGACGTCCAACGGTGGGCTGGTCGCGATGGATCCGACGGTTATGGGCGACACCGAGCGGGTGCAGCGCCTGCTGCAGCTGAACCGGGTGCATAGTCGGGTATCGCCTGGCGCTCCCATGTTCAGTGACGGCTTTTTGCTGTTTCGCGATCAGCTCGGCTCGACAGGCTGGACGCTCACGTACGCGCTGTCATGGGTCGGCATCGTGCATGGCGTGGCATGGCCTGCCGGAACGGTCGCGGCGGCGACACTGGTGGCGCTGGCGGTGATGTGGACGCTGCTGCTGCGCTTTCACAGGCGCGAGTTCGTGCCGCTTTATTCCCGGTCGCAGCGCGTATTCGATAGCGAGGCGCTGTGCCGCAGCGTCATAGAGATGGCGCCGATCGGACTTGGTCTGATTGCGCGCGATGACGAGCACTTCATGCTCGTGAGTCCTGCCCTGACAGAAATGGTCGGACGGATCGGCGGTGAATATCACGTGCTGTCGAGCCAGGTGGTCGGTGCGTGGCGGGTAGGCGATGCGGATTCCAAAGTGCTTGCCGGCGACATTCTGCTGCCCGGTGCGGAAGCGACCAATCCTCACCTCGAGTTCATGGCGTGCGGCGGACGCTATCAGGGCAGGGAGGTGCTGATCGCCGCGTTCGTCGACGTGACTGCAAAGCGGCAGCTGTTGCAAAAACTTGAAGAGGCCGTTCGCGCGGCCGATTCGGCCAATGCCGCGAAATCGTCGTTCCTTGCGGCAATGAGCCATGAGATCCGCACGCCGCTGAACGTAGTCCTCGGGAACCTGGAGCTTCTCGAGCGCTCGGCGCTCGATGCGTCCCAGCAGGGCCGTCTGCGCGCGCTGCGTACGTCTGCAACGAACCTGCTCGCCGTCGTCAGCGACATATTGGACTTCTCGAAGATCGAAGCCGGCTCGATGTCGGTCGAATCGATCGAATTCGATGTGATCGCAATGATCGAGCGTGAGCTGGATGCGTTCTCGCTGGTCGCAAAGGAGAAGGGGCTGCAGTTGTTTTGTGAGATCAATGCATCCGTCGGACTGCGAATGCGCGGCGATCCGACACGTCTGGCGCAGGTATTCGGCAACTTGCTGAGCAACGCGATCAAGTTTACTCACGCGGGCAGTGTTACTGCGCGAGTCAGCGTGATCGCTGATGGCCGCGAGGCGTCGGAAATCGTGATCGAGATCGAGGATACGGGGATCGGCATCTCCGCCGAGCATATGCGCAATCTGTTCAAACCGTTCTCACAAGTTGACATGTCCATCACGCGGCGCTTCGGTGGAACAGGCCTTGGACTCGCGCTGTGCGGCCGGCTCGTCACGGCGATGGGCGGACGAATCTCGGTGACGAGCGAGCCGGGCGCCGGAAGCTGCTTCACGGTGCGGCTTCCACTCGGAATGGACGTTTTGGCGTTCGACGCGCGACGCGCGTCGAATGGTCGAATTCTGACACTCGTTCCCTCACATCCTGAGTGGCGCGATTTCGTATTGCCGCATCTGACGTCATGGGGCTTCGACGTCCGCATCCAGGACGTTCCGCACGATGGTCAGGACCACGACGTCGATCGGCTTGGCACTGTGATCCTGTTCGGCGATCCCGACATGTGGCCGCATGCCGACCTCGACGGTGTGTGCAGCGGCACGCGAACTATCCTGGCGACGCGCGATGGCCCGCTCGAGCCGTATTGCATTGGCGACATGGTTCGCGTGTCATGCTATTCACTGAGTGGTTTGTACTTGACGCTGATGCAAAGCGATGAAGGGGGCCGTGAGTTGGGGAGAGACTTCCCGGTGAAAAGTCCCTCCCGCAGCCCAGAAGCCTCGGCGCATTATGCGATCGGCGGTAAATTGCGGGTGCTCGTGGCGGACGATCAGATCGTCAACGGCGCCCTGCTGAGCGAACAATTGCACGCGCTTGGTTGCATCGTTGCCGAAGTTGGCTCGGCGCAGGCTGCGCTCGACCTATTGGCCGCTGAAAGTTGGGACGTGCTGCTGATCGGCGCCGACCTTCCCGACATGTCGGCGCTTGCGCTTGCCGAGGCCGTTCGCGATCGCGAGTTCGCCTGCGACGTGCTGGTTGTGACGTCGCATCTGTTGCCGGAAGACAAGCACCGCTGCGTGCAAGCCGGCGTGCGCCGCGTTTTGACGAAGCCGGTGACGCTCGCGCATCTGCACGGCGCGCTTGCGAAGCGGCGGCGGGGTACTGGGGACCATCGTTTGCACCGGGACAACCAACCGGCAGAACGACTTGGCCCCGAAAAGGTGTTGCACGACGAATAAACGCAAACCGGTCATACCGGGCCGCGGGTTATTTAGCAGCCCGCCCGCTTGCGATGCAAAGATCGCCCGGCCCGCGACGCGAATTTGATCCGCTATGCCGACGAAGATCGCGAGGCCTATCGGTTAGCGGGACGCGCCAATAAGTTGGCCGAGCGGGCCGTGTCCTGCGACCGGTTAAATTCGCGTGTTGCCCGATCGCAGTACAGCGGTCCTCTACGTTCAGCGCTTGCCGACTAGACTCATCGTTTCCTTGAACAAGGTGCTGTTCGGATCGATGAGCATACTCACGAGAATAAATTGATTGTGCTCGGCGTCCTCGATGAGTTTTGCGTGCGCCTGATGCCGCGACCATGCGTCGAACATGTTGAATCGGGAAAACCGCCCAGCCAGGTTCGGGGATGTTTACGCTTTGCGACGGCGCGGCAACGACCGATGCAGCGCAGTGACGATCGGCCGCTCGATCCACGCGTGGCAGGCATATCCGCACGCGCAGACGGCTGTCATGACGGCGATCGTTGCCAGCACGCCGCGCGGCGTGTCGAGATCGGCGTGCACGCCCGCGACTTTGGTCGCGAGACCGATCACGTAAGGATGGAGCAGGTAGATCGAATAGCTGGCGGCGCCGAGTGCCGCGGCTGACGGGCTC
The DNA here is from genome assembly GCF_039848545.1 of Burkholderia stagnalis. NCBI lineage: Bacteria > Pseudomonadati > Pseudomonadota > Betaproteobacteria > Burkholderiales > Burkholderiaceae > Burkholderia > Burkholderia stagnalis. The sequence continues at coordinate 3,010,101 of NZ_CP156686.1, forward strand.
GTTACCGAGCGGCCGTTCAGGTCGAGCGCGATGAGCGCGATGATCAGCACGCTGGCCGGTGCGCCCCATCCCGCTACGCGGGCAAAGCCGGCCGGTGTGCCGCAATGGAGCTGAAACAGCGTGATCACCGTCACGCTCGCGGCAACGAGCCCGATCCAGACTCGCGGAGAGGCCCGGCCCGCGATTCCGGTTTCCAGCGCGCGGTGGACGAGCACGCCAAGACCAAACTCGAGCACGAGCGGCTGCCCGAAATGATCGACTACTGCGCTGCGTGTGCCGCGTACGGCGACGTAAGCGCAGAACATGGCGAGCAGGAGCGCCGCGAACGCCGTCGCATGGCGGCCGCGCACCAGCAAGAGCGCGAGCGCGACGACGACATAGAACAGCATTTCGTATTCGAGCGTCCAACCGTTCAAGTTCAGCGGCCCCCAATGACCGTTTTCCTTCAGGTACGGAATGAACAGCAGCGACTTGACGAGATAGTCGGCGCGCGCGGTCGTCGAATTGAGCCACTGCGGCTGCCATGTCGCGATCGCATAGACGCCGAGCGTCGTCAGCCAGTACAGCGGAACGATCCGGATCAGCCGTTTGCGAAAGAACGCATGGCCTTCGCGTGGCGCGACCTGCGACATGATGAAACCGCTGATTACGAAGAAGACGTCGACGCCGGCCTGTCCGGCCGGCAGAACACCCATGTGATAGCCGACGACCGCGAGCGCTGCGCAGGCGCGCGCGCACTGGATGTTCGGAAAGTAGGCGCCGGGCCGGGTGAGCATGTTCATGTGCGGGGGCCGGGAAAGTGCGGCGGTTGGCGGAATGCGGTATGACCCGGGCTCGGCGTGCCATCCGCCCGCGAGTGATCGGGCGCGGATACATTGGGCGTCGCATGATGCTTGTATGCACCGGTCGGCAAGCGAGCGGCGAATTGCATCGTGCAGAACAGCGCAACGCTCGAAAGATGGCGCATATAGCTGCCGAGATCGGGCTCGAACAGCATCGACACGGCGACGTGCCCGATGACGAGACATGCGAGCAGATCGACAGTGGAGCGTGCGCCGGTGCGCTCGCGCCGCCACACTGCGGCCAGCGCGATCCACACGAACACTTGCATCGCGATTTCCTTCGGCCCAGGCATGAAGAGCGCCGGCAGGTTCAGGCGCAACGTGCCGTAGGCGTAGTTCGCACAGAACGCCATGAATGAATCCGGCGGCAACAGGTTGTGAAAGCTCGTGCGTGCACCGAACGGCGAGCCGTGGGCCAGGTAGTCGGCCGCCATGTCGCGCGGATGTTGCAGCAGGTAATACGCGTCGTCGGGCAACAGGAACAGCGCGACCGGCACGGCGATCGCCAGCCATGCCTTGCCGCGCCACGATGCGCGCCGGAACAGCAGCGCGCCGATCGCGAGCGCGAGGATCAGCGCGAAATAGCTGCGTACGAGCATCGCGTAACCGCCGTACAGCACAACGGCCGCGACGAGCGTGACCGCCGTCGAGCGGCGTTGCGCGACGCCGGCGAGCACGATCGCCATCAGCACGACGATCGTGTCCTTGCTCGCGACGAACAGGTTGAAGAACACGCAGGGCGCGAGCAGGACGATGCACGCCGCCAGTGAGCCGACGCGCCTGCCGTGGCCGATCACGCGCCAGATGCACAGTGCGCCGACGGCAGCCACGAACAGGTGCGTACCGGTTGCGCCGAGCGCAGCGTAGAACTTCGCGACGGCGTCGAACGACGTGCCCTCGTAGGTGCTTGCACCGCCGATCTGGCTCTGGATTTTCTCCGCGTCGCGGAAAACGAATTCAGGCAGGAACGCGCCGGCCTTCGCGTAGATGATCCAGTACGCGAGCACGGCCAGCGTTGCGATGGCGCGTGTCATGCCGCGGCTGAGTCGTGGGCCGGCGCGGAGCAGGTTATCCAGCATGCGACGGATGCTCCATTGGGCGTGCGACGCGTCTTGCATCCGCACGGCGCGCGACGATCAGCGCGAGCGTGGCGGTGACCGCGATGCTTGCCGCAAGGTGTGCGAGCGCCGCGCCTTCGACGCCCGCCTGGTCGATCAGATAGCGGGCTGCCGGTACGTAGAGCAGCGCGAGCGCGGCAATCGCCGCCAGCACGATGCCGCCGGCGCGCAGCGCGATCGCGGCGGTCCAGAGCACGTCCGTGACCGCACGCAGCACGAACGAGACGAGCAGCACCGCGAGCAGCGTGACATGTCCCGAATCGGTCGGTTCGTGCGCGAGCGCGAACAGCGTGCGATGCGCGGCAAGGATGATGGCCGACGCGAGCAGCGTCACGGTGGCGCTTGCCGCTACCGCATGCATCGTGCGACGGGAGAACGCATCTGGCGCGTCGGTCAGCGTGCGGACGAGGCGCGGGCCGGCCGTGACCACCACCGTCGCAAACGCGACGGTCTGCACGGCGTTTGCGATCGACCACGCGAACACATACTGGCCGAGCACGTCGGCGCCGATCCGGCCGCCCGCGATGAAGCGCTCCGCGTATTGCAGCGACGACAGGATCACGCCGGCCACATAGAACGGCAGTCCGTGTCGCCAGACCGCGAGCACGGGGTGCGGGGAGCGTGCTGCGCCGGGCAGCCCGATGCCGCGCGCGCGCCGGTCGAAGGCGGCGATCTTGTGCCACGCCGCGACGACGACGACCGCATTGGTCATGATCCACAGTGCGAATATGACCTCGATCGATTGCAGGACGCCGGCGAGCAGGCCGGCGCACGCGAGGCCGGCCCAGGCGCCGGTGCGCACGAACAGCAGCATCGAGCCGATGCGAGGCCGATGTAGCGAGAACAGCCAGCCGTTGACCTCGAACGCCGCATGCTCGGACAGGGCGACGAGCAGCACGCACCACGCCAGCGGCGTCGACAGCGAGAACCGGTCGAGCAGCCCGACAACGGCATCGTTCGTCGTCGAGACGGCGAATGCCGCGACGATCAGCAGGTACATCCCCCCATAGGTGGCGCCTACCGTGCGGGCTTCGCCGATCGCGGCCAGCGGGTGGGTTTCGCTCAGCCGGCGGTTGAGTTCGGGGCCGAAGCCGAGCCCCAGCGCTTTGGAAGCGATGACGGACGCGGCGACCGCGAGCCCGTAGGCGGCGACCGCGTTGAAGCCCAGCGTGCGCGCGATGACGATCGTCAGCGCGAACTTCAGACCGAGCGCCGAGAACCGGAGGAAAAGGCGCGTCAGCATCGTTCGCCTCCGGCGATGTCACGCGCGGCGCGTAGCGCGTCGATCACGCGCGCGCGGGCCGCACGGATGCCCGCGAAGCCGGTTTGTGCGGCATCCCAGAACGCGGCCGTCGCACCGGGGGCAAGAATCGTATCGGCGACGTACGCGGGATCGAAGTTCGCGCCGTTGACGACCCAGTCGTCGAGCCGCATGTCCGAGTACGCACCGAAGCCCTTGCGCTCGTAGCTGACGTGGAATGCCGGAACGCCGTTCAGGATCGATTCGAGCGCACCATGCAGCCGGACCGACACGACGATGTCCGGGCGGTCGTGCTCGAGCAGCGTCCTGAGCGGCACCAGCGCATCGCGAATGCCGAGGCTGTGGTAGTAGGCGAGATCGTCGTTGCCGCGACCGGTGCTCTGCACCGCGAAGCTGACCCGGCACGACGTGCGCATCCGTTCGACGAGCTGCCGGATCGACGCATCGTATCGGGTGCGTCGTGCGGGTGACCATGCGGGCGCGCGGCGCAGCACGAACGCGACGTGCCGCACGGCATGTTCCGCTTGCGGCGGGATCGCGTCGCCGCGATGCGCGAAATCGAGCACTGCGAGATCGGGCGCGCGCCGCGTATTCGGGTTCGCGGCGAGAAAGGCCGCGGAGCGGTCGTCGCGGACGAATACCGAATCGAAGGCGGCAAGCAGCGAGCGCAGATGGGCGCCCACCGGGTACGCCGACAGCGCCGGCCCGATGCTTTGCGGCAGATAGACGGTTGGCTTGCCCGATGCGTGCGCAGCGCGCATCTGCAGCAGATGCCCGGCTTCGAGCTTGAGCGCTTCGATGGTATTGCGCGCACGCAGGTAGCCGCCGCCGACGCCTACGATCAGGTCGGCGTCGTCGAGCAGTTCGCCCAGCGGGCGCAGTAGCCGGTTCGAGCGCACGTGCAGCGCGGCGCCGGCCGCGGCGGCCAGCCGGCGCCAGCCGCGGTCCGCGAGCACGGGGGCCCCGCGGACGTCGTCGTAGGCGGTGAACGATGCAGGATCGGCCGCGACGATCGACACGCGGGTCGCGTCGCCGAAAGCCTCCCGAAGTAGCCCGACCGACAGGTCGACGAGCAGGCCGTCACCCGAGTTGCAGGTGCTGTATGCATGGAGCAGCGCGATATGGGAGGGCGAAGTCATGCGGTCTTTCCTTGTGGAACGAGTGCGCGATAAAAATCGAGCGTGTGCCGGACCATCGTCGCGGCCGAGAATCGGTCGAGTGCCGTCACGCAGTTCGCCCGCATGCGATCGCGCTGCGCCGGATCGTCGGCGAGCGCGACGACGGTGTGCGCGAACTGCGTCGTGTCGTCGTCGTTCGGGACGATGACGCCGATGCCGTGCGCATCGACCAGTTCGGCCGCGCCGGCGACCCGCGATGCGACGATCGGCACGCGCGCGGCCATCGCTTCGAGGCAGACGTACGGAAAGCCTTCGTAGCGGCTCGGCAGCGCAAACAGGTCGAATGCGGAAAAGTAGCGGCTCGCGCGCTCGACCGCGCCCGCGACGCGAAGCGTCGGCGGCAGGTCGTCCGCGTCGGGGCCGGCCGCGGCGCTGAAATTGCCGGGGCCAATCGCGACGAACTGCACGGCGCGGCCGCACCGGCGATACACGCCGCGTGCGATCCGTACGAGCCGATCGACGCCCTTCTGGTGATCGAAGCGCCCGACGAAGCCGACGACGATCGCGTCGTCCGGCAGGCCGAGCGCCCGCCGTGCGTCGCGACGCGGCAGCGTATCGGGTGGCGGGACGCCGTTGACGATCGTCCGGACGCGATGCGACGGGATTCCGAGTGCGTGTTGAAGATGCTGCGCTTCGTCCTGCGACACGGCCACGACGCCGTGCGTGCACAGCCGGCCGAGCCATCGCTCGATCGTGCCGTAGAAGCGGCGCTGCGCATCGGTCAGCGACGGATTGAGCGTGTAGACCGCATGGGGCGTATAGACCTGACGCCACGGGCCGATGCACAGCCGGGCGATCGCGCCGGCCTTCGAACTGTGGCTGTGCACGATATCCGGGCGGATGCGCCGCAGGCATCGATGCACGTGTGCGACTGCCAGTGCGTCACGCCAACCGACGGCACGCTGCAGTGGCACGCGATGGACGCTGGTGCAGCGCGACAGCACGCGGGCATCGAGAATCCGGTCGTCGAAGCGCGGGCCGTCAGGCGCGATCAGGTGCAGCTCGACTCCGTCGGTCGCGCTGAGTCCTTCGATCAGGTCGGCGAGATGCACGGCCACGCCGCCGCCCGCCGCTTCGACGACGAGCGCGATGCGCAGGCGCTGTGCGCGGGCTGCGTGCGACGGCGCACGGGTTTCGTCGGCGAGCAGGGCGGGGGTAGGGGGAGCCTTGCCGGGCGCCGCGCGTTCGAGGTGACGGGTATCGCTCATCGCGGGCCTCCGCGCCGGAACCGGGAGACTAGCCCGCGCAGCGACTGCCCGACGGACGCGGCGACGCCGCCGCGCGGCGGCGCGTAGCGGTAATGCGTATAGCGGTAAGCGCCGTAGCGCGAACCATAGCCGCCCGCGCGCGGGTCGACGCCGTTGAGCAGGACGCCGCTCACTTCGACGCCATTGTGCGCAAGCCGTCGAACGGCTTCGCCCAGTTCGGCGATGCGCGTCGATCCTGCGCGCGCGGCCAGCAGCACGATACCTGCGTGGCGGCCGAGCACGACGGCGTCGGCGACCGCGAGGATCGGTGCAGAGTCGATCACAACGCGGTCGTAGCGGGCCGAGAGCGTGTCGAGCAACGCCGCGACGCGATGGTCGGCGAGCGATTGCGCCGGATGTTCGGGCATCGCGCCGGTCGCGAGGAAGTCGAGATTCGGGAGCACGTTCCGATGGGTTGCGTCCTCCGGCGCAGCGGTGCCGGATAGCAGTTCGGCGAGGCCCGGTTCGCGCGGGACGCCCAGCGATTCGTGCAGATAGCCCTTGCGGAGGTCGCCGTCGACGAGCAGCACGCGTTCCCCGCCGGCAGCCAGCAGCGCCGCGAAATTCGCCGCGACGAACGACTTGCCTGCGCCGGGGACGGGCCCTGTCAGCAGCAGGATGTTGTTGCGCGCGTCCTGTATCGTGAAGCGAAGCGCGGTGTGCAGGCTCCGCAGGCTTTCGGCCGCCGGATCGTGAGGATGGAGCGCGCTCAGCAGATGCGGCCCGGTCAGGCGCCGGGCGATACGCCGGGCGATCTGCCGCTGACCCGCGGAATCGGGAATGGTCGCGTAGACGTCGAGGCCGAGATGCCGCTCGACCTCGTCGGCGTTGCGCACGCCGCCGAACAGGTAATCGCGGACGAACGCGAGCGCGACGCCGAGCGTGAGGCCGAGCAGCGCGGCCGCGACGATGACGACCGGGCGGTTCGGGCGGACGGCGTCCTCAGGGACGATCGGCGTGTCGACGAGTCGCACGCTCCCCGTCTTGCCGGCCTTGACCAGTTCGAGCTGCTGGGTGTTGGCGAGCAGTGCCGTATAAAGATCGGTATCGACCTTCACGTCGAGCATCAGTCGCACGGCATCCTGCTGCAGATTGGGCAAGCGCCGGACCCGGTGTTCGAATGCCTGCTGTTCGCGCGCGAGCGTTGCGATCTGCGCATCGAGCGCGACCATGTCGGGGTGGCCTGGCGCGAAGCGCGACGCCATCTCGTCGCGCTTTTGTTGCAGTTCGAGCCGGCGCGTCGTCGCATCCGCCGATTGCTGCAGAAGCAGCTTCGCTTCCTCGTCCAGGTCGATCGTGCCGTTTGCGTTGCGCAGGTTCGTGTAGCGCTGCTCGGCATCCTGCAGCTGCTTTTTGAGCACCGGCAATTGTGCGTTGAGGAAGGTGAGCGATTGCGCGGCATCGGCGGACTTGCGTTCGATATGCTGGCGAATGTAGTGGTTCGCGACGGCCTGCAGCTGCGCCTGCACGCGCTGCGGGTCGGGGCCGCGCAGCGTCGCGACGATGACGCCCGACTGCTTGATCTTCTCCTGGACGTCGAGCCCGCGACGCAGCGCGTCGATCGTTTCGGCGCGCGATTCGCGCACGACCGTGAAGCGGGCGCCCGAACGGGCGTCGACGCGCACGACGTCGATCGCGATCGGGCCGTCCGCGCTCTGGAATGTCTCCGGGCGGCCGATCGTGCCGGTGACGGGGGCGGACAGTGCCGCGCCGGTCAGCCGGTATTGGCCGCCGTCGAGCATCGACAGTTCGAAGCGTTCGCCTTCGACGGAGCGCGGCACGTCGAAGCGCGCGAGTTCGACGGATTCGCCGCCCCATGCGTAGCCGCCCAGGCCGAACACGCCGGGGCGCGTGATTCCCGTGTTGAAGCGCGACACGAATTCGCCGACGACGGGGAAACGCTTCGGCTGCGCGACGATGTAGCTGCGCAGTTCGTCGACCGCACGTGTGACCACGAGTCGCGACGCGAGAATCTGCGCTTCGGCAGCGGCACTCGACTTGATGTCGAACAGCGACGAGACGTCGCCGAGCACGCTCTTCGCGGCGGACGTGTCGCCGCTGTCCTCGACCTGCACCATGATGTCGGCCTGGTACTGCCGGTGAGCGAGGAACGCGTACAGCGTGCCGGCGCCGACACAGATTGCGGTGACGAGGGCGATCAGCCAGCGCTGGGAAACGAGGACATCGATCGCGCCGGCGAGATCGAGCTCGGCGTCGCGATCATGCGGGCGCTCGTGGGAGGGGTGGGATGTCATCGGTTCGATTCAGGAGGCTGGGGAGTGGAAGGGAGCGACGGCGCGAGGCGCGCGCACCATGCGTCGACGCCGCGCTCGATGAGTCGCAGGCTGTGCTCGAACGACGCGCGCGGGCCGAGATACGGATCCGGCACGTCGAAGCCGTCGGGCTGGCCGGTCGACGCGACGGGCATGCCGAGCCGGAATACGCGGCCGCGAAGTGCCGGCAGGTAGTGCTCGAGCCAGCGCTTCTGATCGAGATCCATTGCCAGGATCAGGTCGGCGCGTGCGCCGAGCGACGGCAGCAGGCGGCGCGCGCGGTGGGGGGTGATGTCGAAGCCGCGCGCGCGCATCAGGTCGACCGCGTGCGGATCGGCCGCCTGGCCGTCGCGAGCGCCGATGCCGGCCGACTGCACGTCGATGCCCGGCAGGCGTGCACGAAAGAGCGCCTCGGCCATCGGACTGCGACAGACGTTGCCGATGCACACGACGAGCAGGGTGGTGACGGGCCTCATTTGACGGCGAGCGCCGCGGCGGCGCTGGTGTTGACGCCCGGCAGCAGCAGGCTGAGCACGCGGCTGAAACGCACGAGACCGTTGCCGTCGACGTAGACGATGTCCTTCGGCTGCAGCTCGAACTCGTTCGCGAGCACCATCGATACCGGCGAGCGCGCATCGAGATGGAATACCTGCGGGTGATCCGTGCCCGAGCCGCGGATCACGAACATCTGGGCCGCGTCGGCCGTGCCGGCGTTGATGCTGCCTGCCTGCGACAGCGCGTCGGAGAGCGTGAGCCGCCCGTCGCGCAGCGGCACGGCGAGCGCCGGCTTGTTGACCTCGCCCATTACGTAGACGCCATAGTCGTTACGGGCCGGCACATGCAGGAGATCGCCGGCCGCGAGCGTGACGTCGGCCGGGTTGCGGCCATGACGCAGCATCCGGCTCAGGTCGAGCGGATAGGTTACGCCGCCGCGTACGAGCGTCATGCGGCTCTGGTCGGCGCTCTGGCTGAGGCCTCCCGCACGGCCGAGGGCCTCGTAGAGCGTCATCGGCACGTCATTGACGGGCTGGACGCCGGGCGTGCGGACTTCGCCGTCGACGTAGACCTGCTGCGAGCGGAACGACGCGATGCGCAGCGTCACTTGCGGATCGCGGTAGACGCGCGACAGCGCCTGGACGATCTCGGCTTGTGCAGCGTCGACGGTCAGCCCGGCGACGTGCAGTTCGCCCGCGAACGGAAACGACAGGTTGCCGCGTGGATCGACGACGAAGCCGGCGACGGGATCGGCCGCGCGCGGCGTGCCTTGCGGCGCGGCGCCCTGCGCGGCCGCCAGTTCGGGGTGATCCCACACGGTGATTTGCAGCACGTCGCCGGCGCCGATCCGGTACTGGCCGGCCGGCGCGGCGAGCAGGTCGGACTGCACGTCCTGCCGGCGCGTCGCCTGCGCATCGAGCTGGCGGATCAGGGCGGTGTCGATCTTCGTCAGCCGGAACGACGGCGCGTCGTCGGCCGCCCGGCCATCGGTCGCAACGGGCGGCGTGCCCATCCGCATGCCGGGCGCGACGGCGCAGGCCGACAATGCGATGCAAAGCGTCGCGCTCAGCAGCGCACGCGCGCCGTATGGACATGCGGATCCATTCCGCGCGTTCATGGCGGTTTTCATCAGTCATCCTTGTCATGTGGCGGCGAAATCGATCGAAGACGCCGCGTGCGTATCAGTACGCGTTGCGGTGCGTCCAGCCGTGCAGAACGGTGGCCGCGACGATGCGCATGTCGAGTGCGAACGACCAGTTGCGCAGGTAGAAGAGATCGGCTTCGACGCGACGCTCCATCTTCTCGAGGCGATCGGTTTCGCCGCGTAGCCCGTTGATTTGCGCCCAGCCGGTGATGCCGGGCTTGACGCGGTAGCGGTGGATGTAGCCGTCGACGATCCGCTGGTACAGATGATCGTGTTCGAGCGCATGCGGGCGCGGCCCGACGACCGACATCTCGCCGCGCAGCACGTTGATGAACTGCGGCAGCTCGTCGAGGCTCGTGCGGCGCAGGAGCGCACCGATTCGCGTGACGCGCGGGTCGCCGCGCGTTGCCTGCCGGATCGCGCCGCCTTCGTCGTGAAGCTGCATCGTGCGGAACTTGAGGATCGTGAACGCCTTGCCATTCGCGCCCTTGCGCTGCTGCCGGAACAGCACCGGGCCTTTCGACGACAGCCGGACCGCGACCGCGATCGCGAACAACAACGGGGCGGCACCGACAAGGACGGCGGCCGCGAACAGGCGGTCGAAGATCGCCTTCTGGAGCAGCGCACGCGACGACAGCGGCGATGCGACGAGATTGATCGCAGGCGCGCCGACCAGGTCGATCATTTCGCCATCGAACATCGCGAGCTTGCCGACATCGGGCACGAACCGGATGTCGACGAGATCGTTGCGGAACGCGTCGAGCACGGTCATGACGGCGCGTGCCTCGTCGATCGGCAAGGCAAGCCAGATTTCGGGTATCGCATGCGCTCGCACGTGCTGCACGAATGCGTCAAGGGTGCGAAAGCACGGCAGGCCGGCGTCGCTGTCGCGGAGCGTGCCATCGAGATCGAGCGCGGCCGCGGCGCGGAATCCGGTCGATGGCGCCTGGGCGATCCGGTCGAGCACCATGTCTCGGTGCGCGCCCGCACCCACGATGGCGACCGGGCGGTCGCACTCGCGCGAACGGCCGATCCGGTCGAGTGTCCTGCCGGCAACGAGCCGCGACGCGACGAGCGCGACTCCGCTCGTTGCTGCCCAGAGCAGGTACCAGTGCAGCGGTGCCGGCGTGGCAGCCAGCACGTGCGTCACGAGTGCCGCACCGGCCTGGGCGAGCAGCCACGCGAGCACGGTGAGTACGGCGGTGCGGAATTTCGACCGGCCCAGCGGCGCCTGACAGACGCCGAATGCGGGAAACAACACCAGCGCGAAAGTTGCTGAAAGCGCGACGATCGCAAGTTCGGATGACTGATCGCTTCCCGTGGCGGGCAAGACCAATGCCGCCACAAGTGCGCCAGCCGAGATCAGCACGACATCAGACACTCGCGCAATCGATCCTCCGGTGGTTTGCGACGCGTTCCAGCGCCGCGCTTCGAATGACATATCCATTTGAGCTGTTGCTACGGTTTTGTTTGACTTTGCGTTGCCGTCGACCGATCTCGACGCAACGCAACGCGCCCAGGCGGAACAGGACGAGGCTGTTGTCGTTGCGTCGGATGGGAATCGATGGACGGTGTGCGGCTTGATCTGCCGGTCGGGCGAACGCATCGCGCCGGTGCTTTAAATTGAACGTCACGCCATGAACGTTCACGAGACATGCTGATTAACCCGACGCGGTCAATTATCGGAAACTGGGGAAAGCATTTAAATGGGATTGGTCTGAAACGGGCTGCCTGGTGTTTCTGATATGTATGAAAGTCAAGGCAGCCGGTGGCTTATGGCAGGGCAGCCGCATGAACTATCGCAAGCTCGAGCAGGTTCATGCGGATGCGACGCGGGATCGCACAGTTCCTCGCGGCACGATTCACGCGAACGTGGTATGGACCTTTACCGAAGGCCATGTTCAGCGCGCTGTTCTCGATACCCGTGAGCCCGCACGGCCCGTGCCAGTCGTGTCGCGTCGGAAGGCCGGCTTGACGCGTAGTAACGCCGCTCGGTCGCCTTGGTATTACCGATTTCCCAAATGGCCTCGACCATCGCGATCGAGCGTAGACCAGACCGCCAACCCAGTTCCGTCCCCCGGGGCAAGGTTGCACACTGCGCAGTCAGATTCAGACAAGTCAAATTGACGCTTGCTTCGGCGGCTCATTACATTGCAATGGTGCGGCAGTCGACGTACGGACGATACCGGAGTCGACGAGGTTCGCACGTATCATTATTTAGAGGATTGCATAACATGCGTGAATTGACTGTTTTTGAAGCAAAGCGGATTTCGGGTGCCGGCCTGGTGATCGCCGGCGGCATCAGCGGCAACGCTGGTACGTCGGGGAATAACGGTGTCGGCGTTTCCATCGGGATCGGCCAGGGCGCCAACGTGACGATCGACGGTCGGCCCGTTCCTCCCACGAGCTCGAGCAAGAACGGCGTTGGCGTGGGCATTGGGCGCTCGTGGTTCGGCGCTTCGAAGTTCAACAGCTCGTTTTTCAAGTTCTGATTCGAGGGCGTTGAACCTGGAATTAAAATAAACAGATAGAGGTATCTTGAGGGCAGCGATTCGCTGCCCTTTTTTTTGAGTTGCGAAATGTTCGACGCTTGGCGTGATGCGATGCCGCAAGCTGCATGCGGGAGCGTAGGCGTGATGCAGCACGGGCGCCGGTCGTCGAGGCGCCGTCGGAACCGGGCGCGCATGCGGCGCATCATCGGGAAAATCCGTCGAGCGGCGGAATGTAGAATTGCTAAGCTTCTTGCTGCCCGTGAAGTCGGGGCAAGTTCATCTCGCTCATGCGTGCCGTACGCACTTTCCAGTTGCTCGACGAGAGGTGTGATTTCACCCGGCTCCGCCATGCGGTCAACAGGAACTTGCCGCTGAGTGCGCTTTGCGACCTACGCCGGTCGTAGTCGGTGCATCGTGATTGACCCCTGCTCGGAGCGTTTCGATCCAGGTACGCGCAGCGCGGTGGAAGCGTGGCGGGGTGGATAGGCGGCCCAGGGCGCGATGGCCTGGTGCCGGTCCAATCCAATCAAGCGTGGTGCGGGCGAAAGGGAAGCGGGATGCGAGCTGCATGGCGCTTTTTGCGGCGGCCCGATTTCATTGGCCTTCGTCTCGATCGCGCTCATTTTGTATCCGTCCATCGCCACTTCATGGGCGTGCATTTCCTTGATACGTGCACGTTCTGCACGCGCACGACGAAATGCGTGCAGGAAGCGGCGCCGCTCTGATGCGCAGCCGGGGCCGGCCGCGCAGTGGCGAGTGCGGCCCGGGGCCCGTCGCGCGAGCGTGCGCGCGACGGGCCCCGAGCGGCTGGCGTCGCTCAGGCCGTCGTGTCGATGATGCCGGGCATCGGCACGTCCGGATTCACGTCCGCGTCGTAGTCGACGCCGGCGATCGCGAAGCCGAACAGGCGCAGGAACTCGGTCTTGTAGCCGGCGAAGTCGGTCAGCTCGTACAGATTCTCGTTGGTGACCTGGTCCCACAGCGCGACGACTTTCGCCTGCACGTCCGGGTCGAGCTCCTTGTAGTCCGCGCGCAGGCGGCCTTCGTCGTCGACGTGCGGCGCGGCGCCGTACAGGCTGTCCTTGAGCAGGCCGTAGACCTGCTCGATGCAGCCTTCGTGCGTGCCCTTTTCCTTCATGACCTTGAACAGCAGCGACAGGTACAGCGGCATCATCGGGATCGCCGAGCTCGCCTGCGTGACGACCGCCTTCAGCACCGACACGCGTGCATCGCCGCCGGCCGGGGCGAGCGTGTCGCGGATCGCGAGCACCTTCTTGTCGAGATCCTTTTTCGCGGCGCCGATCGAGCCGTTCCAGTAGATGTCGTGCGTGATCTGCTCGCCGAGATACGTGAACGCGGTGGTCTTCGCGCCGTCAGCCAGCACGCCGGCTGCGTGCAGCGCGTCGATCCACATCTGCCAGTCCTCGCCGCCCATCACCGCGACGGTGCCGTCGATCTCTTCCTGCGTCGCCGGCTCGAGCACGGTTTCGCGGATCACTTCCTTGTCGGTGTCGAGGCCGCGGAAGCTGACCGACTTGCCGATCGGCTTCAGCGTCGAGCTGATCACTTCGCCGGTGCGCGGGTGCGTGCGGCGCGGCGCGGCGAGGCTGTAGACGACGAGGTCGACCTTGCCGAGATCTTGCTTGATGGTGTCGATCGTGACCTGCTTGACGGCGTCGGAGAATGCGTCGCCGTTGATGCTGCGCGCATACAGGCCCTTGGCGGCCGCGAACTTCTCGAACGCGGCGCTGTTGTACCAGCCGGCGGTGCCCGGCTTCGTCTCGCTGCCGGCACGCTCGAAGAACACGCCGAGCGTGTCCGCGCCCGAGCCGAACGCGGCCGTGATCCGGGCGGCGAGGCCGTAGCCGGTCGACGCGCCGATCACGAGCACTTTCTTCGGACCATTGGCGATCGGGCCGTGCGAAGTCACGTAGTCGATCTGTTCCTTGACATTGGCCTCGCAGCCGACGGGATGAGTCGTCACGCAGATGAAGCCACGCACGCGCGGTTTGATGATCATGAAAACCTCTTGTGAGAAAGGCGGAAACGGCCAGGAAATAGAAAAAATTTCCGCGCATTGTAATGGATGCGGCGGCCCGCTCGCTGTCAGCCGGCCGGATTTTATTTCTGTCTTGACAGAAATAACTGAAACGCCTAAATTTCCGGCCATGGAACTCACACCGATTGCCGAACGATTCATCCTCCACTGGGGCGAAATGGGCTCCCGCTGGGGGGTCAACCGCACCGTCGCGCAGATTCACGCGCTGCTCTACCTGCTCGGGCGGCCGGTCGCCGCCGACGAGATCGCGGAGACGCTCAACGTCGCGCGTTCGAACGTCAGCACGAGCCTGAAGGAACTGCAGGCGTGGCGGCTCGCGAAGGTGGTGCACGTGATGGGCGACCGGCGCGATCACTTCGAGACGTCGACGGATATCTGGGAGCTGTTCAAGCTGATTGTCGAAGGGCGCCGCCAGCGCGAGATCGAGCCGACGCTCGACGTGCTGCGCGATTGCCTGGCGAGCCCGGAGATCGCCGACGAGAGCCGCGAGACCGAGCAGCGCATCCGCGACACGCTGCAGTTCGTCGAGACGCTCACGACGTGGTCGGACGAGATGCTGCGGCTGAAGCCGGACACGCTGATGAAGGCGCTCGGCATCGGCGCGAAGATCAGCCAGACCGTCAGGCGCAAGTCGCCGAAGTAAATCGAGGATCAGTCGAAGCGGGCGTGCAGCCCGCTTTTTTAGGGGCATGAATTTCTGTTTATACAGAAATAACTGTAAATAGAGGATGAAAATGAATGCAATCGCGTGTCGGATGTTCCGGTTCACGGCGCCTATCGCATGCCGTCCGTCGCGCACACCGGAGGCCACGTCATGAACATCCTGGTCTGCGGCGCGAACGGCTTCATCGGCCGTGCGCTTTGCGCGCGGCTCGAGGCCGGCGGCCATCGCGTCGTGCGCGGCGTACGGCGCGCGACGGGGCCCGGCGAGATCGCAATCGACTACGCGCACGACGTGCGGCCCGAACACTGGCACGCGCGGCTCGACGGCATCGATGCGGTGATCAACGCGGTCGGCATCCTCCGCGAGCGGCGCGGCGCGACGTTCGACGCCGTGCATCGCGCGGCGCCATGCGCGTTGTTCGACGCGTGCTGCCGCGCCGGCGTGCGGCAGGTCGTGCAGATTTCGGCGCTGGGCGTCGAGCGCGCCGACACCGCGTACTTCGCGAGCAAGCTCGCTGCCGATGCCTATCTGCAGACGCTGCCGGTCGATGGCCGGATCGTGCGGCCGGCGCTCGTGTACGGCACGTCGGGCACGTCTGCGCGCCTGTTCCGTGCGCTCGCGAGCCTGCCGGTGCATGTGCTGCCCGCCGGCGGCCGGCAACGGCTGCGGCCCGTGCATGTCGACGACCTGGCCGAGCTCGTCGCGCGGCTGATCGACCGGTCCGCCACGTGCGGGCGGATCGTCGATCTGGTTGGCGCGGACGAAGTCGACTACCGCGAGATGCTGGCGGCGTACCGGCACGCGATGGGGTTTCCGCCCGCGCTGCGCGTCCGTGCGCCGGGCGTGCTGGTCGCGGCGGCGGCGGCGCTGTCCGGCTGGATGCCGGGCGCGATGCTGACGCGCGACACGTGGTCGATGCTGCAAGCCGGCAATACCGGCGACGTCGCCGCGTCGACCGCTGCGCTCGGCCGGCCGCCGCGCGGCCTGCGCGCGTTCATCGGCACGGAGGCCATGGCGCTGCGCCGCGAAGCGCTCGCCGCGTGGCGGCGCCCGCTGCTGACGTGGGCGCTCGCGATCGTCTGGCTCTGGACGGCGGTGGCGAGCGCATTCGTCTACCCGCTGTCCGGCAGCCTCGCGCTGCTCGCGCGGGTTCACCTGACCGGCGTGCCGGCGCTGGTCGCGCTCTACGCGGCATGCGCGCTCGATTTCGCGTTCGGCGTCGCGACCGTCGCCGCACCGGGCCGGCGGTTGTGGGCCGCGCAGATCGCGCTGGTCGCCGCCTATTCGACGATCATCGCCGTCGCGATGCCCGACCAGTTGTTCGAGCCGTTCGGGCCGATCGTCAAGAACCTGCCGATACTCGCGATCCTGCTGATCCTGTTCAGTGAAGAGAACCGTTCATGAATACCTATCTCGTCGTCAAGGCGCTGCACATCCTGTCGTCGGTGCTGATGGTCGGCACGGGCCTCGGCACCGCGTTCTACCTGTTCTTCGCGAACCGCACGCGCTCGGTGCCGGCGATCGCCGCCGTGTCGCGGCTCGTGGTGCGCGCCGACTGGTGGTTCACGACGCCGGCCGTGATCTTCCAGCCCGCGTCCGGGCTGTGGCTCGCGCACGCGGCCGGCTGGCCGTGGCATACGCCGTGGCTCGTCGCGTCGCTCGGCCTGTACCTGCTCGCGGGCGCGTGCTGGCTGCCGGTCGTGTGGCTGCAGATCGAGCTGGCCGCGATGGCGAAGGTCGCGCATGCGAACGGCGCTGCCGACCTGCCGGATCGCTACTGGCGCTACGCGAAGACCTGGGAGCTGCTCGGCTACCCGGCGTTTCTCGCGATGCTGCTCGTCTATTTCCTGATGGTGCTGAAGCCGATGTGAGCGGCGCGCGCGCAAATGCGGCGCCTCGAAAATCGATGAGCCGGATTCACCGGGGACGACGTGCCGCGGATCACCGCGCGACGATCATGCAGCCCGCGGAATCCGGGATAATCAGACGATTCCGGATTCGCGCTACCCGACCTCGCAAGGAGCCAGCATGCTGCAAATTCTCGGCAAGATTCCGTCCATCAACGTACGCAAGGTGCTGTGGGCGTGCACCGAACTGAACCTCCCGTTCGAACGCGAAGACTGGGGCGCCGGCTTCCGTTCGACCGACGATCCGGCCTACCTCGCGCTGAATCCGAACGGCCTCGTGCCGGTGATCAAGGACGGCGATTTCGTGCTCTGGGAGTCGAACGCGATCATTCGCTATCTCGCGAACCGCTACGGCAGCGAGGGGCTGTACCCGGCCGAGCCGCAGGCGCGTGCGCGGGTCGATCAATGGATCGACTGGCAGGCGTCGGATCTCAACCGTTCATGGGTTCCCGCGTTTCTCGGCCTCGTGCGAAAGTCGCCCGATCACCAGAATCCCGACGCCATCGCGCAGTCGATCGCGAACTGGACGAAGCATACGCAGGTGCTGAACGCGCAGCTCGAGGCGACCGGCGCATTCGTCGCGGGCGAGCATTTCACGCTCGCGGACATTCCGATCGGGCTGTCGGTGAACCGCTGGTTCGGCACGCCGTTCGCGCATCCGTCATTCCCGGCGCTGTCGCGCTATATCGAGCGTCTCGCCGCGCGTCCGGGCTTCGAGGCCTACGGCGGCAGCAAGTGGCCCTGATCTGACCGTGCCTACTCGCTGCGCGCCGGAACCGCGTCGAGCACGCGCGTCAGGAACGCTTCGTGATTCCACGCGGATTCCGGCCGCGACAACCCGAGCCGCACGACGACGAGCTGCCGGCTCGGCACCACGCTGACGAACTGGCCTTCGTGGCCGACCGCATGGAATGCGTCGGCCGGCAGCGCCCGCGCGTGCGGATCGCTGTCGTTGAACGGCTCCGGCACGGCCACCCACAGCTGCGCGCCGTACTCCCGGCGCGGCGCCTGCGGCGTCGCGCGCGTCATGTAGCGCACCCAGCCTGCCGGCAGCAGGCGCTTGCCATCCCACATTCCGTCCTGCAGCAGCAACTGGCCGAACTGTGCCCAGTCGCGCGCGCTCGCGTACATGAACGACGCGCTCGCGAGCGTGCCCGACGCATCCGGCTCGAACACCGCATGGCGCATGCCGAGCGGCGCGAACAGCGCGCGGCGCGGAAACGCCAGATAGTCGGCGTCCGTGCCGCCCATCGCGTCGCGCATCACGCGCGCGAGAATCGCGCTCGTGCCGCTCGAATACTGCCAGCGCGCGCTCGGCGGCGACGCGAGCGGCTTGGCGGCCGCAAAGCGCGCGGTGTCCGGCTGCGTGAACAGCATCACGGCGACGTCCGACAGCGGGTCGTCGTAGTCCTCGTTGAATTGCAGGCCGCTCGTCATCCGCAGCAGTTCGTCGAGCGTGATGCGCGCACGCGGATCGCCGTCGCCGCGCCATTCGGGCAGCAGCGCCGATGTGTCCGGCGACAGCCGGTGCTGCGCGACGAGCATGCCGACCAGCGCGGCGGTGACGGTCTTGGTCATCGACCAGCCGGGCAACGGCATGTCCGCCGAGAAGCCGGGCGCATAGCGCTCGGCGATCACCGTGCCGCGATGGAGCACGACGATCGCACGGGTGCGCCGCGGGTGAACGGGATCGGGTTCGTCGAATGCGTGCGCGAGCGCGTCCTGCAGCTTGCGCGCGTCCACGCCGGCGGGCAGCACGGGCGGCGGAGCGGCAGGCGCGGGCGGGTCCGGGTCGGCCACCGCGGCGGGCAGTGCGTGGGTCGACGGCCCGAGCGCCAGCGTGCAGCCGAGCCCGGGCCGGAAGACGGCCTCGCGTTCGGCGAAACCGGCGAAGGTGGCGCGCGCGAGATGACGGCCGGGGTCGATCGACGGGCGCACCAGCTTGAGCAGCGGATGCACGCCGGCCATGATGTCGACGTCGATCACCGACGCGGCCGGGCGCCCGGAGACGAACACGCCCGAACACAGCGCCTTCGCCGCATAGCCGGTGGCGATCGGCGCGAGCCGGCACAGCATGTAGCCTGCATAGCCGAGCACGGCCAGCAGCGCGAGCACGGCGCCGCGTCGAATCAGCGGCTTGAAGGGGAGGGTCATGCGCGAGCGTCCTCGGTGGTGGGCCGGCGAGTCACGAACCGGCAGTGTCGCAGGTTCGGGCGCCGGGTGGCAATCGCGCCCGCATGGCGAGCGCGGCAACAAGAAGGCCGGCGTGCGGCAGATGCCGCAGCCGGCCCGCAAGCACTGCACGTCGCATCGAAGCGCAGCGCTGACGTTCGCGCGGCGCGCGCGGCGATGCGGGACTCGCGACGCGCTCGTTCACGACGTCATTGATTGTTGTTGTTTTCGTTGTTGTCCAGGCGCAGCGTCCAGACGGTGGCGGTATTCGTGTTGTCGTTGACGGCCGCGAACTGAATCTGGCCAGTGCTGTTGCGCCCGAACGCGAGGCCGAAGGCCGCGCCTTCGACGATATCGACCTGCATTTGCGCGATGAAGCGCCCTTCCACCGTGAATTCGACGATCTCGCTCGGCTGCTGCGGATCGGCGTTCACCGCGTCGCCGTTGGCGGTCACGAGATGGCCGTTCGGCGCGAGCGCGAGTGCGAGCGGGCCGTGCAGATGAACCCGGTCGAAATAGATCAGCCGTCCGACGCCGGCATTGCCCTTCGCCGATGCGGCGCCCTGGATCGCGAAGATCGCGTTGTCGCCGGTGGCCGCGACATAAAGGACGTCGCGGTTCGCGTCATACGCGAGCCCGGTCGGGCCGACGACGAGCGCGGCGGGATCGGTATGGTGCGTGTAGCCCGACGCGATGATGCGCGAGCTCGGCAGCATCGTGACGCCATTGTGGTCGATCATCAGGTCGATGCGGGCGACCGTGCCGTTCAGCACGTTCGACACGAACGCGGTCACGCGCGGGCTGCGATCGATCACGGTCATGTCCCACGGCCCGTCGAGCAGCGTGGCGTTCACGAGTTGCGTGACGAGATGGCCTTGCGGATTGATCACGAGCAGCGAGCCCGGCGGGACGACGTTCTTGCCGTCCGGCGCGGGCACGTTGCCGACCAGCACGAAGCCGCTGCGCAGCACCGCGAGCGCGGTGGTGAGCCCGACGTTCGCGCCTCCGAAGAAGGTTGTCGGCGTGTCGCCGGGCGTCAGCTTCACGATGGTCGTGCCGGTGCCCTGCAGGCCGGACGACGCGTTGAAGTTCGACACGACGACGTCGCCCGGTTTCAGCGTGCTCCATGCGGGCACGCCGGGCGGCACGAACGCGATGCCGTACGGATTGACGTCGCCGTTCGCGGGCACCGTCGACGAGATCACCGCGGTAGGCGGCAGGATCGTCTCGCCGCCGGCCCACGAGAAGGCAGACGACAGCGCGACCAGGCCGGCGCCGCAGGCCGCGCGGCGCAACATGCGCGCCATCGCGCACGTGCTTCGGGTCACGGCCGGCCGGCTCACGGGCGGGTCGGGGGAGCCGCAGGCGGGGAGAGGGTTCATGGCAAGACTCCGGTTGGCGATCACGTGAAAGCATCCGGGCTGCAAGCCAGCGCAGTCGACGGGTGTCCGGCGCCGGCTCGCGGCGTTGCGGCGTGAACCGACGCTGGGAGTAAACGGTTTGCGGCAGGCGATTATTCCGGGTGTTTTCGCGCACTGCATGCGAACTGTCACGCACTGTTGTTCGCCACGGGGGCGGCGCCTGACGAGTTGAAATCCGTCCCGCGGTCGGCCGATAATCGTCCGGCATCGATCGACCAACCGAATTCACGCCAACCGGAAATTGCCATGCCCTACGACAACAACAACCCGTTCGCCAGGATCCTTCGCGGCGACCTGCCGTGCGTCAAGGTCGCGGAAGACGACGCGACGATCGCGATCATGGACCTGATGCCGCAGGCCGACGGCCACGTGCTCGTGATCCCGAAGGAGCCCGCGGTGGACCTCTTCGGCCTGTCCGGCGACGCGGCCGCCGCGTCCATCCGCATGACGCAGCGCGTGGCCGCCGCGGTGCGCGACGCGCTGCAGCCGGACGGCATGTTCATCGGCCAGTTCAACGGCCGCGCGGCCGGCCAGACGGTCGCGCACGTGCACTTCCACGTGATCCCGCGCTGGGAGGACGTCGCGCTGCGCATGCACGCGCGCGACGTCGCCGACGCGGCGGCCCTCGAATCGATCGCAAAGCGCATTCGCGAACGCTTCGTGTAATCGCGCGCCTGCCGCAGCAGGAGGTTGCGGCGGTCATGTCGGGTAACACGTGTAACGGCGCGCGAAACGCGCCGTCGAAGCGCGGGCGCTAGACTCGATTCATTGCTTGATCGAGCGACAGGGAGGTGGATCGACCCGCTCGAATCGGGCACGCGTCCATCGTCCTGCACGCCGGGAAACCGTTCATGACCAGACTACTCGTCACCTTCGCATTGATCAGCGGCCTGTGCGGCTGCGTCGTCGCACCGCCTTACGGCTATGCGCCGGCACCGGCTTACTACGGCTACGCGCCGGCCTATTACGCGCCGCCGGTCAGCGTCGGCATCGGCGGCTCGTTCCGCATTCGCTGACCTTGCACGAGGCGCCGCGCCGCCGTCCTCCTATACTTCAGCGGAAAGGGCTCGTCCAAGCGAGGCACCCATGTCGCTCACGCCAGGCGTCGCGGCCTTGTCGGTCGCGGCCACGCTCGCCTATCTCGGGCTCGCGGTGCTCGGCATCGGCGGGTTCGCCGCATTCTTCGCCCATCCCGCGCTGACGGTGGTCGCGATCGCGACACTCGTGATGACCGTCGTCGCCTTGTTCAGCAGCGCCAACCTGAGCCCCGGCGAGCAGGAGGATCGCGGCAATCGCTGGGTGCTCGCCGCGTTCGGCGCGCTCGGCTTCCTCGCTGCATACGTGCCCGCGTGGACGGACCGCATGGACGTGTGGACCCTCGACGGCGAAACGCTGCGCTGGGCCGGCGTGGCGCTGTTCATCGCCGGCGGCGCGTTGCGTATCTGGCCCGTGTTCGTGCTGGGCCGCCGTTTCAGCGGGCTGGTCGCGATCCAGCCCGGCCATGCGCTCGTGACGGACGGCCTCTACCGCGTGATCCGCAACCCGAGCTATCTCGGCCTGCTCGTCAATTCGCTCGGCTGGGCGCTGGCGTTTCGCGCCGGCGCCGGCGTGCTGCTGACCGTGCTGACGATTCCGCCGCTCGTCGCGCGCATCCGCGCCGAGGAAGCGCTGCTGCGCGCGCATTTCGGGGCCGAGTACGACGCGTACTGCGCGCGCACCTGGCGCCTGATTCCCGGCGTCTACTGACCCTTTGCCGTTTTCCGGGAGGCGGTACGACCGACCGCCGGTTGCATCCGCGCGACGCCGCGCGGGGTGATTTCACGGGGCCGGAGCGCATCTGTAACAGCCGCAAACCCGCGCCACGGCGGGTTTGAGCGCCGGTTGTAACGCATTCGGTAACTCTTTCCGCAGCTCACACAACTTGTTACCAGAATCTTCGCGGCAAGCGTCGGGGAGCGATGCTATTCTTCGCCGCAAGCTCTTTGAAATGCATTCGTCCGGCCCCCTGCACAATGTGCGCAGCGATGCCGGCGGGATCAGATCGACGTACAGAGCGAACCCTCGATAATCAGATTGCGAACAAGGAACAATACGGGCATGTGGAAGAAGATCGCCTCCACCCTCGTCGTCGCCGCTCTTGCTGGCGCGACTGCGCTGCCGGCAGCAGCTAACGATTTGAACAACGCCCTTGGCGGCGCGCTCGGCGGGGTTGCCGGCGCGGCGGTCGGCGGCGCGGTCGGCGGCCGCACCGGCTCGGTGATCGGCGGCGCGATCGGCGGCGGCGCCGGCGGCGCGGTGACGGCGAACCGTCACGAGCGCACGGGCGCGATCATCGGCGGCGCGCTCGGCGGCGGTGCAGGCACCGCGGCGGGCAACGCGATGGGCGGCCGCACCGGCGGCCTGCTCGGCGCGGCAGTCGGCGGCGGCGCCGGCGCGGCGCTCGGCGGCAACCTCCAGCGCAACTCGTATGACCGCGACTACGATCGCGGCTATCGTCGCCACAAGCATCGCCGTCACCATCACGACGACTGATCGTGATGCCGGCGTAGCGGGCTGACCCGTCCGGCGTGCGACACGCACACCGGGCGCGAACCACCGCCACGCCCATGCGATGCCCGCCGCGTTTCACGCGCCAGGCATCGCGCAGCACCCCCTCCGCAGATTCTCCCCACGCCACGTCGCGCCATGCGCGTGCGCACCGAATCCGCCATCGATAATGCGATGTGCGCAGCACACTGAATCCTTCTCTACGTTTTCAAACCGTGCATTGCCGTCTGCTGCGCATCGACGCTGCGCGCATGCGCCGACATGCGCCGGCACCCGCCGGCACCCGCCGACACGCGCCGACACCCGCCGACACGCGCCGACACCCGCCGACACGCGCCGACACCCGCCGACACGCGCCGACACCCGCCGACACGCGCCGACACCCGCCGACACGCGCCGACACCCGCCGACACCCGCCGACACCCGCGCCACAGTAGTGCGAAATCGAATGGAACCCATCGCGACATTTAATTGGTGAATCGCGAACGACTTCGCTATCGTCAACGCTGCCCGCGCACGGAATCAGACCACGCCCGTTGCCACGCCAGGCCGATCGACGCCGCTGCGTCGCGGCAGGACGGCACGGGCCGCCGAGCGCAGCCGCGACCACTCGCCGAACCGGGCGGGCCATCGCGAACCTGGCCGACCGACCGGAAGCCGACCCGCTTTCACGTTTCCCCGGCAACGGCGTCCTGCCGCCTGCGCGCCCCGCTCGCAGATGCATCGCAGGACACCGTCGCCGCCGGGGACCGGACCAACCCATTGCCTGGATGCCTTATGTCTAAGACAACGTATTACGCGCCGCATGGCGGCCACCCGCCGCAGACGGACCTGCTGACCGATCGCGCGATGTTCACCGAGGCGTACGCGGTCATTCCGAAGGGCGTGCTGCGCGACATCGTGACGAGCTGGCTGCCGTTCTGGACCAACACGCGCCTGTGGGTGCTCGCGCGTCCGCTGTCGGGATTCGCCGAGACGTTCTCGCAGTACATCGTCGAAGTCGGCCCGGGCGGCGGCAGCGACAAGCCCGAGCAGGACAAGGAAGCCGAAGGCGTGCTGTTCGTCGTCGAAGGCGAAGTCGCGCTGACGCTGCAGGGCACGAAGCACGTGCTGAAGCCGGGCGGCTACGCGTTCATTCCGCCGGGCGCCGCGTGGACGCTGCACAACGTCAGCGACGCCGCCGCGCGTTTCCACTGGATCCGCAAGCGCTACCAGGCCGTCGACGGCATTCCGCTGCCGGAAGCGTTCGTGACCAACGAGCAGGACGTCGAGCCGATCCCGATGCCGGGCACCGACGGCGCGTGGGTGACGACGCGCTTCGTCGACATGAGCGACATGCGCCACGACATGCACGTGAACATCGTGACGTTCCAGCCGGGCGGCGTGATCCCGTTCGCGGAAACGCACGTGATGGAGCACGGGCTTTATGTGCTCGAAGGCAAGGCCGTGTATCGCCTGAACCAGGACTGGGTCGAGGTCGAGGCCGGCGACTTCATGTGGCTGCGCGCGTTCTGCCCGCAGGCGTGTTACTCGGGCGGCCCCGGCCGCTTCCGCTACCTGCTGTACAAGGACGTGAACCGTCACATGAACCTGACGCTGAACGCGCCGCGCTGAACGCATCGCGCATTCGCGGAATGAAAAACCCGCCGGTGCAAGCCGGCGGTTTTTTTCTGGGTGCTTCGTGCATTGACAGGGAAAATCGCCTGATCTAGTTTACTGGAAATTCCATCCATTAAGCTGGATTACATGGACATCCACACCCGAATCGCCCAACGCGTCCGCGAGCTTCGCGACGCCAGGGGCTGGTCGCTCGACACCCTCGCGGAGCGCAGCGCAGTCAGCCGCTCGAACATCTCGCTGATCGAGCGCGGGCAAAGCAGCCCGACCGCCGTTGTCCTCGACAAGCTGTCCACCGCGCTTGGCGTGTCCGTCGCGTCGCTGTTCGAACCGACGGAGGCCGCCGCGTCCGCCGAGCTGTCGCCGCACGCGTCTGCGCGCGAGCAGGCGCGCTGGACCGATCCCGGGTCGGGCTACGTGCGGCGCAACCTGTCGCCGCCTGCGCGGTCGCCGATTCAACTGGTCGAGGTCGAGTTTCCGCCGGGGAAGCAGGTCGCGTACGAAACGGGCATTCGTGATGCCGACATCCACCAGCAGGTCTGGGTCGTCGAAGGCACGATGGAAGTGACCGTCGGCGATCGGCAATGGCAGCTCGACACGGGCGACTGCCTCGCGATGAAGCTGGACCAGCCGATCAGCTATCAAAACCCGTCGCGCCGGCCGGCGCGTTATCTCGTCGCACTGTGCAACCTGTCCGCCGATGCGCCACGGAGCAAGAAATGAGCGAATCGATCACCGTCCGGCGCGCGGGCCCCGACAGCGTAATGGCTTACATCGAAGCCTTGTCGGACATCCTGATCGACTGCGTCGAAGGCGGCGCATCCGTCAGCTTCATGCTGCCGATCGCGCGGCACACCGCCGTGCGGTTCTGGACGCAGGTCGCCGAAAGCGTGATGCGCGACGAGCGGATCCTGCTCGTTGCCGAAGATGCCGGCGGCCGCGTCGTCGGCACCGTGCAGCTGATCACCGCGCAGCCCGAGAACCAGCCGCATCGCGCCGACGTCGCGAAGATGCTGGTCTGCCGAACGGCGCGCAGGCAGGGCGTGGGCGCGCGCCTGTTGGCCGCGGCGGACGACGCCGCGCGCACGGCCGGCAAGTCGGTGCTGGTGCTCGACACCGTGACCGGCAGCGATGCCGCGCGGCTGTACGAGCGGGCCGGCTGGCAGCGCGTCGGGGACGTGCCCAACTATGCGTTGATGCCCGACGGCACGTACTGCGGGACGACGTTCTTTCACAGGCAACTGGCCTAGATCCGGCGCGCGACATCGCGATTGAACGCGTCGATCGCGTCGACCGTCTGCGAGCGCCCCGGCGTCACGGTGCCGGCCGCGCAGGAGCGGGCGGTCGCGTCGAACCTGTTGCGGCTGTCCGGGGACGAAGCCGACCTGGGCCTGAAGCTCGGGCTGTCGTACCACCTGTCGGCCTACGGGCTGCTCGGGTATGGCCTGTCGAGCGGCGCGACCGGCATGGACGCCATCACGCTCGCGGGCCGCCGCCGGCGGTTGACCACCTGCCACCGGCTGCCGCCCCTTTCCTAAATAAAATTCAGCCAGCCCAACTTTGGCTAAAGATTGTTCCGGTTTCGGGGCAACCCTTCGACAATGCGCGCCTTCAGCGACGGATGGCGGCGTGTCGCGCGCCATGCCGCCGCGGCATCGAAGAAGGAACCCGACATGACCGACCACACCGCTCCCACGCCACCGGAATCCGCGCCGCCGCGCCGCCGCCGCTACTGGCGCACGCTCGCGGGCGCGCTGCTCGGCCTGGCGCTCGCGTGCGCCGGCATCGGCGCGTGGACGATCCACCGCATCTGGACGCAGTTGCCGTCCGTCGAGCATCTGGCCGTCTATCGCCCCGCGCTGCCGTTGCGGATCTTTTCCCGCGACGGCGACCTGCTCGCCGAATACGGCGTCGAGCGCCGCGAGTTCGTGCCGCTCGAACGCATTCCGCCGCTGATGCGGCATGCGCTGCTCGCGGCCGAGGATGCGCAGTTCTACCGGCACGGCGCCGTCGACGTCGGCGGGCTCGCGCGTGCGACGTTCGCGAACCTCGTCACCGGGCAGCCGGGCCAGGGCGGCAGCACGATCTCGATGCAGGTCGCGCGCAACTTCTACCTGACCCGCGACAAGGTGCTGAGCCGCAAGCTCGCCGAGATCCTGATGGCGGTCAAGCTCGAACGCGAATACAGCAAGGACAAGCTGCTCGAGCTGTACATGAACGAGATCTACCTCGGCGAGCGCGCGTACGGTTTCGCGGCGGCCGCGTCGGTGTATTTCGGCAAGCCGCTCGACGCGTTGAGCGCGGGAGAAGCGGCGGTGCTCGCCGGCCTGCCGAAGGCGCCGTCGGCGTTCAACCCGGTCGTCAATCCGCCGCGCGCGACCGCACGGCGCAACTACGTGCTCGGCCGCATGCATGCGCTCGGCCAGCTCGACGACGCGACGTACCGCGCAGCCGTCGATGCGCCGATCGCGCTGGCGGCGACGCGGCCGCCCGGCATCCTCGCCGCGCCGTACGTCGCCGAGCGCGCGCGGCGCATGATGGTCGAACGTTTTCACGACGACGCATACACGCTCGGCCTCGACGTGACGACCACGATCTCGATGCGCGACCAGCGCGCGGCCGAGGCGGCGCTCGCGCGCGCGCTGCGGCGGCC
This sequence comes from Burkholderia stagnalis, assembly GCF_039848545.1. Taxonomy (NCBI): domain Bacteria; kingdom Pseudomonadati; phylum Pseudomonadota; class Betaproteobacteria; order Burkholderiales; family Burkholderiaceae; genus Burkholderia; species Burkholderia stagnalis. Next base: position 3,037,191 of record NZ_CP156686.1, read on the forward strand.
GCCCGCGAAGGCCGATGCGAAGAACCCGCTCGAAGGCGCGCTCGTGTCGGTCGATGCGGCAACCGGCGACATGCTCGCGCTCGTCGGCGGCGCGGATTTCAACCGCAACGTGTTCGATCATGCGCTGCAGGCCTACCGTCAGCCCGGTTCGAGCTTCAAGCCGTTCGTCTATTCGGCCGCGCTGGAGAAGGGCTATTTCCCGGGCGTGCTCGTCGACGACACGCAGCGCACGCTGACGCGCGAGGAAACCGGCGCGATGCCGTGGCGGCCGCGCAATTTCGGCAACCGCTACGAGGGCTTCATCGCGGTGCGGCGCGGCCTCGTGCGATCGAAGAACCTCGTCGCGGTGAGCCTGATGCAGGCGGCCGACGCGCGGTACGTGCAGCAGCATGCGCTGCGCTTCGGGTTCGACGGGCCGCGCAACCCGGCATCGCTGCCGCTTGCGCTCGGCGCAGGCGCCGTCACGCCGCTCGCGCTGGCGAGCGCGTACGCGGTGTTCGCGAACGGCGGGATGCGGATGGAGCCGCGCCTGATCGCGTCGGTGAAGCAGCGGCACGGCGGCGTGCTGTACGACGCACCGGCTGCCGCCGGCGCGCGTGTCGTCTCCGCGCGCAACGCGTTCGTGATGGACAGCATGCTGCGCGATGTCGTGCGCGCGGGCACCGCGCGCGGCGCGCTCGCATTGCGTCGCGACGATGCGGCCGGCAAGACGGGCACCTCGAACGGCTCGAAGGACGTATGGTTCGCCGGCTACTCGTCCGGCGTCGCCGCGGTGGCGTGGCTCGGCTACGACACGCCGCGCAGCATGGGGCGCGCAACCGGCGCGACGCTCGCGTTGCCGGTGTGGCTCGACTATATGAAGACGGCGGTCGACGGCCGTGCGCCGGTGGATCGCGCGCCGCCGTCCGACGTCGCGCTCGTCGACGGCGATTTCGTCTATGCGGAATACACGCGCGGCGCCTGCACGTCCGACGTGCCGCCGTTCGTGCGCAGCGATTTCGCATGCGGGGCCGTGCGTGCGGCGAGCGCGTCCGCCGCGGCCGCGGACGCACCTGCGGCGGATCTCGACGCGACGCCCGCGGCGGTCGACGCCGCCGAGCGCGAGCGCGTGCTCGACCTGTTCCGGACCGACGACTGAGGCGGCGCGACATGCATACGCTGTACCTGATTGCGATCGTCGCCGAGGCGATGTCGGGCGCGCTGATGGGGATGCGGCGCGGGATGGACCGCTTCGGGCTCGCGTTCGTCGGCGCGGCCACCGCGCTCGGCGGCGGCACGGTGCGCGACGTGCTGCTCGGCCACTATCCGCTCGGCTGGATCGCGCATCCCGAATATCTCGTCATCACGCTCGCCGCGGCGACGTTCGCGTCGTGGGCGGCGCGGCACCTCGCGCGGATGAAGACGCAGTTCGTCACCGTCGATGCGGTCGGCCTCGCGGCGTTCACGATCATCGGCTGCGACATCGGCGCGGCGACCGGCCACGCGCCGATCATCGTCGTGCTGGCCGGCGCGATCACCGGCGTGTGCGGCGGGATGCTGCGCGACCTGCTGTGCAACGAGATGCCGCTGATCCTGCGGGAGGAGCTGTATGCGAGCGTCGCGTTCTGCACGGGCGCGCTGTATGTCGGGATGCAGCACCTGGGCATCGATGCCGATGCGGCGACGGTGATTGCGCTGGCCGCCGGCTTCGCGATGCGGATGCTCGCGGTGCGCCAGGGCTGGAAGATGCGGACGTTCGGCGTGGCCGACGTCGAGCGTTGAGGGCGGACGTGCCGGCGCTCAGTCGGCCTGCATGACCTGAAACACGTTGCCCTCCGGATCGACGCCGTCGTACATCCGGTACGCGAAGCCGTCGAAGCGCTTGAGATCCCGCACGGTGATGCCGTCGCCGGCCAGCCGCGCGCGGTGCGCATCGAGGCCCGACGCGATCGAGAAGACGAGCTTGACGTTCGTGTGGCGAGGTCGATCGACGGACGCTGCGCCGCGGAAGGCCGGGCCCGCGAGATGCAGCGCCAGTTCAACCTTGCCCGCGTCGAACACGATCCATTCGTTCTCGATTTCCTCGACGATCGGCAAGTCGAAGTATTGCCGGTAGAACGATTTGAGCCGCGCGACGTCGTGGACGTAGAGCATCACGCGGGTCATGGGAATCGGCATGTCAGTCTCCTGTCGTGGTTGGCGTTACGGTGGGTCTTTCGAATGCGATCCGCTCGGGTTGCACGACGCTGGCTCATGACGTCGCGGATATCGTGCGTATCGATTGCCGAGCCGAGTACCGGCGCCCTCACGCCGGCACCATCACCGGCGGCGCACCGTCGCCGGCATCGACCATCTTCACGGAGAATCCATAGCAGCGCGCGATGTGCGCGGGCGTCATCACGTCGCGCGGCGCGCCGTGCGCGACGATGGTGCCGCCGGCGAGCATCGCGATGCAGTCCGCATGACGGGCGGCGAGGTTCGGATCGTGGACGATCGCGAGCACGCCGAGCCGCCATTCGCGCGCGACCGTGCGCACGGTGTCGAGCAGCCGGTGCTGGTGCGCGAGATCGAGCGCGGCGGTCGGTTCGTCGAGCAGCAGATAGCGGGGCGGCGCCGTGCCGCCATCGTCGTCGGGCCACAACTGCGCCAGCACGCGCGCGAACTGCACGCGCGCGAGTTCGCCGCCGGACAGCGTCGTGACGTCGCGGCCGACGAGCGCATCGGCGCCCGCGCGTTCGAGCGCACACCACGCGATCTCGCGGTCCCGCCGGGACGCCGCGCCGCTGCGGCGCGCATGCGGATAGCGGCCGAGCAGCACGACTTCGTCGACGCTGAACGGGAACGCCGGCTGGGCCGCCTGCGGCAGCACGGCGCGCAGGCGGGCGAGCCGGGGCGCGTCGATGCGCGCCAGCGGTTCGCCGTTCAGCGTGACGGCGCCGGACACGCGCGCGCCGGCCGGCGATCCGCTGCCCGTCAGCTCGCCGGCCAGGGCTTTCAGCAGCGTGCTTTTGCCGGCGCCATTGCGGCCGAGCAGCGCGGTGACGCGGCCGGGTTCGATCGACAGCGACACGTCGCGAAGGATGGCGGCGCGGCGCCGGGAGACGTCGAGTTGATGGGCGATGAGCATGGTCGGGAACGGATGGAGCGCGTCAGGACGCGGCGGGCGCCGCCTCGGAAATGTGCCAGAGCACGCCGGACGGATCGAACAGGAACGCGACGCGTCGTCCCCACGGCTGCATCGCCGGCGCGATCGGCGCGTTGAGCGCATAGCGTTCGGTCAGCCACAGCGAATCGATGTGCCGCCACCATGCATCGAGATCGCCGACGACCATCTGCAGCATGGTGTTGTTCGCATGCGCAGGTTCGTAGAAATCCTGCAGCAGGATGCTGTGCCGGCCGAACAGCAGCTCGGCGATGCCTTCGCCGTCGTAGGCCAGCGTGAAACCGAGTTCGAGATAGAAGCGCTTGCTCGTGTCGAAATCCCGGGACGGGACGAACGGGCGCAGTGCGTTGATCGTCGAGGCAAGCGATGACAAGTGAGTCTCCGGCGAGGTGGATCGGTTCATCGGGGATGGGCGGCGACATGATCTCCGGCGCGCTCATCCCCCCAGCGCGCCGCGGCTTTTCCACAGCAGCGCGAGAAAGAACGGCGCGCCGAGCAACGCGGTCAGCACGCCGAGCGGAATCTCGGCCGGCGCGGCCACGGTGCGCGCGGCGAGATCGGCGACGAGCGTCAGCAGCGCGCCGAGCAACGCGGCGCCGGGCAGCACGACGCGCTGGTCGGGGCCGCACGCGAGCCGCACGCAGTGCGGCGCGACGAGCCCGATGAAGCCGATGATCCCCGCGCACGACACGAGCGCGCCGACGGCCAGCGCGACCGCGACGAGCACGCGCCGCTTGAGCCGCTGCACCGGCACGCCGAGATGCAGCGCCTCGGTTTCGCCGAGCTGCAGCGCGTTCAGCGCATCGCGTTCGCGCGCGAGCAGCGCACAGCCGATCGCGACGCAGGGCGCGACCGCCGCGAGCGCCGGCCATTGCGCGCCGCCGAGGCTGCCGAGGCTCCAGAAGGTCAGCGAGCGCAGCTGCGCATCGTCGGCGACGAACGTGAGCAGCCCGATCGCCGCGCCGACGAGCGCGTTGATCGCGATGCCGGCGAGCAGCAGCAGCGGCAGCGCGAGCCGGCCGCGCGACGCGGCGAGCCGGTAGACGAGCGCCGCGACCGCGAGCGCGCCCGCGAATGCCGCGACGGGAAGCGCGGCGGCGCTCGCATGCGCGGCGAACAGCGCGGGGCCGAGCACGATCGTCGTGGTCGCGCCGAGCGCCGCGCCGCTCGACACGCCGACGAGCCCCGGATCCGCGAGCGGATTGCGGAACAGCGCTTGCATCGCCGCGCCCGCCGCGCCGAAGCCGCCGCCGACCAGCAGCGCGAGCACGACGCGCGGCGCGCGGATCTCGAACAGCACCGCGCGTGCCTGTTGCGCGGCGGCGTCGCCGGTCAGCGCGGCCCAGGCTTGCGCAGGCGGAATGCGATACGCGCCCACGCACAGCGCGACGAGCGCGGCAATGAGAACCAGGACGGCGAGCGCCGCCAGCGCGTAGGGCGCGAGGCGGCGCGACGCGCCGATGCGCAGGGCGCCGGACGACGGTGCGTGCGATGACGCGGAAAGGGGCGAAGCATGTGCGGGCATCGGATCGATCCGGAATCAGGCGAGCGCATCCGACAGGCGTCGGTGCAGCGTCGTGACGGCAAGCGGCAGGCGCGGGCCGAAACCGAGCAGCAGCAGCGCGTCGAGTGACACGACGCGCTGCGCGCGGCCGGCCGGCGTCGCGGCGAACCCGGGCGCCGCGAGCAGCGCCGCGCGGCCGCCCACCGCGGCGAGCCCTTCGTCGGAAATCAGCACGACGTCCGGCGCTGCGGCGGCGAGCGCCTCGGTCGTCAGCGGCTTGTAGTGGTCGAAGCCCTGCATCGCGTTGCGTGCGCCCGCATAGCGGATCATCGCGTCGGCGGCGGTGCGCTGGCCGGCGGCGAGCGCCTGGTTGCCGGTGTGATTGAGCACGAACAGCACGCGCGGCGCCGCCGCGCCGCCGGGCGGCCGCGCGGCAACCGCATCGCGCGCGGCCTGCCAGTCGCGGTCGAAGCGCTGCAGCAGCGCCGCGCCCGCGTCGCGCACGTCGAGCGCCTGCGCGACGCCTGTGATCTTCGTACGCACTGAATCGACGTCGTGGCGCTCGTCGAAGGCCGTCACCGTGACGCCGGCGCGCTTCACCTGCGCGAGCGCGGCGGGCGGCCCGGCCTCGGCCGACGCGAGCACGAGGTCCGGGCGCAGCGACAGCAGGCCTTCGGCCGACAGGGCGCGTTGATAGCCGACCTTCGGCAGGCGGCGCGCGGCGTCCGGATAGGTGCAGGTCGTGTCCGCGCCGACGAGCCGGAAGCCTGGCGTATCCGCGCCGCCGAGCGCGAACGCCGTCTCCGCGAGCGCGCCGCCGATCACGACGACGCGCTTCGCCGGCGCCTGCGCGTGCCCGCGGCCAGGCAGCACGCCCGCGAGCGCGCCGGCCGCCGCGCTCGCGAGCACGATGCGGCGCTGCCGGTTGAACGGGGCACGGCTCATTGCGCGTCTCCGCGCGACGTGTGCGGCAGGCCCGCGACGAGCGCGCGCCAGTCGTCGCGTTCCGGCCGGCCCGGCTTGCGTTCGCCGAACAGCAGCGCGACGTGCTCGCCCTGCCGGTCGAACAGCTCGACCGACGTGACGATGCCGTCGCTCGTCGGCTTCTTCACGACCCACGCGGCGGCGATCATGTCCTCGCGCACGTGCAGGTTGAAGCTCGGATCGAGCACGTTGATCCACGTACCCATCTCGCGCACGTTCGCGACCGGCCCCGTATGAATCTGGATCATCCCCGCGTTGCCGACGAACACCATGATCGGCTGCCCGCTGCCGGCCGCGTGTTCGAGCGCGTGCCGCAGCGCGCGCGTGTCGACCGGGTACGCGTACTGCGGCTCGGCGAGCCGCAGCGCCTGCAGGCGGCTCACGCCGAAGCGCTGCGTGATGCCGAAGAACTGGTGCGTGTCGGTCATCGCGTTCCACGCCGCGCGGAAGCCGGCGACGTCGATCTCGGTGTCGGCGCGCTCGGGCGCTTTCGGCACGGCCGGCGTGACCGCGAGCCCCGGTTCCTGCCGCGGCGCGCGCCAGCGCTCGACGAACGCGTCGAAGGCCGCGTGATCGCTGTGCGCGCGCAGATAGACCTTGTGGATCGCGTCGCCGTGCGCATCGAAGAACTGCAGGCTCTTCAGCGTGCCGTGCGCGGTCTCGTCGCGCACCGCGAACGCCGATGCCCAGTGACGGTAGAAGATGCGCAGGTCGATGTCGCCGAGCGCGAGGCCGACCGGCCCGTCGTGGCTCATCTGCGCATACTCGCCGTCCTTCTCGTGGACGGCCGCTTCGTTGCGCGTGAGCGCCATCACGCGGCCGAGCCGCGGCATGTCCTCGAACATCGTCGGGAAGCGCGCGTCGAGCCGCACGACGTGCTCGCCGACGAACGCGGCGAGCGCTTCGCCTTCGCTGACGCCGAGCGCCTGCGCGGCGTCGCGGTTGCGCAGCTGGCGCTCGCGCTTGAGCTGGACGAACGCGTCGCGCAGCGCGGCGGCCGAACGCGTATGCGGGGCCGGTTGGGCGGGAAGGGCGGATTGCATCATGTCGGACTCCTTCGGGTGACGGATGGGGAAGGCAGGCAGGCGGCGCGCATCAGAAATCGACCTTCATGCTGACGGCGACGGTGCGCCCGGGGGCGGAATACGCGTCGAGCACCTGCGAATCGGCGGCGATGCCGCGCACGTCCGACCAGTTCCAGTACTTGCGGTCGAACAGGTTGCGAATGCCGATCGTGGCGCTCACGTGCTTGTTGAAGCGGTAGCCGCCACGCACGTCGACGACGAGCGACGACGGCGGCGCGAAGCACGGCTTGTTCGTCTGCGAGCACGCGCCGGCCGGGATGTCCTTGTCGCGCTTCGCGGCCTGGAACAGCAGGTCGGTCTGCACGAACCAGCGCTCGCCCGGCTCGTAGCGCACGCCGAACACGGCCGAGAACGGGTTGACCGTGTCGAGCGGCTGGCTGGCCGCGCCGTTGTTCTGCGTCGAGCCCTTCGTGAAGGCCAGCGCGGTCTTCAGCGTGATGCCGTTCGGCATGATCCATTCCGCGCGGCCTTCGAGGCCGTGGATGCGGGCGTCGGCGAAGTTCACGTACTGGAACACGAACGGATCGTTCGGCCGGCCGGCGCCGGCGATCGTGGTGCGCGAGATGAAGTTGCGGTAGCGGCCCGTGAACGCGGCGGCGCTGTAGCGCACCACGCCGTAGCCGGTGCCGGCCTTGCCGCGCAGGCCCGCTTCGAACGTGTCGCTCGTCTCGGGCTTCAGGTCCGGATTGCCGATCGACGTATAGCCGAACACCGGGTTCGAGAAGCTGCTGTTGACCTGGTCCGGCGTCGGCGTGCGGAAGCCGTGCGCGTACTGCACGTACGGAATCAGCGCGGGCGTGATCTCGTACAGCACCGCGACGCGCGGCGACAGTTCGCGCGCGCTCGACGACACGGCCTTGCCGGTGAACAGCGGATCGTTCGCGCTCGGGCTCAGCCGGTACGCGTCGAAGCGCAGCCCCGGCGTGACGAGCAGCCGCCCGTAGCCGATCTGGTCCTGCACGAACGCGCCGAGCAGCGTGTAGTCGGTGTCCGGGAACGCCTTGTTCGGGAATGCCTCGCCGACGCCCGGCACCGTGCCGTCGCGGAAGTTCTTCACGCGCGACAGGCTGCCGTCGACGCCGTACAGCAGCTTGTGCGCGAACGGGCCGGTCGAGAACGCGCTTTCCGCGAATGCGGAGCCGCCGAACGTGCGCTCCGCGTAGCGGTTGTTGCGCGAGCGCGAGCGCAGCGTGCCGCCGCGCGTCTCGAACGCGAACTGATCCTGCGTCGCTTCCTGGTAGTAGAACTGCGCATGCGCGGTCTGGAACCAGCGGAGCGTGTCGTCGCGGAAGTCGTAGTCGACGCTGAAGCGGTTGCGTTCGAGGCGGTCCTGCGTCGTGAGGCCGAGCGTCTGGGGCGGGTTGATCGCGGACAGCACGTTCGTGTTGATGCGCCGCTGCACGGTTTCCGCGGTGAGCCTGATCGTGTCGCGCGAGGTCGGCGTCAGCACCAGCTTGCCGAGCAGCGATTCCGAGTACACGTCCTGCGGATTCGACGTCGTGCGCAGCGTGCTCGCGCTGTTGTTGCCGCCGCGCGTGTCGATCTCGTGGCCGCGCCGGCCATCGGCGATGATCATGCCCTGCACGCGATCATTGCCGGCCGCGGCCGACACCGTCGCGCCGATGCTGCGGTCGGCCGAGTCGTAGCTCGGCCGGAACGAGAAATAGTAAGGTTTCCGATAGATCGACAGCAGGTCTTGCGGATCCTTCGTGATGAAGTTCACCGCGCCGGTGAGGCCGTCACTGCCGTACAGCGCCGATGCGGGCCCGCGCAGGATCTCGATGCGCTTCAGCGTGTCGAGGTCGGCGTAGTCGCCGCGGCCCGCTTCGAGCGGGCCGAACGAGAACGCGTTCGGCAGGCGGATGCCGTCTTCCATCAGCAGCACGCGGTTGCCTTCGAGGCCGCGGATGTTGATGCTCGAATCGCCGTCGCGGCCGCCGCCTTGCGCGGCGCCGCCGGGCCGATAGGCGGTGCGGCGCACGGTGACGCCCGGCTCGTAGCGCAGCGCGTCCTTGATGTTCGCGGCCTGCTGTTCCTCGAGGTCCTCGTCAGTGATCACCGACACGGAGGCGGCCGTGCGGCTCGCCGCGGTCGCGGTGCGGGTGGCCGTGACGGAGACGGGGTCGAGCAGCGCGGGATTGCCGCGCGTCGACGCGGCGAGAATGGCGGCAGGGGGCGGCGTGGCGCCTTGCGGCAAGGATTCGGCGAAAGCCGGCGCGACGGACAGGCCGACGGCGCCGAACAACGCGGCGCAAATCGGCCGCCGCGCCAACGTAGAGCAATGCACAGGTGGTCTCCCAGTGATGAAACAAGCCCGGAGGCTGGCTGGGTGACGCGTTCACCTGGCTGGCCCGTCCGCGCGATGGGGCGGACGGCTGGTTGATGAAAGGAAAGCGATGAAACTTGTCGAAGTGTAAATGAGAATTATTATCAATACAAGATTCGACGAGCAGGCTGGAATGCGCGCAATGGCGGCGACGCGCTTCGGCGGGAGGCGGGGTGACGCGAACGATTGGATGGGGCGACCGGCGAGCGGGGCCTGCGGCGCGCGCGATCGACGGCCCGGCGCATCGGGCATGCCGGGCCGGTCAGGCGTGCGATGCCGCCGCCCGCGCGCGCCGCAGGCAACGACGCCGCGCTACGACAGCGATTCGACGCGGATCAGCAGGCTGCGCGCGTGCGCGATGAATGCGTCGTGCGTGTCGCGGTCGCCGCGGGCTTCGAGATGAGCTTCTTCGGCGAACGCGATCTGCTCGGCGAAGATCTCGGCGAGCGCGCGGCGTTCGTCGAGGGGAAGCGCGCGAATCATCGAGACGATCAGCAATTCCTGCGCGCGGAGCATGCCGGACAGCGATTGAACGTTCATGCCGACCTCCTCGGTCGATGCGGCGCCGGGCGCCGATCTTTCCATACTAGGCGGTCGCCGGCACTGCGGAAAAGCGCGCGCGCCGGGATGCGGAAGGAACCGGGGAGATCAGCTCGCGGCGGTGGCCGCCTGGGCGCTGCGCACGACTTGCGCGACCCGTTCGACGAATTCGACGTCGACGCTCGACAGCGCCTCGCGCTTGCCGTCGGGCATGTCGACGATGAGCCGGTAGGTCACGTCCTGCGTCAGCCACGCGAGGTAGCCGACCACCGCCAGCATCACGCCGACGACGAGCGCGGCGCTCGAACCGTAAAGGCCGCCCGCGGCAGCCGACACGGCGCCGATCACCGAGATGAGCGACGGGACGAGTTTGTTCTTGGGAATGGTGACGACGTCGACGTGGCGAATGTCACGCAGCGGGAAGACTTGCCCGGCGGCCGACAGGCCGTTGCGCGTGACCATCACGCCGCGTTCGTTGAATGCGTTTTCCATCGTGTGTGGCGTGGACGAAAACGCGCAGCGTAGCAGACTTCATGGCCGCGATGCACGGGACGGAGTGCCGCACGGGGCGGCATGGCATCAGAATTGCAGCCGGCCGTCGCCGTACAGGCGGCCCGGCACGTGCGACGCGACCAGCTCGGCGATTTCCGCGTCGGTGCATTCGGCGGGCACGATCTGGCGTCGTGCAGGCGCGTCGAGATGCATCGTCCATTCGACGAGCCGGTACGGGCGCCCCCACGGGCGCTGCATCTCGACCGACACGCGGCAGCTCTGGACGGGCAGCGAGTGCTCGCGCGTCAGAATCGCATGCAGATGGCTGAAAACGGTATCTTCGATCATCGTAGCCTCCGATCCTGTCTCGTGGTGGCCGGCCGTGTTGCCGGTGTAAAAAAAAAGCCGCCGATGCTCAGGCGGCCAACAGGGGGGGTGAGAGCATCCTCTCAACCCAGAATTAAGCGAAACTTAAAAGCCCATAAAAAAACGCCCCGCCGGAGAGCGGGGCGTTCTTGCCGTCGTGATCCGCGTGTTAAGCGGATGCTTTAGAACTTGTGGCGGATACCGACGCGAGCGGCGATTTGGTTCGACGAGTTCGTGCCCGACGTGCCGAAGTAGCTCGACGAGTTGGAACCGATCTGTGCCTGCACGCCGTCGCCCGATGCCTTCTGGTAGATCACGAGGCCGTACACGTCGGTACGCTTGCTGAGTGCGTAGTCGAGCGCGAGGTTGCCCTGGTTCCAGTGAGCCGAACCGCCGTTTTGCGTCGCGTTCGTGTACGTGTAGCCCGCAGCAGCCGACAGGGCCGGCGTGAGTGCGTACTTCAGGCCGGCTTCATATGCGTTGTAGAACGTGCCGCCCGTGCCCGAGACCGTGGAGAATTGCGTGCGCGTCCACAGCGCCCATGCCGTCGCCGGGCCCCAGACGTAGCGGCCGCCAACGCCATACGTGCGCAGGTCGCGGACGTTGCCCGTGCTGACGTTCGCAATCGTCGTCGAGATTGCCGGGGCCGACTGGCTCGGGAAGCGGATGTCCGTGTAGGCGGCGCCGACCGAGAACGGGCCGTTCGCGTAGTTCAGGCCGAAGCTGTATGCACGCGACGAACCGCCCGAGTTCGTGGCGCCCGTGCCTGCTGCGCCGGCGAAATTCGTCGAGTTCGAGAAGCCGTACAACGCGCCGAACGTGAAGCCTGCGTAGTTCGCGCTCTGGAACTTCACTGCGTTGTTGATGCGGCTCGACGTCAGCTGGTCGACGTCGTTGGCGTGGTAAGCGTAGTTGCCTGCAACCGTGTTGCCGCCGGTCGAGTAGTTCGCGCCGAGCACGTCGGTCGAGAACGAGTACTGGCGACCGAACGTCAGCGTGCCGTACTGAGCCTGGCTCAGGCCGACGTATGCCTGACGGCCGAACATCGCGCCGCCCTGGCCAGCTGCGCCGGTGCCGACGTTGAAGCCGTTTTCGAGCACGAAGATCGCCTTCAGGCCACCGCCGAGGTCTTCCGTGCCGCGCAGGCCCCAACGGCTGCCTTGCGCAATGCCGTCATCGAACTTGAACAGCTTGCTGCCCGGGACCGTCCCGGTCTTGGCGCTGTGGTTCACGTAGCTGACACCTGCATCGATAAGGCCATACAGCGTGACGCTGCTTTGTGCGTGTGCCGCGCTGGCCGTTGCTGCGAGGATGGCGGCGGTCAACAGTTTCTTGTTCAAAGGATTCTCCGAGCGAGTAAATGGCGTGTCCAGTTGCGGTTCCGGCGCTCTGGCGGCGCTCTTACGGACCGGCCGCAACTTTATCGGGACGTCACGTAATGTATGTGACAGCTCTTGTCATATTTAATGAGTGTGGCGCCGATGCGACACCAAATCATGCCCGAATCCCGTGCGGCGGTTATGCCGATTTCGGCTGACGTTTGATTCCGTGCGGGAATATGGTCATGAAATAAGCTTCGTTGGAGGCGATCCGGCCCCATGCGACGATGCGCGTTCATACAACGACACGGGACAGAGGACACCCCCCATGCGACGCTCGAACTGGTTGACCGGCCTTGCCGCCCTCGGTGCGGCCCTGATGCTCGCGGCGCCCGGCGCGCACGCGGAACCGCAGACACTGAAGGTCGGCACGATGAGCGGCCCCGACGCCGATATCTGGGCCGAAGTGACGAAAGTGGCCGCGCGCGACGGCCTCGCGCTCAAGATCGTCGAATTCAACGACTACGTGCAGCCGAACGCCGCGCTCGACGCCGGCGATCTCGACGCGAACGGGTTCCAGCACCAGCCGTTCCTCGACAGCCAGATCAAGCAGCGCGGCTACAAGATCGTCAACGCCGGGCTGACGTACACGATGCCGATGGGCTTCTACTCGAAAAAGCTCAAGTCGCTCAAGGACTTGCCGGTAGGGGCGAAGGTCGGCATCCAGAACGACCCGTCGAACGGCAACCGCGCGCTGCTGCTGCTGCAGAAATACGGCGTGATCAAGCTGAAGCCGGGCGCCGGCACGAACGGCGTGAACGCGACGCCCCTCGACGTTGCCGAGAACCCGAAGAAGATCAAGCTCGTCGAGCTCGATGCCGCGCAGCTGCCGCGCGCGCTGCCGGACCTCGACGCCGCATCGATCAACACCGACTACGCGGTGAAGGCGGGGCTGACGCCGAAGAAGGATGCCATCGCGGTCGAGGATCTGAAGGGGCCGTATGCGAACCTGATCGCGGTGCGCGCGCAGGACAAGGACAAGCCGTGGGTGAAGAAGCTCGTCGCGGCATATGAATCGAACGACGTGCGCAAGTTCATCGACGCGAAGTTTGGCGGCGCGATCATCCCGGCGTTCTGACCGTACCTGCCTTCCCGCGAAAACGACATCGCCCGCGCAAGCGGGCGATGTGCTTTTGTCGACAGGAAAGCCGGCGGCCGGCGCCGCGGTTCAGGCCAACCGATCAGGCCGACCGATCAGGCCGACCGATCAGGCCGACCGATCAGGCCAACCGATCAGGCCGACCGATCAGGCCAACCGATCAGGCCGACCGATCAGGCCAACCGATCAGGCCGACAGCAGCGAGCCGGTGCGGATCGGCGTCGCGCCGGCGATGCGCGCGACTTCCATGCCGGCCGTTGCGAAGCGCACGACCTGGCGCGCATACAGCACGCCCGACACGCTGCTCTTCAGCGTGACGACGCGATCGGTCAGCGGATCGACGATGTCGGCCACTTCCTGCCCCGCCTCGATCCACGCGCCGACCGGCGTGCGGAACACGATCACGCCCGACACCGGCGCGACGAGCGGATCGGTGCCCGCGAGCGGCGTCGCCGGATACGCGAGCGGCGGCAGCGGCGCGGGCGTGCCGTCGATCACGCCGCGCCCGGTCAGGTATTCGACGATCGCCTGCGCATCCTTTTCCGCGAATTCGTACGACACGTCGCGCTCGCTGCGCAGCTCGACGGTGACCGAGATCGCGCCGTTCGGAATCGGGAAGCGGTCGCCGAAGCGCGCGCGCAGATCCGACCAGCAGAAGCTGTGGATCTCGTCGAACGGGTTGCCGACCGAGTTTAGCGCGAGCAGCGACGCCTGCGAATCGAGATAACGTGCGAGCGGCTCGACGTCCTGCCACAGATCGGGGTTCGTATACAGGTGCATCACCGCGTCGTTGTCGCAGTGCAGGTCGAGCACGATGTCGGCGTCGTGCGACAGCTTCTGCAGCGCGAGGCGCTGCGATTCGAGCTCGGTGCGCGGCGCCTGCTCGTCGAGCGCTTCGCGCATCGCGGCGCGCACGACCGCGACGTTGCGCTGCGCGTCGCCCGTCAGGCGCGATTCGACGCGCGGCAGCACGAGCGCCGCGAGATCGTAGAAATTGCGGTTGAAGTTCTGCATCGAGCCGAGCTCGAAGCGGCCGAGGTGATCGCCGAACACGTGCTGCGCGAGGCCGATCGGGTTCGGCACCGGCACGATCACGATTTCGCCGCGCAGCTTGCCGGCGCTCTCGAGCGCGGCGATCTTGCGGCGCAGCAGCGTGGCGACCAGCATGCCGGGCAGCTCGTCGGCGTGCAGCGACGACTGGATGTAGATCTTCTGGCCGCCGCGCGGGCCGTAGTGAAAGCTCGTGATCTGGCGTTCGGTGCCGACGGCGGGGGAAATCAGCGGATGGGTCTGCGTTTGCATGATGAGGGAGTGCGGCGCAGCCGCGAATGATCCGGTGTGCGTGGAAGATCGATTGTACGTTGCCTGTCGCGAACCCATCAAACCGGTGCCGGATCGACGGCTTTTTCCTTTCGAATCATCCGCTTGGTGCGGAAAAAAAACACATCCCCCAGCGCGCGTGCATAAAAAAACGGGCTCCTCGCGGAGCCCGTCTGCGTGCGCGGAAATTGCGCGCGGCTTACTTGCCGTAGACGTCGAAATCGAAGTACTTCTTCGCGATCTTGTCGTACGTGCCGTCCTTGCGCATGTCGCCGATCGCCTTGTCGATCTTCGCCTTCAGGTCGGTGTCTTCCTTGCGCAGGCCGATGCCCGCGCCGTTGCCGAGCGTCTTCGGATCGTCGATGTCGCCGCCGGCGAACTGGAAGTCCTTGCCGCGCGCGGTCTTCAGGAAGCCGATGTCGGCCTGCACCGCGTCCTGCAGCGCGCCGTCGAGGCGGCCCGCGATCAGGTCGGCGTAGACCTGGTCCTGGTTCTGGTACGGCACCACCGTCGCGCCGGCCGGCGCCCAGTAGGTCTTCGCGTACGTTTCCTGGATCGTGCCCTGCTCGACGCCGATGCGGTGGCCCTTCACCGACTTCGCGTCCGGCATCAGCGACGAACCCTTCTTCGCGACGAGGCGCGTCGGCGTGTTGAACAGCTTCGCCGAGAACGCGATCTGCTCCTGGCGCGCCGGCGTCATCGACATCGACGACAGCACGCCGTCGAACTTGCGTGCCTTCAGCGCCGGAATCATGCCGTCGAAGTCATTTTCGATCCACACGCACTTCGCCTTCAGGCGCGCGCAGATTTCGTTGCCGAGGTCCACGTCGAAGCCGACGACCTTGCCGTCCGGGCCTTTCGATTCGAAAGGCGGGTAGCTTGCGTCGACGCCGAAACGCACGGTGGTCCAGTCCTTTGCGTATGCGCTGCCGGCCGATACGGCGAGCAGGGCAACCGTCACAGCCGCAAGAATTTTTTTCACTCGGTGACTCCTCGTTTTGTTCGATGGGTGCGCGGTTGTGCCGCGCCGTAAGCGTTCGGCCCGGCGCGGCTTCGCGTCGGACAGTCCGTTTCGCCCGCCCGATAGGGGCGCGCGACGTGCGGAGATTATCAAGACAAAATACCGCCGGTGCGCCTAGGACATGCCCCGATAGTCGCCGGACGGGCCGGACGGCGGCGCGGTAAAGCTTGCGCGACCGTTTCAAGGAAAGGAACGATTCAGCCCAGCGTTTCGTTGACCGCCCGCTGCAGGCACGCGACGAACTCGCTGACGGCGGGCGTCGGCAGCAGGTCGCGCCGCGCGAGGATCGACAGGTCGAAGCGCGGCAGGGTTTCGTCGAGCTCGGCGGTGCGGATGCCGAGCGGCGCGACCATTGCCGCGAGCGGGCGCGTGAAGCAGCCGATCACGTCCGAGCGCGCGACGAGCCCGAGCGTCACCGCGAACGACATCGGCGAGCGCAGCAGGCGTTTCGGCCGCGGCAGGCCGCGCGCGTCGAACATCGTCAGCATCACGCTGTGCGGAAACTGGTCGGCGCCGACCGTGACGATCCATTCGGCATCGAGCAACTCCTCCAGCCGGCGCGCGTGTGCGAGCGGGTGGCCTTCGCGCATCACGACGGTGAATTCGGTCGAGAACAGCGGCCGCTGCGTGAATTCGCGGTCGAGCGTCGGGACATGGTGCATTGCAGCGATGTCGAGCGTGCCGTTGCGCAATTGCGCGAGCGCGTCCGGCACGGTCACTTCTTCCAGATGCAGGCTCACGTTCGGCATCGACCGGCGGAACGCCGTCACCGCGTGCGGCAGCGCCGTCAGCGCAATCGACGGCATCGTGCCGAGCGCGACGCGCCCCGACATTTCGCCCTTCACCTGCTCGACCGCCTCGACGGTGCGGCGCATGTCGCCGAGCAGCTGCTCGGCGCGCGGCAGCAGCGCGTGGCCGCAGGCGGTCAGCTCGACGCCGCGCACGCTGCGCACCAGCAGCTCCGCGCTGAGCGCCGTTTCGAGCTCGCGGATGGTGTGCGTGATCGCGGGCTGCGTGACGCCGAGCTCGCGCGCGGCGGCGCGCAGGCTCCGGTGGTGCGCGGCCGACACGAAGGCCTGGAGCTGCGCGATATTCAGGGGGCTGCGGATGCGGGTCATGAGTCGGGTCCGGAAACGCGTGAAGGCCCGGGTGCGGCATCGGGCGGGAAGGTTGCGCGGCGGCGTGCGCGCGCAAGCGGGATGTTCATTGCGCGCTACGTGCCCGACCGGGCCCGGAACGCCTGCCGATACCGCTGCGGCGAGGTGCCGACGATGCGCGCGAAGCGCTCGCGGAAGGCGGTGACCGAGCCGAAGCCGGCCTCCGTCGCGACATGTTCGATCGACCGTTCGGTGATTTCCAGCAGCTGCTGCGCATGCCGGACGCGCGCGGTCTGAAGCCATTGCAGCGGCGACGTGCCCGTTTGCGCGTGAAAGCGCCGCGTCAGCGTGCGCACGCTCATCGACGCCTGGCGCGCCATCGCGTCGAGCGTGAGCGGGCGGTGCAGGTTCGCGTGCAGCCAGTCGATCAGGTCGTGCAGCCCTTCGGCGCCGGCCGGGCCGCCGGTCGAACCGCCGGTTCGACGCTCAGGGGCGATGAACTGCGCCTGCCCGCCTTCGCGCATGCGCGGCGTCACCGCGCAGCGGGCGGCGTCGGCGGCGACCGCTGCGCCATAGTCGGCCTGGATCATGTGCAGGCACAGATCGATGCCCGCCGCCGCGCCGGCCGACGTCAGCACCTGGCCGTTGTCAACGAACAGCACGTTCGGATCGACCGACACGCGAGGATAGCGGCGCGCGAGTTCCGCGGCCGCGAGCCAGTGCGTCGTGGCGCGCAGTCCGTCGAGCAGCCCCGCCTCCGCGAGCACGAACGCGCCGGTGCAGATCGACGCGATCCGGCAGCCGCGCTCGGCTGCTGCGCGCAGCGCCGCGAGCACGCGGCGCGACGTGGGCGCCAGCGGCGTGGACGTGCCGGGGACGACGATCGTATCGGCATCGTCCAGCCCGTCGAGGCGGAACGCGGGCCGCAGTTCGAACAGGTCGCCGGCGACGCGCGCCTGCTCGCTGCACACCTGCACACGGTACGCGCCCGCCGTGTCGGGCACGCGCGCGCGCGCGAACGTGTCGCACGCGACGCCAAGATCGAACGGGACGACGTCGGGCAGCGCGAGAACGGCGAGCGTGTGCATGGGCTTCGAGGCCGTGGCCGGAATTCGTTGGAAGCTGGCATTTTAGCCAATGGCTCGCGCCCGCTCCACACGCGACAATGGCGGCACCCACATGGAGGCTCGCAATGAAAGAAGACGACCGCACGGCGCTGCGGAACCTGCAATACCTGTCGTTGCTGGAGGCGGCCACGCTCGTCGCGCTGGTGTGCGTCGCCGTGCCGCTCAAGCATCTGGCCGGCTATCCAGCCGCGGTGTCGATCATGGGCCCGATCCACGGCATCGCGTTCGTGACGTACGTGTGGGCGGTGGTCGGCACGGCGTCGAGCGGGCTGTGGCGCAGGGCGGAGGTTGCGCGGCTCGTACTGTCGGCGCTCGTGCCGTTCGCGGGGCTGGCGAGCGCCGGGTGGATCGCGCGCAGGCGGGAGGCGCAATGAGCTACCTGCTGCTCAAGGCCGCTCATGTGCTGGCCGTCGTTACGTTCGCAGGCGGGCTGCTGATGCTGTCCGTGTGCGTGCGCATCGTCAATCTCGCGGTTCATCGCGCGGTGCGGCGCTGGGATCGCGTCGTGACGGCGCCGGCGCTTGCGCTCGTCTGGATCACCGGCATCGCGCTCGCGCTGCACGGGCACTGGTTCGGCGATGCGTGGCTGTCGTTGAAGCTCGTCGTCGTGGTCGCGCTGTCGGCGTTGCACGGCATCCTGGCCGGCACGCTGCGGCGCATGACGCGCGACGATCTCGTCGTCGTGCCGAAACCGTGGCTTGGGCAGGCTGCGGGCGCAGTCGTTGTCGCGACGGGTATCGTCGTCGGGCTGGTCGTGATCAAGCCGTTCTGATGCGGGGTGACATGGCGCGCGGGCCCGCGCGGCGTTTCTCCCGTCACGCGAGCGCCGCTTCCACGGCCGTCAGCGTGCGGCGGCGGATCCAGCCGCTCGCCAGCCGGATCGCGAGCCAGTACGGCATGAATAGAAGCCGCGTGCGTGCGGTCGGACAATGCACGAAGGTTTCGGTGCGCAACGCATGTGCGCCGTGACCGCAGTCCGCCACCTGGAAACGCAGCACGAGCTTCGCATCGCGCGGGTCGGCGTGGCGCACGAAGGCGTCGGCATCGGCGATGGTTCGAAGGTCGAAATCCGGGCGCCAGAAGCGGCCGACGAGGCCGAGCGACAGCGAGCGGTCGTCGCGCTGCAGCAGCGTGAACGTGTCGAGGCCGAAGGGCTCGCGTTCGCGGCGTGCGGCTTCGTTGCGCAGCGCGCCGATCACGGCCGACGGGAATTCGCGCACGGTCAGCAGCGTGTTGACGATCGGGTCGGTGCGCATGTCCAGCGACGCGACGGTGTCGATGATGCGGTCGGGCGGCGCGTCGATCGGCCGCGATTGATGGCATTCATGGAAGCCGAACGACGGGATGAACGGCGGCCGGTTGCCGGCCGTCCGGCTCGACGATTCCGGGATGATGCCCAGTGCGTTCATGGCGGCTCCGTGACGTAAAGCCCGATCGTAGCATCGGCGCCGGCAGGCTGCCTTTTGTGTCGCAAGCGTTACGAAAGCGCGCGCAACTGGTCGCGCAGCCGGTCGACCTCCTCCGTGGAAAACGGCTTCTCGATCTCCGCGTGCGCTTGCTGCCATACCGGGAACGCCTTGGCCAACAGGCGATGGCCGGCCGGCGTCAGGCTGAGCAGGCGGCTGCGTCTGTCGTCGGGATCCTGCGTGATGGCGACCAGATCGCGCCGTTCGAGCGGCTTGAGCGCCGCGGTCAGCGTGGTGCGATCCATCGCCAGCAGTGCCGACACGTCCTTCATCGCCGGCGGGTGGGGGCGGTTCAGCGACATCAGCAGCGAAAACTGCCCGTTCGTCAGGTCCAGCGGGCGCAGCGCGTCGTCGAACACGCGTGCGAGATTGCGTGCCGCCCGCTGCATGTGCAGGCACAGGCAGCAATCGCGCACCATCAGCGTCGATTCGAAAGGGAGGGTTTCTTTTCGTGACATGTTGCAATTGTGTTGATATCAACCTATCGTGTCAAGGGCAGGGCGCGACGCCCCGTTGCGCCCTTCACCGGACGGAGGGGTCATGAGCGATCGACAGGTGTTTCTCGCCGTTTTCCTCGGCAGCAAGAACAGCCCGCGCATGAAGGCGTGGCTCGCGATGACGGACCAGGAGCGGCATGCGCGGGAGCAGGAGGGCATCGCCGCATGGAAGGCGTGGGTCGAACGGCATCGGGCGTCGATCCTCGAGATCGGCGGGCCGCTCGGCAAGACCAAGACGATCGGCGAGCAAGGCATCGTCGATGCGTCCAATGCGCTGACGGCCTTCACGGTCGTGCGCGCCGCGTCGCACGAAGACGCGGCCCGGCTGTTCGAAAACCACCCGCATTTCACGATCTTCCCGGGCGAGTCGATCGACGTGATGCCGGTGCTGCCGATTCCCGGCGCATGAGCGTTCGACACATTGGGGGTGCGCCATGAAACTGTACGGATTCCCCGGAACGCGCACGCAGCGCGCGCTATGGGGGCTCAAGGAGCTCGACGCGAATTTCGAGTTCATCTCGGTCAACCTGCTCCAGGGCGAGCACAAGCGGCCCGAATTCCTTCGCCTCAACCCCGCAGGCAAGGTGCCCGTGCTGGTGGACGGCGACCTCGTGATTCCCGAGTCGGCCGCGATCGTGCTGTATCTCGCGGACAAGTACCCGGAGAAGGCGCTGCTGCCGGTCGACCTGGCCGGGCGGGCGCAGGTCTATCGCTGGGTGATGTTCGCGGTCACGGAGCTCGAGCAGCCGCTATGGAGGATCACGCGGCATACGATGCTCTACCCGCCGGAGAAGCGCCTGCCGGCCGATATCGCGCTGGCGCGGGACGATTTCATCGCAATGGCCGCGATCCTCGACGCCCATCTCGAAGGGCGCCGGTTCATCGTCGGCGACGCGCTGACGATCGCCGACTGCGTGACGGCCTATCTGATCGACTGGGCCAACGAACTGAAGCTGATCGACGGGTTCCCGCAATTGCGCGCGTATCTCGAACGCCTGTATGCGCGGCCGAAGGCGCCGCAGCGCATCGCCGAGGCGCTCAAGGCGGCGTGACGGCGCGGCGGCGCGAGCCGCGCCGGACTATGCGTCGGGTCGAATCAGGAACGCGTCGTAGCGCTTGCCCGAAATCCATCGCGGCGGGCGTCCGCGCCCGGCCCAGGTCTCGCCCGTCTCCGGATTCCGGTACTTGGGCTTGAGGCGGCCGAGCCGGCCGTTGCGGCCGGCGGCCCGCCTGCGTTCGCCAAAGAGGTCGCGCTCCGTGATGCCGTATTCGATCATGGTCTTTCGTATCGACGCGAGGACCGACTCGATTTCCCGCTTGCGCGCCTCTTCGATGGCCGCCTGGAGTTCGCCAAGCTTGTTCTTCAGCGCGCCATAGGATTCTTGGTGATCATGTTTCATGGTGACTGACTCCGAGGAATCTCGAGATGAAAACGGACCGCTGTTGCAGGGCGAAGCGCGTGCCGCTCATTCCTTGAGCTTCGCCCAGACCTTGTTGCGCAGCGTGACGGCCGCCGCCGAACACATCTGGAAGGGCTTCAGGCGGCCTTTCAGCGCCGCGGGCGTCACGACGGCGGGATTGGCGAGCAGCGCGGGCTCCATGAACTTTTCGGCGCCCGAGATCGCGTTGTCGTACTTCAGCGCGTTCGACACCACCGCGATGTTCTCCGGCTTCATCATCCAGTTGATGAACGTATAGGCTTCCGAAACGTTTTTCGCCCTGGCCGGTATCAGCAGGCTGTCCATGAACAGCCGCACGCCTTCGCGCGGATACGCGAAACGGACGCTCGGCAGGATCTTCTGCGCGCGCACGCTCGCGCCGTTCCAGTTCTGCTCGACGATCACCTGCCGGGACGCGATCCGGTCGACCGTGCCGTCGTTGCTGTAAACCTTGACGTACGGCTTCTGCTTCATCAGCACGCCGAGCACCCGCTTCGCATCGGCGGCGCTCTCGGTGCATTCGTTCTGGCCGAGATACCAGCTCGCGGCCATGTAGAGTTCTTCCTGCACATCGAGGTCGGCAACCTGGCCGCGCAGCGCCTCGGCGGGCTCGAAGAACGACTTCCACGAGTCGTCGAGCTTGCCGCCGGGCACACGCGCGCTGTCGTACGAAATCCCGGTGAGCACGATGGTGTACGGCATCGCGTAGTCGCGGCCGGGGTCGAACGTCGGGTGCCGGTACTCCGGCTTGACGTTCGCGAGGTTCGGCAGCTTCGACTTGTCGAGCTTCGTCAGCAGGCCGCCGTTCGCGAGCACCGGCACGTAGTAGTCGCCGGCCACCACCACGTCGTAGCTGCCGCCGCCCGCCTGGAGCTTGGTCAGCAGGGTGGCGTCGCTGTCGTAGGTGTCGAGCGTGGCCTTGATGCCCGTCTCCTTCTGGAACTTGGCCAGCAGCGACGACGGGAAATAGTCCGGCCAGTTCGCGAAATGCAGTTCGGCACCATGGGCGGCAACGGACAGCGAACAGGCCGCGGCGAGAATCAGTTTCTTCACTCAATACCCCTTGCTAGTCGTACAGGTGTGGTCATCAAGGCGGGCGCGATCGCCTCACGCTTCCCGTCGCGGTGC
Source organism: Burkholderia stagnalis (assembly GCF_039848545.1). Taxonomy (NCBI): domain Bacteria; kingdom Pseudomonadati; phylum Pseudomonadota; class Betaproteobacteria; order Burkholderiales; family Burkholderiaceae; genus Burkholderia; species Burkholderia stagnalis. The sequence goes on from NZ_CP156686.1 coordinate 3,059,203, forward strand.
TGCCGGCGCCGGTTCAGCACCGCGCCGGCGATCACGAGCAGCGCGGACGCGACGATGACGATCGTGGAGATCGCGCTGATCTTCGGCGACACGCCGACCTTCAGCGCGCCGTAGAGGTAGGTCGGCAGCGTGATCACGCCGGCCCCGGCAACGAAATAGGTGGTGACGAAATCGTCGAGCGACGTGACGAAGCTCAGGATCGCGCCGGTCATGATTCCCGGCCAGATGAGCGGCAAGGTCACGCTCCGGAACGTCTGGAACGGCGTGGCCGACAGCGTCGCGGCCGCATCGAGCAGATCCCGGTCGATCTTCTGCACGCTGGCCCTGATCGGCAGATAGGCGACCGGCAGGCAGAACACCGCATGCGCGAACAGCACGGTCAGGAAATTCAGCTCGATCGACAGCGCGGCGAACCCGAGCAGCGTCGCGATGGCCAGCACGATCTCCGGGACGATGAGCGGGATCTTCAGCACCTGCTCGAACAGCCGCGCGATTCCCGCGCTGCCGTCGCCGATGCCGATGGCGGCCGGCACCGCCACCACGGTCACGATGGCGACGGTCAAGCCGGCGAGGCAGAACGACGTCGACGCGGCGCGCAGCAGGTTCTCGTCGGCCAGCACCTGCGCGTAGCCGTCCATCGCGAATCCCTGCCAGACCAGCGCGGACGGCCCCGCATAAAAGCTGGTGACGACGAGCGCGAGGATCGGCGCATAGAGAAACGCCAGCATCGGCAGCGCGATCCATGCGACGCCCGGGTAAGTGGCGTGGCTGTCGCGGCCGCCGGCGCCGCGCCCGGGGATCAGCGGCGCGCGGCGCGCGAACCATGCGACGAGCCCGACGAGGCCGATCAATGCGACGGAAAGGGCGGCGCCCAGCGGCCAGTTGCGGTCGGACGTGAACGCCAGTTGCACGAGATTGCCGACCATCATCGACTTCGCGCCGCCGAGCAGGTCCGGGACGACGTACGCGCCCAGCGCGGGCACGAACACCAGCGCGATGCCGGCCCGGACGCCCGGCATGCAGGCGGGGATCACGACCCGGCGCAGCACGGCGGCGGGCGATGCGCCGAGCGTGGCGGCCGCTTCGGCGATCTCCCAGTCGAACTCGCGCAGCGTCGCGTAGATCGGCAACACCATGAAGGGGAAGAAAATGGACACCAGCCCGATCATCGTGGCGGTGTTCGAATACAGGATGCCCGACGCGCCCGGCCGATCGAGCAGCGCGTTCAACCCCTGGTTCACGAGGCCGCCGTCCGCGAGCAGGATGACCCAGCCATATGCACGCACGACGAGGCTGATCGCGAAGGGCGCAATCACCAGCAACAGGAAAGTCGTGCGCCGGGACGCTTTCTGGGTGGCGATGAATAATGCGGTCGGCAATCCGGTCAGGACGCAAAGGAGCGTGGTGGCCGATGCGAATAAAAACGAGCGTAAAAAGATCGCAGGATAGGCCGATCTAAATACCGTATTTCCGTCGAAATCATGTTCGAATATCAGGCCGACATAGGCATCGAGCGAATGCGACGCCCACGCCACGCCGCCGAAATCCAGCGGCCGGCAAAGGGAGACATACAGCACCACGGCAATCGGCGCGAGCATGCCGGCGATCAGCAGGATGGCCGCGGGCCAGCAACCGGCATGCCGTGCAGGCGGCGTAATCCGATGTTCGCGCATGCGCGCCTCCCCCATGGCATCCGACCTTCTTTGGTATACGTTGACAAACGAAAGCTTACCGGAAGCGCAATGAATCGAGATGGCGGATTTGCACCTTTTGCGCCAATATGACCACCTTATGCGCCATGCGCGGCGCATTCCGATCGAGTTGCCATATAGTCCGGTTCGGTCAGTTTTAAATATTGGAATTGTGAATGATTTTGTTGATTGCCGGTGTGTGAATTGCTGCCTCTGCTTGGAGATAAATTGAAAAGCCGCGAACTGAACGATCTTTCCATTCGCCCGTTGACGGAACAGGATATCGGCGATTTCTACGACATCCGCTTTTCGGTCAAGGAGAACCGCATCCATCCGCATCAGGTGCATTTGCTGGATCGGAGCCTGCTCGTCGAGCAGATCAACCAGGGCGGCGGGTGGATCTGCGTCGACGAAGCCAGCGGCGTCGCGGCGGGCGTGTGCCTGCCGATCGTCGCGGAAACGCCGATGATCAGCGGGCTGTTCGTGCGCCCCGACTATCATCGCCGAGGCATCGGCGCGGCGCTGCTGACGAAGTCGCTCGACTGGCTCGCGGCGCAGGGCGTGCAGACCGTGACGCTCGTGACGGACCCCGGGTCGAATGCGGATCGCTTCTACCAGGGGCTCGGGTGGCAGCGCGGCAACCTCGACGCGTACGGCGTGCAAGTGATCTTCACGAAAGCCCTGCGGCGCTGAGCCATGCAGCGCGCGACTCCGCTGGCGGCCGACCTTGCGAGCCGAAGCCCGGCGCCCCTGCATACCATCATCATCACCGTCCGCGTGCTCGAGAAGCTCGGCCATTCGGTCGACGCGCTGCTGGACGGCTCCGGCATCACGACCGCGGACCTGACCAAGCCGGACCTGATCGTCTCGCATGCGCAGGAGCTGATCGTGCTCGCCAATGCGCTGCGCGTCACCGAGGACGAGTCGATCGGCCTCACGATCGGGAAGGCCATTCCCGTGACCGCATACGGCGCGCGCGGGCACGCGATGCTCGTGAGCCCGACCTTGCGCGACGCGTTGAATCTCGCTTACGCGTATCCGCTGCTGGCCATCACGTACTTCAAGTCGGTGCTGCACGAGTACGACGACGATGCGGTCATCACGATCGGCGGCTATGCGTATCGGTCCGACCTGCGGATCCTGAACACGGCGATGTGCGTCGGGGCCTCCGTGCGGGAAGTGTCGGACCTCGTGCAGCCGCTGCCGGCGTTCAAGCGGATCACCTTCGATTTCCCGCGCCCGAGCCACCCGGAACGGTATGAGGCGCTGCTCGGATGCGAGGTGCTGTTCGACATGCCCAGCACGTCGATCGTGATGCCCCGGCGCTATCTGTCGTCGCCGCTGTTCTACCACCACGAGATCGAATACGAAGTGGCGCGGAACCTGTGCGAGCAGCGGGAGCGCGAGTTGCGCGCATGGAAGCCCGACCGGATCGTCACCCGCGCATTGCAGTGCCTGCACGAGTATGGCGGCGTGCTGAAATCCGAGGAGCTGGCCGGCCTGATCGGCGTGTCGCATCGCGGCATGCAACGAGAGTTCGAGCGCGCGGGCGTCAGCTATCGCCGGTTGCGCGACGAGGTGCGGCGCGCGCGGGCGCTGGAATATCACGGCCATGCGGGCTCGTCCGCGAAGGCGCTGGCGCGGGAGCTGGGCTATGGCTCGACGTATGCGCTGAAGCGGGCCAAGGCGCGCTGGGACGGGCGATAGCGCAGGCGCCGGAGCGCGTGCATCGAGCCGCTTCGCCGGGAAAACCCTGATTAAAATTTCTTATCGCGGTGAAAAATTTAGCATCTTATTGAACGGGATTTGGCTCGATATAGTGGCTCGCTTTCGTCGCCCCGCCGACGCGGACGCCACACCAGAACACGAGCCGGAGCCCCTTCATGACCGACACCCGCTACACCGAAGTCGAGGATCTGCTGCCCGCCGCCGCCGGGCTGCGCGAGATCCGTCATCACATCCACCATCATCCGGAACTCGCGTACGAGGAAGTCGAGACTGCCGCGCTCGTCGCCGACAAGCTCGCGCAATGGGGCTGGCAGGTCACGCGCGGCGTCGGCCGGACCGGCGTGGTCGGCACGCTGCGGGTGGGCGACGCCGCGCGCAGCATCGGCATCCGCGCGGACATGGACGCGCTGCCGATCGTCGAGGCGACCGGCCTGCCTTACGCGAGCGCGACGCACGGCAAGATGCACGCATGCGGCCACGACGGCCACACGACGATGCTGCTCGGCGCCGCGCAGCATCTCGCGAAAACCCGCAACTTCTCCGGCACCGTGCAGCTGTATTTCCAGCCGGCCGAGGAGCATGGCGTCGACAGCGGCGCGAAGAAGATGATCGACGACGGCCTGTTCGAGCGCTTTCCGTGCGACGCGGTGTTCGGCATGCACAACCATCCGGGCGCGGCTCCCGGCGTGTTTCTCACGCGGCGCGGCCCGTTCATGTCGGCCGGCGACAAGGCGATCATCTCGATCGACGGCGTCGGCGGGCACGCGGCGCGGCCGCATCTCACGGTCGATCCGGTGGTCGTCGCCGCGAGCATCGTGATGGCGCTGCAGACGATCGTCGCGCGCAACGTCGACCCCGCGCAGCCGGCGGTCGTCACGGTCGGCTCGATGCACGCGGGCACCGCGAACAACGTGATCCCGCACGGCGCGCGGCTCGAGCTGAGCGTGCGATCGTTCAGCCCCGACGTGCGCGCGCTGCTGAAGCGCCGCATCGTCGAGCTCGCCGAATCGCAGGCCGCGAGCTATGGCGCCACCGCGCAGGTCGACTACATCGAAGGCTATCCGGTCGTCGTCAATTCCGATACGGAAACCGATTTCGCCGCGCAGGTCGCGCGCGAACTGGTGGGCGACGCGAACGTCGTCGAGCAGACCGACCTGCTGATGGGCAGCGAGGATTTCGCGTTCATGCTGCAGCAGCGCCCGGGCTCGTTCGTGCGCCTCGGCAACGGCGCGGGCGAGGACGGCTGCATGGTGCACAACCCGAAATACGACTTCAACGATCGCAACCTGCCGATCGGCGCGGCGTTCTGGACGCGCCTCGTGGAGCGTTATCTGGGCCGCTGAAGCCGGCAGCACGCGGCCGGCGCTTCCGGCCGATTCGATCGGAAACCTGAACGATGCAGAAAGATCCTCTCGCATTGCCTGCCGCCGCGTCCGTCGCCATCGCGGCCGACGCCCGACCCGCCGCCCCTTCGGTCACCCGGCGCGGCGCGATCGCGGCGGCGGTGATCGGCAACTGGCTGGAGTTTTTCGATTTCACCGTGTACGGCTTCTTCGCGGTGCTGATCGGCAAGCTGTATTTCCCGTCGAGCGACCCGACGACGTCGCTGCTGCTGTCGGTCGCGACGTTCGCGGCCGGGTTCTTCACGCGGCCGCTCGGCAGCATCGTGCTCGGCGTCTACGCGGATCGCCACGGCCGCAAGGCCGCGCTGAACCTGACGATCATGCTGATGGCGCTCGGCACGGGCCTGATCGCGATCGCGCCGACGTATGCGCAGATCGGTGTGGCCGCGCCGCTGATCGTCGTCTGCGCGCGGCTGATGCAGGGCTTCTCGCAGGGCGGCGAATTCGGCGCGGCGACCTCGACGCTGCTCGAACAGGGCGGCGTGTCGCGGCGCGGGTTCCGCGCGAGCTGGCAGCTCGCGACGCAGGGCGGCGCCGCGCTGATGGGCTCGGGCTTCGCGGCGCTGCTGTCGAACACGCTCGCGAAGGGCGCGCTCGAAAGCTGGGGCTGGCGGATTCCGTTTTTCGTCGGCGTGCTGATCGCGCCGGTCGGCATGTTCCTGCGCCGGCGGCTCGCGGACGATGCGCCCGGCGACAGCCATCACGGCATCGACGGCGGCGTGCTGCGCGAGCTGTTCTCGCAGCACGCGCGCACGGTGCTGCTGCTGACGCTCACGGTGATGGGCGGCACGGTGTCGACCTACATCCTGACCTTCTACATGCCGACCTATGCGATCCACACGCTCGGGCTGCCGATGAAGCTGTCGATGTTCGTCGGCGTCGCGTCGGGGTGCGTGATGCTGGTCACGTGCCCGCTGTTCGGCTGGCTGTCGGACAGGATCGGCAGCCGGCGCCTGCCGATCTTCGTCGGCCGCGGCGTGCTCGTCGCGCTGCTGTTCCCCGCGTTCTGGCTGATGAACCGTCACCCGTCGCTGTCGGTCATCATGCCGCTGACCGCGCTGATGCTGCTGTTCTACTCGATGGGGTCCGCGTCGGAATTCGCGCTGATGTGCGAATCGTTCCCGCGCCGCGTGCGGGCGACCGGGATCTCGATCGCGTATGCGCTTGCGGTGACGATCTTCGGCGGCACGTCGCAGCTCGTCGCGACGTGGCTCGTGCAGACCACCGGCAGCAAGTTCGCGCCGGCCGGGTATGTCGCGGTGTGCGTGCTGGTGTCGCTGGCGGCGGTCGCAATGCTGCGGGAGACGGCGGGGGACACGGGCGATTGACGGCTCGTGCGCGGTGGGCGCCGGCGCCGAACGGGGCCCCGGCATCCGCCTGATGGGCCCGGCATCCGCCGCCCGCGCGCGCGTCACCCGCGCCGCGCCACCAGCTCCGACACCGTCTGCGCGGCCTGCTGCAGCGGCCCGAGAAACTCCTTCACCATCTGCTTTGCGGTATGCCGCTGCGCATTGCCGCTCACGTTCATCGCCGCGATGATCTGCCCGCGCCGGTTGCGGATCGGCGCGGAGATCGACATCAGGCCCACTTCGAGTTCCTGGTCGACCACGGCCCAGCCCTGCTGGCGCACCTGCGCGATGGTCGCCTTCAGTTCGCCGAGATCCGTGATGGTGCGCTGCGTGTGCGCGCGGATGCCGCTTTGCGCGAGCGTCGCGTCGAGCGCCGCATCGTCGAGCGCGGACAGCAGCACGCGGCCCATCGACGTGCAGTACGCGGGCAGCCGGCTGCCGATCGACAGGTTGATCGTCATGATCTTGTGCGTCGGCACGCGCAGCACGTAGACGATCTCGGTGCGGTCGAGCACCGCGGCCGAGCAGCTTTCGTGGATCTGCGCGGACAGCTGCTCCATCACCGGTTCCGCGAGATTCCAGAACGGCATCGACGTCAGGTACGCGAAGCCGAGCTCGAGAATCTTCGGCGTGAGCCGGAACAGCCGGCCGTCCGCCTCGACGTAGCCGAGCGTCTGCAGCGTGAGGAGAATCCGGCGCGCGCCCGCGCGCGTGAGGCCGGTCGCCGACGCAACCTCGGTGAGGGTCTGCTCGGGACGGTTCGCGTCGAACGCGCGGATCACCGCGAGCCCGCGCGCGAACGACTGGACGTAGGAGTCGCCGGGTTTGGCCTGGATGTCTTCGGTAGTCATGAGCTGTCGGAATGTCGTGCAGCCGAGAAGATAGCGCATGGGGCCTGACACGCCAACCACGCGGCCGCCGCCGGCGCTTGACAGGTCGTCCCCGCGCTCCCTATGATGCTTCGAACGTTCGATACACGATCTTATGTTCGTATATAGAACATTAGAGCGCATCCCGGCGGGCAATGCAATGGGGGTGCCCGTTCCATTTCCTGGATTCCTGGAGACACTTGATGACCGAAGCTTTCCTGTGTGATGCCATCCGCACCCCGATCGGGCGTTACGGCGGTGCATTGTCCGGCGTGCGCGCCGACGATCTCGGCGCGGTGCCGCTCAAGGCGCTGGTCGAGCGCAACCGCGACGTCGACTGGGCCGCGATCGACGACGTGATCTACGGCTGCGCAAACCAGGCCGGCGAGGACAACCGCAACGTCGCGCGCATGTCCGCGCTGCTGGCCGGCCTGCCGACCGACGTGCCGGGCTCGACGATCAACCGGCTGTGCGGCTCCGGGATGGACGCCGTCGGCTCCGCCGCCCGCGCGATCAAGTCCGGTGAAGCGCGGCTGATGATCGCGGGCGGCGTCGAGAGCATGACCCGCGCGCCGTTCGTGATGGGCAAGTCGGCCACCGCGTTCGCGCGCCAGGCCGACATCTTCGATACGACGATCGGCTGGCGCTTCGTCAATCCGCTGATGAAACAGCTGCACGGCGTCGACTCGATGCCGGAGACGGGCGAGAACGTCGCGACCGACTACAACGTCAGCCGCGCGGACCAGGATCTGTTCGCGCTGCGCAGCCAGCAGAAGGCCGCGCGTGCGCAGCAGGACGGCACGCTGGCGCAGGAAATCGTGCCCGTCACGATTCCGCAGAAGAAGGGCGACCCGCTCGTCGTATCGCGCGACGAGCATCCGCGCGAGACGTCGCTCGAGGCGCTCGCGAAGCTCAAGGGCGTCGTGCGTCCGGACGGCACGGTCACGGCCGGCAACGCGTCGGGCGTCAACGACGGCGCATGTGCGCTGCTGCTCGCGAACGAGGCGAGCGCGAAGCGCTTCGGCCTGACGCCGCGCGCGCGCGTGCTCGGCGTGGCGACGGCGGGCGTCGCGCCGCGCGTGATGGGCATCGGCCCGGCACCGGCCACGCAGAAGCTGCTCGCCCGGCTCGGCATGACGATCGACCAGTTCGACGTGATCGAGCTGAACGAGGCGTTCGCGTCGCAGGGGCTCGCGGTGCTGCGGATGCTCGGCGTCGCCGACGACGATCCGCGCGTGAACCCGAACGGCGGCGCGATCGCGCTCGGCCACCCGCTCGGCGCGTCGGGCGCGCGGCTCGTCACCACCGCGATGTACCAGTTGCATCGCACGAAGGGCCGCTATGCGCTGTGCACGATGTGCATCGGCGTCGGCCAGGGCATCGCGCTCGCGATCGAACGCATCTGATGCCGCGCGTGCGGCGCGGCCGCACGCATCCCGTCCGCCCGGCTCGCGCGCCTGTCGCGCGAGGCCGGGCGGTTTTGTTTTGGGCCGCATGGATTTGATTCGATGCGCCGATCTGAAACGAGACATATTCACACTGCGATCGATGCACTCTCATTGAATCAATCGATGCATGGACACGCTGCGGGATTCATCGTCGGACCGCGCTGGAAACCTTGTCCGGATTGGGTCTGGCGTTTATCCATGAACGATTTGTTTGATGGAGATAAGAAGTCGCATTAGATGTACATGTTTTACCCTTAGACGGATCATGTTTTCGAAAAAGATGCCGAAAGCGTAGGGATCGAATCGGTGGCTTGCGGAATTCCGGGAGGCGCCGGTCGAAATCCGTCAATCCAGAAGCGGGCGCAAGACCCGACCACCGGAGCCCTAACCCATGCGCAACAACCAGCCCGTCACCCAACGCGAATTCGAGTTTCCCGATAACGCGACGTTGATGTCGACCACCGACACGAACAGCTACATCACCTATGCGAACGCGGCCTTTATCCAGGTCAGCGGATTCTCCAGCGACGAAATAGAAGGCCAGCCGCACAATCTCGTACGGCACCCGGACATGCCGCAGGAGGCGTTCGCCGACATGTGGGCGACCCTCAAGGGCGGGGAGCCGTGGACGGCGCTCGTGAAGAACCGCCGCAAGAACGGCGACCACTACTGGGTGCGCGCGAATGCGGTGCCGGTGATGCGCAACGGCCAGCCGAAGGGCTACATGTCGGTGCGCACGAAGGCGACGCGCGACGAGATCGCGGCCGCCGAGGCGCTGTATCGCGATTTCCGCGAAGGCAAGGCCGGCAATCGACGCTTCTACAAGGGGCTGATCGTGCGCACGGGCGTCGCGCGCGTCACGTCGCTGTTCCAGACGCTGTCGGTGAGCTGGCGGCTGCATTTGCCGCTGCTTACGCTCGCGCCAGCGGTGATCGCCGCGGGCTGGGCATGCGGCCTGACGGGGGGCGGCCTGGCCGCATTCGCCGTCGGCGCGGCGGGCGGGGCGGTCGCCGCGGGCGTCTGGCTCGACATGCAGATCGCGCGCCCGCTGCGGCAGTTGCGCGACCAGGCGCTGAACGTCGCGACCGGCGAAAGCCGGAGCGGCGTGCGAATGAACCGCGTCGACGAGATCGGCATGACGCTGCGCACGATCAACCAGCTCGGGCTGATGTTCCGCTGGCTGGTGGACGACGTCAGCGAACAGGTGCACAACGTGCAGCGCGCGAGCAACGAGATCGCGCAGGGCAACAACGACCTGAGCGCGCGCACGGAGCAGGCCGCGTCGAGCGTGCAGGAGACGGCGGCATCGATGGCGCAGATGACGGCGACCGTCGACAGCAACGCGCAGACGGCGCAGCAGGCGAACCAGTTGTCCGTTTCGGCCAGCGAGGCGGCCGTGCGGGGCGGGCAGGCGGTGTCCGAGGTGGTCACGACGATGAGCGACATCACCGAGAGCTCGCGCAAGATCGCCGACATTATCGGCGTGATCGACGGGATTGCGTTCCAGACCAACATCCTCGCGCTGAACGCGGCAGTGGAGGCGGCGCGCGCGGGCGACCAGGGGCGCGGGTTCGCGGTGGTCGCGGGCGAGGTGCGCGCGCTCGCGCAGCGCAGCGCGAATGCGGCGAAGGAGATCAAGGCGCTGATCGACGCGAGCGTCGAGCGGGTCGAGTCCGGCGCGCGGCGTGTCGATGACGCGGGCAGCACGATGGAGGACATCGTCACGCAGGTGAAGCGCGTGTCGGACCTGATCGCGGAAATCAGCTCGTCGACGGCCGAGCAGAGCACGGGCGTCGCGCAGGTGGACCAGGCCGTCGTCCATCTCGACAACATCACGCAGCAGAACGCGGCGCTGGTCGAGCAGAGCGCGGCGGCGTCGGAGAGCCTGAAGCAGCAGGCGACGCGGCTCGTCGATGCGGTAAACGTGTTCCAGTGAGGCGGGCGCGGCGGGGCGCCGGCACGCTCCGCCGCGTGAATGCCGGCATTCGATGCCGGAAAATGCCTGCGCGTCTATTCCGGGAAATTTCATGTTTTGAAAACAGAAATAATCGTATTGCTATTTATTTGATTTTTACTGTTCATTAATGGGTCGATCATTTCTCGGAAAAGCAATTTTGTTGACGTAAATCAGTGCGCACTCTTTTTTGACATATTTTTTACACGCAAGGGGTAAGGTTTTAGAAGAGTTTGCCGAATAGCAGAGGCATGACCATTCGCATGCGATGAAGCCGGACGCGAACGGTCCCGAGTCGTCAATCCTGAAGCGGGCGCGAGACCCGCCATTCGGAGCCCTGCTGATGCGCAATAACCAGCCCATTACCCAACACGAATTCGAATTCCCCGATGACGCGACGCTGATGTCGACCACCGACACCGACAGCATCATCACGTACGCGAACGCGACTTTCATCCAGATCAGCGGCTACGCGGGCGAAGAGCTCGAAGGCCAGCCGCACAACCTCGTGCGCCACCCGGACATGCCGAAGGAGGCGTTCGCCGACATGTGGGCGACGCTCAAGGGCGGCGAGGCGTGGTCTGCGCTCGTGAAGAACCGCCGCAAGAACGGCGACCACTACTGGGTGCGCGCGAACGCGGTGCCGGTGATGCGCAACGGCCGGCCGCACGGCTACTTGTCGGTGCGTACCAAGGCGCCGCGCGACGAGGTCGCGGCCGCCGACGCGCTGTATCGCGCGTTCCGCGAAGGCAAGGCCGGCAGCCGGCGCTTCTTCAAGGGGCTGGTGGTTCGCACGGGGATCTTCCGCGCCGCGTCGCTGCTGCAGACGATGTCGGTGCGCGGGCGGATCCATTCGGCGCTGCTCGTGATGGCGCCGGCCGTGGTCGGCACCGGCTGGGCCTGCGGCCTGACGGGCGTCCCGCTCGCGGCGTTCGCGGCGGTGACGGCCGGGCTGGCTACCGCGGCGGGCGTGTGGCTCGATGCGCAGATCGTGCGCCCGCTGAAGCAGTTGCGCGACCAGGCGCTGAACGTCGCGACCGGCGAAAGCCGGAGCGGCGTGCGGATGAACCGCATCGACGAGATCGGCATGACGCTGCGCACGATCAACCAGCTCGGGCTGATGTTCCGCTGGCTGGTGGACGACGTCAGCGAGCAGGTGCACAACGTGCAGCGCGCGAGCAGCGAGATCGCGCAGGGCAACAACGACCTGAGCGCGCGCACCGAGCAGGCTGCGTCGAGCGTGCAGGAAACGGCGGCGTCGATGGCGCAGATGACGGCGACCGTCGACAGCAACGCGCAGACGGCGCAGCAGGCGAACCAGTTGTCCGTTTCGGCCAGCGAGGCGGCCGTGCGGGGCGGGCAGGCGGTGTCCGAAGTCGTCAATACGATGAACGACATCAGCGCGAGCTCGCGGCGGATCTCGGACATCATCGGCGTGATCGACGGGATCGCGTTCCAGACCAACATCCTCGCGCTGAACGCGGCGGTGGAGGCGGCGCGCGCGGGCGACCAGGGGCGCGGTTTCGCGGTGGTCGCGGGCGAGGTGCGCGCGCTCGCGCAGCGCAGCGCGAATGCGGCGAAGGAGATCAAGACGCTGATCGAGAACAGCGTCGGACGCATTGCATCGGGCGCGCAGTTGGTCGACGGCGCGGGCCGGACGATGGAGGACATCGTCGCGCAGGTGAAGCGCGTGTCGGACCTGATCGCGGAGATCAGCGCGTCGACCGCCGAGCAGAGCTCGGGCGTCACGCAGGTCGATCAGGCGGTGGTGCATCTCGACAGCATCACGCAGCAGAACGCGGCGCTGGTCGAGCAGAGCGCGGCTGCGTCGGAGAGCCTGCAGCAGCAGGCGACGCGGCTCGTCGATGCGGTGAATGCGTTTCGGTGATGGCGGAAACGTGCGAGGCAGGAGGAAGGCGGCCCGCATTGCGCGGGCCGGCTTGGGTGCGTCGTGCTACGTCATTGCGCCCTGGGTATGGGATTCAGGTTCGGGCAACAGTGGTTAGGGCATCCCGGACTAACGTTCACTTCGACGCGTCGCCCGGATTGACCGAACTCGTCCGGCTTGAAAATTTTCCCTGCCAAGGCGCTTTTCTCGCCACGGATCGAAAACTGATCTAGGACCGCCATCACGTTTTTCGCTCGTCGCGTTGCAAGCTGTTGCGCGTCACGTTCGGATTGCTCGGCCAGTCCGATCAGCCATACCGTATCAATGATCGGAAAGCGCTTGTGCATGTCGCTCGACCATGCCGACAACCTCGACAGTTCGGCCGGAGAAATCGCGCTCGAATCAGCATCGAAAACAATATCGATGTAATGAGCGGGCATGTTCGACGCACCGTCACACGCGAATGCTGCATGTGCGCAGCACAACGCGAGCGCGGCGGCGGTTAGGAATTTAGTCGCCATCGATATCGTACGCGCGGCACTGTTGGCGTTTTGGAACGAGAACACCCATATGCGCGAGCGTTCCGTGGTCACCGATTGATGAGTTTGCTGTGTGGCGTTACGCGAGGGTCGTCACACATCCATGCGCAGCTACCTTTGCAAATTGGCGTAAATTCCACGATTATCTGATTGGTTTTTATTGTGCCGTCCGGTTGTCGCGTAATCATTTCATCGGTAAATGTCTTTTTGTCGATAAGGATCTGATCGGCACTGATGCCGAGTTGTTGCAAATACTCTTTTACGTTTTCTCCGCGTATATCCTTCAGTTTTTCGATGTTTTTCTCATAAACGAAGGCGCCCGCAATTACGACTGCTTGAATTTTTACATTCGGCCATTTTTTTGCCTCGATAACGCTATCGGCTATCGTCACTCTGTCTGCATTAGAAAGTGTGGTTGTATTGAATGGAAGTTGCAACCGCGCTTCCTCGCCTATCGTGCATGCCATCGCTACGTTCGATAGCATAGACGACAGCGTGAGCGTGCAGACAGCAACGCTGGATTTGAGGGGATTTTTGTTCATTATTCGATTGTCTTGTCAAGGGTTGCTATGTATCCGGTAATGCTGTCTGCATTACTAATGGCAAGGTCCGGGTTGTTCGTTGCAAAAATTTTCATTCCAGATTCGCTGTTTCCATACATGGCGTCATCTGAATCGAATGTGTCGGTGAAGTGGGTGCATTCGTGGATTAACACCTTTATCTGTGCCTCATGCTACAACTCGCCAAACGGGTCGCTGCAAAATGACGAGTAGATGGCAATGATTCGTTTATCGGAGTCGGGCTTGCAAACGGCGGCACGATTTTGGCCGCTGTCAGGTACGGCTGCGCAAGATAGATTCCTGCTGGTTTCGCTGTCCCATCGAACAATTTTTTCCGGCACTAACTCTTGCATCGTGGAGCACAATCGTGGAAGACCGGCCGATAACGTGTTGCGAATCTGCGCGTTAGCACGTCCAAAATAGGTGGTGACGCGCGCTTGTTCGCTCGCGTCCCATCTTACTAGTGCTGCAATGCGGGCATTAATCAGACGGACGGCTTCATCGCGAGCGCGCATCACGATCTTTATGAACTCTTCATTGCTCATGTTCGGGCATATCGGCTTCGTGTTGATATCGACATACACCTTGGAACCGGGCCTTGTGTTCGTCATGGCCGTGTCGTGTACCAGTACGTAGTCATCTTCAGGATGCGGCATTTCCGCTCCTTGCAATCTCGAACTTGAGCGATTCCACATACGCCGATGTGACGCGTTGCGTATGGCCTGTCGCGTCTGTCACGCCGGTGAATATCTTTCCGGACGATAGGCGAATCCGATAGCGGACATTCGCGAGCGGTCGCCCGCTCTCTGCATCGCGCAACACGTACTGTTCGCGGGCGAGGTGCGGGCGCTCGCGCAGCGCGAACGTGGCGAAGGAGATCAAGACGCTGATCGGGGCGTGCGTCGAGCGAGTCGAATCGGGCGCGCGGATCGTCGACGGCGCGGGCAAGACGATGGAGGACATCGTCACGTAGGTGAGGCGCGTGTCGGACCTGATCGCGAAGATCGGCTCGTCGGCGGCCGAGCAGAGCACGGGTGTTGCGCAGGTCGACCAAGCGGTCGTGCACCCGTGCAACATCACGCAGCAGAACGCGGCACTGGTCGAGCAGAGCACGGTGGCCGTCGGAGAGCCTGAAGCAGTAGGCGACGCGGCTGGTGGCGGCGGTGAACGTGTTTCGGTGATGGAGTGAACGCTCGAGGTAGGAGGACGGCGGCCCGCTTTGCGTGGGCCGGCGTTGGGGTGTCGTGCTACGTCATTGCGCCCTGGGGATGGGATTCAGGTTCGGGCAACAGTGGTTAGGGCATCCCGGGCCGAATGTGATCTCGACGCGCCGCCCGTTGTCGTCAAACTCGCTCGCGGGAAACGGCAATTTGTAGATTCGCGCGATCATCGAATTTCGTTCGCCCCGAATCAAAAATTGATCTAACGCGCCTTTAACGTTCGCTGCACGTCGATGCGCAAGCTTCTGCGCGCTTCGTTCCGTCGGTTCGGCTAATCCGACAACTGACACCACATCGATAATGGGGAAGCGATTGCGCATGTCGTTCGACCATACGGAAAGCTTCGCCAGTTCGGAGGTAGATAGGTCGCTTGAATTGTTGTCGAATCGAACATCAAAATCCCAACCGGGCATGTTCGACGGACCGTCGCACGCGAACGCCGTATGTGCGCAGCTCAACACGAGCGTGATGGCAGTGACGAACTTATTCAATGTCAACGACGTACCCCGCGATGCTGTCGGCGTTGTTGATTGCCAAGTCCGGGTTTGATCGTCCCCAACCGGGGAGCAAGGGCGTAATCGTGTATTGGTCATCGGTCGACGACATGGTGTCGTGAAAATGGGTGGCTTCGTGAATGATGGTTGACACGTGCGAATCAGCGTTCGCTGTCCACGGGCGCATCGTGCAGAATCGCCCACTGATCGCGATCGTATGTGTTGCCGTGTCCGGCGCGCATACGTGGGCGGCTTCGTTCGTCATTCCTCGTGGGTGAGGCGTGCAACCCGTCGCAAGATCGTCAGTGCTGCCGCTTCGAACCACATTGGTTTCGTTGAATGCTCGAACCACGGCAAGCACTTTCGTTAGGCCGGTGAGTAGGTGCATACGCGTGCGCTCGTCGTTTCGACAGAACCACCTGAATACTCGACCCTTATCGACCTTCGACCACTTTTGCAAATCAGCAATGCGGATCGTCAATCGGTCAACCGCTCGCCCTTGAGCCACTGCAAAGACCTTGCGGAATTCTGAGTTGGTCATGTTTTCGCAAATCGGTCGCAAGTCAACATCCGCGAATGTCTGCGATCCAGCGATGGTGTTTGTTGTCGTCTCGGCGACGGTAGTTTGGTTTCCCATCGTCTCAATCCTCGATTACAAGCTTCAATGTCTGCGCGCCTTCGGTCTGCACGCGCACGGTACATCCGTTCCGGTCACTCACGCCTGACGCCAGCACGTTCCCGGATTGATCCTTGATCCAATAGCGCACGTTGCTTAACAGTTGTTTTGTCCGCACGTCGCGGATCACGAACTGATCGTCATGGATGCCCGACCCGGGCGCGTGTCTTGCGGGAGAGTATGTCGAACGGGTGACGAACGGGTTCGCCGCATGGTGGCCGCCGCCATAGAAAATCGAGCTGTCGCTACCCGCGATGAGTCGGTTTTGCCCGCATGGACAGAGTACGGCGTCACCCTCCAGCGCAACACATCGCCCGCGGTGAATCATGCGCTGCGCACTGCCCGCTATCAGGAACGTCCCCTCGCAATTTCCGCATGTCGCCTTGTCGCCATCCAGGGCGACCTTTTTGCCGTGATTGGACATCGTAGACGTAACGGCGATGACGATGCCGCCCGTTGTCGTCGTGTCGCCGTTCCTGACTGCTCGTCGGCTCTTGGTCGTTTCCTCAGTCGTATGGACGAGCTATGGAGGGTCGCCGGTAGCGATTGATTCGTATATTGGACGAGTATGATTTATGTTAGCAATCCAAAGCGCTGTCCAGCGGAAGATGAGCCTGGACGGAGCATTTCCTCCGCATTTCAACGGGACGATGAGCCTGGGCTGAAGCGGACGCGGCAAGGGATCGACTGCCGATGGGCTGTAGGCTAGTCGGGATGGTTGATGATCTGTGGATGATCATCGATTTGAATGAAACAAGAATTCGCACCATCGAATAGGTACGCGCCATACTCGACGGAACCGAGACGCTGGAATTTGTGCCCGCAATCGATGCCCGTAGCGCGCTGCACATGGATCGCATCGGTGCTGGCCGGCGGCACCATCGCCGACTCAAGCGCGCCAGTCGCGGGCTGGTGTTGCGCTACCTGCGCCGCTTCAGCGGTTTCAGCCGCGCGCCCGCGAATCGGCTGGCGCGGCGCCGGCTGACCCGCGAGAAGCTGGTTCGGCCCAAAGGCGCGCCTTCGAACGCCTTGCGTGGCGTTATACCGACGTTGATCTGGATGCGCTGGCCGTTTTGGACAGTATTCGTTCGGCGGATGCCGCGATCGAAATCGCGTCCGCGGAGCCGGGAGACATCGCGCGTATCAAGGTGACGCGGGCGCAACGGAGAGGCGCCGGCCCGCGTCGGGCCGCCCGGTTCCGGCCGGGCGGCCAGGGCCTGTCGCCGAAGCGGCAGGCCCCGAACCGTCAGACGGCCAGGCAGAGGTACTTGATCACGACGTAGTCGTCGATGCCGTAGTGCGAGCCTTCGCGGCCGAGGCCGGACTGCTTCACGCCGCCGAACGGCGCGACTTCGTTCGAGATCAGGCCCGTGTTCACGCCGACCATCCCGTATTCGAGCGCTTCGGCGACCTTCCACACGCGGCCGATGTCGCGGCTGTAGAAGTAAGCGGCCAGGCCGAACTCGGTGTCGTTCGCGAGCTGGATCACCTCGTCGTCGCTGCTGAACTTGAACAGCGGCGCGAGCGGGCCGAACGTCTCGTCCTTCGCAACCTTCATCGCCGGCGTGACGCCCGTCAGCACGGTCGGCTCGAAGAAGCCGTGGCCGAGCGCATGGCGCTTGCCGCCCGTCACGACGGTGGCGCCCTTCGCGAGCGCGTCCTCGATGTGCGCCTCGACCTTCAGCACCGCCGCTTCGTTGATCAGCGGGCCTTGCGTGACGCCCGGCTCGGTGCCGCGCCCGACCTTCAGCTGGCCGACCGCCGCCGCGAGCTTCTGCGCGAACTGGTCGTACACGGCTTCATGCACGTAGAAGCGGTTCGTGCACACGCAGGTCTGGCCGCTGTTGCGGTACTTCGACGCGATCGCGCCCTGCACGGCCGCGTCGAGATCGGCGTCGTCGAACACGATGAACGGCGCGTTGCCGCCGAGCTCCAGCGACACCTTCTTGACCGTCGGTGCGCATTGCGCCATCAGCAGGCGGCCGACCGGCGTCGAGCCGGTGAACGACAGCTTGCGCACGATCGGGCTCGACGTCAGCTCGCCGCCGATCGCCTTCGGGTCGCCCGTCACGACGCTGAATACGCCGGCCGGCACGCCCGCGCGCTCGGCCAGCACGGCCATCGCGAGCGCCGAGAACGGCGTCGCCTCGGCCGGCTTCACGACGATCGGGCAGCCGGCGGCGAGCGCCGGGCCGACCTTGCGGGTGATCATCGCCGCCGGGAAATTCCACGGCGTGATCGCCGCGCACACGCCGACCGGCTCCTTCGTCACGACGATGCGCTTGTCGCTCGCCGGGGTCGGAATCGTGTCGCCGTACACGCGCTTGCCTTCCTCCGCGAACCACTCGAGGAACGATGCCGCGTAGCCGATCTCGCCCTTCGCCTCGGCCAGCGACTTGCCTTGCTCGGTCGTCAGGATCAGCGCCAGATCGTCGGCGTGTTCCATCATCAGGTCGTGCCACTTGCGCAGGATCGCCGCGCGTTCCTTCGCGGTCTTCTTGCGCCACGCCGGCCATGCGGCGTTGGCGGCGTCGATCGCCTGGCGCGTCTCGGCCGCGCCCATCGCCGGCACCACGCCGACGAGGCCGCCCGTCGCCGGGTTGCGGACTTCGAACGTCTCGCCGTTCGCGGCGCCTTGCCATACGCCGTTGACGTAGGCCTGCTGGCGGAACAGCGACGGGTCTTTCAGGGAAAGCGTTTCTTGGACAGTGCTCATGGGGATGCCTGTTTGCGGATGCTGCAGATGCGACGGCCGCCGCGGTCCGGCGCAATGGCGGGACGGCGGCGGCGCGATCAGGGGCGGGACGTCAGGCCGGCACGCCGACCGTTTCCTTCAACACTTCTTCCAGGATGACGAGCGCTTCGTCGAACACGGCCTGCGGGATCGTCAGCGGGAACAGGAAGCGCACGACGTTCGAGTACACGCCGCACACGAGCAGCAGCAGGCCGCGCTCGAGCGCACGCGCCTGCACGCGCTTCGTGAAATCGGCGTCCGGCTCGCCCGAGCCCGGCTTCAGGAACTCGACCGCGATCATCGCGCCCGGGCCGCGCACGTCGGCGATCTGCGGCACGTCGGCCTGCAGCGCGTTCAGCTTGGCCTTCAGCACGTCGCCGAGCTGCGTCGCGCGCTCGCACAGCTTCTCTTCGTCGATGATCTCGAGCACCGCGTGCGCCGACGCGACGGCCAGCGGGTTGCCCGCGTACGTGCCGCCGAGGCCGCCGGGAGCCGCCGCGTCCATCACGTCCGCACGGCCGACGACGCCCGACAGCGGCATGCCGCCCGCGAGGCTCTTCGCCATCGTGATCAGGTCGGCCTGCACGTCGTAGTGCTGCATCGCGAACAGCTTGCCGGTGCGCGCGAAGCCCGTCTGGACTTCGTCGGCGATCAGCAGGATGCCGTGCTCGTTACAGATCTTGCGCAGCGCGCGCACGAATTCCGCCGGCGCCGGGTTGAAGCCGCCTTCGCCCTGCACCGGTTCGAAGATGATCGCGGCGACGCGCTTCGGATCGATGTCGGCCTTGAACAGCATCTCGATCGCCTTGATCGAGTCGGCGGTCGTCACGCCGTGCACGGCGTTCGGGTACGGCGCGTGGAACACGTCGCCCGGGAACGGGCCGAAGTTCAGCTTGTACGGTGCGACCTTGCCGGTGAGCGCCATGCCCATCATCGTGCGGCCGTGGAAGCCGCCCGAGAAGGCGATCACGCCCGGACGGCCGGTGGCCGCGCGCGCGATCTTGACCGCGTTCTCGACGGCTTCGGCGCCGGTCGTGAAGAACGCGGTCTTCTTCGTGAAGTCGCCCGGCGCGCGGGCGTTGATCTTCTCGGCCAGCTCGACGTACGACGCGTACGGGACGATCTGGTACGCCGTGTGCGTGAAGTTGTTCAGCTGGTCGGCGATCGCCTTGACGATCTTCGGGTGGCGGTGGCCCGTGTTCAGCACCGCGATGCCGGCGGCGAAATCGATGAAGCGGCGGCCTTCGACGTCCCACAGCTCGCTGTTCTCGGCGCGGGCTGCGTAGAAATCGCACATCACGCCGACGCCGCGCGGGGTGGCGGCGTTCTTGCGGGCCTGCAGATCGGCATTCTTCACGGTCATCTCCTTGATGTTTCGTATCCGGTGAGAAGGAATCGGGTGCGCTCCGGCAGCCCATGACGGCGACTATAATCAGATTTGGCTCTGACAATCAGAGCCATTTCAATAAATAGTTAGGAGCCAATCATGCGGGCAAGCGTGTTGTCGGACTGGCTGGCGCAGCGTCTCGTGCGCGGCGGCGGACAACCGATCTACCGGCAGCTGCACCGGCTGCTGCAGCAGGCGATCCTGTCGCGGGAGCTGCCGGCCGGCACGCGGGTGCCGTCGTCGCGGCTGCTCGCGGCCGAGCTCGGCATCGCGCGCAATACCGTCACCCAGGTGTACGAGCAACTCGCGCTCGAGGGCTACGTGAGTTCGGCCACCGGCCGCGGCACGTTCGTCGCCGACAGCGCGCCGGACGAGATCGTCGGCGCGCCGCCGGACCTGGCGAGCCCGGCCGTGATGCTGCCGACGGCCGCGCGGCCGCTGTCCGCGCGCGGCGCGCGGCTCGTCGAGGGGGCGGGCGTGTCGAAGCGGCAGGGCGGCGCGTTCATGCCGGGCGTGCCCGATGTGTCGCGATTTCCGGCACGCGTGTGGACCCGGCTGCACAACAAGTACTGGCGGCGCTTGCGCCCCGATTTGCTGACCTACGCGCCGGGCGGCGGGCTGGCGCTGCTGCGGGAGGCGCTTGCCGATTACCTGCGCACGTCGCGCTCGGTGCGCTGCACGCCCGAGCAGATCGTCATCACGACCGGCATTCATCAGTCGATCGACCTCGCGGTGCGGCTGCTGACCGACCCCGGCGACGCGATCTGGACCGAAGACCCGTGCTACTGGGGCGTGCGCAGCGTGCTGAACGTGTCGGGGCTGACGACGCGGCCGATCCCGGTCGACGACGAAGGGATCGCGCCGTCGGCCGCCGATCTCGCCGAGCCGCCGAAGCTGATGCTCGTCACGCCGTCGCACCAGTATCCGCTCGGCATGGTGATGAGCCTCGCGCGGCGGCGGATGCTGCTCGAATACGCGCGCCAGCACCGCTGCTGGATCATCGAGGACGACTACGACAGCGAATTCCGCTACGGCAGCCGCCCGCTCGCGTCGCTGCAGGGGCTCGATACGGCCGGGCAGGTGATCTACGTCGGCAGTTTCGGCAAGACGCTGTTCCCGGGGCTGCGGGTCGGCTACCTGGTCGCGCCCGAGCCGCTCGCGGAGAGCTTCGCGACGGCGAGCGCGGAGCTGTATCGCGAAGGGCAGCTGCTGCAGCAGGCGGTGCTCGCGGAATTCATCGCGGAAGGGCATTTCGTGTCGCATATCCGCAAGATGCGCACGCTGTACGGGCAGCGCCGCGAGATGCTGCTCGACGCGGTCGCGCGCCGCTACGGCGACACGCTGCAGGCGGCGGGCAGCGATGCCGGGCTGCATCTCGTGACGCGCCTGCCGGATGGCGTCGACGATCGCGCGGTCGCGCAGGCCGCGCTTGCACGCAACATCGTCGTGCGGCCGCTGTCCGGGTATTACGCGGATCGCGAGCGCGCGGCGTCGGGCCTGCTGCTCGGCTATGCGTGCGTGCCGGAGCAGGAGATCGCGCCGGCGTTCGCGACGCTGGCGGAGGCGATCGACGAGCGGGCGTTCGACCGGCCGGGTATTGCCGTCGCGTGAGCGCCGTGCGTGCGCAGCGGTGCGCTCACATCCGGATCAACGCCGCGCCCGCGACCACCAGCGCACAGGCGACGAGCCGCTGCGCGCCGGGCCGCTCGCGCATCACGAACCAGCCGATCGCGACCGCGAAGATCGAGCTCGTCTCGCGCAGCGCCGACACGGTCGCGACCGGCAGGTGCCGGTACGCGAGGATCACGATCCCGTAGGCGGCGAGCGAGATCGTGCCGGCGATCGCGCCCTGCCTCAGCGCCACGCGCGAGCCGAGCACGGCGCGCGGGCCGCCGCGCACCGCGCAGACGAGCACGATCTGCGGCACGCTCCACAGCAGGTATACCCATGCGATGTAGCCGAGCGCGCTGCCCGCGACGCGCGCGCCGATCCCGTCGCAGATCGAATACGCGGCGATGAACACGCCGGTCAGCAGCGCGTACGGCACGCCTTCCCCGGAGAACCGGAAGCCGCGCCGCAGCGCGAGCGACATGATCCCGAACGACACCAGCGCGATCCCCGCGAAGCCGAACGGCGTCGGCCGTTCGTGCAGCATGGCGAACGCGAGCACCGACACGAGCAGCGGCGATATCCCGCGCGCGATCGGATAGATCTGCCCGAACTCGCCGTTGCGATACGCGCGCGCGAGCGTGAAGCAGTACGCGACCTCGAGCGCGGCCGACGCGGCGATATACGGCCACGCGGCGGGCGCCGGCGCGGGCAGCAGCGCGGCGCCGGCGACGCCGAACGCGAGATACGGCAGCGACATCGTGCCGAGCTGGACGAGCCGGTCCTCGCTGACGTGCAGGAAGGCATTCCAGATGGCGTGCAGCAGCGCGGAGCACAGCACGAGGCCGATGAACAGGTGATCCATGGAGGGCGGCAGAGGGAAGACGGACGGGGCAGCGCCGTCATTATGTGGGCGGCGCGCGCGCGGGCGCGGAATTGTCGATAATAGAACGTTGTTATTCACCGGATGCCGACGATGACCGAAGCCACCCAGACCCCGCCCGCCGTTCCGCGCCTCACGAGCCTGTCGCATGGAGGCGGCTGCGGCTGCAAGATCGCGCCGGGCGTGCTGTCCGAGCTGTTGAAGCGCGCGACGCCGCCGGCGCTGTTCCCGGATTTGCTCGTCGGCACCGAAACCTCCGACGACGCGGCGGTCTACCGCCTGAACGACGAGCAGGCGATCGTCGCGACCACCGATTTCTTCATGCCGATCGTCGACGATCCGTTCGACTTCGGCCGCATCGCGGCGACCAACGCGCTGTCCGACGTGTACGCGATGGGCGGCAAGCCGATCCTCGCGCTCGCGCTGGTGGGGATGCCGATCAACGTGTTGCCGCACGAGACGATCGCGGCGGTGCTGCGCGGCGGCGAAGCGGTGTGCGCGGATGCCGGGATTCCGGTCGCGGGCGGCCATTCGATCGATTCAGTCGAGCCGATCTACGGCCTCGCGGCGATCGGCGTGGTGCATCCGTCGCGCGTGAAGCGCAACGCGGCCGCGCGCGCGGGCGACGTGCTGGTGCTCGGCAAGCCGCTCGGGGTCGGCGTGCTGTCGGCCGCGCTGAAGAAGAACCAGCTCGACGAGGCCGGCTACGCGCAGATGATCGCCACCACGACCAAGCTGAACCGGCCGGGCGCCGAACTGGCCGCGCTGCCGGGCGTGCATGCGCTGACCGACGTGACGGGTTTCGGGCTGCTCGGCCATACGCTCGAACTCGCGCGCGGTGCGGGGCTCACGGCGCGCGTGCACTACGCGTCGCTGCCGTGGCTCGCGGGCGTCGAGGCGTTCGTGGCAGACGGCGTGTTCACCGGCGCGTCGGGGCGCAACTGGGCCGCGTACGGCGCGGACGTGCGGCTTGCCGATGCGCTGCCGCCGGTCGCGCAGGCGCTGCTGACCGATCCGCAGACGTCGGGCGGCCTGCTTGTCGCCTGCGCGCCGGATGCGGTCGACGACGTGCTCGCGTGCTTCCGTGCGGACGGGTTCGATCGCGCGGCGGTGATCGGCGAGATGGTCGACGGGCCGGGGCGCGTCGACGTGATCTGATCGATCTGTCGCGCGCGCGGCGGCGCGCGCGACGCCCGCCGGGATCGAGCGGATAGCATTCCTGACGTTTTCCCCTGACGCTGCGATTCCGCGCTGCATCGCACGCATCCGAAGCCGGCGGCGCGTGATGCATCCCGCCGCTGGCGTCGCGCCACGCATCCCGCATCGATGCCGATCGCTTTATACTCCGTCGCGCAGTCTCCGACAGTCGTTCTCACCCAACATCCCCAAACAAGGAACGCCGATGCTGACTCGCTCCATTCTTTCAGCCGCCGCATTCTCGCTCGCGGCTTGTGCGACCGCACCGTCGATCGCGCAGGACAACACGGGCAATGCGTTTGCCGAGACCGGTGCACAGGGCCGCCCGGTCAAGGTCATGATCATCACGATGTTCGGGCCGGAAGGCCAGGCCTGGCTCGATCGTCTCGGCCCGTGGCGCGACGTGACGGTGCCGGGCCTGTCGCCCGACTACCCCGCGGTCCACTGCAACAAGCAGGACGTGTGCGTGATCACGACCGGCATGGGCTATGCGAACGCCACGGCGTCGATCATGGCGCTGACGTTCTCGCAGCGCTTCGACCTGCGGCACACGTATTTCCTGATCTCCGGCATCGCCGGCGTCGACCCCGCGCAAGGGACGGTGGGCTCCGCCGCGTGGGCGAACTACCTCGTCGATTTCGGTATCCAGTGGGAGCTCGATGCGCGCGAGATTCCCGCCGGCTGGAACACCGGCTATCTCGGCATCAACACGAAGAGCCCGACGGAAAAGCCGCCGCTCGACTACCGCAACGAAGTGTTCCAGCTGAACCCGCAGCTGGCCGACGCCGCGTATGCGCTGTCGCGCAACGTGGTGCTCGCCGACAGCCCGCAGGCGCAGGCCGCGCGCGCGAAGTTCGGCTACGCGCCCGCGAACCAGCCGCCGTCGGTGATCCGCTGCGACACGTCGTCGGGCAACACGTGGTTCTCGGGCACGCTGCTCGGCGAGCGCGCGCGGCAATGGACGAAGATCCTGACGGACGGCAAGGGCACCTACTGCATGACCGCACAGGAAGACAACGCGACGTTCGAGGCGCTCAAGCGTGCGGCAAGCGTGAAGCGGGTGGACCTGTCGCGCGTGGCGGTGCTGCGCACCGGCTCCGACTTCGACCGGCCGTATGCGGGGCAGACGAGCGTCGACAACCTGCTGAACTACGCGGACCAGGGCGGCTTCGCCCCGGCGACCGAAAACCTGTACCGCGCGGGCAATCCGCTCGTGCAGGACATCGTGTCGCACTGGGGCGAGTGGCGCGGCGGCGTGCCGCGCCGCTGACGGTTCAGTGCGAATACTGCGACGGCCGATACGGCGTCCAGACCGGCGTATCGCTGTTCCAGTGATCGAGCGGCGAGGGCAGTTGATCGTTCATGACGAACTCCTTCAATTGACTGGCTGATTGCCTGATGCAGATCGCGACGCCGCGCGCGGGGATGGCCCGCCGCGCGGCGTCGTCCGTTTACCGGCCGGCGCCCGCGAGCTGATTGCCTTCCGGCGTCGGGCGATACGGGCGCGGCACGAGATCGAGCCCTTGCGCGTACGACGTTTCCTTGCGCAGGCGTTCGACGGTGCCGTCGTGGCGCGCCTGCTCCAGTTCCGCGAGCACTTCGGCGCGGGTCCGGGGGCCGTTGTTCTGGCTGTACAACGACGTGTTTCTGTAATCGCCCGCGTGAACCGGGGTGGTGTCGGCGAAGGCCGGCGCGGACACGGCGAGTGCGAGAACGAGGGCGGAGAGCAGACCGCGGCGGTTCATGATGGAACTCCTGTCGATTCGATGCGCATGGGGTTGCGCGACAGGGTTTACTCTAAGAGTCGAACCCGCTGCGATAAATGGCGGTTCAGCGAATTGAATTGTCGTCAGGGCGGAACAATCGTATCCCGCGTGCGCATTGGGGATATCGCGCAACGCGATGCCGCAAGGGGCTGGCGCGGGATGGCGGCACGCCCCGGGCGGTCGTGCCGTCCGCCGCGCGATGCATGAATCCTATTGGCGCAATAGTGCTGTGCCTATCGAGGAAGAATGGCCGGCGCGCGCTCGTCAGGCCGCTTCGAGCCGATAGCCGAGCGTATAGATCGTGCTGAGCCGCACGCCGTTCGCCGGATGGAGCGCGAGTTTCATCCGCAGCCGGTAGATGTGCGTGTCGAGGCTGCGCGACACGCCGGCCATGTCGCGTCCCCACAGCGAGCGAATCAGTTCGTCGCGCGGCATGATGCGCCCGAGATTGCGAAACAGCAGCACGGCGAGATCGAATTCGCGCGGCGTCAGCCTGACCGGCGCGCCATGCAGCAGCACCGTCCGCGTCTTCATGCTGATCCGGTAGCCGCCGACGTCGAGCACGCTCTGACGGACGACGCCGTCGTGATACGCGCGGCGCAGCAGCGCATTGACCCGCGCCAGCAGCTCGAACTCGTTGACCGGCTTGACCATGTAGTCGTCGGCGCCTGCGTTGATCGCGGAGAACATCACGTCCTCCCGCACACGATTTGTCAGGAAGAGGATCGGCAGGCGCCCGCCGATGCGTTCGCGGGTCCACTTGAGAACCTCGAATCCGGACAGCCCCGGGACGAGCCAGTCGAGGATCAGCAGATCGACGACCGAGCTTTCCAGATGGCGGATTGCCTGGTGACCGTTGCTCACCGCATGCACGTGGTATCCCGATTTTTCCAGTACTGCGGTGATCAATTCGATATAAGTTTTATCGTCCTCGAGATATAGAACGTTCATCTTCAGTACTCCTTTGGTAGCGGGCGAATCGATCGGGCTGCATCGGGTGTGACGATCCGCGCGGAACCGCCCGTAAGCGGGCAATCAGCAGCCACGATGTTCGCATCGCTGCGTTCTTGAATTGTCAACAATTGTGAACTTCAGTGGAATTATTTAAACCGGAATAAGTTGGATTTTCTTTGATTTTTTAAATCAAGATTTTTCGAAGCCTTTTTTGGAAATGCAAAAATAGATAATCGGGATTTAATTTGTTCTTGAATTTAGTATCGATGGGCGCGCGTTGACAAAAGTTGTCAATTGGACCAGCTCGCGCGATTACGCTTGGACGTGCCGTCATGGCGTCGATGCGACGACCGCGGACGTGCGTTTTTCGGAGGCAGGCATGCTGATCTACAGATCGTTCATCGAAAAGAAGGCGCTGCTCGAAGAGCAGCTGGAGCGGGAACGTCTCGCGATAGCGGCAACCGTGTTGCTCGAGGTGCGGCGGTGCATCGAAGAATTCGGTTTTAGCCAAGACGTGGTTTTTCCAGGCGCGGGCGCTCGGAGCAAAAAGCGCCGCGTGAAGTATTTCAATCCGCAGACCGGGCAGACGTGGTCAGGTGTCGGTCGGGAGCCGACGTGGCTGCGTGGCCAGGATCGGAGCCGGTTCGAGATCGCTGCGCACACGGATGAACTGTCTCGGGATGAGGAATCCTGATCATTTGGCATATGAAACGTCGTCGTGTCGATGTCGAGAAGAGGCGGGCGGGTCGTGTGCCGCAGCGGTGCTGCTGCAGATGACGACGGGCGCGACGCATGGACGGAGGTTTGCCGTGCAACGGCGGCGAATGTGCTGCCGTTGCGGATGGAACCAGTTCCATTCGTCAATCTTACATTTTGTTTATGACATTTGTTGCTGTCAAGGTCGAAACCCGCGCCGGCATGTGCGAGCGGGCGGGACGGAGGCGCGAAAGCGTATGAGCGACTGTGCAATCCAGCAGGAAGACGAGGCGTTGGGGACGGATCCCGTGTACGTCGGCATCAGTGTCGCGACCGAGATCGTTGAAATCTCCGTGTCGTCGCTGAGCGTGATTCTCGGATACCGGAACGAGACGTTCGGCATCGAATCGCTGACCGATGCGATTGCCGAATGGTCGCCGGCGCTCGTCGTGCTGGAGGCAGCCGGCGGTCTCGAGCTGGAAGTGGCGTGTGCGCTGCAGGCAGTGCGGTTGCCTGTCGTGGTGGTCAATCCGCACCATGCCCGCGATTTCGTCGCGGGCGCGGCCGAGCGGTCGCTCGAAGGGAAAGGGGCGCGTGCCCGTATGCTGGCGGAACTGGCGTGCGTGCTCGTGCGGCATCCGTCTTGCAGCCGGATCGTTGCGCCGCTGTCCGATCCGCAACTGCGCTACGTACAGGCGCTGGTGCAGCGCCGCCGGCAACTCGCACGCACGCTGATGGCGGAGTATCAGTTGCTGGCGTGGTGCCACTCGAGTGTGCGCGGGGGCATCGAACAGACGATCGCGTTCCTGAAGAACCAGATCGGTGTGGTCGACCGCCATTGCGCGCGGCACGTGAGCGCGCAGCGCGCCGACGTTGCGAGGGCCCTGGCGCGCGTGAAGCGAGCGGATCGCGATGCACCCGCCGGCCGGGCCGGCGATTTCATGGCCGCCTGGCGGGTGAAGTGACGGGACGGCCGGCGTGCGCCGGCCTTGTACAACCCTTGCGTGCCGCTCAGGCCACCCACTCGTTGAGCACCGGCGTGTCGAGCGCCGGCGCGCGCTCGGCATCCTCGAACGTGCGCTTCGTGCAGGTCGCGTCGAGGCCCTTCTTGCCGCTCAGCAGCGGGCAGCGGTCGAACACCTCGGCCACCCAGTCGACGAACACGCGCACTTTCGGCGACAGATGGCGGCTGTGCGGATAGACGACCGAGATCGGCATCGGCAGCGGCTTGTAGCCGGGCAGCACTTCCTTCAGCCGGCCGTCGCGCAGGTACGGCAGCACCATGAACAGCGGCGGCTGGATCAGCCCGAAGCCTTCGAGCCCGCAGCTCACGTATGCGTCCGCGTCGTTCACCGACACGACCGCGTTCATCTTGACCTCGACTTCCTTGCCGTCGATCAGGAACGACCAGTCGATCATCCGGCCGGTGCGGTTCGAGAAGTAGTTCACGGCCTTGTGCTGGCTCAGGTCCTCGATCGACTGCGGCTCGCCGTACTTCTCGAGATACGCGGGCGATGCGACCGACGTACCTTCGAACAGGCCGACGCGGCGCGCGACGAGCGACGAATCCTGCAATGCGCCCACCCGGATCACGCAGTCGACGCCTTCCTGCAGCAGGTCGACCGGGCGGTCCGTCAGGCCGAGCTGCAGGTCGATGTCCGGATAGCGATCGTGGAATTCGCACAGCGCCGGGATCACGACCAGCCGTCCGAGCGAGCCGGGCATGTCGACACGCAACTTTCCGTGCGGCTTGCGGTTGTTGTTCTGGAAGCTTGCTTCGGTTTCCTCGACGTCCGCGAGGATCCGCACGCAGCGTTCGTAGTACGCGGCGCCGTCGGGGGTCAGCGACAGCCGACGGGTGGTCCGGTGCATCAGCCGCACACCGAGGAACGCCTCCAGGTTCTGGATGATCGTCGTGACGGAGGCTCGCGGCAGACCGAGCGTTTCTGCCGCCTTGGTGAAGCTGCTCGTGTCGACGACGCGTGTAAACACCTGCATGGCTTGCAGCCGATCCATCGCTACCTCCGCATTTGACTGACCCAACGACAAGGCTGCGTCACCTGAGGTGAACGCAGCCTGTGATTGTTCGGGGTCGTTGAATTGTGTTGCCGGATTATAGGCATTTATCCGGATGTCTGCCGGACCCAGAATGCGATCCATCTTGAAATGGATGACGTTTCGTCATGGACGCTTCTGAATTCAGCAAATTCCTGAAAGCCGCGCTGCCGGCCAATGCCAATGCCGGCGCGGCGTTGACGGTCGCCGAGGTGGAGATCCCCGGCTATGCGCAGGACATTGCACTGCGCATCTATCGCCGTCCCGATAAAACCGGACTGCCGGTAGTGCTTTACTTCCACGGCGGCGGCTTCGTGCGCGGCACGCTCGACGACGCCGATTTCGCCGCGCGCTTTTTAGCAGAACGCTTACCGGCACTCGTAGTCTCCGTCGACTATTCGCTGGCGCCCGCGCATCCGTTTCCGGCCGCGCCGGAAGACGCATATCGCGCGGCGGTGTGGGCCGCGACCCGCGCCCGCGCGTTCGGCGGCAATCCGAAGAAGATTGGCGTCGCCGGCCATGACGCGGGCGGCCAGCTCGCGAACTGCCTCGCCTTCATCGCGCGCGACCGCGGCGACGTGCCGATCGCCGCGCAGGCGCTGTTCGGCCCGATGCTCGACCCGAGCATGACGCGCATCGGCGACGCCGAGCGCCTCGCGTCCGACATCACCGCGCGGGAATGCGCGGCGTGCTACCGCGCCTACCTGCCGCAGGCGTCGCAGCGCATGCACCCGTATGCGGCGCCGCTCGAGTCGGTGCGCCTCGGAGGCCTGCCGCCGACGCTGATCGTCACCGCGCAGAACGACGTGCTGCACGTCGAGGCGGAGAAATACGCGGGCTGCCTGATCTCGTCCGGCGTGCTGACGCAGGTAATCCGCTACCCGGACATTACGCACGCGGCGCTTGCGACGCACGAGGCCGCGTTCGAGGAAGCCGTGCGCTTCTTCCAGTGCCGCTTCCAGGCGTGCCAGCCGAACCGAATCGCGAATCGAACCGAATAACCAATCCAATCCACGCTCACTTGGAGATCACCATGGCCATCCTACGCACCCCTCGCACCCGGATCGCGGTTGCCGCGATCGCGACGCTCGCCGTCGTCGGGCTGGGCACGTTCGGCGCGCTGCGCGTCAATGCGAGCGCACCCGAGAAACAGGCGGCGCCGCTGCCCGAAGTCGACGTCGCCACCGTCGTGCCGCAGACCGTGACCGACTGGCAAAGCTATTCCGGCCGTCTCGAAGCGATCGAGAAGGTCGACGTGCGCCCGCAGGTGTCGGGCACGATCGTGTCGGTCAACTTCAAGGACGGCGCGCTCGTGAAGAAGGGCGACGTGCTGTTCGTGATCGACCCGCGCCCGTACCAGGCCGCGGTCGATCGCGCGGCTGCCCAGCTCGCGGCCGCGCAGGCGCGCAACGGCTACGCGCAAAGCGACTGGCAGCGCGCGCAGCGGCTGATCGGCGACAACGCGATCGCGAAGCGCGACTACGACGAGAAGCAGAACGCCGCGCGCGAAGCGAGCGCGAACCTGAAGGCGGCCGAGGCCGCGCTCGAAACCGCGCGCATCGATCTCGGCTACACGCGAATCACCGCGCCCGTGTCGGGCCGCGTGTCGCGCGCGGAGATCACGCTCGGCAACGTCGTGTCGGCCGGCGCATCGGCCGCGCCGCTGACGACGCTCGTGTCGGTGTCGCCGATCTACGCGTCGTTCGACGCGGACGAGCAGACCTACCTGCAATACATCAACGGCGCGCGCGACGGCCGCAAGGTGCCGGTCGAGCTCGGCCTCGCGAACGAGAGCGGCTACTCGCGCAGCGGCACGATCGACTCGGTCGACAACCGCCTCGACACGTCGTCCGGCACGATCCGCGTGCGCGCGCGCTTCGACAACGCGGACGGCGCGCTCGTCCCGGGCCTCTATGCGCGCGTGAAGGTGGGCGGCAGCGCGCCGCACCCGGCGCTGCTCGTCGACGACGCGGCGATCAATACCGACCAGGACAAGAAGTTCGTGTTCGTCGTCGACCAGCAGGGCCGCGTGTCGTACCGCGAAGTGCAGCAGGGGCTGCAGCACGGCAACCGGCGCGTGATCGTCAGCGGCCTCGCCGCCGGCGACCGCGTGATCGTCAACGGCACGCAGCGCGTGCGCCCCGGCGAGCAGGTCAAGCCGCACATGGTGCCGATGACGGGCGGCGATGCGCCGTCCGCGCCGCTCGCGGGCAACGCGAAGCCCGCTGCACCGGCGAAGGCGAATTCGTAAGCGGCCCGCCCGCCACGCTTTCGCGTCGAACCAGACAGAGCCATTCATGAACATATCCAAATTCTTTATCGATCGCCCGATCTTCGCAGGGGTGCTATCGGTCATCATCCTGCTCGGCGGGGTGATCGCGATGTTCCTGCTGCCGATTTCGGAATACCCGGAAGTCGTGCCGCCGTCGGTGATCGTCAAGGCGCAGTATCCGGGCGCGAACCCGAAGGTGATCGCCGAGACGGTCGCGTCGCCGCTGGAGGAGCAGATCAACGGCGTCGAGGACATGCTGTACATGCAGTCGCAGGCGAACAGCGACGGCAACATGACGATCACCGTCACGTTCAAGCTCGGCACCGATCCGGACAAGGCCACGCAGCTCGTGCAGAACCGCGTGAACCAGGCGCTGCCGCGCCTGCCGGAAGACGTGCAGCGGCTCGGCATCACCACGGTGAAGAGCTCGCCGACGCTGACGATGGTCGTGCACCTGATCTCGCCGGACAACCGCTACGACATGACCTACCTGCGCAACTACGCGCTGATCAACGTGAAGGACCGCCTGTCGCGGATCCAGGGCGTCGGCCAGGTGCAGCTGTGGGGTTCGGGCGACTACGCGATGCGCGTGTGGCTCGATCCGCAGAAGGTCGCGCAGCGCGGCCTCGCCGCCGAGGATGTCGTGCGGGCGATCCGCGAGCAGAACGTGCAGGTCGCGGCCGGCGTGATCGGCGCGTCGCCGTCGCTGCCGGGCACGCCGCTGCAGCTGTCGGTGAACGCGCGCGGCCGCCTGCAGACGGAAGACGAGTTCGGCGACATCGTCGTGAAGACGACGCCGGACGGCGGCGTCACGCACCTGCGCGACATCGCGCGGATCGAGCTCGACGCGTCCGAGTACGGGCTGCGCTCGCTGCTCGACAACAAGCCGGCCGTCGCGATGGCGATCAACCAGTCGCCGGGCGCGAACTCGCTGCAGATCTCGGACGAAGTGCGCAAGACGATGGCCGAGCTGAAGCAGGACATGCCGGCGGGCGTCGACTACAAGATCGTCTATGACCCGACGCAGTTCGTGCGTTCGTCGATCAAGGCCGTCGTGCACACGCTGCTCGAGGCGATCGCGCTGGTCGTGATCGTCGTGATCGTGTTCCTGCAGACCTGGCGCGCGTCGATCATTCCGCTGATCGCGGTGCCGGTGTCGATCGTCGGCACGTTCTCGCTGCTGCTCGGCTTCGGGTATTCGATCAACGCACTGTCGCTGTTCGGGATGGTGCTCGCGATCGGTATCGTGGTCGACGACGCGATCGTGGTGGTGGAAAACGTCGAGCGCAACATCGAGAACGGGATGACCGCCCGGCAGGCGACCTACAAGGCGATGCAGGAAGTGAGCGGGCCGATCATCGCGATCGCGCTCACGCTGGTCGCCGTGTTCGTGCCGCTCGCGTTCATGTCGGGCCTGACGGGCCAGTTCTACAAGCAGTTCGCGATGACGATCGCGATCTCGACGGTGATTTCGGCGTTCAACTCGCTGACGCTGTCGCCGGCGCTGTCGGCGATCCTGCTGAAGGGCCATGGCGACAAGGAAGACTGGCTGACGCGCGTGATGAACCGCGTGCTCGGCGGCTTCTTCAAGCGCTTCAACAAGGTGTTCCATCGCGGTGCGGAGCACTACGGCCACGGCGTGCGCGGCGTGCTGTCGAGGAAGGCCGTGATGCTCGGCGTGTACGTTGCGCTGGTGGGCGCGACGCTGCTGGTGTCGAAGGTCGTGCCGGGCGGCTTCGTGCCCGCGCAGGACAAGGAATACCTGATCGCGTTCGCGCAGCTGCCGAACGGCGCGTCGCTCGACCGCACCGAGAAGGTGATCCGCGACATGGGCTCGATCGCGCTGAAGCAGCCGGGCGTCGAGAGCGCGGTGGCGTTCCCGGGGCTGTCGGTGAACGGCTTCACGAACAGCTCGAGCGCGGGCATCGTGTTCGTCACGCTGAAGCCGTTCTCGGAACGGCACGGCAAGGCGCTGTCGGCCGGCGCGATCGCGGGCGCGCTGAACCAGCAATATGGCGCGATCAAGGATTCGTTCGTCGCGGTGTTCCCGCCGCCGCCGGTGCTCGGCCTCGGCACGCTCGGCGGCTTCAAGCTGCAGATCGAGGATCGCGGCGCGGTCGGCTACGCGAAGCTCGCCGATGCGACCAACGACTTCATCAAGCGCGCGCAGCAGGCGCCCGAACTCGGCCCGCTGTTCACGAGCTACCAGATCAACGTGCCGCAGCTCAACGTCGATCTCGATCGCGTGAAGGCGAAGCAGCTCGGCGTGTCGGTCACCGACGTGTTCAACACGATGCAGGTGTATCTCGGCTCGCTGTACGTGAACGACTTCAACCGCTTCGGCCGCGTGTACCAGGTGCGCGTGCAGGCGGATGCGCCGTTCCGCCAGCGCGCGGACGACATCCTGCAGCTGAAGACGCGCAACGGCGCGGGCGAGATGGTGCCGCTGTCGTCGCTCGTCACCGTGACGCCGACGTTCGGCCCCGAGATGGTGGTGCGCTACAACGGCTACACGGCGGCCGACATCAACGGCGGCCCGGCGCCGGGCTTCTCGTCGGGGCAGGCGCAGGCCGCGATCGAGCGGATCGCGCACGAGACGCTGCCGCGCGGCGTGCGCTTCGAGTGGACCGACCTCACGTACCAGCAGATCCTCGCGGGCGATTCGGCGATCTGGGTGTTCCCGATCAGCGTGCTGCTCGTGTTCCTTGTGCTCGCCGCGCTGTATGAAAGCCTGACGCTGCCGCTCGCGGTGATCCTGATCGTGCCGATGAGCATTCTGTCGGCGCTCACGGGCGTGTGGCTCACGCAGGGCGACAACAACATCTTCACGCAGATCGGCCTGATGGTGCTGGTGGGGCTGTCGGCGAAGAACGCGATCCTGATCGTCGAGTTCGCGCGCGAGCTGGAGCACGACGGCAGGACACCGCTCGAGGCGGCGATCGAGGCGAGCCGGCTGCGGCTGCGGCCGATCCTGATGACGTCGATCGCGTTCATCATGGGCGTCGTGCCGCTCGTCACGTCGACCGGCGCGGGTGCGGAGATGCGCCATGCGATGGGGGTCGCGGTGTTCTTCGGGATGCTGGGCGTGACGCTGTTCGGCCTGATGCTGACGCCGGTGTTCTATGTGGTGCTGCGCACACTCGCGGGCGGCAAGATTCACGTCGCCGGCAAGGATTCGGCCGGCTATGGCGTTCCGGCGCCGGGCGTGCCGGCTTCGGATGCTTGAGGACAACACGATGGATAACTCGAAGACTCAATCTGGTTTGATGCGCATCGCGAAGCTGGCGGCGGCGAGCGGCCTGCTCGTATCGCTGCTGGCCGCCTGCGCGGTCGGGCCCGACTACAAGCGGCCGGACGTTGCAACGCCCGCCGCGTTCAAGGAAGCGCCGGCGCTCGCGGCCGGCGAGCAGGCCGGCACGTGGAAAACCGCCGAGCCGTCGGATGCCGCGCATCGCGGCGAATGGTGGAAGGCGTTCGGCGATCCGGTGCTCGATTCGCTCGAAGCGCAGGCGCTCGCCGCGAACCAGAACCTGAAGGCCGCGGCGGCGCGCGTCGAGGAAGCGCGCGCGGCCACCCGCTCGGCGCGCTCGCAATGGTTCCCGCAGGTCGGCGCAGGCTTCGGGCCGACGCGTCAGGGGCTGTCGTCGGCGTCGCAGTCGCTGCCGCAGGGCAGCGGCCCGGTCAATTCGACGCTGTGGCGCGCGGAGGGCACGGTGTCGTATGAAGCGGACCTGTTCGGCCGCGTGGGCCGCAACGTCGAGGCATCGCGTGCGGACGAGGCGCAGAGCGAGGCGCTGTTCCGTTCGGTGCAGCTCGCGCTGCAGGCGGACGTCGCGCAGAACTACTTCGAGCTGCGCCGGCTCGATTCCGACCAGGACCTGTACCGCCGCACGGTCGAACTGCGTGAACAGGCGCTGAAGCTCGTGCAGCGCCGCTTCAACGAGGGCGACATCAGCGAGCTCGACGTGTCGCGCGCGAAGAACGAACTGGCGACCGCGCAGGCCGATGCGGTTGGCGTCGCGCGTCGCCGCGCGGCGTCCGAGCACGCGCTCGCGATCCTGCTCGGCAAGGCGCCGGCGGATTTCGCGTTCAAGGAAACGCCGCTCGTGCCGGTCGCGGTGAGGGTGCCGGCGGGCCTGCCGTCGGCGCTGCTCGAACGCCGCCCCGACGTGGCGGCGGCCGAGCGCGCGATGGCCGCGGCGAACGCGCGCATCGGGCTCGCGAAATCGGCGTACTTCCCGAAGCTCGACATCACCGGTGCGGCCGGCTTTGAAGCATCGACGCTCGGCAACCTGTTCATGTGGTCGAGCCGCACGTTCCTGCTCGGGCCGTTCGCGGGCACCGCGCTGACGCTGCCGCTGTTCGACGGCGGGCGGCGTGCCGCGGGCGTGCAGCAGGCGCGCGCGCAGTACGACGAACAGGTTGCGAACTACCGGCAGCAGGTGCTCGTCGCGTTCCGCGAGGTCGAGGACAATCTGGCCGACCTGCGGCTGCTCGACGACCAGATTCGCGCGCAGGATTCGGCCGTCAACGCGTCGCGGCGTGCGGCGACGCTGTCGCGCACCCAGTATCAGGAAGGCGAGGTCAGCTATCTCGACGTGATCGACAGCGAGCGCTCGGTGCTCGTGTCGCAGTTGCAGTCGAATGCGCTGACGGGCACGCAGGCGGTGTCCACCGTGAACCTGATCCGCGCGCTGGGCGGCGGGTGGGGCGATGCCCCGGCGGCGGTCGGCGACGCGGCGCGCGGCAAGGACGAAGTCGCCGCGCGTTGAGCGAGCGTGGCGGGCGATGCGGCGGGATGCATCGCCCGGATGAACATCGAACCCCGGCGCGCGGCGATGAGCCGCGTGGCCGGGGTTTGTTTTGGTGCGGACGTCGAACGTCTAGGCAAGCAGGCGCAACGCATCCGCGAGCGACAGCACCGTCGTGCGCGAATCGAATGCGGTGGAGAACAGATGGTCGTGTACGACCGGGTCCGGGTCGTAACAACAATCCTTGACCGTGAACAGGCGGAAATCCGCGTCGCTCGCATACGCGACCGACGACAGCACGACACCGGTCGACGCAATGCCGACCATGATCAGCGTATCGACGCCTTGCGCGGACAGTCGCACCGCCAGATCGGTGCCGAAGAACACGCTGGCCCGGTGCGCGGCGATCAGCGGTTCGTGGGCCTGCCGGCCCAGTTCGGGCGCGGTCCGGTCTTCGACGAAGAGCCCCAGCCGCTTGATGCCTTGCCCGTTCTTGTTCAGCGGGCTGACTTCCGGATAGCCCGGACTGAAACGCAGGTTGGCGAAATACACGCCGACGCCCTTGGCCCGCGCGGCGTCGCAGAGCTGGCGCGTATTGGCGAGCAAGGCCGGCGCGACGGATGGAAAGAGCCCGAGTATGTCGGTCTGGTAATGCATGACGACGAGCGCGGTTTGCGACGGCGTGATCGGGCGGTTGATTTCGTCGGTTGTCATGGCGCCACCTCTTTCCGGTTCGTGACGGATGCTGTCATTCGCGTCTCCTTCAGGTCGATACGTGGTTCATTTTCGCAACCTGGAAATAGTACGTCATGCGGCCAGGAGAACGACCGGCACGGCATTCGTGCCGCAACTAACGGCCTATCCCCGCCGGCGCCCGCGAACTGACGCGCGCGGCGCTGCCGCGGTCGTTAGCCCGCGATCGTCAGCCCACCGCACCAGTCGCCCTTAGCGCCCGCACCAGCTCGCCCGCCGCCTTGCCGAGCCCCGTGTGCTTCGGCAGGCGCAGATAAACGGGCAGCGTCAAACCATTGCGAATATTCGCGAATACCAGTCGCGTGAGCTCGCCGGCGTCGACATGACGCCCGATCACGGATTCCGGCAAGTTCGCCCAGCCGTGGCCGGCCTTCACGAGCGCGATCGCGGTGGCCATGTCGTCGACCTTCCACGTGCGGCTGCCGATCACGGGCCGGATATCGGTCAGCGGCGTATCGGCATCGGCGATCACGATCTGCCGGAAGCCCGACAGCCGCTCGATCGCTGCCGGCCGCGCACCATCGGCAACCAGCGGATGGCCCGGCGCGGCGACCGCGACGAGCGTCTCGGCCCACAGCGCATGAATCTGCTCCTGCGGATGGAGATCGAGCCCGCCGTACGCGACGCACAGGTCCACCGCGGAGCGATGCAGCGCGTCGACGATCACGTCCTGCGGCGCCGTCGTGACGCTGATCGCCAGCGCCGGGTAGGTTGAGGCGACGGCGGTCAGCGCCTGCGCGACGGGCGCGCCGTCGATCTCGGCGGCAAGGCCGATGCGCAGCGTGTCCTCGACGCCCGCGGACAGGTGCTGCGCATGCGCGCGCAATGCTTGCAGCCGTTCGGCGATCGACCGCGCGTCGGGCAGCAAGGCCGTCATCGCCGCAGTGGGCGTGGGTTCGCGCGTGCCGCGGTCGAACAGCGCGAGGCCCAGCTCGGCCTCGAGATTCGCGATGGCCATGCTGACGGCCGACGGCGTGCGGCCGAGCGCGCGCGCGGCGGCGGAGAAGGAGCCTTTGTCGATGACGGTCAGCAGCATGTCGATGTGGTCGCTGGTGAGCACGAGACGCCTCCTGTAAGCAGAATTGAAAGGACCTGACTTTTGCGGACGGCCGCCTCGCTGTTAGTCTCGGCGCCTTGTTCGATTCGCAGGTGAGTGGTCATGCAAGGCTGGAAGAGACGCATCGTCTATGTCGTGCTGTTCGAGGTGCTCGGCATCCTGGTCGCGTCCGCGACGCTGGGTGCGCTGAGCGGCGCGGGCGCCGCGAAAAGCGGCATGCTGGGGGTGATGATCTCGACGACGGGCGTCGTCGTCAATTTCCTGTACAACCTCGCGTTCGAGGCATGGGAGCGGCGCCGCGCGGCGACCACCCGCTCGGTCGGGCGCCGCGTGCTGCACGCGATCGGGTTCCAGGTCGCGCTCGTGACGTTCCTGATCCCGCTGATCGCGTGGTGGCTCGACGTGTCGCTGCTTCAGGCGTTCCTGTTCGACGCCGTGCTGATCGTGTTCTTCCCGATCTTCACGTTCGTCTACAACTGGTCGTTCGACGCCGTGTTCGGGCTGCCGGACGCGGTGACGCGCCACGCCGAACCGCAGGCGTAGGCCGCACCCTCGCGTCCTGCGCGGGCGGCGACGCGCGTATATTGGCACGAATCGAAAGCGTATCGCAGGTCGATCGAATGGAAGAACGCATGACGGAAGTACGCTGGGGCATCATCGGCTGCGGCGCGGTGACCGAAGTGAAGAGCGGCCCGGCCTTCGGGAAGGTGGCCAACTCGCGCGTGGTTGCCGTCATGCGCCGCGATGCCCGGCTGGCGGCGGATTACGCGAGTCGGCATCACGTCCCGCGCTGGTACGCGGATGCCACCGGCCTCATCGAGGATCCGGAAGTCAACGCGGTGTATGTGGCGACGCCGCCGAACATGCACAAGGCATACGCGATCGAGTGCATGGAGGCGGGCAAGCCCGTGTACGTCGAAAAACCGATGGCCCTGAATGCGCAGGAGTGCGCGGAGATGCTCGCGGCATCGAGGGCCAACGGCACGCCGCTGTTCGTCGCCTATTACCGCCGACGCCTGCCCCGCTTCCTGAAGATCCGCGAGCTGATCGCGTCGGGCGCCTGCATCGGAACGCCCCGGTTCGTCACCTGCATGCTTCATCGGCCGCTCGAAGCGCGATACCGGAACCCGGCCGAGCTTCCGTGGACGGTCATGCCGGACATCTCGGGCGGCGGCCTCTTCGTCGATCTGGCGTGCCATACGCTCGACATCCTCGATTTCCTGTTCGGCGAAATCACGTCGGTGCGCGGGCATGCCAGTTCGCAGTCGAATGCCTATCCCGCGGAAGACTGCGTATCGATGTCGTTCCTCTTCCGCAACGGCATGCACGGCTGCGGGATGTGGAATTTCGCGTGCCATGAGCGGTACGACGAGGTTCGCGTGGTCGGCAGCGAAGGGCAAATCACGTTTGCGACGTTCGGCGATGGGGACATCGTCGTCACGCGGCCGGGCGAACCCGAGCAGCGATTCGCGATCGGGAATCCCGTGCATATCCAGCAACCGCTGATCGAATGCGTGGTCCGGAGCCTGACGGGGGCGAGCGCTTGCCAGCCCGATCTGGAGCCCACCCACGCGGCCAGAACGAGCTGGGTCATGGATCAGGTGCTGAACGAATACCGACTCAGCCAGCACCTGCGCGCCTGACTGGCGCGGCCACCCGGCCGCATCGAAGGACGATTGGTAGAAGACTTCTAATGTCGCAATCGTCTGGTTTTTCGTCGCGGCTTAACAAAATTGTCCGATCGCGCTTCCTAGAATTCGACGAAACGATGTGGCGCGCGGCTTCGTTGCGCGCTCATCCATTCCATCCCGTGAGTCAAAAAACGAGGAGAGTGTGTCGATGCCGCGACTCGATCGTCGTACGTTCCTGATCCGCTCGGCCCAGGCCGCCGGTGCTTCGGCACTCGCGGCCGCGGTGCCCGAATCCATCCGGCGCGCGCTCGCCGTCGAGCCGGCCCGCGTGACCGGAACGATCCGCGACGTGCAGCACATCGTCGTGCTGATGCAGGAGAACCGCGCGTTCGACCATTACTTCGGCACCTTCCCGGGCGTGCGCGGCTTCAACGATCCGCGCGCGGTCGCACGCCCCGACGGCAAGGCGATCTGGTATCAGAACTACAAGGGCCGCGACTACGTGCCCTGGCACCTCGACACGTCGAAGACGTGGGCGCAGTGGATGACGTCCGAATACCACGACTGGGATCCGTTCCACCAGCTGTGGAACGAGGGCCGCAACGACAAGTGGATGGCCGTGCAGTGGCCCGAGGCGATGGGCTATTTCAAGCGCACCGACCTGCCTTACTACTATCCGCTCGCGAACGCGTTCACGATCTGCGATGCGTATCACCAGTCGATGATGGGGCCCACCAACCCGAACCGGCTGTACCTGATGACGGGCCGCGCGTCGCCGAACCCCGACGGCAGCCAGGTCGCGACGTCCAACTTCATGGGCGACCGCACCGGCACGGTGTCGTGGACAACCTTCCCGGAACGCCTGCAGCAGGCCGGCATCGACTGGCGGATCTACCAGGAAGGCGGCGTCGGCTCGTATCGGGACGTGTGGAATGTCGTGTCGAGCCGCTACTGGATCGACAACACGAACAATTTCGATTGCAACGCGCTGGCGTGGTTCGCGCAATTCAAGTCGGCACCGACGAGCTCGCCGCTGTACCAGCGCGGGATGACCGCGCGCGGCATCGCGTCGCTGCGCGACGACGTGCTGGCCGACCGCCTGCCGCAGGTGTCGTGGATCGTGCCGCCGTTCTCGTCGTCCGAGCATCCATGGTGGGGGCCGTCGTTCGGTGAGGAGTTCGTGTCGCGGATCCTCGATGCGCTCACGTCGAACCCGGCCGTGTGGGCGAAGACGGTGTTCCTGCTCTGCTACGACGAAGGCGACGGCTTCTACGATCATGTGACGGCGCCCGTGCCGCCGTGGAAGGCCGGCAAGGGGCTGTCGACGGTCAGCGTCGAAGGCGAGATCGAGCAGCAGTCGGGGCTGCCGATCGGGCTCGGCACGCGCGTGCCGCTGATCGCGATCTCGCCGTGGTCGAAGGGCGGCTGGACCTGTTCCGAGGTGTTCGACCACACGTCGGTGATCCGCTTCATCGAGAAGCGCTTCGTCGACGATCATCCGGGCGTCTACGAAACCAACATCACGCCGT
Source organism: Burkholderia stagnalis (assembly GCF_039848545.1). NCBI lineage: Bacteria > Pseudomonadati > Pseudomonadota > Betaproteobacteria > Burkholderiales > Burkholderiaceae > Burkholderia > Burkholderia stagnalis. Next base: position 3,100,295 of record NZ_CP156686.1, read on the forward strand.
GGCGCCGCGCGGTGTGCGGCGACCTGAGCTCGGCGTTCGATTTCGCGGGCGACGCCGATGCCGCGGTGCCGTCCGCGCTGCTCGACCTCACGGCGACCAAGGCGCAGCTCGACAACGCGTACTGGGTCCAGTACTACCTTGCGAAGCCGAGCTATCCGGCGGGCTACCCGGCCGAGAATGCGCCGCTGCCCGTGCAGGAGCCGGGCCAGCGCAAACTGCGCCCGGTGCCGTACGAATTGTTCGTCGAGGCCGCGCTCGACGTGCGCGCGGGCGTGCTGAACGTGAGCTTCGCGAACAACGGCAAGGCGCTGCCCGGCAACGCGGCCGGCACGTCGGCCGCGGTGTTCCACGTGCACGACGCGCTCGCGCAGAACGGCCCGCGCTTCTACACGATCCAGAACGGCCGCGTGCTGAGCGACCAATGGTGGCCGGTGCGCGATACGCAGGGGCGCTACGATCTCGCCGCATACGGGCCGAACGGTTTCTATCGCCGCTTCAAGGGCGGCGCGACGGCGAGCGCGGCGCTGCTCGACGTGAGCGTCGCGTATCGCGTCGACGGCGGGCTCGTCGTGCGGATGCGCAACGCCGGCAACGCGCGGCTCACCGCGACGATCACGGACAACGGCTACGGTGTCGCGCCGCGCGCCGGCGCCATCGAGCCGGGCGCGACGGTCGAGACGGTGTGGAACCTGGCCGGAAGCGGCGGCTGGTACGACCTGAGCGTGACGGTCGACGCGGATGCGGACTATCTGCGCGCGCTGGCCGGCCACGTCGAGACGGGCGCGGCGAGCATCACCGATCCGCTATTCGCGCGCGTCACCGGGAGCGCAGCATGAGCCGCGATCGCGTGTTGTGGGGTGGCGTGGTGCTGGCGGCAGGCACCGTCGCATCGGCCGCCGTGTTGTGGACCAGCCGCCTGGACGCCGCGCGGCCAGCCGATTCTCCACCTGCCCTTCAACAGGAAACCCGCATGACGAACGCTTCGACTGCCTCGCCCGCCGACTTCCACGCGCAGTTCGACGGCTATGCGCACGACCGCGCGACGCTCGGCGCTGCCGAGCGGCAGGCGCGCGCGCGCGAACTGCTCGCGCGTTTGCGCGCCGGCGCGGATGCGGGGGCGCTCGATCCGCACGAAGCGTCCGGCATCGCGGATCTGCTGTGGCAGGACGCGGAACCCGATGCGGCCGCGCGTCGCGCGGGCAGCGATGCGCTGCGCGAGCACCTGCGCGATCTCGCGATGGGCGCGCGTGCGCCGTCGCCGGCGCGCGAGCGGCAGGACGCGGCCTATGTGGCGGAGAGCCGCAAGATCATCGACGAGGTGACGCGCACCGTGCCGGACCGCGAGCAGCAGCGTGCAGCGCTCGATATGCGGCTCGCGGAATTGCGCAGGCAGATCTACGGGACGGCGGCGCCGGCGACGCACGGCGGTTGAGCGCGGCAGGCACCGGGCGCGCATCGCGCGGCCCGGTCGCGTTTCGGAGGAAATGGGCGCGCGGCCTGAAGAACGCTTACGCGGCGACGAATTCGTGCACGTAGCGATTGAACACGCCCGGCGCCGCGGCGTTCATGCCGTGCGACGCACCGGCGACGGTCTGCCGTTGCGCACCGCCGATCCACTGCGCGAGCGTCTCGACGTTGTGGCGGAACATCTTCGGGCTGCGCTGCCCGTCGATCAGCAGCGTGGGGCACGCGATGTCGGCGGCCGCGCCGCGCGTATACGCAGGCAGCGCGTCGCGCAGCTGCTTCGGCAGCGTGCTCGCGTTGTCGATCGCCATCGTGCGAAAGCGCGACGTGCTCTTCTTCCACGCGCCGGGGATGCTGACCGAATCGACGAACATCTCGAGCCCGGCCTCGACGTCGCCGTGCTCGATCAGGCTCACGGCCTTCGTGCGCAGCGCGATCGCGGCCGGCGGCAGCTTCGCTTCCTCGCGCACGCCGTCCTGCTGCAGCGGGCCGCCCGGATCGGCGAGCGTCAGCGTCGCGACGAGATCGGGGCGATGGCGTGCGACGTTGAACGCAACGCTGCCGCCGCGCGAGTGGCCGACCAGGTGCACGGGGCCGAGATCGAGCGCGTCGATGAATTCGGCCAGCTCGTCGACGTGGTTCTGCCACGCGAACTCGTTCTGGATGCCTGCCTCGACGGCCGGCCAGTAGTGGCTGAGGCTCGGCGCGATGCAGTGGTAGTGCGCGGACAGCGACGCGAGCTGCGCGTCCCAGTAGCGGTAATCGCAGAGCGATCCATGGACGAAGATCATCGGCGCGCCCGTGCCCTTCTCGACGTAAGGCAGGCTGATGCCTGACGACAGCGTCGCAAATTGCAGGTCGGGGTTCGCGAGCACCGAAGGCTCGATTCGCATGTTCATGAGTGAAAAACTCGCAGGTGCGTCATCACGTCGCAACTATGCCCGACGGCGGCATTTAAGAAAAATGGATAATTCTCATTGCATCGATCAATTTCCTTGATACCAACACCGCAAACCCCTGTCGTAGAAAGGGCCTTCAGCTTGGCGATCAATTGGTCTGATGATTTCGCGCGGGCCGAGCGGCGGCGTGCCGCGGGCCGGTGAGCCCGGCGCGGCAGCGAAGCGGGAGAGGGGGGAGAAGCGGGAAAAGCGGGAAAAGCGGGCGGCCGGCCCGCCGTCAGCGGGCCGCCAAAGCGGGCGCGGGGCGCGCGTCGACCGGCAGGTCGTTGTCGCGGGCGAACTGCATCACGAACGCGAATGCGTCGGGGCATACGGCCTGCAGTTCATGCGAGACGAGCAGGCACTTGGCGCCGCTGTCGACGACAGGCGTCGCGAGCCGCGTGAGCGCGCTCGGAAAGCCCGGCCGCTTCTCGCCGACGAACAGCGTGATGACGCCCGCGAGGCGCTCGGGCCAGTCGCCGGGCCGGAACGTCTTCTGCGCGTGCGTGATGCCCCGGATCAGGTAGCCGTCGAGCTGGCCTGCGTCGGTGAGGGTGATGCGATCCATGCGTATTCCGATCCTCGTTCGCGTTGCGTGGGCAGCCGCGCGTGGCCACGGCATGCCCGATTCGATATGCGTGAACAGGCCCTAAGCATCGCCGCCGTCGGCCGCCGCGTCGCCGCGCGCGGGAATCTTCAGGTTGCGCAGCTTGTGATAGAGCGTCTTCTTCGGCATCCCGAGTTCGACGCTGGCGTCCGCCACGTTGCCGTTGTGCCGGCGCAGCATGTCCTCGATCAGCATCCGCTCGAAATACGCGAGCTGCTCCGCGAGCGTGCCGCCCTTCGCGGCGGCGCCGCCGGCCGACAGCAGGCTGTCGCCGGTCAGCCCGAGCACGAAGCGGTCGGCGACGTTCTGCAGTTCGCGCACGTTGCCGGGCCACTGGTGCGTCATCAGTTCGGAAACCTGCGCAGCGGACACCACGGGCGCCGGCTGCCCGAACCGCCGCGCGGCCGCGAGCACGAAGTGCTCGAACAGCAGCGGCACGTCCTCGCGCCGTTCGCGCAGCGGCGGCAGCTCGATCTGCGCGACGTTCAGCCGGTACAGCAGGTCGGCGCGAAAGCGCCCGTCGGCCGCGAGCTCGGCGAGGTCCGCCTTCGACGCGGCGACCACGCGGCAATCGACCGGAATCAGCTCGTTCGCGCCGAGCCGCTCGATCACGCGCTCCTGCAGCACGCGCAGCATCTTGACCTGCAGCGCGATCGGCATCGTTTCGATCTCGTCGAGGAACAGCGTGCCGCCGTGCGCCCACTCGATCTTGCCGATGCGCTTCTTGATCGCGCCCGTGAACGCGCCGGCCTCGTGGCCGAACAGCTCGCTTTCGAACACCTGCTCCGGCAGCCCGCCGCAGTTCAGCGCGACGAAATGCGCGTCGCGCCGGCCGCCGAAGTCGTGCAGGCTGCGCGCGATCAGCTCCTTGCCGGTGCCCGTCTCGCCGGTGATCAGCACCGACACCGACGTATCGGCGAGCCGCAGGATCTTCTTGCGCACGTCGGCCATCGCCGGCGACTTGCCGAGCACGAACGCCTCGATGCCCTGCCAGTTGTGCAGCGCCGCGCGCAACCCTTGCACCTCGAGCGTGAGGCGCCGCTTCTCGACCGCGCGCGCGACCCGCCCGGCGATCACGTCGGACGAGAACGGCTTCTCGATGAAGTCGTACGCGCCCACCTGCATCGCGCCGACGGCCGTCGAGATGTCCGCGTGGCCGCTGATCAGCACGACCGGGATCTGCGCATCGACGGCCATCACGCGGTCGAGCAGCTGCAGCCCGTCGATGCCCGGCATCCGCACGTCCGACACGATCACGATCGGCGCGCCCGGCGCGACGTGTTCCAGCGCGTCGGCAGCCGACGCAAACGCGCTCACCGGAAACCCGGCGAGCGCGACGGCCTGCTCGACGCCGATCCGGACGTTCTCATCGTCCTCGACGACCAGCACCCGAATCTCATCTTCCATGGTCTGTCCTTTGCGGCGTGGCCGCCGCGAATTCGATACTGAACTGCGCGCCGCCTTCGTCGCGGTTGGCCGCGCCGATCTTCGCGCCGAACCCCTCGACGATGCGCGACGTGATCGCAAGGCCGAGCCCGAGCCCCTGGCCGCGCGGCTTGGTCGTGACGAACGGCTCGAACAGATGCGCGAGCACGTCCGGCGCGATGCCCGCGCCGCTGTCGGCGATCGTGAAGCGCACGCGGCCGTGCGCGTCCGGCCCGTGCGCGGCGATGACGATCTCGCGCCGGGCCGCATCATGCACCGCGTCGAGCGCGTTGCCCAGCAGATTCACGATCACCTGCTGCAACTGGCTCGATTCCGCGTATACGGTCGTGCCCGGCGGAATCCGCACGTCGAGCGTCACGCCCTCGTCGCGAATCCGCGCGTCGTAGATGAGCCGCGCATGCGCGACCGCCTCGGCCAGCGACACCGCGACGCGCTCGATATCCGGCTTGCGCGCGAACGTCTTCAGCTCGCCGGTCAGCACGGCCATGCTGTCGACGAGCTTGCCGATGCGTTCGAGATTGGCGAGCGCCTGCGCCGGCTGGCTGCGCTCGAAGAACGTGCGCGCGTTGTCGCACAGCGTGCGGATCGCGACGAGCGGCTGGTTCAGCTCGTGCGTGAGGCCCGCGGCCATCTGCCCGAGCACCGCGAGCTTGCCCGCGTGCACGACTTCCTGCTGCGAATCGCGCAGGCGCTGTTCGGTGCGTTCGCGCTCGACGATCTCCTGCTGCATCCGTTCGTTCGCGGCCGTCAGCGCGGCCGTGCGCTGCGCGACGGTCAGCTCGAGCTGGTCGTTCGCGCGCCGCAGCGCGTCCTGCGCGTTGAGCCGCGCGGCGATCGTGCGGCGCCGCTGGATCGCGTAGGCGGCGTAGAGCGCGGCGATCAGGAACACGCCCGTCACGAACGCGAACGCCATCTGCTGCTGGCGGCGCGCGCCCGACACGTCGAGCAGCACCATCAGCGAATCGCCGGCCTGCGGCGCGGGCCGCGACATCACGAGATAGCGTGCGGTGCGCCCCGCATGGCGCAGGTCCGGAAACACGCCGAGCCACGCGGCGGCGTTGCGCTCGTCGGTGCGCCGGTAGGGCAGCGCCTCGACCGTGCGGCCCGCGTATTGCCGCGAGGCCTGGATGTCGCTCTGCTGCTGCGCGGTGATCGGCCGCAGCGCGGCGAATTTCCATTCGGGTTCGGTCGAGATCACGATCACGCCGTTGCGGTCGACCACCATCGCCGCGACGCCGGGCGCGCGCCACGCCGATTCGAGCGCGTCGACGCTCACCTTGACGGCGGCGGCGCCGAGCGTCGCGCCGTCGTCGCGCACCGCGCTCGCGAAGTAGAGGCCGGGGATGCCCGTGTTGGTGCCGATGCCGAAGAAGCGGCCGCTGCCGTGCGCGAGCGCGTCCTTGAAGTACGGCCGGTACGACACGTTGGTGCCGACGAAGCTGACCGGCTGGTTCCAGTTGCTGGCCGCGATCACCGAGCCCTGCAGGTCGATCACGTCGGCGGCGCCGCTGCCCGCATCGCGGTTGACGGCTTCGAGATAGGTGTTGACGGTGTGCAGCAGGCCGGGCGCGTCATGCGGCGTGGCTTTCAGCAGCGCGCGCACGCTGTCCTGGCGGGCGATCAGCACGGGCATCATCTCGTAGCGCCCGAGCTCGCTTTTCAGGCTCGCCGCATACAGGTCGAGCCGGTGCGCGCCGGTTTCCTCCAGGCCGTCGATCGCGCGATCCCACGCGAACTCGACCGCGGCGGCCGTCACGCCGACATACAGCGCCGCGGCCGCCGCCCAGCCCCACCATGCGATTCCCTTGTAACGCTTCTGCACATTCGCCCTCATCGATGCCCGTCGCCGGCCCGCCGAATGTGCGCGCGCCGCGCGCCGGGCGAACCGGCCGCGGCGCTGCGCCGCGTGCGGCCGCCGCGACGGGACGCGCGGCGACGCGTCATCCGAGATGCGCCAGCAGGATCAGCGTCACCGTGACGACGATCGCGCCACCGATGCGGGTGGCGATCTGCGCGAACGGCATCAGCTGCATGCGGTTCGCGGCGGTCAGGATCGCGACGTCGCCGGTGCCGCCTTGCCCGCTGTGGCACGCGTTCACGATGGCCGTGTCGATAGGGTACATCTTCAGCAGGCGGCCGACCACGAAGCCGGTGCCCATCAGCGTGGCGACCGTCGCGACGATCGTGATCACGTTGACCAGCGTGAACGCGCCGGTCAGCTTGTCCCACGGCGTCATCGCGACGCCGATCGCGAACAGCAGCGGATAGGTGACGGCGGTCGAGAAGAACTTGTAGACGACGAACGCGCCTTCCTGCAGCGGCGGCGACACCGCGCGCGCGAGCTTCACGAGCACCGCGAGGAACAGCATCGCGACCGGCGCCGGCAGGCCGAACAGCTTGTGCGCCATCAGGCCGACCAGGTACAGCGTGATCGCGGTGATGCCGGCGCCCGCGATGTGCGTGACGTCGACGTGGCCGCGGATCTCCTCGTTCTCCGGCGTCATGTCGCCGTGCTCGCCCACTTGCAGGCGGCCGTTGCCGGTCAGGTGCGGCAGGCGCTTGCCGAGCATGTCGAGCGCGCCCGACAGGATGATCGCGGTCAGGCTGCCGAGCATCACCGGCGGCAGCACCATCGCGAACATCTCGCCTTGCGGCAGGTGCATCAGTTCCGAATAGCCGATCGACAGCGGGATCGCGCCTTCGCCGACGCCGCCGGCCATGATCGGCACGACGATGTACAGCAGCGTGTGGCGCGCGCCGAGGCCGAGCGCGGTGCCGACCGCGGTGCCGACGATCGCCGCGGCGATCGAGCCGGCCGCGAGCGGCACGAAGATCTTCACGAAGCCCTGGATCAGCACGCGCCGGTCCATGCTCAGGATGCTGCCGACGATGATCGACGCGATGAACAGGTACAGGAAGTTGGTCGACTTCGTGAACTCGGTCGTGAGGGTGAGCACGGGCTTCGGCAGCACGTGATAGTAGGTCAGCGCGGACGGCACGAAGGTCGCGAAGATCGCCGCGGCGCCGATGTTGCGCAGGAGCGGCAGGCGCTTGCCGAGTTCGGCGCAGGTGAAGCCGAAGAACGCGAGCACCGCGATCGCCATCGAGATCTCGCCGGGCACCTTGCCGGTGACCGAGAAGCCGACGATCAGCGCGAACAGGATGAAATAGATCGGCAGCGGGATGATGCCGATGCGGATCTCCATCAGCTTCCACCAGCCTTCGGGCCAGAAGCGCGTGCGGGTGTCGGAACGGAGCTGGGCGATCGGCTCCGCGTGAGCGGGGGTGGACGTAGAGGTCTGCAACACGTGTCTCCTTGGATTTGGAATGCCGGCGCCGCGTGGCGGCATCGCGTGCCGACTATTACGCAACGTCCGTGCCAGGAGCGATCTCGCGAGAAAATCCGTAATACATTGATTTGACGCGGGTTTTTTTGGTGTGATGAAAGCGGCGGGAAACGGGTGTTCCGAAACTTCGGAATCGGCCCCGCGCGCAGGCCGAGATTTCAGCCGGCCGGGCGCGGCCCGGCGCAGATCGGGTCATATCGCTGACGAAGATTTTCTTCGCACAATCGCTTCGTAGACCGCTCCCGCGCCGCTCTCTATCATCGGCTGAACTTTTCCTCTCGCATGACGCCCTGTCCGGAGAACGCCCGCGCGCTCGCCGCGGCTTTGCGCATGCGTCGTCACCGTCTATCGACTGGAGTGGGTTCCCATGCAGCATCCCGTACTTTCCGTTCGCGGCGCCGCGCGCGTCGTCCGCCTGCTGGCCGTGGCGCTCGTCGGCGCCGCGCTGTTCGCCGGCGCGCACGCCGAACCCGCGCCGCTCAAGGTCGGCGTCGCGACCACGCCGCAGATCGACGCGCTGAAGATCGCCGCGAAGGAGGCGAAGGCGCAGGGGCTCGACGTGAAGATCATCGAGTTCACCGACTGGAATACGCCGAACGCGGCGCTCGCGAACAAGGACATCGACGTCAACTACTTCCAGCACGTGCCGTTCCTCGAGAACGCGAAGAAGCAGGGCGGCTACAACTTCGTCGCGATCGCGCCGGGCACGATCATGAAGATCGGCCTGTATTCGAAGAAGGTGAAAAGCTTTGCCGAGCTGAAGGACGGCGCGAAGGTCGCGATCGCGAACGATCCGGTGAACGGCGGGCGCGGGCTGTTGCTGCTGCAGCGCGCGGGGCTCATCACGCTGACGCCGGGCATCGACTACCGCGCGACGACGCGCGACATCGTCGCGAACCCGAAGCACCTGAAGATCATCGCGCTCGAGGCCTCGCAGCTCGCGCGCTCGCTCGACGACGTCGATCTCGCGCAGGGCTACCCGAGCTTCATCAAGCTCGCGGGCACCACCGACCCGAACAGCGCGCTGCTGTTCGACGGCACCGAGAACAAGAACTACGCGCTGCAATGGGTCGTGCGGCCGGAGAGCGCGAACGACGCGCGCATCCGCAAGTTCATCGCGATCTACCAGACCTCGCCCGCGGTGCGCAAGGCGCTCGACAACGCGTTCGGCACGCTGTACGCGATCGCGTGGTGACGGGGGCGCGCATGGCGAACACGAACAAGAAGAAGATCCTGCTGAACGCGTTCAACATGAACTGCGTCGGTCACATCAACCACGGCCTGTGGACTCACCCGCGCGACCGCTCCGCGCACTACACCGATCTCGACTACTGGGCCGATCTCGCGAAGACGCTCGAGCGCGGCAAGTTCGACGGCATCTTCCTCGCGGACATCGTCGGCGTGTACGACGTGTTCGGCGGCGGCCCGGACGCCGCGCTGCGCGAATCGGTGCAGGTGCCCGTGAACGATCCGCTGCTGATCGTGCCCGCGATGGCGCAGGTCACGAAGCATCTCGGCTTCGGCGTGACGGCGAACCTGACCTACGAGCCGCCGTACCTGTTCGCGCGGCGCATGTCGACGCTCGATCACCTGACGAAGGGCCGCATCGGCTGGAACATCGTCACCGGCTATCTCGACAGCGCCGCGCGCGGGATGGGCCTCGCGCAGCAGATCGGCCACGACGACCGCTACGAACGCGCGGACGACTACATGGCGGTCGTCTACAAGCTGTGGGAACAGAGCTGGGACGACGATGCGGTGATCCGCGACGCGCGCGCGCGCGTGTTCGCGCAGCCGGGCAAGGTGCGGCGCGTGAAGCACGACGGGCCGTTTTATTCGATCGACGCGATCCACCTGAGCGAGCCGTCGCTGCAGCGCACGCCGGTGCTGTACCAGGCCGGCGCGTCGGCGCGCGGCGTCGAGTTCGCGGGCAAGCACGCGGAATGCGTGTTCGTGAACGGCCAGAGCAAGGCGGCCGCGCGCGCGGCGGTGCTCGACATCCGCGCGGCGGCGGCGCGGCAGGGGCGCGATCCGGCATCGATCAGGATCTTCGCGGGCGTGACCGTCGTCACCGCCGAGAACGAACGGCTCGCGCGCGAGAAGTTCGACGAATACCGGCGCTACGCGAGCGCCGAGGCGGGCCTCGCGCATTTCGCGAGCTCTACCGGCATCGATTTCGCGAAATACGGGCTCGACGAGCCGATCTCGTACGTGAAGACCGATTCGATCCAGTCGGCGGTCGACGCGATCTCGCGCAAGAGCACGAGCGGCGCGTGGACCGTGCGCCGCATGCTCGACCAGATGTCGCTCGGCGGCCGCTATCACCCGATCGTCGGCTCGCCGTCGCAGGTCGCGGACGAGCTGCAGGCGTGGATCGACGAAACCGGCATCGACGGTTTCAACCTGACGCGCACCGTGATGCCCGAGTCGTTCGAGGATTTCGTCGACTGGGTCGTGCCGGAGCTGCAGAACCGCGGCGTCTACAAGGAAGACTACGATCCCGCGCCGACGCTGCGCGAGAAGCTGTTCGGCGGCGGCGCGCGGCTGCCCGCGTGGCACGCGGGCGCACAGCACCGGCCGGCCGCCGTGCGCGAGCCGGCGCATGCGTGAACGTGGCGGAGTGAAGCAATGACGCAATTTCTCGATACGCTGGGCTTCGTCGAAACGTCGGCCGCGCATGCGGGGCGGGACGCCCATGCGCGTGCTGAAGCAGCCGCGCCGGCCGACGGCAGCGCCGTCGCATTCGAGCAGGTCGGCAAGGTGTTCGCGTCGCCGCGCGGGCCGGCCGCCGCGCTGCGCGACGTGACGCTGAACGTGCGGCGCGGCGAGGTGTTCGGCATCATCGGCCGCAGCGGCGCGGGCAAGTCGACGCTGCTGCGGCTCGTGAACGGGCTCGAACGGCCGACGTCCGGGCGCGTGCGCGTGCAGGGCGTCGACGTCGGCGCGCTCGACGAGAACGGGCTCGTCGCGCTGCGACGCCGCACCGGCATGGTGTTCCAGCATTTCAACCTGCTGTCGGCGAAGACGGTGGCCGAGAACGTCGCGCTGCCGCTGAAGATCGCCGGCGTGCCGAAGGCCGAGCGCGCGCGCAAGGTCGCGGCGCTGCTCGAACTGGTGGGGCTGACCGCGAAGCGCGACGCATACCCGGCGAGCCTGTCGGGCGGACAGAAGCAGCGCGTCGGCATCGCGCGCGCGCTCGTGCACGATCCGGAAGTGCTGCTGTGCGACGAGGCGACCTCCGCGCTCGATCCCGAAACCACGCAGTCGATCCTCGCGCTGCTCGCCGACATCAACCGCCGCCTCGGCCTGACGATCGTGCTGATCACGCACGAGATGGAAGTGATCCGCGCGGTGTGCGACACCGTCGCGGTGATCGAGCAGGGCGAAGTCGTCGAAACGGGCCCCGTGTGGCGCGTGTTCGGCGATCCGCAGCACGGCGCGACGCGCGCGCTGCTCAGCACGCTGGTGCACGACCTGCCGGCCGAACTCGCCGCGCGCGTGCAGCCGCTGCCCGCGCATGCAGCGCTGCCCGACGGCGCGCAGGTCGTGCTCGACGTCCGCTACACGGGCGAGAGCGGCGGCGAGCCGGACGTCGGCGCGCTGGCTGCCGCGCTCGGCGGCTCGGTGCGCTTCCTGCACGGCGGCATCGAGCGCATTCAGGGGCGCGCGCAGGGCCGCCTCGTGATCGCCGCGGCAGCCGGTGCATCGGATGCGCCTGCAACCGGCGCGATCGCCGCATTGCTCGAGCGCGCGCGCCGCCATGCGAACCACGCGGAGGTGCTCGGCTATGTTTGAGCTGTGGGGGCCCGAACTGCTCGACGCGTTTCGCGACACGCTGTCGATGGTCGCCGCGTCGGCCGCGATCGCGGCGCTGCTGGGCTTGCCGCTCGCGGTGATCCTGGTGACGACCGCGCCCGGCGGCATCTATGCGCGGCGCGGCCTGAACACGGTGCTCGGCGCGATCGTCAACGTGTTCCGCTCGACGCCGTTCATCATCCTGCTCGTCGCGCTGCTGCCGTTCACGCGCGTGCTGATCGGCACGACGATCGGCGTGTGGGCGGCCGTCGTGCCGCTGTCGATCGCGGCGATCCCGTTCTTCGCGCGGGTCGCCGAGGTGAGCCTGCGCGAAGTGGATCGCGGGCTGATCGAGGCCGCGCTCGCGATGGGTGCGAAGCGCCGCCACATCGTGTGGCACGTGCTGCTGCCCGAGGCGCTGCCCGGCATGCTCGGCGGCTTCACGATCACCGTGGTTGCGCTGATCGGCTCGACCGCGATGGCGGGCGCGGTCGGCGCGGGCGGGCTCGGCGATCTCGCGATCCGCTACGGCTACCAGCGTTTCGACACCACCGTCATGGCGACCGTGATCGTGATCCTGATCGCGCTCGTCTCGGCCGTGCAAGTCACGGGCGACCGCCTGGCCCGACACCTGGCCAGGCGTACCTGAGCGGGCGCCACAAGCGCCCGCTCTTTCCCTCCAACGATTCCGAGAGAACGATTCATCATGACTTTGCCCATCGGCGCGCCGCGCGAGTGGAACGCGCAGTTCGAGGAGGCGCTGTTTCTCGACGTGGCGCGACGCCATCGCCCCGGCTTTCCGGACAAGCTCGCCACGCCGCCGCGCGAGCCGCGCAGCGCGGACGAACTGGCCGCCGTCGCCGACTACTACACGAAGATGGCCTCGCACGACCTGTTCATCGTGCAGGTCGTCGCGAAGGCGATCGACACGCTGTTCAGCGACGATCCGCATTTCCAGCTGATCCTGTCGCGCCAGCTCGGCGACGACGGCGCGCACGCGGTGATCGGCCGCGAGCGCGTGAAGGAACTGACCGGGCGCGATCCGCTGCCGGAGATCGACGCGCTGGTCGCCGCGCACTGGGCGCGCATCGGCGATCTCGCCGTGCGCGATCTCGCGGGCTTTCTTGCATTCGAATGGCATTACGAGCTGCACATCCTCGCGAAGCTGTGGATCCAGCGCAAGACCGGCCGCATCGCGGACGGCGCGATGCGCGAGCACGGCGAGAACCGCATCCGGCCCGACGAGGAATGGCATCGCGTGCAGATCGTGCAGTGGTGGTTCGAGAAACTCGCCGCGCTGCCGGCCGCCGAGCGCGACGCGCTGATCGACCGCGTGATCGACGCCGACGAGGAGACGCAGCGGCGGCTCGACGGTTATCTGCATGACGAATACGCGCATACCGCCGAGGTGTTCGGCGCGGATATCGCCGACTATCGCGCGATCTACGACGACTGGCGCCGCGAGATTCTCGCGCGGCTGACCGGGCGGCCCGCGCTTGGGGCGCTGGTGCCGCTGTCGGGCGAACGGGTTGCGCAGGAAGCGCTCGCATGAACGATCCCCGCGGCCTCGCGGCGCTCGCTTCGGAGACGAACGCACGCGCCTTCGATCCGGCGGCGCTCGCGCGCGTGATCGACGCGCTGCGCGGCAGCGCCGCCGCGCGCGATCGCGCGGGCGGCCATGCCGCGCAGGAAAAGCAATGGCTCGCCGATGCGGGGCTGCTGACGCTCGCGGTGCCGCGCGCGTTCGGCGGGCAGGAAGCCGCGTGGCCCGTGATCTACGACGCGATCCGGCAGGTCGCGCGCGTCGACAGCGCGCTCGCGCATCTGGTCGGCTTCCAGTGCCTGCAGGTCGTGAGCATCGACGTGTGGGGCGATCCGGCGCAACGCGCGCGCTATCTGCGCGGCACGGTCGAGCATCGCTGGTGGTGGGGCAATGCGGTCAATCCGCTCGACACGCGGCTCGTCGCGACCGCGACGCCCGACGGCGGCTACCGGCTCGACGGCGCGAAGGGCTTCTGCTCGGGCACGCGCGGCTCGCAGCGGATGACCGTGTCCGCGCACGATCCGGCGCTCGGCCGGACCGTGTTCGGCGTGGTGCCGACCGCGCGCGCGGGCATCACGGTCAACGACGACTGGGATCCGATCGGCCAGCGGCAGACCGACAGCGGCAGCGTGACGTTCGACGGCGTGACGCTCGCGCCGGACGAGGTGCTGCACCGCTCGGAAACGCCGCCGACGCCGCGCGCGACGCTGCGCACGCTGGTGTCGCAGCTCGTGCTGACGAACCTGTTCGTCGGGCTGGCCGAAGGCGCGCTGGCGGAAGCGCGCGATTACGTGCTGCGCAACGGGCGGCCGTGGATTCAAGCGGGCGTCGAGCGCGCGAGCGACGATCCGTACACGCTGCAGCGCTTCGGCGACATGCGCGTGCAGGCGGTGGCCGCCGCGGCGCTCGCCGATCGCGCGGCCGATGCGCTGCAACGCGCATGGATGCTGCGCGATGCGCTGACGGCCGACGGGCGGGCCGAGGTGGCGCTGGCGGTATCCGAAGCGAAGATCGTCGCGCAGCGCGCGGCGCTCGAGAACGGCGAAGCGCTGTTCGATGCGTGCGGCGCGCGTGCGACCGGTGCGGCGCTCGGGCTCGACCGGTTCTGGCGCAATGCGCGCACGCATACGCTGCATGATCCGCTCGACTATCGGCTGAGGGATGTCGGGCGGTTTGCGCTGACGGGCGAGTTGCCGCAGGCGTCGCTGTATACGTGACCGAATCCGCTTCTAGATCGGGAGACGGGTGGTCTGCTTGATCCGCTTCAGCGGAATCTCGGTCTGGATGTTGCGCACCCCGGCGATCCGCGTGAGCGTCTCCATCTGAAAGCGCTGGAAGTCATCCAGATCTTTTGCGATGACGCGCAGCAGGTAGTCGTAACTGCCGGCCATCAGATGGCACTCGAGCACCTCGGGTGCCTTTTCGATTTCCCGCGCGAAGTGCTCCACCGTCGTCTTGTCCTGGCGTTCGAGCGTGACGCGCACGAAAGCCGTGAACCTCAATTCGACGGCGGCGGGATTCAGCAGCGCAACGTACGCATCGATCACGCCTTGTTCTTCCAGCAGGTGAACGCGCCGCAGGCACGGGGTAGCCGAGAGCCCGGCATGTTCCGCCAGCTCGGCGTTCGTCCGGTTCGAGTTCTGTTGGAGCGCACGCAGAATGCGCTTGTCGATCGCATCGAGCTTGATTGGCATGATTGACTACCAGGATTGTGAATATTGGAGAATAGCGCCAATTTCACGGCAGATCATGGCCGAGATTGCATCCAATCACCACGTCAGGATGGCCATAATCGGACGACCGCCCACCCTTTCAGGAGTCGTCCGATGCTGCACATTTCGTGGTTGCCGTTCCTGGCCACTTCCCTCTTGATCATCCTCACCCCGGGCCAGGACATGGTCCTCGTGATGTCGCGCACGCTCTCCGGCGGCACGCGCACGGGCGTCGTCACCGCGGCGGGCGTCAGTGTCGGGCTCATCCTGCACACGATGCTCGCGACGCTGGGCCTGGGGGCGCTTCTCCAGGCATCCGAATGGCTGTTCACGGCGCTGAAGCTGGCCGGCGTGCTGTACCTGCTGTACCTCGGCGTCACGCTGCTGCGCGCGTCGGGGGAGCTGACGCTGTCGAGCAGCGGCGGCGCGCCGGAATCGGCGCTGCGGACGTTCGCACAGGGTGCGCTGTCCAACGTATCGAATCCGAAGGTCGCGCTGTTCTACCTGGCCTTTCTGCCGCAGTTCGTGCAGGCGGATGCGGCGCGTCCGATGCTGTCGGTGTTCGTGCTGGGCGCGACGTTCGCCGGCCTGACGTTTCTCGTCAAGGGCCCGGTCGCGCTGTTCGCCGGCCTGCTGTCGACATCGATTCGCCGCACCCCGCGCATCCTGACCCGCATGCATCGCGTCAGCGGCGTCGTGTTGCTGGGGCTCGGCGTGAAGCTGGCGCTGGAGCGGCGCTGACGCGTGAGAATCCCCCGTCTTCATGCGGACGAGGACGTCGAGCCGCGTGATGGCGATTCTCGCGCTGCCGCAGCTCAAGCGCGCGTGGCGCTGCGATCCCGACGCGCCGGAGAACCGCGCCTATTACGCGACGTCGATCGAGACCAAGACGACCTACGCGCTCTGCTATGTCGGCCTGCTGGCGTTTCTCGCGCTGATGACGTCCGGCGTGCACGACATGCTGCGCGCCGTGCATACCGCGAGCTGATGCACACGGCGGCCGCTGCGCGCGGCCGCCGATCCTTCACGCGGCGCGATGCCGCAACTCGACCCGCCTGATGTCCTTCACGATCACGAGGTAGCTCAGCACCGTGACGAGCGCATTGAGCCCGACGAACACCAGCGCGCCGTTGAACGAGCCGCTCGCGCCGACGAGGTAGCCGATCGCGATCGGCGCGACGATCCCCGCCGTGTTGCCGAACATGTTGAACAGGCTGCCCGACAGGCCGATCGCTTCCTTCGGCGCGGTATCCGCGACGACCGCCCAGCCGAGCGAGCCGATTCCCTTGCCGAAGAACGACAGCGCCATCAGCATGATCACGAGCGCTTCGCTCTGCACGTAGTTGCAGCCGATGATGACCATCGACAGCAGCATCCCGCCGACGATCGGGATCTTGCGCGCGACCGTCAGCGACACGCCGCGCCGGATCAGCGCGTCGGACAGTATTCCGCCGAGCACGCCGCCGAGGAACCCGCAGATCGCGGGCAGCGACGTCATGAAGCCGGCTTTCAGCAGCGACATCCCGCGCGCCTGCACGAGGTAGATCGGGAACCACGTGAGGAAGAAGTAGGTGAGCACGTTCACGCAGTACTGGCCGAGATAGACGCCGATCAGCATCCGGTTCGACAGCAGCTGGCGCACGTAGTACCAGCCGGCGACCTTGTTGCCTTCGGCGGTCGCGCCGTTGCCGCGCGGGGCCGTGCGCACGAGCCCGCCGCCTTGCTCGATGTGCTCGAGTTCCGCGCGGTTCACCGCCGGATGATCGGCCGGATCCTTCACGACGCGCAGCCACACGAACGCGAGCGCGATGCCCGCGAGGCCGAGCCACAGGTACACGTGATGCCAGCCGTACGCGTGCGTGAGCCACGCCATCAGCGGCGAGAACACGACGGCCGCGAAGTACTGCGCGGCGTTGAAGATCGCCGACGCGGTGCCGCGCTCGGCGGTCGGGAACCAGCTCGCGACGACCTTCGCGTTCGCGGGGAACGCGGGCGCCTCGGCGATGCCGACCGCGAAGCGCATCGCGAACAGCGCGGCGACCGCGAACGCGGCGCTGCCGCCGAGCCCGATCGTGCTCTGCAGCAGCGTGAACGCCGACCACAGGAAGATGCTGCCCGCATACACGCGCCGCGCGCCGAAGCGGTCGAGCAGCCAGCCGCTCGGCAGCTGCGCGAGCACGTACGCCCAGCTGAACGCCGAGAAGATGTAGCCCATCGTTACCGGGTCGATGCCGAACGCCTTGCGGATCGGCGTGCCCGTGATCGACAGCGTCGCGCGGTCCGCGTAGTTGAGTGTCGTGACGACGAACAGCATCGCGAGGATCCAGTAGCGCACGGCGGTGCGGCGGGCCGCGTGGGCGAGGTCGAGCGGGAGGTCGCGGGAGGAAGTCTGATTGGGCACTTTAATGTACGTCGTCATATAACATGATGAGCAGTTTAGAGATGGCCCGCCGCGCCACGTAACCCGGGTTTTCCCTCTGGAGGGGGCCGGGTCAGGTGGGAATCAGTCGGAAAATCAGGCTGCATAAGGTGCTGACGCGATTGGGTGAGATCGGGGCCCATCATGGTCGCGTAAAAAACAAGTCGGCAGACATCATATCTGTTCGGCTACAATGGGCCATCCATACCCGAACCACGGAGCACACCCCATGCAACTGACTGGTGAGATGCTGATCGGCGCCGACGCGGTCTACGGCGCGGCTGGAACCCTGCACGCGTTCGACCCGGCGCAGGGCGCGCCGATCGATGCGCCGGCGTTCGGCGTCGGCGCGCTGGCCGACGTCGAGCGCGCCTGCGAACTCGCGCGCGACGCGTTCGATGCCTACCGCGCGCGGCCGCTTGCGGCGCGCGCCGCGTTCCTCGACGCGATCGCGGACGAGATCGTCGCGCTCGGCGACACGCTGATCGCGCGCGCACACGCCGAGACGGGCCTGCCGGTCGCACGGCTGCAAGGCGAGCGCGGACGCACGGTCGGCCAGCTGCGCCTGTTCGCGCGGGTGGTGCGCGACGGCCGTTTCCTTGCCGCGTCGATCGATCCGGCGCAGCCGGCGCGCACGCCGCTGCCGCGCGCCGACCTGCGGCTGCAGAAGATTCCGCTCGGGCCGGTCGCGGTGTTCGGCGCGAGCAACTTCCCGCTCGCGTTCTCGGTCGCCGGTGGCGACACGGCGTCGGCGCTCGCGGCCGGCTGCCCGGTGATCGTCAAGGCGCACGAGGCGCATCTCGGCACGTCGGAGCTGGTCGGCCGCGCGATCCGCGCGGCGGTCGCGAAGTGCGGGATGCCGGCTGGCGTGTTCTCGCTGCTGATCGGCCCGGGCCGCGTGGTCGGCGCGGCGCTCGTCAGCCACCCGGCGATCCAGGCGGTCGGCTTCACCGGCTCGCGGCAGGGCGGCGTCGCGCTGACGCAGCTGGCGAACGCGCGCCCGCAGCCGATTCCCGTCTATGCGGAAATGAGCAGCATCAACCCGGTGTTGCTGTTCCCGGCCGCGCTCGCCGCGCGCGCCGAGTTGCTCGCGACGGGCTTCGTCGATTCGCTGACGCTCGGCGTCGGCCAGTTCTGCACGAACCCGGGCCTCGTGCTCGCGGTGGACGGGCCTGATCTCGACCGCTTCGAAGCGGTGGCTGCGCAGGCGCTCGCCGCGAAGCCGGCAGGCGTGATGCTCACGCGCGGCATCGCCGACGCGTATCGCGCGGGCCGCGGCCAGCTCGCCGAGCTGCCCGGCGTGCGCCAGCTCGGCGCGGGCGGCGCGGCGCAGGGCGCGTGCGACGTGAGCGGCGCGCTGTTCGAGGTGCCGGCGCACGCGTTTCTCGGCGAGCCGGCGTTCAGCCACGAAGTGTTTGGCCCGTCGTCGCTGATCGTGCGCTGCCGTGATCTCGACGAGATGGCGCGCGTGCTCGAGGCGCTCGAAGGCCAGCTGACGGCCACGCTGCAGATGGATGCCGCCGACAAGCCGCTCGCGCGGCGCCTGCTGCCGGTGCTCGAGCGCAAGGCGGGGCGCCTGCTGGTCAACGGGTTCCCGACCGGCGTCGAGGTGTGCGACGCGATGGTGCACGGCGGCCCGTTCCCGGCGACGTCGAACCCGGCGGTGACGTCGGTGGGCGCGACCGCGATCGAGCGCTTCCTGCGGCCGGTGTGCTACCAGGATTTCCCGGACGATCTGCTGCCGGAAGGGTTGCAGGAGGCGAACCCGCTTGGCGTGCCGCGTCTGCGGGACGGCCAGGCGGAGTGAGTGGGAGGGCAGGGCTGGCAATGCGCCCGCCCGGTTGTTGGAACGTCAGTGAGCGGGGTGCGCGGCGAGCTGCAGTCGATCGGCTGCGGACAACAAGCGCCGATCCCGGGTCCACAACCTGCTGCCGGCCGTCAGCCGGACCGACGCAAGCAAATGTGCATCCACGTAGCCGATGCCGAGCCCATGAAGTGGTGCGTCGTCGATCAGGCGTTGTACTTCTTCGTCGGTTGCGGTGACGGCGGCCGGCAGGTCGCGCAGCGCATCCAGCACGATGTGGCGGTTACGCAGGCTGCCGAGCGCGAGCTCGCCGATCACGAACGGGTGAACCAGTACCTTTTCCGTATCGAGGAGCGCGGCGAGGGTCGCGTCGTTGGCACGCAAGTGATCAATCCACACGGATGTATCGACCAGAATCATGCCGACTCCGATTGACGCCGCGGGATGGGTTCGAGGTCGGACTCGGTGCCGCCCAGACGCGCGAGCCGCCTGGCGCTTTCGCGCGCGATCAGCGCGTGCAACGCTTCGCGAACGAGCGCGGATTTCTCAGTGACGCCGGTCAGTTGCTGCGCCTTGGCGAGCAATGCATCGTCGAGGGACAAGGTAGTGCGCATGATGCTCTCCCGGATAATGGATGGCATCAATTATGGCATCAAATGATGCTGTTTTCGATGCATGCGCAAGACGCCGGCCACGCAAGGCCGATCAGGCATAGGCGCCGAAGCCGGCGCATGGGTCGATGTCCCGTCGGCTTTCACGACGCCGGATTTTCTCCTACAGTAGCGGAGCCCCGGGCCGCACGGCCCGCGGGCGGAGCCTGAGAGATCGAGAAAACAAAACGAGGGAATACACCCAATGAACATCAGCAAGCGTGGCGACCACCTGTTCGCCGCCGGATTGTGGAAGACGATCGGCGACGTCGCCGGCCTGGTCCGCGCCAAGGTCGGCGACTACAGCGAAGGGCGTGTCCTGAGCACCGAACTGTTCGCGCTGCAGCGCGAACTGTCATCCAGCGCATTCGACATCACGATCAACAAGGGCCGGGCGGTCATGGGCCCCGACGCGCACTCGCTCGCGTTCGGCGAAGCCGTGCGCCGGTTCCGGCTGGATATGGAAGCGCTGGTGTTCGCACTGCAGCACCGGCGCAACATCGACGACCGGGAGCCGGCCGCGCGCCTCGCCGCGCTGACCCAGGCCAACGCGCAGCTCGCGACCGCGAAGCAGTATGCGACGCTGACCGTCGGCCGGTTCTTCGATACGGTCGTCGACCAGAACGTGCTCGGCCAGCTGGCCCAAAACGGCACGAACTCGCGCGACAGCATGATCGCCAGCGTGAAGATTCGCGACGCCCGCATCAAGCTCGGGCATGTGCGGCGGGGGATCATCGAGAGCATCGCGAAGATGTGAAGACGGTGCCGCCTGCCCGACAAGTCGAGCCGCGCTACTGCTGCTTCGGTCAGGCTTCGACGTCCGGCAGATCCGGCAGCAATTCCGCCTCGATTTGATCGATCGACGGCAAGCCTGCCTCAAGTGATTCCGGTACGTGTCTCAGTAACTGATATTCTGCGACGCCCATTGGATTGGCCATGCCGCGCAGCGCGTACTCCGCGACCAGGCGATTCTTTTCCCGGCAGAGCAGCAGGCCGATCGTAGGCTGATCCTCTGGCGCCTTGATTTGTGCGTCGACGGCGGACAGGTAAAAGTTGAGCTGGCCTGCGTATTCGGGCCGGAACGGCGTGGTCTTGAGTTCGACCACGACGTAACTGCGCAGCTTCAGGTGGTAAAAGAGCAGGTCGATGAAGAACTCGTCGCCGCCGACGACAAGTCGGTACTGTCGGCCGACGAACGCGAATCCGGCACCCAGCTCGAGCAGGAATCGCGTGATATGACGCGTCAGTGCCTGTTCGATATCACGTTCCTGCGCATCTTCGGCGAGGCCCAGAAAATCGAAAATGTAAGGATCCTTGAGCGCTTCGCGTGCGAGATCGGATTGGGGAGGCGGTAACCGCGCGTCGAAGTTGGTCACGGCATTGCCGGCGCGTGCATAGGCCTGCGTGTCGACCTGCATGGCAAGGACATTGCGTGACCAGCCATGTTCGAGCGCCTTGCCTGCATACCAGTCGCGAGCAGCGGGATCCTTGACCTTGTCGAGCAGCGTGCAGAGATGGAACCAGGGCAATTGTGCAGCAGGTTGCTGCACAAATTCCGCTGCTGGCCACGCCTGTGCAAGCGCGCGCATGTACTTGAGGTTGCGCGGTGAAAATCCCCGCATGTCGGGAAATGCGGACTTCAGATCCCGTGCGAGCTGGTCAATGACCTTCGCCCCCCATCCCTGTCGTTGCTGCCGTTCAAGAATGTCGCGGCCGATCTGCCAGTAGAGCGTGACGAGCTCGCGGTTCGCGCTTGCAGCTGCGCGCTGCCGAGCACGCTCCACGCGTTGTTTGAGTTCGGTCAGCCAGCTTCGGTAATCGTCGCCCCAAGGGCCGGTGGGTAATGTATCGGTCATCCAGCGTTCAGCGGCAGCGATCCTCGATCAAGTCCCGACATTATCCGGAGACGTCTGCTTGCTCGCAATGCTGCTGCACGTGACCGACGGACAGCGATGAAGAAGTGCGACCATCGATCATCAAGGACGTATCGAGGCGCATCGGCAGCGCCTGGCCGTCCAGACACGCAGCCCGCACGCATCGGCGCTGTCTGCGGGCATGCGGCGCGGGAGCCGCATGACTCCCGCAGCAGGGGAGAGGGTGGAAACCGACGCGGGCCGCCGCATCACTTCGGACGATTGACCGCTTTGGCCCGACGCGGCCCTCACTGCGCTCCCATCCTCCTGATGAGCACATCGAGCTGCGCCACTTCCTCCTCGGTCAGGTCGACGAGCGGTGCGCGCACCGGGCCCGCGTCGTGGCCGACCAGCTTCGCGCCCGCCTTGACGATGCTGACCGCATAGCCCGCGCGGCGATTGCGGATCTTCAGGTACGGCAGGAAGAATTCGTCGATCAGGCGGCCCACCGTGTCGTGGTCGTCCTTCGCGATCGCCTCGTAGAACGCCATCGCCGTCTTCGGAATGAAGTTGAACACGGCCGACGAGTACACCGGCACGCCGAGCGCCTTGTACGCGGCCGCATAGACTTCGGCGGTCGGCAGCCCGCCGAGGTACGAGAAGCGATCGCCGAGGCGGCGGCGGATCGTGACCATGCTCTCGATGTCGCCCACGCCGTCCTTGAAGCCGATCAGGTTCGGGCAACGGTCCGCCAGGCGCTCGAGCATGTCCGCATCCAGCTTCGAGTTCGCGCGGTTGTACACCACGACGCCGATCTTCAGCGCGCGGCACACCTGCTCGACGTGCTCGGCGATCCCTTCCTGGCTCGCTTCGGTCAGGTAGTGCGGCATCAGCAGCACGCCGCTCGCGCCGAGGCGCTCGGCTTCCTGCGCGTACTCGATCGCCACCCGCGTCGCGCCGCCCGCGCCGGCCAGGATCGGCACCTTGCCCTTGCAGGTCTCGGTCGCGACGCGGATCACATCCGAATATTCACGCTGCGTGAGCGAGAAGAACTCGCCCGTGCCGCCGGCGGCGAACAGCGCGGTCGCACCGTACGGCGCGAGCCATTCGAGGCGCTCGGCATAGGTGGCCGGGCGGAAGTTGCCTGCCGCGTCGAAGTCCGTCAGCGGAAACGACAGCAGGCCGTGGGAAATGATCTGTTTGAGTTCTTGCGGAGAAGTCATGGTTGGGTCGTCCGTCTAGCGCGAGTGCTGGGTTCGTCGGGAACGGCATGCGGGCCGTGAGTGGCGATGTCGTTGTATGTCATCGTACAACGCAGGATAAGGTGACGCAAGCGGTTTGCCGTTATCGCGTAAGTAGGGTCTTTCCGGGTAAGGGTTTACGCAACATTCCCGGGTACTGCTCAATGTCATATGATGACTAACAATTAAGACGGTAGCCCCAGGAATTCCGATGACTGCTTCCCCGCTCTACATCCGCGTGCATCCGGACGACAACGTCGCGATCGTCGTCAACGACGGCGGCCTGCCCGAGGGCGCGACGTTCGCCGACGGGCTCACGCTGCGCGAACGCGTGCCGCAGGGCCACAAGGTCGCGCTGGCCGATCTCGCGGCCGGCGACCCGATCGTCCGCTACAACGTGGTGATCGGCTATGCGCTGACCGACCTGCGGCGCGGCAGCTGGGTCAACGAGCGCACGATGCGCATGCCCGAGCCGCCCGGGCTCGACGACCTGCCGCTCGCGACCCGCGCGGCGTCGCCGCTGCCGCCGCTCGAAGGCTATACGTTCGAGGGCTTCCGCAATCCGGACGGCTCGGCCGGCACGCGCAACATCCTCGCGATCACGACGACGGTGCAGTGCGTATCGGGCGTCGTCGAGCACGCGGTGCGGCGCATCAAGGCGGAGCTGCTGCCGCGCTACCCGAACGTCGACGACGTGGTTGGCCTCGAGCACACGTACGGCTGCGGCGTCGCGATCGATGCGCCGGACGCCGACATCCCGATCCGCACGCTGCGCAACATCAGCCTGAACCCGAACTTCGGCGGCGAGGTGATGACGGTGAGCCTCGGCTGCGAGAAGCTGCAGCCGGAGCGCTTGCTGCCGCCGGGCGTGATCCCGGTCGCGGCCGATGGTGAACCTGGCGATAACGGCGGCGTAGTGTGCCTGCAGGACGCCGCGCACATCGGCTTCGAGTCGATGATCGACTCGATCATGCGGATGGCCGAGTCGCATCTGGCGCGGCTGGACTGCCGCCGGCGCGAAACCTGCCCGGCGTCGGATCTCGTGGTCGGCGTGCAGTGCGGCGGCAGCGACGCGTTCTCGGGCCTGACCGCCAACCCGGCGGTCGGCTTCGCGGCCGACCTGCTGGTGCGCGCCGGCGCGACGATCATGTTCTCCGAGGTGACCGAAGTGCGCGACGGCGTCGCGCAGCTCACGTCGCGCGCGGCGAACGAGGACGTCGCGCGCGCGATCATCCGCGAGATGGACTGGTACGACCGCTACCTGCAGCGCGGCCGCGTCGACCGCAGCGCGAACACGACGCCCGGCAACAAGAAGGGCGGCCTGTCGAACATCGTCGAGAAGGCGATGGGCTCGATCGTGAAGTCGGGCAGCGCGCCGATCAGCGGGGTCGTGCCGCCCGGCGAGCGCGCGAAGCAAAAGGGGCTGCTGTACGCGGCCACGCCCGCAAGCGATTTCATCTGCGGCACGCTGCAGCTCGCGGCGGGGATGAACCTGCACGTGTTCACGACCGGGCGCGGCACGCCGTACGGTCTCGCGCAGGTGCCGGTGATCAAGGTCGCGACGCGCAGCGACCTCGCGCGCCGCTGGCACGACCTGATGGATCTCGATGCCGGGCAGATCGCCACCGGCGCGGCGACCATCGAGGAGGTGGGCTGGAAACTGTTCCGGCTGATGCTCGACGTCGCGAGTGGCAAGCGGCGCACGTGGGCCGAGCAATGGAAGCTCGCGAACGCGCTGGCGCTGTTCAACCCGGCGCCGGTGACCTGACGCGCGGGCGTTCGATCGGACGGTCGGCAGGCAGACGGGCGCCTTCGGGCGCCCGTCGTCGTATGGAGGCGGGCGTCGGGATCGGGTAACGTTATGCGGTTCGTTCACGACCCCGGAGACCCGCCGACATGCTGAAGAATCTCGATCCGCTGCTGCACGCCGACATCCTGCACGCGCTGCGCGCGATGGGCCACGGCGACGAAGTCGCCATCTGCGATGCGAATTTCCCGGCGGAGTCGGTCGCGCGGCACACCGCGGTCGGCCGCGCGCTGCGGATCGACGGCGCCGATTCGGCGCGCGTCGCGCGCGCGGTGCTGTCGGTGCTGCCGCTCGACACCTTCGTCGAAACGCCCGCATGGCGGATGGAAGTCGTCGGCGATCCGGCCGCGGTGCCGCCGGTGCAGCGCGAAGTGCAGGCCGAAATCGATCGCGCGGAAGGGCGCGCGGTGCCGCTCGCCGGCATCGACCGGTTCGCGTTCTATGTGCGCGCGCAGCAGGCCTACGCGGTGATCGTCACCGGCGAGCCGCGCGGCTACGGCTGCTTCCTGTTCAAGAAGGGCGTGTTGTTGAGCGACGCGGGCTGAACGCGTCGATTGTTTCGTTGTCCGGAACCGGGCGCCGCTCTGTAAAGATTTGGTACAACCTTTTGCTTGGATGCGGCGGAAAGTGCCTCTATTCTGGCCCATTTGCCGGGCCGGGCAGGCCCGGCGAGCCGCATGGGGCACGATCCCGCGCGGCCGGCCGAACTGCAACGAGGAGAAAGGCATGACGCGTCCCGTCGATTCCGGCGTCATTTTTTTCGCGCGCCTGGCGCTGGCGGCGCTGTTTCTATGGGGCGGCGTGATGAAGCTGCTCGGCTATGGCGATTTCGTCGGCTACCTGCGCGGCATGAACGTGCCGTTGACGACCATCGTCGCGCCGCTCGTCGTCGCGATCGAAGGGCTCGGCGCGCTGCTGCTGATCGTCGGCTACAAGGTGAAGCCGCTCGCGTTGCTGATGGCGTTCTATACGTTCGCGACCGCCGTGATCGGGCACAACTTCTGGGACGCGACGAACCCCGCGGTCCAGCATGACATGGTGATCCACTTCTGGAAGAACGTCGCGATTGCCGGCGGTTTCCTGCTGCTGTTCGTGACCGGCGCGGGCGGCGCGAGCATCGACGGCGCGCGCCGCGGCAACTCGTCGTACGGTTCGCTGCGCTGAGCGCTTTGACGCGCGGATAACGAAAGGGCCGAATCCCGCGCGCTGCGGAATTCGGCCCTTCGACGTTCGGCGGCGCGCGCTTGCAGGCACGTCGCCTCGGCGCGGCGTTAGCGCGCGTCCTTCGCGAACTGCACGGCGATCGCGCCGAGCACGCAGATCGCCGCCACGTACATCACCGGCGCGAGCGGATTCGACTTCATCATCAGCGACACGATCACCGGCGTGAGGCCGCCGAAGATCGCATAGGCGACGTTGTACGAGAACGAGATCCCCGAGAACCGTACGACCGCCGGGAAGCTTTTCACCATCACGTATGGCACCGCGCCGATCGTGCCGACCGCGAAGCCCGCGATGCCGTAGTAGATCGGCAGCGTCGACGCGTCGGCCGCGACCCGCGCGAACAGCAGGTAATAGCACGCGGCCAGCACGAGGCCGCCGATGCCGAGCACGCGCTTCGCGCCGATCGCGCCGGCGAGCGAGCCCGCGGTGATGCAGCCGGCGGTCAGGCACAGCGTCGCGATGCTGTTCGCGAACAGCGTCGTGGCGGGCGTCAGGTGGAACTGCTTCTGCAGCAGCGCGGGCGTCATCAGGATCACGACGACGATCGCCGCCGACAGCATCCACGTCAGCAGCATCGACACGATCACCGCGCGGCCGTGGTCGCGCAGCACGGCCTTCAGCGGGATCTCGGCCGCGAGCGCCTTCTTCGCCTTCATCTCGGCGAACACCGGCGTCTCGTGCAGCCAGCGGCGCAGGTAGACGGAGAACAGGCCGAACACGCCGCCGAGCAGGAACGGGATGCGCCACGCGAACGCGGCGACTTCGCTGCTCGAGTAGCGGCTGTTGATGCCCGCGGCCACCAGCGAGCCGAGCAGGATGCCGGCCGTCAGGCCCGCGGTGAGCGTGCCGCACGCATAGCCGATGTGGCGCGACGGCACGTGCTCGGACACGAACACCCACGCGCCGGGCACCTCGCCGCCCACTGCCGCGCCCTGCAGGATGCGGAACAGCAGCAGCAGCACGGGCGCGAGGATGCCGACCGTGTCGTAGGTCGGCAGCAGGCCCATCAGCAGCGTCGGCACCGACATCATCAGCACGCTCAGCGTGAACATCCGCTTGCGGCCGACGAGGTCGCCGAAGTGCGCCATGATCACGCCGCCGAGCGGGCGCGCGAGGTAGCCGGCCGCGAAGATGCCGTAGGTCTGCAGCGTGCGCAGCCAGTCGGGAATATCGTGCGGGAAGAACAGCTGCCCGATCGCGGGCGCGAAGAACACGAAAATGATGAAGTCGTAGAACTCGAGCGCACCGCCGAGTGCGGCGAGGCCGAGGGTCTTGTAGTCGCTGCGCGTCAGCGCGCGCTCTGCGGCGCGCGGGACGCCGCTCAGTTCGGAAGCTTGCATGTTCAGGGCGATCGGTTTTTGAATGTTGTTGTCGGTGCTGCGTCTCCAGGGCCCGCTATCGGCATGGACTGACAAGGCGCGGCTTGCATCGTCGAAGCGTGCCGGGTGCCGGATGGGGCACGCGACGCGCATCGCCGCACCGGGATGGGGCGCGGCGCAGACGAAGCGTCAAAGCGGGTGGGGGGATTCTACAGGAGCGCGAAATGCGCGCGCGGGTGTGCGCTGAGGAAGGCTTGGGACCGTGCCGCCGAAGTGCGCGGCGCGGGCGGCCGGTGAGCCGCTGGCGCGCCGCGCGGGAAGGAATCTCGCCTATCAGTTGCCGGCGATCGTGTCGACCGGCTTGAACGCGCCGCGCTCGACCTTGTAGATCGTCACCGGCGCATCCTTCAGGTCGCCCTTCGGGTCGTACGCGATGCTGGGGGCCGACACGCCCTTGATCGCCAGCTTGCCGAGATACGGCGTGTAGACCTTCGGGTCGGTCGAGTTGGCGTCCTTCATCGCGGTGAGCAGCGCCATCGT
The DNA here is from genome assembly GCF_039848545.1 of Burkholderia stagnalis. NCBI lineage: Bacteria > Pseudomonadati > Pseudomonadota > Betaproteobacteria > Burkholderiales > Burkholderiaceae > Burkholderia > Burkholderia stagnalis. Next base: position 3,128,004 of record NZ_CP156686.1, read on the forward strand.
GCCGTCGTACGCGTAGGGCGAATAGGTGATCACGTCTTCGTTGAAGCGCGCCTTGTAGCGTGCGGCGTAGCCGGCGAAGCCGGGCATCTTCTCCTTCGGCAGCCCGCCCATGTAGACGATCGCGCCTTCGGCCGCATCGCCGCCGACCTTCAGGAACGTCGGCGAGCGCGACATCTCGCCCGTCACGAATGCGGATTTCATCCCGAGCTGGCGCATCTTGCGGATCATCGGCGACGATTGCGCGTCGCCGCCGCCGTAGAAGATCGCGTCGGGATTCATCCCCTTCAGGTTGGTCAGGATCGCGGAGAAGTCGAGCGCCTTGTCGTTCGTGAAGTCGCGCTTGATGATCGTGCCGCCCGCGGCCTGCACGGCCTTCGCGAATTCGTCGGCGATGCCCTGGCCGTACGCGGTGCGGTCGTCGATGATCGCGATGCGCTTGAAGTGCAGGGTCTTCACCGCGTAGGTGCCGACGATGCGGCCCGCCTGCGCGTCGCTCGTCAGCAGCCGGTAGGTGGTCTTGTAGCCGCGCGCGGTGTATTGCGGCGAGGTTGCCATCGAGATCTGCGGCAGCCCCGCGCGATCGTACAGATCGGACGCCGGGATGCTGGTGCCCGAGTTGAAGTGGCCGATCACGCCGCTCACGTTGTCGTCGATCAGGCGCTGCGCGACGGTCGTGCCGGTGCGCGGGTCGGCCTGGTCGTCCTGCGAGTCGAGCTGGAACGTGACCGGCTTGCCGCCGATCGTCGGATGCGTCGCGTTGAAATCGGCGATCGCGAGCTGCACGCCTTTCTGCATGTCGGTGCCGTAGTTCGATTGCGGGCCGGTGAGCGGCGCGGCGAAACCGATCTTGACGACGTCGGCGGCGATGGCGTGGGCGCCCGACAGTGCGCAGGCGGCGGCCAGCGCGACGTGCGATACCTTCAGCTTCACTTTCACTTCCCCTTGATGGCGTGGTTGGGCCGGCGGGCGAGCAGGGGCCGGCGCCGGTGAACCGGGCGAGACGCGCCGGCCTGGCTGTGCCGAAATCGGCGTGCCGTATGGCGATTGCGGCATCGTGTGCGTGTCGCATGCCGGCATGGCCGTGTGTCGTCTCGTGACCGTGAAGCAAGTCTAGGTAGCGAAAATGCACGCGTCTTGCGTGTTCGGAGCGCGGCTGGCGACGATTTCGGCATATCGTCGATTACCCTGATATATGCTGAAATCGTCATCCCGCATGCGCAATCGCGCCAAGACGCGGCGCGGCGGCGTTTTTTAGGATGGCGGCTTCGGGCGCGCACGCGTGCGCGCCCGAAGCGGCGCCGCACCGCGCCGGCGCGCCGGATGCGGGGCGCGCTCCTATAATCGACGCCATCAGCCACTCGCCTAGCGGATGCCGGGATGACGACCTTGCTTGCCGTACCGTCCATGAGCCTGTCCGACACCTTGCGCTACCAGCCCGAGAACGCCGATTTCGGCGCGATGCTCGCGCACTTCCGCCTGCTCGAGCCGGTGTTCGATGCGCTGCCCGACGTCGCGTTCTTCGTGAAGGATGCCGACGGCCGCTACGCGCTGGTCAACCGCACGCTCGCGATGCGCTGCGGCTACAAGGACAAGCGCGACCTGCTCGGCAAGACCACCGACGAAGTGTTTCCGCGCCGCTTCGGCCACGGCTACTTCGAGCAGGACATGGCGACGATCAACGCCGGCCACCAGCTGATGGACCAGCTCGAACTGCATCTGTACCCGGGCCGCCAGCCGGGCTGGTGCCTGACCTGCAAGGAACCGCTGCGCGACGCGGCCGGCAAGGTGGTCGGGCTCGCCGGCATCTCGCGCGACCTGAAGGCGCAGGAAGGTTCGCACCCGGCCTACAGCAAGCTCGCGGACGTGGTCCAGTACATCCAGGATCACTACGTGCAGCCGCTGAACCTGAAGCAGCTCGCGCTGATGGCCGGGATGTCGGTCGCGCAGCTCGAGCGCTATTTCCACAAGGTGTTCCACCTGACGCCGCGCCAGGTGCTGCTGAAGACGCGGCTCGACGCCGCGACCGCGCTGCTGATCACGCACGACAAGGTGACCGACGTGGCGGCGCTATGCGGGTACACCGATCACAGCGCGTTCACGCGCCAGTTCAAGGCGACGGTCGGCGTGACGCCGACGGAATACCGGATGATGCTGCAGGATCGGGCGGGGTAACGGGTAAGGGCGGGGTAAACGGCGCGCGCCGGCAACAGCCGGCGCGGTGGGTGGGGCGGCGGGCGATCCGCCGGTTCAGCGGTAGCCGAGCCCTTTCAGCACGGCCGTGCCGTTTTCCGTCAGGCGGAAGCTCGGCTGCGTGTCGGCGTCGAGCTTGACCATCTCGACGAGGCCGTCTTCCTGCAGCGCAGGGAGTTCGGGTTTGGCCGCGCTCGCGCCGATCGGCGCGTGCAGCAGCACGAGCAGCGTCGCGATTTCGTGATGGCTGAGCAGGCGCCGCAGCATCGTCTTGGGTTTGGCAGGGGGCGCGGCCGGGCGGCCCGCGGGTGCATCTACGGCGCTCATCGCTGTCCTCCTATTTCGAGAGTGTCTTCGGATATGGTTGCGGATGGTGCCGTCGAAGACTTAAGCGATTCTTAAAACGCCCCGATCATTGACCGGCCGCGGCGAGCCGGTGGTTACAGCATGTAACGGCCCGGCGGCGGCTTTGCGAACCCGATCGGCGCAAGCCGCTTCAGGCGGGCGTCCGACAGCACTTGCGCCAGCGTAGTGCATGTGCGGCCGATTCACCAGACAAATAGGCGATGACCTTTCGTCGCACCCGGTTTTTCCCTGCCCCTTATTTTCTGCGCTGCGCCTGGGCCGCCAGGCGAACGGCCGCGTTCGCCGCGCCGTAGCCGTCGTATCCGCCGCGGCGCTCGACGATCTCCAGCGAGAACCGGTTGTCGACCAGCTCCGTATACGCATGCAGGAACTCGCCGCCGTGTTCGTCGCGGTCGTACAGCAGGTGGTGTGCGCTCAGCGTGTCGATGAGCGCGTCCGGCAGCGCGTAGCGCGCGGCGAGGTCGTCGTAGTAGTTGCGCGGGATGCGCAGGAACGGCACGCCGTCGGCCGCGAACTCGGCGACCGTTTTCACGATGTCGTCGGTGCGGAACGCGACGTGGTTCAGCCCGGTGCCGTGGTAGCGGTCGAGCGACTCGGCCACCGCGGTGTGGCGGTCGACCGACGCGTTCAGCGCGATCCGCACCGAGCCGTCCGCGCTGCGCACCGCGCGGCTGCGCATCAGCCCGTACGGGTCGGGCACCAGCCAGCTGCGTTCGGCCTCGAAGCCGAACGCCGTCTTGAAGAACAGGATCCACGTGTCGAGCGCGTCGCCCGGCAGCGCGAGGCACACGTGGTCGATGCCGGTCAGCGGGCCGACTTCGCTCGGGCCGTCGATGTCGGTCAGCACGAAGTCGGATTCGTACAGCGTCGGCGCGTCCGGGGTTTCGTCGACGAAGTATTCGAGGCTGCCGTCCGGCGCCTTCACGCTCGGCAGCACGCGCTCGTTCGGGCCGACGCGCCCGGAAAACGGCGCATAGCCGAAACCCGCCGCGCGTTCGAACGCGACCTTCGCGTCGTCGACGCGAAACGCCGACGCGCACAGCGACAGCCCGTGCTGCTGGAAGAACGCATCGGCGAACGAATCGCGCTCCGCGTTCAGCACGATCGACGCGGCGCCGTGCTGGAACAGCGTCACGTCCTTCGAGCGGTGGCGGCCGGCGAGCCGGAAGCGCATCTTGCCGAGCCATTCGCCGACATTGGCCGCCGCGCGCGAGTCGACCGCGAATTCGATGAACTGGAAGCCGACGTGTGCCGGCGGTGCGGGCGGCGCGAACAACGGCTGGCTCGCGGCGGGCGCACGGCCTTCCCGCGCGAGCTGCGCACGCGTGAGCTCCTCGAGGTAGAGCAGCGAGCGGTGGCCGTCGGCCGCCGTGAGCGCGGTCGGCGCCGCGCGGAAGCCGTCGTTGAAGATCTCGAGCGACAGCGGCCCCGTGTAGCCGGCCTCGATCACGCGCGCGGTGAAGCGCGCGAGGTCGAAGTCGCCCTGGCCGGGAAACGAGCGGAAATGGCGGCTCCATTCGATCACGTCCATCACGAGCTTCGGCGCGTCGGCGATCTGCACGAACGCGATCCGGTCGCCGGGGATGTCGGCGATCGCGTCCGGCGAATCGTCGAGCGACAGCGTGTGGAAGCTGTCGAGCGCGAGCCCGAGGTGCGGGTTGTTCACCGCGTTCACGAGCCGCCACGCATGGCCGTACGTGTTCACGACCCGGCCCCACGCCAGCGCCTCGTAGGCGGCGACGACACCCGCCTGCTGCGCCGCCTCGGCGAGCGCGCCGAGCTGGTCGACCAGCAGCGCATCGTCGGGGATCGTGTCGGGCGACGCGTTGCTGCAGACGAGGATGCGATCGGTGCCGAGCGCATGCATCACGTCGAACTTGCGCCGGATGCGGTCGAGATTGCGCGCGAGCTGCGCGGGGCTGACGCCCTCGAAATCGCGGAACGGCTGGAACAGCACGATGTCGAGGCCGAGATCGGCGGCCATGGCCCGCACGTCGGCGGGCGATCCGTCGAAGTAGACGAGGTCGTTCTCGAAGATTTCGACGCCGTCGAAACCCGCGGCCTGGATGGCGGCGAGCTTCTCGGCGAGCGTGCCGGACAGGGACACGGTGGCGATCGAGCGCTGCATGGGCGAATCCTGCGGATGAGCGGGGTGGCGCGCGCCGGACCGACCCTGAATTGAACCAGTCGTTGAGCCCGCTGCGCGCGCCATATCCCGAATTTACTGGGATGGTGCGTCGAATTATACAAACTAACTAGTTGGTACAAATTAGCGAAAACCCGAAAAGACTTTGCGTTTGCGCAAGCGCACACTAGCGTCGAATCTTGACGTCAGGGGGCGAAGTCGCGTAGCGATGAGCCCCCGTTTTCGGAGCAACTGACATGAGCAAGCGCAAGGTCCTGGTGCTGAACGGCCCGAACCTGAATCTGCTGGGGACGCGCGAGCCCCACATCTACGGCGCGGAAACCCTCGCCGACGTGGAGCAACGCTGCCGCGCCGCGGCCGATGCGCTCGGGCTGGAGATCGAATTCCGCCAGTCGAACGCCGAGCACCAGCTGATCGACTGGCTGCACGCGGCGCGCCACGACGCGCACGGCGTCGTGATCAACCCCGCCGCGTACACGCATACGTCGGTCGCGCTGGCCGATGCGCTGTCCGCGATCGACAAGCCGGTGATCGAAGTTCACATCTCGAACGTGCATCGCCGCGAACCGTTCCGCCACCACTCGTACGTGTCGGCGGTCGCCGAGGCCGTGATCTGCGGCTGCGGCACCGAAGGCTACGTGTTCGCGCTGCAGCGCATGTCGACCATTCTTTCGCAGGGAGCCGAGCAATGAGCCGTCCGTCCTTTCTGATCGGCCTGATCGGCCAGGGCATCGGCGGCTCGCTGTCGCCCGCGATGCATGAAGAAGAGGGGTTCCGCCAGGGGTTCGGCTACGTGTACCGGCGCATCGACCTCGACGTGCTCGGCGTCACCGTCGACGCGCTGCCGCAACTGCTCGCGGCCGCCGAGCAGATGGGCTACACGGGCCTGAACATCACGCATCCGTGCAAGCAGCGCGTGATCGAGCATCTCGACGCGCTGTCCGACGACGCGCGCGCGCTCGGCGCCGTGAACACCGTACTGTTCAAGGACGGCAAGCGGATCGGCCACAACACCGACTGGTCGGGTTTCGCGAAGTCGTTCCGGCGCGGGCTGCCCGATGCGTCGCTCGCGCGCGTCGTCCAGCTTGGCGCGGGCGGCGCCGGGGCGGCCGTCGCGCATGCCGCGCTGCAGATGGGCGCGGCCGAACTGGCGATCTTCGACGTCGATGCGGCGCGCGCCCGCGCGCTCGCCGGCGAGCTGCAGGCGCGCTTCCCGGCTGCGCGGGTCACGCAGGGCGACGACCTCGCGCACAGCGTGCGCGCGGCGACGGGGCTGATCCACGCGACGCCGACCGGCATGGCGAAGCATCCGGGCCTGCCGCTGCCGGCCGAGCTGCTGCATGCGGGGATGTGGGTGGCCGACATCGTGTACTTCCCGCTCGAAACGGAACTGATCCGGGCAGCGCGCGCGGTGGGCTGCGCGACGCTGCCGGGCGGCGGGATGGCGGTCTACCAGGCCGTCGACGCATTCGAGATCTTCACCGGACGCACGCCCGACGCCGAGCGGATGTTCGATCACTTTCAGTCGCTCGTCGGGCGCTGATCCATTTCAGACTCATAGAAAGACGAGACCAGGAGACGACCATGCAGCACACCACCCACACCAACCATGCGCCGGCGCGTCCGGCGCAGGCGGCCGGCACGGTCCGGCGCACGTCGGCGCGCTACAAGATTCTCGCGCTGCTCGCGATCGGCACGATGATCAACTACCTCGACCGTACCGTGCTGGGGGTGGCTGCGCCGCAGCTCACCAAGGAGCTCGGCATCAACGCGGCGGTGATGGGCATCATGTTCTCCGCGTTCTCGTGGACCTATGTCGCGATGCAGGTACCGGGCGGCCTCTTTCTCGACCGCTTCGGCAGCAAGATCACCTATTACTGGTCGATGACGCTGTGGTCGCTGTGCACGCTGCTGCAGGGCTTCGTGCCCGGCGTCGCAACGCTGCTCGCGTGCCGCCTCGGCCTTGGCGTCACGGAAGCGCCGTGCTTCCCGACCAACAGCCGGGTGGTCGCGACGTGGTTCCCGCAGAACGAGCGCGCGATGGCGACCGGCACTTATACGGTCGGCGAGTACATCGGCCTCGCGTTCTTCAGCCCGATGCTGTTCGCGCTGATGGGCGCGTTCGGCTGGCGCTCGCTGTTCTGGGTGGTCGGCGGCGTCGGCATCGCGTTCGGCCTGGTCTGGTGGAAGTTCTACCATGAGCCGCGCAATCATCCGGGCGCGAACAAGGAGGAGCTCGAGTACATCGAAGCGGGCGGCGGCCTCGCGCACAGCGCGAAGAAGGACGACCGGCCCGGGCAGGCGAAATTCAGCTGGAGCATGGCCGGCAAGCTGCTGAAGAAGCGCCAGCTCGCGGGCATCTGCCTCGGCCAGTTCGCGGGCAACTCGACGCTGGTGTTCTTCCTGACCTGGTTCCCGACCTATCTCGCGACCGAGCGCCACATGGGCTGGCTGAAGATCGGCTTCTTCGCGATCATGCCGTTCATCGCCGCGTCGGTCGGCGTGATGTTCGGCGGGATCCTGTCCGACTGGCTGCTGCGCCGCGGCAAATCCGCGAACCTCGCGCGCAAGCTGCCGATCATCGCGGGCCTGCTGCTCGCATCGACGATCATTCTCGCGAACTACGTGCAGAGCAACGAGGCCGTGATCGCGATCATGTCGGTCGCGTTCTTCGCGCAGGGGATGGCCGCGCTCGGCTGGACGCTCGTGTCCGACATCGCGCCGGACGGCCTGCTCGGCGTGACGGGCGGCATCTTCAACTTCGCCGCGAACCTGGCCGGCATCATCACGCCGCTGGTCGTCGGCTTCATCGTTGCGTCGACCGGCTCGTTCGTCGGCGCGCTGGTGTTCATCGGCGTGATCGCGCTGATCGGCGCGGCGTCGTACATCTTCGTCGTCGGCGACATCAAGCGGATCGTGCTGTAACGCAATCCATGCAGGTGCAGTGAGCTGGGCCCGGCGGATCGAACCGCCGGGCTTTTTTTCGCCTGTCTTTCGTTCGTTTTACGCGCGGCGCAGCGAAATGCCGAGCGATTCGATCGCTTGCGCGATCGCGGCGACCGCGCGCCGGACGTCGTCGGCGTCGATCGCACCGATGCAGCCGACCCGGAACGTCTCGAGCTGCGTGAGCTTGCCCGGATAGAGGATGAAGCCGGCGTCGCGCACCGCGTCGTAGAAGCGCTGGAAGTCGTAGGCCGGATCGGCCGGCGCGTGGAAGGTCACGATCACGGGCGCCTGCACGCGTTCGGCGAGAAACGGCGCGAAGCCGAGCGCGCGCATCGATTCGACCAGCGTCCGGCAGTTCTCCGCGTAGCGCGCGCCGCGCACGGGCTGGCCGCCTTCGGCGAGGAACTGGTCGAGCGCGGCGCGCAGCGCGGCGACCACGTGCGTCGGCGGCGTGAAGCGCCACTGGCCCGTCTTGCGCAGGTACGCGTACTGGTCGTACAGGTCGAGCGCGAGCGACCGCGCGTTGCCCTCGCTGGCCTCGAGCGCCGCGCGCCGCACGATCGCGAACCCCATCCCCGGCACGCCTTCCAGACATTTGCCGCTCGCGGAAATCAGCGCGTCGATGCCGCTGCCGTCGAGCGTGATCGGCAGCGCGCCGAACGAGCTCATCGCGTCGACGATCAGCCGCTTGCCGCGCCGGCGGCACAGCGCGGCGATCTCGTCGAGCGGGTTCAGGATGCCGGCGCTGGTCTCCAGATGCACGAGCGCGACGTGCGTGATGCGCGGCTCGCGAGCGAAGGCCGCCTCGAGCGCGGCCGGATCGGCGGCGGCGTCCTCGCCGAACGGCAGCGCGATCGCGTCGATGCCGAGCCGGCCGAGGATCTTCAGGATGCGCGCGCAGTACGCGCCGTTGTCCGGCACGAGCACGACGCCGTCGCGCGGCACCAGCGTGCCGAGCGCGGCCTCGACCGCGAACGTGCCGCTGCCCTGCATCGGCACGCACACATATTCGTCGCGCCCGTGCGCGATGCCGGCGAGGTCGGCGCAGACGCTGTCGGTCAGCTGATTGAATGCCGCATCCCACGATCCCCAGTCGCGTTGCATCGCGTGGCGGGTCGCGGCGGAGGTGGTCAGCGGGCCGGGCGTGAGCAGGATCGGATCGGGTGAGGGCATCGGGTTCTCTCTAACGGGAACAGGGGCAGAGCGCAGATCGGCGTCTCCGGATCGATGTGTATGATATTGGCAAAATGTGTCATTTTTTGGATATTGTGGCGGTCGTCACGGGGTTGTCATCGAACGCTGTGATCCTTCGCTTGCCGCACGAAACCGCATCGGTCCAGGACCGCTCGGGCGGCGACGAGGCGGGCCCGTTGGCGGGTCGCCCCTATTACTGCTCTATGGGGCCAGAGTAAGCGCTGAAGCGCCAACTCTGGTCGACAGAGCCGGTCGTGCCCCGGCCGTTTGATGTCCCGTCTACGGAGAAGTGAGATGACACAGCAGAATTCCCCGCGCGCCGGTGCCGGCGCGTTCCGCAAGCTCGCGCTGGCCGCCTGCGCCGCCGGTCTGCTGCAAGGCGCCGCGCTGCCGGCCCACGCCGCGAGCGCGGTCGTGCTGTATACGGCGGACGGCCTCGAGAACCTCTATCGCGACGTGCTGCCGGCGTTCGAGAAGAAGGAAGGCGTGAAGGTCAACATCGTCACGGCGGGCAGCGGCGAAGTCGTGAACCGCGCGAACGTCGAGAAGAATTCGCCGAAGGCCGACGTGATCGTCACGCTGCCGCCGTTCATCCAGCAAGCCGGCCAGATGGGCCTGCTGCAGGCGTACCAGAGCGTCAACTACAAGAACGTGCCGGCGATCGCGAAGGCGGAAGACGGCACCTGGGCGACGTTCGTGAACAACTACTTCTCGTTCGCGATCAACCCGGAAGTCGTCAAGCAGCAGCCGAAGACGTTCGCCGACCTGCTGTCGCCGAACTACGCGGGCAAGATCGCGTACTCGAACCCGGCCACGGCCGGCGACGGGATGGCCGTGCTGATCCTGACGACCACGCTGATGGGCGAGGACAAGGCGTTCGACTATCTCGCGAAGCTGTCGCAGAGCGTGAAGTTCCACACCAAGGGCACGGGCTACCTGAACGTGCTGCTGTCGCGCAACGAGATCAACGTCGCGAACGGCGACCTGCAGATGGACCTCGACGACGCCGAGCACGGCGGCCTGTCGATCAAGCCGATCTTCCTCGCGGCGAAGGACGGCGACCAGCCGACGACGTTCCAGCTGCCGTACGGCATCGGCCTGATCAAGAGCGGCCCGAACCAGGACGCCGGCAAGAAGCTGATCGACTACCTGATGTCGACGGACGTGCAGTCGAAGGTGCCGGACATGTACGGCATCCCGGGCCGCACCGACGTGCCGCTCGCCGGCAAGAACGGCGAGGCGGTCAAGAAGGCGATCGCGGGCGTGAAGCTGATCCCGGTCGACTGGAGCCAGGTGATGGCGAAGAAGCCGGTGTGGATCGAGCGCTGGAAGAAGGACGTGATCGGCAGCTCGGGCAAGCAGACCGACGTCGTCAAGCCGAAGTGACCGGCGCACGCCGCCTGAGGGCCTGTTCCCGCTCATAACGGGCTTGCGCCGGCCGCCGGAAGGGCCGAGCGCAAGGACTGCGACGAAGCGAATACCGGGCGTATTCGCGAGAAGCATGACGCAACGATCGGCCCTTCCGGCGGCCAGCCCCTGGAAGATTTTTTTAGTTTCGGGAACGTACCTTGCCGGCTGCATTGCGGCGTCGCGCGTCGCTTGTTTGGCTTGGCCAAACGGCGCCCCTTGCTTCTTGCACTGCGGCCGGCAAGGTACGTTCGCAAGCCCGTTATGAGCGGGAACAGGCCCTATCGAAAGGATGAATCCGGTGGACACCACCCTGACCCATCCCGGCGCATTCGGCGCCGCCGAGCCGCATGCGACGCAGCGGTCCGGCGCGCCGGGCGGCGTGCGGATCGAGCACCTGAGCGTGCGCTACGGCGCGCGCACGGTGCTGGACGATCTGACGCTGTCGATCGGCGCCGGCGAATTTCTGACCGTGCTCGGCAAGAGCGGCTGCGGCAAGACCACGCTGCTGCGCTTCATCGCCGGGTTCGTGAAGGCCGATGGCCTGACCGGCACGCTGACCGTCGCCGGGCGCGACCTGACCTATGCGCCGCCGCACAAGCGCAATCTCGGCCTGCTGTTCCAGAACTACGCGCTGTTCCCGCACCTGTCGGTGTTCGAGAACGTCGCATTCGGCCTGCGCGCGCGGCGCATGGCGTCCGCCGAGGTGACGCGCCGCGTCGCCGACGCGCTGAAGCTCGTGCAGCTCGGCGATGCCGGCCATCACCTGCCGGCGCAGCTGTCGGGCGGGATGCAGCAGCGCGTCGCGCTCGCCCGCGCGCTCGTGATCGAGCCCGACGTGCTGCTGCTCGACGAGCCGCTGTCGGCGCTCGACGCGAACCTGCGCGCGTCGGTGCGCAGCGAACTGAAGGCGCTGCACGAGCGCCTGCCGAACCTGACCGTCGTGTGCGTGACGCACGACCGCGACGACGCGCTGGTGCTGTCCGATCGCGCGCTGCTGATGCGCGACGGCCACGTCGCGCAGCTCGGCACGCCGCAGCAGCTGTACGACACGCCGCGCAACGGCTACGTCGCGCGCTACCTGGGCCCGGCCAACCTGCTGCCGCCGCGCGTGATCTTTCCGCTCGGCGATCCGCGCCACGACGTGCGCGACAAGGTCGCGTGCGTGCGCCCCGAGCAACTGACCGTCAAGCCGCTCGCGGCGGGCGGGCTGCATGGCACGGTCGCGTCGGTCGAATGGCAGGGCGCGGAGCTGTCGATCGCCGTCGTGGTCGACGCGGCGCCGGACGAGCCGGTGCGCGTGACGATGCAGCGCGGCCGCGGCGCGGCGCCCGAGCGCGGCGCGCGTGTTTCCCTGCATTGCGAGGCAGACGATGTCGTCCTTATCGAGCCCTGACGCCGGGCTGTCGCCGCAGGCGCTCGCGTCGGCCGCCGCGCATGCCGTCGCCGCGCGGCGCCGCAAGCGCGCCGGCGACTGGCACCTGATCCTGCTCGCGGTCGTCGTGCTCGGCCCGCTCGTCGTCTATCCGCTCGCGCGGCTCGTGCTGCTGAGCCTGAGCGGCGACCACGGGCTGAGCTTCGCCGCCTACCGGAACTTCTTCGGCAATCCCGACACGCGCAGCGTGCTGCTGACGACGCTCGGCGTCCTGTTCGCCAGCGCCGGCACCGCGTCGGTGCTCGGCGTGCTGCTGGCCGCGCTGCTGTTCTTCCGGCCATTTCCGGGCGCGTCGCTCGTCACGCGCTTCCTGGAGCTGTACGTCGCGTTCCCGTCGTTTCTCGTCGCCTTCACGCTGATCTTCCTGTACGGCTCGCAAGGCTCGGTCAGCATCGCGCTGCAGCAGCTGTTCCATCTCGACCAGCCGCCGCTCGACTTCCTGTTCGGCTTCGGCGGCGTGATCCTCGCGCAGACCGTGTTCTATACGCCGTTCGTCGTGCGGCCGACGCTCGCGTCGTTCGCGACGCTCGACCTGCGCCTGATCGAAGCGGCGCGCAGCCTCGGCGCGTCGGGCGGGATGCTGGCGCGGCGCGTCGTGCTGCCGATCGCGTGGCCCGGGATCGCGGCCGGCACCGTGCTGTGCTTCCTGCTGACGCTGAACGAATTCGGGATCCTGCTCGTGCTCGGCAGCGCGAAGCTCGTCACGCTGCCGGTCGCGATCTACAGCAGCGCGACCGTCGATCTCGACCTGCCCACCGCATCGGCGGGCGCGGTCGCGATGCTCGCGCTGTCGCTGGCGCTGTATTCGATCTATCGCCGGGTGAACCGGCGGGCCATGGGAGGCGCGCGCGATGTCCGCTGAATATCGAATCGGGCAGGCCGTGCCGCGCCACGAGCCGGGCTGGAGCGACACGCTGCTCAAGCACGCGTCGCGGGCCGGGCTGGCGCTCGCCGCGTTCGCGTGCTTCTGGCTGTTCGTGCTGCCGGTGGTCGTTGTCGCGCTGTCGAGCGTGTCGAGCCGCTGGGCCGGCACGATCCTGCCGGCCGGCTACAGCCTGCGCTGGTTCGAGCATCTCGGTTCGCAGGAATACGGCGCGCTCGCGACGAGCCTCGAGATCGGCTTCGGGGTAGCCGTGCTCGGCACGATCCTCGGGCTGTGGCTCGCGCTCGCGCTCGAAGGGCGCGACCGGCGCGGCATCGGCGCGGCGATCGACGCGCTCGTGATGGTGCCCAACGGCGTGCCGAGCGTCGTGCTCGGGCTCGCGGTGCTGATCGCGTATCACCAGAAGCCGGTCGACTTGTCGAGTTCGGCGGCGATCGTCGTGTTCGTGCAGCTCGCGCTGATCCTGCCGTTCTGCTATCGCTGCGCGGCGGCGGCGCTGCGCCCGGAACTGACGGTGCTGCGCGAGGCCGCGGCCAGCCTCGGCGCGCCGCCCGCGATGGTGCTGCGCCGCGTGCTGCTGCCGCAGCTCGTGCCGGCGCTGCGCGCGAGCCTCGCGCTCGGCTTCGCGCTGTCGCTCGGCGAGCTCGGCGCGACGCTGACGGTCTATCCGCCCGGCTTCGCCACCGTGCCGATCGTCGTGATCGGCCAGGTGGAGCGCGGCTATTACCTGCCGGCGTCGGCGCTGTCGCTGATGATGCTCGGCGCGTCGCTCGCGGCGCTGCTGCTGATTGCCGCACGCGTGCCGCGCGGCGGGCGGGCCGGGGCATGAACGTGGCATTCTCGTTGCGGCTTTCCGGCGACGCGCCGGCCGCCGGCACGGAGGTTCATATGACCGACCGATACGTCGACGTCAATGGCCGGCGCTACCGGCTGCCGTCCGAGCCGACCGTCGTCGTGTGCGTCGACGGCTGCGAATACGACTATCTGGAGCGGGCGGTGGAGGCGGGCGTCGCGCCGTTCGTCGGCAGGATGTTCGCGGAAGGCACGGCGTGGCGCGCCGATTGCGTCGTGCCGACGTTCACCAACCCGAACAACCTGTCGATCGTCTGCGGCGTGCCGCCGTCGGTGCACGGCATCTGCGGCAACTACTTCTGGGATCCGGACGCCGACGGCGGGCGCGGCGCCGAGGTGATGATGAACGATCCGGCCTACCTGCGGGCCGGCACGCTGCTCGCGGCGGCCGCCGACGCGGGCGCGCGGGTGGCGGTCGTGACGGCGAAGGACAAGCTGCGCCGTCTGCTCGGCTGGCGGATGCGCGGCATCTGCTTTTCCGCGGAGAAGGCCGCGCAGGCGAATCTCGCGGACAACGGCATCGCCGACGTGCTCGACTGGGTCGGGTTGCCGTCGCCGGACGTCTACAGCGCGGCGCTGTCCGAGTTCGTGTTCGCGGCGGGCGTGCGGCTCGCGCAGACGCGCCAGATCGACCTGATGTATCTGTCGACCACCGACTACGTGCAGCACAAGTGCGCGCCCGGCAGCGCCGGCGCGAACGCGTTCTACGCGATGATGGACCGCTATCTCGCGCAGCTCGACGCGCTCGGCTGGGTGATCGGGCTGACCGCCGATCACGGGATGAACGCGAAGCACGATCCGGCGACCGGCCGGCCGAACGTCGTCTATCTGCAGGATGCATTCGACGGCTGGTTCGGCGCGCGGGCCGCGCGCGTGATCCTGCCGATCACCGATCCGTATGTCGTGCACCACGGCGCGCTCGGTTCGTTCGCGACCGTCTACCTGGCGCCGGGCGTCGACCGGACCGACGCGATGTGGTGCGTCGGCGGGCTGGATGGCGTCGAGCTCGTGCTCGACAACGCGGAAGCGTCGGCGCGCTTCGAGCTGCCGGCCGACCGCATCGGCGACCTGGTGGTGATCGCGCGCCGCGACATGACGCTCGGCACGCGCGAGCGCGAGCACGACCTGTCCGGCCTGACCGTGCCGCTGCGTTCGCACGGCGGCGTGTCGGAGCAGGAGGTGCCGCTGCTGTTCAACCGGCGCGTGGAGCGGGGCGATCCCGCGCGTCGTCCGCGCAATTTCGACGTGTTCGACTTCGCGCTGAACCGGATCGCATCATGACGTCGAGGCAACGGCAGGATCATCCGGCGTTTCGCGCCGAGGCGCTGCGCTGGCGCGGCGAACGCGCGGTGCGCGAGCGGACCCTGGATGTGACGGATCCTTATACAGGCATGCGGGTCGGCACGGCGCCGCTCGCGAGCGTCGACGACGTGCGCGCCGCCTTCGATTACGCGATGGCCTACCGGCCGGCGCTCACGCGCTACGAGCGTTCGCAGATCCTCGAACGGGCGGCGGCGTTGCTGCGCGAACGCACCGAGGAAGCGTCGGACCTGATTTCGCTCGAATCCGGGCTGTCCAAGCAGGATTCGCGCTACGAAATCGGCCGTGTCGCGGACGTGCTGAAGTTCGCGTCGGTCGAGGCGCTGCGCGATGACGCGCAGAGTTTCTCGTGCGACCTGACGCCTCACGGCAAGGCGCGCCGGGTGTTTTCGCAGCGCCAGCCGCTCGACGGGGTGATCGTCGCGATCACGCCGTTCAACCATCCGATGAATCAGGTCGCGCACAAGGTCGCGCCGGCGATTGCGACCAACAACCGGGTGATCCTGAAGCCGTCCGAGAAGGTGCCGCTGTCGGCGTTCTATCTGGCCGATCTGCTGGTCGAAGCCGGGCTGCCCGAACCGATGCTGCAGGTCCTGACCGGGGATCCGGGCGAAATCGCGGACGAACTCGTGACGCATCCGCATGCATCGCTGATCACGTTCACCGGCGGCGTGGCGATCGGCAAGGCCATCGCCGCGAAGGCCGGATACCGGCGCGTCGTGCTGGAACTGGGCGGCAACGATCCGCTGATCGTGCTGGACGATGCCGATCTCGACCGTGCCGCGTCACTGGCGGTGCAGGGCTCGTACCGGAACTCCGGTCAGCGCTGCACGGCGGTCAAGCGCATCCTGGTGCAGCGCTCGGTTGCGCCGGCCTTCACTGAGCGGCTGGTCGAGCTGACGCGTGCGTGGTCGTACGGCGATCCGTTCGATCCCGCGAACGAAATGGGCACGGTGATCGACGAAGCGGCGGCGCGCCTGTTCGAGGCGCGCGTCAATGAGGCGGTCGCGCAGGGGGCGCGGCTGTTGGCCGGCAATGTGCGCCGGGGCGCGCTGTATGCGCCGACCGTGCTCGACCGCGTCGACCCGGCGATGACGCTGGTGCGCGAGGAGACGTTCGGCCCCGTGTCGCCGGTAATCGCGTTCGATACGATCGACGACGCGATCCGGATCAGCAACGGCACGGCGTTCGGGTTGTCGTCGGGTGTCTGCACGGACAGTACGGCTGCGGTCGTGCGGTTCGTGAACGAATTGAACGTCGGCACCGTGAATGTCTGGGAAGTGCCAGGCTACCGGATCGAGCTGACGCCGTTCGGCGGCGTCAAGGATTCCGGGCTGGGTTACAAGGAAGGCGTTCAGGAGGCGATGAAGAGCTTCACGAACCTGAAGACCTTCTCGCTGCCTTGGGAGTGATGGAATGGCATTGACGCCTGAAGAGATTCGCGGCCTGTATCGCGAGCATGGCCACGTGGCTTACAGCGGGGAGCCGGTCACGCAGCTCGAGCATGCGCTGCAGAGCGGGCTGCTGGCGGAGGAGGCGGGGGCCGACGACGCGCTGGTCGCGGCGGCGTTCCTGCACGACCTCGGGCATTTGCTGAATCGCCAGGGCGAGACGCCGAGCGCGCGCGGCATCGACGATCTCCATCAGTATTACGTGTTGCCGTTCCTGCGGCCGATCCTGCCGGACGCCGTGCTGGAGCCGATCAGGCTGCATGTGGACGCGAAGCGGTGCCTGTGCCGGATCGATGCCGGCTACTACGAGAGCCTGTCGCCGGATTCGGTACGCAGCCTGGCGCTGCAAGGCGGGATCTTCAGCGACGCGGAAGCGGACGCATTCCTGCAGCGCCCGCATGCGGCGGACGCGCTGCGTCTGCGCCGGTGGGACGATACGGCGAAGGTGGCAGGGAAGGCGACGCCGGATCTGGATCACTATATGGAGATCGTCGTGCGCCAGATGCGCGTGGCCTGACGGTTTTGCATCCTCTATTTAAGGCCCCGCACGCGACAGCGTGCGGGGCCTTAAATTTATTTCGCGCACCCCCTTGCGCTTGGGGCGCGGGATGCCTAGAATCACGCCTCTTTCGCGCTAACGGCAACGCGGCGCGGAAGGGGGAAGCGGAGTTGGTCGGATGTCCTGTTGGGCGGCCGGCCGGCGCAGGAAGATGAACCCCGCAGTCGCAACGAAGTAGTTAAAAAAGTTGTTGACGAACTGCGAAACAGTGTTCATAATCTCGTTTCTCTGCTGCTGACAACGCAGCGCTGCTGAGAAGGAAGAATTTCTCGCAGAAACGTTCTTTAAAAATTAACAGCCGATAAGTGTGGGCGCTTGATGGCAGCGAACCGATCCTCGGATCGGATAGCAAAAGTATCAAGAGTCTCACACTAAAGTAAGTCAGGTTTATGAAGCAATTCATATACCTGTCAGCTTTGAGTGAGCGACCGGTTCTTAACGGAACCGAAAACAGTAACAGGTTTGAACTGAAGAGTTTGATCCTGGCTCAGATTGAACGCTGGCGGCATGCCTTACACATGCAAGTCGAACGGCAGCACGGGTGCTTGCACCTGGTGGCGAGTGGCGAACGGGTGAGTAATACATCGGAACATGTCCTGTAGTGGGGGATAGCCCGGCGAAAGCCGGATTAATACCGCATACGATCTACGGATGAAAGCGGGGGACCTTCGGGCCTCGCGCTATAGGGTTGGCCGATGGCTGATTAGCTAGTTGGTGGGGTAAAGGCCTACCAAGGCGACGATCAGTAGCTGGTCTGAGAGGACGACCAGCCACACTGGGACTGAGACACGGCCCAGACTCCTACGGGAGGCAGCAGTGGGGAATTTTGGACAATGGGCGAAAGCCTGATCCAGCAATGCCGCGTGTGTGAAGAAGGCCTTCGGGTTGTAAAGCACTTTTGTCCGGAAAGAAATCCTTGGTCCTAATATGGCCGGGGGATGACGGTACCGGAAGAATAAGCACCGGCTAACTACGTGCCAGCAGCCGCGGTAATACGTAGGGTGCGAGCGTTAATCGGAATTACTGGGCGTAAAGCGTGCGCAGGCGGTTTGCTAAGACCGATGTGAAATCCCCGGGCTCAACCTGGGAACTGCATTGGTGACTGGCAGGCTAGAGTATGGCAGAGGGGGGTAGAATTCCACGTGTAGCAGTGAAATGCGTAGAGATGTGGAGGAATACCGATGGCGAAGGCAGCCCCCTGGGCCAATACTGACGCTCATGCACGAAAGCGTGGGGAGCAAACAGGATTAGATACCCTGGTAGTCCACGCCCTAAACGATGTCAACTAGTTGTTGGGGATTCATTTCCTTAGTAACGTAGCTAACGCGTGAAGTTGACCGCCTGGGGAGTACGGTCGCAAGATTAAAACTCAAAGGAATTGACGGGGACCCGCACAAGCGGTGGATGATGTGGATTAATTCGATGCAACGCGAAAAACCTTACCTACCCTTGACATGGTCGGAATCCTGCCGAGAGGCGGGAGTGCTCGAAAGAGAACCGATACACAGGTGCTGCATGGCTGTCGTCAGCTCGTGTCGTGAGATGTTGGGTTAAGTCCCGCAACGAGCGCAACCCTTGTCCTTAGTTGCTACGCAAGAGCACTCTAGGGAGACTGCCGGTGACAAACCGGAGGAAGGTGGGGATGACGTCAAGTCCTCATGGCCCTTATGGGTAGGGCTTCACACGTCATACAATGGTCGGAACAGAGGGTTGCCAACCCGCGAGGGGGAGCTAATCCCAGAAAACCGATCGTAGTCCGGATTGCACTCTGCAACTCGAGTGCATGAAGCTGGAATCGCTAGTAATCGCGGATCAGCATGCCGCGGTGAATACGTTCCCGGGTCTTGTACACACCGCCCGTCACACCATGGGAGTGGGTTTTACCAGAAGTGGCTAGTCTAACCGCAAGGAGGACGGTCACCACGGTAGGATTCATGACTGGGGTGAAGTCGTAACAAGGTAGCCGTATCGGAAGGTGCGGCTGGATCACCTCCTTTCCAGAGCTATTCGCAAAGTTGAGCGCTCACGCTTATCGGCTGTAAATTAAGACAGACTCAGGGGTCTGTAGCTCAGTCGGTTAGAGCACCGTCTTGATAAGGCGGGGGTCGTTGGTTCGAATCCAACCAGACCCACCATTGTCTGACGTGGAAACCTGGGAAGTCTCTGTATGGGGGCATAGCTCAGCTGGGAGAGCACCTGCTTTGCAAGCAGGGGGTCGTCGGTTCGATCCCGTCTGCCTCCACCAATCTTCAATGCCAAGAGTTTGCTGAAACAATCAGCGAGCGCTTTGCATTGGCGATTGAGCCAGTCAGAGTGATATGAGTAACACCATATCGGCTGTCGTTCTTTAACAATCTGGAAGAAGTAAGTAATTTGGATAGCGGAAGCGTCTTGAGATGGACGTGGAAACTATCCGGGTTGTGATTGTATCGATGTATCTCAAGATGATTCGAACTTAATGTTCGGCTCAATTGGAATACGGCACAACGCGAGAACTCAACCTGTAACGAGACAGACTCGTTATAGGGTCAAGCGAACAAGTGCATGTGGTGGATGCCTTGGCGATCACAGGCGATGAAGGACGCGGTAGCCTGCGAAAAGCTACGGGGAGCTGGCAAACGAGCTTTGATCCGTAGATGTCCGAATGGGGAAACCCGGCCCTTTTGGGTCATCCTGGACTGAATACATAGGTCCAGTGAAGCGAACGCGGTGAACTGAAACATCTAAGTAACCGCAGGAAAAGAAATCAACCGAGATTCCCAAAGTAGTGGCGAGCGAAATGGGATGAGCCTTGTACTCTTTATTTGTATTGTTAGCCGAACGCTCTGGAAAGTGCGGCCATAGCAGGTGATAGCCCTGTAGGCGAAAACAGTATGAAAGAACTAGGTGTACGACAAGTAGGGCGGGACACGTGAAATCCTGTCTGAAGATGGGGGGACCATCCTCCAAGGCTAAATACTCGTGATCGACCGATAGTGAACCAGTACCGTGAGGGAAAGGCGAAAAGAACCCCGGGAGGGGAGTGAAATAGATCCTGAAACCGCATGCATACAAACAGTCGGAGCCTCGTAAGGGGTGACGGCGTACCTTTTGTATAATGGGTCAGCGACTTACGTTCAGTAGCAAGCTTAACCATATAGGGCAGGCGTAGCGAAAGCGAGTCCGAATAGGGCGTTCAGTTGCTGGGCGTAGACCCGAAACCAGGTGATCTATCCATGGCCAGGATGAAGGTGCGGTAACACGTACTGGAGGTCCGAACCCACTAACGTTGAAAAGTTAGGGGATGAGCTGTGGATAGGGGTGAAAGGCTAAACAAACCTGGAAATAGCTGGTTCTCTCCGAAAACTATTTAGGTAGTGCCTCGTGTCTCACCTTCGGGGGTAGAGCACTGTCATGGTTGGGGGGTCTATTGCAGATTACCCCGCCATAGCAAACTCCGAATACCGAAGAGTGCAATCACGGGAGACAGACATCGGGTGCTAACGTCCGGTGTCAAGAGGGAAACAACCCAGACCGCCAGCTAAGGTCCCCAAATATAGCTAAGTGGGAAACGAAGTGGGAAGGCTAAAACAGTCAGGAGGTTGGCTTAGAAGCAGCCACCCTTTAAAGAAAGCGTAATAGCTCACTGATCGAGTCGTCCTGCGCGGAAGATGTAACGGGGCTAAGCTATATACCGAAGCTGCGGATGCGTGCTTTGCACGCATGGTAGGAGAGCGTTCCGTAAGCCTGCGAAGGTGCCTTGTAAAGGGTGCTGGAGGTATCGGAAGTGCGAATGCTGACATGAGTAGCGATAAAGGGGGTGAAAGGCCCCCTCGCCGTAAGCCCAAGGTTTCCTACGCAACGTTCATCGGCGTAGGGTGAGTCGGCCCCTAAGGCGAGGCAGAAATGCGTAGCTGATGGGAAGCAGGTCAATATTCCTGCACCATTGTTAAATGCGATGGGGGGACGGATCGCGGAAGGTTGTCCGGGTGTTGGAAGTCCCGGTCGCTGCATTGGAGAAGGCGCTTAGGCAAATCCGGGCGCAGGATTCAAGGGTGTGGCGCGAGCTCCCTAGGGAGCGAAGCAATGGAAGTGGTTCCAAGAAAAGCCTCTAAGCTTCAGTTTAACAGTGACCGTACCGCAAACCGACACAGGTGGGCGAGATGAGTATTCTAAGGCGCTTGAGAGAACTCGGGAGAAGGAACTCGGCAAATTGGTACCGTAACTTCGGGATAAGGTACGCCCTTGTAGCTTGACTGGCCTGCGCCAGGAGGGTGAAGGGGTTGCAATAAACTGGTGGCTGCGACTGTTTAATAAAAACACAGCACTCTGCAAACACGAAAGTGGACGTATAGGGTGTGACGCCTGCCCGGTGCCGGAAGATTAAATGATGGGGTGCAAGCTCTTGATTGAAGTCCCGGTAAACGGCGGCCGTAACTATAACGGTCCTAAGGTAGCGAAATTCCTTGTCGGGTAAGTTCCGACCTGCACGAATGGCGTAACGATGGCCACACTGTCTCCTCCCGAGACTCAGCGAAGTTGAAGTGTTTGTGATGATGCAATCTACCCGCGGCTAGACGGAAAGACCCCATGAACCTTTACTGTAGCTTTGCATTGGACTTTGAACCGATCTGTGTAGGATAGGTGGGAGGCTATGAAACCGGAACGCTAGTTTCGGTGGAGCCGTCCTTGAAATACCACCCTGGTTTGTTTGAGGTTCTAACCTTGGCCCGTGATCCGGGTCGGGGACAGTGCATGGTAGGCAGTTTGACTGGGGCGGTCTCCTCCCAAAGCGTAACGGAGGAGTACGAAGGTACGCTAGGTACGGTCGGAAATCGTGCTGATAGTGCAATGGCATAAGCGTGCTTAACTGCGAGACCGACAAGTCGAGCAGGTGCGAAAGCAGGTCATAGTGATCCGGTGGTTCTGTATGGAAGGGCCATCGCTCAACGGATAAAAGGTACTCTGGGGATAACAGGCTGATACCGCCCAAGAGTTCATATCGACGGCGGTGTTTGGCACCTCGATGTCGGCTCATCTCATCCTGGGGCTGTAGCCGGTCCCAAGGGTATGGCTGTTCGCCATTTAAAGAGGTACGTGAGCTGGGTTTAAAACGTCGTGAGACAGTTTGGTCCCTATCTGCCGTGGGCGTTGGATATTTGAAGGGGGCTGCTCCTAGTACGAGAGGACCGGAGTGGACGAACCTCTGGTGTACCGGTTGTGACGCCAGTCGCATCGCCGGGTAGCTATGTTCGGAAGAGATAACCGCTGAAAGCATCTAAGCGGGAAACTCGCCTTAAGATGAGATATCCCTGGGGACTTGATCCCCTTGAAGGGTCGTTCGAGACCAGGACGTTGATAGGTCAGGTGTGTAAGCGCAGTAATGCGTTCAGCTAACTGATACTAATTGCCCGTAAGGCTTGATCCTATAACAAGTCTGTCTCGATAGCCGTTAGCGCTTCAGCGCTTACGGATATCGAGCGTCGAGTGCGAGGCACTCGACGTACTGCGGTTGAAGTACCGCGTATGTGTGTGAGTACAACTCACAACCCAACCAAGATTACTGCTTCTTCCCGATTGGTCGCGCTGCGAAGCCGCGCGACAACCCTCTTTGCCTGATGACCATAGCGAGTCGGTCCCACCCCTTCCCATCCCGAACAGGACCGTGAAACGACTCTACGCCGATGATAGTGCGGATTCCCGTGTGAAAGTAGGTAATCGTCAGGCTCCCTAAGCCAAGAACCCCCGCCTAACCGGCGGGGGTTTTTGCATTTGCGGCGCGGAAATGCGCGTGGCGAGCGGGGCACCCATCCGGGCGCACAGTCTTCTTCGAAAAAGGCCCGGTGCGATCATCGTCGGACAAGGGGCGCCACCTCGATTCCTCGCAACTACCGTTAGCGCAAACAGGGCTGCTCAGCCTGAGCTCCCGCCCATCACCTCCGTACAGCCCACTCCGCTCGAAAGCGCCAGGCAATTTCTCGGCGCAAAATAGACGGTCGCCGCTCACCGTGGCCGTAAAATCTTCACATCCCCATATCCGCGTACAAAACAATGAACGCTCCCACCCAGTTCGCGCGAGCCGTTTGCCCTCATGACTGTCCGGATACGTGCGCGATGCGCGTGACGGTCGAAAACGGCAAGGCGCTCAAGGTCTCCGGCGACCCCGATCATCCGCCGACACAGGGCGTGTTGTGCACCAAAGTCAGCCGCTATGCCGATCGGGTGCATCATCCGGATCGCCTGACCGTCCCGCTCAAGCGTATCGGCGCCAAAGGCGAAGGACGTTTTGCGCCGATCAGCTGGAACGAAGCATTCGATGAAATCGGCCGCCGTCTCGGCAACATTGCGAAGCGCGCGCCGGAGGCCATCGTGCCTTACAGCTACGCGGGAACGATGGGGCTCGTGCAGGGCGAAGGCATTGCGCAACGCTTCTTCCACAAGCTGGGCGCGTCGCGGCTCGAGCGTGCGATCTGCGCGGCCGCGGGCGCGGCCGGGCTGCGCTATACGTATGGCGGAAGTCTCGGGATGCATCTCGAGTACTTCGAGGAGAGCGAACTGATCCTGATCTGGGGCGCGAATCCGATTGCGTCGAGCCTGCATTTCTGGACTCGGGCCCAGGAGGCGAAACGACGCGGTGCGCATCTTGTCGCGATCGATCCTTATCGTTCGCTTACCGCGGAGAAATGCCACCAGCACATCGCATTGAAGCCCGGAACCGACGGCGCATTCGCGCTCGGCATGATGCATGTGCTGATCACCGAAAACCTGCTCGATCATGACTACATCGAGCGCCACACGGTTGGATTCGATGCGCTCAAGGCGCGAGCGATGTCCTATTCGCCGGAACGGGTGGCGGAGATCTGCGGTATCGATGCAGCCGAACTGGTCGACCTCGCGCGCCGCTACGGCGCTACCCGCAAGGCGTCGATTCGGCTCAACTATGGCATGCAGCGCGTCCGCGGTGGCGGCAATGCGGTGCGCGCAATTGCCAGTTTGCCCGCGCTGACAGGGGCGTGGCGAGACCGGGCCGGCGGCTTGCTGCTGTCTTCGTCGGAATGGGCGCCGGTCAATCAGCCGGCGCTGCTGCGTCCCGACCTGATGCCGGGCTGGCCGCACAAGCTGCCGCGCGTAATCAACATGAACGCGATCGGGGACGCGCTGCTGCACCCCGGCGACGCATCGTTCGGACCCAAGGTCGAAGCGATGATCGTCTACAACTCGAACCCGGTTGCCGTCGCGCCCGATTCGTCGAAGGTGGCCGCCGGGTTCGCGCGCGAAGATCTGTTCACTGTCGTTCTCGAGCATTTCAAGACAGATACCGCCGATTTCGCCGATATTGTGCTGCCGGCGACTACGCAGCTCGAGCATCTCGATGTTCACAAGTCGTACGGTCATACCTACGTGATGGCCAACCTGCCGGCGATTCCCCCGATAGGTGACACGCGGCCGAACACGGAGATTTTCCGGGGCATTGCGCGCAGCATGGGGCTCGACGAGCCGGCGCTTTACGAGAGCGATGAGGACGTCGCGCGCGCGGCGCTCCGGTGGGACGACCCGACGCTCGACAGTGACTGGGATACGCTGAA
The DNA here is from genome assembly GCF_039848545.1 of Burkholderia stagnalis. Taxonomy (NCBI): domain Bacteria; kingdom Pseudomonadati; phylum Pseudomonadota; class Betaproteobacteria; order Burkholderiales; family Burkholderiaceae; genus Burkholderia; species Burkholderia stagnalis. Next base: position 3,152,318 of record NZ_CP156686.1, read on the forward strand.
GCGGCGGCGGGGTGGGTCAAGCTCAAGCTGCCCGATGCACCGTTCGCGAACGGCGGCTTCCGCACGCCTTCGGGCAAATGCGAGTTCTACAGCTCGGTCCTGGCGGAGCTGGGCATGGATCCCGTCCCGGACTATCTGCCGCCATTCGAGTCGGCGGAGGCGGCGCCCGAGCTCGCGGTGCGATACCCGCTGGCGATGATCTCGCCGCCGGCCCGCAATTTCCTGAACAGCACGTTCGTCAACGTCGACAGCCTGCGCAATACGGAAGGCCAGCCGCATCTAGACATCCATCCCGACGACGCGGGCGCGCGCGGGATTACCGACGGCGATCTCGTCCGCATTTTCAATGATCGGGGTTCGATGCAGGCACGCGCACGGGTGACCGACCGCGCACGCCCCGGGCTTGTGGTCGGTTTGTCGATCTGGTGGAAGAAACTGTCGCCGGACGGCCGCAATGCGAACGAGGTAACGAGCCAGGCGCTGAGCGATCTGGGCAATTCGGCGACGTTTTATGACTGCTTGGTCGAAGTTGCGCGAACTTGATGGTGGTTCGTCGCACGCGTCCGCTGGCCCGCCGGAAGTTCGAAGGGGGTGTCTAACCCTGTTGTCTCAAGCCGGGCGAGCCGCTACGATGCGTTTCAGCACGATCATTCGAAAATCCGTGAGGAGACGCGCAGTATGGAAAAAATTTGGCTGAAATCGTACCCGCCCGGCGTTCCAGCCGAAATTGACGCGTCTCCGTACCCCTCAGTCGCCAGCCTGCTCGAAGAGAGCTTCAGCCAGTACCGTGACCGGACGGCATTCGTCTGCATGGGCAAGGCAATCACGTATCGCGAACTCGACACGCTGTCGCGCCAGTTCGGCGCGTGGCTGCAGTCGCGCGGGCTGGCGCGGGGCGCCCGCGTCGCGATCATGATGCCGAACGTGCTGCAGTACCCGGTCGCGATCGCGGCGGTGCTGCGAGCCGGTTATACCGTCGTGAACGTCAATCCGCTGTATATACGCGCGTGAGCTCGAGCATCAGCTCAAGGACAGTGGCGCCGAAGCGATCGTCATTCTCGAGAATTTTGCGGCGACGCTGCAGTCCGTCATTGCGAATACCGCCGTCAAGCACGTGGTCGTCGCGTCGATGGGCGACCTGATGGGCCTCAAGGGCTGGCTCGTCAATTATGTGGTGCGCAACGTCAAGAAGATGGTGCCGGCCTGGCAGCTTCCGGCGTACACGCGCTTCAAGGCCGCGCTCGCCGAAGGCGCGCGGCAGACGTTCAAGCCGCAGCAGCTCGGCCCGAACGACGTCGCGTTCCTGCAGTACACGGGCGGCACGACCGGCGTCGCGAAGGGCGCGACGCTGCTGCACCGGAACATCGTCTCGAACGTGCTGCAGGCCGAAGCGTGGCACCACCCGGCACACGCGAAGTATCCGGACGTGAAGCAGTTCGTGACCGTGGTCGCGCTTCCGCTTTACCACGTGTTCGCGCTGACCGTCTGCGGTTTCCTGACGATGCGCACCGGCGGCATGGGGATCCTGATCCCGAACCCGCGCGATATCGCCGGCATGATCAAGGAACTGAAGGGCTATCAGATCTCGACGATTCCCGCCGTCAACACGCTCTACAACGCGATGCTGAACCACCCGGATTTCGATCAGCTCGATCTTTCGAAACTGGTGATCGCGAACGGCGGCGGCATGGCGATCCAGGAAGGTGTCGCGAAGCGCTGGTATGAAAAGACCCGCACGGCGATCGTCGAGGGCTACGGCCTGTCCGAGACGTCGCCGGTCGCGACCTGCAACCCCGTGACGGCCACCGAGTACAGCGGCACGATCGGCTTGCCGCTGCCGTCGACCGAAGTGTCGATTCGCGACGACGCGGGCAACGAAGTTCCGCTCGGCGAGCCCGGCGAAATCTGCATCCGCGGGCCGCAGGTGATGGCCGGTTACTGGAATCGCCCGGAGGAAACCGCCAAGGTCATGTTCCCCGACGGCTTCTTCAAGACGGGCGACGTCGGCGTGATGGATGCGCGCGGCTACGTGAAGATCGTCGACCGGAAAAAGGACATGATCCTCGTGTCCGGCTTCAACGTGTATCCGAACGAGGTCGAGGACGTGGTGGCGTCGCACCCGGGCGTCTTCGAGGTGGCGGCGGTCGGCGTGCCGGACGAGCATTCCGGCGAGGCGGTGAAGCTGTTCGTCGTGAAGAAGGATCCGGCGCTGACCGACAAGGATATTCTCGCGTACTGCAAGGAGCGGCTCACCGGCTACAAGCGGCCGAAGTTCGTCGAGTTCCGCGCCGAATTGCCGAAGACGAACGTCGGCAAGATCCTGCGGCGCGAATTGCGAGACGGGCGCGCATGACGCGCTAACGGAATGAATCAAGCCCGGCTTCGGCCGGGCTTTTTCATGTGCGCCCAGCATGGGCGCACTCCTGCGGGTGGAAGTCCCGCCATAAGCTGGTCACGGCAAATGAAGCGAAGCGCAACTGCATGAGGGCGACCGAGTGTGGGGAGGAAGCGTGGAGCGTAAATCGCGAGCCGATGGACAAGAACCGCATAGAAGGCGTTGCTGAGCAGGGCGAGCGGGCATGAAGCCGCGAAGCTCTCGTGATCAAGGCGAGGCGGCGTAAATGCGGCGGTTGTGCGATGAAGGAGTGCGTTCTTACCTGGGGAGAACTCGCCTTATGCCTGAAAGGGCGACGGTGTCGAGCCGGAGCGAGAAGTCAGCAGAGGCCGTAGTAGCCGCTGGTTGAGGGCGAAGGGCTGAACGAGCAGGAGGGCCGAAGGCCGTGTCGTTCGGACGTGCAGGGCATCAGAAGGCTACGCAGGTAGCGCGCAACGCGGGATGGCGAGGTGAAGCCGAGCCGGAAGCGAGGCGTGATGAAGCACGGACGGCGCGACACGAAACCGGAGGCTTGGGGCGGGACAGTCTGCTGTCGCAGGCGCTCGCGAGAGCGAATCTGGTGATGGCGTGGAAACGCGTCAAAGCCAATCGTGGCAGTGCCGGGGTGGATGGAAGTCGATTGCCGAGACGGCGGCACACCTGAAGACGCACTGGCCCCGGATTCGGGAAGCGTTACTGGAGGGAAGCTACCGGCCCGCGCCGGTGCGGCGAGTCCAGATTCCGAAGCCTGGTGGCGGGATGCGTGAACTGGGGATTCCGACGGTGACGGATCGGCTGATCCAGCAAGCCCTGCTGCAAGTCTTGCAACCCATCATTGATCCGACCTTCTCCGAACACAGCTACGGCTTCCGGCCGGGGCGTCGAGCGCGTGACGCGGTGCTGATGGCGCAACGGCACGTACAGGACGGCTACCGGGTGGTGGTCGATGTGGACCTGGAGAAGTTCTTCGATCGGGTCAATCACGACATCCTGATGGAGCGACTATCGAGGCGCATTGAGGACAAGGCCGTGCTGCGGCTGGTTCGGCGCTACCTCGTGGCCGGGATCATGGATGGCGGAGTGGTCATGGAGCGACACGAAGGCACGCCGCAAGGCGGGCCGCTGTCGCCGCTGCTGGCCAATGTGCTGCTGGACGAGGTGGACCGGGAACTGGAGAAGCGAGGCCACCACTTCGTGCGTTACGCCGACGACTGCAATGTGTACGTGCGCAGTCACAGCGCGGGCGAACGGGTGCTGAATGGTTTGCGCAAGCTCTACGACCGACTTCACCTGAGGGTCAACGAGGCGAAGACGGCGGTTGCACAGGCGACCGGTCGCAAGTTCCTGGGCTACGAACTGTGGCGCGGTACGGGCGGCCGGATCAAATGTGCGGTGGCCCGAAAGACCCTGAAGACCTTCAAGCAACGCATCCGGGAACTGACCCGCCGCTGGGGCGGGAGAAACTTGCCAGAGGTAGCGGAGCGATTGAGGGCTTACGTGCCGGGCTGGAAGGCGTACTTCCACTTGGCACAAACGCCCAAGGTGTTCCGTCAACTCGACGAGTGGATCAGGCACCGGTTGCGTGCGATGCAGCTCAAGCACTGGCGCCGTGGCACGACGATGTATCGGGAGTTGCTGGCCATGGGAGCCTCGGCCGAAGATGCGCGCAGGGTGGCGGCGAACAGCCGCTGCTGGTGGCGCAACAGCTATCAGATGCTGAACCGAGCGATGCCCGTGGCCTACTTCGACCGGCTCGGGGTGCCCCGGCTCTCATAACCTCAACTGCTCGAACCGCCCGGTGCGGACCCGCATGCCGGGTGGTGTGGGAGGGGATCGGTCAGGCTGCTGCCTGACCGCCCCTATCCCGATTTCTGGTCCTGGGATGGCGGGCGGCAGGGCGGGACGACAGGTCGCGGGCCGGCGTCGGCACGACCGCCGCACCGGAAAAGAAAAAGGCGCCCGAAGGCGCCTTCAAGATACTGCGGCTTGTCAGGCAAGCTGGTTAGAACTTGTGACGGATGCCGACGCGAGCGGCCACCTGGTTGCTGGTGGACGACTGGTCGAGGCCGTTGATCGCTGCGGTCGCCGGGACGATCTCGCCCTTCGCGTTGAGCGTATTGCCCGATGCGTGCTGGTACACGCCGATCACGTAGACGTCGGTGCGCTTCGACAGGAAGTAGTCGACGCCAAGCGAGCCCTGGTGGTACTTGGCTGCCGACGCGTCGGCGATCTTGCTGCCCTGCGTGTAGTCGTATGCCGCGCCCAGGATCAGCGCCGGGGTCAGCTGATACTTGAAGTTGATTTCGCCGTTGTTGAACGTCGCCGTGCCGGAGTACAGGCCCGCGGTGAAGTTCTTGAACTTCGTGTTCGAGTACGTCGCACCGATCGTTGCCGCGCCGAACGTGTATGCGCCACCTGCACCGAAGACCTGGTACGTGTTCGCGTTGTTCGCGTAGGCGCCGTAGACCGGCGTCGATGCAACAGACGTCGATGCGTTCGCGCCGTTGTTGAACATGCCGCCGAAGTTGCCCGGCGTACGCGCGTTCAGGTAGCCGACGCCGAGGACCAGCGGGCCGTTGTTGTAGCCGGCGCCGAGCGACCAGACCTGGTTTTTCGCGAACTGGCCGGCTTGCCCGCCGAGGCTGTACACGCCGCCGAACGAGAAGCCGTTGTAGGTCGGGCTCGTGTACTTGATCGCGTTGTTCACGCGGTACGCGTTGTTGAAGTTGTCGACGTCGCCCGGGTGCGCGGCGATGTAGCCGCCCCACTGGTCGCCTGCCTCGAGCGGGCCGACGAAGTCGACGACGGAGTCGTACTGGCGGCCCAGCGTGACCGTGCCGAAGCCGCTCGACAGGCCGACGTACGCCTGACGGCCGAACTCGAGGCCGCCCTGCTTGAGTGCGCCCGTGTTCACGTCAAAGCCATTCTCGAGCACGAAGACTGCCTTCAGGCCGCCGCCCAGGTCTTCCGTGCCGCGCAGGCCCCAGCGGCTGCCCTGCATCACGCCGCTCGCCATGGAGTACAAATGCTTGCCCTTGGCATTGTTGTTGAACATGAAGCCTTCATCGATGATGCCGTAGAGCGTCACGGTGCTTTGCGCGTGGGCAGCGCCAGCGAACGCGCCCAGCGCGACGAGCGCGAGAAGCGACTTTTTCATTAACGGATCTCCAAGAAACACTGAATTTTTTGTTGCGGGGCAAATAGTTATGTTCTGCCGATGATCCCCGCCTCAACTTCGCGTGAAGTCCGACGTAATGTAGCAAAAGGACTTTTTGCCACAAAGCGAAACGCCTCGCCCGGAAGCCGCCATGTTTCCTTTATGCAACAATGGTTAAAATCACGGGTTAACCGCAATTTCCGCTGAAGAATCAAGTCGGTTACGTAGCGGACACGCGTTTTCGCCGCGTGTGGAAGCGCGAGCAAAGCAGCCAGGAGAACAGGATGGTGTTGGATGAACTGATCAGCGAATTCGACCGCGGCCTGCGGTCGCTGACGGGCGTAAGCCGCATGAGCCGCCCCGTGCCGGCGCCGGCCGAACCCCCGGCCGTCGAGCTGACGCCGGCGGAGCGCACGCATGCCGCCGGGCTCATGCGCGTGAATCATGTCGGCGAGATCTGCGCGCAGGCGCTGTATCAGGCGCAGAAGCTGACCGCCCGCACGTCGGGTGCCAAGGCGATGTTCGAGGAGGCCGCGCGCGAGGAAGAGGATCACCTCGCGTGGACCGCGCACCGGCTGAAGGAGCTCGATTCGCGCCCGAGCCTGCTCAACCCGCTGTGGTACGCGGGCGCGCTGGCGATCGGCGTCGCGGCCGGGACGCTCGGCGACAAGGTGAGCCTCGGCTTCATGGCCGAGACCGAACGCCAGGTCGAAAGCCATCTGGAAGGTCATCTGTCGGATCTGCCGGCGACCGATACCGCGTCGCGCGCGATCGTCGACCAGATGCGCATCGACGAGGTGAAACACGGCAAGGCCGCGACCGACGCGGGCGGCATCGAGCTGCCGCTGCCGGCGCGGATGTTGATGCGTGCGGCGTCGAAAGTCATGACGAGCACTGCGTACTATCTCTGACGAAATCCGTGGGGCGGCGAGGTTCGCCGCTCTGCCATCGAGCCTGCCGATACCGCCCGCTTTTTCCGCGTTTTCCCGCCCCCGAAAGCCCCGTCCGCACGCCCATCTGGCCAGCCTTGTTCACGTATCACCTTCACAAGTTGCACTAGCTCATTCATTTATAACGGTTTTTAGAATAAGGGGGCGCATGAGGATGTGCGCGTAAGTCCTTGTTCTAACTAACAAAATTCGTCAAAAAACCGGGCCGCTCCCTTGACCGTGCTACACCCTTCCTCTAAAGTGGGAGACAGTGTGAGAAAGTGTATTTTTGTGTGATTTGGCGGGCTATTCGGGCTAAATTCTCAGCACTGAGCGGGTGCTTCGGTGCCCTGAACGGGAGAGCGGAAAGTGTTCCAAGGGGCGTCGGCGCTGACGCTCGATGCGAAAGGGCGGATGTCGGTGCCGGCTCGCTATCGCGAAGCGCTGCAAGGACAGGCAGAAGGACGGGTGACTGTGACCAAGCACCCGGACGGCTGCCTGTTGCTGTTTCCGCGCCCCGAATGGGAAGTGTTCCGCGCCAAGATCGCCGCGCTGCCGATGGATGCGCACTGGTGGCGGCGGATTTTTCTCGGCAATGCGATGGATGTCGATCTCGACAGCGCGGGCCGGATTCTCGTATCGCCCGAGCTGCGCATGGCGGCCGGGCTGGAAAAGGAAGTCATGTTGTTGGGAATGGGTAGTCACTTCGAGCTGTGGGATTCGCAGACCTACATCGCGAAGGAGCAGGCAGCGATGGCGCAGGGCATGCCCGACGCGCTGAAGAATTTCACGTTCTGATTGCGGTGACGGAGACGCCCGCGATGGGAAATGAATTGCAGCATCGGACGGTGCTGTTGGACGAAGCGGTCGATGCGCTCGTGACGCGGCCGGACGGAACCTACGTCGACGGCACGTTCGGGCGGGGTGGTCACAGCCGCGCGGTGCTCGCGCGGCTCGGGGCGGCCGGCCGGCTGATCGCGTTCGACAAGGATCCGCGTGCGATCGAGACGGCGCAGGGCATCGAGGATGCGCGCTTCTCGATCGTGCATGACAGCTTTGCGTCGATGCGGGGCGCGCTGGCGGCGCGCGGTGTCGAGAAGGTGTCGGGTGTGTTGCTGGACCTGGGCGTGTCCTCGCCGCAGGTGGACGATCCGCAGCGAGGCTTCAGCTTCCGCGCGGACGGCCCGCTGGACATGCGCATGGATCCGACGCGTGGCGAGTCGGCGGCCGAGTGGCTCGCGCGGGCGTCGCTGCAGGAACTGACGGAGGTGATACGGGATTATGGGGAAGAACGGTTTGCTTTTCAGATTGCAAAGGCGCTTGTTGCTCGCCGGGCAGAGTCCGACCGTCTTGGGCCTCTCGACACCACGGGCGAGCTTGCCCAAATCGTGGGTCACGTCGTCAAAACCCGTGAGAAGGGCAAGGATCCGGCAACCCGCACCTTTCAGGCTATACGGATTCACGTCAATCAAGAGCTTGCGGACCTGCAAGTCGTACTAGACGCGGCATTGTCGTTGCTGGAGCAAGGGGGGCGGCTGGTGGTCATCAGCTTTCATTCACTCGAGGACCGGATCGTCAAGCGATTCATGCAGGCGCACGCCAGTGCGCCGGCGGTCGATCGTCGCCTGCCGATCCGCGCCGTCGACCTCCCGAGCCCCCCGTTGAAGGTGATCGGCCGCAAATTCCCGAGCGATGCGGAAGTGGCCGCGAACCCGCGCGCCCGCTCGGCCGTGATGCGCATTGCGGAGCGCGTCGCGCCATGAGCCGCTTCAATATCTTCCTTCTGATCATCGTGATGGGCTGCGCGCTGTCGGTCGTCAATTCGACGAACCAGCAGCGCCAGTTTTTCATCCAGCTTCAGCGCGCGCAGTCGCAGGAGCGCCAGCTCCAGCAGGACTACGCGCAGCTTCAGTATCAGCAGAGCGCGCTGTCGAAGACGTCGCGCATCGAGCAGCTCGCGAACGATTCGCTGAAGATGCAGTCGATCACGACCGGCCGCACGCAGTACCTGACGCTGCAGCCGGGCGCCGCGAACGCGATCGACGCGCCGATCCCGGCATCCGCGGATGCGGCCGCGGGCAAGGCCAGGGGGAGCGCGCGATGAAGCCGTCGCAGAAGCGCCAGAACGTGAAGTTCGCGTCGAGCCCGGTGCTGTCGGTGCACCTGCCGATGTGGCGCTCCAAGCTCGTCGTGTTCCTGCTGTTCATGGCGTTCGTCGCGCTCGCCGCGCGCGCGTTCTGGATCCAGGGGCCCGGCAACGGTTTCTATCAGAAGCAGGGCGAAAGCCGCTACCAGCGCACGATCGAGCTGCCGGCGACGCGCGGCAAGATCCTCGACCGCAACGGCCTCGTGCTCGCGACGAGCCTGCCGGTGCGCGCGATCTGGGCGATTCCGGACGCCGTGCCGGACGATCTCGGCGCGGACAAGGTCAACCGGCTCGGCACGCTGCTCGGCATGACGCAGAAGGAGCTGCGCGCGAAATTGTCGGAAGACAAGGGTTTCGTCTACGTGAAGCGCCAGGTGCCGACCGACATCGCGGACAAGGTCGCGGCGCTCGACATCCCGGGTGTGTACCAGCGCAACGAATACAAGCGCTTCTATCCGGAAGGCGAGATCACCGCGCACCTGATCGGCTTCACGAACGTCGAGGACGAGGGCCAGGAAGGCGTCGAGCTGGGCGACCAGAAGCTTCTGTCCGGCACGTCGGGCGTGCGCCGCGTCATCAAGGACCGGCTCGGCCACATCGTCGAGGACGTCGCCGAGCAACTGCCGCCGCACAACGGCACCGACGTCGACCTGTCGATCGACAGCAAGATCCAGTACATCGCGTACGCGAACCTGAAATCCGCGGTCGAGAAGTTCAAGGCGAAGGCGGGGGCGGCGATGGTCGTCGACGTGCGTACCGGCGAGGTGCTCGCGCTCGTCAACTATCCGACGTACAACCCGAACGACCGCTCGCACCTGACCGGCGAGCAGCTGCGCAACCGGATCCTGACCGACGTGTTCGAGCCGGGCTCGATCATGAAGCCGTTTACGGTGTCGCTCGCGCTCGACCTGCATCGCGTGACGCCGAACACGCTCGTCGAGACGGGCGGCGGCCGCTTCGTGCTGGACGGCGCACCGATTACCGACGACGCGGGCTTCGGCACGCTGACCGTCGGCGGCGTGATCCAGAAATCGAGCAACATCGGCGCGACGAAGATCGCGATGACGATGAAGCCCGAGGAAATGTGGAATATGTATACGAGCATCGGGCTCGGCCAGGCGCCGAAGGTCGGCTTCCCGGGGGCGGCGGCCGGCCGCCTGCGGCCGTGGAAGAACTGGCGCCGGATCGAGCAGGCGACGATGTCGTACGGCTACGGCCTGTCCGCGTCGCTGTTCCAGCTCGCGCGCGCGTACACCGCGATCGCGCACGACGGCGAGCTGATGCCGGTGACGATCTTCAAGACCGACACCGCGCAGCCGGTCACGGGGCCGCAGATCTTCGCGCCGTCCACCGCGCGCCAGGTGCGTGCGATGCTCGAGACCGTCGTCGCGCCGGGCGGCACGTCGCCCGACGCCGCCGTGCCGGGCTACCGCGTCGGCGGCAAGAGCGGTACCGCGTACAAGCACGAAGGCCACGGCTACACCCGCAAGTACCGGGCGTCGTTCGTCGGCATGGCGCCGATGCCGAATCCGCGCATCGTGGTCGCCGTGTCGGTCGACGAGCCGACGGCCGGCAGCCACTTCGGCGGGCAGGTGTCGGGGCCGGTGTTCTCGACGATCGCGGGCGATGCGCTGCGCGCGCTGAACGTACCGCCGAACATGCCGGTCAAGCAGCTGGTGGTGTCCGACGATACGGCCCCCGCGCCGGCCGCGGGCGGGCCGCAAAAGCTCGCCGCGGGCGCGGGAGCGAAGCATATGATCGTGTCCAGTACGACACGCAATTCTCCTGGAGTGATTCGATGAGCGCCGCTCGCAGTTCCCATCCGGCGCACCAGCAAATCGCAGCCGCGCTTGCGTGGCTGCGTCAGCATGTGGCCCCCGCGGCGCAATTGCATGCGGATACGCGCAGCCTGAAGGCCGGCGACGTGTTTCTCGCGTACGCGGTCGACGGGGCAGACAATCGCGCTTTCATTCCCGACGCCGTCGCAGGCGGCACGGCCGCCGTGCTGTATCAGCCGGACGGCCTCGCCGCGGCGCCGGCCGCGCCGCTCGCGCTCGCGGTGCCGGCGCTGAACGAGCTCGCCGGCGACATCGCCAGCGGCTGGTATGGCGACCCGAGCGACAGCCTGCTCACGGTGGGTGTCACGGGCACCAACGGCAAGACGTCGTGCACGCACTGGATCGCCGCCGCGCTGACCGCGCTGCATCAGCCGTGCGCGCTGATCGGCACGCTCGGCAGCGGGATGCCGGGCCACCTCGTGCCGACCGGCTTCACGACGCCCGACGCGCCGCAGCTGCAGCGCAGCCTCGCGCAACTGCGCGACGCGGGCGCGAAGGCGGTGGCGATGGAGGTGTCGTCGCACGCGCTGCATCAGGGGCGCGTGAACGGCACCGCGTTCGACATCGCGGTGTTTACGAACCTCACGCAGGATCACCTCGACTATCACGGCACGTTCGACGCATACGAAGCCGCGAAGGCGAAGCTGTTCGCATGGCGCGGGCTGCGCGCCGCGGTCGTCAATCGCGACGATTCGGCGGGCCGCCGCGTGCTCGAAAAGCTGGCCGGGCGCGTGCGCACGATTGCATACGGAATCGGCGATGCACCGGCGGCCGGCGCCGATCGCGACCTGACGGCGCACGACGTGCGCGCGACCGCGACCGGCACCGCGTTCCGCCTGCGATCGTCGTGGGGCGACGCGGACGTCGAAGTCGGCACGCTCGGCACCTTCAACATCAGCAACCTGCTCGCGGTGCTCGGCACGCTGCTCGCGGCCGACGTGCCGTTCGATGCGGCGCTGGCCGAGATCGCGCGGCTCGAGTCGGTCAACGGCCGGATGCAGCGCCTCGGCGGCCGCCTGCAGAACGACGAGCCGCTCGTCGTGATCGACTACGCGCATACGCCCGACGCGCTCGAGAAGACGCTCGACGCGCTGCGCCCGATCGCCGCCGCGCGCGGCGGCGCGCTCGTCTGCATGTTCGGCTGCGGCGGTGACCGCGACGCGACCAAGCGCCCGCTGATGGGGGCGATTGCCGAGCGGCTGGCCGACGAGGTGGTCGTCACGAGCGACAACCCGCGCAGCGAGGATCCGCAGCACATCATCGACCAGGTCGTCGCCGGCATGCGCGCGCCCGGCAACGCGCGCCGCATCGAGGACCGCGCGAGCGCGATCCTGCAGGCGGTGCGCGGCGCGGCGCGCGAGGACGTCGTCGTGCTGGCCGGCAAGGGGCACGAGGCAACGCAGGAAATCATGGGCAAGAAGCGCACATTCTCCGACCAGGACCACGCGCGGCTTGCGCTCGCGGCGCGCGCGACGCACGGCAAGGGAGGTGGCGAATGACGATGCTGAGCCTTGGTGAAGCCGCGCGCCTGATTCCCGGCGCGACCGTCAGGGGCGACGCGGGCGTGACGTTCGAGCGCGTGTCGACGGACAGCCGCACGGCGGGCCCGGGCGACCTGTTCGTCGCGCTGAAAGGGGAGCGCTTCGACGCGCACGATTTCCTCGGCGACGTCGCGGCGCGCGGCGCGGCCGCGGCGCTCGTCGCGCACACGCCGGCGGGCCTCGCGATGCCGACGATCGAGGGCGGCGAAACACGGGCCGCACTCGGCGCCCTTGCACACGGCTGGCGCAAACGATTCGCGTTGCCGGTGGTCGCGGTGACGGGCAGCAACGGCAAGACGACCGTCAAGGAAATGATCGCGTCGATCTTCGCCGCCGCGGCAGGCGCGCAGGCGCGGCTCGCGACGGCCGGCAACCTCAACAACGACGTCGGCCTGCCGTTGACGCTGCTGCGCCTGAACGCTTCGCACCGGCTGGCGGTGATCGAGCTCGGGATGAATCACCCGGGCGAGACGGACGTGCTCGCGCGCATCACGGCGCCGACGGTCGCGCTCGTCAACAACGCGCAGCGCGAGCACCAGGAATTCATGGCGACGGTCGAAGCCGTCGCGCTCGAACATGCGGCCGTGATCCATGCGCTGGCGCCGGACGGCGTCGCGGTGTTCCCGGCCGACGACGCGTATGCGGGCATCTGGCGCGTCGCGGCGACCGGCAACCCGATCGTCGACTTCGCGCTGCACGACGGCGAGCGGCAGGCCGCGGCGCAGGTGACGGGCCGGCTGCACGGCGGCGAGCTCGCGATCGACACGCCGGCCGGGCCGATCGCGGTGCGGCTGCGCGCGCTCGGCGAGCACAACGCGCGCAACGCGCTCGCGGCAACGGCCGCGGCGCTGGCGGCGGGCGTCGAGCCCGCGGCGATCAAGCAGGGCCTGGAGGCATTCGAGCCCGTCAAGGGTCGCCTGCAGGTCCGGCAGGCGAGCGTCGGCAGCCTCGCAGGCGCGACGGTCGTCGACGATACCTACAACGCGAACCCCGATTCGATGCGCGCGGCGATCGACGTGCTCGCGTCGCAGCCGGCGCCGCGCGTGCTGGTGATCGGCGACATGGGCGAGGTCGGCGACGAGGGCCCGGCGTTCCACCGCGAGGTGGGCGCGTATGCGCGCGAGCGCGGCATCGATGCGCTGTTCGCGCTCGGCGACGCGTCGCGCGACGCATGCTCGGCATACGGCGACGCGGCCCGCCATTTCGGCGACGTCGACGCGCTGGTTGTCGCGCTGCAGGCGGCGGGCTACGGCGCGCAGGCGACGGTGCTCGTGAAGGGATCGCGGTACATGAAGATGGAGCGCGTGGTCGACGCGCTGACGAACCAACCCGCGGCGGGCACGGCGCCCGCCGCACACTGAGTAGAAGGAAGGAAGCATGCTGCTGGCGCTGGCGCAATGGCTGCAGGGCGACGCAAGCTTTTTGCGCTTGTTCACGTACCTCACGTTCCGTGCGGTGATGGCCACCATCACCGCGCTCGGGATCGGGCTCGTGTGCGGACCGTGGGTGATCCGCAAGCTGACCGCGATGAAGGTCGGGCAGGCCGTGCGCAAGGACGGCCCGCAGACTCACCTCGTCAAGTCCGGCACGCCGACGATGGGCGGCGTGCTGATCCTGATCGGCATCGCGGTCGCGACGCTGCTGTGGGGCGACCTGACGAACCGCTTCATCTGGATCGTGATGCTCGTCACGTTCGGCTTCGGCGTGATCGGCTGGGTCGACGACTACCGCAAGGTCGTCCACAAGGACCCGCGCGGGATGTCGTCGCGCGAGAAGTATTTCTGGCAGTCGGTGATCGGCCTGTTCGCAGCCGTCTACCTCGCATTCAGCGTGTCCGAGGCGAACAACGTGCGCGTGTTCGACCTGTTCATGGCGTGGGTGCGGAGCGGCCTGTCGATGGGGCTGCCGGCGCGTGCCGACCTGATGCTGCCGTTCCTGAAGTCGATCAGCTACCCGCTCGGCGTATGGGGCTTCATCGTGCTGACCTACTTCGTGATCGTCGGCGCGAGCAACGCGGTGAACCTGACCGACGGCCTCGACGGCCTCGTGATCATGCCGGTCGTGCTGGTCGGCGCATCGCTGGGCGTGTTCGCGTACGTGATGGGCAGCGCGGTCTACTCGAAATACCTGCTGTTCCCGCACATCCCGGGCGCGGGCGAGCTGCTGATCTTCTGTTCCGCGATGGGCGGGGCAGGGCTCGCGTTCCTCTGGTACAACACGCACCCCGCGCAGGTGTTCATGGGCGACGTCGGCGCGCTGGCGCTCGGCGGCGCGCTCGGCACGGTCGCGGTGATCGTGCGCCAGGAAATCGTGCTGTTCATCATGGGCGGCATCTTCGTCGCGGAAACGCTGTCGGTGATGCTGCAGGTTTCGTGGTTCAAGTACACGAAGAAGCGCTACGGCGAAGGGCGGCGCCTGCTGAAGATGGCGCCGCTGCATCACCATTTCGAATTGTCCGGCTGGAAGGAAACGCAGGTGGTCGTGCGTTTCTGGATCATCACGCTGATGCTGTGCCTGTTCGGTCTGACCACCCTCAAGCTGCGGTAAAGGAAAGGTAACAAGGATGTCTGGCGAGATGTTTGGAGATCGGCAACGGCCGATGGTGCTGGTGCTGGGGCTCGGCGAATCGGGCCTCGCGATCGCGCGGTGGTGCGCGAGGCACGGGTGCCGCCTGCGTATTGCCGATACCCGCGAGGCGCCGCCGAACCTTGCCGCGCTGCAGGCCGAAGGCATCGATGCGGAATTCGTCGGCGGGCCGTTCACGCCCGCGCTGCTCGACGGCGGCGTCGAGATCGTCGGGCTGAGCCCCGGCCTGTCGCCGCTCGAGCCGGCGCTCGCGGCGCTGATCGCGGCGGCCGGCGAGCGCGGCGTGGCGGTGTGGGGCGAGCTGGAGTTCTTCGCGCAGGCGCTGCGCGCGCTCGGCGCGAGCGGCTATCAGCCGAAGGTGCTGGCGATCACGGGCACCAACGGCAAGACCACGACGACGAGCCTCACCGGCCTGTAGGGCTGTCGCGCGACAACGGCATCGCATGGCTCGTCGAGGCGATCGATCGCGACGCGACCGACGAGCCGGCGACGGGCCGCCGCCGCAAGCGGGAAGCGGCGCACACGCCGGACATCGCGCAAAAGCGCCTGATGCCGGCCGACGCGCTGCGCATCCGCGGCCTGCACAACGCGGCGAACGCGCTTGCCGCATTCGCGCTCGCGCGCGCGATCGACCTGCCGGCCGCGCCGCTGCTGCATGCGCTGCGCGAATACCGCGGCGAGGCGCACCGCGTCGAGCTGATCGCGACGCTCGACGACGTCGACTACGTCGACGACAGCAAGGGCACGAACGTCGGCGCGACGGTTGCGGCGCTCGACGGTCTCGCGCAGCGGATCGTGCTGATCGCCGGCGGCGACGGCAAGGGCCAGGATTTCACGCCGCTCGCGGCGCCGGTCGCACGCTGGTGCCGCGCGGTGCTGCTGATCGGCCGCGACGCGCCGGCGATTCGCGACGCGCTCGCGGAA
>NZ_CP156687.1:0-873368 GCF_039848545.1 Burkholderia stagnalis
GCTCGCGCGGTGCCAGGTACCGCGATCGGGCCGCAAACGGCGCGTTCTACTCCCTCTCCAATCCGACCAGTAGCAGCATCAGCCCCGCACACGAGCCTTGGTGTCGTGTAGTCACGGTGACTCCGCGCCAGGCCCCGCGACCGGCAACTACCGGCGCGTTCTACTTCTTCTTCAATCCAGAATCACCGCACGTGTCACGCTCCGCGCAGCACGCCGAGACGCGCAAGCCGGTCCGGGCGTGGCATCGCCTCGCCGGCGATCCAGCGCAGCGCCTGCGTTGCCTCGTCTGCCTTCACCGCGATGCCGCTGCCGAGCGCTTCGCAGGGCACGAACGTGGGCGTCGCGTCGTCGGCGCTGCTCGCCAGCGTCAATGCCTGTGCCGCCGACGGGCTTGCTGTACGTCGCTCCCCCGTTTCCGTGTAGCCGCCTGCCTGGGCGAATGGCGTCAACGTACCGCTCGCGACAAGGAACAGCAGGTTCTGCAGGATCTCCGGCGGGTTGTGGCGCTCGCCGCCGAGACGAGCAACGATCTCACCGATTCGCATTGAGCCTTGCCGCATCAGCGCACGCAGATCGGCGATGAAATCGGGCTGAAAACTCAACGCGCCGCGCGGTATCGCCACGCGCGTCTCGATTCGTTCCACCTCGGTCGTGCAGCCGATCGCGATCTCGTCGAGATAGCGGATGGCCTGGGCCGGCGCTTGGCTTGCGAGCGTGCCGAGCACGAACACATCGCGGCGAAAGCGGCGGTTGACGGCGAAGTCCTCGGCCAGATGTCGTAGCCGCGCGTTCGGCAGTGCCGCGATTGCGTTAGCGGCCTGGCGGTCCATCAGCAGCATCGGATGATTGTCCGCGAGCGTTGCGCTGCCCGCGTAAGCGAGGTTCGCCGCGGCCATCTCGTCGACGACGTCGACCGAGTAGTGGACCTCCCACGCCCGGTTCAGGAACTCGTGCGCGAGGTATTCGTGCGGATCTTTCGCGAGCGCGGCCAGCGCGTCGGCGGCGGCCGGATTGTCGCGGAAATACCGGACACTCGGGTTGCCGAGACTTTGCATGCTGGCGATCGCGCTGCCCGTGCGCGCATCGATGCCGCCGTCAGCCGCCTGTGCCAGTTCGAGCATCAACTTGCGCAACGGCATTTCGGCCGCCCAGCCCGGGTGGCAGTTGTAGCTGACGTAGACCCGCCCTTCATCGGCCAGGTGTCGCGCGATCAATTGCCGGACAACGTGCCGGACATCAGCATCGACCCAGCTGTAGACGCCGTGCATCACGATGAAATCGAACGACGGCAGATCCTGGCCGAGCAGCGCGTCGAAGCTCGCCTCGTGGAACACGACATTGTCGATCCCGAGCCGGGCCGCGCGCCGCGCGGCCGCGTCGATGTGGGCCGGATTGAAGTCGCACGCGTGGAATTCGGCGTGCGGAAATGCTGCCGCATTGATGACGGTCGAATGTGCGAAGCCGCAGCCGAGGTCGAGGTAGCGGAACGGCCGGTCCAGCGCCTTCGGCCGGCCGCCGCCCAGCACGCTGGCGTAGTTCAGCCACGCGGGGGACAACTCGCGATGGAAGCGGTCCGGGAACGTGACGTCGCTCACGTATCCGGAGAAAGGATCGGATGCTTGCATGAGAATGGAAACACGATTCGGTTGCCGGCCCATGCGGCACAGCGGAACGCGTACTCCGGCCGGCGCGCCGTGACCCGCGAAGCGGTATCAAGCGGCGCGGCGACCGCAGGTCGGCTTGCCGCGCGAGCTTACCATACGGTCCGGGCGCGGACGGCGTGGGACAGGCGCAGTTCAACCGTAGCGCGATTCCGAACGTGCATTCATCTGATGACTCATCTGTCGCACGACCTATTGCATCGTTGTGGACGCAACGATCGTGCGACAGCACGAATCACCGGATCATGAAGCGTCTGCACGCAGTACGGCCCCGTCATCCCACGCACACGTAGACAAATGCCCGTGCTAACGCTTCGCGCTCGGCGAGACGGTACCGCACGCCCGGATTACCAGCTGACGTACGGCCCTGTCATCCCACGCACACGTCAGACAAATGCCTGTGCTAACGCTTCGCGCTCGGCGAGACGGCACCGCACGCCCGGATCACCAGCTGACGTACGGCCCCGTCATCCCACGCACACCAGACAAATGCCTGTGCTAACGCTTCGCGCTCGGCGAGACGGCACCGCACTCCCGGATCGCCAGCTGACGTACGGCCCCGTCATCCCACACCCACATCAGACAAATGCCCGTGCTAACGCTTCGCGCTCGGCGAGACGGCACCGCACGCCCGGATTACCAGCTGACGTACGGCCCCGTCATCCCACGCACACATCGGACAAATGCCCGTGCTAACGCGTCGCGCTCGGCGAGACGGCACCGCACTCCCGGATCACCAGCTGACGTACGGCCCCATCATCCCACGCACACGTAGACAAATGCCCGTGCTAACGCTTCGCGTTCGGCGAAACGGCGCCGCACGCCCGGATCACCAGCTGAACCACCTGCTCGGATTTCTCCGCAAACGCCTTCTGCGTCAGCGCGCGCTTGCCGCTCAATGCGCGGATTTGCGCATCGAAGTCCGCGTAATGCTGCGTCGTCGCCCAGATCAGGTACATCAACGCCTGCGCGTCGATCGGCGCGAGCAGCCCGCGCGCGATCCAGTCATCGATCACCTTCACGCGCGTGTCGAACCACGGTTTGACGCGCAGCGCGAGGATGTCCTGCATGTGCTCCGCGCCCTGGATGATCTCGTTCGCCCATACCTTCGAGCCGAGTGGCCGCCGGCGCGACAGCGCCATCTTCGCGCGCACGTAGCCGCCGATCGCCTCGACCGGGTCGTCGCTGTCCTCGAACGTGTTGGCGGCCCGATGCCAGTCCTCGAACAGATCCTCGAGCACGCGGCGGTACAGCGCCAGCTTTGTCGGGAAGTAGTAATGCAGGTTGGCTTTCGGCAGGCCGGCGCGCTCCGCGATCATCGCGGTGCTCGCGCCGTCGAGCCCGCGTTCCGCGAACACGGCTTCGGCGCACGCGAGCAGATGCGCTTCATTCGACTCGCGAATGTGCGCCTTGCGTCGCCGCAAAGGCGCGGGCATCTCGTCGCGTTTCGTCATTTCCGCTACCGCTTCGTCACGTTTCATCGTAGGCCTCGCGCGGCGCGCATGCCGCGTTGCGCTTCATTCTAGCCGCCCGGCATTGCGACGGCACACGTGCGGATGCGTGTGCGCACCGCATATGTTGCGATGCAGTGGCACGCTTCTCGCTATATCTGTTCACGCAAGAAAGACGTTGATTTGGCAGAAAGATTAGCCTAAAACCTGTCCAATCGGACAGGATTGGATGAGCGGCAGATGGCCTTGGCGACACGCCCGGCCAGATGTCGCCGGTGAGCCGGAATCGTGCACCGGGTGCGTGCGGACATGCCCCATCAAACACCGCGCGTGCACCGGCAGCGACCGAACCGACAGCATGACCGACCCAGAGGAGCAACGCGCATGAACGCGGTATCCGAAGCAGTGAAGCGGGCAACACTCGACCCGTCGATCAAGGTCGACGGCACGCGCTTGTGGGACAGCCTGATGCAGATGGCGAAGATCGGCGCGACGCCGAAGGGCGGCGTCTGCCGCCTCGCCCTCACCGATCTCGACAAGGCCGGCCGCGACCTGATCGTCAGTTGGGCGAAAGAAGCCGGCTGCACGGTGACGGTCGACCGGATGGGGAACGTGTTCATGCGTCGCGCAGGCCGCGTGGCGGATGCGCCGCCCGTCGTCACCGGGTCGCATGCGGATTCGCAGCCGACGGGCGGCCGTTTCGACGGCATCTACGGCGTGCTGGGCGGACTCGAAGTGATTCGCAGCCTCAACGATCGCGGGATCGAAACCGAGCATCCGGTCGAGGTGGTGATCTGGACCAACGAGGAGGGCTCGCGCTTCGCGCCCGCGATGGTCGCCTCGGGCGTGTTCGCCGGCGTCTTCCCGCTCGAATACGGCTTGTCGCGCAAGGACGTCGACGGCAAGACGATCGGCGACGAACTCGTGCGCATCGGCTATGCCGGCGACGTGCCGTGCGGCGGCCGGCCGCTGCATGCGGCGTTCGAGCTGCATATCGAGCAGGGGCCGATTCTCGAAGCGGAGCAGAAGACGATCGGCGTCGTCACCGATGCGCAGGGGCAGCGCTGGTATGAAATCACGCTCACGGGGCAGGAGGCGCATGCCGGCCCGACGCCGATGCCCCGCCGCCGCGACGCGCTGCTGGGCGCATCGCGCGTGGTCGACCTCGTCAACCGGATCGGGCTCGACCATGCGCCGTTCGGCTGTGCGACGGTCGGCATGATGCAGGTGTATCCGAACTCGCGGAACGTGATTCCGGGCCGCGTGTTCTTCACGGTCGACTTCCGGCATCCGGACGACGCCGTGCTCGCGCAAATGGACGCCGCGCTGCGCGACGGCGTCGCGCGCATCGCGGCCGGCATCGGCCTCGACACGCAGCTCGAGCAGATCTTCTACTACAAGCCCGTCGCGTTCGACGCCGACTGCGTGGCGGCCGTGCGTGCCGCGGCCGAGCGCTTCGGCTATTCGCATCGCGACATGGTGTCGGGCGCGGGCCACGACGCGTGCTATCTCGCGCAGGTCGCGCCGACGTCGATGGTGTTCGTGCCCTGTGTCGACGGCATCAGCCACAACGAGATCGAGGACGCGACGCCCGAATGGATCGAGGCCGGCGCGAACGTGCTGCTGCACGCGATGCTGTCGCGCGCATGCGAACCCGTGTCATGACGACGCTGCCGTAGCCGGCATCCCCTTATCGACTGATCGTACGCATTGCTATCAATATGCCGTCCCGGCTTCGCGCGAGCGCGGCCGGCAGGCACGGCTTTGTCCTCACCTTGACGAAGGAACGAGTATGGCCACCCAGCAAACCGGCGATATCGCCGCGCACCGCCTGTCGTCCGAGCAACTCGCGTGCGAGTTCGCCGATATCGCGCCGCTGCTCGATCCGACCGCCGCGGCAGCCGCGGCGAGCCGGTGCCATTACTGCTACGACGCGCCGTGCGTGCAGGCCTGCCCGACGCGGATCGACATTCCCGGCTTCATCCGCAAGATCGGCAACGGCAACCTGAAGGGCGCGGCGACGGACATCCTGTCGGCGAACCCGCTCGGCGGCATGTGCGCGCGCGTGTGCCCGACCGAGATCCTGTGCGAAGGGGCGTGCGTGCGCAATCACCAGGACGCGCAGCCGGTCGCGATCGGCGCGCTGCAGCGCCACGCAACCGACTGGGCGATGGCGTCGGGCGCGGTGTCGTTCCGGCGCGCGCCCGATACGGGGCGCCACGTCGCGGTGGTCGGCGCGGGGCCGTCCGGGCTCGCGTGCGCGCACCGGCTTGCGCTGGCCGGGCACCGCGTCACGCTGTTCGACGCGCACGCGAAGGCGGGCGGGCTCAACGAATACGGGATCGCGGCCTACAAGACCGTCGACGACTTTGCGCAGCGCGAGGTCGACTGGCTGCTGTCGGCCGGCGGCATCGCGCTGCGGACGGGCGTCGCGCTCGGGCGCGACGTGACGCTCGACGCGCTGCGCGAGCAGCACGACGCGGTGTTTCTCGCGATCGGCCTTGCCGGCGTGCGCGCGCTCGCGCTCGATGGCGAAGCGCTCGCCGGCGTGATGAACGCGGTCGATTTCATCGAGCAGGTGCGGCAGGCCGATGCGCTCGAGCACGTGCCGGTCGGGCGCCGCGTGGTGGTGATCGGCGGCGGCAACACGGCGGTCGATGCGGCCGTGCAGAGCCGCAAGCTCGGCGCGGCGAGCGTCACGATGGTTTATCGGCGCGGTGTGGATGCGATGAGCGCGACCTGGGCCGAACGCGAGTTCGCGCAGAAGAACGGCGTCACGCTCGTCACGCACGCGAAGCCGGTGCGCCTGCTCGGCCGCGACGGGCAGGTGAGCGGCGTGGAATTCGAAGGGGCCGCGGGCGACCGCTTCACGCTCGACGCGGACATGGTGCTGAAGGCGATCGGCCAGGTGCTCGTGCTGGCCGGCGTCGGGCGCGAGCTGCTGACGCTCGACGGCGGCCGGATCGCGGTCGACGCGAACGGGCAGACCACGCTGCCGGACGTCTGGGCGGGCGGCGACTGCGCGGCCACGGGCGGCGTCGACCTGACGGTCCAGGCGGTGCAGGACGGCAAGGTCGCGGCCGCGTCGATCGACGCGGCGCTTGCGCAGCGCGACGCGCGGGCGGCATGAGCGACGGGCTCACGCCCCCCGCACGCACCACCGATCACGACAACGACCCCACACTCACGGAGCCGATCATGGCCGACCTTCGCTGCACCATCGCGGGCATCACTTCGCCGAATCCCTTCTGGCTCGCGTCCGCGCCGCCGACCGACAAAGCCTATAACGTGAACCGCGCATTCGAAGCGGGCTGGGGCGGCGTCGTGTGGAAGACGCTCGGGCTCGATCCGCACGTCGTCAACGTCAGCTCGCGCTATGGCGCGGTGCAGTGGAACGGCCAGCGCATCGCGGGGCTGAACAACATCGAGCTGATCACCGATCGCCCGCTCGACGTGAACCTGCGCGAGATCGCACAGGTGAAGCGCGACTGGCCGGACCGCGCACTGATCGTGTCGCTGATGGTGCCGTGCAACGAACGCGACTGGAAATGGATCCTGCCGCTCGTCGAGGACACCGGCGCCGATGCGGTCGAACTCAACTTCGGCTGCCCGCACGGGATGAGCGAGCGCGGGATGGGCGCGGCGGTCGGGCAGGTGCCCGAGTATGTCGAGATGGTCACGCGCTGGGTCAAGGAGGGCACGAAGCTGCCGTGCCTCGTGAAGCTGACGCCGAACATCAGCGACATCCGGATGGGCTCGCGCGCCGCATACAAGGGCGGGGCGGACGGCGTGTCGCTGATCAACACGATCAACTCGATCGTCGCGGTCGACCTCGACCAGATGGCGCCGATGCCGACGGTCGACGGCAAGGGCACCCACGGCGGCTATTGCGGCCCGGCCGTGAAGCCGATCGCGCTGAACATGGTCGCGGAGATCGCGCGCGACCCCGAGACGCCGAACCTGCCGATCTCCGGCATCGGCGGCATCTCGTCGTGGCGGGACGCGGCCGAGTTCATCGTGCTCGGCGCCGGCAGCGTGCAGGTGTGCACGGCGGCGATGCACTACGGTTTCCGGATCGTGTCGGATTTCGTGGACGGGCTGTCGAACTGGATGGACGACAAGGGCTACGCGACGCTCGACGACGTGCGCGGCCGCGCGGTGCCGAACGTCACCGACTGGAAATACCTGAACCTGAACTACGACATCAAGGCGCGCATCGACCAGGACCGCTGCATCCAGTGCGGGCTGTGCCATATCGCGTGCGAGGACACGTCGCATCAGGCGATCACGCGCGAGAAGGACGGCGTGCGCCACTTCGAGGTGATCGACGCGGAATGCGTCGGGTGCAATTTATGCATGCATGTGTGCCCGGTCGAGCAATGCATCACGATGGCGCGCGTCGACTCGGGAAACTATGCGAACTGGACCACGCATCCGAACAACCCGTCGCGCGTCGACGCAGGTGCGGGCACCGCGGAACCGGAGAAGCACGCGAAGGCCGCTTGACCGGCGTGCGGCGCGCGAGGCGTTGGCCTCGCGCTGCCGTTTCAGATCCATTCGAGCCGGTGTCGACCCCGTGTCGCACACGACATCGCGCCGGCGCGGACGATTCCGTGGAGTGTCTCAATGAAGCTGACAGCGAACCCCGCCGATCCCGACGGCGCTGCCGCGCACGGCGGCAACCTCTACAACGACGACCTCGCACCGACGACGGCCGCGCAGCGCACGTGGAAGTGGTATCACTTCGCGGCGCTGTGGGTCGGGATGGTGATGAACATCGCGTCGTACATGCTCGCGGCCGGCCTGACCGAGGAAGGCATGTCGCCGTGGCAGGCGGTGCTGACCGTGCTGCTCGGCAACCTGATCGTGCTCGTGCCGATGCTGCTGATCGGCCACGCGGGCGCGAAGCACGGCATCCCGTACGCAGTGCTCGTGCGCTCGTCGTTCGGCACGCAGGGCGCGAAGCTGCCGGCGCTGCTGCGCGCGATCGTCGCGTGCGGCTGGTACGGCATCCAGACCTGGCTCGGCGGCAGCGCGATCTACACGCTGCTCAACATCCTGACGGGCAACGCGCTGCATGGCGCGGCGCTGCCGGTCATCGGCATCTCGCTGGCGCAGCTCGCGTGTTTTCTGGTGTTCTGGGCGCTGCAGCTCTATTTCATCCTGCACGGCACCGATTCGATCCGCTGGCTCGAGAGCTGGTCGGCGCCGATCAAGGTCGTGATGTGCGTCGCGCTCGTCTGGTGGGCGACGTCGAAGGCGGGCGGGTTCGGCTCGATGCTGTCGGCGCCGTCGCAGTTCGCGGCGGGCGGCAAGAAGGCGGGGCTGTTCTGGGCGACGTTCTGGCCGGGGCTGACCGCGATGGTCGGCTTCTGGGCGACGCTCGCGCTCAACATCCCGGATTTCACGCGCTTCGCGCATTCTCAGCGCGACCAGGTGATCGGGCAGTCGATCGGGCTGCCGGTGCCGATGGCGCTGCTGTCGGTGGTGTCGGTGGTCGTGACGTCGGCGACCGTCGTGATCTACGGCAAGGCGATCTGGGATCCGATCGACCTGACGAGCCGGATGACCGGCATCGGCGTCGGCATCGCGCTCGTGATCCTCACGCTCGACACGATGTGCTGCAACCTCGCGGCGAATCTCGTCGGCCCCGCGTACGATTTCTCGAGCCTGTGGCCGAAGCGGATCTCGTATCGCACGGGCGGCCTGATCACCGCGACGATCGCGATCGTGATGATGCCGTGGAAGATCCTCGCGACCACCGACGGCTACATCTTCACGTGGCTCGTCGGATACTCGGCGCTGCTCGGGCCGGTGGCCGGGATCCTGATGGTCGACTACTTCCTGATTCGCGGCACGCGGCTCGACACGCGCGCGCTGTTCGACGAGAACGGCCGCTTCAGCTACACGCGCGGCTGGAACCCGGCCGCGCTCGCGGCGCTGGCCGCCGGCGTGCTGCCGAACCTGCCGGGCTTCCTGCATACGGCGTTTCCGGCGTCGTTCCCGAACGTGCCGGCGTTCCTCAATACGCTTTATACGTACGCGTGGTTCGTCGGCCTCGTGCTGGCGTCGCTCGTGTACGGCGCATGGATGAAATGGCGGGCCGCGCAAGGCGCGCAGGTGGCGAGCGCCTGAGCGGCGCCCGCGCGGCACGGACACTGGCAGTCAACGAGGAGGCAGCACCATGGCAACCCTGATTCGCGGCGGCACCGTCGTCGATGCGGACCGCAGCTATCGCGCGGACATCCTGTGTGCCGATCCGCAGGACGGCGGCACGATCCTGCAGATCGCGGAGCGGATCGACGCGCCGGCCGGCGCGACGATCGTCGATGCGCACGACCAGTACGTGATGCCGGGCGGCATCGACCCGCATACGCACATGGAGCTGCCGTTCATGGGCACGACGGCGAGCGACGATTTCTATACGGGCACCGCGGCGGGGCTCGCGGGCGGCACGACGAGCATCATCGATTTCGTGATCCCGAGCCCGAAGCAGCCGCTGATGGACGCGTTCCACGAATGGCGCGGCTGGGCCGGGAAAGCGGCGGCCGATTACGGCTTTCACGTCGCGGTGACGTGGTGGGACGAAACCGTGCATCGCGACATGGGCACGCTCGTCCACGATCACGGCGTGTCGAGCTTCAAGCATTTCATGGCGTACAAGAACGCGATCATGGCCGACGACGAAGTGCTCGTGAACAGCTTTTCACGTTCGCTCGAACTCGGCGCGCTGCCGACCGTGCATGCGGAGAACGGCGAGCTCGTGTTCCGCCTGCAGAAGGCGCTGCTCGCGCGCGGCATGACCGGGCCGGAGGCGCATCCGCTGTCGCGCCCGCCCGAGGTCGAGGGCGAAGCCGCGAACCGCGCGATCCGCATCGCGCAGGTGCTCGGCGTGCCGGTCTATATCGTGCACGTGTCGTCGAAGGATGCGGTGGACGCGATCGCGCGGGCGCGCATCGAAGGCCTGCGCGTGTTCGGCGAAGTGCTGCCGGGGCATCTCGTGATCGACGAAGCCGTCTATCGCGATCCGGACTGGACGCGCGCGGCGGCGCACGTGATGAGCCCGCCGTTCCGCTCGGCCGAGCATCGCGAGGCGCTGTGGCGCGGGCTGCAGGCCGGGCAGCTGCATACGACGGCGACCGATCACTGCGTGTTCTGCGCATCGCAGAAGGCGATGGGCCGCGACGACTTCACGAAGATCCCGAACGGCTGCGGCGGCGTCGAGGATCGGATGTCGGTGCTGTGGCATCACGGCGTCAATCACGGCCGCATCACGCCGAACGAGTTCGTGCGGATCACGTCGACGAATGCCGCGCAGATCTTCAACCTGTATCCGCGCAAGGGGGCCGTGCAGGTGGGCGCGGACGCCGATCTGGTGGTGTGGGATCCCGCCGCGACGAAGACGATCTCGGTCGATACGCATCACCAGAAGGTCGATTTCAACGTGTTCGAGGGCATGACGGTGCAGGGCGTCGCGACGCATACGCTCACGCGCGGCGCGCTCGCGTGGGCGAACGGGGAATTGCGCGCGGTGCGCGGCGCGGGGAAATACCTGAAGCGGCCGCCGCAAGCCGCGTATTACGAGGCGACGCGGATCGCGAACCGGCGCAAGGAGCCGCATCCGGTCGAGCGAAACGGGTAGACGAACCGTGCGCCGCCGTGCGCCGTCGCCGGGCCGGAATGGGCCACGGCTGCGGCGATGCGCACGGCGGCGGGCAGGCATCCTCGTTCAGCATCCTGTCCGAACGGTCAACATATGGCATGGGTTGTGCTTGATTCCTCCCGTTTTATCCGCGGGACTCGCCGAAAGCTGACTGCCTGGTCAACATCGACGCGCGCACGCACCTGAAGCAGGCGGCGCGCTCGAATGTGGGGCAGTCGGCGTGCACGGCGCTCCATGGCCGGCGCATGCGCGTCGCGCTTCGAACAACAAGAAGACGGACGTATGGAATCAGGCGAATGTGCATAGAAGAACTGAATAACGAACCTGGGTGCAGAAGACGATCGAAATCGACGAGGGTACGTGCCGGCGCCGCGCTGCTCGCGGCGGCGGCCGGCATGCTCGCCGCACCGGCGGCGCAGGCCGATGCGCCGCCGGCTGGCCCGCTGCTCGCGGAAAGCGGCGCGGTCGTGCCGAATCCGCCGCCGGCGCCCGCGCCGTCGCCGTATCTGTCGACGTGGTTTCACCAGAGCCTCGGCGTGATCGGCTCGAAGGACATCCGCTTCGGGCCGCATGCGACCAACGACGTCTACCTCGAATACGAGTATTTCGGCCGGAAAGGCCCGTTCGACCTGTACGGCTATGTCGACGTGCCGCGCGTGTTCGGCGCCGGCAACGGCTACGACACGGGCATCACGAACAAGGGCTCGCCGCTGTTCAGCGAGCAGGAGCCGCGCGTGTCGATCGACGAGCTCGTCGGCCGGCCGCTCGGCTTCGGCCCGTTCAAGGAATGGTACGTGGCGTTCGACTGGATCTACGACCACGGGCACAACACGGCGGGACGCCAGAACACGCTGTACGCGGGCTTCGGCACCGACATCGACACGCATACGAAGCTGCTGCTGTCCGCGAACCTGTACGTGCGCCGCCAGTGGGAGAACTACGGCGCCGCGAACCAGAACTCGTGGGACGGCTATCGCGCGCAGATGAAGTACATCTACCCGATCGGCACGTTCCATGGCGGCAACCTCACCTACGTCGGCTTCTTCAACTACGACTTCGGCTCGAAGCTGCGCGAGGAATCGGGCGGCGACGCGCGCACCGACACGGCGTTCGTCGCGACGAACGTGCTGATCTATTCGTTCAAGCACTGGCGCTTCTGGACGGCGGCCCGGTATTTTCACAACGGCGGCCAGTGGAACGGGACCGAACTGAATTTCGGCGACGGGCCGTTCCGCAACCGCTCGACCGGCTGGGGCTATTACGCGAGCGTCGGCTATCAGTTCTGAGGCCGGCGCCGCATGCGGCACGATTCACGCATCATCACGAGAACCATCCATACGAGGGAACCATGTTCAAGAAACAATGGCTGAAACGATTGATGCTGCTGGTGCTCGCGGGCGCGTTCGCGGCCGCCGCGCAGGCGGCCGGCGATGGCGCGCGCCGGCCGCGTGCCGTCAAGGTGCTCGTCATCACGATGTTCGGGCCGGAAGGCAAGGCGTGGCTCGATCGCCTCGGGCCGCTGCAGCGCATCGCGGTGCCGGGCCTGTCGCCCGACTATCCGGCGGTGAGCTGCACGCGCGATGACGTTTGCGTGCTGACGACCGGAATGGGCCACGCGAACGCGGCGGCATCGATGGCCGCGCTCGTCTATTCGCGGCAGTTCGACCTGCGCAAGACCTACTTCCTGATCACGGGCATCGCGGGCATCGATCCGGCGCAGGGCACGCTCGGCTCGGCCGCATGGGCGCGCTACCTGGTCGATTTCGGCATCCAGTGGGAGCTGGACGCGCGCGAGATTCCGGCCGGATGGAAGTCGGGCTACCTGGGCATCAACACCAAGAGCGAGAACGAGAAGCCGCCGCTCGACTACCGCACCGAGGTGTTCCAGCTGAACGAGGCGCTGCTGCAGAAGGCACTGGCGCTGTCGCGCGACGTGACGCTGCACGACAGCGCGGAGGCGGCCGCGTATCGCGCGAAGTATCCGGACGCGCCCGCCAATCAGCGCCCGAAGGTCATCCAGTGCGACACGCTGGCGGGCGATACGTGGTTCTCGGGCACCGCGCTCGGCCAGCGCGCGCGTGACTGGACGCGCCTCGTGACCGACGGCAAGGGCGTGTACTGCACGACGCAGCAGGAAGACAACGCGACGTTCGAAGTCGTGAAACGCGCGGCGGCCGCGGGGCTCGCCGATACGCAGCGCGTGGCCGTGCTGCGCTCGGGTTCGGACTTCGACCGTCCGCCGCAGGGCGGCTCGGACGTCGCCAACCTGCTCGACTACCAGAGCCAGGGCGGTTTCGTGCCGGCGCTCGACAATCTCTATCTCGCCGGTTCGCCGCTCGTGAACGCGATCGTGAAGGACTGGGCGCACTGGCAGCACGGCGTGCCGGCCGAGTGACGGCAGCAAGCCGCGCCGCATCGGCTTGCGCTGCTTGCGCCGCGCGCATGACGGGCCGCTCGGCGCGAGCGCTTTCCAACATCGAAAGGGGCTTCACGTGGATATTCTGCGCAGTCTGTTGGGCATGCTGTTCCTGCTGCTGGTCGCGTATCTGCTGTCGAACAACCGGCGCGCGGTGCGCGGCCGCACGATGGTCGCCGCGCTGTGCACGCAGCTCGCGATCGGCGCGCTCGTGCTGTTCGTGCCGCCCGGCCGAGCGGCGCTCGCGGCGGCCGCGAGCGGCGTCAATCGCGTGCTCGACATGGGCAATCACGGCATCGCGTTCGTGTTCGGCGGGCTGGTCGACAGCCGGATGTTCCAGCTGTTCGGCGACGGCGGCTTCGTGTTCGGCCTGCGCGTGCTGCCGATGATCATCTTCGTCACCGCGCTGATCGCGGTGCTGTACTACCTCGGCGTGATGAAATGGCTCGTCGCGATCCTCGGCGCGGCGCTGGCGAAGCTGCTCGGCGTGAGCCGCATCGAAGCGTGCTCGGCGGTCGCGACGATCTTCCTCGGGCAGAGCGAGATGCCGGCGCTCGTGAAGCCGTTCGTGAAGCACATGACGAGCGCGGAGATCTTCACGGTGATGGCGAGCGGCATGGCGTCGATCGCGGGCTCCGTGCTGGTCGGCTACGCGGGCCTCGGCGTGAAGATGGAATATCTGCTCGCCGCGTCGTTCATGGCCGTGCCGGGCGGGCTGCTGTTCGGCAAGCTGCTGTTCCCGACCGTGGAGCCGAGCCGCGTCGTCGTCGACGGGCTCGACTTCGACGACAAGCGCGCGGCCAACGTGATCGAGGCGGCGGCGTCCGGCGCGTCGGTGGGCCTGAGGATCGCGATCAACGTCGGCGCGATGCTGATCGCGTTCGTCGGGCTCATCGCGCTGATGAACCTGCTCGTGAGCGGCGTGGCCGCGCTCGTCGGCTTTCCGCAGGTCACGCTGCTGGGCCTGCTCGGCCGCGCGTTCGCGCCGCTCGCGTGGATGATCGGCGTGCCGTGGCACGATGCGGTGCTGGCCGGGAACTTCATCGGCGAGAAGCTGATCTTCAACGAGTTCGTCGCGTACGGCGACCTGTCGCCGTACCTGAAGGACAGCGGGCATGTCGCGGCGGCGGGGCTGCAGGTGCTCGACCCGAAGACGGTCGCGATCGTGTCGTTCGCGCTGTGCGGCTTCGCGAATTTCTCGTCGATCGCGATCCTCGCGGGCGGCTTCAGCGCGGTCGCGCCGGAGCGGCGCTCGGAAGTGACGCGGCACGGGCTGCGCGCGCTGACGGCCGCGACGCTGTCGAACCTGATGAGCGCCGCGATCGCCGGCTTGTTCTTCTCGCTGCATTGAGATCTTACCGAGGACCAACACCATGTTTCTGCCGCAGGAATTCATTCGCAAGAAGCGCGACCGTCTGCCGCTCAGCCGCGAGGAGATCGCGGCGTTCGTCGGCGGCGTGACGGACGGGAGCGTGACCGAAGGCCAGGTCGCGGCGTTCGCGATGGCCGTGTACTTCAACGACCTGAGCGTCGACGAGCGCGTCGCGCTGACGCTCGCGCAGCGCGACTCGGGCGAGGTGCTCGACTGGCGCGCGCTCGATCTCGGCGGGCCCGTGATCGACAAGCACTCGACCGGCGGCGTGGGCGACGTCGTGTCGCTGATGCTGGGGCCGATGATCGCCGCGTGCGGCGGCTTCGTGCCGATGATTTCGGGGCGCGGGCTCGGCCATACCGGCGGCACGCTCGACAAGCTGAGCGCGATTCCCGGCTATGACGTCACGCCGGACACGCACGCGTTCCGCCGCACGGTGCGCGACGTCGGCGTCGCGATCATCGGCCAGACCGCGCAGCTTGCGCCGGCCGACAAGCGGATCTATGCGATCCGCGACATCACGGCGACCGTCGAGTCGGTCGCGATGATCACCGCGTCGATCCTGTCGAAGAAGCTCGCGGCCGGGCTCGACGGGCTCGTGATGGACGTCAAGGTCGGCTCCGGCGCGTTCATGCCGACCTTCGAGAAGTCGGTCGAGCTCGCGCGCAGCATCGTCGACGTGGGCAACGGCGCGGGCATGAAGACGACCGCGATCCTCACCGACATGAACCAGTCGCTCGCGCCGTGCGCGGGCAATGCGATCGAAGTGGCATGCGCGATCGATTACCTGACCGGCAAGTCGCGGCCCGCGCGCCTGCATGAGGTCACGATGGCGCTTGCCGCGCAACTGCTCGTCACCGGCGGCCTGGCCGGGGAGGCCGCGCAGGCGCATGCGATGCTGCAGCACGCGCTGGATTCGGGCGCGGCGGCGGAACGCTTCGCGAAGATGGTCGCGGTGCTCGGCGGCCCGGCGGACCTGCTCGATGCGCCGGCGCGTCATCTGGCGCGGGCGGCCGTCACCGTGCCGGTGCCGGCGCGCGCGGGCGGCGTCGTGCAGCGGGTCGATTGCCGCGCGCTCGGGCTGGTGGTGGTCGCGCTCGGCGGTGGCCGCACGCGCGCGGAAGACGCGATCGACTACGGCGTGGGGCTGTCGGCACTCGTGGAGCTAGGGCAGCGCGTGGAAGCCGGCGAGCCGCTCGGGTTCGTGCATGCGCGCGATGCCGCTGCGGCGGCGCGCGCGGTGGATGAGATTCAGCGCATCTATACGCTGGGCGATGCGGGCGACGCGCCGCCGCCGACGGTCCATCAGTGGATCGATTGAGATGGGTTGAGATCGATTGAGATCGGTTGATCGATCGCCGGCGCCGAGCGGGCGTTCGTGCCCGCGATGACACGGCTTCCCGGCCCGCGGCATCGACATGGCTGTCGATGCCGCCGAAACGCGCTTTTCCGGCAAACAGCCGGAGCGATCGAATCCCGACAGGCTTCGAATAACGAGCGAATCGAACGATTCTTTCGAAGTCGAAAGACGGGCGTAATTTTTGAAATATTCAGCTGGATATTGAAATCCACGCCGGCATCTATGCATATCGCCAAATTTCACATGTCATTTTCTTGACAGCGATATGTCTGATTAATAAATTGAAGTGGCGGTTTGATTTCGATGCCGTGAATTATTTCCAAAATATGGGATTCCGCTGATTGGGGAATCCGGTTCGCTTGCCAATAATCAGAGATCATGAGTCGACCCACCAAGCGTCTGGCCAACGCCGCACGATTGTCCGCATTACGCGAGGCCATCGATCGCAAGCAATGCATCCGATTGATGGAGTCTTTCAGTCCGATCAGTGCAATGATCATCGAGTCGCTTTGCCTGAACAGCGGCGGGCAGGCGCTGACATACGACGGCTTCTGGTCGAGTTCGCTCACCGACTCCACGGTGCGCGGCAAACCGGATATCGAATTGCTCGACTTGAGAAGCCGCCTGGCCAATATCGGCGAAATATTCGAGAACACGAATTTGCCGCTGGTAATGGATGGCGATACGGGCGGTCAATCCGAGCATCTCGCGCTCAATGTCCCGTTGATTGAAGCGGCCGGCGTTTCCGCGCTGATTATCGAAGACAAGGTCGGGCTCAAGCGGAATTCCCTGTTCGGGAATGACGTATTCCAGGAGCAGGCCGATATTCGCGAGTTTTCCGAAAAACTGAAAATCGCGGCGGATGCGAAAAACCATCGCGATTTCATGATTATCGCGAGAATCGAGAGCCTGATACTGGAAAAGGGCATGGACGACGCGCTGCGGCGCGCGTACGCCTATTCAGAGGCCGGCGCGGACGGCGTCATGATTCACAGCCGCCGCGCGTGCGCCGACGAGGTTTTCGAGTTCGCGCGGCACTATCGGCGCAATTTCCCGACCACGCCGCTCGTATGCGTGCCGACGAGCTTCAACAGCGTGCGCTACGACGATCTGGCCGCCGCCGGTTTCAACATCGTGATCTACGCGAACCAGTTGCTGCGCGCGGCGTATCCGGCGATGGAAAGCGTCGCGCGCAGCATCCTGGAGCATGGCCGCTCGCTCGAGGCCGAGCCCGCGCTGCTGCCGATCAAGGATGTGCTGAGCCTGATTCCAGGCGCAGGCTAGAAGACCGATCGAGCCGGGCGGTGTGCGCCGTCGAGCATGGTCTTCGCGGCGCGCACCGCGTCGCGGGCATACGGCTCGAGTCGCGGCGGTATCTGGCTCGGGTGAATGTCGGGACCGAGAATGCCGACGCCGACCGGCTTCATGGTGGCCAGCTGCAAATCGATCAGCGAACGGATCACGGCCTGCGCCATCACGAGGCCGTGGCTCGTTTCGCCCTTTTCGATGATGCCGAGTGCCACGACCGCGTCGACATCGTCTTCCGTCAGCAGGCGTTTCACCGCGAGCGGCTGCTCCATCGCGCCGGGCACGGCGTGTTCCGCGACGATCGTACAGCCTGACGCCGAGGCTTCCTGGCGAGCCGCTTCGAGCATGCGGGCGACGAGTTCGGGATGGTACGAACCATAGACAACGGCTATTCGTGGCACGAGTTTGTCCTCTTGAGGAAAGAACGGCGGAGTAAGGAAGCAGTCCGGCGCCGGGCGATCGCTGGTCGCGCGGTGTCGCCGCAACGCATTGCAGGAACATCGATCAATGGCATTTCAGGAGCGATCAAATGAAACTGGATACACATGTCCATTTGCTGATCAGCAAGACGGCCCGCCCGGACTGGGACGAGATTCGATTCACGCTCGACGCCGCGCGCCGCAACGGGCTCGATGCGCTGTGCATCTGCGAACATCTCGACGCCGTACATTACCCGGATTTGCTGGAAGGTGTATTCGACGCGAATCGCGTCGGCGGCGAGCGGCTCGCGCCTGGGGTGCTGCGGCTCGAGAGCGGGCTGCTGCTCAGTTCGGGCGCGGAAGTGTCGCTGCGGGGCGGCGGCGACGCCGGCGTGCATGCTCCGCCGGACGTGCTGAGGCGGCTCGAACGGCAGAAGGGTTTCTATTCGCTGCCGGAGCTGCTCGACGTGCTGAAGGCGGGCGGCGGCGAGACGGCGGTGGTCGCGCATCACGTGTATTTCGGCCGGAAGTGGATCGACGAATTGCCGGTGGTCGGCAAGCAGTTGTCCGCGATCGAGCTGCCTGCCAAGGATCTCGCTTCCCGCGAAAAATACGAATTGCTCGCTGCCCGGCTCGAACTGCCGCTGGTGGGGGGCGGCGATGGCCACACGTGGCTGCAGATCGGCGCGTGCCACACGGAAATCGACGAAGCGGAATGGCCGGACGCATCGGTGTTTTCGATCGCACGGCTCAAGGGTGCATTGAAGCGGTACCGCGCAGAGCCTGTCGCGGTGGCGGGCGCGGACCGGCTCGTCCGGATGTCGCGCATCTACCGGCAGCGGCTCGAGCAAGCGGCGGCATGACGCATCGCCACACCCGATTCAGCAACGTCATTTCCATTTCGAGGAGCACGACATGGCCACTCGCAGGACCATTCTGACTTGCGCAGTCACCGGCAGCCAGACCCGGCTCGAACAGAACCCGCATCTGCCGATCACCCCGAAGCAGATCGCCGACGCATCGCTCGAGGCCGCCGACGCAGGCGCGGCGATCGTTCATCTGCATGTGCGGGATCCGGAAACGGGACGCGCGTCGATGGAACTGGCGCACTACCAGGAAGTGGTGGACCGTATCCGCCAGAAGAACCCGGCACTGATCGTCAATATCACGACGGGGCCGGGCGGCCGGTTCCAGCCGGGCGACGTCGATCCGGCCGTTGCCGGGCCACGCACCAACCTGTTGCCGCCCGAGCGGCGCGTCGCGCACTTGCCGTCGCTGCGGCCGGACATCGCGACGCTCGATCTCGACACGATGTTCTTCGGCAGCGAGGTCGTGATCAACACGCCGCCGACGATCCGCGCCATCGCGCGTGCGATCCACGCGTGTGGCGCGGTGCCGGAGCTCGAACTGTTCGACATCGGCAACCTGCATCTTGCGCGCGACCTGTTCGACGAAGGCGTGCTGCGATTGCCGGCCATCGCGAGCATCATCGTCGGGATCAAGTACGGGATGCCCGCCACGACCGAGGCGATGACGCTCGCGCGCTCGATGCTGCCGCCGGGCGTCGAGTGGACCGGCTTCTCGATCGGTCGCCATGCGTTCCCGATGCTGGCTCAATCGTTCGTGCTGGGCGGCCACGTGCGGATCGGCATGGAAGACACGATCTACATCGAGAAGGGCAAGCTTGCCGCGAGCAACGCGGAGCTGGTCGACAAGGCGAAATGGATCGTCGAGCAGCTCGGCGGCGAACTGGCGAGCGCCGAAGAGGCCCGCGAACAACTGCGGATCGGCGAGCCTCGCGCGCTCGCGGCCTGACGCGGCAAGCATGCCGTCGTTCATGCGTATCTGTCACCTGTCGTCTGTCACGGAGAAACCTGCTTGCCGATTCCGATTCTTTTTGCCGTACTGAGCGCGGCGCTGCTTCATGCGTCGTGGAATGCCCTGGTGCGCAGCAGCGGCGACCGGCTCTGGTCGGCCACCGTGCTGTGTATCGCCATGGGGCTGTTCGCCGCGGCCCTGATTCCTTTCGCCCCGTTCCCGGTGGCGGCGAGCTGGACGTGCGTGGTGGCGTCGGCGGTGCTGCATGTGCTGTACAACCTGCTGCTGGTGCACTCGTACCACCAGGGCGACCTGAGCGTGTCCTACCCGGTGGCGCGAGGCACTTCGCCGCTGCTGGTCACGCTCGG
Organism: Burkholderia stagnalis; assembly: GCF_039848545.1. Taxonomy (NCBI): domain Bacteria; kingdom Pseudomonadati; phylum Pseudomonadota; class Betaproteobacteria; order Burkholderiales; family Burkholderiaceae; genus Burkholderia; species Burkholderia stagnalis. The sequence goes on from NZ_CP156687.1 coordinate 19,837, forward strand.
GGCGGCCGTGTTCGCGGGCGAACGGCTCGGCGCGGGCGCCGTCGCCGGCCTGCTGATGATCTCGGCCGGCATCGTGGCGATCGGGCTGGACCGGGAGAAGGTGTCGCAGCAGCGCGTGACGAAAGCGTTGCCGGCGGCGCTCGCGACCGGCGCGACGATCGCCGCGTACAGCGTGGTCGATGGCATCGGCGTCCGGCACAACGGCGATGCGACGGGCTACACCGCGTGGATGTTCATGCTGACCGCATGGATGATGGCCGCGTATTTCCGTGTCGTGAAAGGGCCGATCCGCCTGTCGGGAAGCCGCGCCGAACTCGCCAAGGCCGGCTTCGGCGGCGTCTTTGCCGCGCTGGCATACGGCATTGTCATCTGGGCCATGCAGCGCGGCCCGATGGGGCCGATTTCGTCGCTGCGGGAAACGAGCGTCGTGTTCGCCGCACTGATCGGTCGGGTCTGCCTCGGCGAGCGTCTGTCGATCAGGCGCTCGGCGGGCTGCGGGATCATCGCGGCCGGCGCCGTTCTGATCAGTCTGTCCGGCCTGGCCCGATGACGTGCGGGGCCATGGCTGTCGTCGTCCGCGAGTTGTCTCCCGGCGTGCGCAACGCGGCGCCGGGCCTTCGAACGCTTGACCAAGGAGAACCATCATGCAGGCTGTCATCCTGGAAGACACCACGTTGAGAGACGGCGAGCAGTCGCCCGGCGTCGCCTTCTCGCGGCGTCGAAAGATCGAGATCTTCGAAGCGCTGCTGGAGGCCGGCGTGAAGTGGCTGGAAGTCGGCATTCCCGCAATGGGCGGCGAAGAGCTGGCGACGATCGAGGAACTGCTCGAACGCAAGCACGAAGCGAACCTCGTCGGCTGGAACCGCGGGGTGAAAAGCGACGTCGAGCAATCCCTCGCGCTGGGTTTCGAAGCCATTCACATCGGCTTGCCGACATCGGCGATTCACCTGAACGACAGCGTCAAGAAAGACCGCGCGTGGCTGCTGAACACGGCCGCCGACCTGGTCAAGCTGGCGAAGGATCGCGGCGCGTTCGTCTCCATCAGCGCGGAGGACGTCGGCCGCTCGGAGCTCGGGTTCGTCGAGGAATACGCGGCGCATGTCGCGGCCGCCGGCGCGGACCGGATCCGGCTGTCGGACACGGTCGGCATCCTGACGCCGGAGCAGTACGGGCACATCGTCGGGCGCGTGAAGGCGGCCTCGGGCATCGCGGTGCAGTGCCATGCGCACAACGACTTCGGCCTCGCGACCGCCAATACGCTCGCGGGGTTGCGCGCGGGGGCGACGTTCTTTCATGTGACCGTCAACGGCATCGGCGAACGGGCCGGCATGCCGGATCTCGCACAGGTCGTGATGGCGCTTCGGCAGCTCTACCAGGTGGATCTCGGCATCGACACGACGCGGCTGATCGGCCTGAGCCAGCTGGTCAGCGCCGCGTCGCGCGCCGAGTGCCCGCCGTGGCAGCCGGTGGTCGGCCATAACGTCTTCGCGCACGAATCGGGTATTCATGCAAACGGCACGCTGCAGAACACCAGTGCGTTCGAGCCGTTTTCGCCGGAAATCGTCGGGGGCAAGCGCCGCATCGTGATCGGCAAGCATTCGGGGCGTGCATCGATTGCCTACGTGCTCGAGCAGCAGGGGATTCGCGCGAGCGACGACGAGCTGTCGGCCTGTCTCGGCGACATCCGCACGCGTGCGATGCGATACGAGCGCAGTCTCGACGAGGATGAGGTGCTGCGTCTGTTCGATCTCGTTCATGCGCGGCAGGCGCAGGCGCTGCAGCCCGCCTGAGCGGTTCGAACGCAGGGATGCATCGGGCCGCCGCGGGACGGCGAGGTCTCGCGGCGTGCCGGCCTGTTCTTATAATAGGCACCCGGGCTCGTGCCGGTTTTCGATCGGGGCGCGGTTCCGCCGATTCATCCATTCATCCCACCCGAGGCATCGTCGCCATGGAACGAGACGCACTGATCGAGCAGGCAAAGGCCGCGCGCGAACGCGCGTATGCGCCGTATTCGCGCTTCAAGGTCGGCGCGGCGCTGCAGGCGCGCGACGGCACGATCTTTCACGGCTGCAACGTCGAGAACGCGTCGTACGGGCTGTGCAATTGCGCGGAACGCACGGCGATGTTTGCCGCGATCGCGGCCGGCTATCGTCCGGGCGATTTCGCGCGGCTGGCCGTCGTCGGTGATACGGACGGGCCCATTGCGCCGTGCGGCGCGTGCCGGCAAGTGATCGTCGAGATCGGCACGCCCGACATCGAGGTGATCCTGAGCAACCTGAAAGGCGCGGTCGAGGTGACGACCGCGCAGGCGCTGCTGCCGGGCGCGTTCCGGCTGTAACGGGCGGCGCGGCGGCTGCCGCCGCCGCGCACGCACACAGCGGCGGCGCGCGTGCGCGCCGCCGCCTGCATCACGCGCTGTCGCCTGCCTCGCGAATCGGAATGACCGTGCGCCCGCCGCAACTGCGCAGCAGGTCGCGCAGTTCGTTGATGACCGGAAACACCTCGTGGTTCCAGTCGGCGCCCTGCGCGTCGTGCGCCTCCTGCTCGCGCTCGACGATCCAGCGGTCTTCCTTGAAGATGCGCTCCGTGAACCACACGAGCAGCGGCCACGCGAGATCCAGCGCGAACGGCACGCCCGGGCGGCGGATCGACAGCACGCCGAACGTGCGGTTGGTGCGCTGCGCCGCATCGAGCGGCACGTAGACGATCCACAGGTCCATCACCAGCGTGCCTTCGCTCGAGCGGATCCGCAGCGTCTGGTACGGATAGCCGGTGCGCACCGTCATCACGCTCTTGTCGGCCTGGTCGCCGGGCTTCTTGCTGGCGCCGAACACGAGCGCCTCGCCGACGGGCTGCTTGCCTTCCTCCCGGTTGAACGTGTAGTCCACCTCCACCCAGTCCTCGCCGCGCCGGCGGCCCAGCGAGCGTGCGCGCATCTGCCCCATCTGCCGCCGATGCAGGAACTGGTGGTTCATGTCCATCAGGTTCTCGTGCATGAACGAGTAGTGGCATTTGACCTCGCGGCCGAAGCGGCGCGTCTTGTAGGCCTTGTCGGCGACCGACGGCAACTCGGGCAGCGGCCGCGCGTCGGCCAGCGCGGCGTCGCCGGGAAACACGAAGATCAGCCCGCGCACCTCGCGGCACGGATACGCGCGCACGCCGTTGGGCAGGCGCTCGCGCCCGAGGTACGGCACGTCGATGCAGCGCCCGCTGCAGTCGTAGGTCCAGCCGTGATAGCAGCAGCGGATCGATTCGCCGGTCACGACGCCCGCGTGCAGCGGCACCTGCCGGTGCGCGCAGCGGTCTTCCAGCGCGAACACCGCGCCGGACTCGGTGCGCACGAGCACGATCGGATCGCCGGCGAAGCGCACGCCGAGCGTCTTGCCGCGCTTGAGCTCGCGCGACCACGCGAGCGGATACCAGTGATCGGGATGGATCGGCACGCGCCGCAGGTCGCGCGCGGGCGCGCTGGCGGGCGGATCGATGGAATGGGTGTCCAGTACAGGCACTGCACGCATGCGCGACGCCTCCTTTCGGGTCGGGAGCGGCAACCGTCGCCGAATGCGAACGGTGGATCTGATGCAGTCTACGCGAAACTGGCCGCGCCGAGAGGGTCGGAGGCCGCATTGGGCGGCATGGCTAGGGTTGATCTCTACGCGAGCGCCGCGCGGATCGTTGTGCGCGCCTCGATCCGCGCGCCGCGCATCGCCCCGGGGATGCGCGGCGCGGGTGCGCGTGTCACAGGCGCGTCTGCCGCCACAGCACCGCGTCGGGCCGGTAGATCGACGGGAACAGCTGCTTCAGCCCCGCGACTTTCGGCATGTCGTTGATCGCGATGTACGGCGCGTCCGGGTGCAGTTCGAGATAGTTCTGGTGATAGGTCTCGGCGGCATAGAAGCCGTTGAACGTCTCGACGCGCGTGACGATCGGCGACGCGAACGCGTGCGCATTGCCGAGCTGCGCGATGTACGCGTTCGCGATCGCGCGCTGCTGCGCGTTGGTCGGGAAGATCGCCGACCGGTACTGCGTGCCGTCGTCGGGCCCCTGGCGGTTGAGCTCGGTCGGATCGTGCGCGACCGAGAAGAAGATCTGCAGCAGCCGGCCATAGGTGATCTGCGCGGGATCGTAGACGATGCTGACCGATTCCGCATGGCCGGTCAGCCCCGTGCCGACGAGTGCGTAATGCGCGGTCGCGGCCATGCCGCCCGCGTAGCCGGCCGTGACCTGTTTCACGCCCTTCACGTGCTCGAACACGCCCTGCACGCCCCAGAAGCAGCCGCCCGCGAACACGGCCGTCTCGTTGTGCGATGCAGCGGGCGTTTCGTCGAGCGTGGGCGCCGGCACGACCTTGGTCGGCTCGGCCGAGTTGACGATGCCCTGATAGCCGAACGCGGCCGCGGCGGCGAGCGCGAGCACGCCGAGATGACGCCGGACGAACGGGCCGAGCCGTCGCGGCGGGTGTTGCGATGAGAGTGTGTTCACGATGTGCTCCTGCATGAATCCGGATGAAGGAAAAACGGGTGTCGGCCGGCGTGCGGCATGGGCTTAGCCGAACGTGAACGCATACGCGCGCACGCCGGCGTCGAGAAACTCGATCGAGAACGTGCGGTCCGCGATCGGGCCGGCCTGGCGCACGAGCTGGTAGAGCCGCTGGCCGGTCACGGTGCCGTAGCCTTGCGCATCCACGTCGGCGCCGTGCGCCGCACCGGGCGCCGCGCCGTCGAGCGTGACGCGGAAGCGCACCGGGCGGCCGTTCGCGTCGGGCCCGAGCACGAGGTGCAGGTCGCGCGCATGGAAGCGGTAGACGATCCGGCCTGACGGCGCCGCGAGCGCCGCGTGCTCGGCGCCCACCTGCCACGTGCCGGCGAGCCCCCAGTCGTTGAGGCCGGGCCGCGCCGGCGCGTCGTAGCGATGCGCGGCGTCGCGCACCACGCCGCCGGGCGAGCTGAAATCCTCCGCGCGCGCATAGCCGACGTAGGTTTCCGGCGAGCGCACCGCCGCGCTGTCGGCGGCGGCCTGCGCGCCTTGCGCGGGCGCGCCGGCGAGCCCGACGGGCACGTTCAGTGCTTCCGGGTGGCCCGCCTCGGCGAGCAGCGCCTGGATCGCGCGCTCCGATTCCGCATATTCGCCTTCGCCGAAGTGATGGCGGCGGATCCGGCCCTGCGCGTCGACGAAGTAGTGCGCCGGCCAGTATTCGTTGCCGAATGCGCGCCAGATCGCATAGTTGTTGTCGATCGCGACCGGGTAGCCGATGCCGAGATCGTGCACGGCCTTGCGGACGTTGCCGATGTCGCGCTCGAACGCGAATTCCGGCGCGTGCACGCCGATCACGACGAGCCCGTACGGTGCGTACTTGCGTGCCCACGCGTTGATGTAGGGCAGCGTGCGCAGGCAGTTGATGCACGAATAGGTCCAGAAGTCGACGAGCACGACCTTGCCGCGCAGGCCGGCGGTGGTGAGCGGGGGCGAATTCAGCCATTGCACCGCGCCGTCGAGCGACGGCAGCGTGCCTTCGACCGGCAGCGCGGCGGGGGCGGCGGCGCGCATCGCCTGCGGCTGCGACGTGGCGGCGGCCCGCATCATTGCGCCGTCCGGTTGCGCCGGTGCGCCGGCCGCGGTCATCACGGCGTCCGCCGGTGTGCCGGCCGCCGCCTTCGCGGGTTGCGAGCGCCCGCCGAGCCGGTCGACGAGCTTCGCCTCGAGGCCGCCGGTGGTCACCGTCGACAGCTGCGCGAGGGCGCCCGTATCGAGCCCGAGCGCGATCGCGACGACGCCGGCCAGCAGCGCCGCGCCGATCCCGCGCTTGATCCATTCGCCGGCGCCGAGCGAGCGCTTCATCGCGGCGAACACCTTGCCGCCGATCAGCAGCGCGACGCCGAGCGACGTGGCCGCGCCGGCCGCGTACGCAACGAGCAGCAGCGTCGTGCCGACGTTCGCGCCGCGCAGCGCGGCGCCGGTCAGCACGAGCCCGAGGATCGGGCCCGCGCACGGCGCCCACAGCAGGCCGGTTGCGATGCCGAGCACGAACGACGAGCCGGGGCCCGCCGGACGGCCGTCGCGCTGCGCGAGGCCGGTGAGCCGGTTGCCGGCGGCGACGAGCGGGCGGGTCAGGTGCTCGGCGAGCCGCGGCAGCAGCAGCGTCAGCCCGAACACGGCGAGCAGCGCGAGGGCAGCCCAGCGGCCGGCCTGATTGGCCTGCGCGGCCCAGCCGCCGCCGACGGCGGCCAGCGTCGCGACGACCGCGAACGTGAGCGCCATGCCGACGAGCAGCGGCAGGCCGGAGCGGCGGAACGGCTGGTCGGCGCGGGCGAACACGAACGGCAGCACGGGCAGGATGCACGGGCTCAGGATCGTGAGCACGCCGCCGAGATAGGCGAGGACGATGAGCAGCATGGGGCGGTCTCCGGAAAGGTCGGGGCGGGATCAGGTGGCGGCCGGGTGGAACACCAGCGCGAGGCCGTTCATGCAATAGCGCAGGCCGGTCGGCTTCGGCCCGTCGTCGAACACGTGGCCGAGATGGCCGCCGCAGCGGCGGCACAGCACTTCGGTGCGCATCATCCCGAACGACAGGTCGGTCTTCGTCACGACTGCATGGTCGAGCGGCGCCCAGAAGCTCGGCCAGCCGGTATGGCTGTCGAACTTGGTCGTCGACGAGAACAGCGCAAGCTGGCAGCCCGCGCACGCGAACGTGCCGGGCCGGTGCTCGGTGTTGAGCGGGCTGCTGTAGGGCCGCTCGGTGCCGGCCTCGCGCAGGATCTCGTACTGGGCGGGAGTGAGCAGCCGGCGCCATTCGGCGTCGGTGTGGGTGACTTCGAGGCCGGCGGCCGCGGGGGCGGCGACGGCTTCGCGCAGCAGCGCGCGGCGGCCGGCCGAGGTCAGCGCGGCAAGGGCGGCGAGACCGGTGGCGCCGGCAAACAGAAAGCGTCTGCGGGTGTGCATGATGGGCTCCTCGGGGCGGGTCCTGGAAACATGCGCCCATCGTAGGAACGGTGCGGTGTCGAAGTCCTCACGGAAAGTTAAAAGATTTGTGATGTTTGGCGGGGTGGGGCGGCGAGGTGCGATGAAATTTGTCGACGCCCCGGCTGGCAAGGGTGTGCGGAAGTTCGATGGTCTGCCGACATTCGTCGAAATCCGGCACGAGCCGCGACTTGTTGGTTTTTTTTCTGTTCCCGGTGTCACGCAGGCGTGCGACGGCCCGGCGTTGCCGGGCCTCGACAGCGATTGCCTACTTCACGGGCGTGAGGACCGGCGCACCCTTGTTCTTGATCAGCAACACGACGAACTTTGCCGGCTTTGTGCGGCTGGCATTCCGTCCGACCGTGTGCACGTCTTCCGGGCCTTCGTGGAACGTGTCGCCGGCGTGGAGCGTGACCTCCTTGCCGTTGTTCAGGCCCATCACGATACTGCCGTCGAGCACGTAGACGAATGCGTGCGCGTCGTGACGATGAACGGGATCGACGCTGCCCGGCGGATACTCCACGACGATCATCTCGACTTCCTTGCCCGGATACTCGGGCAATGGCTCGGTGGTCAGCGGCGTGACCTTGGCTTGCGGTGCGGCGGTGGCCGGCTGGACGACCATCAGCAGCGACGATACCAGCAGCGCAAGAACGAGCATGATGCGTTTCATGTCGTTACTCCAGATTGGCCTTGTCGAGCCCGAACATCTTGTCGAACGAGCCGGGCACGATGCGGAACGCGACATTCAGCCGGTTCCAGCTATTGATCGCGCCCACGAGGAAGGTGAGATCCGACAGCTCCTTCTCGGAATAGTGCGCATGCACGCGTTCGTAGAGGTCGTCCGGCACGCCATGGGAGGGGAGGTGGGTCAGTGCGTCGGTCCATTCCAGCGCGGCGCGCTCGCGCGGCGAAAACAGCGTCGACTCGCGCCAGATCGCGACGTGATGCACGCGCAGTTCGCGCTCGCCGTGGATTTTCGCCATCTTGATGTGCATGTCGACGCAGAATGCGCAGCCATTGAGCTGCGAGGCCCGAATCTCGACGAGCTCGCGGACCGGCGCCTCGATCGTCGTCTTTTGGATCAACCCGTCCAGCTCGACGAGTTTTTTGGTCAGTTCCGGTGATTGCTGAAAGTAGTTGATACGTTGCGTCATGATCCGTTCTCCTGATCTGTGGAAGCGGTACTACCGGCCCTGCGCATGACGATTCATCGCGGGACTGCCTGGCAATCATCGTATTCGCGCGCCCCGAGGGCCGGTAGCGCCGGGCACGTGCGCACTCTGTTTCCGCTTCGGCACCAATCGCCCGTCAGGTGCGGCTCTCGAACCTTGCGTATCGAGGCGGTGCGTCGTTTGCCGACATTTCGCGGGTGACGCGAACAGACGCGACATGGATCAGTCCGATCGACGATTCTTGGCACTGATGGACAGGACATGGTTCTTCCACAATGGCGTCACGCGATGCGATGGTCATGACCGCCTTCATCGGATACGGCACCCGTCACGTGCGTTATGCATTCCAATGAAATCCTTTCGTCAGGAGATTTTGCGATGAAGATCGTCGTCATCGGCGGTTCGGGCCTGATCGGCTCGCGTGTCGTCACGCTGCTCGGCGAAGCGGGCCATCAGGCGCTTGCCGCGTCGCCGCGCACCGGCGTCAATACCATCACGGGCGAGGGCCTGACCGACGCATTGACGGACGCGGACGTCGTCGTGGACGTGGCGAATGCGCCGTCATGGGAGCCGCAGGCGGTGCTGGACTTCTTCCGCACGTCGGCACGCAATCTCGGCAAGGCCGAAGTGGCCGCAGGCGTGCGCCATCACGTCGCGCTGTCGATCGTCGGCTGCGACCGGATGCCGGAGAACGGCTATTTCGCGGCCAAGGTCGCGCAGGAACAGGCGATCGAAGCGGCGGGCGTGCCGTACACGATCGTGCGCGCCACGCAATTCATGGAGTTCATCGGCGGTATCGCGGATTTCGGCACGCAAGGCGGCACGGTCCGCATCGGCGACGGACTGTTTCAGCCGATCGCCGCGGAAGACGTCGCGGCGCTCATTGCGCAGACCGCGCTCGCCGGGCCGCTGAACGGCACGATCGAGATCGCGGGCCCGGATCGCGCACCGTTCGCGGAGATCGTCGCGCGCTATCTGAATTCGGTCGGCGACACGCGCGCGGTGGTGACCGATCACGACGCCCGCTACTACGGCGGCTGCGTCGAGGAAAAATCGCTGGTGCCGCTCGGGCCGGCGCGACTCGGCCGCATCAGTCTCGACCAGTGGCTCGCGAAAAGCTGATTCGCGTTCGCGCGTGCGGCGGTTCGCCGGCGCAGGCCAGCGACGGGCAATCGGGATGAGCGGCATGTCAGGGGCAGTGGAATTGAATCAATCGGAACCATCGGAACATGGCGTTCGTCGCGATCTGGCCGGTCGTGCCGATGCCCTGTCGGCGAGCTTCGGTGCGAGCTATGCGGGCATCGTTGCATTCATTGCAGTGGCGAGCGAAGGGAGTTTTACCAGGGCCGCCGAACGTCTCGGCGTCGGCCGGCCGGCCGTGAGCCGAAACGTTCAGAAGCTGGAGGCGCAGTTGAGTACGCGGCTGTTCCAGCGGACCACGCGCACCACCGAACTGACGCGCGAAGGCCAACGATTCTTCGAGAACTGCCACCAGGGCGTGGCACAGATCGTGGAAGCCATGAACGACATGCTGGAACTGCGGCGGGGGCCGCTGCGCGGCCTCATCCGGATCAGCTCGGCGGTGGGATTCGGCAGGAAAATCGTTGCGCCGCTGCTGGAAACGTTTGCGCAGGCCTATCCCGACATCGCCGTCGATCTGCTGCTCGACGATCGGCCGATCGACCTGGTGTCGGAGCGAATCGACGTGTCGTTTCGCAATGGGCGCATCGAGGGCTCCAGCATCATTGCCCGGCAACTGATTCCGATGCGGATGGCGCTTTGCGCGGCGCAGTCGTATGTGGCCAGGCATGGCCTCCCGGAGAGTGTGGAGGACCTGGGCCGGCACGCGTGCATCAATTTCCGTTTTGCCAGCGGTCGTATATTCGAATGGGAGTTCAATGTCGACGGCCGCGTGCAAAAGTACCTGCCGACGTCGCGCCTCACGTTCAACGATGCCGATCTGGTGTTGCGCGCGGTTCTGAATGGATCGGGCATTGCGCAGATGGCGGGCTATCAGATTCGCGACCATATCGCGTCGAACGAGCTCGTCGTCGCGCTGGCCAGGCATGCGCCGGACGACCGCGGCCACTATATCTGCTATCTCAGCCGGCAACATCTTCCGGCGCGCATTCGCATCTTCGTCGACTTCATGACCGAACGGATACGCGCACTCGACCTGAACTGCATGACGCGCTTCGACCCGGACCTCACGGATGCTTCCTCGGCGGGGCTGGCGGCGTGATGCGCGCGTGAAAGAAGGCACCGAGGGGCCACGGACGGACATGTCATCCCCTCGCCGGCGCGCAACGAGCGCGTTGCATAGGTGTTGATACGCATGCCGATATCGATATCACCCCGATCCAATATTTCATTGGAAGGTTATCGGGCTTGCTCCTAGACTGATCCGGGGCGTGCACACCGGGCCGGCCGGCCTCGCCGGCCCGCTCGGCCCCGCACCGCGCCCGCGCCAAGCAGAAACAGAACAGCGCCGCGGCATACAACGACATCATCGGAGACGGACCATGACATTCATCAGGAAGCTGGCGGCCGGTGCGATCGCCGCCGCGGCGACGCTGCTCGCGCCGGGCGCGTTCGCGCAGCAAAAGCCGATCACGCTCGGGTTCTCGCAGGTCGGCGCGGAGAGCGCGTGGCGCACCGCGAACACCGTGTCGGTGAAGGGCGCGGCGAAGGACGCCGGCATCAACCTGAAGTTCTCGGACGCGCAGCAGAAGCAGGAGAACCAGATCCGCGCGATTCGCTCGTTCATCGCGCAGAAGGTCGACGTGATCGCGTTCTCGCCGGTCGTCGAATCGGGCTGGGAGCCGGTGCTGAACGAAGCGAAGGCCGCGCGCATCCCGGTGATCCTGACCGATCGCGCGGTCGACGTGAAGGATCCGTCGCTGTACGTGACGATGATCGGTTCGGACTTCCTCGAGGAAGGGCGGCGCGCCGGCCACTGGATGGAAGAGCGCTACCGGAACGACGCGGGCCCGGTCAACATCGTCGAGCTGCAGGGCACGGTCGGCTCGGCGCCGGCCAACGATCGCCGCGCGGGCCTGCTCGAGGTGATCAAAAGCAATCCGAAATTCAAGGTGATCGCGTCGCAGAGCGGCGACTTCACGCTCGCCGGCGGCAAGCAGGTGATGGAAGCGTTCGCGAAGACCTACGGCAAGCAGATCAACGTGGTCTACGCGCACAACGACGACATGGCGCTCGGCGCGATCCAGGCGATGGAAGAGGCCGGGATCAAGCCCGGCAAGGACGTGAGCGTCGTGTCGTTCGATGCGACGAAGGGCGGCTTCCAGGCGATGATCACCGGCAAGATCAACGTCGACGTCGAATGCAGCCCGCTGCTCGGCCCGCAACTGATGAGCGCGGTGAAGGACGTCGTCGCCGGCAAGCCGCTGCCCAGGCGCATCGTGACGAACGAGACCGTGTTCCCGATGAACGTCGCGGCGCAGGTGCTGCCGACCCGCAAGTACTGATGTCCTGCACGGGCGGCGGCGTCGCGGCCGCCCGGATGGCAACCGCTTCGAGGGAGGGGTCATGACGCATCCGCCGGTGGTCGAGATGATCGGCATCGACAAGGCGTTTCCGGGCGTCAGCGCGCTGCAGCGCGTGAGCTTCCGGCTGTTTCCGGGCGAGATCCACGCGCTGATGGGCCAGAACGGCGCGGGCAAGTCGACGCTGATCAACGTGCTCACCGGCGTGCATGCGCACGATGCGGGCGAGATTCGCGTCGGCGGCCGGCCCGTGCGCTTCGCGGCGCCGCGCGAAGCCGAGGCGGCGGGGATCCAGACGCTCTACCAGGAAGTGAACCTGTGCGCGAACCTGTCGGTCGCCGAGAACATTTTCGCGGGCCGGCAGCCGATGCGGCGCGGCGCGATCGACTGGAAAACGATCCATGCGCGCTCGCGCGCGGCGCTGGCCGAACTCGACCTGTCGCTCGACGTCACGCGCTCGCTCGACGCGTATCCGATCGCCGTGCAGCAGATGGTCGCGATCGCGCGCGCCGTATCGGTCGACGCGCGCGTGCTGATTCTCGACGAGCCGACGTCGAGCCTCGACGACGGCGAGGTCGCGCGGCTGTTCGACGTGCTGCGCCGGCTCAAGGCGTCGGGCATCGCGATCCTGTTCGTCACGCATTTCCTCGAGCAGACCTATGCGGTGTCCGACCGGATCACCGTGATGCGCAACGGCGAGCGCGAAGGCGAGTACCTGGCGCGCGACCTGCCGGTCGATGCGCTGGTCGCGAAGATGACCGGCCGCGAGCGGATGTCCGACACGCTGCGTGCGGGCGCGGCGGCCGTCGTTCCGGCCGCCGGCGCAGCCGCGCCGTTCCTGTCGATGCAGCAGGTCGGCCGGCGCGGGATGATGAGCGCGCTCGATCTCGACGTGCGGCCCGGCGAAATCGTCGGGCTCGCCGGGCTGCTCGGCTCGGGGCGCACCGAAACCGCGCGGCTCGCGTTCGCCGCGGAGCGCACCGACACCGGCGCGATCGAGATCGACGGCGCGCGCAAGCGGCTTGCTTCGCCGCACGATGCGGTCCGCCACGGAATCGCGTATTGCCCCGAGGACCGCAAGAAGGAGGGCATCGTCGCCGCGCTGTCGATCCGCGAGAACATCATCCTCGCGCTGCAGGCGCGGCGCGGCTGGTGGCGGCTGATCGGGCGCGCGCGCCAGCGCGAGATCGCCGACGCGTATATCGCGCGGCTCGGCATCAAGGCGCGCGACGCGGAGCAGCCGATCGGCCTGCTGTCGGGCGGCAACCAGCAGAAGGTGCTGCTCGCGCGCTGGCTCGCGACGGCCCCGAAGCTGCTGATCCTCGACGAGCCGACGCGCGGCATCGACGTCGCCGCGAAGTTCGACATCATGGAGCGCGTGCTCGCGCTGTGCGCAACCGGGCTCGCGATCCTGTTCATCTCGTCGGAGATCGGCGAGGTCGTGCGCGTGAGCCACCGGATCGCGGTGCTGCGCGACCGGCGCAAGGTCGCGGAACTGACCGGCGCCGACGCGTCCGAGGAGCAGGTTTACCGGCTGATCGCGGGAGGCCAGTCATGACGCGCGTGCGCACGCTGTTTCGTCACCCGCTTGCATGGCCGGTGCTGACGCTCGCGCTGCTGTTCGCGCTCGACGTCGCGCATCGCCCGGGCTTCCTGTCGATCGCGCTGCTCGACGGCCACCTGTTCGGCGCGCCGATCGACATCCTGAACCGCGCGGCGCCGCTCGTGATCGTGTCGCTCGGGATGACGCTCGTGATTGCGACGCGCGGGATCGACATCTCGGTCGGCGCGATCGTCGCGATCGCCGGCGCGGCTGCGGCGATCGTGCTCGAAGCGGACCCGTCGCGGGTCGGCGCGGCGCTGGCCGCCGCGCTCGGCGTCGGGCTGCTGGCGGGCGCGTGGAACGGCCTGCTCGTCGCGTTCGTCGGGATGCAGCCGATCATCGCGACGCTGATCCTGATGGTGGCCGGCCGCGGCGTCGCGCAACTCCTGACGGGCGGCCAGATCATCCCGATCGGCGCGCCCGGCTACCTCGCGCTCGGCGGCGGCTATCTCGCGACCGTGCCGTGCGCGGTGTGGATCGCGCTCGCGACGCTCGCCGCGACCGCGCTGCTCGCGAATCGCACGGCGCTCGGGCTGTTCATCCGCGCGATCGGCGTGAACCCGGTCGCGACGCGGCTCGTCGGGCTGCGATCCGGCGCGGTCGTGTTCGGCGTCTATCTCTGTTCCGGCGTGATGGCCGCGATCGCCGGCATCCTCGCAAGCTCGAACGTGCGCAGCGCCGACGGCAACAACGCGGGGCTGCTGCTCGAACTCGACGCGATCCTCGCGGTGACGCTCGGCGGCACGTCGCTGCTCGGCGGCCGCTTCAGCCTCGCGGGCTCCGTGCTCGGCGCGCTGATCATCCAGACGCTCACCTACACGACCTACTCGATCGGCGTGCCGCCGGAGGCGACGCTCGTCGTCAAGGCGGTCGTCGTGATCGTCGTGACGCTGATCCAGTCCGACGCGGCGCGCGCGCTGGTCGTCCGGCATGCGTCGCGGCTGCTGCCTTCCGCGCGTTCGCGCGCCACCCCCGGAGCCACGCCCCGATGACCCGCTTCCCTGGCCGGCTCGCCGACCCGCGCACGCTGCCGATCGTCGTGACGATCGTGCTGTTCGCCGTGCTGTTCGGCTTCGGGTCCGTGATGTACACGGGCTTCTTCTCGATGCAGGTGCTCACCGGCCTGCTCGTCGACAACGCGTTCCTGCTGATCGTCGCGATCGGGATGACGTTCGTGATCGTGTCGGGCGGCATCGACCTGTCGGTCGGCTCGGTCGTCGCGCTGACGACGATCTTCTGCGCGGTCGGCGCCGAGCGGCTGCACTGGCCGGTGTGGGTCATCGTGCCGCTCGTGCTCGCGTTCGGCGCGCTGTACGGCGCGGCGATGGGCGCGCTGATCCATTATTTCCGGCTGCAGCCGTTCATCGTCACGCTGGCCGGGATGTTCCTCGCGCGCGGCGCATGTTTCCTGATCACGACGCAGTCGATCACGATCAACGAGCCGACGTTTCATGCGATCGCCGGCATCAGCGTGCCGGTCGGCGGCGGCACGCTGAGCGCGGGCGCGCTGATCGCGCTCGCGACGCTGGCCGTCGCGATCTACGTCGCGCATTTCACGCGCTTCGGCCGCAACGTGTACGCGATTGGCGGCAACGAGCGCTCGGCGCTGCTGATGGGGCTGCCCGTCGCGCGCACGAAGATCGGCGTCTACGCGCTGAGCGGGCTGTGCTCGGCGCTCGGCGGCGTGGTGTTCACGCTGTACGTGCTGTCGGGCTACGGGCTGCAGGCGCAGGGGATGGAGCTCGACGCGATCGCCGCGACCGTGATCGGCGGCACGCTGCTCACGGGCGGCGTGGGTTACGTGATCGGCTCGGTGTTCGGCGTCGGCATCCTCGGCACGATCCAGGTGCTGATCACGTTCGACGGCACGCTGAGTTCGTGGTGGACGCGGATCGTGATCGGCGCGCTGCTGTGCGTGTTCTGCGTGCTGCAGCGGGTGATCGAGCGGCATGCCGCGCGGCGGCGCACGGGCGGCACGGGGCTCGGCGCGCAGCGGCGGCCGGCCGATGCCGCGCCGGGACGGCCGGCCGGAACCGGCGAGGACGCCGCGCTCGTATCGGCGATACGGCGCGTGTAGGGGGCGCACGACGTGCACGACGCGCGCCGCGCCGCGCCGCGTCACGCAGCGACGTGACGGGCAACGGAACGGCGCCGCGCGCGTTACGCGCGAACGGCTACCCGGTACAGGGTCGTTTGACGATAGACGGCGCCCGGATGAAGGATGACCTCGTCGCGCAGGTCGGCCATGTTGACCTGATCCGGAAAGCCGCCGGCTTCGACGCATAGCGCGGCATGTCGCGCGCAGCGCGTGCCGCCGCTCACGCGCACGCCGTCCAGATAGTTGCCCGTATAGAGTTGCAGGCCGCGCTGATCGGTCGACACGACCAGCTCGCGGCCGCTTTCCGGATCGTAGATGCGTGCGACGGGCCTGACCGCGCGCGCGCCGTCGCGCAGCACGAAGCAATGATCGAAGCCGCGCGCCCGCGCGAGCTGCGCATGCGGCCAGTCGAGGCGCGCGCCGAGCGGCGCGCTCTGCCGGAAGTCGAACGCCGTGCCCGTCACGTCGGCGGCGCCGGTCGGAATCAGCGCGTCGTCGACTTCGAGGAACGCGTCGGCATCGAGGCTCAGCACATGGCCGCGCACGTCGCTGCCCGCGCGGCCGCTGAGGTTGAAATAGCTGTGATTCGTGAGGTTGAGCGGCGACGGCGCATCGGTGACGCCGGTGTAGTCGATCGTCAGCGTGCCGTCGTCGTCGAGCGCGTAGCGAACCTGCACGCTCACGTTGCCGGGAAAGCCCGCGTCGCCCTCGGGCGAATCGAGCCGCAGCGTCAGCCCGCCGCAGTCGTCGACGACTTCCCAGCGCTGGCGGTGAAAGCCGCTCGCGCCGCCGTGCAGCAGGTTGCCGTTCTCGTTGCGATCGAGCGGATAGTCGACGCCGTCGAGCGTGAAGCGCGCGCCGGCGATCCGGTTCGCCCAGCGGCCGATCGTCGCGCCGAGGTAGGCGCTTGATTCGAGATACTCCGCCGGCGTGTCGTGCGCGAGCACGATATCGGCGAAGCGTCCGGTGCGATCGGGCGCGAGCCACGACACGACGGTGGCGCCGAGGTCGCTGACGGCGACACGCATGCCGTGCGCGTTGCGCAGCGTATAGCGCCGCACCGCGTCGCCGTCGGGCAGCGTGCCCCACGGCTCGGCATGCACCCGTGCGGCGCCGGGCGCCAGGCGGGAAGAATCTGTTTCGATGGGCATGGGCGGATTCGAAGTGATCGGCAAGCTTCAATGCGCGGCGACCGCGCGTTCCTGGTATTCGCGCGGCGTGCAGCCCAGCTCGCGCCGGAATACCGCGTACATGTACTGGAGCGACGTGAACCCGCAGCGGATCGCGACCTCGGCGCTCGACGCCTGCCTGCTCGCGAGCAGCGCCTGCGCCGCTTCGAGCTTGTGGCGCAGGATTTCCTGGTGCACGGTGCGCTGCAGTTCGCGCCGGAAGTGCTCTTCGAGCAGCGAGCGCGACACGCCGACGTAATCGGCGACCTGCTCGGTCTTGATGCCCTGGCACGCGTACTGGCGAATGAAGTGGCGCGCGCGCATCACGTGCGGGCTCGCGAGCGGCTGGTGGCGCGTCGATTCGAGCACGTTGATGCCGACCGGCGGCACGAGGATCCGCCGGTCGGGAAAGCGCGCGCCGCGCAGCATCCGGTGCAGCAGGTGCGCGGCGGTCCGCCCCATTTCCTCGGTGCCCTGGATCACGGACGACAGCGGAATGCGCGTCAGCGTGCGCGTGAGCGGATCGTTGTCGATGCCGATGATCGCGACCTGTTCCGGCACCGCGAGGCCGGCGATCAGGCACGCCTGCAGCAGGTGCCGCGCGCGCGCGTCGGTCACCGCGATCACGCCGACGGGCTTCGGCAGCGCGTGCAGCCAGCCGGTGAGCTGCTCGATCGCGTGGTTCCACGCCGATGCGCTCGTCGACAGCCCGCGGTAGATCGGCGCGTCGAGCCCGTCCGCGCGCGCGAGCCGGTCGAACGCGAGCTCGCGCTGCTGCGCCCAGCGGTTCTGCTGCGCGACCGGCAGGCTGTACATCGCGAAGTGCGCGAGCCCGGCGCCGATCAGGTGCGTGTAGGCGAGCGACACGAGCTTCGCGTTGTCGGTCGCGATATACGGCACGCCGTCCGGATACTGCGCCGGATCCTCGTACGACGAACCGAGCGCGACGATCGGCAGCGGCGAGCCGGCGAGCGCGGCGGCGACGGCCGGATCGTCGAAGTCGGCGATGATGCCGTCACCGTCGAAGTGCTCGATGCCGGCGAGCCGGCAGCGGAAATCGTCTTCGAGGAACAGGTCCCATACCACGCGCGTCGAGCGCAGGTACTGGCCGATGCCGCTGATGATCTCGCGGTCGTAGACCTTGTTGGCGTTGAACAGCAGCGCGATGCGGTGCGGCGTCTGGGCGGAAGGGGCGCGGGTCATCTCGGTCTCGCGGCGCGCGCCGTCCGCGGCGTCGCGCCATTGTCTCCGGGCACGCGGGCAGGGCCGCGCGGTTCTCGTCTGTGCTGTCGGCGATTGTAGGGCGGAACGCGTGCCGTGCGCAGCGCGCTGGCGAGAATCGTTAAGCGTGCTGCGCAATTTCGCAATTGCGGGCGCGGGGGCCCACGGGCACGATCCAGCCAGACCGAATTCGACGCGCAACGCCCATCGCGATGCGCGCCGCACCGCAACAAGACACCGGACGGAGACGCCATGTCGTATTTCGAACCTGTTCCCGCGATTCGCTACGAAGGTCCGCAGTCGGACAACCCGCTGGCCTACCGGTATTACGACCGCACGAAGCGGGTGCTCGGCAAGACGCTCGAGGAGCACCTGCGGATCGCCGTGTGCTATTGGCACACGTTCGTGTGGCCGGGCCACGACATCTTCGGGCAGGGCGCGTTCCGGCGGCCGTGGCAGCAGCCGGGCGACCCGCTCGAGCGCGCGCGGCAGAAGGCGGATGCGGCTTTCGAGTTCTTCACCAGGCTCGGCACGCCGTTCTATACGTTCCACGACACCGACGTTGCGCCGGAGGGCGACAGCCTGCGCGAATACGTGGAGAACTTCGCGCGGATGGCCGACTACCTCGGCGAGCGCCAGCAGGCGACGGGCGTCCGGCTGCTGTGGGGCACCGCGAACCTGTTCTCGCATCCGCGCTTCGCGGCGGGCGCGGCGACCAACCCGAACCCCGACGTGTTCGCGTGGGCCGCCACGCAGGTGCGCCATGCGCTCGACGCGACGCACCGGCTCGGCGGCGAGAACTACGTGCTGTGGGGCGGCCGCGAAGGGTACGAAACGCTGCTCAACACCGATCTCGTGCGCGAGCGCGAGCAGTTTGCCCGCTTCCTGTCGATGGTCGTCGAGCACAAGCACCGGATCGGCTTCAAGGGCGCGCTGCTGATCGAGCCCAAGCCGCAGGAGCCGGCCAAGCACCAGTACGACTACGACGTCGCCACCGTGCACGGCTTCCTCACGCAATACGGATTGCAGAACGAAATTCGCGTGAACATCGAGGCGAACCACGCGACGCTCGCCGGCCATTCGTTCCATCACGAAATCGCGAACGCGTTCGCGCTCGGCGTGTTCGGCAGCGTCGACGCGAACCGCGGCGATCCGCAGAACGGCTGGGACACCGATCAATTCCCGAACAGCGTCGAGGAGCTGACGCTCGCGTTCTACGAGATCCTGCGCCACGGGGGCTTTACTACCGGCGGGATGAACTTCGACGCGAAGGTGCGCCGCCAGAGCGTCGATCCGGAAGACCTGTTTTACGGCCACGTCGGCGCGATCGACGTGCTGGCGCTCGCGCTCGAACGCGCGGCGGTGCTGGTCGAAAACGACCGGCTCGATGCGCTGCGCCGCCAGCGCTACGCGCAGTGGGACAGCGCATTCGGCCGCGAGATCCTGTCGGGCGGCTACACGCTGGCGTCGCTTGCCGCCGACGCGCTCGCGCGCGGCGTGAACCCGCAGCATGTGAGCGGCGCGCAGGAACGGCTCGAGAACATCGTGAACCAGGCGATCTACGGGCTGCGCTGACGCCATGTATATCGGACTCGATCTCGGCACGTCGGGCGTGAAGGCCGTGCTGCTCGATCGCGACGGTGCGGTGCGGGCCGGCGCGAGCCATGCGCTGACGGTGAGCCGGCCGCGGCCGCGCTGGTCCGAACAGGCGCCGCTCGACTGGTGGGACGCGGCGTGCGGCGCGCTGGCGGCGCTCGTTGCCGACGCGCGCGCGGCCGGCATCGACCCGCACGACATCGGCGCGCTCGGCCTGAGCGGGCAGATGCACGGCGCGACGCTGCTCGATGCGCACGGCGAGGTGCTGCGCCCGGCGATCCTGTGGAACGACGGCCGCTCGGACGCCGAGTGCGCGGAACTCGAGCGGCGGGCGCCCGCGCTGCGTGCGGTCGCCGGCAACCTCGCGATGCCGGGCTTCACCGCGCCGAAGCTGCTGTGGGTGCGGCGGCACGAACCGGACGTGTTCGCGCGGATCGCACACGTGCTGTTGCCGAAGGACTATCTGCGCTACCGGCTGACCGGCGTATTCGCGACCGATCCGTCGGATGCCGCGGGCACGCTGTGGCTCGACGTCGCGAAGCGCGACTACGACGACGCGCTGCTCGCCGCGTGCGGGCTGTCGCGCGCGCAGATGCCCGCGGTGTTCGAGGGCAACCGCATCACCGGCACGCTGCTGCCGGCGGTCGCGCGCACGCTGGGGCTGCGCGAGATTCCGGTTGTCGCGGGCGGCGGCGACAACGCGGCCGGCGCGGTGGGCGTCGGCATCGTGCGGCCCGGCGATGCGCTGCTGTCGCTCGGCACGTCGGGCGTTTATTTCGCGGTGTCGGACGGCTTTCGCGCGAATACCGAATCGGCAGTCCATAGCTTCTGTCACGCATTGCCGCACACCTGGCACCTGATGTCGGTGATGCTGAACGCGGCCGGCTGCGTCGATTTCACCGTGCAGCTGGCCGGCTACGACGGCGTGGCCGCGCTGCTTGCCGACGCCGAGGCGAACGCGCATGCGGACCGCCCATGGTTCCTGCCTTACCTGAGCGGCGAGCGCACGCCGCACAACGACGTGAACGCGAAGGGCGTGTTCTACGGGCTGACGCCCGACACGCAGCGCGCGGATCTCGCGAACGCGACGCTCGAGGGCGTCGGCTTCGCGCTGCTCGACGGGATCGACGCGCTGCATGCGGCCGGGCTCGCGCCCGACGGCATCACGGTGATCGGCGGCGGCTCGCGCAGCGCGTACTGGACCCAGATGCTCGCCGACCTGAGCGGCCGCGCGCTGACGCTGCGTGCCGGCGGCGAAGTCGGCCCGGCGCTCGGCGCCGCGCGGCTCGCGCATCTGGCGCTGGAACCGGACGCGCCGCTCGACGCGGTGTGCCCGCAGCCGCCGGTCGTGGCCGTGCGCGAGCCCGACATGGCGCGCCACGCGTGGTATCGCGACGTGCGGCGCCCGACGTTTCGCGCGCTGTATCGCGCACTCGAACCGGTGTTTGCGGCCGGCGCGTGAACCAGCCGGTCGCCCGGCATTCGTGGAAGCGGTCCAATAAAGAGGAGTGGAGACAGATGAAATCCGTGACGCGTCGTACCGTATTGAATGCGCTGGCCGGCGCCGCCGCGCTGGCGGCTCTCGCGCTTGGCGCGCCGCTCGCGCATGCGAGCAGGGACAAGCCGGAAATCGGCTTCTGCATCGACGACCTGCGCGTCGAGCGCTGGTCGCGCGACCGCGATTACTTCGTCGCCGCCGCCACGAAGCTCGGCGCGAAAGTGTCGGTGCAATCCGCGGACGCGAGCGAGGCCCGGCAGATCTCGCAGATCGAGAACCTGATCTCGCGCGGCGTCGACGTGATCGTGATCGTGCCGTTCAATTCGAAGACGCTCGGCAACGTCGTCGCCGAAGCGCGCAAGGCGGGCATCAAGGTCGTGTCGTACGACCGGCTGATCCTCGACGCCGACGTCGATGCGTACATCTCGTTCGACAACGAGAAGGTCGGCGAGCTGCAGGCGCAGGGCGTCGTCGACGCGAAGCCGAAGGGCAACTATTTCCTGCTCGGCGGCGCGCCGACCGACAACAACGCGAAGATGCTGCGCGAAGGGCAGCTGAAGGTGCTGAAGCCGGCCGTCGACCGCGGCGACATCAGGATCGTCGGCCAGCAGTGGGTGCCGGAGTGGAGCGCGTCGACCGCGCTGCGGATCGTCGAGGATGCGCTGACCGCGAACAACAACCGGATCGACGCGATCGTCGCGTCGAACGACGGCACCGCGGGCGGCGCAATCCAGGCGCTCGCCGCGCAGCATCTGGCCGGCAAGGTGCCGGTGTCGGGGCAGGATGCGGACCTCGCGGCGGTCAGGCGCGTGATTGCCGGCACGCAGACGATGACCGTCTACAAGCCGCTCCGGCTGATCGCGAGCGAAGCGGCGAAGCTCGCGGTCGATCTCGCGAAGGGCGCGAAGCCCGCCTTCAACGCGCAATACGACAACGGCAGGAAGAAGGTCGACACGGTGCTGCTGCAGCCGACGCTGCTGACCAAGCGCAACGTCGACGTCGTCGTGAAGGACGGCTTCTACACCCAGGCGCAGCTGGCGAGCCAGTAACGGCGCAACGCGTGCGGCCGGCCGCCTGCGGTCGCGCGCCCATCGCGGGGCATGAAGGTATGACGGAACCCTTGCTGACGATGCGCGGCATCGTCAAGGAATTCGACGGCGTGAAGGCGCTCGACGGCATCGACCTGACCGTGCGGCCCGGCGAATGCGTCGGCCTGTGCGGCGAGAACGGCGCGGGCAAATCGACGCTGATGAAGGTGCTGTCGGGCGTCTATCCGCACGGCACGTGGGACGGCGAGATCCGCTGGGAAGGCGCGCCGCTCGCCGCGTCCGGCGTGCGCGACACCGAGCGCGCGGGCATCGTGATCATCCACCAGGAGCTGATGCTCGTGCCCGACCTGTCGGTGGCCGAGAACATCTTCCTCGGCAACGAGATCACGCTGCCGGGCGGGCGCTTGAACTACGCGGCGATGGTCCGGCGCGCCGACGAGCTGCTGCGCGAGCTGCGGATCGATTCGATCAACGTCGCGCAGCCGGTGATGAACTACGGCGGCGGCCACCAGCAGCTGATCGAGATCGCGAAGGCGCTGAACAAGCGCGCGAAGCTGCTCATTCTCGACGAGCCGTCGTCGTCGCTGAGCGCGGCCGAGACGCGGATCCTGCTCGACATCGTGCGCGACCTGAAGCGCCGCGGCGTCGCGTGCGTGTACATCTCGCACAAGCTCGACGAGGTCGAGGCCGTTTGCGACACGGTGACCGTGATCCGCGACGGCCGCCATGTCGCGACGGAGCCGATGCGCGCGCTGACGACCGACCGGATCATCGCGCTGATGGTCGGCCGCGAGATCCGCGACCTGTACCCGCGCGAGCCGCACGAGATCGGCGAGGTCGTGCTGGAAGCGCGCCACGTGACCTGTCGCGACGTGACGAACACGCGCCGCAAGCGGGTCGACGACGTGTCGTTCAGCGTGCGGCGCGGCGAGATCCTCGGCGTCGCCGGGCTCGTCGGCGCGGGCCGCACCGAGCTGATGCAGGCGATCTTCGGCGCATATCCGGGCGCGTGCTCGGCGACGGTGCTGATGAACGGCCGCCCGCTGTCGATCCGCTCGCCGGCCGACGCGATCCGCGCCGGCATCGCGATGGTGCCCGAGGACCGCAAGCGCCACGGCATCGTGCCGCAGCTCGGCGTCGGCCACAACATCACGCTGACGGTGCTGCGGCGCTTCGCGGCGCGCGGGCGGATCGACGCGGCCGCCGAGCTGGACGCGATCCGCAACGAGATGCAGCGTCTGTCGGTGCGCGCCGCGCATCCGTTCCTGCCGATCGCGAGCCTGTCCGGCGGCAACCAGCAGAAGGCCGTGCTCGCCAGGATGCTGCTGGCCGAGCCGCAGGTGCTGATTCTCGACGAGCCGACGCGCGGCGTCGACGTCGGCGCGAAGGCGGAGATCTACCGCCTCGTGTTCGCGCTCGCGAAGCGCGGCGTCGCGCTGATCGTTGTGTCGTCCGAACTGCCCGAGGTGCTCGGCCTCGCCGACCGCGTGCTGGTGATCGGCGAAGGCGAGCTGCGCGGCGATTTCGTCAACGACGGCCTCACGCAGGAACAGATTCTCGGCGCCGCGCTGCAAGCCGGCCGGCGGCAGGCCGAACCCACCGCAACGAGTGCGATATGAATTCCGAACTTTCTTCCTCCACCCCGGCGGTGCCGGACGCCGAAGCGCGCCGCCCGACCGGCCGCTCGACCGGTCGTCAGCTTCGCCAGGCGTTCGTTCGCTACAAGCTCCTCGCGCTGCTGTTCGCGGTGGTCGCGATCTGGGCGTTCTTCTCGGTGCTGACCGACGGCGCGTTCGTCACGCCGCGCAACGTGTCGAACCTGCTGCGGCAGATGTCGATCACCGGCATGCTCGCGTGCGGGATGGTGTTCGTGATCATCGCGGGCGAGATCGACCTGTCGGTCGGCTCGCTGCTCGGGCTGCTCGGCGGCGTCGCGGCGATCCTCGACGTGAACCGCCACTGGCCGGTCGCCGCGACGGTGCCGGCCGTGCTCGCGCTCGGCGTGCTGGTCGGCCTCTTCAACGGCTGGTGGTCGACCTACCGGCGCGTGCCGTCGTTCATCGTCGGGCTGGGCGGGATGCTCGCGTTTCGCGGGATCCTGCTCGGCGTGACGGGCGGCGCGACGATCGCGCCCGTGTCGGACGGCTTCGTGTTCCTCGGCCAGGGTTATCTGCCGCGCATGGCGGGGGACGGCCTCGCGCTGCTGCTGTTCGCGCTCGTCGTGCTGCTGGTCGTGCGGCAGCGCGGCACGCGGCGCCGCTACCGGCTCGCGGTTGCGCCGCCGTGGCAGGAGGTCGTGAAGATCGCGGGCGCGGGCGCGGTGCTGTTCGCGTTCGTCGCGACGCTCGACCGCTACGGCGGCATCCCGGTGCCGGTGCTGCTGCTGCTCGCGCTGCTCGGCATCTTCTCGTGGATCGCGACGCAGACCGTGTTCGGCCGGCGCATCTACGCGGTCGGCTCGAATCTCGAGGCGACGCGGCTGTCGGGCGTCGATACCGACCGCGTGAAGCTCGCGATCTTCGCGCTGATGGGGCTGATGTGCGCGTTCGCCGGCATCGTGAACACCGCGCGGCTCGCGGCCGGCTCGCCGTCCGCGGGCACGATGGGCGAACTCGACGCGATCGCCGCGTGCTTCATCGGCGGCACGTCGATGCGCGGCGGCTCGGGCACCGTGTACGGCGCGCTGATCGGCGCGCTCGTGATGGCGAGCCTCGACAACGGCATGTCGATGCTGGACGTCGACGCGTACTGGCAGATGATCGTCAAGGGCGCGGTGCTGGTGCTGGCGGTGTGGATCGACGTGGTGTCGCGCTCGAACCGGCGGTGACGCGGCGCTCGACTGCCGGTCAACGGGGGGAAGACATGAAACGGCACGCGGTTTCCATGCCCGGCATCGCGACGCCGGCGGCCGCGCCGCTCGCGCAGCCGGACGCCGAACGGCACCCCGGGCCGGTGCTCGGCCTCGGCGATCCGCGCGAGCGCCGCGTCATCGCGGATGCGCTGCGCGCGCTGCTGCGCGAGCGCGCCGAGGCGCTCGCGTTCGCGATGCGCATGGCGGACGAGCGCGAGCGGCCGAGGCCCGATGCGAGCGATTTCGCGCTGACCGACATCATTCGGCTGGCGCGCATCGTCGAGCGGGCGGAGCGATACGGCGACGCGACGAACGAGGTCGTCCCGACCGGCGCGCGCTGACGCGTGGCGTGCCGTTCGGTCCGCGGCGGCGGCAGCCGTGGCGGAGCGGTGCGACGCCTGGCCGATCGGGCAGGGCGTCGATGTGATGCGCGGCGGTCCCGGCGTCGCCGGCTTTACGCTATCCTGTCGCCCCCAACCGACCGCCCGATCCGATGAAGCGTCCGCCGTTCTCCACCCAACTCGTCATGCTCTGGGCACTCGTCGCGGCGCTCTGCGCGACGCTGGTCGCGGTCGTCTGGGTGATGGCAAGCTCCGCCGAGGGGCAGCAGATCGCCGGCGCCGCGTCCGCGGGCGAGGCGGCCTGCGAAGCGGTCG
Source organism: Burkholderia stagnalis (assembly GCF_039848545.1). NCBI lineage: Bacteria > Pseudomonadati > Pseudomonadota > Betaproteobacteria > Burkholderiales > Burkholderiaceae > Burkholderia > Burkholderia stagnalis. Next base: position 45,213 of record NZ_CP156687.1, read on the forward strand.
CGTCGCGTTACGACGCGTCCGCGCCGCCGGCGGGCGCCGCGCCCGATCCGGCGCTGATGCATGCGATTCTCGACATCGTCCTGGCCCGCGCGCCGGACGTGGAGGGCGGATTCTGGGCGGCCGGCGGCGCATCCGCCGCGGGCGGTTTTCTCGCGTATTCCTTTCCCACCTATCAGGGGAGCGGCATCAAGCGCGACGTTCCGGAAGCGGAAACGCCGCTGATCCTGCGCACCGTGCGGGCCGCCGCCGCGACGCACGCCACGAGGTCGAACTTCGTCGAGGGCGCGCAGGACGCCGTGATTGCGGCGGCCTGCCCGGTGCGCGACGGATCGGGCCTGTTCGTCTGGATGCTGACGCGCGCGCGCCCGCCGCTCGGCCCGCACGGGGAACTCCTGGCGACGGGCCTGGCGGCCGTGCTCGCGGTGATTCTTGCGATCGCGGCGGCGCTGGCCGTTGCGCTGCGCCGATGGAGGTGCAATCTTGCCCGGATCGAGGCCGGGCTGGCGCCCGACGGCCGCGAAACGCACCTGCCGCACGTCGGCGAGACGGATCTCGACCGGATCATCGATGCGTTCAACGCGCGTGCACGGCGCGCCGAACGCCTGCAACAGCAGGCCGCCGAGCTTCGCACGCGGCTGGCGCAGGCCGAGCGTTTCGGCATGCTGGGCAAGCTGGCCGCGCAGCTGGCGCACGAAATTCGCAATCCGATGGGGGCGATGCGGCTGAAGGCGGAAAATGCGCTGGCCGGCGACAGCCGGCGGCAGCAGGATGCACTGCGCGTGATTCTGGCGCAGATCGAGCGCATCGATGCGCAGTTGTCGGGGCTGCTTGCGCTGACGCAGCCGGTTCGCCCGCACGCGACGCGCGTGGATGTCGATCAATGGCTCGCACAGGTCGTCGAATCGCACCGGGAGCTTGCGCAGCGGCAAACGATCGACCTCGTGCTGTCGCGCGCGGGCAATCGCGAGCGGCTCGCGCAGCCGGCGGATAGTCCCGCATTCGATCCCGACCAGATGCGGCGGGCGCTCGACAATCTGTTGCTCAACGCGCTGCGCCATGCGGGCGACGGCGGTGCGGTCACGCTCGCCGCCGCGCGTTGCGCCGTCGCCGGACGCGACTGGCTGAGAATCACCGTGTCGGACAGCGGCCCGGGGGTGCCCGCCGCGCAGCGCGAGCGGATTTTCGAACCGTTCGTGACCGGGCGTGCGGACGGCGCGGGCCTCGGTCTCGCCGTCGTGCGCGAAGTCGCCGCCGCGCATGGCGGGCGGGCGTGGCTCGACGACGCCCCGGGGGGCGCATCATTCGTCATTGAAATCCCATGGCAACCATCCTCATAGTCGACGACGACGCGGCATTTCGCGACAGCCTTGCCGAGACGCTGGCCGATCTCGGTCATCGGGTCGTCGAAGCCGCGTCCGGGCGGGCCGCGCTGAGCGCGCTGCGCGACGGTGGCCGCGTCGAATGCATCTTCCTGGACTTCCGCCTGCCGGATCTGGACGGGCTCGCGGTGCTCGCGCAATTGCGCGACGATCCCGCACTGGCCGCGATTCCGGTCGTGGTGCTCACCGCCCACGCGACCAGCGACAACACGATCGACGCGATGCGGCTCGGCGCATTCGATCATCTGACGAAGCCGATCGGGCGCCGCGACATCGCGCAGTTGCTCGAGCGCATCGTTTCCGCGAACCAGCCGCCGGCGCAAGCGGAGCCGCACGGCGGCGGGTTCGCGCGCGAGTCGGCCTCGGACCGCCCGCGGCTGCTGGGCGTGAGCGCCGCGATGCGCGACGTGCAAAAGCAGGTCGGCCGCGCCGCGATGAGCGACGCGACGGTGCTCGTCACCGGCGACACGGGCACGGGCAAGGAGGTGGCGGCTCGCGTGCTGCACGCCGCGTCGATGCGGCATGCGCAGCCGTTCGTCGCGGTCAACTGCGCGGCCATTCCGGCCGACCTGCTCGAAAGCGAATTGTTCGGGCATCGCCGCGGGGCGTTTACGGGCGCCCACGTCGATCGTGCCGGGCGGCTCGTCGAGGCCGACGGCGGCACGCTGTTCCTCGACGAGATCGGCGACATGCCGGCCGCCATGCAGGCCAAGCTGCTGCGTGCGCTGCAGGAGCGCCAGGTGACGCCGCTCGGCGCGGATCGTCCGACGGCCATCGACATTCGCGTGGTGGCCGCGACGCACCGCGATCTCGCGGCAGCCGTCGCGAACGGGACGTTTCGCGAAGACCTGTTCTATCGCCTGAACGTCATTCCGCTGCACCTGCCGCCGCTCGCGGATCGCGTGGCCGACATCCTGCCGCTCGCGGCCCATTTCCTCGCGTGCGCGGCAGGCGCGCGCGCGTTGCACCTGACGAACGACGCGCAGCGGGCCTTGCTCGATCATCGCTGGCCGGGCAACGTCCGGGAACTGCGCAACGTGATGGAGCGCGCGGCCGCGCTGGCGCCCGGGCCGGCCGTCGCCGCGGCCGATCTCGGGCTCGTCGCCGCGCCGGCGCTCCAGTCCGGCGCCGACGCGCTGCCGGCATCCCTGTTCGACATGCCGTTGCCCGATGCCCTGGCGGCGGTCGAGCGTGCCGCGATCCTGCGCGCGCTCGAGCGCGCGAACGGCAATCGCGCAGAGGCGGCGCGGCAACTCGGCATCGGCCGTCAGTCGCTGTATGCGCGCATGGCGAACCTGGGGATCGCGCGCGACGACTAGCCGCGCCGTTTCGACTGTCGGAATGCCCGACAACCGGCGGTGAAACGTGTCGGGAAACCCGACACGTTCGGCGCGGCGCGTCGTTCGACGCGCCGCCGTGCGGGCGCCCGCGAGCTGGCATGCGGGTTGCAATAGTGATGCATCGCAACCCGTCGCCGGAGCCCGAGATGATGTCCCGTCCGCCCGCCATTCGATTGCGGCCGCCGCGCCGCGCCGCCCTGCGCCGAACGTATCGCGGCATCTGCGCCGCTTCGCTGATCGTCATGGCGACGGTCAGCGCGGCGCAGATGCCGCCCGCACCACGCGCCGACGAGCCGCCCGGTGCGCCGCCGCGCGCCGGCGCCGTGCCGCCCCCCGCGCCTTTGCCTGCCGGTGCCGGGAACGACATCGCAGCGGATGCGCTCGTATCCGGCACGCTGTCGCGCCTGACGATCAACCCGGAAGGCGAGGTCGACGGCTTCGTGCTGACCGACGGCACGCTCGTCGGCCTGCCGCCGCATCTCGGCACGCAACTGATCGCGCTCGCGCGGCCGGGCGAGCGCGTGACGGTGGCCGGCGAGCGCCGCTTCGGCGACGACATCCGCGCGCGCGTCGTCCGCAACGACGGCACCGGCGCGTCGCTGTCCGACCAGCCGCCGGCGCCGGCCGCGCATGCGCCGCCCGCGCTGCGTGGCGTCAATCTCGCCCGGCTCGGCGTGTCCGGCGTCGTGCGACGCGTCACGCGCGCGCCGCGCGGCGAGCCGGACGGCGTGATGCTCGACAACGGCACGATCGTCAAGCTGACCGTGCCGGCCGCCCAGCAGTTCGGCGGGCTGCTCGTCCCCGGTGCGCATGTTGCCGCGGTCGGTTACGGCACGCGCAATGCCTACGGCGAAGCGCTGCAGGCGACGGCCTTCGGCTCGCCGGGCCGGGTCGTGAATCTCTACGACGATGCCGTGCGCTGATCGCGTGGCGCCTTGTCGCTATCTCCGCACGAGGCGCCCTGCCATGCACTGGATCGATCCCGCCCGCCTGCCCGAAACGCGCGGCCGCGTCACGCAGTTCCTGCTCGATCCGCACGGAGAAATCGACGGCCTGGTCCTGAACGGCGACCTGCAGGTTCACGTGCCGCCGCATCTGGGCCGCGGGCTGGTCCGCCATGTCGCAAGGGGCGATCGCATCGGCGTGCGCGGCGTCAGGTCGCGCGGCGCCGGGATGATCGCGGCCGTGCAACTGACCGGGCGCAACGGCGTCGACATCGTCGACGACGGGCCCGCGCACGATGCGCCGAAGCCGCCGCGCCCCGGCCGCAAGCTGATGGAGATGAGCGGCGAAGTCGCGTTTGCGCTGCACGGCCCGAACGGCGAGCTGAACGGCGCGTTGCTGACGAGCGGCGTCGCGCTGCGGCTGTCGCCGCGTGCGGCAGCCGAGCTGCACGACTATCTGCGCGCCGGTGTGCATGTGCTGGCGTGGGGGCACGGCGTCGTCACGCCGCACGGCGCGACGCTCGAGGTGAGCGAGATTGGCGAGCTCGTCGATGTGGATGACGCGTGACCGGGCGGCCGGCGCGCGCGCTCGAAGCGCTCAATTTCTTTCTGGCCGACGTGCAGGCCGGCGTCGGCCCGTTCGTCGGCGTCATCCTGCTGTCGCGCGGCTGGAGCGCCGATGCGATCGGCTCGGTGATGACGCTGGCCGGGCTCGCCGCGATGGCCGCGACGCCGCTGGCCGGCGCGCTCGTCGACACGCTGCGCGCGAAGCGTGCGCTGATCGTGGCGGCGGCCGCCGCCACGGCGCTGGCCTCGCTGGCGCTGAGGTTCGCCGACGCCTATCCGGCGGTGGCGGCGTCGCAGATCCTCGCCGCCGTCAGCGGGGCGGTGCTGGCGCCGGCCGTCGCGGGCGTGACGCTCGGCATCGCGCGCCCGCAGGGCTTCGACCGGCAATTCGGCCGCAACCAGATGGCGAACCACGCGGGCAACGTCGCCGGCGCGGCGCTCGCGGGGTGGCTCGGCTGGCATGCCGGATTCGACGCGGTGTTCGCGCTCGTCGCCGTCTTCACGATCCTCGCCATCGCGAGCACGTTGGCGATTCCGGGGCAGGCCATCGACCATGCGTGCGCGCGCGGCCTCGACACGGCTGGCGCCGGGCCGCGAACAGATGTTTCGCACGGCGATGCATTCGACGCCGCGCCGATGCCGCGCGCCGGCGGCCTGCGCACGCTGGCCGCGAACCGGCCGCTGCTGCTGCTCGGCGCGTCGCTCGCGCTGTTTCATCTCGGCAACGCCGCGATGCTGCCGCTCTACGGGATGGGCGTGGTCGCCACGCATCGCAGCAACGCGAGCGCGTTCACCGCGCAATCCGTCGTCATCGCGCAGCTCGTGATGGTCGCGGCGGCGTGGCTCGCGCCCCGGCTGATTCGCGCGCACGGCTATTGGCGCGTGTTGCTGCTCTCCTATCTGGCGTTGCCGGTGCGCGGCGCGCTCGCCGCCGTGCTGATGAGCGAGGCGGGCGTCTGGCCGGTGCAGGTGCTCGACGGCATCGGCGCCGGCCTGCAGAGCGTCGTCGTGCCGGCGCTCGTCGTGCGCCTGCTGCACGGTTCCGGCCGGGTCAACGCCGGGCAGGGCGCCGTCGCGACCGCGCAGGGTATCGGCGCGGCGCTCAGCCCCGCGCTGGGCGGCACGCTTGCGCAGCACTTCGGCTATCCGGCCGCGTTCGTCGTGCTGGGCGCCGTGTCGACGGGGGCGCTCGCGCTCTGGCTCGGCCATGCGCGATCGCTGAGCGGCGTGTGCGGCAAGCCGGCCGACCTGCCGGCCGCGTCGTCATGAAAGTCGCTTCGATCTCCCTGCCATTCCCGGCCTGCCCATGAATCCTGCTTCGCTTGCCTGGCTGATTTCCGCGCTCGCCACCGCCGGCGTCATCGCGCGCCCGTTCGGCTGGCCCGAGGCGACCTGGGCCGTGAGCGGCGCGCTGCTGCTGGTCGTATTCGGCCTGTTGCCCGTGCATCCGGCGCTGGACGCCGTCGCGAAGGGCGGCGACGTGTACCTGTTCCTGACCGGCATGATGCTGCTGTCCGAGCTCGCGCGTCGCGAAGGGCTGTTCGACTGGGTCGCGGCACGGGACCGATCACGCTTCGATACTGATTGCTGCCTTGATGGCGCGGCGCGATACCGCCGCCGAGCGAGAGCGAATATTCTTTCCTGCGTTTGCGGTGGCTGCGAATGTCAGGGTGGTGAGCGGAATGCAGCAGCAGCGGAAAATGCGCGACATTGTTTCGACGTATCAGGAGATCCAAGAGGCCGTTTTTTGAGCGTTCTGCGAGGGGACGACGGCACTTTGGGGATACGCCTGCCCCCGAGGCAGTGGCATGGCCTCGTGGATATCACCGGATCGATCGTGTGCAGGCGTATTCGTTGGACGCGCAAATCAAGACCGCGGGTCGAGCCAGTTCCGAACGAGTCGCGCAACCTGCCTGCGGCGCTCGATCATCACCATATGCCCTTCGCCTGGCAGCGCATGATGGGTCACCGACGGCACCCACGCGGAAGTTTCGCGCGCCGCCTCGGCGAAAATCGGGTCGTCGGCGCCGCCGACGATCAACGTATCTGCGCGGATCCGCCGGGGCCACGGCGAATCGTCGCGTGCGTCGTCACGCAATGCGCGCAGGGTGCGGACAATGACGTGCCGTTCGTTGACCGATGACGCGACGTGGCGGCGTCGACCGAGCAACGCCGCGCGCAGCAGCATGTTGCGCCAGCCCGCGCGGAAGCATCCGGACATCGTTTCGAGCAGGCGCACGAAATCGGAGCGGGTCGTATGCACGATTTGCTGCTCGATGAGCCGGCAGCCGTCCGGGGCAAGGCGATGCGCACTCGAAACCAGCCCGAGCCGCGACACGCGTTCCGGGTGGGCGGCCGCGATGCGCGCCGCTACGACGCCCCCGAACGAGATGCCGATGAGCGTCGTGCACCGCCAATGCGCGGCGATGCCGCGCGCGACATGCTCCGCGATGTCGGCGATCCGGTATTGCGTACCGGGCTTGTCGGGATACCCGAGCAGTACGAATGGCGTGCCGGGCGGCAAAATGCCGGCAACGCGGCGCAGGTCGCGCCGCAGCCGACGCGAGGTCGGCTTCGAGACGAATGCTTGTCCGCCGTTCAGTACGATGACCGCCGGCGGTTCGCTGCCCACCTGTGCGGCGAGGATGCCGCCATCCAGCTGCATCGTTCGAACGGGACGAGCACCGATCCGGAACGGGTTCGATTCGTCCGGTGTGAGGGTCATGCGGTATCTCCGATGAAAAGGCGCCAGCATGAACGCTGACGCCCACGTGAGGGTCAAGCGCCGGACTCGACGTTGCCGTCATATGCGATGGCGGCTTCCTGACGTTGGAGCCAGGCGAGTACGTCGGGACCGATCGGATGGCCCGCTTGCAGAATCGGCTCGTGAAGCAGTGCCCGTAGCAGCTTGCCGCGTAACGCGACGTCGCCGCGCGTCGTTTGCTCGAGCAGCGCGTGCCAACGGCTCACGAGCGCGGAGGAATCTCCGTTGCCCGCGCCACCCGCGATTGCGCGTCTGACGTCTGCGCCGAGTGCGATCCATTGCGCCGACAGCGTCCTGTCGAGGCGTTGAATGTCGTCTTCCGTCAGGTGGCGCCGCCAGGCCGCCACGTGCAGACGCGTCGCCTGTTCGATGTAGGCGATCAGCGCAGGATCGAGCCCTGTATGGGCCGGCACCGCGCCCTCATGCAACTGCCGCCAGCGCCGCGTGACAGCGATGTCGCCGTTCATCCATTGCATCGCGGCGGCAAGCCAGCGATACGCGAGCTTCTGCGCTTCACCGGAGTCGGGCGGGACGTGCCGATCCATTGCGTCGCGCATGTCCGCAAACAATGCCGACAAGGCCGCTTCCATGTCCTTCCAGCGCGCGAGAATCTTCGCGATCTCGGCCGCGTCGAAATGTGCGCGATATCGCTCGAGCCACGCGAGCGTTTCCGGCCAATCGGCATCGAGCCAGGTCACGCCGGAATCGGAGGCAGCTTGCAGCACCTCGAGCCGCGCGTTCAGGTTATTCAGCCTGGTCAGCTCGGCGTCGATCGCAAGCCGGCTCTCGGCAATCACTTCCGCCGTGGCGACCTGCCGCTTGCACAGCATCCGTGCAATCGCGTCAAGCGTCAGCCCCAGGCCACGCAGTGCCTGGATCGTTCTGATCGTCGACACACTGGCTTCGTCGTACAACCGGTAGCCCGACGTGGAGCGGCCGCTCGGCTTCAGCAGGCCTGTCTGATCGTAGTAGTGCAATGTGCGGACGGTAATGCCGCAACGCCGGGCGAGCATGCCAACTGTCAATGGCATATAGACTCCGTCGACAATATAAAGGCGGATATCCGTCGTACACGACTTCCCAAAGCCTGACAACAGGCAATGGGTTAAAGACCGCGCTTTAAACGCCCTGCATAATCGCGGGCTGCTTCATCCAGTGAATTGCTGGTGTTGGCCGTCGCGATCAGCTCCTCGACGAACCACGGAAGGACGAGCGTCGTTTCCTTGCTCGACAAACCGACTTTCACGCGCTGCGAAGCGTCATCCGGTTGAGGCAGCGTCACCGGCTGGGCGCCATCGGATCGTGGTTTGTCGGCGGCAATGGCTTGCGCGTTCGAAAGCTGCGCGATTATCGAAAGCGCAAATGCCATGGTTGCGTGCCGGATATGCATCCTCATATTTCGCTATTCCTTGAGAAAAATATGAATCGGAAAAACGGAGCAGTGATCCTAGCGAATGTGTTGCGTGGAAGGTATGTGAAATTTGTGAATATCTGTGCGAAAGGCCATGCCTCCTTTTATAAGCCATCGATAAACGACGCCCTTCCGGCGAGGGGCAGAGGGTCATGCCAGGTGTCTGGGTGGACACCTGCACTCAGACCATGATGACCGGGAAGCAAGACCTTCGAAGCAGACGGGTGGTGGGCCGCCGACGGGACGGCCGTCGGCAAACCGGATCGAACTAGAACGCGTAGGCGAGCGACGCGAACAGGCTGCGCGGTGCGCCCGGCGTGACCCACAGGCTGTTGTAGGAGCTGACGTAGGTGGTGCGATTGAACAGGTTGTTCAGCACGACCGACGCGCGCAGGTGCTTGTCGACCTGCACGTAGCCGTTGAGCTGCACGGTCGCATAGGCGGGCAGCGCGAAGCCGTCCTGCGTGTTCGCGGTGTTGCCGGCCCGGCGTCCGACATAGATCACGCCCGCGCCGGCGCCGGCCTTGTCCACGAACGGCAGCGCGGTTTCGTACATGAGCAGCGCGCTGCCGCTCAGCCGCGGAATGTCGACGAGGCGTGCGCCGGGCGTCAGCACGGTATCGCGCGTGACCTCGGCGTCGACGTACGCAAGGTTGACGATGCCGCGCACGCCATGGCCGAGGTCGCCGTTCCATTCGAATTCGACGCCGCGGCTGCGCACCTCGCCGGCCGCGCGCGAGAAGCCGGCATTCGCCGGATCGGCGGTCAGCACGTTGCGCTTGGTGACGTGGAACGCCGCGACGGTCGCGAGCCAGCGCGCGCCGGCCCATTTCGCGCCGGCCTCGTAGCCATGCCCCTTCTCCGGGTCGAACGCGCGGCCGGCGGCGTCGGCGCCGTTGTTCGGCCGGAACGAATACGCGGTGTTCGCATACAGCGACAGCGCGGGGCTCATTTCGTACACGATGCCGATGCGCGGACTCAACGCAGTTTGCAACTGGCTGCTCGTCACGCCCTTCAGGCGGTTCTCGACCGACTGGTGGAAGCGATCCCAGCGCAGCCCGGCGAGGATTTTCCAGTGCGGCCCGAACGCCAGCGTGTCCTGCGCGTAGACGCCCTGACCGTCGTCGCGCTCGAGCAGGTTGGTCGCGGTGCGCGGCACGGGCGCCGGCTGGCCGTAGACCGGAGCGAAGATGTCGATCGCATACGGCGCGGCGGCGGTCGGCGTCGAGCGCGCGACGAACTGGTCGTAGTTGAAGCGATAGGCATCGACGCCCATCACGAGCGTGTGGCCGATGCCGCCCGTCTGGAACTTGCCGGTCGTTTCGATGCGCCCCTGCAAGTCGTTCGAGTGAAACGCGACCTGGCGGTAGCGGCGCCACAGCGTGCGGCCGTCCGGCTGCAGCGCGAACGCTTCGGACGAGCGTCCGGACAGGTCGGTGGTGCGCTGCGCGAAGCCGGCGTTGATCGACCAGTTCGCATCGACGCGATGCTCGAGCGTGAACTGGTGGCCCGTGTTGCGCACGTCGTAGTCGCCGTCGCGCGGCTCGCCGAGGAAGCGCGATGCCGGAATCGCACCGAGCTGCCCGTTCACCGCCACCACGCCGCGATCGAGCGGTGCGCGCTGGCGCACGCTTTCGAACTCGTAATGGAGCGTCGTGTCCGCGCCGATGTCCCATGTGAACGACGGCGCGAACAGGTAGCGTTTGCTCGACACGGTATCGCGGAAGCTGCCGTTGTTCTCGTTCATCGCGACGAAGCGGTACGCGAGCGATTTCGTGACGGGCCCGGTCGAATCGAGCGTCTGGCGCAACGCGCCGTAGCTGCCGGCGGACACGCCGATGGTGTTCGAGCGCGCGAACTGCGGCTGCTTCGTCGTATAGCTGATGAGCCCGCCCGGATCGCCGCGGCCGTACAGCGCGGATGCAGGCCCCTTGAGCACTTCCATGCGCTCGAGGTTGGCGGTGTCGCGCGGCACGCTGATCCCGCGATTCCACGAGAAGCCGTTGACGAGGTAGTCGGTGCCGGATGTGTTGCCGTCGCCGGCGAAGCCGCGCACCGCGTAGTTGTCCCACAGGCCGCCGAAGTTGTTCTGCCGCGCGACGCCCGCGACCCAGTCGTAGAGGGCTTCGCCGCGCGTCGCGGCGACGGTCTGGGCCAGTTTCGCGTCGACGCTGCTGACTGCGAACGGGATCTCCATCACGTCCGTCTCGGTGCGCGTCGCGCTCGTCGAGTCGGGCGCGCGAAACGGCGCCGTCGCGCGCTGCCCCGAAATCTCGATGGCAGGCAGCGACAACTCCTGCGCATCGGCGGCGCTCACGCCGGCCGTGCCGACGACGATGGCCATCGGTGCGGCCGCCCAATTCTTCCTGCTCATACCCGTCCCTTGAGGTGGTTTGCGTTCGGTCACGGCGGACGGCCTCGCGCCGACGTCTGTGTTCCAAACAGTACATTCGCGCGGAAATTTAATGCAAATGAGAGGCGTTTGCAATCGTAAAGAATTGCTGTCGCGTGTGACGCGAAGCGGTCGCTGCATCAACCTGGACGGGGTTCCGATCGACGATGGCGCGTCAACTGCGCGTCATGCTTCCGAAGCATCACGGGTAAACGCGGATCGAATGGAAATCGTGGCGTCCGGCTACCCGAACGGGTGGCGTGACGCCCGTCACGCCGCATGCGCGTGCGGCTGCGCCGGTGCGTGGCAGACGCGGTTTCGTCCCTGGCGCTTGGCGGTGTACAGCGCGAGGTCCGCCTGACGCGACAGCGCGTCGATGGACGGCGGGTGCGCATGGGAGGCGGTCGCGCAGCCGATGCTGACCGTAAAGGCGGGAACGGCCTCGGCAACGCCGGCGAGCCGGTTGCATTCCACTTCCCGGCGAATGGCCTCCGCGACTTTCGCGGCGCCGCTTTCATCCGTGTCCGGCAGCACCGCGACGAACTCCTCGCCGCCGTAGCGCGCGGCGACATCGCCGCGCCGGCGCGTGTGGGCACGGATGCATTCGGCCAGGAACCTCAGCGCCGCGTCGCCTTGCGCATGCCCGTATCGGTCGTTGTACTGCTTGAAGTGGTCGGCGTCGATGAACAGCACCGACAGGCTGGCGTCGTTGCCGCGCTGCAGCCGTTCCCATTCGTCGGCCAGCGCGACGTCGAGCGCGCGGCGGTTGCTCAGGCCCGTCAGCGGATCGGTGCGGGTGAGATCGGTCAGCCGTGTCTGCTTGCGCAGATTGTCCCGCAACGCGAATGCGAGCAGCCAGACGACGGCGCAGAAGAGCGCGCAGATGATCGTCGCCGGCACGCCGACCCACCATGACATGCGTACGAAGCCGGCCAGCACGTCGTGCTCGGCAGGGGCGACGACCGCGATCAGCGGCGTACCGGGCACCCGCTGGAACGTATAGAGCCGCAGGATTCCGTCGATGCGCGAGCGGGATGCATAGAATCCCGCGTCCTGGTTCAGCATGCGATCGAAGACGATCGATCGGCCCAGGCGGATCATCTGGTGATCGCTCAGCGGCGGATTTCTGGCGAGGATGGTGCCGTCCGCGCGCAGGATCGCGGTGATGCCGTGCGGCCCGACGTTCAGCCGGGACAGCAGCTGATCGAAATAGTCGAGGTCGATGGCGACGACCGCGATCCCGTTGAACGCGTGGTCCGGCCGTTCGATGCGTCGAGAGAGCGCGATGGACTTCGTGCCGCCGCGCGCGCGCGAGCGATAGGCCTCGGACACGTAAAGGCCGACATTCGCCGCGTCGCGATGGACCTTGAAGTAGTCGCGATCGCTGAAGTTCCAGTGGTGGGACGGGCTGCAGCAGCCGTCGATCAACTGGCCGAACCGGTCCGTCACGCCCATCCCGGTTACGTATGGCGCGGCCGCGTGCTGGAACAGCAGATCGTGCCGCAGCCTGGCGTCCATGTGCCGGACCGCCGGCCTGCCGAGATCGGCGGCGAGCGACGTCAACGCGTTGTTGGACGTCTCGACGGTCCGCGCGATCTCGCTGACCAGCACCGCGGCGACATTGTGCGAGGTTTCGTGCGCGTGCTCGACGACCTCGCTTCTCGCGGCCCAGAGCGTCATCGCGCAGAGGCCCAGCGCGGCGAGCGACATCAGTGTGCCGAGCGCGCCGACGACAAGATGGTTTCGTCCCGCCCAGTCGGCGATCTTTTCGATGGAGATGGATGCGGACATGCTACGCGCTCGAGGGAGAAGACCGGCGAGATGAACCGGGCTGCGCTGAAATCCGGGTTAACGGCAGGTAAGCGAGGAAATCGAGGCCCGAACGCGCCGCGCATCGGCGCGGCGTCGCCGAAAACGTGTGCGGCGATCTGTCGATTCGATCGGGCTTTAACGCTATGCCGGGCGCAGGACACAAAACCCGCACTTGAATCCGGCAGGTCGACAGGCAGGGCCGGGATTCTTGCGAGGCACGCTCCCATGCCCCGATCGCGGGAGCGCAGCGGGCCGAGCGCATCCCGGCGCGGGATTCATGAAGTGAATGCCCGTGGATTCAAAAGATAAATTTCAGAAAGACCTCGACACTCGATATGCTGGTCTGATCTCCGTTTGGAGAGGGTGTCGGATGATCCTCGTCGATAGCGCGGCGGCGCGATTGTCAAGGCGGAGTCGGGTTATCCGCCACAGCCGGGTGCAGGCCACACAATCCGCGCTTGAATCGTGTAGCTTGACGAACGTTCCCGAAATCCTGGCGATGGCCATTACGAATAATTCTCAATATGACATTACGGATTGGAATTCCTCTGGAGACAACCACCGGGGAGCGGCGCGTGGCGACCGTGCCCGAGGTGGTCGAGAAACTGATCAAGCTGGGGTTTTCGGTGGCCGTGCAAAGCGGCGCCGGTGCCGGCGCGAACTTTGACGACGACGCTTACCGCGCGGCCGGTGCAACCGTCGTCGCAACCGCGGCCGAGCTCTGGTCCGGCAGCGACATCGTGTTCAAGGTGCGCCCCCCGAGCAGCGAGGAAGTGGCGCTGCTGCGCGACGGCGGCACGCTGATCGGCTTCGTCTGGCCGGCGCAGAATCCCGAACTGATGCAGCAGCTGGCCGCCAGGCGGGCCACGGTGCTGGCGATCGATTCGCTGCCGCGCACGCTTTCGCGTGCACAGAAGATGGACGCGCTCACGTCGATGGCCGGCATCAGCGGCTACCGCGCGGTGATCGAGGCCGCGCATGCGTTCGGCCGCTTCCTGAACGGCCAGGTCACCGCCGCCGGCAAGGTACCGCCCGCCAAGGTCTTCATCGCCGGGGCCGGCGTGGCGGGGCTGGCCGCGATCGGCACGGCTGCGAGTCTCGGCGCGATCGTGCGCGCCAACGACACGCGCGCCGAGGTGGCCGACCAGGTCAAGTCGCTGGGCGGCGAGTTCGTCAAGGTCGACTACGAGGAAGAAGGCTCGGGCGGCGGCGGCTACGCCAAGGTGATGAGCGAGGGCTTCCAGCAGGCGCAGCGCGCGATGTACGCGCAGCAGGCCAGGGACGCCGACATCATCATCACCACCGCGCTGATTCCGGGCAAGCCGGCGCCGAAGCTGATCACGGCCGAGATGGTGCAGTCGATGAAGCCCGGCAGCGTGATCGTCGACATGGCGGCCGAGCAAGGCGGCAACTGCGAGCTCACGGTGCCCGGCGAGGCGGTGGTGCGCCACGGCGTGACCATCGTCGGCTATACCGATCTCGCGTCGCGCCTGTCGCGGCAGTCGTCCACGCTCTATGCGACGAACCTGCTGCGCGTGGTCGAGGAGCTGTGCAAGGGCAAGGACGGCACGATCAACGTCGACTTCGACGACGATGCGATCCGCGGCCTCACCGTGATCAAGGAAGGCAACGTCACGTGGCCGCCGCCGCCGATCAAGCAGGCGGCCGTCGCGCCGAAACCCCAGGCTGCGCCCGCAGCGGCCGCGCCCGCGAAGTCCAAGGGCCACGGCCACAGCGGCGAGCCGATGTCGGCCAAGGCGCTCGCGATCGTGTTCGCGATCGGCGCGCTGGCTTTCCTGCTGGTCGGCCAGTACGCGCCGTCCAGCTTCCTGTCGCACTTCACGGTGTTCGTGCTGGCCTGCTTCGTCGGCTACATGGTGATCTGGAACGTCACGCCGTCGCTGCACACGCCGCTGATGAGCGTGACCAACGCGATCTCGTCGATCATCGCCATCGGCGCGCTGGTGCAGGTCGCGCCGCCGCTGGGCGAACTGGCGGGCGGCGCGGGCGACCGGCCGTCGGGGCTGATCCTGGGCCTGGCGGTGGGCGCGCTGGCGCTCACGGCCGTCAACATGTTCGGCGGTTTCGCGGTGACGCGGCGCATGCTGGCGATGTTCCGCAAATAAGGGGGCGACAACAATGAGTTCCAACCTGACTACCGTCTCCTACATCGGCGCGGCCATTCTCTTCATCCTCAGCCTCGGCGGGCTGGCCAATCCCGAGACCGCGCGGCGGGGCAACCTGCTCGGCATGATCGGCATGCTGATCGCCGTGCTCGCCACCGTGCTCGGTCCGCGCGTGTCGGCCGAGGGCATTCCGTACGTCGTCGCTGCGCTGGCCGTCGGCGGTGCCGTCGGCCTCATCGCCGCGAAGAAGGTGCAGATGACGCAGATGCCCGAGCTGGTGGCGCTGATGCACAGCCTGGTCGGCCTCGCGGCCTGCCTGGTGGGCTTCGCCAGCTACATCGATACGTCGGTGCAGTTCACCGGCGCCGAGAAGGCCATCCACGAAGTCGAGATCTACGTCGGCATCCTGATCGGCGCGGTGACCTTCGCGGGCTCGGTCGTCGCGTTCGGCAAGCTGTCGGGCAAGATCGGCGGCAAGCCGCTGCTGCTGCCGGCGCGGCACTGGCTCAACCTGGCCGCGCTGCTGGTGGTGATCGCGTATGGCCGCACGTTCCTGCATGCGGAAAGCATTCAGGACGGCATGACGCCGCTCGTCGTGATGACGGTGATCTCGCTGCTGTTCGGCGTGCACATGGTGATGGCCATCGGCGGCGCCGACATGCCCGTCGTGGTGTCGATGCTCAACAGCTACTCGGGCTGGGCGGCGGCGGCCACCGGCTTCATGCTCGGCAACGACCTGCTGATCGTGATCGGCGCGCTGGTGGGCTCGTCGGGTGCGATCCTGTCGTACATCATGTGCCGTGCGATGAACCGCAACTTCATCAGCGTGATCGCCGGCGGCTTCGGCAGCGGCGCGGGCGCGCCCGCGGCAGCCGGCGGCGGTGCGCAGCCGGCCGGCGAAGCGGTGGCGGTGAGCGCCGCGGAAACGGCCGAACTGCTGCGCGAAGCGAAGCGCGTGATCATCGTGCCCGGCTACGGGATGGCGGTGGCGCAAGCCCAGCACACGGTGTTCGAGCTCACGAAGCTGCTGCGCGAAAAGGGCGTCGACGTGCGCTTCGCGATTCACCCGGTGGCGGGCCGCATGCCGGGGCACATGAACGTGCTGCTGGCCGAAGCGAAGGTGCCGTACGACATCGTGCTCGAAATGGACGAGATCAACGGCGACTTCCCCGAGGCCGACGTGTCGATGGTGATCGGCGCGAACGACATCGTGAACCCGGCGGCGCAGGACGACCCGGCGAGCCCGATCGCCGGCATGCCGGTGCTGGAAGTGTGGAAGGCGAAGACCTCGATCGTGATGAAGCGCAGCATGGCCTCGGGCTATGCGGGCGTCGACAACCCGCTGTTCTACAAGGACAACAACCGCATGTTGTTCGGCGACGCGAAGTCGATGCTGAGCGAGATCTTCGGGGTGCTGAAAGCCTGAGCGCGGCGGCGCGCACGCGCCGCCCGGCCTCAATACGCCATCCGCCCGCAACGCATCGCCTGATGCGTTGCGGGCGGATGCGCATTTCAATCGACGAGGGCGCATGCTCGCGCCCCTCCCGCACGACCGGTTTGCTTCGGCGCCGTCTCGATAGTCCGATGGACTGATCCCGTGAATCCGGCGAAACGCGCGGCTGAAATCGGCGTGATGAGCTTGCAATAGCGAGCCAATAGCCGGAGCAACGGGGCGAGCGTCGCGCACGACAGCGGCCCGTCACCCAGGATGCCGGGCGAGTCCAATACGAGGGCCAGCCCGGGCATATCTGCGCCGTCACGGCGCGCGTCGACGCGCAGAGCATCCGTGACAACGCGCGCGACCAGGGGCTGGTCCAGTTACGGGCGGGACTATGCGGAAACGCGCTTTTCCCGCCTCAAGCAGATCGACGCCGGCAATATCGGGAAGCTCGGTCTGGTCTGGTCCTGCAACCTGGAATCCACGTTCGGCGGGAGGGCACGCCCGTGGTCGCGGACGCGGAATGACCAGGCCGATTCTGGATGAGCGTCAACACGTCAGATCAAGAATTCGTTGTATGCATATGCATAAATCTTATTTGAAAAGATCTGATTGATTTTCTAGTATCAATCTGAGTATCGAGTCGGCGAATGATTTGAATAAGCAAAGTGGCTGATTATTTGATTTTGCTGAATTATGAATTTTCATCAGAACAGGCGGTGAAAAGCCATATTTCATGACGTAATTTCATGCGGGATGTTTGATTGATATATGGAATCGGTGATCCGGTTCCATGAAGTCGACCTGAGAGAAAGTTTTATAAAAATATTAATCAAAACGTGAAATTCGAGGGCGGGTGATGATCGAAGATTTCTTCCGTAATCGCGTGAACGCAAGGATCGATTCGCGCTTCCCGTTCCGCATGCTCGCGCTGCGGACGGCGTGGTTGCATCTTGAAACGCTGTGGCAGTCGTGGCTCGCGCATTCCACCTGCGACAGTCGTATTACGGAAACCCTCTATTTGCCTGATCCGGACCCAGGTTTGCCGCTATCGCGAGACACGATACCGCGCGGACGAACGGCTCACGCGTCGATTTCGCGGTTCCAGGCATCCTGATTCGTCGGGCAGACATCTTTCGATCACTCCGTATCGCAGCGCGATACGGAGATAAAGGGTTGATTCATGAGCGAAATAATCTCGTCATCTTCGGATGGCCGACTGGATGGCGCGCGCTCGACAATTGCGGAGTCGATTATTCGACACTTGCATGCGGAACCGGGCGCACCGATCCTCTGGCATGCGGGCGAGTGGATCGTCCGGAAAACGTTTCTCGATCACTTCGATGCCGGCGTTCGCCTTGTCGAATCGACCCGGTTGCCCGGTGGTTCGTTGATTTTCGTCGACGGCGAAAAGACGCCCGCCAATTTGGGCCTTATATTGGCCGCATGGATGCTCGGATACCCCGTATTCATCGCGTCGCCAAACTGGAGCAGCGATTACGTCGACAGGGTGATCCAGGCCACCGGCGCAATACCGGTCGATCGACCGGCGCATGCGGATGCCGATGCGCATTCGCCGCCTCCCGATCGGGTGACGGCCGGCGCGTCCGGCTTGCAACTCGCCACATCGGGAACCACCGGCGCGCCGAAGATCGTCAATCTCACCGCCGCCGCGATCGCCCATTTCGCCGATTGGGCGCGGAGCTATCTGAATCTTGGCCCGTTCACGCGCTCGCTCAGCTTCGCGCCGCTCAATTTCGACCTGAGCCTGCTCGAACTATGGGGCGTGCTCGCGGCCGGCGGAGCCGTGGTGCTCGCCGATGCGCATCAGTTGTCCAGGGACGGCTATCTGCGCGCCCTGGTCCGGGAGCAGCACGTCGACTTGCTGCAAGGCGTCGGGCATCTCTATCAATTGCTGCTCGGCCAGGATCGCGAACCGGATCCTCCGTTCGACAAGGTCGGCACCGCGATCTTCACCGGAGAAAAATTCTCGCCGGCCCAGGTGGCCCGTATCGCAACGCATTTCCCCAATGCGAGGTTGCTGAATGTCTACGGGTGCACCGAAACCAACGACAGCTTCGTCGAGGTTGTCGACATACCCCGGTTATCCGCGAGCGGTCGCGACTACATTCCGCTGGGGGCGGCGATAGCGGGCACGACGTTCGAGATCGATACGTCCAGTTCATCGAGCGACACGCCGCATCAAGGTGAGTTGCTGGTCAATACCCCGTTTCAATCGATCGGCTACAGCGACGCGCGCTTGACGGACGAGCGCTTCGTCCTGCATGCGGATGGCAAGGTCTATTTTCGCAGCGGCGATCTGGTGGTGCGTCACCCGGACGGCACGCTCGAATTGCTCGGACGGATCGACCATCAGATCAAGATTCACGGCGTGCGAATCAACACGCAGGAAGTGGAATCGATCCTGGCCGATCACCCGGCCGTGGACGCGGCGGTGGTGCTGGTGAAGGCGCCTCAAACGGACGAAGCCAGGCTCGTTGCCGTCGTCAACCTGAAGAACCGGTGGACGTGCTCGTCGCTCGAACTGCGCAAGCATTGCGCGACCCGCCTGCCGCGTACGTCGATTCCACGGGAGATCTGGATTTCCCGGCATGAACTGCCGAGAGGAAGCAACGGGAAATTCGACAGGAAGTCGATCTTGGCCAATTTGGGTAACTGACATGACAACCGAATCCACCATCAAGTCCTTCATTTGCGAAAAATTTTCGCCGGACATCGCTCCCGACGAGCTCGACGTCGATTACGACCTGCTGGAAAACGGCGTAATCAGCAGTCTGGAGCTGCTGCAATTCGTGTCGTGGATCGGAGAGAAATTCGATATTCCGGTAGACGATCTGAGCCTGACGCCGGAATCGTTCGGAAGCGTCAGGAAGGTGACGGAATTCATCGCCGTCCATTCCCGGAAAAGCGAAAACATTGCTTGAACAACGTCAAACAAGGAGTCAGACATGTTTTTACGCGACATTCAGGATACGCCCGCGGTGGAGTGGGGGAACGGCCAGAGCCGCCGGATGCTCACGCAATCCGACGAGATGGGATTCACGGTGTGCCACACGGTCGTCTATCGCGGCACGGACTCGAAGATTCAGTACCGCCGGCATCTGGAGGCCTGCTATTGCCTGTCGGGCTCCGGCAAGGTGATCAGCCGGGACGGCACCGTCAAGCTCGCGATCACGCCGGGAACGCTTTACGTGCTCAATCAGCACGATGCACACCATCTGGTGGCCGACGACAGCGACGATCTCGTGCTCATCAGCGTGTTCAACCCGCCATTGACCGGTAACGAGAAGCATCAACTGGATGAGAGCGGATTTTCTCAATACTGAGAATTTCAATCGATCGAGCCGAGTCACCTGACCATGCACTCATTGAACGACGCCAGCGACGCCAGCGCCTTCGGCGACGCGATATTGCGCAAGCTGGACGACAGCGCGCCATTGCTGCGGCAACGCGCGCCGCTGCAGACGGCAACGCCGGAATTCGCGTGGGAAAAATGGTTCGCCATTTCGAACGCGAAGGTGTTCCGATCGGTGTTGCCCGCCGCCCTCGGCGGTTGTTCCGCCAACCAGAGTTCGCTCATGCGCAGCGTGGAGCGTATCGGCTATTTGTCCGTCGATGCGGGGTTGAATTTTTCGGTCGCCACGCAGTTGGCCAGTTCGCTGATTCCCATTCATACCTGGGGCACGCCGCAGGCCAAGGCCAGATATCTGGATGGCCTGGCCTCGGGCGAGTTGATCGGCGCGCATGCGATCAGCGAGGAAACGGCCGGCTCGGACGTATTCGCGATGCAGACCACGGCGGTCGACGACGGAGACGACGTCGTGATCAACGGCGAAAAAACGTTCGTGACGAACGGGCCGCTGGCCGACCTGATCGTCGTCTACGCGAAGCGCCCTTCGGCGAGCCGCTTGAGTTCGCTGAGCGCGTTCGTCGTGGAAACCGGCACGCCGGGCGTGCAGCGCGGCTCGGCGCTGGCCAAGGTGGGCCTGCACGGCTCGCTCAACGGCACGCTCACGTTGCGCGATTGCCGGGTGCCGAAGGCCAATCTGATCGGCGGCGACGGCGGCGGATTCCATATTCTCGACAAGGTGATGAAGAAGGAAATCCTGCTGTGCTTCGTCATTTCGATCGGGGAGTCGCTGCGTCGTCTCGAGGAGACCATCGAATTCGCGAAGACGCGCCGGCAATTCGGTGCGCGCATCGCCAGCAACCAGGCCATCGCGCACAAGATTGCCGACATGCGAATCGGCTACGAGACGGCGCGCGCGCTGCTCTACCAGGCGGCGGCCAAGCTGGACAGCAAGCAGGATGCGACGATCGAGGTGGCGGCGGCGAAGATCGTCGCGAGCGACTATGCAATCGACAATGCGATCGCGGCCCTGCACGTGCGCGGCGGCGCCGGATATTTGCAGGATGCCGGCGCCGGAGAGGCGATCGCCGATACGCTCGCCGGCCCGATCTATTCCGGGACCAATGAAATTCAGCGCAACCGGATCGCCGTCGCGCTGGGGCTCTAGGTTCCGTTACATATGGAGCGCACCTGCGTTGCCGCGAGAACGGCCGCTCGCGAGCCGGTTCGTGACGGGTGGCGGCGTCGGTCAAGTCAATCAGTCTTCCGGGAGTCCTCATGAGCAGCTCAACGACTCGTTCCTTCGACGCGCTTCGTTTCCTCGAAGACAACGAGGTATTCGATTACAGGCACGCCTATTTCAGGCAGTACATCGACGAAAGGATCGGCAAGCAGACGGCGGACCGCCGCGATCGGTTGATCGACGTCTATTACCACGTGCGCGACAAGATCAGCTACGAGATCTTCGATACGCCGCTGTCGTCCGCCGGGCTCGCGTCGAGCAGCATCGTGCGCGCAGGCAGGGGATTCTGTCTTCACAAGTCGATTGCCTTCGTCAGCGCGGCGCGGCTCCTGCACATCCCCGCCCGGCTCAAGGCCGCGAAGGTGATCAATCATTTCGCGAGCCCGGGAATCATCGAACTGATGGGGGGAGCGGTGTTCCTGCACTGGTTCGCGGAAGTCTGGCTCGACGATAAATGGATCAAGGTCGCCCCGGTGTTCAACAAGCTGCTGTGCAGCCTGTACAAGGCCACGCCGCTGGAATTCGACGGACGGAACGATTCGATCCATCAGCCGTATGACGAAGCAGCCGGCACGAGCATGATCTTTCTCGAGCCGCCGCGGACCGTCGAGCCGGCGAACGCGGCCGAACTCATCGATCTCGTGCGTGCAGCGCACCCGCGGATGGCGCCGGAAAACGGCCATGTGTGCGCCGATCCTCGCCGTCGGCCCCGTGGCGCGGCGCATTTGCCCCCCTCGATTTCCGCAACCTCTGAACGGAGCGCGCTCAATGGCTAAGCAATTGCCGCATTTCTACGCGATATCGGAAGAAGTGCAAGACGCGCTGCATGAGCGCCGCCCGATCGTCGGCCTCGAATCGTCCGTCGTCACCGGCGGCAGCCGGCCATTCAATTACGACACCGCCAAGGCGGCCGAGCAGGTATTGCGCGACGCGGGGGCCGTGCCGGCGAGAATCGCGATACTCAAGGGACGCCTGCTGATCGGCGTCAACGATGCCGAACTCGACGAGCTCGCGTCCGGCAAGGTCAGGGGCAAGGCGAGCACGCGCGATCTGGCGTACGTGCTCGCCGCGCGGGAATCCGCCGGGACCACCGTATCCTCCAGCCTGGTGGCCTGCGCGCAGGTCGGCATCGAGACGTTCTCGGTCGCCGGCATCGGCGGCGTGCACTACGAGGCGCAGCAGACCTTCGACATATCGCCCGATCTGATTCAATTCGCGCGCACGCGGGTCGCAGTCGTATGCGCGGGCGCCAAATCGATGCTGGATCCGGCATTGACGCTGGAGGTTCTGGAAACGCTGGGCATCCCTGTCGTGGGGTATCGATGGAGCGATTTTCCCGGCTATTACACGCAAAGCACGACCCAGACGGTGCCGGTTCGACTGGACGAACTGTCCGATATCGCCTCGCTCGTTCGCACTCACTGGGCGCTCGACGGCGCGGGCGCGGTGCTCATCACGCATCCGATCGAAAAGGAATTCTCGATCGACAACGCGATCCTCGATCCATTGATTCGGGACGCCATCGCGCAGTGCAAGGCGCAAGGCATTACCGGGCAAGCCGTCACGCCGGCGATCCTGAAGATCATCGCCGCCGCGACCGATGGCAAAAGCAATCTCATCAACCGGGCGGTGCTGCTGTCCACCGCGCGCGTTGCCGCCGAATTCGCCGGTGTGCTGGCTCGAAGCCGTGTCGATCATGCGTGATGCAGCCGTGTTGTTCGATCTGGACGGTACGCTGCTCGATACGCCGGCGCTGATCGTTCGCGTATTCGAATCCGTTCTGAAACACCATGGATTGGCGTTCGACGCCGATCGGGCGAGGCGCACGATCGGCATCCCGTTGCAGCAGGCGTTCTCGCAATTGCTTCCGGCATCGGATGCCGCGTTGATCGAAACCTGCATGGGCGAGTACCGGTCGATCTTCAAGCGGGAGTCCGAAACATTCGCCGAGCACCTGCCGTTTCCCGAAGCGCGCCCGTTCATCGAGACGTTGAAGCGCTCCGGCGTCAAGATCGCCGCCGTCACGAGCAAGATCCAGGTCAGCGCGGAAGACATCCTCACCGCGACGCGCCTGCGCGAACTGTTCGATGGCGTCTTCGGTCACGACGCGGTCGAGCACGGCAAGCCTGCGCCGGATCTCGCGCTGCTGGCCGCGTCGAGCTTGCAGGTCGCGCCCCGGGACGCGCTCGTGATCGGCGACAGCACGGACGACCTGTTGATGGCCCGCGCGGCCGGCATCGACGCAATCGGCGTGGGCTGGGGCGTCTCGAGTCGCGCCGACTTCGCGGGCAAAGGTTTTCCCGAGCCCGTGGCCGACTGGGCGGGCCTGCGCAGCCGAACCGCCCGGTGGCTGTCCCCTATCCAACTTTCGGAGCACTGACACGATGAGCAGCGAAACTGTAGCCGACGTCTTTCCGAATCGCGGTCGCACGGTCACGCTATCCGTGCTTTCGTTCGCGCAATTCATGATCGCGCTCGACTACTCGATCATTTACGTCGCGCTGCCTGAAATAGCGAACGGGTTGCATATCGACGACAGCGTGTCGCAATGGATCGTGTCGTCGTATGGCCTGCTGTTCGCCGGCTTCCTGCTGGTCGGCGGCCGGATCTGCGACCGGTACGGTCCGGCCAGCGCGTTCGCCGTTTCGATCGCGATTTTCGGCGCGGCCTCGCTGTTGGGCGGCATCGCGCCGGACGGGACGTTCCTGCTGCTGGCGCGCGCGATTCAGGGCGTCAGCGCGGCCATCCTGCAGCCGGCGATCATTGCGCTGATCGCCGGCAATTTCCCGGAAGGCCGCGAGCGCGCGAGGGCGCTGTCGATCTGGGGGGCGGTCGGCGCATCCGGCCTGGTCGCGGGCGTGGTGCTCGGCGGCCTGCTCGCGCTGGTGTCGTGGCGGCTCATCTTCGTCATCAACGGCCCGGTCGCGCTCGCCTGCCTGCTGCTTGGCCAGAGGTATTTCGCCCGGAACACGGCCGCGCCGGACGCGGCCCGGATTCCACTGCTCGCGTCGCTCTTCGGAACGGTCGCCGTGCTCAGCTTCGTGCTCTGGCTGACGCTGCAGGCGGAATACGGCTGGACGCACCTGTGGACCCGCATCGTATTCACGGCGTCCGTCGTGCTGCTGGCGATCTTCGCGATCGCCGAGGCGAAGCTGCCGTTGCCGCTGATTCAACGCGACCTCCGCGCGATCCGGTCGCTGAAGCTCGGCTGCGCGGCGAGCGCGCTTTACATGGCGAGCGTCGGCTCGGAGTTCTTTCTCATTACGCTGTTGCTGCAGAAGCTCTACGGCTACGACGTATGGACCACCGGCCTGCTGTTCCTGCCGCTGTCGATCACGATCATTCTCGGCAACATGCTGGCCGAGCGCATCCTGCGCCGGTATGCGGCCGGCCGGGTACTCGCGTTCGGCTTCGTGCTGGGCGCGGCCGGGCTTCTGTATCTCGCGCTGCGGATCGGCTACCGCGATTACTGGCTCGACGTCTTTCCGGGGCTGCTGGTGAGCGGCCTGGGGCACGGCATCATCTACACGTCGAAATTCGTCGTCGGCATCAGGGGCATCACGGAGCAGCAGCAGGGCGCCGCGAGTTCGCTGATGGTCACCGCGCAGTACGGCAGCGGATCGATCGCACTCGCGCTGCTGGTCATCACGCTGGGAATCGGCGAGCCGGCGCACGCGTATGCCGCAGCCTTCGCGCTGACCGCGTTTTTCGCGATCCTGGGCGCCGGGGTGGCGATCCGCGACCGATCGGCTCCGGCGCCGCAGGAAGCCTCATGAGCGGCCTGCCGGCGCCGCGCGTCGCGCACACCGGATTCCACTCCCATCTGCCGCGCCTGGGCATCGTGGTCGTCGACAACGATCCGGTTCCCGAGATGGAAATCTGGCGGCAGGCCGCCGGCCGGCTGTCGATTCATACCGTGCGCTTCGCGCTGCCGCGACAGCCGGGCCAGATCTATCTGGGCTCCAGCGTCGACGAACTCGTCGACCGCGCCGGGCTGGGCGTCGCACTGGATACGCTGAGACGGATTCGCGTGGATGCCGCCTGTTTGTGCTTCACCAGCGCGAGCGTGTTCTCGGACGGCCGATTCGATGCGGCGTTCATCCGCGACGCGACGGCGCGCATCGGGTGCGCCGTCGCGACGACGTCCGCGCAGGCGCTGGTGCGCGGCCTGCTGAAGCGCCGCGCGCGTGCCCCCGCGTTGCTGATTCCGCCTTGGTATTCCGACGAAACCGTCGACGCGTTCGTGTCGTATTTCTCCCGGCACGATCTCGCGGTGGCCGTGCGCATTCCGTTTCGGCTGCCGTCGCGCTGGAACGACGTGCCGCGACAGGATCGCTTCGATCGCGGTGCGGTGTGGGACGTCGCCGCGGCCGACATCGTTGCGCAAGCGGAGCAGGCGCTCGTGCCGCATCGCCATGCGGTGGATGCGATCGTGGTTCCGGGCAGTGGATTTCCGTCGCTCGATGCCGTGAGCGCCGTCGAGCAGAGGCTGGGATTGCCGATGCTGTCCGCGAATTCGACGAGCCTCGAATGGTTCGTGGATTCGATCGAAAACCGCTTGTAGCGCTTATGGGAAGCAGGAGAAAGCCGATGACGCAAGTATTGCCGCCGACGCCGCCGCATTCCGGGCCGGCTGATCCGGGCGATGCCGATCTCGCGCATTTGCGCCGTTCGTTCGTCGTCGCGACGCACGCCGCGAAGCGGGGCAACGCGCCTTTCGGCGCCGTGGTCGCGTCGCCTTCGGGCGCCGTGCTGGTCGAAGCCGGCAACCGGGTGGGCGAGACGGGGGACTGTACCGCGCATGCGGAACTCGTCGCGGTGCGTATCGCTTCAGCGAAGTTCAGCCCCGCGGAATTGCGCAAGGCGACCATCTATGCGTCGGCGGAGCCGTGCGTGATGTGCAGCGGCGCGATCTATTGGTCGGGCATCCGGCGCATCGTCTACGGCATCGATGCCGTGAGCCTGAGGCGGCTTCACGGAGAGACGGCGAACGCAACGGACGTGGAACTGTCTCCCCGGCAGGTCTTCGCCGCGTCGCCTCATGACGCGCAAATCGTCGGGCCGCTGCTGGTCGACGAGGCCGCGCTGGTGCATCGCGCGCGTGCGGGAACGAAGCGTTCGTAGGCGCTTCGTCGCGTGTTTCCATTCGGCAGTCCATGCGAGGTAGACGATGATGAGGCGGCGAATTTTCATCCATCGCGCGCTGCGGATTTCCGGTGCGATCGGCGCAATCGGCGCGGTCGGCACGGCCCGCGCGTTGGGGTTCCAGCGTGGCGACGCGGTTTCGAATCGGCCGAGCTGGCCAGTGCAGGCGGCCGGCTATCAGGTCGCGGTCGATTACCGGTGGAATCTCCAAGCGCTGGCCTCCGGCATCTATGCGTCGAAATACGGCGACGACGGCTTCGTTGAATGGCGCGCCGACGCGGCGGGGCGCGTCATCCGCTTCGAATTGACCGACAGGGCGCGATATTGGGACGGTCGCCCGATCGCGTGCGCCGACATCGATTGGGCCTGGAACCGGATACGGCCGATCGTGACGTCGATGACGGGCGTTTCACCGGTGGTCCGGTTCGAATCGACCGCGGCTTCCGCGCGCAGCGCGTTCGATGTGATCGTCGATCGGCCGGGCGCGCCGGACTTCGTCGACACCCCGCTTCCGTTGCTGATACGCGGGATGTTCGAGGCGGCATAGGGCAGGGGCGACGCATGCGTCACTGCGCCGCCGCGCGACGGCGGCCGATCCGGCCGGCCGATGCCAGGATGCGTTCAGGCTATTCAACGGCTGCCTTGTCGCGTTGAGGAGGCGAGGCCGGCCGCCGACAGGCGGAGGCCGGCCTCGGAGGGCCGCCCGCGGTCACCGGGTTTTTGGCGTTTCCCTGGTGTTCGGCCCCGGATGATGAAAGCCGCATGTCAAAGACAGGCGCGAAAAGCCTTGCCGGCGTTGGCTCCCGGCACGCACGTCATCCAGAGTTAAATTATTTGTGAACCCTTGCCGCCCTGAAATTTTGCACAATGGCGGCAAGGCGGCATTCCGTCGCCATCCGACCCCGATGCGCCGCACGACGCCGCCGACCCGCCATGGACCACCCGAAACGCATCCTGATCGTCGAGGACGACGCCGACATCGCCGACGTGCTGAGCCTGCACCTGCGCGACGAGCGCTATGAAGTCGTGCACAGCGCCGACGGCGCCGAGGGCCTGCGCCTGCTCGAGCAGGGCAACTGGGACGCGCTGATCCTCGACCTGATGCTGCCCGGCGTCGACGGGCTCGAGATTTGCCGGCGCGCGCGCGCCATGCAGCGCTACACGCCGATCATCATCACCAGCGCGCGTTCGAGCGAGGTGCACCGGATCCTCGGCCTCGAACTCGGCGCGGACGACTACCTGGCCAAGCCGTTCTCGGTGCTCGAACTGGTCGCGCGGGTCAAGGCGCTGCTGCGCCGCGTCGACGCGCTCGCGCGCGATTCGCGGATCGACGCCGGCACGCTCGACATCGCCGGGCTGTCGATCGACCCGATCGCGCGCGAGGCGAGCGTGGACGGCGCGCGCATCGAGCTGACGCCGCGCGAATTCGACCTGCTGTATTTCTTCGCGCGGCATCCGGGCAAGGTGTTCTCGCGGATGGACCTGCTGAACGCCGTGTGGGGCTACCAGCACGAAGGCTACGAGCACACGGTCAATACCCACATCAACCGGCTGCGCGCGAAGATCGAGGCCGACCCGGCCGAGCCCGTGCGGATCCTCACCGTGTGGGGCCGCGGCTACAAGCTCGCCGCGCCGGACCAGCGGGACGCGTCATGAAGCTCACGCTCACGCAACGGCTGTCGCTCGTGTTCTCGGTGCTGCTGCTCGCGTGCTCCGGCGCGTCGGCGTGGCTGCAGATCCGCGCGAACGACATGCGCGAGATGGAAGTCGTGCAGGGCCTGTCGCGCGAGCTGGCCGCGCACATCGCGAACATCACGCCGCTGATGGACGCGAACGGGCTGCGCCCGGACGCGGTGCGCACGCTGTTCGGCCAGTTGATGGGCGTGAACCCGAGCGTCGAGGTGTACCTGCTCGACAGCGCGGGGCGGATCAAGGGCGATGACGCGCCGCCCGGGCACGTGAAGCGCGACCGCGTCGATCTCGTGCCGGTGCAGCGCTTCCTCGCGGGCGAGCCGCTGCCGATCCTCGGCGACGATCCGCGCAGCGCCGGCGGGCGCAAGATCTTCAGCGTCGCGCCGCTGCGCCGCGACGGGCAGCCGCCGTCGGGCTACATCTACGTGGTGCTGCTCGGCGAGGCGCACGACCGGCTCGCGGCGCGCTTCGACGCCGGCAACGTGCTGCGCACCACGCTGTGGTCGATGGCGCTCGTCGCGCTGCTCGGGCTGCTCGCGGGGCTCACCGCGTTCAGCTTCATCACGCGCCCGCTGCGCCGGCTGACGGAGGCGATGCGCCGCTTCGACGCGCACGGCGAGCCCGACACGCAGCCGCGCGTGCCGCGCCCGCCGCCCGGCCGGCGCGGCGACGACATCGCGGTGCTCGAATCGGCGTATGCGCAGATGGCCGACCGGATCGGCGAGCAATGGCGCGCGCTCACGCGCCAGGACCAGCAGCGCCGCGAGCTGATCGCGAACATCTCGCACGACCTGCGCACGCCGCTCACGTCGCTGCACGGCTATCTGGAAACGCTGTCGCTGAAGGCGGGCACGCTCGACGAGGCGGAGCGCCGGCGCTACCTGTCGATCGCGCTCGCGCAGAGCGCGAAGGTCGGCCGGCTCGCGCAGGCGCTATTCGAGCTTGCGCGGCTCGAATCGGGCGGCGTGCAGCCGGTGCCGGAGGATTTTTCGCTCGTCGATCTCGTGCAGGACGTGTTCCAGAAGTTCGAGCTGGCCGCGAAGGCGCGGCATATCACGCTGCATGCGCGGATCCCGCCGCGCGTGCCGAACGTGTCGGCGGATCTCGGCATGATCGAGCGCGTGCTGACCAACCTGCTCGACAACGCGTTGCGGCATACGCCCGAACAGGGCGAGATCGAGGTCGCGCTGGCGCCGCGCGACGGCAAGGTGGAGGTGACGGTGTCGGATACGGGCCCGGGGATTCCGCCGGCGCAGCGCGAGGGCCTGTTCCAGCGCCCGCAGCGGCCGATGAGCGCGGGCGGCGCGACGGTGAACGGCGGGCTCGGGCTGTTGATCGTGCACCGGATGCTGATGCTGCACGACAGCCGGATCCGGCTGGTCGACCGGGCGGGGCGGGGGGCGGTGTTCGAGTTTGCGCTGCCGGTCGCAAGCGGCGCGAACGAGGCGGCGAGCCGTTCCGGCGGCGCGCACTGAGATCCCTGCGCCGCGCCGCTTACGCGCTCCGTTTGCGCCGCACGTCGCTCGGCGTTTTGCCGGTCCAGCGCTTGAACGCGTGCCGGAACCCTACCGCGTCGCTGAAGCCGAGCGTCGCCGCGATGTCTTCGGTGCTGAGCGTGGTCGTGCTCAGGTAGTCGATCGCCAGCGCCTTGCGCACGCTCGTCAGCAGTTCGCTGTATGACGTGCCTTCGGCCTCGAGCTTGCGGCGCAGCGTGCGCGCGGTGATGCACAGCGTCTGCGCGATCGCGTCGAGGTCCGGGAACTGCCCCGGCAGGCGCGTCAGCTCCTGGTAGACGCGGCGCGTGACGCCCGACTGGGTGCGCAGTTCATCGAGCAGGCGCGCGCAGTGCGACGACACCTGCGCGGCGGTGATCGGGTTCGCGAGCTGCGGCGCGCGCGTGAGCCAGGCGGCGGGGTAGCTGAGCACGTTGCGCGGCTGATCGAACGCGAGCGGGCATTCGAGCGCGTCGGACAGCATGGCCGCGTGCGGCGGCTCCGGCTGCGTGAACTGCGCGCGCGCCGGCACGCACCACGCGCCCATCACGTCCTTGATGATCGTCACGTGCAGCGCGAACTGCATGTCGATCAGGAAGCGGTACAGCGGCTCGTCGAGACAGGTCAGCGGCATGGTTTCCGGATCGGGAAACAGCCACGACACCATGTCGTCCTGCACGACCCACCGGATCTCCAGCATGCGGTTCGCGATCTGGTGGTATTTGACGGCCGAGTCGAACGCGTGGGCCATCGATTCCGAGCACAGCATCGCGTAGCCGTACATCCCGTAGCTCGACGCGTGCAGCCGATGCCCGACCCGCACGCCGAGATCCGGTTTGCCGTATGCGCGGATCGCGTTGCTCGCGGCGGTCAGGAACTGCTGCGACGACGTGAGCGTGAACGGATCGACGACGGCGGCGGGATCGAGATCCGTCCCCGCCAGCACCGCACCGGCGTCGAGCCCCAGGTCCGACGCGACCTGCAGCAGGACGGCGAGCTTGGACGGCGAGAAGCACTTCTCGCGCAGCATGGCGGGTAGCGCGGCGTCGGGCGACCGATCGCCGGGGGGGCGTGTCCTGGCCGGTTTCAACGGCGCATCGCGCAGCATGAGTGAGTCCTGAGTCCGATTCGATACCGATTCCGGGTACGCGATTCTGCCCTCGAATGCGCCGGATCGCCACAGGGTTCACCCTGAGCGCGGCCGCCGCCCGTGGGCCGGGCCGCCCGCCGCGCATGGCGCCGGCGCTCCGCTTGGCTCGATGTCGACTACTTTCCCGCGTGTACGGGCGGGCGCGTCTCGCTGATCAACGCCAGAATTTTCTCGGTGACGAGTTCGGCCCATCGACGATATTGATTCGGCCCGGGATGGTACCGGTCGATTGCCATCTCGGCGGGATTCGCGGCCCACTCGAGCGACACGTAACGTCGCGCGGGATGGCGGTCGACCCAGCGCCGCAAAGCCCGATCGAGTCGAATGGCGTAGCGGCCGAGGTACCACCGCAGCGGATGCGGCGCGGCCGGCAGGATGCGCAACGGCGGCAGTCCTGTCACGACGATGCCGGCGGCGCCGGTGCGCAGCCCGAGATGATCGGCGAGCGCGATATAGTCGCGGATGAATTGCCCCGGCTTGCGCTGGGACGTGACGTCGTTCGTGCCGAGCGCCGTGACGAGGTAATCGGCCGGCCCGATCGTGCTGCACATCGACAGCTTCAACGCCTCGCCCGTATTGACGCCGGATTTCGCGATCAGCTGCCATTCGACCCGGCGGCCCGTGGCGCATGCCAGGAGCCGTGCAACCGGCTGCGCCAGTGCATGTTCCTGCTCGTCCACGCCCACGCCCGCCGCCGAAGAATCGCCGACCACCAGAATGCGCAGCGGCGCCGTCGCACCGTCATCCGCGCCCTCGCTCCCTTGACGGGGGCCGTTGGCCTCGGGCAGGCGCAGCGCGGTTCTGCGCAACCAACTTGCCTGGGCCAGCAAGATCGGGCCAAGCGCGTACTTGTATAGCGTCAGCATGGAGCAGGAAGATCGAGGTGATGCACCTTCGTAGTGAAGAATCGCGAGGAGGCTACGCGACTTCGTTCGGAAAGGCCAGCGTTGCCGCGATACCGGCCGGGCAGGGACGCCGATGACGCCGGTCGGCAGCATGTCGAGCGAGATCGTGCGTACGGCGGCCTGCGCCGACGACTGGGCGCTGCGTCGGACCGCGCGTTCCTTTGCCGCCGAACCATCGGTGGTCAGTCGGGCCCTCCCTTCGTCAACCGCGCAGGATCGCAGGTGTGCAAGATTCCAGGGCGCGCGCCGCGTTCCGAGGTCGGGGCGGCGAGCAGCGGATCGAGTCCTTGCGAACGACCCGCGTGTCCGTTTCGATCACCAATTCGGCCGCGCCGATCATTTGCAAAGCGCGGCCGGCGCGCGATAGTCGGCGCTTGACTGACGGCCCTCCCCGCCCGGGCGACGCGCGCCGGCCGTACAAGGATACCTACATCATGAAGAGACACTGGCTCGGGTCGTATGGCCCGATTCCCGCCGAGATCGACGCCGATCGCCTTCCCTCGATCAATGCGCTGCTGGACGACGCGATGCGCCGGTTCGCCGACAAGCCGGCGTTCCGCGCGTACGGGCGCACGCTCACCTACGCGGACGTCGACCGCCTGTCGACCGCG
Source organism: Burkholderia stagnalis (assembly GCF_039848545.1). Lineage (NCBI taxonomy): Bacteria > Pseudomonadati > Pseudomonadota > Betaproteobacteria > Burkholderiales > Burkholderiaceae > Burkholderia > Burkholderia stagnalis. Next base: position 76,995 of record NZ_CP156687.1, read on the forward strand.
CTGGCCGCCTATCTGCAGCAGGTCGTCGGGGTCCGGAAGGGCGACCGCGTGGCCGTGATGCTGCCCAACGTGCTCGCGTTTCCGGTGGCGTTCGTCGCCGTCGCGAAGATCGGCGCGATCCAGGTCAACGTGAACCCGCTCTACACGGCGCGCGAGCTCGAGCACCAGCTCAACGACGCGGGCGTCGAGGTGGCCGTGGTGTGCGGCGGGTCGATGGGCACGTTCGCCGACGTGGTCGGCAATACGCGCATCCGCAGCGTGCTGAGCGTGGGCCGCGGCGATCTCGGCGTGCTCGACGCGCCGGCCGGCGTGTGCGAAGCGCTGCCGACCGGCTCGATCGCGCTCGCTCACGCGCTGGCCGCGGGCGAAACGCTCGCCTTCGAACCGGTCGCGCCGAGCGGCAGCGACCTGCTGCTGCTGCAGTACACGGGCGGCACCACCGGGCTGTCGAAGGGCGCCGCACTGTCGCACCGCAACCTCGTCGCGAACATCGAACAGTTCGCGGCGATCGTGCCCGACGCGCGGCAGCCGGGCGAAGAGGTCGTCGTCACCGCGATCCCGCTGTATCACATCTTCGCGCTGACGGTGAACTTCCTGTCCTACTTCGCGATCGGCGCGGAAAACTGGCTCGTCGCGAACCCGCGCGAGATCGATGGGTTCATCGACGTGCTGAAGGCCGCGCGGCCGACGGTGTTCGTCGGCGTCAACACGCTGTACGCGGGGCTCGCGGGCCATCCGCGCCTGAAGGAAGTCGACTGGTCGCGCCTGAAGCTCGCGGCCGGCGGCGGCGCGGCGGTGATCGACGTGATCTCGTCGCGCTGGAAGGCGGTGACGGGCACCTTCATCCGCGAAGGCTACGGCCTGTCGGAAACGTCGCCGGTGGTGTCGTTCAACCCGCATTACATCGACGCGTTCACGGGCTCCACGGGCCTGCCGCTGCCGTCCACCGACGTGGCGCTGCTCGACGATCAGGATCGCGAGGTCGCCATCGGCGAAGCCGGCGAGATCTGCGTGAAGGGGCCGCAGGTGATGGCCGGCTACTGGCAGCAGCCGGACGCGAACGCGCGCGCGTTCACCGCCGACGGCTATTTCCGCACCGGCGACATCGGCGTGTTCGACGACAAGGGGTTCCTGCGGATCGTCGACCGCAAGAAGGACATGGTCATCGTGTCGGGCTTCAACGTCTATCCGAACGAGGTGGAGGCGGTCGCGACCGCGTTCCCGGGCGTCGCCGAATGCGCGTGCATCGGCGTGCCGGACGAGCGCACGGGCGAGGCGGTCAAGCTGTTCGTGGTGGTGGCGCGCGACGCGTTCGTGGCCGAGGCGGACCTGATCGCGCATTGCCGCGCGAGCCTCGCGGCGTACAAGGTGCCCAAGCGCATCCGTTTCGTCGAGCAGCTGCCGAAATCGACGGTCGGCAAGATCCTGCGCCGGGAACTCGGCCACCTCGACTGATGGCGGCGCCGCGCCGGCGGCCCCGCGCGGATGGGCGGCCCGGGCTCGGCGCGGCCCGCGCGCGGCCGGTCAAGTACAATGCCAGCGATTCGTTGGACAGCTACGCCATGACCGGCACCGATTCGTTTTCTTCCCCGCCTGGCCGTGCGCTGCCTTCGCCGAGCGCGACGGTGCCGATTTCGCTCGTCAACGGCTTTCTCGCGAGCGCGGGCGTGCAGCGCGACGTGATCGAGCGGTATCTGCGGCAGGCCGGCATTCCGAGCGAACTGCAGGGCGAGCCGAACGCGCGCGTGACCGAGGAGCAGTTCTCGACGCTGTACCGCACGCTCGCGATCGATCTCGACGACGAGATGCCCGGCATCTTCTCGCGCCCGCTGCGCAGCGGCACGCTGAAGTTCCTGTGCCTCAGCCTGCTCGACGCGCGCAACCTCGAAACCGCGCTGCATCGTTTCGGGCAGTTCTTCCATATCCTCGTCGACGATTTCTTCGTCGATTCGAAGCGCGACGGCCTCGTCGGGCAGGTCGTGATCCGGCCGAACCCGGCCTTCGGCCCGATCGGCCCGCTCGGCCAGGAACTGATGCTGAAGCTCGTGCACGGCGTGTGCTCCTGGCTGATCGGCCAGACGATTCCGCTGCTGCAGGTCGAGTTCGCGTGCCCGCGGCCGCGTCACGCGGTCGATCACCTCTTCTACTTCTTCTCGGGGCCGGTGCAGTTCGACAGCAGCCGCACGCTGATGCGCTTCAGCGCCGATTATCTCGACGCGCCGATCCGGCAAAGCAAGCGCAACCTGCGCAAATTCCTCGCGCGCGCGCCCGGCGACTGGATCTTCGAATCGTTCAGCGAACAGCTCGTGTGCCACCGCGTGCGGCAGTATCTGTCGGGCGAACTGCCGAGCCTGCCGACGATCGAGGCGGCCGCCGACAGCCTGCACTGCTCGGTGCGCACGCTGAGCCGCCACCTGTCGGCCGAGGGCACGACGTTCCAGGTGCTGAAGGACGAGCTGCGGCGCGACATCGCGATCCAGCGGCTCACCGACACGAACGACACGATCGCGGCGATCGGCGCCGACCTCGGTTTCGACGATCCGAGCGCGTTTCATCGCGCGTTCCGGCACTGGACGGGCAGCACGCCCGGCACTTATCGGCGAAGCGCGTAGCGTCGCGGCGGCCGCTCGCCGCGTTCCCGATCGGCACGCAACGGGGCGTCGGATCGCGCGCGAAAACCGGCTTTCATCGGGAAAACAGCAGCGCCGCCGCGCGCTCCGATGCGGCCACGGCGTCGGTGGCCCACGCGCGCATCTGTTCGGCGTAACGGGCGACGGCATGCCGCGCGCTCGCGCTGCTCCCCGCGTGCTCGGCCAGCAGGGCTCCCAGCGCACCGGCGCCCTTGAGCGCGGTGTTGGCGCCTGCGCCGCCCGCGGGGCTCATCGCATGAATCGCATCGCCGAGCAGCGTGACGGGCCCGGCAGGCAGCGGCACGTCGGGTCGCCCGCGGCGAACGGGCTGCGCAGCCACGGCGGACGGCGGCGTGTCGCACAGCAGGCGCCGCAGGGCCGGGTGCCAGTGCCGCACGACCGGCTCGAGCGCGGCAGGCAAGCGGGGCGCGGCCGCGGACGGGCCGTCCAGTCCGAAACGGCTGCGCGGGCCGATCAGCGCCCAGTAGAAGTAGTCGTCCGGCTGCGAAAGCCGGCAATGCGGCACGGTGCTCGCCGCGCGCGCGGGCAGGTCGGCCTGGAAGCGCATGTCCTCGAGGACGGCGGTGCAGCCGTCCGCGAACACCACGCTGGTGCCGCCGCGCAGCATGGCTTCGTCGCCGGGCTGTAGCCGGGTCTTGCCGTAGACGCAGAGGCTGCCGGTGTCGTCCGGTGCGGCGGCAGGGGCAAGCTGCGACCGTATCGCGGAGTTGACGCCGTCGGCGCCCACCAATACGTCGCAATCGACGATGCCGCCGTGCGTGAACCGCGCTTGCACGCGTCCATCGGGCAGCGTCCGGTAGTGGTCGATCGCGTGGCCGAAATGGATATGGTGCTCGATGCCCGCCATCAGGATCTCGCGCAGGGTCAGCCGGTTGAGGCTCAGGTCGGCCGGGTCTTCCGGTTCCGAGGCGGGCGGATCCGGTTGCCAGCCGGCCGGCACGCGTCCGGCAGCGGGCGTGAGCCGGGGCGTCAGGAAGCGTGTGCCGGCCGTGCGCCGAGAGGCCGCCGCGCGGAACAGCGCGTAGAGCCCGGCGGGCAGGCTGGCGGCCAGCGCACGCTGGCCCGTCGCGTCGATGCGGATGCGGAAACCCTGCCGGCGGCTGTCGAGCGCGGGGTCGCGCTCGTACACGTCGAAGGCGATGCCGGCGCGTTTCAGTGCCTGGGCGACGCACAGGCCGCCGAGGCCCGCGCCGACGATGGCGACATGGATTGACTGCATGGAAACGTCTCCGAAAGTCGCGCCGGATGGCGCTGTCCGGCGCACAGTGTTGCGTGATCGCGATCGCGCACGATAACGGCATCTGGCCATCAAATGCCATAAACTGGCCAACATGAAAAAAGCCGCGGCGACCGAGACGACCTCCCCCGATTTCAGCGAGTGGCTGGACGGCCCCGCGCTGATCGCGCTGCGCGGCAACGACGATCCGGCGAGCGCCTTTCGTCTCGGCACGCGCGAGTACGACTGGCACGCGCATGCGCGCGGCCAGGTGCTCTGCGTGGAGGCAGGCTTGATTCATGTGCATACGCCGCACGGCGCGTGGCTGCTGCCGCCGCGCCGCGCCGGCTGGGTGCCGCCGGGTGTGCCGCACCGGGTGCGGGTCAGCGGCGCGCTGAGCGGCTGGGTGCTGCTGGCCGCGCCGGCGTTCTGCGCGGGCTTGCCGGCCCGGCCGTGCGTGATCGGCGTCAGCGAGGTGCTGCGGGCGCTGGCGTATCGCGCGATCGACTGGGACAAGCAGGCCGCGCTGGCACCCGAGCACGAACGGATGGCCGCGGTGATCCACGACGAGATCCGGCGCGCACCGCACGAGGCGCTGCATGTGCCGATGCCGGACGATCCGCGGCTGGCACGCGTGGCGCGGGCCGTCCTCGACGAACCCGGCAGCCCGCGCACGCTCGATGCGTGGGCGGCGTTCGGCGCGATGTCGCCGCGGACGCTGCGGCGGCTCATGGCGGCGGAGACGGGGCTGAGCTTCGCGCAGTGGCGCCAGCAGGCGCGGCTCGCGCATGGTCTCGACCTGCTCGCGCGCGGCCGGCCGGTCGCCGAGGTGTCGGACGCGCTGGGCTATGCGTCGCCCAGCAACTTCATCTTGATGTTCCGCAAGGCCCTCGGCGATTCGCCGGCGCACTATTTTTCCCGCCGGCCCGACGGGCAATCGGGCTGAGCACGCGGCATCGCGACCCGGCCCTTTGCCCGGATGCGCTTGCCGCGACGACGAAGACGACTGCCGGGCGGCCCTGCATCCCGTGGCCGGTTTTGTCAGTAGGTGGGCCGGATATGACAATGGAAATCCGGCTCCCGGGGGTTACGATTCGCCGGACGTCGCCGTTGGCTGGCCGATTTTGCCGTATCGGGCCGCATGGCGAACCCCTATCCCCGCCAGACTGGAAGATCGATCATGAGCTATACCGCCCCCGTCAAGGACATGCTGTTCGTGCTGAAGGAACTCGCCGGCATCGACGCCGTCGCGCAGTTGCCGGGCTTCGAGGATGCGGGTTTCGACACCGCGCAGGCCGTGCTCGACGAATCCGCGAAATTCTGCGGCGAGGTGCTGGCGCCGCTGAACGTCGAAGGCGATCGCAACCCGAGCAGCCTGAAGGACGGCGTCGTGACCGCGACGCCGGGCTTCAAGGAAGCGTTCCGCCAGTTCGTCGAAGGCGGCTGGCAAGGGCTGCAGCATCCGGCCGAATACGACGGCCAGGGCCTGCCGAAGCTGATCGCGACGCCGTGCATCGAGATGCTGAACGCGTCGAACCTGTCGTTCGCGCTGTGTCCGCTGTTGACCGACGGCGCGATCGAGGCGCTGCTGACCGCAGGCACCGAGGAGCAGAAGCAGCGCTACGTGCCGAAGCTGATCTCCGGCGAGTGGACCGGCACGATGAACCTGACCGAGCCGCAGGCGGGCTCCGACCTCGCGCTGGTGCGCTCGCGCGCCGAGCCGCAGGGCGACGGATCGTTCAAGGTGTTCGGCACCAAGATCTTCATCACGTGGGGCGAGCACGACATGGCGGACAACATCGTCCACCTGGTGCTGGCGCGCACGCCGAACGCGCCGGAAGGCGTGAAGGGCATTTCGCTGTTCATCGTGCCGAAGTTCCTGGTGAACGAGGACGGCTCGCTGGGCGCGCGCAACGACGTGCATTGCGTGTCGATCGAGCACAAGCTCGGCATCAAGGCGAGCCCGACCGCGGTGCTGCAGTACGGCGACCACGGCGGCGCGATCGGCTATCTGGTCGGCGAGGAGAATCGCGGGCTCGAGTACATGTTCATCATGATGAACGCGGCGCGCTTCGGGGTCGGGATGCAGGGGATCGGCGTGGCCGACCGCGCGTACCGGAAGGCGGCGGAATTCGCGAAGGAGCGCGTGCAGAGCCGGCCGGTCGATGGCTCGGCCAAGGAATCGGTGACGATCATCCACCACCCGGACGTGCGCCGGATGCTGGGCACGATGCGCGCGCTGACCGAAGGCGCGCGGGCGCTGTCGTACGTGGCGGCGGCGCACAGCGACGTTGCCCACCGCCATTCGGACGAGGCGACGCGTGCGCGTCACCAGGCAATCTACGAGTATCTGGTGCCGGTGGTGAAGGGCTGGAGCACGGAGATGGTGAACGACGTGGCGAGCCTGGGCGTGCAGGTGCACGGCGGGATGGGCTTCATCGAGGAGACGGGCGCGGCGCAGTACTACCGCGACGCGCGGATCCTGGCGATCTACGAAGGCACGACGGCGATCCAGGCGAACGACCTGGTGGGCCGCAAGACGGTGCGCGACGGCGGCGCGGTGGCGAAGGCGCTGATCGGCGAGATCGGTCAGACGGCTGAAGCGCTGGGCAAGCTCGACGGCGCGGCGGCGGCATCGACGAAGGCGCAGCTGGAGAAGGGCGCGCGGGCGCTGTCGGCGGTGGTCGATTACGTGGTGGCGAACACGAAGCGCGACCCGAACGCGGTGTTCGCGGGCAGCGTGCCGTACCTGAAGCTGGCGGGCGTGGTGCTGTGCGGGTGGCAGATGGGACGCGCGCTGGTGGCGGCGCACGCGAACCGCGCGAGCGACCCGGCGTTCTACGACGCGAAGATCGCGATCGCGCAGCACTATGCGGAACACGTGCTGGTGCAGGCGGAAGGGCTCGAAGCGTCGATCGTCGGCGCGAAGGGCGGCGACGGCGTGCTCGCGCTGACGGAAGACCAGTTCTGATCGGGCGATCGGAAACTGCGGCAGGAGGAGATTCGGCTTTGACCCAAGATGAACTGATCGCGCAATACGGCCCGCGCGAATCGATGGAATACGACGTCGTGATCGTCGGCGGCGGCCCGGCCGGGCTGTCGGCCGCGATCCGGCTCAAGCAGCTGGCTGCCGAGAAAGGCGCCGAGATCGGCGTGTGCGTGCTCGAGAAAGGCTCCGAGATCGGCGCGCACATCCTGTCGGGCGCGGTGATGGACCCGCGCGCGATCACCGAGCTGTTCCCCGACTGGAAGGAACGCGGCGCGCCGCTCGATGTCGAGGTGACGGAAGACCGTTTCCTGTTCCTGTCCGAGAAAGGCGCGGTCACCACGCCGAACTGGGCGCTGCCGGACAACTTCAAGAATCACGGCAACTACGTGATTTCGCTCGGCAACGTGACCCGCTGGCTCGGCCAGCAGGCCGAGGCGCTCGGCGTCGAGATCTTCCCGGGCTTCCCGGCCGCCGAGATCCTGTACAACGACGACGGCTCGGTGAAAGGCGTCGCGACCGGCAACATGGGCGTGGGCAAGGACGGCGAGCCGACCGAGAACTTCCAGCTCGGCATGGAGCTGCACGCGAAGTACACGCTGTTCGCCGAAGGCTGCCGCGGCCACCTCGGCCGCCAGCTGATCTCGAAGTTCAAGCTCGATGCGAACGCCGATCCGCAGGCGTACGGGATCGGCATCAAGGAACTGTGGGAAATCGATCCGGCCAAGCACAAGCCGGGCCTCGTGATCCACACGGCCGGCTGGCCGCTGAAGTCGGACACCTACGGCGGCTCGTTCCTGTATCACATGGACAACAACCAGGTGGTGGTCGGCTTCGTGGTCGGCCTCGGCTACACGAACCCGTACCTGTCGCCGTTCGAGGAATTCCAGCGCTACAAGACGCACCCGTCGATCCGCGCGTTTCTCGAAGGCGGCAAGCGCGTGTCGTACGGCGCGCGCGCGATCACCGCGGGCGGGCTGCTGTCGCTGCCGAAGACGGTGTTCCCGGGCGGCGCGCTGATCGGCGACGACGCGGGCTTCCTGAACGCGTCGCGCATCAAGGGCAGCCACGCGGCGATCAAGACCGGGATGCTGGCGGCCGACGCGGCCTTCGACGCGGTGCAGGCCGGCCGCCAGGGCGACGAGCTCAACGCGTATCCGGATGCCTTCAAGCAATCGTGGCTGTACAACGAGCTGTACCGCGCACGCAACTTCAAGCAGTGGATGGCGAAGGGGCTGTACCTCGGCACGCTGATGGTCGGCCTCGAGCAGAAGGTGATGGGCGGTAACGTGCCGTGGACGCTGCATCACAAGCATGCGGACCACGAGATGCTGAAGCCGGCGTCGCAGTGCGAGCCGATCGAGTACCCGAAGCCGGACGGCAAGCTGACGTTCGACCGGCTGTCGTCGGTGTTCATCTCGAACACGAACCACGAGGAAAACCAGCCGGCGCACCTGACGCTGAAGGATGCGAACGTGCCGGTGAACGTGAACCTGCGCACGTACGCGGGGCCGGAGGGGCGTTTCTGTCCGGCGGCGGTGTACGAGTTCGTGAAGAACGACGACGGCAGCGATCGGCTCGTGATCAACGCGCAGAACTGCGTGCACTGCAAGACCTGCGACATCAAGGACCCGACGCAGAACATCGTGTGGGTCACGCCGGAAGGCGGCGGCGGGCCGAATTACCCGAACATGTAACACGTGGCGCGTGTCCCTGCGCGCACGAAGAGGAGTGAGACGATGAGCAATGCAGCGAAAGAAGTCGTGGTGGTGAGCGGTGTCCGTACCGCGATCGGTGATTTCGGCGGTAGCCTGAAGGATTTCTCGCCGACCGACCTCGGTGCGAAGGTCGTGCGCGAGGTGCTGACGCGCGCGAACGTGCCGGGCGATGCGGTCGGCCACGTCGTGTTCGGCCATGTCGTGAACACCGAACCGAAGGACATGTATCTCGCGCGCGTCGCGGCGATCGAGGGCGGCGTCGCGCAGCACGCGCCCGCGCTGACCGTGAACCGCCTGTGCGGCTCGGGCCTGCAGGCGATCGTGTCGGCCGCGCAGACGATCATGCTCGGCGATGCCGACGTCGCGATCGGCGGCGGCTCGGAGAACATGAGCCGCGCGCCGTACAGCGTGCCGGCCGCGCGCTTCGGCCAGCGCATGGGCGACGGCAAGCTCGTCGACATGATGCTCGGCGCGCTGCACGACCCGTTCCAGGGGATCCACATGGGCGTGACCGGCGAGAACGTCGCGCGCAAGTATGGCGTGAGCCGCGAGGACCAGGACGCGCTTGCGCTCGAATCGCATCGTCGCGCGGCGCGCGCGGCCGCGGAAGGGCGCTTCAAGGAGCAGATCCTGCCGATCGCGATCCGCACGCGCAAGGGCGAAGTGCTGTTCGACACCGACGAGCACGTGCGCGACGATGCGAGCGCCGACGATTTCACGAAGCTGAAGCCGGTGTTCGTGAAGGAGAACGGCACGGTCACGGCCGGCAATGCATCGGGCATCAACGACGCGGCCGCGGCCGTGCTGATGATGAGCGCGGACGCCGCGCGCGCACAGGGCGTGAAGCCGCTCGCGCGCCTGGTGGCCTACGCGCACGCCGGCGTCGATCCGGCGTACATGGGCATCGGCCCGGTGCCCGCGACGCAGAAGGCGCTCGAACGCGCGGGCCTGACGATCGCCGATCTCGACGTGATCGAGGCGAACGAAGCATTTGCCGCGCAGGCCTGCGCCGTGACGAAGGAACTCGGCCTCGATCCGGCGAAGGTCAACCCGAACGGCTCGGGCATCTCGCTCGGCCACCCGATCGGCGCGACCGGCGCCTTGATCACCGTCAAGGCGCTGTACGAACTGAAGCGCATCGGCGGCCGCTACGCGCTCGTGACGATGTGCATCGGCGGCGGGCAGGGGATTGCCGCGATCTTCGAAAACCTTTGATAATCGGCATGCACTGCATCCGACCACAGGAAACGTCATGGCAATCGAAATCGTAGGCGTCATCGGCGCCGGCACCATGGGCAACGGCATTGCGCAAACCGCGGCCGTTGCGGGTCTCAACGTCGTGATGATCGACGTCAATGAAGCGGCGCTCGCGAAGGGCGTCGCGACGCTGAAGGGCAGCCTCGACCGGCTCGTGTCGAAGGACAAGCTCGACGCCGCGACGCGCGACGCCGCGCTCGCGCGCATCGAGACGTCGACCGACTACCAGCGGCTGGCCGTGGCCGACATCGTGATCGAAGCGGCCACCGAGAACGTCGAGCTGAAGGCGCGCATCCTGAAGCAGATCGAAGCCGTGGTGCGCCCGGACGCGATCATCGCGACGAACACGTCGTCGATCTCGATCACCGCGCTCGCCGCGCCGCTGGCCGACCCGACGCGCTTCGTCGGCATGCACTTCTTCAATCCGGTGCCGCTGATGCAGCTCGTCGAGATCATCCGCGGGCTGCAGACGAGCGACGCGACGTCGGCCGCGGTGCGCGCGCTGACCGAGCGCCTCGACAAGTCGCCGATCGGCGTGCGCAACGCTCCGGGGTTCGTCGTCAACCGCATCCTGGTGCCGATGATCAACGAGGCGTTCTTCGTGCTCGCCGAAGGGATCGCGTCGGCCGAGGAGATCGACCAGGGGATGAAGCTCGGCGCGAGCCACCCGATCGGGCCGCTCGCGCTGGCGGACCTGGTGGGGCTCGACGTGTGCCTCGCGGTGATGGACGTGTTCGTGAAGGACTTCGGGGATCCGAAGTATCGCGCATGCCCGCTGCTGCGCGAGATGGTCGCGGCAGGGCGCCTCGGCCGGAAGACGGGGCGCGGGGTGTACGACTACAGCGCGTGACGCGCGAGCCGGGCGAGAAGCAAGAACCCGGACCGCACCCCGGAAGCTGGATGCCGATCCAGCCTCCGGGGTGTTTTTCAATGGGCCGTTACACGGCGGCCGGGGCGGCGACGGTATCGGCGACGTAGTTGGCGATACTGAAGAATCGATAATCGCTCAGCAGATCCGGCGCCGGGAACCCCTCCGGATGAATCCGCCCGTAAATCGGGCTGTCGGGACGCAGCCCGGCCAGCGTCAACGCGAGCATGAATTCGTTGAACGGCGCCATGAACTGCCGCGACACGAAGTGCATGCCCCAGTTGAACACCGACGGAAGCTGCTCGGTGCGCAGCCACGCGTCGGGTCCGCCCGGCGCACGCGCGCACAGATTCTCCGCCCACGGGCTGTGTCCTTCCACGATGAGAAAGCCGTGCTTTGCGTGGCGCTTCCAGCGGGTCAGGAAATCGATGAGATCCGCGGCCGCGACGTAACCGGGCACGAGGCCTTCCGCATCGCTGTACGCGACCTTGAACGCGCGCTTGATCTCGTCGAGCGCGATCGGCAGCTCGGCCTGGTCCGACACCATCAGCATGCCCGTATAGTGCTGGTCGACCACCGCGCGCAGGCGGGAACGGTCGACGGTGCGCAGATGGCGCTCGAGGATCGCTTCGGCGGCGGCTTCGCGCCGCACGCTCAGCCGGCGGTTGTGGACCAGGAACATGAAGGTGTGCAGCAGGTCGCTCAGCCGCGCCGGGCGCACGCTGCCGTCCGGCTGCCTGACGGTCAGGCCGCTTTCGGCCACGGCTTCGTCGTAGCGGTCGGGCTGGGAAATGTCGGCGGCGATCACGCGCACCTGCACGCCGGGGATGTCCTTCAGCGCGGACAGCGTGGCGGCGGCGCGGCCGCGCGCGGATTCGTTGTAGTCCGCGCCGATCACGAGCAGCGGATAGGCCGCGAGGTGCCGGCCGCGCCGCGTCGACTTGATCACGTATTCCGCGAGGCGCTTTACCGCGCTGCCGTCGCCGCAGCCCATGTCGGCGATGCCGGCCGGCTGGCGATCGAGCGGCGTGTCGTCGAACAGCTCGCGCAGGATCTTCGTCGTGATTTCCTGCGACGCGGGCCCCGACCCGGCGCCGCTCGACGCATACACGTTCATCACGCGATCGATGTGGCCGTCGCTGTCGATATCGAGCGGATCGGGGTTGCCGAACAGGAGCTCGTCGAGCAGCGCATACGAGCGCAGATACGACGCGGGCAGCCCCGCGTAAGGCGCGGCGATCGGCCGGTGAATGCGGCCCGACTCGGTGAGGCGCACCTTTTCGCGGTCGATCTCCGCCATGCCGAACTTGCCCAGCAGCGACCAGGCCGCGTGCAGGACGACCGGATCCGCATGCGTCCACGCGCCGACCGCGACCCCGCCGGGCTGCTCGTCGAGCTTGCCGAGGATCCCGGGCGCCGTCTGCGAGTACTGGCCGTCGGGCTGCCTGTCGAACACCGGCATGTCGAGCGCGACCCAGGTCGGGCCGAGCAGCAGGCCGTCCATCGCCGTGCGCAGCTGGCCATCCGCCTGGCGCTCCAGATCGGTGGCCGGGGCCGGAAGCTCCGGCCAGCCCGCCACGCAGATGCGCGCGAGCTGCGCATACAGCACGCTGTCGTCGGCCGCCACGCGTTTTCGATGGCACAGCGCGTGCAGATGCTGGAGCACCGACGTCGCGTTCGCGAGCTGCTCGAACAGCGGCCGCGCGCGCTCGACGCATGCGACGACATACTCGCCGGCCGGGGTGAGCGCATATTCGGCGTGTTCGTCGCCGCGATCGAGGGTGAGCCAGCCGGCCAGGCTCAGCAGGTTGAACGCGCCCCACATCACCCCGAGGTTGCGGGTCGGGTCGGGCAGGCGGGCCGTCGCGAACGCGCGCATCGCGCGCGGCGTGCCGGCCCGCAGGCCGCGGAACGCGCCGGCGCACACGAGGCGCACCAGCGTCGGCACCAGCACGATGCCGTTTGCCCAGTTGCAGCTGCGCGTATAGGCCATCACGCGCTGCGCGTCGTGCCGGCCGATGCGCAGCGTGGCCGCGTGGGTGTGCTGCTCGAGCCTGACCGGCAGCTCCATGTCGAGCACCTCGACGCCGATCGCGGTGCCGGCCGACAGGCCGAGCAAGGTGCGCGTTTCGTCGGGATACGCGTCGAGATAATGTTCGAGCTGCCGGGCCAGCGCGGCGGTGGAATCACCAAGGTCGAATCGGGCATGCATGTTGGACGGTCTCACAGGGTCGAAGGTTGGGCTGCAATGGGGGAAGGCGCATCCGGATCGGCGTGCGCGACGGCCGCCGCCGGCGCGACGCCGCGCGTGCGGGGCGCGAGATGGGCGGCCAGCGCGCGAATGGACGGGTAGTCCCACACCGCGGACGGATCGACGGGCACGTTGTGCGTCTCGCTGAATACCATCGTCATCTCGACGGCGAGGATCGAGTCGAAGCCGATCTCGGCGAACGTCGATTCGCGCGTCAGGCGCAGCTTGCGGTGCTTGAGGCGCTCGCCCAGCCACGCGATGAGCCATTGCTCGACGGCATGCACCTGCTGGCGATCGATCAGGCGCGCCGGCTCGCTCGGGATCGGGGCCGCCGCCGTGCCGGGGGCGTCGCCGGCGGGCGCGGGGGAGACCGAACGCGCGCCGGGGTCGGCGTCCAGCAACGGATCGACGAGCTGGCTTGCGCCCGGAATCGTCTGTTCGATCGCGCCGATCTCGAGCCCGGTGCGTGCGGCCCAGTCGTTCAGTTCCGCCGACGTGGACAGCGCGGCGCGCAGGCCGACCTGCCGCTGCGCCGTCTCGATCGCGCGTTCATACTGGTTCTGCACCCAGCGCAGCGCGCCGTCGTCGATGCGCTGCTGCGCCGCCGCGCGTTCGATCACCGCCAGCAGCAAGCCCCATTGCGCGACCGTGCCGAGCCAGTAGTTGACCCACACGGCGGCATGCGCGGCGCCGTCGAGTTTCGACGCATTGGCGAGCCCGTCTTCCGACAGCTGTTCGCCCAGCTGGCGCAGCTCCCGGGCCAGCACGCCGGCGCCCAGCGCGCTTTCCAGGTAGCGCAGCAAATCGTCGCTGCCGTTGAGCAGGCGGCTGCCGAGGTGAACCAGCAGCGTCTCGGTCGGCCCCTCGAAGATGCGGGTCAGGCGCGCGTCGCGGAAGATCTGCGGCGCGAGGTTGGTTTCGATATAGCCGCGGCCGCCCAGGAACTGCATCATCTCGTCGGCCGATTGCGACAGCAGCTCGGAGCCGAGGATCTTCGAAATCAGCAGGCAGTCCTCAGGCAGCGCGACGCCGAGGTCCAGCTCGGCGGCCAGGTGCTCGACCAGCGCGTCGAGCCCGTCGATGCGGTGCCGCAGCTCGCCCAGGCGCAGGCGGCTCAGCGGGTTGTCCAGCAGCAGCCCCGTGCCGATCTGGCGCCGCGCCCCGTAGCGATGCATCAGCTGCGCGCAGCGTTTCATGCCGCCCACGCTGACGGCCGCGATGCCGAGGCGCGCAATGTTCATCGCGTGTTGCGCCACGAGCATCCCCTGTCCGACGTCGCCGAGCCGGTATGCGTCGCTGATCCGCGCGTGATCCAGATGCAGCGAATTCTGGATCATGCCGCGCACGCCCATCGTCAGCTCTTCGGCGCCGATCCGCACGCCCGGCGTGCCGGGGCGCACGGCCAGGCCGACCATCCCCGCGCCGTCGGCCTGCTTCGCGAACACGTTGATGACGCCCGCCCACGCGGACGAGCCGCTCCAGCTCTTGTTCCCGCTGACCAGCCAGTCGCCGGATTCGGTGCGCTGCGCGCGCGAGGCGATCCCGTGCGGATGGGAACCCGCGGCCGGTTCCGTCATCGCGAATGCGGCGAGCATCCGGCCGCTCGCGAGGCTCGGCAGCAATTCGTCGCGCAATGCCGGCTGGGCATGCTGCATGATCGGCAGAATGCCGAGCGTGTTGTTCAAGCCGACAAAGAAGGCCAGCGTCGAATCGATCGCGGCCAATTGCGACAGCACGCGCGACATGTCGTGATGACCGAGGCCGAGGCCGCCATGCGAACGCTCGATCTGCATGCCGAGCAGGCCCCGGTTGCCGAAATCGAGCACGACGTGCGGCGGAATGGTGCGCCGCTCGTCGATGGTGCGCGAATCGATCCGCGTGCGCGCGTAGTGCCTGAGCCAGTCGTTCAGTTCGTCGACGGTGGCGCTGTCGTGGCGCGGCCGATCGTTGGCCGCCGGCTTGTCGATGCCGGCGGCCGGGCGGGCGGGTTGCCGGGCCGGCGTTTGCGTGCCGCCGTCGACGTCCCACTGCGCGAGGATCGTCAGCGCGCCGTCGTGCAGCTGCGTGCGGCACGTGCTGCGGCGCACCTTGCCGCTCGACGTCTTCGGCACGCTGCCGGGCGACACCAGCACGATCCGGCTCGGCCCGATGTCGAGGCGGTTCCAGATCGCCTGGCGAATCGCGTCGATGAAGCCGTCGAGATTGCCCTTGCGCTGCGTGCGCTCGACTTCGGCGACGACGATCAGGCGCTCCGCGTCGACCTGGTCGTCCATGAAGGCCGCGCAGCCGTTCGGCACCAGTTCCGGCACGCCGGCGATCAACGCGTACTCGATGTCTTCCGAGTAGTAGTTGCGGCCGGCCAGGATCACCATGTCCTTGAGCCGGCCGGTGACGTACAGTTCGTCATCCAGAATGAAGCCGAGATCGCCGGTGCGCATGAACGCCTGATCGCGATCGCCTGCCAGCGTGTGCCGGAAGGTCGATTGCGTCTGCTCGTCCAGCTGCCAGTATCCGGCGGCGACGCTCGGGCCGGCCACGCAGATTTCGCCGATGGTCCGATCGTCGCAGCGCGCGTTGGTCTCCAGGTCGCGCACGACCACGCGTTGGTCGCCGGCAGGGCGGCCCACGCTGACCAGCACACGTTCGCCCGGGCGATCCAGCGGCTGCGGCGACACGCCCGCGAACTCGCCGCGAATCACCACGGATTGCCGCTGAAGGGCGGCCTGGTCGACGCACACCGTCCGAATCGGCTGCCGCGCCGAGCGGCCGGCGACGAACAGCGTGCCCTCCGCCAGCCCATAGCACGGGCGAAAGCACTCGGCGGAGAAGCCCGCGGCGGCGAAGCGCTGCGCAAAATCGGACAAGGTGCTGGCGCGCACGGATTCAGCACCGTTATAGGCGGTCCGGAGGCACGACAGGTCGAGCGTCGCCAATTGTTCGTCGGAGATTCGCCTGCCGGCCATCCGGTAAGCAAAATCCGGCGCGCCCGTCAGGTCCGCACGATAGTGGCTGATCGCGCGCAACCACAGGTACGGATGCTGGATGAAACGCTCCGGGGCCATCAGCACGCTCCGGAAGCCGCCGTAGAGCGACGTCAGGATCACGCCGATCAGGCCCATATCGTGGTACGGCGGCAGCCAGCTGACCATCGTGCTCTGCTCGTCATAGGCAAACCATTCGCGCAGCATCCCGAGGTTATGCATCAGGTTGCCGTGCGATACCATCACGCCCTTGGGCGTGCCGGTGGTTCCCGACGTGTATTGCAGAAAGGCGATGTGGGACGACGGCACGCTGGCCGCCGAGTGCACGGGCGCCAGTGCCTGCGCAGCGCCGACATCGAGCAGCGTGCTGCCGGATGCCTCGGTGTCGGCGATCCACGTCGTGCAACGTTCGAGATCCTCGGTCGAGCACAGGATCGTGCTCGCGCCCGCATTCCTCACGATGCCCGCGATCCGCACCATATGCTGCTTGTTGCGCGGCGGGTAGGCCGGCACCGCGACGGCGCCCGCATACAGGCACCCCATGAAGGCACTGACGTAATCGAGCCCCGGCCGGCACAGCAGCAGCACGCGGTCGCCGGTGCCGACCGCGTTCTGCCGCAGCAGCGCGGCCACCCGGCGGGCGTGCGCGTCGAGCTCCGCGAAGGTCATCGAATCGGCCTGTTCCTGTTCGGGCGGGCCGCTCAGGAACACGTAGGCGGTGTTGTCGCCGAGCGTGGCGGCCCGGTTCTGAAGCAATTCGCTAAGCGTGGTCGGCAAGGTCGCAATGGTCATGATGTCGTCGGAAGAGGAATGAAAACAGCGAGCGGCGGCCGGACGCCGGCCGGCGCCCATGCGTTGCCGCGGCAGACATCCGGATACGGCTATTCGGCGCGATGGAACAGATCGATCATGTGCATCATGCTTTTGAGATGCAGGAAATGCGGCACCACTTTTTCGCTCCGGGCCGCATAGCGTGCCGTCCAGTGGTGGGCCAGTTCCTGCGTGGCGGCGGCGTTGCCGCGCACCGCGCGCGCGTCGGCCTCGCGCGCATCGAGGCACGCGCGCGCATGCCGCGCGGCCGACCGGGCGAGCTCGCCGGTGAGGATGCCGTGGTGCCCCAACGCGAGCCGCGGCGCCTGCAGCTGCTCGATCGCGTCCAGCGAGTGCCGATACGCGAACAGATCCTGGAAGACCAGCGGCAGCCAGGTGGTGGCGTCGTGAAACTCGCCGAGCGCATCCGACACGAACCCGATGTCCAGTTGCGGGCAGTAGTAGCCGAACTGGCAGCGGCTGTGGCCCGGCAGCGCGATCGCGCGTATTTGCATCCCGTCGCCGATGTCGAGCTGCGTGCCCGGATTGACGGGGTAGAACGGCAGTTCGGACAACTCGGTGAAATCGCCGCCGTCGACGGGGCGCCACGACCGTGACGCGTGCGCGTCGAGCTGCCGGATGGTGCGGCACGCCGACGGGCTCTGGAACGCATCGAATGCGTCGGGAGAGCCGGACACATGGAGCCACGGCATGCGCGACTTGAGCGTCATCAGCAGGCTGCAATGGTCGTAGTGCGAATGCGTGATCAGCCAGTAGCGCAGATGCCGGATGCCGCCGAAATCCCGCAGCAGGTCGTGAAGCTGCTGCCAGACGAGTTCGGTCATGCCGCTCAGGCCGCCCTCGATCAGCGTCGCGGCCTCGTCGTTGACGATCACGTACAGCGGCACGTCGGCCGTGCCGACGAGGGCCAGCCGCGAATCGATCCACCCGGGGGAAGCGTTCAGCATGTCGTTCAGCTCCGATAGAGCGCGCAGGCCCATGTCGCGCCCGCGCCGTAGGTCACGAGGAGGTTGAGCTGCCCGGCCGGCATGCGGCCTTGCTCGTGCGCGAGGGCCAGCGCGACCGGAAACGCCGCGCTCGCCATGTTGCCGAGCTGGTCGACGGAGATCATGCAGCGCTCGCGCGGCAGCCCGAGCCGCTCGATGACCGCGTCGAGGATGCGCAGGTTCGGCTGGTGCGGCACGACCAGGCCGATATCCCCGATCGTCAGCCGGTGCTTGTCGAGCATCTGCCGGCACGCGTCGACGATGCGCCGCGTGGCGTCCTCGAACATCGGCGCGCCTTTCATCCGGAAGTAATGCCGGCCGGCCGCGATGTCGTCTTCGTCGATGAAGCGCGGGCGTCGCGCGCCGGGCGCTTCGGTGCTGAGCAGGTCGAACTGGGTGCCGTCGGCGCCGAGCGTCAGATCGATCAGCCCGCGCGCCGGGTCGTCCGTCGCCTGCAGCAGCAGCGCGGCGGCGCCGTCGCTCAGCAGGATCGACAGGTTGCGGCCGGCGTTGCTGGTGTCGATTCGCCGCGACAACGCCTCGGCGCAGATCAGCAGCACGTTGCGATACAGGCCGCTCGCGAGGAAGTGGCGCGCGATCTCGATCCCGTAGAGCCCGCCGCTGCATTGCGCGCGGATATCGAAGCACGGCACCTCCCGCAAGCCGAGCCGGGGCTGGATGTAGCATGCCTGCGACGGGTCGTGATGATCGGGCGACAGCGTATTGACGATCAGCAGGTCGACGTCGCGCGCCGTGATGCCGGCGTCGGCCAGCGCGCGTTCCGCGGCCGGGCATGCGAGATCGGCGAGGTGCTGATCGGGGGCGAGATAGCGTCGCGCGACGACGCCGGTGCGCTCGCGGATAAACGCGTCGCTGGTGTCGATCATGCCGGCGACTTCGTCGTTGCCGACGATCCGCTCCGGCAGCGCATAGCCGAACCCGGCGATGGCGAGGCGGGCGCTCATGTCCGCACCTCCTGTTTCGTCACGGCGGCGACGGCGTCGCCCGCATCGCTCACGACGGTTTCGCCCCAGCGCCACAATTGCGCGCCGAAGCCCCAGCCGGCGCCCGCGCCGGCCAGCACGACCTTCGATCCCGGCCGGATCACGCCCTGCCGGATCGACTCATACAGCGCAAACGGCACGGCGGCCGACACGAGACACGCGCAATCGGCCACGCGAATCACGTATTGGTCCTGCCTGAGCCCGAGCCGCTGCGCCCATGAGCGCACGAGCAGCGCCGACGGCTGGTGGAACACCATCGCATCGACGTCGGCGATGCCCGTTCCGCTTCGGTGCAGCAGCCGCTCGACGATATCGGGAATGGCCACCGGCATGAAACGCGAGATCGCTTCCTGCGCTTCGGGCTTGAGCGTGAAATACACGCCGAACGGGTTGTCGGCGCCGGTTGCCGCTTCGTCATCCGCTTCGGCCCGCGCGTTGCGCCACTGCATCGTCACGAGGTCGTAGCGGGTGGCATCGCTGTGATACGCGGCATCCAGCCAGTCGGCGCCGTCGGGGTCGGCCGGCTCGGCGACGAGCACGGCCGCGGCCGCGCCGTCGCCGAAGTTCGTCGACGATTTGCTGGTGTAGTCGACCACCGCCGACATGCGCTCCGACGAGCACACCAGGGCCCGCTTCACGCGCCCTTGCTTGATGAGATTGGCGGCGAGCTGCAGTTGCAGCACGAAGCTCGCGCATTCCATCTCGACGTCGGCGTCGAGCGCGCGCGTGGCGCCGAGCCGGTCGCGCAGCGCGCGCGACAGCCGCGGCGCGAAACGGCGCCGGCCGTCGGCGAGCGACACGAACGGCGACGTCATGTTGAACA
Organism: Burkholderia stagnalis; assembly: GCF_039848545.1. Lineage (NCBI taxonomy): Bacteria > Pseudomonadati > Pseudomonadota > Betaproteobacteria > Burkholderiales > Burkholderiaceae > Burkholderia > Burkholderia stagnalis. Next base: position 96,567 of record NZ_CP156687.1, read on the forward strand.
GCACCAGATCGAGTTCGGCGGGCGCCACGCCGGCGCGGGCGAGGGCGTCGCGCGCCGTGCGCTCGGCCAGCGCCAGCTCGGATTCGCCGGCATCGGGGTCGATCATGTAGCGCGATTCGATGCCCCAGAATTGCCACCATTCCGCCGGGATCGGCTCGACGCCCGCGAAGACGGGATCGTCGTTGGGGACCTGGCGCGCCGGCAGGCGGCAGGCGAGGCTTGCGATTCGGACGTTGTTCACTCAGACCTCCATCGTGCTGCAGGCGATGCGCGGCCGGAACGGATCCAGCGTCAGGGCGATCACCGTATGTTCATCGTCGCGCAGCGACATCGAATTCGCGACGCGGGACGCGAGCCACGCGGGCAACTGGAACGGGTTCGGGACGTCTGCCGGACCGGGAACGACGTCGACGCGGAAATTCTCCCGTGCGTCGGCGACCGACGGCCATCCGCTCAGCCACGATTCGCAAAACAGCGTGGCGGCGCGCCGGTCGATGCGGCTTTGCACCGCGTCGAGCATCGCGCCGACTGCAGTGCTTGCATTGGCCGGTTCGGCGTCGAATCGGCCGGTGGCGCGATCGAACCGGCCCTCGAAGCGGGCCAGCGACAGGCCGCCGTTTACGCGCCGGGGCGCAAGCGCGTCGAGCGTCGCGAACGGGGGCGAGTCGAGATCCGCGTAGCGGCTCGCATAGGCGCGGTCACGGCCGGACGGCGTCAGCACGATCGCCCCCGCGCCGTCGGCGAAGCCGCTCGTCGCCACCTGTTCGACGTCCGCGAGCGCTTCCGCGCGAACGACGAGCGCGCGCCGATAGCCGAGCTGTGTGCAATGGCTTTGCGCGAGATCGAGTGCGAGCGTCCAGTCCGCGTCGAGCAGGTCGAACACGGCCGCATGCCGCGCACGCAGGTCGCGCTGCACGGGGTGCGCCAGGCGCGGGCCGGCGATCGACGGCGAGTCCGCCATCCGGCTGGGGGAAATCGACAGGCTGACGATCAGGTCAAGTTCCGACGGCAGGCAACCGGCTTGCAGCAGCGCCTGCCTGGCGGCCTTGATCGCGTAATCGTTCGCGCACGATTGCGCGGTGGTCGCGGGGTCCGGAATGGCCACCGCGGCGCCGAGAATTTTCATAGGGCACGCTCGCTTTGGACTGCTGGGTTCAGGGGACGCGCCGCGCCGTTGCTTGCCTGCCGAAGCACGGCGCGCCGCAATTTGCCGGATTCGTTGCGCGGCAAGCCGCCGGCGTGGTAGGCAACGCGATGCGGACACTTGTACGGCGCAATCACGCTCTTCACGTGCTGCTGAAGCTGCGTCGTCAACGCGTCCGAGCCGTCGACGCCCGGGCGCAGCACCACATGCGCGCAGATCAGCGTGCCGCCCCATTCGTCGATTTGCCCGACGACGCCGCATTCGGCGATATCGGGGTGGCGCAGCAGCGCCTGCTCCACTTCGCCGGGCGACACCGTGTAGCCGGAGCTGATGATCATGTCGTCCGCGCGCGCCTGATAGAACAGATAGCCGTCCTCGTCCAGGTAGGCGCTGTCGCCCGTCAGGTTCCAGCCGTGCTTCACGTAGTCGCGTTGCCGCGCGTCGTTCAGGTAGCGGCACCCGGTCGGCCCCCGCACGGCCAGGTAGCCGATTTCGTAGGGCGGCAGGCACTGGCCGTGTTCGTCCACGACGGCAATGCGGTAGCCGGGCACCGCCTGGCCGATCGCGCCGTTCTTCGTTTCGGTGTCGCCTGTCGACGCGAAGATATGCAGCATCTCGGTCGACCCGATGCCGTCGATCAGGTGCAGGCCGGTGCGCTCCCGCCATGCGTCGCGTGTCCACGACGGCAGCGCTTCGCCCGCCGACACGCATTTGCGCAGCGACGACGTGTCATGTCCGTCGAGATGGTCGAGCATGGCCCGATACGCCGCCGGCGCCGTAAACAGGATGCTGACCCGATGCCGCTCGACGGCCGCCAGCAGCCGTTCCGGGCTCGCCTTCGGCAACAGCACGACGCTCGCGCCGACGCTGACCGGAAACAGCAGCAGCGCGCCGAGGCCGAACGTGAACGCGAGCGGCGGCGATCCGCAGAAGACGTCATCGGCCGTGGGCTTGAGCACATGCTGCGGAAAGCAGTGGCAGGCCGCCATCACGTCGCGGTGGAAATGCACGGTGGCCTTCGGTTCCCCGGTGGTCCCCGACGTGAACGCGATGAGGCAGGGATCGTCCGCGCGCGTTTCGACGGCCGCGAATTCCGCTGAATGGCCGTCGAGCCAGCGCGCGTGCGGATGCGTGTCGTCCGTCTCGTAGCGTCGAACGTCGCCGCGCCACTGCATGCTCGCCATCGCGGCGTCGAGCTCGGCCGACAGCCCGGCCTCGCAGATGACGTGCGTGACCCGGGCGCGGCCGATGATGGTCGACAGTTCTCCCGCGCGCAGCTTCGGCATCGTCGCGACGGCCACGCCGCCGGCCTTGACCACGCCGAACCACGCGGCGGCCAGCATCGGGTGATTGGCGCCGTGCAGCAGCACCCGATTGCCGGCCACGAGGCCCGCCTCGCGGACGAGCAGGTTGGCGATCCGGTTGCCGGCATCGCGCAATTCGCGGTACGTCCACGCGATGCCCGACTCGGTCCTGATCGCGACGCGATCGCCCCAGCCCCGTTCGTCGACGGCGGTATCCAGCAGCGCGGCGGCGCAATTGAGAAACGGCGGAAACTGCAGCCCCGGCAAGTCAAGGACAAACGTCGGCCAATCCTCGACAGGCGGCAGGTTCGCGCGGCAAAAGTCGTCCATCGTCAGCGCTCGCAAGAGTGTGAGTTCGAAGTCCGCAATAGCGGTGCGGCGCGGGCCAGCCCCCATGACAGGGCCCGCCCCGCGCAACCGGAATCGCGATGCCAGAAAGATGTGGTCGAAACGGCGGGCACATGTCGCCGGGCGACGCACGGAGAAGCCCGTCAATCACATGACGGGCTGCCGGTTTGCATGGATTTATTTCGTCTCATTTCATTTTCGAAATAAACAACAATCGATCGGTTTAATTCAGCAGAATTAGGATTGCGAATTCATCAATCGATGTAATTGGTGTCGAAAAAATTTGTGCCGCAAGCTTAACGGAAGCTAGCTTGGAAAGTAAACATTAATGTAGATGGGCGGTTCGATTTATTGATTGAAATCGATGCCATAAAATCGAGGCAGCTGGTCAAGTTAATCGATTTCGGTTAACCATCCCGGGATTTGTTGACTTGGATGGAAGGCGGGCTGCCGGGGCGCTGAATAAAGCGTCGCAGTGTTCACCGAGACGAAACGCGCCGGTTTGCCGAACGGCCCGCGCTCGCACGCGCAGTGGGCTTCGGGGCCCGGATTGCGCCCGCATGAATTTGCGGAATGGAATTAATGAATATTTTTATTTGAATAAAAGATCGAAATGCCGCGATTCGGCGATTTTATCGCCTAGCCGTCGAGCACCGACAAATCCCCCGGCAACGTCCGCTTGAACATCGTGAGCCTCTTTCGCGCAGCCTTCGGCGGCAACCCGATCGCGTGCCGCACCGCCGCCGCGATCAACACCATCGTCAATTCCGAGAACGCCGCCAATTGCGCGTCGGGCACCTCCGGCGCGAGATCCCGCAGCGCGCCCGCCAATAGCCCGGCCAGGAACGCGCCGTCCGCCTCGTCCAGCGCCTGCAGCGCGCGATCGGCCTGCGTCGCCCGCCAGATGTCCCGCATCAGCGGCGTGTCGACGAACATCTGGTAGTAGCTGTCGGTGATGCGGCACAGCGTGCCGTGCAGATCCTCGATCCGCTTCATCTTCGCGAGGTCGCGCCGCACGCATGCGTGCCCGAGCGCGTTGTGGCGCTCCGCCAGCGTGCCGATCACGGCCGTCTTGTCCGGGAAGTACTGGTACAGCGACCCGAACGGAATGCCCGTGCGCTCGACGATGTCGCTCATCCGGAACGCATCGCTGCCGTTTTCGGCCATCACCTCGGCCGCGCACGCGAGGATGCGCTCGACGCGCTCGCGGCTGCGCTGCTGGGTCGGCACCCGGCGTGCCAGACCCGGCGCGCTGGCGTCTTCGTCGCTGCCGGTCTGCCCCGATTTTCGCGTTGCCGTTCGCGTCGCCATGGCGTCTCCAGAAAAACTTGACTTTCTAATGCGAGAGTCTATCGTTTTTCAAAAACACGAGACGTTCTCGGTTTTCAAGCAAGGAGACGCACATGGCCATGCATCCCGTCCTCATCGTCGGCGGCACCGGCAAGACCGGCGCGCGCGTCGACGCCCGCCTGCGCCGGCGCGGCATCGCGACCCGGCCGGTGTCGCGCTCGAGCGCCGTCGCATTCGACTGGGCGCGGCCGGACACGTGGCGCGCCGCGCGCGACTTCGCGGACTACGCGCGGGCAACCGCCGCGACCGGCGTGTGGAGCGCCTGACCCATGCGCGCACTCGTTACCGTGATCCTGCTGTGGTGCTCCGCGATCGGCTGCGGCGTGCTGGCCGGCGTCTACTTTGCGTTCTCGGCGTTCGTGATGACGTCGCTCGGCCGGCTCGCGCCCGCGGCCGGCATCGCCGCGATGAACGCGATCAACGTCGACATCGTCCGGTCGCTGTTCATGCCGGCCTTCCTCGGCACGACGCTCACGTCGCTCGCGCTCGTCGTGCTCGCGCTGCTGCGCGTCGGCGAGCCGGGCGCGATCGGGATCGTCGCGGGCGGCGCGAGCTACGTGCTCGGCATGTTCGTCGTCACGATGGTTTTCAACGTGCCGCTCAACGACGCGCTTGCCGCGGCCGATCCGTCGAGCGCGGAAGGCGCCGCGTTGTGGGCGCGCTACCTGCGCGACTGGACGCTGTGGAACCACGTGCGCACGCTCGCGTCGGTGGCGGCGTGCGGCCTGTTCATCGCCGCGATCGCGTCGCGATAGGCGGGCAGGTGTCGCGACGAGCGATACGTGCTACGCATAGAACGCCGACGGCGACACGCCGAAGTGCCGCTTGAACATCGCGGAGAACGCGCTCTGGCTGCTGTAGCCGTGATCCATCGCGACGGTCAGCACCTTCTCGCCGTGCGCGAGCCGTTTCAGCGCGAGCAGCAGCCGCGCCTGTTCGCGCCAGCGCCGGAAGCTGAGGCCCGTCTCGCGCAGGAACGCGCGATGCAGCGTCCTGACCGAGAGGCCGAGGAGGTCGGCCCATTCGGCGATCGTGCGCAGGTCGTCGGGCGCGGCGACGAGCGCGTCGCAGATCGTCCGCAGCCGCGCGTCGTGCGGCCACGGCAGGTAGAGCGGCAGCAGCGGCGCGGCCGTCACCTCGGCGAGCAGCAGGCGCATCAGATGATCGTGGCGGGAGCCGGGCGCATAGTCGAGCGGCACGTCGACCGCCGCGAGGATCAGCTCGCGCAGCAGCGGATGCACCTCGACCACGCAGCTGCGGCCGGGCAGGTGTTCGACCGCGCCCGGTTCGACGAACACGGTGCGCATTTCGACGTCGCCGCTCATCTGCACGGTATGGTCGAGTCCGGCTTCGAGCCAGACGCCGCGCGTCGGCGGCACGACCCACGACGCGCCGTCCGACTGCACGTGCATCACGCCCGCGATCGCATAGAGCAGCTGCGCGCGCCGATGGCGGTGCGGCGCGATCCAGGTGCCGTTCGGGTAGTGCGCGGCCATCGCCGCGACGGGCATCGGCGTCGATTCGTACGGCAGGTGCACATACGGGCGCAGGGATTCGAATGTCCGATTCGCGACAGGTTGTGACATGTTGGCGTGAGACAGGCAATGGGGTGGGCGGGCACGATGACGCTTCGCTTCACGTCAGCTTCCTGCAACGAGTTTAATCCGCCGCCCGTGATGAACAAGACGATCCATTTTCCTGCCCGCGCGGTCGCGCAACTCGCGCAACTCGCGCAACTCGCGCCACGATCCCCGGCGCAATCGCGCACCCTGCAAGGGGCATTCCGATGAGCGCCGACCCGCGCATGCCGGAGCCGATTCCGTCGCCCGAAGGCCTCATGTTCGGCCTCGCGCACAAGCTCGAGCGGATCGCGGCCGCGCTCGAGGCGATGACGCACACCGCGCGTCCGGCGGCGGCCGATTTCGACGCGGCCATCGCGTTCCGCTGGCACAGCGACGGCCGTGCGAATCGCACGCTCGAACCGATCGCGTCGCCCGCGCTGATCGGCTTCGACGCGCTGCGCAACGTCGAGCGCCAGGCGGCGATCGTCGAGCGCAACACGCGCCAGTTCGTGCGCGGCGGCGCGGCCAACCACGTGCTGCTGACGGGCGCGCGCGGCACCGGCAAGTCGTCGATCGTGAAGGCGTGCCTGCATGCGTTCGCGAAGGACGGGCTGCGGCTGATCGAAGTCAGCAAGGAAGGGCTGAACGACCTGCCCGCGATCGTCGAGCGGGTGCGTGCGCGGCCGGAGCGCTACATCGTGTTCTGCGACGACCTGTCGTTCGAATCCGGCGAGACGGGCTACAAGGGGCTGAAGACGGTGCTCGACGGATCGGTGGCGAGCGACCTGTCGAATGTGCTCGTGTATGCGACGTCGAACCGCCGGCACCTGATGCCCGAGCACGCGAGCGACAACGCGGACGTGTCGCGCGCGGAGAACGGCGAGCTGCATCCGGGCGATGCGGTCGAGGAGCGGATCTCGCTGTCGGAGCGCTTCGGCATCTGGGTGACGTTCTACGGCTTCTCGCAGGACCAGTACCTCGCCGTCGTCGACAGCCGGCTGGCCGAGGCCGGCTTCGACGCCGCGCAGATCCGCGCGGCGCGCGAGCCTGCGCTGCAATGGGCGCTCGAACGCGGCGCGCGGTCGGGCCGCATCGCCGCGCAGTTCGTGCGCGATTACACGGGCCGGATCGCCGACGAAGCCGCTGACGGCGAACGCGTGCTGCGCACGGGGTAACCCGCACGCGCAGCACCGCGCCGCGCATCGTCAGTACGCCCCGTCGCTGCCGCCTGCATCGGTGACGATCGCGACGCCCGAGCTCGTGCCGAGCCGCGTCGCGCCGGCGTCGAGCATCGCGACGGCGGTCGCGCGGTCGCGCACGCCGCCCGACGCCTTCACGCCGATGGCGGGCCCGACCGTGCGGCGCATCAGCGCGACGTCCGCGAGCGTCGCGCCGCCGTGGCCGAACCCGGTCGACGTCTTCACGAACGCGACGCCGAGCTCGCGGCACATCTCGCACACGCGCACCTTCTCGTCGTCGCTCAGCAGCCCCGTCTCGAGGATCACCTTCAGCGGCACCTCGCCGCACGCGGCCTGCACGGCCGCGATGTCGGCCTTCACGTCGTCGGCGCGGCCGCTTTTCAGCGCGCCGAGATTGATCACCATGTCGATCTCGCCGGCGCCGGCCGCGATCGCGGCCGACGCCTCGAACGCCTTCGCGGCGGTGAGGCCCGCGCCGAGCGGGAAGCCGACGACCGCGCATACCTTCACGTCGGTGCCGGCCAGCGCGCGGGCCGCGCGCGGCACGTTCGCCGAGTTGACGCAGACGGAGTAGAAGCGATGCTCGGCCGCCTGGCGGCAGAGCGCGTCGATCTGCGTGTCGCTGGCGTCGGCCGCGAGCAGCGTGTGATCGATGGTGCGGGCAAGTTGGGCGTTGGAAAGCGGCATGTTTCAGACTCCACTGAGCCGTGCGGCAGTCGTGCCGCACGAAAAGTTGATGTTTTCACATCGGTTTGTTACAAATACGACATTTCTTCGGCCGGGCCCTGGCGCCCGGCCCGGCAAGCGGCAGGCCGCCAGGACACGAGCATGGAAACCAGGAAGGGCGAACGGATCAAGACGCTGATGAACGTGCTGCAGGGGCAGAACGCGATCCATCTGCGCGAAGTCGCCGAGCTGTTCGGCGTGTCGGAAATGACGATCCGCCGCGACCTCGCCGACAACCCGCACGGCGTCAGCCTGATCGGCGGCTACGTGACCCGCCATTTTGCCGCGCAGCGCAGCGACATCGGCGAATACCTGATCAGCGCCGAGAACAACCGGCAGACCGAGGAGAAGCGCCGGATCGGCAAGCTCGCCGCGCAGTTCGTGAAGACCGGCGACACGATCTTCGTCGACTGCGGCTCGACCACGCCGTTCATCGTCGACTTCATTCCCGACGATCTCGAATTCACCGCCGTCTGCAACGCGCTGAACGTGTTCGCGAAGCTGCAGCAGAAGCCGCATTGCAGCGTGATCCTGTGCGGCGGCAGCTATCACCGCAAGAACATGGTGTTCGAGTCGAGCGCGGAAACCACCATCCTCGACACGATCCGCGTGTCGAAGGCGTTCATCTCGGCGGCCGGCGTGAGCGAGCGCTGCGGCGTCACCTGTTTCAACTTCCACGAAGTCGACGCGAAGAAGAAGGTGATGCAGCGCGCGCAGAACCGCTTCCTGCTCGTCGATCACACCAAGTTCGACGAAGTGCGCGCCGCGTACTTCGCCGAGCTGACCGACTTCAACTACGTGATTTCCGACGGGCAACTGAGCCCCCGCTACGAAACGGCGATTCGCGAGCACGGCATCGCGCTCGTGACCTGACGCCCGGCGCGCGTGTTTACGCATGCGGCGCGGCCGTCCGGTCGCGCGCCTCGGCGGCGCTCAGGTAGCCCGTGACGACCTCGAAGCGGCGGGTGCCGGCCGGCGCGAGCCGGGCGACGTGGCCCTTGCGGCGCTCCGCCTCGTAGCCCTCCGGTTCGCAGGTCGACGGCAGCACGAACGCGGCGACCTGCTGGTCCGCGTTGTGCAGGATCCAGCGGGCCGCGTGCGGAAACTGCTCGGGGCGATACGCGGTGTGGAACGCGCCGCCATCCGGATGCGCGAGCAGGAAATGCGCGACGCCGTTCGCGTCGGTGCCGGCCTCCCGCATGAAGAACACGATCTCCGGGTCGTACAGCTCGGGCGTATCGAGCGCGTCGAACCGTTCGGGCGCGCGGGCGAGCGCCGCCGTATAGTCGCGCCACGCGGCGGTCGGCTTGACGTGCGCGGGCACGCTGTCGCGCAGGCGCAGGCCGCCGCGTGGCAGCGCCTGCACGAAGCGCGCGCCCGGCACGTACGCGTAGTTCAGGTGCGCCATGTACATCAGGTCCATCGGCGTGCCGCCGAGGTTGGTGACCGCCATGCGGATCGTCATCTGCGCGGCGTGCTCCGCGAGCCGCACCGACGGCCGCGCGACATAGTGGCTGCCGAACCCCTGCACGTACTCGTACTCGCCCGTCACCTCGACGAACGCGCCGTTCGCGTCCGCGCCGACGATCACGCTCGCGCGATCCATCGGCGCGCACGGCATCTCGCCGTGCAGCGCGTGCGTGTCGCCGGGCCCCGGGCAGCCGTTGCGCAGCAGGCCGCTGTGGAACATGAAGCAGCCGTACGTGTCGAGGATCGACGTTGCGCGCTTCGGCTGCCGGAACATGTGCTTCATCGTCAGGTCGCGGCCGTCGAACGCGGCGGCCCAGATCATCTGGCCGAGATACGGCAGCACGACGATATGGCCGCGGCGGTTCTCGAGCTTCAGCGCCTCGACGCCGGACGGATACGCGAACGCCGTCACCGTGAAGCCGTCGGTGCGGTACAGCGTGCGCGGCGTGTCGCGGAAGTCGTCGCGCCGCAGTTCGATTTCGCCTTGCATGCTCAGGCTCCCGTGGTGTTGCGGGCGTAGCGCGCCTCCGCCGCGGCCGGCGCGTGCCGCAGGCACAGGAAGCCGTAGCCGACGATTACGACGAAGCACGCGAGCGGCACCACGAACGCGAGCTGCATGTTGCCGCCGGTGTGGTCCGAGATCAGCCCCTGGATCAGCGGCACGACCGCGCCGCCGACGATGCTCATCACGAGGATCGAGCCGCCGTATTCGGTGTCCTTGCCGAGGCCGTCGATCGTGAGCCCGTAGATCGTCGGCCAGCACGGGCCGAGGAAGATGCTGACGCCCACCGCCGCGTAGACGGCGGTGATGTCGTGCACGCCGATCGTGTAAGCGAGCAGCGCGATGCACAGCAGGCCGTACGCGATCAGCACCTTGGCCGGGCCGACGCGCTTCATCACGAGCGTCGCGATCAGCTTGCCGACGAAGAACGCGAAGAACGTCGCGAGCAGGTAGCGCGACGCGCCGCGCTCGGTGAGGCCGCCGATCTGCATCGCGAGCCGGATCGTGAAGCTCCACACGCCGACCTGCGCGCCGACGTACAGGAACTGCGCGAGCACGCCGGCCACGAAGCGGCGGTTGCCGAACAGGCGCGCGAGCGTGCCGCGCGCGTCGATCCGGTGGGCCGCGGCGCTCGCGCCGTTGCCCTTGCAGGCCGGATACGGCGTCAGCGCGAACACGACGAACACGGCCGCGAGCACCACGATCAGCCATTTGTATGGCTCGAGCGTCGCCTGGATCATCGCGAGCTGGTGCACGCGCGCGTCGGCCGCCGACATCGCCGCGAGCTGCGCGTGCGACGCGTCGCCTTCCTTGAAGATCAGGAAGCTGCCCATGTAGACGCCGGCCATCGCGCCGAACGGGTAGAACGTCTGCGAGATGTTGAGCCGGCGCGTGCCCGTCTCGCGCGGGCCCATCAGCGTCGAGTAGGAATTCGACGCCGTCTCGAGGAACGACAGCCCGGCCGCGATCACGAACAGCGCGACGAGGAACATCCCGTATTTCGCCATCGACGCGGCCGGGAAGAACAGCAGGCAGCCGACGGTATAGAGCAGCAGGCCGGCCAGGATCGTCGTCTTGTAGCTGAACTTCTTCACGACGGTCGCCGCGGGAATCGCGACGAAGAAGTAGCCGAGGTAGAACGCGGACTGCACGAACGCCGATTCGAAGTCGGACAGGAAGAACGATTTCTTGAACTGGGCGATCAGCACGTCGTTGAGGTTCGCCGCGGTGCCCCACAGCGCGAACAGGCAGCACAGCAGCGTGAACGCGAACAGGGGCGTGCGGTTCAGGTAGTAGCCGTCGGGCGCGTGTTCGATCCTGGCTCGGCTCATGGGTGTCTCCTTCCCGGGTTGTCTCGTCGATGGGGCGCGCGGCGTTCAGAGGCCGGCGTCGCGGATGAAGCGCTCGAAGGTCGCGGCGTCCGCATACGATTTCTGCGTGCCGAGGCCCGTCACCGAATGCGCGGCGTACGCGGACGCATGGCGCATCGCGGCGGCGGCGTCGCGCGTGGCGACGTAGTAGCGCGCGAAGCAGCCGATGTACGCGTCGCCCGCGCCGGTGGTGTCGCGCGCGTCGACCGGCACGCCCGGCACGTGCCGCACGCCGTCGCGCGACACGAGCAGCGAGCCCTGCGCGCCGAGGGTGACGATCACCTGCTTGAGGCCGCGCGCGACGAGCGATGCGGCCGCGTGCGCGGCGGCGTCGGGCGAATCGACCGGCATGCCGGACACGATCGCGAGCTCGGTTTCGTTCGGCACGAAGAATTCGACGGTGCGGATCCGCTCGAAGTCGAGGTTGGCCACCGCCGGCGCGGGGTTCAGCAGCACCGGAATGCCGTGCCGCGCGCCGAACGCGATCGCGTGATAGACGGTGTCGAGCTCGATTTCGAGCTGCAGCACGATCAGCCCGCAGGTGCGCAGCGTCGGCGCGGCCGCGTCGATGTCGGCGGGCCGCAGATGGCGGTTCGCGCCCTTGACGATCAGGATGCTGTTGCTCGAATCGGGCTCGACGAAGATCGGCGCGACGCCGCTGGGCACGCCGGGCACCTTGCGCACGTGTTCGGTGTCGATGCCGGCGCGTTCGAAGTTGCGGATCGTGTTGTCGGCGAACACGTCGTCGCCGACCTTCGTCACCATCACGACCCGCGCGCCGAGGCGGGCGGCCGCGACGGCCTGGTTAGCGCCCTTGCCGCCGCAGCCGAGTTCGAAGTTCGGCGCCTCGAGCGTTTCGCCGCGGGCGGGCATGCGGGTGACGTAGGTCACCAGGTCGACCATGTTGCTGCCGATGACCGCGATTGTCGCCATGCGTCGTTTTCCTTGGAATGATGGGGGGCGGACGCACGAACGGGGGCGCCGCCAACGCATGATAATAAATTCACACAAAATGTGAAATAACAATCTTCATATGTGATGTGGGTCACGTTTGCGGGGTGCAACGTGTGGGTGGCGAACGACCTGCCGGGGATCGAACGGAAGGACAAGCGTCCGCCGGTGCAGGCTTGCCGGCTGGCCATGGCGGGCTGACGCCGGAAAGGCCGGGCCGGGAGACACCTGATCCTCGCGAGGCGGCATGTTTGCGCTCGGTTGGCGGTTGTTCGGGTGAGGCGGCTGGGCCCGCGCGGCGGCCAGCGCCGGCGACCGCCAGATGCTGGCCGTTCGGCAGGCGATCCGCGCGGTGCCGCATTCGGCCGGCGCGGTGTCGGTGCTCGAGCACCGGCTGAGCGGCATCGGCATCGGTATCGACGTGGCGGCCGCAGGCGTCGCGGTCCTGCAGCGCTACGACTTCGCGTCTCAGCCGCGCTGCAGCCCATAATCGCAAACCTTGTTGATACCCCCATATATCATTAGATCGAGATATCAGTCGCCAAATTAAATCGCATAATTTCTATGGCTTGAATGGCTGGATTAATTGATTTGAATATAAATGTATTCAATAAAAGTTCCGTGCTTTTGTTTGAATTAATTCATGAAAATCGCGTTCAAACTTCACGCGTTTTGTCGTAGACTGCGTTCCGTTTAAATGCTTGTCGCTCGAACCGGTGCCGGCAGGCCGCTGGCGCGGGTACGCTGTTGCCCGGGCGATTTCCGTGCGGCGCGCTGTCGGTCGCCGAAATCAAACCGTTTGCACGCAGCGCGATAAATCGCGCCGATCATTGATGCACGGAAAACAATCGAGTCATTCGGTGTTTTTAATCCGTGAATCCGGCAGATTATTTCGAAATCCAGTTCATCGCCGTGCGCGATTCGGAATGAATTGCAGCATTTCGAATCGCATCGGCGCCCGTTGTCGGGATTCGATCGAACAATTCCGCTATTTACCGGGCAAGCCGCCGGTTCGTCTCACGCAGTCGAGTGTCAATCGGCTGCCGGTCCGCCTTCGCGAGGATCGGCGGCGAGTCAGGTAGGGATTCACCCGCAATCGTCAATCGACGCATCCGCGCGGACGCGCCCGGACGTTCGTTCACCCCTTGCACCACCAGCATGGAGAACCTGCACCATGACGACATCCACTCTCGATTTGCCGCGCGTTTCCGAACGCGAACCGCACGCCGCGCCGCCGCGCAACATCGTCGACCTGCTGTTGCGGGCCGCGCGGCTGCATCCGCATACGGGCGTGCGTTTCATCGCCGCGGCATCCGAGGAAAAGGGCGCTTTCGTCACGTATCCCGAGCTGCTCGACGAGGCGCGCCGCATCCTGGGCGGCCTGCGCTCGCGCGGCTACCGATCCGGCATGAAGGTCGCGCTGCTGCTCGAGCACGCGAACGATTTCATCCCGGCATTCTGGGCGTGCGCGCTCGGCGGATTCGTGCCGTGTCCGCTCGTGCCGATCCGCAACGATCCGCAGCGTTGGGCGAAGCATCTTGCGCACGTCGACACGCTGCTCGACCATCCGCTGCTCGTCACCACCGAAGCGCTGAAGAGCGATCTGCCGGGCGGCGCATTCGCCGTCAACCTGAACGCGCTGCGCGCCGGCGCGCCCGACGAATCGGTTCATGCCGCGCAACCGTCCGACCCGGCCGTGTTCGTGCTCACGTCGGGCTCCACCGGCAACGCCAAGGCGGTCGTGCTCACGCACGGCAACCTGCTCGCGTCGATGGCGGGCAAGAACGACACGCAGCAGCTCGCCGGCGCGGACGTCACGCTCAACTGGATCTCGTTCGATCACGTCGCGGCGCTGCTCGAAGCCCACCTGCTGCCGCTCTACGTCGGCGCCGTGCAGCTCCATGTCGAATCCGCGGCGATCCTGACCGATCCGCTGCGCTTCTTGCGGCTCATCAGCCGCTATCGCGTCACGATGACCTTCTCGCCGAACTTCCTGTTCGGGCAACTGAACGCCGCGCTCGAAGCGATGGGCGACGAGGCGCTCGCGGCGTGGCGCCGCTCGGTGGATCTCTCGTCGCTGCGGCACGCGGTGTCGGGCGGCGAGGCGATCGTCGTCGCGACCGGGCAGCGCTTCCTCGATCTTCTTGCGCCGTGCGGCCTCGCGCGCGACGCGCTGTGGCCCGCGTTCGGGATGACCGAGACGTGCGCGGGCTCCGTGTATTCGCGCGAATTTCCGCACGGCGACGCGGGCCGCGAGTTCGCGTCGCTCGGCCTGCCGGTGGCCGGGCTGCAGATGCGCATCGCGGACGACCGCAACAACGTGCTGCCGGACGGCGAAGCGGGCGAGTTCCAGGTGCGCGGCCCGATGATCTTCGAGCGCTATTACAACAACGCCGAGGCGACGCGTGCGGCGTTCACGAGCGACGGCTGGTTCCGCACGGGCGATCTCGGGCGCATCGAGCGCGGCCGGCTGTGGCTCGTCGGCCGCAGCAAGGACAGCATCATCGTCAACGGCGTCAACTACTTCAGCCACGAGCTGGAGACGACGCTCGAAGCGCTCGACGGCATCAAGCGCTCGTTCGTCGCGGCATTTCCGACGCGCGGCACCGGCGACGAATCCGAGCAGCTCGTCGTGACGTTCACGCCGTCGTTCCCGCTCGACGACGACGACGCGCTGTATCGCGTCATCGTCGCGATCCGCAACAGCACGATCCTGCTGTGGGGCTTCCGGCCCGCGTTGATCCTGCCGTTGCCGGAAGACGCGTTTCCGAAGACGAGCCTCGGCAAGACCCAGCGCACGATCATGCGCAAGCGGCTCGAAGCGGGCGGCTACGACGGCCGCAAGGCGCTGGCCGCCGATCTCGCGAACCGGCAGATGGGCGGCTACGCCGCGCCCGAGGGCGACACCGAGGCCGCGGTCGCCGCGATCTTCGCGGAGATGTTCCAGGTCGCGCCCGACGCGATCAGCGCCACCGCGAGCTTCTTCGATCTCGGCGGCACGTCGCTCGACATCCTGAAGCTCAAGCGCCACGTCGAGCAGCGGCTCGGCGTCGTCGACCTGCCGATCGTGACGATTCTCCAGAATCCGACCGTGCGCGCGCTGGCCGCGCGCCTCGCGCCGGGCGAGCGCGTGACGGCGGGCGATTACGACCCCGTCGTGCCGCTGCAGCTCACGGGCGGCAAGACGCCGCTCTTCTGCGTGCACCCCGGCGTCGGCGAGGTGCTCGTGTTCGTCAATCTCGCGAAGTATTTCGTCAACGAGCGCCCGTTCTATGCGCTGCGCGCGCGCGGCTTCAACGAAGGGGAGACGTATTTCTCCCGCTTCGACGAGATGGTGAGCACGTATGTCGACGCGATCCGCAAGCGGCAGCCGCACGGGCCGTACGCGGTGGCCGGCTATTCGTACGGCGGCGCGGTCGCGTTCGAGATCGCGAAGGTGCTCGAATCGCAGGGCGAGCGCGTGGATTTCGTCGGCAGCTTCAATCTGCCGCCGCACATCAAGTACCGGATGGACGAGCTCGACGAGGTGGAAGGCGCGGTCAACCTCGCGTTCTTCCTGTCGCTGATCGACAAGCAGCAGTCGCTGACGCTGCCGCCGCAGTTGCGCGCCGCGATGCCGGAGCAGGACCCGCTCGCGTACCTGATCGACCACGCGCCGCCCGGGCGGCTCGCCGAGCTCGACCTCGATCTGCCGAAATTCCGCGCATGGGCGGGGCTCGCGCAATCGCTGCTGACGCTCGGGCGTTCGTACGTGCCGTCGGGCAGCGTGCAGGCGATGTCGATCTTCTACGCGATCCCGCTGCGCGGCACGAAGGGCGACTGGCTGAACGACCAACTGCGCCGCTGGGACGAGTTCACGCGCGCGCCGAATCGCTACATCGACGTGGCGGGCGAGCACTACACGCTGATGGGGCCCGCGCACGTCGCGACGTTCCAGGCGGTGCTGCGGGCCGAGCTCGATCGCGCGCTCGGCGGCAAATGACCGATGTCCGGCATCACGATGAACCAGGAGCAGAGGCGCATGGCGGTGTCTGTCGACGAAGCGCGCTGATCAAGCCGATCGCGGACTGACCGTACCGCTCGCGCGGCGGCGGGCCGCATTCATACGCATTCTTACGCATTCGTATTTCGATCGATCGAAAGGAGCAATCTGATGACGGAAGTGCAGACGGGACAGCCGCCGCATCTCGCGATACTGCAGATGGTCACCGGCAAGTGGCACGCGCAGGCGCTCTATGTCGTCGCCGAGCTCGGCATTGCAGACCTGCTGGCGGAGCGGGAACGGACGGCGGACGAGCTGGCCGCCGCGACGGACACCCACCC
The DNA here is from genome assembly GCF_039848545.1 of Burkholderia stagnalis. Taxonomy (NCBI): domain Bacteria; kingdom Pseudomonadati; phylum Pseudomonadota; class Betaproteobacteria; order Burkholderiales; family Burkholderiaceae; genus Burkholderia; species Burkholderia stagnalis. The sequence continues at coordinate 112,816 of NZ_CP156687.1, forward strand.
CGAGGCGCTTTACCGCGTGCTGCGCGCGCTTGGCAGCCTCGGCGTGTTCGTCGAGGAGGAGGGCCGGCGGTTTCGCAACAGCCCGCTCGGCGACACGCTGCGGCGCGACGCGCCGGGCTCGATGCGCGGCTTCGTGCGGCTCGCGGGGATGGATGCGGGATGGCGGGCATGGGGGCAGCTGATGTACAGCGTCAAGACCGGACGCAGCGCGTTCGAGCATGTCGTGGGCGGGCCGGGCTTCGCGTACATCGATGCGCATCCGGAGATGGCGGCGATCGTCAACGACGCGATGACGAGCGTCAGCGAACTGGAAGCGCCGGCGGTGGCACAGGCCTATGATTTTTCGCAAGCACGCACGATCGTCGATGTGGGTGGCGGCCACGGCTTCCTGCTTGCGACGCTGCTGCTCGCGAACCCGCAGGCGAGCGGTGTGCTCTTCGAGCTGCCGCACGCGTGCGAAGGCGCGCGGCAGCTTTTGGCGAAGCACGGGCTGACCGGGCGGGTGAAGGTCGTCGCGGGCGACGCGAGCAAATCGATCGACGTGCACGGCGACGTCTTCGTGATGAAGCACGTGATCTGCGACTGGGACGACGAGCAGGCGACGCGGATCATGACGAACTGCGCGGAAGCGATGCGCCCGGGCGGCAAGCTCCTGCTCGTCGAGGCGGTGCTCACGCCGCCGGGCGAGCCGCATTTCGCGAAGCTGCACGATCTCGAAATGCTGATCATGAGTTCCGGCGGGCATGGGCGCACGGCCGAAGGGTACGGGCGGCTCTATGCGGCGGCGGGGCTGTCGATGACGGCCGTTTATCCGACGCAAGGCGCGCATAGCGTGATCGAGGGCATCAAGCCGTGACGGCGCGGCGAGCGGCGCGGGCGGTTCGAGCAGTCGGCCGCGCTCGCCGCTCGCGCGCGCTTCGCGAGCACGTCCGACAGCGCGCGGTTTCATCGTCAGCCGACTGTTCCAGCCCCGGCGCAGCGCGCACGGCAGCGCGCAGCGCCGGCATCCGCAGTGGCCGTTACGGCATCAGCCGATCGAGCAGCGGCGACCGGAAGATCCGGTGCGGGTCGTAGCGTTCGAGGGTCGCGCGCGCCGCATCCCAGGTGCTCGACGGCGGCTGGCCTTCACGATGCAGGTTCGGGATCGTCGTGGCGAGCATCGTGCCGTCCTGCCACGCGGCCGTGTCCGTATAGCCCCAACCCTTCGACCATTCGGGGCGCAGCGTCGCATACGAGCCGGTGTAGTTCGCGAGCATCCATTGCTCGATCTCGCGATAGAAGCGATCGGCGCCCGGCGTGCCCGGTAACGTCAGGATGTCGAACCACACGGCGATGTCCCACTCCGGATGGTCGGGGCGCGGCTTGAGCGCGGACAGCGCGGGAACGGCCGCGCCGGCGCCGGCATCGGCCGGCTTGTCGAGACCGGTGACACGGATCTCGACGGGACCGTTGATCGGATACTCGCCGCGCGCCGTGTATGCGTCGATGCGGTTCTGATAGAACTGCACGAATTCGCTGATCACGCGCTGCACGTCGGCGCGCCGTGCCAGTATCGCGTAGCCGTTCGCGGTGACGCGCAGCGTCGTCGGCCGAATGTACTGCAGCACGCTGCGCGACCAGCCCCAGATGTCCCCGCTGAGCGTGAGCGCGAGACCGGCGGTGGTGATCGCCAGCTGCGTCTGGCCGAACAGCGGCGTCAATTTGCCTTCGCCGCCGACCACGATCCGTTTGACGAGATCCGAGAGGGACTGCGGGATCGAATCGGAGAACGGATAGTTGTACGGCTGCGTGACGGCGCGCGACAGGAACGGTTTGCTGGGCGTCGGCGTCCAGACCTTGAGCCACGGGTTGGTCGTGAACGGGAACCAGATCGCTTCCATCCGGCCCGAGCGATCGAGAAACGACGCGATCGTGCGGCCCGGCGTGCCGGCCGGCGCAAACAGTTCGGAGGACGGAATGTCGACGAAGCTCTGGCAGCGCAGCCGCTGGTTCGGGCCTGCCGTCAGCGTGACCTCGACGACGAACGCCCGCCCGATGTGCGCGAGGAACGCGCCGATCTCGGGATCGCTGCGCTCGAACCGGTGCAGCACGTATTGCTGCCGGGCCGAATCGAACACGACCGCGGTCAGCGCGACCACGAGGTTGCTCAGCGAGCCGTAGGTGTGGCCCGGTTGCAGGGTTTCACCGGTCGCCGGTACGGCGGTGCCGTGCGCATCGATCGCGAGCGCGCCGCCGAGCGTGATGCCGCCCGGCGCCGGCGCGGCAATCACGCCGAGACCGTACTGCTCGAGTGTCGCGAGCAGCGACTCCAGCGAGACGCCCGTTTGCGCGGTGACGCGCGCCGGGCGTGCCGACGTGTCGACGGAGACGGCAGTCAGCGACTTCGTCGTATCGAGCAGCACGAGGTTCGCGGCGCCGGCGCCTGGGTCCAGCGTCAGCGGCGACCAGTTGTGCATGTAGCCGCGCGGGCGTATCCGGTAGCCGTTCGCGCGCGCCCAGTTGACTGCCGCGACGACGTCGTCGGCGGAGCGCGGCGCGGCGGTCCATACGTCCTGCACGGCGATCTCGCCGCTCCAGTTCTGGAACGCCTGCTTGTAAAGCGGGATGTCGGCCGGGAAGCCGGGCGGCGTCGCGCCGGCCGTCCGCGCGTTTGCCGCGATCTGGTAGAGCGGCGTCCAGCCGGTGACGACGCCTGCCGCCGCGAGCTTCGCCATGTCGGCGAGGAAGGCGCGACGCGGCGCGGGTTCGTCTCGGAAGTCGTGACTCATGGTGTGCTCCAGTTTTCGGAATTGTTATGACGATCGGAAAGACGACAAATGACGCGTCGGTGCCGGGATGCGGCAAGTCGAGCAGGAGCGACGCGGGATGAAACCTTGGCGGGCCAGGGTTGAAAAGGCGCTGCGTTCGGCAATGCGCGGCCGCGCATCGTCATGGGCAGGGTATGGAGATTCGACCGGATATCGTGCGACGAAGCGCTAGCCGCGACGATCGGTAAAAAATAATCGCATGTGAGTATTTATTCCCCATGTTTCGTTTTTTTAAATAAACCCGGTCGCAATTCGGAATCGGTTGACGATTTGCCTTTTATTTCGCCGGGAAGGGTAGCAACTTGTCTGACGGGTGGCAAGCGATGGAATGGATAAATAACGTGCGTTTTGGCATGGCTATTTTGTGACGGGTGGCAATTTCGTTATTTGTGGATATTTTGCAACGTCCGTATCGGGTGGCGCCGGGCGTGTTGTTCAGGGATATTTTTATTGCCCGGAAGTGTAATCGGCGGCGGGGCCGCAGGGATGACGGCAGGAATTATGCCGCGCCGTCGCGCAGGTTGAATCGATCGTTGAGAAAATCGAAACAATTAATTGTCCGGAACACCATGCCCGAGGCCGAAGCCAGGCCGATGAACGGGGAAGCCTTGGTGAAATCCGCCAATTCTTCCGTCGAATGGCGTTTTGCAGACGAAAGTCTCTAGCATGCAGCGCGCGGATAATTATTACAAAATTTCGTGGTAAATAAGAGCGAATATATCCGGCGCAAACTGGCGGATCGATCGATTTCCGTTCGATGGGCGGCGTCGTTTGAAAATAAATGTCCAGTTAAATGCAAATATTTTCAATCATCGCTATCATACGCGGCTGGGGTATTCATGTATCAAATTCAATGGCGTGAATCGTTTCGTTTCTGGTTGCGATTCTTCGCGCTTTCATTCAGCCGCGCTCCATGACTTAAACCGACGTTTCAGCTTCAGCTTGCAGGGTTCGCCAGTAACGCCAGTAACGCGAGTAACGCCAGCAACCATCTCAATCACCGCGACGCCGGCCGCATGGCGCCGATCAATACGGAGGAAACATCGTGTCTGTTTCACGCTTGTCATCGGAATGCTCGATCGTCGGTGACGAGGCCGCGCTCGCCGCGCCTGAAGATCAATCGCAGGCGCACGGCGTCTTCTGGATCGCGGGCCATGAACGCTTGCCCGATGGCGCGCGGCGCGTGGCCGAGCAACTCGGCGCGGGCTGGCGCGTGCGCGAACTGGACGCGGACGCGCCGGACGAACCGCCGCCGACCGTCGAATGGCTCGCCGCGCGCCTGCTCGAGCAGATCGTCGCACGCCAGCCGCGCGGGCCGTACCGGCTTGCGGGCTGGTCGTCCGGCGGCCTGCTCGCGTACGAGGTGGCCACCCAGCTGATCGGGCGGGACGAGACGGTCGAGTTTCTCGGCATCGCGGGCGCACCGCTGCCGGCGGCCAACGTGGACGCACGGCTCGCCGAGTCGATCGCGCACCGCGGCAGCGGCCATGCAGGCGATCCGGGATGGGCCGAATCGGCGCTCGATCACGCGTTCGCCCATTACGAGCCGTTTTCGCTGTCGATCCCGGTTCATGTGTTCGAGCTGCGCAGCGCGGGCACGGCCGCCGCAGCGCCGTCGGAAGCCGCGGCAGGCTGGTTGGCGCGGCTCCCGAACGGCAGGCTTCATTGCATCGACGCCCCAACGCGGCATGACGCGCCGGGCGCCGTCGCGCAGGCGCTTGCCGACGCGATCGCGCATGCGCTGCGGGACGCGCGCCGGGCGGCGGACAGCACCGCCACCGACCGCGTGCGGCACGCGCCGGAGCGCCACTATCAACCGCACCTGCCGATTCAACGCGGCGCGCCGGGACGCGGGCCGATCGTGGTGATTCCGGGCGCGGGCGACAACGTCGCGACGTTCCTGCCGTTCTCGATCGAGGTGGACCCGGCCTGGCCGATTCACGGCCTGCAGCCGCGCGGCCTCGACGGCGTGCTCGTGCCGCATGCGAGCGTCGCCGCGGCGGCAGCCGCGTATCTGCCCGTCGTCGAGCGGCTGGCGGCCGACGCGCGCGAGCCCGTGCACCTGATCGGCCATTCGTTCGGCGGCTGGGTCGCGATGGCGCTCGCGTGCCGGCTGCAGGCGAGCGGCCGGCCGCCCGCGTCGCTGACGATCGTCGACACCGAGGCGCCGGCGTCGGGGGGCCGGCTGGGGCGTCAATACACGTTCACGAGCGTCGTGTGGAACCTCGTCCGCGCGCTCGAAACGGCCACCGGCCGCCCGCTCGGCATCGCGCACGACGCGCTGTTGCGCGCGGACCGGGCCGGGCAATGGGCGATGCTTCATCGCGGCATGGTCGACGCTCGCATCATTCGCGGCGCGTCCGGGCCGCGCGACCTGCAAGGCATCGTGCGCGCGTACGGAACTGCCCTGCGCACCGGCTACGATCCGGCCGCCGTGTATGCGGGGGACGTGACGCTCGTGCTCGCGGCCGACTTCGACGGCGCGGAGCACCGTCTCGCGCCCGACGACGTGCTGGCCGGCTGGCGGCGCTTCGCGCCGCGCATCGCGCTGTGGCGCTGCCCCGGCAATCACTACACGATGATCCGGCCACCGCACGTCGAGCACTTCGCGCAATGGTGGCAGCAGCGGGTGCGCGGCGACAGCGGCATGGCCGCCGCCCCCACGCCCGCGCGCGATCTCGCATCGAACTGAACAGGGAAACGGCGCGCCGCCTTCGCGCGTGAGCCGAACGCCTCGGCGCGCGCGGGCGGCGGCGCGCCGCGGCGCCAACCGGCGCAACGAAGCGTGACGACGCATGACGAAGCGCACGCCGCGCAAGCGCCGGCGTCGGCGTTGCGCCGCTGTCCTCAAGCACGCACAACAAGGAGAGTCAGATGGTCGCGATCTTCGCGAAGCTCGGGAAGGTGATTTCGAGCGCCGGCAGCGAGCGGTTCGCATCCGACATGCATGCATTGCTGGTCGAATCGGTTCCGCTCGCGATCACCAGGATGACTGAATGGACGCTCGACGAGCCGGCGGGCGAAGTCGTCCACGTGGAATCGCTCGGCACGTTCGGCGCGCCGCGCGACGACGGGCGCGGCGGCGCGCCCGCCGGGCACGTCGGGCGGGAACCGGCCGCGCATCCGCTGCACAAGCGGATCGTGGCCGCCTGCGACCGGCAGCTCATTCATGTCGATCCGCTGATGCGGCGCGGCAACGGCGGCGAGGCGCCGCCGCCGCGCGCGGGCTTCCAGTGCCATCTCGTGTCGCGCAAGGCGAATCGCCGCTACGTGATCTCGCTGCATCGCACGGCGTCGCATCGCGACTTCTCGTTGCAGGAGATGTCGTTCCTGAAGAATTTCGCCGATACGCTGCTGCCGCTCGTCGAGTGGCATGCGTCGACGCGCCGGCACGACGGGCTCGAAGGCGCGGCGCCGCGCCGGGCGGCGGAGGGCGTGCCCGGCGTCGAGGCGCTGCGCCATGAGTTCGAATCGCGGCTCGCGCGCGCGGCGGTCGTCCTCTCGGCGCGCGAAAGCGAAGTGTGCCTCGGCCTGCTCGCGGGCAAGATGCTGCGCGAACTGGCCGGCGAGCTCGGCGTCAAGGAAAGCACGATCGAGACGTACATCAAGCGCGCCGCGGTGAAGCTCGGCATCAGCGGCCGGCACGGGCTCACGAAATGGATGATCGACGATTGCGTGCCGTGCGCGTCGGCGGCGTGACGCGTGGTGATGCGTGGTGACGTTGGGGGCGGCTGCATCGACGAAGCCGGATCGCCGCCCATGTCCCGGCTTTCCGTTGCAGACATTCCGTCGCACGGGTGCTTCAATCCACGTTCCGGGCGAATCGCCCGGCACGCCGGCTGCTCCCGCCTGCTTTCCGCGCGGCGGGCCGCGGCCGTTCACCTCCCGTCACCGCTCGCCTGGAACCGCTTCATGCACGAATCGACCGCTGCCGTGTTGGACGAATCGACCCTCGACTTGCGCGTGCTTCACACGATCCGCGCGTTTCGGCACCTGGCCGCGCGCCTGCCGGCGCCGATCCGTCTGTGCCTGTTCGCCGACGCATCCGATCGGCCGGCGCCCGGCACGGGCGATGCGCAGCGGTTCGTCGCGAGCGCGCTGGCCCGCCTCGGCGCGCACGACGTGCGGTTCGAACCGGACGGCGCGGCGCGGCTGTCGTCGTTCGAACTGTTGATGAGCCGGCGCATCAGCGCGGCGTTCGACTATCGCTACGACGGGTTCGAGTCGCCGGCACGCATGGTGAGCGCGCAGCGCGCGGCGGAACACTTCGATTTCGACGCGCTCGGCGCGGGCATCGAACGGGTGCGGATCCTGCGCGAAGCAGGCGTGTCGCTGTCCGCATATGCGAGCGGGCGGCCCGACCGGCCGGCGGTGGTGATCGCGCTGCCGTGCGGCATGCCGCTCGACCTGTGCCGGCCCTGGCTCGACGCGCTGGCCGAGCGCCACTTCGTGCTGACCTGGGAGACGCGCGCGCTGTTCGGCGCGTGCGACGCATTCGACACGGCCCGCACCGGCATCGACGCGCAGGTCGACGATCTGTTCGCGGTGATGGACCGCTTCGAGGCCCGCCGCGCGCACCTGATGGGCCTCTGCGGCGGCGCCGTCGTCGCGTTGCAGGCGGCGGTCGCGCGGCCCGATCGGGCCGCGTCGCTGAGCCTGTGGTACGGCGATTACAACCTGCCGGACGAATCGCTGCGCACCCGGCATCAGTTGAACTACGCATGGCTGATGGAAACCGCGGCGCAAGGGCGCGATGCCGCGCGCGATCTGCAGCGCATGTGCGCCGATCCGTCGACGCTCGTCACCGTGCCCGGCGAGATCGCGCATGCGGCGCTCTATCCGTATGCGAACGCGGAGCTGATGTATCGCTATGCGAAGCTGAGCGACGCGCTCAACAAGGCCGACGTGCTCCAGTTGCTGCCGCGCGTGGATTTGCCCACGCTCGTCGTCGCGGGCGACGACGACGACGTCACCGGTTGCGGCGGCTCGGTGTTCGTCGCCGGCCGGATTGCCGGCGCGCGGCTCGAAGTGGAGGCCGGCGGCAGCCATCCGAAGCTGTTTCGCGCGTCGCCCGCCTCGGCGCAGCGCGCGCTGCAGTTCCTGGCGCGCCACGCATGAGCATGACGCGCGTCGCGCTGCGTGGCGCGCGCGTTCAGGTGCTCGCGCTTGAAGTGCCGCCGCCTCAGGTGCCGAGGCGGGGCGATGCGCAGCCGCGCCGTGCGCTGCTCGTGCCGCCGCATGCTTTCGCGGATCCGGTCGCGGCCTCCGCGCCGGCCGTTTCGTCGAGCATCCAGCGCGTGAGGCCATGACGCCCGCCGAAGCCGAGCTTGACGGCCGCCCGTTTCAGGTAGGTCTCGACGGTGCTTTCGCGCAGCGCGAACCGCCCGGCGATGGCGGGCACCGTGTCGCCGGCCAGCAGCGCCGTGCATGCCTCGATCTCGCGCGTCGACAGCTTGACGCCGGCCTGCCGCAGGCGGTCGGTGAACCGCCGCGCCAGGCGTTCCCGGCCGGATTGCGTCGCGGGCGGCGCGGCGGCGGCCGGGCGGGCGGCTGGTGGAGCCGCATCGAGCGCCGCGACGTGGCTTTCGACGATCGGAAACAGCACGTGCGACAGTTCCTTGAGGAAGGTCCGCTCGTGTGGCGCGAAATCGTCGAACGTGTTCGCGCGATACAGCGAGATCAGGTAATAGTGGCCCCCCTTGCGAGTCGCGAGGTGGAATTGCGCGCCCCGCAGCGGCACGATCGCCGCCTGCGCCAGGAAGAAGCGGTCGAGCAGCGCGCGGGTCGGCCCGTGGCCGGCGAGCGTGTCGTCGACGTGCAGGCGGCTCGGGTCCGGGCGCGGCGGCATGGGCGGCCCGTATGCGGCGGCGGGCGGGCCGGCCTGCGCGAGCGCCGCGCCCACCGCGCCGAGGCTGCGCACCTCGAGATCGCCGTGCGGCGCGCCGTCGGCCGCGAGTGCCGAAATGCGGATCTCGTCGACGGGGACCGCCGCGGAGATCAGGCTGTACAGCATTCGGGGAAAGCGTCGGCTTCCGCTGCTCGAGATCGCTTCGCCGACGTGTGCGAACAGTCTGTTGAACTCCATGACAGGATTCCTGATGAGACGTTGAAGCTGCGCTTGCGCGCATGGCGGCCGGCATGATTTAAACACCCGGCCGCGCATGCGTCTGTAACGGATAGCCGGGACAACCGACGAATCGCAGGTCGCCGAATCCGGCCCGGCGCGCGGCGACTGTCCCACTTTTCTGCGACAGACAGCGCGCGGCGGCGATGGTCAAATCGACGCTCCGACGCTTGAAGCGGTCGCCGGCCCTGGCGATGCGCCGTCCGTTGAAAAGGGGATCGCCGTGCAAGTTTCCGAATCGATACGAGAGGATCGCCGCGTGACGGAGCGGCATCGTCCGGACGTTCGCTCGCTGCATCACGCGTTCGGCGAGCGTGCGCGCGAATATCCGCATCACGTTGCCGCCGCCGATGAAACCCGGCGGCTGACGTATGCGGAACTGGACCACCTGTCGTCCGCGTTCGCGCGCACGCTGCGCGACGAAGGCGTCGTGCGCGGCGCGCTCGTCGGCCTCTATATGACGCGCGGCGTCGACATGCTCGTCGCGCTGCTCGGTATCCTGAAAGCGGGCGGCGCCTATCTGCCGATCGATCCGACCTATCCGCGCGAGCGCATCGCGCACGTGGTCGCGGACAGCGGCGTCGGCCTCGTCGTCTGCACGGCCGGCACGGCGGCCGGACTGTCCGGCGCGAACGTGCGCATGCTTGCCGCCGACGCGCTGCTGCCCGCGCGCGCGGCCGCCGACGGCTACGTCGAGCCGGCGTCGAGCCCCGACGATCTCGCCTACGTGATCTACACGTCCGGTTCGACCGGCAAGCCGAAGGGCGTGATGGTCGAGCATCGCAACGTGTTGCACCTGATCGAGCAATCGCGCGCGTGGTTCGACTTCGGCGCATCCGACGTGTGGTCGCTGTTCCATTCGATCGGCTTCGACTTCTCGGTGTGGGAGGTGTGGGGCGCGTGGCTGACCGGCGCGCAGGTCGCGGTCGTGCCGTATGCCGTGTCGCGGGAGCCGGCCGCGTTTCACCGCTGGCTCGCGCATCACGGCGTGACGGTCGTCAATCAGACGCCGTCGGCGTTTCGCCAGCTCGACGCGGTCGATCGCGGCGCGGCGCAGCCGCTCGCGCTGCGCTACGTGATCTTCGGCGGCGAAGCGCTGCCGCCGTCGCTGGTCGCGCCTTGGCTCGCGCGCCACGGCGACGAGCGGCCGCGGCTCGTCAACATGTACGGCATCACCGAAACGACCGTGCACGTGTCGTTCAGGCGCATCACGCGGCGCGACGTGCAGTCGACGGCGAGCCCGATCGGCGTGCCGTTGCCGCACCTGCGGCTGCATTTGCTCGACGAACGCGGGCGGCACGTCGCGGATGGCGTGACGGGCGAGATCTACGTGGAAGGCGCGGGCGTCGCGCGCGGTTATCTGAACCGGCCCGAACTCACCGCCGAGCGCTTCGTGCGGCTGCCGTGCCCGCAGACGGGCAAGCCCGTGCGCGCATACCGGACGGGCGATCTCGCGCTGCGTTGCGAGGACGGCGAATACATCTACGTCGGCCGTGCCGACGAACAGCTGAAGATCCGCGGCTTCCGGATCGAGCCCGGCGAAATCGAGGCGACGCTGCTGCAGGACGGCTCGCTCGATGCATGCCATGTATGCGGTCACGACTATGGCGAAGGCGACCGGCGGCTCGTCGCCTACGTCGTGCCGGCGCACGGCGCGCAGCACGCGACGGATGCGGCGATCGCCGGCCTGAAGGCGCGCGCGGCCGAGCAGTTGCCCGATCACATGCGGCCGTCGGCCTACGTCGTGCTCGCCGCGCTGCCGTTGACCGCGCACGGCAAGATCGACCGGCGCGCGCTGCCCGCGCCGGAAACGGCCGCATGGGCGCCCGCCGCGGACGCGCAACCGGGCGCCGCCGCCGCGCCGCGCACCGACGAGCTCGCCGCCGTGCTGGACGTGTGGCGCGAACGGCTCGGGCTCAAGGGCATCGGGCCGCACGACGATTTCTTCTCGTTCGGCGGCACGTCGCTCGCGCTGATCCGCTCGTTCGTCGAGCTGAAAGCGCGCTACGGCATCGAGTTCGAGCTCGGCGCGCTCGCGAGCGGCGCGACGGCGGCGACGCTCGCGCACTTCATCCGGTCGCGGCGCGTCGACGCGCCGGCGCAGGCTTGCTGACGGACGCGCGCGATGCGCGCCACGGTCATGCGGCTCGCGCATCGTCGTCGTCCCGCGTCGCGGGCCGGCCCGGCGCCGTGCCGTCGCGTCGCCGCTGGCGCGCGCTGGCGGTGGCGTGCGCGCTGCTCGCGGGGTTGCCGGGCTGCATGCTCGGGCCGGCTTACCGGCCGCCCGACGCGTCGTCGCTGAAGATCCCGGACGCGTGGCACGCGACGTTGCCGCACGACGGCAGCGTCGTCGAGCTCGCGCGCTGGTGGCGGCAATTCGACGATCCGGCGCTGTCGGCGCTGATCGACGCGGCGCAGGCGGACAGCCCGACGATCGACGCGGCGCTCGCGCGGCTGCGCCAGGCGCGGGCGAGCCGCGCGACGAGCATGGCCGGCCTGCTGCCGAAACTCGACGGCATCGCGTCGTTCAACCGCTCGAACGCGAACACGCAGGCGGTGACGTCGAACGACGTGAGCCAGTCGACGTCGATCCAGAGCGGCGAACTGGACACGATGCGCGCCGGGCTGCAGGCGTCATGGGAAATCGACCTGTTCGGCAAGACGCGGCGCAGGCTGCAGGCCGACGCCGCGCGCATCGACGCGCGGGTCGACGATTGGCACGACGCGCGCGTGAGCGTCGCGTCCGACGTGGCCGACGCGTATTTCCGCACGCGTGCGTGCGAATCGCTCGTCGACGCGCAGGCGGACGAGCAGCGCTCGCGGATCGCGTCGGACGAGGTGACGCGGCGGCGCGTCGCGGCCGGTTTTCTGTCGCCGTCGGACGCGACGCTGCCGAAGGCGTCGATCGCGGAAGGCGAGGACGTGCTCGCGCGCCAGCGCGCCGAGTGCGAGGCGGACCGCAACGAGCTCGTCGCGTTGACCGGCGTGCCGCGCGACGCGCTCGACGCGCGGCTCGCGGCGGGCTACGCGAAGGTGCCCGAGCCGCGCGGCGGTGCGCTCGACGCGCTGCCGGCGCGCACGCTCGAGCAGCGGCCCGACGTGCGCGCGTTGGAGCGCACGCTCGCCGCGGCGAGCGCGGAGATCGGCGAGGCGATCGCGACGCGCCTGCCGTCGGTGTCGCTGTCGGGCTCGATCGAGATCGACCGTTATCAGGTCAGCGGACAGTCGTTGACGCTGCGGCCCTGGCTGTTCGGGCCGACGGTCAACGTGCCGCTGTTCGACGGCGGCAGTGGCGCGGCGCGCGTCGAGGGCGCGCGCGGGCGCTATGACGAAGCGCTCGCGAACTACAAACGGAAGGTCAGGCAGGCGGTGATGGAAGTCGAAAACGCATTGGTGCGGGTCGAGGCGTCGGTCGGGCGGGAACGCGCCGCGCTCGTCGCGCAGGAGAATTACAGGCGCTATGCGCAGACCATCGAGCGGCGCTTCGGCGCGGGCACGAGCGACGTGCTCGAAGTCGAGACGGCGCGCCGGCAGTACGTGACGAGCCGCCAGTCGGTTGCGTCCGCGCGGCTCGAGCGCGCGCAGGCGTGGGTGGCGCTGTATCGCGCGGCCGGCGGCGGCTGGCGGCAGGCTGACACGGCGAGCGATGGCGGGGCGGATGGGGCGGACGGGCCGGAGAAAAGGCAGGCGGTGACGGACGGGCCTGCGACGAGCGATGTGCGCATCGCGAGCGAGGCGGTGCGATGAGCGGCGCGCGTATCGACCGGGTCGTCCGGCGCGCGGCGGCGCTCGCGTGGGTCGCCGCGATGCTTGCGAGCGGTTGCGGACCGTCGCGGCCGTCCGCGGATCAGGCTACGAATCAGCCCGCGAACCAGCCCACGAATCAGGATGCCGCCCGGCCGGCCGCGTCCGCCGCCCCCGGCAACGCCGTACTCGGTGTGAGCGTCGTCGCCCCCGAGCTGCGGGACTGGGCGACGCGCGAGCAGGCGAGCGGCGCCGTCGCCGCCTACGACGAGATCGAGCTGACCGCGCCCGGCGAGCTGCCGCTCGCGGCCGTCGACGCGCGCGTCGGCGATCGGGTGCGCAAGGGGCAGGTGCTCGCCCGCTTCGACACGGCCGGCCTGGCGGTGAAGCGCGCCGACGCGCAGGCGGGCGTGGCCGAGGCGAGGGCGCGGCTTGCGCAGACGAGTGCGCAGCTCGACGGCGCGAAGACGCTCGACGAAACCGGCTCGATCAGCCGGCAGGACCTGATCAAGGCGCAGACGCAGGAGAAGGTGAGCGCCGCCCAACTGGCGGGCGCGCAGGCGCGTCTCGCGGGCATCGAATTGCAGCTGCGCCGCGCGACCGTGCGCGCGCCCGACGACGGCGTGATCGCGACCAGCAAGGCGATCGAAGGCGCGGTGCCCGCCGCCGGCGCGGCGGTGTTCACGCTGATCCGCGGCGGCCGGCTCGAGTGGCGCGCGCAGATGGGCGCGGGCGCGCTCGCCGCGATCCGCCCGGGGCAGCCGGCCGAGCTCGTGCGCGCGGATGGCGGCACGGCGCGCGGCGTCGTCCGCCAGGTGTCGCCCGTGCTCGACAAGACGACGCTCGCGGGCATCGTCTACGTCGACCTGCCGGCGGACGCCGGCGTGCAGGCGGGCGGTTTCGTGTCCGGCGCGATCGTGACGGGGCGCACGCGCGCGCTGACGCTGCCCGATTCGGCCGTGGTCGCGCGCGACGGCTTTCATTACGCGTGGACGATCGACGCGCGCCATCGCGTCCACCCGGTCAAGCTCGTGCGCGGCCGCGCGCAGGATGGGCGCGTCGAGGTGGTCGCGGGCTTGCGGCCGGACGAACGCGTCGTCGCGTCGGGCGCGGGCCTGCTCGGCGACGGCGATACCGTGACGATCGTCGCGGCGCGCGCCGCCGTCGCGCCCGATGCACCCGGCGCACCCGGCGCCGCGAGCGGGGTTGCCGTGCCGGCTCCCGTTCGCGTCGCGGAGAACGGGGGGGCGCGGTGAACTTTCTCGAATGGTCGGTCCGCCGGCCGCTGCCGACGATCCTGCTGTTCGCGCTGCTGTGCATCGGCGGTGCGCTCGGCTTTCGCGCGTTGCCGGTGGCCGAGCTGCCGAGCGTCGACGCGCCCGTCATCGCGATCGACGCGAGCCTGCCCGGCGCGACGCCGTCGCAACTCGAGCGCGACGTGACGCGGCCGATCGAGCAGGGCCTCACCGGCATCGGCGCGGTCAAGCGCGTGCTGTCGCAGGTTAAGGACGGCCGCTCGCATACCACCGTCCAGTTCGCGCTCGAGGCCGACCCGCGCGATGCGCTCGAGCGCGTGCGCGCCGCCGTCGCCCGCGTGCGCGGGCGTTTGCCGCCGGACATGCCGGAGCCCGTCGTCGCGCAGGAGCGCGTCGAGCGGGTGCTGCTGGTGTACGCGGTGTCGTCGGCGCGGCTCGATGAGGTCGACCTGTCGTGGTTCGTCGATTCGACGCTCGGCAAGGCGCTGCTCGCCGTGCCGGGCGTCGCGCGCGTCGAGCGGCAGGGCGGCGTGGACCGGCAGATCGACGTCGCGTTGAATCCGGTCGCGCTGCAGGGGCTGCGGATCGATGCGGGCGACGTCGCGAAGCAGGTGCGTGCGCGGCTCGCGGACGCGCCCGCCGCGCGCGTCGACATCGACGGCCGCGCGCAATCGGTGCGGATGGCGCAGGCGGGCACGGGCGTCGCGGCGCTCGGCGCGCTCGAGCTGTCGCTGGGCGACGGCCGGCACGCGGCGCTGGCCGACCTCGCGACGCTGCGCGACGCGACCGCGAGCACGACGCAACGCGCGCTGCTCGATGGCCGGCCCGTCATCGGCGTGCAGGTGATGCAGGCGCCGGGCGCGGACGAAGTCCGCGTCGCGCAGGGCGTGCGCGACGCGATCGAACGGCTGCGGCGCGCGCATCCCGATGTCGACGTGCGCGGCGTCGCGGATTACGTCGCGCCGATCCAGCACGTATTCGACGGCGCGATGCGCGCGCTGCTCGAAGGCTGCGTGCTCGCCGTCGTGATCGTGTGGCTGTTCCTGCGCGACTGGCGCGCGACGCTCGTGTCGGCGTCGGCGCTGCCGCTGTCGATCCTGCCCGCGTTTCTCGCGATGGCGTGGCTCGGCTTCTCGCTGAACCAGCTGACGATGCTCGCGCTGATTCTCGTGATCGGCGTGCTCGTCGACGATGCGATCGTCGAAGTCGAAAACATCGCGCGCCACCTCGGCGACGGCAAGCCGCCGCTGGTCGCCGCGCTCGATGGCGCGCGCGAGATCGGCGTCGCGGTGATCGCGACGTCGCTGACGCTGGTGGCGGTGTTCCTGCCGACCGCGTTCATGAACGGCGCGATCGGCCGCTACTTCAAGCAGTTCGGCTGGACCGCGGCGGCCGCCGTGCTCGCGTCGCTCGCCGTCGCGCGGCTGCTCACGCCGATGATGGCCGCGTACGGGCTGCGCCGCGCGCCGCCGCCGCACGGCGAGAGCCGCGCGATGCGCGGCTATCTCGCGTGCGTGCGCTGGTGCGTCGCGCGGCCGGGGCGCTGCCTGCTCGTCGGCGCGGCGTTCGTCGTCGCGTCGCTGATGGCGCTCGCGGCGCTGCCGAAGGCGTTCCTGCCGGCGCAGGATCGCGCGGAGATCGTCGTCGGCGTGCAGGCGCCGCCCGGCAGCGACCTCGACGCGACGCGCGCGGCGGTCGAGGCCGCGCGGCGCGCGGTGGCGGGCGTGGCCGAGATCGCGTCGGTCTACGCGACGATCGGCGAGCGCGGCGCATCCGGCGGCGCGACCGATGCGGCCGTGCTGACCTTCGCGCTGACGCCGCCCGGCGCGCGCGCGCGCGCGCAGCCGCAGGTCGAGGCGGAACTCGCGCGCCGTTTCGCGGCGGTGCCGGGCGTGCGCTTCACGGTCGGCGACAAGCAGACGGACAAGATGATGTCGATCGTGCTGTCGAGCCGCGACGGCGCCGTGCTCGACGAGACCGCGCGCCGCGTCGAGCGGGCGCTGCGCGCGGCGCCCGGGCTCGGCGCGGTCGGCTCGACGGCGGCCGCGCGCCGGCCGGCGCTCGGCGTGGTGCTCGACGGGCCGCGCGCCGCCGCGCTCGGCGTCACGCGCGAAGCGGCGGCCGACGCGCTGCGGATCGCGACGGCGGGCGATACGCCCGAGCGCCTGCCGCGGCTCGACGTCGGCGGCCGCCAGGTGCCGGTGCGCGTGCATGCGGCGGAGGCGGCGAACACGGCGAACGCGTCGCTCGGCGCCGCCGGCTGGCTGGGCCGGCTGCCCGTGCCGGGGCGCGACGGCAGCGTGCCGCTGGCGAGCGTCGCGCGGCTCGTGGAGGACAGCGAACCCGCGCAGATCGACCGTCGGGACGGCGAGCGTTACGTGACGCTGGATGTCGGCCTCGGCGGCCGCCCGCTCGGCGACGTGATTGCACAGGTCGACGCGTTGCCGGCGCTGCGCGACCTGCCGGCCGGCGTGCGCCGCGGCGCGAGCGGCGATGCGGAATCGCTCGACGAGCTGTTCGGCGGCTTCTATTACGCGATGCTGTTCGGCCTGGCGTCGGTGTACGCGATCCTCGTGCTGCTGTTCGGCGGCTTCGTGCTGCCGGCGACGGTGCTCGTCGCACTGCCGCTGTCGCTCGGCGGCGCGGCGGCGATGCTCGCGGCGAGCGGGCTCAGCCTGTCGCTCGCGTCTCTCGTCGGCCTGCTGATGCTGATGGGCCTGTGCACGAAGAACTCGATCCTGCTCGTGCAGTACGTGCTCGTCGCGCGCGAGCGGCAGCGGCTGTCGCGGGTCGACGCGATCGTCGACGCGTGCCGCAAGCGCGTGCGGCCGATCGCGATGACGACGTTCGCGATGATGGGCGGGCTGCTGCCGCTCGCGTTCGACCCGCAAGGCGACGTGTTCCGCTCGGCGATGGCGATCACCGTGATCGGCGGGCTCGTCACGTCGACCGCGCTGAGCCTGCTGCTCGTGCCGGTCGCGTTCGTGGTGCTCGATGCGCTGCAGGCGAGGATGGCGAAGCGGTTCACGCGGCGTGCGGACGAGGCGGTGCGTGGCGGTGAAGGCGGGAGCGGGGGCGAGGGCGTGAGCCGCGTCGACAGCGGCGGCCTGCACGGCCGGCGCGACCCGGACGCGCGCGGTCGGCAGGACGAGCGCAATCCGCAGGACGAGCGCGCCGACGCCGAATCCGTGCGGAGTGCGTAGCGCGACACGACACGACGCGACACGCACGCCGATCCCGCATCCGTGCGGAACACATCGGAACACATCGGAACACATGGCAGCCCCCACGCGGACGATGTCCCGCCATTCGGTGGCAGACGCGCGCCGCCGCGCGGCCTACGATGCATGCGTCGATCGCCGCGCGCGCGGCCGACGACGCGCCCCCCGGTCCGTCCTGCCCGGCGAACCGGTGTGAACCGAACTCACCGGCGAGGACACCGTGACCCGGCCCATCCCGAAGCTGCTTCATCAGATCTGGTATCAAGGCGAGCATGCGCTGCCGGACAAGTACCGGCGTTACCACGCGACCTGGCGGCGCCATCATCCGGACTGGACGCTGCGCGTGTGGGACGCGCACACGCTGCGCGAGCACGTCGCCGCGCACCACAGCGGATTCCTGCCGCGCTACGACGCGTTCGCGCACGACATCCAGCGCATCGACAGCGCGCGCTACTGCGTGCTCGACACGCTCGGCGGCGTGTATGCCGACATGGACATCGAAAGCCTGCGGCCCGTCGACGCGCTGTTCGACGGCCGGGCGCTCGTGCTGTCGGGCACGCGCGACTACAACAACGCGCTGATCGGCAGCATGCCCGGCCATCCGCTGTGGCGCACCGCGCTCGACGCGTTGTGTGCCGGCGCGAGCGCGCCGCTCGACGACCTGCCGCCGCGCCTGCGTACCCGCGCGGCGATGCAGATCGCGGCGACCACCGGGCCGCGTTTCTTCTCGATGTGCGTCGAGCGAAGCGGCGTGGCCGCGTGGCCGACGACCCTGTGCTGCCCCCGCGACTATTTCGAGCCGGAGGCCGCATCCGCGCAGGCGGCGGCAGACGCGGGCGCCTACGGCCGCCACGACATGGACCTGAACTGGCAGCCGCCGCATACGCGGCTGCTGTCGCGACTCACGCGCGTGGTGTTCGCGGCGCACGCGAAGCTGCGCGGCGCGCAGCGTTGAAGGCGCGAGCGCGGTGGGCGTCCACCGCGCCCGGCCCGCGCGATCGCCACGCCCCGCGCGGCGTCACGGCGTCACCGCGTCACCGCGTCACGGCGTCACGGCGTCACGGCGTCACGGCGTCACGGCGTCACCGCGTCACGGCGTCACGGCGTCACGGCGTCACGGCGTCACGGCGTCACGGCGTCACCGCGTCACCGCGTCACGCCACCACGCCACCACGCCATCACGCCATCACGACGCCGGCATCAGCACCGGCTGCTCGTCGAGCGCCGGCGCGTCATCCGTCGCGCGCGCAGGCACGCCGAGCTTCGCGCTGAAATACTCGATCGTGCGGCGCAGCCCGTCGTCGAGCGCGACGGCCGGCTCCCAGCCGAGCCATTCGCGCGCGCGGCCGATGTCGGGGCAGCGCTGCGTCGGATCGTCGACCGGCAGCGGATGCGCGACGATCCGCGAGCGCGAGCCCGTCAGCGCGACGATGCGCTCGGCGAGCGCGCGCACCCGGATCTCGACCGGGTTGCCGAGGTTGACGGGCCCGGTCACGTCGGCGGGCGTCTGCATCATCCGGATCAGCCCGCCGACGAGATCGTCGACGTAGCAGAATGCGCGCGTCTGGCTGCCGTCGCCGTACAGCGTGAGGTCGTCGCCGCGCAGCGCCTGCACGATGAAGTTCGACACGACGCGGCCGTCGTCGTGCTGCATCCGCGGCCCGTACGTGTTGAAGATCCGCACGACCTTGATGTCGACCCCGTCCCGCCGGTGATATTCGAAGAACAGCGTCTCCGCGCAGCGCTTGCCTTCGTCGTAGCACGCGCGCGGGCCGTGCAGGCTGACGTTGCCGCGATAGCTCTCCGGCTGCGGATGGACGACGGGGTCGCCGTACACCTCGCTCGTCGACGCCTGCAGCACGCGCGCGCCCGTGCGTTTCGCGAGCCCGAGCACGTTGATCGCGCCGACCACGCTCGTCTTGATCGTCTGCACGGGATCGCGCTGGTAGTGCTGCGGCGATGCCGGACACGCGAGGTTGTAGATCTCGTCGACCTCGACGCGCAGCGGCAGCGTCACGTCGTGCCGCAGCAGCTCGAAGCGCGGATGGCCGAGCAGCGCCGCGACGTTGTCCTTCGCGCCCGTCAGATAGTTGTCGATGCACAGCACGTCGTGTCCGAGCCGCACGAGGCGCTCGCACAGGTGCGACCCCAGGAAGCCGGCGCCTCCCGTGACCAGAATGCGTTTGCGGGTGAACTTCACGATGTCGCTCCTGATTCGAAGACGTCGATGACGCGGCCAGCCGGCCGCGTCCGCGGGTGGGTGCGGCGCTCAGGCGCCGTGATACGACGGCCGGCCGATGCCCTCGGCGACGAGCAGGCGCTCGACCATCTCGTCGATGAGGGCGTCGAGCGGCGTCGTGATGCGCCAGTCGGGGTAATGCGACCGGATTTTCGTCAGGTCGCTGACGTAGCAGATGTGATCGCCGATGCGCGCCTCGTCGACGTACGCGGTGACCGGCTTGCGCCCGCTCGCGCGGCCGACGGCGTCGAGCGCCTCGATCACCGAGATGCTGTTGTCCGCGCCGCCGCCGAGGTTGTAGACCTCGGCCACGCGCGGCGCGTCGTAGAACGCGCGGATGAAGCCGCAGACGTCGCGCGAATGGATGTTGTCGCGCACCTGCTTGCCCCGGTAGCCGAAGATCCGGTATTCGTTGCCGAGCACGACGGTGCGCGTCAGGTGGTTGAGGAAGCCGTGCAGCTGCACGCCCGACTGGTTCGGCCCGGTCAGGCAGCCGCCGCGCAGGCAGCAGGTGCGCAGCCCGAAGTAGCGGCCGTACTCCTGCACCATCACGTCGGCCGCGACCTTCGATGCGCCGAACACCGAATGGCACGACTGGTCGATCGGAAAATCCTCGCCGATGCCGAGCGCGTCGGCCGGGTCCGCGTAGACCCAGCGCGTGTCCGTCTCGGCCAGCTTCAGGCGGTTCGGGCCGTCGCCATACACCTTGTTCGTCGACAGATGGACGAATACGGCCTCGGGGTTCGCGCGGCGCGTCGCCTCGAGCAGGTTCAGCGTGCCGCCCGCGTTGACGTCGAAGTCGTCGAACGGCATGCGCGCGGCGAGATCGTGGCTCGGCTGCGCGGCCGCGTGCACGACGAGGTCGGGCGGATTGTCGGCGAGCAGCTTCAGGACGCCCGCGCGATCGCGCACGTCGAGCGCGTAATGGACGTAGTTGGGCACCGCGCGCTCGAGGTGGGCGCGGCGGCGCGTCGTGTCGCCCGCGTCGCCGAAGAAGCTGGCGCGCAGGTTGTTGTCGATGCCGATCGCGCGTTCGAAGCCGGGCGCGAGCGTTTCGACGACTTCGGAGCCGATCAGGCCGGCCGAGCCGGTGACGAGTAACGTGGACATGGCGGCGTGCTCAGTAGGTGTGGAACTCGGCGGGGAACGTGACGGTGCGCGACGGGTCGCGCTTGAAGTCGAACAGCAGCACGACGCGCGTCTTCGTGCCGCGATTCCACGCTTCGTGCTCGGTGGTGTCGTCGAACACGAGGCACGAGCCGGCGCTCCAGCTGCGCACGTCCGGGCCGACGCGGATCGCGCAGTTCTCCGACGGCTTGAGGCCGATGTGGCAGCGCAGCACTTCGTTCGTGTAGCCGTAATGCGGGCCGATGTAGGTCCCCGGCGCGAGCGACGAGAAGCCGGCGTTCACGAGGCCCGGCACCGTTTCGAGCAGGCGCGTCGTCTCCGGGCACAGCAGGCAGTTCTGCTCGACGCGCTGCTCGGCCTTGAAGAGCGGGAAGACGGTCCAGTTGCCGTCGTAGATGTTCGTCTCGGGCCACTTGATGAAGGCGGCCTGCGCGAGTTCGTCGAGCTCGCGCAGGATGGTTTCCCAGCCGTGCGCGACGGCGGGGATCATGGGGAACAGCTCGGGCTGGTAGAACATGGTCGTGTTTCCTCGGCTTCGGTGAATGCGGCGGGTGCTTCGGGTGGGTCAATTCGCGTCGGCGTGCGGCGACGGCCGCGCCGCGTGTGAGGGCGGCCGGGCGCGCATCGCGCCGACGATCGCATCGAGCGCCTGCTGCTGCGCGTTCGATGCGCGCTCCGACATGGCAAGGCGCGCGGCGCGCGCGCGCAGCGCCGGGTCGGCGAGCATCGCGCGCACGGCGGCGGCGATCTCGCCGGCGTCGGGTGCCGGCGACAGGCGCCGGGCCACGCCGTGTTCGGTCAGGCGCTGCAGCAGCAGGTCCTGCTCGAAGGTCTGCGGCAGGCCGAGCATGGGCGTTCCGGTCCATGCGGCCTCGCGCACCGCGCCGCCGCCGACGTGGCTCACGAACAGCACCGCGCGCTCGAGCAGCGCGAGCTGCGGCGCGGCGCCGTTCGCGCAGACGATCGTGCCGTCCGGCCAGGCGATCGGCCCGGGCTGCGTCATCGACGGGCTCTCGACCGCCACGAGCGTCGCGTCGACGTCGTGCATCGCGCGCGCGAGCGCCGCGTAGAACGCATGGCCCGGATCGTGCGCGGTGCCGAAGCTCGCATAGACCACCGGCCGCGCGCCGACGCGCGACCAGTCGAAATCCTGCGCGACGAGCCGCCGGGGCTCGCCGGAGCCGCAGAACAGATAGTCGGCGCCGAACGCATCCGCGTTCGGCTGCAGCGTGCGCGACAGGTGGACGAGGTTGGTCGGCGCGGTGTTGAGCGCGGTCGAGACGCCGTCCTCGGGCGGGCAGCCGTAGCGCCGGCCGATGGCGTCCCAGCAGTGCGCGACGAACGCGTCGAAGGCGCCCGGGTCGCCCGCCGCCGCGCGCCACGCGCGCGCGATCGGTTCGCGGGTCAGCATGTCGCGCGTGAGCGCCGCCGACGCGACCGACGCGATTCTCGGCACGCCCGCGAGATCGGCGGCGAGGCGGCCCCACGTGCACAGCAGGTCGTGGACGACGATGTCGGGGCGCTCGGCGTCGATCGCCTCGAGCACGGTTTGCGTCGCGTCGACCGCGCAGTGCGCGAGCACCGCGGGCAGCGCCAGCACCTGCGCGCCCTGCGGGCCCCGATACGGCGAGAACGGCGCGAACGGCACGAAGCGCGCGCCGTTCGCCTCGAGTTCCGCGCGGTGCGCGTCGATCTCGAGATACGCGACCTCGATGCCGTGTTGCACGAGCGCGCGCACGAGCCCGAGCGTCGGCACGACGTGCCCGACCGACGAGACGTTGACGAACAGGGCTTTCATGACGTGTGACCCTCCTGGAATCCGGTATCGCGGGATGCAGTGCACGCGCCGGCCCCGTCGAGCGCCGCGTCGATGCGCGCGGCGATCGCGTTGGCGAGCGCGCCCAGATGCGGGGCGCGCACCATGCTCAGGTGGTCGCCCGCCGCGCGATGGAGCGAGACGCCCGCCGACGTGCGCGCCGACCAGCCGAGATCCGCGCCGCGTCCGGCAGGATGCGTGCCGCCGTCGCTCACCCAGACGGCGACGGGCGCGCCGATCGGCGCGGGCGCCGGGCGGCCGGCGAGCGCCTTGTCGGCCGCGAGATTCGCGCGGTACACGTCGACCATCCGCGCGATGCGGCTCGCGGGCACGTCGGGCGGCACGACGCCGCTGGCCCTGAGCCGTTCGGCGAACGCGTCGATCCGCTGCGCGTGCGACAGCGGCGCGAGCGTCGCCGCGTCGATCCGCAGGTCGCGGCCGAGCGACTGCGTGAGCGCGGTCGTCATGTATTCGAGCAGGCCCGGTTCGTCGGCGGGCAATTGCGCAGCGAAATCGGCGTCGCTCGCGGGCGGCGCGTCGAGCGCGACGACGAGGCATGGCGCCGCGCCGTCGCGTTCGAGCGCGCGCGCGACCCACGCGGCGACGCTCGCGCCCCACGAATACCCGACGAGCACGAGCGGCGCGTTCGCCGCGCCTGCTCCGCCCGCCGCCCCGGTCGCGTCGACGAGCGCGCGTGCATGCGCGTCGGCGATCGCCTCGACGTCGGCGAGCGGCGCCGCGCGTTCGTCGAGGCCGGCCGCCTGCAGCCCGAGCACGCGATAGCGCGCGCCGAGCGCCGCCGCGAGCGGCACGAGCGACACGACGAGCCCCGAGATGTCGGGCAGCAGCGCGATCGTCGCGCGGGGCGCGTGCGCGCCGCCGCCCAGCGGGATCACGGCGGCGCCCGACGCGACATCCGCGCGCACGGGTGTCGCGTGCGGCGTGCGTGCCCTGGCCGCGGCGCGATCGACGGCCGCGCTCAGCGCCTCGATGCCGGCGTGCGAGAACAGGTCGGCAAGCGGCAGCGCGACGCCGAAGCGATGCTCGATCCGCGCGATCAGCTTGACGGCGAGCAGCGAATCGCCGCCGAGCGTGAAGAAGTCCGCCTGCAGCGCGTCGACCGGATGGCCGAGCAGCTCCTCCCACAGCGCGCGCATCGCGGCTTCGGTCGGGCTGCCGGCCTCGCCGCGCACGGCGGCGCGCACCGGCCCGGGCGCGGGCAGCCGGTCGCGGTCGAGCTTGCCGTTCGCATTGACGGGCAACGCGTCGATCGCGAGCACGCGCGCCGGCACGGCGGCGGCGGGCAGGTGTGCGGCGAGATGGGTGCGCAGCGCGTCGGCCACGTCGTCGATGCCGTGCATGCCGTCGGCGCTGCCTGCATCGACGCCGTCGCCGAGCACCGCGTAGGCGATCAGTTCCTGCCGGCCGTCCGCATGCGACAGCACGCGCGAGGCCGCTTGCCGGACCCGCGGATGCGACGCGAGGCACGCGTCGATCTCGTCCAGCTCGATGCGGATGCCGCGCAGCTTGACCTGCGCGTCGCGCCGGCCGATGAAGTCGAGCGTGCCGTCGCGCCGCCAGCGGACCCGGTCGCCGGTGCGGTACAGCCGTTCGCCGTGTGCGAACGGGTCCGGCACGAAGCGCGCGGCGGTGAGCCCGGGGCGATGCAGGTAGCCGCGCGCGACGCCGGCGCCGCCGATGGCCAGCTCGCCTTCGACGCCGACCGGCGCGAGCGCGCCGTGGCGATCGAGCACGACGAGGCGGCTGCCCGCGATCGGCGTGCCGATCGGCGCGGCGCCGGCCGCCGCGCGCTCGACGAAATGCACGCTCGCCCAGACGGTCGCCTCGGTCGGGCCGTATTCGTTCGCGAGCGTGCAGGCCGGGCCATGCCGATAGTGCGCGTCGACGACGTTCGCGCCCAGCGTCTCGCCCGCCAGCACGACGACGTCGAGCGACGCGAGCGACGGCGCGCACAGGTCCACCGCGAGCGCGTACAGCGACGGCACGCCGAGCCAGCCCGCGATGCGGCCGTGCTCGACCGCCGCGGCCAGCGCACGCGGGTCGCGCGCGTGGGCGGCGTCCGGGATATGCAGCGTGCCGCCGCTCGCGAGCATCCAGAAGAGGGTCGCGATCGAGCTGTCGAACGCGAGCGACGGCACGAGCAGCATGCTCGCCACGGGCGGATACGCATGCAGGCGCGCCGCCGTCGACGCGGCCAGGCTGCGATGGCTGATCGCGACGCCCTTCGGCACGCCGGTCGAGCCCGACGTGAAGATCGCGTACGCGAGCGCGTCCGGATGCACGGGCGCATCGAGCGGCGACGCGTCGCGCGCATCGATCGCGCCGGCGTCGCGATCGACGAGCAGCATCGCGCGGGCCGCATCGGCGAAGCGCGGCGCAAGCGCCGCGCGCGTGATCACGAGCGCCGGCCTTGCCTCGCCGACGATCGTCGTCACGCGCGCGGGCGGCTGCTCCGGATCGACCGGCACGTAGACGCCGCCCGCCCGCAGGATCGCCACGAGCGCGACGACGGCGTCGATCGAGCGCTTGAGCGCGACGGCGACGATGCTTTCGCCGGTTGCGCCGGTTGTGCCGGTTTCGCCGGTTCCAGCGCCGATGCCCATTGCGCGCAGCTGGCGCGCGAGCCGGTTCGCGGCGGCATCGAGCCCGCCGTAGTCGAGCGTGCGATCGGATGCGACGAGCGCCGGATGGCCGGGCGCGGTGCGCGCGTGCCGTGCAATCGCATCGTGCACGAGCGGTGCGTCGAGCCGCGCCGCGCGACGGTCGCCGAAGGCGAGCAATTGCGCGCGCGCCGCGTCGTCGAGGCCGTCGAGCCGCGCGAGCGGCGTGTCGGGCCGGCGCGCGAGATCCGCATACAGGCGGCGCAGCCGCGCGCTCAGCGCGTCGATCGTCGCGCGGTCGAACAGCTCGGCGTCGTATTGCCAGTCGAGCCGCAGTTGCCCGGACGCCGTGTCCTCGTGGGCGAACAGCGTGAGTTCGAACTGCGCGGCCGTTTCGTCGTCGTCGAACGCGTCGATCTCGAGCCCCGGCAGGCGCATCGCATGCCGGGGCGCGCTCTGCAGCACGAGCATCGCCTGGAACAGCGGCGTGCGGTCGGGCGTGCGCGGTTGGCCCGACGCGGCGACGATCGTCTCGAACGGCACGTCCTGCCATTCGAACGCGTCGAGCACGACGTCGCGCAGCCGGCCGAGCGCGTCGCGCGCGCTCGGTTCGCCGCGGAAGTCGCAGCGCAGCGGCAGCGTGTTCAGGAAGCAGCCGATCATCTGCTCGGCGTCGCGCGACGGCCGCTGGGCGATCGGGCTGCCGATCACGACCTCGTCCTGGTCGGCGTCGCGCGCGAGCAGCCACGCGTAGCCCGCGAGCAGCACGACGAACAGCGTCGTGCCCGTCTGCCGCGCGAGCGCGCGCAACGCGGCCGTTTCGTCGGCGTCCAGCGTGAACGACACCTTGCCGCCCGCGTGGCTGCGCTGCGCGCGCCGCGGCCGGTCGGTCGCGAGCGTGAGTGCCTCGGGCGCGCCCGCGAGCCGCTGCCGCCAGCGGGCCAGCGCCGTGTCGAGGCGTGCGCCGGCCGCCGCTTCGCGCTGGCGCGCCGCGTAGTCGGCATAGCCGAACGGCAGCGGCGCCAGCGGCGCGCCGTGCGCGTAGCCATGCGCGAACTCGCGCGCGAACAGGCCGAGCGACCAGCCGTCGCAGACGATGTGATGCATCGCCACGACGAGCAGCGCATCGTGCGCGCCGAGCGTCAGCAGGCCGACGCGCAGCGGCGGCTCGGCGGCGAGGTCGAAGCGCTCGCGGGCGAAGCGGCGGGCCGCGTCGCGCACGGCGGCGTCGTCCGCGCCCGTGAGGTCGACGATGCGCAGGGCCGGGCGCCACGCGGCGTGCACGCGCTGGCGCGGTGCGTCGCCGACGAGCGCGAACGTCGTGCGCAGGCTGTCGTGCCGCGCGACGATCGCGTCGATCGCGCGCGTTGCGGCGGCGACGTCGAGCGGCCCGCGCAGGCGCAGCGCGGACGCGATGTGATAGAGCGCGCTGTCGTCGCCCGCGAGGCGATCGAGGAACCAGAAGCGCTGCTGCGCGAATGACAGCGGGGCGGTGTGGATCGGGGCGGCTTCGGTTGCCGATTCGGGGTGGGGGATGGGGTTGCGCGCCGTCGCCGTCGCCTCTGCCTCTGCCTCTGCCTCTGCCTCCGACTCCGACTCCGACTCCGACTCCGACTCCGACTCCGACTCCGACTCCGACTCCGACTCCGACTCCGACTCCGACTCCGACTCCGACTCCGACCCCGACCCCGACTTCGCATCCGCATCCGCATCCGCATCCGCATCCGCATCCGCATCCGCATCCGCAGACGCAGACGCAGACGCAGACGCAGACGCAGACGCGGACGCCTCCACCGACACCGACGTATGCGACTGCGCTTCAGCGCGATCGCTGTCGCGCTGCATCGGTTGCGCGGTCGGCGATGCTTCCGTCGGTTCGCCGATCGCATCCGCGTTCGCCGCCGCGTCGATCGCGGCGGCGAGGTCCTGCACGGTCGGATGGTCGAAGATCGTCCGCAGCCGCAGGTCGATCCCGTGATCGTCACGCAGCCGCGCGACCACTTGCGTCGCGAGCAGCGAATGGCCGCCGAGTTCGAAGAAGTGGCCGGCACGGCCCACGCGCGCGACGCCGAGCACCTCGACGAAGACGGCCGCGACGAGCCGCTCGGTCACGGTCGCCGCATCGCGCGTGTCGCGCTCCGTCGTATCGGCGACGGCCGCTGCCTGATGGATGGACGGCAGCGCCGCGCGGTCGAGCTTGCCGTTCGGCGTGAGCGGCAGGCGGTCGAGCAGCAGCACGGCGGACGGCACCATGTGCGCGGGCAGGCGCTTGTGCAGATGCGCGCGCAAGGTGCGCGGCAGGTCGTCGGGCTGGCGGAACGGTACGTTGAAGAAACGCAGCAGGTCGGCGTCGGCGGAAAGCGAGGCCGTGCTCGGCGCAAGCGCGTTCGAGGCACCGGAGGCACCGGATGCATCGGATACGCCCCTCGTCGCCGCGCGGGGCATCCCGGACGCGGCGTCGAGCGGCGCGACGAACGCGTCGAACGCGCCATCTGCGCGGCCGTCCGACCAGCGCAGCCGGCAAGCCGCACCGGCCGCCGACGTCGCTATGTCGACGGCGGCCGGATCGACCGCCGCGTCCGGCGCCGTCGTTGCGAAGCCGTCGGGCAGTGTCGCGCCGTCGTCGGCGGCATCGAGCCACGCGACGAACGCGTTCGCGTGCGCGAGCCGGGCGTTCGGAATCCGCCGGACGACGACGCCGGCATCGGCGCGCAGCGCGTCGTCGCACAGCACGCGGAGGTCCGCCGCGGCGGCCGCGTCGATGTCGCGCGGCGCGGCAGCCGGCACGGCGCGAGCCGCCGCCGCGCCGCCCGTCTTCGTGATGATCGCGTCATAGCGATACGACGCGAGCTCGTTGCCGCTCGCGAAGTGCTTCAGCCGCACGTCGACGTCGGCGACGTCGTCGCGCCGCGCCGCGAGCGCGTCGAACAAGGCCGGATCGAACAGCAGCTCGGGTTCCTGCGCGACGAGCCGGTCCAGCTGCGCGCGCAGCGTCGCGCGCTCGCGCGCGCCGTCGCGCCGGCGCAGCAGCTTCGTCGCCTGGAACTGCCGCAGCAGCGGCAGGCTGCGCAGGTCGCCGACGATCAGCCGGCCGCCCGGCGCGAGATGGTCGAGCGCGCGCTCGATCACGCGCAGCGCATAGGCGGCATCGGGAAAGTATTGCGCGACCGAGTTGACGACGATCGTGTCGAAATCGTGCGCGAGGCCGTCGAGCGCGTCGGCGGCGCGTTCGATCAGCGTCACCGTGCGCAGCCCGCGCCGCTCGACGACGCGGCCGAGCCGCGCGATCGCCTGCGCGGAGAAATCGAGCCCGACGAAGCGCTCGCACGACGCGGCGAGCGGCAGCAGCAGCATGCCGCTGCCGCAGCCGATCTCGAGCACCCGGCGCGGCGCCCGCTCGCGGATCCGCGCGAGCATTTCGTCGCGCCACATCCGCATCTCGTCACGCGGGATCGGTTCGCCGTCGTAGCTGTCGGTCCAGCCGACGATGTCGAGCAGCTCGTCGTCGGCCGCGTCGCCGCTGTAGATCATGTCGAAGCTGTCGCGCCAGCCGGGCGCGGCGCCGGTTCCGGCCTCCGCTGCATCGGCGCCGCCATCGCCACCGCGCGGCACCGCGTACGCGACGAGCTGCGCGGCGTCGCCCGCGCCCGTCACGACGATCGCGCAGTCGGCGACGGCCGGATGTGCGCGCAGCGCCGCGTCGATGTCGCCGAGCTCGATCCGGAAGCCGCGCAGCTTGACCTGCTGATCGGCGCGGCCGCGATATTCGAGCCGGCCGTGCGCGTCGATGCGCCCGAGATCGCCGCTGCGATAGAGGCGGGCGCCGGCCGCATCGACGACGAAGCGCTCGGCCGTCAGCGCATCGCGGCCGAGATAGCCGCGCGACACGCCTGCGCCGCCGACGAGAATCTCGCCGACCATGCCGGGCGGCACGGGCTGCAGATGCGGGTCGACGAGGCGGATCGTCATGTCGGGCAGCGGCTCGCCGATCAGGCTGCCGTTGCGGCCGCGCACGTCGGCGAGCGTGATGCGCCGATAGGTGACGTGCACGGTCGTCTCGGTGATGCCGTACATGTTGACGAGGGCCGGCGTGTCGTCGCCGTGGCGGTCGATCCAGCCGCGCAGGCTCGCCAGTTCGAGCGCCTCGCCGCCGAAGATCACGTGGCGCAGCACAAGCTCCGCCTCGCGGCCGTTGCGCTCCTCCTCGGCGATCAGCTGGCGGAACGCCGACGGTGTCTGGTTCAGCACGGTCACGCGCGCGTCGCACAGCAGGTCGTAGAACGCGTCGGCCGTGCGGCGCACGGCCTCCGGCACGATGACGAGTTCGCCGCCGTGCGCGAGCGCGCCCCAGATTTCCCATACCGAGAAGTCGAACGCGGTCGAATGGAACAGCGTCCACACGTCGGTCTCGTCGAAGCCGAACAGCGTTTCCGTCGACGTGAACAGCCGCGCGAGATTGCGGGCCGTCACGCACACGCCTTTCGGGCGGCCCGTCGAGCCCGACGTGAAGATCACGTACGCGAGCGCGTCGGGGTCGGGCGCGGGCAATGGCGGCGGCGATGCGACAGGCGGCGCGTCGTCGTCGATCGACCAGATCGCCGCGCTCGCGTGCGCGGCGGCGGGCAGCGTGGCCTCGAGCGTGCGCTCGGTGAGCACGACGGCAGGTTGCGCGTCCTCGAGCACCGTCAGCACGCGTGCTTCCGGATAGCCGGGGTCGAGCGGGATGTACGCGGCCCCCGCGCGCAGCACGGCAAGCATCGCGACGATCGTGTCGAAGCCGGGCCGGAACCACAGGCCCACACGCGTGCCTGCGCCGAAGCCGGCGTCGACGAGCCGATGCGCGAGCGCGTCGGCGCGCGCGTCGAGCGCGCGGTAGCTGAGCGTCGCGTCGCCGCAGCGCAGCGCGATCGCGTCGGGCCGCGCCCGCGCGTGCTCGCGCACGCGCTCGCAAACCGGCGCGAAGCGCGCGGCGGGCGGTGCGGCGCGGGCCGGTGCGGCATCGACTGCCGCGACTGCGCTCGCGAGCCCGCTCGACAGCGCGAGCCGCGAAAACGGCAGGTCCGGCTCGCGCCCCGCGTGTTCGAGCAGTGCGACGTACTGCGCGGCGAGCCGCTCGATCGACGTGCGCTCGAACAGGTCCGCGTCGAACGACAGCGCGAGCGCGAGGCCGTCGCCGTCGCGCGCGAAGAACAGTTCGAGATCGAAGCGCGACGCCTCCTGCGCGATGATCGGCTCGACCGTCAGGCCGCCGAGCGCGAAGGTCGCGTCGGGCCGCTGGTCGAGCATCGTGACGGCGATCTGGAACAGCGGATTGCGGCCCGCCTCGCGCGGCACGCGCAAGTCGTCGACGAGCTTGTCGTACGGCAGCGCCGCGTGGCTCATCGCATCGCGGATCACGGCCGTCTGCCGGCGCGTCAGCTCGCGCAGGCCCGGGTCGCCGGACAGGTCGCCGCGCAGCACGACCATGTTCGCGAAGAAGCCGACCATCGCCTGCGTCTCGACCCGCTCGCGCCCGGACACCGACGTGCCGATCACGATGTCGTCCTGTCGCGCATGTCGCGCGACCAGCGCCATGAAGCCCGCGACGAGCACGGCGAACGGCGTCGTGCGCTCGTCGCGCGCGAGGCGGTCGAGTGCCGTCACGATGGGGCCGGGGATCGTGCACGACAGCAGGCGATCGGCGTGCGCCGCGCGAGCCCGCCGCACGCCGCGCACGCCGTCGAGCGGCAGCTCGAGCGGCGTCGCGCCGGCGAGCTGCGTGCGCCAGTACGCGCGCTCGCGCGCCCAGTCCTCGCCGCCCGCGCGCTGCCATGCCGCGAAATCGCCATACGTGATGCCGAGCGGCGGCAGCGCGTGCGCGCGGCCCGCGCGCCGCGCGTCGTACAGCGCGATCAGCTCGCGCAGCAGGATGCTCATCGACGTGGCGTCGCCGAACAGGTGATCGAGATGCATCAGCACCGCGTGCTCGTGCGCGGACAGCCGCACGACGCGCAGCCGGAACGGGCGGCCCGCCGCGAGATCGAACGGCGTCGCGAACAGCGCGCGCGCGGCCTCGACGAGCGTCGCGTGCTGCGCGGCGCCGGGGCGGCCGGTCCAGTCCTCGACCGCGATGTCGGCGTGGCCGGGCGCGCACACGTGCTGCCCGGGCACGCCGTCGCGCACGCGGATCGCGGTGCGCAACGCGTCGTGGCGACGCACGAGCGCGTCGACGCATTCGACGAACAGCGTCTCGTCGAGCGCGCCGCGCAGCCGGAACGCGCTGCCGATCGTGTAGCCGTTGCCGCTTTCGTTCAGTTCGTGCAGGAACCACAGGCGCTGCTGCGCGAACGACAGCGGCGCGTCCGTGCCGGGCGGCCGGCGCGGAATCGCGCGGTCGGGGGCGCTCGCGGCGACGTCGTCGCCCGCCAGCGATTTCAGCAACGCGAGATCGAGATCGAAATCGAGATCAAGACCGTTATCGTGAATCATGTACGCTCCGTCGGTTCGGCATCGGGATCGGCAGGGTGACGCTCAGGACTGCGGCTGGGACTGCTCGAGGAAACGCCGCAGGCTGAGCGGGCGCATGTCGGTCCATACCTGGTCGACGTACGCGATGCATTCGTCCTCGGTGCCGGTCTTGCCGACTTCGCGCCAGCCGGCCGGCACGGGCCGGTAGGTCGGCCAGATCGAATACTGTTCTTCGTCGTTGATGACGACCGTGTAAACGGTGTCGTGATCGAGGTCTGCCATCTGCGTTCTCCTTGTGAAATCGAAAGATCGGTAATCCGAAGTGAAAGGCGCGGCGACGCTCATCCGAACGCGGCGCCGCCGTCGATCGCGAGCGTGCGGCCGACGTAGGCGTCGCATTCGATGATGAAGCGCAGCCCGAGCCAGATTTCGTCGGTCGACACCATCCGCTTGAGCGGCATCTCGTCGATCAGCCGCGCGCGGGTCGCGGCATCGAGCGTGGCCGCCATCGGCGTGTCGGTGAGGCCGGGCGCGAGGCCCGCGACGCGCACGCGGTGCTCGGCGAGCTCGAGCGCCCAGGTGCGGGTCAGCGCGTCGAGGCCCGCTTTCGCGGCCGCGTAGTTCGACTGCCCCGCGTTGCCGGCGCTGCTGACCGACGAGATGTTGACGATCAGGCCCTCGCGCGTCGCGTCGGCTTCGAGCCGCGCCGCGACGAACTCGCGCGCGAGCAGGAACGGCCCCGTCAGGTTGATGCCGAGCACGCTGCCCCATTGCGCGGTGGGCAGCTTGCGCGCGTAGCGGTGCGCATCGAGCGTCGCGAGCCGGCCGTCGCGCAGCACGCCCGCGTTGTTGACGAGCACGTCGGGCACCTGGCCGTCGTCGACGAGCGCGGCCATCGCGGCCGCGACCGCGCGTTCCTGGCTCACGTCGACCGCCATCGTGCGCAGCCGCGCGGGCGCGCCGAGCGTATCGGCGAGCGCGCGCAGGCCCGGTGCGTGATGGTCGAGCGCGATCACGCGCGCCGCGCCCGCCGCGAGCAGCGCCTCGCAGAAGCGCTTGCCGATGCCGCTTGCCGCGCCCGTCACGAGCGCGGTCGTTCCTTCAATTCGCATTGTCGATCTCCTCGTTGACGGCGTCGGCCGCCGGTTGCGCGGCCGTGCGCGCCGCATGCTGCTGCCGCAGCGCATCGCGTTCGGCCGGCGACATGTCGCGCAGCCGCAGCCACGCGGCCGCGACCTTCGATGCCGCGCCGGGCGCGCTTTCGTGGCGTTGGATCAGCGCGGCCATGTCGGCCGGCGTGCGGCTCGCGAGCATGTCGCCGAGCGGCGGCTCGACGCCGAACACCTGGATCACCCGCGCGTGGATGCGCGTGAGCAGCAGCGAATTGCCGCCCAGGTCGAAGAAGTCGCTGTCGGGCGCGACCGGCGCGTTGTCGAACGCGCGGCGCCACAGCGCGCATACCATCTCCTCGAGCGCGTTCGCGGCCGCGCGCTCGGGGGCGGCCGCGCGCGGCCGTGCGGGCGGCGTCGCCAGCGTGCGGCGGTCGAGCTTGCCGTTCGCGGTGCGCGGCAGCGCGCCGTGCAGCGCGAAGACCTGCGGCACCATGTACGCGGGCAGGCGGCGTGCGAGCGCGTCGCGCAGCGGCGCGTCGTCGAACGGCCTGGCCGGGTCGCGCAGCACGAGATGCGCCTCGAGCCCCCACGCGCGGCCGTCGAGGCCGCGCCGGACCGTCGCGGCCGCGTCGGCGACGTTGTCGAGCGCACGCAGGTGCGCTTCGACGTCGCCGAGCTCGATCCGGTAGCCGTTGATCTTCACCTGGTCGTCCGCGCGGCCGAGCAGCGTCAGCGTGCCGTCGCCGTTGCGCACCGCGAGGTCGCCCGTCGCATACAGCCGCGCGCCGGGCTCGGCCGCGAACGGATCGGGGCGGAAGCTGCGCGCGGTGCGGCCCGGTGCGCGCGTATAGCCCTGCGCGAGGCCCGCGCCCGCGATCGTCAGCTCGCCGACCACGCCGGGCGGCGTTTCGTGGCCGTCGGCATCGACGACGCGCAGGCGCGTCGCGTCGAGCGCGCCGCCGATGCGCGCGGCTGCGGCCGCATCGGCAACGGGCAGCGCGGCCGACCAGATCGTCGTTTCGGTCGGCCCGTAGACGTTCAGCAGCGCGACGCCGCGCGCGAGCAGCGCCGCGGCGAGATCGGCGGGCAGCGCTTCGCCGCCGCACCACGCTTGAAAGCCCGGCTGCGGACGCCAGTCGGCCGACAGCAGCAGGCGCCACGTGAGCGGCGTCGCCTGCATCACGGTGGTCCTGCGCCCGGCGAGCTCGCGTGCGAGCGCGACGCCGTTCGCGGCCGTCTCGGCGGACGCGATCGCGAGGTGCGCGCGGGTCACGAGCGGCAGGAAGAGCTCGAGCGCCGCGATGTCGAACGACACGGTCGTCACGCTCGTCAGCACGTCGTCCGGGCCGAGCGGGAAGCGCGCGGCGAAGCTGCGCAGCAGATTGACGAGCGCGCCGCGGCGCACGTCGACGCCCTTCGGGCGGCCCGTGCTGCCCGACGTGAAGATCGTGTACGCGAGCGCGGCCGGATGCGCGCGGCGGGCGCGGGCGAGCGCGGTGCGCGCGGCGGCGAGGCCATCGGTGGCGGCGGGTGCGCATGACGGCGCCACGACCGGCACGGCCACATCGCCGATGTTGCCGGCCGGATCCGCGATGATCGCGACGGGTGTCGAGTCGGCGAGCATCATCGCGCGGCGCTCGGCGGGCAGCAGCGGATCGATCGGCACATAGGCGGCGCCCGCGAGCAGCGTGCCGACGAGCGCCGCGAGCAAGTCGACGCCGCGCGGCAGGCAGACGGCGACCGTCGTGCCGGGGCCGGCGCCGGCTGCGGCGAGCCGTTCGGCGAGCTCGCCCGCTTCGGCAAGCAGCGCGGCGCGCGTGACGGTGCGGTCCGGGCCGTGGATCGCGCTCGCCGGCGCGGCATCGAGGGCGCGGGCGAACAGGTCGATCAGCGTGTCGGTGTTGGCGTCGGCGTCGGCGTCGTGCGGCAGGGACACCGGCGCGATCGCCGCTTCGGCGTCCGCCGACCCTGCGGAAGCAGCCGCCACCGCGCCATCCGCAGCACACGAAGCAAGCGCGCCGATCGCATCGCCGCGCCCGTACGCGATACCCGCCGCAAGCTCGACGAGCGCATCGACGAGTGCGCCCGCCCGCGCGGCAGGCAGGCGCGCCGCGTCGTGCACCGCGTCGATGACGAGCCCGTCCGCGTTCGGCTTCACGTACAGCATCAGCGGATAGTTCGACGCCTCGTTCGCCTCGATTGCACCGATGCGCAGCCCACCGGCATGCGCGCCCGCGTCGCGGTCGACCGGGTAGTTTTCATAGACGAACACGCTGTCGAACAGCGGCTGCTGTGCGCTCGCGCCGCTCCAGCGCTGGACGTCGACGAGGCTGCAATGCGCGTGCCTGCCGACCTCCGACTGCGCGGCGAACAGCTGGCGCAGGAACGTGCCGACCGGCAGCGCGGGCCGGCAGTCGACGCGCACGGGCAGCGTCGAGATCAGCGCGCCGACCATCCGCTCGACGTCGGCGACCTCGGCGTCGCGCCCGGAGAACGTGACGCCGAACGTGACGTCGCGGCTGCGCGCGACGCGCGACAGCAGCAATGCATACGCGCCTTCGACGACGGTGTTGAGCGTCACCCGCTCGCGCGCGGCGACGGCGTTCAACGCGGCCGTCAGTTCGGGCGGCAGCACGCGGCGTACCGTGCCCGTTTGTGTTGCGTGCGGGGCGCTGCCGGCCACGGCCGTCAAGCCGAGATCGAGCGGCGCGTGGCGCGGGCCGAGCGTGGCGCGCCAGAATGCTTCGGCGTCGCGCAGGTCATGCTGCGCGCGCAGCCGCGCGGCGACGAAGCGGGCATACGACGGCGCGGCGGGCAGCGACGGCGCGCGGCCCGCGGCGTCCGCCGCATAGCAGTGCGCGACTTCGCCGAGCAGGATCGCCATCGACCAGCCGTCGAGCAGCGCGTGATGATGGGTCCACACGAGCCGCCACGGCGCGCCGTCGCGGCGCAGCAGCGTCACGCGCATCAGCGGCGGCCGCGCGAGATCGACGCCGCGCGCGCGATCCTCGGCGAGGAACGCGGCGAGCGCCTGCTCGGGATCGGCGTGCGCGGCGATCTCGCGGATCTCGAGCGCAAGCGGCTGCGGCGCGTGCACGCGCTGCACCGGATCGTCGAGATCGCGCCACGCGAAGCTCACGCGCAGCGCGTCGTGCCGCGCATAGACGTGCGACCACGCGCGCTCGAGGCGCGCCGCGTCGCATTCGCCTTCGATCGCCGCGACGATCTGTTCGAGATAGATGCCCGCCGACGCATCGGCGGCGCGCGCGTGGAACAGCATCCCTTGCTGGGTCGACGTGAGGCTCCACAGGTCGACGACGGGCGGCTCGGCGTCGAGCAGCGCCGGCAGCGCGTCCGCGGGCACGCGCGCGAGCGGGAAATCGCTCGGCGCCACGGCGGGCCGCGCGTCGCCGGCCGCCAGCAGCGCCTGCAGCTCGGCCTGCGCGCGGGCAGCCATCGCGCGGGCCTGCGTGTCGTCGAAGCGCCGCGCGTCGTAGTTCCAGCGCACGACCAGCCGGCCGTTCGCGACGAACGACACGATGTCGAGCGCGAAGCCGCGATCGTTGTCGTCGTCGGCGATCGGGCCGCAGTCCTCGCCGGCGAGCCGGATGCGCGACGCGGCGGGCAGCGCGCCGTCGATCTGGCCGAGATAGTTGAAGCAGACGTCGGGCAGCGCGCTCGTCGCGAGCGGATCGTCCGCCGGCGCCGCGTCGCGCAGCCGTCCGTAGCCGCGGCCATGCGCGGGCACCGCGCGCAGCGCGTCCTTTGCCGCGCGCAGGCGTGCGAGCGGCGACGGCGCGTCGAGCCGCTCGACGGCGAGCGGGTAGAGCGTCGTGAACCAGCCGAGCGCGCGCACGAGCGCCGCGTCGGCGCCGTCGCCCCGGCCGTGGTGCTCGATCGTCACGCCGACGCTGCTCGCGTGCGCCGCGTCGGCGAGCGCCGTCGCGAGCGCGGCGAGCAGGATTTCCTGCGCGCTCGCATGCAGCCGTGTCGCGCCGTCGCGCAGGAGGCGCGTCGTCAGGTCGGCATCGAGCGCGTGCTCGACGGTGCGCTGGTCCGCGTAGCGTGCCGCGCCCGCCGGCGCGAGCCGGCCCGCGCGCGCGGCGCGCGGCGCGGCCTCGCGCCAGTAGCGCTGCTCGGCGTCGTCGATCGCGGCGCACGCCTGCGTGCGCGCCCAATCGACGAAGCCGGACGGCGGCGCGGCGACCGGCCGCGCGTGCAGCGCGTCGTGCAGGTCGCTCGTCAGCACGCGCCACGACACGCCGTCGACGATCAGGTGGTGCATCACCAGCAGCAGCCGTGCGGACCCGTCCGCGAAGCCGCGCACGTGGAGCGCGCGCAACAGCGGCGGCGTGCCGAGCTCGAGGCTGCGCTGCACGTCGCGCGCGAGCGAGGCGAGTGCGTCGGCGGCATGGTCCGCCGGCACGCGCGCCGTACGGAACCACGCTTGCGGCGGGCTCGTGTCGGCGAGCAGTTCCTGCGCGACGCCGTCGCCGCCGACCGTGAAGCGCACGCGAAATACGTCGTGCGCGGCGACGACGGCGGCGAGCGCGTCGCGCACCGCATCGTCGTCGAGCTCGCCCGGCAGGTCGAGCATCAGCGCCTGGTTCCAGTGCGCGGGCGCGGGCTGGTTCAGCGCGAAGAAGCGCGCCTGCGCGGGCGTGAGCGGCACCGGGCCGGGCAGCGCCGCGCCCCGGGCGCCGGCGTCGGCATCGACCCGCACCGCGACGCGCGCGAGCGCGGCGATCGTCGGATGCTCGAACAGGTCGCGCGGCGAGATCTGCCAGCCGCGCTGGCGGGCGCGCGCGCTCACCTGCAGGCTGACGATCGAATCGCCGCCGAGCGCGAGGAAATCGTCGTCGACGCCGATCGCCGTGCGGCCGGGCAGCAGTTCGTGCCAGATCGTCGCGAGCATCTGTTCGACGGGCGTGGCAGGCGCGCGCGCCGGCGCGGCGTCGCGCGCCGGTTCGACGGACGGAAAGCCGTTGCGATCGGTCTTGCCGTTCGGCAGCAGCGGCCAGTCGGCGGTTTCGGCGAACGCGCCCGGCACGAGCGACGCGGGCAGCCGCTCGGCCAGGAAGCGCCGGTAGTCGGGCGGCGCGGCGTCGCCGGCGGCGGCCGCGTGCCGTTCGATCCACGCGACGAGGCGCACGCTGCCGTCCGGCATCGCGCGCGGCAGCACCGCGCAGCGCCGCACGGCCGGGTGCGTCGCGAGCAGGCTTTCGATCTCGCCGGGTTCGACCCGCCAGCCGCGCAGCTTCAGCTGGTGATCGCGGCGGCCGAGGTAGTCGAGCCGGCCGTCGGGCAGGCGGCGCGCGAGATCGCCGGTGCGGTACAGGCGGCGGCCGTTCGCGCCCGGCAGCGGGTCTGGCCGGAAGCGCCGCGCGGTTTCGCCGGGGCGGCCGTGATAGCCGCGCGCGAGCCCCGCGCCGCCGATCCAGATTTCGCCGGCGACGCCGGGCGGCACGGGCGCCATCCGCTCGTCGAGAATGAACACGCCGACGTTGTCGATCGGCGTGCCGAGCGACGGCGGCGCGATGGCCGCATCCGCCTGCGCGGCGTCGCCATCGACGACGACGCAGCTCGTCGCATCGATGGTCGTCTCGGCCGGGCCGTAAAGGTTGATCAGCCGCGCGCGCCACGCTTGCCGGAAACGCTCGGCCGTCGTACCGCGCAGCGCCTCGCCGCCGACGAACACGCGCGTCACGCGCCGCATCCGGGCGAGCGCGGCCGAGTCGTCGAGGATCACGTCGAGCAGGCTCGGCACGAGCTGCACGACGGTCGCGCCGCTTTGCTCGACCGCGTCGGCGAGCGCGTTCACGTCGCGCGATGCGTCGGCGGGCGCGAGCGCGAGCGTCGCGCCGCTCGCGAGCGGAGCCCAGAATTCCCACACCGACGCGTCGAAGCTGACCGGCGTCTTCTGCAGCACGACATCGGCTGCGTCGAGCGGGAAGCGGCCCGCCATCCAGCGCATGTGGTTCGCGAGCGCGCCGCGCGAGACGGCGATCGGCTTCGGCCGCCCCGTCGAGCCCGACGTGAAGATCAGGTAGGCGAGCGCATCGTCGGGCACGTCGCGCGCGATCGGCGCGGCGTCGCCGGCCGTCGCGCGGAAGTCGTCGAGCAGCAGCACGTCGGCGTGCGGCGCGGGCAGTTGCGCGGCCGTCGCCGCGGTCGCGACGACGAGCGCCGGCCGGGCTTCGTCGAGCGTCATTTGCAGCCGTGCGGCGGGCAGGCGCTCGATGTCGAGCAGGCAGTACGCGCCGCCGGCCTTCAGCACGCCGACGAGCGCGACCGCGACACGCACGTCGCCCGGCGCGAGCGCGATCGCGACGACCGTGTCCGCGCCGACGCCGCGCTGGACGAGGCGTGCGGCGAGCGCATCGGACGCGGCATCGAGCGACGCGAAATCGAGTTGCGCATCGACACCGCGCACCGCGCGGCGCCGCGGATGCGCGCGGGCCACGGCGCGCACGCGGGCGAGCAGGTCGCCCGCCGGCAGGTCGGCCGGCGCGCCCTGCGACGCACGCAGCGCGGCGGCGTCGGCCGCGGCGAAGCGCGCGCCGGCATCGTCCGGCCGCGCCGCGAAATGGTCGGCCGCCTGCACGTAGCGATCCGCGAGCCACGCGATCTGCGTGTCGGAGAACGCGTCGCGATCGTACGACAGCGAGACCGTGATGCCGCGCGCGCCGTCGTTCGCGCGCGTGACGGCGAATGTCGTCGCGCACGGAATCTCGACCGCCTCGTGGCTGCGGGCCTCGACGACCGTCAGCGCGCCGTCGCGCCGCAGCGCGTCATACGCATGAAAATCGACGAAATTGAACGACGTGTCGAAGCGCGCCGCGCCGTTGCCCGGCGCGAGCAGGCCCGCGATCGCGGCCATCGGGTAGCGGCGATGCGCGAACAGGTCGGCTTCGGCGGCGCCGGCCGCGCGCGCCAGGCTCGTCCAGTCGTGCGCGTCGACGTCCAGCCGGAACGGCAGCGTGTTGAGGAACAGGCCGACCATCGCGGCGCCGTCCGTTTCGGCCGGGCGGCCGTTCGAGACCAGGCCGGTCACGACGTCGCGCGCGCCGCTCGCGAGCGACAGCACCTGCAGGTGGATCGCGAGCAGCAGCGACTTGAGCGGCAGGCCGTTGCGTTCCGCGTGCGCGCGCAGCGCGGCGGCGGTGGCGGCGGGCAGCGCGCGCTCGTGCCGGCCCGCGCGCGGCGTGTGCGGATCGCGGGGCGCGCGCGGCCAGCGCGGCAACGCGGCCGACGGCGCGCCGGCAAGCCGTTCCGCCCAGAAGCGCCGCGTGTCGGCGTTGTCGAGCGCGGCCTGCTCGAGCCGCACGAATTCGCGGTACGGCGTGGCCGGCGCGGCGATCTCGCCGCCGCCGACGAGCGTCGCGAAATCGGCGAGCAGCCGCGCGACGCTCCAGCCGTCGAGAATGGCGTGATGGAACGCGATGCCGATCTGCCATTCGTCGCGACCGAGCGCCTGGAGCACGAAGCGCAGCAGCGGCGGCCGGCGCGGGTCGCAGCGCTCGGCGCGCAGCCGCGCGAGCAGCGCCGTGAAGCGGCGCTCGCGTTCGAGCGGGTCGAGCGCGCTCAGGTCCTCGATCTCGGCCTGCGGCGTCGCATGCGCATGGACGAGCTGCAGCGGCCGCTCGACGCCGTCGAGCAGGAAGCGCGTGCGCAGCGCCGGATGCGCGGCCGCGAGCGCGTCGAGCGCGGCGGGCACGCGGGCGGCGTCGACGCGCGCCCGCACGTGGAAGCACATCGCGTCGTAATACAGGTCCCGCTCGTCGCCCGATTCGGCGTGGTGCAGCATGCCCGCCTGCAGGCGCGCGAGCGGGTACGCATCCTCGACGTCCGCCGGCAGGCGGCGGCGCTCGTCGTCGCTGATCAGCGAGAACGGCGGGGCGGGCAGCGATGCGGGCTGCGCGGCGCCCGGTGCGGCGTCGCGCGGCGCCGGCGCGCCCTCGTCCTGGCGCGCGCGCGGCTTCGCGGCGAGCAGCGCCTCGATCGTCCGATGCCGGAACAGGTCCGCGATGTCGATTTCGAAGCCGCGCTCGCGCGCGAGGCCGGCCACGCGGATGCTGCGGATCGAATCGCCGCCGAGCGCGAAATAGTCGTCCCGCACGCCGACGGCGTCGACGCCGAGCGCTTCGCGCCAGACGGCCGCGAGCGCTTCCTCGTCGGCGTTGCGCGGCGCGACGCGGCTGCTCGCCGTCTGCGCCGGCGCGGGCAGCGCGCGCCGGTCGAGCTTGCCGTTCGGCGTCAGCGCGAACGCGGGCGTCGCGATCAGGAACGACGGCACTTCGTGCGCGGGCAGCCGCGCGTCGAGATGGCGGCGCAGCGCGTCGACGTCGACTGCCGCACCGGGCTGCGCGACGAACCACGCGCACAGGCGCGCGTCCCGCGCGTGCGTCCCGCCCGGCTCGGCCGCGACGAATGCGTCGGCGATGCCCGGGTGCGCGAGCAGCGCCGCGCGCACTTCGTTCGGCTCGATCCGGTGGCCGCGGATCTTGAGCGCGTCGTCGCCGCGGCCGACATACACCAGCTCGCCGTTCGCGTCGCGCCGCGCGAGGTCGCCCGAATGGTAGACGCGCGCCGCGCCGTCGCCCGTGAAGCGCTGCGCGGTGAGCTCGGGCCGGTTCAGGTAGCCGAGCGCGACGCCCGCGCCGCCGATCAGGATCTCGCCGGTCGCGCCGTCGGGCACGTCGTGCCCGCACGCGTCGACGATGCGGATCGTCAGATCCGCGAGCGGTTCACCGATCGGCGACGCGTCGGTCTCGACGTCGCGCGCGCGCATCGGGCGCAGCGTCGCGTGCACGGTGATCTCGGTGATGCCGTACATGTTGTCGAGGCACGGCGCCGCGTCGCCGCGCCGCGCGATCCAGCCGGCGAGATCGCGCGGATGGAGCGCCTCGCCGCCGAACACGACATGGCGCAGCGCGAGCGCGGGCCGCAGCCGCGCGTCGGCGTCGTCGAGCATCCGGAACGACGACGGCGTCTGGCTCAGCATCGTCACGCGCTCGGCGCCGAGCAGCGCGAGCAGCGCGTGCGGATCGCGCGCGGTTTCCCGCGACGCGATCACGACGCGTCCGCCGTGCAGCAGCGCGCCCCACAGCTCCCATACCGAGAAGTCGAAGGCGAACGAGTGCGTGCAGCTCCACGTGTCGTCCGGACCGAAGCCGAAGTGGGCGCGGGTCGCGTCGAACAGGCGGCCGACGTTGTCGTGGCTCACGAGCACGCCTTTCGGCTGGCCGGTCGAGCCCGACGTATAGATCACGTAAGCCGGCTGGCCGCGCCCGACGGGCGCGAACGCCGCGTCGGCCGGCGCCGGCCACGTGCCGACGTCGTCGAGCAGCAGCACGTCGCAGCCCTGCGGCGCGCGCGCCGCGGTTGCGCGCACGGCGAGCAGGTGACGCGCGCCGCTGTCGGCGACGAGGTACGCGAGCCGTTCGTCCGGATGCGTGCTGTCGAGCGGCACGTAGCAGCCGCCCGCGAGCAGCACGCCGAGCATCGCGGCGACGGCCGATGCGTCGCGCTCGAGCAGCAGCGCGACGCGATCGCCGCGCGCGAGCCCCGCGTCGCGCAGCCGCACGGCGATCGCGCGCGCCTGCGCGGCGAGTTGCGCGTAGGACGCGTGGCCGCCCGGATGCGTGACGGCGATGCGCTCGCCGGCGTCGGCGGCGACGGCGAGGAAACGGTGCGCGAGGCCCCGGTCGGATGCCGGCTGAGCGGCAGCGGCTGGCGGCGCCGGCCGCGCCGGCGTGACCGGCTCCGGCCGCAATCCCACTTCGCGCAGCGACGCCGACGCATCGCCCGCGAACGTCCGCACGACATGCAGCAGCGCGTCCAGCACGCCCTGCGCGGCGGGCGCGTCGATGCGCGCCGCGTCGAAACCGAGCTTCACGCCGATCCGCTGCGGGCCGGGCGCGAAGCTCAGCGTGAGCGGCAGATGCGTGTGCTCTTCCTGCCGGACGTCCGAGATCCGGAAGCCGGCGTCGGCCGCGCCGAGCGCGTCCTGCAGCGGGAAATTGTCGACGGCGACGAGGCATTCGAAGAGCGGCCGGTCCGATGCGACGCCGGCCGCATCGCGCACGTCGGGCAGCGCGCAGTGCGCGAGCCGCTGCAGCCCGTGCTGGCCGCGCTGCACGTCGCCGAGCCATTCGACGATGCCGGCCGCATCCGGCACGGCGATCCGGAACGGCACGGTGTTCGCGAGCAGCCCGACCATCTGCTCGATGCCGTCGACGGGCGCGGCGCGGCCCGACAGCACGAGCCCGAACACGGCTTCGTCGGCGCGCGCGAGTCGGCTCAGCACGAGCGCGCACGCGCCGATCAGCACGGTGCCGACCGTCACGCGCGCCGCCGCCGCGAGCCGCGCGACGTCCGTCGCGCCCAGTTCGGCGCGCAGCACGCGCATGTCCTTGCCGTCCTCGCCGGGCCGCGCCGGGCGATCGACGCCGAGCGGCATCGGCAGGCTCGCGCCGTCGAGCAGCGCGCGCCACGCGCCGGCGTCGCGCGCGGGATCCTGCGCGCCGAGCCAGTCGACGTAGTCGGCGAAGCGCGCGGCGGCGGGCGGCGCCGCGTGCGCCGCATCCGCATAGAGCGCGAGGAAATCCTTCAGCACGAGCGGCAGCGACCAGCCGTCGATGATCACGTGATGGTGGGTCCACACGAGCGTCCAGCGGGCGTCCTCTTCGCGGATCAGCGCGATGCGCATCAGCGGCGGACGGTTCAGCCGGAAGCCCTGCCGGCGCTGTTCGGCGGCGAAGTGCTCGAGCGCTTCGGCGCGCGCGGCGGCGGGCCGGGCGCGCCAGTCCTCGACGATGAGCGGCACCGTCGCGTCGGCGAACACGACTTGCCGCGGCTCCGACTGCCCGCGCGTGACGAACGCGCTGCGCAGCGCTTCGTGGCGGCGCACGAGCGCCGCGAGCGCGGCCCGGAAGCGTTCCGGGTCGACGTCGCCGTCGAGCCGGCAGACGATCTGCTCGAGATAGGCCGGGCTGTCGGGGGCCGCGAGCGCATGGAACAGCATGCCGCGTTGCAGCGGCGACAGTCCGATGATGCGCTCCACGGCAGGCGTGGAGCGCGGGTCGGAAACGGCGGGGCGGATCTGCGCTTGGCTCATTCGGTATCCGTAAGGTCGAGAAGCAGGGCGTCGAGTTCGGCGGGCCGCAGTTGCTCGCCGCCCGGAAGCGGTGGAGCGGACGGTTGCGGCGCCGCGGGCAGCGCGTCGAGTCGCGCGACGAGGTGGTGGCACAGGGAGCGGATCGCGTCGTCCGTCAGCGCGGCGAGCCGGCCGATGTCGGGCGGCGCGGCGGCGTCGCGCCGCGCGCCGCTGTACGCGAAGCGGATCGACAGCGCGCCGGCCGCGATCGCCGCGTCGATCGCGAGCGGATGCAGCACCGGGTCGCCCGGTGCGCGGCCGTCGGGCAGGCCGCCCGCGACGCGCGCGCCGAGTTCGGGCAGCGCGCCGGCGTCGCCGTCGGCGGCCGTGCCGAGATAGTTCCAGCTGACGGCGCGCGGGTGCGCATCGACGAGTGCGCCGTGCCCGGCCAGCACGCCGAAGCCGACGCCGCCGTCGGGCACCGCGCGCAGCAGCGTCTTGACGCGGCCGATCGACGCATCCCAGTCGCCGCCGGATTCGATGCGCAGCGGATAGACGCAGGTGAACCAGCCGACCGTCTGCGACAGGTCGGCGTCGACGCCCGCCGGCACCTGCCGGCCGTGGCCTTCGACGTCGAGCCGCAGCGCGGCGCCGCTCGTCCAGCGTCCCCACGCGTGCGCGAGCGCGGCGAGCAGCAATTCCTGCGTGCGGGTGTCGTGCACGCGATTGAGCGCACCGGTCAGTTGGCCGGTGAGCGCGGCGTCGAACACGAGCCGCACGCTGTCGAGCGCGTCGACGCGGCCGGGCACGCCGAGGGTGTCATCCGCATCGCGGGGTGTCGCGGCCAGCATCGTTTCCCAGAAGCCGCGCTCGGTGTCGCGCGCGCCCGCCGTCGCGGCGAGCATGTCGTTCCAGCG
The DNA here is from genome assembly GCF_039848545.1 of Burkholderia stagnalis. Classification (NCBI taxonomy): domain Bacteria; kingdom Pseudomonadati; phylum Pseudomonadota; class Betaproteobacteria; order Burkholderiales; family Burkholderiaceae; genus Burkholderia; species Burkholderia stagnalis. The sequence continues at coordinate 157,346 of NZ_CP156687.1, forward strand.
GCGGTAGCTCGTCGTGCGCGGCGCGGCGGGCGGCGCTTCGCCACGCCGCGCGGCGCCGTAGCAGGCGTCGAGATCGGCGAGCAGGATGCGCCACGATGCGACGTCCACCACCAGGTGATGGGCGACGACGATCAGCTCCGGCGCGCCGGCCGGGCCGTGCGGCACGTAGCCGGCCCGCGCGGCGGGGCCGCGCACCGGATCGAGCCCGGCTTGCAGCGTGGCCGCGTAGGCGTCCAGCGCCGCGTCGTCGGCGAGCGGGGCGGGCGCGATCGCGAGCGGCAGCAGCGCCGCGCCGTCGCGCGCCGCGTAGTGTTGCCGCCAGCCGTCCTCGCGGTGCGCGACGCGCAGCCGCAGCGCGTCGTGACGCAGCGCGAGCGCCGCGAGCGCGCGGGCGAGCGCATCGGGATTGGGCGGCGCCGCGAAGGCGAGCCGCACGTCGAGCGTGAAGCGCCGCGGCGTGTCGCCGCCGCGTTCGAGGAACCAGCGCTGGATCGGCGCGAGCGGCACGTCGGCCGCTTCCGGCTCCGGCTCCGGCTCGGGCGCAAGCGCGCGCGCGTCGGCCGCAGCGCGCGTCCGGCAGACGTCGGCGATGGCGCGCGGCGTGCGCAGTTCGAGCACCTCGCCCGCGCCGATCTTGATCCCGTGCCGCAGCATCGTCGCGGCGACCTGCAACGCGAGGATCGAGTCGCCGCCGAGCGCGAAGTAGTCGTCGTCGATGCGCGCGTCGGGCACGCCGAGCACCTGGCGGAACGCGTCGCGCACCCAGCGCTCGACGTCGTCGCGCGGCGCGTCGGCCACGGCGTCCACTGCCGCATCCGTGCGCGGGGCAGGCGCGTGCGCGTCGCGCAGCGTCGCGCGATCGATCTTGCCCGACGACGTGAGCGGCCAGTCCGGCACGACCACGAAGCGCGCGGGCACCTCGTGCGGCGCGAGCGCGCGCGCCGCGTGAGCGCGCAGCGCGTCGACGTCGAGCGTGGCGTCGCGCGGAATCACGAACGCGGTCAGTTCCGGGCGGCGGCCGTATTCGGTCACGTCGACGAGCGCCTCGCGCACGGACGCGTCGCGCAGCAGCACGCCGGCGATGCCGTCCGGATCGATCCGGTAGCCGCGCAGCTTCACATGGCCGCCGGCGCGGCCGAGATAGCGGATCGTGCCGTCGGCGAGCAGCATGCCGCGGTCGCCGGTGCGATACAGGCGTGCGCCCGGCTCGGCCGCTGCCGGGTCCGGTATGAAGCTCGCGGCGGTGAGGCCGGGGCGGCCGAGATAGCCGCGTGCGAGCGCGGGGCCGCCCACGCAGATCTCGCCCGCGACGCCGACCGGCGCCACGCCGAGCCATTCGTCGAGCACGACGGTGCGCACGCCTTCGAGGCCCGCGCCGATCGGCGGCAGCGGCTCGTGCGCGTCGCACACGTGCAGGCTCGCGCACACGGTGGCTTCGCTCGGGCCGTATGCGTTGACGACGCGCCGGCCGCGCGCCCAGCGCGCGAGCAGGCCGGCGGGCGCGGCTTCGCCCGCGGCGACGATGGTCCTGACGCCGGCGAGGTCGGCATCGTCGAGCGCCGCGAGCAGCGACGGCGGCAGCGTCACGTGCGTGACACGGCCCGCGCGCGCGGCGTCGATCAGCGCGCTCGACGTGTCGCTTTGCTTCGCGCCTTCGGGCGGCAGCACGAGCGCGGCACCGCTCGACAGCGCCGTGAAGATTTCCGCGACCGACGCGTCGAACGTGAGCGGCGGGAACAGGAAGATGCGGCTCTGCGCGTCGACCGCGAAGCCGGCGTGCATCGCGCGGCACATGTTCGCGATGCCCGCGTGCGTGACGCCGACGCCTTTCGGCTCGCCGGTCGAGCCGGACGTGTAGATCACGTAGGCGAGGCTCGACGAAGGCGGCGCGGGGAGCGGTGCTGCGTTGTCGCCGGATTCGTCGGATTCGTCGCGGGATTCTTCGCCGGATTCGAGCAGGTCGGCGATATGCAGCGTGACGATGCCGTCCAGGTCGAGCGCCGTCGCTCCGGATTCGGCCGCGCCGATCACGACGCGCGCGCCGGCGTCGCGCAGCATGTAGCCCAGGCGCGCGGCCGGATAGTGCGGATCGAGCGGCAGATAGGCGGCGCCCGCCTTCAGGATGCCGAGCAGCGACGCGATCGCGTTCACGCCGCGCGGCAGCATCATCCCGACGACCGTTCCCGGTCCGGCGCCGAGCCGTCGCAACCGCGCGGCGATCGCGCCGGCGCGGCGCGCGAGCGCGGCGTAGGTCAACGTGTCGGTTGGCGTGATCAGCGCGGGGGCGTCGGGCCGGCGCGCCGCCGCGCGCTCGAACAGCGCGTGCGCGAGCGGCGGCGCGTCGTCGTATCCGTCATGCGGGGCGGGCAAGGCGGGCACGTCGCGTGCGCCGTCTGCGTGCCGTGCGGTCGGTTCGTCGCCGATTTCGGCCAGCGTCGCGCCGGGCGTCGCGGCGAACCGTTCGACGAGCCGCGCGAGTCGCTCGACGAGCGCAGCCGCCTGCGCGTCCGGATAGCGGTTCGCGTCGTATTCGAGCCGCAGTTCGAAGCACTCGCCGGGGATGATCGCGAGCGTCACCGGGTAGTTCGTGTGCTCGTGATAATCGGGCCGCGCGAACACGAGCCCGCCGGGCGCGGCGAAATTGCCTTCGACCGGATAGTTCTCGAACACGACGAGCGTGTCGAACAGGTCGTTGGTATCCGCGCCGGCCGCGCGCAGGATGTCGGACAGGCGCTCGTGCTCGCTCGCGTGCAGTTCGGCGAGCGCCTGCTGCACGCGGGCGAGCAGGCCGCGGACGGTCTGCGCCGGCGCGAGCGTCACGCGCAGCGGCAGCGTGTTGATGAACAGGCCGATCATCGCGTCGGCGCCCGGCGCGCCGCTCGAGCGGCCCGACAGCGTAACGCCGAACGCGACGTCCGCGCCGACGCCGCTGCGCGCGAGCAACAGCGCCCACGCGGCGTTGAACACGGTGCCGGGCGTGACGCCCGCGCCCCGTGCGAGCTGCTCGATCGCGCCGCTCGCCGCGCGCGTGAGCGCGACGTCGCGGCGCGCGTGGCGAGCCGGGCCTCGCGCGGGCGCGGCGAGACGCGCGGGCGCCAGCCCCGCGAGCCGGGCGCGCCATGCCTCGTGTGCGGTGCCCGGTGCGCGCAGCGCGAGCCACGCGAGATGATCGGCGAACCGGCGCGGCGCCGGCAATGCTGCGTCGCGCCCCGCGTAGATTGCGATCAGCTCGCGAAAGAACACCGGAATCGACCACCCGTCGAGCAGGATGTGATGGAAGCTCCACAGCCAGCGATGGCGCTGCGGGCCGAGCATGGCGATCGCGAGCCGCATCAGCGGCGGGTGCGACAGGTCGAACGGTTGTGCGGCGTCGTCGCGCAGCCATTGCGCGAGCCGCGCGTCCTGTTCGGCGGGCGTGCTTGCATCGGACCAGTCGAGCCGCGTGACGGGCAGCGCCGCCTGCGCGCCGACGAACTGGATCGGCCGCCCGCCCGCGCGCGCGACGAAGCCCGCGCGCAGCGCGTCGTGCCGCTCGAGCATCGTCTGCCACGCGGCCGCGAAACGCGGCAGGTCGAGCGGGCCGTCGACCGCCGCCGTGATCTGCTCGTGAAACGCGGTCGACGCGTGGTGCGCGCTCGCCTCGAACAGCATGCCTTCCTGCAGCGGCGTGAGGCTGGCGACGATCGCCGCGTCGGCGATCGCCGGGGCGAGTTCGTCCATCTCGTGCTGCGCGAGGCGCGCGAGCGGATGGTCGGCCGCCAGCCGCGGCGCGGCGGCGATCGCGTCGAGCAGCGCGTCGAGCCGCGCGATCCAGCGCTGCGCCGCGTCGCGCATGTGCTGCGGATCGAGCACCTTCGGCGAATAGCGCCAGTCCATCCGCAGCTCGCCGTCGATCACGCTGGCGACGACATCGAGCGTGAAGCTGCGGCGGTTCGCGCCGTCGCGCTCGCCGGCGATCAGGTCCGGGCGCAGCGCGAACGTGCCGTTCGCCGGGCGGCCGATCACGCCGAGGAAGTTGAAGCTGATCTCCGGCAGCCCCGCGGCGTCGAGCCGTTGCCGGGCGTCCTGCGACGCGCCGAGCCAGCGCGCGAGGCCGTATTCGTGGCGGCGCGGCGCGAGCGCGGCGAGCGCGTGGGCGGCGCGCGCGAGCAGGTCGAGCGGCGCGTCGCGCAGGCAGTCGTCGAGCACGATCGGGCTGAGCGCGGTGAACCAGCCGACGAGCGCCGACACGTCCACGCCGTGTTCGCCGTCGCGGCCGTGATGTTCGAGCGTGAGCGCGACGCGCTCGCTGTCGAGCGCGGGCGCGAGCGCCGCGCACAGCGACGCGATCAGGATCGCCTGCGTGCGCGAGCGGCCGCCGGCCGGGCCGCTGTCCAGCAGGCGCGTGGTCTGCGCGGGCGACAGGCGCCATGTGTCGACGCGCGTGTCCGCCTCGGACCCTGGGGCGACCGCGTCCGAGCGGGTCGGCAGCGCCGCGAAGCCGCGCGCGGCGAGCGCGAGCCACGGTGCGGGGTCGGCCGCCAGCGCGGCGGCGCTCGCGGCGCGATGCCAGTGCGCGAGCGACGCGGCCGGGGCGGGCGGCGGTGCATCGCCGCCGAGCGACGCGGCGAGCTGGTGCAGCAGCACCGACCACGAGAGCGCGTCGACGGCGACGTGGTGGACGGCGAGCGCGACCAGCGGCGGCGCGCCGTCCCGGCCGATCAGCGCGGCGCGTGCGAGCGGGCCGTGCCGCAGGTCGAGGCGCGCGGCCAGCGAGGCGATCACGTCGCGTGCTTCGTCATCGCTCGCGACCGTGCAGACGTCGAGCGGGAAGCGTTCCGGCGTGCGCTGTTCGCCGCCGTCGCCGCCGTCGCCGCCGTCGCCGCCGTTGCCGCCGTCGTCCGGCTCGAACGCGACGCTGGCGCGGCCCGCGTCGAGCGTGACGCGCTGGCGCAGCGCCGGGTGCTGCGCGGCGAGTTGCCGCAACGCATCGCGCAGCGGCTCGGGCGCGATCGCGTGCGCCGTTTCGACGACGATCGTCTGTGCCCAATGATTCGGGGCGGCGAGCCCGAGCTGCGCGAACCACGCGATGATCGGCGTCGGCGGCAGCGCGTCGTCGGCGCACGGCTCGCCTGCCGCGTCGCGGGTTGCGACAAGCGGCGCATGCGTGAGCGGTTCGTGATCGAGCGCGTCGGCGAGCGCGCGCAGGCTGACGCCGCCGAGCATCTGGGCGGGCGTCAGGTGCAGGCCCTTGCCGCGCGCTTCGACGATCGCGCGCAGCGCGCTCAGGCTGTCGCCGCCGAGCGAGAAGAAGCTGTCGTCGCGGCCCGGTTCGCGGCCGAGAATACGGGCCCAGACGTCGGCGAGCGCGCGCTCGGTGGGGGTGGCGGGCGGGGTGCGGCGGGGGGCGGCATCGGCGTCGGCGTCGGGGTTGCCGCTGCGGCTGCCGTCGTCGCCGGCAAGCGTTGCTGCCGATACGACTGGCCCGGCGGGCGACGGCACGGCCGGCGGCGGCGGCGCGAGTTCAGGCAGCGGCAGCCGTGCGATCGGCTCGTGCGGTGCGCGCAGCACGGCGTCGACCAGGTCGGCGAAACTCGCCAGCCAGGTATCGGCAGTCTGCGCATCGAGCACGTCGCAGCGATGTTCGAGCGCGGCATGCAACGCGTCCGCGCGCGGCTCGAGCATCAGCGTCAGGTCGAATTTCGCGGCGGCCGGATACACGGGCACGACGTCGATCGACAGCGTGCCGAGCCGCGGCATGCGCAGCGGCGCGCTCTGCAACGCGAACAACGCGTGGAAGAGCGGCGTGTCGACCGCATCGCGTGCATGCCGCCGCGCGACTTCGTCGAACGGCGCGTTCGCATGCGCGAATGCCTCGAGCACGACGCCGCGGCAGCGCGCGACCAGGGTCGCGAAATCGGGCTCGCCCGACACGTCGATGTCGAGCACGAGGGTGTTCGCGAAAAAGCCGATCATCGGCTCGAATTCGGGACGCAGCCGGTTCGCGACCGGCGTGCCGACCGCGAGCCGCGTCGCGCCGCTCGCGCGATGCAGCAATGCCGCGAAGGCGGCGAGCAGCACGACGAACGGCGTCGTGTCCGCGTCGCGCGCGCATTGCTCGACGCGCCCGGCCAGGGCTGCGGCAAGCGCGCGCTGCGTCGTGCGTCCCGGCGTGTCGCGGCGGGGCGGCGCGGCGGGCTCGCGCGGCGGCGCGGCGTCGGCCGCACGCGGAAACGGGAACGGCGCGAGCGGCGCGAGCCGTTCCGCCCAGAAGCCGACGTCGGCCGTCAACGCGTCGCCGGCCTCGATCTCCCATGTTGCATAGTCGCCGTACTGGAGCGCCGGTTCGTCGGGCGCGTCGGCCGCGGCGCCGGTTTCGTACGCGTATTGCGCGTCGAGCTCGCCGACGATCCGGTCGAGCGACCAGCCGTCGCATGCGATGTGATGGATCACGAGCGACAGCACATGCTCGTCCGGCGCCAGTTCGAAGAGCGCCGCGCGCAGCATCTGCGGGCGGCGCAGGTCGAACGGCGTGGCTGCCTCGGCCGCGAGCCGCGCGGGCAGCGCGTCGCGTGCGAGCGGCTCGCGCGCCAGTTCGAAGGCGGCAGACTCGTGGACGAACTGCATCGGCTGGCCGTCCACCGCGCCGTAGCTCGTGCGCAGGATTTCGTGCCGGCGCACGAGCGCGTCGAGGCTGCGCGCGAGGGCGTCGGCGTCGAGCGCGCCGACGATGCGCAGCGCGAGCGGGATTGCGTAGGCGGTCGAATCCGGGTCGAGTTCGGCCAGCATCCACAGGCGCCGTTGCGCGCGCGATTGCGGGAAGACGAAGACGTCGTGCGTGTCGAGCGGAGCGCGGTTCGTGTGCGTCATCTCAGAGGATCTTGTCGAGAGTCGTGTGGTGCGAGCCGTCCGGCCCGGCGGAAACCCGCGCGCGCACGCGCGGTGCGCGGCGCACGGGCGACGGCGTCGGCGCGCCCGTTTCGCGCGCGTCGGCCGCGAGCGCATCGATCCACGCGGCGAGCGCGTGCAGCGTCGGCTGCGTGAACATGCCCTGCAGCGGCAGGTCGAGGCCGGTCGCCTGACGCGCCGCGTTCAGCGCCTTGAGCGATGCGATGCTGTCGCCGCCGAGCGCGAAGAAGCTGTCGTGGCGGGCGGGCGTGCGGCCGAGGACGCGCGCCCAGATATCGGCGAGCAGGCGCTCGGTGGGCGTGGCGGGCGGCTCGCGGTCGGCGTTGGCGTCGGCGGAGACGGCTTCGGGTTTGGGCAGCGCGCGGCGGTCGAGCTTGCCGTTGACGGTGAGCGGCAGCGCATCGAGCACGACGAAGTGCGCGGGGATCATGTGGGCCGGCACGCGCGCGGCGAGGTGGGTGCGGAGGGCGGCGGCGAGTGCGACATCGCCGGCATCGCTGACATCGCTGACATCGCTGACATCGTTGACATCGCTGACATCGCTGACATCGCTGACACCGCTGACACCGCTGACACCGCCAACACCGCCAACACCGCCAACACCGTCAACACCGCCAACACCGCCAACACCGCCAACACCGCCGTTGCCGCCGGCATCGAAGTTATCCAGACCATCCCCGCGCCGCCGCGTGACATACGCAACGAGCCGCGCATTGCCCTGCGCATCGTCATCGGCAACCACAGCCGCATCACGCACCGCAGGATGCGCACGCAGCGCGGCCTCGATCTCGCCGGGCTCGATACGGAAGCCCCGAATCTTGATCTGCTGGTCGGCGCGGCCGAGATAGTGGATTTCGCCGTCGGCCTGGCGTTGCGCGAGATCGCCGGCGCGATAGCGCCGCGCGCCCGGCGCGCCGTGCGGATCGGGAACGAAGCGCGCGGCGGTCAGGCCGGGCCGATTCAGGTAGCCGCGCGCGACGCCCGCGCCGCCGACGTGAATCTCGCCGGGGACGCCATCGAGCACGGGCTCGCCATGACGATCGAGCAACTGCAGCGAGAGATCGGCGAGCGGTTCGCCGATCGGGCTGAGCGGGGCATCGGCGTCGGCGCTGCGCAGCGTGCGCGCGGTGACGTGCACGGTGGTCTCGGTGATGCCGTACATGTTGACGAGACGGGGCCGCGCGTCGCCGTAGCGATCGAACCAGCCGCGCAGGCTGGCGGGGGCGAGCGCCTCGCCGCCGAACACGACGAGGCGCAGCGCGGGCAGGGTGCCGGGCTGGCGATCGAGCAGGCGGAACGCGGAAGGGGTCTGGCTGAGGACGGACACGCGATGCTCGCGCAGGAAACCGGCGAACGCGAGCGGATCGCGGCTGGTCTCGAAGGGGACGAAGACGGCCTGCGCGCCGTGCAGCAGCGCGCCCCAAAGCTCCCAGACGGAGAAGTCGAAGGCGGTGGAATGGAACACGCTCCAGACGTCATGGCTGGAGAGGGCGAACGATTCGCGGGTGACGTCGAACAGGCGCAGCACGTTCGCATGGGTGACGACGCAGCCCTTGGGGGTGCCGGTGGAGCCGGACGTGTAGATCACGTAGGCGGCCTGGGCGGCGCAGATGGCGCGCGGCGGGGCAGGGCGGGCGCGGTCGTCGCGGTGGTCGTGATCGTCGTGATCGTCGTGGCCGTCGAGCTCGATCGCGCAGCGCGGCAGCGCCGGGCAAGGCAGGCGTTCGAGTTCGGCGGCGGTGCCGACGATGGCGATCATCGCGCTGTCGTCGATGAGAAAGCGCAGCCGTTCGTCCGGATAGGCGGAATCGAGCGGCACATAGGCTGCGCCGGTCTTGAGGATGGCGAGCATGCCGACCGCGAACGGGATGTCGCGCGCGCAGGCGAGGCCGATGCGCTGCTCGGGGGCCGCGCCGAGTTCGCGCAACGTCCAGGCGAGCGCGTTGGCGCGCGCGTCGAGCTGCGCATAGGTGAGCGAACCAGCATCACCGGAAACGGCGACCGCATCCGGATAGCGCCCGGCGATCTCCTCGAATGCATCGCAGAGATTCGCGTGCCGCAACGCCGGCACATCGGCCGGTGCACGCGTTGCCGCCGGCACGTCGCGCAAGCCGGAAACCGGCATCGCGAGCCACGGCGCGTCGATGTCGGACGCCATGTCGCGCAGCGCCGCGTCGAGCACCGCGAGATGCCGCTCGATGTGCGACGTGCGGAACTGCGCGACATCGTAGTGCAACGACACGTCGATGCCGTCGCCGGCCGGATCGCGCGTGAACTGCACGAGCAGCGGGAAGTCGGTTTCCTCGTGCGCGTCGAAGTCGACGACCGTGACGCCGGGCAACGCGAGCGCATCGCGATAGACGCGGAAATGGATGTAGTTGAACGCGACGTCGAACAGGCGGCCGGCGCCGGCCTCGTCGGCGATTGCGGCGAGCGGCAGGCGCTTGAGCGCATCGATCTCGCGCTCGACGGCGGCGACGTGCCGCGCCAGCCCGGCCCACGAGCCGGGCGCGAGGCGCGTGCCGAACGGCACGGTGTTGAGAAAGAGACCGGCGGCGCGCGCGCTTTGCGCGTGATCGGGGCGATTGTGGACGACGTAGCCTGTCACCGGGCGATCCGATCCCGTCAGCAGCGACAGCGCGCGCAGATGCGCGGCAAGCAGCAGCGTACGCAACTCGATGCCGAGCGTGCGGGCGTGCGCGACGAGCGACGCCGCCAGCGGTTGCGGCACGCGTCGGACGACGCGCGCGACCGTGCGCTGGCCGGCGGCCCCGCTCGCGTCGCGTGCGTGGCCGTCGCCGTTCGCGACGTCGCCGCCGGCGAGCGGCGTCGCGGGCGAGCGCGCGACGCGCTCGCGCCACGCGCGACGCAGCGCGTCGTCCGCGCGTGCGTCGCGCTCGTGTGCCGCGTGCAGCGCAAGCACCGGCGCGTCGCTTTCGGGGGCGGCGAGCGGGCCGCCGCACGCGCCGCCGATGATCTCCGTCATCAGCGTCGCGACGCTCCAGCCATCGACGATCGCATGATGAAAGCTCAGCGTGACGTGGATCGTGTCGTCGGCGACGCGGTGGATGAACAGCCGCAGCATCGGGCCGTTCGCGACGTCGAAGTCGCGCTGCTGCTCGGCGTCGGCGAATGCGTCGAGCTCGGTTTGCCGCGCCGCCTCGTCTAGCGCACGGCAATCGAATACCTGCAGCGCGGGGGCGGCTTCACGCCGGATCAATTGCAGCGGCGCCGAAAAACCGTCGAGCGCGAACACGGTGCGCAGCGCCGCGTGCGCGCGCGTCGTGGCCGCGAGCGCGCGTCGCCACGCGGCCTCGTCCCACGCGGCGACGCGCAGGCGATAGCGGAACACGTCATGGAATACCGCGCCGCCGTCGCGCTCCCGATGAAACAGCATGCCAAGCTGCAGGCGGGACATCGGCAATGCATCCTCGAGCCCGTCGGGCAGCAATGCGCGGTCGGCGTCCGGCAGCAGCGCGAACGGCGCGGGCGCGGTGGAAGCCGACACCGGCTGCTGCGGATCGCGATCGACGGTTTCGGCGAGCGCGGCGAGCGTCGGGCATTCGCGCAACTGGCGGGGCGACACGTACACGCCGCGCGCGCGTGCGGCGGTGACGACTTCCAGCGAATTGAGGCTGTCGCCGCCGAGCGCGAAGAAGCTGTCGTGGCGGGCGGGCGCGCGGCCGAGGACGCGCGCCCAGATATCGGCGAGCAGGCGCTCGGTGGGCGTGGCGGGCGGCTCGCGGTCGGCGTTGGCGTCGGCGGAGACGGCTTCGGGTTTGGGCAGCGCGCGGCGGTCGAGCTTGCCGTTGACGGTGAGCGGCAGCGCATCGAGCACGACGAAGTGCGCGGGGATCATGTGGGCCGGCACGCGCGCGGCGAGGTGGGTGCGAAGGGCGGCGGCGAGTGCGACATCGCCAGCATTGCGGACATCGCTGACACCGCCGACATCGCCGACATCGCCGACATCGCCGACATCGCTGACATCGCTGACACCGCCGACATCGCTGACATCGCTGACATCGCTGACATCGCTGACATCGCTGACATCGCTGACATCGCTGACATCGCTGACATCGCTGACATCGCTGACACCGCTGACACCGCTGACACCGCCGTTGCCACCGGCATCGAAGTTATCCAGACCATCCCCGCGCCGCCGCGTGACATACGCAACGAGCCGTGCATTGCCCTGCGCATCCTCATCGGCGACCACAGCCGCATCGCGCACCGCAGGATGCGCACGCAGCGCGGCCTCGATCTCGCCGGGCTCGATACGGAAGCCCCGAATCTTGATCTGCTGGTCGGCGCGGCCGAGATAGTGGATTTCGCCGTCGGCCTGGCGTTGCGCGAGATCGCCGGCGCGATAGCGCCTCGCGCCGGGCGCGCCGTGCGGATCGGGAACGAAGCGCGCGGCGGTCAGGCCGGGCCGGTTCAGGTAGCCGCGCGCGACGCCCGCGCCGCCGACGTGAATCTCGCCGGGGACGCCATCGAGCACGGGCTCGCCATGACGATCGAGCAACTGCAGCGAGAGATCGGCGAGCGGTTCGCCGATCGGGCTGAGCGGGGCATCGGCGTCGGCACTGCGCAGCGTGCGCGCGGTGACGTGCACGGTGGTCTCGGTGATGCCGTACATGTTGACGAGACGGGGCCGCGCGTCGCCGTAGCGATCGAACCAGCCGCGCAGGCTGGCGGGGGCGAGCGCCTCGCCGCCGAACACGACGAGGCGCAGCGCGGGCAGGGTGCCGGGCTGGCGATCGAGCAGGCGGAACGCGGAAGGGGTCTGGCTGAGGACGGACACGCGATGCTCGCGCAGGAAACCGGCGAACGCGAGCGGATCGCGGCTGGTCTCGAAGGGCACGAAGACGGCCTGCGCGCCGTGCAGCAGCGCACCCCAAAGCTCCCAGACGGAGAAGTCGAAGGCGGTGGAATGAAACACGCTCCAGACGTCATGGCTGGAAAGGGCGAACGATTCGCGGGTGACGTCGAACAGGCGCAGCACGTTCGCATGGGTGACGACGCAGCCCTTGGGGGTGCCGGTGGAGCCGGACGTGTAGATCACGTAGGCGGCCTGGGCGGCGCAGATGGCGCGCGGCGGGGCGCGGTCGTCGAGGTCGCCGCGGCCGTCGAGATCGATCGCGCAGCGCGGCAGATCAGGGCAAGGCAGGCGTTCCAGTTCGGCAGCGGTGCCGACGATGGCGATCATCGCGCTGTCGTCGATGAGAAAGCGCAGCCGTTCGTCCGGATAGGCGGAATCGAGCGGCACATAGGCTGCGCCGGTCTTGAGGATGGCGAGCATGCCGACCGCGAACGGGATGTCGCGCGCGCAGGCGAGGCCGATGCGCTGCTCGGGGGCCGCGCCGAGTTCGCGCAACGTCCAGGCGAGCGCATTGGCGCGCGCGTCGAGCTGTGCATAGGTGAGCGAACCGGCATCACCGGAAACGGCGACCGCATCCGGATAGCGCCCGGCGATCTCCTCGAATGCATCGCAGAGATTCGCGTGCCGCAACGCCGGCACATCGGCCGGCGCGTGCATCGCCGCCCCCGCATCGCCGGCCGCCGACCTCGCCGAAACGAGGCGCGCATCCGCATCGTCGAGCGCGTCGCGCATCACGGCGTGAAACGTCTCCACGAATGCTTGCGGCGCGAGCGCGCCGAAGCACGAATCGTTCGTGTCGAAGTCGATGTAGATCGGCCGCTGCGCGCTGAAATCGCGGACGTACACGCGCAGCGGGTAGCTCTGCGCGGGCGTGCGCAGCGGCGTCACCGTCGTGGACGTGCCGTCGAACGTCGCATCGTAGTCGTGCCGTTCGTACGACAGGCTCACTTCGAACGGCAGGCGGCCCTGGTCGCCCGACACCGCGTCGAGCGGATAGCGCTGATGCCGGAAATCGGCCTTCAGTTGCGCGCCGATCCGCGCGGCGAGTGCCGCGAACGTGTCGGCAGGTGCCGCCGACGCGCGCAGCACGCAAAAGCCCAGAAAGAGCCCGATCGTCTGCTTGTCGGCCGCGGTGCGCCGGTTGAGGATCGGCAGGCCGATCGCGAGATCGCGCGCGCCGACCACGCGAAACAGCGTCGCGTGCAACACAGCCGTGAAAAAGTGGAATGCGCTCACGCGGTGCGTGTCGCACCATGCGCGCACCGCGGCGGTGTCGGCCTCGCCCAGTTCGAGCACCGTGCGCCGGTTCGACAGCGACGTCGCGCGCGGGAAGTATTCGCTGTCGTACGACGCGAGCCGCTCGGCCCAGTATCGGCGCGACGCGTCGCACCGGTCGGACGACAGATACGCGCGCTCGTCCGCCAGCGCCGCGTCGACGCTCGTCTCGTCCCACGCCACCGGTTCGCCGCCCGCACGCAGCCGGTTGTACGCGTCGCACAGGCGCGCGTAGAACAGCGACGTGCCCCAGCCGTCGAACAGCGCGTGATGGAAGGCTGCATATGCGATGTGCTCCGCGTCGCCTGTCCTGAGCAATATCATCCGGTTCGCGACGTCGTGTCCGTCGGCGGCGAAACGGCGGTTCGCGAAATCGTCGTCGATGAAGCGCTGCGCGGCCGCCTTCGGATCGGCGTGCGAACGCAGGTCGAGTGTCTCGTGCGCGAAGCCCGCAACGTCGTGCACGACCTGGAACAGGCCGTCGGCGCCGTCATGCAGCGCCGAGCGCAGCGCGGGACTGTGCGCCGCGACGAAGTCCGCCGCGCGCCAGAACAGGTCGGGCTCGAGCGTGCCGACGATGTTCGCCGCCGCGCCGATCTGCGCGAGCCGGTGGTCTTCATGGAAGTTTTGCGCCGCGTGGATATTGCGCTGTGCCGCCCGGAAGGGGTATTTCATCTGACAGCCCGACGTAGATGGATTCGCTTGCGAAGGTTCTTCGGATACCGATACGTTGTGCGCTTGCCGCGAGATGCGCGGCATCGGGAAACCGCCTCCCGCGCTGACGTGCATGCGCGCCATGAATGCGGGCGGCCGATGCGGCAATGCGCGAGTGACGGCGATTAGAGCACCGCGCCGGTCGAACGTCTGTCCCCGGAACGCCGGACAATGCGCGCGCCGTCATGCATTCCCATGACAGACGTCGTCCGGCGCCGGTGATCTAATCCGGCAGGCCTGCCCACGCGCCCGCCGCGCGGGTGCCGGGCGCGACGCGACGCACGCGCCGTCCCGCGCCGTCGCGCTCAACCCGATAAGGAATGCATGTCGCTAGGTCGTCGTTTCTATTTCTTCTGGCTGGGCGAATCGACGATGCAGTTCGCCGCGGCGTTGATGTCGTTCGCGCTCGGCGTCTGGGTCTATCGGCAATCCGGCTCGGTGACGGCCTTCTCGAATACGGTGATCGCCGCGACGCTGCCGTCGGTGCTGATCCTGCCGTTCGCGGGCGGCCTCGCCGATCGGCTCGACCGCAAGCGCATCATCGTCGCGGCCGATGCGGCGCTCGCGCTGCTGACGCTGCTGCTGCTCGCGCTGCTGCTGGCCGGCCGGCTGCAGCCGCTGCATCTGTACGTGTTCAACGGCTGCGCGTCGGCAGTCGGCGCGTTTCGGGGGCCCGCCTATCAGGCCTCGGTAGGTTCGCTCGTGACGAAGGACGGGCTGACGCGCGCGAACGGCCTGATCGGCATCGGCAAGAACGTCTCGACGCTCGCCGCGCCGTTGCTCGGCGGCATCATCATGGGCGGCGCCGGCCTGCAGGCGGTGTTCGCCATTCATTTCGTCGCGAGCGTCGCGGCGATGCTATGCGTGCTCGCGGCGCTCGGCCGTCTCGGCGCGGCATCCGTCGAGCCGGCGTGCGCGAACCGGCCGTTGCTCCATGACGTGCTGACGAGCCTCGCGAGCGCGCGGCGCTTCTTCGAGGCGGAGCCGCTGCTGCTCGGGCTGCTCGTCTACGTGATGCTCCAGAGCGCGCTGATCTCGCTCGCGACGATGATGATCGCGCCGCTCGTGCTCGCGCAGCATTCGAGCGCGGAGCTCGGGTTCGTCTATACGTGGGCCGCGCTCGGCGGGCTCGCCGGCATGTCGCTCCTCGTCGCGGCGACCAACCCGCAGCGCCTGATGTTGATCGTCGTGTGCGCGGATACGGTGCTGTCGCTCTGCATGCTGTCGATCGGCCTTGCGTCGTCGACGTCGACGTACTGCGCGATCGCGTTCGTCGCGCTGGCGGCGGGCAGCGTCGCCGAAGGGTGTTGCAACGCGTTGTGGATGCGCAAGATTCAGGCGCGCAACCGGGCCAGCGTGCTGTCGTGCGTCAGCATGCTGATGATCGCGACGATGACGATCGTCGTTGCGGCGGGCGGATTCGTCGTCGACCGCGTGCTGGAGCCCGCGCTGGCGGCAGGCGGCACGTTCGCGCAGGCGGCGCATGCGTGGTTCGGGATCGGCGCGGGCGGCGGCGTCGCGCTGCTGTTCGTCGTCGCCGGCGCGGCGAGCGTGCTGCTGTGCGCGTGCATGTTCGCGCATCCGCGCATGCGCCGGATCGATCTGCTCGTGCCCGACGAGGCATGCTGAAGCACGGCGCCGGAAAACCTGGCGCGCTACCTGCGGTGATGTGTGGCGCCGCGCCGTGCGGAATGCGGCGCAGCCGACGAAGGGGGGCGTATCAGCCCGCCGCGCCCGGCATCACTCCCCGTCGCGGCGGAACGCGCCCGGCGAATGCCCGGTCCATTTGCGGAACGCGCGATGGAACGCGCTCGGCTCGGAGAAGCCCAGTTCGGACGCGATGTCGGCCACGCTGCGCCCGCCGTCGCGCAGCAGCGCCTGGGCCATCACGCTGCGCATCTCGTCCTTGATCGCCGCGAAGCTCTGCCCCTCGCTGCGCAGGCGCCGCCGCAGCGTCGCCGGCGGCACGTCGAGCTGCGCGGCGAGCGCGTCGAAGGTCGGCCACTCCGCGGCCGCGACGGCTTTCAGGTGCGTGCGGATCTTCGCGACCCATCCCGAGTCGTGCCGGTAGCGCACCAGGATGTTGGCCGGCGCGCCGCGCAGGAAGGCTTTCAGCGCCTGTTCGGAGCGGATCGTCGGCAGCCGCAGGTAGGCCGCGTCGAACGCGAGCCGGCAGTCGGGCTGGTCGAAATGCACGGGCGCGCCGAAGAACTGGCTGTAGTCGGCGCGATGTTCGGGGCTCGGGCACGAGAAGTCGATGCGCCGCAACGGAATGCGCCGCCCGATCAGCCAGCACGCGAGCCCGAGCAGGACCAGCCAGAACGTGCGGTATGCGAACGCCGGGCGCGGCGCGCCCACATCCGCGAGCACGATGCGCGCCTCGCCGCCGCTCGCCTGCAGCGTGCCGTGCGGATGGTCGAGCACCACGCGCAGGAAGCGCAGCGAGCGCCGCAGCGCCTGTTCGAGCGTGCGCGTGTGCAGCACCGCATGCCCGAGCAGCGCGAAGCTGCCGACCCGCATCGGGCGCGCGGCGAGGCCGAAGAACTCGTCGTCGAGCGCCTCGGCCATCGCGAGCCACAGCCGCCCGTACTGCTGGACCGTGACCGGCGCGTCCACCTCGCCGGGCAGGCCTGCCGCGCGCAGCAGCGGCGCGACGTCGACGCCCTGCACGCGCAGGCACGCAAGTGCATCCTCGACGAAACCCGGCGCGATCATCTGCCGTTCCACCGCAAGCCTCCTCCATCCGACATGGCAAATCCGATCAAGATCGTAGACCCGATTTGTCATTGTTTGCAATGTCGGCGATGACTACCATCGGGAACGAATCTGCGGCTCCGGTCGCCCGGCCGGCAGCGATACAACGGGAGGAGACACCCATGTCGGATCAGATCGTCGTCGACGCCACGCCCGCCTATGCGGACGCGCTGGCCGGCTTCAGCGTCGAAGCGGCCGCCGCGCGCCTGCACGGCGACCTCGCGCGCGGGCTGAACGCGTGCGTCGAATGCTGCGACCGGCACGTGGCCGGCGGCGGCACGGCGCTCGACTGGATCGATGCGGGCGGGCATCACCACAGCTTCAGCTTCGCGCAGATGCAGGCGCTGTCGGCGCGGGTCGCGAACCTGCTCGTCGCGCAGGGCATCCGGCCCGGCGACGTGGTGGCCGGGCTGCTGCCGCGCACGCCGGAGCTCGTCGCGACGGTGCTCGGCGCGTGGCGCGCGGGCGCCGTCTACCAGCCGCTGTTCACGGCGTTCGGGCCGAAGGCGATCGAACACCGGCTGCGCATGAGCGACGCGAAGCTGGTCGTGACCAACACCGCGAACCGGGCCAAGCTCGACGACGTGGCGGCGTGCCCGCCGGTCGCGACCGTGCGCGCGCCCGACGCGCCGCTGGCCGGCGGCGATCTCGATTTCCGCGCCGCGCTCGACGCGCAGCCCGACGCGTTCGAGCCGGTGCCGCGCACCGGCGCGGACCTGTTCCTGATGATGTCGACGTCGGGCACGACCGGGCTGCCGAAGGGCGTGCCGGTGCCGCTGCACGCGCTGCTCGCGTTCGGCGCGTACATGCGCGACGCGGTGGACCTGCGCCCCGGCGACCGGTTCTGGAACATCGCCGATCCGGGCTGGGCTTACGGCCTCTACTACGCGATCACCGGGCCGCTGCTGCTCGGCCACGCGACGACGCTCCACGAAGGCGGGTTCACGGTCGAGGGCACCTACGACGTGATCGAGCGGCTCGGCATCACCAGCCTCGCCGGCTCGCCCACCGCGTACCGGCTGCTGATGGCGGCCGGCTCGGGGCCGGCCGCGCGCATCAAGGGACGGCTGCGGGTGGTCAGCAGCGCGGGCGAGCCGCTGAACCCGGAAGTGATCCGCTGGTTCGACGCCGAACTCGCCGCGCCGATCCGCGACCACTACGGCCAGACGGAGCTCGGCATGGTGGTGAACAACCACCACGGGCTCGCGCACCCCGTGCATCCCGGCTCGGCCGGCCTCGCGATGCCCGGCTACCGCGTCGCGGTGCTCGACGACGCCGGCCGCGAGCTCGGGCCGAACCAGCCCGGCATCCTCGCCGTCGACATCGCGCAATCGCCGCTGCTGTGGTTCTCGGGCTACTGGCGCCAGGCGACGCCGGCCATCGCCGGCGGCTACTACCGCACCGGCGACAGCGTCGAGCTCGAGCCGGACGGCAGCATCAGCTTCATCGGCCGCGCCGACGACGTGATCACGTCGGCCGGCTACCGCATCGGCCCGTTCGACGTCGAAAGCGCGCTGATCGAGCATCCGGCGGTGATGGAGGCGGCCGTGATCGGCGTGCCCGACCCCGAGCGCACCGAGATCGTCAAGGCGTACGTCGTGCTGTCGGCCGGCTACGCGGGTTCGCCGGAACTGGCCGACGAACTGAGCCTGCATGTGAAGAAACGGCTGTCCGCGCATGCGTACCCGCGCGCGGTCGAATTCGTCGACGCGCTGCCGAAGACGCCGAGCGGCAAGGTGCAGCGCTTCATGCTGCGCAAGATGGCCGTCGAACGGAACGTGAATTCCTGAATCCCTGAATTCCTGAATGGAGTGGCATCAATGAACATCGATAACCGGGTATTTGTCGTCACGGGCGCAGGCTCCGGCCTCGGCGCCGCGGTCGCGCGGATGGTCGTCGCGCAGGGTGGCCGCGTGCTGCTGGCCGACGTCAATGCGGACGCCGTCGCCGGCGTCGCGCGCGAGCTCGGCGCGGCGGCGCGCGCCGTGGCCGCCGACGTGACGCGCGAAGCCGACGGGCAGGCCGCGATCGCCGCGGCGCTCGACGCGTTCGGGCGCATCGACGGGCTCGTCAACTGCGCGGGCGTCGCGCCGGGCGAGAAGGTGGTCGGGCGCGACGGGCCGCACCGGCTCGACAGCTTCGCCCGCGCGGTGTCGATCAACCTGGTCGGCACCTTCAACATGATGCGGCTCGCGGCCGACGCGATGTCGAAGCAGGACGCCGATGCGAACGGCGAGCGCGGCGTGATCGTCAACACCGCTTCGGTGGCGGCGTTCGACGGGCAGATCGGGCAGGCGGCCTATGCGGCGTCGAAAGCCGGCGTGGCAGGAATGACGCTGCCGGTGGCGCGCGAGCTCGCGCGCTTCGGCATCCGCGTCGTGACGATCGCGCCGGGCATCTTCGAGACGCCGATGCTGACCGGGATGCCGCAGGAAGTGCAGGATTCGCTCGGCAAGAGCGTGCCGTTCCCGTCGCGGCTCGGGCGGCCCGACGAATTCGCGGCGCTGGTGCGCCATATCGCCGAAAACCCGATGCTGAACGGCGAAGTCATTCGACTCGACGGCGCGCTGCGCATGGCGCCGCGCTGATCCACAAGGAGAGGGAATCATGACGACACACGATCCGATTGTCATCGTTGGCGCGGCGCGCACGCCGATGGGCGGCTTCCAGGGCGACCTGGCCGCGGCATCCGCGAGCGAGCTGGGCGCCGTGGCGATTCGCGCCGCGCTCGAACGCGCGGGGCTGCCGGCCGAACAGGTCGACGAAACCGTCTTCGGCTGCGTGCTGCCGGCCGGGCAGGGCCAGGCGCCGGCGCGCCAGGCGGCGCTGAAGGCGGGGCTGCCGCTGGCGACGGGCGCGACCACGGTCAACAAGATGTGCGGCTCCGGCATGAAGGCCGCGATGCTCGCGCACGACCTGCTGGTCGCGGGCTCCGCCGACGTGGCGGTGGCCGGCGGCATGGAGAGCATGAGCAACGCGCCGTACCTGTTGCCGAAGGCGCGCGGCGGCTACCGGATGGGCCACGGGCAGGTGCTCGACCACATGTTCGTCGACGGCCTTGAGGATGCGTACGACAAGGGCCGCCTGATGGGCACGTTCGCCGAGGATTGCGCGACGGCCTACGGCTTCACGCGCGACGCGCAGGATGCGTTCGCGATCGCGTCGCTCACGCGCGCGCAGAAGGCGATCGCGGAAGGCCGCTTCGCGGCCGAAGTCGCGCCGGTGCGCGTGAGCGCGGGCAAGACCGAGGCGCTCGTGAGCATCGACGAGCAGCCGGGCAAGGCCAGGCTCGACAAGATCCCGACGCTGCGGCCGGCGTTCCGCGAAGGCGGCACGGTGACGGCGGCGAATGCGTCGTCGATCTCCGACGGCGCCGCGTCGCTGGTGCTGATGCGCCGCTCGGAAGCGGAGAAGCGCGGCCTTGTGCCGAAGGCGGTGATCGTCGGCCACTCGACCTACGCGGACAAGCCGGGGCTGTTCACGACCGCGCCGATCGGCGCGCTACGCAAGCTGTCGGAAAAGACCGGCTGGCGGCTGGGCGACGTCGACCTGTTCGAGATCAACGAGGCGTTCGCGGTGGTCGTGATGGCGGCGATGCGCGATCTCGACCTGCCGCACGACAAGGTCAACGTGCATGGCGGCGCGTGCGCGCTCGGGCACCCGATCGGCGCGTCGGGCGCGCGCGTGATGGTCACGCTGCTCGCGGCGCTCGAGACGCACGGCCTCAAGCGCGGCGTGGCGTCGCTGTGCATCGGCGGCGGCGAGGCGACGGCGATCGCGATCGAACGGCTGTCCTGACGCGGCCACGCGAATCCGCCCCCGGATTCGCGACGACGTCGAATGCGCAGGCGAATCGGGCGCGGCCGGCAGCGGCTGGCTGCACCGATTCTCCGGCTGGCCACTTGCGCTGCATGGACGCCGCGCCACGCGGATCACGCGTTCAACCCGGGCGACACCTCCGAAAAACGGCCGCTGGCCGTTCGGGACAGGTGACGCCCGCGCGCCGGCTGCTACAATCGCGAATTGTTCCAGTGTGCTTGACGTGACGGGCCCCGAACGGTTCGCAGGCGGCCGGCAAATTTGTCGGCGGCGCGAGTGGCCGGACCGGTAACTTTGTCGAGTCCGATACCTTCGGTCGTGCTGACGAGCGCGACACGTCCCCGGCGTTTTCCCCGATTTTTCCGGCAATCCGGCATCGGCGCCCGCTCGGGCCGATTCGACGGACACCGAAGCAGCGCGCGTGCCGCGCGATGCGGTGCGGGAGGGGGCCATCCCGTAGCGGCCAGGCAGACTGTGAACGAGTGACGGACATCCATGTATCTGGGTGCCGCCAGGCACCGCATCGACGAAGACTACGCCACGTGACATCCAGCAAAATCCAAACGCTGCAACAGCAGCTCGGCCATCTCAACCTGCTCGTTGAAGAGGCCCGCAAGAAAGAAAAGGCAGAAGCATTGGCCGCGATCCGCGAGCATGTGAAGGAGTTCGGCATCACCGAGGTGGAGCTCCTGCGTGCGGCCGGCTTCGTGAAGGACAAGCCGAAGAAGCTGCCGGCCAAGTATTACGATCCGTCGTCCGGCAATTCGTGGACAGGGCGCGGCGCCCGCCCGAAATGGCTGGTCGACAAGAACCTCGACGACTACCTGATCCAGCCCGCTTCCACCGCCAAGCCCTGGTGGCCGGGCGAAGAGTAATTCTCGTCATTCTCGTACCTGCATCGCGCGTGATCGCGCAGTCGGCCGGCGGGCGTTTGCCTGTGCCGGCCGTCGTGCGTGATGGGGTCGGGGCGCGGGGGGCGTATTGATGGGTGGCGACCCCGGGCCGCGCGGTTCCGCGCATCGGATGCCCGGCCGACGGGCATCCCGCGATGACCTACACTAGAAGCCCGCCCGTCGCGGGCCGGCGTGCCGCTCCGGAGCCAAGGCGGCCGCGGCGATGGCCCGCGCATGACGATCGAACGGGAAACGCGGCTTGATCGGCCGCCCGGCCCCGCCGGGCGCCGACGTTCGTGAAGGAGGTCATCATGTTGCAAGCCAGCGAGATGCAGCAACGCTTCAGCCATCTACAGCAAACGATCAGCGACGCATCGCGAACCTGCCATTCGGACAAGACGGCGCCCAGGGCGCTGCTCGACTGGGTGGACGAGCTGGATCGGGAATGCAAGTCGGCCAGGAAGATCATGGCGTCACGCGACGAGGATCGCATCCGCCAATGGATCGACGATCTCGAACGGATCGGCGATCGCGCCGAACGCGCGTGCACGCAGGCCGGCGGCGTCGATGCCGGCGTGATGAGCGCGGTGAGCTCGATGCACTCCGAACTGTCTGACCTGAAGCAGAAAATGCACTGAGGTATTCGACTGCCCCGGCCGGGATGGCCGGGGTGGCCGGGGCTGCGGGCGGGTAAACCGTGAGCGGGTTTACCTGTCTCGAATGGCGGTTTTTCAAGTAGTACGATCAGCCGTCCAGTTTGTTGTTAGAGGTTTCTCACAGCGAAGCTCGCCCGCGTTTTGCGGGCTTTTTTTTTGTTTTCGCGGGGTGGCGGGGAGGGGGCTGTCCGGCCCGTTCCGGCTGCTCGTCCCGCTGATGTGACGACGCCAGCGTTCCGGATGCGACAGACACTGCCGTCCGGGAACGGCGGGAGCGGGCGAAGGGCACCTCCGTGCAAAACAGCGCTGCGGGACCACGCGCGATGGCTGGCCCCGAGTTCGAATGCGCGTTGTGTACAGCCGGTTATCGGCCGTTCTATCGCGTCCAGAGGACGGCGCGCTGCCCGGACCACGTTCCAGACCATCCGGCCACTTCGCCGCGCTCATTGATGCCGACGGCGAAGCTCTCGTTGTGACCGGCGAGCGTACCGAGGTCGGTCATCACCCCGTCTCTGTAAAAAAAGGCGTGCCTGTCCCCGGTCGCGGTGGTCGAGGTGCCGACCACTTCGCCGCGATCGTTGATGCCCGTCGCTTCACTCATGCTGCCGCCGAGGGTGCCCAGGTCCGTCATCACGCCATCCTTATAAAGAAATGCGTGAGCACCGGTCGCGGTGGACGATGTTCCCACCACGTCGCCGCGATTGTTGATCGCACTGGCATCGCTGGCGTGGCCGCCGGGGAGCGTGCCAAGGTCGGTCATCACGCCCTTGTCGAACAGAAAGGCGTGCTCAAGCCCGAGCGCGCTGTTGCCCAATGAGCCAACCACCTGGCCACGATTGTTGATTGCAGTTGCGAAGCTGTTTTGGTCAGGCTTGAGAAGCGCGCCGAGGTTCGTCATTACCCCATGTTGATACAGGAAAGCGTTTCTGAACTGGTGCCTTCCCCGTCCGCGGCTCACGAGGCCGACCACCTGGCCGTTCGCATTGATTCCATAAGCTTCGCTATCGGTAAAACCCGGGAGCGTTCCGAGGTTGGTCACGGCCCCGTCCTGATACAGATAAGCGAACCGACCCGGATGTGTCGCGGGGTTCGCGGAGCCGACCACTTGACCCCGTGCGTTGATCCCGTTCGCGTCGCCGCCCCGGAGCGTGATGAAGTCGGTCATCACGCCATGTTCGAAAAGAAATATGTGCGTGTCCGGCCCGCCGGCGGTAGCGATGGACGACTGCCCCACCACTTGGCCACGATCATTGATCGCGGAAGCGTAACTGTCATTTCCGCCGGGCAGCGTGCCGAGGTCATGGATGGCGAACGTTTGGCCAGTGGCGGGCTGGAGTGCGGCGATGCCTATCAGGGCCGACGCGATCAGCGCATGGTGGCCGAAGCGACCTTGCTTGCAGGGGAATGTCGCCGTGCATCCCTTTCCGCGCTGTGTGGCTTTGGCGCCGAAGGCTTTGGCCAGCGTCTTATGTGCGACCACACGCGCCGCCGAAAAGAGGGATGTCGCCAGCTCGGGAATACCTGGGGTTCCGGACATGTCAGTCACTCCTTCTGGATGGACTTCCCCCCGGCATCTCATGGACAGCCGCCTGCGCAGGCAGGTCGGGGATATGTCTCATGAGCGCAAAGCAAGCGGCGCCGGACTGCTCGAAACGCAGGCGGATCGAGCCTCCGCGCCGGGAAATCGATGATCTGGAATGACTGCGCCGGGCGCATCGATCGCCACGCCTTTTTGGGCTATCACGCGATCACGCAAGATTTGCGCCGATGCCGACACGACAAGCGCTCCGGTGTCCGTGTTGGTCGCGGGCAGAGGGATTCGAGCGAAAACCGTTTCGTGGCTGAAACGAGGCCACCGCACGGCAAATGAACCCGGTGGCGACGCGCCGTTGCATGACCGCGCCCGCCCGTCGTTCACACGGGCCGACGCGCGCTGCCTCTCTTGCCGCCGCGCGTGCAATGTCGTCTCGATCGTGCTGTCACAAGCGGCCGTTGATGGAGCGAAGCCGACACTTGAACGATCGCGTGGTGCGAGATCGAACGGCCGCAGCTGGCTGATCGCCGACCGTCCACCCCGCGTTTCCCGAAATCCGCGAAGCCCCTTTTTCGTTCATCGCGGACTGACGTGATCGGCCTCACGCTGCGCATGCTTCAGCATCGCTTTGAGCCGCTCCAGCAGGTCGTTCGCATGCACCATGAATTTCGCATCGGCGGTATCGGCGTCATTGGTGCGGGAAAGGTTGCCGGCCATCGCGAGATAGGCGTTTGCGGGGCTGTCCTGGCGGCCAGCACCTGATTGCGAAAGGATGTCCGACGGCGAGATCGCATCACGCGCGGTCGATGGATCCCCGGCCGCAACACTCGCCACTGCCGTCGCAGCATCCGTCGACGCAGCGGCTTCCGATGCACCATCATCCGCCGCCATGCCGTTCGTGTTTCCGCCGTCCCCCGACATGGCCGGGGAAGCACCGGACACGTCGCCACCCAGCGCTTTTCCTGCATCCAGGTATTGCGCAACGAGGCCTTTCACTTCCTTGATCATCGCCGCGAGTTGCTTGGGCGACAGCCCGAGCATGGCCAGTTGTCGCAGCATCTCCTCGATCTCCTCCAGACGCCTGCGCGCATACTCCTTCGCGCTTTGCGCCGATGACCGCCCAATGTCGCCCAATGCCACACGGGCCTCCTCGTTCCGTTTGAGCACGTCGCCCAGCGAAAGCCCCGCGCTCGCCGAGCCGTCTGCTTTCCTGGAACCGTCGCGCTCGCGAACGGGGTAGGGGTAGGTGCCGCCGGAATAGCTGGTGGCCTTGATCGCCATGGTGCCCTCTCGTTGTCTGGCGGTGGCACCGGAAGGACAACGCGAAGCCTGCCGCCGTTATTGTGAATGCATTCTGTAATGTTCATTAACGGCAGTAATCTGCCTGGGTTTAGGATCTGCTTCACCCCTGCCGGAAAAACCGCAGGATGGCCTCGGCGACGGCCTGCGGCGCCTCGCGCTGCGGGAAATGCCCCACGCCATCGAGCACCTGCCGCTCGTAGCGGCGCCGGAAAAACGCCTCCCGCCCCTTGGAACTGTCGGGATGGTTGCAAGTATCCGCCCCGCCGTGCAGGACCAGCGTCGGCACGGACAACACGGGCGCCGGGCTCAGGCGCGCGTCGTCCTCGACATAGGCCGGGTCGCCTTCGGCAAAGCCCCAGCGGTGGCGATAGGCGTGCAGCACGATCTCGGCCCAGTCGTCGCCCTGAAACGCCTGCGCCGCTTCGTCGAAGTCGGCCTCGCTGTACCAGCCGGCCGGCGCCCAGGTGTCCCACATCTGCCGGGCGAAAGCCTCGCGCTCTTCCCGAACCACGCGCGCGCCGCGCGGCGTGGCCATGAACCAGTGATACCAGTAGTTGCGCGCCTGTTGCAGCGACAGCGGCTGGTTCGGGTCGTTGGTGCCGTAGCCCACCGACAGCATCACCAGATGAGAGGCCGCGCCGTCTCGCAAACCGCATGCGTTGGCGGCGGCGCGGGCGCCCCAGTCATGGCCGATTAGCGCCGGCCGCTCCAGCCCCAGCACGTCCATGAATTCCAGCAGATCGCGGCCCAGCGCGGACAACTGCCCGCTTCGGGGCGTGGCCGCATCGGTGAAGCGGGTGGGCGCGAAGCCACGCAGCGCCGGCGCCAGCACGCGGTAGCCGGCGTCGGCCAGGATTGCAGCGACAGTCTTCCAGCAGGCCGGGCTATCCGGCCAGCCATGCAGAAGCACGGCCGTGCGCGGCCCCTGCGGATTCCATTCGAGATAGGCGATGTCGAGCCGCCCGGTTGCGGCGCTGCGGTAAGTGCTCATGGCGTTGTCCTCGCGCAAATGGGATGGCTTCAGCGTAACTGGACGAATCTGCTTGATTGGCGAATAATCGGCGACCATTCATGACGTTTTGCGTTGAATCTCTGATGGACACCTTGCCTGCCGCCGACGGCACACCGCTCGATACCGTATTGCTGCGCACCTTCCTCGAAGTCGTGGATGGCGGCAGCTTCGCCACGGCGGCTGAACGCCTGGCGCTGACGCCTTCGGCCGTGAGCGGACACATCAAGCGTCTGGAGCAGATCGCCGGCGCGAGCCTGCTTGCGCGCACGACGCGCCGCCTGGAGCTGACCCAGGCCGGGGATACGCTGTACGCCTACGGCCGCAGCATCCTGGACCTGGAGCGCGAGGCCCGCGCGAAACTGCGCGGTACGCCACTGCGCGGCAGGCTGCGGGTCGGCGCATCGGAAGACTTCGCCGGCACCTGGCTGCCCGAGGTGCTGCAGCGTTTTCGCCAGCGGCACCCCGACGCGACGATCGAGCTGAAAGTCGGCATCACCGCCGATCTGCTGCGCCAGCAGGAACGTGGCCGCCTGGACCTCGTATTCGGCAAGCAATGCAGCCGGGTCGACGACGAAACCGGCGACCTGTTGTGGGAAGAGCCGCTGGTCTGGGCGTTCGCGGTGGATCAGCCCCTGGACCTTGGCCAGCCGCTGCCGCTGGCCGTCTTTCCCGAGCCGTGCATCTACCGGGAGTCGGCCATCACGGCGCTGGGCAAGACCGCCCAGGCCTGGCGCGTGGTGTTCGAAAGCAGCAGCATGGCGGGCTGCCTGTCGGCTGCGCGCGCGGGCTTCGCGGTCACGGTCATCGCCGACAGCCAGCGGGGCGAAGGCTTGCGCGTGCTGGGCACCGACGACGGATTGCCCGAATTGCCGGCTGCACGCTTCTACGCCTTTGCCCGAACCGGCACGCCCGCCGGCGCGGCCCTGATCGATGCGGCGCGGCGCGCGGGTCGGCAAGGCCGTTTCAGCGCGCGTGTGATGCGCGGATAATCAGCCCGGTGCCTGCCGGCAGCGTTCGCGCTATCTTCTCGGCTCCGGCGTTTCGCCGCTCCTCCCGTCTGCCGATGAATTCCATACTTCCGCTTACGCCGGCGCCGCTCGACACCGGCCGCCTGCTGCTTCGCCCGGCCCGTCGCGCGCATGCGCCGGCGCTGCACGCATACGTCGTCGCCAACCGCGCGCACCTGGCGCCCTGGGAGCCGTCGCGGCCCGAGTCGTTCTACACGCTGGCGTCGATCGAGACGCGCCTGGATGCGATGGAGGACAGCATCGCATCCGGTCGCGCGCTGCATCTGCTCGCATTCGATAAGGATGACGATCGATTGGTCGGCGAGTGCCATTTCACCCAGATCGCGCCGGAGCCGTTTCTCGCATGCTATCTCGGGTTTTCGATCGCACACGACCGCGAAGGGCAGGGCCTGATGCGCGAATGCCTCGAGGCTGCGATTCGCCACGTGTTCGACGAACTCGGCCTGCATCGCGTGATGGCGAATCATCGCCCCGAAAACACGCGCAGCGCGCGGCTTCTGAAGCGGCTCGGTTTCGAGCAGGAGGGTTTTGCGCGCGCGTATCTGAGGATCAACGGCGTGTGGGCCGACCACGTGCTGACTGCGCTGACGAATCCCGTGCCGGTTTGAAGGCGGTGCACCTGCCCGTCATTCAGGAAATCTATTCATTCACGCTGCTGAATGATCGGACTGCACAGGAATTGAGAGGCCGGTTCAATTCGAATCGACCATGTTTGATGCGATCAAACTTTAAATGGAATGCATTTAAGAGAGATATTGAAATTTGTTTGATTCCATCAAACTTGCGATATTTACTTGAAATTTTCCTGTGAAGTTTGATGCAATCAAACTTTGAGTATTTCATCAAAAAAAGTTTGACGCTCGTTTTTTTTCCTTGATATCTTTCACAATCAAGAAACGACGGTTTGATTTGAAATATTTAACCCGCCCGGGCATATCGCCCTGGAGCGGCCTGCGTGGCCGCGTTCTGGCTTTCATTTGCCATTCGCGTCCCAAGCCGGTAAATATCCCGCTCTTATTCGATAAGAGAATAATGATTGGCAAATAGTCGATTTGCCCGCCCAGCAAGGCCGGCGGGCGCGGATTGCATTTTCAATAAATAAGCAATTCGCATTTTCTGGAAAATGAAACCGGACCTGTCGTTATTCGAGGCCGTGGTTGAAACGGGTGGGCGAAATTCGCTTCGGGGGATTGAAGGTGAGCATCAAGATCGAGGATGGAGTGCTCGCGGGCAGCAGCGGGCTGGCGAAGCTCGGGCGTCCGCGGCAATTCGGCGCCAGGCAGCAGCACCCGGTGCGCCGGTTCGGCGGGATCGCGGTCGTGCTGCTGCTGCACGCGGTGCTGATCTATGCGCTGGTCAACGGCCTCGCGACCAAGGTCGTGCAGGTGATCCAGCATCCGATCGAAACCCGCATCATCGAGCCGGTGAAACCGCCGCCGCCCCCGCCGCCGATGCCGGTGGTCAAGCTGCCGCCGCCGAAGGTCGCGCTGCCCCCGCCGCCGTTCGTGCCGCCGCCGGAGGTGCCGGTGCAGGCGCCGTCGCAATCGACCATCACGCATCAGGCGGCGCCGGTGCCGTCCGCGCCGGCGGTGCAGGCGCCGGTGGTGGCGCCGGCCGTGCCCGCCGCGAAACCGGTCAGCCATGAAGTCGGGGTGGTCTGCCCGAACTCCGACCAGATGCGCGCGGCGATGCAGTATCCGAAGGAAGCGCAGGAAAACAACATCACCGGCGACGTCACGATCGAATTCGTCGTCGATGCGGAAGGCAACATCACCGGCGAGCGGGTCGCGCAGTCGGCCGATCCGATCCTCGATCGCGCCGCGTACAACACGGTCAAGCGATTCAAGTGCATGGCCCAGGGGCAGGCGGTGAGGGTGCAGGTGCCGTTCTCGTTCAACCTGAACTGAGCGGGCTCGCGGGCAGAAGAACCGGACGATCAAGCGTCCTATTTAGTAAGTTTAACGAAAGAATTGGAGTAGGTATGGCAAAGCGTTCACTGGCCGCGCTGGCGGCCTGCATGTTGATCTCCGGCGCAGCGCTCGATGCGCTCGTCGCGCCGCAGGCGGCGTTCGCGCAGGCCAGCGGGCCCGTGGCCGCCGCGTCGCTCGCGGCGGCGCCGCAAGCCGCCGCGCCGCAGGCCGGCGCGGCCGAGCCCGCGCCGCCGCCCGCACCGGCGGCGGCCAGGGCGGTCGAGAACCCGTACGGCCTCGGCGCGCTGTGGAAGAACGGCGACTTCGTCGCGCGCTTCGTGCTGATCCTGCTCGTGATCATGTCGATGGGCAGCTGGTACATCATGATCGCCAAGTTCGTCGAGCAGTTCCGCGCGAACCGGCGCGCGACGCTCGCGGACGAACAGCTCTGGTCGGCCCCGTCGCTGTCGGACGGCGCGAAGCTGCTCGACGAGGCGTCGCCGTTCCGTTTCATCGCCGAAACCGCGATCGAAGCCGGCGAGCATCACGACGAGGCGCTGCTCGAAGCGGTCGATCGCAATACCTGGATCGACGTGTCGGTCGAGCGCGCGATCACCAACGTGTCGAACCGGCTGCAGGACGGCCTCGCGTTCCTCGCGACGGTCGGCTCGACCGCGCCGTTCGTCGGCCTGTTCGGCACCGTGTGGGGCATCTATCACGCGCTGACCGCGATCGGCATCGCGGGCCAGGCGTCGATCGACAAGGTCGCGGGCCCGGTGGGCGAGGCGCTGATCATGACGGCGATCGGCCTGGCCGTCGCGGTGCCGGCGGTGCTCGGCTACAACTTCCTGGTTCGCCGCAACAAATCGGTGATGGAGCGCGTGCGCGGCTTCGGCGCGCAGCTGCACACGGTGCTGCTGGCCGGCGGCAGGCGCCCGGTGCGCGCCGTGGGCGCGCCGGCCGCGGCGCTGGTCCGCTGACGCGAGCGAGGTGCGCGATGGCCATGAGCGTCGGGCAGGACGACAACGACGAGGTGATCGCCAACATCAACACGACGCCGCTCGTCGACGTGATGCTGGTGCTGCTGATCATCTTCCTGATCACGATTCCGGTCGTGACGCATACGATCCCGCTGGAGCTGCCGAAGGAGACGGTGCAGCCGCTGCAGACCGCGCCGAAGAGCGTCGAGATCGCGGTGAACCGGGACGGGAAATTCTTCTGGGGCGAAGCGCTGGTGGACGGCCCGACGCTGCTCGCGAAGCTGAAGGCCGTGTCGCAGATGTCGCCGCAGCCCGACGTGCACGTGCGCGGCGACGAGAACACGCGCTACGAATTCATCGGCCGGGTGGTCACGGCCTGCGAGCGGGCGGGCATCGTCAAGGTGTCGTTCATCACTGAGCCGCCGGCGCGCGGCGGATAGGAGTCGACGATGGGCATGAACGTAACTTCGGGCGGCGGCGAGCCGGACGTGATGGTGGACATCAACACGACGCCGCTGATCGACGTGATGCTGGTGCTGTTGATCATGCTGATCATCACCATTCCGATCCAGATGCATTCGGTCAGGATGGACCTGCCGGTCGGCAATCCGCCGCCGCCGGCGAAGCCGCCTCAGGCCGTGCAGATCGATATCGACGCCGCCGGCGCGACGACCTGGAACGGCGCGCGGGTGCCGGACCGCGCGGCGCTCGAGCAGAAGCTCGCGCAGGTGGCCGCCGAGCCGGAGCAGGCCGAGATTCGCCTGCGGCCGGACCGGCAGGCGCCGTACAAGGCCGTCGCGGGCGTGCTGGCAAGCGCGCAGCGTGTCGGGGCGACCCGCATCGGGTTGATCGGCAACGAGCAATACATGCCGTGACGGCGGCCGGCGCGCCGTGTCGCGGTTGGGTCGGGTTGGGTTGGGGGAACGGGCGGGCGAGGACGTGAAATGGCCATGTTGATACGCAGTGCAAAATTCATGCGGGGCAAGGTGAAAGGCAACCCTTCCGCGACCGCGGCTTCCATCGGTGCGCCGTCACGCTGAACGCCGGCGGCATGCCCGCCGCACGGGATGCACATTCATCCAACAGATTTCGACTACGAGGCCCGTCCCACCATGGTTTCGCCTTACGACGAATCGGTGCTTGTCGCCGCGTCCTCAATAGGAAACAAGATCCGCGTGCTGCGGCGGCAGCTCAAGCTCACTCTCGACGTCACCGCGGCCGCGGCGGGGATCTCGAAGCCGTTCCTGTCGCAGGTCGAGCGCGGCCGCGCGACGCCGTCCATCGCGTCGCTCGTCGGCATCGCGAAGGCGCTGGGCGTCACGATCGACCATTTCGTCGGCCCGCCCGACGACACGCCGCCTGCCTGCCCGGGCGAGCCGCTGCCGCGCGCGGGCGCCGAGATGCTGGCGGGCGCATTCGCGCAACTGTCGCACCTGACGAACGGCACGAAGCTCGACGCGATGCTGTTCCGGATCCCGGTCGGCGAGGCGGCGGCGGAAGTCGCGTCGTACACGGGCGAAGAATTCCTGTACGTGATGAACGGCCAGGTCGAGCTGACGCTGGATGACCGCACCGTCGTGCTGAAGGCGGGCGAGACCGCGCATTACGAATCGACGGTCTCGCATGCGTGGAGCAACGCCGCGCATGAAGAAGCCGTGGTCGTTTGGGTGGGGGCGCCGCGGCACTGAAGAATGACAGGGACGACGCATTCATCCGTCCATGAAAGTCGATCAGGATGACTGATGGTATGGCGGATAAAAGGAAAAACGCAGCAGCGCAGGTAGCAGGTCGGCAATAACGGGACCGGTATGCAAACGCCCTCGATCGGGCGGGGATTCACGAGATCCCGACGCAAAACCGGCGGATTCCAATCGATGAACGAGTGGGGCAAGATGAAGCAGAGAGCTTTGGCGTTGGCGGTCAAGAGGATGATCTGGGCGGAGGTGGCGCTGACGGCCACGTTGGCGGCGCCGGCATTTGCGCAGAGCCAGCCGTCGCCCGGCGGCGCGTCGGTCGCGCAGGCGGCCGCGCAGGATGCGCCCGCGGCGGCCGAGCCGGACGCGGCGGCGCCCGGAAAGAACAAGGTCGCGCAGATCAAGCGGTTCGAAGTCACGGGTTCGCTGATCCGCAGCGCGGACAAGGTCGGCTTCAACCAGGTGCAGACCGTGACGGCCAAGGATATCGAGAGCAGCGGCTACACCAGCGTGTCGGATTACCTGCGCGGCGTGTCGGCGAACTCGTCGAGCAGCTGGGGCGAAGGCTCCGGCGCGCAGGGCAGCTTCGCGCCGGGCGGCGCGGGCATCGCGCTGCGCGGCCTGAGCGAGAAATACACGCTGGTGCTGGTGGACGGGCAGCGCGTGGCGCCGTATGCGTTCGCGGTGAACGGCACCGACCAGTTCTTCGACCTGAACACGCTGCCGATCAACATCATCGACCGCATCGAGATCGTGAAGACCGGCGCGGTGTCGCAGTACGGCTCCGACGCGATCGCGGGCGTCGTGAACATCATCACGAAGAAGAACTTCCAGGGCCTCGAGCTCGGCGGCAGCTACGGCGGCGCGACGCAGGACGGCGGCGGCGCGGGCACCAGCCAGTTCAGCCTGCTCGGCGGCTTCGGCGACCTGAACGCCGACCGCTTCAACGTGACGGCGGCGCTCAGCTACTACAAGTCGAACGGCGTGCTGGCGTCTGATCGCGACATGTCGCAGAACCAGGATTTCTCGAACTTTCCCGGCGGCCTGAACAACGAGTCGCTGTCGTACTGGCGCCGCAACGGCACCAACATCCCGCTGTCGCCGTGCCCGAACGGCGGCCGGCCGATCGCGTCGAATTCGACCGCGCAGGCGTTCGGCGCGGGCGGCACGGTATGCGGCAACAACACGGCGTATGCATCGTCGATCTCGCCGTGGACCGAGCGCCTGAGCGCGAAGGTGCACGCCGACTTCAAGATCAGCGACGCGATGCAGGCGTTCGCCGACCTGTGGGAAAGCAACAATACGACGGTCACGAACACCGGCGTCGGCCGGCTCGGTTCGAGCACGCAGACTTTCGATCCGGCCACGGGCGGCGTCAAGCTGGTGTCGAACGTCGTGCCCGGCAGCAATCCGTACAACCCGTTCGGCGCGCCGACGCAGTTGCGCTACGCGTTCGGCGATACGCAGTCGGTGCACACGAGCGCGAATTTCTGGCGGGCGGCGACGGGCGTGAAGGGCACCTTCTCGACGCCGAAGGTGGGCGACTGGGATTGGTCGGTCGCATACTCGCATTCGCAGAGCACGGTGTCGAACAACTTCTCGAACCGGATCCGCGCGTCCGCGCTGGAGAACCTCATCCAGAACGGCGGGTTCGACTTCGCGAACCCGTCCGCGACGCCGAACGGCCTGGACGGTTTGTACGGCAACACGGAAACGCAGGCGATCACGAAGCTCGACTCGGTCGACGCGACGATCGCGACGCCGAACCTGTTCACGCTGCCCACCGGCAATGTCGGCCTCGGCCTCGGCACGCAGTTCCTGCATGAAACCCAGTACATCGGCACGGGCCTCGGCTGGGCGAACGGCACGTTCATCCAGCCGGCGATGCAGTCGGTGAACGGCCAGCGCAACGTCGCGGCGATCTACTACCAGCTCGACGTGCCGATCCTGAAAAACCTCACCTTCAGCCAGTCGGGCCGCTACGATCATTACAGCGATTTCGGCGGCGCGTTCTCGCCGCGTTTCGCGCTGCGCTTCCAGCCGGTGCGCGAGTTCACGACCTACGCATCGTACACGCGCGGCTTCCGCGCACCGACGCTGATCGAGAACACGTCGTCGCGCACCTTCGCGACGCAGGGCGTGATCGACCGGAACGACCCGAACAACCCGGGCGCATACAACCTGACGGAGGAAATCCAGGCGGGCAACCAGAACCTGCAACCCGAGCGCACGAAGAACTACAACATCGGCTTCCAGCTGTCGCCGACGCGCACGACCGATATCGGCTTCGACTGGTACAAGATCCACGTCGACAACGTGATCGGCACCGACGACGTGCAGGGCGTGGTCGACGCGAACGATCCGTCCCGCGTGGTGCGCAACCCGAACGGCTCGATCGCATACGTGGTGATGCCGTACAAGAACCTGTCGCATCTCGACACGGACGGCTTCGAGACGACGTTCCGCCAGTCGGTGAAGACGGGCATCGGCACGTTCACGCTGTCGGGCGACTGGGCCTACGTGTGGCACTTCAAGATGCCGGTGGGCGGCGTCGAGACGGATTTCGCCGGCAACAACGGCTCGGTGAACCAGCCGTTCGGCGGCAGCTTCCCGCGCTGGAAGGGCAACACGAACCTGAACTGGAACTACCGGAAGTGGAGCTCCACGCTGACCTGGATCTACGTCGGGCCATACAGCCAGGCGATCCTGCCGGCCGGGAACTACCCGAACATGCAGGACAGCGTCGCGTCGTACAGCCAGTTCAACCTGACCGTCAGCTATACGGGGTTCAAGCACTGGACGCTGTATGCGGGCATCAACAACATCTTCAACCGCAAGCCGCCGTTCGATCCGGTGTACATGAACGCGGCCTACCAGACCGGCTACGACACGTCGCTGTATACGTACGTCGGCCGCTTCGCGCAGGCCGGCGCGACGTACCGGTTCTGACCTGACGGCGTGCACGCACGCCATTCGACCCGACCTCGCACCGGCCGCGCGCCGGTGCGGCCACACGAAACCCGACGATGACAGTGTTGATGGTGCAGATGCGGCGCGCCGCGTGCGCGGCGCTGCTCGCGTATGTCGCGACCGCCGCCACCGCGACGGCGGCGCCCGCGATCGCGCAGTTCGGCCAGCCGAAGTATCCGGCCGGTTTCACGCATTTCGATTACGCGGACCCTGCCGCGCCCGACGACGGCACGCTCAATTTCCAGAACTACGACGAGGCGCAAAGCTACGACTCGCTGAACCCGTTCCTGCTGCGCGGCGCGGCGGCGCCGGACATCCGCAACCTGATGTTCGATACGCTGATGCAGCGCAGCTGGGACGAGCTGGCGTCGTCGTATGCGCTGATCGCCGACGACGTGCAGGTCGCCCCCGACGGGATGTCGGCGACGTTCCACATCAACCCGGCCGCGCGCTTCTCGAACGGCGACCCGATCACGGCCGCGGACGTCAAGTATTCGTTCGACATGCTGACGAGCCCGCAGGCATCGCCGCTGTTCAACGCACAGTTCTCGGTGATCCGGCGCGCGGTGGCGGTCGACCGTCTGTCGATCCGCTTCGACTTCGCGCGTGCCGAGCGCGCCGCGCCGCTGATCGCCGGGGATCTGCCGGTGTTCTCGCCGAAATGGGGCCAACGGCCCGACGGCACGCGGCCGCCGTTCGACCAGATCGCGACCGAGCCGCCGATCGCGAGCGGCGCGTACCTGATCGAGCGGCGCAGGAACGACAAGCAGATCGTCTACGTGCGCAACCCGCGCTACTGGGCGGCGAACCTGCCGTCGCGGCGCGGCATGTATCGCTTCGCGCGCGTGTCGTTCAAGCTGTATCTCGACCAGTACACGATGCTCGAGGCGTTCAAGGCCGGCGACATCGACGCGCGGATGGAATTCAGCGCGACCCAGTGGGCGCGCCGCTACGTCGGCAAGAATTTCCGCAACGGCCTGCTCGCGCGCGGGACCTTCCCCGACGGCCCCGCGCAGATGCAGGGCTTCCTGATCAACCAGCGCAAGCCGCAGTTCGGCGACGTGCGCGTGCGCCACGCGCTGGCGCTCGCGTTCGACTACGACTGGATGAACCGGATGATGTTCTACGGGCAGTACCGCCGCACGAACAGCTACTGGGAAGCGAGCCCGTTCGGCGCGCACGGCATGCCGAGCGCCGGCGAGCTCACGCTGCTCGCGCCGTATCGCGCGGAACTGCCGCCCGAGGTGTTCGGCCCGATGGTGAAGCAGCCGTCGACGCTGCCGCCCGGCTCGCTGCGCGACAACCTGAAGCAGGCGCGCGACCTGCTCGCGCAGGCCGGCTGGCGCTACCGCGACGGCGCGCTGCGCGACGCGAGCGGCACGCCGATGACGATCGAGATCATCGACGACCAGCCGGGGATGGACCGGCTGATCCTGCCGTACATCCAGGCATTGGGACGGCTCGGCATCCGCGCGACGCTGCACGAGCTCGACAGCGCGCTGTACCAGCGGCGCATGGACAACTTCCAGTTCGACATGACGACCTTCATCTATCCGGTCGTCACGATTCCCGGCGCGGAGCTCGTGCGCCGCTTCGGCAGCGCGGCGGCGTCCGAGCCCGGTTCGGAGAACTATCCGGGCGTGCGCTCGAAGGCGGTCGATGCGCTGATCCGCGCGGCGCTGGCGGCCAACACGCTGGAGGACCTGCAGACCGCGACCCGCGCGCTCGATCGCGTGCTGATCAACCTGTACCTGCTGGTGCCGCAGTACTACCTGCCGAACGCGCGGATCGCCTACAAGACCACGTACGGGCATCCGCCCGTCATTCCGGCCTCCTATCAGTACGAGGACTGGATCATCGACTACTGGTACCGGAAGCGGCCGGCGGAGGCCGCGCCGCACGCCGGCACATAACGGAGCAAGGAACACGACGATGCTTGCCTATGTTCTCAGACGCCTGCTGCTGATGATCCCGACGCTGATCGGCGTCGTCACGATCACGTTCGTCGTCACGCAGTTCGTGCCCGGCGGCCCGGTCGAGCAGGTGCTCACGCAATTGCGCCACGGCGGCACGCGCGGCGGCGAAGCGGGCGGCGGTGGCGGCGGCTACCACGGCAGCCAGGGCATCGACCCGCAGCAGATCGCGCAGATCCGCCGGCAGTTCGGCTTCGACCAGCCGCCGCTCGTGCGCTATGCGACGATGCTGAAGCGCTACGCGCGCTTCGATCTCGGCGAGTCCTACTACGTGCATGCGCGCGTGTGGGACGTGATCCGCTCGAAGTTGCCCGTCTCGATCACGCTCGGCCTGTGGACGGTGCTCCTCACGTACCTGGTGTCGGTGCCGCTCGGCATCGCGAAGGCGGTGCGCAACGGCTCGCGCTTCGACACCGCGACGAGCGTGCTCGTGCTCGCCGGCTACGCGATTCCGGGCTTCGTGCTCGGCGTGCTGCTGCTGATGCTGTTCGGCGGCGGCACGTTCTGGCAGCTGTTCCCGATGCGCGGCCTCACGTCGGACGGCTTCGACGAGATGACGCTGGCCGGCCAGGCGCTCGACTATCTGTGGCATATCGCGCTGCCCGTCACGGCCGCGGTGATCGGCAACTTCGCGATCGTCACGATCCTGACGAAGAACACGTTCCTCGACGAGATCGGCCGGCAGTACGTGCTGACCGCGCGCGCGAAGGGCGTACCCGAGCGCGACGTGCTGTGGAAGCACGTGCTGCGCAACGCGGCGATTCCGCTGCTGACCGGGCTGCCGGCCGCGTTCGTCGGCGCGTTCCTGAACGGCAACCTGCTGATCGAGACGCTGTTCTCGCTCGACGGCATGGGCCAGCTTTCCTACGACTCGGTGATCCGCCGCGACTATCCGGTCGTGCTCGGTTCGCTGTTCCTGTTCACGCTCATCGGCCTCCTGACCAAACTCATCGCTGACGTCTGCTATGTCCTCGTCGACCCCCGCATCCAATTCGACCGCGTGGCGCGCTGACGCCGCGCACCCCGGCCGCACGGCGTCGCCGTGGCGGCGCACGTGGCAGCGCTTCCGCAGCCAGCCGCTCGGCTACTGGAGCTTCGTGATCTTCGTCGCGTTGTTCGCGATCAGCCTGTTCGCCGACGTGCTGTCGAACGACCGGCCGCTCGCGCTGCGCTACGACGGCCACTATTACTTCCCGATCCTGAAGGACTATCCGGAAACGCGGTTCGGCGGCGATTTCCCGGCCGGGACCAACTATCTCGATCCGTACATCCGCGCGAAGCTCGACGCGCCCGGCAACGTCGCGATCTATCCGCCGAACCGCTACCGCTACGACACGATCGACTACTTCGCATCGCGCCCGTATCCGGCGCCGCCGTCGGCGAGCAACTGGCTCGGCACCGACCAGTTCGGCCGCGACGTGCTGGCGCGGCTGCTCTACGGCTTCCGGCTGTCGGTGCTGATGGCGCTCGCGCTGACCGCGTCGGGCACGCTGCTCGGCGTGCTGGCGGGCGCCGTGCAGGGCTTCTACGGCGGCCGCACGGACCTGGTCGGCCAGCGGCTGGTCGAGATCTGGAGCGCGCTGCCGGACCTGTACCTGCTGATCATCTTCGCGTCGATCTTCGAGCCGTCGCTGTGGCTGCTGTTCGTGCTGCTGTCGATGTTCGGCTGGCTGCTGCTGTCCGATTACGTGCGCGCCGAATTCCTGCGCAACCGCGGGCTCGACTACGTGAAGGCCGCGCGCACGATGGGGCTGACCAATCGCCAGATCATCTGGCGGCACGTGCTGCCGAACAGCCTGACGCCGGTGATCACGTTCCTGCCGTTCCGGATGAGCGCGGCGATCCTGTCGCTGACGAGCCTCGACTTCCTCGGGCTCGGCGTGCCGCCGCCGGCGCCGAGCCTCGGCGAGCTGCTGAAGCAGGGCAAGAACAATCTCGACGCATGGTGGATCTCGCTGGCCGCGTTCGCGGCGCTCGTCGTCACGCTGCTGCTGCTGACGTTCATGGGCGACGCGCTGCGCAACGCGCTCGACACGCGCACGCGCGGCTCCGCATTCGGCGGAGGCCCGCGATGACGCAGCCGTTGCTGGAGATCGAGCGCTTTTCCGCGCAATTCGGCGCGCGCACCGTCGTGCGCGAGCTGAGCCTGTCGGTCGCGCGCGGCGAGCGCGTCGCGCTGGTCGGCGAATCGGGCTCGGGCAAGAGCGTGACCGCGCTGTCGATCCTGCGGCTCGTGCGCGGCGCGACGCTGTCGGGGCGGATCGTGTTCGACGGCGAGGATGTGCTGACGAAGACCGAGCGGCAGATGCGCGGCCTGCGCGGCGCGGACATCGCGATGGTGTTCCAGGAGCCGATGACCGCGCTCAATCCGCTCTACACGATCGGCCGGCAGATCGCGGAAAGCCTGCGGCTGCACGAAGGGCTGCGGCCCGGCGAAGCGCGCGAGCGCGGCATCGCGCTGCTGCGCCGCACCGGGATTCCGGAGCCGGAGCGGCGCATCGACAGCTTTCCGCACCAGCTTTCCGGCGGCCAGCGGCAGCGCGCGATGATCGCGATGGCGCTCGCGTGCCGGCCGCGCCTGCTGCTCGCCGACGAGCCGACCACCGCGCTCGACGTGACGGTGCGCGAACAGATCGTCGACCTGCTGCTCGAGCTGCAGGAACAGGAGGCGGCCGCGCGCGGGATGGCCGTGCTGCTGATCACGCACGACCTGAACCTCGTGCGCCGCTTCGCGCAGCGCGTCGCGGTGATGGAGCGCGGCGCGCTCGTCGAGACCAACGCGACCGGCGCGTTGTTCGACGCGCCGCGGCACCCGTACACGCGGCGCCTGCTCGACAGCGCGCCGCGCCGCGCGATCGGGCCCGTGGCGGACGACGCGCCGGCGATCCTCGACGTGCGCGCGCTCGCGGTCGACTACCGCACGGCCGCGAAGGGCTGGCGCGCGGTGTTCGGCCGGACGGCGTTCCGCGCGGTGCACGACGTGGCGCTGCGCTTGCGTCGCGGCGAGACCATCGGTATCGTCGGCGAATCGGGGTCGGGCAAGTCGACGCTCGCGGCCGCGGTGCTCGGGCTGCAGGCGCCGGCGGCCGGCACGATCGAGATCGGCGGGCGGCCGCTCGCGGCGCTGCATACGCAGGCCGGGCGCCGCGCGCTGTACGGACGGATGCAGGTCGTGTTCCAGGATCCTTTCGGTTCGCTGTCGCCGCGCATGACGATCGAGCAGATCGTCGGCGAGGGGCTCGCGCTGCATCGGCCGGAACTGTCGGCCGGCGCGCGCCGTGAGCGGATCGCGGCGCTGCTGGACGAAGTCGGGCTGCCGGCCGACGCGATGCCGCGCTATCCGCACGAGTTTTCCGGCGGGCAGCGGCAGCGGATCGCGATCGCGCGCGCGCTGGCGGTGGAGCCCGAATTGCTCGTGCTCGACGAGCCGACCAGCGCGCTCGACGTGTCGATCCAGAAGCAGGTGCTGACGCTGCTGACGAACCTGCAGGCCCGCTATCGGCTCAGCTACCTGTTCATCACGCACGACCTGGCCGTGATGCGCGCGATGGCGCACCGGGTGATCGTGATGCAGGCCGGGCGCGTGGTCGAGGCGGGCGATACGCTGCAGGTGTTGCATGCGCCGTCGCATCCTTATACCCGGGCGCTGATGGCGTCGTCGATGCTGGCGCCGTCGCACGAACCGTACGAGAGGGAACATGATTGACGAAAGCTGGGCGGACGCCGCGCGCGGGTTGCGCAGCGCCGCCGATTTCTGGGCGCTGCGCGTCGTCGACGAGACGACCGACGGCCACCAGGTGCGCAACGACGTCGCGTTGCCGGCGTCGCGCGTGCGCGACCGCGGCGCGATGCTGATCGCGTGGGCGGGGGCCGGCGCGGGCTACGCGGCGAGCGCGGACCTGTCGCCGCGCGGGCTGCAGGCCGCGCTCGACGTGGCCACCGCGCGCGCGAAGGCGAGCGCCGCGTGGTCGCTGATCGACCACCGGCAGGCGGCGCGCCCGCAGGCGGGCGGCGCGTACGCGTCGCCGGGCGTCGACGCGCCGCTGCCGTCGCGCGCCGAATGGATCGAACGCCTCGCGCACGAATGCGCGGCGGCGCGCATCGACGCGCGGATCGTCGAGCGCACGGCCGCCGTGACGATCACGCAGACCGACCAGCTGTTCGTGACGAGCGACGGCGTGCGGATCGACCAGCGGTTCCGCTTCCTGATGCCGGAGCTGAGCGCCGTCGCGCACGCGAACGGCGACACGCAGGTGCGCTCGCTCGGCCATTCGGGCACGCTCGCGCAGGGCGGCCTCGACGTGCTTGCGCGCTACGGCTTCGACGGCGCGGGCGCGCGCGTCGCCGACGAGGCGCTGCAGCTGCTCGCCGCGCCGAACTGCCCGTCGGGCCGCCGCGACCTGCTGCTGATGCCCGACCAGATGATGCTGCAGATCCACGAATCGATCGGCCATCCGCTCGAGCTCGACCGCATTCTCGGCGACGAGCGCAATTTCGCGGGCTGGAGCTTCGTGAAGCCGGAGATGTTCGGCAGCTACCGGTACGGCTCGCCGCTGCTGAACGTCACGTTCGATCCGGGGCTCGCATCGGAGGCGGCCTCGTATGCGTTCGACGACGACGGCAGCGCCGCGCACAAGCAGCACCTGATCCGCAACGGCGTGCTCGAGCGGCCGCTCGGCGGCGCGCTGTCGCAGCAGCGCGCGGGGCTGCCGGGCGTCGCGAACGCGCGGGCGTCGAGCTGGAACCGGGCGCCGATCGACCGGATGGCGAACCTGAACGTCGAGCCCGGCGACCAGACGCTCGACCAGCTGATCGCCGGCATCGAGCACGGCATCCTGATGCGCACCAACACGTCGTGGTCGATCGACGATCATCGCAACAAATTCCAGTTCGGCTGCGAGTTCGGCCAGCTGATCGAGCACGGCAAGCTGACGCAGGTCGTCAAGCAGCCGAACTACCGCGGCATTTCCGCGAGCTTCTGGCGCAGCCTGCGCGCCGTGGGCGATGCGAGCACCTTCGGCGTGTACGGCACGCCGTTCTGCGGCAAGGGCGAACCGATGCAGGTGATCCGGGTCGGCCACGCGTCGCCCGCGTGCGTGTTCGCCGACGTCGACGTTTTCGGAGGAGCGTGATGACGGGATTCGACACGGTAACGACCAGCACCACGACGGCGCTCGACTGGCGTACGCATTTCCTGCGCATCGCGGACGAAGCCGAGCGGCTGAAGGCGTCCGGCGAGATGGTGCTGCTGTGGTTCGCCGGCGAGACGTCCGATTTCGTCCGCTTCAACGAAGGCCGGATCCGCCAGACCGGGCGCGTGGTGCAGGGCAAGCTTGCCGTGCGGCTGATCGACGGCGCGCGGCAGGCGAGCGCCACATCGACGCTGGCGGGCGACCCCGCCGCCGACCTGCCGGCGCTTGCGGCGACGCTGCGTGCGCTGCGCGACGAGCTGCGCGACGCGTCCGACGATCCGCACCTGCTGGTCGACACGTCTACGTGGACGCAGGACACGCGCCGCACGGGCCGCCTGCCGGACGCGGACGCGCTCGCGCGGGTGGTGGCCGAATGCGCGCGCGGGCTCGATTTCGTCGGCTTTTATGCGGGCGGCTCGGTGGCGCGCGGGTTCGCGTCGTCGACGGGCAGCCGCGGCTGGCACGAAGTCGAGAACTTCGATTTCAACTGGTCGCTGTACGCGCCGGGCGGCCGCGCGATCAAGACGGCCTATGTCGGCGACGACTGGGACGACGCGGTGTTCGCGCGCAAGGTCGAGGCCGCCGCCGCGCGGCTGCCGGTGCTCGGCCGTGCGCCGAAGGCGCTCGCGCCGGGCCGTTATCGCACGTATTTCGCGCCGGCCGCGATCTACGAGATGACCTACCTGATCGGCTGGGACGGCTTCTCGGCGCGCGCGCACCAGAGCGCGCGCAGCGCGCTGCACAAGCTGCACGCGGGCGAGGTCGCGCTCGATCCGCGCGTGTCGATCGCCGAGAACCTGGCGCTCGACATCGTGCCGGCATTCAACGCGGACGGCTATCGCCGCGACAGCGTGCCGCTCGTCGTCGCGGGGCGCAGCGCCGAGCGGCTCGTCAGCGCGCGCAGCGCGCGCGAATACGCGCTGGCGCCGAACGGCGCGAACGATGACGAATCGCCGCAGTCGCTGACGATCGCGGGCGGCACGCTCGCGGACGACGACGCGCTCGCGGCGCTCGATACGGGGCTGTACGTCGGCAATCTCTGGTACCTGAACTTCTCCGACCGGATGAACTGCCGGATGACCGGGATGACGCGCTTCGCGACGTTCTGGGTCGAGGGCGGCGAGATCGTCGCGCCGGTCGACGCGATGCGCTTCGACGACAGCTTCTACCGGCTGTTCGGCCCGGGGCTCGAGCAGCTCGGCGCGACGCCCGCGCTGCAGCTGAACGACGCCGGCTGGGGCGAGCGCGCGACGGGCGGCGCGCAGGTGCCGGGCGCGCTCGTGCGCGGGTTCGAACTGACGCTGTGACGGGCGAGGGCGCGGCCGCCCTGCGATGCAAGGCAACCGCGCGAGCGGCCGGCGCCGGTCGACTAATCGCCGCCGCGACGCGGCGTGCCGTGTCGCGCGAGGAACCGATCGAGCTGGCCGGCAAACGCCTTGCTGTCGCGCGCGCTGAACGGCGCCGGGCCACCCGTGTCGATGCCTGCATTGCGGAGCTGGTCCATCACGTCGCGCATCGTCAGGCGCTCCTTGATGTTTTCACGCGTGAACCAGTTGCCGCGCGGGTCGAGCGCATGCGCGCCGCGCTCGATGACGGCGGCGGCGAGCGGTATGTCCGCGGTAATCACGAGGTCGCCGGCCGCGACGAGTTCGACGACGCGGGCATCGGCCGCGTCGAAACCCGCCGGCACCTGGATCGACTTGATGAACGGCGACGGCGGCGTGCGCAAATATTGGTTGGCCACCAGCGTCACCTGCACTTCGGCGCGCCGCGCGGCCCGAAA
Source organism: Burkholderia stagnalis (assembly GCF_039848545.1). NCBI lineage: Bacteria > Pseudomonadati > Pseudomonadota > Betaproteobacteria > Burkholderiales > Burkholderiaceae > Burkholderia > Burkholderia stagnalis. The sequence continues at coordinate 200,602 of NZ_CP156687.1, forward strand.
CAGCATGTCCTTGATGACGGCGGGGCAGGCGTCAGCGTCGACGAGCACTTGCATGAGGACAACTCCAGTACGTTGGAACGCCATCGTATCTCAAGGTCGCGGTAGGCTCGCCGGCAATCGCTGCCCCTGGTCGAGCATCGGTTCGATGCTGCATACCCTGCCCGCCGTCAGTCGGCGATCGAACGAATGACCTTCGCCGGATTGCCGCCGACGAGCGTATTCGGGGGAACGTCCCGGGTGACGACGGCGCCCGCGCCGACCACCGCGTTTTCGCCCACCGTCACGCCGCCGATGACGGTCGCGCCGGCGCCGATCCAGACGTTGCGTTCGATCCTGATCGGCCTGGCGACGACGAACGCGCGCCGCCGGGACGGTTCGAGCGGGTGGCCGCTCGTGATGAGGCTCACGTTCGGCCCGATCATCACGTCGTCGCCGATGTCGAGCCCGCCGAGATCGTAGAACGTGCAGTTCTGGTTGATGAACACGTTGCGGCCGACGCGGATATCCGGCCCGCCGGTCGTATAGAACGGTGGAATCAACAGGACGCTGTCGTCGACCGGCTTGCCGATCAGCTCGCCGAACAACGCGCGCACCTCGTCCGCATCGTTGTACGTCAGGCGGTTGAGGCGGGCGGTGAGCGCCATCGCGCGCTTGATGTCGGCCTGCATGGCGGCCGATTCGGGCGTCCTTCCCGGAATGATCCTGGTTCGATCGTCATTCGCCATGCGTCGTTTTCCTCCGTGCCCGTTGGATCGGGCATTGTAGGACGGCATCCGGCATCCGCGACATCCGGTTCGCGCCCGTTGTAATAGAATTGCCGGCGCCCGTCCCGCCGCCCCGACAAGGCGGCCGACGAATCCGAGAGAGCGCCCCCTGAGCCGGTCGAATGAGCCACGACACCACAACCATAACGAGCTGCCCTGTCCGCAAGCGGCTGGCCTTGCGCCGTCAAGCCAGGCGCTTCCCGGATGCCGGCCTGAATCATTGGCTGGAAATCCAGCGCGACCCGTTGAAGTGGCTGGCCGACATGCATCGCGCATCGCCCGATCTCGCGAGCCTGCGGATGGGCGTGAAGCGGCTCTGGTGCGTGTTTCATCCCGAAGCGGTCCACGACCTGATGGTCTCCCATCGCGCCGACCTGCGGCGCTGGGAGCCGAGCCTGTGCATCATGCGCCAGTGGAACGGGCCGAGTTTCATGATGAAGGAGGGCGACGCGGCACGTCGCCAGCGCCAGGTGGTGCGCCCGCATATTCAGCCGCCCGCCGCGCAGGAGATCCAGCGTATCGCGCGACACTGGTCGGCGCGCCTCGTGCCGGGCCAGGTGGTCGACCTGGATCTGGAAATGGCCGCCTACAGCGTCACGCTGGCCGGCCATGCGTTGTTCGGCGTCGATCTCGGCCCGAACGCGGAAACCATTGCCAAGGCCGTGCGCATCCTGTCGCGCGTCGCGTTGCTCGAAACCAGCACGGGGCTGCCCCTCGGTCACTGGTTCCCGAGCAAGATGTGCCCGCGCAAGCGTTGGGCCCTGCGCGTGATGCGCTCGCAGATCGAGCGGGTCGTCGAGGAATCGGAGCGCCCGGTGGTCATGCATCGCGACGACCTCGCCACGCTGCTGATGGCCTCGCACCAGGCCACCGGCGCAACGCTGTCCTGGGCGCAACTGCTGCTGGCCCGGCATCCCGAGGTGCTGGCCGCGCTGCGCAAGGAACTCGCCACGATCGACTGGTCCGGCGTGACGCAGTTGCAGGACCTGCGTCGTGCGCCGCTGCTGCGCGCCGTGATCCAGGAAACCCTGCGCCTGTACCCGCCGGCCTACGCACTGGTGCCGCGCCAGCTGTCGCGCGCGATGACCGTGGCGGGCACGTCGTTCGCGCGCGGCGATATCGTGATGATCTCCAGCTGGATCACGCATCGCGACGCACGCTGGTTCCCCGAGCCCGATGCGTTCCGGCCCGAGCGCTTCATGCAAGCCGCGACCTGGCCGCAGGGCGCGTATTTTCCGTTCGGCGTCGGCGATCGCGCCTGCCCGGGCACCGGCATGGCGATGATGGACCTGGCCGTCTCGCTGGCTTACTGGGTCGAGCACTGGGACATGACGATCCTCGGGCCGGTGACCCCGCAAGGCTGGTTCTCCCTTCGCCCCAGGAATGCCCGGGTGCGCTTCGAACCGCGCATGCGTGCCGATTGCGAGCCGAACGAGACGCCGCGTCAGTAGAGGGGCGGCCCGATGCGCATCCCCGGGCCGGAAGGCGCGACGATTCGCCACGGACTCCGAAGTTTCATCGTGTCACGGCCCACATATGATCCACCGCGCTCGACGAGCGGGATGTGAAACGGCGCGCGATTCGATCATCGGCAACCGGCTTTACCGGATCGAACGGTTCTTGCTATCCTCGCCGCCGAATCCCGCTCTCCGAACCCATACCAGGAATTTCCCATGACGATCGACGCGCAGCCGGCTTCGCCACGCCCGGCGCATCACGACCGCAAGATGCTGGTGCTGTCGATGCTCGGAGGCGCGCTCGAGGTCTACGACTTCATCATCTTTTTCTTCTTCGCGGTGACGCTGAGCCGCGTGTTCTTTCCCCCCGACATGCCGCAATGGCTGAAGCTGCTGCAAAGCTTCGGCATTTTCGCCACCGGCTACCTCGCGCGCCCGCTCGGCGGCATCTGGATGGCGCATTTCGCCGATCGCAGCGGCCGCAAGCGCGTGTTCAGCCTGACCGTGCTGCTGATGGCGTTGCCGTGCTTCGCGATCGGCATCATGCCGACGTACGCGCAGATCGGTTATCTCGCGCCGCTCGTATTGCTGGCGATGCGGATCCTGCAGGGCGCAGCCGTCGGCGGCGAGGTGCCGAGCGCGTGGGCGTTCGTCGCCGAGCATGCGCGCAGCGGGCGCCGCGGCTACGTGCTCGGCATGCTGCAGGCCGGCCTCACGCTCGGCTATCTGCTCGGCGCGCTGACGGGCGCGGTGCTCGAACGATGCATCAGCCCTGCCCAGATGCTCGATTACGGCTGGCGCATTCCGTTCATTCTCGGCGGGCTGTTCGGGCTCGTCGGGGTCTGGATGCGCCGCCGGCTCAGCGAGACGCCGCGCTTTCTCGAGATGCAGGGCCGCCGCACGGCGGCCGTCGCGTTCCCGCTGCGCGAGGTGATCCGCGCGCAGCGCAGCGCGTTCATGCCGGCCGTCGCGCTCACCGCCGTGCTGACGTCGGCCGTCGTCGTGCTCGTGATCGTGACGCCGACCTTCATGCAGCAGCGCTTCGGCCTGGCGGCCCGCGAGACGTTCGCGATCAGCAGCGTGGGCATCGTGTTTCTGAACATCGGCTGCGTGATCGCGGGCCTCGTCGTCGACCGCATCGGCGCGTGGAAGGCCGTGGCGCTCTACAGCGCGCTGCTGCCGGTCGGCACGGCGGCGCTCTATGCGAGCCTCGCCGGCGGCGGCCACGGCGTCGCCATCGCGCTGGCCTATGCGTTTGCCGGACTGCTGTCGGGCGTGGTCGGGGCCGTGCCGTCCGTCATGGTTGCGCTGTTCTCGACCGCCATGCGCGTGTCGGGCATTTCGTTCACGTACAACCTGACCTACGCGATCTGGGCCAGCGCCGCGTCGCTGGCGCTCGTCGCGCTGATGCCGGCGAGCGCGTGGGTGTGCGTGCAGTTCACGTTCGGCGCCGGCGTGCTCGGTGTCGTCACGGCCCTGCGCTATGGCCGCAAGGTCTACTTCGGCGACTGGCACGGGCATCTCGACTTCCCGGCCACCGCGCGCACCGCCGAGGCGGCGCCCGGTCGAAGCGCCTGATTCCGCCTATGACGCGACGGCAAATGGACGCTCCCGGCGGGAATCCAAAAGGCAGGGCGCGCGCGTTATTTGGGGCGATTTAAAGCAGGGTCGAGGAATGAACGCCCCGTCAAATGCGGATTTAGAGTATTTGCACGAATTGGCGTAAAACGTCGTCTTGAATTGGCGAGCGCGGCAACGATTTCATCAATCGTTTTATAAAGCTCAACAATTTAGCCAGCCAATCAGCGCATCGCGATGCCGCGCTGCATTGATTCAAATGCGGGTCCGGCGCGGAATCGGTTCCATTCGAATTTATTTACCTAAATCAAATCGTGCGTCGCTAAATGAATTTTTTCGCACGCATGGCTTTATTTTCGATGCAGATCGGATAGCATGTCCCCCCAGGTCGGCCTCTCCGCGAATTGCCGAAGATGAATGAATCGGCATGAACGCGATTGGCGCGCCTGCGCGCAGTCGCAGGCGGCAATGAGGAAGCGGCCGAGCGCATTACCGCATCAGGCATTAAAAGAGCAAGAAGACTGTTGCATGCCCCGGGCCCCCTGTCAGGCGAAACAACGAGAAAGCGCCAAGGCGTCGAGTTTCCCGATCGCGTCTTGACGCCGTCGATTGCGACGCGTGTCCGCCGACCGAAGGCCATTCGGGATTCCCACTTACTCGACAGGAGACCGCCATGGCTCGTGTTCGTGTTGCCGCGTGTCCCGAATCGTCAGCGCGCCTCTCCTCATGCAAAACGTGCTGAGCCTCGACGCGAAGCGCCATCCCGTCGTCCCGCAGGGCCGGGGCGTGCGCTCGGTCGTCAACGGCGTGTCGTTGATCTGGGAAGCGGCGCCGGGCCTGCATGCGATCTCGATGGGCGTGGGCATCGGCCGGGGCGCTTATGACGATCCGCACGGCGAAGCGGGCCTCGCCCATTTCTGCGAGCACGCGCGGGTGGCCCAGGTCAACCGGATGATCGGGCCCGCCAAGGCGAGGGTGCTGTCGGTCGAGGCCTTCACCGAGCGAAACGAAACCTACTTCGTCGTGTGCGCGCTGAAACAGGACGCCGCGGTGCTCGGCGAATGGCTCGACGCATTCCTGAATCCGCGCCCCCTCGACGACGCGGCGATCGAGCAGGAGCGCGCCGTGCTCGTCGAGGAGGTCGCGACGCTCGAGAGCAGCGAGATCAGCCGGATCGACGACGAGTTCCTGAAGGCTGCCTACGGCGACGAGCGGATGTGGCGCCCCATCGGCGGGCGCGTGGCCGACGTCGCGGCGCTGGCCGGCGCGAACGTGCATCGCGCGATCGCCGACGACAACCGGCGCGGCAAGATCGCGGTGGCACTGGTCGGCGACCTGCAGCCGACCGGGCTGCTGGCCTCGGTCGAGCGCACGCTCGGGGTGCTGCCGCGCGCGCGTGAGACGGCGGCCGCGGCGGCGGCCGACCCTATGCCGACGCACGGCCTGGCGGCGGGCCGCGCGCCGATTCCGACGTCGTTGGGCGTCGGCTATTTCATGCTCGGCTACCCGGCGTTCCCGCGTTTCGACGAGCGCCGCGTGTCGCTCTATGCGATGAGCCTGATCTTCGGCGAGGACGAGCATTCGGTGCTCTACAAGGCGCTGCGCGTCGACAAGGCGCTGCTGTATGCGGTCAATTCCGAGTGCCATCTGTTCAAGGATCACGGCCATCTCATCATCCGCGGGATGGTGGCGTACGACAAGCTCGAGCGGGTGATGGACCATGTGTTCGAGCTCGCGGCGGCCATGCCGGCGATCGTGCAGGACCGTGTCGTGCAGGACGAAGCCCGGCAGGCGCTGATGCGCACGCTGCTGATGCGGCTCGACGATCCGCGCAACCGGCTGATGCGGCTGCTCAAGCACGAGATGTGGTTCGACGCGTACTTCGACTACGAGGACGACCTGGACTTCATCCGGGGCGTGACGCCGCAGAGCCTGCACGAGGTGACCGAAGCGGTGCTCCGGTCGCCGCCGCTCATCTGCCATGGGGTAGCGAATGGCTAAGGTACTTCTCATCAACCCCAATATCAAGATCGTCGATCGGGAGAAGGATCATTACTCGATCATGGAGCATCTTGGGCTGGGCCTGCTGTCCGCCGCGCTCAAGAAGGACGGGCACGTCGTGCGGATTCTCGACTGCTACGCGCACAACCTGTCCAACGACGCGGCGGTGGGCGCGTTTCTCGCGTTCGAGCCGGACTTCGTCGGGCTGACCGCGAACTACCTGAACTTCGATTCGGCGGTGGAAGTGGCCGAGCTGGCACGCCAGGTGCTCGACGACGTCTATGTTTTCGTCGGCGGCGAGCACTGCACGTATGCGGCCGAGGAAATTCTCGCCCGGCATCCGGCCATCCAGGCGGTGGTGCGCGGCGAGGGCGAAGAGGCCGTCGTGGAGCTGGTGGCGAAGGCGCCCAAGCTGCTGGGCGTCGCGGGCGTCTATTTCCGCGACGTGCGCACCAACATTCTCTTCAAGAATCCTGACCGTCCCGGCATCGAAGACCTGGACCGGCTGCCGCTGGCCGACCGCGCGACGCTCGACTACTGCCGCAGGCGCGATCTCAAGACCGCCATCGGCGTGATCGCGCAGCGCGGCTGCAACTTCAAATGCACGTTCTGCAATGCGAACAAGTACCTGCGGCTGGGCGGCGGCGCAGCCATCCGGCGGCGCACGGTCAAGAACGTGGTCGACGAGCTCGAGTATCTCTACGAGCACTACTTCCTCAAGGGCAACGTCGAGAAGCTCTATTTCTACGACGCCAACTTCATCGACGGCAGCAATCGCTCGAAGGCATGGGCGCGCGACCTCGCGCACGAAATCGTCCGCCGCGGCGTGGCCATGCCGTTCGAGGTTTACCTGCGCGGCGATTCGCTCAAGGGCGACGACGACGAGGTCGTGACGGACCTGAAGCGCGCCGGGCTGGAGGCGGCCTTCATCGGCATCGAATCGTTCGACCAGCAGGATCTCGGTTTCTACGGGAAGGACATCACCACCGAACGGCTCACCGAGGGCCTCGACCTGCTGCGGCGCCATCGCGTGCTCGGGCCGACCGCGGGCGTGATCATGTTCAACCCGTACAGCACGGTGCAGGGCATCCGCACCACGGCCCGGCTGCTCGCGCGCTTCGGTTATGCGTCGTTCTGGAACCTGTCGCAGCGGCTGCAGCTCTTTCCCGGCGTGAAGCTGGTGGACGAGCTGCGCGACAAAGGCCTGCTGGACGGCTACGACAAGTCCAACAAGGTGTATTCGTACCGCTTCCAGGAACCGATGATGGGGCGCCTGTCCGACCACCTGCTGCAGCTCAACGACGAAGTGGAAATCGTGCGGGACAACGCGCTGCCGCGCCATGTGTCCACCGAGCTGAACCGCATTCTCAACGCGGTCGAACTGCACGGGCTGGACGAGGCGAAGGCCAACCGCATCGCGGCGCCGGCGATGGCGCGGCTGCAATCGATCAACGGCCTGAACGTCGAGTATTTCCTGCAGACCATCGCGCACTTCGAGGGCGGCAGCGACGCCGGGGCGATCGCCGGCGACCGGCAATCCTACCTCGGCGAACTGGGCGCTTCCCTGGACAGTCTCGAGACCGAATTCAGCACGGCGCTGCATGGCTTACATGATTGGTTGATCAGCGAACGCTCCGCTGACGACCTTGCTGTTGCTTCGCCAGCCGGACAAGGGCGGTGAACCTGTCCGGCCGAAGCCGGCTGGCGAGCAATTCCGTGTGGCTCGCGCCACTTCATCAACGCGTCAACCAAGGAGAAGTCATGGCAATCAATCTCATGGCCCCCAAAGGCAATGACCAGAACGTGAAGCTGTCGACCGAAATCTGGAAGAAGCTGAACGAGGTCAAGACCGCCAAGCTGCAGGAAACCGCGCAACACGCGCAAGCCGACCAGGCAGGCGACGTCGAAGTCCGCAAGGACGGCGAGTAAGCGCGTTGCCTGAGGTTACGTCGCGGTGCACCGCGACGTAACCTCTTTTTCGCCCTTGCGCGGCCGCGCTCGGGCGTCCCTTTCCCATGAGCAGGATGCGCCATATGGACCTGTCGAACGACTTCGATGTGCTGTTGGTGAATCCCCGCAATCCACCGAGCGGCAGCGCCGAATCGGCGGAGTTCACCTGCGAGAATCTCGCGCTGGCATACCTGTCGAGCGCGCTCGCGACGGCCGGCGCACGTACGCTGATCGTCGATTGCGACCTCGACAAGGTCGGCGCGAGCGAGATCGCCGCGCTGTGCGAACGGCAGCGTCCGGTGCTCGTGGGCATCACGGCGCTGTCGCGCAACGCGGGCGACGCGATCGAGATCGCGCGCGAGGTCAAGCGCCGCTGCCCCGGCACGCGCACCGTGCTCGGCGGGCTTCACTTCACCTACTGCGGCGAAAAGGTGCTCGCGAAAGTCCCCGAGATCGATTTCGTGATTCGCGGCGAGGGCGAATTCTCGATGATCGCCCTCTATCGCTACCTGAAGGACGGCGTCGGCACGCGGCTGCAGATCGGCGGGCTGCTCTACCGCTCGCAGGACGGCTCCGTCGTCAGGATTCCGGCGACCGGCGCGATCGAGAACCTCGACGCGCTGCCGTTCCCGGACCGGCAGGTGCTGGCGCGCGCCGTTCGCAAGGGCATCCAGCCGGCCATCCCCGTGCTGAGCAGCCGCGGCTGCTACGCGCGCTGCCTGTTCTGCAATGCGTCCCACGTATACAACGAAGGCGGCGGCCGCCCGTGGCGCCACCGCTCCGCGTCGAACGTCGTCGACGAGATCGAGGGGCTGGTCGACCGCTATGCGGCCGACGCCGACCCGGTGATCCTGTTCTACGACGATACGTTCATCGGCCCGGGCAACAAGGCGCGGCGCCATGCGTACGAGCTCGCCGACGAGATCATCCGGCGCGACGTCCGCATCATGTTCGAAACCTTCCTGCGCGCGGACACGTTCCACGACGACTACGAACTCGTGCGCCGCCTGCGCGAGGCCGGCATGGTGCGCGTGTTCATGGGCATCGAGGCGTCCGACGACCAGGAGCTCAAGCTGTTCCGCAAGGCCGTCACCGTGCACCAGATCGACCAGGCGCTGGACAACCTGAAGACCAACAACGTGACGACGCCGTCCAGCGGCTTCATCATGTTCCTGCCGTACAGCTCGTTCACGTCGCTGCGCCGCAATGCGCTCTACCTGCGCAAGATCCACCATGCGTCGGTGTGGAACCTGTCGACGCGGCTGGACGTGTATGGCGGCAACGAGTTCGTCCCGTACCTGCGCGAGCAGGGGCTGCTGACCGGCGCGGACGAATACGACGGCGTGTACGAATACAAGTTCCGCGATGCGCGGGTGGCCCGCTTCGCGGCCTACATGGACATCTCGCAGAACGACGTCGTGCAGCGGCTCGACACCGTCGGCCGGTTCGTGGAATTCAACTTCGCGAACATGTCGTACGAGCTGTCGCGCATCGGCATCGCCTGCGACTGGGACGAGTCCGCGCTGATCGACCGCGCGCAGAAGGACATCCAGACCCTCGCTTTCGACTTCTTCATGAACGCGATGGAGCGCTTCGAGCGCAACGATCCCGATATCGAATGCGGGCCGGAGAAGGACCGGTTCTTCGACACGCTGTCCGAGCGGATCGACGCGCTCGAATCGTCCTATGCGCGCTTCCTGGCGCGCGCGAACGCGGCGCTGGAAGGCCGTGGCGTGCCGGCCGGGCAAGCGCCCGCCGAATCGGCACATGCCGCTTGAACCGGCCAGACGGAGACCCCATGCCTGCCAACAAGATCATCCTGGTCAACGCCCACAAGAAGTCGGCGGAGTATCTGCACAACAACCCGACGGAGCACCTCGGCCTCGGCTATCTCGCGGCGTACCTGCGCAAGTTCGGCTACTCGAACGTCGAGATCATCGACGGCTATGCGCTGGCGCTGTCCACCGAGCAGATCTTCGACGAGGTGCGCGCGGCCGCGCCCGACCTGATCGGCATCACGCTCGAATACAACACCTTCGAGGAGGCGATCAAGCTCGCCAGGCTCGTGAAGGGCGTGCACCCCCACGCACGGGTCGTGCTGGGCGGCGAGCATGCGACCTATGCGACCGTCGAGATCCTCGAGACCCACCCCGAGATCGACTTCATCGTGCGCGGCGAAGGCGAAGTCACGTTCCTGGAACTCTGCGAGCTGACCTTCAACGGCTCGGGCCAGCCGCTGGCCGACGTGCTGGGCGTCGCGTATCGCGATGCGTCGGGCAAGGCCGTGCAGAACAAGGACCGCCCGGCGATCGAGGATCTCGACACGCTGCCGTTCCCGGCGCGCGACACGCTCGAACGCGCGCTGAAGGCGGGGCTGCGGCCCGCGATCGCGATGCTCGGCAGCCGCGGCTGCCCGGCCAAGTGTTCGTTCTGCAATGCGTACAAATTCTTCAACATCGGCGGCGGCGCACGCTGGCGGCCGCGCTCGGCGGAGAACATCGTCGACGAGCTGGAGATGCTGCTGAACAAGTACCAGGGGCTCGACATCTACCCCGTGGTGTACTTCGGCGACGAGAACTTCCCGGGCCCCAAGCGCGGGCTGCCGCGCGTGCGCGAATTCGCGGAGCGGATCATCCGCAAGGGGCTGAGCGTCGAGTACGAGATCTTCTGCCGCACCGATTCGTTCAACGGGCAGGACGAACTGGTGGACCTGCTCCGGCAGTCGGGCCTCATCTCCGTGCTGATGGGCATCGAGGCCGGCTCGGACGACCAGCTCAAGCTGCTCAACAAAGGGTCGAGCGCCAGCAAGAACCTGTCGTCGGTCGAGATCTTCCAGAAATACAACGTCGTGACGAGTTCGAGCGGGTTCCTGATGTTCAATCCGTATACGACGTTCCGCGACCTGCGCCGCAACGTCAGCTTCCTGCTGCGCATCCAGCACGCGACGCTCTACAACATGAGTTGCCGCGTGCATGCGTATCCGGGGCTGGAGATGAACAAGGATCTTGCCGACAGCGGCATGCTGACGCCCGAATATACGCACTACAAGGTCGACAGCATTGCGTTCGTCAACAAGCATGTGCAGGGCATCGCCGACCTGCTCACGGACCTGGCCGACGTCGACCTGCTGCGCAGGGAAGATTCGACGATGCGGGACATCGACATCAACATGGCCCGAACGCTGTCGGTGATCGGCGGCAACCTGCTCGAGGGGGACATGGTCCAGCAGTGCGAGGTCGCCGCGCTGTTTGCCGCGAAGGCCGCCGTGCAGCGGCGCTCCGCCGATTTCTTCCTGGCGCTGGTGGAGCAGGCGGAGGCGCATGACCTGACGCGGGACGGCTTCATCACGCAGTACGCAACCTATGCCGAAGCCATCCGGCAGGGCCTCGATCATCTCGACAACGTATTCCATGAAACGATGCTGAACATCAAGCATTACCTCGACGAAACCTTCCTGACGGACCTCGTCGGCGAGCCGCTCTCGGCCCGGAACCTGTGCCGTCCGGAGCAAGGGCACAACGGCGCGCTGTCCGCCGCGTCGATGCATTCCGTCGGGGAGGTGTCGTGAAGCACGTCGTGACCTCCGCGCTGTTGCGCATCATTCCGGTCGGGCTGGCCCTCACGCCGATCGGCGTGCTGTTCGGCGTGCTCGCCGCGCAGTTGAACTGGACGCCGTTCGAAGTGTTCCTGATGAGCCTCATCGGCTTCACCGGCAGCGGCCAGTTCGCGTATCTCGGGTTCGCGTCCCGCGGCATCGACATCTCGTCGCTGGGGCTGGCCTTTCTCGTGATCCTGAGCATGAACCTGCGTTACGTGCCGATGTCGCTGACGGCCACCGCGCCGCTGAAGATCAACCTGCTCGGGAAGGTGCCGCTGGCCCACTGGCTGGCGGACGAATCCTATGCCACCGAGAAGCAGTCGGACGGGGTGGCCAGCCGCTTCGTGATCCGCGGGACGATCACGGCGTTCTGGTGCCTGTCGACGGCGGCCGGCGTCGCGCTGGCGGCGTTCCTGCCGCCGGTGGTCAAGTCGACGCTGGCCGGCGTGACCTATCCCGTCAGCGCGATCCTGCTGGCGCTGGGGCTGCTGAACATCTACGCGTTCGTGCGCGCGCGCCGGGCGGAACGCGCGCGGCAGCCGGCCGCGCTGTCGGCGCGCAAGGCCATCGCGATCGGCTTCGTGGCCGTCTTCGTGCTGCAGTATCTGCTCGGGCCCGTGTATTTCTGGATTCCGGGGATCGCGGTCGTCTATTGGCTGCTGGTGAAAACGGACGGGATGATCGGCCATGAATAACGCGATGCTGGGAACACTCCTGCTGCTCGGCGTCAGCGTGCTGGTGCGCGTCATTCCGAGCATCGTGCGGCTGCCGTTCGACAACCGGCGCCAGCAGACGCTGCGCCAGCTTCTGCCGATCGCCGTCTTCGTCAACCTGGTGGCGTACTGCTTCCTCAGCGAGGTGAAGACCCACCCGGCCGAGGCCGTGGCCGCGTTCGCGCTGCTGCTCGGCATGATCACGTTTCTGCCGCGCGTGGGCGTGCTGCTGTCGGTCGTGCTGTCGTCGACGGTCTACTTCCTGATGCTGCACTTCGGGGCCGGCGGGCACCTGATCGCGTCGATCTGAAGGCGAACACCTTCGCCGACGGGGCGCCGGCCCGTGCCGCGGGGGCCGGCGCCGTCGCGTCTTCGTCATTCCCGATCGTCAGTGCCGCGGCCTGCCGCGGCGTCGGCATATTCAAATACGGATTTGCGAATGGCGAATGCCGCGCCTGAAAAAATGGAACCGGTACTGCGATCTTTACGCGCTGCGTCAGTTTATGCGGTGCGATTCTTGAATTGACGGATTACTCTAAGTAAAAACAGGTCGACTGACACATTAGTGAAGTCCATACGAAATGTGCGGGATTATCCGGATGCTTGCTTTTTTCGCAGACTTGTACGCTACCTTACTGATAAAGATATTTACTTGGCCGATATGATTCCGGGCTAAATTCGCCTCCGTTTGAAACTGGATACCAAGAAAACCATCTTGACGGCCACTGGCAAGCTGATGTAAGCAACCGGTAATATTTTTAATCCGTGCAATAATCCCGGCGATTATTGGGCCATCCTCGGCGATATTTTCGTTTCTGTCCCCTAAAAAGCGATTCATATGCGCCTGACACATGCGAAATCTGCAAAAATGTCATTTGAATCGACCAAGCGATTCGCTTTCAATACGAAAGCCCTTTTTTGCTGGCAAAAACCAAAACAGTAATCAGGTTTTTTTAAATATAAATCGCAAAGCGTGCCGGAACGTCCCTGCGTCGCCGCTCGTTGCTTGAACGAGCGACCTGTCCGTTTCCGCCAGGCCGAAGCGAAATACGTGTCGTCGTAGTTGAGCGAGCATTACCACCATCGAATCAGAGTCCCCGGCGTGCTTTTCTCGATCGTGGCCGGACGGCGATCCCGTCCGGGAGAGCGCGCGTCGGTGGGGCGGGTGCGTCTGCCCGACGCATCCGCCCACGCTTGCCGCGCCGGCACGACCGGAGACGCGACCAGGAGCCAAGATGACAAACTGGGTTGAAGAACTATTGGCCGGGCTGGAACGAGCCAGTTCGGAGCGGGAGATCTATGGCCGTATCGAGGAGGCGGCGCGCAGTCTCGGCTACGAATACTGCGCATACGGATTGCGCATGCCGTGGCCGGTATCGCGGCCGAGGATCTATTTGCTCAACAACTACCCGCCGGCGTGGCAGGCGCGCTACCAGGAGGCGCGCTATGTCGACATCGACCCCACCGTGAAGCATGCGCGCCGTTCGCAGGCGCCCGTGGTGTGGAGCGACGCATTCTTCGCCGATACGCCCGACCTGTGGTTCGAGGCACAGGAGCACGGGCTGCGCCACGGCTGGACGCAGTCGGCGTTCGACAGTTGCGGCGTGGCCGGCATGCTGACGCTCGCGCGCTCGCACGGCCCGATCACGCCGGCCGAGCTCGAGCAGAACGAGTTCAAGATGCGCTGGCTCGTCAGCACGACGCACCTGGCGATGACCGGCACGCTGATGCCGAAGCTCGCGCCCGACACCGAGCGCGGGCTGACCGACCGCGAGGTCGAGGTGCTCAAGTGGGCCGCGGACGGCAAGACGTCGAGTGAGATCTCGACGATCCTGGTGATCTCCGTCGACACCGTGAACTTCCACGTCAAGAACGCGGTGACGAAGCTCAAGGCCGCCAACAAGACCTCCGCCGTCGTGCGCGCGACGATGCTCGGGCTGCTGAGCTGAAGCGTCGCGCGCGCCGTCGCGCATTCATTTCGTTATCCGATCTTCCGACGCCGCGCATGCGCGGCGCGTCGGCGCGTGCCTATGTGTCATACGTGTGTCGCGCATTGCGTCGCGCGTGTCGCCGTTCGAGCGTCACGCGCGATGCGCGAGCGGAGTCAGCTCCAAACTTTGGTAGTTGTCGCAATCAACGCCGCACGCTGAAATCTCGATCCAGCGAATGGTCGGGTGCGCCGGGCAGCGATGCCGGTGCGAATCGGTCGTTCGCCTCGCTTCATCCCGTCGAAACGACACACCCCACAGCAGGCGCGTTGCTCGGTCGAACCGATGCAGGTGCGCTTTTGATCGAGTTTCCTTGCTTGAAGAGAGGTTGACGATGGACCCCAGAGCACATACGCCGACGCAAGACCGCGAATCGCACAGCCTGTACGGCTTCGACATGACGGAGTACCTGCGCGGCGACGCGCACGCCGGCCAGCCGGCCTGCGACGTCGCGTTGCACGCGGTCACGCACGGCGGCATCTATCCGCTCGGGCAGGCGCGCCTTGCACTCGGCGCCTATGAACGCGCGGCGCTCGACGTGCTGCAGCGCCATCGCGAACTGCGCATCGACGGCGACGCGCCGGCCGACGTCGCGGGCGGCACGACGCTCGCGCTGTACGTGAACTCGCTCGGCCGCCTGCACATCCGTCCGGCGTCGGAACCGAAGGTCGCCTACGAGGAGCGCGACAGCTGGGTCGACCTCGGCACCGTGACGGTGGGCGACGACGTGCTCGCCGAGATCGACACGGCGCTCGCCGCATGGCGCGCGATCGAACGCCGCAGCTTCGCCGAGGTGCGTGCCGCGATGGACCGCGCGCAGGCCGAAGGGAACCTGTCGCGCATCCTCGAGGAAGTCATCGATCACGTCGAGCACGTGGAATCGGTGTGCTTCTACGTCGGCGACCGCTTCTTCGCGCTGATCGACCGCTTCACGAACCTGATCGACAGCAAGACCGGCAAGGGTCATCTGCCGCGCCTGCGCGAGCTGCCGTATGCGGAATGGAGCGAGGAGGACGTGCTGATCGTCGCCGCGCTGAACGCGCTGTTCCTGTCGGGACGCTCGGTGCGCTTCGAGGAATTCAACGGCGCGCTGCTGACCGCGCAGGACGTCGTCGGCCGCCTCAACCAGCTCGCGGCGAGCTACACGGACGCCGGCTGCGAGGTGGCGGTGCCGCTCGATCTCGACCTGTTCGAGCGCGCGCAGAAGATCCGCGAGCAGACGCTGTGCGCGATCGGCAAGCCGTGGCTGCGCTACCGCTGGATCTACGGCCTGAATTTCCAGAAGACCGAACGGATCCTGCACTCGGCCGTGTCGACCGAGGCGCACGACCAGTGGTATCGCGAATTCGGCGACGACTTCCGCCAGTTCGTGTCGCCGCACGGCGAGTTCGCGCCGCCCGAGTACGTCGCGATGGCGCTGCTTGCGAACGCGGCGATCGCGCGCGACGTCGCGGGCGTGCCGTGCGAGGCCGGCAGCGCGGCCGTCACGAGCTGGATCGAATACCTGATCGAGAAGACCGTCGCATCCGCCGTGCTCGCCACCGGTTCGGACTACGGGATGTCGAGCTCGCTGCGCGACATCGGCCAGCTCGTCACCTATGACGAGCCGACGCTGATCGACACGGTGCACGCGCTCACGCCGGCGAGCTTCTTCACCGCGTACGTGTCGCACAAGACGATCGCGCGCTACGGCGACGCGGAAAGCAAGATGATCGCGAGCTCGGTGCAGAAGCGGATGCAGTTCAACCGCTGGCACTTCATCCCCGGCAACTTCGAGCGGCCGCTGATCCGCTCGTCGCGCCACTGGTACTACCCGCCGCTCGTGCCGGACATCTCGTCGCATTCGGACATGCACCGCGCCGCGCACAACCGCGCGCGCGTGAAGTACTCGATCCGCGTGCCGGGCCCCGACATGTCGCGCCCGCCGCTGAACATCGCGGGCCAGCGCTATCGCGGCTTCTACGACGTGCGCATCGTGCGCGCCGAAGGCGACGAGTATTCGACCGAGGACATGCTGCGCGTGCGCCGCCGCACGCTGTGGCTCGAGGCGCTGTACACCGCGCTCGTCAACTACCTGATGACGCCGGACGCCAAGCGGCTCGTCGTGAAGGGCTTCGAGGCGGGCACCTACCTCGACCTCGCGGGCGACGTGCTGCCGAACGCGGCGGACACGCTGCGCGCCACGGCCACGGAGGGCGCACTGTGACGGCAGCGCCGATCAGCGTCGTCAACACGGTTGCCGCCAACGGCGGCAAGCGCGACACGCATCGCATCACGTTCTTCCAGCAGGGCGGCCGCGTCGTGCTCACCCACGCGCAGCTCGATGCGCAGGCCACGCGGCTGGCGCACGACCTGCGCGAGGCGGGCCTGGCGCGCGGCGCGCGCATCGGCATCGTCGCGCGCAACGGGCTCGCGTGGGTGCTGCTCGATCTCGCCGCGCTGAAGGCGGGCATCGTCACGGCCGGCTTCGAGTTCGGCAAGTTCCAGCCGAACCAGGCGCTCGTAGACAAGTACGCGCTCGACGCCGTCTACGCGGACGGCGCGACGTCGTTCGACCCGGCGCGCGACCTGCGCACACTGCTCGACGCGCACGTGCGCGCCTGCGGCGACGGCAGCGGCGTCGACCCGGTCGCGCCGCCGTTCGAATCGGCCGTGTATGCGCGCGACGACGTGACGACGATCAAGTTCACGTCCGGCAGCTCCGGCGAGCCGAAGGGTCTCGCCGCGCGCGCCGGCAGCATCGACGCGTCGCTCGCGGCGGTCCAGCAGCTCTACGCGCACGGCGACGGCGACGACGTGCTGGTGTTCCTGCCGCTGTCGCTGCTGCAGCAGCGCTACTGGATCTATTCGGCGCTGACGTTCGGCCACGACGTGACCGTCGCGCCGTTCGAGTTCGCCTTGGAGGCGACCCGCCAGCAGCCGCCGACGGTCGTGATGGGCGTGCCGGGTTTCTACGACGGCGTGAAGAAGCGCATCGAGCGCCTGACGCCGCCCGGCGAAACCGGCATCGACGCGCGCCGGCAGCGGATCGACGCGCTGCTCGGCCCGCGCATCCGCTACATGTGGACGGGCTCCGCGCCGGCGAACCCCGACACGCTGCGCTTCTTCGAGGAAGCGGGCGTGCCGATCTTCGAAGGCTACGGGATGAACGAGACGTGCATCGTGACCAAGAACCATCCGGGTCACGCGCGCACGGGCAGCGTCGGCCGGCTGATTCCCGGCAAGCGCGCGCGGATCGACGACGAAGGCGTGCTGATCGTCGGCGCGGACGAGCCGGTCAACACGCAGTACCTGTACAGCGAGCCGGGCGCGAGCGAGCGGATCTTCCTGCCGAGCGGCGAGGTGCGCACCGGCGACCTCGCGCGCTTCGACGACGACGGCTTCCTGTACATCCTCGGCCGCGCCGACGACCTGATCGTGCTCGCGAACGGCAAGAACGTGCATACGCGCAAGCTCGAGGAGCAGGTGAAGACGCACGTCGGCGTCGAGGAGTGCGTGCTGTACGGCGCGGGCCAGCAGTACCTCGTCGCGGTGATCTCGCCGCAGGACGCGGGCGCCGACCACGCGGCGATCCACGCGCACGTTGCCGAGCTCAACGAGACGCTGGCCGTGCACGAGCGGATCGTGAAGGCGTTCATCGCGCCGCGGCCGTTCGGCACCGAGACGCGCTTCGTCACGTCGCAATTCAAGCCGAAGCGCAAGGAAATCTTCAACGCATTCAAGATCGAAATCGATCGACTTTATGGAGGACGAGCGTGAGCGACATCGAAGCCATTGTGCGGCACCACCTGTGCGAAGTGGTCGGACGCCCCGAATCGGAGGCGGCCAGCCTGCCGCTCGACGACGACCTGACGTACGACTTCGGCCTCGCCTCGCTCGAGCTGATCGTGCTGATGAGCAGCGTGTGCGAAGCCGCGCGCGTGCCGTTGACGGAGTTCGGTGAGGACGACCTCGCGAAGCTGCGCACCGGCCGCGACATTGTCAACCTGCTGGCCACCAAAGTACCTGCATAAGGAATCACGATGACCTGGAACATCCCGAACATCCTGAACGCGACGCTGGAGAACGACGTCGTGAAGCTGCGCCGCATCGGCATCGACGACAAGGAAGGCTTCGCGCAGATCGCGTACGACCCGGACAGCTGGACCTACATGGTGTCGGTCGTGCACGACGAGCCGAGCCTGGTCACGTTCCTCGAGCGCGCGATCGCCGATTCGCTGGCGGGCACGCGCGTCGTGTTCGCGATCATCGACAAGGCGAGCGGCCGCTTCGCGGGCACGACGGCGTTCGGCAATCTCGCGCCGGCCGACCGCCGGCTGGAGATCGGCTGGTCGTGGCTCGGCGCGCCGTATCGCGGCACCGCCGTGAACCGCGCGACCAAGGGGCTGCTGCTCGAATACGCGTTCAGCGAGCTCGGCTGCGAGCGCGTCGAATTCAAGACCGACGTGCTGAATTCGCGCGCGCGCGCTGGCCTGAAGTCGATCGGCGCGACCGAGGAAGGCGTGATGCGCAGCTTCAACTTCATGCCGAGCGGCCGCCGCCGCGACGCGATCTACTACAGCATCCTGAAAGCGGAGTGGCCCGATGTCCGTGCAACCCGCTTTCGCTGATCCGGCGCCGGGCGTGCCCGCCGACGCGTCGCGCGACGCGCGGTTCGCGATCGACGCCGACGTCGATCCGGCCCGCCGCGTGCGGCTGGCCGGCAGCCGTCGCGAGATCGGCCGCCAGCATGGCGCGGCGCTGCGCGATGCGATCCAGGGCTTCCTGACCGATCGCATCGCGCGGCTCGCGCCGCTCGTCACGGCCGCGCGGCTGCGCGAGCTGGCGCCGCTCGTCGAGCGGCACGCGCGGGTGATCGAGCGCGAACTGCCCGATCTCGCGGAAGAAGTGCACGGGCTCGCGGAAGGCGCGGGCATCACGGTCGAGGACGCGTACCTGCTGCAACTGCGCCGCGAGCTGACGGGCTTCCAGCGGATTCCGGCGGCCGCGCGCGGCGACTGCACGACGTTCGCGCGGCATGCGAACGGGCAGGCGGTGATCGCGCAGACCATCGACCTGAACGGCGATATGGCGAGCGAGCTGAGCGTGCTGGAGATCGCGCACGAAGGCAGCGGCGCCGCGGACGTCGCGCTCGTCAGCTTCACCGGGCTGCTCGGCTATCTCGGGATCAACAGCCACGGCGTGGCGATCGGCCTGAACCTCGTGCTCGGCGGCGAATGGCGGCCGGGCATTCCGGGCTACCTCGCGATCCGCCATCTGCTCGATACCTGCGCGAGCGTCGACGAATGCGTCGACACGCTGCGCCGGCTGCCGCTCGCGAGTTCGCGCTCGCTGACGATCGCCGATGCGCAGCGCGTCGTCACCGTCGAATACGTGCCCGACTCGCTGATCGTGATCGAAGGCGCCGAGCACGCGCATACGAACCACTTCCTGCACCCGGCGTTCGCGGCCGACGACGCGCTGAACCCGTTCGCGCGCACGTCGTCGCAGCGGCGGCTCGACGCGTGCCTTGGCGGGCTCGCAAGCCTGCCGGCCGATGCGGACGCCGCGGCCTGCCTCGCGCTGCTCGGCGAGCCGCCGATCGAAGTCGTGCCGACCGGCGACATCCGCCGCGAATGCACGGTCGCGTCGGTCGCGATGTTTCCCGCGCGGCGTGCGCTGCACGTCCGCGGCCGGGCGGGCGCGCCGCCCGCGACGCAGCACTGAGTGTCACGAACCTAAAACCGATTCCCGTCCCCACCGGAGAACCCCGATGACCTACGTCGTCACCGAGAACTGCATCAACTGCAAGCACACCGACTGCGTCGAAGTGTGTCCCGTCGACTGTTTCCACGAGGGCGAGAATTTTCTCGTCATCGATCCGGACGAATGCATCGACTGCGGCGTGTGCGAGCCGGAATGCCCGGTCGGCGCGATCCTGCAGGACGTCGCGCTCGACCCGAGCCAATCGCTGTACGCGAGCCTGAACCGCGAGCTCGCGCAGAGCTGGCCGACCATCACGATCCGCAAGCCGGCGATGCCCGACGCGGCCGCGTGGAAGGACGTCGAAGGCAAGCTCGAGCAACTGAAGCGCGACGCGATCGCGTAAGCCACGAAAGGATCGTTATGTCGAATGTTGGAATCGACCGGGCCGGCGCCGTGAACGCGGCGCCCGCGCACGCCGCGCCGCACCGCCGCATGCTGCCGCTGCTGCTGATCGGGCAGGGGATGGCCGCGATGGACACGTCGATCGTGAACGTCGCTGCCCCCGCGCTGCGCGCGGACCTCGGCATCTCGGGCGCGCTGCTGCAGCTCGTCGTGGCGGGCTACATCCTCGCATACGCGGTGTTCCTGATCACCGGCGCGCGGCTCGGCGACGACTACGGCTACCGCCGCCTGTTCGTGATCGGGCTGGCGATCTTCACCGTGTCGTCGCTCGCGTGCGGCGTCGCGCCGAGCACGTGGCTGCTGATCGTCGGGCGCATCGCGCAGGGCGTCGGCGCGGCCATGCTGGTGCCGCAGGTGATGTCGCTGATCCAGCGCAGCTACGAGGGCAGCGCGCGGGCCCGCGCGATCGGCTTCTACTCGATGATCCTCGGCCTCGGCTCGACCGCGGGCCAGGCGCTCGGCGGCGTGATCATCACCGCCGACTTCGCCGGGCTGTCGTGGCGGCCCGCCTTCCTGATCAACGTGCCGATCGGCATCGTGCTGCTCGCGAGCGCGCGCTCGGTGCTGCCGGCGCTCGCCGGGCCCGAGCGGCGCAAGCTCGACCTGATCGGCGTCGCGCTGCTGACGGGCGCGATGCTGCTGATCGTCGTGCCGCTCACGTTCGGCCACGACGTCGGCTGGGCCGCGTGGGTCTGGGCGTCGCTCGCAGCGGGCGTGATCGGCGTCGCGACCTTCCTGCGCTTCGAGCGCGCGCTCGCGAACCGCGGCGGCAGCCCGCTGCTGAACCTCGACGCGGTGCTCGCGACGGGCATCCGGCCGGGGCTCGCGGTGGTGTCGATCGGCTTCGTCGGCTACGGCGGCTGGCTGTTCGCGTGCGCGCTGTACCTGCAGACCGGCCTCGGCTACTCGCCGATGATCTCGGGCTTCGTGTTCGCCGCGTATGCGTTCGGCTTCGGCATCTCGAACGTGAGCTGGTCGAAGCTGCCCGCGCGCCTGCTGCGCTTCACGCCGGCCGTCGCGCTGGTGGCGATGGTGGCCGCGAACCTCGCGTTCGGCGCGACCGCGCGCCATGCCGGCTGGATCGCCGCGGTGATGGTGCCGCTGCTGTTCTGCGCGGGCGCCAGCCACGGGCTCACGTTCGGCACCACGGTCAACCAGATGACGCAGCGCACGTCGCCGCAGCACGCGCCCGCGCTGAGCGGCCTCGTCACGACGTCGGTGCAGCTGTCGATCGTGATCGGCGTGGCCGCGCTCGGCGCGATCTATCTCGCGGTCGCGGCGCCGGGCGAGAAGGTGGCGTCCGCGCATGCGATCGCCGACGTGACGTTCGCGATCGGCGCGCTCGCGCTGGTGGCGATCGCGTGCTCGCTGCGCCTGGCCACCGTGCGCAGCCCGGCCGCGGCCGCGCAGCCCGCGTGATGTTTCCGATATCGACGAACCCGACGACCAACAAGGATTGCTCCGTGGACGCCCAATCGCTCATCCCCGAACCCGCCGTCGCGTCGCAGCCGCTGCGCGCGCAGCTGCTCGCCGAATGGCGCGCGACGCTCGCGGCGACGCTGCACGTTGCGCCGGACGCGCTCGACGCCGACCTGCCGCTCGTCGACGCGGGTTTCACGTCGGTCGAGCTGATCGACCTGGTCGTGCGCTGCCAGCTGCAGCACGCGATCGCGTTTCCGCCCGAGCGGCTGGTCGGGCTGTCGCTCGCGTCGCTGGTCGACGGCATCGTCGACGCGCTTGCCGCCGGCGAGGCCGGGAAGGACGCGTCATGACGACCCCGATCGCCATCACCGGCTTCGGCGTGCTGTCGCCGGCCGGCGCGACCCCCGACGCGCTGTGGCGCGCGCTGGAATCGCGCGCGGTGCTGAACGGGCCGTGGCCGAAGCGGCCGCTCGCCGGCTATCCGGCCGACAACGTGATCGCGGTGCCCGAGGCGGCATGGCGCGGGCTCGAACCGGCCTGGTCCGGCGTCGAGAACCGCGCGGCCGCGCTGGCGCGCCACGCGGTCGGCCACGCGCTCGCCGATGCGGGCCTGGCCGACGCGCTCGGCGACTTGCGGATCGGCTGCATGCTCGGCACGACCACGGCCGGCGTCGAAGTGGCGGAGAACC
This sequence comes from Burkholderia stagnalis, assembly GCF_039848545.1. NCBI lineage: Bacteria > Pseudomonadati > Pseudomonadota > Betaproteobacteria > Burkholderiales > Burkholderiaceae > Burkholderia > Burkholderia stagnalis. The sequence continues at coordinate 222,909 of NZ_CP156687.1, forward strand.
GCCTGGTCGGCGCGCACGGCGGCGACGCCGCGCGCACGGCCGACCTCGACGCGAGCGCGGTGCTGCCGGGCCGCGACGGGCGCTGGCGCGGCCCGCTCGCGGTGCTGTCCACCGCCTGTTCGTCGGGCCTGCTCGCGCCGGCGCTCGCGATCGACGCGCTGCTGGCCGGCGAGGCCGACGTGATGATCGCGGGCGGCGTCGACGTGCTGCTCGAATACACGATCTGCGGCTTCAACGGGCTGCGCGTCGCGACCGGCGACCGCTGCCGGCCGTTCAGCGGCAACCGGCAGGGCGTGGTGCTGTCCGAAGGCGCCGCGTGCGTGTGCCTCGAACCGCTCGACGCGGCGCTCGCGCGCCGCGCGCCGATCCGCGCGGTCGTGACCGGCTACGCGTCGGGCTGCGACGCGGCCCACGCGACCGCGCCCGACGTCGACGGCGTCGCGCGCACGATCGCCGCCGCGCTCGCGGCGAGCGGCGTGTGCGCCGATGCGCTCGGCGGCGTGTTCGCGCACGGCACCGGCACGCCGACCAACGACGGCGCCGAAATCGCCGCGCTGCGCCGCGCGTTCGCCGACACCTTCGGCCACGACGCGCTGCCGCCCGTCACGTCGATCAAGTCGACGCTCGGCCATCCGCAGGCGGCGGCCGGCACGTTCTCGCTCGTCGCGGCGGCGCTTGCGCTCGCGCGGCGGCGGCTGCCGCCCACCGCGAACCTCGACGTGCGCGACGACGCGCTCGGCGACGCGCGGATCGCGGACGGCGACGGCCTGCCGCTGGTGGGCGACAGCGTGCTGGTCGACGCATTCGGCTTCGGCGGCAACAACTGCGTGATGGTCGTCGCCGACGCCACACGCGCCTACGAGGAGGCGAGCGCATGAGCGCCGTGACGCCCCGCGCGCCCCGCCGCGCGTTCCGGATCGCGGCGGCCGCCGCGATCGTGCCCGCCGCCGACGGCGTGCTGACCGATGCGCACCTGCACGCCGAGCGCCGCTCGCGCAAGGTCGGCCCGCTGCCGGTGAAGGCGCGGATGACGCTGGCCGCCGCCGAGCGGCTGCGCGCCGCGCTCGGCGAAACCGACCGCGCCACGCCGGCCGGCCGGATCGGCGTGAGCTTCGGCACGCTGTTCGGCGCGATCGACGTTGCCGAGCAATGCCTCGGCACCGTGCGCGCGGAAGGTTTCGCGCAGGTCACGCCGTCGTGGTACGCGACCGGCCTGCCGAACGCGACCGCCGCGATCGTCGCGTCGCTGTTCGACTGGCGCGGCCCGAACCTGACCTTCCTCGGCTACCAGGCCGGGCTCGACGCGATCGTCGGCGCGTGCCGGCAGATCGCGGCCGGCCACGCGGACGCGGTGTGCGCGGGCGGCTTCGACCTGCCGAGCGCCCGCTACGTCGCGCGCGCCGACGCGCCGCTCGCCGACGCCCGCGCGCTGCATCCCGGCGCGGGCCTGCTGTGGCTCGCGGGGGGCGAGCCACAGCAGGGCGACCTCGGCCGGATCGTCGGCTGGTCGCAGCAGGCGTTCGACGACGACGCGTTCGACGCGGCGCAGGCGCGCGGCTTTCCGGCGCTGATCGCGGCCGCGCTGCACGGCGTGGCGGGCGACGGAGCCGATGCCGCGCCGGCCGTGCACGTCGTGCGCCCCGGCGCGCCGGGCGCGATCGACCGGCTCGCCGCCAGCGCGCCCGTCGCGCTCGCGGCCGGCCTGGCCGGCGCGTGGGCCCCTGGCCGGCATGCGCTGGTCGTGAAAGGCCTCGGCACGCTCGCCACGTGCGTGGTCGTCGACAACCAACCGATTCCGGAGTGAAGCGATGGCCGATCTGATCGAAGCGCGCCCGCGTGCGGCGCTGCCTTACCTCGATGCGCGGCAGCGCGCATTCGATGCGCTGCGCCCGCTCGACGGGCTCGCGGCGCACACCGTGACCGCAAGCGACGGCGTGCCGCTCGCCGCGTTCGAAGCGGGCGACCGCGATGCGCCGACGGTGCTCGTCGTCAACGCGCTCGGCGTGTCCGCCGCGTTCGTCGCGCCGCTGGCCGCGCGCCTCGCCGAGCGGCACCGCGTGATCCTGTGGGAATCGCGCGGGCTGCCCGATGGCGGCGGCGAGGCGGCCGACCTGTCGCTCGCGCGGCATGCGCAGGACGCGGCCGACGTGCTCGCCGCGCTCGGCGGCGCGGATGGGCATGCGAACGGGCGCGCGAACGGGCACGTCGCGGCAATCGTCGCGTACTGCTCCGGCGCGAACATCGCCGCGTACGCGCTCGACGAGCGCCTGCTGGCCGCCGGGCGGCTCGTGATCGTGAGCCCGTCGATGGAAGTCGCGGGCGTCACCGAGCGCACGCTGTACCAGAAATCCGTGCTGCCGCTGTGGCAGCGCATCGCCGACGGCGGCGCGGCGTACGCGGGGCTCGTGCGGGTGCTGCTGAACCAGGCGCGGCGCGTCGACGACGGCTCGCTCGACTACCAGCTCGCGACGCTGAACGGGCTGCCGTTCGGCGACGACGCATCGATCTGCCGCTACGCCGCCATGCAGGCCGCGTGCCTGCGCGAGGACTGGGCCGCGCGCCTGGCCCGCCTCGCGCTGCCCGCGCTCGTGCTGCACGGCGCGCGCGACGACGTGATTCATGCCGCGACGTCGCGCGGCGTGGCGGACGCGCTTGCCGGCGCGACGCTCGAGACGATCGACGACGCCGGCCATTTCGGCGTATACACCAGCCGCGCGCTGCAGGACCGGGTCGCGGCCTTCCTGAACGACGGCGGTAGCGGCCGGGCCGCGCCGCAAGCGAACGATCAATCTGACAAGGAGCAGTGACCGATGAAGATGCATCTGACCGTGCTGGAAGAAGCGAAGGCCGAGCTGGTCGAACGGATTCGCGATCATTCCTTTCTCGCGCGCTGCCGCGAAGGCGACGTGCCGCTCGACGAGCTGAAGCTGTTTCTCGTCCAGCAGGGGCTCTACAGCAGCTACTTCACGCGCTACCTGTGCGCGCTGATGGCGAACCTGCCGAACAACGCGGACGTGCTGAAGCTCGCCGGCAACCTGTGCGAGGAACTCGGCCTGACCGACGACAGCGAGACGCCGCACAGCCTCGTATACCGCGCGATGCTCGAGCACTTCGGGCTGACGACGGAAGGCGCGCAGCCGCTGATCGGCACGCGCCGCCTGATCGACGCGATGTTCGACCACTGCCGCCACCCGGACGCGTCGCGCGGCCTCGCCGCGCTGTGCCTCGGCGCGGAGGCGCTGGTGCCGACCGTCTACGCGGACATCATCAAGGGCTTCGAGCGGCACGGCGTCGCCGCGCCGACGCTGTCGTTCTTCCACATCCACGTCGAGTGCGACGACGGCCACGCGGAGACGATGCGCGACATCATGGTCGACATCGCGCAGCGCGACCCCGAGCAGATCCCCGCGATGCTGAGCGCCGGCTACGCGCTCGTCGACGCGCGCCTGGCGTTCTTCGATTCGATCGAGGCCGGTTTCGCGCAGCGCGAGGCTGCGCAGGCCGCGCAGCTCGAGACGATCCAGTAACGCGAGGACGTAATGGCCGACACGCTGACGATGGACAAGGCGACGCTCGTGGCGCGCGCGCAGGGCGAGATGCGCACGCATCTCGCCTCGCTCGACGCCACGGTGCGCCAGAAGGTGGCGCTCACCTGCGGGATCCTGTTTTCGCACGGGCACGATTCCGGGCTCGCGGGGCAGATCACCGCGCGCGCGGAGGCGCCCGGCACGTTCTACACGCAGCGCCTCGGGCTCGGCTTCGACGAGGTGACCGATGCGAACGTGCTGACCGTCGACGAGGATCTGAACGTGCTCGACGGCGACGGGATGGCGAACCCCGCGAACCGCTTCCACACGTGGATCTACCGCGCGCGGCCCGACGCGCAGTGCATCGTGCACACGCACCCGCCGCACCTGTGCGCGCTCGGGATGATCGGGCGCTCGCTGAAGGTGTCGCAGATGGACGCGTGCATGCTGTACGACGACGTCGCGCATCTTCCCGAATGGCCGGGGCTGCCGGTCGGCAACAGCGAGGGCGAGCTGATCGCCGGCGCGCTCGGCCAGCGGCGCGCGGTGCTGCTCGCGCACCACGGCATCGTCGTAGTCGGCCGCTCGGTCGAGGAGGCGTGCGTGGTCGCGGTGCAGTGCGAGCGCGCGGCGCGGCTGCAGCTGCTGGCCGAGGCGGCCGGCGAGATCGTCGACATCGATCCGGCGCTCGCGCGCGAAGCGCACGACTGGATCCTGCAGGACACGCGCTCGCGCGCGTCGTTCTTCTATTTCGCGCGCCGCCTGCTGCGCTCGCTCGACGCCGAGCAGCGCCGCGCGTTCGGCCCGCTCGCGTTCGCGTGAGCGCCGCCATTCACGGACAACCGATACACACATGTACACGACGCTCAATCACGATGCGCGCTTCACGCAGAAGGTCGTCGAACGCCTCGGCGCGAGCTGGAACCACCGCGTCGCGGTGCGCCAGGAACGGCTCGACCTCACGCAGTACTGCGACGACACGATTCCGGAATTCCCGGTGTCGATGGTGCCGTTCTGGGACGACGAGGATTTCGTCAAGCTGACCGACGCGCAGAAGCTGCGCTTTCTCGGCGCCGCCTGGGTCGCCTACAACGAGAAGGCGATGTACCTCGAGGACGAGATCGTCCAGCCGCTGTGCAGCCTGCTGCTGAAGGGCCGCCTGCCGGGCGCGGGCGATGCGCAGCTCAAGCAGGTGCTCGCGCAGGTGCAGGTCGACGAGCAGTTCCACATCCTGATGTGCCTCGACGTGTGCCACTGCGCACGCGAGCGGCATGCGCTCGACGGCTACACGATGCCCGAGCCGCGCGTCGGCGCGGGGCAGCGCGAACGCCTCGCGCAGGCGCGCGACGCGCACCATGCGGCGATCGTGCGGCTCGCGTATGCGTCGGTGGCCGAGATGTCGATCAACGCGTACCTGAACCAGGTGTCGAACGACACGACGATCCAGCCGCTGAACCGCATCAACACCGACATGCACCGCCGCGACGAGGCCGCGCACAGCACCGCGTTCCACGAGATCGTCGCGTCGGTGTACCGCGCGCTCGACGCCGACGGGCAGCAGACGTTCCGCGACGAGATCGCCGCCGCGCTCGACGTCTACACGACGCCCGACGCGAGCGCGTGGGAATCGATCCTCGAATTCCTCGACGTGCCGGGGCGCGAGCGCATTCTCGCGCGCCTGGAAGCGCGCACGCGCGGCGTGCGGCTGAACCGCGACTACGCGACGCTCGGCAGCCTGTTCGACGAGCTCGGCATCGCCGCGCCGTTCTCGTTCGCCTGATGCGCGCCTTCGACCAACACGCCCTGCCTGGAGCCGTATGAAGATTTTCGATGCCTCGATCCTGAACCTGCCGTTCTACGACGCGGCCCACCGCACGCTCGCCGCCGACCTCGAAGCATGGGTCGACGCGCATGCGTACCTGCCGCGCGAGTACGCGCACCTGAACCCGTCCGAGCGCGGCCGCAAGTACACGCGCCTGCTCGGCGAGCACGGCTGGCTGCGCTACGCGGTCGATCCGGCGCCGGGCCGCACGCGGCCCGACGTGCGCAGCCTGTGCCTGATCCGCGAGGCGCTGTCGTATCTCGACGATCTCGTCGACTTCGCATTCACGATCCAGGGGCTCGCGGCCGCGCCGATCGCGTGGTATGGCGCGCCCGCGCAGCAGGCCGCGTGGCTCGGCGCGCTGCGCGACGGCACCGCGGTCGGCTCGCTCGCGTTGTCGGAGCCCGAGACGGGCTCGAACCTCGCGGCGATGACGGTCGCGGCCGAGCGCACGGCGGACGGCTATGCGATCAACGGCCGCAAGACCTGGGTGTCGAACGGCACGATCGCGGATCATCATTCGGTGCTGCTGCGCACCGGCGACGGGCCCGGCGGGCTCGGCCTCAGCTTCCTGTCGGTGCCCGCCACGTCGCCCGGGCTCGCGGCGAGCGAGATCGAGCTGGTCGCGCCGCGCGCGTTCGCGAGCCTGACGTTCGATCGCGTCGCGCTGCCGGCCGACGCGCTGATCGGCACGTCCGGCGCGGGCTTCCGCTACGCGATGGAGATCCTGAACCTGTACCGCGTGACGGTCGGCGCGGCCGCGCTCGGCTTCGCGCGGCGCGCGCTCGCCGCGTCGCTCGACTGGACGCGCCAGCGCCAGGTCGCGGGCGGCAAGCTGATCCAGCAGCAGTTCACCATCGACAAGCTCGCCGACATGGCGACCTTCGCCGATGCGGCCGCGCTGCTCGTCGCGCGCGCCGCGTGGGAATTCGACACCGGCGTGACCGACGTCGCCGCGCACGCGAGCATGGCGAAGCTGTACGCGACCGACGGCGTCGCGAAGGTGGTCGACGACACCGTGCAGCTGTTCGGCTCGGCCGGCCTCGTCGCCGGTTCGGTGCCCGAGCAGCTGTACCGGCAGGTGCGCGCGCTGCGCATCTACGAAGGCACGTCGGAAATCCAGAAGATCGTGATCGCGGGCAGCGTCTCGCGCCCGCGCGCATGAACGCGCCGGCGGGGCGCGTGGTGCTCGTGACGGGCGGCACGCGCGGCATCGGCCTCGCGATCGTGCGGCGCCTCGCGGCGGCCGGCTGGCGGGTGGCCGCGTCGTATCGCGGCGATGCCGCGGCCGGCGCGCGGCTCACCGACACGCTCGCGAGCGCGGGCGTCGAGCACGCGGTGCTGCAGGCGGACATCACCGCGCCGCACGCGTGCCGCGCGCTCGTCGCCGACGTGGCCGCGCGCTTCGGCGGGCTCGATGCGCTCGTGAACAACGCGGGCATCGTCGACGACGCGCCGTTCGTCACGCTCGCGCGCGAACGCACCGCGAACGTGCTGCGCACCAACCTGCTCGGCGCGATTCGCGTGACGGGCGCGGCGCTGCCGCACCTGCTGAAGGCGCAGCGGCCGGCGGTCGTCAACGTCGCGTCGCTCGGCGGCGTGGTCGGCAAGGAAGGGCAGGTCGCCTACGCGGCGAGCAAGGGCGGGCTGATCGGCTTCACGCAATGGCTCGCGCGCCGCTACGGCGACGCCGGGCTCGCGGCCAACGCGGTCGCGCCGGGCTTCATCGAGACCGACATGATCGCGGCGCTCACGCCCGCGATGACCGCGCACATCGTCGGCGGCAGCGCGGCGAAGCGGGTCGGGCGCGCGGACGAGGTCGCGCAGGCCGTGCAGTTCCTGCTCGAACCCGGCTACGTGCACGGCACGACGCTGCGCGTCGACGGCGGCTTCAATCGATGACCCGGACATCGGGCCCTGTATTCAGCAAGACAGCAACGGAATCGCACCATGCGGATTGACGAAGACGACACGACGCTCCATTACGAAGTGGGATACGCCGACACCGACGCGGGCGGCATTGTCTATCACGCGCGCTACATCGAGATGGCCGAGCGCGCGCGCAACCGGTTGATGCGCGCGGCCGGCTATTCGTTCGCGCGGCTCGCGGAGGACGGCGCGCTGTTCATCGTGCGCCGCGTCGAGGCCGTGTACCACGCGAGCGCATGGCTGGAGGACACGCTGACGCTGCGCGCGCGGATCGCGAGCGTGACGGTGTCGCGCTCGGTGTGGGTGACCGACGTCACGCGCGACGGCGCGCCGGTCGCGCAGATCACGATCGAGATGGTCGCCGTCGATCGCGCGACGCGGCGCGCGGTGCCGCATCCGGCCGAGCTGATCGACTGCCTCGCGCCGTACGTCGCGCAGCCTGCCGGAGCAAGCGCATGACGGCCGCCATCGATACCGGCACGCGGCTCGACGCCGCCGACGTGCTGCGCTGCCTGCCGCACCGCGCGCCGTTCCTGTTCGTCGATCACGCGCAGGTGGACGCCGCCGGCGCCGCGATCGTCGGCCATCGCACGTTCCAGCCCGACGAGCCGTGGTTCGCCGGGCACTTTCCCGGCGATCCGCTGGTGCCGGGCGTCGTGCTGATCGAATTCGTCGCGCAGACGGCCAACCTGCTGGTCGGCCATCTCGCGGGCGGCGAGGCGCGCTGCCATCTGGTGGGCGTGCGCAACGCGCGCTTCCTGCAGCCGGTGCGGCCGGCCCAGGCGATCGAGGCGCACGTGCGCGCGGGCGCCGACGGCGCGCTGCCGCGCGCGGGCGGCATCGCGACGTTCGACGCCACCGTGCTGCGCGACGGCGTGCGCTGCATGAGCGCCACCGTGACCATTTATTTGACGCAGTAACCCGCCCGGCGCGCGCCGGGCATTCAACGCAAACGGAGATGCAAATGAGCCAGCCATGGACGAAGGACCAGGTGATCGACGTGATCAGGACGGAACTGCTGCCCGCGCTCGAATCGGTGGCCGGCGTAGCGCCGGGCTCGATCGGCGCGGACACCGCGCTGCTCGACAACGGGCTCGCGCTCGACTCGCTCGACGTGCTCGACCTGCAGGTCGCGCTCGAACGCCGCTTCAGCGTGAAGCTGCCGGTGCTGAACCGGCAGCTGATCGAAGGCGCGCGCAACAGCGTCGACGGCCTGGCGGAACTTGTCATCGACCATCTGCCGCAGGTCACCACTTGAGTGCGCGCGTGCTGGTGATCGACGCGCACGGCCCGGTCGAGCATGCGCTGTGCGCGTCGCTCGCCGACGCCGGGCTGCAGGTCGTCGCGCACGTCGCCGGCGACGGCGACGCAGCGCCGCCGGCCGCGCGCGTCGTCCGCGCGGCGGATCCGGCCGGCGCGCTCGACGACTGGAACGACACGTACGGGCCGTTCGACCGGATCGTGTTCGGCCAGCCGCGCGACACGCGCGAGCCCGCACCGGACGACGATCCGTTCGACGCGCTCGCGGAAGGCGTCGACGCACGGCTCGGCGCGTTCCTCGCGACGCTGCAGGCGGCGGCCGCCGTCGCGATGCGGCGCGGCGACGGCGCGCAGATCTGGGCGCTCACGCAGGACGACAGCGTCGGCTACTACCTCGACACCGCGCCCGGCGCGCTGCCGATCGACGTGCGTGCGCGGCACGCCGCGCTGAAGAGCCTCGGCAAGGAGATGCTGCGCTTCGGCGTGCGCGTGAACGCCGCGCACCTGCAGCCGGTGGCCGAGGCCGCCGAGCCTGAAGCGTGGCACGCCGCGCGCGATGGCCTGAAAGCATTCGCGCTGCGGTTCCGGCCGTCGTCCGCGGAGGCCGTCGCGGACGCGCTCACCGCGTGGATCGCGCGCGACGATCTGCCGCTCGCCGGCATGGTGGTGCCGATCGGCATCGGTTTTGCGGAGAACAACTTGTGAAGACCAGCGAATCCCTGATCGACGTCGGCGCGCCGGACGCGGGCCGATCCTCCCCGGACGGCGCCGAGGCCGCGCGCCTGCTCGCGCGGCTGCGTGAACCCGCGCCGGCGGGCGCCGCCAACCGCGAGTACGTGCTGCGGCTGTCGTGCCGTGACAGCCGGGGGGTTGTCTACGCAGTGTCGCGCGCGCTGTTCGAGGCCGGCTGCAACATCGTCGACGCGCAGCAGTTCGGCGACGTGGGCAGCGAGCGCGTGCACGGCCGCTTCTTCATGCGCGTGCACGTGGACGCGCCCGCCGCCGTCGCCGACGCGACCACGCTCGTGCGGCTGCTCGACGGCCTGCGCATCGCGTACGGGATGGACGTCGAGGTGCACGACGCGCAATGGCGGCCGCGCGTCGCGATCCTCGCGAGCCGCGAGGGCCACTGCCTGAACGACCTGATCTTCCGGCAGATGTCGGGGCAGCTGCCGATCGACATCGTCGCGATCGTGTCGAACCACGCGGAGCTCGGCGCGCTCGCCGCGCGTTTCGCGCTGCCGTTCCATCACCTGCCGATGTCCGACGCCGACGGCGGCAAGCCCGCGCAGGAGGCGCGCATCGCCGCGCTGCTGGAGCGCGAGCGGGTCGAGCTGGTCGTGCTCGCGCGCTACATGCAGATCCTGTCGCCGGAGATGTGCGCGCTGCTGCACGGCCGCGCGATCAACATCCATCACAGCTTCCTGCCGAGCTTCAAGGGCGCGCAGCCGTATTACCAGGCGTTCGACCGCGGCGTGAAGCTGATCGGCGCGACCGCGCACTACGTGACGACCGATCTCGACGAAGGCCCGATCATCGAGCAGGACGTCGAGCGGGTCGACCACGCGGCCGGCCCGCGCGAGCTGGCCGCGATCGGCCGCGACATCGAATCCGTCGTGCTCGCGCGCGCGGTCAAGTGGCACTGCGAGCATCGCGTGCTGATGAACGGCGGCAAGACCGTCGTGTTCCGTTAATCCTTTTCTTAGTCGCCGAGGCCGACATGTCCGCTTTTTCAGAACAGACAGTGCTGCACGTGCATCACTGGAACGACACGCTGTTCAGCCTGCGCACCGAACGCCCGCCGAGCCTGCGATTCTCGAGCGGCCACTTCGTGATGATCGGCCTCGAAGTCGACGGCCGGCCGCTCACGCGCGCGTACAGCATCGCGAGCGCCGCGCACGCCGACCATCTCGAGTTCTTCAGCATCAAGGTGCAGGACGGGCCGCTCACGTCGCGCCTGCAGCACCTGCAGCCCGGCGACAAGCTGCTGGTGTCGCGCAAGCCCGTCGGCACGCTCGTGCTCGACGACCTGAAGCCCGGCCGCCGGCTCTACCTGTTCGGCTCCGGCACCGGGCTCGCGCCGTTTCTCAGCGTGATCCAGGATCCGGAGGTGTACGAGCGCTTCGAGCAGGTCGTGCTCGTGCATGGCGTGCGTCTCGTCAGCGAGCTCGCGTATTCGGATTTCATCCGCGACGAGCTGCCGCGCACGGAATTCCTCGGCGATTTGCTGCGCGAGAAGCTGATCTATTACCCGACGGTCACCCGCGAGCCGTATCACAACCGCGGGCGCATCACGGACCTGATCGAGAGCGGCAAGCTGTTCGAGGATATCGGGGTGCCGCCGCTGTCGCCGCAGGACGATCGCGCGATGCTGTGCGGGAGCCCGTCGCTGCTCGCCGATCTCGGCAAGCTGCTGGACGCGCGTGGGCTGCAGGTGTCGCCGCATCAGGGCGAGCCGGGGGATTATGTGATCGAGCGGGCGTTCGTCGAGAAGTAAACGGCGGTCGGGCGAGGGTGGGTTGCCTGCGCGGCTGACAGGGGCGGCTTACGTGCGCCCTGGCTGGCCGCGCACGATCAGCCGCCGCATCAGCGTGCGCCAATGCGCGGCGCGCGCCGGTATGCAGGCTTTTTCGAGCGTCGCGATGCGGATCGCGGGTGGTACGCGCATTCCGTCAGGCGGCGGGCCGTCCGGCGCGCACACGTTGAAACCATGGCGGGCGAACGTCGCGGCACGCGGGTCGAGATCGGCAAAGATCGCGCAGCGCACGGCCGAGCAGCCGTCCAGCTCGGCCAGCGCCGCGACGCGGGCCAGCAGCGCGCCGAGCACGTCGGACGCGTGCGCACCGTCGCGTACGTACAGCCGGCGGATTTCGCGCCGGCCGGGCGGCCCGTCGCACGCGGCCACGGCCGCGCAGCCCACCGGCGCGCCGTCGAGACGCGCGATGTACACCGCGCCGTGCGGCGGCGCGTACGGGCCCGGCAGCGCGGTCAGCTCCGTGCCGAGCCGAGGCATCGTCACGCCATGCCGCAGCCACGTCATTTCGTATTCGAGCAGCAAATCCTGCACGAGCTCCTCGTCGTCCGGAAACGCCGCCGCACGCACGTCGACGGGGCGCGTGCGCGCAGTGGCATCGAGCGTGGCCGGACGCGTCGAGGAGGGCGTCATCGCGTTACCCGCAGAGCGAGAAGCCAGTCAGCAGCGACAGCAGCGCGTCGGGCGTCAGGTAGCCTGCGAAGCTCCACGCGATGAGCGCGGCGAGCGCGAGCGACACCGATCCCACGCGCGCGATGCGGACCAGGCGGGCGCGACGGTCGCTGTGAGCCGTGCGGCCAACAGCGCGCGTGGCGTGCAGGGCGGTCGTCATGCGGGCTGCGCGATCGGCACGGCGAGCCGCGCGACGCGCTGGTCGTTGATCGGCAGGTGCAGCAGCCCGGCGACCACGCCGAGCGCGATCGAGCCGTACCACAGCAGGTCGTACGAGTGGGTCGTGTCGAACACGATGCCGCCGAGCCACACGCCGAAGAAGCTGCCGAGCTGGTGGCCGAAGAACACGAGGCCGAACAGCGTCGTGATGTAGCGCACGCCGAATACCTGCGACACCACGCCGTTCGTCAGCGGCACCGTGCCGAGCCAGATCAGCCCCATCACGAACGAGAAGATGTACAGGCTCGCCTGCGTGAGCGGCAGCAGCACGAACAGCGCCATCGCGGCCGAGCGGACGAAGTAGATGCCCGCCAGCAGGTACTTGCGCCGCATGAAGCCGCCCGCGTAGCCGCACAGGAACGTGCCGATGGTGTTCGCGAGCGCGATCGTCGCGAGCGCGATGCTCGCTTCGCGCGCGGTCATTCCCTTGTCGAGCAGGTAGGCCGGCATGTGCGCGGCGATGAACGCGAGCTGGAAGCCGCAGGCGAGGAAGCCGAGGTTCAGCAGCCAGAAGCCGCGGTGCGACAGCGCTTCCGCGATTGCCGCGCGGATCGTCTGGTCGTGGCCGCCTTCGGCGCTGTGGCCGACCGGGCGATCGCGCAGCCAGCCCGCCAGCGGCGCGGTGGCGAGCATCACGACGGCCAGCACGACGATTGCCGACACCCAGCCGAACGCGCCGATCATGCCTTGCGCGAGCGGCACCATGCAGAACTGGCCGAGCCCGCCGATCGTGCCGGCGATGCCGAGCGCCCAGCCGCGCTTGTCGGCCGCGAAGAGGCGCGACAGCGCGCCGTACACCGCGCCGAACGCAGTGCCCGACAGCGCGACGCCGACCATTACGCCGGTGCCGAGCGTGTAGACGCCGGTGGATGCCGCGTGCGCCATCACAACGAGGCCGAGCGCGTAGAGCACCGCGCCCGCGAAGATCACGCGCGCCGAGCCGAAGCGGTCGGCGATCATCCCGGTGAATGGCTGCGCGACGCCCCACAGCAGGTTCTGCAGCGCGAGCGCGAAGCCGAACGCTTCGCGCGACCAGCCGCGGTCGAGCGTGACGGGCAGCAGGAACAAGCCCTGCACGTTGCGTACGCCGAGCGCCGCGCCCATTACGATGCCGCCTGCTATTACGAGCAGCCAGCGACGCTTCCATGCCTCTTCTGGTCCGATCACCGTCGTCTCCTTCCCCTGTTGGATTCGTTCGCCCGCCGCATGGGTGCGGTGGTCGTGCGCCTATTAAAGACCCGGTGGGGGTGGGGGTTCAAGTGAGTCTTTGGGTGGGGTCGCATGCGTGGGGGGTATGTGAGGTGGGGGAGGGCGGTTCATCGCCAATGGCTGGCTCGCGAGCTTGCGTTGCCGGCTGCTTCTCGAGGGGACTTTCTTTGGGCGCGTGCAAGAGGCAAGGAGCGCCGATGGGCCGGGCCGAACAAGCGACGTCGCGATGCGGCCGACAAGGTGCGCTTCCGTAACAAAAAGACGGGTCTTTGCGGATTTCCGTGGATGTCGCTATCCGACCCGAAGGGGACACTCAAGCTTCTCGAAAGCGACCATTGAAGAGTGCGAATCAAGAGCCAAAATGTTGGCGTCGGCACTACTTGGTCCATGCGCCCGCGGTATCAGCTTGGGCCGCTGCCCGTTCTAAGGGGGCAAGTTAGCTTTTCGAGCTTGCTCGTCCGGGCATGGTCTTTTGATCACGCTCGCAGCGTCCGGAGCTTACCTGGCAGGGTGCTAGAATGTTTTAAATAACAAGGCTCAGTCATCCAGAATCCAAAATTCAGGCGAGAACTCACATGAACGTGGCGTTTGCGAAGTCGTTAAGCGACCAAACCTTGAGCGACGTAGTTTCACGAGAGGCTGTCCTATGGCTGACCGATCAAGACTTGGCAGATAACGATATCGAAAAAATATCGGCGCTTGCAAATCGCTCTTGGCGCGCCATATTTGTTGAATCGACATCCGACAAACTGGCCAGAGCGCTTGAGGGACAGGATCAAGAGCAGAGCACGATAACCAACTTTAGGCATGTCATTGCTAGCGATCCCTCCAGCATCGTTCTCCAGCGTCGAGCACAACCCGTTTTCTTTCTGAATGGACGGTCTGATAAGTCGGGCATAGAGGGTACATCCTTGTCCAAAGGTAGCACCCTCCGACGACGACTGAACATGATCGTCCGCTTGCGGGACATTGAACCTATACGAGTCGTAGTACTAGGCGAAAGTCCTGTTGCAGCCACCGATGAGTTGGCGGATCTCTGGTATTCGGAATTCCGTGCTTTACTCACAGTTGTTTGCGCGAATCGAAATGCTTCAGCCGATGTCGTAGGTCGTCTTGCAGAGGTGACAGATCTTGCGGCTATCGAATGGGTCGAACAGACGACCTACGATTTTGCTGAGACAGTCTCCGTACGTATTCGAGAATTAGTCGACGACACTGCTATCTTAGTATCAGTCCAAGTGCCGGGAGGTCGGGTCGTCAACCTTGATCTGACGGAAGCAGAGTCACAAGAGCTGCCGCTTTCGGACGCTTGCGAATTTATTCGTCTTCGCGACACGTTGCCCGTTAGCCCCCAAGATCTCAGCTTAGCTGAGTTTCAGAAATTCTTCGCTCGCTCGGAGGCAGTGTGGCGAGCGTATGCCGCAGGGTTACCTTGGACTCCAGATTTGGATCTGGAGAAAGCGTTCTTGTCGAAGCTTAGACGCCAGTTGGCTGAGCCTCCCGGGTCGGTCCAAGTTCTGTCGGTCGTGTCGGAACCAGGCGCGGGGGGGACCACGCAAGCGCGTGCCTTTGCATTCGCTGCAGCAAAAGCTGGATTCCCGCCCATTATTGTAAAACAACACTCTGACACCCCTAGTGCGCTCGAACTGACGAATTTTATGTTCCGCGCCACGCAAGCGCTCAGTGAGCGACTCGACGAGACGGTAACTGATACGGGGGGGCCGGTTTGGCTCATAGTGCTCGATGTCCAACACTCCGGGAGGGGGGCCGACGACCTGCAACGTCTGTGTGCAGAATTTAGCCGTAGTGGCAGAAGGGTTGCTATTCTAAAGATCAGCCGTTCCCAAGCACCTCTTTCGTTACCCGATGCTATATCTCACGAAGAAATTGCTTTCGTTGGTCACGACCTCGAAACTAATGATGTCACGGAGCTCGGCGCACATCTCAATACGTTTTTGCGCTATGTCGACAGGGCCAAGACAGCGGACGAATGGCAAAATTTCTGGCGAGCTCACGCTCCAGATATTGACGTCGGTTTTGCTAGCTTTTGGGTAGCACTAGAGTTTTGGCTAGCTGGTTACCTTGACCTCGGCGAATCTATCCAAAGTTGGCTGCTTCGGCAGTTTAAGAACCTCCCCGCTGAGCCACAAGTCAAGAAGGCTCTTTTGGAAGTTGCTGCTTTTTCAATCGAGCGCCGTGCTACGCCTGAACGACTGCTTGGAGATCTTGAGGTTCCTCGGCTCCCATGGTCAGTCGTGCTTGAGTCTGCGCGCGAAAACGCCCCAGGGCTGGGGCTTGTGCAAGCAGAAGCCGTCCCATATGGACGTGTATGCGCGATCACACATGATGTACTCGCCCGATATCTTGTCAACGCGGTTTGGAATGATCGGCTGTTGTGTGACGATCTCAATCTGGAAAAGGAGGTAGATCCAGTCGCTTTACGGCTTGCGCTAATTGAGCGCCTTTCTGGAAGATCGGCGATCGGAGAAGCCTTTGCTTTCAGTTTTGCTGTTGCACTAGCTACGGATGTCCTTAAGCTTGATGAACGCGTTGGCAACGCGGAGTTTTTTCCGCACTGGCGAAAGGTCCTCGACATCTTGGGAAAGATTCCGAGCTCCATTCGGCTCAACAGCCGCACGTTCAATCACCATGTAGCGATATCTCGTCGCCGTATAACACAGGACGAACTCTTTCAACTTACACCAGCGGAGAAGAGAGAGTTGTTGACGCAAGCAGTTGGAGAAGTGGAGTTCGCGTTGGAGCGGATCGATGCAAGCTTTGATGACGAGACTGATTTAAACCTCCTCAATACTTTGGCATTGCTCTATCAGGATCTTGCCCGAGTCGAGCGAGGCCCGGATGGCGACAAAGAGAAGCTAGCTGCCTATCTGGCAAAATCTGAGGAGATCACCAATCGAGCGCTGAAAGAAAATCCCAATAGCCCCTATGTGCTGGAAACAGCCGCAAAGAGTCTGCTGCGCCAACTCCTAGATATGGCCGATGAGCGTCGACGGGTGGAAGCGGCGGCGAAGGCGCTCTCATTTATCTTTCAAGCGTCACAGCTCGACTCCGCCGCTTCTCGACGGATGAGCCTAGGCTTTTTGGCGGGCGAGGCATTACGTGCACTAAGAGCGCCTGAGGCAGAGGACGCAGTGGAAAAACTCTGTCAATCTGGGAGTCCTTATGGTTACGTTGCCAAAGCGTGGCGCGCGCTACCAATAACCGGCGACGACGCATTGATTCTGGACTCAGTTGACTCAACTACTGCAGCAACGCTAGCGGCTCAACTAAACGAATCGCCCGAACGCGATTGGTTGCTCGTGCGCCTGCAGTATGACCTCATGGTCATTGCAACACCGAACGACTTTCAGGGACAACTTCGCTTGCTGGACGAGCTTTCGGCAACTAGGGGATATCAGCTTTCTCTTCAGCAGCGTTTAGAACGTGCGGTCCTTCTCTACATTGAAGGGCAACACAAGGCGGCGTCAGAAGAGTTTCGCACCCTACGACCTCGAATCAAGGAAGCACACGTAGTAGTTTCAGTTCCTCTGCGCTTGCGCTGGATGTTGGCACCGGATAGATCCCATCGAGCGACTTGTACTGCCCGTGTGGCGGATAGCGTCGGAGCGGCCCGAGGTATGGCGAAGGTTCAGGAACTGGGCAACACACTAGTACCGTTCAACGCGCAGGAATTCGACAAGGCTCGAATGGCGCCCGGGGAACAATTCAAGTGCCAAGTAACATTTGCAGCCATGGGACCATTTCTGAAGCCCCTAAATGTCAGCCACCGGTGAACTGCTATGCAGAATGTAGCTATTGGCTGCGATTGGATTGCGCAGCAGTGGGGCTGGCAACTGGCCCGCGCAAACGTAATGGTCGAAGGCGAGTCCGATGTACGCTACTTCCGCCTAGCATCTGATTTGAATGCGGATGCGACGGGGTTCAAACTTATCTCCGGCGATCTGTCTATCTTTGCGGCTGGCCAGGGCAATGATGGCGGCACCTATGGCATCGCCGAACGGTTTCCGACGCTTCACAATATCGCGTGCCTGGACCTTGATCTCCAAACCCAAAAGCGCAGATACCGTGTCATTGCACTCGTGGACGACGATGCGATGGGAAAACGAGTGGTTAGCGGAATCCAGGCAGGCAATAGATCAATCATCGAATACGAGCACCTCTTCAGGTTGCGTCGTATCATGCCGCGGCGAGCCGGCTCCACAGCTAAGCTCAAAGAGCACACCCTATCTTCCAACAGGGGGTTTAGCGACCTCGAATGCGTCATTGAAGACCTTCTGCCACTGGCGCTATGCACGGAATACGCCTCGTCGTTTCCACACCACCAACTGCTGAAGCCCAAAATTTGTGCATCTGGGCATCATGCTAAATGGACGGAAGACGGAAAGAGAGGGTTGCTGAAATATGCTCAACAGCATGCAACAGTTGCTGACCTAGCTCTCGTAATCGACGTCCTTAAGTCGTTGCGCAGCTACCTTGGTCTCCCGCCGGACGGGGAGCCGCGCTGACTCTTGGAACAGCATTCGAGCATTTTTGTCGACATCGATTGTTGACGATTTAACGGTAGGCGGTGATTGGCTGCTTCTGGCCGGACATGGCCGTTTGCCGATCAGCCAGATTGCAAGTTGGCTACGCAGTCATGGATTGCCTGCGCAAACTGTGGATTGGATTGACCTGCTCCCCGCGTTTAGTACGGTGACGGTGTAGAGTCCGTTCCAGAGAGGAACGGCAATGAAAAAGCGATTCACCGAAGAACAGATCATCGGCATCTTGAAGGAAGCCGAGGCTGGCTTGAAGCCAGCGGAGCTGTGCCGCAAGTACGGCATCTCGGAAGCGACCTACTACAACTGGAAAGCGAAGTTCGGCGGGATGACGGTCTCCGAAGCGCAGCGCCTGAAGGAACTGGAGCAGGAGAACAGCAAGCTCAAGCGTCTGTTGGCCGAATCGATGCTCGACAACGCCGCGCTGAAGGACCTGCTGGCTCGAAAGTAGCAAGCCCGCAGGCCAAGCGCGAAGCGGTCCGGATATTGATGACCGAACGTGCCATGGGTGTTACCCGGGCCTGCGGGCTGGTAGGGATTTCGCGCTCGCTGTTCCACTACGAATCACGCCGCCGAGTTGATGACGAAGCGCTGACTGGCCGGATGATGGCCATCGCCGCGCAGAAACGCCGATACGGCTATCGCCGGATTCACGTGTTGTTGCAGCGGGATGGCTGCTTCGCCAACCACAAGCGCATCTGGCGCCTGTACAGCAAGGCGGGACTGAGCGTGCGCAAGCGGCGACGCAAGCGTATTGCGGCTGTCGAGCGCACGCCGCTACCGTTACCAACAGGCCCGAATCAGAGCTGGTCGATGGACTTCGTTTCTGACGGGCTGGCCTATGGTCGGCGGTTTCGATGCCTGAACGTGGTCGACGACTACACGCGCGAGTGCTTGGCCATCGAGGTCGATACTTCATTGCCGGGCCTACGCGTGCAGCAAGTGCTCGAGCGGCTCAAGGAGATGCGAGGCTTACCCGCATCCATCACGGTCGACAACGGGCCGGAGTTCGCTGGTAAGGTGCTGGATGCATGGGCCAACGAAGCCGACGTCACGCTGTCGTTCATTCGGCCTGGCAAGCCGGTGGAGAATGCCTATATCGAGAGCTTCAACGGGCGGTTCCGCGACGAATGCCTGAACGAGCACTGGTTCGTCTCAATGCGCCACGCCAAGCAGCTGATTGAGGAATGGCGTATCGAGTACAACACCGAGCGGCCTCATAGTTCGCTCGGCTATCTGACGCCTGCGCAGTTCGCCCGGGCGCACGACGCGAAGCAGCAGTTTTTAACCTCGGACTCTAACTGCAGTTCGGACTAAAACCGGGGGCAGGTCAGGATAAATCGATACCGACACGCGCCAGCGAAAGCAACAATTGCTCGACGCCTTCAACGACCCCAACGATGCGCGCGTTTTCGACGGGGTCGCTATGACTAGGAAGCGACTCCGGCAAGTCGGATTCGATACTTGCGGTACCGTCCTCAACCCTAAGGTCGATTCCGAACGGCAGAAAAAACTCTCGATTTTTGTCCATATCTCCGAGCTCGACGTCTTCCGCAGCTGCATTGTCGACGAACTGGCCGCGGAGGTCGAGCGGCCGCTTCTGGCCGATTGCCGCCCGATGTGGCAGACCGCAGTCGACCCAGTGTGCCCGTTCGCCATATACCGCTAAACGGCCGCAATGCAGCGAATAGCGGACGCGACATTCCCACGACTTTTGGAGACCGGTGGCCGATCAGACCGACACCGTCCGGTGCAGTGGCCTTCTGGAATTGCACGATTCGGCTGCAGATCAAGGCCCGGCGTTCGCACGAGAACGTGATAACTCATGAAACCGTCACCAGTCGCAGCACGCGCTCGACGGGCCGGTATTCGAGGGAAACGACCATTCGCTCCGGATACCCGTCTGCCCTCGGGAATTCGAGCATGATGTTGAACTTGCTGAGCTGGTGCGTGGGCTCATCGACCCACTCCATGTTGTACAGGTAGCTCATCCGCAGTTTCTCGCGGATAGCCGCCTCCAGCTCCGCTTTGGTCAAGTCGGCGAGGCCAGCCTTCATCATTTTCCCAAGCTTCACGGTCTTCAGATACTTCTCGAATTTGTCGTCCTCGATGACAACTGCGAACTCATCGAGCGGGGCGATCTCGTTAGACATCGCTCGCAACGCGATTTCAAGATCGTCGTCCGACTCCTTTAGGAACATCTGCTCGGGCTTGTAGGACAAGAAGGTGTCGAAGTACATCGACTGAAGGCTCTTTAGCTGGAGGCCAAGGGCTGTGTAGTCATGGAGATGCAGGTTGCAGTTCTCGGTGTTCGGCCGGTCATCCTCATGTCCGAGGATGACGGTATTTCCCTGCTTGATCACCAGATTCACGAGATGCATCGACACGAATGTCTTGGCAAGGCTTGCATAGGTGCAAGGGACGTAGCCAAGGTAGGCTTTGTGTGCCCGTAGCTTGCTGTCGATGGCGGTGACGCTGCCCTCGGAAAGGTTGTTGACGTAGATGACGTAGCAGAAGCATGGATGCTTGAAGTTCAAGTCTTTGGAGACAATCGCTGAACGGCGAAGCAGCGCGCGTGCGATCTCGTCCCTGTCGTCGACCAACTCGCCGCCAAGAATGCTGTGCGTCGTTTTGCGGTCGAGCGCCTTGAACAGCGCGTCGGCGCATTCCACACCCGGAACGAACGTGTTCTCGCAGCGATGCTCGTCGAAAAGAAATGCCGCCTCGTGCTTCGTCGGCTGCGGCGTCAGCGCACTTCGGAGTGACGAGTAGTCGACACCCTTCGCGTGAAGGATCGTTAGGAAATCGATGTGAAAGCGCTGAATTTCATGGAAGGTGCGCGAATCAGTCCAGCCGTAGTGCTTCCGGATAACCGGGAGCAGCACGTTGCCGCGCGCGTTAAGTGTATGGATGCCAGCCATAACACGAGTACATATGAGGATTTCTGTGAATTTGATCAGTCAGTTCGGCACCGCGATCACCTCGATCGGTGACCGTGAACGCTGATCTTACAGCCAACCAATGACGGAAGCCGCTCGACTAGAGCCTTGCCCTCCGGCGTTTGTAAAGTAGCGCGACTGGTCCGGTCGCTCATGCTTCCCTCTCCATGCAGCGCACTACGCTTCCAGCCCGCCCAGCTAACCGGGGCCTACTCGACGAGTGCCTGCGCTGCGCTCCATGTTGCGTCGGCAGCGTCGATTACTTGCCGCAGCTCGGCGTCGGTCAGGTCGGTGTAGTGCGATGCCGTTACAACCGCTTGGCACAAAATGCTGACGGCTACATTCAGCAGGCTGGCAGTTAGCGCTTTCGGCGCTTCGACATGGTAGCGAAGCTCGAAACGGTCAGCATGACGCGCCAACAATGTTGTGAGTTGGTTATGTGCGAACGAGCAAAAGACGCGGTAGGCCACGTATGTAGACAAGATGTTTGCTCTCTTGAATCGCTGGTACACGTCGAGCTTGCCATAGCCCTTCGCTTCCAACTCATCGCGCACCGGTTCCGCATCGGCTTTCCATTTGGCCAATGTTTCCTGCGCGTCCGCGTTGCCCTGCATCTCGGGGTCCGCCGCATATTCAGTGAACAACACGACATCGGCACGCGCGTTGTCGTACCTGATCTGGTCGACGAATGCAGGGTCGCTTACTAGGTTCAGCAGATTCGCATGTCCCTCTAGCATTGAGCGTACCATGACTGGTGCATGGGACGAGAAGCCGCCCTCTATCAAGTGCAGGGTCGCCGCAAACTGTTCGGCGATAGTCAGACACAGCGTTGCAGCGACGCGATGTTCGCCACTATCCTGCACGCGCCCACGCAACAGCAGCTCATCGATCTGTGCCCTTATATCGTGCGCGGCCACAAGCATTGCGGGTATGTTCGGCATTGCGTTCCCTTCTCGCGCGTGGCGGACCCATTCGGCGTCAAATATACGCCGAACTTCGGTCATTCGATGAAACTAGTCGACTGTCCCTTGGTGGCCGATCGTCGACAGCTTGTCCCACGCTTCACGAAAATCCACGATGGGCCAAAAATTCCATACTGGAGCTGGCCGCTAGAAGGGGGCGATCGCCGCATCATTGCTCCTTGCGAACACGCCCAATATCAGCGTGAACGGTCCCTAACCAGCGGTCCCCTCGAACCGCACCCGCCTCACCACCCGATCTCGCACCGGTACACTGAACGTCAGCTTCACGAGCCACACGCCATCCATCTCCAGCGCGAGCCGCGCGCGATAGCGCCCCGGCTGGCTGTCGGGTGTCGCATCGACCGGCGTGATGTTGTGCGCCATCGGCATCGACGGCATGTCGGCCGTCACCGTGAAGCGCGCGCCGTCGACGGGCGCACGCGTGTGCGGATCGGCGAGGTCGATCGCGCAGTCGTACGCGTACGCGGCACCGGCCGGCTTGCACGCGATTCGCGCGTCGGGAGCGGCGGCGTGCGCGGCCGGCAGGGCGGTTGCCAGCACGACGAGCGTCGCCAGCGTACATGCACGGCGCAGCGACCGCCGGGCGGCGGTGGAATACGAAAGAATCATATTTGCTCCGATTGTCGCCGCGCTGCTCGACGGCGCAAGCGACGCGACAGCAGCTGCGGCGAAAGAGAGAAGGCGCGCAACACGCGCCGAATACGCGTCGCATACCACCCTCGCAGTTTCGCCACGAGCGCTTCGTCAATCATCCCGCGCGGCCGCACGACGAGAATCGCCGCAACAAGGCCACCGAACGCGATCATCCGATAGCCGTGGAACAGCCGGCTACCCTCGATCAATCCGAGATCCACGGCGACCCCCGCGAACGGCCCAATCGGCGCACCAAGCCCGCCGATCAACGCATACGACAGTCCGTGAATACCGAGCATCAGATCGAAGTTGTCCGGTTCGATATACGTATTGCAATGTGCATAAAGCGCGCCACCGACCGCCGCGATACCCCCCGCGATCGCCGCCGCGACGAGTTTCGTGCGCCGCACGTCGATGCCGAGCGCGGCGGCGAGCGCGGGATCTTCGCCGGTCATCCGCAGCGTGCGGCCGAAGCGCGTGCGCTCGAGCACGACGAGCCCGACAAGCACCAGCGCGAGCACGCCCCACACGACGAGCGCGACATCGCCGGGCGTCATCCCGTGCTCGAACACGTAACGAATCCCGGCAAAACCCTCCGCGCCGTTGGGCCCAACCAACTCGCCATCCGCGCCGACCCGCTGCACACGCACGACCGCCAGCGCTTGGCGCACCGTCTCGGCGGCCGCGAGCGTCGCGAGCGAGAAGCCGAGCGCGCGCAGCCGCAGCGTAAGCGCGCGCAATACAAACCCCGCCGCGATGCCGACCAAGGCGGCAAGCACAAGCGCTGCCGCGAGCGACCACCCACCAAGCACCGTCGCCGACGCCCCCGCATACGCACCGATCCCAAACAACGCCTGCTGCCCGAACGACAAATCGCCGCCAATCGCAAGCACATAAGCAGACAGCGCAAGAAACGCCAGCAGCCCAAAATTCGCAAGCAGTGTCACCGGCCACCCTCCGCGCGGTCAAGCAACGCGGCGTGCGCGCGGCGGCGGCGCGGCACCAGCGACGCAAGCCCACCAGGCCGCACGCACAGCACCGCGAACAACAGCAAGTTCGCGGCAAGATCGCGGTATTCGACGCCCACCCGCGCCTGCAACACGGTCTCCACCGCCCCAAGCGCAAGCCCACCCGCGATCGCACCCGGCAACGAGCCAAATCCGCCGAGTACCGCAGCGGCGAGCCCCTTCAGCGTCGCCCACATCGCGAACATCGCGCTCACCTGGCCCTGCATCCCGGCGATCAGACACCCACCGAGCGCGCCGAGCCCGGCCGCCAACGCGAACACGCGCGTCGACACGCGGCGCACGTCGATGCCCACGAAAGCGGCGGCCGCGCCATCGTCGACGATCGCGCGCACCGCAAGACCGAAGCGAGTCCGATGCAACAGCATCCAGCAGCCGAGCGTCGCGAGCGCCGCGCAGCCGAGCGCGATCGCATGATCGGCACGAAACGCGCCGGCCTGCCACGCGGCCGGCAACTGCGCGAACGGCGACGGGAACGGATTCGCGTGCGCGGGCAGCAGGTGCACGCCCGCGTCCTCGATCTGCATCCACACCGCGAAACTCGCCGCCATCGCAGTGACGCTCGCGCCGCCGCGATGCGGCGTGAAGCACAGGCGCTCGACGTACAAATTGACGACGAGCGTGGCCGCGACCGCGATCACCGGCGCGGCGAGGTACGCGGCGACGGGCGGCAGCGATTCGGTCAGCCGGATCGCGACATACAGCCCGAACATCACCGTCGCGCCATACGCGAGGTTCACGCGCCGCAGCACGCCGAACACGAGCGTGAAGCCCGTCGCGAGCAGTGCGTACGACGCACCGAGCGCGAGGGCGTCGAACGGCAGCGGGCTCACGTCAGCCCGCCGCGAGATCCGGTTCCGGCGACGCCGCGTCACCGAGATCATCACCCAGATACGCGCGGCCAACAGCCGGATCCGCAAGCACGCGCGCGGGCGTGCCATCCGCCAGCACGCGGCCGCGTTCAAGCACGACGATGCGTTCGGCAAGTCGCGCAACGAAGCCGATCCGATGCTCGACGAGCACGATCGCGACACCCAGCGCGCGCAGCGCGGCGAGCCGTTCCTGCAGCACCGCGAGTTCATCCGCGTCGAGCCCCGACGCCGGTTCGTCGACGAGCAAGAGCCGCGGGCGCTGCGCCAGCGCACGCGCCAGC
Organism: Burkholderia stagnalis; assembly: GCF_039848545.1. Lineage (NCBI taxonomy): Bacteria > Pseudomonadati > Pseudomonadota > Betaproteobacteria > Burkholderiales > Burkholderiaceae > Burkholderia > Burkholderia stagnalis. Next base: position 247,372 of record NZ_CP156687.1, read on the forward strand.
TCGAGCCGGCGGCGTTCCGCGAAGGTCAGCGTAGCCGCCAGCACATGCCGCTTGTGCGCAAGCCCCGCGGACGCGAGCGCCGCATCGGCGGCGTCGCGCCCGGCCGCCGCGAGGTTGTCGCCGACCGACAGCCGCTCGAACACGCGCGGCTGCTGCGACGTCCACGCGATGCCGAGCGCGACGCGCCGCCATGCGGGCATGCGCGTCACGTCGGCGCCCGCGAAGCGGACCGTGCCGGCCGTCGGGCGCAGCGTGCCGGCGACGAGGCCGAGCGTCGTGCTCTTGCCGGAACCGTTCGGCCCGATCAGGCCGACCGTCTCGCCGGGTGCGATGTCGAGGTCGAGGCCGTCCACCGCGCGCACGTCGCCGAAACGGCACGCGACGCCGCGCAGCGCGACGAGCGGCTGCGTCACGGCAGGCGGGCCGGTTGTTCGACGTGTACGAGTTCGGTGCGTGGCGCGGGCCGTTCGATGACGTCCCACGCGTTGCGGCGCGCTTCGACGAGCACGAACGGCTTGACCGATTCGCGCTCCGGCGTGCGCTGCACGGTGCCGAGCAGGCCGTCGGCCGTCTTCATCGCGGCGAGCCCCGCGCGGATCTTCTCGCGGTCGGCCTGCACGGTGTCGGGCTTCGCGAGCACGCCGCGCGTCTCGATCGCGGTGCGGATCATGTAGAGGATTTCCCACGCGGCCATGCTGTGCAGGTCCGCGTAGCCGCCGAAGCGGGCGGTCTCGGCCGCGGCCTTCTGCGCGACCGGGTTGATCGTCGCGAAGCTGGTCGGGATCACGAGCCCTTCGGCCGCGGGCCCGCACACCTTCAGCAGCTCCGGCGTCGAGCTGCTCGTCAGGCCGACGAGTACCTTCGGCCGCACGCCCTGGCGCTGCATTTCCTTCAGCACGCCGCACGCCGAATACGGATGCGCGGAGATCGCGACGACGTCGGCGTTCGCGGCCTTGATCGCGCGCACCTGCTCGGCGAAGTTCGTGTCGTCGAGCAGCCAGCGCGTCTCGCCGAGCATCTCGAAGCCGGCCTCCTGCGCGCGCGGCTTCATCACCTGGTACCAGGTCTGGTTCGAGTGGACGAAGTTCTGCTCGACGCCGCCGTACACCGTGCGCGCATCCGGGTGCTCGCGCCGCACCCACGCGAACACGTCGTCGTACATCGCGTTCTCGTCGGGAATGTTGCGGAACGACCAGTCGGAGGTTTTCGCGAGACCGATCTTCATCGCGACGTCGGTGAAGACGGGCAACTGCAGGCCGGAATCGGTCGCGTCGCCGGCCTTTTTCTGCAGCGAGCCGAACACGGCCTGCACGACCGGCGAGCAGGTCGTGCCAACCGCGGCGAGCGTGTCGGTCCTGGCGAGGCGCCGCACGATGTCCACGCCTTCGGTCGGCTTGCAGTTGTCGTCGAGGTAGCTGATCTCGAGCCGGCCGCGGGTGCCGTCGCCGAGCTTCACGCCGCCGTCGCGGTTGATCTCGTCGGCCGCCGCGCGCAGCGCGGCCTCGCTGTTGACGCCGAACGGGCGCAGCACGCCCGAGGTTGCGCCAAAGCCGGTGATCCGGATCACGCGATCCGCGGCGGTGGCTGTTGCGGTGGCATTGCCGGCGAGCATCGCAAGCGCGATGGCGGCGGCAAACACTGGCTTGCGGGGTTTCATCGGGGCATTCCTCCTGAGGCGCGGCGTACGGATGCACGGCTCAGGAGGCCAGGCACGCCGCGTTGCGGTCGTTGGAACGCCGTCGATTTCACCCGCCGCTTTTGCCGGGGGCAACTACCATCTTTGGTAGTTGCGGGTGGCGGCGCGCGTCGCTCAGGCAGCAGGCGCGGGCGATGCAGCCGCGTCGTCGGACGCGGACGCGCGGGCCTCGTCGACGATCCAGTCGACCACCGCGCGCACGTCGTCGCGCAGCGTCTCGTCGGCATGGCATAGCCAGTACGCGTGGCCCGTCGCGCGGCCCGCGCCGGCTTCGCCGATCGCGGCGAGGCGGCCGTCCGCGAGCAGCGGCTCGACCAGCGCGCGGCGGCCGAGCGCGATCCCGCGGCCCGCGAGCGCCGCCTGGATCACCTGGTCGTACTGGTTGAAGCGCAGGATGCCGCGCGGGCGCAGCGCGTCGAGGCCGAGCGCGCTCAGGTGATCGGACCACTGCAGCAGCGGGCGGCGCGCGCCGTCGAATTCGAGCAGCACGTGGCGCGCGACGGTATCCGCGTCGAGCTTCGCGATGCCGAGCGACGGATGCGCGACCGGCACGATCACCTCGTCGAACAGGCGGATCGCGGCCGACGGCACGCCGCTCGTCGGCGCATAGCGGATCGACAGGTCGATGCCCTCGGTGCGCGCGTCGAGCACGCGGTCGGTTGCGGCAACCCGCAGGTCGATGTCGGGATGCAGGCGCTGCAGGTTGCCGAGGCGCGGCAGCAGCCACAGCGCCGACACGCCGATGCTCGCGGTGACCGTGACCGGCTGGCGCGACTTCGGATGGGTGAGCAGGTCGACGACTTCCTGCAACTGCTGGACCGCGCCGTCCGCCGCGCGAAACAGCCGCTCGCCTTCGGCGGTGAACGAGATCGCGCGGTAGCCGCGGTTCAGCAGCTTGACGCCGAGCGCTTCCTCGAGCGCGTTGACCTGGCGGCTGACCGCCGACTGGGTGAGGCACAGGTCCTGCGCCGCGAGCGTGATGCTCATGCGCCGGCCGACCGCGACGAAACCGCGGACCAGGTCGAGCGACGGAAGCCTGACGAGAGGGACTGCCATGCGCGCTCCTCATGCGAGTGATGCAAGAAGATTGATTGAGGGAATTCCCGCAGTCAAGTGAAATAGGCAGTGTGGCGCGTCCGCAAGGGACATCCGAGGCTTTACGGACGCGTCATGCATGACACTCGAGCATGTGGAGAACAAACAATGAGTGAGAAGGACGCACGCATGCCGGAGCCGGAACCGTTTGCCGTGACCGCGGCAGACGGTTATCCGATCAAGGGTTTCGTCTGGCGGCACCGCGCGGGGGCAGCGGACGACGAGCCGCGGCCCGTCGTGATCGTGAACGCGGCGACGTCCGTGCGCTGCCGCTACTACTTCCGGTTTGCGGGCTACCTGCACCGGCACGGCTACGACGCGATCGTGTACGACTACCGCGGCATCGGCGAATCGCGGCCCGCGCGGCTCGACCGGCTCGACGCGACCTGGCTCGACTGGGGCGAGCGCGATTTCGAGGCGGTGCTGCGCTACGCGCTGGCCGAATTCCCCGGCCAGCCGATCGACGTGGTCGCGCACAGCATCGGCGGCTTCGTCGCCGGTCTCGCGCCGTCGAACCACCTCGTGCGCCGCGTGTTCACGATGGGCGCGCAGTATGCGCACTGGCGCGACTACGCGCCGCGCAGCCGGCTCGCGATGCTGTGGAAATGGCACATCGTGATGCCGGTGCTGTCGGCGCTGTTCGGCTATTTCCCGGCCAAGCGCCTCGGCTGGATGGAGGACACGCCGAAAGGCGTCGCGCTGTCGTGGAGCCGCAGCCGGCCGGATTTCGAGGACACCTACCGGCGCGCGCCGATCGAACGCGACGATGCGCAGCGCCGCTCGCTGGTCCGGCGCTTCACCGCGATGCGCGCGCCGGTGCTCGCCGCGAGCGTCACCGACGATCCGTTCGGCACGATTCCGGCGATCGAGCGGCTGCTGCGGTATTTCACGCGCAGCCGGGTCGTGCATCTGCGAATCGGCCCGGACGCGATCGGCGTCGACAGCATCGGCCATTTCGCGTTCTTCCACAGCCGCTTCGAGTCGACGCTGTGGCCGATTCCGCTCGGCTGGCTGAAGACAGGCCAGCTCGCGCCGAAGACGCCCGGCTGGATCGTGTCCGAGCGCGACGCGCGCGGGCATGCCGACACGGAGCCGGTGGTCGAGCATCAGATCGTGCTGCTGTAAAGGGCGATCTGCCGTGGTTCCGTGCGTCGGCATGTGCGTCGCACGGCGGCGGTATCGAATGAGGAGCCGAAGCGATGCTGAGTCCGCATGAAATCGCCACGTTGATGGTGCTGGCCAGCACACCGGGCGGGCTTGAGCGGGAGCTGGCGGAGATCCGTTCGCTGCTCGGCCGAGGGCTGGTGCAACTCGACGCGACCGCGAGCGAAGCCACGCGCGTGCTGTTGTCGGTGCGCGGGCGGGAGGTCGTGGCCCGGCTGGCGGCGGTATTTCCCGCGCCGGGCTTCGGAATCTGAGGCGGGAGATAAAGCGGCGGGGGCGAGCGCGTCGCCCCCGCCGCGCGGATGGACTGCCGCTCAGTGGCTTGCCGCCTCCGACGCGCCGATGCCGGTTTCCGAACGGACCGTCTGCGCGTCGAAACCTGCCTGGTCGATGCGTGCGCGGGCCGACTGGTCGGTCACCGAGAACAGCCAGATGCCGGCGAAGCCGATCGCCATCGAGAACAGCGCGGGCGACGCATACGGGAACGGTGCGTGCGCGTAGTGGAACACGTCGACCCACACCGCCTTCGACAGGATCGTCAGCACCACTGCCGACAGCAGCCCGAGGAAGCCGCCGATGGTCGCGCCGCGCGTCGTGCAGCCGCGCCAGAGCACGGACATGAACAGTACCGGGAAGTTGGCGGAGGCCGCCACCGCGAACGCGAGCGACACCATGAACGCGATGTTCTGCTTCTCGAACACGATGCCGAGCACGACCGCGACGATGCCGAGCACGACCGTCGTGATGCGCGACACGCGCAGCTCGCTCGCGCTCGAGGCCTGGCCGCGCTTGAACACGGTGGCATAAAGGTCGTGCGACACCGCCGACGCGCCGGCGAGCGTGAGCCCCGCGACCACGGCGAGGATGGTCGCGAACGCGACGGCCGAGATGAAGCCGAGGAACACGTTGCCGCCGACCGCGCTCGCGAGGTGCACCGCGGCCATGTTGGCGCCGCCGAGCAGCTTGCCGCCCGCGTCCTTGAACACCGGGTTGGTGCTCACCAGCACGATCGCGCCGAAGCCGATGATGAAGGTGAGGATATAGAAGTAACCGATCCAGGTGGTCGCCCAGAACACCGACTTGCGTGCTTCCTTCGCATTCGGTACCGTGAAGAAGCGCATCAGGATGTGCGGCAGGCCGGCCGTGCCGAACATCAGCGCGATGCCGAACGAGATCGCCGAGATCGGGTCCTTGATGAAGTTGCCGGGGCCCATGATCGACGTCTTCTTCTCGTGCACCTCGACTGCCTTCGCGAACAGCGCCTCGGGGCTGAAGTTGAATTGCCAGAGCACCATGAACGCCATGAACGACGCGCCCGCGAGCAGCAGGCAGGCCTTGATGATCTGCACCCAGGTGGTGGCGGTCATGCCGCCGAACAGCACGTACACCATCATCAGCGCGCCGACGATCACCACCGCGATCCAGTATTCGAGGCCGAACAGCAGCTTGATGAGCTGACCCGCGCCGACCATCTGCGCGATCAGGTAGAACGCCACCACGACGAGCGTGCCCGACGCGGCGAACGCGCGCAGCGGGGTCTGCTTGAAGCGGTAGGCGGCCACGTCGGCGAACGTGAAGCGGCCGAGGTTGCGCAGCCGCTCGGCCATCAGGAACGTGATGATCGGCCAGCCGACCAGGAAGCCGATCGAGTAGATCAGGCCGTCATAGCCGTTCGCATAGACGGCGGCCGAGATGCCGAGGAACGACGCGGCGGACATGAAGTCGCCCGCGATCGCCAGGCCGTTCTGGAAGCCGGTGATGCCGCCGCCCGCCGTGTAGAACTCGGCGGCCGAGCGCGTCTTGCGCGCGGCCCATTTGGTGATGAAGAGCGTGGCGACCACGAACACGACGAACATGCAGATCGCGGTCCAGTTGGTCGCTTGCTTGACGGCCTGGCCGAGATCGCCGCCGGCGGCGAAGCTGCTGGCGGAGGCGACTGAAAGCGCGGCCGTTGCGGGAAGGTGCAGGCGTTTCATGCGGCCTCCCGCTTGATTCGGTCGGTCAGGTCGTCGTAGGTGCTGTTGGCGTGGCGCACGTAGAGGCCGGTGACCGCCACGGTGAAGACGATCACGAACAGGCCGATCGGCATGCCCCAGGTCGTCACGCCCGCGCCGAGCTTCGCGGCGAGCAAGTCCTTGTCGAACGCGATCAGCAGCACGTAGCCGTAGTAGATGACCAGCACGAGCGCCGTCAGCGTCCAGCCGAGCGTCGAGCGCTTGCGCACCAGTTCGCGGTAGGCCGTGCTCGACCTGATTTTCTCGACACGTTCGAGGTCCATTTTCGTCTCCTGCATAGATGTCTTCCTTTGCTTGCCTGGTGGAGCGCCGTCGTGCGGGCTGTGCCTGAACGGCTGGCGATCCACGTGGGTGTGGGCCCCCGGACAGGGATGGGGGCGAGGGCGCAAACAGGCAATCTTCGTGTGTTGTTGTTTCGATGCGCCCGTGAGTAAGGTAAAAGCGTCCGCTTACCGGGTTCTTACGCGCGGGGAAATCTTTGGGTGGGGTTTACGTGGGGGAATCGAGGGGGAGGGTGGTTGTTTTGTGAATGATCTTGTCGATTGTGTCTAATGCGCGTGGGCGGTACGGGCAGACATATATAGCGACGCCGTGTGTGGTTGTTGATACGCGGGGTGCGTGGTTCAATGAGGCACTTTTTTGTGATTGCCTGCCTTCATGTCTCTGTTTGAACCTGCCACGCTGACTACGGCCCGCCTCACGTTGCGACCGCTCAAGGAAGAAGATGCGCACGCACTGTTCGAGATCTGGTCGGACGCGGAGGCGATGCGCTATTTCTCAATTCCGGCGATGACTGGTCTGGATGAGGCGAGGGAACGGGTCGCGCGGAAGTTGACTACGGCTGTGGACGGAGCGGATTTCAACTGTGCGATCGAATCGCGCGCGACAGGTGAAGTGATCGGGGAGTGCGCGCTCTTTCACTTGAACGCGCAATGCCGGCGGGCGGAGATCGGCTTCAGCCTGAAGCGCCGGCATTGGGGAAGCGGGTATATGGGTGAGGCGGCTGGTGCGCTGGTTGAGCACGCGTTTGGCGCGATGAACCTGAATCGGCTTGAAGCGGATATCGATCCGCGCAATGTGGCGTCGGCGCGGGTGCTCGAACGGCTGGGGTTCGTGCGGGAAGGGTTGTTGCGGGAACGGTGGATCGTGGGGGATGAGGTTTCGGATAGTGCGCTTTATGGGTTGCTGGGGAGGGAGCGGAGAATCTAGGTGATCGGGCAGGCGGAAGCAAGGCTGCTGGGTTCGACTTGTTGAATGCGTAACCGTATTGACGTGATTTTTCAATCTTCGTTTGGAAAATGCGTCGTCGATTTTCGACAAGTGACTGAAGCCGACCGGTCCGTGGTGGTTCCTGCCGGGACTCGTATGTAGCGCGACGCTATGTCATGCATATAGCGCTTCGTTCGATGGTGGGATTTCGCGTGGTTACAGTGTCGATGGGGTATTTCAGTGGTTGTTGTCGACCCGGAGCGGCTAGTCAAGTCGCTGTATTTCCCGAGGACGAGTATTGAAGGGAAAACGGCCAATCTCATGCGTAGCGCTCATCATCTTGGCCAGCCAAGTTGCTTGATGCTTTCTACGCCCGTGAAAACAACAACGACGACCATGCTGCTCTCTCGATCAGATCGATGTATGCTTATTTTGATCAAATCAAATAATCAACGGGGTGTTCTCACATGGAAGCAATCGAATTCTTGGTTCAGGGCTCAGCGTCAATGCCTTATGACGTAATTTTCACGAGAGAAAACGGAGAGGTGACGGCGTTCTGCTCGTGTCCTGCTGGGGAAAAAGGTACCTACTGCAAGCATCGGTTGTCACTCTTGAGTGGAATTGCTAAAGATGTGATCGGCGACAATGCGGAACGCGTTTTGGACGTATTGTCTTGGCTGCCGGGATCGAAACTGGAAGCTTGCTTAGCCGACTTGAAAGCGGCTGAAGACGCGGTCGAAAGTGCCAAGCAAGCGGAGGCGCAAGCGAAAAGGAGGCTCGCCGCAGTGATGACAGGTCGAGATGGCAAGCCGGCCAAAGTAGCCGCGAAGGCGCCAGAGGTTGCTACACAATCCATCGAATTAATTTCAAATAAGCCAAGATCTAAGACGATTAGTCGAGGCCGGTATCCATTGGAATCGATTGATTTCTCCGATAGCAAGGGAAAGATCCACGGTTACGCCAAGGGATGGTATTTCTGGGTCCACTCCGCATTTCAAGACGCGCTTGATATTCGTTTCCTGGAATCGATAGATAAAGAGAAAACCGCTTCGTTGCGCGAAAAAATGTGTCTCGAGCTGTTTGGCATGACTCACTCCAATTTAAAGAAAAGCATTGAAATGAGTGGAAACAAGCTTTCATCCTCTGAGAAGCACAGGAAAATTATGGGGTTTTCGGTGTCTGATGGAGGAGTTTTGACCGAATCAGCAAATCCTCAGTACGAATTTCGCGTTACTGATGGCCTCGAAAGCAGGTCCGGAACATGGTACGTTCAGGTTGACCAAACAGCAGAAACAGATGGTGCCCCGGGCTCGATCGGTTTTAAGTTGTATTCGCGAAATTCTTCGTCAGGCGCAGATGAGACCGGCTGGAAGATGAGGACCTGGCTCTCTACTTCGCAGAATGAATTCGTTGAACTACTCCGCTCAGGACGTTGCGCGGTTATTGATTTGCACAACCATCCTGAATTCGAAAATGCGGCGACTATCGTCTCGAGCGATATGACTCACTCACCAGAAGCGCCGTCCAAGGTGACCGACGGAAACTGACCCGTTGATGGCTGTCGACATGATACTCCTCACTGACGGTTTGAGAAGTACACTGATCACTTGCTGGCTGATGTCTTAGCTAGAATGAGTTGATATAAACTGCGAGCCGAGATCAATAGGGGAAAGTTTTGATGCATTGGGTTAACTGCGCGAGAGAAGTATCTATATTCTTCGGTATCGTGTCTGCTGCAAGTTGGCTGCGAGCAAGCCTTGCGAAGGTACGTTCCTGATAACTGAGACGACTCAGTATCAGAGCCGCCTGTACGGTCTGTGGATGTGGGGCCTGACGCATCCCGATGAAAATGGCGATCGACTTACGATTTCCAAGGCTTTGGATCAGTTGATGCCGGAGGCGGAGGATCTGTTGAAGAAGTTCGTTTCCAATGGTCAGCCATACGACAGTTCTTCCCACAGGAATCAATACGACGATGCCGTGGGTCAGATTGCCCCGAAACAAGGAGGTATCCGGAATTCCGTGTGTGAGGCGGGGTTGAGATTCAGACTCCAATGTTGAATCGTTCCGGGTAAAGCAGTGCGAACTGCGTCATCGCACTCTTCCAATCGTGCCGGGAGCCGGTCCATTTGGCCACGACGTTGCGCAGCGCCAGCCAGATCAGTTTGAGCGCGGCCTCGTCCGACGGGAAGTGGCCGCGCGCCTTGATGATCTTCCGAAGCTGCATGTGCAGCGACTCGATCGCGTTGGTCGTATATACAATTTTCCGGATATCCGGCGCGAAGGCGTAGAACGGAATCACCTGATCCCAGGCCCGGCGCCAGAGCGCGGCAATCGGAGGGTATTTCGTACCCCACGGGCTCGTATCGAACGCGTCCAGCGCCACGGCGGCCGCTTCGGCCGACGGTGCCCGATAGACCTCCTTGAGCGCCGCTGCGACCGATTTCCTGTCTTTCCAGCTGGCGAAGTCCAGCGAGTTCCGGATCAGATGCACGATGCAGGTCTGGACCGTCGTTTCCGGGAACACCGTGTTGATCGCTTCCGGGAAGCCCTTCAGGCCGTCGACCACGGCAATCAGGATGTCCTGCACGCCACGCAGTTTCAGGTCGTTGACGACCCGCAGCCAGAACTTGGCGCCCTCGGTCTGCTCGATCCAAAGGCCCAGCACGTCGCGTGTGCCGTCGCGGCGCACGCCCAACGCCAGGTAGATCGCCTTGTTGCGCACGACGCCTTCGTCGCGGATCTTGACTCGCAAGGCGTCGAAGAACACGACCGGGTACATCGGCTCGAGCGGCCGCTGCTGCCATTCGCGCACTTCATCGATCACGGCATCGGTCACCGTACTGATGAAGTCCGGCGACACCTCGATGCCGTACATCTCCAGCAGGAAACCCTGAATCTCCCGCACGCTCATGCCGCGTGCGTACATCGCGATGATCTTGTCGTCGAAGCCGGTGAAGCGTCGCTCGCTCTTGGCGATCAGCACCGGATCGAAGGTGCCTTCGCGGTCGCGCGGAATCTCGACGTCGAGCAGGTCGTCATCGGTCGTGATGCGCTTGCGGCTGGTGCCGTTGCGGTGGTTCGTGCGGCCTGCCGGCTTGGCATCGCCCTTCTCGTAGCCGAGGTGGTGGGTCAGTTCGCCGCCCAGCGCGCGTTCGAAGATTGCCTTCTTGAGCGCCGCAAGCTGCTCGTTGATCGTCGCCCGATCCAGCGTGCCGGGTACCAGTTGCTTGATCAGTTCCGGGTCCAGGTTCAAGCCCTTGCCCGGTTCAATCGTCACTTCTTCCTTGCGTTTGCGTGGCATAACGTGGCTCCTTGGCCATCAGTTTATGCCTCACACACAAAAGATCGGATAGGCTCCGAAACAAAGGAAGAATGCGCATTCAAAGGCCCGTGATCTTGACCACTATCTCACAGCGGGTCAAGCGATTCTTGGTCCAAGAAAGCCGACAGAAACCACTCTCGCCAAGCTGTGATGCGCATCTACAAACGCGATGTGGTGCTTCACTGCGATGCTATTCGCCGGGGCGGGGCGTCATTGCACGCATAAATGCCTGGGCCCGGACAATCGCCTCTTGGATTTGACTAGGGATTCGCGTCAGCAGCGGTACAAGAGCGGGCAGTGAGTCGATGAGCGACCGCTATTTATCACGAGGTGGCCGGTCGAACGGCCGAGCAAGCACGCTGGCCAATGTCGCTTCATGGCCGTTCCCCGCGTCCGTCCGCGCGGCCAGTAAACCAGCCGAATGCCCCGAGCCCGATACGATGCGACCTTCAACCACCCCCGCCCAACTCACCACCCTCACTTCCCACCCCCACGTCCCGCCATATACCCCAAATACCCCACAATCAAATCAATCTCCCGATCGCTCAACTGATCCTGCGAAAACGCCGGCATGATCCTCCCGGGCCAATCCCGAACCGCCGCCGGATTACGGATATACCGATGCAGCGCCGCAGGCTGAAAATACTCGACCGGATTCATCGGCGAGTTGAGATCCGGTCCGCTATCCGAGCTACCGGCCCCATTGAGCCGATGACAAGCCAGACACTGCGTAATGAACAGCCGCTGCCCCGCCCGAACCGGATCCGTCGCCGACAATTCCGAACCTACAGCAAGCGCCGGCCACCGTGCCACAGGCGACTTCTGCGTCGCGAACTGCACGATCTGGAAAGGCCACTGCTCATTACGAACCGACGACACCTCCTTCCCGACCCACACCAAATAGAACGCCCCCGCGCTGACCGCCTTCCCCGGCAGCTTCGGCCAAGGCTTCGCGGGATCCTCGATCGCGAGCCACGCAACGGCGCCATCAGGATTGCGATTGCGCACGAGGTCCATCGGCAGCTGCGCGGCGAAGCCGTCGGCCGCACGCGTTTCGAGCACGTCGTCCACGGGCAGCGACGCGATGTCGAGCAGGTCGGCCAGCGGCACGGCGCGGAAGGTCATCGGCCTGCCGTATGCGACGTCGCGCGGCAAGTGAACCTCCGCCAGATCCGATCGCGCGAGCAGCGCCTGCCGGGTATACGTCCGAATCTCTCCGCCCGTCCTGAATTCAATCGTGGGCTCGGCGAACGCATGTTGACCAATCAGACTGACCGTCAACAGCAAAAGCAAAGAAAACGCGCGTTTCAGCATTCATTCTCCATTCATTGTCGTTATCTGCGGCGGCGGCGACATGACTACCACCGCCGCCGCCGCGCATGAGCAGGCGCCAGTGTATCCGGCTGGCGGATACACTGGCGCCGATGATGTCCCGGATTTCGCGAAGGGCAGTGCGGTCGCAGGGCGACGGCCGGCGCGTATCTGGCGGTGGTAGGATGCCCGCGCATGGCATGACCCCGCAGCACTGACAGGTAAAACTTCATCAGAAATGCTGCATAATAAATAAGCGTTGCGCCGGAAATAATATGTCTGAATTGATAATTGGATAATGTAATTTGACCAACGGATATTGTTTGTATTGGTCGGATTGCTTGAATAATTTTCCGTTGCGCGATTAAGTGTAAATCACGGCATTACAGTAAATCGTTTATCCCAGAGTGCCGACTGCCGCAGTGAATTTCGGTGGGGCCCCAGCGAGAGTCTGCGATCACAGAATTCTGGCGCGGACGCGGGTCATCCGTCAAACAACCAAAACAACCTAAAACGACCTAAAACAAATCAGGGAGACATGATGCAGCCCAGCATGATGAACGTCGGCCCGACCCGAACGATGGCCGAAACAGTACAAATACTCGAGAAGACAACCTGCGCCGTACCGCCCACCGGCACAATAATGTCCGGACGCGTCATCCCGCTAACCGATCGCGCCCACGACGCCCTGCCTCCCGCCATGCCCCCGGCATGACGCAGCGGAACCCCCTTCGAAACGGAACCGAGCCGCATGTATTCGATCCTGCCCGCGTTTGTGTCCGCGCTCTTTCTCGGCTTCGGCGTCTACGTCTGGCTGACCGAAGGCGTGACGCGCCGCTCGACGCCGTTCGTGATGATGTGCGTCGCCACCTTCTTCTGGCAGGCGACCTGGGCCTTCCTGTTCCAGACCACCCGCCCCGACATCGCCAACGTGCTCGCCAAGGTCGGCTACCTGTCGATCGTGTTCCTGCCGACCACCTTCTATCACTTCGTCACGGAAGTCGCCGGCCGGCCCGATGAGCGCCCGCTGCTGCTCGCGTCATACGGGATGAGCCTCGTGCTGGCGGTGTTGCTGCTGGCCGGCAAGGAAGTGGTCGACGGCGTCGGGCATTTCTATTTCGGCGACTATCCGCGGGCAGGGCGCCTGCACCCGGTGCACGTGGCGCAGACGATCGTCGTCGCCGCGCGCAGCGCGTGGCTGCTGTTCGTCGCGCAGCGCCGCACGCGCACCCCGGACCAGCGCAAGCTGCTGGATTTCTGCCTGCTCAGCCTCGGGCTGTATTCGCTCGCCGCGGTCGATTACGCGGCGAACTACGGCTACCGGTTCTATCCGCCGGGCGCGATCTTCATCGCGATCAGCCTCGGCATTCTCGCGATGACGATCGTGCGCTATCGGCTGATGCGGCCGTTCCTGGCCGCCGCGACGGTCGCGCACGAGGTGGCGACGCCGCTCGCGGCGATCGGCATGTATGTCGGCGAACTCGGCAGCGCGATGCCGGCATTGCTGCGCAGCTACCAGCTCGCCGTGAAGCACCGGCTGATGGACGACACCCTCGATCCCGAGCAGCTCGAACGCCTGCCGTCGCTGGTGTCCGCGATCCATCGCCAGGTGAGCAGCACGCATGCGGTGGTCGACATGTCGCTGGCGATGTTCACGCTTGACCGCGTGGATCGCCAGAGCTTCGCGCCGCATTCGATCCGGCGCTGCATCGACGTCGCGCTCGATTGCTATCCGTTCGCGATCGGCGAGCGCGAGCGCATCGACGTCATGCCGATCGACCCGCGCCTGCAGTTCTACGGGTCCGATTCGCTGATGCTGTTCGTGGTGTTCAACCTGCTGAAGAACGCGCTGCAGGCGACGATGGGCGGCGCGACGAGCCGCGTCGAGATCGTCGCCGATCGCGACGGCGGATGCTGCGTGCTGCGTATTCGCGACACGGGGCCCGGGATTGCCGCCGACGTGCTGCCGTATATCTTCGATCCGTTCTATTCGACCAAGTCGCACGGGCGCGGCGCGGGCCTCGGGCTGGTGTTCTGCCGCCGGGTGTGCGAGGTGTTCGGCGGCCATATCGACTGCGAATCGGTGCCCGGCGTGCTGACGACCTTCACGCTCCGGCTGCCGGAGCCGGGCGCGCCGGCGTAGCGCGCCGGGCGGTTTGCCTGCGACGCCCGACACGGGCGTGTCGGGCGAGGCGGTTGCTTAGTTGTCGGACGACGGCAGGTTCAGTTCATATTCCTTGACCCGCTCGATGATGCCGGCAGGGAAACGCCGGATCCGCTTGTCGGTGCCCGCGAAAATGATCTGCTGGTAGCCGAGCGACACCGGCCGCCCGTCGATGCAGAAGCGGAACAGCAGGTAGGCCGAGCACTGGCGCACCTGCCACGTATTGAGGTAGCAATCGACGCGCTGGAACGGGAAGGTTTCCTGGATGTATTCCTGGTGCGCGCGCTTCGTGACGAACGAGCCGCCCGCGGCCAGCAGGTTGTCATGAATGCACTCGTGGAACCACCGTTCGCGGGTTACGCCCTGCCATTCGAAATAACGTGCAAAGTAGGTGTTCATGAAAGCATTCGAATCCTTGAGATAAATGTCGATGACGTGGTGAAACGTCTTTTGCGATGCCGCCGCATCGATATCGGACGACAGCAGCAGCGGATTGCGGGACAGAATTTGCGGAATGGTTTCTCGCGTCAACATGGACGACTCCAGAAAAAACAGCTGCATGCGGCAGCCACGCACGCCCTTTTCATAAGGGCGCGCCTTATTTTGAGATGTCGCTGTTTTTTGCAGGCATCGAGTAAATCCGCACTCGTTTGCGCGAGCGGATTTTTCGTTGGCGCGAAATACCCGGGCAGTTGCCGGCGGTCGCCGGGATGCCCGATAATCGTGCGCTCGTATGCGGGCCACTGCCGGAATGCGGAATGGCCCGAATTTCCGATTCACGTCATTCGGGGCCGCTATGCGCCGTTTTGTCAGCCAGCCGGTGTTTTATCCAGCGCCGATCGTATTCGTCGACGATCACCCGGGGTTTCTCGACGCATTGCGCGGAACCTTTCGGGACGGGCGACTGAACCGCTTTTTCAACACGCCGCATGAAGCATTGCGCTTCGTCAAATCGCACGGCCGGCGCGCAACCCCGGAGCGGCTGGCGGGGGCCGGCTATTCCGATTTCGAAAAGAAGGGCTCCAATGCGCTCGGCCGCGACCCGCTGACCGACGCCGCGCGTTTCGAGGAAGTGGCGGCCGTCGTCGTCGACTACGAGATGGCGCAGATGAACGGCGTCGAATTGCTGACCGCCCTCGACGACATCGCGTGCACGAAGATCCTGCTCACCGGCGTCGCGACCGAGCGGGAGGCCGTCGACGCGTTCAATGCGTCCCTGATCGACCTGTACCTGCGCAAGTCCGCGCCGGACATGACGGCGAAGCTGGGCGCCGCGCTCGCGGAAGCGAAGGCGCGGCACTGCGCGCACCGGGGGCAGGTGAGCGTGCACGGCATCGGCGCGACGTACAGCGACCCGCGCATCCTCGAGGTGATGCAGGCGGTCGTCGAGCGCGAGCGGATCGTCGAGTACTACTGGCGCCCGGAGCAGAACGCGGTGCTCATGTTCGACGCGGCGGGGCAGCCGAGCGTGTTTCTCGCATGGGACGAGGAAGAGTGGACGTTCCAGTGCGACGTGGTGGCGGACGAAGGCGGCGCGGACGAAATACGGCACGCCATGGCGTCGCGCCGCGCGATGCCGCTGTTCTGGCCGTTCCAGGCCTATCGCCCCGGCATGACCGACATCCGCTCGACCGAGCCGCTGCCCGTGCCGGGATGGGACGGCGCGTTCTACGGCTGGAGCCGGCTGGACACCGCGGTGCTCGAGCCCGACATGTGGACCTTCGCGCGCTGGCGCAAGGCGAACGGCGGCGACGCGCGCCAGGCCGGGGCCTGACGCACGCCCGGCGCGTTCCGCGCAGTCCTGTTAGGATTTCCCGCGTATTCGACATATGGCGACACGCGGCCGCCACGTCTTGCCTGGCCCAATCCAACAGGAAGGAACCCGACATGAGCTCGACCCTCTACGACATCCCCGTGAACGCCATCGACGGCTCGCCGACGTCGCTGCGCGCGTTCAAGGGCAAAGTGCTGCTGGTGGTGAACGTCGCATCGAAGTGCGGGCTGACGCCGCAATACGAAGGCCTCGAGGCGCTCTATGAAGACAAGCGCGAGCGCGGGCTCGAAGTGCTCGGGTTTCCGGCGAACAACTTCAAGGGCCAGGAGCCGGGCACCGATGCCGAAATCCAGGCGTTCTGCACCGGCACGTTCGGCGTGAAGTTTCCGCTGTTCTCGAAGATCTCGGTGGTCGGCGGCGATCAGCATCCGCTCTATCGCGCGCTCACGCAGGCGCAGCCGGTGACCACGGGCGACGGCCCGTTCCGCGAGCGTCTGAAGGGGTATGGCATCGAGCCGAATCCGGCGCCCGACGTGCTGTGGAACTTCGAAAAATTCCTGGTGAGCCGTGACGGCGAGGTGGTGGCCCGCTTCGCGCCGAACACCGCCTCGGACGATCCCGCGCTCGTCGCCGCGATCGACGCGGAACTCGCGAAGGGCGCGTAAGCGTATCGCCGAAGCAGGCCGGCCGGTGCGGGGCATCGCCCGCCGCCGCCCGGCCTGCGGTCACACCAGCGCGTCAGCGCTTCGACGTGAGCCGGTTGATCATCGCGTTCACGGCCACCATCTGCGAGCCGGATTTCATTGCGTAGTTCTGGCCCGTGTAGCCGAACCAGTCCCAGCACCCCTGCGGGTTGTACGGCACGCTGGACGCATTGACCTGCGGGTACAGCACCACGATGTTGTTCGCATCGGCCCAGCTGTTGTAGCTGGTCTTCTCGTAGAAATCATCCCCGACGACATTGGCCGATTGCTTGCAGCCATGGAACGCGACGTGCACCCGGCACGCGGTGCCCTGCGCGCACGACTGCGGCACGTACGCATAGGCGTCGTCGGCCATCCCGGTCGAGGCGGAGGCGAATTCGCGCTGATTGAACGTGATGATCTTGCCGCCGAGCTGGCTGGCCGGCGGATTCAGCGAACCGTAGATGAACGACAGCAAGGCGCCCGGCTGGTCGTAGCTCTGGTTCGACACCGTGCAATGGCTGATGTACGGGGCGGCATTGGCCGGGCAGTCGTTGCCGAACGACGGCGTGATCAGCGCATGGCCGGCCGGCACCGTGTTCACGTACGAGATGTTGCCGCCCGGCACGCCGGCCTGCTTGAAGAACGACACGGTCGCGTCGACGGCCTGCTGGTACACGATCGTATCCTTGGTGCCGCTGAACACGTAGATGCGGCCGCGCTGCATGCCGTCCAGCGGATCGATCTGGCCGTTCGACGCGAAGCGCTTGGCGGCGCTCACCATCAATGCGGGGTTGGGCGGCACGAACGGCACCTGCCCCATGCAGATGCCGGTGTTGTACAGGCTGCCGGCCGCGCAGTAGTACGGGCCGCCTGCCACGACGCCGGCGCCGACCACGGAGCCCGAATAGGCGACCTGGTACTGGACGGCCATGAAGGCGCCGGACGAAAGGCCCGACACCGACGTCTGGGCCGGATCGGCCCCGAGGGCGGGCAGCGGATCGGCGGCCCAGGCGAGCGGGGAACACAGTGCGGCGCCGAGCACGGCGGCAGCCAGGGTGCGGTGGAATGGCATGGCAAGACTCCTGTTTCGTCGAGGGTTCGAATGCACGAAGCGTCTGTGGACAGGGACAGCGAATGCCTGACTGCGGCGTGTTGCATGTTGCACGTTGCGTGCTGCGTATGACGGGCGCACGACGGCCGCGCGCGGTCGTCCGCACCATCGCAGCGCGAATGGTCGCGGACGTTCGCAACTGTGCCCGAAGAACGTCCGGAAATGCACCTGCGTCATTTGCTAGGTGCGCGGGCGGCGCGCGCGCCGCTTGCGCCGGATTAGTGCGCGCCCGACGCGGCGTCCGGGCTATCGCCCTTCGCTGGCCGAGTCGATCTCCCGCAGCACGCGGCCCATGAACGACGACAGCGGCACCGTAAAGATGCCGACCGGCGCGGTGACGAGCCCCGCGTCGAGCGCGCGACAGGAAAAAGACCATGACCTGTTCGGCATGCTCCCGGTCAGCGCGGCCCGCGCAGCGTGGGCTGCCGAACGCTTTCGCTCGCGGCGGCGACGCTCGAACGCCCGTCGGTCGCGCCCGTCGGCGCTTCGGCGAGCGACCGGTAACGTTCTGGCCGCCCGCCCGATGCATCGGCCTGCGGCGCGTCGGCCAGCGCGTGGAAGCCGGTGCTGCGCGCGAGCGCGGCCTCGCGCGCCAGCCCGCCCCAGCCGGCCGCCGTCAGTGCGAGCGACACGCCCATCATCGTATGCGATGCCCACGCGGGCACGTCGTCGGCGAAGGTCGACACGAACTGGCCCGCCACGCCCTGCGCGCGGGCGGTCACGTCGATCGCGGTGCGCGCGACGGCGAGGTTGCGGGCCGTCGTCGACACGACGCCTTTCGATGCGCCGGCCACCTTCGATGCCGCGCCCGCCACGCCGTTCGCGGCCGACGCGACGCCGAGCCCGAGCGACACCCAGCCGAGGATGCCCGATGCCTGCTCGTCGCGCTCGGACAGTGCCGCCGCCGCGATCGTCGTCGCGCCTTCCGCGAGCCCCGCCACGCCGGTCGCGACCGACACGACGCCCGACATCGTCATCGACGGCACGGTCGCGATCGCGCCGAGCATGCCCGTTGCGGGCACGACGCCCGCCGCGATCGCCGCGCCCGCGCCCAGCGACACGACGGTGAGCGCGATCGCGACTGCGCCGAGCACGATGCCGAGGATCGCCTGCCAGCTCAGCTGGCCGGTCGGATCGACGCGGTTGATCGGGTCGCCGAGGCAATAGGCGTACGCATTGAGGCCGCCGCCGTCGAACGGGCTCAGCATGTCAGGCCGGTGAAAGCGCATCAGCACCGGGTCGTACAGGCGATGGCCATTGCCGAGCAGATAGCTGCCGGTGAGCGGTTCGAGCGGCTCGCCGTTGAAGCCCGGCAGGCCGGGCCAGTCGGTGCCGGTCGCGCGATACCCGTACGGCGTGTATGCGAGGTCGCGGCGTTCGCCGCCGGACGCGGCGAGCAGCACGCTCTGCTGCTGATCGGCGCCGTACAGCACCGTTTGCGCCTGCGTGCCGTCGCGGCGGTGCGCGAGCAGCCGCTCGTCCGCGCGCAGGTAGCCGATGCGGTCGCCGTCGCGCAGCTCGCTCACGATGCGCGCGTCGCGATAGGTGCGACGCATCGCGACGCCGTCGGCGCCCCGAATCGCGACGAGGCGGTCGAGCGCGTCATATCCGTATTGCGCGCTCACGCTGCGCACGGCATCGGCGATCCGGGTCAGGCGGCCGAGCGGGTCGTACTGGTAGGTCCGGCTGCCGTCGTCCACCAGATTGCCGTCCGCGTCGTAGCGCAGTTCGAGCGTGGGCGGGTAGTCGGCGTGGCTGTGGGTCACGCGCGTGAGCTGGGTCGGATCGGCGGCGTTGTCGTGGGAGAAGCGGGCGACGTTCCGCGAGCCGTCGCCGAATTCGGTCGTCAGTGAAACGATGTTGTCGACGCAGTCGAACGCGTAGTACTGCGACGCGATCGCGCGGCCGTACGGATCGTGCGGCGGCCGCGTGCCGGCGCACTGGTACGCGACGAGCCGGCCGCGGGCGTCGTATTCGCAGGTCTCGTCGCGGACAATCGCGCCGCCGGCCGACAGCGTGCGCCGAGCGAGCTTGTCGGCCGGCGTATGGGTTTGCGCGAGCACGACGGGCGGCGCGCCGTCCTGCTCGATCCGGCGCTCGGTTTCGCGGCCGAAATCGTCGTACGCGAGCGTGACGGTCAGCGCGCGGCCCGCGTTCGTGTCGCGTGTCGTGCATTGCCGCAGCCGGCCGAACGCGTCGTATTGCAGGCTGGCGTCGAGTGCGCCGCCTTGCACGCGCTCAAGGCGGCCGGCCGCATCGTAGCTGTTCGTCTGCGTGTCGCCGAAGCGGTCCGTGTAACGGAGCAGGCGGCCCTCGAGCGACGCGCCGTGCGACGCCTGATGCGCTGCGCCGTCCTCGCGCCATTGCTCGTGTCGCAGCTGGCCGGACGGCAGGTAGTCGAGCGCGTATTCGTCGTCCGTTGCGGCGCTGCGCGCGCGCACGAGCTGCGCGTGCACGGGGTGATACGTGTAGTCGTCGTCGAGGTCCGCCACGCTGCGGCGGATCGGCTGGCGCGTCAGGCTGGGCGCATACGCGTACCGGATCGATGCGCCGGACGGCGTGGTTTCGTAGTCTGGCTGCGGATGGCCGCCCGCATAGGCGAACGTGCGCACGCGCCCGCCGGCCGTGCGGCGCGCGAGCCGGCCCAGGCCATCGAAGCTTTGCTCGCCGGCCACGATCGTCCGGCTACCGCTACCGCTGCCGTCGGCCACGCCGATCCGGATCGGCAATGCCTCGCTGTCATGCGCCGCATACGCATGTTCGATTGCGGCGCCGTCCGCCAGCACGTTGCGCGTGAGGCGGCCGAACGCGTCGTAGGCGAACGTCGACACGTTGCCGGCCGCATCCGTGCGGCGCACGCAGCGGCCGAGCCCGTCGTATTCGTTGACGGTCTTGCCGGCCGGCGCGTCGCGGGTATCGAATCGTTCGATCGACACGGGCTTGTCGAACGCGTTGCGCGTCGTCACCGTGCGGCCGGTGCGTGCGCCGGCGCCATCGGCGAGCCACTCGGTTTCGGTGCGCCGGATCGGGTCGTGCACGCGATATGCATCGACGCCGTCCGGCCGCGTCGTGCTGTCCCGCTCGCCCCAGTCGTCGTGGCGATGGCGGCTGACGAGCGCGAGCGGTTCGCCGTCGAGCCAATCCGTCTGCGTTTCCTCGACGAGCTGCCCGAGCGCGTCGTAACGCGCACGGTAGGTCGTTCGCATCGGCTCGCCCGCGTGATCGACGTCCGCGGTTTCGGTGCGGACGACGCGATTCAGGCCGTCGTAGGTGGTTCGGGTCGTGACGCCGAGCGCGTCCGTCACGCTCGCGTAGACGGGATCGTCGGCCGTCGCCGCGAGCCCGTACGCATGCCGTCGCGTCGCTTCGTATTCGGTGCCGGGCGCCGTCGTCTCGGCCAGCACGCGGCCCAACGCGTCGTAGGCGTAGCGTAGGGTCACGCCGGATTCGTCTTCGACGCGCACGTCCTGGCCGGTCGCGAGCGCGCGCCATGCGTTCGATGTGCGCGACGTGCCGTCGAAGCCGGTCACGGTCGTAGTGGTGCGCAGCGTGTCGTTCTGCAACGCATACGCATACGACGTGGCGGTCGCGCGTCCGTCTAGCGTTTTTGTTTCCGTTGCGATGCGACCGTGCAGCATGGCGTCGGCCGGCGTGTCGAACCATGTGCGGGCGATGCGTTGCAGCTCACGCGATTCGTCTTCCGTGTGTTCCGACAGCACCTCGTCCGCAACGACCACATGCGGCGGGCCGTTCGGCCGCAACGACGGCAGTGCGACGTACGTATGGCGTATCTCGCGCGTCGGCGCCGCGACAGGCGAGGGCGCGGGCGTTACGCGCTTCGTCCTGACGAAGCGGCGAAAGCCGAGCGGGTCCGCCGGGCAGCCCGTGTCGCCTTCGGCCGGATAGTAGTCGTATTGCTCCACCGTGCCGGTCGCGTCCACTCGTTCGAGCAGGTTGCCCCAGTCGTCGAACCGCGTCGTGACGACTTCCTCGCGCGTCGTGCCGGGCGCGGCGCTCAGGTACCACGATTTCGTCGTGCGCAGCGGCAACTGGCATTGCGGCGATTGCTCGCTGAACGGGCGGCCTGGTTTCTCGTCGTATTCGGTGCGCTGCAGCGCGACGTGTCCGCGCTGGTTGGTTTCCTCGGACACGAGCAGGTGGAAGCGGTTGAAGGTGCGGCGGATCACGCGCACGGCCTCGGTCGCGTCGCCTTCGCCCGTTACGTGCGTTTCGTCGGAGCCGTAGCGATAGTCGTCGAGCACCTTGTACAGGTTGTCCTCGCCGTCCTTCCACACGAGGCCCGGCGCGCCGCGCCCCATGAAATTGTTCGGCGTGTAGCGGTAGAGGCTGCGCAGCGGCGGCTGCTCCGCGCGCGGCATCCGGACATGCTCGATCGCATACGGCAGGTAACGCAGCGGCGCACCGGCCGGCAATTCGTGCCCTTGCGCCTGATAGCGGACGGTCTCGACGCCCCCCGTCGGCGATTCGACCTGGCTGATCAGCGTCAGGTCGCCTGCGGTCTCGTACTGCAGGCGCCACGACGCGCGATTGTCGACCGGCAGGCGGATTTCCGCGACGCGGTCGTTGCGCAGCACGAGCGTGAAGGTCGCGGCGTCCGGCGCGTCGGGCCGCAGCGTGATCGCGGCTTGCGTGGCCGTGCGTTCGAGCGCGAGCAGGCGCCGGCTGTCGTCGCTGACCTCGCTCAGCAGCCGGTGCCCGCGGAACATCGTATAGCGCAGCGACAGCGCGCGGCCCTCCGGCGAATGGATGGTCGACGGCAGGTACACGTCGTGCGTGCCCGCATTCGACAGCCGCTCGGCGACGCCGCTCTTGTAGACGACGAGCAGGTCGCCGTCGATCTTGTCGACGCGGAAGTTCCGCAGCTTCTGATCCTCGACGACGATGCGCGGCCCCGTGTCGACCGCGCGATATGTCTCGCCGGTCGACAGCCGGAGCTGCTTCGCGACGCGATCGTATTGCGACACGCGCAGCGACCAGCCGATGCCGACGCCGCGATCGTCGGTCTGCAGCGGGTTGAACGCGAGCGACATCGGCAGCGCCGGGCCGGTCAGCGCGTTGGCCATCACGTTCGGCAGCGCGATGCTGAACGTATAGAAACCGGTGCGGGGATCGACGCCCGCATCGACGAAACTGAGGAAGTTGAACGCGTTCGAATGGACGGCAGCGGACGGCGACGCGGCGAGCGAATCGGGCGTACTCATGGACGGACTCCAGCGGGTAAAGGGGGGGCGGCGAAGCGCGCACACTGCGCGCTTCGGCCGTAAGTGGGAGTGGGGCGACCGACGCCCGCTCAGCGCTCGGTCAGCACGAGCTCGTTGCGGTTCGCCGACGATTTGAAGCTGACGCGCAGCAGGTGATCGGTGCCGAATTCGTCGCGAGCGACGACGTTGATCGGCGGCGGTTTCGTGTCGTTTCCGCTGTCCTGGCGGATGCCTTCGTGACGGACCAGCACGACGACGCCCTGGCCGCGCCTCGGCTCCAGAATCCGCCGATGCGTGCGGCTGGTGAAGCGCGACGGCACGACGTACGTGGCGGCGTCGCTGCCGGGCGCGCCCACGCCGGTGAAGCTGAACAGGTCGCTCGCGGGGTTGCTGCTCTCCCACTGGAAGATGCTCGGCGGCGACGCGTCGAACGTGAGCAGCGCGATGCGGCTGCCGTTGATCGACAGGCCGCAATAGTAGTAGTCGACGGTGGTCAGGTCCCATTCGTTCGAGCCGCCTTCGATGCGGCGCGAATCCCACGGGTAGGTGACCGAGCGCGTGCCGTCGGCGCTCGGCAGCCGCTCGGGAAACAGCTCGACGAACTCCTTGTACGCGTCGTCGTTGGACTTGAACACGACGCCGCCGTCGCGCGTCACCTGGCAGCCGAACCGCTTCGGCGATGCGTCGACGGTCTGTGCATACCGGACGAAGAATTCGTAGCCCGACGCCGCCGTTTGCGACGCCGCGGCGGCGCGATCGCCCGGATAGAACGCGAATTCGTTGCGCTCCGCCGTGGTGCCCCACCCGGTTGTGACCGTGCCCGACGCGGGCACCGGCGCAATTTCGACGCCGCTGTTGTAGTCGATCAGGCGCACGCTCGCGCGTTCGGTCTCGCTCAGCGGCACCGGCCGGTTGTCGACGTCGGTCGCGCGCAGCTTGATCGTGACTTCCGCTTGCTGTCGGCCGTTCCGATAAAGCCGGTTGCTTGGCGATGTCACCTCCATGTCGAACACGAGGGCGGTCCAATGCAGCGGCGTGTCTTTACGTGAATCGTTCATCGCCAAGCTCCTCCGTCACGGAAAATATGTCGATGCAATCGCGAATCGGCGCTTATTTCGGCAATATCTGCATCGCTTCGCTGCTGCGCATGCCCGTGACCTTCAGGCATGACACCTTGCCGTGCAATTGCCCGCCGCCGGAAGCGCCGCCCGAGCGCAGCGAATCGTGGATCAGCGTGCCGCTCGACAGCCCGCGGCTTGCGTCGACGGCCGTGATGCGGATGTTGCCGCTCGCGTCGCCGTTGCCCATCTTGTAGGTCGCGTAGCTCTCGTTGGTGCGGCAATCGGGGTTGTTGTAGATGCCGAACTGAACGCCGTCCTGCGCGCCGGAGACCGAGAAATAGTAGTCGTCGTCATTCGTGCACGCGTTGCTCGAGCTCTTGAAGTTGACGGTGCCGTTGCCCATCGTGATCCGGCAGTCGACGTTCGATTCGCCTTGCTTCTTGTAGAACGTGATGACGGGCGCGGCGAATGCGTGGCCGGCCATCGCGACGCAGACGAACAGTGCAAATACGATTTTTCGCATGATCTCGATCCTTGAAAAAAGGTTTTTTTGAACAACGAACGAGAAAAACGGAAGCGTTGATCGAATCAAATCGGCATCAATTCACGTAAGCATTGCAAATGAAATGGATATTCCGGAATCTCATTTGCATTGCGGATTATAGGAATCGTATTTCGCAAATTGAATAAATTTCGTTAATCGAAATGCCGGAGAAAATCATTGCGATCACACAATGGGCGCCCGGTGCGGACCGCATCGCGGGCGCGCGTCGCGGCGCCCGGCGGGAGGGGGGCGATCCGGCCTGTCGTCGCTGCGGATCGCCGTGCCCGGCGGCTGGCTCGCGGCCGGCCCGGGCGTCAGGAAAGCGTGGTCTGTTGCATTCGCCGCGCGCTCGCGTGCGAAACCCGTTTAGTGGTTATGGCCGCTCGGGCCTTGTCGTAGCCGCTTGTCGCGCGGCGCATGCCATCAGTAAATGACGCCGAGCAGCACCGCCTTGACGATGGCCTGCGTCTTGTTGACCGAGTTCAGCTTTTCCATGATGTTCTGCATGTGGAAGGTGATCGTGCGCTCCGAGATCGACAGGATCGACGCGATCTCCAGCGCCGTCTTCCCGTCGGCGGCCCACTGCAGCACTTCCTTCTCGCGCGCGGTGAACTGGCTCATCTGCATGCCGGGCGGCGGCACCGCGGCGAGCCGCGAGCTCGCGGCATGCGCGGCGTGCGCCAGGTAGATCAGCCGGCTCTCCGTCGCGGACAGCTCGAGATCGGAAATCGGCTCGGCGCTGCGCGCGAAGCTCCACATCGCGATGCGCCCGTGCTTGTCGCGAATCGGCTGCGACCAGCCGGTCGCGAGCCCGTGCGCCTTCGCTTCCTCCCAGAACGCCTCGTCGGCGCGCGCATCCACCGGCCACACCAGCGGCGACGTGTAGACGAGCCCGTAGCGCACGACGGGGTCGCGGGCGAAATAATTGCCCTCCAGATAACGCCGCTGCCAGGCTTCGGGGTAGGTGTTCCGCGTACTGAACGTGGGCCGGGTGACCGGCAGCGGATCGCGCGCCCCGAACGCGCTCATTTCGAAATTGAGGGATTGTGCGCAGGTGGCGACGATGTTGAAAATCTCGTCGAAATTCCTTGCGCGTGACAACGTCGTCATGACGTCTTCTCTCCATGCGTCCACAACATTCTCCAAGTAGCCCGTAATGTCAAACGCATGCGTGTCATGCCCATGAGGCGGTGCATGCGTCCGCGACATGTTCGCCGCCATGCCGAACGAACGACACACCGGAGTCGAATTCCCGCACGCTCGCGCGTGCGGCCCCTTGTCCGATCGTTCTGCGCGGTGCCCGTGTCGAGACGGGCATGCGCGGTGGACTGTGCCTGCGGCTGAAATGTTGTCGACGACGGCCTTGCGCCCGTGTCGTGCCCGCCGCCCGGGCGTTTGTTGTGTTGGAATTTCGCCTGCAACCCGCGGAGGTCGGGCCACCACCGTTCGGCGGCGCCGCGGGGCGCGCGCCCGGCGCGCGGCATCGCCGCGGCGGGAAGCGTGCTCACGGCTGCCGTACCCTGCCGCCGGCCTCCCGTTCGGAGGCCGGTCGCGTCGCTACACGTTCGCCGGACGAAGCGCTTCGTTCGGAGGCTGCCGATGGAGGGGCATTTCAAGCCCTGAGTGGAAGTTGTTCCTCATCGGTCCAGCCGTCGTCACGACCGGCGGCAATGCACGAGGCGATGCCGCTTGTCCGCCCGCTGCGCCAGCCTGCCACGACGACGTGGCCCCGTCGTCGCGTCTCACTTGCAGGCTGGCGCCGGCGCGAACTCAATCCATCCAGATCGGCACGATCGATAACGCGAGCAGGAGCCCGAGCGCGCCGTTCGCGACGCGCCAGTGGAACTCCGTGCGCAACGCGCGGCCGAGCAGCACGCCGGCCGTGCACCACAGCGCCAGCGAGACGATCGCAGCGATGCCGAATGCGCTGCCGAGAATCGCAGCGAGATGCAAGGGGTCGGGCGTCAGCGCGGCGAACGACGCGGCTGCGCCGAGCGCCATGGTCCAGCCCTTCGGATTGAGCCACAGCAGCAGGGCGCCGCCGAAGAAGCTGGTGGGCGACTGCGCGGCGTTCGCGCTGGATTTCGGCGCGCCGCTCGCCGCGATCTTCCACGCGAGCCAGAGCAGGTAGGCCGAGCCGACGAGCTTCATGATCAGCTGCAGCGCGGGAACGGCATGCAGCAGCCCGGCCAGCCCGGCCGCCGCGATCGCGGCGAGCGATGCGAGCCCGAGCGCGATGCCGCCCAGCAGCGGGACGCTGCGCCGGAACCCGAACTGGGTACCCGACGCCGTCGCGAGCGTGGTGGCGCCGCCGGGCGTGATGGTGGCGACGATCACGAACACGATCAGGGAGAGCAGCGTCTGTGACATGACTCGACAACCTCCGGTAGGGCGCCGACATCTGGCGCGTACGTGTCCCGACGGGAATCGGGCCGACATGTGTCAAAACTCTAAAAGTCTTTCGCATGCCAGGGTATGGAATGTTTATAATGGGCGCCATTAGCGACGCTAATGATCTCCATCCCCATGCCCCGTAATCTCGACACGAGCCTGTTGCGTACGTTCGTCACCGTTGCGCGCCGTTCGAGCATGACGGCGGCCGCGCATGCGCTGCATCTCACGCAGGGCGCGATCAGCCAGCAGATCAAGCGCCTCGAGGAGTGTTTCGGCCAGAAGATGTTCGACCGCGCCCAGGGCCGCCTGAAGCTGACCGGCGCGGGCGAGCGCCTGCTCGAACAGGCCGAGCAGCTCGTGCGGCTGAACGACCGGATCTGGACCGACATGAACGGCGCGGCGTTTTCCGGCGTCATTCGCGTCGGCGCGCCGTCCGATCTGGTCGGCACCTACCTGGCCGGCATCTTCAAATCGTTTGCGCAGCGTTTTCCGCACGTCGAGATCGCGCTCGTCAGCCTTCCGTCGATCGAGCTGGCCGCCGCGCTCGCCGACGGCCAGCTCGATCTCGCGGTGATCGAGCAGCCCGCGAGCGAGCCGGGCGGCGAATGCCTGCGCACCGAACGGCTCGTCTGGGTCGGCGCGAGCGGCGGCAGCGCGTACATGAAGCGGCCGCTGGCGGTGTCGATCGTCAGCGACGCATGCGTGTTCCGGCCGGCGCTGTTCGATGCGCTGACGAAGCGCGACATCGCATGGCGCACCGTGTTCGAGAACGGCGACATCGAAGCGACGATGGCGACGGTGCGCATGGACATGGCCGTGACCGCGTGGCTCGCGTCGACGGTGCCCGCCGATCTGCAGATCGTGCCGTCGCCGATGGGGCTGCCCGGGCTGCCGGATTTCGCGATCACCCTGCACGTTTCGCCGTCCGGCGCCACGCCGCTGGCCGAGGAGATGGCGAACCTCATCCGCCAGGGTTTCCTGGCCGCCACGCCGATCTATGCCGGCGCGCGCGGTGGCCGCGGCGATCGCGCCGCGTGAGTCGCGTGAGTCGCGCGGCCCACGCACGCGCCGCTGCGTTTTTCCAGTGATTTTTGCCTGTAGGTCCTTCCAGTATCGCCGCCTGTGGCCGGGCGATAGGATCGGTGACGACATCCGGTGGGCGAGCGCGTGCCGCGACGGCTGCCCACACGAACCGGTCCGACTTTTCCGAGGCATTTCATGACTATCTGGTTGCTGCAACTCGTGCTCGTCATCGCGCTGTGCAACGTCTGCGGCAGGGTCGCGGAGCGGCTCGGCCAGTGCGCGGTGGTCGGCGAAATCGCGGCCGGCCTGCTGCTCGGGCCATCGCTGTTCGGTGCGATCGCGCCTGGGTTCTACGACATGCTGTTCGGCCCGCGCGCGCCGGCCGGGATGGGGCAGGTGGGCGAAGTGGGGCTCGTGCTGCTGATGTTCCAGGTCGGCCTGCACCTGGAGTTCGGCGCGACGTTTCGCGACAAGCGGTGGCGCACGCCCGTCGCGGTCGCGGCGTTCGGCCTGTGCCTGCCGGGCGCGCTCGGCATGATCATCGCGATCGTGTCGAAGAACACGCTCGCGAGCGAAGCGCCGACGCTGGCCTACGTGCTGTTCTGCGGGGTCGCGCTGTCGGTGTCGGCGGTGCCCGTGATGGCGCGCATCGTCGACGATCTGCGCCTCGGCGCGATGGCCGGGGCGCGGCACGCGATGTCGGCCGCGATGCTGACCGACGCGCTCGGCTGGCTGCTGCTCGCGACGATCGCGTCGCTGTCGAGCGGGCCGGGCTGGGCGTTCGTGCGCATGCTCGGCAGCCTGCTTCTCTACCTCGCCGCTACCGCGCTGCTCGCGCGTTTCGTGATCCGCCCGCTGCTCGCGCGGCTGGCGCGATCGGCCCACGCCGCGCGCGACCGGCTGGCCGTGCTGTTCTGCTTCGTGATCGCATCGGCGCTGGCGACGTCGCTGATCGGGTTCCACAGCGCGTTCGGCGCGCTCGCCGCGGCGCTGTTCGTGCGCAACGTGCCGGGGCTCGCGAAGGAGTGGCACGACAACGTCGAGGGCTTCGTGCGGCTCGTGCTGATGCCGGTGTTCTTCGCGTATGCGGGGCTGCACGCGTCGCTCGGCTCGATCGACGATGCAACCGGCTGGCTGTGGTTCGGCGTGTTCCTCGCCGGCGGCTTCATCGGCAAGTTCGGCGGCAGCTATCTCGGCGCGCGCGCGACCGGCCTCGCGCCGCACGATGCGATGCTCGTCGGCTCGCTGATGAATACGCGCGGGCTGATGGAACTGATCGTGCTGTCGATCGGGCTGCAGATGCAGATCCTGCCGACGCGCGTCTATACGATTCTCGTCGTGTTCGCGCTCGTGACGACGGCGCTGACCGCGCCGCTGGTGCGGTTCACGCTGCGCGTGCAGTCGCGCGCGACGCCGGCGATCTCGGTCGCGAGCAAATAGGCGGCGCCGGCCGGAAGCGGCCGGCGTTGCGTCAGGTCAGTTCCCCGCGACCGCATCCCACGCGCGCTTCAACCGCCGCGCCGCTTCGCCGGCATTCTCGTCGCTGAGCATCGAATACGACACGCGCAGCGTGTCCGGTTCCGGATCGCTCGCATAGAACGCCTTGCCTGGCACGAACACCACCTTCTCGCGAATCGCCGCCTCGAGCACGCGCTCGGCCGGCACCTGCCGGGCGAAGCGGCACCACAGGAACATGCCGCCGTCCGGCTCGTTGAACTGCAGGTCGTCGCCGAACGCGTCGCGCAGCGCGTGCGTCAGCGCATCGCGGCGCTTGCGGTAGGCGGCACGCAGCACGTCGAGCCGGCCGGCGAGGCGGCCGGACGCGAGATAGCGCGCGACGATGTTCTGCGTGAGCGTCGACGTGTGCAGGTCGAACGCCTGCTTGGCGACGGCGGTCGGCGGCCGCAGCGCCGGCGGCAGCACGATCCAGCCCACGCGCACGCCCGGCGAGAACACTTTCGAAAACGTCGACAGGTAGCAGACGGTGCGATTGCCGCCCGGCTGCGCCGACGCGATTTCGAGCAGGCTCGGGATCGGTTCGCCGCTGAAGCGCAGTTGTCCGTAAGGATCGTCCTCGATGATCGCGCACCCGTGGCGCAGCGACAGCTCGACGAGCGCGATGCGCTGCGCGAGCGGGATCGTGTAGCCGGTCGGGTTCGCGAAGTTCGGGTTGATGTAGATCGCCTTGACGCCGCCGCGCCGCAGTTCGCGCTCGACCTGGTCGAGATCGAGCCCGTCGGGCCCGCCGCGAATGCCGTCGACCTGCGCGCCGACGAACTGGAATACCTGCAGCGCCGCCACGTAGGCCGGCCGTTCGACGAGCACGCGGTCGCCCTGGTCGAACAGCACGCGCGCGACGAGGTCGAGCCCTTGCTGCGACCCGGACGTGATCAGCATCGATTCGGCCGGCGCCGGGATGCCGAGGGTGCCGGCCCACCGGGCGATCTGCTCGCGCAGGGTCACTTCGCCCTCGGTGAGGCCGTACTGGAACAGGTCCCGATGTTCGTCGCGCAGGATCGCCGCCAGCGCTTCGTCGATTCCCTCCATGTCGAACAGGTCGGACGCGGGAATGCCGCCGGCCAGCGAGATCACGCCGGGCATCTTGCTGTATTCCAGCAATTCGCGCACTGCGGAAGACTTGATGCCACGCGCGCGCATGGCGAGCACGATATCGTTCATGTGATTGCCTGTGACTGTGATGGTTGAAGCCGGCGCACGACGGGCCGCCGGATGCGAAAAAGGCCGGCAGGCTCGTGGTGCCTGCCGACCGAAAAAATGGCCGAAAGCGTCGCGCGCCGTGCGCGCGCGCGGTCGTTCAATCGAACAGGCGCCAGCCGTCCTCCTGATGGATCAGGAACAGGCCCATGGTGCGCCGGGTCGACGTGCAGCGCTCGATCGCGTGCAGGTTCTTGCTCTGGAACAGCGTGAGCTGGCCGGGCTGCGGCTTCAGCAGGATCTTGCGGACCTGTTCCAGCTCGGCGATCGCGCCGGTCTCGCGATACTCGGCATGCATCCGGTCGAGCGCGTCGCGCGAGTCGGGCCGGTTGTCCCACATCACCATGCCCGCGTCGTTCGCGGCGCCCTGGATCGTCAGGAAGCCGCCGAGCTGCCGCGAATACGAGCGCTTGAGCGGCCAGTTCACGGTGTCGCGCCCGTAGCTCACGTCGTCGCAGTGCGGCGCGAAGTTGAACGGCGCCTCGAACGGCTCGTACACGCGCCGCGTCGCGAGCAGGAACTCGACCTCGTAGTCATGGCCGATCGTCAGCGGCTTCGCGTCGAGCGCGTCGGCGAACAGGCGCACGAAGCGCGTCTGCCGCAGCCCTTCGTTGACCCGGCACGCGACGCCGAAATATTCCGCGGCCTTCGACACGAGCTTCTCGCCCTGTTCGCGCTGCAGCTGCCCGAGCGTCACCGACGTCGCGACGATGCCGGCGTGATGCGCGTTCTTCGTGAACGGCGAGCTCGAGAAGCCCGCGTCGTCCCACCACGCTTCGCGTTCGCCTTCGGGCACGATATCCATGACGATCGCGTCGGCATCGTCCGCGTCGAGCGCGCCGATCGCCGCGGCGAGCGTCAGGCGCTCGCCGCGCGGAGCCGCGCCGAAGCGCATCACATGAGCTGAGTAGGTATCCTGCATGATGCCTCCACGAATTCGGGGAAATCAGGGTTGCGGCACAAGGCAGTCGCCTTTGCCGAGCTCCGACAGCGCCGGCTGCCGCAACAGGCGGTAGAGCTCGCCCGGCTTCGGCTCGGCGTCGGAACGTCGATACTTCGGAAACAGCAGCAGGCCGCCCGAGCCGGCCACGATCGGCGCGCCGTCGTGCACGCCGAGGCGCTCGCCGGCCCGGATCGGCTGGAAATTCCGCAGGCCCGCGTCGAGCCTCACGTCGCCGTCGGGGTAGGGCACGATGTGCGCCCACGTGTAGATCGGGTTCGCGCACGCGTGCACCGGCGGCAGCGGCGCGCCGCGCAGCACGCCGTCGATCGCGGCAATGGTCTCCAGGCACACGCGCACGCCCGCGGCGATCTGGTAGAGGCCGAAGCCTTTCTGCCCGAGCTCGATGCTCAGCGCGACGCCGCCGGCCTGCTGGATGAACTCGTCGGACGTGCAGCCGCCCGCCGCCGCGGCCGAGAACGGCCGGCCCCAGTGCGTGACGACGGGCGTGTCCGACGCGATCACGTGGGCGAGCTGCAGGCTCGACGCCATGTAGTTGAAGACGAAGAACGGCGCTTCGGACGGCTCGATCGTCTGGTGCAGGTCGAGGCTGTAGCGGGCGCGCGCCATCACGGGCTCCATGTCGCGCGCGCGCCGGTCGTCGAGCGTATCGCGCTGGCTGCGGCCGAACGTGCGGTTCAGGTCGCGCTCGACGAAGCGCGTGCCTTGCCGCGCGGCGTCGACATTGCCGAGCAGGAAGCCGATCGACGCGGCCGGCGCGAGCACGCCGGCCGCGAAGTAGCGGCACAGCGCGTTGAGCACCGGCAGGCCCGCGTATTCGTTGCCGTGCGTAAGCGCGATGAACAGCAGGTCGATCGGCCGCCCGGCGGCCGGCCGCGCGCCGCGCGGATGCACGACGAAGCCGAAGCGCTCGACGCGTTCGACGCGCGCGCCGCCGATCGCGCTCGATGCCGCGAAGCGTTCGAACGCGGCGAGTTCGGCGTCGAGCCGGCTGCGCGCCGGGTCGGCGCCGTGGGGGGCAACGGGGGTCGTCATCAGTGAAACATCCGCCATTGGCCGTCGTGCCACACGAGGAACGAGCCGAGCGTCCGGCGCACCGTCCTGCATTGCTCGACCGCGTGCATCACGCGCGTGTTGAGGATGTTCAGCTGCCCGGGCCGTCCCTTGATGGTGACGCTGCGCACCTGCTCGAGCCGCTCGATGCGGCGGGTGCGGGTGAATTCGCTCATCAGCTCGTCCAGCTCCACGCGTGTCGCGGGCCGGTAGTCCCACATCACGAGGCCCGCGCTGTTTTCCGCGTCCTTCACCGACAGGAAGATCGAGATCTGGTCGTAGCCCTCGTCGTAGCCTTCCTTGATCGGCCAGTTGTGCGGCTCGCGGCCGAAGTGGATCGCATCGCAGTGCGGCGGCACGCTGTACAGCCCGTTCTCGACCGGCTGGTATTCGCGCTTCGACACGAGCGGCAGCTCGCCCCATGCGCCCACCTGAACGGCGCCCGCGCCGAGCTCCCGCGCGCACAGCCTGACGAACTCGGTATTGCGCAGCGCCGCGTTCGCGCGGCCCGCATACGAGAAGTAATCGATCAGGCCGGGAATCAGCTGCTCGTTCACGAGCCGCTGCGTCGGCCCGATCGCCAGCCCGGATTTGCCGGCGCCCGCAAAGCTCTGGTGCTGCGTGATCGGCGGAAACGCGTCGTCGTTCCACCATGTGTCGAGGTCGCGCGGTTCGACGAGATCGACCAGAACGGCGGCCGCCTGGCGATCGCGAATCAGCAGCGCGGCGTCGGCAAGCGTGAGATCGGCGCGTTCGACCTGCTTGTCGAAATCGTAGATTTCGGCGCGATAGTGCTTGTTCAAGGCGATTTCCTCCTGCATGGCATGGCAATGCCGGACCCGCCGCACGGCCTTACTGCGCGGCGACGTTCATCGATTCGGCGAGCTTTTCGCTGAAGATCCGGAGACACGGGTTGTCGAACAGCAGGCGCAGCGGCACTTCGTGTCCGAGCCGCGCTTCCAGCTGCGTGCTGACCAGCGCCGCGGAAATCGACGAGCCGCCGAGCACGAAGAAATCGTCGTCGGGCCCGACGTCGTCCCGGCCGAGCACGGCGGCCACGACGGACGCGACGACGTGGTCGATGCGCTGCACATGAGGTATCTCGAGGGGAGGGTTCATGATGTTCGGATCGCTCGAATGGCGAACGGCGCAGCAGCGCCGTTCGCCGATTGCAAGGGCCGCGGGTGCGGACGGTCAGGGTCAGGCAAACGACGGCTGCTGCGCGAAGCTGAAGCCGCGCGCGTTCTGCTCGACGCGACGGTTGTGCCCGTACTTGTCCTCGCCGGACACGAGCACGACGCCGAACTTCTCGAGCGAGATCTTGCTGCCGTATTCGTCGACCGTATCGGTGCCCGGGTAGACCTGCACGGCGGCCGGCACGTAGCGGCTCGCGTAGCCGAGGCGGGTCTTGTCGGTCGTCGAGTTCGGGAACGACGAGTGCATCAGCGTCGACCAGAAGATCACGAACTCGCCGGGCTTCATCACGAGCGACACGGCCTTGCTCTCGTCGGGCTTCCAGTTCGCGTCCTTCTGCAGGCTGCGGTAGTCGTAGCCGAAGAAGCCGCGCTTGATGCCGTCCTTCTCGAGCGCGTTGATGTTGGTCGGGTCGAACGCCATCTTCTTCGACTCGTCGTAGAACATCTCCTCATGCGTGCCGGGCACGAAGCGCAGGCAGCCGTTCTCCTCGGTGGCGTCGGTCAGCGCCGTCCACACCGTGATCGCGCCGCCGAAGCGCTGGTCGCCGGGCCAGATGATCTGCGGCTGGCCGGACGCATGCGCGAACGTGTCCGCCTGGTGCCAGTCGGTGCCTTCGTCGCCCGGATACTTCGGGAACATCTCCGAGCGCCAGCAGATCACGTCGGGCCCGAGGATCGAGTTCACCCGCTGGACGATTTCCGGGCGGCCGATGTGCTCGCTCAGCAGGTTCACGTCGAGATGGCGGTCGTAGTTGGCGATCGGGCTCGTCGGCGGCAGGTCGTACACCGCGAACTCGCGGTCGAACAGTTGCGCGCGGATCGCCTTGTAGCGCTCGCGTGCTTCTTCCGGCGAATAGAGCGTGAACGGGCCGATATAGCCCTGGGCGCGGAAGGTCGCGATCTGCTCGGGCGTCAGTCGAAAGTTCTGCATCGAAATACTCCTGGTCGAATCGACAAGATGGTCCGCTCCGAATTCACGGAGCGGCGTTCGGTGAATGCCCGCGCGCTCAGACGAGCTCGGCGGCCGCTGCCTCGTAGATGCCGGTCCAGCCGCCGATCGACGGCGCCGCCATCAGCTTGCTGGTCGGCACCCGGATCTGCAGCTTCGTCTCCACCTGGATCTGCAGCTCCACGATCGTCAGCGAGCTCGCGCCGCGGTCGAAGAAATCCTCGTCGGGCGCGAGGTCGGCGAAGCCGAGCGTGTCCCGGCAAGTCGACGCGATCGTGTCGGGGATGGCGATCTTTTCAGTCATGACGTTCTCCACGTGTCAAAGTTGGGCCTGCGAGTCGATTCCGGTCGACCTTGCCGTTCGCGTTCAGCGGCAGCTGCGCGCAGACGGCGATGGTGTCGGGGATCATGAAAGGCGGCGCGAGCTTGCGCAGTTCGCCGCGAATGAAGGCGGGCAGGTCGTCGCGCGGCTCGCGCGTCTGCACCGTGGCCGTGAGGAGCTTGTCGCCGTTCGCATCCTCGCGAACCTGCACGATGCACTCGTCGACGCACGGGATGCGCGACACGAGCAGCTGCACTTCGTCGAGGCTGACGCGGTAGCCGCGGATCTTCGTCAGCCGGTCGCGCCGGCCGACGAATTCGAGCGCGCCGTCCGGGCGGCGGCGCACGACGTCGCCGGTGCGATAGAGCAGGCCGCGCCCGGACGGATCGGGCACGAACGCCGCGCGCGTCGCGTCGGGCCGGTTCAGGTAGCCGAGCGCGACGCCGTCGCCGCCCGCATACAGTTCGCCCTCCTGCCCATCCGCGACGGGCGTCGGATCGTCGGCGGCGCCGTCGAGGATATGGATCGACGTGCCGGTGATCGCGACGCCGATCGGCACCGAGCCGGCCGGCCGGTTCGCGCGCGTCATCGCGTGGCAGCAGGTGAACGTGGTGTTCTCGGTCGGGCCGTAGCCGTTCACGACCGTGATGCCGTCGAACGCGTCGAGCACCGTGTTGACCGCCTCCGGCTTCAGCACGTCGCCGCCCGCGAGCAGCACGCGCACGCCGTCAAGCATGCCGAGGTTGCGGCGCACGACGAGGTGGAACAGCGCGGCCGTCAGCCACAGCACGGTGACATGACGTTCGCGGATCAGCGCCGCCACGGCGTTCGGATCGAAGATCGCGTCCTCGTACACGACGAGCCGCGCGCCGTTCAGCAGTGCGCCCCAGATCTCGAACGTCGACGCGTCGAAGGTGATCGGCGACAGCAGCAGGAACGCGTCGTCCTCGCGGATCGTGATGTAGTTCGGGCGATCGACGAGCCGCACGACGCCGCGATGCGGCACCACGACGCCCTTCGGCTTGCCGGTGCTGCCCGACGTGAACATGATGTAGGCGGGCGTGTCGCCGTCGTGCGAGGCGGGCGGGGGCGCTGCGTCGTCGGCGCGATCCGCCGCGAGATCGGCGACCTCGACGATTTCCAGCCCCGTATCGCGCAGCGACGCGTCGCCGGCCGCGACGAGCGCATGCCGCGCGCCGCTGTCGTTCGCATACGTGCGCTTGATCGCATCGGGGTAGTGCGGATCGATCGGCACGAAGGTTGCGCCGAGCTTCACGACGGCGAGCATCGCGATCACGGCGTCGACGCTGCGCGGCAGGCTCAGCAGCACCGCGGCGCGCGGCGCGACGCCTGCGCCGGCGAGCCGCGCGGCCAGCCGGTTCGCGCAGCGGTCGAGCTCGCGATAGGTGAGCGACGCGCCCGCGCCCGCCAGCGCCACATGTTCGGGCGTGCGGCGCACCTGTTCGGCGAAACGGCCATCGATGGTCATCAGGGTCATGACGAAACTCCCGATCGGGCGGACTCTGTCCGGAAGAACTGCAGCAGCGCGTGCGTCATGTCCGGATGCGCGCGGCACAGTTCGTAATGGTCGCCGTCGAATTCGTGCACGCCCGTCGCGTCCGTCAGGTGGGACAGGATGATGTGCGCGCTGTCCGGCGTGACCTGGCGGTCGCTGCGCGTTGCGATCACGAGCGTGGGCTGCGTGACCGCGCGCGCCTCGTTCAGGAAGTCGACCTGCCGGTACGCGACGTAATTCAGCCCGTAGCGATGCAGATGGGCCGCGCTCGAGAACGGCACGGAAATGAAGTCGTGGAACTCGGATTGCGGCGCGCTGCGTCCCGACGAAATCTTGTCGAACAGCACGCTCGCCATATCCTTGCTTGCGGCGGCGGCGGGCAGCAGCACGTCGACTTCGCGCTGGAAGCTGCTCGGCCGGCACACCGACGGCTTCAGCATGAATTCGCCGGACACCAGCGCGAGCCGGCGCACGGCGCCGGGATGGCGCGCGGCGGCCAGCAGGCTGATGCCCGCGCCCGAGCAATAGCCGATCACGTCGGTCGCGCCCGCATGGCCGGCGCGCGCATTCGCGTGCGCGGCGACCTGCACGAGATCGCGCACGTGGTAGTCGACGTCGAAATCGTCTTCGCGCGCATCGTCCTGCAGGTCGAGCACGAAGCGGGATTCCCACGTGACGAGATTGACATGCGGCGCGAGCGCCTCGCACAGGCGTGCGGCCATTGCATGGCGCACGCCGAACGGCAGCACCAGCATCAGGTTGCGCCGCTCGGGCGAGAACCCGGAATGGAAGACATTCAGCGGCCGACCGTCAAAGCCGGGAATGATCTCTCTGTGCATGTGAATGGCCCGGATCGTGTGGGGGGAGAGGGCGCAAACGCAACCTGCGCCGCGATGTGCCGCGATGCGTGCGCGATCAGCTCGGCGTCGGGCCGCACGGCTGCTCGACGTCGAGCGCGGCGCAGGTGGTTTCATCGATTTCGATCCAGCACGCGAACACGGGCTTGCCGTCGATGAACTGCGGCGGCGCGGCGCGGTGCGCGTGCACCTTCAGGCGCTTCAGCAGGCGTTCGACGCCGAGCGGCGACACCGTGATCAGGCGGCGGACGCCGCGCTCCACCGCGAAGCGGACGATATCGGCCAGCAGCGTGCGCGTGTTGCCGTGCGCGCGTTCCAGCGCCGCGGAATCGGCGCCGAGGATGTAGGACGAAAACCGGGAGAGTTCCCAAATATCGGGTGCGTTCGGGATCGGCGCGGCGCCCATCAGCGACGGAAAGACCTCGCTCAGCAGGTAGGGCTGCGTCGTCGGCAGCAGGCGCGCGCACGAGCAGATCGCGTCGTCGTCGTCGCGGCCGAAAACGTAGACGGTGTCCGGCCGATCGAACTGATCGAACTCCTGATTATCGACCACCGGCAATTGCCAGCCGAGCTTTTCGATAAAGATTGCGTGTCGGTACGATGCGAGCGCGGCGAGGCTTGAAACGGATAACTGCGACGCATTTCCGATAGTGGTCTTTTGCATGTGCGAGCTCCAATAGACCTACGCATTTAATGCGAAATGGAGGACGCGTCGAAACTGCAACTTATTACAGGTCTGTTAATGGAACATATGCATGGATACTGGCGCTCCACGGCAACGTGATAATCCACTCTTCGAGAAGCCGCATCGTGTGTTCGGGGCCGAGGTCATACCCTTTCGCGCACACGATCATCACGTTGGCCGTCACGCTGTTCGGCAGCATCCGATACACGTGGTGGCGATCGGCGAGCCAGCACCAGCCGAACGTGATCGGCGGGCGCCAGTCGGTATCGATCCATTCGCAATAGCCTGCGTGGCACGCGGGCATGCCGTGGTCCCACGCGTCGTTGAGCACCTGCGCGTCGCAGCCGGCGTAGAGCAGGCCGGGGTTGACGGCCGCGAGCTGGCTGACGGACAGGCGAACGTATCCGTCGTGAGGCGCAGACGCGCCGAGGCGGGCCGGCGTCGCGCTGGCGTCCGATTTCAGATCCAAGATCAACCTCCTTGTTTGTGTGGCCCGGGCAGCATGCGGTTACGACGCGCGCATGACGACCGTTACTTTCAAACATGGGCGGATGGCTGTCCGGGCAGCCGCGCGATGGCGGACCGGAACCGGGATGACGTCGATGCGGAACGAATCGAATCGCGCGACGGCACGTGGCCGTGGGCGGTGCGATGCGCGGTGTGATGCCGGGCGGATGAGCCGGCTGCCGCGCGGCCAACCGGACGGATCGGACCGGATGGCAAAAGGGGCCACGGAAGCGCGGATCATGTCGCCGTGACACGATGCCGGTCAAACCGTCTTCGATGGCCGAATTGGACAGTATTCCGGGGAGATATTGCCTGACACGCAAACAAATTCAACCTGCAAGAAATTGCAGCTTCGCATCCGGAATGATTATCTGCATCATGGCATCCGATAAAACATTAACCGGCTCGAATTCGGCGCGATGCACGAAGCGCCTGATTTTCCCATCGCCGGAAACAATGCGGCGACGGAGCGGAGAGAGGCGTGATCGAGATAGCGGATATCGGCATACGGGATTTCAGTCACGCTGACATCGACGGATTCATCGCGTACTGGTACGACGGCGGCGACAGCCACCTGGCGGCGATGGGTGTCGATCCGGCCCGGCTGCCGGGCCGCCGGCAGATGCGCGACATGCTCGCGCTGAATCTCGAGCGCGAAGCGCGCGCGGGCACGCCGCAGAACGCGATCTTCAGCATCACGCTGCACGGGCAGACCGTCGGCGTGCACGAACTCACGCACCTCGAGCAGCGCGCCGGCGGGCCGCCGGGGCGCTACGCGAGCGGCGTCATGCATGCGCACATCTGGCAGCCCGCGCATCGCCGGCTCGGCATCGGCGTGGTGTCGTACGTGAAGGCGATGGCCGCGTTCTTCGAGCGTTTCTCGCTCGACGCGATCCGCTTCGAATCCCCGGCCGACAACGTCGGCGCGAACCGCGTGAAGGCGCACCTCGGCATCGCGCCGCAAGGCGAAGGGCTGTTCGAGCTGCCGATCCTGCGCGCGCCGCTGCGCACCGTCCGCTACCGGGTGACCCCCGACCAGATGCCGGCGATCACCGCACGCATGGAAGCGGTGTGGGAAACGCGCCGGCACGCCGACGCGCCGTACTGATCCGACCGTCAAGCCAGCGAGATTTCCCACCGATGAATTCGAGTTCAGCCGGGATGGCCACGAAGGCGCCGTCGAGGGCGCAGTCCTCCGCGCAGTTGAAGATCTTCGCGCCGGTGCCGGCACCGCGCCTGCGGATGATCTGCTGCGCCTACGCGGGCGGCAGCGCCGCGGTGTTCCGCGGCTGGCACGAACGCCTGCCGCGCGACGTCGAGGTGTGCGCGGTCGAACTGCCGGGGCGCGGCGCGCGCTTCCGTGAGCCGCCGCTGCGCACGATGCGCGCGCTCGCCGACGACACGATGGTCGGCCTGCTCGACTGCGCCGACGCCGACATCGTGCTGTTCGGCCACAGCATGGGCGGGGTGCTGGCGCTCGAGCTGGCGAAGCGGCTCGTCGATGCGGGGCGCCCTCCGCTCGCGCTCTTCGCCTCCGGCTGCGCGGCGCCGCACCTGCCGTCGCGGCGGCGCCGCCGCCTGCACGACCTGCCGCGCGACGAGCTCGTGCAGGAGCTCGACCTGCTCCAGGGATTGCCCGCAGGGATGCTCGACGCGCAGGCGTTCATCGACATGTTCCTGCCGACGATCCGCGCGGACCTCGAAAGCCGCGAGACGTGGCGCACCGAGATTCGCGCGCTGCCGGTGCCGATTCACGTGCTGAGCGCCCGCCACGACGCGCTGGTGTGGACGCCGGACCTCGGCGAATGGCAGCGGTATTCGGAATTGCCGTTGAACGTGCGCCTGTTCGACGGCGAGCATTTCTTCATCGACACCCACCGGCCCGACGTGCTGGCGCACCTGAGCGGCGTGCTCGATGCGCTGCCGGCCGTTGCGGGGGCAGCGGCGGATCGCGCGGCTGCCCCCGTCGGCCAGTAAATCATTCCCGTCGACCCGCGACGAAACACAACGAACTACAACGAAGGAGATCACCCGTGGAAACCTCACAAGCAGCGCAGTCCCCCTTGCTCCACAAGAACCAGGTCAGGACGCCTGAAGACTTCCGCAACATGCCGGAGGAATACCGGTCGCTCGCGACGCACCTGATGATGGTCCATACCGAAGGCGAGCTGACCGGCGCGGACGACTACACGCAGGTGTTCTACAACCTCGCGCCGAACGCATACGAGAAGTTCGTCTGCTGCGAGCGCGCGGCCGAGGAGGTGCAGCATTACGAGCTGAGCGCGGAAGTGCTGGCCGGCCTCGACGTCGATACGAGCGGCATGCTCGCGCAGCATTTCCAGCAGCGCCCGTACTACGCGAACGAACTGGTGCGCGGCGTGCGCAACTGGATGGAGCGCGGCATCTTTTCGTTTCTCGGCGAAGCGGTCGTGCTCGAGCACCTGCTCGAGTTCCAGGAGTCGAGCTACGAGCCGTTCAGCGAGATCTTCGTGAAGCAGATCATCAAGGACGAGCACGTGCACGTCGCACACGGGTTCCGCATCATCCGCGACGCGTGCGGCACGGATGCCGGCCGGCAGGACGCGCAGCAGGCGCTGGATCGTCTGTGGCCGCACATTCTCGGCCTGTTCGGCCGCGACGAGTCGAAGCGCTCGGCGCTGTACGTGAAGTGGGGGCTGCGCAAGACGACCAACGGCGAACTGCGCCGTCACTTCGTGCGCAAGATCCTGCCGAAGCTGAGCGCGCTCGGGCTCGTCGTGCCGGAAATGGCTGTGCTTGCCGCGGAGCAATCATGATCGAGACCCGCGAAATCAAGACCCGCCGCAAGGCGCTCATCGCCGAACGGCTGCCCGACCTGCTCGCGCTGGATCCGGCGCTGGCGCAGCGCTTCAACGAAGTGCGGCGCTTCTCGTCGCTCGTGCGCGCATCCGAGTACCACTTGACCAATGCCTGCAATATCCGCTGCAAAGGCTGCTGGTTTTTCGAGTTCGGCCATGACAAGCACGCGCAGGAGGCCAAGTCGATCGATGCGTGGCGCGCATTCATCGCGGCCGAGCGCAAGCGGCGCGTGAACTGCGCGCTGTTGATCGGCGGGGAGCCGACGCTGTTCCGCGACCGGATCGAGGCGTTCGTCGACGGGATGCGCTACGTGTCGATCTCGACGAACGGGCTGAAGCCGCTGCCGAACGTGGCGCCGTTCGAGAACGTGACCGTGTTCATCTCGCTGTTCGGCGGCGGCCCGCTCGACGACGAGCTG
Source organism: Burkholderia stagnalis (assembly GCF_039848545.1). Taxonomy (NCBI): domain Bacteria; kingdom Pseudomonadati; phylum Pseudomonadota; class Betaproteobacteria; order Burkholderiales; family Burkholderiaceae; genus Burkholderia; species Burkholderia stagnalis. The sequence goes on from NZ_CP156687.1 coordinate 289,183, forward strand.
CGCGCGATCCGGCCGGGCGGCGGGCGCTTCGAAGGGCTGTTCGACACCGCGCTCGACAACTACCGGAACGACCCGCGCGCGACCTTCGTGTTCGCGGCCACCGAGGACGGGCTCTCGTATATCGAGCCGACGGTGCGGCGCATCCGCGACAACGGCAACGTCGTCACGTTCAACTTCTACAGCAAGTACGACACCGGGCACCCGCTGCGGATGGAAAACCAGCGGCGGCTGCTGGCCGAGATGCTGCGCGTCGCGCAGGCGTACCCCGACACTGTGCTGAACCATCCGGCGCATATCGAGGCGATCGTCACCGGGCGCGCGTGGTGCGGCGAGTTCGGCTACGACGTGTGCCCGAGCGTGAGCCAGGATCATCCGGGCAACGCCGAACGGCTGACCAACGGCAACGCGGCATTGCCGATGTTCAACACGTGGAAGCCGGACCTGCAGACCGTCGAGCTGTGCTGCACGTCCGGGCACTGCAACGATTGCCGCGACAGCCAGGCGGTCTACAGCTGGCTGATGGTGAGCCTCGACAAGTCGCTCGACAGCCTCGACGCGCTGCGCACGTGGGTCGGCGTCGCGGAAAGCTACTGGAAGCAGTTCATCTGGTCGCCTTACCGGCAGACGATCGGCGCCCGCGCGCCGGAGGCCGGCGTGCTGCCGGTGGCCGACGAGCCGCAGGTGGAAGAGGTGCGCGCATGACGGCCATCCCGGCCTGGGCGTCCGACGCGCTCGACCTGCCGGGCGACGAGGCAGACCGCATCCGCTGGGAGGCCTGCCTCGGCGCGATGCCGATTCTCGCGCATCTCGGCGCGTCGCTCGACCTGTCGCACCGGCGGATCGTGCGGCTCGCGCTCGTGCAGCGCACGCAGGCGCACGCGGGCGGGCTCGGCACGGACGCGCTCAACGGCGCGATCATCGCGGGTCTGATCGATTGCGCGATGTCGGTGACGGGCGTGCTGCACTTGCGGGGCCGCACCTGCGGCACCGTGCAGCTGTCGATCCAGTTCATGAAACCGGTGAAGGCGGCCCGGCCGGTGGTCGAATGCGTGGCGGTGCGGCGCTCGTCGGGCGTCGTGTTCGTCGAGGCCCGGCTGACGGAAGGCCGCGGCCGCTGCAGCGTGCTCGCGACGGGCGTGGTCGGCGCGGCCACGCTCGCCGCGCGCGATTCGGGCAGCGACGGCCGCAGCAACTGGCTGGACAAGGTCGGGGCCGAGCCGTCGGTGCCGTCCGTGCCGGAGGCCGCGTGAAGCGCCGCCGCAATGGAGAATCCGCATGAGCGAGACCGCGTTTCCCGAGTCGTTCCATCTGCCCACTGCGTTCGATGCGGTGGATGACTGGTGGTCGCCCAAGGTCGTCGCGCAGGTCAACGACCAGTACGTCAAGGTCGCGAAGATCAAGGGCGAACTGGTCTGGCACAAGCACGACGGCGAAGACGAACTGTTCTACGTGGTGCGCGGGCATCTGCACATGCAGTACGAAGGCGGGCGCGTCGTCGAGTTGCCGGAAGGCAGCATGCACGTGGTGCCGAGGAATACGCTGCACAGCCCGCGCGCCGACGACGAATGCTGGATCGTGCTGATCGAGACGGTGACGACCAGGCATACGGGCGACGTCGAATCACCGCGCACGAAGTCGATTGCGGATCAATTGGCGTGACGGCGCGCGAATTGAAGAATTAGCGATCGATATCGGTATTTTGCCGGCAATTATGTCGATTTTTAATCATGGAGGACACCATTGCCGGCCTATGCGCGATTGCACGGCGCGTGCTGCCGCGCAAGCATTCGTGACAATAGAGCGTCAATTAAATTTGTTCACTTGACATCAGTCCCGGCCGCGTGAGATTTGTGATTATGCCGGCGCCGTTCCTAAAACTATATTCGGCGTGAATCGGCAATCATCGAGACGACAATCAAACCGTCTCCCACTTGATTAGGGAACCTCTGATGAAGCAAAAGAATGCACCCATGCTGCGCAAGCATGTGCTGATTGGTGCCGCGACGATTCTTTCGGCCGTCGCCGCGACTGATGCGATGTCCGATCAGACTGTCAGGATTGGCAGCGTCGAGCCGCTGACGGGCGGTATCGCCCACCTCGGCAAGGACAACGAGAACGGTGCGCGTCTCGCCGTGGAGGAGATCAACGCGAAGGGCCTGACGATCGGCGGCCAGAAGGTCACGCTGGTGCTCGACGGCCAGGACGACGCAGCCGACCCGCGCCAGGCCACGCAGGTCGCGCAGAAGCTCGTCGACAACAAGGTCGTCGCGGTGATCGGCCACCTGAACTCGGGCACGTCGATCCCGGCCTCGAAGATCTACAGCGATGCGGGCATCGTGCAGATCTCGCCGTCGGCGACCAACCCCGTCTATACGCAACAGGGCTTCAAGACGACGTTCCGCGTCGTCGCGACCGATGCGCAGCAGGGCCCGGCACTCGCGTCCTATGCGCAGTCGAAGGGCATCAAGACCGTTGCGGTGGTCGACGATTCGACCGCGTACGGCCAGGGCCTCGCGAACGAGTTCGAGAAGAAGGCGAAGGCGCTCGGCCTGAAGGTCACGTCGCACGATGCGACCAACGACAAGGCCGTCGACTTCCGCGCGATTTTGACCAAGATCAAGGGCGAGAACCCGGACGCGATCATGTACGGCGGCATGGACGCCACCGGCGGCCCGTTCGCGAAGCAGGCAAAGCAGCTCGGCCTGCGCGCGAAGATCTTCTCGGGCGACGGCGTGTGCACGGAGCAACTGTCGAGCCTCGCGGGCGATGCGTCCGTCAACGTGATCTGCTCGCAGGCCGGTGCGGCGCTCGAGAAGATGCCGGGCGGCACCGCGTTCGTCGCGAAGTACCAGAAGCGCTTCAACCAGGGCATCAAGTTCGATGCGCCGTTCGCGTATGACGCGGTGTACATCGTCGTCGACGCAATGAAGCGCGCGAACTCGACCGATCCGGCGAAGATCCTGGCCGCGATCCCGGCGACGAACTACTCGGGCGTGATCGGCACGACGTCGTTCGACGCGAAGGGCGACCTGAAGCACGGCGTCATTTCGCTGTACGGCTACAAGGAAGGCAAGAAGACGTTCATCGACGAAGTGAAGATGTAATGGCGTGAGCCGCGCGATTCGCCGTGCGTGGCGCGGCGAATCGCGTTCGGTTTGCCGCCGTTTGACGGGCGGCCGAAATGGTCGCCGCGACAGAATCGATACCCATGACGATCATCGTCCGTGACGCCGTGGCCGCGGATGCGCCGGCCTTGCGCGAACTGTTCCTGCGTTCGAGACGCGCGACCTTTGTCTGGCAGGCGGACGACGCGTTCGCGCTGGCGGATTTCGACACGCAGACGCAAGGCGAACGGCTGCGCGTGGCCGAGGATGAAGCCGCACGACTCGTCGGCTTTGTCGCGGTGTGGGAGCCGGACCATTTCATCCATCACCTGTATGTGGATACGCCGCAGCTGCGGCGCGGCATCGGCCGCGCGCTGCTGCATGCGTTGCCGGGCTGGCCGGCAACGCGCTACCGGCTCAAGTGCCTGCGCGCGAACGAAGCGGCGCTGGCGTTCTATCGCGCGTGCCGCTTCGTCGAGGTCGGCGCCGGCTGCGCGGACGACGGCGAATATCTGTTGCTGGAGTCGGGCGGCGAGGGGGGGGAACGCGCCAGGCGGGCTGCGCAAAGGGGTAGCCGACGACCAACAGCGTCGACGTGCACGCGAATGGTTTGAAATACTTCAAAAGCCCTCGTAGGTTGGTTCATGCGCGTATCCGTGTTTTCCCTTATGCAGGAAAGCCGCCGCAAGCCGATGTTGCAGACAAGGCGTGAAAAACCAATACGAGGGCCATCATGACGACGCCGGAAACCAGCGGCAGCAGTCTCACCCCCGATGCAACAGCCGACGCGACGCAGCCGGCCGACGGCGTGCCTGCCGCGCCCGTGATCCTGCTCGTCGACGACGAGCCTGCCGTGCTGTCGGCGCTCAGGCGGCTGCTGAGGCCCGCGCGCTACGAGGTGCTGACCGCCGACGGCGGCGAGGCGGCGCTCGAAATCCTGTCGTCGACCGAAGTCGACCTGATCGTGTCGGACATGCGCATGCCGCACATGAGCGGTGCGGCGTTCCTCGCCCGCACGCGGGCGCTGTACCCCGACACGATGCGCATCCTGCTGACCGGCTATTCGGAAATCGACTCGGTAGTGCAGGCGATCAACGAAGGCGGCATCTATCGCTACCTGAACAAGCCGTGGGACGACCACGACCTGCTGCTGACGATCGAGCAGGCGCTCGAGCAGCGGCGCCTGCGGCACGAGGCCGCGCGGCTCGCGGCGCTCACGCAGGCGCAGAACGAAACGCTGCGCCAGTTCAACGCGGAACTCGAAACCCAGGTGCGTGCGCGCACCGAGGAACTGGGGCAGACCGTGATGTTCCTCGAGGCGGCGCAGCGCGATCTGAAAAGCAATTTCACGGCGATGGTGCAGGTGTGCGCGAGCATGATCGAGATGCGTTGCGGGGCCGCCAGCGGGCAGTCGATGCGCATCGGCGAAATCGCGCGGCATCTCGCGCTCGCGTCCGACATGTCGAGTCTTCATGCGCAGGACGTCTACTACGCCGGGCTGCTGCACGGGATCGGCAAGCTGTCGCTGCCCGATGAATTGCTGCACAAGCCGCTGACCCGCATGACGACGGACGAGCTGCGGCTGTTCCTGCAGCATCCGCTGCGCGGGCAGATGGTGCTGACGCCGGTCGCGCAGCTTCATCAGGTCGCGTTGATCGTGCTGCACCAGTACGAACGGTTCAACGGGCGAGGCACGCCGAACGGCCTCGTGGGCATCGATATTCCGCTCGGCGCGCGGATCGTCGCGGTCGCGCGCGATTTCGAGGCGCTGCGCCTCGGCGAGATCGGCCCGCCGCATTCGGTCGAGCAGGCGCTCGACGCCATCACGTCGCAGGCCGGCGTGCGCTACGACCCGCAGATCGTCGAACGCTTCGTGACGCTGATGCGGGAGCCCGCGACACTGGGCATCGCGTCGTCCGTGTCGGAAGTGAAATCCGGCCAGCTGCGCGAAGGGATGCAGCTCGCGGACGATCTGCGCACGCATCGCGGCGTGCTGCTGATGACGAAGGGCAGCGTGATCTCGGCGCATCAGATCGATCTCGTGCGCCGCTTCGAAGCGCGGGAGGGCACGCCGTTCGACATCCTGGTGCTTGCCGCGAGCGCGCCGAAGCCCGCGCCGCCGGCGGGCGACGTGGCCGGTTAACGGCGGCGCGGCACGGTCGCCGCGACGCGCGACTGGCCGCGCGGCTTGGCACAACCGCACTTTCACCTGACCGGGTGCGACCATGCACGGCACTTACCAACTGTCGCTCGTCCTGCTGTCGCTCGCGATCGCGACGCTGGCTTCGTATACGGCGCTCGATCTGGCCAGGTTCATTTCGCTGCTCGACAAGCCGAGGCTCAAGCGCGCATGGCTGGGCGGCGGCGCGGCCGCGATGGGCACCGGCATCTGGTCGATGCACTTCGTCGGGATGCTGGCGTTTTCGCTGCCGATTCCACTCGGCTACGACCTCGTCGACACGGGGATCTCGCTGGCGATCGCCGTGCTCGTGTCGTACTTCGCGCTGAGCGTGGTGACGCGCGCGACGCTGCCGCGGCTCCGGCTGCTTGCCGGCGGCGTGCTGATGGGCGGCGGGATCGCCGGCATGCATTACATGGGTATGGCCGCGATGCACATGCAGCCGGGCATTCGCTACGATGCCGCGCTGTTTGCCGCGTCGATCGGCATTGCGGTGCTGGCGTCGACCGTCGCGCTGTGGCTCGCCCAGACGCTGCGCACGCGGAACACGGGGTTCGCGAGCGCGCGACGCGCGGGCGCGGCCACGCTGATGGGCGTCGCGATCAGCGGCATGCACTACACGGCGATGGCGGCCGCGCACTTCGCGCCGGACGCGCGCTGCGGCGCCGCGAAAGGCATCGACGCGCCGTGGCTGGCGACGACGGTCGCGCTGTTCACGCTGGCGATCCTGGTCGTGACGCTGATGCTGTCGCGCTTCGACGCGCGCACGATGTTCCTGAGCGGCATCGCCGACATGCTCGACGATCTGGTGCAGCGGCGCACGGCGGAGCTCAAGCACGCGCTGCGCCGCTACGAGCTGACGACCGAGCTGCTGCAGCGCACCCGCGCGCACATGGCGCGCGAGATCGAGGAACGCAAGGCGGCGCAGGCGCGCCTCGAACAGGAGAAGGACGAGCAGCGGCGCCTGCTGCACGCGCTCGAGGAAACCCACGTGCAGCTGCTGCAGTCGGAAAAGCTGGCGTCGATCGGCCAGCTCGCGGCCGGCGTCGCGCACGAGATCAACAACCCGATCGGCTTCGTCAGCGCGAACCTCAATACGCTGAAGACCTGGGTGCGCGGCCTGCTCGACGTGGTCGCCGCGCACGAGGCCGCGATGGCGAGGCTCGACGCCGATACGCGCGACGCGCTGGCGGCTGCGGGGCGCGCGGCGGATATCGATTACATCCGCGACGAGATCGCGACGCTGATCGAGGAATCGATCGACGGGACGATGCGGGTGCGGCGCATCGTGCAGGACCTGCGCGATTTCTCGCGTCCGGGCAGCGACGAGTGGAGTGTCGTCGATATTCACGCGGGGCTCGAGAGCACGCTGAACGTGGTTCACAACGAACTCAAGTACAAGGCCGATATCGTGCGCGAGTATGGGGACGTGCCGCAGGTCGAGTGCTTGCCTTCGCAGTTGAATCAGGTGTTCATGAACCTGCTCGTCAATGCGGCGCAGGCGATTTCCGGGCGAGGGGTCATCACGATTCGCACGACGAGTGATGGCGACCACGTGACGATCGCGATCAGCGATACGGGAAAGGGCATGTCGCCCGACGTCGTGCGCCGGATCTTCGATCCGTTCTTCACGACCAAGCCGGTCGGGCAGGGGACCGGGCTCGGGCTGTCGGTGTCGCACGGCATCGTCGAGCGTCATCGCGGAGTGATCGAGGTGACGAGTGAACCGGGGTGGGGGTCGACGTTTTCGGTTCGGTTGCCGGTGCGGCGGGTGAGGGATGAGGCGGGGGTGGAGGCGTTGCGGGATGAGGCGTGAATGCGTCGGTAGTACCGCTTTCGATCGCAACTAACGGTCTAGCCCGCGTGGATCCGCCGAGCGCGCCCCGGTATCCCGGGGCGCGGCAAGGGCTTACAGGCCCGCGACGCGGATTGTCGCCGGAAAAGGCTAGGCCGGCAGCGGCCGAAAATAAGGGCCGGTATTCCAGCCCTTATGGCAGGCTCGCATGCTCGCCTTCTACCGGCGCGCCGTGTGTCAACGTTCGAAAATTACAACTTCATCGACACGTGGATTGGAGGGTCAGGTGTATCCACTCCCATCCCCTGGATGACACGGTAGAGTTCCACGAGGGCTTTTTCCTTTTCTACGTCGTGTCCACCGACGACATGGGTCATCTGGGAAGCAGACAATTCGTCCTCCTGATGCAGGTCAACAATAGTCAGCGAGTTCATTTTGGATCTCCATTCAAAAGAAGCTTGGTAGCAAGGTTCGAGCAGTTGTCATTTACTGCTCGCTCACTACCGTGCACGATCTGCGCCAACTCGCCTCCGGCACGCACCGCGGCGTAACGTACTGTTTAATATAGAAATTTCAAACCTCTCGCTTCTATATCGGCGATTCGGGGTATGCGACATGTTGGCTATATTCCAACACGCGACAATCTTCTGTTGGTTATTCAAAAACAGTGCTTACCGACCGATACTGTCCGATCGATCACCGACAGCCTGCCCCGCGTTCCCCGAAAATCCCCGAAGAGCCAAAAAGATTGCCGGGGAACGCGGCGCGGATCTTGAGGAGGATGCATTCGTCGTCGCGATACCTGTAAGCACGGCAACAGTCGAAGTATGCTGTGACCCGATTAGCTGGAGAAAGAGGAAGCAACAACCATGATCGCTCTGCGTTCGCTGACTGCGATGCTTTCGCTGCTGGCGCTGGTCGCGTGCGCCAGTCTTCCGCCGCAGGGCGACCGCGCACCGGCGCATGCGCTGACCGACACCGCGGACACGCGCCTCGGCATCGCATTCGCGCCGCTGGCGAAAGCGCATCCCGGGCAGGACGCGTTTCATCTGCTGCGCAACCCGGTCGACGCGCTGGACGCGCGCGTGCTGCTCGCCGATCGCGCTGACCGCTCGCTCGACCTCCAGTACTACATCTGGCACGACGACCTGACCGGCCACACGCTGGCGGACGCGGTCATGCGCGCCGCGGACCGGGGCGTGCGGGTGCGCGTGCTGCTCGACGATCTCGGCACGAACGCGGACGACCGCAAGCTGCTCGAGATCAGCGCGCATCCGCACATCGAGATCCGGCTCTTCAACCCGGTTGCCGCGCGCACGTTCAAGAAGATCGGCGCGGCGCTCGAGTTCTCGCGCGTGAACCGGCGCATGCACAACAAGGCGATGATCGCGGACAACCAGGCCGCGATCGTCGGCGGCCGCAACATCGGCGACGAATATTTCGGCGCATCGTCGATGCTGGAGTTCGGCGATCTCGACGTCGTCGTGCATGGCCCCGTCGTGACCGACATCTCGACCGAATTCGATGCGTTCTGGAATTCCCCGTATGCGTATCCGATCGACGCGCTCGTCGGGCACGAAGCCGCGCCGGGCGGCCTGGACCGGGAGCGCGAACGGCTGCGCGACTACATGCGGGCGATGGAAGACAACCCCTACGTGCTCGAGGCCAGGCAACGGCTCGACCAGATCGTTCATGGTCAGGGCACCGAATGGTCGTGGGGGCGCGCGACCGTCCTGTACGACGACCCTGCGAAGATCGCGCATGCTCCGAACGACAGCGAAGGGCACCTGATGCCGAAGCTGCGGGCACTCGCGCTGCAGCCCGAGCACGAACTGCTGATCGTGTCGCCGTATTTCGTCCCCGGCAAGGACATGATCGAGCGGCTGCGCGCGCTCATCGCGCGCGGCGTGCGCGTGACGGTGCTGACCAACTCGCTCGCTTCCACCGACGTGGCGGCCGTTCATGCCGGCTACCGGCGCTATCGCCGCGATCTCGTCGAGGCCGGCGTGCGGCTGTACGAGCGGCGGCCCTCCGGCGACAAGAGCATCTCGAAGCAGGTCGTGTTCGGGTCGTCGCGTGCGTCGCTGCACGCGAAGACGTATGTGTTCGACCGCAAGGGCATCTTCATCGGCTCGATGAACCTCGACCCGCGCTCGCTGAAGCTCAATACCGAAATCGGCGTGTATTGCGAGAACCCCGAGATCGCGTCCGACGTCGCGGCGGATCTGGAATCGAGGCTCGACGCGATCGCGTGGCGCGTGGTGGCAACCACCGATCCGGCCGGGCACAGGCAGCTCGAATGGATTCAGACCCATGCGGACGGCACGACGACCCGGCTCGACACGGAACCGGAAGTCTCGGCGGCGCGCCGGATGCAGATCTGGCTGCTCGGGCTGCTGCCGATCGAGTCGCAGCTCTGATCGCACAGGCATCAGAAAATCTGATCGAAGCATTCAAAACAACGCGTTGGCCCGATCGTCGAACGGCTTGCATACTGGCTGCATTCATTCATGCGGCCGCACGCGCGGCGGGGACGACATCATGCCGGCCACCTACGATGCATTCCGACAACTGGGCATGCGGCTCGACATGTCGCGTGGCAAGCCCGCGCCCGAGCAGCTCGACCTGGCGAGCGCGCTGTTCGCGGCGGCCGGCGACGCGGGGCATCTGTCGCGAGACGGCTTCGATTGCCGCAACTACGGGCAGGCGCTCGGGTTGCCGGAAGCGCGTGAGTTCGGCGCGGCGCTGCTCGACGTCGATGCGGCGCAGGTCGTCGCGGCCGGCAATTCGAGCCTCGCGCTGATGCACGACGCGCTCGCGTTCGCGGTGTTGTTCGGGGTGCCCGATGCACCGGCGTGGCGTACGCAGCGCGATGTCGCGTTCCTGTGTCCCGTGCCCGGCTACGACCGGCATTTCTCGATCTGCGAGGCGCTCGGCATCCGCATGATCCCGGTGCCGATGCGCGACGACGGCCCCGACATGGCCATCGTCGAGGCGCTCGTGCGCGACGATCCGTCGATCAAGGGCATCTGGTGCATGCCGTTGTACAGCAATCCGAGCGGTGCGATCTATTCGGCCGACACCGTCCGGCGGCTCGCGTCGATGCCGGCCGCGGCGGCCGATTTCCGGCTGCTCTGGGACGACGCCTATCGATTCCATCACCTGACCGACGTGCCGCATGCGACGCCGAACGTGATCGACGCGTGCGCGGCATCCGGATATCCGGATCGCGCGCTGGTGTTCGCGTCGCTGTCGAAGGCGACGTTCGGCGGCGCCGGCGTGGCGTTTCTCGCGTCGTCGCGACGCAACGTCGACTGGTGGCAGCGGCATCAGTCGATCCGCACGATCGGCCCGGACAAGCTGAACCAGCTGCGCCACGTTCATGCATTGCGCGATCGCGCGGGGCTCGACACGTTGATGGCGCGCCATCGCGCGCTGCTGAAGCCGAAGTTCGACGCGGTGCATCACGCGTTCGGCGCGCATTTTGCGGATCTGCCCGACGTGTCGTGGACGCGGCCGGAAGGCGGCTATTTCATCAGCCTGTTCGTGCCGCCGGGGCATGCGAAGCGCACGGTCGCGCTCGCGGCCGCAGCCGGGCTCGTGCTGACGCCTGCCGGCGCCGCCTTCCCGTACAGCGACGATCCGGACGACCGGCATCTGCGGATCGCGCCGTCGTTTCCGTCGCTCGACGAGGTGCGGCGCGCGGCGGACGGCATTGCGCTGTCGGTGCGGCGTGCGATGGAAGCGGGTTGAGTCCTCAACCCGTCCCGGTCGGTCGAGCCGTCAGCGCCGGAAGCATTGCGCGATCCGCGCGCCCGCGACATCGAACAGGCGCCGGGCGCCGGGCGTCAGCCCGCACATGTGGATGCACGCGTGAAGCATGCCCGGCAGCCATTCCACCTGTACCGGCACGCCGGATTGCCGCAGTTTCTCCGCATAGGCTTCGGCCTCGTCGCGCAGCGGATCGTATTCGCAAACCAGCAGCGTCGCCGGCGGCAGCCCTGCGTGTGTCGCCGCGCGCAGCGGCGACACGTAGGGCGAGCGGCCGTCGGCCGGATCGGCAAGGTACGTGTCGAAGCAATAGCGCATGACATCCGACGTGAGGTAATGGCCTTGCCCGTATGTCCGGTAGGACGCCGTGTCCATCGACGCATCCAGCGGCGGGTACAGCAGCAATTGATGCGCGATCGGCGGGCCGCCCTCGTCACGCGCGACCAGGCATGCCGCCGCCGCCAGATTGCCGCCGGCACTGTCGCCGCCGACGGCGATCCGCGCCGGGTCGATGCCGAGGCCGGCCGCATGCGCAAACACCCAGGCCAGCGCGTCGCAGACATCCTCCAGCGGCACGGGGAACGGATGTTCGGGCGCGAGCCGGTAGTCCACCGACAGCACGACGCATTGCGTTACGTTCGCCAGCGCATGGCACGGGTTGTCGTAGAGCGCGAGCGTCCCCAGGCACCATCCGCCGCCATGGGCATACACGATCGCCGGAACCGGCGATGCGCTGTTGTCGATGGCCGCCGGCCAATAGGCGCGCACGCGTATCGATTGCCCGTCGCGCACGGGCACTGCGTACGTTTCGGTGCGAGCCACGGTTTCCAGCGGGCCATGCAAGGCCCGTAACGACGCATCCGTTGCCGCGCGCAATTCGGCGAGCGACGCGGGCGAACCGGCGGCGGGCAATTGATCGAGCCATGCGGCAAGTCGCGGGTCGAGCGGCATGTTCAACGGCTCCGTTCGAGGAAGGGCAGCAGGTGGCCGATGAACGCATCGGCCGCTTCTTCCATGATGAAATGCCCGCAATCCGGCACGACGATACCCTGCAGGTCGACGGCGTGATCGCGCAACGTGATCAGCGGCGCATCGTGCGTCGCGTGCTCGGCGCCGATGGCGAGCACGGGCATGCCGAGCTTGCGCTCCGCGCGCGCGAGGTTCTGGCGGATCGTTTCGGGAATGGCCCGGTAATAGGCGAAGCCGCCGCGCAGGCCGCCGGGCGCCGCATACGCTTGCGCGTAAACATCGACGGCCACGCAGTCGCGCCGGAACGACCAGCGATCGAACATGAAATCGAGGTACGCGCGCTCGCGCCCGGCGATCAGCGTCTCGGGCAGGTCGGCGAGCTGATTGAACATGAAGTGCCAGAGGAAGATGTTGTCCGCCGGCGGCACGAAGATCGGCGGCGCGGGAGCCAGGCCCGGAATCACCGCCTCGGTGAGCGCCAGCGCGCGCACCGCGTCGGGCCGGTCGCTGGCCAGCGCATACGCGACCCACATGCCGACGTCGTGACCGGCCACCAGGTAGGTGTCGAAGCCGAGCTGCACCATCGTGCGATGCAGCGTGGCGGCGGTATGGCCCGTGTCGTAGCCGGTATCGGGGCGGTCGGAATAGCCCGTGCCGGGCAGGTCGACGGCGATCGCCATGAAGCCCTGTTCGGCCAGCGCATGCATCACATGACGCCATGCATACCAGGTCTGCGGCCAGCCGGGAATCAGCAGCACCGGGGTGCCGCTGCCCGCGGTGACGCAATGGATGCGATGTCCGTCGATGCGTACGTATTGATGAGCGAAGGCGGCGGATTGCGATGGATTCTGGTTCGACATGGATAGTTATCCGTATGAATGAAGTCCGTCAGGCGATGCCCAGCATCGCGTCGATCTGCTGGCGGTTCACCGACGCGCCGGCGAAGTCGTCGAAGATGCGCTCGGTCACGCGGATGATGTGGCGGTCGATGAATTCGGCGCCTTCGCGCGCGCCGTCCTCCTGGTTCTTCAGGCAGCACTCCCACTCGAGCGTGGCCCAGCCCGCATAGTCGTATTGCGCAAGCTTCGAGAAGATCGCCTTGAAATCGACCTGGCCATCGCCGAGCGAGCGGAAGCGCCCGGCGCGCTCGACCCACGATGCATAGCCGCCGTAGATGCCCTGTCGGCCGCTCGGCACGAACTCGGCATCCTTGACGTGGAACATGCGGATGTGTTCGCGGTAGATGTCGATGTAGTCGAGGTAATCGAGCTGCTGCAGCACGAAATGGCTCGGGTCGAACAGGATCTTGCAGCGCGCGTGCTGGCCGACGCGTGCATGGAAGCGCTCGAAAGACACGCCGTCGTGCAGGTCTTCGGCCGGATGGATTTCGTAGCAGAGGTTGACGCCGTTTTCGTCGCACGCATCCAGAATGGGCCGCCAGCGGCGGGCCAGTTCGTCGAAGGCGGCGTCGATCAGGCCATCGGGCCGCTGCGGGAACGGGAACAGGTACGGCCAGGCGAACGAGCCCGAGAACGTGCCCATCTCCGTCAGCCCCAGCCGGCGCGACGCGCGCGCCGCGCGTTCGAGACGATCCTGCGCCCACGCCGTGCGCGCGGCCGGGTTGCCGCGCAGCGCCGCCGGCGCGAAGTTGTCGCACATCGCGTCGTATGCGGGGTGCACCGCGACCAGCTGGCCGAAGATGTGCGTGGTCAGCTCGCTGATCACGAGGCCATGCTCGGCCAGCATGCCCGTCACGTCATCGCAATAGGCCTGGCTGTCCGCGGCGGTGGCCACGTCGAACAGCCGCGTCTCCCACGCGGGAACCTGCAATGCCTTGAAACCTTTGTCCGCGGCCCATTGCGCCACGCCGGCCAGGCTGTCGAACGGCGCGACGTCGTCGGCGAACTGCGCGAGATGGAGACTCGGGCCCTTGATGGTACGCATGTTCAACTCCTATTATTTGTCGAGCGACAAAGAATAGGGCGAGTGAATATCGCGTGTCAACCGCGTCGCGCGATAAAATCCGGGCGAGTCGAAATCAGCGAACAGGAGAGGTGATGGCAGGACGGCCGAGAGAATTTGATCGCGACCTTGCGCTGAAACGGGCGATGATCGCGTTCTGGCGGCGCGGCTACGAAGGCACGTCGATGTCCGATCTGGTCGATGCGATGGGGATCGCATCGGCACGCATCTACGCGGCCTTCGGCAGCAAGGAAGCGCTGTTCCACGAGGCGGTGGCGCTCTATGAGAAAGGCGACGGAGGTTTCGCCGATCGTGCGCTCGCCGAGGAGGCCGGCATTCGCGCCGCGATCGAACGGATGCTGCGTGACGCCGTTGCCGCCTATACGAAGCGCGGCCAGCCGCATGGCTGCATGGTGGTGTCAGCCGCCACCAACTGCACGGCCGAGAACGACGGCGTGATGGAGTGGCTCGCGGCGCTTCGACGCGCCCGCACGCAATCGATCGTCGCGCGCCTGCAACAGGCGATGGAGCAGGGGCAGCTCAAGCCCGCGACCGACGTGAAGGCGCTGGCCGACTTCTATGCGACGCAGCTGCACGGCATCTCCGTGCAGTCCCGCGACGGGGTGTCGAAGGATCGTCTGCTGGCGTCGATCGGCCCGGCGATGATGCCGCTGGAGATGGCCGTGCGCGAGAAGGCCTGAGTCGCATCGAACGCCCCGGCCCGATGTGATCGGCCAGGGCGCATTCCGGTTGAAGTGGGGGCGATTCGTTCAGGCATGGGTCATGCGCGCATACGACACGATCATCGTCGCCAGTTCCTGCGCAACCGGCGTCAGCGGGACGCTGGCGCGTTGCAGGACGCTGACGCTGGATTCCGCCGCCCGCTCGGCGATTGCAATCGACTCGAGTTCTCCCCCGAACAATCGATATCGTGTGACGATTGACGGCTCCAGCGACAGCCAGTCCGTTTCGCTCACGAGATGCAGCGTATCGAATAGCGCCTCGGTCGTTACGACGATATTGGGCGGTGCAAGTCCGTGTTCGGCAAATAACGTTGTCAGCCGGTTCACGGGTGGCGCTGTCGACGAGCCCGGCTGGCGGGTGGCGATCCACTTGCAGTCGGCGAGCTCGGCGAGCGTTGTCGCATGCTGAAGCGGATGCCCGCGTCGGCATACGACGACAGGATCGGATCGGTACAGTGGCGTCACCGCCAAGTCCTGCGTATCGGTTGCGGGACCGACCAGTGCGACCGCAAAGTCCAGCGCCCCATCGCGCAGCCATGAGATCATTTTGCGCGACGTCCCGTTGAGCAGGTGCACCGACACCTGCGGAAAGCGCGTGCAATACTGTTCGAGCACGGGGGCGAGTGTCTGGATCATCGGTTCGGTGGTCATGCCCAGGACCACGCTTCCGCCAAAGTCGCCTCGCAGCTGCCGCATTTCGCTATCGGCGCGATCGCACTCGCCGAGAATCGCGCTGGCGCGCGCCAGAAGCCGCTCCCCATACTTGGTCAACACGATGCCACGATTCGTGCGCTCGACAAGCGGTACCCCCAGTGCAAGTTCGAGATTCTGCAGCTGCTGCGTGACGTTGCTTTGAGTCACTTTGAGTGCGCGCGCCGCGCCACGCAGGCTGCCATGCTCGATGATCGCGGCGAACACGCGCAACTGAGTGAGGGTCATGATCGTGTGGCCCGATCAGTAAAAGCGATCATGATAATCGAAATGATGCTTCGCAGTGCTTCTCTTGCACACTAGGATAGCGAGGAATTTTTCAAGAGAAACGCGATCGTGAAGAAATTCCTGCATGTCATGATGATCGGAATGACGGTCATGAGCCTGCTCTGCACCGCGCCCGGCGCGCGTGCGAACGATAAGGGCATGGTCCGGTTCGGCATCGATCCCAACTACCCGCCGATGGAGGCGAAAGCCCCTGACGGCAGCATCCGGGGCTTCGACGTCGATCTCGGCGACGAAATCTGCAAGCGCATCCGCGCCCATTGCAAATGGGTGGAGCTGGAGTTTTCCGGGATGATCCCGGCGCTTCAGGCGCGGAAGATCGACGCGATCCTCTCTTCAATGGCGATCACCGAGAAACGCGCCCAACAGATTGCGTTCTCGTCGAAGCTCTATCAATTCAGGTCGCGCATCGTCGCGCGCAATGGGGCGGGGCTTGGCAGCGACGCGAGGTCGCTCTCCGGCAAACGTATCGGGGTGCAATCCGGAACGCAGTTCGAGAGTTATGCGTTGGCACAATGGGTTCCGCACGGCGTGATCGTCGTGGCATATAAAGGCCAGGACGAAGTGTTCGCGGATCTCGTCAACGGCCGTATCGACGGCGCATTGCTCGGCACGGTCGAAGCCGATCAGGGATTCCTGAGCACGCCGAGAGGAAAGGGCTTCGGGTTTGCCGGCCCGGCACTGTCGATGGGCGACAAGGGCGTCGGGATCGGCATGCGCAAGAGTGATCTCGCGCTCAGGGAATCGATCGACGCCGCGATCGCGTCGATGCTCGCGGATGGAACATATACGCGCATCGCTCGTCGCTATTTCTCGTTCGATACCTACGGCGACTGACCTGGCACGATGATTCGACAGCGTCCCCCTTACCGTCTTTCTCCCCATGCATGCGCAATCGACTTTCCTGATCTCACCCGCGATCGGCACGCGCCGTGAACTCGTCAGCTTTCATTTCGGCCCCCGAGAGGCGGAGGGTACGCGACAAAAGATCTATATCCAGGCGGCCCTGCACGCCGATGAAACGCCTGCAATGCTGGTTGGCGTGATGCTCAGGCGTCGTCTCGAGGAGATGGAGGCTGCCGGCGAGCTCGACGCGCAGATAGTCGTCGTGCCGGTGGCGAACCCGGTGGGACTGAACCAGCACGTGCTCGGCCAGTTCATCGGTCGATACGATCTCGCCAGCGGTCGGAATTTCAACCGCAACTTCCCGGCATTCGACAAGCTGGCAGACCAACTTGACGGCAGACTCGGCGCGGATGCGAAGCAAAACGTCGCCATCGTGCGAACCTGGATGCGCGAAGCGCTCGCGCGACACGATCCACGTACCGAGTTTGAATCGCTGCAGCATGCGCTGCTGTCGTTGTCATTGGACGCCGACGTCGTGATCGATCTGCACTGTTCGCTCGAAGCGACGCTGCATCTGTATACAAGCGATGCGGCATGGCCGCAGTTCGAGCCGCTCGCCCGCTACCTGGGGGCGCGGGCTTCGTTGATCGCGACGGAGTCGGGCGGCCAGTCCTTTGACGAGGCGCACAGCCTCCCCTGGTGGAGGCTGCAAAAGCGGGCTGGATGCGCGGCCTCGCTACTGCCGGGAACGATCGCCGCAACGATCGAATGCCGCGGGCAGCGTGACGTGACCTACGAAACCGCCGCGCGCGACGCGGAAGCGATCATCGAATTCTTGCGGTCGCGGGGGGCATTGAGAGGCAACGCAAGGCCGCTTCCTCCGCTCGTGCACGAACCCACCCCGCTGGCCGGCAGCGAAGAATTCCATGCACCCGCGAGCGGCATTCTGATCCACCACGCGGCACCGGGCGACCACATTCGCGCCGGCGCGCCGCTCTTCGACATTGTCGATCCACTGACGAACAAGACGATTACGGTGCGCAGCAATACTTCCGGAATCTTCTACATGCGCCGCGGGATTCGATTCGTAACGGCGGGCGTGCCACTCGGGCGCGTGACCGGCACGCGCGCTTTCCGCACCGGCATGCTGCTCAATGCCTGACCCAGGGCGTCGTTCCATACTGCGGTTGCTCAAGCATTCCGACTCCCGCCCGGCCAAGCGCGGGCGGTGTCGATTGCCCTGGCGGCGGGCGTCGATTGTCTGAGGATATCGCCCGATAGGCAACAACGAAACCGTTTCCGCAGTTCGTCGGAATGGGCGAACACCGTCGAAGCGCACAAGCGTGCATGCGCGATCAGGATGGTCAGGAGCACCGGCGGTTCGACCGCAAGCCGGTTCGGCGCGACCGTGCGCGCGCCCGATGCGAATCAGGTGAGGGCGCGCGTCGGCGTCATGCACCGGTTCCGACATGCCGAGCCATTCGTCAAGCAATCCTGATCTGAATTCGCGCACGACAAGGCACGCGGGAGCTGAGGGGCCG
This sequence comes from Burkholderia stagnalis, assembly GCF_039848545.1. Taxonomy (NCBI): domain Bacteria; kingdom Pseudomonadati; phylum Pseudomonadota; class Betaproteobacteria; order Burkholderiales; family Burkholderiaceae; genus Burkholderia; species Burkholderia stagnalis. Next base: position 307,089 of record NZ_CP156687.1, read on the forward strand.
GATGCCATGGCTCAAGGGCCAAGCGAGCAGACCCGTTTCGGACGACACGACGCGGTCCCGCCACCTGATCATGGTTTTCTATGATTGCGTCTTTCGTCCATCTAGTTAATATATTAATTATTAGATGGACGAACCGGCCCGGAGACTGGCTGGCCACATTATTCGTAAGAATCACAGGAGGTTGTTGCACAATGCGAACCCCGTCGACGCTCGAGCCCGTCAAACCCGCCGTCGGAGCGATCCACGCCGAGAACGACCAGTCCCTGGAGGTATTCGAACAGCACGTCGTCAGAAAGGTGTCGAGGCGACTGATCGGCTTCGTGTTCATTCTGTTCGCGTTCTCCTTCCTTGATCGAATCAACATCGGCTTCGCCGGCTTGACGATGGCAGCGGACCTCAAGCTGACGGGCACCATGTTCGGGATGGCGGGGGCCGTGTTTTATGTGACATACGTGATGTTCGGCATACCGAGCAATCTGGCGCTCGGCAAGATCGGAGCACGGCGCTGGATTGCCACGATCATGGTTGCGTGGGGACTCGCGTCCGCCTGCACTGCGTTCGCGCACGACGCGTCAAGCCTGTATCTGCTGCGCGCGCTGGTCGGGATGTGTGAAGCCGGCTTTCTCCCCGGGATGCTGGTCTACCTGACGTATTGGTTTCCGCGCGCCTACCGAGCCCGAGCGAACGCATTGTTCATGATCGCGATGCCGGTGACGACCGCCCTTGGCGCCGCGGCCTCCGGCTATCTGTTGCGTCTGGACGGTGTACTGGGCCTGGCCGGCTGGCATTGGCTGTTCGTCGTCGAAGGATTGCCGGCCTCGCTGCTCGGCGTCGCCGTCTGGTTTTATCTGGACGACAAACCGGCAGGTGCGCGCTGGTTGACGGAAAAGGAAAAGCGCACGCTGCAGGCTCTCTTGAGCGCGGAAGCGTCGCCTGTTGCGGCGGACGGCGGCGCTGCGCAATCGCGGGAATCAGGCGGGGTGATGCAACTCGCGACGCTCAAATTCGCCGTCGCCTACTTCTGCCTGGTCAATTCTCTGAGCCTCGTTTCGATGTGGGTGCCCCAGATCGTCAAGAGCTTCGATGTCTCGAACAGTAACCTCAAGGTCGGGCTGCTGAGCGCGCTCCCGCAAATCTGTACGATTGTCGGCATGTTGGCTTGGGGCGCACACTCGGATCGTCGCCAGGAACGACGATGGCATCTTGTGTTGCCCATGCTTTTCGCCGCTGCAGGCTGGACGCTCGCAGTTGTCGGTGAAGTCCCCCAGATGAGGTTGACCGGCATCGCGATGGCTTCCACGGGGGCCTACACGGCAATGGCCATTTTCTGGACCATGCCCGACACCGTGCTTTCGCAACATGCCAAGGCGATCGGCATCGCGGTGATCAACGCAACCGGCAACATCGGTTCGGCGTTGAGTCCGCTGATCGTCGGAATGTTGAAGGACGTCACGCATAGCTTCGCGGCCGGGCTGCTTTATGCGGTGGCCACGCTTCTGATTGGAAGCGTGATCGCATTGTCGTTGCCAGTCATCAAAATTGCCAAGGGGGGCACTTGAGATTTGTGTCGGCGTGCGGCTAACGGGAACAACCGATTTCCGATTCGCACGACACGGTTCAAGGCAACGACGAGGCAATGGATATTGGTTACGCTCGAGTATCAACGGATGAGCAGCATCTGGATTTGCAACTGGCCGCGCTTGAAGGCTATCGATGCGACGCGATCTATTCCGACCAAGGCGTGTCGGGCGCGAGCATCGACCGCCCCGGGTTATCGTCCGCCATGACGGCGCTCACGCGCGGCGGTACATTGGTCGTATGGCGACTGGACCGGCTCAGTCGGTCGATTCGCCATCTCATCGACGTCATTGCATGGCTCAATGACAACGGCGTCCGGCTCGTTTCGCTCACGGAATGCATCGATACGCAATCGCCGACCGGGCGCTTCACGTTTCATATGATCGCGGCGCTCGCGGAGTTCGAGCGCTCGCTGATCAGTGAGCGAACCCGTGCGGGTCTGCAAGGCGCCCGTCTGCGCGGCAGCAGGCTGGGACGGCCCCCGGCGCTGGATGCGACGCAATGCGCTCGCGCACAGGAGTTGTTGCGGACACAATCCGAAGCGGAGGTCGCCAAAATGTTCGACATTCATATTCGGACGCTGAGGCGTCATTTGACCCGATACGCGCAGCGGCACCAATAACGAGAAGTCGCCTCGGCCCGCGATACAGCCGGGATTGACAGGGCTGCGCGATGTGACTTCGTGATCGCAATGAGATCACTCCAATGGAGTTTCGCGCGCTTGCTCCACCATCAGCAACCGCTTCAGGGTGCGCGGGTGCACCTTGAAATACCGCGCGACCTCGGCGACCGGTTGACGTTTCACCATATCCAGCGCCTGCTTTCTCTGCGTTTCGTCGAGCGCCGGCTTGCGTCCGAGCGGGCGGCCTCGCGCGCGCGCGGCGGCCAGGCCGGCGCGCGTGCGCTCGCTGATCAAGCTTCGTTCGAACTGGGCCAGCGCGGCCATCATATGAAAAATCAATACGCCGCCTGACGAGTTGGTGTTGATGGACTCCATGACAGAAACAAATTGAATGCCGCGTTTCTCGAGATGCGTCACCAGGTCAATCAACTTGCTCAACGAGCGGCCTAATCGGTCGAGACGCCACACGATCAACGTGTCACCCGTTTTCGCCTGCTTCAACGCGGCATCCAGCCCCGGGCGCGAAAATTCGCTTCCGGAAATACCGTGGTCCGTAAATATTCGATCGCAACCGGTTCGTTTGAGTGCGTCCAGTTGCAACTCGAGACTCTGCTCGTCCGTGGAAACACGCGCATATCCGATGTTCACGATCGCCTCCGCGTCTCGCACGGGAAGTGGGACGGATATCGATAAAACTCGGTTATGTCTTCAAGAAGCGGAGAGGCGGGATCCCTTTTTTGCGGGTCATCACCGTGTCGCTGGTTAAGCGTGATCATATTTTGCCTCGACTAAATGTCTGCATCGTCAATCTGTGGCGTGACGATGCGCAGTTATCGGGAATCTCCTTTTGAGTGATTCCGTCGTGTGAATCAAATTTCCCGTGCCGCGAATCCTTTGTATTTCCAAATCATGCGAAACATCTATTTCCGGATGTTTTGATTGGCGAAGATCGAAAATTCCAGTTGATCGCCCTCGAGCAGCCGGGAAGCTGTCAAGCCAGCGATTGGAAATCGCTTTCGTCCTACAAAATGGATGCGTGCTGCGCGTTGGGTAGACGCTCGTTGCGCTGTTGTTGCATTGTAAAGAATGGTCAAAAGTGGAAAATGCGGCTCGATTGTACTGGACAAAAACGTTCGTTTTTGTCGGGCAAATCTGCACTCCACTAAGCCCTTGTCGCAAAAGGAAATGTCGCTCAAGAGCCCGCTTGAGATCGAATTTTATAGAAATGAACGATTTTGTTCAGGCCCTTAATGCGCGGGGCGACTAGTGGCGAGAAGGGAGGTTTCCGTGTCAACGGGATAGCCGGCGTAGACCGATCATTGCAGGCCACATTGTCCTGGCGGTGCGATGAAGGGAAAAGGGATCTTGTGGGAGTCATATGTGGTGACACCGCGGCTCACCTGCAACAAACGGACATGACGAGCTTCGCTTGCCGACGGGTGTCGTCAGATTGAATTGAGTGATGACGATAACTGAACGCGATGTGATAGCGATGGCAATGAATCCGAGAGCTGAAATTCGATGGCTCCGAGAGGATTTTATTGGGGCGAGTATGTTGAAATTGATGCATGCAGAGTGAGGCGAAATGAGGAGCCCGATGAAGTGCCTCTCGATCCAGGATTATAAGTCTGATACCGATGATTCGTCCGATCGATTGTTGGCCTTGTTTCCCGAGATAACCAATTCCACGCGTGTGAATGATGTCGATATCGACGCTAGAGCCATCGAATCAATTGCTTGTCAATTGATCGATCAGCATATTGGTAAGAGCTTGAAGGATGCTGCGCGGCTTGCTTATCGAATCGGCATGACGTCCGGCATCCGAGGAGAGACCCAATTCGCCGCGAGCTTTGACGATTAGGTTTGTGCTCGCGATGTGCTTCCGATTATCGAGAGGATTCGGCTGGCCGGATTCAGTCACGGGAGATTCATCTGGCAGTGTGCCAGCGACAATCCTGTATTGAGGCGTGAATTGGATGAACGATCGGCGATCAAGAATAAAAATAGTCCGTCGCGGGCTTGGAAGTCGCCGGAAAAATACGCTTAAAGATAACCGTCGTGGCAGCTGTAATTCGCACTGCCACAAAATAAGGCCGATACGAGCAGCGCAGTAATACGCGTGAGACGTGACGCGCGCCGATGAGGTAGATCAGATGAACAAGTCATACCGAACCATTTGGAATGAGGCGCTTGGCGCGTGGGTTGCGGCTTCGGAACTGGATTCGGCGCGGGGCAAGCCGAACAAGTCGGCGGTTGCTGCGGTTGCTGCGGCGATGCTTGTGGTTTCGCCTTATGTGTCGGCGCAGTATTCGGCGGGTGCGGGGACTACGCCCGGGAACCAGGCTGGTTCGATATCAATCGGTGGCAATGGATCGAGTCCGCCGGTTGCAAGTACGCAATTGAGCATCGCGATCGGCAATGCTGCAGTCGCTAATGGTGGAAATGCGGCGACTGCAATCGGGAATCAGGCTACAGCCACCGGGGGGAACGCGACTGCCATTGGCGGTGGGGCGCAAGCGTTGAATCTCCAAGCAACTGCGTTGGGGGCGCAGTCAATAGCAAGTGGTGTTGCAGCAATAGCAGTTGGCAACCAGACGACAGCATCTGGGGTCCACGCAATGGCATTGGGATACGTGACGACTGCATCGGGCCAAAGCAGTGTTGCCCTCGGTGATACGGCTTCCGCGCTTGCAACGAACGGCGTCGCGTTGGGCGCGAGTGCGAAAGCGAACAACGCGAACGATGTCGCACTGGGTTCCGGCGCGGTGACGGCTGCCGCCAATCCGACAGCGACGGGTACTGTCGGCGGCGTGACGTACAGCTTTGCGGGGACAACACCGTCGAGCGTGGTGAGTGTTGGTGCGGCAGGTGCGGAGCGCCAGATTACGAATGTCGCTGCCGGCCGTGTAACAGCAGCTAGCACGGATGCGATCAACGGCTCGCAGTTGTTCGCGACGAACACCGCGATCAACAGCCTGTCGACTTCCACGTCCACTGGCATCAGCACGGCGCAAAGCGGCGTGAACTCGCTGTCGACCGGGCTTTCTACGACCAACAGCACCGTCACGTCGCTGTCGACGTCCGCGTCCACCGGCATCAGCACGGCGCAAAGCGGCGTGAACTCGCTGTCGACCGGGCTTTCGACGACCAACAGCACCGTCACGTCGCTGTCGACGTCCGCGTCGACCGGCATCAGCACGGCGCAAAGCGGCGTGAACTCGCTGTCGACCGGGCTTTCGACGACGAACAGCACCGTCACGTCGCTGTCGACATCCACGTCCACTGGCATCAGCACGGCACAAAGCGGCGTGAACTCGCTGTCGACCGGGCTTTCGACGACCAACAGCACCGTCACGTCGCTGTCGACGTCCGCGTCGACCGGCATCAGCACGGCGCAGAGCGGTGTGAACTCGTTGTCGACCGGACTCTCGACGACGAACAGCACCGTCACGTCGCTGTCGACGTCCACGTCCACCGGCATCAGCACGGCGCAAAGCGGTGTGAACTCGCTGTCGACCGGGCTTTCGACGACGAACAGCACCGTCACGTCGCTGTCGACGTCCGCGTCCACCGGCATCAGCACGGCGCAAAGCGGCGTGAACTCGCTGTCGACCGGGCTTTCGACGACGAACAGCACCGTCGCGTCGCTGTCGACGTCCGCGTCGACCGGCATCAGCACGGCGCAAAGCGGTGTCATTTCGTTGTCGACGGGGCTGTCGAGCACCAACAGCACGGTGGCGTCGCTGTCCACGTCGGCCTCGACCGGCATCGGCTCGTTGTCAACCGGCCTTAGCACAACCAACAGCAGCGTCGCTTCTCTGTCGACCTCCACGTCGACGGGCTTGTCGTCGGCGAACAGCTCGATCGCATCGTTGTCGACGTCCGCTTCGACCGGCATCAGCACGGCGCAGAGTGGAGTCAATTCGTTGTCTACGGGGTTGAGCACGACGAATAGCACGGTGGCGTCGTTGTCGACGTCTACGTCGACCGGCATCAGCACGGCGCAGAGTGGAGTCAATTCGTTGTCCACGGGGCTGAGCACGACGAATAGCACGGTGGCGTCACTGTCGACGTCCACGTCGACCGGCATCAGCACGGCGCAGAGTGGAGTCAATTCGCTGTCCACGGGGTTGAGCACGACGAATAGCACGGTCGCCTCGCTGTCCACGTCGACGTCGACCGGTATCAGCTCGCTGTCGACCGGCTTGAGCACGGTTGTCTCCACCACCAACAACCTCGGCAACAGCACCGCTGCTGCACTTGGTGGCGGCGCGACCTACAATTCGGCCACCGGCTCCGTCTCCGCGCCGTCGTACACGATGTACAACGCGAACGGTACGACGAGCACCGTCAACAACGTCGGTGCCGCGATCGACAGCATCAACAGCCAGGGCATCAAGTACTTCCATGCGAACTCGACTGCACCGGACAGCCAGGCGCTCGGCGCCAACTCGGTCGCGATCGGTCCGAATGCCGTTGCGAACAACGCCGGCGACGTCGCCCTCGGCTCCGGTTCAGTCACCGCTGCAGCCAACCCGACTTCAAGTGCGACCATTGGCGGCGCGACTTATTCGTTTGCCGGCACGACGCCGGGCAGCGTCGTCAGCATAGGCGCACCGGGCGCCGAGCGGCAGATCACCAATGTGGCAGCAGGTCGTGTAACGGCAAGCAGCACGGATGCGATCAACGGCTCGCAGCTCTATGCGGCCAACACGGCGATCAATACGTTGTCGACGTCGGCCTCGACGGGCTTGTCGTCGGCGAACAGTTCGATTGCGTCGCTGTCGACGTCCGCTTCGACGGGTATCAGCACGGCCACCAGCTCGATCGTTTCGCTGTCCACGTCGACCTCGACCGGCATCAGCTCGCTGTCGACGGGCCTGAGCACGACCAACAGCACGGTGACGTCGTTGTCGACCTCGGCTTCGACCGGCATCAGCACGGCGCAAAGTGGCGTCAATTCGCTGTCCACCGGGCTGTCGACCACCAGCAGCACGGTTACTTCGCTGTCGACGTCGGCTTCGACCGGTATTTCCTCGGCCAATAGCGCGATCGCATCCTTGTCCACGTCGACCTCGACCGGTATCGGCTCGCTTTCGACCGCGCTGAACGCATCGAAAACACACTACTACAGCGTGAACGACAACGGCACGCAGCAGGGCAACTACAACAACGACGGCGCGACCGGCATCAACGCACTGGCCGCGGGCACGAACGCGACTGCGGCAGGCGCAAGCAGCGTAGCGGTCGGCGACGGCGCGAATGCGAACTCGGGCGGCGCGGTCGCGATCGGCCAGAGCGCGATGGCGACGGGCGGCAAGGCGGTATCGATCGGGGTCGGCAACACGGCGTCGGGCGACGGCGCGGTTGCGATCGGCGATCCGAACGTGGCAACCGGCACGGGCGCAGTGGCGATGGGGGCGAACAACACCTCGAACGGCCAGGGCGCGGTCGCGCTGGGCAACGCCAACGTCGCGACGGGGACGGGCTCGGTCGCGCTCGGCAACACATCGACGGCAGCGGGCGCGGGTTCGATCGCACTGGGCTCGAGCGCCGTGGCCAACAACGCGAACGACGTGGCGCTGGGCTCGGGCTCGGTAACGGCGGCGGCGAACCCGACGGCGTCGGGCACGGTCGGTGGCGTGGCGTACAACTACGCGGGCACCAACCCGACGAGCGTCGTGAGTGTGGGCGCGCCCGGTGCCGAACGCCAGATCGCGAACGTTGCAGCGGGCCAGGTGACGGCGACGAGCACCGACGCGATCAACGGCTCGCAACTGTTCGCGACGAACGCTGCGATCAACAGCCTGTCGACGTCCACGTCGACGGGGTTGAGCACAGCCAACAGCACAGTGACGTCGTTGTCGACGTCCGCTTCGACAGGAATTTCGTCGGCCAACAGTTCGATCACGTCGCTGTCGACCTCGACGTCGACCGGCATCGGTTCGCTGTCGACGGGGTTGAGCACGACCAACAGCACGGTGACGTCGCTGTCGACGTCGGCTTCGACAGGAATTTCGTCGGCCAACAGTTCGATCACGTCGCTGTCGACCTCGACATCGACCGGCATCGGTTCGTTGTCGACGGGGTTGAGCACGACCAACAGCACGGTGACGTCGCTGTCAACGTCGGCTTCGACGGGAATTTCGTCGGCCAACAGTTCGATCGCGTCGCTGTCGACCTCGACGTCGACCGGCATCGGTTCGTTGTCGACGGGGTTGAGCACGACCAACAGCACGGTGACGTCGCTGTCGACGTCGGCTTCGACGGGAATTTCGTCGGCCAACAGTTCGATCGCGTCGCTGTCGACCTCGACGTCGACCGGCATCGGTTCGTTGTCGACGGGGTTGAGCACGACCAACAGCACGGTGACGTCGCTGTCGACGTCGGCTTCGACGGGAATTTCGTCGGCCAACAGTTCGATCGCGTCGCTGTCGACCTCGACGTCGACCGGCATCGGTTCGCTGTCGACGGGGTTGAGCACGGCCAACAGCACGGTGACGTCGTTGTCGACATCAGCGTCGACGGGGATCAGCACGGCGCAAAGTGGTGTCGACTCGCTGTCCACGGGGCTGTCGACCACCAACAGCACGGTCACGTCACTGTCGACCTCCGCTTCGACCGGCATCTCGTCGGCCAATAGCGCGATCGCATCGCTGTCCACGTCGGCCTCGACCGGCATCGGCTCGCTGTCGACGGGCTTGAGCACCGCTGTCTCCACCACCAACAACCTCGGCAGCGGCACCGCTGCGGCGCTTGGCGGTGGTGCGACCTACAATCCGGCGACCGGCACGATTTCCGCGCCGTCGTACACCACGTACAACGCGAACGGCACGACGAGTACCGTCAACAATGTGGGCGCCGCGATCGACAGTATCAACAGCCAGGGCATCAAGTACTTCCACGCGAACTCGACTGCGCCGGACAGCAAGGCTCTCGGCACCGATTCGGTCGCCATCGGCCCGAACGCCGCTGCGAACAATGCCGGCGACGTCGCACTCGGCAGCGGCTCCGTCACGGCGGCGGCGAACCCGACGGCGAGCGCGACCATCGGCGGCACAAGCTACTCGTTCGCTGGTGCGACGCCGAGCAGCGTCGTCAGCGTCGGCGCAGCCGGCGCCGAGCGTCAGGTGACCAACGTTGCAGCGGGCCAGGTGACGGCGACGAGTACGGACGCGATCAACGGCTCGCAGCTGTTCGCAACGAACACGGCAATCAACAGTCTGTCGACATCCACGTCGACGGGGTTGAGCACGGCGACCAGCTCGATTGCATCGCTGTCCACGTCGGCTTCGACCGGCATCAGCTCGCTGTCGACGGGCCTGAGCACGACTGACAGCACGGTGGCTTCGCTGTCGACGTCCACGTCGACGGGGTTGAGCACGGCAACCAGCTCGATTGCATCGCTGTCCACGTCGGCTTCGACCGGCATCGGCTCGCTGTCGACGGGCCTGAGCACGACTGATAGCACGGTGGCTTCGCTGTCGACGTCCACGTCGACAGGGTTGAGCACGGCGACCAGCTCGATTGCATCGCTGTCCACGTCGGCTTCGACCGGCATCGGCTCGTTGTCGACGGGCCTGAGCACGACTGACAGCACGGTGGCTTCGCTGTCGACGTCCACGTCGACAGGGTTGAGCACGGCCACCAGCTCGATTGCATCGCTGTCCACGTCGGCATCGACCGGCATCGGCTCGTTGTCGACGGGGTTGAGCACGACTGACAGCACGGTGGCTTCGCTGTCGACGTCCACGTCGACAGGGTTGAGCACGGCGACCAGCTCGATTGCATCGCTGTCCACGTCGGCTTCGACCGGCATCGGCTCGTTGTCGACGGGGTTGAGCACGACTGACAGCACGGTGGCTTCGCTGTCGACGTCCACGTCGACGGGGTTGAGCACGGCGACCAGCTCGATCGCGTCGCTCTCAACCTCGACCTCGACGGCGATCAACGCAGCAAAGACGCACTACTACAGCGTGAACGACAACGGCACGCAACAGGGCAACTACAACAACGACGGCGCGACCGGCATCAACGCACTGGCCGCGGGCACGAACGCGACTGCGGCGGGTGCGAGCAGCGTGGCGGTCGGCGACGGCGCGAACTCGGGCGCGAGCGGTTCGGTCGCGATCGGCAAGGGCGCGATGGCGACGAACGCGAACGACGTGGCATTGGGCTCGAGCTCGGTGACGGCGGTGGCCAATCCGACGGCGTCGGGCACGGTCGGTGGCGTGACGTACAACTACGCGGGCACCAATCCGACGGGCGTCGTGAGCATCGGCACGCCAGGCGCGGAACGCCAGATCACGAATGTCGCAGCAGGCCAGGTGACGGCGACGAGCACGGACGCGATCAACGGCTCGCAGCTGTTCGCGACGAACACGGCGATCAACAGCCTGTCGACGTCCACGTCGACGGGTTTGAGCGCGGCCACCAGCTCGATCGCATCGCTGTCCACGTCGGCTTCGACCGGTATCAGCTCGTTGTCCACGGGCCTGAGCACAACCGACAGCACGGTCGCCTCGCTGTCGACGTCGACCTCGACCGGCATCGGCTCGCTGTCCACCGGCCTGAGCACGACCAATAGCAGCGTCGCCTCGCTGTCGACGTCGACCTCGACCGGCTTCAGCTCGCTTTCGACAGCGCTGAACGCATCGAAGACGCACTACTACAGCGTGAACGACAACGGCACGCAGCAGGGCAACTACAACAACGACGGCGCGACCGGCATCAACGCACTGGCCGCAGGCACGAACGCAACGGCGGCAGGCGCGAGCAGCGTGGCGGTCGGCGACGGCGCGAATGCGAACTCGGGCGGCGCGGTCGCGATCGGCCAGAGCGCGATGGCGACGGGCGGCAAGGCGGTATCGATCGGGGTCGGCAACACGGCGTCGGGCGACGGCGCGGTCGCGATCGGCGATCCGAACGTGGCAACCGGCACGGGCGCAGTGGCGATGGGGGCGAACAACACGTCGAACGGCCAGGGCGCGGTCGCGCTGGGCAACGCCAACGTCGCGACGGGGACGGGTTCCGTCGCGCTCGGCAATACATCGACGGCAGCGGGCGCGGGTTCGATCGCACTGGGCTCGAGCGCCGTGGCCAACAACGCGAACGACGTGGCGCTGGGCTCGGGCTCGGTGACGGCGGCAGCGAACCCGACCGCCAGCGCGACGATCAATGGCACGACGCATGTGCTTGCCGGCGCAAGTCCGACGAGCGTCGTCAGCGTGGGCGCACCGGGCGCGGAGCGCCAAATTACCAACGTGGCGGCAGGCAGGGCCTCGGCGACGAGCACCGATGCAGTCAACGGGTCGCAGTTGTACGCGACCAATCAGGCGGTCGACAGCCTTGGCAATACCGTCAACAACATCGTCAACGGCGGCGGCATCAAGTACTTCCACGCGAATTCGACGCTGCCGGACAGCCAGGCGCTCGGCGCCGATTCGGTGGCGATCGGCCCGAATGCGGTGGCGAACAACGCGGGCGACGTTGCGCTGGGTTCGGGTTCGACGACGGCGGCGGCGAACCCGACGGCAAGTGCGACGATCGGCGGCGCGAGCTACACGTTCGCCGGTGCGACACCGGTCAGCGTCGTCAGCGTGGGCGCACCGGGCGCGGAACGCCAGATCACCAACGTGGCAGCCGGCCGGGTAACGGCGAGCAGCACGGACGCGGTCAACGGCTCGCAGCTGTACACGACGATCCAGGCGATCAACAGCCTGTCGACGTCGACGATGTCGAATATCGCGTCGCTGTCGACGAGCCAGGGAACCAGCACCACGCTGATCACGTCGCTGTCGACGAGCATCAGTCGCCTGTCCACTGCATCGACGGGTAGCACCGCCCATTACGTCAGCGTGAACGACGCCGGCTCGCAGCAAGGGAATTTCGACAACACGGGCGCAACCGGAACGAATGCGGTCGCAATCGGCGCAAACGCGATCGCATCGCAAGCCAACTCCGTGGCACTGGGCAACGGCGCCAGCGCGAACAGCGATGGCGGGACCGTGATCGGTGCCAAGGCACTGGTGTCGGGCAGCAACGCCACGGCGATCGGCCAGGGTGCAGCGGCGATGGCGCCGGGGGCGGTGGCGCTGGGCGCGAACTCGATGGCGACCGAGGCAAACACGGTATCGGTCGGTGCGCCCGGCAGCGAGCGTCGGATCACGAATGTCGCGGCAGGCGTCAACCCGACGGACGCGGTGAACGTGTCGCAGCTGGGCGCCGTGCAGTCCAGCGTCAACGATGTGGCTCGCAAGGCGTATGCAGGCGTTGCGGCCGCCACCGCGCTGACGATGATTCCGGAGGTGGACGCGGGCAAGACGATTGCCGTCGGGATTGGCAGCGCGAGTTATCAAGGCTACAGCGCCGTTGCGATCGGGTTCACCGCGCGCCTCACGGACAACCTGAAGCTGAAAGGTGGAGTCGGCGGCGGCAGTGCGGGTTACACGTACGGCGTGGGTGTCGGCTACCAGTGGTAAGCGAGCGACGGGACGCATCGGGACGCCATGCGCGTCGCGGTGTGCTTCCCAGGCATGGGCGAACGTGAAACAACAAGAGTGAGGGACGTCATGTCTACTGGAAAATCCGTAATTCTGTTCGGTCTGGCGTTGCTCGCCGGATGCACGAGCGCATCGGGGCCGACTTATTCGAATTACATGCTTACGTTACCCAATGGTGAGGCGGCCTATCGCGTGACTTGCCATGGTCTCCTCGAAGGGCCGGGCGCTTGTCGGAAACAGGCGGACGAGATCTGCAAAGGGCAGCCGGTCAGGATGCTGTCCGCCGAATCTCGCCTGGGCGTCACGACCGACGGAAAGCCCGATGACCGGAGCATCACGTTCCAATGCGGCGCTGAGGCGCAGGCTTCGCCGGCCGAGCCTGTCGTTACGCCATCCACATCATCGTTGCCGAAAATCGTGTCGCTGAGTGCCGATGCGAACTTCGATACGGCGAAGGACACGCTGAAGCCTGCCGCACGGGCGCGGCTGGATGACCTGATCAATCAGGTTCGCGGTGCGCGGATCGGCACGGTGACCGTCAACGGCTATACCGACTCGCTCGGATCCGACGCGTACAACCAGGATCTTTCCGAGCGTCGCGCACGCGCCGTCGCGACGTATCTCCAGGCGCGCGGGCTCAAGGCGGAACGCTTCGTGAGTCACGGATACGGCAAGGAAAATCCGGTCGATTCGAATGCGACCGAAGCCGGGCGCGGGAAGAATCGTCGGGTAGAAGTGCTGATGGATATCGGCAGGTCGTAGCAGGTTGCCGGAAAGGCATCGGTTTATCGCAGGGAGCGACTTGGTGGCCTCGCGTCAGGTTCCTTGATGAGCAGCTGTGCCGTGGTGGTTGGGGCGTCACGGGATGCCCCCTTTTTATCGAAGCAGTAGTCCAGCCATGTTCATTTCGAATTCGCGTGCACGACGCCCTTTGGCGAAATCATGGTATGCCGCATGCCTGAAGGTGGCATGCGGCATTGGTGCGCTGACGGGAGTTTCCATGCAGGTGGCCATCGCCCAATCCGGTTCGATGGTGCCGTCGACGACGCCAGATCTCCCCCAAACGGTACTCGCACAGGCGGCACGCGCCGTGGGTGCGCGACGCTGCCTGGCAGCGGTTTCTCAGATATCCGATCGCATGTTCGCGCAAACGAAGCATACGGATGTCGCGCTGGACTGGGATCGCGGCAATCCGGATGGAGAGCCGATGTTCTCGCTATCCGGGCTCGAATACCCGGACGCGTCCGCGGTGTTGTCGCTGACAACGGCGCCATCGCCGGCGGGCGGCTGCACGATCATGGTCGAGCGGATTTCCAGCGCGCCGACGCCGTGCAAGGCGGTCGCGCGTTCGACCTTGGCCGGTTACAGCGGTACGCAGCTGGTCAAGGCCGTGACCGTCTACGTGAATCCGGCCCGGCCGCGCGAAACCGTGACGCTCGTCGACTCGCCACCGAGCTGCCTGATCATCCGCAGGCAGGTCGGATTCAACTGGGGCATGGCGCGGTAGAGCGGGTGGTGCAGGTAAGACAGCGCCGGGCGGCGTGAGCCTCGGCAGACGCGTATCGACGAGAAACGGCCATGAATACGTATCGCGAATTATTGAATCAACTCGAAAAGCTGAAGATGGAAATCGAGGTCGCCCGTGAGCAGGAGGCGCGCCTGATCGCGGAACGCGTCGTCGAGCTGCTCGCGGAGAGCGGTGTCATTCGCGGCTCCCTCGCGCAGCAAGGTCGGAATCGGCGCGTTCGCGTGTCGGTCAAGCCGAAGTATTGGGATCCGAAAACGGGCGCCACGTGGTCCGGGAGAGGGCGCACGCCGCATTGGCTGGTGGGCAAGGATCCCGAGCAATTCCGGATCGATCATGTCGACGACGCGCTGCGCCGGAACGACGAATCGCAATGAATCGCGGCCACTGGCCCGATTGCAACGGCCGGGCGTTGGCGGACTTTGTAACAGCGGAGGCGGGATGCACAGCGACCCATGTCACGCCGACGGCGTGAGCACGCAGCAGCGTACGGATGCCGGTCTCCACGACGATCTGCGCATCGCGCTGCTGCGTCATGAGTTTTTCGTCGTGTACCAGCCGGTTGTCGACGTCGCGTCGAACCGGGTGGTGTCGCACGAGGCGCTGATCCGCTGGCGGCACCCCGTGAGAGGGCTGGTGACGCCCGGGGCATTTATCGAAACGGCGGAGCGGACGGGGCTCGTTCTCCGCATCACGGAAGTCGTGCTGGAGCAGGTGTGTCGCACGCTCAAGATCGGGAGCGGACCGTGCCACCGCCTTCCCATATCCGTCAACCTTTCAGCGGTTTGCCTGACGGCAGGCGGGGTGCCCGATGCGATTCGCTCCGTCCTTCGGCGTTTCGATGTTCCGCCGGAGCGGCTGATTCTTGAAATGACGGAAACGGCCACGCTGGAGCACGCCGATCACGTGATGGCCCAGCTCGATGCGTTGCGTGCGATGAACGTCGGGATCGTCATGGACGACTTCGGCACGGGATATGCGTCGCTGGTCAACTTGTGGCGATATCCGCTCAGCGGAGTGAAGATCGATCGCTCGCTGCTGGAGGATATCCCGCATGACGCGCGACCTTGCCTGATCGTCGCGAGCATGATCGAGATGGCGCGCAAGCTCGGTCTGTCGGTCGTCGTCGAAGGCGTCGAGAACGATCGTCAACTGGACTGGATCCGGCAATTTCCGGATGTGCTCGCACAGGGCTACTTGTTCGGCATGCCTTCGGCCGAGATCAGGTGCGACGGACGCCATTCCGGAACGTGACGGGCCGGCAGCCCCGAATGGAAAGCGGCCGACCCGGCGCCGGCTGGCGAGTCCTTCCCGCGTGGCCGCGCGCTTACCACCCGAACTTCAGCTCGACGCCCAGGTACTCGCTGTTGTGGCCGCCCGCCGCGCGGATCGTGTCGCCGACCGCATAGTAGACGCCTTCGACGGCCCCCGTCAGGTGGCTGTTGAAGGTATAGTCGGCGCGCACCTGCGCATATGCCCCCGTCCAGCGCGTGCCGCGCCCGGCGGTGCCGGCGACCGGGGTGGCGGGCTGCGTGTAGACCGCGTCGTCCGTCGTCGCGCGCCACTGGAATGCGAGCGCGCCGAGCAGCGTGAGCTTCGGCAGCGGCTTGACCGTGATCGACGGCTTCACGTGAATCAGGTTCGAATAGCCGGTGAAACCCGCGAGCGTGAAGTAGTAGCCGTTCGGAAACAGCGGATTGAACGTGCCGAGCGTGCCGTCGCCCGGATGCCGGTCGCCGGACGCCGCGTCGATCTGCAATCCGACGCGCGGCGACCATGCGGCCTTGGCGAACGTGTAGCCGACGCGCGAACCCGCCGCCCACGCGCGCACGCGCTCGGGGCCGACGCTGCCCGTCTGCCCCATTGCTTCGAGATCCCAATCGATGCCGCTGGCCGCGCCCGCGAAGCGCGCATCGAACACGTTGCGGCGTTCGTTGCCGCGTGCGCCGATATAGCGTGCGTTGTCGCGCTCGTACAGCGAGTAGTACGCGGAGAGCTCGTTCTTTCCCAACACCTGGCGTTCGATCCGGATCGTATGAAACCGCATGCCCGGGTTCGACGTATCGTCGAACGCCTTGACGTCGCGATACTGCACCGGCTGGCTGACGAAGCCGATCACGCGCCACGGGCCGCTCACCCAGTTCGCCCACACCGCATCGAACGATTGCCGCACGTTCGGGCCATCGCGCGACGACACGAAGCGCTGCAGGTCGAACAGGAAATCCTGCCGCCCGACGCGGACCTTCAACGTGCCCGCATCGAACGGCTGCACGAACGACACGAACGCGAGCCGCAGGTCGAGCGGATTCTTGTCGACGGGCGTCACGGTGTTCTTGCCGAACGCGCGCGCATCCTCGAACTCGGTGTACAGCTCGACGTGCCGGTTCAGGTGCACGTCGACGTTGAAGCGAAAACGCTGGATCAGGTACGAATCGCCGGCCGTCTTCCCGACGCCGAAATTGCCCGCGTCGGACGATTCGAACCGCTCGCGCAGCACCGCGCCCAGCGACACGTAGCTGTACGGATCGGTGGCCGACAGCCGGATGTACTTCAGGCTGTCGAGCGGCTCGGTGCGCAAGGCCGGGTTCGCGAGCGCATACCAGCGTTCCTGCCAGCGGTTCGTCATGATCGCCGGGCGCTGCGCCGGCAGGTCGTCCGGCACGATCGGCGCGTCGGTTTCCTGCGCGGCGGCGGCCATCGGCCACAGCGGCAACAGCGCGACGAGCGATGCGCAGAGCCGCGCGGCGGTGCGCGTCACGGCTGCGCCGTCTGGTGGATCTCGGCGACGTAGCCGCCGGGGAATTGCACCATCGCGGCGTCGCGTCCATCGGCCGAATACGGCGGCACGAGCACGGTCACGCCCGCGGCCTTCGCCTTGTCGAGCGTCTCCGCCAGGTTCGCGACTTCGTAGCCGGTGGTGTCGCGGCCGTACGGATAGGGCAGGCGGCCGTCCGTCACGAGCACGACCATCTTGCCGAACGGCGATTCGATCCGCACCCGGCGATAGTGGTCGTCGGGCCGGCCGATCTCGACGCCGGGCGCCTGCGCGACATCGGACACCACCTTGCCGTGCGAGAAGCGCGCGAAGCCGCGGATCAACGCGTTCGCGACGTCGCTGGGCACGTAGACGCGGTTCTCCGGCACGCGTTCGAACGGCGCGTAGTTGGGCTTCGTCGTGTGGACGTAGAGCTGCATGTTGACGCCGCCCGGCCACTGGATCACCGCGTCGCGGCCGATGGGATCCGGGAACGTCTCGACCAGCACGCTCGCGCCGGCTGCCCGCGCATCGCGGATCGCGCGGTCGATGTCGCTCACGAGGTAGCCGGTGCGTTCCGCGCCGAACGGATAGGGCACGGGCGTCTTGAAGCCGAACAGCGACACCGTGCCGACCGGCGTCTGCAGCAGTTGCGACGTGGTCGAGCTGGGCGTCGGCGTGACCGTCGCGACGACCTGCGGCGTGCTCTTGCCGCCGAAGGTCGCGAGGAAGCTCGCGACGAAGCGGTCGACGTCCTCGGGCGCGACGTACACGTGGGTCGTATCGAATTGCGGCGCGACGGCGACGGTCGGCGCGGGGCGGGCCGGCTGCGCGGCGTGCGCGACGCCCGCCGTGCCGATCGACACGGCGAGGCCGAGTGCGGCGGAAAGCACGAGCGTCTTGAGTTTCATCGAAGTTTGTTTCATTACCTGGTTCGACATGGTGTTGGCATTAGAGGATGAACCGGCTATCGGGAGCCGGTGTCGGGGGGAGTGGGCACGCTGCGCTCATGCAGGTCGTGCAGCGCAACCAGCGCGAATGCGCATGCGAGCCCGACGTGTTCGAGA
The DNA here is from genome assembly GCF_039848545.1 of Burkholderia stagnalis. Classification (NCBI taxonomy): domain Bacteria; kingdom Pseudomonadati; phylum Pseudomonadota; class Betaproteobacteria; order Burkholderiales; family Burkholderiaceae; genus Burkholderia; species Burkholderia stagnalis. Next base: position 325,138 of record NZ_CP156687.1, read on the forward strand.
AACGCGGCAGTGAGCCCGAAGCGGGCATCCGGCGGCGCGTGCCAGAACGCGTTCGCGACGCTCGCGGCGAACAGCGTGAAGCCCGCGAGCACGCCGGCGCCGAGCCAGCGCAGCACGCCGGTGAGTATCAGCAGCGGTGCGACCAGCTCGACCGCGATCACCAGCGCCGCGACCGGCGCGGCCGGCTCGACGCCGAAGTGCCGCATCTCGGCGATGGCCGCGCCGAAATCGCCGGCCTTGTGCAGGCCGCCCTGCAGGTAGGCGGAGCACAGGCCGAGCAGGCCCAGCCAGCGGACGAACCGGCTCTGCACCAGCGGCCGCAGCAGCGCGGCCGCGTGCGCGTCGATCCGGCGGACGATGCCGTTCATCAGACGGCCCAGCATGCGCAGCCGAGCGCACCCCAGAACGATTTCAGGTCGGAGGCCGGCACCTCGCTCGACCACGCGCGCGCATGCGCATGGCCGTGCACGCCGCACGCGCTCGCGCAGCCGCACATCTGCGCGGCCGCGCGGTGCAGCGGCTGGCCGTCGCCGCCTGCCGCGCCCCAGCCGGCATAGCCGCCGAATGCGCGCACGGGCGACCAGTCGGGCATCGCGGGCGGCGGCGGCGCGTCGCGGCCGGCGAACGGGCCTGCCGCATAGACGACCTTGCCGCCCACCACCGTCAGCAGCGACGTCGTGTCGGCGATGTCGGCCTCGGCGCATGCGAAGAAATCGCGGTCGGGCACGATCAGGTCGGCGAGCTGGCCGACTTCGATCCGGCCTTTCTTGCCTTCCTCGTTCGAGAACCACGTGACGTTCTCGGTCCACATCCGCAGCGCCGTTTCGCGGTCGAGGCAATTCGCCTGCGGATACAGGCGCAGGCCGCCGACGGTTCGCCCGGTCACGAGCCACGACAGCGACACCCACGGGTTGTAGCTCGCGACGCGCGTCGCGTCGGTGCCCGCGGACACCTTCAGCCCCTTCGACAGCATCTTCGCGACGGGCGGGGTCGCCTCGCCGGCCTTCGCGCCGTAGCGCTCGACGAAATACTCGCCCTGGTACGCCATCCGGTGCTGCACGGCGACGCCGCCGCCGAGCGCCGCGATGCGATCCATCGAACGCTCGGAGATCGTCTCCGCGTGATCGAAGAACCAGTTGAGGCCCGCGAGCGGCGTCTCGCGATTCACCTTCTCGAACACGTCGAGCGCGCGGCTGATCGTCTCGTCGTAGGTCGCGTGCATGCGCCACGGCCAGCGGTTCTGCGCGAGGATCCGCACGACGTCCTCGAGATCGGATTCCATCTCCGGCGCCATGTCCGGGCGCGGCTGGCGGAAATCCTCGAAGTCCGCCGCGGAGAACACCAGCATCTCGCCCGCGCCGTTGTGGCGGAAATAGTCGTCGCCCTGCTTGTAGCGCGACGTCCTGGTCCAGTTCAGGAAATCGTCCTTCTCCTGCTGCGGCTTCTGCGTGAACAGGTTGTAGGCGAGGCGGATCGTCAGCTGCTTCGCGTCGGCGAGCTGCTGGATGACTTGGTAGTCCTCCGGATAATTCTGGAAGCCGCCGCCCGCGTCGATCGCGCCGGTCACGCCGAGGCGGTTCAGCTCGCGCATGAAGTGGCGCGTCGAGTTCACCTGGTATTCGAGCGGCAGCTTCGGGCCTTTCGCGAGCGTCGAATACAGGATCGCGGCGTTCGGTTTCGCGAGCAGCAGGCCGCTCGGGTTGCCGTGCGCGTCCCGCACGATTTCGCCGCCCGGCGGCTCGGGCGTGTCCTTCGTGTAGCCCACCACGCGCAGCGCGGCGGCGTTGAGCATCGCGCGGTCGTACAGGTGCAGGATGAACACCGGCGTATCGGGCGCGACCGCGTTCAGTTCTTCGATCGTCGGCAGCCGCTTCTCGACGAACTGGTGCTCGGTGAAGCCGCCGACCACGCGCACCCATTGCGGCGCCGGCGTGATCGCCACCTGGTGCTTGAGCATGTCCATCGCGGTCGCGAGCGAGCGCACGCCGTCCCAGCGCAGCTCCATGTTGAAGTTCAGCCCGCCGCGGATGATGTGCAGGTGATTGTCGATCAGGCCCGGCAGCGCCGAGCGGCCGCCGAGATCGACGACTTCCGTGTGGCCGGCCGCGAGGGCCATCACTTCGCTGTCGTCGCCGACGGCCGAGAAGACGCCGTCGGTGATCGCGACCGCGCTCGCGGTCGGGCGCGACGGGTTCAGGGTCGTGAAGCGCCCGTTGCGCAGGATGATGTCGGGCGATTTCGGGCTGGACGTGGTCATGTACGGTTCTCCGTGGATTGGCTGGCGACCTGGGTGGCGGCATTCGCGTCGCGCCCCGGCAATGCGCCGAACATATGCTGATTGCACTTCGATTCGCGCCATGCCGTGTGGAACGCGGTGCCCGACAGCATCTGCTTGGCAACCGGCACGACCTGCTCGCCGGCGAGGATGCCGAGCAGGCCGACCAGCGCGACGAGCGGCGGCGCGGGCGAGCGGACGTGCAGCAGGCTGTAGATCACGCCGACCAGCAGGCCGGCGAGCAACGACAGGACATAGATCTTCATGGGTGGATCCTCGGGCGGTGCGTGGACGAATGAGGCGAAAGGCAGGAATGCGCGTGCGGCATGCCCCGCGACGATTGCATTGTAGGCAGGCGATGCGCGCTTGCGCCGTGCATCGCGGGTGAATTAAGGAGATTTAAGGATATTTCAGCCGGACGTTGCTAGCATGAAAAAGACGCCGAAAAGCTCGGCGGCGCCGATGCGGCGACACACGCTTGCCGTGCGTCCGACGCATCGGTTATGCGGCGAAAGCCGGCCTGCCCGTAACGTTTTGATGATTGAGAGGATGGAGTCAACATGAGCAACCCGAAACTCGAAGTACTTACCCCGGACAACTGTCAGATGATTTTCATCGACCAGCAGCCGCAAATGGCATTCGGCGTGCAGTCGATCGACCGGCAAGTGCTGAAGAACAACGTGGTCGCGCTGGCGAAGGCGGCAAAAACCTTCGACATCCCGACGATCATCACGACCGTCGAGACCGAGAGCTTCTCGGGCTACACGTATCCGGAGCTGCTCGACGTGTTCCCGGATCACCCGCTGCTCGAGCGGACCTCGATGAACTCGTGGGACGACCAGAAGGTGCGCGACGCGCTCGCGAAGAACGGCCGCAAGAAAGTGGTCGTGTCGGGCCTGTGGACCGAAGTGTGCAACAACACGTTCGCACTGTGCGCGATGCTCGAAGGCGGCTACGAGATCTACATGGTGGCCGACGCATCGGGCGGCACGACGAAGGAAGCGCACGACTTCGCGATGCAGCGCATGATTCAGGCCGGCGTCGTGCCGGTGACCTGGCAGCAGGTGATGCTCGAATGGCAGCGCGACTGGGCGCGCCGCGGCACCTACGACGCCGTGATGGCGATCGCGAAGGAGCATTCGGGCGCGTACGGGATCGGCGTCGACTACGCGTACACGATGGTGCACAAGGCGAAGCAGCGTACCGCGAACGCCCACGAGATCATCCCGGCGGTGCACGCGAAGTAAGGACGGCGGGCCGGGCTCGCCCGGCTCGAACCGTGAACACGTGAAGAAGCTGCCGCGTCGGCGACGCGGCAGCTTTTTTTATCGCCGCGCGGCGCGAGGCGCGCGGCGGGAGACGGGAGCAATCAGCGCGGCGTGCTGTCGGGCGCGCTGCCCGGTGCAACGCTGCACGCGCGGCCGATCATCACGAGCAGCGGCGGCAGGAACAGGCACCACAGCCCGGCCGCCAGATAGAGGCCGGCCGCCGCGCCGCAACCGGCGGCGAACGCGGCGACGCTGACGGCCATCTTCCGCAGGCGCGCATCGTCGCCCGGCTTGCGCGGCGTGTGCGAACCGATGCGCTCGCCGAGCGAGATCATGATCTGCGTGACGGTGCCCGTCATCAGCGTGGTGGGCGGCGCGTCGGACAGATGCAGGCGGTGCAGCGCGTTCTGCACGGCCATCGCGACGACGAGCGTCATGCCGGTCGCGAGCGCGGGCAGCGCATCGCTGTCGGGAAACGGCCCGACGGATACCGCGAGCGCCGCGCCGCCCGTCAGCAGCGCGGCCTGCGCGAGCAGCATCACGCGCAGCGCGTCGGCGCCGCGTGCGTTCAGCCGGTTCGCGCAGACAGTGGCGAGCACGATCGCGACGCAGAACACGGGCAGCGCCGCGAGTTTCGCGATCGCGCCTGACGTGCCGGACACGAGCGTCGCGCCGAGCGTGACGAAGTTGCCGGTCACGTGTGCGGTAAAGAGCCCTTGCAGCGCGAGAAAGCCCGCGGTATCGACGAAGCCGCCGTTGAAGCTCAGCAGCACGGGCAGTCGGGTGTCGTTCATGGTGATTCCTGGTGATGCCTGGTGGTCGGCGGTTCGGTGGGTGCCGGGCTGGCACGCCGAGGATAGGCGACCCGTCGCGCGCCGTCACATGAAACGTTCTGAATGCGTCCCCGCCGCCGGAATTTTCATAACGATTAACTTGCATTGCGCCGTGCGATGGGCTATGCGCCGGCGCAAGCGTCGGTTCAGCGCCCCGCGCCGCGCCGCCACGCGCCGGGGGCATGGCCGACGACCTTCGCGAACACGCGGCTCAGGTGGCTCTGGTCCGCGAATTCGCACGCCGCGGCGATTTCGGCGAGCGTCATGGCGGTCGTTTCGATCAGCCGCCGCGCCTCGGCTACGCGCTGATCGAGCAGCCACTGGTGCGGCGTGCGGCCGGTGGTCCGCGAGAACGCGCGGATGAAATAACCGCGCGACAGGTTGCACGCCTGCGCGACATCCGCGAGCGACACGCCGGCGTTCGCCTTCTGCATCAGCAGTTCCTTCGCGCGCGCCAGGTGCGCGGGCGACAGCGTGCCCTTGCGCGCGAGGTCGCGCTGGGCCGCGCTGCCGTAGCGGCGCGCGAGGTGCGTGCCGATGGCAAGCCCCATCTGCTCGACGAACAGCGTATTGAGCGCGCCCGGCACGTCGAGGCTGTCGGCAACCGCATGCGCGAGATGGCCGAGGAGCGGGTCGCGCGCGTCGGCCGCGCAGGTCAGGCCGCCGATGGGCGCGCCGCCGTGTTCGTCGCCGAGGCGGTCGAGATACGCGCGTGACAGCTCCACGAGCACGAAATCGAAATTGCCGTAGAGGTCCGCGTGGAAATGCTCGGAAAAGTCCCGGATGTAGATCGAGTGATGGCGGAACGACCGTTCCGCGCTGCGCGCACCCCGATACAACGTGCGTCGATGCCCGTCGTTCAGCGAAACGCCGACCAGGAAGCCGCGGTCGCAGGCGGGCATCACGATGCGCTCGAATTGCTCGCTGGGCATGCACTTGCGATGCAGCGTGAGGCCGTCCGCGACATGTTCGACATCCCTCGACAGCAGGCCCGCCACGCATCCGAGCGTGTCCTTGGGCGGCGGTGCGGGGGGCGCGGCGAGTGAAGGCGACATGGCGCGGAATCCTTGAAGGGGAGCGAACAATCCGGCGGCCAGTTTATACGGGACGCGTGACAGCCCCAAGCATAATTGAACGAAAATCCGCGGCGTGCCCCCCACACAGTGGACTTTCGTTCAAGACAGGCGGCCCGCGGCTGCTTACAGTCGGGTTGCACACGTGGCAATGCCAGTCACGATCGTGCGTCAGGGGGCGCAGGGCGCCGATTCCCGGCCCGATGCCGCAGCGTTCGGCGGGCCATCGTCGAAAGGTCGCCGGAGGCAGCCATGATCCAGATCGGGACGTTGTCGGTGGATTTCGAACAGCGCGACATTCGCCGCCACGGCATGCCGCTGCGCATCGGCGCGCGCGCGTTCGACATTCTCGAGGTGCTGCATCGCGCGGCCGGTCGCGTCGTGTCGAAGGACGACATCATGGACGCCGTCTGGCCGGGCGTAATCGTCGAGGAGAACTGCCTCCAGGTGCACGTCGCCGCGTTGCGCAAGCTGCTCGGCGACCGCCGCGACCTGATCAAGACCGTGCCCGGCAGGGGCTACATGCTGGTGGCCGGCCCGCGCGCGGATGCACCGGCGGCTCGGCCGGAGCACGCGCCGCTGCGCGGCGACGGCCTGCCTTCCTCATTCGCGCCGCTGATCGGGCGGCAGGCCGAGATCGGCCAGATCGTCGACATGCTCGACCGGATGCCGGTCGTCACACTGGTCGGCGCCGGCGGCATCGGCAAGACGAGCCTCGCCGCGCACGTCGCCCGCGACCTGCGGCGCCGCGCGCGCGACACCGTGCATTGGGTGGAACTCGCGCGCGCCACGACGCGCGACGACGTGCTGCGCGCGCTCGCCGCCGCGCTCGACATGGCCGGCCACGATGACCCGGGCATCGACGGCATCGCCGACGCGCTCGCCGCGTCGCGCTGCCTGGTGGTGCTCGACAACGCCGAGCACGTCGTCGACGTGGTTGCCGGTCTCGTCGACGCGCTCGCGGCGCGCATCGCGACGCTGCGGATGCTCGTGACCAGCCGCGAGCCGCTGCACGTCCCGGCCGAGCAGATGTTGCGCGTTGCGCCGCTCGCCGTGCCCGCCAGCGGCGCGCGAGCCGACGAGATCGCCGGCTGTTCCGCGGTCCAGCTGTTTCTTTGCCGCGTCCGCGCGGCGACGGCCGATTGCGCGCCCGACGAAGCCGGCATCCGGCTGGCCGGGGACATCTGCCGGCGTCTCGAGGGGCTGCCGCTGGCGATCGAACTGGCGGCCGCGCGCGTCGCGACGCTCGGCATCGAAGGCGTCGCCACGCGCCTCGACGACCGCCTGAACCTGCTGACGGGCGGCTTGCGAGCCGCGCTGCCGCGCCACCAGGCGCTGCGCGCGACGTTCGACTGGAGCCATGCGCTGCTGAGCCCCGCGGCGCGCGCGCTGTTTCGGCGCCTCGGATGCTTCTTCGGCCCGTTCACGTTCGATGCCGCGTGCGCGGTGGCGGCGGTATTCGGTACGCCGATCGAGGAGACCATCGGCGGGCTCGGCGAGCTGGTCGCGAAGTCGCTGTTGAGCGTCGAGTTCCGTACCGCCCGCGCGCAGTACCGGCTCAGCGAATCGACCCGCGCGTATGCACTGGAAAAGCTGCGCGCCGAGGGGGAATTCGAACGCGTCGCCGTATGCCATGCGCGCTACGCGCGCGAGCGGGCGGGCGAAAAGGCGTTGGCCGGGCCGGCATCGATGCCGGTATTGCAGCGGGAATTTCAACGGGAATGGCAGCCGGCAGGCACCGCGCCGCCGCCGCGCCGGCACGCGTGAGCGAATTCGGCGCGCGCCGGCAGGCGCTCGCGGCGCCCGAGGCGCCCGGGCGTCGCCGCGAGCGCCGGCGCGTTACGCCTTCAGGAACGCGAGCAGTTCGGCGTTGATCTTGTCGGCGTCGACGACGCACATCCCGTGCGAGCCGCCGGGGATCACCTTGAGCTGCGCCTTCTTCACGAGCTTCGCCGACAGGTGCGCGGAATGATCGATCGGCACGATCTGGTCGTCGTCGCCGTGCAGGATCAGCGTCGGCACGTCGATCTTCTTCAGGTCTTCCGTGTAGTCGACCTCGGAGAATTCCTTGACGCACAGATACTGGCCGAGAATGCCGCCCATCATCCCCTGCGCCCAGAATGCGTCGATGGTGCCCTGCGACACCTTTGCGTTCGGCCGGTTGAAGCCGAAGAACGGCACCGCGAGATCCTTGTAGAACTGCGAGCGGTTCTCGGCGACGTTCTTGCGGATGCCGTCGAACACGTCGATCGACAGGCCGCCCGGGTAGGCGGCCGTGTTCGCCATGATCGGCGGCACCGCGCCGATCAGCACCGCCTTCGCGACGCGCCTGGTGCCGTGGCGGCCGATGTAGTGCGCAACTTCGCCGCCGCCCGTCGAATGGCCGACCAGCGTGGCTTCGCGCAGGTCGAGCGCGTCGAGCAGCGCGGCGAGATCGTCGGCATAGGTGTTCATGTCGTTGCCGTGCGACGGCTGGCCCGAGCGGCCGTGGCCGCGGCGGTCGTGCGCGATCACGCGGTAGCCGTGCTGCACCAGGAACAGCATCTGCGCGTCCCATGCATCGGCGCACAGCGGCCAGCCGTGCGAGAAGACGACCGGGCGGCCGGCGCCCCAGTCCTTGTAGTAGATCTGCGTGCCGTCTTTCGTCGTGATGGTGTTCATGGCATGGGCTCCGTGATGGGCAGAAGGGGCGGCGGCCTGTTTCGGCGCGCCGGCGGCAGTGGCCGCGGTGGGCAGCGCGGCGGCGGCGACGGCCGTCGCGCCGGCGAACAGCATCTCGCGACGCCGGGTCGATTCGACGGCGTCGGTTTGCGTGGAACGCATGGGGTCTCCTTGAGCGTGCGGCGGAACGACACCGCGTGAAACGATGATGAAGGTGATCGGTGCGTGGCAACCTCGCCCGACAACCGCAAGGCGCTCGCTGTCACGATGCGACGATGCGATCGCGACGGATACGAACACAGCGGGGAGGCTACACGTCAGCCCCCCGGCGTGTACTGAAGCGACCTGAAATTTCTTGAACGCGCGCACGGATTCGAGGGGTGATTCGGATTCCTGTCGGCGGTGTCGGAAGCGCGGCCAGAACGATTCAGATTCGCTAAAGGACTTTTCATCGCGCAACGGTTATCGTCGCCCCGTGTCGGCCCACGCCGCGCTGCCGGTGCCGGACAGCGACGCGAACGGGGGGCTGCGCCATTTCCAAGGACACGCCGCCATGAACGAATTCAGCCGTTGGGCGCGGATGATCACGCTGCTCGACGCATCTCCCGAGACCGGACGTGCAATGCCGCCATCGCTGCGCGATGCGAGCGGCGCGGGCTACCGCCGCCGCAACGCCGCGCCGGTGCCGTCGAGCGGCAGCACGCGCCGTCGGGCCACGGTCGTCGCCGCCGAGCGGCAGACCGGCTCGGCGGTGCTGCTGTCGTGGAGCGACGCGACGCGCTTTCGCTACGACGAACAGCGCTGGATCAGCGCGAAGTCCCGCAAGCGCAGCTGCTGCGCGCTGAGCGGGCGGTCGATCCGGATCGGCGACGCGGTCTACAAGCCGCAGTGCCGGGGCGAGAAACTCCCGGCCAACTGCGCGGACATGATCCTCGCGACGGAAATCGACAGCCTCATCCTCCGCTTCAACCGTCAGCGGTGACGCTCGCCGGGCTTCGTTCACGCGCGCCCGCGGAACTAGTCCTGCCAGTTCGAGCCGAGCACCCGGCCGCAGAAGTTCATGCGGCGGTAGTTCGGGTCGTACCGCTCCTGCACGTCGTCGCCGATGCTGCCGAAGGTCGTCGCCGTGCGCTGCGCGAGGCCTTCGGCGAGCGCTTCGAGGAACAGCTCCTTGAAGCCTGCGCCGCGCGGCCACGCGCACAGCACGGCATCGCGCTCGGCGCGCGTGACTTCGTCGAAGTGCGCGCCGAACAACTCGGTTTCGACGCCCGTGCCGAGCAGCGCCGTGAGCGGCGCCATGTGCGAATGGAGGCCGAATGCGGTATGCAGCGCGATCGCCTGCCACGCGTCGGCCGAGTCCGTCGGCGGCACGCCGTGTTCGGCGAGGAACGTGCGCGCGGCATTCGCACTGTCGATCTCGAAGCGCTGGCATGAATGCCGGTAACGCTCCGTCAGGCCGACGAGATGAAACAGCGCGGCGACGTACAGCAGGTCGGAATCGAACGCCAGCGTGCGGCGCCGGCCGATGAGCGACGCGAACAGGAACACCCGCATCGCGTGCCGGTACAGGATCTCCGGCTCCTGCGCGGCCACCGTCGCGGCTGCCGCGCATGCGAGTGCGCTGTCGGGAATCGGGATGCCGGCGACGCTTCGTCCCATCGTCGTCGTCCTCAGCGGGCGAACCGGGCGGCCATCGCGCGCGCGCGGCGGTCGTGCCGCGCGGCAATGCCGCTGTCGAAGGCGATCGTGTCGGCGGTCGGTGCGTCGTTCATTTGGGTGGGTAGGTCCGGTGTCGGTGAAAGGAACGCCGCCGGCGCGCACCGGCGCGAGCGGGCCGTTGTGCCGTCGCTGTGCTGCAGTGTGCGCGGCCGTCCACCGAAAGTCCTGCGCAAAACCTGAATCGTTCTGAAGCGGAAGCGAAGCACCGCACGGCAGCGGCGCGGAATTGCCGGTTCACGGCTGGAATATGAATGCATGGGTAAATTCGAATATTCATTCGTATAAAGCATGCGCGGCTGTCGCGCCATTCAGCCGATTAAAATGATCTTCGGAATGAAATACCGGGAAGCACGCCGGACGCTGAAATATTGCCCGAAAACTCGGCAGACCCGCGTCAACGCAGGGCATGTCCGGATTGCCGCACTGCGTCATTTCAATAAATTTGATCAGTGGGTTCTGAATATTTAAAGCATGGAAACGTGCATAAGACGTAGCATCGATAGCCTGACCGGCGGCATGCCGCGCCTGCCGCCGTTGACTCATTTCAGGAAAGACCGAATCGCCATGATCCACATTGGAGCACTTCAAGTCTTTCTCGATAGACGTGAAATCCGCGCGAACGGCGAGCCGTTGCGGATCGGCAGCCGAGCCTTCGACATTCTCGAGCTGCTGATCCACGCGAATGGCGCGCTGGTATCGAAGGACGACATCATGCAGCGCGTGTGGCCGCGCACGGTGGTCGAGGAAAACAACCTGCAGGTGCATATCGCCGCGCTGCGCAAGGCGCTTGCCGATGATCGCGACCTGATCGTGACCGTCCCGGGCCGCGGCTATCGGCTCGCGCTCCGCCGCGACGACGATGCGCCGCGCGCGCCGGACGAGCCGCCGGCGCCGCGCGACGCGCTGCCGCGGTGCGCCGTCGCGTCGTCCGCGCTCATTGGCCGGGAGCAGACGATCGCGGAAGTGATCGCCGCGCTCGATGCCGCGAGCGTCGTGACGCTGGTCGGCGCGGGCGGCATCGGCAAGACCCGCGTCGCGGTGGAGGTGGCGACGCAGGTCGCCGCCCGCTTCGCCGACGGCGTCGCATTCGTGCCGCTGGCGGCCGTGTCGGACCCGCGTTTCGTGCCCGATGCGCTCGCCGCCGCGCTCGGCATCGACGAGCCGACGGGGCCGGCCACGCTCGACGCCCTCGTCGCCCACCTCGCCGATCGCCGGATGCTGCTCGTGCTCGACAACTGCGAGCACGTGATCGATGCGGTCGCGCAGCTCGCCGGCGCGCTCGCGGACGCCCACCTGGACCTGCGCATCCTCGCGACGAGCCGCGAGGCGCTGCGCATTCGCGGCGAATGGTTGCGCCCGGTGCCGCCGCTGAACGTGCCCGGCGAAGCCGACGGTTGCGACGCGATCCTGGCGACGAGCGCGGTGCAGTTGTTCATCGCCCGCGCGCGTGCCGCCGACCAGGGCTTTCCGCTCGATACGCGCGGCCTGCTGCTGATTTCGGCGATCTGCCGGCGCCTCGACGGCCTGCCGCTCGCGATCGAGCTGGCGGCGGCCCGTGCGGCGCTGTTGGGCGTCGACGTGCTGGCGACGCATCTCGACGACCACTTCCGGCTGCTGACGGGCGGCTTCCGGACCGCGCTGCCGCGCCACCAGACGCTGCAGGCGATGTACGACTGGAGCTACCGGCTGCTCGACGAGCACGAGCGCATGCTGCTGCGCTGGCTTGGCGTGTTCCGCGACAGCTTCTCGCTCGAGGCAGTCGAGCACGTCGTCGAAGGCGGTGTGCTGTCGGGCACGGCGATCCTCGACGCGGTGGCCGGCCTGGTCGCGAAATCGCTGCTGATCCGCGAGGACGCGCGCGGCGCGCCGCGTTACCGGCTGCTCGCGACGACGCGCGCCTATGCGCTTCGGCAACTCGAGAACAACGGCGAATGCAAGGCCGCGGCGCTCGCGCATGCGCGTTTCTTCCACACGCTGTTCATGCAGGCGCCGGCGGGCCGATTCGACGCGCGGGCGTCCGCCTGGCTCGAGGCTGTCCGGCACGAGCTCGGCAACCTGCGCGCCGCGCTCGACTGGGCCTTCTCGCCGAGCGGCGACAAGACGGTCGGCATCGCGCTGGCGGCGGTCGCGGTGCCGTGCCTGTTCGACCTGTCGCTCGTCGACGAATGCTGCGAGCGGGCGCGCGTCGCGCTGGCCGCGGCGCGCGATCCGGACGTCGGGCCGGTGTCCGACGACACGCGGATGCGCCTGCTCGCCGCGTTTGCGGTCGCGCTGGCCTATACGGCGAACGCGACGCAGGCCGTGCACGCGGCCTGGTCGGAGGTGCATGGGCTCGCCGTCGCGGCGGGGAACGCCGAATACGAGCTGCGCGCGCTGTGGGGCCGATGGAGCGCGAGCCAGCAGGCCGGCGATGCGCGCGACGCATTGCGGTGGGCGCGCCGTCTGCGCACCCGGGCGCACGGAAGCGAACGTGGGTCGGCGAAGGTGCTCGCGTTACATGCCGAGGCAAGCGCGCTTCACTATGCGGGCGAGCAGGAAGCCGCGCACCGCAGGCTCGAGCAGATGCTGAGCGTGTGCGCGTACGGCGAACGGCGCTGGCACGAGGCCGGCCTGCACCCCGAGCACGGGATCGTCGCGCAGGCGATGTTCGCCCGCGTGCAGTGGGCGCTCGGCGCGCCGGACGACGCGCTGCGCAGCGCGACGCAGGCGTTCGACCTCGCAAGGGATTACGCGCCCGACACCGTGATCGGTAACGTGCTGGCCGAGGGGCTGATCCCGGTCGCGCTGCTCGCCGGCGCGTTCGACGTGGCCGAGCGGGGCATTGCCGCGCTGCGCGCGTGCGCGAGCCGCGCGGGCTTTCGCGTATGGCTGGCCTGCTGCGATTGCTACGACGAATGCGTGAAGGCCGCGACCGGCGCGGGTGCGTCGCGGGCGGCGCCGTTCCGTGCCGCGCTCGACGCGTTGTCGGAAACGGGCTATGGCGCGCCGCGGACGTTCCTGCTCGCACAATACGCGCGCTACGTCGCCGCCGACGGTCGCGCGGAGGAAGCGAAGGCCGTGCTCGACGCCGCGTTGCAGCGCTGCGAAGAAACGGGCGAACGCTGGCTCGTCGCGGAACTCATGCGGCTCGGCGGCACGCTCGCCGGCATCGAGCGGCCGGCCGCCGCCGCGCAAAGCGTGGCGACCTGACGGCCGTTTCGGTCAGAGGCTTTGGGTGAACCGCTCGATCAGGTCCGGGCGGTCGAACTGCTCGATCCACCAGCCCAGCGCGCGGCCGACCTCGTCGTCGCGCCACGCGAGGAAGCATTGCGTGACGTCCCGCATCCCGGTGACCGTGCGGGCGACGAGCTTGCCGTCGGCGATCTCGCGATCGGCGATGCACGCCGGCAGCGCGCCGACGCCGAGGCCTTCGCATTGCGCGGCGACCTTGGCGGCGAGGCTCGACACGGCGAGCACCTGCTGGCCGGGCTCGACGTCGATCGACCACGGCGCCAGCTCGCGCGACGTATCGCTGATGACGATGCGCCGATGGCGCGCGACGTCGGCCATCGTCAGCGGTTCCGGCTCGGCCGCGAGCGGGTGGTGCGGCGCGATCGCGAAGATGTGGCGCATCTCGCCGATCGGGCGCGTGACGATGTTCGCGAGCGCCGGCGGCTCGCCGGGCGCGCCGACGATCAGGTCGGCGCGGCGGGTGATCAGCGCGTCCCAGGAACCGCCGAGCACTTCGGTCGACAGGCGCAGGCGCGTGTCCATCTGCAGCTTGTCGAACGCATGGACGTACGGCCACAGCGCCGCGAACGGCATGATCTCGTCGATGCAGATGCGCAGTTCCGCTTCCCATCCCGACTGGATCCGCTGCGCCCGCATTTCGAGCTGGCCCGCGGCGAACAGCAGCCGCCGGCCTTCGTCGACGACCACGCGGCCGGCCTGCGTGAGCTTCGCCCGGCGGCCGCTGCGATCGAACAGCACCACGCCGAGATCGCTTTCGAGCTTCTGGACGAGATAGGTCAGCGCCGACGGGACGCGGTGCAGCAACTCGGCCGCTTCGGCGAACGTGCCGGTGCGGTCGATCGCGTCCAGTGCTTCGAGCGCTTCGAAGGAAAGCTTCATCTGGGAATTTCCGTGGAGAAAACGATGCACGCCCGAGCAGCCGGGCGTCAGGGATGCATGCTAACGCCCGATTGGGGCGGCGTACATATCGTCTGGAAAAAATCAGGCGTCGCGTGCGCGGCGGGTGCTGTCATTGCGGAATCGACTCTCGGCGTAGCGTATGCGTTGGCGCCCGCTCGATCAGCCTTCTATAGCGCTACAACGGAGACTCCGCCTTGACCGACTTTGCCAGCCCCAATCTCCGGTCGCGCGATTTCCGCGCGACGTCGCTGTTCCATGCGAAGCCCGGCTTCGTGGAATCGTGGCGTGATGACGACTGGATGATTCTCGAGCGGGGCGACCTGCTGCTGGCGTTTTTCCAGCATCCCGGCCGAAGCGGGAAGTGTGGGGCGGCAGAGTCGGCGCTCCGAGAGTGGGTGGTTAGAGGGACTACCGATGCTCAAGCTTCCCCATTTGCCGGCCCGACCGGTTTCGCGCCGGCTTGATGGCGAACGCCTGCCACGTAGAACAGGCAGCCCACCATGGAAAAAAACACCATGAAGTAGAACAGGGCGTTCGCGCCGAGCCCGCTGTTCAACAAGAACCCGCAGAAGACGGCATTCAGCCCGCCGCCCAGCATCGCAATGTTCTGGACGCCGAAATAGGCACCCTTCATGTCGGGGCGCGCGATCGCATCGATGAACAGGAATTCCGCAGGCACGATCAGGATCTCGCCGAGCGTGAAGAGGAGGGTTCCGGCGATCCAGACGGCGGGGAGCACGGAACGATCGTAAACCAGCAGCCCCGCTGCCAGCATGGCGCTGCCGGCCACCACGGCTGCCAGCATGTTGCGGGTGGATATCCGGCGCCCCACCAGGTATTGCAGCAGGATGACGGTTGCGGCGTTGACCGCGGTGATCAGCGACACGCGTTCCATGGCCTGTGCCTCGAACGTCACGCGCCCGAGATACTGGGAAAGGTAGGTGGCGAATCGCGCGTAGACGAGCGAGCTGAAAAATCCGCCCAGGGTGAACAGCTGCAAGCGCGTATCGCTGGCGAGCACGGCCAGGATCTCCCTTGCTCCGAGGCGATCCCGCGCCTGCGGGCCGGCCGTGTTCGCATCGATGCGGTAGCGTTGGAAATGGACGATCAGGATGGCCAGGGCCGCCACGATCAAGCCGGCGGACACCAGCATCGGAAGCCGCGGCGAGACACGGCTGATCGCGATGCCGGCCACCGGCGCGGTGCAGAACGCGACGTTGATGATCGTGTAGTTGGCCGAAAATGCGGCGCTTCGCTGCTGTTCCGGCAGCAGGCCGGTGAGCAGGGATTTGATCGACAGGTGCATGGTCGTGAACGACAGCTCGATGAGCGTCAGGTAGACGAACACGAACCAGAACCCGCTGGTCGTCGGGATCAGCGCATAGATCACGGCGGATGCCACGATCACGAGCAGCAGCGCGCGCAGCGGCGTGAAACGGTCGACCAGGATCCCGCAATAGACGCCGCCCAGCGTCGCGATCATCAGGGGAAAGCCCAGGACATAGCCCACCTGCAAGGGAGAAAACCCCAGGCTCGTCGACAGGTAGATCGGAAAGAAGGTGAAGGTCAGGGCGCGGCCGAAATTCAGCAGGAAGGCCAGCGCGTACAGAGGCCAGAGTATCGGGGGCTTGGTCATTGGGCACTCGCTCCCTCGAGTTGACGCGGGCCCGGACAGAGCGTCGCTTCGATCACGGCATCGTCTCCAGGACGATCTCGCGCAGATCCTCGACCAGACGCACCTTGCCGCTGACCGGGCTGCGAACCAGCGTGTCCCGCGCCACCTGGACGACCTCCACCTCGAACTGCAGCAGTTGTTCGGAGATCATGCCGTGCGATTGCAGTGCCGGCAGCGTATCGATCAGATGCTGTCTCAGCGCGGCCGTATCGAGGCTTTCCGGCGATTCGATGTTGACCCGCAAGGTTTCGAACTGCTGATGGCGGCGGATGCTCAATTGCAACTGGATGATCGGCACGTGTGTGAGGGCGTCGGCGACGTCCTGGTGATAGAGCGCCTGGCGGTCATTGACGATGATCAGCCCGTCGCTGCGGCCCAGGTATTCCAGAACGCGCCCTTGGGGATGGGGGACGATCCGGCCGACATCGCCGATCCGGTAACGAACCAGCGGATAGTCGAATTTTTGCCAGTTGGTGATCAGGATGTGCCCTTGCTGGCCGTCCGGCAGCGGTTTCCCGTCGTCGTCGACGATCTCGACATAGTTGTAGTCGTCGACCAGGAGATGCGCGGCGCCGCCGAGGTCTGCGCTCTGGTAGCCGATCTGCGCGCCGTCATTGGCGGCGAGGATGCTGCGCACCACGCTCGTGCCGAATTCGTCCCTTAGCCAGCGCTTGCGGCTTTCCTGCCAGGCCGCGCCGCCGTAGATGACCTTGTCGATCCGGAATGCGGGATCGATGCGCTTGGCGCCGCTCAGCAGCGTTTCGAGCAGGCTGGGAATGCCGATGATGACGTTGACGCCGAACGCCTGCCGTAAATGGACCAGTTCTTCGGGTGTCACATTCTGGCCGACGGTGTAGGACTCCACCGGCATCTGCGCGAGTTCCTGCGAACTGGTCAGCATGCCCCCGTACAGATGTCCGCCGTACAGGGTGTTGACGACCTTGTCGCCCGGCGTCAATCCGGAGTCGTACAGCATTTGCACGGCTTCCTGGAGCATGCTCTGCCAGTCGTGCTGCGAGTACGGGATGTAGCGCTTCTTTCCGCCGCTGGAGTCCCCGTCCATTCCGGAGTCGTACAGCATTTGCACGGCTTCCTGGAGCATGCTCTGCCAGTCGTGCTGCGAGTACGGGATGTAGCGCTTCTTTCCGCCGCTGGAGCCGGAGACCAGCACCTCGCCGGTAGGCAGCGCACCGGCGCCCATGCCGCGTCCGTGGGGTGGCGAATGCGCTTCCAGCTCGGCCTTGCCCAGTACCGGAACGTCGCTGAATCGCGCCAGCGTGTCGGGAAACGTCGAGCCGCGATAGTAGGACAACTGCCGGATCTTGTGAAACAGGAAGCGCGCACGGCTGTCGAGGCGCAGCGCCTTTCGGGCGGCGCTCTGCTCCCGGCGTGCATCGCTCAGCGATATGCCGGCCAGGCGTGTCCGGTCGACCAATGCGGCGCTCCAGGCATGCGACAAGTCCAGCTCCAGCGGATAGGGCGTGGCGGCACCCGGTGCAATTCGATAGCGAATCGACGGGGCGCCGACGTCCTCGTCATCCGGCAATTGCAACGGCGGAACCTCGACGAGAATCGCGTCGTCTTGCGATGCAGGGTTCAGTGAGAACGCGAATGGCAGAAAAACGTGCTGTCGCACCGCAGCGGCCGCCGACTCGATGGCTTCCCAGAATGAAACGAATTCGCTGGTCACCGCCACGCGATTCCCGGTCAGCCATGCCAGCAGCACGCCGCGCCACTGGGCCGGCAGGCTGCGGCTGCTGATCGTGACGGCGCCGCGCGGGCGCAGCTCCGTCACGTCGTTGCGATCGGCATGGTAGACCCAGGGCAGGGCATGCAAGTTGCCGAGGCCGCGCCAGACGGCCTGTTCGAGCGCGAGCGAATCGAATAGCGAGGCAATCTCGGCGATCTGCCGCGGCGTCAGTTGCCGGCGCCAGCGAGGCTCGTCCCGCAGGGCGTCGAACAGCGAGGAGAGCGTGATGATGCGATCGGTAATGTCGTGCATGGGGAAAGTCCGGGCAAGCGATTGAACGGATAGGGCGGCTGCAGATGGCTCAGCGGCCGGCTGGCGGGCCGATGCGTTGCAAACAATGGCAAAGAAAGTGCTCGAGCTGTTCCGGCGAGTCCGCTCGCGCCACCAGCGAAAGCGGAATCAGCGCCTCGTCGTAGGTCAGCTGCTCCGCGGGGAGGTCATTACGCTGCAGCTCGACCAGCAGCGGGCTTTGGGCGACGTCGTCGGGCACCGCGAGCTCGGGCCGCTCGTGACGGTGGTGGCCGGGATAAAGCAGGAATCCGTAGTAGGACGAGGATGCGGCGTGCGCTGCCGGGGCCGGCAGCTTCAGGTAGTCGCTGAGCTCGATCGAGGGCAGGTGGACCCCGGTCCGCAACTGATGCGTTTCTACAATGCGGGCGCCGCCGAGACGGTTGGCCGCCTCGAGGAAGATGCATGCCTCGCCGTTGAAGAACGCCTCGATATGGATGCAGCCGTGCCGGATGCCGAGGGCTTCGACGACTTGCCGGGAGAACGTCTCGAATACAGGATTCGGCGCCACCTGGAACGAGCCGACCGGCTCGCCGGACAGGTAGGCGAGCGGGGTGTTGATGTAACGGCTGGCCAGGAAGTGTTCGATCTTGCCGTCGACGACCACGCCGTCGAAGTGATAAAGCGGCGCGTCGATATACTCCTCGATTTCATGGCCTGCCCAGCCGTGCTGGCATTCGAGGTAGTCGATCGCCTGCTCGAAGCTGTCGTGCACGACGATGCCGCGACTCGACGCCCCGTCGCGCGGTTTGCTGATCGTCCTGCCATGCCACTTCCGGCCCGGCACATCCTCGGGCCGTTCGATGAAGCGCGGATAGCGTATGACGCCCGCCTCCGCGATGCGCTGCTTCATCTTGACCTTGTCACGCACCAGCTCGATTTGCTCGTAGGCCGGCCCGGCGATGCCGAGCGCCGTCCGAATCCGGCACGCTTCGAGGATGCCGTATTCGGACAACGCGATCACGGCGTGAAAGCCGTCGTCAGGCGAGACGTGCGTCAGCACCGCTTGAACCAGATCGTGTTCGGCATCGGGCGACAAGGCGATCCGGCGGCAAGGCAGCCCGGCCGGCAAGTCGCGCAAGTGTTTGTCGAGCCCGATATAGGTGAGCGCGTGTTCGCGATGGTCGAGCACGAGGTCGTAGCGCATTTTCTTGAACGGCGCCTGATGCAGGATCAGGATTTTCATTGCGATACCTCCAGCAGCGACATGCCCCAGCTGAAACCCATCGCGCTCGTCGCCATCGCCACGATGTCACCGGATCTCAGCCGGCCGGCCTGGAGCAGCTGGCGCAGCGCGATCCAGTTGTCGCCGCCGCCGAGATGGCCGTCGAGGTGATAGTTGAAGACGCTGCGTTCGGCCGGAAAGTCGAGTCTCTCCAGCAGGCTCTCGTGGACGCCCTGGTCTCCCTGGTTGATCAGCAGGTAGTGCACTTCGTCGAGCGCGAGCGCGGCGCGCGACAGGCAGAGGCCGAGCAACTCGGTAAATGCATCGATGTAGCGCTGCCGCAGGCCCTTGCGCTCGTAGCGCTTCCTGACCAGCGTTCGGCCGTCGCGCAGCTGTCCCTGGTACATGTCGCACCAGGAAGGGTCGGTCCGCATCTCGCAGGCTCGCAGCGTCAGCAGGGGATGATCCGCGCCGATCAGCAGAGCCGTTGCGCTGTCGCCGAAGTTGAACAGCGCGCTGGATTGCGCATCGGCGCGGTCGATGACGCGGCTCAGGCGGTCACAGATGATGACGAGCGCGGCCTGCTCCGGGTGCTCGGCCACCTTGTCGCGCGCAATGCCCAGACCGGTTGCGCCCGCGTTGCAGAAATTGACCACCTCGAAGCAGTGCGCGTGCTCGACGCCCAGTTCCGAGGCGACTTTCGCGGCGGGCGACCAGAACGGCGCGTCCCAGACGCCCGAGCCACAGTAGATGACCCAGCCGATGCGCGCGGTATCGATCGCCTGCCGCCCGATCACGGCGGCCGCCACTTCGGCTGCATAGTGCCAATCGGGAATCCCGGCATCGAACACCGATACCTTCGGCGCCGGCAGGATCTCGTCCAGCGCGCCGGGCGCCATTCCCGCCCAGCGGACCAGATCCTCGCGCGAGATGGCGCCTGTCGGCACGAGTGTCTCGAAATCGGTCACGCCGACAGCGCCGCTCATTTCACCGCCACGCGGTGCACGGTGCGCGCCTGATTGTCCTCGACGTGCGTGACCGCGTGATAGGCCGTTTCCGTTTTCCACAGCAGCAGGTCGCCCTTGGTCCACTTGTGGCGGTAGACGTAGCGGCTGTCGGTCACCAGTTCCTCCAGCAGCGTAAGGAAGTCATGGTTCTCGTTCGCATCGAAGCCGATCACGTAGTCTAGGTAATCCCTGGCGCCGTACAGGTAACGCCGCCCGGTTCGTGCGTCGAGCTTTACCAGGGGGTGCTCGACTGGCGGATGCAGTTTCTCCGCCTGCTGCATGATCTCGGCAATCGAGTAGCCGACGTGTTCGGGGCGCACCTTGAAGCGTTTGCGGACGGTATGCACAGCGTGGCGGCCGTCGATCTTCTTCTTCCAGGCCTCCGGCAGCCGGGCATAGACGTCGCGGGCGCTGGAAAACAGCGTATCGCCGCTCGATGCCGGAATGGTGATGCCGTGCAGCAGCGTATAGGTGGTCGGGTTGTCGGTGTATGACGAATCCTGGTGCCAGAAATTGCCTACGCGCGGCACGCCGTAAGCCTTGCCGTCGACGACTTCGTTCGACGAGATCATGATCTCCGGGTGTTCCGGATGGCGGTACTGGTTCATCACGAAGGGCACCGGCTCGCCGATCAGGCGCGCGAGCTCCACCTGTTCGCCCGGCGAGATCTCGAGATGCTTGAAGATCAGCAGTTCGTTGTCGTGCAGTGCCTGCAGCACCTGATCCCGGATCTCGGGGTTGCGGATATTGCGAATCGTGATGTCGTGAATTTCCGCGCCGACGTATTCGCTGACTTTCTCGATTTTCATGCTTCCCTCTGCCTGCCTCAGATGGTGGATTGGAGTGCCGCCGCGAACCGGTCGATCTGCGCGGTGGAGTGATCCGGCGTCACGGTCACGCGAAAGCGTTCCTGGCCTCGCGGAACGGACGGGAAATTGATCGGCTGGACATAGATCCGATGATCGGCCAGCAGCGTCTGCGCAACCCGCTTGATCCTTTCCAGGCCGGGGATGATGATCGGGACGATATGGCTTTCGGCATCGACGAAATCGATTCCGTGCTGGCGCAAGCGCGACTTCAGATAGGCGACGTTCCTGAACAGCGTCTTGCGGCGAGCGGTGTCGCCGACGATGTGATCGATGCTGGTCTGCGTCGCGGCCATCAGGGCCGGCGGCAGGGAGGTGGTGAAGATGAATCCCGGGGACAGGCTGCGGATGCAATCGACTGCATCGCGATCGCCGACGATGAAGCCGCCCGACGTGCCGACCGCCTTGCCGAAGCCACCCTGGATGAAGTCGACGCGGTGCTCGTCCAGTGCCTCGCACAGGCCCAGGCCATTGGGGCCGAACACCCCGAAGGAGTGGGTTTCGTCGATATAGGTCAGGGCGTTATATTGTTTCGCGAGCTCGACGATCTCCTTCACCGGCGCCAGGTCGCCATCCATCGAATACACCGATTCGAAGATGATCAGCTTCGGCCGCTCGAACGGCTCGGCGGCCAGGCCTCGTTCGAGGTCCGCGAGATCGTTGTGTCGGAAGATGTACTTGTCGCCCTTGAGCTTCCTGATACCTTCGATCATCGAGCGATGATTGAAGGCATCGGAATACACCACCACGTCGTTGAGGACGGAGACAAGCGCGCCGAGACTTTCCGTATTGGCCAGGTAGCCGTTATTGAAGATCAGCGCGCTGTCGCGCCCGTACAGCCGGGCCAGGTATCGTTCCAGGTCGACGTGCGCGCCGGTATTGCCGGAAATGTTGCGCGACCCGCCCGAGCCCGCGCCGAACTGCTCAAGCGCCTGCCGGAACGACGCAATCACTTTTTCGTGCTGCCCCATGCCCAGATAATCGTTGCTGCACCATACCTCGATGGCTTTTCCCTGGTGATTCGCCAGCGGAAAATTACCGGCACTGCGCGAAAAAGTCAGGAAATGCCGATAGGCATCCGTCGCTTTGAGCTGATGCAATACCTCACCGAACGCTTCGGAGTATTTGAATTTAACTTCGACCGTAGACATTATTGCCACCCTTTGTTTTATCCAGCACAAGAACCTCGGCCAGCGACAGGCGTGCCGGAATGGAAAACTCCTGCGTGATCAAATCAAGATGCCTCGACGGGAACTGTCAAATGATGTGTTTTTGTTGGAATAGCTAATTATCGATAATCAAATTCGATGCGGGCGCGGCGCTTATTCGATATCTGCCGGATCGATGCTGAGGATGGCCTTGCCGAGATTGCCGCCTGCCAGCATTGAAAGAAAGGCGTCGACGATATGGTCGAAGCCTTGCGTGATCGTTTCCGCGGCGACGATATCGCGACGCTGGAGGTGGGGGATCGCGAATTCCTCCAGTTCCTGCTGCAGGCTGACGTGGTTCTTCACGAGAAAGCCTTGCAGCGTCAGGCTCTTGCCGACGACATCGAACAGGTTGCGCGGCGCCGCGGGCGCCTGCAGCGCGCTGTATTGCGCGACCGCGCCGATCAGCGCCGCGCGCCCGTAATCCTTCAGCGAGTCGATGGCCGCCTCGAGCTGTTCACCCCCGACGTTGTCCAGATAGACATCGATGCCTTCCGGAATCAGTTCGCGCAATTGCGCGCTGACTTGCCCTGGGCGATAGACGAAGGCATCGGTATAGCCCAGCCCGTTCGTCAATTGCCGGGCCTTGTCCTCGGTGCGGGTGCTCCCGATGATGCGGCGCGCGCCAAGCAGCCTGGCGAACTGGCCAGCCGCGGTGCCGACGCCACCGGCCGCGGCCGAGATATAGACGGAGTCGCCCCGTTGCAGGCGGGCGATGCGGGTCAGGGCGACCCACGCGGTTAGGCCAGTGCCGCCAAGGATGCTCAGCCACGTGCTGAGCGGCACGCCGGCGGCGGGCCGGATGACCCGCACTTCCTGCGCCCTGACGTGGGCGTAGGTGCGCCAGCCCTGGCGATGAAACACCCAGTCGCCGGGCTTGAGCGTCGAGTCGGTCGTGCGCAGCACTTGGCCGATGGTGCGTCCTTCCAATGGCGCATTCAGGTCCCAATCGCCGTCCATGCATTCGCGCATGTAGGGATCGACCGAAAAATGCAGGTTCCTCACCAGCGCTTCGCCGGGCGACAACTCGGCAAGCGGCTGACGGACGAAACGGAAGTTTTCCCGACGGGGTTCGCCGTGGGGCCGTTCGACCTGGTGGACCAGCCGGTTGTGGGACGGCGAGTGGTGAAATTCGATTTCGTTCATTAACTATCCAGGATTATTGATAATGACCGGCGCGATGCCGTGCCCAAGTAGCAATATTCACGCGACGGTGGTTGAGTTAATAATTGAAAGAATTGAAATCGCATGCGCGTTGGTCATTGGCAACAAAATCGAAAAAATCACCAAAACGACGCAGGCGCATATCGACGGGATGCCGGATTGGATTCGATTCATTTTATTTGCGTAGACATTCTGCATAAGGTCGGACACAATAAAAACGGCAAATATCGAAATTTTCGTTTCCTCTTTTATGCGACTGATCGACCAGTTTCGGCGGCTTGCCGAGTTTCTCGACGGGCAGGACAGCCAGCCTGGTCTGACGGCGCTGGCGCGGGCCCTGAATTGCACCGAGCGCAATGCGCGGGGCCTGTTGCGCAAGATGGAGGCGCAAGGCTGGCTGCGATGGGAGGCCTCGCGTGGCCGCGGCCACTTTTCCCGGCTCACGATCCTGGTGCCGCCGCAGCACGCGGGGCTCGACCGTCTTGCCGCGCTGCTGGCCGAAGGCGAACTGGAGCAGGCATTTGCCAGCCTGGCGGACCCGCAGCGCCAGCAACTGCTGAAGCTGCTCCCCGATTTTCTCGGGATCCGGGCTGCGGGGTCACACGGCCATCGCCTGCGCATTCCCCTCTATCGTCCAGTGGATCTGCTCGACCCCTATCGCGTGATCAGCCGGCTGGAAGCGCATCTGGTGCGGCAGATCTTCTCGCGCCTGACCGAGTTCGACGGGGCTACACAGCGCCTGGTGCCGGCGCTGGCCCATCACTGGGAGCCTCAGGACGCGGGCCGGGCCTGGCATTTCTGGCTCAGGCCGAACGTCAGCTTTCACGACGGCAGGACCCTGGAGCCGGAAGACGTACGGCACACCCTGCTGCGCATGCGCGACGAACCGAGCCACTTCCAGCGTCTGTACCGGCACCTGCGCGATGTGGAAATCGGCGAAGGCCGGCGCATCGTCTGCCGCTTGAGCGAGATCGATCATTTGTGGCCGCATCGCCTGGCGGCGGCCAATGCGTCGATCGTGCCGCGCCACCGCAAGCCCGACTTCGCGCGCATGCCGATCGGAACCGGGCCGTTCAAGCTGACGCGCCACAGCGAATACCGCATCACGCTGTCGGCGTTCGGCCATCACTATCGCGAGCGCGCGCTGCTCGACGAAGTGGATCTCTGGTTTCTTCCCGCCTCCGAACCGGTGGACGAATTCGATCTCAGGTTCGGCCACTCGGCTTCCGATGCGCAAGGCAGCAAGGGTATCGTGCGCGTACAGGCAGGATGTACCTACGTGGTCTGCAACGCCACGCGCGACGTGTTCCGCGAAGTCGGGCAGCGGCTGGCGCTGGCGGACTGGCTCGCGCCGGGCCATCTGTTCGGCCGGGACGACCCGGCGCGGCGGCCGGCGGCCGGCCTGCTGCCGGCCTGGCGGCATCGCGTCGCGAGACCGGGGCCCAGACCTCCCATACCGGCACGGACCGAACTCACCCTGGTGACGGGACAGACCCACGACGAGCTGGTCCTGGCCCGCGCGATAGAAGCCAGGCTGCGCGACGCGGATATCCGGCTGCGCGTGATGGCGCTGCCCTATGCCGACCTGATCCGCCGCGACTGGCTGGATTCGGCCGACCTGCTGCTGGGCAGCGAGATCCTGCACGACGACGAGGATTTCGGATGCTACGAGTGGTTCGGTGCCGACAGCCTGTTCCGGCAGTGGATGCCGGCGCATTCCACCGTCGAGCTGGATCGCCGGCTGGCCGAGGTTCAGGCGAAAACCGACGCGGCTGCGCGAATGGCGGACTACGAGACGATCGGCCGGCAACTGGTCGAGGCGGGCTGGCTGATTCCGATCTCGCACGAGCACCAGCATATCGAAGTGGGATCGCGTGTGGCCGGCGTCGAGGCCGTGCCCTGGGGCTTCGTGCCTTTCGCCGATCTGTGGGTGCGGTGAGGGCGGCGGCACGCATCGGTCGACCGCGGCGCGGTCATAACGATTGCGCGAGCGAACGACGCGCCTACGCCGTCGGCCCTTCCATCACGCAGCCCCCATGATCCGCGTACCGAGCGAGATCCCGAGCCTGGACAGCGACGCATTGCCCGCGAGCTGGCGGGCCTCCCACCGCGCCAGCGCGGCATCGAACGCCTCGCCACGCGCGACGTCCCGCAACGCCTCGGCAAGATCGACCGCATTTGTCGCGGCCTTCGCGACGCCGGCCGCCGTATGCGGCCGCACGAGGCAGGCCGCGTCGCCGAGCAATACCACGCGCCCGAACACCATCCTGTCGACCGCGAGATCCTGAATGGCCTGGGCGAACGGCGCGCGCGTCGCGTCGACGAGCGAGGCGAGCGTCGGCGCGAGCATCCGGCGGCCCGCGTCGACGAGTTCGCGCCGATGGTCGTCCCGCATCGCGCCGGGCGGCAGCGAGCCGTCGCGCTGCGTGCCGTCCTGTGCGAGGAACAGCGCCGGCAGCCGGTCTGGCGCGAGACGCCGGTACCAGACCCAGTTCACGCGCCGCTCCCCGGGCTCGACCGCGCCGTCACGGCCGGGCACCAGATAAGTCAGGAACTGATGCGCATCGCCTTGCTGGAACGTGAAGCGGTTGCGCAACGTGCGCAGCACCGAATCGGAAAGCGCGCGTTCGTCGACGAGCCCGCGCCACGCGACATAGCCCGCATACGCGGGCCGCGCGTCCGGAACGAGTTGCGCGCGGACGTTCGAGCGGCCGCCGTCGGCGCCGACCAGCAGGTCGGCCTGCTCGACGCGGCCGCTCACGAAGCGCGCGATCACGCGGTCGCCGCCTTGCTCGAACCGCTCGAACGACTCGCCCGCGTGAACGATGCCGGCGGGCAGCGCGCGCTTCAGCGCCGTGTAGATCACGTTCCACGCGGTTTGCGTTTGCGGACTGCGGAGGCGTTGCACGATCCCGTCGTGCGCGTCGAGATAGATCCGGTCGACCGAATCGACGCCCGCCTCGCGCGGCACGGGTACGCCGCCGAACGCGAACGCACGGACGATCGGCGGCTGCAGCACGATGCCGCCGCCACGGCTGTCGAGCTCGCGCGGCGATTGCTCGAATACCTTGACGCGCCATCCGGCCGCACGCAATGCGGTCGCCGTGAAAAGCCCGCCCACCGATCCGCCGATCACGACAGCCAGCGGCCCCGATACGTCGTTCGTCATGCTCCGTTCTCCTCATGGAATTCTGGCGCGCGCGCGAGCGATTCGACGAAATCGATGAACGCGGCGACGCGTTTAGAGCCACGCTGATTCGGCAGGTAGAGCGCGGTGATGACCGAGCGGGCCGCATCGGGCGTGACGTCGTATTGTTCGAAGAGCCGGCGCAGCCGGCCCGACCGGACGTCCGCGCCGACCAGCCAGTCGGGCAGCAGCGCGATGCCGCCGCCG
Organism: Burkholderia stagnalis; assembly: GCF_039848545.1. Lineage (NCBI taxonomy): Bacteria > Pseudomonadati > Pseudomonadota > Betaproteobacteria > Burkholderiales > Burkholderiaceae > Burkholderia > Burkholderia stagnalis. The sequence goes on from NZ_CP156687.1 coordinate 351,615, forward strand.
TCGAGCGCGGCATCCCGCAGCACTTCGCTGTGGTTCGACTTGAGGCGCCCGGCAACGATGACTTTCGTGGTGCCGTGGGCATCGGCGAAGGTCCAGGCCTGTTGATCGCCGCCGAAGTGAAAGCGCAGGCAGGCGTGATCGACCAGCTCGCCGGGCATCGCCGGCGTGCCGTGCGCGTCCAGGTACGCATGGCTCGCGACGACATAGCGCTGGAACGTGCCGAGCGGCCGCGCGACGACATCCGCGGAGGGCTCGGCCGCGCCGAGCCGGATCGCGACGTCGATCCGGCCGACGACGAGATCGACCCGTTCGTCGGTGAGCTGCAGGTCGATGTCGAGCTTCGGGTAGCGCGCGAGGAAGGCGGCGACGTGCGGCGCAATGCAGCGCGCGCCGTAGACGACGGGAACGGACACGCGCAACGGCCCGGACGGTTCGCTGCCGCGATCGGAGACGAGCGCGTCGGCTTCGGCGAGCGCCTCGAGCAGCCGCTTCGCGTGCGCGTAGTAGACGGCGCCCGCGTCCGACAGGGTCACCTGCCGCGTCGTGCGATTCAGCAGCACGGCGCCGAGCGACGCCTCGAGCGCATCCACGGCACGCACCACGGACGAAGCGGCGAGATCGAGACGTCGTCCCGCGCGCGAGAAGCCGCCGGCTTCCGCCACTTCCACGAACGCGCGCAGTGAGGAGAATTTGTCCATGTCGTTGCCTCGGTGTCGTCCGCAAACTTGCGTTGCATGCCGTTCGCGATCCTGTCGCCGGCACGCACGCGCTATCTTCCGATGCCGAAATGACCCGGCGCTTGCGAGGCGTACACGCGTACCCGTTGCTCAGGCCGCCGCACCGGCTTCGCCGTGACGCGCATAGTCGACGTATCCCGCGCGGTCCCCGCCATACCAGCCCACTGCCTTGGGCGCGGCGAGCGGCGCGTTCGCCGCGATGCGCTCGACCAGGTCGGGGTTCGCGATGTAGGCGCGCGCGAACGCGACGAGATCCGCGTCGCCGGCTGCGATCAGCGCGTTCGCGGCTTCCGGCGAGATGCCGCCGTTGACGATCAGCGTGCCGCCGAAGGTCTTGCGCGCGTGATCGACGATGCGCGGCAGATCGGGTTCGCCGCTCCACCCGTTGGTGTCGGCCGCGTGCAGATAGGCGATGCCGGCTTCGTCGAGCATGCGGCCGACGTACGCGTAGGTCGCGTCAGGGTCCGCGTCGCGCACGTTGTTGTATGTCGCGTACGGCGAGATGCGCACGCCGACGCGGCTCAGCGGCATCACGCCGCCCACCGCGTCGACGATGTCCTCGAGAAAGCGCGCACGGTTCGCGACCGAGCCGCCGTAACGGTCGTCGCGGCGGTTCAGCGTCGACGACAGGAACTGGTGCGGCAGGTAGCCGTTGGCCGCGTGGATTTCGACGCCGTCGAAGCCGGCCGCCATCGCGCGCACCGCAGCGCGCCGGAATTCGGCCACCGCTTCGACCACTTCATCCGTCGTCATCGCGCGCGACGGCGTCGCGTGAATCTTCGTGTAGTAGCCGTTGCTCAGCTGGGCCCATACCTGAAGCTGTTCGAGATCGTCGTTCACGCCGGACGGCGACAGCGGCGCCGCGCCGCCGAGCAGCGCCATCGAGCCGACGCGCCCGCCGTGCCACAGCTGCGCGAAGATGCGGCCGCCCTTCGCATGGACGGCGTCCGTGATCGCTCTCCAGCCGGCCGCCTGTTCGTCGGTGACGAGCCCCGGCGTCAGCTCGAACGGTGCGGAGGCCGGGCTGACGTGGGTCGCTTCGGTCACGATCAGCCCGGCGGATGCGCGCTGGGCGTAGTACTCGGCCATCAGTTCGGTCGGCTGGCCGCGCGACGGCGCGCGCGAACGCGTCATCGGGCCCATCACGACGCGGTTGGGCAGCGCGAGGCCGCGCAGATCGTAATTGCCGAGCAGGGAAGACATGACGGTTTCCTCTCACGTAAGGCAGGGCCGTGCCGGGGAAGCGGCCGATCCCGCGGGAAGTCGGGGGAGCGTGCCGGCAGCGTTGCTGCGCGCGAACGGCCCTGGCCGCCGCGGCGAGACAGGCCACCGCACTGCCGTCAGGTTAGAGGTCGATCGATCGCGGAGGAATACGTCCGGTGCGCAATCGAGCTTTGCGCACCGTGCAAAGGCCGCCGCATCGCGCATGCACCGGCCGCGTTCAGCCCCGCTTGCCCTGCAGCGTCGGAATCTGCTCGAACAGGCCGGCGAGCCAGTCGACGAACAGCTTGAGCTTGGCCGGCACGTGGCGGTTCGGCGGATACAGCACCGAAATCGGCCGCGGCGGCATATTGAAGTCGGTCAGCACCTCGCGCAAGGCGCCCGACTTCAGGTAGGGCTCGACGAGAAACAGCGAGGTCTTGATCAAGCCGATTCCCGCGACGCCGCACGCGATATAGGTATCCGCGTCGTTGACGGCCACCGTGCCGCACATCTGCATCACGCGCGGTTCGCCGTCGACCACGTATTCCCAGGCCCGCGGCCGCCCCGTGTCGGCGGAGACGTGGCTGACCGCGACGTGCTGCGCGAGATCGTCGACCGTGGCCGGTTCGCCGCACCGTTCGAGATAGGCGGGGGATGCGCAGGTGCAGGTCGTCAGGCTGCCGATCCGCTTCGCGATCAGGCCGGAATCGTCGAGCGCGCCGATGCGCACGACGCAATCGACGCCCTCGCCGACGAGGTCGATCTGGCGATCGGTCACGCCCAGCTCGATCATGATGCCCGGATGCGCGGCCAGGAACGCGGGCAGCGCCGGCACCATGATCTGCTTCGCCATGGCCGGCGGCAGGTTCACCTTCAGGCGGCCGCGCGGCGCGTCGCGCGCGTGGGATACCGACGCTTCCATGTCGTCGATCTCGCGCAGCACCGCGACGCAGCGTTCGTAGTAGGCCTGACCGTCCTCGGTCAGTGCGATGCGGCGTGTCGTGCGGTTCAGCAGCCGGCAGCCGAGGTGCTGTTCGAGCGCGCTCAGCAGCGCGGACACGCGCGGCGTGGTGAGCCCCGTGGTATCCGACGCGCGCGTGAAGCTGCCCGTCTCGACGATGCGCGTAAACACACGCATCGAAAGCAGTGTATCCATCGTTCGATCCTCTCCAACCCGTGAATCGTCGGCGCCGGTGCGTGCCGGCGCGCTGTCGTGTGCATGTGTGCGCCGCTATGCGTCGATGCGCTTCCTGAGCCCGTCGCCGGCGAACGGCATTTCGCGCATGCGCTGGCCGGTCGCATCGAAGATCGCGTTGGCGAGCGCGCCCGCGGTCGGCCCCATCGACGCCTCCGCCGCGCCGAGGAACGGCGCGCCGCGACGATTGATCAGATGAACCTTGATGCTCTGCGGCGCGGCCGAGAAGCGCAGGATCGGATAGCTGCTCCAGTCGAAGCTGCGAATGCGCTGCGTGTCGTATTGCAGCGCCTCGTACAGCGTCCAGCTCGCGGCCTGCACGATGCCGCCTTCGATCTGGTTGCGAATGCCGTCCGGCGACACGATCTGGCCGGCGTCGACCGCCGCCTCCGCGTGTTCGAGCGTCACGTGGCCGGTTTCCGGCACGACCGAGATCTCGACCGCGAGCGCGACGTAGGCCATCAGGTTCTTGTACTTGCCGAACGCGAAGCCGACTCCGCGGTTGCGCGCGCGCGGCGGCCGCGGCCAGCCGAAGCGCGTCGCGGCGAGCTGGATCACGTGGCGCGCGCGGTGATCCTGCATGTGCCGCAGCCGGAACTCGACCGGATCGACGCCGGCCGCGTGCGCGAGCTCGTCCATGAAGCTCTCGATCGCCCAGACGTTCGTGTGCGCGCCGAGCGAGCGCATCGCCGAGGTCTGCAGCGGCATCGTCGGCGAGAAGTGATTGACGACGTGCAGGTTCGGCAGTGCATACAGCGGGATCGCGTTGCGGTCGCCGCCGCCCTCGGGCTGCAGCATCGGCGTCGACGGCGCGGGCGCGAACGGCGGCTCCAGCATGCGCGCGGGCAGCAGCCGGCCCGCGTTGACGATCCGCTCGTTGTGCGAACTGCTCCACAGCGCGTAGTTCCAGTCGACGATATGGCCGCCCGCATCGAGCGACGCGCTGAGTTCGGTGACCATCGCCGGCGTGAAGTGATCCCACGTATGTTCCTGCTCGCGCATCCACTGCACGCGGATCGGCTTGCCTGGCAGCGCGGCCGCGATCAGCGCGGCATGCGCGGCCGCGTCGTCCGCGCCGTTGTGCCCGTAGCAGCCCGACCCTTCGGTGTGGATGCAGCGCACGCTTTCCTTCGGCATCGACAGCATCTCGGCGAGCGCGTCGCGCAGCGGGTAGACGCCCTGCGAGTGGGTCCACACGGTCAGCATGCCGTTCTCGAGCCGGGCGACCGCGCACGACGGCCCGATCGAGCCGTGCAGCAGGTAGTTCTTCCGGAACGTCGCGGCGAGCGTTTTGGTGGCCGGCGCGGTTGGCGCATGCGCGTTGGCGATCTCGATGCGCTGCGTCGCGATCCGCTTCAGGTCGTCGTGCACCGTCTTGCGATCGGGCAGCGGCCGGCCCGGCGACCAGCGGCAGCCGGCGGCCAGCGCCCGCTGCGCGACGACGGCCTGCCATTCGCCGCGCGCGACGACGGCGAGCATGCTGCCGTTGCGCACGATCCGCACGACGCCGGGCAGCTTCAGGATCGCGGCTTCGTCGAACGCGAGCAGCTTCGCGTCGTAGACGGGCGGCATCACGACGCGCGCATGCAGCATGTCCGGCAGCGTCATGTCCTGCACGTAGCTGACGCCGCCCGTGAGCTTGTTCGGAATGTCGACGCGCGGCAGCGACGTGCCGATCACCATGAACGTGGCCGGATCCTTCAGCGGCGACGTCGGCGTCGCGCTGCGATGCAGGTCGACGCTGCGCACCGCGTCGCCATAGCGCAGCGTGCGGCCGTCGGGCGCCTTGATCACGCCGTCGGCGGTCGTCAGCAGGCGCGCGTCGACGCCGAACTGCTTCGCCGCCGCGTCGACCAGCAGCCCGCGCACCTGCGCGGCGGCATGCAGCAGCGCGGAGCCGCTGTCCGCCATCGTGTGGCTGCCGGCGGTCAAGCCCTCGTCGGGCGATGCGCCGGTATCGGCGGTCAGGAAGGTGATCAGCGAGGGCTTCATCCCGAGCTCCTCGGCGGCCACCTGCAGCAGCGCGGTGCGCACGCCGGTGCCGAGCTCGACCTTGCCCGTGAACACGGTGACCTTGCCGTCGGGCGCGATCCTGATCCACGCGTCGAGCAGCGGGTTGGTCTTCAGGCTGCCGGGGAGCGCGGCCGTGGCTTTCGATACGTGCACGGCGGCGCCTTCGTCCGCGATCACCATCTGCGCGGCGGCGCGGGCGGCCGGCGCAAGGCTGAACGCGACGAACAGCGCGCCGGAAACCATGAAGTGCCGGCGGCCTTCGTCGATGTCGTCGTGGTCGTTCATCACAGTGACCTGGTGATCATGACAGGGGCGGACGCGGCGTCCGGCTCGGGCAGGCCGGCGGCCTGGCGCACGGCCGCCAGGATCCGCATGTGGGTGCCGCAGCGGCACAGATTGGGCTCCATGTGCGTGCGCAGCTCGCGTTCGGTCGGCTTCGGGTTGCGTTCGAGCAGCGCCTGCGCGCGCATGATCATCCCCGCGATGCAGTAGCCGCACTGCGCGGCCTGGTGATCGACGAACGCGCGCTGCAGCGGGCCCGGATGCTCGGCGCTGCCGAGGCTCTCGATCGTCCTGACGCGGCGCGCGCCGACGGCCGCGACCGGCAGCAGGCACGAGAACATCGGCTTGTCGTCGACGATCACGGTGCAGGCGCCGCATTGCCCGAGCCCGCAGCCGAACTTCGCGCCGTGCAGGTGCAGTTCGTTGCGCAATGCATAAAGCAGCGGCGTGGACGGGTCGATGTCGAGCGTGTGCTGCACGCCGTTCACGTTGAGGGTGATCATCGCGCGCTGTTCTCCTTTCTGAGCTTCGCGGCCATCGCTTCGACGCCGGTCCACGCGGGGCGATCGGAGTAGGCCGCGCGAATGTACGCGGCGAGGTCCGCGATCTGCGCGTCGTCGTACTGGTCGAGATACGGCGGCATGTAGTTGAGGGTGTCCTCGCCATGCCAGCCGATTCCGTTGAACATCATCTGGATCGCGTTGCGCGGCGTATCGGCGTTGACGGCCGTGCTGAACGCGAGCGTCGGCCGTTCGCCGATCGACTGCATAGGCGACGCAGGCCCGTGGCACTGCGCGCACGACGCCTGGAACAGCATCGCGCCGCGATGTTCGTCGGGCGTCGTTGCATTACGTGCTGCGACGACGGGCGCGGGCCGTGCGCCGGCCGGCTTCTGGATCGACAGGAGGTAGGCGGCGATCGCCTCGACGTCCTCCACCGGCACCGTCGCGAGATCGCGCGTGACGGGCAGCATCGGCCCGGCGGCCGCGCCGTGCTCGCTCGCGCGGCCGGTGCGCAGGTACGTGACGAGCTGCGCCTGCGTCCACGGGCGCACGGCCTGGCCGAGCGTATTGAGCGGCGGCGCTTCCCAGCCGTCGACGAGGCCGCCGTCGAAGGCCTTGCCGGCCTGTTCGCCGCCGATCGCGTTCAGCGGCGAATGGCAGGACGCGCAGTGGCCGAGGCCGTCGACGAGCGCCTTGCCGCGATTCCATTGCGCGGATTGCGCCGGATCGGGCTGGTACGCGCCCTTGCGCAGGAACAGGAGGTTCCAGAACGCCAGCGGCGGCCGGAAGTTGAGCGGGAAGATCAGGTCGTTGGCCGGCGCGGCCGCGCGCACGGGCTCGCGGGTCATCAGGTACGCGTAGGCGGCCGTGATGTCGTCGTCGGTCATCCGCGTGAAATGGATGTACGGAAACGCCGGGTAGAGCAGGTGGCCGTCGCGGGCGATGCCGCTGCGCAGCGCGCGCGCGAACGCGTCGCGCGACCAGCGGCCGATGCCGGTGTCGGCATCCGGCGTGATGTTGGTCGCATAGATCGTGCCGAACGGCGTCGCGAGCGGCAGCCCGCCGGCGAACGGCTGGCCATCCTTCGCGGTGTGGCAGACGATGCAGTCGCCGAGCGCGACGACGCGTGCGCCGGCGCGCACGCGCTGCGGATCGAACGACGCGCGCGCGGGCGGATCGATCGGTGCGATCGACGGCTGAACCATGATGCCGATCGCGATCGCTAGGCCGGCGATCGCGACGCCGGCCGCGCCAAGCCAGAGTCGTTTCGGCTTCATGCGGGTTCTGCGCGGCGGCAGGGATGCGCGACGGGGGTCATGCTGTCACTCCAGGAAGAGAGGCCGTGTACGGGCGATGGCCGCGTGCGGCGATGGGTGAGGGCAGTCTACGCGGGCGTCGACGCCAAATCCTGAAGCGAGGCTGAAACGTTCTGAATGCGGCCGTGTTTCGCGCGCGGGTCGCGCACCGCCCGTTGCGTCAGCGCTGCGCCGAAACCGGCAGCCGGAACGTCAACACCGTGCCGCCCCCGTCCCGCGGCGCGGCCTCGAGCGTCCCGCCGTGCGCTTCCATGATCGAGCGGCAGATGGCGAGGCCCATGCCCATGCCGTTCGACTTCGTCGTGAAGAACGGATCGAAGATCCGGTTCGCGATCCCGGCGTCGATGCCGGCGCCGCGGTCCGCGATGGCGACGACCACGTGGCCGTCGTCATGGCGCGACGCGACCTCGAGTTCGCGCGGCGCCGCCAGCCCGTCCATCGCGTCGAGGGCGTTGGTGACCAGGTTCAGGATCACCTGCTGGATCTGGGTTCGATCCGCCATCACGCAGATGCCGTTGCAGCGCAGATCGATGCGCAGCGCGACCTGCTTGGCGTCGATTTCGGGTGCGGTGAGATGCAGCATGTCGCGAATCAGCTCGTCGATCGCGAGCGGCGCCATCGCGGGCGGCGCCTGCCGGGCCAGCGAGCGCAAGGCCCGCACGATGTCGGCCGCGCGGTTGCCGGACGCGCGAATGTCCTCGAGGCTCGCGAGGGCTTCGCCGATATCGGGTTGCGGGCCGCGCAGCCAGCGCATGCACGCGCCGACGCTCGACACCACGCTCGTCAGCGGCTGGTTGATCTCGTGCGCGATCGACGCGGCCAGCTCCCCCATCACCGTCATGTGCGCGGCGCGCGCGAGCTCGGTGCGCGCACGCCTCAGCGCGGCCTCGGTCTCGAGCCGGCGCTTGTTCTCCTCGATCAGTTCCGCGTAGAGACAGGCGGATTCGAGCGCATTGGCCGCCTGCGGCGCAAGCACTTCGAGCATCGCGATGCGCCGCGGCGAAAACACGCCGTTGGTCAACGCGTTCTCGAGATACAGCACGCCGACCAGCGCCCCCTGCTTCAGGAGCGGCAGGCAGAACAGCGAGCGCGTCGAATGCGCGCGCAGGCTGTCGACGTGGTCGGGAACGCCTTCGCGCTGCGCGTTGGCGAGCACGATCGGCTTGCGGGTCCGCGCCACCGTGTTCAGGATCGACAGCGGGATGTCTTGCTCGGTGGGCTCGCTGCGGGCGATATCGACGATCACGTCGCTGCCGACGATCCGCGCGGCCGCCTCGATCGTCAGCCGCTCGTGCCGCGCGAGCAGCAGCAGGCCGTAGCGCGCGCCGACGTACACGATCATGTTGCGCATCAGCGTCTGGATCAGCCGCTCCAGCACGATTTCCTCGGACAGCGAGTGCGCCGCGCGCATCGCGAGCGCGAAGTCGAGATCCTCGCGCGCGGGCGAGGCCGCGCCGCCCGGCGGCGGCTCCATGATCAGGAACGGATGCTGCGATTCCATCGCCTGCGTCTTGCCCGTCGCGCCCCAGCGCCGGTAGCACGCATACGCGAGCCGAAGCTGATGGCGCGCGGGGCCGGCCAACCCGAGCGAGGCGGCGTGCCGTCCCGCCAGTTCGTGCGCGAGCGCCTGTTCGTGCACGAAGCCCCGCTCCGCCGCGAGTGCGGCGGACGTCTCGTACTGCTGCATCGCGACGACGTGCTCGCCGCGCACGCGTGCGAACTCGGCGTCGATCAGCGCGAGCTTGTTGCGGAACGTGGGCGGATTGCGCGCGCTCCATGACGCGAAGCGGGCACGCTGCGCGGCGTATCGCTCGAGCAGCCGATCGGGCGGCGTGGCGCCGCGATCGCTCGCGATGCCCGCCAGCACGCTGAAGAGATGGAAGTCGGACAGCATGATGTGCGCGGGCGTCGACCAGGCGAACGAAGCCGCCGCATCGAGCGACGCTCGCGCCGCGTCCGCCTCGCCGAAGATGAATGCGGCCTGGCCCGCGAGCACGTCGGTCCAGAACTGCAGGACCGACATCGGCGTTTTCGCCGACGCGCGGGCGCGCCAGGTGCCGATCGGCCGCCCGTGGCCGAGCTGCAGCGCGTCGACGAATTCCGACTGCGTGGAAACGAGGTCGACGATGTCGTCGTAGCGCGCGCTGCGCGCGATCTCCAGCAGCGGATCGATCTCGTCGCGGATGGCCGGCAGCGCTTCGCCCATCGCGAGCAGGTCGCTGACGATATGGTTGCAGCTGTAGCACATCCAGCGCAGTTCGGCGCTCGCGTTGCCCGCAGCCTTCGCGTCGCGGGCGCGCTCGAGCGCGTACGACAGCGGCTGGGTCCAGACGCTCACCTGGTCGAGCGCGATCAGCGTGGCCGAGCGGTAGCGCTCGAAGCCGTGACGATCGACGAGCGCGAGCGCGACCTTCGCGAATTCCAGGCCGTCTTCATACGCGTCGTGATGCTCGGCGATGCTGACGCCGTACCACGCGAGCCCCTGCACCGACGCGGCCGTGACGCCGTATTGCAGGGTCAGCCGGACCATCGTCGCGAAATGCAGCAGCATCAGCCCGTTGCTCGGATAGAACATCGCGGCCTCGAGCGCGGTCAGCAGCGCCATCGTTGCCTCGATGCGCGCGTCGGTCATCACGGGCAAATCGACGAGCTCGCGGATGTCGCGGCCGGCGAGCGCGTCGCGCACGGCATCGCAGGCCGCCGCGAAATCGGCCTCGGCGGGGGCGGCCGGCAGCGCCACGCCGAGCAGCGCCAGGCCGGCCAGCGCGACGTCGACCGCCTGCCGGTAGCGCGATTCGACGGTGAGTTGCGCGGCCTTCAGGCGATGCGCCTCGGCGCGATCGGCCGGCGTGCGCGTGCGCGCCATGAGTTCGTCGATCACGTCGGCCGCTTGCGCGGTTTCGCCGACCGCGAGGAGAATGCCGCCGCGCAGCAGGCCGATCCGGCTCGCGAGGCCAGGGTGCAGGCGCCATGCGTCGGGGCCGAGCAACGCTTGCGCGGACGCGAGAAACGACAGCGCGCGCTCGCGTGCCGCGGCCGCGACGGCCGCCTCGGCGGCCGTGACGAGGGCGTTCGCGAACGCGAGTGCGAGCGCGGCGTCCAGCGGTGCGGTTGTCGCCTGCTCGATCTGCGCCGCGAGTTCGAGCAGGGATTCCGTCGACCGCGCGCCGGAACGGGCGAGCATTGCGGCCGCGATGCGGGCGTGGTGCCGCGCGCGCTCCGCAGGCCCGCCGAGCGCGTGCACAGCCTCGAGGATGCGGTCGTGAGCGAAGCGCCAGCGTTGGCCGAGCATCGACACGAGGCCCGCCTGGCGCGCGGGGTCGAGCCAGCCGCGAAGTTCGGCCGGCGTCTGGCCGGACGCCGCGCACAACAGCGCTTCGTCGGCATCGGTGCCGATACAGGCGAGCAGGGCCAGCAGCGTTCTCGATTCGTGCGGCAAGCGCCGCATCCGTTTCGTCAGCAGGCTGACGACATTCTCGGTCGAATGGTGCGCGTCGACGTCGGCCGCATCCCACTGCCAGGCCCGCTGCACGGCGTCGTACCGGAGAAGCTGCTCGTCGATCAGCGTGCGCAGCAACTGCTGGACATAGAACGGATTGCCGCCGGTCTTGCGGTGAACGATGTCGCCGAGCCCGGACAGCCGCTCCGGCGCATCGCCGAGCATGCCGGCCACCATGCGCGCGACGTCGCGCGGCGCGAGCGGCGCGAGCGTCAGGGTCGAGACGCGGGGTGTGTCGAGCCGGCGCAGGAACCGGCGGAATGCGGGCGTGTGGTCGTGGTGCTGCGCGCTCCGATACCCCGCGACGATGCAGAAATTGGCTGGCGGATCGCGCGCGATCGACGCGAGAAACGCGAGCGTCGCGTCGTCGGCCCACTGGATGTCGTCCAGCATCACGACGAGCGGTTCGGCCGGCGCCGCGAACGCGCGGAACGCATTCACGACGATCTGGCACAGGCGAAATTCCGGCAGCGCATCGGCATGGCCGAACGCGACCGGTTCGACATCGAGCAGCCACGCGATCTCGGAAAAGATGCCGGACAGCAGATGCGCCTGGCGGCCGACGCAGTCGCGCACGCGTGCGGCGATCGCGGCGATCTCGTCGTCGCGCTTGGCCAGCGCGCTGCCGAACAGCGAGCGCAGCGCCTGCAGCACGGGCGCATAGGGGCGCGCGGGCTGGAACTGGTCGACTTTCCCCGCCGCGCGCCAGGATGCCGGCGCGGCCTCGCGCGCATGGCGCGCGAAGGCCTCGGCCAGCGCGGTCTTGCCAACGCCGGCCGGGCCGTCGATCAGCACGATCGCCGTGTCGCCCGTGCGGGAGACGGCCGACAGCACGTCGGCGAGCCGCCGCGATTCGGCTTCGCGGCCGACCAGCACGTCGGGGCTGCGCAAACGCGCAAGCGGATCGTGGCCGCCCAGCGCGAACGGCTCGATGCGGCCCGACGCCAGCCAGTCGCGCCGGAGCCGCTCGAGGTCGTGCTGCAGGGCTTCGCAGGACGGGTAACGGTCGGCCGGCTCCTTGGCGATCAGTTTCAGGATCAGGTCGCCCAGGATCGGGGGCGTGTCTTGGCGAAACGCCGCAGGCGGCGACGGCTGCATCGCGACGTGTGCGTGAACCCATTCGGACGTCGATGCGGCCTGGTAAGGCATCGCGCCCGTCAGCAGGCGAAACAGCGTGATGCCGAACGCGTACAGGTCGGAGCGCTCGTCGACGCCGGCGTTTTCCGGGACTTCGGGCGCCGCGTATGCGGCGAAATCCGTGCGCATCGCGTCCGATGGCGGCTTGTCGGTCTGCCGGTTCCATGCATGCGCGAACGACCGGAGCATGACCGTGCCGTGCGCGGCGATGACGAAGCTCGCCGGTTGCAGATCGCCGTGCAGCCAGCCGCGCCGATGCAGTTCGCCGAGCGTGCGCACCGCGCCGAGCGCGGCATCGAAAAACGCGCCGAGCGGCAGCCGTCCGTCCGCCAGCGTGTCGAACGCAGGCCCGTCCGCACGCGGATAGACGAGCACCGGGCCGTCGCAGGCGCGGATCAGCGCAACCGGCATGAGCGCCCATTCCGGTTCCAGCGCGTCGTTCAGTGCGTATTCGCGCTCGAATTGCCGGCAGCGCAGATCGCATTCCCACCAGGTCTGGCGCGCGCACCAGACGACACCCGTGTCGCGGTCCGTCAGGTCGAACGTCAGCACGTCGCCGGCGCGCGCCGCATTCGACAAGGTGGCGCGCGCGAGCCAGTCGGCGTCCATTCGGCTGGCGTCTTCCGGGGCACGCAAGGATGTGTTCACGGTCGGATAGCAGGCAGGGTCGGGCAGGATGGAGCCGGCTCGTGACGGGGCTTCGGCTTCGCGGCACGTGCATTGTGCGTCAGCCTGCAGGAAATTGCAGTAGTCCTTGATTCGGCCCCGTTCCCGGCGCGGCGCCTGCCGGCGCGGGATTAAACCTATGGATAATGGCCGCGTCGCGGATCGCGCCGTAGGATACCGTCAAGCCTGCCGGCGCGCGTCGATGCGATGCGGCCGGCGGCAGAAGAGCGCGCCGCCCCGTCCAGGCGGCGCAAGGTGCGGAGCAGCGGAAGCGGGTGCGGATCATGTATACGTTCGGGCGGGTGACGGTTTCCCTTGAGTGTCGCGAAGTATGTGTCGACGGACAGCGCCGCTTCGTCGGAGCCCGGGCGTTCGAGATTCTCGAGCTGCTGCTGAAGGCCGACGGCAGGCTCGTGTCGAAGGACGAGATCATGCGGGCGGTGTGGCCGAACACGTTCGTCGTCGAAAACAACATCCAGGTGCACATCGCGGCATTGCGCAAGCTGTTCGGCGGCAAGCACGGCTGGATACGCACGGAATCGGGCAGGGGCTATCGCTTCGCGTCGGCGGCGGACCTGGCCGCGGCCGACCTCCCGCCGGAAACGCCCGGGCACGCGGACGTCGTGGCCCGCGCGGGCGCCGCGCCGCGAAAATGTCCGCTGATCGGCCGTGAAAAGGAGGCCGCCGAGCTGCATGCGCTGCTCGAGCACGAGGCGGTCGTGACGCTCGTCGGCCCGGGAGGCGTCGGCAAGACGCATCTGGCGCTGGAGGTGGCCGCGGCATGGTCGGCCGCGCGCGGCATCGATCTTTGCCGGATCGATCTGGCCGGCCGGCAGGACGGGGCGACGCTGGAATCCGCGGTGCTGGAGGCGCTCGAACTGCCGGGCAGGCCCGATGCCGAGCCTGCCGACGTCGTGCGTGCGATCGGCGAGCGGCGCGTCATGCTGGTGCTCGACAATGCGGAGCAGCACGTCGACGAACTGGCGGATCTCTGCGAAGCGATCGTCGCGGCGAACCCCGGCGCGGTGCTCGTCGTGACGAGCCGCGAGCCCCTGCGCGTCGCGGGCGAGCGCGTCTATCGCGTCGGGCCGTTGGCCGTGCCGCCGGCCGGCGCGACCGACGGCGATATCGCCGCGTGCGCCGCCGTACGCATGTTCCGGACGCGGGCGCGCGCGATGGGCGCCGACCTTGCGGCGGACCCGAAGACGCTGGACGCGATCGCGACCCTCTGCCGCCGTCTCAGCGGCTTGCCGCTGGCGCTCGAGCTGGGCGCCGCGCGTGTCGCGTCGCTCGGGATCCAGGGGCTGGCCGCGGATCTCGACACATCCGTGCTGTCGCTGTCCGGCGGGCTGCGCACGGCCCATCCCCGCCAGCAAACCCTCCGGGCGACCATCGAGTGGAGCTATCGGCTGCTCGACGAAGCGGAGCGCGCCGTGCTCTGCCGCCTCGCGGTGTTTCCGGATGCGTTCCAGCTCGACGCGGCATGCGCGCTGGCCGCGTGCGACGAACTCGGCGCCGGGCGGGTGCTCGACTGCCTGGTCAGTCTTGCGTCGAAATCGCTGCTGGTGGTTCATTCGGTCGGGCTCTCGAAGTGCTATTCGTTCCTCGAGGTCGTGCGCGCGTATGCGCTCGAGCGGCTGGCGGAGTCGGGCGAAGCCGGCCGCGTCCATGCCCGCTGCGCAGCCTTTGCGACCAGGGAGCCGGTGCGCGCGGACGCGCTGCGGCCGGCGCCGGCCGTGGCCGCGCAACCCGTGCTGGCCGGCACGCCGTGGGCGTGAGACGCCGGTTGCACGGGCATGGCGCGAAGCGGTTGCGCCGTGCATCCCGACCGGGGCGTCGCCGCGATGTTCCGGATTGACAAAATTTTCAGGTTTTCATTTCATGGCGATTGTTTGCATCATCGATGACGATGCGTCGGTCCGTAAGAGTCTCGCGAGCCTGCTCAAATCGGCGGGCCATACCGCATTGCCGTTCGCGTCGGGCGAGGAGTTCCTCGCGAGCGGCCCGCTGGACACGGCGTCCTGCGTGCTGGTCGATCTGAAGATGAAGGGCATGAGCGGCCTCGACGTCCAGCGGCTGCTGGTGCAGCGCCGATCGACGATCCCGGTCATCTTCATGTCGGCGCACGGCGATGACGAATCGGTCCGCCGCGCGCTCGCACAGGGCGCGGTCGCGTTCATGCGCAAGCCGTTCCCGTCGGACGATATGCTCAACCTGATCGATCGAATCGCTTCGGCGCCCCCGGCCGCATGATCGTGCGGCCCCGGTCTTCGTTCCATCTTCGATGATGAATCCTCGGATCTATACAGGGAACGCAATGGCGAGCACGCAGGATACGACTCCGGCCGGCCACGCGGGCACGGGCGATCCCGCGCGGATCGTCTGTGGTCGACGACGACGAAACGCTCCGGCGCTCGTTGAGCGCGCTGTTGCGCTCGGCGGGGTTTCGCGCCGAGACGTTCGCGTCGTCGCGCGCATTCCTCGCGTTCGAGCGGCCCGACGTGCCGAGCTGCCTGATCCTCGACGTACGTCTGGCCGGCGAGAACGGGCTCGCCGTTCAGGAGGAGACGGCGCGCGCGGGCCTGAGCGTGCCCATCCTGTTCATGACGGGCTACGGCGACGTGGCCACGACGGTCAAGGCGATGAAGGGCGGCGCGCTCGATTTCCTGACGAAGCCGTTCGACGACGAGGCGATGCTCGACGCCGTGCGCCGGGCGCTTGCCCGCGACGGCGAACGCCTCGCGCGCGAGCGCGTGCTGGAGCCGATTCGCCGCGCCTACGCGTCGTTGACGCCGCGCGAGCGCGAGGTGATGAGCCATGTGATCGCCGGCCGGATGAACAAGCAGATCGCGTCGGCGCTCGGCCTCCAGGAAATCACGGTCAAGGTGCATCGGGCGCAGGTCATGAAGAAGATGCAGGCGCGCACGCTGCCGGATCTCGTGCGCAAGGCCGAAGCGCTCGGCGTCGGCCCGGCCGGCGTGCGCGATTGAGCCTGCGCACCGGCCGCCGCAAAATTCAGAACGTTTCAGCCTGAATACAGGACATTCGCGCCCGGTGCGCCTACATTGCCGACACGGCGACCGCCCGGTCGACGTTGCGGAATCCATTGAATGCAAGACAGGCCGATGCCATGCAGCGACGCGCAGTCGTCATGGGTCGCCCTGCGTGCCCGAGTCCCGCTCCGATATGCTGAACCTCCCTGATACGGTCGCGTACGGCGCGCCGATCGTGCTTGCCGACCTGGCCGCCTGGCGGCTGCTGGGGCGCGGCCGCTCCACGGCGAAAGCGGTGTGGCGATGCGCGGCGTTCGCGGCGCTCACCTATGTGCTGTTCGCGACCGGCGTCAGCCCGCTCGCGGTGCCCGCGTCGCCCGAGCGCATCGGCCGCCTTGCCATCCAGGCGATCTGCGTCGCGTGGTGGCTGCAGTGCGCGATCGTGTTCAGCCTGATGCTCGATCATCTGCTGCTGCCGCGCGCATGGCGCAGCCAGCGGCTGTTTCACGATATCGCCGCGGGCGTCGTCTTCGGCGCGGCCGCGGTCGCCGCATTGGGCTATTCGCTCGGCCTGCCGCTGAGCGGCCTGGTCGCGACCTCCGGGGCCGTGGCCGTGATACTCGGCCTCGCCGTGCAGAACACGCTGAACGATGTGTTCTCCGGCCTGGTCCTGAACACCACGCAGCCGTTTCGCCTGAACGATACGGTGTCCATCGGCGATCTGGAAGGGCGGATCGTCGAAAGCAACTGGCGTGCGACGAAGCTGATCGACAGCCTCGGCAACCTCGTCGTCGTGCCGAACAGCACCGCCGCCCGCGCGACGATCGTCAACCTCAGCGAGCCCGCGAACACGCATGGCGTGACGCTGACGCTCGAGGTCGATCCCGCAGTGCGGCCCGCCGTCGTGATCGACGCGCTCGGCCGGGCCGCCGCCAGTTCGCTCGACGTGCTGGCCAGTCCGGAACCGGTCGCGCTCGTCAAGGCGTTCGGGACGAACTCGGTCGAATACGCGCTCATCTGTTACGTCGACGCGCTGCAGAAGAAGGTGGCCGTGCGCAACCGGCTTTACGATCTCGCCCATCGGCATTTGGCCGCCGCCGGCGTTGCATTGCGCCCGCTCGCGGTGATGGCCGCGGAGCGTGGTCCCGCGTCGCGCCGCGAGCGGCTGCTGCGCGCGGTCGAACTATTCGCGCGCCTCGACGACGAGGACCTCGCGGTGCTCGCCGACACGCTCGCATCGCGCGCGTTCGGCAAGGGCGACGTGATCTATGCGTCGGATTCCGAAACGCGCCTGCTGACGATCGTCGAATCGGGCGTGGCGTCGGTGCGCGTCCCGGGCGCGGCGGGCGACGTGGAGGTCAGGCGGATGGCGCCCGGCGATGCGATCGGCCAGTCGGTCGTGCTCGCCGGCACGCGGCTTCACGCGACCGTTTACGCCGTGACCGCCGTGACGGTCTATCAGCTGCGCGGTCGCGACTTGTCTCCGCTCATCAGCAGCAAGCCCGAACTCGGCAGGTTGATGTGCGAATCCCTCACCGAGCACATCGCGACGGAGGAAAGGGTGATGATTCCGCCGGCCGTGCAGGCGCATGCGTCGTTCAGCCTGGTTGCGTGGATCGAGAAGGAGATGAAGCGCTTTCACGATTCGATCGCCTGAGATGCGGCGATCGGCTGCGGCCCGGTTATCGGGAGCGGCGCAGCGTCGTGAAGGCCCGTTGTAATTCCGCGATGAAGCCGACAGCACG
Organism: Burkholderia stagnalis; assembly: GCF_039848545.1. Lineage (NCBI taxonomy): Bacteria > Pseudomonadati > Pseudomonadota > Betaproteobacteria > Burkholderiales > Burkholderiaceae > Burkholderia > Burkholderia stagnalis. The sequence continues at coordinate 368,904 of NZ_CP156687.1, forward strand.
AACGTCAGCCTGGCTGCGTCGCTCGTTGCGTCGCCACCCACGCATCCTGTCCGTTCCGCGTCTCGACCGTCCGGACGAAATCGGAAACGCTCAGCGGGACGGTATCGGCCCTGGCATCCGAACGTGCCTTCCGGGCGACGCCCAGGATCGGCTCCAGGTGTTCATAAAAGCAGGTGAGCTGCCGCGCGTCCGACGCCAGTCGCTCGAGATCGTGCACCGCTTCGAGGATCGCCCGCGAAATATGAAAACGCTGCAGCCCGCGCGTGATGCGAACCTGAAAGACGACGCCGTCACTGTTATGCGGGACTCCTGCCCATACGAGCGAAGCGCTGCCCATGAAGCCTCCGAATGGCCGTATTTGTCGTACCAATATATTAAGCGTGCGTCTTGATGGACACACGGGTATTTCAAAATTGTGACGTGTCACCGATCGGTATTTTTTGCAGCGATCGCAATATTGCGGCGCAGCATGAACACCCGTAGACTGGGCTCGTGCGTTCGAAGCAGTTACCCCTCGGTCGCTCCATGACGGGAGAGCACGCCATGACGACTTCTGCACCACCACCGGGCCAGCCGCCCGCCGTCCTCCATGTATTCGAGCAGGATGGCGGCTGGCATTGGGGCATCACGATTCCGCGTTCCACGGGATGCGGCTTCAAATTGATCGCATTCAGCGAGGAAATCTTTTCCGCCGAGGATGCGGCCCAGCGCGACGGCGCGCGAGCGCTGGCGATCGTCGAGGCGCGCGGCGACAGCTGAAACGCTGCGAAAACGGTCGTTTTTGCCGGGTCCGGCGCGTGTCGCGGCATTCGTGCAGCGCGTGCCGGGTTGGGTGCGAAGCCAACCGTCGGTCGGTCGTTGCCGGTTTCGCGCCCGGGAATGCCGGCCCGTTATACGACCGCGCCGATTCGCGCTTGAATTCGATCGCGCGCATATAATCCAGCCCCGTTTTTATTTCCTTATCCTGACTTTCGGATTCGAGTTTCGACGATCCCGATAACCATATCGATTTCCGAAATTCCGCAGCGGTTTTATTCGAAATCGCACGCAATTCGGCAATGCAATTATCACGAACGCATACGCATGCTGCCAAGCAGCAAAATTCGCGCGATCGCGTCTTGCATCTTCCGGATTTCCTCCTATGCTCAATCACATAACTGCATGGCGCTCCACTCCGGCGATCACGATTTGCCAGCGGGTGGAAGATCGGCCATGTCACCGCTGCGCTCCCCGTGCTTTTCTGATTTCCGCTTTCAAAACGGACGGCGTTTTTTTGCCTCCACCGCGTGGAAATAGCCTTGATGTTGCCTGTTATCGAATTGTCGTGATTCGACCAGTTTGATTGCTGGACACGAAGGAGCATCCCATGAGGCAAGCCAGTCGATCCATCATCTCGCGCGTATGGCCGGCAGCGGTCGCGCATCTGTTCAGCCGGCATCGCGACGCGGCATCGGCCGACGCCGGAGATGCCGCACCGGCGCCATCCCCGGCCCGTTTCGACGCAAGCGCCGCGCAAGAGGATCGCGCGAACCACGCGAGCTGGCTCGACGAGCGTTCGTTCTGCCTCTACGTGCCGACCGATCCCGACGGCGCCGAATGGCAGCTCGCCGCGTGGGCCGACCGGCTGCGCACGCTGGGCCTCGCGTCGATCGTGACGACGGCCCGCGAGCCGCGGCGGGACAGCCTCGACGTGCTCAGCGCCGGCTGCGAGTCGGGTGTCTCCGAGGCCGAGCCCTATCTCGAAGTGGTCGTCGGCGGCGAGACAGGCGCCTTTCTCTACTACCGCGGCGACGAGATCGAACGCGAGCTGGCCGCGTTGCACGAGGTGCTCGATCGCCACGCCCGGGCCGGCCGGCCCGCATCCTGACGCACGCACGACGCACGTTTTTCATGACGGCGCATGCGGGCGTCCAGGGTGCCGCCATGCGTGCGCGTCTTCGCCAAGGAGGCTGTCGCGATGTCAATCGAAGTCATTCCGAGTCAGACCCAGGCCTATCAGCAATGGGTGCAGAGCCTGAACGACACGTACGAGGCGTGGCGCCTGCTCGCCGACACGCAGTTGCGCGTCAGCCTGCTCGCGGTCGAGGCGTTCCAGTCCGTGTTGCGCGACACGATCGACGACAACACCGCCGGCAAGCTGTTCGGCCAGCCGCTGCGCGAAGCGATGGCGGTCGCGGTGCGGCTCGCGGCGCCGGGGCCGGCGAACGACGACGCGGCCAACGCGCACGCGTCCCGGTGAGCGCGCGATGACGACCTCTTTCCAACAGCGGATGCGTGCGTTCGGCACGCGGGCGTGCCTCGTCGCGGCGGGCGAGACCGTCACGTACGACGCGTTTTGCGAGCGGATCGACGCGTGGCGCGGCGAACTCGACCGGTGGGGCGTGCGGCGCGGCGACACCGTCGCGGTGTGCGGCGATTACGCGCCGAACGTCTGCGCGCTGTTGCTGGCGCTCGCGTTCGCCGGTGCGATCGTCGTGCCGATCACGTCGGCCGGCGCGAAGCGCGACGAGTTCATCGAGATCGCGGAAGCGGGCTTCGTCGTGACGTTCGACGCGGCGGGCGCCGCGCAGGTCGAGCGCCGCGCGCCGCCCGCCGATGCGCATCCGCTGATCGCGGGGCTGCGCGTGGCCGACGCGGCCGGCCTGATCCTGTTCAGTTCCGGGTCGACCGGCCGCAGCAAGGCGTCGCTGCTCGATCTCGACCGCATGATCGCCAGGATCGAACGCGCGAAGGGCCGCGCGTATGTGACGCTCGTGTTCCTGATGCTCGATCACATCGGCGGCATCAACACGCTGCTCAACGTGCTGAGCCAGGGCGGCACGATCGTGACGCCGGCCAACCGCACGCCCGATGCGGTGTGCGAAGCCATCGCGCGCTACCGCGTCGAGCTGCTGCCCACCAGCCCGACCTTCATCAACATGATGCTGATCTCCGACGCGGCCGCGCGCCACGACCTGTCGTCGCTGAGGCTGATTACGTACGGCACCGAGCCGATGCCCGAAACGACGCTCGCCGCGCTGCACGACGCGCTGCCGGACGTGAAGCTGAAGCAGACCTACGGGTTGTCCGAGCTCGGCATCCTGCCGACGCAGTCGAAGGATTCGGGCTCGCTGTGGATGAAGCTCGGCACCGACGGCTTCGAGCACAAGATCGTCGACGGCGTGCTGTGGGTGCGCTCGGAAACGGCGATGCTCGGCTACCTGAACGCGCCGTCGCCGTTCGACGATGAAGGCTGGTTCAACACGCAGGACGTCGTCGAGACGGACGGCGACTACGTGCGCGTGCTCGGGCGCCGTTCGGAAATCATCAACGTGGGCGGCGAAAAGGTCTACCCGAGCGAGGTCGAGAACACGCTGCTGGCGGCCGGCAACGTGCGCGACGTCACCGTGTCGGGCCGGCCCAATCCGGTGACCGGCCACGTCGTGGTCGCGCACGTGTCGCTGATCGAGCCGGAAGGGCAGGCAGCGCTCGTTGCGCGGCTGCGTGAATTCTGCGCGAGCCGCCTCGAACGTTTCAAGGTGCCGGTGCATATCGTGATCGACGAAGGCGCGCATCACAACGACCGGTTCAAGAAGGCCAGAGCGTCACGAACGACGGAGCAACCCGTATGAGCGATGCAGACGACGTGGTCATCATCAGTGGCGGCAGCAGGGGGCTGGGGCTCGCGCTGGTGCGCGCGTTCCTGGACGAGGGCAAGCGGGTCGCGACGTTCAGCCGCTCGCGCACGGCCGAGATCGAGAACCTGGTCGAGCGCGACATGCGCGGCGCGCGGTTCCACTGGGCGCAGGTCGACGGCACGGACAGCGCGGCGGTGTCGGCGTTCGTCGCGGGCGTGGCCGAACGCTGGGGCGGCGTCGGCGCGCTCGTCAACAACGCGGGCGTGAGCCACGACGGGCTGCTGACGCTGATGCGCGAGGAGCTGATCGAGCAGATGATCGCGGTCAACCTGGCCGGCACGATCCTGCTCACGCAGTGCTGCGCGAAGTGGATGATCCGCGCGAACCGCGGCGCGATCGTGAACATCGCGTCGGTCAACGCGATTCGCGGCCACGCCGGGGTGGCCGTGTACAGCGCGACCAAGGCGGCGCTCGACGGCCTGACGCGCAGCCTCGCGCGCGAGCTCGGCGGGCGCAGCGTCCGCGTGAACTCGGTGGCGCCGGGCTATTTCGAGAGCGACATGGTCCAGCACCTCGACGAAACCGCGCGGGCGCGCATCGCGCGTCGCACGCCGCTTGGCCGGCTGGCCGACACGGCCGACATCGCCAACGTCGTCGCCTTCCTGGTGTCCGATCGCGCCGCGTTCGTGACGGGGCAAACAATCGCAGTCGATGGAGGCATCACATGCTGACCCAGCCTTTCGATCGCGACGAGACCGAGCGTCTCGTCCATGCGGCGGTGACCAGGATCATGAACCAGCACGGGCTGCCGCCGCGCGAGCCGCGCGACGACGACAAGCTGAACGCGACGCTTGGCCTGAGCTCGCTCGATCTCGCGCAGCTCGTGTTCGATCTCGAACTGACGTTCGGCGCGGACCCGTTCCAGACGCTCGTGCCGATCACGTCGGTGCAGACGGTCGGGCAGCTCGTCGATGCGTACCAGCGGCTGTTCGACGACGCGCCGGTGCCGGCCGATGCCGACGACGAGCTGGCCGAAGCGCAGGCGGCGAGCGAACGCCGCCGGCAACGGCGGGGGGCGCGCGGATGACGGCGACGAACCCGCCGGAGCCGGCCGGCGACGCAACCGCCGCCCCTGACGCCAGCCCGCCGCTCGCGAGCGCGAACGGCGGCGTCGCGATCGTCGGAATCGGCTGCCGGCTGCCGGGCGCGAACGACTGGCGCGCGTTCTGGCAGAACCTCGTCGACGGCGTCGAGTCGATCCGCTTCTTCGACGACGCGACGCTGCTGCGGGCCGGCGTCGATCCCGCGCAGCTCGCCGCGCCGGACTACGTGAAGGCGTCGCCCGTCATCGACGATTTCGATCGCTTCGATGCGGGCCTGTTCGAGTATTCGCCGCGCGAGGCACGCGTGATCGATCCGCAGCACCGGGTGTTTCTCGAAGTCGTCCACGATGCGCTCGAAGACGCCGGCTACTGGCCCGACACCTGCGACGGCTCGATCGGCGTGTTCGCCGGCGCGGGCGGCGTGGTCAGCAGCTACTTCGCGTCGAACCCCGCGCTGCGCGGCTCGACCGGGGGCGTCGAGCACATCGGCAACGACAAGGATTTCCTCGCGACGCGCGTGTCGTACAAGCTGAACCTGACGGGGCCGAGCGTCACCGTGCAGACCGCCTGCTCGACGTCGCTCGTCGCGATCCATCTCGCATGCAGCAGCATCCTGAACGGCGAATGCGACATGGCGATCGCCGGCGCGTCCACCATACGCGTGCCGCATATCGCCGGCTATACCGCGCGCCAGGGCGACATCCTGTCGCCGGACGGGCACTGCCGCGCGTTCGACGCGCACGCGCAAGGCACGGTGTTCGGCAGCGGCGCGGGCGCGATCGTGCTGAAGCACGTCGACGACGCGCTCGCGGACGGCGACCACATCTATGCGGTGATCCGCGGCACCGCGATCAACAACGACGGCGGGTCAAAGGTCAGCTACACGGCGTCGAGCGTGAGCGGGCAGGCGAAGGCGATGCTCGACGCGTTCGCGTGCGCGGGCGTCGCGCCGCGCGCGGTCGGCTACGTCGAGACGCACGGCACCGGCACGGTGGTCGGCGATCCGCTCGAAATCGACGCGCTGACCAAGGCGTTCCGGCGGCATACTTCGGACGCCGGATTTTGCGCGGTCGGCTCGGTGAAGACCAACATCGGGCACCTCGAACAGGCGTCGGGGGTGGCGAGCGTGATCAAGGCCGCGCTCGCGCTCGATCGCGGGCAGATTCCGCCGAGCCTGAATTTCGACACGCCGAACCCGAAGATTCCGTTCGCGCAGACGCCGTTCTTCGTGAACACCGCGCTGCGCGACTGGCCGCGCGACGCCGCGCCGCGCTTCGCGGCCGTCAACTCGCTCGGGCTCGGCGGCACGAACGCGTTCGCGGTGCTCGAGGAGGCGCCCGTGCGCCCGGCGGCGGCAGCGGCAGCGGCGGAGAACGACCGGCCGCTGCACGTGCTTGCGCTGTCGGCCCGCTCGGCGCCCGCGCTCGCCGCGCTCGCGGACCGCTGGCGCCGGTTCCTGGCGACGACGGACGCGCCCGTCGGCGACCTTTGCTACACCGCGAACACCGGCCGCGCGCCGCGCAACGCGCGGCTGACGGTGGCGGGCGGCACGGCCGGCGAGCTGTCGGCGCAGCTCGCGGCCGCGCAAGCGACGGAACGCGGCGGCAAGCGGCCGCTGGCGTTCCTGTTTACGGGCCAGGGCGCGCAGTACGCGGGAATGGCGGCCGCGCTGTACCGCACGCAGCCGGTGTTCCGCGACGCGCTCGAGCGCTGCGACGCGCTGTTGCGCCCGCATCTCGACACGCCGCTGCTGTCGGTCCTCTACGGCGATGCGCAGGCGAAGGCGCTGATCGACCAGACCGCCTACGCGCAGCCGGCGCTCTTTGCGATCGAATGGTCGCTGGCCGAGCTGTGGCGATCGTGGGGCATCGTGCCGGACGCGGTGCTCGGCCACAGCGTCGGCGAATACGTGGCGGCCTGCGTGGCCGGCTGCTACGACCTCGCCGCGTGCCTCGCGCTGATCGCCGCGCGCGGCCGGCTGATGCAGGCGCTGCCGAAGGGCGGCGCGATGGCGGCGCTGTTCGCCGACGGCGAGACGGTCGAGCGGCTGCTCGACGCGAGCGACCCGCAGGCGATCGCGATCGCCGCGTACAACGGGCCCGAGAACACTGTCGTGTCGGGCCGCGCGGACGCCGTCGCCGACGTGTTCGCGCGCGCGCAGCAGGCGGGCATCGGCGGGCGCGAGCTGACGGTGTCGCATGCGTTCCATTCGCCGCTGATGGCGAGCGCGGCGGCCGAGCTCGAAACGCTCGCGGGCAGTTATCACGCCAAGAAACCGAAGATTCCGCTCGTCGCGAACCTGACCGGCGCGATTGCCGATGCGCCGCCGACGCCAGCCTATTGGCGCGACCACGCGCTGCAGCCGGTGCATTTCATTTCAGGCGTGCAGGCGCTCGCGCAGGCCGGCATCGTCGATTTCGTCGAAGTCGGCCCTGGCACGACGCTCGTGTCGCTCGCGCAGCAGATCCTGGGCAGCGACGAGGCCGGCGGCCGGCGCTTTCTCGCATCGATCGGCCGCGACCGCGAATGGGGCGAGCTGACGGCGACGCTCGGCGCGCTGTGGCGCAGCGGTGCGCCGGTCGACTGGCGCGCGTTCGACGCGCCGTATGCGCGGCGCCGCGTGTCCGCGCCGACCTACGCGTTCGAGCGCGAACGCTACTGGCTCGACGCCGGCCGGGGTGGCGCGGCGGGCGGCGCAGGTACGGCGACGGGGCCGGGCGCCGACATTCCCGGCAGGCGCGTGTCGTCGCCGCTCGCCGCGTGGCAGTTCGCGGCGATCTACGACCTCGACGCGATCCCGTGGCTCACCGATCACCGGATCTTCGGGCTGGCCGTGCTGCCGGTGGCGGCCGGGCTCGTCGCGCTCTCCGCGGCCGGGCGCGAGCGGGCAGGCGGCGCGGCGGTCGCGATCGACTCGCTGACCTACGACGATGCGCTCGTCGTGCCCGACGACGGCGCGCGCGCCGTCCAGACCCTCCTGCAGGGCGACGGCGGCGACCTCGACGCCGAGCTCGTGAGCCGTGACGCGGCCGACGACGCATGGCATCGCCACCTGCGCGCGCGCGTGAGCACGCTCGCGGCGCCGCGCCTGGCGCCGATCGCGACGCCGCTGCCCGCGTCGGCCGGCGTCGAGCGGATGACGCCGATCGAGCCGGCGCGTTACTACGATGCGATCGCGCCGCTCGGGTTCGGCTACGGGCCGGGCTTTCGCGGCATCGTCGCGCTGTGGCAGGGCGACGATGCCGCGGTGAGCCGCGTGCAGTTGCCCGAGCACCTCGACGCGGCCGCGTACCCGCTGCATCCGGCCCTGCTGGATGCGTGCCTGCACATCTATCCGGTGCTCGTGCCGGATTACCGGAGCCTGGCGGGCCTCGAAGCGAAGCCGGAAGGCACGTGGCTGCCGATTTCGATCGAACGGTTCGAGATCGCCCGCCCGGGCGCCGATCGCGTATGGGTGAGGGCCAAACGGCGCGATGCGGCGCAGGCGGATGTCATCACATTGGACATCGAGATCTACGGCGACGACGGCGCGCCGGTCGCGCTGCTCGGCGGGCTGACCGTGAAGCCGATCACGCGTGCGCAGATCGCGCCGAACGCGGCTTCGTCGCGCAATCGCGCGCTGCACCGGCTCGACTGGATCGAGCGGCCCGCGCAGCCGTTGCCGGAGAGCCCGGCGGCCGAGCCGTCGGACTGGCTGATCGTCACGGGCGCCGAGCGCACCCTTGCCGACGCACTCGACGCACAGCTGCGCGCGCTTGGGCACCACGCGTCGGTGCTGCCGCTGCCGGACGGCGGCACGGATGCCGATGTCCAGGCAGCATTGCGCGCGGCGCTGGCCGCACGCCCGGCCGGTTCGGCGGGCGCGTTGGGCGTCGTGCTCGCGCATGGGCTCGGCGAACGCGTCGACGAAGCGACCACGGTCGATGCGCTCGCGGCGGCGGAGCGCCGGGCGAGCGGCGGCACGCTCGCGCTCGTGCGGGCGCTCTCGGCGCTCGCCGAAGCGAATGCGGATGCCGGCGCCGAAGCGGGCGCCATGCCGCGTGTATGGCTCGTCACGCGCGGCGCTTGCGCACCCGTGCCGCGCGCGCCGGGCGGCGATCCGCTGCAGGCGTCGGCCTGCGGCATCGGGCGCGTCGCGGCGCTCGAATATCCGGAACTGTGGGCCGGGACGATCGACATCGGCGGCGAGGAGGATGTCGCGGCGCTGGCCGCGGAGCTGTTCGCGAGCGACGCCGAAGAAGAAGTCGCGTTGCGCGCGGGGCATCGTTACGCGTTGCGCCTCGACCGCGACGAGGAACCTGCGCCCGAGCGCATCGTGCCGCCGTTCGATCCGGCCGCGACCTATCTGCTCACGGGCGGGCTCGGCGCGCTCGGGCTGAAGGTGGCGGACTGGCTGATTACCGCGCAGGGCGTCCGGCACCTGGTGCTGACCGCGCGCCGCGCGCCCGGCGAGCAGGTCGCGCCGGTGCTGGCGCGGTGGCGGCAGCAGGGCGCGAACGTGGTCGTCAAGCAGGCCGACGTCGCGCGCGCGGCCGACACGCACGCGCTGATCGCGCAGATCGGCGCCGAATTGCCGCCGCTGAAGGGCGTGTTCCACTGCGCGGGCAATCTCGACGACGGCGTGCTCGCGCAGATGGACTGGGACAAGTTCGCGCGCACGACCGGCCCGAAGGTGCTCGGCGGCTGGGCGCTGCACGCGGCCACGCGCCACCTGCCGCTCGACCATTTCGTGCTGTTTTCGTCGGTGCTGAGCGTGACGGGCGCGATGGGGCAGGCGAACTACGTCGCCGGCAACGCGTTCCTCGACGGCCTCGCCGAGTATCGCCGCCGGCTCGGGCTGCCCGCGCAGGCGATCAACTGGGGGCCGTGGGGCGGCGCGGGCCTCGCGACCGAATCGGGCGAGCGCGGCGAGGCGATCTGGCGCGCGCGCGGCACCGAATACATCGACGCGGAAGCCGGCATTGCGCTGCTGCACGCGATTCTCGCGCGCGGCCTGCAGCAGGCCGTCGTCACGATCACCGAGTGGCCGCAATGGGCCGCGCAGTATCCGAAGCGCCCGGCGCTGCTGGAGCGGCTCGTGCGCGGCGCGCCGGCGCAGGCGGCCAATGCGCTGTTCACGCGCGCGCAGGTCGATGCGCGGATGGCGGCAGCGCCGGAAAGCGAACGGCGCGACGTGCTGCGCGACATCGTCAGCCAGATGGTGCGCGCGGTGCTCGAGATCAAGGGCGAGTTCGACGCGACGCAGCCGCTGCGCGAGCTCGGCCTCGATTCGCTGATGGCGATCACGCTGATCAACCAGCTCGACGCGGCCGTCGGCGTGCGCCTGCCGGCCGCCGCGATGCTGAAGGGGCCGAGCCTCGAGCAGCTCGTCGACGAGCTGCTGCCGAAGGTCAAGGTCACGGCCGGCGGTGCGGCACCCGAGCCGGCGGGCGCGGCGAGCGCCGCGCGTGCGGTGTCGGCTTCCGCCTCTGCGTCGATACACGTGGCGCCCGCCGCGCTGCCGGCGCAGAGCGAACGCTGGCTGGTCGAGATCCGGCCGAATCCCGCCGCGCGCTACCGGCTGATCTGCTTCCCGTTCGCGGGCGGCGGCTCGGCGATCTACCGCGCGTGGGCGAACGGCACGGACCCGCACGCCGAGATTCTCGCGGTCGAGCCGCCCGGGCGGCTCGCGCGGATCGGCGAGCCGCCCGTGAACCGGATCGGCGCGTTCGTCGACGGGCTGCTCGCGGAACTGCGCCCGCTGCTGGACAAGCCGGTCGCGTTCTTCGGGCACTGCATCGGCGGCCTGACGATGTACGAGACGGCGCGCGCGCTGATCGAGCGCGAGGGCATCGCGCCCGTGCACCTGTTCGCGTCGGGCGCGCGGCCGCCGCACCGGCTCGTCGCCGACGCCGCGTTCGAGCGCAAGCTCGCGGCCACGCTCGTGGGGCTGCGCGAGTTCGACATCGTCGCGCCGCTCTACCGGCAATCGGACGAGGTGCTCGCCGAAGCGCTGCGCCACTTCCAGATCGACGCGACCGAGCAGATGCTGGCGATACCGGAGCTGCGCGAGCTCGTGCTGCCCGTCGTGCGGGCGGAGTTCGAGATGGCGAGCCGCTACGTGTTCGTGCCGAATTCGCCGTGGACGATGCCGATCACCAGCTTCCGCGGCAAGGACGACATCTACGTGACGCACGAGGACGCGCTTGCGTGGCGCGATTTCACGACCGGCGAATTCAATCTGTTCACGCGTGACGGCGCGCATTTCGGCGTCGTCGACGATCGCGTGTTCATTCTGGATGCGATTTCGGACGCGCTGGCCGCGTGAGCGCCGATGGCCGCCGATCGAACGATGTCGAACCCGTGGTTTCCGTCGGCAACGCCGACGGCGGCGGCGCGCCTGTCGCTGTTCTGCGTCGCGCATGCGGGCGCCGGCGCATCGGCGTTTCGCGACTGGCGCCCCGCGCTGGCGCCCGCGATCGACGTGTTCGCGGTGCAGTTGCCGGGCCGCGAAAGCCGCTTCGACGAGGCGCCGCACACCCGCATGGAAGCCGCGGCGGACGCGATCGCCGCCGCGATGCAGCCGCATCTCGACCGGCCGTTCGCGCTGTTCGGGCACAGCATGGGCGGCGCGATCGCGTTCGAGCTCGCGGCGCGGCTCGCCCGCGCGCCCGAGCACCTGTTCGTGTCGTCGTGGCTGCCGCCGAACCCCGCGCGCCCGAGGCGCTTCATGGAGCGCGCGACCGACGCGGAGCTGCTCGATTCGGTGTGCCGCTACGGCGGCATGCCCGACGTGCTGCTGCGCTACCCCGACTTCGCGCAGGAATTCGTGCGCGTGCTGCGCGCCGACATGACGCTGCTCGATGCGTATCGGCCGGCGGGCGTGCCGCCAGGCTGCCCGATCACCGTGCTCGGCGGCGCGGACGATCCGATCGTGCGGGCCGCCGAACTCGAACGCTGGCGCGCGCACGAACGCGTGGCGGCGGTGCGCGTGTTTCCGGGCGGCCACTTCTACCTGCGCGACGCGCAGCGGGCGGTGCTCGACACGATCGGGCGGCAGTTGCTCGGCAATCCTGCTGATCTGCAACGCGCCACGCTCTAGCGCCGCGCGAGGAGAAGGGAACATGGACGACGACGTACGCTATTTGCTCGACATGAAAAGCCGGATCGCGCGCATCCGCGAATACACGCGCGACGGCCGCCGCGCGCTGTTCGGCTCCGACCTGTTGCAGGACGCCGTCGTGCGCAACATCGAACTCATCGGCTATACGTGGACGTGCCTCAGCCCCGATTACCGGCTGCGTCTGCCGGATTTTCCATGGCGGCTGATCGGCACGCGCGCCGAATACCTGAAGCACACGCACGACCCCGAGCGCCTGAGAAAGCTCATCTGGCTCGCGGTGCGGCGCAGCGTGCCGCAGCTGGAGCGGGCGATTCGCCAGCAGTTTCCGGAGCTCGACGACGATCCCGCGCAGAACCCGGCGCCCACGGCGGCACGTTCCGGTTCGCGGCCGGCCTCGAAGCGGGGCGCGCGGGCGGCCGAGCGCGCGGTGCCGGCCGAAGAGCAGGAGTAAAGCACGCACGAGCGGGCACGAAGGAGAGACGCATGAGCCTTGCCGGAAAGACCTTGTTCATGTCGGGCGGCAGCCGCGGCATCGGCCTCGCGATCGCGCTGCGGGCGGCGCGCGACGGCGCGAACATTGCGATCGCCGCGAAGACCGCCACGCCGCATCCGCAGCTCGAGGGCACGGTCTACACGGCCGCGCAGGCGATCGAGGATGCGGGCGGCCACGCGTTGCCGCTGGTTGCCGACATCCGCGACGAAGCGCGCGTGCAGGAAGCCGTCGCCGAGACGGTCGCCGCGTTCGGCGGGATCGACATCGTCGTGAACAACGCGAGCGCGATCCGCCTGACGGGCACGCTCGACACGCCGGTCAAGCGCTACGACCTGATGCACGGCGTGAACGGGCGCGGCACCTTCGTGTGCGTGCAGGCCTGCCTGCCGCATCTGCTGAAATCGGCGAATCCGCACGTGCTCACGCTGTCGCCGCCGCTGTCGACCGACCCGAAGTGGTTTCGCGACTACCCGCCGTACATGATCGCGAAGTACACGATGAGCCTGTTTACGCTCGCGTTCGCGGCCGAATTCGCGAGCGTCGGCATCGCGGTCAATTCGTTGTGGCCGAGGACGACGATCGCGACCGCCGCCGTGCGCAACGAGCTCGGCGGCGCGGACATGATCGCCGCGTCGCGCCGGCCCGAGATCGTGGCCGACGCCGCGCACGCGATCCTCACGCAGCCGGCGGCCACCTGCACCGGCAACTTTTTCATCGACGACGAGGTGCTGCTCGCCGCGGGCGTGCGCGATTTCGCGCAGTACGACGTGCAGGCGGGCTCGCCGCTGCAGGCGGATTTCTTCGTCGACGCGCTGCCCGGCATGCGCGCCGCGCACGCGATCGCGAAGCGCACCGCATCGCCGTAACGCGCCACGGCGCGAGGGAGATGATGATGAGCGCATCCCGCTTCAAGGCATTGATGCTGAAGGAAACCGACGACGGCGTCGCGCCGTCGATCGAATGGCTGGGCGTCGACGATCTGCCGGACGGCGACGTCGTGGTCGACGTCCATTATTCGAGCATCAACTACAAGGATGCGATGGCGCTGGCCAATCGCGGCATCATCCGCACGTTTCCGGCGATACCGGGCATCGATCTCGCCGGCGTCGTCGCGACGTCGGCCGACGCGCGGTTCCGGCCCGGCGACCCGGTCGTGCTGACCGGCTGGGGGCTCGGCGAGCGGCGCTGGGGCGGCTTCACGCAGGTCGAGCGCGTGAACGCCGACTGGCTCGTGCCGCTGCCGCCCGGCCTCACGCTGCGGCAGGCGATGGGGATCGGCACGGCCGGGCTCACGTCGATGCTGTGCGTGCTCGCGCTGGAGCATCACGACGTGCGCCCCGCGAGCGGCGAGATCCTCGTGACGGGCGCGAGCGGCGGCGTCGGCAGCCTCGCGATCGTGATCCTGTCGCAGCTCGGCTACCGCGTCGTCGCGATGACGGGCCGGCCGGGGCACGACGGCTACCTGAAGTCGCTCGGCGCGTCGCGCACGATCGGCCGCGACGATTACGTCACGCCGCGCAAGCCGGGGCGCCACGGGATGGAACCCGAACTGTTCGCGGGCGTGGTCGACACGGTGGGCGGCCCCGTGCTGTCGACAGCGCTCGCGCGGCTGTCGTACGGCGGCTGCGTGGCCGTCTGCGGGCTCGTCGGCGGCATCGAGCTCGAAACCACGGTGTTTCCGTTCCTGCTGCGCGGCGTCACCGTCGCCGGCATCGATTCGGTGCGCTGCCCGACGCCGCGCCGCGTCGAGGCGTGGCAGCGGCTCGCGCAGTGCGTGCCGGGCGCGGTGCTCGACGGGATGATTCGCGAGGTGCCGCTCGAACAGGTGGTCGACGCGGCGGGCGAACTGGCGAAAGGCCAGGGGCACGGCCGGACGGTCGTCAACCTGAGGGCGGCGCCGTGAGCGCTTTCGCGCTTTTGTTTCGGATTTAAAAATGGAATATCGAAAAGAGAGCGAAAAGTAAACGATCCCGGTCGCGTCCGATCAGCAAGGCGTACACGGCTCGCGATTTAAACGCCCGGCTTGTGATTGGATTCACCGCAAGCTATATATAACTAACGCATTCCATCCCGTCGCCAATGCGGAATGCGGTGATATAACGCGCGATCGCAATCATCATGTGCGGCACGGGAATGTGGAATGAGCGACAGTGGGTCTTTCGCCAGGGAAATAGTCGACATCGATTGGCCAGGGGTTCGACGCGCGGCCTGGCGCGGGATGTGGGTCGCCGCATGCTTCGTCGCGATGTCGGTTCCCGCCGCGTGCGTGGCCGCGGAACCCGGCGTGAACGACGACACGATCCGCGTCGGCATGGTCAACGCGCAGTCAGGCGATGCGGCAGGCCTCGGGCGCGCGCTGCGCATCGGCGCGCAGGCCGTGTTCGACGACGCGAATGCGCGCGGCGGCGTGCACGGCAGACGGATCGACCTCGTCGTCGCCGACGATCAGTACGACCCGGACAGGACCATCGACGGCACGCTGGAGATGATCGAGCAGCGCAAGGTCTTCGCGCTGTTCGGCTACGTCGGCACGCCGACGACGACGGCGGTGCTGCCGATCGTCAAGGACACCGGAATACCGCTCGTCGGCGCGTTCACCGGCGCGATGTCGCTGCGCAGGCCGGTCATTCCCGAAGTCGTCAACATTCGCGCCAGCTATGAAGACGAGACGCGCGTGCTGGTCGACCATCTCATCGCGCGCGGCGGCGCGACACGCTTCGCCGTGTTCTACCAGGACGACGCGTCCGGGCTCGCGGTGCTGGCGGGCACGCGGCTGGCGCTGCGGCGCCACGGCCTCGACGTGGTCGCCACGGGCACTTTCCGCCGCGGGACGACGGCGGTCGAGACGGGGCTCGTGTCGGTGCTCGAGGGCCGGCCGGACGTCGTCATCATGGTCGGCCCCTACACGCCGGTCGCCGCATTCATCCGCGCCGCGCGCCGCGAGGGCCTTCAGGCCCGGCTCGCGACCGTTTCGTTCGTCGGCACCGACGACCTGCTGCGCCTCGTGGGCGCCGACGGCGACGGCATGCTGATCACGCAGGTGGTGCCGCTGTCCCGCAGCGACCGCGACGTCACCCGCGACTGCATGCGGCTGATCGCGCGCCGCTTTCCGGAAGAGCCCGTCGGCGTGGTGGGGCTCGAGGGCTGCATCGATGCGAAGGTCATGTTGATCGGGCTCGAACGCGCGGGCCCCGCGCCGACCCGGGCCAGCCTGTTGCACGCGCTCGAGTCGATCCGGCATCTCGACATCGGCGGCGTGGTGGTCGACCTGGGGGCGGACAACCATCAGGCGTTGAATACGGTGTTTCTCTCCGAGATCGAGCGCGGCCGGGTCGTGCCACTGGGCGAACCGGCCAGGTAACGCATCCGGACGGCCGCGCGCGGGCCGTCTCCATCGAGGGGGATGCATGGATATCAAGGCCAAGCTTGTCGCCAGCACCAGCCTGATGCTGCTGGGCGTGCTGGCGATATCCGCGACCAGTCTGCTGGCCGTGCACGGCATCGCATCCGGCGTGCGCACGCTGACGACGGAGTCGCTGCCGTTGCAGACGCACAGCAACACGCTGCAGCGCACGTACGGCGACCTCGTGACGGATTTCGGCCGGCTCGCGCAGGCGCAGGACGGGGCCGGGCAGGAGGCGGTGACGGCGGCGATCGGCGCGCAATTGCAGCGGATCGCGGTCGAAGCGGCGGCCATCCGCGCGATCGACGCGCACGGCGTCGACGTGCCCTCCGCCGAGCTGCGCAGCATGCTCGCGTCGATGAACGCAGGCGTCGGCCAGCGTTTGCGGAGCAACGCGATGCTCGACGCCGAAAGCGCGCGGGTCGCGCATGTCCGGGAAAGCAGCGCGGCGCTGCTGGGCGTCATCGGCAAGGAAACCGGCCGGCTCGACAGCCGGGCCGTGGCGGCCGTGACCGACGCGCTGGCGGCCAACACCGCGTCCAACCGGGCGATTCATGCGCTGGACCAGGCCCGTGCGGACGTGAAGGATGTCATCGTCCTCGTCGACGCGATCGACGACGCGCCGTCCCGATACCGGCTCGTCCCGCTGGGCGAGCGGCTGAAGGCCGCGCTCGACGGCGCGCGCAATGGCGTGGCGATCGCCGCGGCGAATGGCGATGCCGATGCGACGCGGGACGTCGTGGCGACGCTCGGGCGGCTCGAGACGGATCTCCTCGACGGCGCCGCAGGCCTCGTCGCGCTGCGCGGCAGGGCGCTCGCGGAGCCGGCCGTCAAGGCCCGCTACCGGGCCGCGAAGGCCGGCCTCTCGACGTCGCTCCAGTCGCTGGATACGAAGCTCGCGGAGATCGTCGATCCGTACGCCATGCGCATCTTCAAGGCGCGCCGGCGTCTCGACGAAGCGACCGCGTTCCAGCAGCAGGCCGCGCGGATCAAGTACCTGTCGGTGCTCGTCAACGGCCGCATCGAGGAATTGACGGCCCACTTGCGTGTGGCCGCGCAAAGCGCGGACACCGGGCAGCTCGCGCGCGCCGATCGCGAGATCAGGACCGGCGTCGACGCACTCGCCGAATCGGCGAATGCGCTGCGGGCGGCGCTCGTGGCCAGCGGGCAGGGCGAATTGAGCCGCACGCAGGACGTGGTCCCGCTGGCGGCCGAGCTGGCCGGATCGGCCCGCCGCATCGTCGCGACGAAGCAGCGGACGCTGGCCAACGACGCGGCCATGCAGCGCATCGTCGCGGATATCGACACCACCGCGAACCGCCTCGAGGCTGCCGCGGAACAGGCGGTGCTGCGCGTCGACCTGCAGCAGCGCAGCATCGTGTCGCAGGTGTACCGCGCGATGGCGGGCGCGGTCGCGATGATCGTCGTCGTGTCGCTGCTGCTCGCGGTGGTCGGTCTCGCGATCAGCCATCGCATCGGCACGTCGATCTCGCGCCCGCTGTCGAACCTGACGCGCACGATGGCGCGCATTCGCGGCGGCAGCGACCTGTCGCTGCGCATGCGTCACCACGGCACCGACGAAGTCGCGACGCTGATCGCGGGCTTCAACACGATGCTCGACGAAATCGAGCGGCGCGACGTCGAGCTGCAGGCCGCGATCGCGGCGGCGGAGGCGGCGAATTCGGCGAAGTCGGAGTTTCTCGCGCGGATGAGCCACGAAATCCGCACGCCGATGAACGGCGTGCTCGGCATGACCGAGCTGCTGCAGCGCACGACGCTCACCGCGAAGCAGCGCAACTTCGTCGACACCGTGTACCGGTCCGGCCAGACCTTGTTGACGATCATCGACGACATCCTGGATTTCTCGAAGATCGAAGCCGGCAAGCTGGTGCTGGAGCGCATCGCGTTCAACCTGTATCAGCTGCTCGACGACGTCGTGTCGCTGCTCGAACCCATGGCCCGGCGCAAGGCGCTCGCGCTGCGCTTGCGCAAGCATGACCCGGTGCCGCAATGGGTGCGCGGCGACCCGGTGCGCTTGCGGCAGATCCTGACGAACCTGGTCGGCAACGCGATCAAGTTCACCGAGCGCGGGCAGGTGGAGCTGGCCGTCTCGTCGCCGGAGCACGGCCTCGTCGTGTTCACGATCGCCGACAGCGGCATCGGCATCGCGCCGGACGTGTCGGCGCAACTGTTCAAGCCGTTCCAGCAGGCCGACAGCTCGACCGCCCGCCAATATGGCGGCACCGGGCTCGGGCTCGTGATTTCGCGGCAGTTGGCCGAGATGATGGGCGGCACGCTCTCGGTCGAATCCGCGCCGGGCCAGGGCTCGGTGTTCACCGTGACGGCGCGGCTCGAGCCGGCAGTCGGCGCGGGCGCGGCCGCCACGGGCGCGAGCCGGTCGCTGGCCGGGCTGAAGGTGCTGATCGCGGACGACAGCGAGACCGATCGCAGCGTGCTCGTCGAGCATGCGATCGAATGGCAGCTGCGCGTCGCCACGGCCAGCGGCGGCGACGACGCGCTGGCGCAGCTGCGGGCCGCCGCCGCCGACGGGCAGCCGTTCGACCTGGCCATCGTCGACGTGCGGATGCCGGGCATGGACGGCATCTCGCTCGTGCGGCACATCCGCGGCGATCCCGCGCTGCGCGCGCTCAGGATCATCACGCTGACCGCGTTCGAGCGGATGGACAGCATCCAGGTCGCGCGCGAACTCGGCATCGACGCGCGCCTGACCAAGCCGCTCCACGGTGCGGACCTGTACGCGTGCATCGCGTCGGTGATGCGCGTGACGCCGCCCCGGCTGCCGTCGGCGGCACCGGCCGATGCCGACGCCGGCGCCGCGCCGGAGGACGGCCCGCCGTACGGCGCGATGCCGGCGCGCGTGCTGCTGGTCGAGGACAACCCCGTCAACCAGCAGATCGCGCTGGCGATGCTGGAAGACACGGGCTATGCGGTAGAGGTGGCCGAAAACGGCCGGGAGGCGCTGGACAGGCTGCTTGAAGACCGTTTCGACGTCGTGCTGATGGACTGCCAGATGCCACTGATGGACGGCTTCGAGGCGACGCAATGGCTGAGGCTGCGCGAGGCGGAGACGGGCGCGGCGCGGCTGCCGGTCATCGCGCTGACGGCCAATGCGATCAGCGGCGACCGGGAGCGGTGTCTCGCCGCCGGCATGGACGACTACCTGAGCAAGCCGTTCAGCCGCGATGCGCTGCTGAAGATGCTCGCGCGCTTTGCGCGGGGCGACGGGCGGTCGACGGCGCAGGCGCATGAAGAAGCGAACGACGCGGCAGTCGACGTGGCCGCTGAAGCGATCGCCGATGCGGTAGTCGACGTGGCCGCTAAAGCGACCGCCGATGCGGCAGGCGACGTGGCCGCTGAAGCGACCGCCGATGCGGCAGGCGACGTGGCCGCTGAAGCGACCGCCGATGCGGCAGGCGACGCACCCGCTGAAGCGACCGCCGACGCGGCAAGCGCCGCTCCGGACGACGACGCGAACGTGATCGACCGCAAGGCGCTCGACGCGTTGCGCGCGCTGCAGCGGCCGGGCCGGCCCGACGTGCTGACGCGGATCATCGACCAGTTCGACCTCGATGCGCCGCGGCTGATCGCGGGCATGCACGCGGCCGTCGCGGCCGGCGACGCCGATGCGCTGAAGCTCGCGTCGCATACGCTGAAATCGAGCAGCGCGAACGTCGGCGCGCACGCGCTGTCGGTCCGCTGCCGGGAGATCGAGCAGCTGGCGCGCGCGGCCGACGTCGCGGCGGCGGCGAGCCTGGTCGCCGGCGCGGCGGCGGATTTTGCGCGCGCGCAGGCCGTCCTGCGCGCGCAACGGGTGGACGTGGACGCGAACACGGCCGCGCGCGCGCAGCCGGAGAAGGAGGGAACCCAGCCGTGAACGATCGACAATCCGACGCACCGGTGATCCTGGTCATCGACGACGACGCGATGACGCGTCTGCTGGTGGCGGAAACGCTCGAGCCCGACGGTTTTCGCGTCGAGGAGGCGGCAGCGCCGCAGGAAGGCGTCGACGCGTTCCTGAGGCACCGCCCCGACCTGGTGTTGCTCGACGTCGAGATGCCGGGCGGCGACGGCTTCGAATGCTGCCGGCAACTGCGTGCGCTGCCGGAGGGGCAGCGCGTGCCGATCGTGATGCTGACCGGCAACGACGACGACGCGTCGATCGCCAGCGCCTTCGACGCCGGCGCGACCGATTTCGTGTCCAAGCCGATGCGCTGGAAGCTGCTCGGCTACCGGATCCGCTATCTGCTGCGGGCCGCCGCCACGCTCGAACAGCTCGCGAACACCGAGACCAGCCTGACCCATGCGCAGGCGCTGGCGCACGTGGGCAACTGGGCGTACCAGGCCGGCCGCCAGGACGGCTATTGGTCGCCGGAGCTGTACCGCATCGTCGGCCTCGATCCCGAACGCACGCCGGCCACCTTCGACCGGCTGCTGCAATGCGTGCCGGCCGACGAGCAGCCGCTGCTGATCCAGTCGTTCACGAGCCTGCGCACCGAGGGCGCCGCGTTCACGCTCGAGCATCGGCTGATCCACGCGGACGGCACCGAGCGCCACGTGCTGCACCAGGCCGAGGCGGGCCGCGACCTGAACCACGCGATCATCCTGCGCGGCATCGTGCAGGACATCACCGAGCGCAAGGTGCAGCAGGGGCGCATCGAATACCTGGCCAACCACGATGCGCTCACCGGGCTGCCGAATCGCAACCTGTTGAGCGACCGCATGGAGCAGGCGATCTCGCACGGGCGGCGCACGGGGCAGCTGGTCGCGGTCATGGTGCTCGACCTGGACCGCTTCAAGCACGTCAACGACACCTTCGGCCATTCGGTCGGCGACAGCCTGCTGAAGGCCGTCGCGGTGCGCCTCAAGGAGGCCGTGCGCGACGGCGACACGGTCGCGCGGCTCGGCGGCGACGAGTTCGTCGTGATGCTGGTCAACCTGTCGACGCCGGCGGATGCGGACGTGGTCGCCCGCAAGGTGCTGGGCATTTTCGCCGCGCCGTTCGCGTTCGACGGGCACGACCTGCACGTGACGACGAGCATCGGCATCAGCCTGTGCCCGATCGACGGCACCAGCGCGGAAGCGCTGCTGCGCACGGCCGACGCCGCGCTGTACAGCGCGAAGGAGCGCGGGCGCAACGGCTACAGCTTCTACACGCGCGAGCTGGGCGTGCGGGTGGAGGAGCGGGCCGGGCTCGAGAACGCGCTGTATCAGGCCGTGACGAACAACGAGCTGGAGCTGTACTACCAGCCGAAGGTCGACCTGAAGACCGGCCAGATCAGCGGCGTCGAGGCGCTGATTCGCTGGCGGCGCCCCGGCATCGGCGTGATTCCGCCCGACCGGTTCATTCCGATCGCGGAGGAAACCGGGCTGATTCTGCCGATCGGCGAATGGGTGCTGCGCACCGCGTGCGAGCAGGCCGTCGCATGGCAGCAGGAAGGGCATCCGCCGATCCCGATCGCCGTCAACCTGTCGGCGCGCCAGTTCCAGCAGCAGAACGTGGCCGAACTGGTGCGCACGACGCTCGCCGAAACGGGCCTCGCGCCCGCGTGGCTCGAACTCGAGCTGACCGAGAGCGTGCTGATGCAGGACCGCCGCTCGATCGCGCAGACGCTGCAGGACCTGAAGGCCCTCGGCGTCGTGCTGTCGCTCGACGATTTCGGCACCGGCTATTCGAGCCTGTCCTACCTGAAGGATCTGCCGATCGACGTCGTCAAGATCGACAAGTCGTTCCTGAGCGACGTGACCACGAGCGCGGAAGGGGCGTCGCTGACGCGCTCGATCATCGCGATGGCGGAGTCGCTGAACATGGAGACGGTGGCCGAGGGCGTGGAGACGGAGGCGCAGCTGTCGTTCCTGAACCGGCATCGCTGCCACGCGATGCAGGGCTACTACTTCAGCCACCCCGTCACGGGCGCGGAAATCGCCGGCATGCTGGCCGTCGGCACCGAACTGCCGGATCATTGCCGGCGGCGCGAGCTGCTGCACCGCACGCTGCTGCTGGTCGACGAAGACCGGTCGGCGCTGCAAATGATCCGGCGGGCGCTCAGCCGCGACGGCTACGAGATCCTCGGCGCGACCCATTCCGGCGAAGCGCTCGAACTGCTCGCGCGCCATCGTGTGGGCGTGATCGTGTCGGCGCTGCCCGGCATCGATCTGCTGCAGCGGGTCAAGGCGCTGTACCCGGACGTCGTGCGCATCCTGCTGTCCGGCTACGCTGACGCACAGGCGATTGCCGGCACGTTCGACGACGGATCGGTGCAGAAGGTGCTGACCAAGCCGTGGGACGTCGCGCTGCTGCGCCGGCACATCGCCGAGGCGTTCCAGCAGTTCGAGCGGGTCGACGTGATGGTGCCGCCGGCGCAAGGCCGGCGGGGCGTGGACGTTGCATACGCCGACGAGGGGGCGCGCCGCGACACGGCTTGAGTGTCGGCCGGGCCGGCGCGCTGCCTTCCGGGGCATCGGCACGACATCCATCGTCGAGGATGCGGTGCGGCATCCCGCGCCGTCGCGGCCGTTCAATATAATTCACGCGGTTTCAATCTCTCATGCACGATATGCATGCGCCGCCACAAGGAGCATAGATGACGCTTGCCCAATTGCAGGCCCTCGCCGCCGTGGTCGAACTCGGCTCGCTCACGGCGGCCGCCGACCGGCTCAGCCGCAGTCAATCCGCGATCAGCCATGCGTTGACCGAGCTGGAGGACATCACGCAGGTCAAGCTGCTGCTGCGGGACCGGCAGCCGGTCGTGTTGACCGCCGCCGGCGAACGTCTGTGGCCGTACGTCCGGAACGTGGTGCGCGAAGCGCAGACGCTGCGCCAGCAATTCAGCCTGTCGCGCGGCAAGCTCGAAGGGCGGCTGGTGGTGGCGTCGCTGCCCAGCGTATCGCTGGCGTTCGTCGCGCCCGCGCTCGAGCAGTTGAAGGCGATGCATCCCGAGGTGTCCGCGGTGCTGCTGGAAGGCACCGATGCGGAAGTCGAAGGCTGGATCGAGGACGGCACCGCCGACGTCGGCGTCGTGGCGGGCACGAAGACGTTCGCGAACGATCTGGCGCTGCTCGACGAGGATTTCGTCGCGGTGGCGGCGGACGGGATGTTCGATGGCCGCAAGCGTGTGACGGCAAAACAGTTGTCCACGCAGCCCTTCATTTTCTCGAAGGCAGGGTGCGGGCCGGTGATCGCCGATTACTTTGCGCGGCATGGCGCGCAACTCCGGGCCGCCTTCAACGTGGTCGAGATGCGCACCATCCTGTCGATGGCGGAGGCCGGCATGGGCGTGTCGATCGTCCCGCGCATCACGCTCACGTACACGCCGTTCGGCGGCCGCGTGCTGGAGCTGTCGCCGAAGCTGCATCGTTCCGTGCGGCTGTCGTGGAACGCGGCCGGCAACGCCGTGGCCGATGAATTCGTCAGGCTCGCCGCCGCGCAACGTGCCAATGCGGCGCGGGTCGCGAAAACGCGGGCGAAGAACAGAAAGTAGCGGCGCGCCGGCACGATGAAAAGGGCTCATGCGTGACATGCAGTTTATTCACGCCGAAGGCGGCCGACATGCAATACATTGCACGGACCTCGCCAACTTTTTCCAGCCTCGAAGGAGATCATCGTGCCGGCCTTGCCTACGCTGCTTGCTTTCGGACTCGTGTCGCTCGGCATGGTCCTCACGCCCGGCCCGAACATGATCTACCTGATCTCGCGTTCGATCTGCCAGGGCCGCCGCGCCGGCCTGCTGTCGCTCGGCGGCGTGGCGCTCGGGTTCGTGTTCTATATGTTCTGTGCGGCATTCGGCATCACCGCGCTCGTGATGACCGTGCCGTACGCGTATGACGCATTGCGCATGGCCGGCGCGCTCTATCTGTCGATCCTCGCGTGGCAGGCGCTCAAGCCGGGCGGCCGATCGGCGTTTCAGGTCCGGCAGTTGCCGCCCGACAGCCGCCGCAAACTCTTTACGATGGGCTTCGTCACGAACCTCGCGAACCCGAAGATCGCGGTGATGTATCTGTCGCTGCTGCCGCAGTTCATCTCGCCGGGGCATGGAAGCGTGCTGGCGCAGTCGCTGGCGCTCGGCTGCGTGCAGATCGCGGTCAGCGTCAGCGTCAACGCACTGATCGCGACCATGGCCGGCTCGATCTCGGCGTTTCTCGCCGGCCGGCCGGTGTGGGCGACGGTGCAGCGCTGGTTGATGGGTACCGTGCTGGCCGGATTGGCGGTGCGGATCGCGCTGGAATCGCGGCGCTGAAGGCGGCAAGCGCCTGAATCCCGCGGCATTACCGCCCTGGCGTGGAGGTTCCGCCCGCGCGCGTGGCCGGCTCGGGTTCGGCCGCCGCCTGCGCGCGCGCCTGTGAAGCCGGCTGCGGCGCGCTCATGTACGCCGGCGCAGGCTTCTTCTCCTTGCGCATGCCTGGCGGCGGCGCGCTCGGGCGCCGTTCCATGTCGACCAGCATCTGGTGGCACGGCAACGGCTGATTGCGGCCCGGCTGGATCAGCGCGAGCAGGCTTGCGACCGGATTGAGCAGGCCCAGCGCCACCGCCGCGCCGCCGCGCGCGATCAGCGCGCCCGGCTTCACGCCTACGTGCGGCTGCTTGAAGGTGCCGGTGACGTACAGCGGCGAGCGCAGCGATACGATCCGGAACCCCTTGGTATGCGGTCGAATCGTCAGGTTCATGGTTTCGTCGCGCAGGTTCACGGTGCCGTTCATGCCGATCACCGCGTCCTCGGTGTCGAGCGCGAATACGCGCGAGTCGAGCACGCCGTTGGTGGCCACGAAATCGGCCGCCGCGCAGTTGATCTTCACGTCGCGATCGCCGAACAGCTTCTCGTACACCACGTTCGCCACGTTCAACCCCGCGGCTTCCATCAGCAACAGGCTCACCGTGCCGTCGGTGACCAGCGTCTTCACTTCTCCGTTGGACGTGGCGGCGAGCGCCGCCGGCGAATTGCCGGTGGCCGACAGCGCGGCATCGCCGTTGACTTCGCCGAGCGCCGTCTGCATGACCGTGAAGGTCGGGAACAGCTGCTTCAGCTTCAGGTGCCGCGCCTGCAGCGTGAAGCGCCCCTGGAGCGGCGTGCCCCGGCCGTCCAGGTAGACGTTCGACGCCAGCGTGCCGCCCGCGACGCCGAAGTTCAGCGGGTTCAGCGTCAGCACGCCGTCCTGCATCACGACGTGGGTCGTCAGGCCGGTGATCGGCAGGCTCGGCGACTTGATGATGCGCTGCCCGGTGAACCGGACGTCGGCGTCCATCTTCTTCCAGCGCTCCGTGCGGAACGTCTCGACCGGCAGCGATTTGTTCGCGGGCTGCGCGGCGGGGGCGCCCCGGCGCGCCTTGCTCGCATTCGTGTCGGCGCCGATCAGCGGCGCGAGGTCGGCGAACCGCAGCAGCTTCGACACCAGCGTGCCCGACAGGAGCGGCCTCGGTTCGCGCGACACGTACACCAGCGTGCCGGTGAGGTCGCTGCCGCCGACGCGCCCCGTGAAGTCCTCGTACTTGAAGACGTTGCCCGACGCGCGGAATTGCCCGATCAGGTGGCCGTCGGTCGCATAGGGCGGCGTCTCGGGCAGCGTGATGCCGGTGACGTCGTACAGGTGCGCCATGCTGGTGCCCGCGAGCCACAGGCGCAGATCGACCGCCGCCAGGTGCGCGGGATCGGTCACCGTGCCGACGAGCGCGAGCGTCGTATCGCCGAAGCGCAAGCTCGCCTGGACCGGAAACGGGCGCTGCGCGCCGCCGCCTTGCAGCCCCAGCACGTTGCCGACCTTGCCGCTGCCGGCGACGTGCCCTTTCTTGTAGGTTCCGTCGACGGTCCACCCGATCGTGTAGTCGGCCGCGCCGGCGGATGCCGCGGGCGCGGCGCCTGCCGATGCGCCGGACGCCGCGGCGGCCTTCGCGCCCGACGCCGCCGTCGCGGACGCGCCCGACGCGGCCGATGCGCCCGATGCGCCCGATGCGCCCGACGCGGCCGATGCCGCCGGCGCGATTCTGGTCGTGGAAATTGCCGCCGACGCCTGCGACGCCGCGGCCAGCGCCTGCGACGCCGCCGCCGATGCGCGGGAGGCCGCTTCGACACCCGACGCGGGTGCCGGGGCTGGCGCCGCACCGCGCTGCGCCTGCGCCGCGAGCTTCTTCTGGCCGGCCTGGCCGACGGCCTGCGCCGATTCGCTGCGCGCCAGCGCCGCCTGCTGCTTCATCGCCTCGCCGAACGCAATCGGCTTGCCGAGCGTGTCGATCACGCCGCTCAGGTCGAATTGCTTCTGCTGGTCGTAGTAGCGGAGCTTGCCGGTGGTGAACGCGATATCGTGCAGGTCGAGCGTCCATTTGCCCGGATGATCGGGCTTCCTGAGGTGGAACGTCCAGTTGTCGCGCCCGTCCGCGAGGCGTTCGAGGTCGACGGACGGATTGACGAGGTCGATGGCCGGAATCACGATGCGGCGCGCGATCAGCGGCAGCGCCTCGACTTCGAAGCTGATCGCATCGAGCGTGGCGAAATGCTGCGTACGCGCCCAGTCCGTGTTGGCGATCGTGACATTGCGGGCGCTGAAGCGCGGCCACGGCACCCACGCGCGCCAGCCTTGCTCGCTCGCGGGCCGGCGCCACTCGACGCGCAGCTCGCCGTTGATGGCGAACGGCCGTCCGATCGCGTCCGATACCTTGTCGTCGACCCAGGGGCGCGCACGGTTCCAGTCGAACGTCACGACGAACACGAACAGCGCGGCAATCGTCAGGGCAACGACAACGGCGAGCCACGCGGCCACCTTGCCGACGGTGTGGCCGTTGCGCATCTCTCACTCCCGGTTGGGCTTCATGGCAATCCCGCCGCAAGCCACGTTCCCGATGGCGCGCTTCGACCGGGCCAGCCGGTCGGGTTTCAGGGTTGCAACCGATCAGGCGCGCCGGGAAACCCGCGGGCGCGGCCGGATCGCGCCAGGCAAGACCTTCCGTGACGGCCGCATGCTTCGGGCGACGGCAACAGGCGCGTACAAGCGTGCCGGACAGCGCGAAACGTATCGGCGCCGAAACATTTTTTCAATTGCTCGCGCCGGATTTCCACGTATTTCGGGCTCACGTCGCCATGCACATCGAAACGCACGCGATGGCATATCGCTTGCTACTGGGAGTGCGCCCGATCGTCGTGATCGGAAATACGAGGAAATCGCAATGAGCATCGTCGCGACTTACACATTCGCGTTGCAGCACGGCGGCCACGTCACGTTCTATATCGCTCGGAACGGCTGTCCGTCCGGCGCGGCGCTGTATTTTCTCGCCGCGCATCTCGCCGATGGCGACGGATCGCTCGCCGACCGGTTTCATCGAGCGAACAAGGCTGCCGAACTGACGTCGGCCGACGGGCATGACGACCTGTCCTATCGCTATGCGGTCGATCTCGACGGGCATCTGCACGCGTTTCGGCATGACGGGGAATTGCTCGAGTGGGACCAGTTCTTCTCCGGACACTACGCGGAATTCATCAATGGACACGCGCCGCTCAAGGTGCTCGGCGATGGCGTGCTGAAGCACGTGAAGACGCCCGGCACCGGAGGCAGTTACGAATGGGTCACGCGCGGGCAGCTCGTCAGGCGGCATGCCGCCGCGATGGAAACGCTTTCGTTGCAATGTGAACGATTTCCGGAACGGGCGGACGTCATTGCAGGCTATCGAGGCGACGTCGATGCACTCGCGCTGTCTCTCCAGCGATACAACGAAGGTGAGGATGTCGAATGAGCGGGGCCGATGGCTTCGGTCAAATAGCGCGCTACATGATCTGACAGCTTCAAATACGAACGACTCTGTGCTTATATGGATTTCTGAAGGCTATATGCTCAGATCATTTCGCATGCCTGCATGATCGAAATCAATGAGAACGTTTACGCGTCAGGGCATCCCCCTACGCGGCGGCGCACCGGAAATGCGTGTGGCAAGGCATCATTGGGCAGTACGCGAAACGCTGGGCGACATGCGATTGCGCATGTACACACAATCCGATTTCTCCGATACGAGCAACCCATGCAACCCATGCAGACCATGCTGAGTCCGCACGAAATGACGACCTTGATGATCGCGTGGGACGCCCCCGATCAGATCGAACTGGAGCGTGACGAACTCGTCACGCTCATCGAGCATCGCCTGATCGCCGTCGATGAACCCGCATCGGGCCGCCGGCGCGTCCAGGTGACGGCGGAGGGCCGCGCCGTCCTGAAAGCGGTGTTGCGAATTCGTTGAGTGATGCCGGAGGCTGCCATGAGCGAAGCATGGATCGGGTTCGGGGTGGTCGCATGCGTGCTGGCGTGTGCGGTGATTGCCGCGACGAACCGTTATAGCCGCGCGCATCGTCGCGCGGAATTGCTGAGGAACCTGGATCACCACGAATGGTGGTACTGGACTCACGCGTCCGCCGCGGGTTCGCGATCCGCGAAAAGGTGAGCGGGAACAAACAATTCGCCAGCCCTAGGCTTCCGGCAGCAGGTCGCGCGCAACCCGCTGCAATAGCGCGTCGAGCGTGGCCATCTCCACCGGTTTGACGAGGTGATCGTCGAATCCGGCACGCGCGGTGCGCAGGCGGTCGGACAACTGCGCGAGACCGGACACCGCGACGAACCGCGTTCGCCTGAGCGCATCGATCGACCGCAGCGCGCGCAGCAGCGCGAATCCGTCGACATCGGGCATCGACAGGTCGAGCAGCATCAGATGCGGAACGTGTTCCTGCGCGAGCGCCAGCGCGTGTCGCGCGTCGTATGCCGCATGGGGCGCATGCCCCTTCACGCGCAGCAGGATTTCGAGCGTATCGGCCGCGTCGCGGTTGTCGTCGACGACGATGATCCGCAACGGCGAGGCCGGCTGGGCCGCGCCGACGCGCGGCGATGCGATCGACTCCGGGCTTGCGCGGCGGATCGGCAGGCGCACCACGAAGGTCGCGCCGCGCCCGAGGCCGTCGCTCCGCGCGGTGATCGTGCCGCCGTGCAGCTCGACGAACGACCGGCAGATCGCGAGGCCGAGGCCGAAGCCGCCGACCGTGTGCGGGCTGGCCTGGCCTTCCTGAACGAACAGGTCGAAGATCGATTCCAGCGCGCGCGGGGTGATGCCGACGCCCTGGTCGCTCACGCGGATCACGACGGCCCGGCCGTCGAGGCGGGCGTCGACGTCGATCCGGCCGCCGGTCGGCGAGAACTTCGACGCGTTGTCGAGCAGGTTGTGCAGCACCTGGATCAGCCTGATCTCGTCCCCCTGCAGCACGACGGGTTCGGTCGGCAGGTCGATGTGAATGCTCTGCGCGCGCGCGGCCAGCAGCGGCTCGATGCCCTCGGCGGCGCGACAGACGATGTCGCGCACGGCGACGGGACGGCTGTCCAGCTCGATCTTTCCGGCCGTGATCCGCCCGATGTCGAGCAGATCGTCGACCAGCCGCGTGAGCTGCGCGAGCTGACGATCCGCGGCATTGCGGCACGCTTCGAACGCGGCATCGACCGCGGGCAGGCTTTGCAATACGCCGATCGAATTGCGCAGCGGCGCAAGCTGGTTGCGCAGCTCGTGCGCCAGCATCGCGATGAAGACGCTGAGCCGGCGGGTCGACGCCTCGAGCTCCTCGAGCCGCCGGCGCTCGGTCATGTCGCGCGTGATCTTGATGAAGCCGCGCAGGTTTTTCGCGTCGTCGTACACGGCGCTGATCGTCACGCTCGCGCAGAACAGCGAGCCGTCCTTGCGCACCCGCCAGCCCTCGTCCTCGAAGCGGCCGTGCGCGGCCGCCTCGGCGAGCGCCCGGGCAGGGCGGCCGGCCGCGATCGCGTCGGGCGGATAGAAGCACGAGAAGTGACGGCCGATGATCTCGTCCGCGCGATAGCCCTTGATGCGTTGCGCGCCCGCATTCCACGTCACGACCCGGCCTTCGCGGTCGAGCATGAACACCGCGTAGTCGGTGATCGACTCGACGACGGTGCGAAAGCTGAATTCCGCGTATTGGTGCGTCAGCGTCCGGACATCGGGTGTCTGGAGCGGATCGCGTTCGGGCGGCGAATCGGAGCCTGGTATGTTCATCGCGCGGCGCTGTGGTTAGAGAAGTGAGGGCATGCGCCGGCTCGGCCGGGATGTCTCGAAGCGGCGAACGGGCTGTCTGCCGCGTGCGGATGGCCCCGAATTCGGCAGGGGCCCCGAGCCGTTCGGGCCGCATGGACAATTCACGCCGTCGCAATTGCCGTTCCTCCTGCCGCCGAGGCCCCCTTCGACGCGGCACGCCGCTTGCACGACACGGGTTTCCCGGCGCGGCGACGCACCGCCCGACGCGACGTGCGCCGCCGCGCGGCCCAGGCAGCGAGGTGAACGACATGAGCACACTGGATCCGGACAACGAGCCCTACGGCCCCGACGACGAAAACGCGCGACGCGGCCGCGATGGCCGTGCGCTCGGGCCGGGCGACTCGTCCGACAGCGGCAGCGACGCGGCCGGCGCGAAGCGCCACCCGTTCGACATCGATTCGCCGCTCGACGAGCACGCGCCCGAACCGGGCGACGCGGAACTCGAAAGCGATACCGATCGCACGGGCACGGGCGAGCGCGCGTCGGCGGAGGGCGGCGATCGCGATGCCGCCGACATCGAACCCGACCGCATCGAACGGCTGAGCGACGCCGGCGAAAGCGACGAAAGCGACGAAAGCGACGAAAGCGACGAAATCCCG
The DNA here is from genome assembly GCF_039848545.1 of Burkholderia stagnalis. Classification (NCBI taxonomy): domain Bacteria; kingdom Pseudomonadati; phylum Pseudomonadota; class Betaproteobacteria; order Burkholderiales; family Burkholderiaceae; genus Burkholderia; species Burkholderia stagnalis. The sequence goes on from NZ_CP156687.1 coordinate 399,301, forward strand.
GCCGACGACGCGTAATACGCGCAAAAACTTCAACCCGTTGCAGATTGGTCGTGCACGGCACGCGCGATGCCGTCGCTCGCGAAACCGGGCAAGCGACGGCCCCGGCACGCCGATTGCGGGACCGCGACGCGAATTCCGCCGCGCGGAACGACCCGGGGCGGCGGAACCCGATCAAGGAGACATGCGATGCAAAGACGATATCTCGGGCGGCCGACGGAACGTCGCGGCCCATCGAACTGGCAGGAGCGCAACGAACGCGCGTTCTGGGGCGGCGGCGAGCGCGATACGCCGAATTACGACGAATCGCTGTTGCCCGACGACGAATACGAATCGGCCTACCGGCTCGCGTCGGAGCACACGGGCCCCGAGGACTGGGGCAGCGAATGGGGCGAGTGGGCCGATCGCGCGTCGCAGGACCTCGGCCGGCGCGGCTACGGCGGCGGCCGGCGCGGCGCGTCGTCGCCGGAGTATGGCGGCGAGCGCGGCTATGGCGAGCAGCGCCGCGGCGGCGAGCCCGGCCGGCGCACGGAGCAGGGCGGCTATCCGGACGAGCGTGCCGGGCTGCACGGGCAGCACCGGACGGGCCGATACGGGGGGTACGGTGGTTACGGCGACGCCAGCTATGGCGGCAGCCACGCCGGGAGCGGGATGCGCCAGGGCGGCGAGCCGCGCGGCCGCGGCGGCGCGCAGGACCGGCCGCGCTTCGGCGAAGCCGACACGCCGCGCCGGCGGCAGGGGCCGAAGGGCTATACGCGCTCGGACGAGCGCATCCTCGAGGACGTGTGCGAACGGCTGGCGGGCGCACTCGACATCGACGTGAGCGACGTCAGCGTGCAGGTGAACGAGGGCCGGGTCGAACTGGACGGCACCGTGCCCGCGCGCTGGATGAAGCATTGCGTCGAGGATATCGCCGACGGCTGCATGTGCGTGCGCGACGTCGAGAACCGGGTGCGAGTGCAGCGCGACGACGACGAGCATCCGTCGACGGTATTGCGTCCGGACCACCGGACAGTCACCCCGACGCAGAATCCGCTGCGGGAGGAGCCGGCCGACACGCCGCCCGCCGGCAACGTGCCGCGCCCTTGACCCTTGATCCGCGCACGCTTCTCGCGGGCAGGACCGGCGCCGCGCATGGCGCGACGCATCGCGGCGGACGACGGGCGGCCGCCGCGTGACGACGGGCATGCCGGCCGAGCGCGGCCGCTGCCCGTCGTCCGCCTGCATCCACCGTGGGAGAACACCATGTCGAACCTCCTGAACCCCGCAACGGGCGGGCTGCCCGTGCGCCGCGGCGGCAGCGCGTTCGCCGATCGCCAGGCGGCGATCGCGGCCGTCGAGCTGTTGCTGCCGAGCCTGTGCGCCGCGCTGCAAGGCGATGCCATCGGCGACAGCGGCTGCCTGCACATCGTGATCATGGATCCCGGGCCCGGCCCGCGCGACGCGCCGTTTTAAGACGCGATCCTGTACGAGTTCTCGCTGCCCGCGCCGAAGGAATGGGACGCCGACTATCGCGCGTACGCCCGCGCGAAAGCGCGGCTGTCGTGGGAGACGGGCCGCGACGGCCATCTCGTGCAGGCGCTGGAGCCGCACCGGCTGCGCGCGGGCGACACGAACCGGTGGGGCGGCGTCGCGCGCGACGGCATCGTGGTCGGCGTGTCCGGCGCGCTGCCCTGGTTCGACGAAGCGTTCGCCGGCTGCATCGCGCAATGCCTGCGCGCGTTCGCGAAGCACCGGGCGGATGCAACGCCCGATGCGCTCGCGCTGTGAACCGCGCGGGGCGGTTTTACACCCGCTTATAAAAACGATCGGCCGCCGCGCATGACAGGGCCGCGACGCCTCTGCCGCGAGCGCGCCCGACGCGTGTCGACGCGTATTGCCGCACGGGCATGGATCTCGCTTGATCCCTCGCAGCGACGCTTGTCCCCCTAAGCGTCAACCGTTCGGATGGGCACGCGGAGGCGCCTGTGAGCCAACCCCTCGATTCTTCCCGGCCGCCGCTCGTCGGCAAGACCGCATTCGTCACGGGCGGCGCGCGCGGGCTTGGCGCGGCGATCTGCGACGAACTGGCGCGCGCGGGCGCGAACGTGGTGGTGGCCGACCTGGACGCCGATCGCGCGGCCGCCGTCGCCGCGCAGCTCGCCCGCCACGGCGGGCGCGCCGTCGGCCACGCGCTCGACGTCGCCGACGAGGCGTCGGTGATGCAGGCCATGCTCGTCGACCGCGGCCACGACACCGAATGGCGGATCGACGCGCGCCGCACGCCGCATTACATCGTCGGCCGCCTCGACGACGCGGCGGCGATCGTCGCGCGCGTGACCGCGCGGTGTCATCCGGAGGTGTGCGGATGAACGGCGCATGGTTCGGCGCGCGCCGCATCCTGTGCGTGCGGCTCGACAACCTCGGCGACGTACTGATGACGACGCCCGCGCTGCGCGCGCTGAAGGAAAGCGGCGATGGCGACGGCGTTCACCTGACGCTGCTGACGTCGAGCGCCGCCGCGTCGCTCGCGGGCCACTTGCCGATGATCGACGACGTGTGGGCGTACGACGCGCCGTGGGTCAAGCATCCGGATGCGCCCGGCAACCCGGTGGCCGATCTCGACATGATCGCGCGCCTGCTGACGGCCCGCTTCGACGCCGCGGCGATCTTCACCGTCTACAGCCAGAGCGCGCTGCCGGCCGCGATGATGTGCTGGCTCGCGGGAGCTCGCGCGTTGCCGCGAGAACCCGTACCAGCTGCTGACCGACTACGTCGCCGAGACCGAGCCGCACCGCCGCATGCGGCATGAGGTGGCGCGCCAGATGGCGCTGGTGCGCACGGTCGGCGCGACGAGCGCCGACTGGCGGATGACGTTCGACCCCGGCTACGCGGCGCGCCGCGCCGCCCATGCGCGGCTGCGCGCGGCGCTGCCGCGGCTCGACGGCGCGGCCCGGCCGATCGACGGGCTCGGCCGCTGGCTGGTCGTCCATCCAGGCGCGAGCGCGGCGTCGCGGCGCTGGCCCGCCGAGCGCTTCGGCGACGTGGCGGCGCAGCTCGCGCCGCGCTTCGACGGCATCGCGGTGACCGGCAGCAGCGCGGAACGCGAGCTGGTCGCGGCCGTGTGCGCGCGCGCCGGCCCGCGCGCGGTCGGCTTCGCCGGCGCGCTGTCGATCGGCGAGCTCGGCGCGCTGGTCGAGGTGGCCGACCTGCTGATCTCGAACAGCAGCGGCCCCGTGCATGTGGCGGCTGCGCTCGGCACGCCGGTGGTGGACCTGTACGCGCTGAAGAACCCGCAGCACACGCCGTGGCAGGTGCCGCACCGCGTGCTGAACGTCGACGTGCCGTGCCGCAATTGCTATCGCAGCGCGTGCGACCAGCCGGGCCATCCGTGCCTGCTCGGCGTGGGCGTGGACGACGTGGTGCGCGCCGCGCACAGCCTGCTGCGCGGGGGCGCGCGGCGTGCGATCGAACCTGCCGCGGCGCAGGCCGGCCGGTGCACGGACGACGAAGCGGCGGCGGACGGCCCGAACGTGATTCCGTTCGCTTCCGCGACCACGAGGCGTTGACGCACGACCCGGCCCGGTTCTGGCGCGTGCGCGGCGCACTGCATTTCAGAGCGATCTTCCTATGAAACACGATCCTTCCCCCTCCTTGCCGAACATGCCCGCCTGCCCGCGCATCGCGGTGTTCAGGGCGCTGCAGCTCGGCGACATGCTGTGCGCGGTGCCGGCGCTGCGCGCCTTGCGGCGCTGCGCGCCTTGCGGCGCGGCGAACCGAACGCGCGGATCACGCTGGTCGGCCTGCCGTGGGCGCGCGCATTCGCATCGCGATTCTCCGAATACATCGACGACTTCATTGCATTTCCCGGCGCGCCGGGCCTCGTCGAGCAACCCGAGCCCGACGCCGCGCACGCCGACGCGTTCCGCGCGACGTGCCGGTCGCGCGCGTTCGATCTCGCGATCCAGCTGCACGGCAGCGGCGAATACGCGAACGCGGTGGTCGCGTCGTTCGGCGCGGCGCGCACGGCGGGCTTCGTCCCGCCGGACGGCCGCGCCACGCCGCTCGACCACGCGATTCCGTGGCCCGACGACAAGCCCGAGATCGAGCGCTATCTGCAGCTGATGCGCAGCCTCGGCTACGACGATTGGGGCGACTACCTCGAATTCCCGCTCGGCGGCCTCGACTATGCGACGTGGCAGGTGCTGTCCGACGAGCATGGCCTGAAGGCGGGCCGCTATGCGGTCGTGCATCCCGGCGCGCGCATGCCGTCGCGGCGCTGGCCGGTCGAGCGCTTCGCCGCGGTCGCGCGCTGGCTGGCCGACCACGGCTTGCGGATCGTGCTGACCGGCACGCACGCGGAAGCGGATCTGGCCGACGCATTCGAGACCCGCCTCGAGCGGCCCTGCATCGACCTGTGCGGCGGCACGCCGCTCGGCACGCTCGCCGTGCTGATCGCCCGCGCGCGGCTGCTGTTGTGCAACGACACGGGCGTATCGCACGTCGCCGCGGCGGTCGGCACGCCGAGCATCGTCGTCGCGTGCGGCAGCGACGCGGCGCGCTGGGCGCCGCTCGATCGCGAACGACATCGCGTGCTCGCGATCTATCCGGCCTGCCGGCCATGCATGTACGACACCTGTCCGTACGAGCACGTCTGCGCGACCGCGCTCGGCGTCGACGACGTGATCGGCCGCGTGGACGAACTGCTCGGCAGGGAGGTGCGTCATGTCGGATAGACGTCTGCGCGTGCTGACCTGGCAGGTGCACGGCAACTACCTGTACTACCTGTCGCAGGCGCCGCACGATTTCCTGGTCGTGACGAAGGCGCGGCATCCGCCCGGCTACGCCGGCCGCGTCGGCCATCTGCCGTGGGGCGACAACGTGCAGGAAGTGCCGATCGAATGCGTGCGCGACACGGCGTTCGACTGCGTGCTCTACCAGCATCACGATCACTATCGGCACGACCGCGTGCAGGTGCTGAGCGACGCGCAGCGCGAGCTGCCGGCGCTGTTCGTCGAACACGACCCGCCGCGCGAACACCCGACCGACGCGCTGCATCCCGTGCAGGATCCGAACATGCTGCTGGTGCACGTGACGCCGTTCAACGCGCTGATGTGGGACAACGGCGTCACGCCGACCCGCGTGATCGAGCACGGCGTGCTGATCCCGGACGACGTCGCCTATCGCGGCACGCTGCCGAAGGGCGTCACGGTCGTCAACCATCTCGCGCGGCGCGGCCGGCGGCTCGGCGCGGACGTGTTCGAGGCCGTGCGCCGGAGCGTGCCGCTCGATCTCGTCGGGATGGGCTCGGCCGAGCTCGGCGGCATCGGCGAGGTGCCGAACCCGGCGCTGCCGCATTTCCTGTCGCACTACCGGTTCTTCTTCAATCCGATTCGCTACACGAGCCTCGGGCTCGCGGTGATCGAGGCGATGACGATCGGGCTGCCGATCATCGCGGTCGCGACGACCGAAATGGCGCAGCTGGTGCGCTCCGGCCACAACGGCGTCGCCGATACGCGGCCCGCCGTGCTGGTCGACGCGATGCGCGCGCTGATCCGCGAGCCGGCGCTCGCGCAGGAGTGGGGCGCCGCCGCGCGCCGCGACGCGCTCGCGCGCTTCGGCATCGAGCGCTTCGTGCGGGACTGGGATGCGGCGCTGCGCGATGCCGTGGGCTGACGCGTCACGCGCGGCGCCGGGCCGGCGCGTCGCGCTCGCGCTCGGATACCAGCGCGAGGCGGTTGTACAGCGTCTTGAGGCTGATGCCGAGCGCCTTCGCGGTGCGCGGCTTGTCGCCGTTGAAATGCCGCAGCGACGCGAGGATGAAGCGCTGCTGCGAATGTGCGAGCTTCGTGCCGAAGTGCAGCGTCATCGCGTTCTTCAGGATCTCGTCGCGCGGCGCCGGGCGGCGCGGCAGATGCAGGTCGATCTGCTCGTCCGCGAGGATGAACGCGCGTTCGAGCGCATTGCGAAGCTCGCGCACGTTGCCGGGCCACGAATACGCGCGCAGCGCCTTCATCGCCTGGCACGACAGCCGCTTGCGCGTGCAATGGCGCACGTTCAGCCGGTCGATGAACGCCTGCGCGATGTCGTCGACGTCGTGCTCGCGCTGGCGCAGCGACGGCACGTGCAGCGCGATTCCCGCGATCCGGTAGAACAGGTCCTCGCGGAAGCGCCCCTCGCGCACCGCCGCGACCGGGTCGTGATGCGTGGCCGAGATGATGCGCACGTCGAGCGGAATCGTTTCGTGGCCGCCCACCCGCGTGATCGTGTTCGATTCGAGCGTGCGCAGCAGCTTGACCTGCAAATCGGCCGGCATTTCCGCGATTTCGTCGAGAAACAGCGTACCGCCGCGCGCCGCTTCGAAAAAACCGACGTGTTGCGACACGGCGCCCGTGAAGCTGCCTTTTTCGTGACCGAACAACTGGGATTCGGCGATGTCGGGCGGGATCGCGCCGCAATTCACCGGCACGAACGGGCCGTTGCGCCGCGCGCTCATGTCGTGCACGAGCCGCGCGACGATGTCCTTGCCGACGCCGCTCTCGCCGACGATCAGGATGCTCGCGCGCGTGGACGCGACTTTCGCGATTTTTCGCAACAACGCCTGGATCAGCCGCGAGGTGCCGAACAGCCGCTTTCCGTCATCGCCGGGTCTCGACATGATGTGGTGTCAGATAGGGAGAAATTGACCGGACGTCTCGCAGCCGGACGAAAATTTTGCCGCCCGTCTCGCGGTTTTCATGCGGAAAGGATACCGATTTTCATGCACGCCGATTATTGAATCTCGCAATGCGTGGCGCGCGGCCGGATAGATTTAATCGATGTGCGCCGAACGCGCGACACACGTCTTCTATACTCGATGAACGGTGTGCCGTGCACATGATTCATCTGTCGTAATGCGCGCGTGCGAAGCCGGCGGCGCGCATTCCCCGGGAGGCTCGATGCCCTATGTCCTGATCGTCGAAGACGATGCCGATACGCGCGCGATGCTCGCGGCGCTCGCGCAATCGCAGCAGCTGGCGTGCGACACCGCCGCCACGGTCGAACAGGCGCGCGCGCTGCTGGCGACGCGCGCACCCGATCTCGTGCTGTGCGACCTCGTGCTGCCGGACGGCAACGGCATGATGCTGTTCGATGCATTGCCGAAACATGCGCACTGCGAAATGGTGTTGACCACCGGCCACGCGAGCCTCGAAACCGCGATCGACGCGCTGCGGCGCGGCGCGACCGACTACCTCGTGAAGCCGATCAACATGCAGCGCCTGAACAGCATCTTCGCGCGGGTGCCGCGCACCGGCGCGCTGCACGAGGAAATCGCGGCGCTGCGTTCCGAACTGCAGAGCCTCGGGCGCTTCGGGCGGATGATCGGCAGCTCGAGCGCGATGCAGGCGACCTACGACGCGATCGGCCGCGTCGCGCGCACCGAGGCGTCGGTGCTGCTCACGGGCGAATCGGGCACGGGCAAGGAGCTGGCGGCGCAGACCATCCACGACCTGAGCCTGCGGCGGCGCGGCCCGTTCCTCGCGATCAACTGCGGCGCGATCGCGGCGAACCTGGTCGAGAGCGAGATGTTCGGCCACGATCGCGGCAGCTTCACCGGCGCGGACCGTCAGCACAAGGGCTTCTTCGAGCGCGCTGACGGCGGCACGCTGTTTCTCGACGAGATCACCGAGATGCCGATCGAATCGCAGGTCAAGCTGCTGCGCGTGCTGGAGACGGGCCAGCTGACTCGGCTCGGCTCCACGCGCGAAGTCGACGTCGACGTGCGGATCGTCGCCGCGACGAATCGCGATCCGGAAGACGCGCTCGCGAACGGCAAGCTGCGGCCCGACCTGTATCACCGGATCAACGTGTTTCCGATCGCACTGCCGCCGCTCAGGGAACGCGAGGACGACATCCCGATGCTCGCCGACGCATTCCTGCAGCAGTTCTGCGCCGAGAGCGGCCGCAACCTGCGCTTCGCACCGGCCGCGCGCGAGGCGCTGAAATCGTATGGGTGGCCCGGCAACGTGCGCGAATTGCGCAACTTCGTGCAGCGCGCGGCTATTTTCTGCGACGGCGACGTGATCGACACGCTGCCGCCGCCGATCCTCGAGGAACTGTCGGCGATGGTCGATCCGCATGACGATCGGGTGGTCGTGCCGTTCGGCACGTCGCTCGACGAAGTCGACCGGCAACTGATCCAGGGCACGATCGCGCAGTGCGGCGGCGTGAAGGCGCAGGCGGCCGAGCTGCTCGACGTGAGCCTGAAGACGATCTACAACCGGCTCGCGCAACTCGAAGAGACGCCCGATGCAACGCCTGACGCAACGCCCGGCGCAACGCCCGATGCGTCGTCCGGCAAGCCGCCGGACAAACCGGGCACGTGATGAACAGGCGCACGCGGCTAGCTGTCGCCCTCCGGCTCGCCCGCCGCGACCCGCCGCCGCATCCGTTCGACGCGCGCACCGAGCGGGCGGCGCTCCCGAAGCGTCCAGCCGAGCCCGGCCAGCGCGTGCCATCCGGCGCGCCAGCGTGCCGCGCGGCGGAATGCCGGCGAACACGGTGGCGACCACCGAGCCCGGCGATCGGGCGAGCAGTTGCCCGCAACGGAATACGGCGTCGTCGAGGTGCGGCGAGACGACGAGCCAGCGCGTCGGGAAGGGCATGAACGGATCTCCATGAGGCGCCGCGCAGGTGGGCGGCGTCATGCGTGCGCGCAAGTCGCGTACCGGCGCGCCGATGCGCGGCGATGGGAGGCAACGCGATGACACACGGTGCAAGATTTCTGCGGGGCGTCGCGATCGCGATCACGCTGGTCGCGATCGCGACGGTGCTGCAGGCGCTCGCGGTCCGCTTCGGCGGCGTGAACCTGCCGCTGCTGCTGTACTACCCGATCCTCGCGTGCGTGGCGTGGGCGACGTCGTTTCCGCTGGGGCTCGCCGCGACGGCCGCCAGCGGCGCGCTCGCGTGGACGCTGTTCCTGACCGATCCGTCCGCCTATACGCAGCCGCTGCCCGAACGGCTCGTCCGGCTCGGCACCTTCGTGCTGGCCGGCGTGCTCGTCTGTGCGATCGCGACGATGCTGCGCCGCGCGCGCTTCGTCCACGGCGCGCGCTTGCGCCGCGAGTCCGTCGCGCGGCGGCAATACGAGGCCATGCTGCAATCGCTCGCGCAGGGCGTGCTGGCGAGCGACCTGCAAGGCCGGGTCACGTTCGTCAACGCGCGGGCGGAGGCGCTGGCCGGCTGCACGCAGGACGACGCGATCGGCCGGCCCGTGCACGACGTGCTGCGCGTCTACGACGGCAAGGGGCGGCGGGTGCGGGTGACGCCGCTCGATCGCGTGCTCGACGGCGGCGATGCCGCGATCTCCGATCAGCACTGGCTGATGCACGACGGCGAGCCGATGCCGATCGTCGAGATCGCGTCGCCGATTCTCGACGAAAGCGGCAACGTCGACGGCGCGGTGCTGCTGCTGCGCGATGCGCGCGCGGAGCGGGCGCGCGCCGACGCGAACCGGACGGTGCGCGCGGTCGTCGACGCGTCGCCGGATGCGCTGATCGGCATCGACGCGGCGCGCCGCATCGTGAGCTGGAACCCGGCCGCGCAGCGGATGTTCGGCTACGACACCGACGACGTGCTCGGGCGCGACGTCGCAATGCTGGTCGCGGCGCGCTGGCTGCGGCGGCATCCGCTCGACGACGCGTTTCGCGACATGCGCCATACGGTCGGCCCGCTCGACCTGCTGTGCGTGGGCGTCGACGGCGAGCGGTTCCGCGCGACGGTCGCCGCCTGCCCGCCGCAGGACGGCATGCGCGAACGCGTCGCGCTGGCGCTCGGCGTGCGGCGCGCCGCCGACCAGCGCCGCCGCGACCGGCGTGCGCAGCGCTCGCTGCGCGGCGCGCGCGACGCCCGCCGGCAGGCCGTGACGTCGAACCGGCTCAAGGACGAACTGCTCGCGGTGGTCTCGCACGAGCTGCGCACGCCGCTCAACGTGATCTACGGCTGGGTCGAGGTGCTGCGCAGCTCCGCCGACGCGAACCTGCACCGGCAGGCGGTCGACGCGATCGACCGCAGTGCGCGCTCGCTGTCGCGGATGGTCGGCGACATTCTCGACGTGTCGTCGCTCGCAACGGGCAAGCTGCGCCTGGAAGCGATGCCGGTCGACCTCGTGCGCATCGTCACCGATGTCACCGACGTGTTCCGCAAGGCGGCATCGGCGAACGACATCGTGCTCGACACCGATTGCGCGGTCGATGCGTGCGTCGTGTCGGGCGACGGCGAACGGCTGCGGCAGATGCTGTCGAACCTGCTGTCGAATGCGCTGAAGTTTACGCCGCGCGGCGGCCGCGTGACGGTCGGCCTCGCGCGGGCCGGCAGCGAAGCGGTGCTGACCGTCGCGGACACCGGGCAGGGCATCGCGCGCGGGTTCATCCCGAAGGTGTTCGACGCATTCAGCCGCGCGGACGAATCGCCGGCGTCGCCGCGCCGCGGCCTCGGGCTCGGCTTGTCGATCGTGCGGCACATCGTCGAGCTGCATGGCGGCGCGGTGACGGTCGAGAGCGAGGGGCGCAACCACGGCGCGACCTTCACCGTGATGCTGCCGATCGGCTGGCAGCCGGTCGGCGTGATGGCGTGGCTGGCCGAGCAGGCGGATGACGACGAGCCGATGGCGCTCGACGGCCAGCACGTGCTGCTGGTCGACGACGACGCGACCACCCGCACGAGCCTGTCCGCCGCGCTGACCACGCTCGGCGCGCAGGTCGACGTCGCATCGTCGGGCCGCGAAGCGATGGAGATGGTCGCGCAGGTGCGGCCGACCGTCGTGCTGTCCGATCTCGCGATGCCCGACGGCGACGGCTTCTGGCTGCTCGACGCGCTGCGCCACGACGCGTGCGGCGCGGGCGTGCGCGTGCTCGCCGTGACGGCCCATGCGGGACTGGCGGACGAGCACCGCGTGCGCGAGGCGGGCTTCGACGGTTACTTGCGCAAGCCGGTCGACGTGCGGGAGCTGGCGGAAGCGATCGCGCACACGACGGACGGCGCGGGCTGACGGGCGCGCGCCGTCCGGTGCCGCGTCATTCGGCCGGTGCGGCGGGGCTGTGCAGGCCGAGCTGCGCGAGCACGGGCGACGCAACGGGCGCGCCGCGCATCGGCTCGCCGCCGCGCGCGCGGCGGTTCGCCTGCTGCTGGACGAAGTAGCGCGCGGTGCGCGCAAGCCCGGTGGCGAGCGACGTCGTCGCGCGCCAGCCGAGCCGGTGGCGGGCGGCCGCGAGATCGGGCCGCCGCTGGCGCCAGCCGCTCGCACAGGTGCGAGCCGAGGAAGCCCGCGCCGCCCGTGACGGGCACCCGTTTGCGATCGTCGCCTTTCATCACGCATTCTCCTTGCGGCCGGCGAGTGCCCGGGCCACCGGCGCGACCGGCGTGTGCCGCGCCGCGCGAGCGCGTCGATCACGGTGTCGATGCCCTTGCGCGGCACGAGGCGGCCGAGTTGCAGCACCACGAACGCGTCGTTCGGCCAGCCGAGCCGTGCGCGCGCCGCGGCGCGCGGCACCGGCCGGAATTCGTCCGCATCGAAGCCGCACGGGACGATGGCGAGCCGCTTCGCGTCCGCGCGATACAGCGTGCGCAGATCGTCCGCGTCCTGCGGGCACTCGGCAATCAGCAGGTCGGCCCGTCGCGCGAGCGTGTCCTCGATCGCGACGCGCGCGTCGGGGAAGCCGTCGGCCGCGCCCTGGCGCAGCCGCCTGACGCGCCCGAGCGCATGGAACGTGACGACGAACGGGATGCCGAGCCGCCGCTTCACGCGCAGCGCGACGTCGCCCGACATGAAGAAGTTCGCGTGCATCAGGTCGACCGTTGCCGCTTCGCGCCGCAGCCGGGCGATCACGTCGTCCGCGAACGCGCCCATGTACGGCAGCAGCCGTTCCCTCGGCACCTCGGCGGGCGGCCCGGCGGGGACATGGATCACGCGGATCCGCGCGCCGATCGGCACGACGTCGGGCAGGTGCGGATTGTCGCGGCGGGTGCAGACGTCGACGTCGAGCCCGCGCTCCGCCAGTTGCGTGGCGACGCGCGCCACGCAGATGTTCTGCCCGCCGGCATCCACGCCACCGATCACGCCCAGGGGCGACGCATGGTCGCTGATCAACGCGATTCTTTGCACGATGGTTGCTCAGTCCATCGGAGCCGCGCGATGTGGGCTCCGTGCGCGTCGACACCGCAAGCGATGTACCCGTCGAACCGTGCGCGCAACGCATTTCGACGCGACGCAAAAATTACAACGCGTTGGATGAAAGCACGCCCGGCGGCCGTGGCCGGCGCCGCGGACAAGGCCGCCCGGCAAGCCCGGCGCGCGGTACGCGCCTTGCGACAGCCAGCGTGTCCGGCGCGATGCCGGCTTGACGAAAGGAGGTCACGATGAACGCAAGACAATTGCAGGCCTGGAAAGAATGGCTGAAGCGCCATCCGGCCAAGCGTCTCGGCGCGACCGCCGCGATCGCCGCGGCCGCGTTCTGCGCCGGCGCCGCGCCGGGGGTGATGGCGGCCGGCGACGACAGCGGATCGACGATGCACACGTCGACCGGCACGAAGATCCACGACGCGACGATCACGACCAAGGCGAAGGCGGCGCTCATCGGCACGAAGGATCTGTCGTCCGGCGATATCCACGTGAAGACCCGGGGCGGCGTCGTCACGCTGACCGGCAGCGTGCCGGACGAGCAGCAGCGCACGCTGGCCGTCGACGCCGTGAAGCAGCTCGAAGGCGTGCATTCCGTGCGCGACCAGCTCACGCTCCGTGCGAAGTAACGGCGGCGCCGCACCAGGAGGGCATCCATGAATCGCATGCTGAAACCGGTCGGCGAGCAGACGATCGTGATCACCGGCGCGTCCAGCGGTATCGGCCTCGTCACCGCGCGCAAGGCCGCGAAGCAGGGCGCCAAGCTGGTGCTCGCGGCGCGCAACAGGGAGGCGCTGGACATGCTGTGCGAGGAAATCCGCGCGCACGGCGGCCTCGCGGTGCCGGTGGTCGCGGACGTCGGCAACTACGAGGACGTGCAGCGCGTCGCGGCGCAGGCGGTCGAAACCTACGGCGGCTTCGACACCTGGATCAACAACGCCGGCGTGTCGATCTTCGGAACGTCGAGCGCGGTGCCGCTCGAGGATCAGCGCAAGCTGTTCGACACCAACTACTGGGGCGTGGTGCACGGTTCGCTCGTCGCGGTCGATCACTTCCGGCGCAAGAGCGACTTCCACGGCGGCGCGATCATCAACCTCGGCAGCGAGGCGTCCGACGCGCCGGTGCCGCTGCAAAGCGCGTACGTCGCATCGAAGCACGCGGTGAAAGGGTTCACCGATTCGCTGCGGCTCGAGCTGGAGGCCGACCACCTGCCGGTGTCCGTCACGCTGATCAAGCCGGCCGCGATCGACACGATGCTCGTGATGCACGCGAAAAACTACATGAACGTCGAGGCAAAGCTGGCGCCGCCGATCTACGACCCGGACATCGCGGCGGACGCGATCCTGTTCGCGGCCGCGCATCCGCGCCGCGCGCTGTTCGTCGGCGGCGCCGCGAAGTTCGCGTCCGCGAGCGCATACCACGCGCCGCGGCTGTTCGATCGCGTCGCGGCGACGCTGTTCTCGCGCGGCCAGCGCACGGTGCGCCCCGCGCGGCCCCGCGACGACAACGCGCTGTACGAGCCGGGCCGCGCGCTGCAGGAGCGCGAGGGGATGGACGGCGTCGTGCTGCGCGGCTGCGCGTACAACACCGTCGTGCAACGGCCGAAGGTCGCCGGCGCGATCGCGCTGACCGCCGCGGCGCTCGTCGTCACCGCATTTGCCCGCGCACGGCGCGCGGCATCCTGAACGTCAATCCACCATCGAAGGAGGCAGGCTATGACATCCCGTCACCATACAGGCCATGAAACGAGCCGCACGCGCGCGCACGAAGGCGACCGCTCGCAGCAGGACCCCGACAAGGGCGGCCACCAGGCCGGCCACGGCAAGTCGCCGAGCCCCGTCGACGTGCAGAAGGCGCTGAAGGGCATGGACTATCCGGCGAGCAAGGCCGACGTCGTCAAGTGCGCCGAGCGCTCGCACGCGGACAGCCACGTGGTCGACATGCTCAAGCGCATTCCCGATCGCGAGTACGACACGCCGGCATCGGTGTCGAAGGAAGTCGGCCGGCTCGGTTGAGGCCGCCGCCCGCCGCGCTGCCGCGGCGGGCCGTCACGAGGAGGCGGGCATGGCGATGATCGTGGCAGGCCGTTTCACGACGTTCGACGACGCGCAGGGCAGCGCACGCTGCCTGTACGACCGCGCGTTCGGCCAGGACGACGTATCGATCTTTTTCCTGAATCCCCGCGGCCAGCATGCGCGCTTTCCGATCGGCGGCGACGAATATGCCGATGCCGCCGCGCGGCCGGGCGGCCGCGGCGCGATGGCCGGCGCGTTGCGCGGGCTGCTGGCGGGCGGCATGGTCGGGCTCGGCGTCTACGCGCTCGGCTGGCGCGACGGCCTGGTGCCCGCGATCGCCGCGCTCGCCGGCGCCTGCGTCGGCGTGCTGGGCGGTGCGCTCGGCGGGATGCGCGAGCGCGCGGAGGAAGGCGCCGGGCCGCTCGAGAGCGGCGACGGCGGCGTGATGCTCGCCGCGCACGTCACCGAAGCGTCGGCGGAGACGGCGGAAGCCGTGCTGCGCGCGAGCGGCGCGACCTCGATCGAGCGCGTCGACGGCGACTGGCAGGACGGACGATGGTGCGATTTCGATCCGGTCCGCCGCTCCGGCGATGCGCCGAAGCGGCCCGCGTGAGCGGGGCCGCGCCGTTGCATTCAACCGGAGAAACGACATGACCGAAACCCGCACCGTCCCACCGCAGACCCAATCGAGCCGGCCCGGCGTCGAGCGCGAGATGCGGCCGAAACCGTGCGACGAGGCCGAGGCCTACGTCGGCAGCGGCAAGCTCGCCGGCAAGGTGGCGCTCGTCACGGGCGGCGACAGCGGCATCGGCCGCGCGGTGGCGATCGGTTTCGCGAAGGAAGGCGCGGACGTTGCGATCGTCTACGTGAACGAATCGGACGACGCCGCGCATACGAAGCGCCTGATCGAGGCGGCCGGGCGGCGCTGCGAGGCGATCGCGTGCGACATCGGCGTGCGCGAGCAGGCGCGGGGCGCGGTGGCGCGCACCGTCGAACGGCTCGGCCGGCTCGACGTGCTGGTGAACAACGCGGGCGAGCAGCATCCGCAGCCCGACATCGACGCGATCACGGAGGACCAGCTCGTGCGCACCTTCCGCACCAACGTGTTCGGCATGGTGTTCTGCGTGCAGGCCGCGCTGCCGCATATGGCGCAGGGCGGCCACATCGTCAACACCGCGTCGGTCACGGCCTACCACGGCAACCCGACGCTGCTCGACTACTCGGCGACCAAGGGCGCGATCGTGTCGTTCACGCGCTCGCTCGCGCTGTCGCTGGCCGGGCGGGACATCCGCGTCAACGCGGTCGCGCCGGGGCCGATCTGGACGCCGCTGATTCCGTCGACGTTCACGGCCGACCAGGTCGCGCACTTCGGCAAGAACGTGCCGCTCGAGCGGCCGGGGCAGCCGGACGAGCTGATCGGCTGCTACGTGCTGCTCGCGTCCGACGGCGCGAGCTACATGACCGGCCAGACGCTGCATCCTAACGGCGGGTCGATCGTCGGCGGCTGAAGGCCGCCGACCGTATCAGGAGAGGACACATGGGACCGAACATCCGGATCATCGCGGCGCTGGCCGCCGGTGCACTGGGCCTCGCGGCCGCCGTGCACGCGCAAACGCCGGGCGAGCCCGCGGCGACGAATCCGCGCACGCCGCCCGAGCTGGTCAAGCCGGCGCCGGACGCCGGCGACACGCGCGATGCCGCGCGCGCGCGGGGCATGGACGCCGACTTCGTCGACAAGGCCGAGCTCGCCGGCAAGAGCGAGGTGGAAGCCAGCCGGCTCGCGCTCGAGAAATCGACGTCGCCCGACGTGCGCGCGTTCGCGCAACACATGATCGACGATCACGGCAAGGCGAACGAACGCCTGCGGCAGCTCGCGGCGCGCGACGGCGCTGCCGAGCCGTCGGCGCGGCGCGTCGATCCGGACGTCGAGGCGCTGCGCGACAAGCGCGGCCGCGACTTCGATGCCGCGTACGTCGCCGCGGCCGGCCCCAACGCGCATCAAAACGCGGTACGGCTGTTCGAGGACGAGGCGCGCGGCGGCCACGACGCCGGCCTGCGCGCATTCGCGCAGGCGACGCTGCCGACGCTCAGGCATCACCTGACGATGGCGCAGGCGCTTGCCCGCAAGGTCGGCGCGCAATAGCGCGCGCCGTTCAACCCCGAGGGCCGCGCACGCGGCCCGTTTTTCAGGAGACAGTCATGGCCCACCGGCAACCGAAACACGCGGACATTCGCGAGCTGCTCTGCCAGGCGCTCGAAACCGAGCTTGGCGGCGAGAAGCTCTACGACGCCGCGCTCGCGTGCGCGACGGACGAAGACTTGCGCAAAGAGTGGCAGAAGTATCGCAAGGAGACGCTGCGGCACCAGGAAGTGCTGCGCGGGATCTTCGACGCGCTCGGGCTCGATCCCGACGAGCAGACGCCCGGGCGCAAGGCCGTCTCGTCGATCGGGCACGCGCTCGTGAAGACGGTCGAGACGGCGAAACAGCAGGCCGAGCCGGCCGCCGCGCAGATCGTCGCGGCCGAATGCGTGGTGCTGGCCGAGACCAAGGATCACCTGAACTGGGAACTGATCGGCTATGCGGCCGAGCAGTTGTCCGGCGACGCCGCGAAGCTGCTGAAGGACGCGCACGACGAGGTCGAGCCCGACGAGGATCATCACCTCTATCACACGCGCGGCTGGGCGCGCGAGATGTGGATCGCGTCGATGGGCTTCAAGGCCGTGCTGCCGCCGCCCGAGGAAGTGCGCAAGGTCGGCTCCGCGGCCGAAGCCGCGCGGGCCGAGCAGGCGCGCGGCAAGATGACGTGATCGCCGCCGGCGCGTGCGCGTGCGCGGCGCCGCGGCTCCGCTGAGTCAAGGAGAACGACATGATGGCATTGTGCTGGCACGGCAAGCATGCGGTGCGCCATGAGCGCGTCGCCGATCCGACGATCGTGGATCCGCGCGACGCGATCGTGAAGGTCACGCTTTGCGGCATCGGCGGGGCCGATCTCCATCTGTACGACGCGGTCATGCCCGGCGTGAACGACGGGACGATCCTCGGCCGCGAATTTCTCGGCGAGGTCGTCGAGGTCGGTCATGAGAACCGGCGCCTGCGGGTCGGCGATCGCGTGTCGGTGCCGTTCACGATCGCGTGCGGCAGGTGCCATCAGTGCCGGCACGGCAATTTCGCGTGCTGCGAGACGTCGAACCCGAATCGCGCGTTCGTCGAGCGGGTCTACGGCCAGGCGACCGGCGGCCTGTTCGGCTCCGGCCACCTGGCCGGCAGCTATCCGGGCGGGCAGGCGGAATACGTGCGCGTGCCGTTCGCCGACGTCGGCCCGGTGCGCATCCCGGACGACGTCGACGACGAGCGCGCGCTGCCGCTCGGCGACACGCTGCCGACCGGCTGGCAAGCCGCGGCGCAGTGCGCGATCCAGCCGAACGACGTGGTCGCGATCTGGGGCGCCGGGCCGGTCGGGCTCTACGCGGCGCTCGCCGCGCGGCTGCTCGGCGCAGGGGAGGTGATCGTGATCGACTGCGTGCCGGCGCGCCTCGATCTCGCGCGTGAGCTCGGCGCCACGGCGGTCGATTTCACGCGCCTGAGCGTGTCGGACACGCTCACCGAGCACACCGGCGGCCGCGGGCCCGACAAATGCATCGACGCCGTCGGCCTCGAAGCGCACGCGGCCGATGCGGTCGACGCGACGCTCGATCGCTTCAAGGAAACCATCGTGCCGGGCCTCGACCAGCCGCACGTGCTGCGCGAGATGATCTACACGTGCCGCCCCGGCGGCGTGGTGTCGATCGCGGGGCTGTACGGCGGGCTCGTCGACCACGTGCCGCTCGGCGCGTTCGTCAACAAGGGCCTCACGATGCGCGGCGGCCAGACGCACGTGAACCGCTGGACGGACGACCTGCTCGCGCGCATCCGCAACGGGCAGATCGATCCCGCATTCGTCATCACCGATCGCGGGCGGCTCGAGGACGGCCCCGCGCTGTACGAGCGCTGCCGCACGCGCGGGGACGGTTGCGTGAAGCCGGTGATGCGGGTCGCCTGAGCCGCGGCCGGCGCGCGACAGGGGGATGCGTTGCGACAAGCCTTTGAAAATTCGACACTGGACGCCGCCCGCGACGCCGACGCGGGGCAGGGCGGCCATGCGCGTATGTCGATATCGGCTGTGTGCACGGCAATGGCGTCCGATGTGCGTCCGCGTCCTTGCCATGGGTGCGTTTCCTGCCCATCCGGAACGCGGCTTTTTGAACGAGACTCCATGCTCACTCACAACACCCTGCGCGTGCCGGCGCCGAGCCGGCCGGGAAGCCCTCACGTTCGTCGATCCCGGCCCGGTCGCGACACCGATCACGGCAGCTTGTCGCCCAGATAGCCCGGCATGCTTCGGCCATTTTGCTGCGGGAAATCTTGATCGCCCTGAGCAACGCCAAAGAGAACGACCCCGCTTCCTTGTCGGGCGCAGCCACATGCTGCCGCAAGAACTCCGACCATACGAAGCTGACGAACGCGCGCGTCGGCTTGCGGTACGCGCCTGCGCGCCGGGAAAACGCCGCCAGGCTGTGATAGGGGTCATCGACCAGACCGGTGATCGTCGATGGCAGGTGATCGATGCTGCGTCGCCTGCCATGCTCGTCAAAAGGATGCACCCAGCGCCTCGCCTGCATTTTTTTCCAGAAGCGCCGAGGCCCGAGGTGGTGCCAGTCGGCGACGACGGTAACCGGCGCATCGAAGTAACCCAGATCCAGCCACGCGCGCGCCCAGTGATGATGATCGACGACATAAAGCGCGTTGTGCGGACCGACGACGACGTGGAGCGCGTGATCGCGCATGAACCGCTTGAGCCGGGTGCCGCTGTAGCGGGCGGTGATGAGCGCCTTGGCATGCACGTAGTCCATGCCGATCGTAATTTGGGTCGGCCTCAAGACCGATAACGGTACCCGATACATGTGATGGCCTCGATGGCGGTTGTCGGTGTGCGCGGTCGCCTGTCGGCCCGGCGGCGGATCGTTCCGGTTCTCTGTCGCGCAAAACGTGTTCCGCGGGAAGTCCGCCACCGACCCCCCTTGAAATTTTCGGCAGAGATCCTATCCTGATGTTCGCTCAGGCAGACGCGCGGGCCGTTCCATTCCGCGCGCTGCGTGTTTCGATTTGTTTGCCGGCGTCCGGCAGGCGAACTGGAGCGCGTAGGCCCGTTCGCCTCCCGGTTGCCATCGAGGAGGATACGATCATGAGCGATCTTTACTTCGGAACCGACCTCTTCAGCGAGTTCGACCGCCTGCAGCAGCAGATGGCGCAACTCTTCGGCGGTTTCCCGTCCAGCATCCGCGCCGGCCGGCTCGGCGCGTTTCCGCAGATCAACATCGGCGCGACCGACGCGTCGATCGAGATCGTTGCCTTCGCCCCGGGCGTCAAGGCCACCGAACTCGACGTATCGATCGACAAGGGCTTGCTGACCATCAGCGGCGAACGCAAATCGACGCGACCCGACACTGGAGGCGAGACGCGTACGTATGCGCAGGAGCGCTTCGTCGGTGCCTTCCGGCGCGTCATCGAGCTGCCCGACACCGCCGATCCCGACAAGGTCCAGGCGCGTTACGAAAACGGCTGCCTGTCGATCAGCGTCGGCAAGCGCGAGTCGTCCAAGCCGCGCGCCATCACTGTCCAGTAACTCGAGGAGCCGATCATGAACGACATGACCCAACTTACTGAACGCGACCCGTCCACCGTAGCCCGTCGCGATACCGATGAGCCTGCGCGCCGGATCACGCTCGTCCCGGCCGTCGACATATACGAGGACAGCCACGGCGTCACGCTGTGGGCCGATCTGCCCGGCGTGACGAAGGACAAGCTGGACGTGAAGGTTCACGACAGCAGCCTCGCGATCGAGGCCGAGGCGGTGGTGCCGACGCCGGCAAACCTGCGCGTGCAGCATGCCGAGGTCCGCGAACCGCACTTCGCCCGGACGTTCACGCTGTCGCCGGACTTCGATACGTCGAAGATCGAGGCGAGCCTGCAGGACGGGGTGCTGAAGCTGACGATCCCGCGTCGCGACGAGGCGCGCCCACGGCGCATTGAAGTCAAGACCACGTGAGCTGTCGGCAACGGTCGGTGGTCGGGAGCACGGGTGGCGGCGATCGCGCACCTGCCGTGTTTCGGCGAGCGTGCACAAGCGCCGCGCGTTGAGGCTCGGCGCACGCACGCTCTCCGGATGGGCAGGCCGCCACTCGCGAAACGAAACAGATCGAAGCTGAATCGGAGGACGCCATGAATACCGATTTGAGAAAGTGGAATCCCTTCAAGTTTCTGCGGGGAACTGCCCGCAAGCCGGACGCAGAAGGCCCGGAAAGCCCGCCGACAAGCGAACAGTGGCGGTCGTCGTGGGCGGACATCCCGCGACTGTTCTCGCGCGACCCGTGGCGTGCAGTGGAGGAGTATTTTCATGACCCGTTTGCCGGCCGTGGCGCGCTCGAACGATGGTTCGGCGACTTCAGTTCATCGCGCTTCCAGCCGCGCATCGACGTCGTCGACGAAGGGCCGGTGCTGCGCGTGACCGCCGAGCTGCCCGGAATGGAGCGCGAAGATCTGAAGGTGAGCGTCGAGGATGGGGCAATCGTGCTGCGCGGAGAGAAAAAGCAGGATGTGCAAAGCGAGGAAAACGGCTGCTACCGGCTGGAGCGTGCTCATGGAAGCTTCATGCGCACGATCCCGATGCCGGAAAACGCCGACCCCGATCACACCTTGGCAAAGTTCGACAACGGCGTACTCACGCTGACCGTGCCGAAGACGGAGCCGGCGCGGCCCACCAGTCGGACGATCGATATCGGCTAATACAGCTAAGGCAAGCACGCAAAGTGCAACGATGGCGGGCAGATTTCAGGCGGCGCGCTCCATCGACGCGGCTCGTTTTTCTGCATCGCTCCCCTGCATTCGGGGCCCAGTTTCACGGGAGACGGACATGCTCAGTCCACACGAATTTGCGACCCTGATGCTGGTTCGCCAAGCGCCGGACCAGCTCGACATGAATCGCGCCGAGCTCGATGCGCTGCTCGAACGCCAACTGGTGACACTGGAACAGTGCGCCGCAGGCGGACGGCGCGCGTACCTGACCGACGAGGGCAGAACGTTCCTCGACGTGCTTCATCCGAGCGGCACGCGTCGCCGGAGCACGAGGATGCCCGGCAGCGGCAGTGGGGAAAGCACATAGACGCCTTGGGCAGGTCAACCTCACGCGACCGGAATCTCGGCGCTCAACGTCAGCGTGTGATAGCGCTCGCGCTCTCGTTACGGGGCAGCGCAGCCGCAGCCAAAGCTTAAATCCAGCAGGAACCGCCGCCACGCCGTTGAGCACCGCGCTCCAGTACAGCGCGCGGACCCCGTTGACGATCACGACCGGCACGATCAGCGTCTTCGCGAGCCGCGCCGAGTAGTGCCGCCGGATCGCCGCGACGACGCCCTCGCGATAGCGGCCGCGCCCGACACAGGCGGCGGCGAGCTGAACCTCGACCATCATCGGCAGCACGACCACCGGCAGCCACAGCAGGTGGAAGCCGTACCGGCTGCCGGCCTGCGCGTACACGGCAATGCCGCTCGGGTCGTCGTCCGATGCGCCGGCGAGCAGGCTCGGGCCGAGCCGCCGATACCACGGCCGCGCCGCACGCCGCGCGTCGCGGTCGCGCCGGGGCATGCGCGCGCCCATCGGTCATCGGCGCATCATCGGGCGGCATGGGCGCGCTGGCGGTCGGCATGCGCGAGGCCGGCCGCCGTCCGCAGCGCATCGACGAGCACGCGATACGCGTGCTCGCGCGCATCGGCGCCGTGCGTGCGCAGCACGTAGGACGGGTGGTAGGTGGCAACCACCGCGTAGCCGTCGGCGGTCTGCAGCGTGGCCGTGGCGCCGCGCAGCGTCGCGTCGTGGTCGTGCAGCACCGCGCGCAGCGCGGTCACGCCGAGCGCGACGATCACCTCGGGCCGGACGGCGTCGATCTCGCGTTCGAGCCAATAGCCGCATGCGTCGACCTCGCGCTGCGCGGGGGTCTTGTGCAGCCGGCGCTTGCCGCGCGGCTCCCATTTGAAGTGCTTCACCGCGTTCGTCAGGTAGACCGACGCGCGCGACAACCCCGCATCCTCGAGCGCGCGGTCGAGCACGTGGCCCGCGGCGCCGACGAACGGCTCGCCGGCGCGATCCTCGCGGTCGCCCGGCTGTTCGCCGATCAGCATGATGCGCGCATCGCGAGGGCCCACGCCGGGGACGGCCTGCGTCGCGTGCTCCCACAGCGGGCAGCGCCGGCACGCGCCGAGCGTGGCGGGGGCGTCGTGCGGGTCGTTCGGCGGCTTACGCATGATCGGCGCCGGTTTGCGCATCGCCGGCGGCGCGCGCGGCATGGAACGATTGGTCGTGCATCTGCGGCTCCCTTTCGGTGATGCGCTCGATCGCGCAATCGGCATGCCGTCGCCGTGACGGGCGCGGCGCGCGCACGACGCACGGCGACGCCCGGGCTATTACACGCGGCTTGTAAAAAGCGGCCTGCGGTGCGCGCGCGATACATGAAAAAGGGCGCCGCAAGGCGCCCGCGATGATGCAATCGCAAAGGATGGATCAGCGATGGCCGGGGCCGCGATCCGGACGATAGTCGGGCGGCACGTCGTCTTCCGGCAGGCCGAGGCCGAGATCGTCGCCGACGTCCCAGTAAGGCGCGCTGCCGTAATACTGGTGGATCGGGCCGGCCCATTGCGGATCGGCCATCGCCGGCCAGTGATCCTTGTCGAAGCCCGGCGCGCTGCGGATGCGCTCCGAGGACACCGACAGCAGGAAGCACTTGCGCTCGGTATCGAGCGTCAGCGCGCTCCACGGGATCGCGAGCAGCTTGTCGCCGATGCCGAGGATGCCGCCGCTCGACAGCACCGCGTAGGCGACTCGGCCCGAACTCACGTCGAGCATGATTTCCTTGATCTTGCCGACGTCGTCGCCATCGGTCGTCAGGACCTTGTCGCCCTCCAGCGTGCTGGCGGCCATCACGTCGGGGCCGGGGCCGTCGGCCGTTTCGCGCCCCTTGCGGATGATCGTGGTTCGGCCTTGGTCGGGGGTATGCATGGTAGTCCTCCTGGCTGGGCGCGAGCGAGCCCGTAGCGGGCGATGTGTCGCGCGGTTGGAACGATCGATCGGGCGCGCCGTGCGAGCGCGCCGTCACGTCTGCTTCGGCTGCGACACGCATTCGGGCGTGGTCGCGAGCACGTCGCGCGATGCGCCGGCGTCGTCGCGCTCCGTCGGCCAAGCAAACTCCGGCGGCAGGATTGCGTTGACGCGGTGCATGGCACTCTCCTCGTATCGGTGTGGAGCGACCTCCGCAAGCGGCATGCCGCGGCGGCGCTCACTTTTTCTTCTGCCTGGACGGATCGATGCGCGTGACGCCGCCCGTCGACGGCGGATCGCTGGCGGGGAACGTGTCCTCGAGCGCTTTGTCGATATGCCGTTCCGAATGGCGCGTGCGTGCCTGGTCGTGCTCCTTCAGCGGCGGCGTGGCCTGCTCGCGGGCCGGCGTGTCGCGGCCGGAATGTTTGGGGTGGGTCATGTTGAGACTCCTGGCTGACGATGGGCTTGCTGTCGCAACGGCCGTACCCGTATGACGGTATGGGTATGCGCATTGCCGCACGGAGGGTGCCACCGTCACGACGCGACGTCGGCGTGGCGACCGGCCTCCGCAACACATGGCCCGTTGGGCGACAGGGGAGGGGGAATGGCACCGCAAAAGCAGACACCGAGCGTGCATTACGAACTCAACGTGTGCGGCGGCAGATTCGAGACGGTCAAGGAGCGCTTCCAGGCATGGAAGCGCGAGCCGCTGATCGCGCGGCCCGGGCGGCTGATGTTCGAGGGCAAGACGGAGGTGCGCCGGCTCGACGCGCGCTGCTTCGACGACACCGAAGCCGCGCGCCACGCGCTGCAGGACGCCTGCCGGCCGCAGGACGATTTCGCGCTGGCCGCGCCTGCGCGCGAAGACGGCCGCCAACTGTGGCTCGTGCTGGCTGCGTACGACGCATGAAAGATTTGTCCGGCCGATGTAGCTATTTCAATGACCGCCGCCCGCGCGCGACGCCGCGGCCCGTGCCCGGCTGGCACGCCGGTTGCGGCACTGCGGCATATCCGTCAGGAGGACACACGCATGGAACCCGACCCGCTGACGTCCCATCGGCCCGAACCGCCGCTGCCCGACGTCGAACCGGACCCGGTGCCGCC
Source organism: Burkholderia stagnalis (assembly GCF_039848545.1). Classification (NCBI taxonomy): domain Bacteria; kingdom Pseudomonadati; phylum Pseudomonadota; class Betaproteobacteria; order Burkholderiales; family Burkholderiaceae; genus Burkholderia; species Burkholderia stagnalis. The sequence continues at coordinate 423,678 of NZ_CP156687.1, forward strand.
CGACGAGAACGACGACCTGCCGCCCGACATGCCCGAGCCGTATCGGCACCCGGAGGGCGACCCGCCGGAGCACCGGCCGCCCGAACGAGAACCGCCCGGCCGCGAACCGCCGGTGCGTGCGGCGCCGTCCGCCTGCCGCTGCCCGATGCGGCCGGGAGGGGCGCGATGAGCATACGCGTGGCGCCCGGCATCAAGCGCGAGCTGGCCGAGACGATCGGCGGGTATTTCGACGCCCGGGGCATGCCGTTCCATATCGAGGAGCGGCCGGCCGATACGCTGCGTGTCGGCTTCCGGATCGACGGCCATCCGGCCGTGGTCGCCGTCACGTTCGATCGCGACGCATTCGCGTCGTTCGACCGATGGGACGCCCCGCGCAAGCGTGGGGCGCTCGCGCGCATCGCCGCGAAATTCGCCGAAATGATGACACGGCGCAGCCCTTCCGCGTATGCGGGGGATTTTCATATCAACCGGTTCTAAGCGCGACACGCGCATGCCCGGCTGTCACTTTCCGGAGGAAAGCCAATGAAACCGAATCGAACTTTGTGCGCGATCGCCTGCGCGATCGCCGCCACGTGCGGGATGGCCGCATGCACGCAGAACGGCCCGTATGGCGGCACGCGCCCCGGCACGACCGAGCAGCAGAGCGGCGCGATGCCGGCTCCCACCACGGACGCGAGCAGCCGTTACGACACGCACGCGCCGATGGGCGGCACCGCGCCGTCGAGCGGCGAGAGCCGGAACCCCGGCGCGCAGCCCGCGACGGTTTATTGACTTGACGCTCGCGCGCCGCGCGTGCCGTTCCGTCGGTGACGGAGCGGCACGCACGGCTGACCAGCCGGGAGCCATGATGCAGAACAGCGAATCGAACCCCACACCGAAGCAGCAGCAGGAGATCGCGGCGCAGAGCCCGGTCAAGACGCCGGCCGCCGGCACCGACATGCCGGACGCGCAGACCCAGGCGGCCGGCTTCGCGCACCCGCCCAAGCCGCTGTCCGCGGAAGCCGTCGCGGCGAAGGCGCCGACCGGCCTGCCGCCGATCGATCGCGATGCATACGCGAGCGACAGCGCCGACCCCGTGCGGCGCGCCGCGAGCCGGATCGTCACGCTCGACAACGCGAACATGGCCGCGACCGACAACACGGTCGACGTCGACGGCAAGGGCATGGAGGCGCGCCAGGGCGCGTCGGAATGGCAGGACAACGTGATCTACTCGAACGCGTCGCTCGACGACAGCGTCGATACGCCCGACGAAGGGCTCGGCGGCTTCGAGAGCCGGCCGGGCGGCAGCCTGCCGCAGATCGCGACGCGCCCCGGCTGGCAGGTCCGCCACGTGGGCGTGGTCGAGATCGCGCATGGCGACGTCACGCGCACGGAGCACGTGATCCGCTTCGAGCGGATCGACTGACGCCGCTGATACCGCTGATACCGCTGATTCCGCTGATTCCGCTTATGCAGCTGACGCCGCTGATTCCGCTGACGCCGCTGATGCAGCTTATGCAGCTGATGCAGCTGATGCCGCTGATGCTCAAGGCGGCGACGGGCGCCGTATCCGCGCACCCGTCACCGGCCTGGAAGCCGTCATCGCGCCGTCATTGCGGCCCGAGTTCCAGCGCGGCCGTATCCGCCTCGTTGCCTTGCGCGACCAGCACGTGAATGTGGTTCGGCACGACATCGGCGATACCGCCGGCCGGAATCGTCACCAGCAGCCAGTCCGCGCTGTTGGCCAGGTTGACGGGCGCGGTCTTCAGGATCGCGGTCTTGCTGCCCGCCGTCGTGACGATCACCTGGTACGTGCCGCCGCTCAGGTAGATGGAATCCTGCCCGGTAGCCGGCGATGCGTTCTGGTAGGCCGCGCCGGACAGCGTCGGGCTCTGCGTCGTGATGTCGGTGCCGGGCGCCACGACGTACACGTCGACGTCCCGCGCGTTCGGCGACGCGTTGAAGCTGCGCACGCGCGCCTTGTCCGACAGCAGGCCCTTGTCGAACGGATCGTCGATCACCGAGATCGGCGATTGCGTGCTGGGCAGCGCGATCGTCGTGTAGTGATGCCCGTTCGCCGCGCTGAACGTCTGCGCCGCGACGGTCGTCGTCGTGCCCGACACGTCATAGCTGGCGTTCTGCGTGCCGGAGTCGACGTCGTGATAGCGCGTCACCCCCTTGTACGGGATGCCCGCCGCGTCGATCTTCGCGTTCAGGTAGTAGTCGAGGTTCGGGCCGGCCGGCACCGCGTTGATGAAGCGGGCCTGCGGATGGGCGATGCCAAGCTCGGTGCCGACGTCGTTGCCGCCGCCGCATGCCGCCAGCGCGGTGACGATCGAGCACAAAGCCACAACGGTTCGAAGGGAAGCCATGTCGTCCTCTCGGATGGGGAACCCGCTTGCCTTGCGCGATCGCCGCGAGCATCCGCCCGGATCGCCACGCAGGTTGGTGGATGGAAGGTGGGCGCCGCGTCGGCGCAGCGCGCCGGGGCGGCGCCCGGAATACGCACTTCGCGTGCCCGCTCGCGCGAACGCGCGGCGGCGCCGCCTGCCGCGCGCGCCCCCAAACTTGCTGGCAATTTGTAAAAAAAGCAGGGCGCCGCCGCTATGCCGCACGGGCGAATCGATGCCCGATGCCCGCGCCCCGCGCGGGAGGCTGTCGGCATGGAAGTTGCACGTCATCCACCTGCGCATGCAACGAACGCCGCCCGCCGGCATGCGGCGGCGAGCACCGGAATGACGATTGCGACCGCACAGGCATCGTGCGCCGGACGCACGCGAACCTGAAAGGGAGTCACACCATGCCAGCAAAATCCCAGGCCCAGCAGCGCGCAGCCGGGGCCGCCCTGTCCGCCAAGCGCGGCACGACGAAAGCGAAGGACCTCAAGCCGCCGTCGAAGTCGATGTACAAGTCGATGAGCGAAAAGCAGCTCGAGGACATGGCGGCGACGCCGACGCGCGGCAAGCCGAAGCACAAGCGCGACGCCTAGCGCATGCGACGGTTTCCACGATCTCCATTCAAGGGAGGGCAAGATGCTTCGATACGCGCTCATTTTCTTCATCGTTGCGATCATCGCGGCGGTCTTCGGCTTCGGCGGCATTGCCGCCGGCGCCGCGGAAATCGCGAAGGTCCTGTTCGTGATCTTCGTCGTGATCTTCCTGGTCACGCTGCTGCTGGGCGTGGTCCGACGATGACGACTCCGCAGCCGCCGTCCGCGCGCGAGCGCGGCGGCACGACGCCGCCCCCCGAGGTGATGGAGCGGGTGGCCGAACTCGAACGCGCGCTGGCGAACGGCTTTCCGTCGCAGGCGACCGTGGTCGTCTATGCGGACGACGCGTCGGGCGGGCTCACGATCCAGGTGTCGTGGGTCCGCCTGCCGGTGCCGGACGAATCGAGCGGCCGCGAATGGCGCTGCACGGTGAATCTCGGCTTCGCGCCCGTCGTGCTCGCGCACTACGCGTCGCTTGGCGCGGACGCGCGCCTGCGCGTCAACGCGCGGCTGTGCGACATCGCACGGCAGGCGGTGGACGCGCGCACGCCGCGCGTCGAGGACGCCGGCATCGAATGCAGCGCGATGCTCGACGTCACGGCCGCGATGATCGACGAGGCCGTGCGCGGCCCGTGACGCGCGACGACACGCCATGGACATCATCGTCACGCTGTTCGGCGAGGGCCGGCTGCTCAATCCCATGCAGATGACGTTGCGCGCGATCGTCGTGTTCTTCATCGCGCTCGTGCTGATCCGGGTCGCCGGACGGCGCGCGTTCGGGCAGCGCTCGCCGTTCGACTACGTCGTCGGCATCCTGCTCGGCGCGACGCTGAGCCGCGCGGTGGTCGGCGCGTCGCCGTTCGTCGCGACGGTGGTCGCGTCGCTCGCGATCGTGCTCATCCATCGCGCGCTCGCATGGATGTGCGTGCGCTGGGCGCGCCTCGAGCGGCTCGTGGTGGGCGCGGAGCGCGAGGTGTATCGCGACGGCCGCTTCGACGATGCGCAAATGCGCGCGGCGCTCATCACGGAGAGCGACGTCCACGAAAGCGTGCGGCAGGCGCTCGGCGAGCGCAGCCTCGCCGGCGTGTCGGCCGCGATCCTCGAGCGCAACGGGCATGTGAGCGTGATCCGGCGCAAGCCGTGACGCCCGCGCCCATGCGATGAAGGAGGGCACACCATGGCATCCCGGATGATCTGGAAAGGCGCGATCAGCTTCGGGCTCGTGCACGTGCCGGTGCAGCTCTACCCGGCGACGCGCACGGTCAAGCCGTCGTTCCGGCTGCTCGACAAGCGCTCGATGGACCCGGTCGGCTACCGGCAGATCAACAAGCGCACCGGCAAGGAAGTCATGCGCGACGACATCGTGCGCGGCTACGAATACGAAAAGGAACGCTACGTGATCCTGAGCGACGACGAGATTCGCGCGGCAAACCCCGAATCGACGCAGACGGTCGACATCCTGACCTTCGTCGACGAGCAGGCCGTGTCGTTCCTGTATCTCGACACGCCGTACTACCTCGTGCCGGATCGCCACGGCGAAAAGGTCTATGCGCTGCTGCGCGACGCGCTGAAGGACAGCGGCCGGATCGGCATCGCGCACGTCGTGATGCGCGACCGTCAGCATCTCGGCGCGCTGATTCCGGTCGGGCCGCTGCTCGCGCTCGACACGCTGCGCTGGCAGGAGGAGCTGCGCCCGCTCGACGAGCTGCCGGCGCCCGCCGCCGATGCGCGGCGCGCCGGCGTGAGCGCGCGCGAATTCGACATGGCGAAGAAGCTGATCGCCGAGATGTCCGGCGACTGGACGCCGGACCAGTATCGCGAAACGTTCCGCGACGACATCCTCGAACTGGTCGAGCGCAAGGTGCGCTCCGGCAAAATCGAGGAGGTCGGGGATCTCGGCGCGCATCCGTCCGCGTCGGCGCGCGCGGCCGCGAACGTCGTCGACCTGACCGAACTGCTGAAACGCAGCCTGCGCCAGGGGGGCGGTGCCCGCGACGAAGCGGCGGACGACGGCGCCGCGCCGCGCGCGCGCGCACCGGCGAAGAAGGCCGCCGCGAAGCGCACGCCGACGAAGGCCGGCACGGGCACGCACACGACGCGCGGCGCGGCGAAGAAGGCCGCACCGCACAAGAAGCGGGCGGCGTGACGCGGCCCGCGAGGACGACATCATGCCCAGCAAGCTCGATCCCTATCGACGCAAGCGCCGCTTCGACGCGACGCCGGAGCCGAACCCGAAGCGCAAGGCCAGGCCCAAGCCCGACGGCGCGCGCACCCGGCGCGGCGCCGTGCCGCTGCGCTACGTGATCCAGGAACATCATGCGCGCCGGCTGCATTACGACTTCCGGCTCGAACTCGACGGCACGCTGAAATCGTGGGCGGTGCCGAAGGGGCCGAGCGTCGATCCGTCGGTGAAGCGCCTCGCGGTGCACGTGGAGGATCACCCGCTCGACTACGCGGAATTCGAGGGCGAAATTCCGAAGGGCCACTATGGGGCGGGTTCCGTGACCGTCTGGGATGCCGGCGTGTGGGAGCCGGACGGCGGCGTCGCGCAGGCGCGCAAGGGCTATCGCTCGGGCAAGCTGACGTTCCGGCTCGACGGCGAGAAGCTGCACGGCGGCTGGGCGCTCGTACGCAGCGGCCGGCAGGATGCGCGGCAGGAGCAGTGGCTGCTCGTGAAGGAACGCGACGACGACGCGCGCAGCGCGGACGACTACGACGTCGTGGCCGCGCAGCCCGGCAGCGTGCTGCATGCGCATGCGCGGGCGACGCCGCGGGCAACCCGCCGCGCGCCGCCGGCATCGAACGGCGCACGGCGCGCGCGACGGGCGTCCGGCGCATCCGACGTTTCCGGCGTTTCCAGCGTTTCCAGCGTTTCCGGCGTTTCCGGCGTTTCCGGCGTTTCCGGCGTTTCCGGCGTTTCCGGCGTTTCCGGCGTTTCCGGCGTTTCCAGTGTGCCCCGCGTGTCCGACGTCGAAGGCGCGAAGCGCGCCGCGCTGCCCGAGCGCCTGACGCCGCAGCTCGCGACGCTCGTCGATGCGCCGCCGCAGCACGGCGACTGGCGCTACGAGATGAAGTTCGACGGCTACCGGATCCTGGCCCGCATCGACGGCACGGGGGCGCACCGCCGCGTGAAGCTGACGACGCGCGAAGGCCACGACTGGACCGCGAAGTTCCCCGCGCAGCGCGACGCGCTGGCGCAACTCGACGTCGCCGATGCATGGCTCGACGGCGAGGCGGTCGTGCTGCGGCCGAACGGCGTGCCGGATTTCCAGCGCCTGCAGAACGCGCTCGGCACGGGCCACGCCAATGCGGTGACGCTGTTCCTGTTCGACCTGCCGTTCCTCGACGGCCACGATCTGCGCGATGCGCCGCTGGTGGCCCGGCGCGGCCTGCTCGAACCGCTGCTGGCCGACAGCGATCCGGCGCTGCTGCGCTTTTCGCCCGATCTCGGCGAGCGCGGCCCCGTGCTGCTGGCGAGCGCGTGCGAGGTCGGGCTCGAAGGGCTGATCGCCAAGCGCGCGAACGCGCCGTATCGCGCGGGGCGCTCGGCCGCGTGGATCAAGCTCAAATGCCGGCGGCGGCAGGAGTTCGTGATCGGCGGCTTCACCGAGCCGGCCGGCAGCCGGCACGGCTTCGGCGCGCTGCTGCTCGGCGTGCACGAGCCGGTGCCGGGCAACGGCGCGACGCTGCGCTACGTCGGCCGCGTCGGCACGGGCTTCGATACGCGGATGCTCGACCGGCTGTCGGCCCGGCTGCACGCGTGCGAACGCGCGACGATGCCGTTCGCGACGCCGCCGCGCGAGCGGACCCGCACGCGCGTGCACTGGGTCCAGCCGACGCTCGTCGCCGAATGCGAATTCGCGGAGTGGACCGGCGACGGCATCGTCCGGCAGGCGGCGTTCGTCGCGCTGCGCGAAGACAAACCGGCGCGGCAGGTGGTCATGGAGCGGCCCCAGCCGGCCGAGGAGGCGACGAAGCCCGACGGCGGGCGCGGCAACGGCCATGCGGATGCACGCGGCGACGGTGCGCGCAAGGGCAACGGCAAGGCCAAGGCTAAAACTAAAACTAAGGCTAACGGCGAGGTTAACGCCAAGAGCAAGGCCAACGACAAGAGCAAGGCCAACGACAAGAGCAAGGCCAACGGCAAAGGCAGGGCTAACGGCAAGGGCAGGGGCAAAGCCAACGGCGACGCCGGCCATGCATCCGCTTCCGCTTCCGCTTCGACTTCGGCCCCGGCCTTGGCCTCCACCACACACGTACGCATCACGCATCCCGACCGCGTGCTCGATCCGGCCAGCGGCACCCGCAAGATCGACCTGGTCCGCTACTGGGAATGGGTCGCGCCGTGGTTGCTGCCCGACCTGAAGGGCCGCCCCGTGTCGCTCGTGCGCGTGCCGGGCGAAATCGGCGGCGAGCAGTTTTTCCAGCGGCATGCCGAGCAGCGGGAGATCCCGTTCGTCACGCGGCACGCAGGCCTCGATCCGGGCCACGGGCCGCTGCTGACGATCGACAGCGTCGACGCGCTGGTCGGCGCCGCGCAGATGGGCGCGCTCGAACTGCATACGTGGAACGCGCACGCGTCGAACATCGAGCACCCCGACCGCATCGTGTTCGATCTCGACCCCGATCCGGCGCTGCCGTGGCGCGCGATGATCGAAGCGGCGCAACTGATGCACGGGCTGCTCGAAGCGCTCGGCCTCGCGTCGTTCTGCAAGACGAGCGGCGGCAAGGGGCTGCACGTGGTCGTGCCGATCACGCGCCACGCCGGCTGGGACGACGTGAAGGATTTCGCGAAGGCCGTCGCGCAGCACGCCGCCGCGGCGCTGCCCGATCGCTTCACCGCGAAGATGGGCCCGCGCAACCGGCGCGGCAAGATCTTCGTCGACTACCTGCGCAACGGCCGCGGCGCGAGCACGATCGCCGCGTATTCGGCGCGTGCGCGCCCGGGCATCGGCGTATCCGTGCCGATCGGCTGGGACGAGGTGCCGCACACGACGGGCGGTGCGCAGTGGACGATCGACACGCTGCACGCCAGGCTCGAACGCCTCGCGCGCGACCCGTGGGACGGCTACGGCGACGTGCGCCAGCGCGTGAGCGCGCAGATGCGGGCGCGGCTCGCGTCGTCGTGAGCGCGCGAGCGGTCAGGGCCGCCGCGCGCGCCGGTGATACCAGCTCATCAACGGCGTGGCCGACACGCCGTGCGCGATCACCGACGCGGCGACGATCGCGAGCACCGGCGCGACGAGCGGGCGCACGGTGTCGGCGGGCCCGAGCTCGAGCGCGAACAGCAGGTAGTAGAACGAGCCGATGCCGCGAATCCCGAACCACGCCATCAGGCGCCGCTGCGCGGGCGTCGCGCGCGAGCCGGCGAGCGACAGCAGGACCGCGGCCGGCCGGACCGCGAAGAACAGCAGCACGGCCAGCAAGGCCGTGCGCCACGTGAACAGCGCGCCGGGCAGCGTCGCGAGCACGCTGCCGACCATCGTCATCACCACGGCTTCCGCGATGCGTTCGAGCTCGATCGTGAAGCCCAGCACCGATTCGGCCATGTACGCATGCGCCTTGTCGGGATGCTGCTCGGTGGCCACGACGTTCGCCGAATCGACCTTGCCGATCACGTCGCGCGGCGCGCGGTCGCCGCTCGCGCGATGCTCGACGCGGCGCATCGCGACGCCCGCGGCGAAGGTCGCGATGAAGCCGAACGTGTGCGCGAGCTGTGCCGCGCCGAACGACAGTTCGATCAGCGCGAGCGCGAAGAACCCTTCGAGGCCGAGCGCCTGCGCATGCCGCGTGCGCAGCCAGCCGATCGTATGCGTGGTCGCCCAGCCGAGCGCGCCGCCGATCGCGGCCGCGCCGGCGATACCCCACAGCGCGGCGAACGCGAACGCCGCGGACAGCGGCGCCATTCCGTGCATCCCGCCGGGGCTGCCGCACAGCGCCAGCCCCGCGAGCGCGAACGGCAACGCGATGCCGTCGTTCAGGCCGCCTTCACCCGACAGCGCGAAGCGCACGAGGTCGCGGTCGCCCGGGTCGCGCACCTGCACGTCGTGCGCCAGCACGGGGTCGGTGGGCGCGAGGATCGCCGCGAACAGCAGCGCGGGGCCCGCGCCGAGCCCGAGCACGAGCGCCGCGCACGCGGCCAGCACCGGCACGGTGACGAGCATCGCCAGCAGGCCGAGCCGGCATGGCACGCGCCACAGCGGATCGGGCAGCGGCACGCGCAGCCGCAACCCGATCGCGAACAGCGACACGAGCAGCGCGACCTCGACGACGCGGCGCAGCAGCGCCGCATCGGTGGCGATGTCGAGATGCAGCAGGCCCGCGCCGGCCGGCCCGAGCAGCCATCCGAGCAACAGGTAGATCATCGCCGTGCTGCACGGCAGGTTGCGCAGCGCCGACGTCGCGATGCCCATCGCCAGCAGCACCGCGCCGACGATCAGATACAACAGCGCTTCGTGCATCCGCCCGCATCACGGCTTGCGGCCGAATGCCTCGCGCAGTTTCCGTTTCGCGCGCTCCAGCGTCGTGCGGCGCGACTTCGGCAGGTTGCGGCCGGCCCGGTTCACATAGAAGTTCAGCATCGACATCGCCGACTGGAACGGCGACGCCTTGCGGCGCCGGCTGCGCTCGGCCGAACGCTTGAGCGACGCGGCGATCGCGCCGGGATCGTCGGATTTGAAGGTGTCCGGCTCGATGTCGAGCGCGTCGCTGGTGCGCATGACCTCGGCGGACCAGCGCTGCGGATGGCCGGGCGTGGCGCTGCGACGCCGGCCGGGGTGTCGGGTCAGGCGTTTGCCGTGGGCAGGTGCGGCCGGGGAATGGCTCATGGCGGGGTACTCCGTCGAACGGGGGGAATCGGTGCTGCGCATCGTGCGATGCCGCAATGCGCATGCCGCCCGGCGCAGGGTGCGTCCCCGTGGCGCGCACGACTGCACGACGAAAGGAGGCATGGAACCTGCGAGGAGAGGGCTCCACGAACGTAGCAAGGGAGGCATCGGCAATGACATTCGCAACCGTAACACTGGGCGCCGTCGTACGCGGCGTGCTGGCCGGCGCCGCGATGGCGGCGATCGCCGTCGCCGCGCCGGCCCGGGCCCAGTCGCAGGCCGCCCCGGGCGCCGGCATGATGCCGCCGACGGCGGCATCGTCGCCCGATCGAAGCGCGCCGCCGCCCATGCAGCCGCCCATGCAGCGGCAGATGAAGCCCGGCGCGGGCAGCCAGGCGATGCCCGGCCAGAGCAGCGCGAGCGGCTACCCGCGCCCGGGCGGCGCGGCCGGCGACGAGGAACGCTCGCCCGGCAGCGCCACGGGAGGCGGCGGCGTCGGGGGCCGCGCAGGCGCCAGCGGCAACTGAACGATCACGACGGCCGGCGCCGCAGCGGGCGAAACGATGTGCCGGCCCTTCGAACAAGGAGAACATCATGGCTTCGAATCCCGACAACCTGCTCGAGCACGACGACCTCGATGCCGTGGCAGCCGACGTCGACGACGATCTGAACACGACCGTCCATCTCGAGATCGAAACGGGTCAGGTCGTGTTTCATGCGGCGTGGGCCGACCCGACGTGCGGCGTGGCGCAGCACGCGGTCGAGCTCGCGATCGACTGCCGGACGATGGAACGCTACGCCGAGCTTGACGCCGTCGTGCGCAGGCGCGTCCATGCGATGCTGCACGAGACCGTGCAGCAGATGGCCGACCAGATCCCCGCAGGGGAGGCGCAAACCTGCACGCTGACCGTCGAAATCACCGACGCGATGCTCGACGCGGCGATCCGCCTGCAGTAACGGCGGCCGGGCCGCAGCGACGCGCGCCGCGTTACACCCGATTGAAAAGTTTGCACGCGATCCCGCCCCGGGCGACGCCCGGGCGGGTCCGACACCCTGCACGATGCCAGGCCGCCGGGGCGGCGTCAGCGCGCGATCGCGACCGGCGCATTGACGCGCACGACGGGCGCGGCGGCCTCGTCGAGCGGCGGTTCGTGCACGAAGCGCTCGATCACGCCGGTCTCGAACAGCAGGCAGAACGTGGAGCCGCCGTACTGGAAGAAGCCGATTTCGTCGCCCTTGTCGACGTGCTGGCCCGGCACGACCTCGATCACGCACGACGACACCTCGGCCATCCCGACGAACACGCAGGCGACCGTGCCGATGCCCGGATCGTCGCAGGAGATCGCCACGATCGCGCGCGTGGCGACGGCGGTCAGGTAGCCCTGCGAGTCGTTCAGGCCGCGCGGATCGTTGCCTTGCGCGTCGGCCGCCGAGTAATAGGTGCCGTCGACCCGGTACGCGTGCGTGATCGTGCCGCTGACCGGCGCATGCCAGCGGTGATAGTTGTACGCGCTCAGGTAGGCCTGGTAGACGTCGCCGCCGACGAAGCGCTCGGCCAGCGCCGGGCGGGCCGGCGAGAAGATGTCGTGCAGCGAGTACGGCTGCGCCTTGATCCAGAACAGGTCGCGCTTGCGCACGTTCAGCGCGACGTGGTACGGGGCCGCCTCGCACGCGCTGACGACGACGTGCGGATCGTCGGGTTCGACCACCGGCCGCGCATACGCGCGGAAACGGCGCGTGAAGAAATCGTTCCACGACGCAAAGCCCAGGTGCGGCTCGTCCTGCAGGTACACGAACTGGGACAGCCCGACGCGCTGCCGCGCTTCGTCGCAGAACCAGCCGTCGGGCGCGTCCTCGGACAGGTGCGTGCGCGAATGCGGGCCGCCGAGGAAATCGCACCAGACGCCCAGCACGCGCTTCAGGTGCGCATTCACCGCCGCATCGCGAAACACCGGATAGCCGGACGGCATGCACATCGGCCAGTCGAGCAGCGCGTTCAGCGGGCAGACGATGAGGCTCGATTCGCTGAACGGCGGCGTGTAGGTCATCAGGTGGTCGATCACGACCATCAGCTCGTCCACGCCGGCGTAGCCGAGCACGTAGCCGTCGCCGGCGGCCTCGTCGATCGCGCGCGTCATCCCCATGCGCAGCACCGGGTTGTCGTCGAACAGCTGCGCGAGCTCCTGAACCGCAGGGGTGCGCAGCCGGTCGCCCGCGTTGCCGGCGGCCTGGGTCGCGAGCTGCTGGCGGAACGCGGCGAGATGCGCCTCGCTGGCCGACAGCCAGTCGCCGATCCGGTGGCGCATGGCGAGCGGCGCGGTGCGAAGGTCGGTCGACATGGCGGTCTCCAGGCGGGCGTCGGTGCGACGCGATAACGCAGGTCGAGCAAGATGCTTGCCCGCCGGGCCGGCGCGGGTCGATCAACGCGTCGTCGCTCGCGCGTTCGTCGTACCAGTCGGGGTGCGCGCGGCGCAGCGCGGTGCAGCATGCGGCCTGCGCGTGGCGTTTTTACATCAGCGATGGAAGTCGGCAATGCGTTCCGTGCCGCTACATGCGCGGCACGGAACGGATGTCCGTGCTGTCGCCGGCCGCCGATACGGCGCCGCTCTCGTGAATCGGCGCGCCGGGCGCATAGCGGACGATCGCGCCGCGCTCGACCGCATGCGGGAAATCCGGCGGCGCGTCGACGTCGTCGCCGAAGCGCGCGCGTACGAACGCGCGCAGCAGCGCGATGCGCGGCGTCGCGCCGTGGGCGGCAAACGTCCCGGAGAGGCCCGTGAAGCGGGCGACGCAGGCGGCCCCGGCGTCGTATCGCACGATCCGCACGTCGTCGACGCGCTCGAGCACGCTGCCCGCGTCGGCCCACGACGCAGTCGGCGCGAAATGCGCGTCGAGCCGCCGCAGCCCGTCGCTCGCGGCCGTCACGACCACGCCTGGCACGACGGCCGTGAAGCGCAGCGCGTCGCCGTCCGCGCACAATGCGCGGGCGCACCAGTAATCGAGTCCGGCTCCGTCGAGCACGTCGATGCGCATGTTGGCCTCCGTTCAAGCGGGCTGCACGTCAGTTCGCAATCTTCATGCCCGCGCCGCCCGTCACCCGCATGCGCGCGACGAGCAGGTAATGATCCGACGTGGGCCGCGCATGCGCGCTGCGATGCACGGCCACGTCGAGCAGCAGCTCGCCGGGATGGATCCAGATCCGGTCGAGCGCGAACAGCGGAGACAGGGTCGGAAAATGCGCGGCGCGGGCGCGCGCCGGCAGCGGCTCACCAGCGCGCGGCGCGGGTGAACCATTCGTTGATGTCGCCGAACAGGATGACCGGCATCGCCCCGTGTCGAACAACGCGAGCAGGCTCTCCACCTGCGCGCAGCGTCGCGAAGCCGGCAGCGCCGTCGATGAGCGTCGAGAAGCGGTTTGCGTGGCGGATCGCGTCGCAGCTGCGGCCGCGTTCGAGCAGGCCGTGGCGGTCGGCGTCGCTGCCGCCGGAGCGCGTGCGCGCCGCTAGCGCCGGCACGCTCATCGCGCGTCGCCATCGAGGCGTTGCAGCAGCGCCTCGCAGCGCATGCGCAGCGCCCGCAGCTCCGGCGCGTTCGCGTCGACCCAGATGCGCTCGCCGTCCGCGATGCCGGCCAGCTCGATCGCGATGTCGTAGATGCCCTGCGCGAGCGTGATGGACGTCGCGCCGATCCGCAGCCGGTCGAGCCAGTCGAATTCGGTCCGATGGCACGCCTGCCAGACGTGCATGGCGGCCACCAGATGGTCGGGGTCAAGCCACTCGCCGGTCCGCACGCGGGCAGCGAGCTGGCTCGTCACGAGATAGCAGAGCAGGTCGACGCGGGTCATGCGAGGCTCCCCGCCGACGTGTCGGGCCGGCACGCGCGCACGCCGTCGAGCTGCTGCAGCGTCAGGCAGATCGCGACGAATTCCGGATGGCTGGTGCGCGACAGCGCGACCGACACGTTGTCGATGCCCGGGTCGTCGTCGGACTGCTGGACGATGAACTGCTTGCCCCGCACGCGGCGCGCGCCGAGCGCGTCGTGCAGCGTGTCGAGCGTCAGCCCGCCGCGATCGGCCACGATCCGCAGCCGGCGCTGCTGCCGCTGCGCGATGAAGCGCCGCTCGAGCGGTTTGATGCCGGCCAGGATCGCCAGCACGATCGCGGTCGCGCCGATGGCGGCCAGGTACATACCGCCGCCCGCGGCCAGGCCGATGCCGGCGACGGCCCACAGGCTCGCCGCGGTGGTCAGCCCGCGCACCACCTCACCGCGCAGCAGGATCGAGCCCGCGCCGACAAAGCCGATGCCCGACACGACCTGGGCGGCGACCCGCGACGGATCGACCACGATGCCGGTGCGGCCCACGACGTCCTCGAAGCCGAAGATCGACACGAGCATGACGAGCGACGCGCCGACGCACACGAGCATGACGAGCATGACGAGCGACACGCCGACGCACACGAGCATGTGCGTGCGCAGCCCCGCGGCCCAGTTCAGCCGCTCCCGCTCGATGCCGACCACGCTGCCGAGCAGCGCCGCCAGCAGCAGGCGGCCCATGAGTTCCAGATGGCTGATCATCGCGGGTGCCTCCCGTGTGTTGTGTTCTGCCGACGCGGGCGCGCAAGCGCCGTGCCCGGCCCGCGCGGCCCGGGCCCGCGAGGGGCGCGGGCATTTTTTGCAATCGTCGGCGCGCAAAGGCAACGCAGGGCCGGGAACGGTGCTTGCGTCAGCGGCCGGTGTCCATTTGTCATTCGCGGAGGGCGCATGAACATGCTCACTAGCGCGGGCCCGCTGGTTTCGCTGATCGCGGGGATTCTGATTCTCATCGTCCCCCGCCTGTTGAACTACATCGTGGCGATCTACCTGATCGTCATCGGGCTGCTCGGGCTGTTCGGCGGGCACCTCCGCTGAAGCCCCGGCCGCCGTCCCGGCAGGCGACGATCGCGCGGGCTTCCGCGGGCCTTCGCACCTCGCCTGGATTCCCTGCGCGCGGCCGCCATGCGCCGCTTCCCCGCTTTGCCCTTCGTTTCGCGATGCCGCTCAATCGCCGTTGCCGGTACGCCGCAGCGCGCCGCGCCACCGCCTGTTCCGACACCGGCGGCGCTCGTTCGCCGCCCGATCGCGCCTAATCGCCATTCGACGGCAGCACCGCCGACAGCACCTGCCGCGCCGTCTCGACGATCACGTTGCGCTCCCGCGCGTCGCCCTTCATCAGCGCTTGCGCAAAGTGCTTCGCCTGCTGCAGCGTGATGTGCGGCGGCAGCGGCGGCACTTCCGGATCGCACTTCACCTCGAGCACGACCGGGCGGTCCGCGGCCAGCACGTCGTCCCACGCCGCGCCGAGCTGCTCCGGTTCGTCGACGTAGACGCCTTTCAGGCCGATCAGCTCCGCGAAGCGGTGATACGGCACGTTCGGCACCTGCTGCGACGCGTCGAACTTCGGGTCGCCTTCCATCACCCGTTGCTCCCACGTGACCTGGTTCAGGTCCTCGTTGTTCAGCACCATGCAGATCCAGCGCACGTCGGGCCAGCGTTTCCAGTATTTCGCGACCGTGATCAGCTCGGCCATGTTGCTCATCTGCATCGCGCCGTCGCCGACCATCGCGATCACCGGGCGCGCGGGATACGCGAACTTCGCGGCGATCGCATACGGCACCGCCGCGCCCATCGACGCGAGCCCGCCCGACAGCGACGCCATCATCCCGCGCCGCATCATCAGGTCGCGCGCATACCAGTTCGCGCACGAACCCGAATCGCTCGTGAGGATCACGCCGTCCGGCAGGCGCGACGACAGCTCGGTGAACGCGCGCTGCGGATTCACGCCGCGCCCCGGGCTCGCCTTCGCGGCCGCGCGCGCGGCCAGCGTGTCGCGCCAGTCGTCGTTCCAGCGCGCGATCCGCTCGCGCCAGCCGCCGTCCGGATACTCGTTCAACAGCGGCAGCAGCAGGCGCAGCGTCTCGGCGCTGTCGCCGACCAGGTTGACCTCCATCGGATAGCGCAGGCTCAGCATGTCGGCCTTCAGGTCGATCTGCACGCCGCGCGCCTGGCCTTCCTTCGGCAGGAACTCCGAATACGGAAAGCCGGAGCCGACGACGAGCAGCGTGTCGCACGCCATCATCATCTCGTAGCTCGGCTTGGTGCCGAGCAGCCCGATCGGCCCCGTCACCCACGGCAGGTCGTCGGGCAGCGCGGCCTTGCCGAGCAGCGCCTTCGCGGCGCCCGCGCCGAGCCGGTCGGCCACTTCGATCACCTCGTTGGTCGCGCCGAGCGCGCCCGCGCCGATCAGCATCGCCACTTTCTTGCCGGCGTTGAGCACCTCGGCCGCGCGCCGCAGCTCGTCGGGGTAGGGCACCACCTTCGGGCGCGCATAGCCGACGCCCGAATGCACGGTGCCGTGCGCGCGCTTCGGCGGCAGGTAGTCGAGTTCCTGCAGGTCGCTCGGCAACACCAGCGCGGTGACCGTGCGCGCGGCGAGCGCGATGCGCACCGCGCGGTCGACCAGGTGCCGGACCTGGCCCGGCACGGTCGCGAGCTGCACGAACGCGCCCGCGACGTCCTTGAACAGCGCGGGCAGATCCACCTCCTGCTGGTAGTGGCCGCCGAGCGCCGCGCGCGCCTGCTGGCCGACGATCGCAAGCACCGGCATATGGTCGAGCCGCGCGTCGTACAGGCCCGTGACGAGGTGCGACGCGCCGGGGCCGGACGTCGCGATGCACACGCCGAGCTCGCCTGTAAATTTTGCATGCGCGGATGCCATGAAGGCCGCCATCTCCTCGTGGCGGGCCTGGATGAATTCGATCTTGCCTGCCGCGCGGGCGAGGGCGCCGAACATGCCGTTGATGCCGTCGCCCGGATAGCCGTAGATGCGGCGCACGCCCCATTCGTACAGCCGTTCGACGATGAAGTCCGCCACAGTCGCCATGCTGGTTCTCCCTGATTCGCGATGAGCCGCGCGCACGCCGATTGACGGGCGCGCCCGGCGGGATGCGTCACGGTTCCGCAAGGCGTGTGCCGCCTGCGGGCATGGGTGTTGCGAACGCTGCGGCACCCGATCAGGAGGGCATCGATGCCACGGTCTATCGGACCGGCCATCGGCGCTGCGGAGGGCGAGCATGCGTATGCGTCCGGCGGCTTCCGGCGCCTGTCGCGCGCGCGGTGCAGCGCATCCGCCACGTCGAGTGGTTCCGCGATCACGTGCGCATCGCCAGCATGCTGTTCGACGGCGCGCACGGGATCGATGCGGCCCGGCCCGGGTTCGGCCTGGCGTTCAAGTGCGCCGACGCCGAGCGATGCGCCGTCTGATCGATCGAAGGAGAACGGACGATGCGACGACGCAGCCGGGCGGCCGACCGCGACGAAGCGCTGCCGGCCGGCGCGGCGCGCCGCTTGAATCGCAGCGCGATGCTCGCGCAGATGTCGCGCGCGCTCGACGCGGGCGGTGTGCACGACATGAACGCGGTGCGGCCCGCTTGCCGATTCAACGAAGGAGACGCGACATGCCCGCAATCCGACTTTCCACCCGCTGCGTGGTTTGCACGTGCGCGTGCGCGATCACGGCCGCGCTCGCGGCGACGCTCGCGCTGCCCGCGGCGGCGCAGCTGCGCCCGAGTGCGCCGGCCGTCGCGAGCATGGCCGACGTGCCGGCCCAGGCGTTCCGGCGCGCCGATCGCAGGATGATGGACGCGATGGACGCCGCGCCTTACACGGGCGACGTCGATCGCGACTTCGTCGCCCACATGGCGCCGCATCACCAGGGCGCGATCGACATGGCGCACGTCGAGCTGAAATACGGCAAGAACCCGGCGCTGCGGCGGCTCGCGAACCGGATCGTCGCCATGCAGCGCGACGAGATCGCGCAGATGGCGCGCTGGCAGAAGCAGCAGGGTAGCCGGTAGCGCCCGCGGGCGAAGATGAAGGCGAAGGCGAGGGCGGCATTTCGAACAGGAGACACCATGCGCGAATCGAACGATCCAGCCGGCACCGCATCGCCTGCGGGCACGATGCCGGCCCCCAGTTACTCGCATCCCGTCACGCGCGCGTTCGAGCGGTTCGCGGCGCGCGTCACCAAGTGGGCCGGCTCGCCCGTCGCGTTCGGCTCGGCCGTCGCCGTCACGGCCGTATGGCTCGCCACCGGGCCGCTCTTTCACTACTCGGACGCGTGGCAGCTCGTGATCAACACCGGCACGACGATCATCACGTTCCTGATGGTGTTCCTGCTCCAGCGCAACCAGAATCGCGACAGCGTCGCGCTTCACCTGAAGCTCGACGAGCTGGTCGCGGCGACGCGCTCGGCGAGCGACCAGATCATCGGGATCGAGGATGCGTCGGAAGAGGAATTGCGCAGGCTCGCGAAGGCCTATCTCGACCTCGCGCACCGGGCTGCCGCGAACTGCGCCGATCCCGACGGCCGGCCCGCGCGCGGCTACGCCGACACCGATGCCGACACGCCCGAACGCCCCGCCTGACGCGCGGCCCGGCGCTTTTTTCAATCGATTGTCATTTCGGCCGCCGCGCCGCGCCGCACGGGCCGCCGCCCCGCGCGGCACGCCCCGTGCTGAAGGTCGCGGTGACACCCGGCCTTTCCGGGCATTCGTCCACGGTGCTGCCATGAATCCCCGAACTCCGATGAAACCCTTGCTGACGCTCGCGCTGGGCGTTGCCTGCGGCGCGGCCGCGATGTACCTCCTCGATCCCTCGGCCGGCCGCCGCCGGCGCGCGTACGTGCGCGACAAGACGGTCGCGGCCAAGCGCGACGCCGTCGCCTACGCGAACGCCCGCACGCGATATGCGGCCGGCCAGGCGCGCGGCGTCGTCGCCGGGCTGCGCGCGTACCTGAAGGACGACGAGACGGACGATGTGCGCCTCGCCGAGCGGGTCCGTGCGGCGCTCGGCAGGCTCGTCAGCCGGCCGCGCGCTGTCGAGGTGAGCGTCGACGGCGGTCACGTCCGGCTCACCGGGCAGGTGCCGGACGCCGAGCGTGATGCGGCGGTCAAGGGCGTCACCGACGTGCGCGGCGTGCGGACGGTCGTCGACGACTGCCTGTCGACGACAGGGCGCACGGAAAGCGCCGTGCGCGACGGCGGCGACGCCGCATCCGCGCCATGAATGCCGTCCGGCAGGCCCGCCGCGTGCGCTCGACGGGTATCGAAGCCGTCGCGTGCGGCCGCGGGCCGCCGAATGGAGCGCAGGCCCATGTCCGAAGTCCTTGAATGCCCGCCGCGCGATCGCGCTCGCCGCGTGTCGCCCGCCGTCGGCCGTGCCGGTGACGGCAGCACGGGCGGCGCTGCCCGCCCGGGGCGTGATTACCCTGGAAGCCCCGATCCGCGCACGCCGAATACGTCGAATCGCGGCAATGGGCGCGGCCCGCCGCGCAAGCGCGGCGGCGGCTCGAGCGGCGACCACGGGCAGCCGCGAAAGAAATGGCGGATCGTCCTGGCTATCGCGCTGTTCCTGTTGATCGCCATCGGCGTGGCGTGGTGGCTCGCGATGCGCAACCCGCACCTCGTCCGCATGGACGCCGACAACAACGCCGCAACGATCGCGCCGCACGCATCGCGGGCGCGGTGACTTTCCGGGGAAGCGCTCCCGCCCGCGCATCGACGCGCATGGCGGCGCCGGGAGCGACAGTGATCAGTTTCGTCTGTTTCGGGACGCCGCCGCCATGTCGATCGCGTTGAGCCGCGCGCGCAGCCCGCACACCAGCGGCTGCAGGCTCGGCGGAATGTCGGCGATCGCGTCGATGCGCGTGCGCCAGTAGTCGGGCAGCAACACGACCGTGGCCTTGCGGGTGGAAGGCCCGGCTTCGTTGAGCCGTTCGAGCTGCAGGACCATCGCGTCGATGTGCGCCAGCTCCTGCACGACGAAATCCCGGGAATTCATGCTTCTCATCGGATTACCTCACGCGGTCGTTCCGAAGGGCGCCGCGATGGCGCGGCGCCCGTATCGGCGGCTATCGCTTTGCCGCCTGCTGTTCCTGCTCGAGCCCGCGTCTGGCGCTCTTCGACGCCGCCGCGACGGCCACGTCGAAGTTGCTGCGCGCGACCTCGACCGCCTGCTGCCCCGTGTTGCCGAGGGTCTGATACAGCGTATTGGCCGCGACGATCGCGGAGTTCCACGCCGCTACCGCGGCTTCGGGGCCGGACGGCGCGTTTCTCGCCGCATCTTCGACGAACGCCTGGATCCGGTGCACGTAGGCATCGCCGCCTGTCTGGGCAACCTTGAGCACTTCGGCCTGGCTGGACGACACGATGCCGAGAAACTCGCGGGTGTAGGACTGGAGTTTCTCGGCCATGGGCGCGGCGATCGAGCCCTGGAAGGCCAGCCAGTCCTGCGGTTTTTCAACCGCGTTCTGTGCAACCGCCCAAGCGTCGTTCAATGTCGATCGGGTGAATTGCGCATTGAGTTCGGCCAGTTTCCCGACGCCCTCGAGCATCGTGCCGGCCAGACCGAATACGACGTCGAGGTTCGCGCGTTGCGCGCTTGAAACCAGCTCCTGGGTTTTCATGATCTACGATCTCCTGATTGAAAAAGTGGTGCGGGGGTCATCCCCTCATTGGCGCATGCGTCGCTCGACGAGCGAACGCCGCTCAGCGGGTTCGCATCACGACGCGCAGCAGCGATTCGCCCTCATTCGTCACACGAGGGCGATGCGCGCCGGAGGCGAGTTGTTCAAGCACGACGAGCTGCTGCTCGAGCAGCGTATCGAGCGCTTCGCGGTCCATGTCGATCTGGTCGGGCGATGCCTTGACCACCATGAGCGCCGCGATTTCGTGAGGGCTCAGCATATTTGTCTCCTGGGATTCGGAACGAGCAATCCTTGCCGCTTCTTTTTTGAATAGACCGGGACAGCATCGACGCGCGAACGCGTCATGCGCGCCGAATGCAGTCAATCCCGTTTGATGCGCACGACGTGGCGGGTGATATCCCTGACGAGCGTCAGCCTCGGATGCGGGCGAGCGATGGCGATCGAATTCGCTGCCTCTTGTGAATGCGTGTTACCGCGTTCCTGCGCGACTGCGGAATTCGAAACCACTGCCATATGAAACAACGTGACGGTCAGTTGCAGGCGTGTGTCGCCGAGCATCTCGGCGATGTCGTCGGTGTTCAGCGAACTCGATCCGACGATATCGACCGTCATCGATTCCTTGCCCGTGCTCCTGTCGACATGCATGCCCCAGCGACAGACTCGTGCGCCGCTCCTCGTGAGGCATCGCCATACGGCGATGACTTGAAGCTTGCCGGTGGCGGCTTGAAACGAGAGTCTCTGGACGACCATTTCGGCGATCCGTGAAATGACGATCGCGCCTGAAAAAAGGCTGTACCAAGGATATGACGGGGGCGATGAAAAAGTACATCGCGGTTTCGTGTCCGTATGCGCAGCTTTACGGACAGCAGCACAGGCCATGGATGAGGCCGTCTGTCACTGCGCTGTCCCGCCCGCATGTCAACGAAAAGGCATGCGAAACATGCAGCACGGAACTTGCGCGCCCAACCATTTCAACCGCACGGGTTGACGCGATGAATCTCGATGCACGAGCGCGTTACCGGTTCTGTCCTTGCAAAACCGTCGACGACGTTTTCACTAATGAAGAATGTGTTCGCGAGGCGAATGACTACACTTGAATCATCGGCAACATCGGAGGCAATTTGACCCACCGCGACTTCATTGCAGTCGGTACGTCATCGGGTGGCGTCGACGCCCTCCGTACCCTCGTTTCCCGGCTTCCTCGCGACTTGCCCGCTACGATCGCGATCGTGTTGCATGTCGGTGCGCACGACAGCCTCCTGCCGTCATTCCTGAGCGCAGCGGGCCCGCTGCGCGCCGTCCACGCCGAAGACGGCGAAACGTATTTCCCCGGCAGAATTTACGTCGCGCCGCCCGATCACCACCTGATCGTCGAAGGCACGCATCTTCGGCTGCTGCACGGTGCAAAGGAAAACTTCGCGCGGCCGGCGATCGATCCGTTGTTTCGCAGTGTGGCCGCCGAGATGGGCCCGCGCGCCATCGGCGTGATCCTGACGGGCCTGCTGGACGACGGCGCGGCCGGTCTCGATGCGATCCAGTCGTGCGGCGGCGCCACGATCGTCCAGGATCCCGCCGAAGCGTTCGCCGGCGACATGCCGCGGCATGCGTCGCCTTACGCCGATTACGTGCTGCCGCTGGACGGCCTCGCGAACCGGCTGGTCGAACTGGCCGGCAACCCGCTGGACATCTCGACGACCGACGAGTCCGCCCGGCGCCGCGCCAGCGAGCAGGTCGCCAGCGAGCAGCGCGCGTGGACCGCCAGCGAAGGGCCGCCCGACGCGCTGAGCCGCATCGCGAGCCCGTCCACGCTGACCTGTCCGGAATGCGGCGGCACGCTCTGGCGTCTGACGAATTCCCGCCTGCTGCGCTACCGGTGCCATACGGGGCACGCATACTCCGCTGCGTCCCTGGCGCAGGGCCGCAGCGAGGACGTCGAGCGCACGCTGCGCGACGCGCTGCGCGCACTGCACGAGAGCGAGACGATGAGCCGTACGCTAGGCGAGCATTTCGGCCGCTGCGGCGACCTCGCCGCGCAGGAGGGACAGGAGGCGGCGGCGCACCGCGCCGGCGAAGCGGCAAAATTCTTGCAGTCGATCCTGCTGGAGGGATAATAGCGATCTACGCGCATCTTGGCGCAAGCAGGCCAAGGCGCCTGCCCGACCTTGGCCGCGGATACTATTTTTTCTGACAGGACCAGCAGCGATGTCGAAAAGACGCGGGCAGACACTCCCCGGCCAGGCCTCATATCCGGTCGTCGGTATCGGCGCATCGGCGGGCGGGTTGAGTGCGCTCCTGGAGTTCTTCGAAGCCCTGCCGGCACACACGTCGATGGCGTTCGTCGTGGTCGTGCATCTGGCCCCCGATCACGCGAGCAACCTGGCCGGCCTGCTGCAGAAGGCCACCGGCATGCCCGTGATGGAAGTCACGAGCGCCACGCCGATCGAGCCCGACCACGTCTACCTGATCGCGCCCTCGCTCGAGCTGACCATGGTCGACGACTATCTGCGGGTTGCCCCCCATCGGCCGGAGGAAAGCGGGCGCAGGGCCGCCATCGATCTGTTTTTCCGCACGCTGGCCGAAGCGCACCGCGAACGCGCGATCGGCATCGTGCTGTCCGGCGCGGGCTCGGATGGTTCCGTCGGGCTGTCGAGGATCAAGGAAATGGGCGGCGTGACGCTCGCCCAGGATCCGTCGGAGGCCGAATACGACAGCATGCCGCGCAACGCCATCGCCACCGGCATGGTCGATTTCGTGGCCACCGCGGCGGAGATGCCGCAGCGGCTGATGGACCTGTGGCTGACCGCGAAGGAGATTCACCTGCCGCTCGTCGACAACGACGAGCGCCAGGAAGACCTGGTCAGCGAGGCGGCCGAGCGCGCGCTGCGCGAAATCATGATCATCCTGCGCACGCGCACCGCGCACGATTTCCGGCATTACAAACGGGCGACCGTGCTGCGCCGGATCGAACGCCGGCTGCAGGTCAACGGCATCACCGACCTGCAGGCGTACCGCGATTACCTCCATCTGCATCCGGAAGAAACCCAGGCGCTGCTGCAGGACATGCTGATCAGCGTCACGAACTTCTTCCGGGACAAGGAAGCGTTCGACGTGCTCGACCGCGAAGTGCTGCCCCGGTTTTTCGACGGCCGCGGCGAGCAGGATCGCATCCGTGTGTGGTCGGTCGGCTGCGCGACCGGGGAAGAGGCGTATTCGGTGGCGATGCTGCTGCAGGAGCGCTCGCTGAAATCGGCCGAGGGCATTTCGTTCCAGGTGTTCGCGACCGACATCGACGAGCGCGCGATCTCGTTTGCCCGCGCCGGCCTCTATCCGGAGTCGATTCTCGCCGACGTGGCGCCGGGCCGCGTGCGCCAGTTCTTCACGAAGGACGCCGCGCACTACCGGATCAAGAAGGAATTGCGCGAGCACATGCTGTTCGCGCATCACAACGTGCTGAGCGACCCGCCGTTCTCGCGGCTCGACCTGATCTGCTGCCGCAACCTGCTGATCTAGCAGGACCGCGAAGCCCAGATCGAGATCCTGAAGATGTTTCATTTCGCGCTGCGGCCGGGCGGGGTGCTGTTTCTCGGCAGTTCCGAATCGGCCGACAGCGTCAGTTCGATGTTCACCGTGGTCGACAAGCGCAACCGCATCTACCGTGCGAACATGGCGGTGCGCGGCGACACGCCGCTTCCGGTCGCGATTACCGGCACGATGAGCGCGCGGCCGGTCGTCACGACCATCCAGCCGCCGGGGCGCCGCCGCTTCTCGTTCGGCGACCTGCACCAGCGCCTCGTCGAGCAGCATGCGCCGCCGAGCGTGCTCGTCAGCCGCGATTCCGAGATCGTCCACCTGTCCGATCGCGCCGGGCGCTTCCTGCAGTATTCGGGGGGCGAACCGTCCCACAACATCATCGCCGTGGTGCGCCCCGAATTGCGGCTCGAGCTGCGCACCGCGATCTATCAGGCGCTGCACACGAATCGCAGCGTGGAGGCGCGGCGGGTGCGGATCGAGCGCGACGCGCGTTCGTATTTCGTCAACATGACCGCGCGCCCCGTGCACGACCCGGAAGCCAATGCGGATTTCGTGCTGGTGCTGTTCGACGAAGTCGAGGACAGCGTGAGCAGCGTGGAAACGTCGACGGTCGATACGCACAAGGATCCGATCATCAGCCAGCTCGAGCGCGAGCTGCAGCGCACGAAGGAGCAGCTCCAGTCGACCATCGAGCAATCGGAAACCTCGACGGAGGAATTGAAGGCGTCCAACGAGGAGCTGCAGGCCATCAACGAGGAATTGCGCTCTGCGACGGAAGAACTCGAAACCAGCAAGGAAGAGCTGCAGTCGATCAACGAGGAGCTGACCACCGTCAATGCCGAGCTGAAGTCGAAGGTCGAGGAAACCGGCAAGATCAACGACGACCTGCAGAACCTGATCGCCGCGAACGACATCGGCACGATCTTCGTCGACCGCAATATCTGCATCAAGCGCTACACGCCGCGGGCGACGGACGTGTTCAGCATCATTCCGTCGGATATCGGCCGCTCGCTGCTGGACATCACGCACCGGCTCGAATACGACAAGCTTCCCGACGATGCGGCCGAGGCGTTCGATTCGCTGCGCCTGATCGAGCGGGAGCTGCGCAGCAACGACGGCCGCTGGTATCTTGCGCGCTTCGTGCCCTACCGCACGACGGAAGACCGCATCGACGGCGCGGTGCTGTCGTTCATCGACATCACCGACCGCCGGCGCGCGGAAGACCGGCTGCGCGAAGGCGAACGGCGGATGCGCATCGTCGCCGAGGGCACCAAGGATTACGCGATCATCACGTTCGACGACGCCGGGCTCGTCACCAGCTGGAACGCGGGCGCGGAGCGGATCTTCGGGTATACCGAAGCGGAAATGATCGGGCAGTCCGCGGACCTCCTGTCGACCGACGAAGATCGGGTCAATCACGTCGCCCAGCGCGAATTCGCGGAGGCGCGCCTGAACGGGCGCACCGAAGAGGAGCGCTGGCATCAGCGCAAGGACGGCACCCGTTTCTTCGCGAGCGGCGTGCTGTCGCGCCTCGACGAGCCCGGCATCAGCGGGTTCGCGAAGATCGCGCGCGATCTCGGGGAGTTCGCGCTGACCGACAAGGCCGGCCGCGACGCGCCGGCCGAGCAGCTGCGCGACGCCGGCGAACACGATGCGCTGCGCCGCCGCGACGAATTTCTTGCCGTGGTCTCGCACGAGCTCAAGAATCCGCTCAATCTCATCTCGGCGAGCGCGGAACTGATCGCGCGTGCGCCGGAATCGCGGCAAAACCTGAATATTTCGCGCGCCGCCGATACGATCCGGCGCACCATCATCGGTCAGGCGCAGATCATCGACGATCTGCTCGATATCTCGCGCGTACGCACCGGCAAGCTGTCGGTCGTGCGCACGCCGGTCGACATGCGGGAGATCGTGCAGCGCGTCACCCATGCGGTGCGGGACGAAGCGAACCAGCGCGGCCTGGCGCTCCATGTCGCGATGACGGACTCGCCCGTCATCGTCCATGCCGACCTCACGCGCATCGAACAGATCGTCTGGAACCTGGTCAGCAACGCGTTGAAGTTCACGAGCCGCGGGTCGGTGGACGTGTCGCTGCAGGTCGACGAGCATGCCGACGCCGTGCTGCAGGTGGCCGATACCGGCAGCGGCATCGAGCCGTCGCTGCTGCCTTACGTGTTCGACATGTTCCAGCAAAGCCGCGATTCCACAGCGCGCCGCGCGGGCCTCGGCATCGGCCTCGCGCTGGTCCGGGATCTCGTGAACCTGCATGGCGGCGTCGTGCGGGCGGAATCGACCGGCATCGGCCTCGGCGCGACGTTCACGGTGACGCTGCCGACGTACCGCGCGCTCGTCGCGGCGGATTCTTCCGCCAAAAGCTCGGCCGACACGTTGCAGGGCCTGCACGTCCTGATGGTCGACGACGATGCGGACACGGTCGAAACGTTCAAGCTGCTGCTGGAAAGCGAGGGCGCGATCGTCCGGACGGCGACGAGCGGCGAGGAAGCGCTGTCGACGCTCGACGGCCATGTGCCGGACGTCGTGCTGTCCGATATCGGCATGCCGGGCATGGATGGGCTCGCCTTCGTCGGGAAGCTGCGCGAAGCGCCGGCACTGAAATCGGTGATCTGCATCGCACTGAGCGGGTACGCCCAGGAAGCGGACGTGAAGCAGGCGCAACAGGCCGGCTTCGATGCGCACCTGAAAAAACCCGTGACGCTCGACGATCTGATGTCGGTCTTTCTGCGCTTGCGGAGTTGACGCGCGTTCCATCGGCGCGGCAACCGGCCTGGCTTTTCAGGCGGTACTACGACCAACGGGCGGCAGGCGGGAACGCGAATTGCGGCCTGTTTCGCCCAGGCTCGGCAGCGGGCATTCATCCGGGGCCGAGCGGTCAGTGCCAGGCGAGACATGATGGAAAGGAGCAGTAACCGCGGCGCAAGCGCGAAAGCACTGTTCGACGAAGCGAACCGGCGGCTCGAAGCGGCCGAGGCACGCATCCGGGCGCTGTTCGCGAACCCGCTCGCGGATGAAGCCACCCGGCAAGCGGCATTGGAAGCGTATCAGGAGGCGCGCCTGCTCTCGCTGAGTGCCGAAGCCGTATTGCGCAGCGCGACGATCGTCGACGCCCCGCCGCGGCACGCGGGCCGGCGCATCGTGATTCTGCGGGGCAGCGCGCACGTCGGGGAATCGATTGCGCTGCTGTTGCGCCTGCGAGGATTCAGAACGTCCGTGGTGCCGAAACATCGCGCCGAAGAATCGTTTTCGCATGGGCCGGCCGAGGCAGTCATCGTCGACGTGGAACGCGATCCCGACGAGGCCTGCGGGCTCGCCGCCAACATGCTCGAGACGTATCCGGATACACGTATCGTTGCAATGGTTCCGCCCACGCTGGGGGGGTACGCGTGGCGCGGGTTCGACATCGTTCTCGTGAAGCCGGCCTCGATCGACATGATCCTGCACGCCATTGCGGGTGATACCGGTGCGTAACGGAAGCGACCTATTCGCCAGCAGCCTCGCACGTCTCGGAGAGGGTCTTGATACGAACCTTTTTCTACGTCAACAGCTCAGTCGATGCCGCATTCCCCGAGCAGGAACTGATTGCCTTCGACAAAGCCGGCTACACCGTCGTCCTCAGCCGCGTCGCCATCGATCGGGTGCCGCCGTTCGTCGCCGCGGCCGAGCGGCCGGAACTGTCGGGCCTGCTGAGGCGCGCCGCGCCGGGCGACTCGCTGGTGGTGCTGGAACTGTCCGCGCTCGGGTGCAACGTGCGCGATGCGCTGTCCACGCTGATGCAATGCCGCGGCAAGAAGATGTCCGTGCTGTGTGTCGAGATCGGCAACGTCGACCTCGCCAGCCGCCCCGAACCGCAAGCGATCAAGACGCTCAGGGCGGTGAGCCGGATGGAAACCGCGGCGCGAAGCCAGCGCGGCAAGACGAGCCTGCAATCCGCGCAGGACAACGGCAAACGCATCGGCCGGCCAACCTCGCTGTCGCGGCACGATCGAGACCGCGTGATGCGCTCGCTCGACAAGGGCCTGTCGGTCAGCGAGATCGCGCGCAGGTTCGGCACGTCCCGCCAGACCATCATGCGCATACGGGCCTCGTCGGCGCCCGCCGAGGCCGCGGAAAGCTGACCGCTCGCCACGGGGGGCCGCAGGCGCCCGAACCCGAAATGGGGTTGTCACGGCTGTGCAGGCCCGGAGCGCCGCTGTAGTGTTGTCCTCGCCACGCGTGCGCATCAGGGGCCAGCCGTCAGCCGACCGGGAGGATCGATGGATCGCCGCCATTTCCTCCGGTCGTCGGCTTTTTTCACGATCGCGGCCGCCACCGGCGCGCTTGACGCCCCTCGATCCGCCGCGCCCGGCGCCGCGGCGCACCAGGGTCGCGACCGGTTCCCGCAAGGTGTCGCCAGCGGCGATCCGCACGATCGCTCGATCGTGTTCTGGACGCGGTGCGTGCCGGCGCGCGACGGTGCGCGCGCGGTCTCGCTGCGGCTCGACGTCTCCACGCAAGCGGATTTCTCGACGCGCGTCGCCAGCGTTCCGCTGAGGGCGCTGGCCGCCTACGACTACACCGTGCGGGCGAAGGTCACGGCGCTCTCGCCGAAAACCTCGTACCACTATCGGTTCGTCGCCGGCGACGACGCGAGCGTGACCGGCGTGGCCCGCACGGCCCCGGACGCGGACGAGGCCAACGACCAGGTTCGCTTCGCGTGGCTCACCTGCCAGGACTGGAGCGTCAATCACTGGCAGGCGATGAGCCTGCTCGCGGCCGAGCGCGATCTCGATTTCGTCGTGCACGTGGGCGACTACATCTACGAAACGATCGGGGCCGCGAAGCCCCGCGCGGTCGAAGCCGCGCATCCGCCGTTGCGGCTGCCGGACGGCAAGCGGCTCGCCGACGGCGGCATGTACGCCGACACGCTCGACGACTATCGTGCGCTCTATCGAACCTATCGCACCGACCCGCGCTTGCAGACGCTGCACCAGCGCCTGCCGATGATCGCGATATGGGACGACCACGAGTTTTCCGACGACTGCTGGCAGGATCACCAGGTCTACACCAACGAGGAACGGCAGGAGACCCGGCGGCGCCGCGACGCCAGCCGTGCCTGGGCGGAATACATGCCGGTGGACTGGAGCGACGTGCGCTTCGAGCCGGACGATTCGTCGTACGCCAACATCCGCCTCTACCGCGCGTTCCGCTTCGGCACGCTGATGCATCTCGTGATGACGGACGAGCGGCTGTATCGCGACGACCATGTCGTGAGCGAGGCGGCGATTGCCCGCACGCGCGGGCACGATCCGGTGCAGGGCGACGACGCGGCCGGCTCGCGCTACTTCGTCAAGCAGGACGTGCTGCAGCGCTTCGAGGCGCGCGATACCGCGCAGCTCGGCCGCGCGCCGTCGATGCTCGGCCCGGAGCAGGCGCAGTGGTGGAAGGCCACGTTGAAGCACTCGCCGGCGATCTGGAAGGTGTGGGGCAACGAGGTGATGCTGAATCGCCTGTGGGTCGTGATGCCGGGCGCGCCCAAGAACCCGGCGGCACGCCTCGTGGTCGACTGCGACGCATGGGATGGCTACCCGGCGCACAAGCACGAATTGCTCGCTTACCTGAAGGAGCAGGGGATCCGCAACGTCGTCGCGATCAGCGGGGATCTGCACGCGTTTCAGTGCGGCGTCGTGCGCGATGACCCCGATCCCGCGACGGGCGTGCCCGTGATCGTCGATTTCGTCTGCGCGGGCATCAGCAGCACGTCCTTCCATGCGTATGTGAAAGCGGCATGGCGCGGCACGCCGTTTGCGTCGCTGGCGGCCACGCCGGCCAGGCTGGACGCCTTCCTGATGGACAACAACCCCGATCTGCACCACGCGGATCACGACGCGCAGGGCTACGCGTCGGCCACCGTCACGCCCGAGCACTTTTCCGTGGTGTTCAACAAGGTGAAGCCGTTGAACCCCGACGGCAGCGCGCCCGCGGACGCGTTGCTCGACCGCACGCGGCTGACGGTGCCGAGGGATACGGTCGAGGTGCGGGTCGAGCGGCTCTAGCCTCCATAGTCCGTTCAGGCGTGAAACGCATGTCCACTCAGTGTGGACGCAACGCCACCTTGAATTCCGATGTCCTGAATTAAGATTCAGCCGGCGCTTCGATGTCGCATCGAGCGGCCCGGCGATCGGTCGGCCGATGATCGTGGAGGAGAGAGCCATCCACGCTTCAATAATAGGATTGCTGAATACGTGATCGCTTCATGGATCACGGACAAGCACGAACAACAAGAGGAAATTCATGAAGCCCATTGCATGGATGATCATGGCCGCCTGTCTCGCATTGACGGCATGCGGCGGTGACGACGTCGCCACGAACGGCGGCGCGTCGCTGTCGACGCCCGCCACGCCCGGTACGCCGTCCAATCCATCGCCGCCCACGGGAGGCGGCTCGGGCGGCGGCGGGTCGCAGGCAACGGCGGGCTGGTCGAAAGCCGCGGCGATGGACGGCAAAGCGCCGGAATTCGAACCGAGCGTGACCATCGACGCGAGCGGCAATGCGCTCGTGTCGTGGATGACGAGCGGCACCGGGAACGGCAACGCGATGTGGGGCGCGCGGTACGTGCCGGGTTCCGGCTGGAGCGCGGCGACGCGCCTCGATACGAGCGACGGTTCGCATCCGATGAGCGGGCCCGGCACGATCCAGCCGCAACTGGTCGGCAACGCGAGCGGGCAGGCGGTCGCATTCTGGACGGAATGGATGCCGGGCCCCAACGCCTATGCGCTGTGGGCGCGCCCGTACAGCCCGGGCACCGGCTGGGGCGTGCCGTTCGAGGTCGCGCCAAACGTCACGAGCGCCACGTATTCGGCCGGGATCGACAAGCAGGGCAACGCGATCGTCGCGTGGCCGCAGGAGATCAACCTGCTCAATTCCCGCATCGCGTGGACGCGCTATTCTCCGGGCGGCACGTGGTCGCCGACCGCGCTGATCCAGATGCCGGTGCAGACCGGGCCGGGCGCGATCACCGGCGATACCGACAACGTGGGGCCGATGATTTCGGTCCTGCCGTCCGGCAACGCGGTGCTGGCGTGGCGGCAGACGAACCATACGCGCTCGGCGCTCTGGACCGGCACGTACGACCCGGCCAACGGCTGGACCAACGTCGGTCAGGTCGTGTCGAACACGAGCCTGTTCACGACGATCGTCTCGCCGGCGGCCGGCATGGATGCGAAAGGCAACATCACGCTGGTATGGGGGCAGCTCGACGTCACCGGCGGGAAGTTCCTCGCCACCACCATGTCGCAGCGCTATGTCTCCGGAACCGGGTGGCAGACGGCCCAGGCCGTGGCGCCGGCGCTCGCGGAAACCTCGAGCTTCATCGGCACGCCGCTGCTGACCGTCAACGAAACCGGCATGGCGGCCGTCATGTGGCCGCAGCTCGGCGGCGCGCTGCAGGCGAGCGTGGCGGACGCGACCGGAAACTGGGGGCCGCTGCATCAGCTGACCGCGCACCTCGACTCGACGGCAGGGCAGTACCCGCCGCTGGTGATCGATGCGGCGGGCAACGTCACGGCCGCGTGGCAGGACGTGGGTGCGTCGAGCTCGCCGGCGGTGGTCGCCGCCAGCTATCGGAATGGCGCGTGGAGTGCGTCGACGCTGTCGGGGCAGGATTCGCAGAGTGCGTACTGGCCGGCGCTGGCCGTCAACGCAGCCGGTGCGATGGCGCTCGTCTGGGCGTCGACCGTCCAGAACGTCGGCGCGCTGCTGCAGGCGAGCTTCTATACGCCCGGCTCGTGACCGTCTCGCGCGCCAACGCGGCAACCAGCCAATCGACACAAGGAGAAATCATGAAGAAAGCATTGCACTCCGCCGTACGGACCGCCATCGGCACGTCGGTCGCCAGCCTCGTCCTGTCCGCATGCGGTACGACGCAGATGAACATGGCCGACGTGCAGACGTCGACCGCGAAAACGCTCGGGCTGGCGTCGTCGGACGAGATCACCGTCGCCAATGTGCAGTACGGGAAGAAGGACGGGCTGGGCGGCCAGAAGGTGAGTTACGACGCCACCACGGGCAAGGGAAGGCGATTCAGCTGCACGGTGTTCATGATTCCCGGACTGACGCCGATCGACCAGCCGACGTACAACAGCTGGGAATGCCATCCGCGCCGGTGACTTTCCGACGTCCGGGCGGCGTGCTTTGGCAGGCCCCCGTCCGGAATATCTGCCGAGCGCGATTTCGTCTGATAATCAATGCACCGATTCACCCTCCGGCATCGGCTCGATAAAACACTGCCATGGATCAAGCAGATTTTGTCCCCATTTTCAAGTTTCATACGGTCGACTATCCCGAGCGGGACCGGTTTCACGTCTGGGTCAAGGACAATCTGTGCGACTGCCGGCTGGATGACGATCGCGGCGATGGCGCATTCGATGCGGAAGCGAGCGGCGCGGCGCTCGGCCCGCTGATCCTGTCGGGCCGGCGCTGGCGCTCGCGGGCGCCTACTTACACCGTCAACCGGACCGTGCGGCGGATTCGGCTCGACGGCCAGGATTCGATCCGGTTCACGCTGCTGCTCGGCGGGCGCCTCACGTGCCGCACCGGCGGCCCGGAGATGATCAAGTCCGCCGGCGACCTGTTCGTCTACGACGTCGCGCAGATCAACGAATGCCGGGTCGAGGGCGGCGACGTGATCAGTCTCGTCGTTCCGCGATATCTGCTGCCGAACCATGCGGCGCAGCTGCACGGCCAGACGCTGACGAGCGGCATCGGCCGCCTCGTCGGCGACCAGATGCTGTCGCTGTTCCGAAATCTTGCCAGCCTGCGCGCGCACGAGATACCCAACGTGGTGCAATCGACGCTGCTGCTTCTGGCCGCCGCGGCTTCGCCGACCGGGCAGGCCTTGCACGACGCGCGCGGCCCGATCGACAACGCATTGCTCGACCGGGTCCGGCGCTACATCGACGCGAATCTGCTGGACCCCGGGCTCACGCCCGACCGGATCTGCCGGGACATTGGCGTGTCGAGGGCGCGGCTCTATCAGCTTTTCAAGGAAGAGGGCGGCGTGATGCGGCAAATCACGCGCAAGCGGCTGCGCCACGCGTACTGCGTGCTGGGCGACCCGCAGCGCAGGCACCGGCGCATTGCGGAAATCGCATGGGCGCATGGTTTCCCGGACGAGAAATATTTCCATCGGGTCTTCAAGGCCGAGTTCGGGCATACGCCGAAGGAGACGCTGGAGTGTGCCGCGGCTCCCGTGCTGCTTCCGTGCGGCGCGAGCGCGGATGGACGATGGGCGGACGGCGGGCGGCTGTCGGGGTGGACGCTGCCGTTCGGTGTTCTGAACACCTAGGCGGGCCACGCCTTGCGTGCCGCAGAGGATCGTGACGAGCTTGTCGCGGCAGATATTCTTGTCGCGGAATTGCGGGGCACTCTCAGGCCCCGTTGCACGCTTGCCCTTCGATACTCCTTACCTTAAAGTAAGGAAAATTGGAGGTATCACATGGCGGCAGCAACTATCACTTCGAAGGGCCAGGTCACGATCCCCGTGGACGTGCGCAATCAGCTTGGCCTGGAGTCGGGAGATCGGATCGAATTCAGCTTCAACGAGGCGACCGGCCGGTATGAGATCTATCCGGCCACGCGCTCGCTCGCGTCACTCAAGGGCATCGTGAAGAAGCCTGCCAAGCCGGTGTCGATCGAAGACATGAATCGTGCCATCGCCGAGAAGGGGGCATCCGCGCGATGATCGGATTGGATACGAACGTGCTGGTCCGCTACTTCGCGCAAGACGACATCGCTCAGTCGAAGAAAGCGACGGCGCTGATGGAGTCTCTGTCGGCCGAGCGGCCGGGGTACGTTTCGCAGGTCGCACTGGTCGAGGTGGTGTGGGTACTCGGGCGCTGCTATGGCGTTGAGCGTGAGCAAATGAAGGACATCATCGACTCGATGATCGCCACCAAGGAACTGGTCGTCGAAGGCGCGGACACGGTGCGAAATGCACTTCGCGTTTTCGCGGCATCCGCAAAGGCGGATTTCGCGGACTGCCTGATCGAGCGGTCGGGGCACGTCGCCGAGTGCGAGTACACAGCCACTTTCGACGTGACGGCTGCGAAGGCCGCGGGAATGCACTTGATCAAGTAATCATGGCACACGCCGATAAACCGGAAAACGCGATGCCGACCGTTTGCATAGACGCGGCTGAGATTGCGGACTGGGCCTCGTTCCATCGGGTATTTGCACAGGTCTTTGGCTTCCCCGCATTTTATGGCGACAACATGAACGCATTCATTGACTGTTTGGGTTATCTCGACGACCCAACTGCCGAGATGACGCGTTTTCACGTCAGGCCGGGTGAGACGCTAGCAATACAGCTCTGGGCAGCCAACAGCTTCGGGAAACGTTGTCCAGAACAGTTTCGCGCTTTGCAAGATGCATGCGCATTCGTGAACGGGCGTCGTACATGCGAGGATGGCGTGCCTCTAGTCGCACTGTCGTATCACGACTGAATCGATATAGGAAAACGACACGTCGATCCGCAGGCATGCCTCGATCAAGCCAAGCTACGTTTCCCTTGGGGTTCAAATGATCTTCTGCCATTTGGGGAACCGTGCGTCACCTTCAGCGGCAGAGAACCTGCGGTCAATCGTGTCAGATGTCATCGTGGTTGCGTCCGCAATCGCGACGTTTTTCACCCCATCACGCTACGTGCAAAGAAATCCGCGCCGACTACTCGCTCTCAACCCGCATCATCCGCCGCCGACCTCAGCCGCGCGAGGCTATCCCGCACGGCGGCCGCGTCATACCGCGCTCCCGCCCCGCCAAGCGCCACCGTCGCCTTCTGCGCGAGCGGCAGCAGCATCGCGATGGCCGCCACCATCACCGGCGCGGCGGCGAGCCGCGATTTCGGCCCCGACACCGTCAACGCGCCGACGCATGCACCGGCCGCATCGAACACGGGCACGGACGCCGATGCCGTCTCGGGGTCGCGCTCGCCGTACGACGCGGCCCATAGCTGCTCGCGCACGTCGTTCCAGCGCGCGTCCTGCGTGTCGGTGAAGGCCAGCAGCACCTTCCCGGACGCCCCCTGGCGAACCGGAAACTCCTCGCCGACGCGAATCGACACGCGCACCGCGCGTGCGGGCTCGACGCGGTAGAGCACCGAGCGCTTGTCGCCCTCGCGCACGTAGAACGACGCCGTTTCCCCCAATTCGCGGCTCAGCGTCTCGAGCAGCGGCTCGACCACCGGGCCGACCCGGAACGAGCGCTGATACAGCGCGGCAAGCCGCAACGGCTCGTGCCCGATCGCATACTGGCCGTCGTCGAGCTTGCGCATGAAGCCGCCATGTTCGAGCGCGGCGAGCAGGCGCAGGATCGTGCTCTTGTAGAGCCCCGTGCGGCGCGACAGCTCGGCGAGCGACAGCCGGTCGTCGGTCGGCCCGAAGGCGCGGAGGATCGCGAACGCGCGGTCGAGAACGGCGACGCCGCTGGAGGCTTCGTCGGCCGGCGCATCGGGCCCGTCGCCGGCGTGATCTGCTTGAGTCGTAGGCACTGCCTGTTTCCCTCGGATGATGGTTGACCGACTATATCGTTCTGCCTGACAGAACACAAGTTCCATAAAATCGCGATTTCACGGGTATACCCCGCTTATCGCTCATTCGGCGCACGTCTAAAGTTCTATCAAACAGAACGATGTTCTTTTAGATAGAACGATGGAGTATCGAATGAGCGTTTCCGAATATCCGAAGGTGCTGGTCAGCGAAGTCGGGCCGCGCGACGGCCTGCAGAGCATCAAGGCCGTGATGCCGACGGCCGGCAAGCTGCGCTGGATCACCGCGCTGGCCGCGGCCGGCCTGCGCGAGATCGAGGTGGGGTCGTTCGTGCCGGCCAGGCTGTTGCCGCAGATGGCCGATGTGCGCGAAGTCGTCGCGCATGCGCTGGCGATTCCCGGGCTGCATGTCGCCGCGCTCGCGCCGAACCTGCGCGGCGCCGAGGGGGCATTCGATGCGGGCGTGCACAAGCTGACGCTGCCGGTATCGGTGACGGAAGCGCATTCGCTGGCGAACATCCGCAAGACGCCCGCGCAGATGATCGACGAGGTGCGCGCGATCGTCGCGCTGCGCGACGCGCGGTTTCCGTCGGTGCAGATCGAGGCGGGCGTGTCGGTTGCGTTCGGCTGCACGCTCGCAGGCGCCGTCAGCGACGACGAGACGATCGCGATGGCGGTCGCGATGGCCGAATGCGGGGTCGACGAGATCGGGCTGTCCGACACGAGCGGCTACGCGAACCCGGCGCAGGTGCGCCGGCTGTTCGCGCGCCTGCGGCGCGAAGTCGGCGACAAGGCCGGCGGCGCGCATTTCCACAACACGCGCGGGCAGGGGCTCGCGAACGTCGTCGCGGCGCTCGACGCGGGCGTGACGACGATCGACGCGAGCCAGGCCGGCCTCGGCGGCTGCCCGTATGCGCCGGGCGCGACCGGCAACATCGTCACCGAGGATCTCGTGTTCCTGCTCGAATCGATGGGCTGCGACACGGGCGTCGACGTCGACGCGCTGCTCGCCGCGCGCGCGATCCTGCACGCGGCGCTGCCGTCGGAGGCGCTGTACGGCCACGTGCCGGACGCCGGGCTGCCGAAGGGGTTCCGCTATGCGGACGGCCGCGCGCCGGTGGCGGCCCAGCCGGAAGGCTGCCTGGCGGGAGTCGCGCCATGAACGATCGGCAACCTGCCGCGCCGCTGCCGTACGACGGCCTGCGCGTGATCGAGATGACGCACATGGTGATGGGCCCGACCTGCGGGATGCTGCTCGCCGATCTCGGCGCGGAAGTGATCAAGATCGAGCCGATCGCGGGCGACAGCACGCGCACGCTGCGCGGCTCGGGCGCGGGTTTCTTCGGGATGTTCAACCGCAACAAGAAGAGCCTCGCGGTCGACGTGAAGGATCCGCGCGGGCTGGAGATCGTGCTGCGGCTCGTCGCGACGGCGGACGTCTTCAGCGAGAACTTCAAGAGCGGCACGATGGACCGGCTCGGCCTCGGCTATCCGGCGCTGTACTCGCTGAATCCGCGCCTCGTGTACGTGTCGCACAAGGGCTTCCTGCCGGGGCCGTACGAACATCGCACCGCGCTCGACGAAGTCGTGCAGATGATGGGCGGCCTCGCGTACATGACCGGCCCCGACGGCCGGCCGCTGCGCGCGGGCGCGAGCGTGAACGACATCATGGGCGGCATGTTCGGCGCGATCGGCGCAATGGCCGCGCTCGCGCAGCGCGAGCATACCGGCCGCGGCCAGCAGGTGCAGAGTTCGCTGTTCGAGAACAACGTGTTCCTGGTCGCGCAGCACATGATGCAGTTCGCGGTGACGGGGCAGGCCGCGGCGCCGATGCCGAACCGGATTTCCGCGTGGGCCGTCTACGACGTGTTCGCCGTGAAGGACGGCGAGCAGATCTTTCTCGCCGTGGTGTCCGACACGCAGTGGGCGCTGTTCTGCGACGCGTTCGGCTTTGCGGCGCTGAAGGACGATCCGCGCCTCGCGACCAACAACCTGCGCGTGCAGGCGCGCGGCTGGCTGCTGCCCGAGTTGCGCGCGCGGCTCGCGCCGCAATCGGCCGCGGAGATCGGCGCGATCTTCGAGTCGATCGGCCTGCCGTACGCGCCGATCACCAAGCCGCAGGACCTGTTCGACGATCCGCACCTGCTGGCCACGGGCGGCCTCGCGGCCGTGACGCTGCCGGCCGATGCGAGCAGCGCCGGGCGGCCGGTCGACACGCGCACCGCGCTGCTGCCGCTGACGCTCGCGGGCGAGCGCCCGCGGCTGCGGTCGGCGCCGCCCGCGCTCGGCCAGGACACGCGCGCGCTGCTCGCCGAGCTCGGCTATGCGCCGGACGACGCGCGCGCGCTGATCGAGGCCGGCGTCGTCGCGGGGCCGGGCGGCGCGGACGGCGCAGCGCCGGCCGACGCCCCGGGCGGCGCACCGTCGCCGAACGAGCTGGCAAGCGCGTAGCGCGGCCGCGATCCAACGAACGCAACATCGAACGAAAGGCGCCCCGGCCGCGCAACGCGCGGGCGCGGGCCGCCCCATCCAGGAGACAACCATGACATCCGCATCCCCGGCGCTGGCCGCCGAGCGCGACACCGACGCGTCGGTCGAGCAGCGGGCCGTGCGCAAGGCCGCGTGGCGCTTCATTCCGCTGCTCGCGCTCGCGTATTTCTTCAACTATCTGGACCGCACGAGCGTCGGGTTCGCGGCGCTCACGATGAACCGCGATCTCGGGCTGACCGCGACGCAGTTCGGCTGGGGCGCGGGGATCATGTTCGCCGGCTACTGCCTGTTCGAGGTGCCGAGCAATCTCGCGCTGTACCGCTTCGGCGCGCGCCGCTGGCTCGCCCGCATCATGATCACGTGGGGGCTGATGGCGGCCGCGACCGCGCTCGCGGCCGGGCCGACCAGCTTCTACGCGATCCGGCTGCTGCTCGGCATCGGCGAGGCCGGGTTCTTTCCCGGCGTGATCTTCTTCCTCGCCGTGTGGTTTCCGGCGAGCTACCGCACACGCGTGCTCGCGTGGTTCACCGTGTCGACGCCGCTGTCGTCGCTGATCGGCGGGCCGCTGTCGACGTGGCTGCTGCAGCTCGACGGCGCGCTCGGGCTCGCGGGCTGGAAGTGGATGTTCATCGTCGAAGGGCTGCCGGCGTGCGCGCTCG
Organism: Burkholderia stagnalis; assembly: GCF_039848545.1. Lineage (NCBI taxonomy): Bacteria > Pseudomonadati > Pseudomonadota > Betaproteobacteria > Burkholderiales > Burkholderiaceae > Burkholderia > Burkholderia stagnalis. Next base: position 462,211 of record NZ_CP156687.1, read on the forward strand.
GCTTTCTCGTGCTGAAGCTGCTGTCCGACTCGCCCGCCGATGCCGCGTGGCTGACGGACGACGAGCGTGCCGCGCTGCGGCGCGCGTTCGAGCGCGAAAGCGCGGCCGCCAGCCGCAAGAAGCGTTTCGGCGTCGCGCTGCGCGACGTGCGCGTGTACGTGCTCGCGCTGATCTCGTTCGGCTTCACGATGGGCTCGTACGGGATCGGCATCTGGCTGCCGCAGATGCTGAAGGCGCACGGCATGTCGACGATGCAGACGGGCTGGCTGTCCTCGGTGCCGTACTTCTTCGCGACGGTCGCGCTGCTGTGGTGGGCGAAGCGGGTGGACCGCCGCGGCAGCCCGGTCGCGAACCTGGCCATCGGGCTGTGCATCGGCGCGGTGGCGCTCGGCGTGTCGACGCATTTCCTGACGCTCGGCCCCGCACTCGCCGGCATCACGCTCGCGCTGATCGGCACGATTGCCGGCCGCACGATCTTCTACACGCTGCCGTCGCGCTTCCTGTCCGGCCAGGCGGCGGCCGGCGGGCTCGCGCTGATCAACTCGATCGGCGCGCTCGGCGGCTTCGCGGGCCCTTATCTGGTCGGCTACCTGAAGGACAGCTTCGGTACCTTCACGGCCGGCATGCTCGGCCTCGCGATCGTGCTGGCGATCACGACGCTGCTCACGCTGTCGCTGTATGCGTTCGAACGGAGCGAATGACATGGACACGACGGTTTCGATCAAGCGACGCCGGCTGCTCGGCGCGGCCGCCGCGTCGCTCGCGCTGCCCGGGTGCGTCGATACGCGCGCGCCGGCCCAACATGGAGCTTCCCGCATGACGACGCAAAGTAACTATCTCGCGGTGCGCCCCGATTGGCTCGCGTCGGCGCTCGAACCCGCGCTCGAGCCCGACCTGCCGATCGTCGACGCGCATCATCATTTCTATGAACGGCCGGGCTGGATCTACATGCTCGACGACTATCTGCAGGACGCGCGGTCGTCGGGTCACAACATCCAGGCGTCGGTCTACATGCAGGCGCAGACGCGCTACCGCGAGGCCGGCCCGGCCGAACTGAAGCCGGCCGGCGAGACGGCCTACGTCGCCGGCGTGACCGAGCCGCTCCGGCACGGCAAACCGGCCGTCGCGAAAGGCATCGTCGGTCACGCGGACCTGCGGCTCGGCGCACGGGTGCGCGACGTGCTGGAAGCGCATCTCGAAGCGGGGCGCGGGCGCTTTCGCGGGGTTCGGCACCTGACTACCTGGGATGCCGATCCGACGCTTGCCAATCCGCTGTCGGCGGTGCCGCGCGGGCTGCTGCTCGATCCCGCGTACCGGGCCGGCGTCGCGCAGCTCGCGCCGCTCGGGCTGTCGTACGACGCGTGGCTGTTCTTTCCTCAGTTACCCGAACTGTTCGATCTGGCGAAGGCGAACCCCGAAACGAAGATCATCGTCAACCACTGCGGCGGCGTCGTGCGGATCGCGAGCTATGCGGACAGGCGGCCGGAGGTCTTCAAGCACTGGTCGGCGTCGATGCGCACGCTCGCGCAACTGCCGAACGTGTACGTGAAGGTCGGCGGGCTCGGGATGCGCATCAACGGTTTCGATTTCGAGAAGGGCGCGCGGCCGCCGTCTTCCACGCATCTCGCCGATGCATGGAAGCCGTGGATGCTGACGTGCATCGATGCGTTCGGCGCCGAGCGCTGCATGTTCGAGAGCAATTTCCCGGTCGACAAGGGCTCGTATTCGTACGCGAACGGCTGGAATGCGTTCAAGCGGCTGACCGCGCAGGCGAGCGCGGACGAGCGCGACGCGCTGTTCCGGGGGACGGTCACGCGTGTTTATCGACTCGGCTGACCGGGTATCGCGGTGCGTGCCGGCATGTTCAGCCAGGCACGCACGCCCGGCGACGTGCGGGCAAATCGTCATCGATATGCAAGCACGCCTCCGACGCAGTCGCGTCGATCAAACGCAAAATCAAGAATTATCGCGAAGAGGGCGGGACGACGACGATCAGCCGAATGCCGTGGAATCAAACGCCATCGTGAGCAGTGCCGGCGCGTAGCGCGTGGCAGTCGTCGCCCCGGCCCCCCCCGCGGTCGTCGTCGGCCGCGGGGCGCTGCCGGACAGCGCGTGCGTCGTGAAACCGCTGATGAGCGTCCCGAGCGTCGGTGATCGACGCGTATGGGCAACCGTCATCGATCGAAGCGTTCGAGTCGTTGCCCTGCATCACGACCGTGGGCGTACTGGAAGGCCGGCCGTGGCGATCGCAGGGCGAAGGCGCGCGCGATCCAGGCGCGCGTGCAGGCGCGGGCCGCGCCACGGAGATCGGTGCGATGACCGCAGCGTCCGGCCTTGCTCGGATCATGAGCACTCGATCGCCACGGGGTTTGTCGACTGACTGAGCCTGATCTCGCCCAGGTACGCGCTGTCGCCCAATTCACACTCGCGCCAGGCATTGCCGAGGGCATGTCGGATTTTGACTCTGTAGAGGCCGCTGCCCTTGGCCAGGCCGTCGAACCGGAAATCGCCGAAGCCGTCCGAGACGGTTTCGGCTACCTGCAGATGACCGGCATACAAGGCGACGGCCGCCTCCGTGACACACTCGACCACGTTTCCTGCCCGCACAACACTGATACTTCCGCCGATGAAGCACGTTTCCCAGCGCTCGAGGCCGCTGTACCACACGCGGGGCTTCGTGCCCAGGTTGGGGCGCAATACCTTGAGTCCCTCGCGCCGGGCCTTCTCGGCCATCGCCGTGTCATCGAGCCTGACCGTCTCGAAGACATCGGTGGGGCACGACTGCTGACAACGTGGGCGGGACCAGCCCTGGTCGAGCAAATGCGCATCGAAGATCCAGATCTGGGGCAGTTGCAGTTCTTCGTTCCAGACGATCGCCTTGTAGGGGCACGCCTTCACGATGTCTTTTCGGCCTCGCGCCTTGTCCGGATCGATGATGACGATGCCGTCGGCGCGCTTGCGAATGGCACTACCGCCCACACGCATGCAGGGCGCGTCGTCGCAGTGGTTGCACATGACCGGCAGATAAGTGGTCTCGATCATATGCGAAGCACCCTGTACACGACGCACGATGCGGATGAGGCTCTCGGCGTTGGCCGCGGCGGGTGCCGCGTAACCGGGGAAGTCATTGCCGACGTGCTCGTCCCGCGCGGCGATCACGCAGTTCTGGCAGTTTTCGCAACGGCCGACTTTGATAATCAGGTTCCACTTGCTCATTTGAAATTCCTCACGCTGCGCGACCGAGCATGAACGCCTCGGCACCGCGCCATTTCTCGACCTGCACCAGGCAGGAATTCGGGCTCATGCTGCTGGTGCCGGAGGTCTGCGGCCGGTCGGGGGTCAGCATGTTCATGCAACCGCCAATCTCGACTTGCTCGCCGTCGATTTCGATCAGCTGAAATTCAGCGCTCGCCTCGTAGGATTTCACCACTCCAGCGTTTACCAGGGGCGAGACATCGGCCGCACAGATCACGGCGCCGCGGTCGTTGTGTACTTTGACGAGATCGCGATGCGCAATGCGTCGAATGGCGGCGTCAGCCGGATTGAGCCTCAGGAGCCAGAACCGGTGCCCCGCGATCAGCGCGCGATGATCGTCGATGCCGTTCACTGCGGAATTTTTTCCGTCACCAAGAGTATGAAAGCTGTAGCGGCTGTGGGTGGCGATCAATTGCAGCGGGTAGCGCCGGGCCAGGTCCGAGCGCAGACCCTCCCAGGAGGGGATATATCGGTTGAGCGGCGGCCGCTCGGGATTGTCCGCCGTGTGTCGTTTCAGCAACTCGGGCACGAACTCCAGCTTGCCGCTCGGCGTCTGCAGGCCCTTGCCGAACTTTTCCGAGAACTGTGACGGCAGCGGATGAGGTTCCGGCAGGTCCTTCTTCCTGCCTTCCGCGTACCAGCGCATGTCCACGGAATGGCGCAGCTCGGGCTTTTCGGGCGGTACGACGAAGTAGCCCTTGCGGCAGAACGCTCGCCACGAGATGTGATCGGGCAGATCCGACGAGTCGAAGACGCGCTTGACCCAGTCGAGATCGCCGCAGCCTTCGGTGAAAACGCCACCCAGGCCCAACCGGGTCAGGATGGCGGTGAAAATGTCGTAGTCGGAACGGGATTCGCCCAAGGGTTCGATGCACTTGTGCTGCAGCGTCAGCATGCGGTGGTTGACCGTGCCATACCCATGGTGCGCGTAGCCACCCGAATTCGCCCATTCGCCAATATCCCAACGCTCCAGCGAAGTGCAGGCGGGCAGGATGATGTCGGCGAACTGGGCTTCGCCTTCCATCCAGATCGACTGATTGACGACGAACTCGATGCTCGAATGCCGGTAGGCCTGCGTCCAGCGTCCGGAATTCGTCACGGTGCTGAACGCGGATCCGCCGTAGCGATAGATCATGCGGATCGGCGAATAGCCGGGCATCGGGTAGGTGAACGGCGCAAATTGGGCTTCCTGGGACATGCCGTCCCAGAGATAGCCGGCAGCGTGACCGTTGAGAATCGCATCGGGCATCTGCTGTCGCGGCACCATCTGCTTGACGGGATTCATGGTCAGGATATGCGGCATGCGCTGGTAGTTGTCCACCGCATTGGCGGTCCACGCCAGGTCGCCCGAAATGCCGCCGTCCGCGTAGCCGGGGAAGTAGAACTGGAGATCGTGCGGGACGCCGATTTCGAGGCAGCCGAAATTCACCCCCGGCTTGCCCCAGCCCTGCATGGACATCATCATGATCATGCAGCGCGCCCATTGCGCCCCGGTCGCCCCGCGGCCCGCGCCACCGAATCCCGCGCCGGTCATCCCGACGGCGAGATGAACCTTTTTCCTGCCCCATAGGCGCGCAAGTGCGCGGGCATCCTTGGCCGGCACGCCTGTCTCGCCCTCCTGCCACTCGGGAGTCTTGGGGATACCGTCGGTTTCGCCCAGAAGGTAGGCTTTCCAATCGTCGAAACCGGTCGTGCGCGTCGCGACGTAATCCTTGTCGTAAAGGCCCTCCACGGTCCACACGTACATGATGGCGGTTGCCAGGGCGGCATCGGTTTGCGGCCGGATCGGGATCCAGCGGCCGCCCAGCAGCTGTGCGGTCGGATTGCAGTGCGGGTCGATGTGAACGAACTCGATGCCGAGCTCCTTGGCCCACAGGCGGCGCGGGGTTCCCTCGAATCCTGCGTAGGCCCCGTTGGTACTTTCTGGGTCGCAGGACCAGAACACGATCATTTCGGCTTCCTTGAGACCATCCTCGAGGCCGCCATAGCCGGAGGGCACGCCGACGCGCATCGCGTTGCCGAAATGATGCATGGCGCCCCAGTACCAGCCCTCCCAACTGTCCGGGTTCGCGGCGACCCGGGTGAAGCCGATCAGGTTGGCGAAGCGCGTCAGCGCGCTGAGGTAGTAGCCGACGTTGCCCCACTGGTGGTGGGACGACATCGGGAACGTGATGGAGCCGGGGCCGTGAACACGCTTCTGCCGGTTGATCTCCCTCGCGACGATGTCCAGGGCTTCGTCCCAGCTGATACGCACATAGCCGGACTTGCCGCGGTTCTGTGGATTGCGCTCGCCGTCGGGGTCGAAGTCGACCCGTTTCATCGGGTGAAGGATGCGCTTGTCGGAGTAGACCAGCGACTTGAGGGTCAACGCGTGGGGCGCGACCAATCCACGCCGTGGCGGGCTGAAGCGGCGTCCACGTGCCTCGATCACCCAACTCGACGCATCCGTATCGTCCAGCTCGATGGGCGTCACGCGGACGATGCGGCCATCCTTGACGTAGACGAACAGGGGCCCGCCATTGGTACAGGTCGTGTAGCGTCGGGTGCCGTCGCGCATGGGCGTGCCCATCGTCAGGCCGACGGTGCGCATCATGCTCAGGGTTTGCATGAGCCAGACCAGCAGTTCGTCCTCGCCCTCGGTGACCACCTTGAAGTTCTTGGCGGCGTGGACGATTTCGCCCTGGTCCGGGCTCGGGGAAAGGAACTTCAGGGCAGTGGCGACGTCCTTGAAGGCCATGCGCACGTCGGGCCGCGGATGCTTGCCGGCGCGCGACCGAATGCGGCCATTCCTGAACTCGATGGCGCGACCGATGCTTTGATCCATGAGCCCGATCCACGCGACGAGATTGCGCTCCTTGAGGCGATCGCGATAGGCGGGGAAGCGGCGCGCCGTCAGGTCCAGAACCTTGGGCAATGCAAAAAGAATGGTCTTGAGAGCCTGTCGTTTCATCGTTCGATCCAAAGTGTTGCTTCCATGCGGTGGGCTGGCATCGGGTCGCACCCGCTAGAACGTATAAGCGACGTTCAGGAAAACGCTGACGGGATTGAGTCGGAGCGTCGATTTGGAAACGATCTGCGTCCCGGTCGCGGTCTGTCCGTATAACGTGAGGTGGGTCTTCACCGGCATGTAGCCGACGGACGTACCGACAGACCAATGTTTTGTCATCGCGTAACTCGCCCCGAGCTCGAACACGGGGTTCCACGATGCGCTGAGTGTCGCGCGCGCCGAGCCACCCGGCCCAAAGCTGTCGGAGACAAACTGGCGATTGGTTGCCCGCACCTGGGTGAACCACGTGTAGTTCACGCCAAGTCCTGCGTACGGACGGAATTTCGATGCGGCTGAAAACAGGTGATATCGAAGCTCGATGGCGGGCGGCATCGGCCTTGTCGTGCCGAGGGTGCCATACTTCTGCAACGTCCCGTCACCGGCCAGATTGACTTTCAGTGGCAGTCCGAACAGCATGGCGACGCCAACGTTGTCGGTGACGTAGTACTCGGTGGTGATTCCCATCGTATCCGTCGAGCTGGCATGCGCCCCGGTACCGGCCATTTGCTGATTCACCGTTACGCCGCCGACACTTTGCACGGTCAGGGGCGTCGCGTTGCCCTGGGGCGAGATGTGCAGCCATCCAACCGATGTCGTGATGCTTCCGGCCGTCTGCGCATCTGCATGGTCGGCAAGTGCGGCCGTGCAGATACAAACCGCCACGCCTGCAAAATGCATCGTTCGCGTGAAATCCAATTTTCGTCTCCTCTGTCTCGATGCGATTCAAGAACTGCAGATAATCTGGATACCTTATTGGTCATGGCGAGCCGCTCTCGGAATTTGTGTTGTCGCGGCTAGTCGCGTGCCGCCGTCACCGCAGATCTGTTGCTGTCGGATCGGGCGATCGAATTGGTTTCGCGGCGAACGAGATTGAAAACGCAAACGGAAAGCGCCCCAGCACGAAGCGCGCCGCAGTCTCGAGTGCGGGATTGCTCAGCTCGACCACGACCGACATTCCGCCGGAATCACTGGTCTCGACGTTGACTGATGCGCCGGGGGCTCCGCCCTGGTCCAATGCCGTACGGAGCGCGTCACTCGTCTCTCGGCGCTTGAGTTCCGGTTTGAATATCTTGCCGACGCCTGTGAGCGGGATCGCTTCGACGATTCGGACATGTCTGGGCAGGGCGGCGCGTTCAGCGATCTCCCGCTGCATGAACACGTGCAGATCGTGCTCGGTAGCGGTCATACCGGGCTTGAGCTGAACATACGCGACCGGCAACTCGCCGGCATAGGCATCGGGGCGCCCGATTGCCGCGGCGATCTGGACCGCCGGGTGTCGATGCAGCGGTTCCTCGATCGTCGCCGGGTCGATATTGTGTCCGCCGCGGATGATCAACTCCTTCTTGCGGCCGGTCAGCCAGAAGTAACCGTCGCTGTCGCAGCGGCCGAGGTCGCCGGTGTTGAGCCAGCGCTTGCCGTCGCCGAGATCGAGCCACAGGGCCTCGTTCTGGTCGGGACGCGTGTAGCCGGTGAAGACGTTCGGCCCGGAGATGACGAGCAGCCCCTCCTCGTTAGCTGCGCAGTCGCGCAGATACCGTCCCGCATCGTCCACGACGACTGCCTTCATCGCCTGGAAGGGGATGCGAAGCCCGATCGATCCCAGCCGACGCTCGCCGGTCGGCGGGTTGACGCTGCTCACGCACGTTCCTTCGGTCAGGCCGTAACCTTCGAGAATCCGGATGCCCGTTTTTTCCTGGAAGGCCCTGAAGACGCCGACCGGCATCGGCGCGGCACCGCACAGGCCGTATTCGAGCGAGTCGATCACATGATCGTCGACAGGAATGTCGAGCAGCGAAGCATAAAGCGTCGGGACGCCACTGAAGAAATTGATGTGGTGATGTTCGACGATTTCCCAGAAACGTTTGACGACGCCGTCGCCTCGGTAACCCTGCGGTGTGCCGAGCACGACATGGGCGCCGCGCGAGAAAGGCAGGAGGCCGGTCACCATCGCGGCATTGACGTGAAAGAGCGGCAAGCCGCAAAAAGTCGCTTTGCCGGGGCCGATACTGTCGCCGAAGAACCGCCCGGCGCTCCATGCATTCGCCACTTCGTTGCCGTGGCTGCGCATCGCGATTTTCGGCAACCCGGTGGTTCCACCGGTACAGAAGAAGGAGGACATGTCGCCGGGTTGAATGCGGCGCGCATTGTCGAGCGCCGTACCGGATTCCCGCGCGATTGCCGTACCGAAGTCGTGGATCCGGATGTGCGCAGGCACCGCGCTGCGCAAACCGCCATCGCCGTACAGCCGCGCACACGCGTCGTGCTGGAGCGTGCGCGCCGCCGGCTGCGCCATGCCCCGCACGCGATCGGCCGGATTGACCAGCACGAGATGCCGCAGCGGCTCGACCTCATGAAGGATCTCCGCGACTTTTTGCCAGAGATCGGCCCCGGGAAATGGCGCGAGCGTCACGAGTACGCTGGCGCCGGCCGCTTTGAGCAGACTGCCTATCGCTTCCCCTTCGAGGAGCGGATTGATCGCGCATACGATGCCGGCCGCTTGCCCGCCCCAGATCACGAAATGCGTTTCGGGAAGATTGGGCAGCACATAAGCGATCACCGAATGCGAGCTCACGCCGAGGCGCGTGAACATGTTGGCCGTGCGCGTGATGTCACGAACCAGCTCGCGATAGGTCCAGCACTCGGCGTCGCGGTGCGCATCGGCGGTCATGAAAAAGGAGAGGGCGGGGGCGGACGGATCGATGGCCGCACCGGCGCAGATCATCTCGTATGTGCTGGCCGGGAGGCCGGGCGGAAGGCCCTGCGCTTCGATCGCCAGCACGTCGTTCCGGGTCGCGATGCCGTTCATGCTGCTTCGTCCACGATCTCGTTACGTTGCACGCCCAGATCGATCGTTCCATCGCGGCTCGCGATCCGGGCTTCGACGATATCTCCGGCCTTCAGATACTGCGCGCGTCCTGCCTGCACCTTCATGAACATCTTCCACTTGACGGATTCGGGAAAAAGCGCGACAGCTCGCTGCTTGAGCGGCGACGGGATGCTGAGTGCGCAGCCGGCCGGCGTGCCGGTCGCGAGCAGGTCGCCGGCGCGAAGGTCGTGCACGCCCGACAACTCGGTCAACGTTTCCGCTGGACCGTAGACGAGGTTCGATGTCGAGTCCTGCTGACGCACCGCGCCGTTGACGGTCAACGTCAGGTCGAGCGCCTTCAGCTTCGGGAAGTCACGCCGCTCGAGCAGGCACAGATAGGGGCCGACCGGGCCAAACGTCCGGAAGCTCTTGCCCTTGTAGAACTGCATCTGCGGGATCTGGACATCGCGCGCGGAATAGTCGTTGACGATCACGGTGCCCGCGACATAGTCGTGCAGGTTCGCGTCCGTGATCTGCCGGTGAGACGTGACGTCGCGCTTGAGGATGAGGCCGAGCTCGATTTCGTAGTCGAGAAACCGGACGTGCCGCGGTTTCACGACCGGTGAGTCGGCGGCGACGATGCAACTCGTCGCCTTCGTGAAGATCATGTTGAACTTTTTCGCGTCCGGATCCATGCCCGATTCGATCATGTGCCGACGATAATTCGCGCCCTGGCAAACGAATTGCTGGTTGGCTGTGACGGGTGGCAGCCACTCCACGTCTGACTCCGGAATCGTCGATCCGTCGAGCGTGGCGAGTCGTTCAACCGGATTCGCCGCGAGAAAGCTCGCGGTTGTCTCGAAGTCGCCGGGAATCGGCGTGACGGCGCCGTTGGCGACCACCCCCCATTGGGCGCGGCCATGATGCCGGAAGTGCAGGACAAGCAGTGACATGAATAAGTCTCTCGTGAGTCGAACAGGCGGATGGGGATCAGGCGAACAGCTTCGCCAGGGTCAGCAGCTTGCCGACCGTCAGATCGGGACTGCGGCGCAGGTTGCGAAACAGCGCCGCGAGGCTCGACGGCGTGAGCCGGGGCTTCGTGAAGCTGCGCGGCATCGTCGGGCCCCACTGCGCCATCGCTTCGCGGCTGACCGCGTGCACGCCCGTCGGCTCGTCGGCCGTAAACAGGTCGCCGTCGCAATAGTGTTCGTGCTTGTCGCCCCACGGGTCCTGCCAATAGTCGAAGATCTGGCTGCCGAGAATGTGCCGGCCGATGCCCCACGCGTGCGCCCACCCGTTGTCGTGGAGCATGCGCTGGCCCATGCCGACGGCATCGGCGTCGACCAGTTCGTACGCGCTATGGCTATAAGTCGGCACGAACCCTTGGGCGAGCGCGAGCGTATGGTGGTCGGCCGGGCTGTCGCCGAGATCGAGCCGCATGAACGCAACGGCAGGGGAGCCGTCCGGCAGCACCTGGACATCGCTGGGGATGAACCCGAAATGCTGCGTGTACCACCCGCAGGTTTCCTGGTAGTCGGCCAGTTCGAGCACGACGTGTCCGAGCCGAATGACCTCGGGCGCGCTCGCCGGCGGCCGCTGCGTTTCGTTGATCCGCACGGGCGTGTCGACCGAGTTGAACGGGAGCGCAGCGCGATGCGGCAACGTGTCGGCCAGTGTCTGGCCCGCTATCGCGTCGACCCGAAAACCCGACGGATCGATGAGCCGCACCCGAAGGCCGCCGCCGGGCCAATCCGATGCCTCGATCTCCGACGCGCCAGGGACTTTGGCGAGCGCCGCCAGATCGGCTCGGCTGTCGACCCGCAATCCGAAGCCGACGAAGCGGGCCTTCGGCGCGTGGCGAACGACATAACAGAAGTGTGCGGTGCCCGTTCCGCGCAGCAGCAATTGCGTGTCGTCCCGCAGCACCGTTCGGAGCCCGAAGTCGTTGAGAAAGCGCTCTGCCTCGTCGAGATCGGGACGATCGAAGATCAGATAGGCGAGCGCCGACGCCTTCGTTGTGGGGTGAGGGTGGCGAGCCGGTTGTGGGGTGGTCAGCTTCATGGCGGATGACAATCAGGCAGATCGAATGGCAATCGCGAAGGCAGGCGCCGTCGCATCGAGGGGCTTGCCGCGCAACGGCAGGCATGCAATCTCACCGTCACGCGACATCACTGGCCGGACCATGAATGCCGCGAGGTCGATCGTCGATTTCGCATGAGAGCGGCGCGCCTCGTCGCCGGCGCCGCGACTGGCCGACGAATGGCCCGATGCGGCGCCGACCGGCCCGAATCCTGCGATCGGTGCGCCGAGCATCGAAGGCAGCCCGCGCTCCGGCGACGAAAGCGAGCTGTTGTGAATGGACGCGCTGGCGCCCGTGTGCATGTGTGTCTCCACCGTATCTCCATTCGTCGTTCGATCAGTTACTGAGGCCGTGTTCCGCCGTCCTTGATGACATTAAAGTCATAGTTGATGACTTTGTCAATGTAGACATTTGAATCTATACTTGGGCACGAACAAGGATCGGAAACGTCATGACGAATACACCGAGTCGCCGGACACCAAAGCGCTCCGCCCCGGAGGCAAGCAGTCCCGCGGTCGCCGAAGAGCGCGAGCCGCGTGGCGCGCGCCGCAAGCGCGAGACCCGTGCCCGCCTGCTGGACGCCGCGCTCAGACTGATGGCGGAGAAGGGCATGGAAGGCGTCGCCATCAACGAAATCACCGAGGCCGCCGACGTCGGCTTTGGCTCGTTCTACAACCACTTCGAATCGAAGGAGGCGATCTACGCCACCCTCGTGGAATCGGTATTCGAGGAGTTCGCGGATTCGCTCGATCGCCTGGCGAGCGGCTTGTCCGACCCGGCGGAGATCATTTCCGTCTCGGTGCGGCATACGCTGATGCGCGCGCGGCGCGAGCCGGTGTGGGGGCACTTCCTGATACGCGAAGGGTTTTCGGCGCGCGTCCTGACGCATGGCCTGGGTCAGCGCCTGCTGCGGGATATCGAGCGCGGCATCGCCGAGAAGCGCTTCGTGGTCGCCGACCCATTCATAGGCTTTCTTTCGGTCGGCGGTACGGTGCTGACCGCAATTGCCGCCGAGCTCAACTTCGTCGCGCCGGGCGCGCCGGCGGCCGGCGTGCTCAAGGAACTCGGCTTTAGCGGAGAGCATTTTCCGGAACGCACGGCGGCGACGCTGCTGCATACGCTGGGGCTCAAGCGCGGGGAAGCCGAGAAGATCGCAAGCCGGCCGCTGCCGGTCGTGGAAGCGGCCGAGACGGCACGGTGACGCAACGGGGCGACGCAGGCGCCGGCGAGGCCATCCCCAGCGCATGCGCGGTACCCGTCAGCTGACTTGGTGCGCCGAGCCTGGCGTATGTCGTCCAGCCGGCCGCATGTCGAAGCGGGGCAGCGCACGGTCGATGCGGGCGTCATGTCGGATGCTGCCCGTCCGGACGTCGCACGAATGGCCGCCTTCGCGGCTACCCCGCGAATACCGGCGACGAGCCCGGAAGCGATTTCTTCCAGTGCCCGGAGGGGGAGGCCATCGACGAGCGCATCGTCGCCGATGGGTTTCGGCTACGTCGAAGGCGTTACCCACGACTCTGTCGTCACGGCGCCACCACGCTGTTTGCCGCACTGAACGTGCTCAACGGCGCCGTACTCGCCACCTGCAAACCGCGCCATCGACATCAGGGGTGCGGCGCGAGGATTCGGCTGGATTCAATCGAGCCCGCCTTGGCACAGGTACTTGATCGACAGGTAATCGTCGAGGCCATAGCGCGAGCCTTCGCGGCCGTAGCCGGATTCCTTCACGCCGCCGAACGGCGCGGCCTCGCTCGCGAGCGCGCCTTCGTTGATGCCGACGATGCCCGTTTCGAGCCGCGCCGACACGCGCGCGATGCGCCGCACATCCTGCGTGTAGAAATACGCGGCGAGCCCGAACGGCGTATCGTTCGCGGCGCCGACGGCCTCGTCCTCGGTATCGAAGCGAAACAACGCCGCGATCGGTCCGAACGTTTCCTCGCAGTTCAGTTGCATGTCGGCAGTCGCGTCGGCGAGCACCGTCGGTGCGTAAAAGTTCGGGCCGAGTTCGGCCAGACGCTTGCCGCCGGCGAGCACGCGCGCGCCGCGCTCGATCGCGTCGCCGACGTGGCGCGCGATCTTGTCCACCGCACGCGCGTTGATCATCGGGCCGATCTGCGCGGCCGGGTCGGTCGCCGGCGCGACCTTCAGCGCGGCGACGCGCGCGGCGAGCTTCGCGGCGAACGCATCGTAGACGCCGGCCTGCACGTACACGCGATTCGGCGACACGCAGGTCTGACCGCCATTGCGGAACTTGGCGGCCATCAGCCCGTCGACCGCGGCATCGAGTTCGGCATCGTCGAACACGATGAATGGCGCATTGCCGCCGAGCTCGAGCGACAGTTTCTTCAGCGTTGCCGCCGATTCGCGCGCGAGCAGCTTGCCGACCGGGGTGGATCCGGTGAACGTGATCTTGCGCACGCGGCCGTCGGCGAGCCAGTCGGCCACGGCATCGATGCCGCGTTCGCGCGACGCGGCAATCATGTTCAGCACGCCGGCCGGCACGCCAGCTTCCTGCGCGAGGAAGGCCAGCGCGAGCGCGGTGAGCGGCGTGTCTTCGGCCGGCTTCGCGACGACCGTGCAGCCCGCGGCCAGCGCGGGCGCGATCTTGCGCGCGATCATCGCGAGCGGGAAATTCCACGGCGTGATCGCCGCGACGATGCCGATCGGCTCCTTGACCGCACTGAGCCGTTTGCCGCGCTGCTGTTGCGGAATCAGGTCGCCATACGTGCGCGTCGCCTCCTCGGCAAACCACAGCACGTACGACGCGCCGTAGGCGACTTCACCGCGCGCTTCGGCGAGCGGCTTGCCCTGTTCGCGCGACATCAGCCTTGCGAGATCGTCGGTATGCGCGACGATCGCCGCGTGCCACGCGCGCAGTATCGCGGCCCGTTCGCGAGCGGGCGTTGCACGCCAGGCGGGCAGCGCGCGTGCCGCCGCGTCGGTCGCGGCGCGCGCGTCGGCGGCGCTGCTGTCGGGTGCGTGGGCAACGGTCTCGAGCGTCGCGGGATCGGTGACGTCGAAACGGCGGCCGTCGAGCGCGTCGCGCCAATTGCCGTCGATCAGGTTGGCGGTGCGAACGAGTTCGGTTCGAGACAGCGTAAGCGGCATGACAGATCCTTGGATGGAGCGATTCGGCGACGACGGCAGCGGTGCGCGCGCGCGACTATCCCGCGCGGACGGCGGACCGTCGCGCGCGTGGATGCCGCACGCTGTCCGTCAGTGACGTTCGCCGAACAGCGATTCGAGCGGGTAGTGCCGTTTGACGAACGGCGACTTGATGATCACGTAACTGAAATACTTCTCGATGCCGATGTTCTGCTCGAGCAGCCCTTCGACGATCGTCTGGTAATGGCTCACGCTGCGCGTGATGAATTTCAGCAGATAGTCGTAGCCGCCGCTCGCGAGGTGGCACTCGACGATCTCGTCGACATTGCGGATCGCCGCGACGAAACGGTCGAAGTCCTCGCGCCGGTGGTCGGCCAGCGTGACCTCGGTAAACACGACCTGCACGTCGCCGAGTTTCTCGAGCTGGATGTGCGCACCGTAGCCGGAGATATAGCCGGCCTTCTCGAGCCGCTTCACGCGGATCAGGCAAGGACTGGGCGACAGCCCGACCGCATCGGCCAGTTCGACGTTGGTCATGCGGCCGCGCTTTTGCAACTGGGAGAGGATGCGCAGGTCGATGCGATCTAGCTTGCTGTCCGTCATGGTCGCGTGAGAGGGAAAAAATGGAATGTCCGGTTACTTTAGAGTCGAACGATTGCCGCCACAAGCCCGGCTTTCCCTTGACGGGCTCACGCCGGCAGCGCGTGCGCGGCGTCGAGCGCGCGCTGCACGCCCGGGTCGGCCAGCACGTCGTCGAGCGTCTTTCCCACGCGCTCGAACATCAGGTCGAACTCGCCCGCGGTGAAGCTCAGCGCCGGCGCGAAACCGAGCACGCCGTCGCCGAACGCGCGAAACACCACGCCGTTCGCGTACGCGGCGGCGGCGATCTTGTCGGGCACGCCCAGCGCCGGATCGAAGCGGGTCTTGCGTGCCTTGTCGGCCACCAGTTCGAGCGCGCCGAGCAGGCCGACCGAACGCGAGTGGCCCACGAGCGGATGCGCGCGTAGCGCATCGAGCCCCGCGGCGAAACGCGGCGCCAGCGCCCGGCCGTTCGCGAGCAGCCCGCCTTCGTGATAGAGCTTCAGCACCTCGAGGCCGATCGCGGCGCTGACCGGATGCGCGGAATACGTATAGCCGTGGCCGACCGCGGGCGAATCGGCGCGGGTGCCCGCGATCCCTTCATAGATTTCGTCGGACATCAGCACCGCGCCCATCGGCGCATAGCCGGCGGTCAACCCCTTCGCGACGGTCATCAGGTCCGGGTCGACCTGCTCGGCTTCGCACGCGAACAGCGGGCCCGTGCGACCGAAGCCGGTGATCACCTCGTCGGCGACGAACAGGATGCCGAGGCGCCGGCACGCGTCGCGCATCGCCTTCAGCCAGCCGGCCGGCGGCACGATCACGCCGCCGGAACCCTGCACGGGCTCGCAGAAGAATGCCGCGACGTTGTCCGCGCCGAGCTCGGCGACTTTCGCTTCGAGCGCGGCGACCGACGCGGCGATCAGCGCCTGCGAATCGTCGCCGAGCGGGTGGCGATACGGGTAGGGCGACGGGATGTGATGCTGGTCCGCGCGCGGCAGGTCGAAGTGACGGTGGAAAGCGGGCAGCGCGGTGAGGCCGGCGCCGATCGACGACGAGCCGTGGTAGCCGCGCTCGAGCGCAATCATCTGCTTTTTCGACGGGCGGCCGGTCGCGTTGAAATAGTGCGTGATGAAACGCACGGCGGAGTCGATCGCATCCGAGCCGCCGAGCGTGAAATACACGCGGTTCAGCGACGGCGGCGCCAGCGCCGCGAGCCGTTCGGCCAGCTCGATCGCGGGTTGCGAGCCGAAATGAAAATAGCCGGTCGCGTAGGGCAGCTTCGCCATCTGCTCGGCGGCGGCCTGCACGATGCTGTCGCGGCCGTAGCCGACGTTCACGCACCACAGGCCCGAGAACGCATCGAGCAGCGTGTGGCCGTCTGCGTCGCGCAGGAACACGCCGTCCGCGGATGCGAGCACGGTGACGCCGCGCGCCTCGTGCGCACGATAGTTGACGACAGGGTGGATCAGGTGTTGACGATCGGCTTCGATCAGCGCGGCTTGGTTCATGGCAGGGCGGGACTCTCGTCGGGTGTCAGCGTGAGTTCATGCTACCGGGCGAGAAATCCGCACGTGCCTTCAATTTGCGGCCGGAAACGTACGAAAGCGGCGTTTTCCCGGGGCGCTTCGACATTTTCTGCTGCGCGCCCCGCCGCGCCGGCCGCGCGCGTCAGTAACCGCGCGCGCGATCGACGACGCCGATCATCGGCTGCCCCGCGCGATGGCGCGCGAGGTTCGCGAGCACGGCGTCGACCGCGGTGTCGGGCCGCGTCGCGCTGGCAATGTGCGGCGTGATGCGAACGCGCGGATGCGTCCAGAACGGGTGGCCGGCCGGCAACGGCTCCGGGTCCGTCACGTCGAGGATCGCGCTGTCGACGCGGCCGCTGTCGAGCGCGGCGAGCAGCGCGGTCGCATCGAGCTGCGGGCCGCGCCCGACCTGCACGAGCGATGCGCCGGCCGGCAGCGCGTCGAACACGCGCGCGCCGAGCAGGCCGCGCGTGCCGTCGGTGAGCGGCAGCAGGCAGATCAGGATGTCGGTGCGGGCCAGGAACGTGTCGAGCGCCGCGTCGCCCGCGTAGCAGTCGATGCCGTCGAGCGTGCGCGGCGTGCGGCTCCAGCCGGCGCACGGGAAACCGAAGCGCCGCAGCGTGTCGAGCACGGCCTGCCCGAGCGTGCCGAGCCCGAGCACGCCGACGCGTCGCGACGTGGCCGCGCGCACCGGCTTCTCGCGCCACACTTGCGCGCGCTGCTGCGCCGCATAGTCGAACAGGTCGCGGTGAATCGTCAGCACCGCCTGCGTCACGTATTCGACCATCCCGTCGACGATGCCGGGCTCGATCATCCGCACGACCGGAATGTGCGCGGGCACGCGCGACAGGTCGAATTGATCGATGCCCGCGCCGACCGAAAACACGATCTCCAGATTCGGCAGCAGTGCGACCGGGTCGTCGGGCGGCTGCCATGCGGCGAGGTAGCGCACCGCGTGCGGATCGCCGATGTCGGGCCAGATCCGGAACGCGAGGTCCGGCGCGTGTTGCGCGAAGCGCTGCGCCCATTGCGTGCCGCGCACCGGGTCGGCCTTGTAGAGAAAGCTCATCGCGCGCGCCGCTCAGCCGAGCGCCTGGTTGACGATGGCGAACGTGCGCAGCGCCGGATCGCCGGCGGGCGCCGCGCCGCGCGCCATCGCGACGACGGTATCGACGCGCGGCAGGCCGAGCCCCTGCAGCCAGTCCGACAGCCCGCTGTCGCCCGGCACGTCGAGGCGCACGAACATGCCTTCGTGCAGCGCGAGCCAGTGGCTGATCAGCGCCTGCGCGCGCAGCGTGTCCGGCGCGATCACCGGGCCGATCACGTGGCCGCGGCCGAAACGGCGGAACAGCGCGAAGCCGAGCAGTTCGCCGTCGCGATCGAGCGCGATCCCGTTGGCGACGCCGAGCAGCGCGTCGATCACCGCGTCGCGCGGGTAGCCGGCCGCGCGCGATGCGAGCGCGGCGAGACGCGGGCCGTCGGTGGTGCCGAGCGGCCGCATGCGCTCGCCGGGCGGCAG
The DNA here is from genome assembly GCF_039848545.1 of Burkholderia stagnalis. Taxonomy (NCBI): domain Bacteria; kingdom Pseudomonadati; phylum Pseudomonadota; class Betaproteobacteria; order Burkholderiales; family Burkholderiaceae; genus Burkholderia; species Burkholderia stagnalis. The sequence goes on from NZ_CP156687.1 coordinate 480,130, forward strand.
CGAGATCAGCGGCGGCTGGAACGCGGCGCCCTGGTGCTGGTCGATCGTGCCGATCGCGCCGAAGCCGAACTTCACATAGAGCGGCTCGCCGGCCGGCGTCGCGTGGAGGAACACGGTCCGCGCGCCGAGACTGTCGACGACGCGCGCGAGCAGTTCGCGGCCGATGCCGCGGCCCTGCCGCTCGGGCGACACGATCACCATGCCGAGCGATGCGTGCGACTCGCCGAACGGCCAGCCGAGCGCGGTGCCGACGATGCCGGCTTCGTCTTCGGCGACGAAGCCGCTGCCGAGCTGGAATGCGAAGCGCCAGTCGTCGAGCCGGTGCGGCCACTTGACCGCCTCCGACAGCCGGTGCGCGGCGGGCAGGTCGGTTTCGGCGAACGGGCGGTAGGTGAGCTTGCTGGAAGGATTGAGGTCGGCCACGCCGGACTCCGGATGGGTAGGAATGACGCGTTCACTGTGCCAGCGCCGTTGCGGCCCGGATAGGACGATTCGCCTGTTTTGCGGCGGCTGCGGCCGGTCGGGCGAGTTCGACGCAAACCGGCTCGATCGGCGCGCCGGAACGCGCGGTTCGTGCCGGCCCGCCCCGTCATTCCGGCAGCTTCTGCTGCATGAACGCCAGTAGGATTGAAGCACGGTGGCGCACCGCTCGCTGCCGCGTCGCACCGAGTTGCGGCCGAGCCGGGCACCCGCGTCGCGGTTTCACGAGTCCCGCCGGCCGGCCGGCGCGCACCGCGCGGGAGCGCACCGCAGATCGTGCCGTGCAGCGCGCGCAACACACGGCGATTCTGCGTTTTGAGCGGCGCCGAACGATGCGCGAAGGATTTTTTGCCTTGGTTCAATTCCGTACAACCCAGCCCGTCCCCGGCCCTGCCGGGGCTTCACACCGACAGGACGTCACCATGATCCAATTTGAACCGAAGTTCATCACGTTCGACTGCTACGGCACGCTTACCCGCTTCCGGATGGCCGACATGGCGCGGGAAGTCTATGCAGACCGGCTGTCACCCGTCGCGCTCGAGGAATTCGTGCGTGCGTTCGCCGCCTACCGCCTTGACGAGGTGCTCGGTGCGTGGAAACCGTATCGCGACGTCGTCGTCAACGCGATCCGGCGCACCTGTGCGCGGGTCGGCACGAAATTCGACGAAGCCGAGGCCGAGCGTTTCTATCATGCAGTGCCGACGTGGGGCCCACATCCGGACGTGCCGGCGGGCCTGTCGCGGCTCGCGACGAAGTACAAGCTCGTGATCCTGTCGAATGCGTCGGACGACCAGATCATGAGCAACGTCGACAAACTCGGCGCGCCGTTCCATGCGGTGTTCACCGCGCAGCAGGCGCAGTCGTACAAGCCGCGGATGCAGGGCTTCGAATACATGTTCGGCAAGCTCGGCTGCAAGCCGGAGGACGTGCTGCACGTGTCGTCGAGCCTGCGCTACGACCTGATGACGGCCGAGGATCTCGGTATCAAGCACAAGGCGTTCGTCAACCGCGGCCATGAGCCGGGCACGCCGTTTTACAACTACTACGAGGTGTCGGACATCGGCCACCTCGCGACGCAACTCGGGCTGTAAGCCACGCGCCGGCTGCGCGATGCGTGCCGTCGCGCAGCCCACCGGCGGCCCGCTGCGATGCCCGGGAAAGCCCGTGCACGTGGCGGGCCGTCGGCATCAGAAGCTCACGCACACCTTGCGCGGCGCCTCGCGCACCTGCCATAGCCCCCCGGTACTCGCGGCGAAGAACAGCGTATCGCCCGCGCCGAACTCGAGCGCGTCCTGGCCGCCCGGTGCGAACGTGCCGGCACCGGACAGGAAGTGCATCACCTCCGCCTCCTTCACGTTGCACCGGCGAGCGCCCGGCAAGCCGGCGGTGCGCCGCTTCCCGGGCAGGCCGGCTTCGCTGGCGCGGGCAATCTTCCGAAGAACCGTTTGCCCGCTGCCCGCGCACCGCACCGGGCAAACGGCGGTGCGCCGGGGCACGCAGCAAATCATGCTGCGCAGGCGGCCCAAAACGGTCGAATCGTGTCGTGCAGCCGCCCCGAATCGCGACAACCCGCATTTTGGCGATGCTTAAATGAACTCAATGCGCACGACGTCGCGCCCGGCACCAGCAGGCGGGCGCGGCGGGTTTCTCGAACCACGCTGGACCCCAGGGTCTGCTTACATATGGAACGTGCATGCGAATACGTCAGTATTCGCGGCGCCGCGCGCCTCGCGGCGAGCGGCCGTTCTCGTGGCAACGCATGCACGTTCCACATGTAAACAGACCCTAGACCCACTTACCACAGTCAGGAGCAGTTCGGATGAGCGACGATATCGACAACGGCGGCGGCAAGGGCGGCTTCACGCGCCGCGACATGATGCGGGTCATGGCGGCGAGCGGCATGATGGCCGTCGGCGGCGGCGGCCTGCTGATGGACGCGCAGTCGGCGTTCGCCGCGCCGGCGCCCAAGCGCGGCGGCAAGATCCGGGTCGCGAACGAATCGAGCTCGACGGCCGATACGCTCGACCCGGCCAAGGGCTCGACGGGCGCCGACTACATTCGCTTCTTCATGTTCTACAGCGGCCTCACGCAGCTCGACGCGAGCCTGACGCCGCAGATGAATCTCGCCCAGTCGCTGCAGACGACCGACGCGAAGACGTGGATCATCAAGCTGCGCAAGGGCGTCACGTTCCACGACGGGAAACCGGTCGGGCCGGCCGACGTGGTGTATTCGCTGATGCGCCACAAGAACGCGGCCACCGCCTCGAAGGTCAAGCCGCTCGCCGATCAGTTCGCCGATGCGAAGGCGAGCGGCCCGGACGAAGTCACGCTCACGCTCGCCAGCGCGAACGCCGATCTGCCGGTGATCCTCGCGACGCCGCAACTCGTGATCGTCAAGGACGGCACGACCGACTTCAGCACCGGCATCGGCTGCGGCCCGTACAAGCTGAAGTCGTTCAAGCCGGGCGTGTCGACCGTCGGCGTGCGCAACGACAGCTACTTCAAGCCGGGGATGCCGTACCTCGACGAAATCGAGCTGATCGGCATCAGCGACAGCGCCGCGCGCCTGAACGCGCTGCTGTCGGGCGACGTGCACCTGATCAACGCGATCGATCCGCGCTCGACGCAGCGGGTCGCGTCGACGCCGGGCTATGCGCTGAAGGAAACCAAGTCGGGGCTCTATACCGACCTGATCATGCGCAGCGACAATCCGCTGACCGCGAACCCGGATTTCGTCGAAGGGATGAAGTACCTGTTCGATCGCGAACAGATCCGCTCGGCGGTATTCCGCGGCTACGCGGTGGTCGGCAACGACCAGCCGATCCCGCCAGGGCATCGCTACTTCAACGCGTCGCTGCCGCAGCGGCCGCACGATCCGGACAAGGCGAAGTTCCTGTTCCAGAAGGCGGGCGCACTGGGCGTCGCGCTGCCGCCGATCTATGCGACCTCCGACGCGAACGGGTCGATCGAAATGGCCGTGCTGCTGCAGCAGGCCGGCCAGAAGATCGGGCTGAACCTGCAGGTGAACCGCGTGTCGCCCGACGGCTACTGGTCGAACCACTGGATGAAGCATCCGCTCGGCTTCGGCAACATCAACCCGCGCTCGAGCGCCGACGTGCTGTTCACGCAGTTCTTCAAGTCGGATGCGCCGTGGAACGAGTCGGGCTGGAAGAACGCGAAGTTCGACCAGTTGCTGCTCGCCGCCCGCTCGGAAACCGACGACGCGAAGCGCAAGCAGATGTACGGCGACATGCAGGTGCTCGTCGCGCAGCAGTGCCGGGTCGGCATTCCGGCCTTCATCAGCTTCCTCGACGGATACGACAAGCGGCTCGCGGGCCTCGGGTCGATCCCGACCGGCGGGATGATGGGCTTCATGTTCGCCGAGAACGTGTGGTGGAACGCGTGACGCCGACGCGTGCCGCCGCCGCGCGGCCGGTGCGGGCCACCGCCCTGGTCGCGCGCGACTTTTCACGGAGTGCCGCTTCATGAACCGAATCCTGCTCGCGCTGATCGGCCGGCGCATCGCGGTCACCGCGCTGACGCTGCTGATCGTGTCCGCGATCATCTTCACGATCACGAACCTGCTGCCGGGCGACGCCGCGCAGGCCGCGCTCGGCCAGTCGGCCACACCGGAGACGATCGCCGCGCTGCGCCAGCAGTTCGGCCTCGACATGCCGGCTCACGTGCGCTACCTGCACTGGCTCGCGGGGCTGCTGCACGGCGATTTCGGCCGCTCGCTGTCCGGCGACATGCCGGTGTCGGAGATGATCGGCGGACGCCTGCCGAAGTCGCTCGCGCTCGCGGCGATCACGACCGCCGTGTCGGTGCCGATCGCGCTGCTGCTCGGTATCCTCGCGGCGGTCAAGCGCGAGTCGGTGGTCGACCGCGCGATCAGCCTCGGTACGCTGTCGCTCGTCGCGACGCCGGAATTCCTGATCGCGACGGTCGCCGTGCTGGTGCTCGCCGTGAAGCTGCACTGGCTGTCCGCGTTGTCGTACAGCGGCCCGATCGAAAGCGTGCACGACTTCCTGCGCGCGTATGCGATGCCGGTGCTGACGCTGTGCGCGGTCGTGATCGCGCAGATGGCCCGGATGACGCGGGCCGCGGTCATCGAGCAGCTGAGCGCGTCGTATGTCGAGATGGCCGTGCTCAAGGGCGCGAGCCCCGCGCGCGTCGTGCTGCGCCATGCGCTGCCGAACGCGGTCGGCCCGATCGCCAATGCGATCGCCTTGAGCCTGTCGTATCTGCTCGGCGGCGTGATCGTCGTCGAGACGATCTTCAACTATCCGGGCCTCGCGAGCCTGATGGTCGATGCTGTCGGCAACCGCGATTTCCCGCTGGTCCAGGCGTGCACGCTGATCTTCTGCGTCGCCTATCTGACGCTCGTGCTGTTCGCCGACCTGTGCTCGATCGTGTCGAACCCGAGACTGCGGACCTGAGTGTCCCGTCCTCTTTCCAGGATGCCGCCCATGCACCCGACCGAACCCGTACAACGCAGCAACGTACTGCCGCCGCCCGGCGATCCGCTCCCGCCGTGGGAAGGCGCGCCGCCGCCCGCCGCGCCTTCCCCCGACCAGCCGCCCAGGCGCCGCGCCGCGCGCGTCAGACTGACGACCGGCGGCCGCGTCGGCCTGTCGATGGTCGGCCTGATGTTGTTCATCGCGGTGTTCGCGCCGCTGCTCGCGCCGCATGACGTCGGCGCGATCGTCACGCCGGACGTGTTCGCGCCGTTCAGCGTGAAGCTGCCGTTCGGCTCCGACTTTCTCGGCCGCGACATGCTGAGCCGGATCCTGTACGGCACGCGGCTGACCGTGCTGCTCGCGCTCGCGGCGGTGCTGCTCGCCGCGCTGACCGGCACGACGCTCGGGCTGCTCGCGACCGTGTCGGGCCGCGCGGTCGACGAGACGATGAGCCGGCTGCTCGATGCGCTCACGTCGATCCCGTCGAAGATGTTCGCGCTGATGTTCGTCGCCGCGTTCGGTTCGTCGCTGCCGCTCCTGGTCCTGACCGCCGCGGTCAGCTACATGCCGGGCTCGTACCGGATCGCGCGCGCGCTGGCGGTCAACATCAGCACGCTCGAATTCGTGCAGGTCGCGCGGGCGCGCGGCGAAAGCGCGCTGTACATCGCGTGCGTCGAGATGCTGCCGAACATGATCCACCCGATGCTGGCCGATACCGGGCTGCGCTTCACGTTCGTCGTGCTGCTGCTGAGCGGGCTGAGCTTTCTCGGGCTCGGCGTGCAGCCGCCGTACGCGGATCTCGGCTCGCTCGTGCGCGAGAACATCGCGAGCCTCGGCGACGGCTCGGCCGTCGCGATCATGCCCGCGGTCGCGATCGCGATCCTGACGGTGGGCGTCAACCTGTTGATCGACGGCCTGCCGCATCGCGGCCGCCGCAAGGGCGCGGCCGGCGCCGCGGGAGGGCAGTGATGCAACACGAATCGAACCCGCTCGTCGAGGTGCGCGGGCTGCGCGTGGTCGGCGGCCGGCCCGGCGGCGAGGAAACGACGATCGTCCACGGCGTCGACTTCGAGATCCGGCGCGGCGAGGTGCTTGCGCTGATCGGCGAGTCCGGCTCCGGCAAGACGACGATCGCGCTGTCGCTGATGGGCCATGCGCGTGCCGGCTGCCGGATCGCCGGCGGCTCGGTGAAGCTCGGCGGCACGGACGTCTGCACGTTGTCCGCGCACGCGCTGGCCGCGCTGCGCGGCCGCAAGGTCGCGTATATCGCGCAGAGCGCGGCCGCCGCGTTCAACCCGTCGCGCACGATCCTCGACCAGGTGATCGAGAGTGCGCTGATCCACAGGACCATGCCCAGGCGCGAGGCGCAGGCGAAGGCGGTCGAGCTGTTTCGCGCGCTCGCGCTGCCCGAGCCGGAGACGATCGGCAGGCGTTATCCGCACCAGGTGTCGGGCGGGCAACTGCAGCGGCTGATGGCCGCGATGGCGCTGATCACCGATCCGGAGCTGGTGATCCTCGACGAGCCGACCACCGCGCTCGACGTGACCACGCAGATCGACGTGCTGCAGGCCTTCAAGAGCGTGATCCGGCGCTGCGGGATGAGCGCCGTATACGTGTCGCACGATCTTGCCGTGGTCGCGCAGATGGCCGACCGGATCGTCGTGCTGAGCGACGGCGCGATCCGCGAAGCGGGCGATACCGAGCAGATCCTGCATGCGCCGACGCATCCGTACACGCAGAGCCTGATCGCGGCGGTGACGCCGGGCGATGCCGAACGCAACGCGAAAGCGGCAAGCGCCGCACCGGCGCCGCTGCTCGACGTGCGCGGCGCGGTCGCCGGCTACGGCGGCCGTACCGCGAAAGGCTGGCCCGCGAAGGTGATCCTGCACGAAGTCGACCTGCGTATCGGGCGCGGGCAGACGGTCGGCGTGATCGGCGAATCGGGCTCCGGCAAGACGACGCTCGCGAAGGTGATCGCGGGCCTCGTGCCGGCGACGGGCGGGCAGATCCTGCTCGACGGCGAGCCGCTCGCGCTCGACACGGCCAAGCGCACCAAGGAGCAGCACCGCCGCGTGCAGATCGTGTTCCAGAACGCCGATACCGCGCTCAATCCGGTGCATACCGTCGAGCGCACGCTGGCGCGGCCGCTCGCGTTCTATCACGGGATCAAGGGCGCGCGTGCGCGGCAGCGCGTCGCGGAACTGCTCGAACTCGTGCGGCTGCCGCAGGCGGTCGCCGCGCGGCGCACCGGCGAGCTGTCCGGCGGACAGAAGCAGCGCGTGAACCTCGCGCGTGCGCTCGCGGCCGAGCCCGACCTGATCCTGTGCGACGAGGTCACGTCGGCACTCGACACCGTGGTCGGCGCCGCGATCATGGACTTGCTGCGTGACCTGCAGGCGAAGCTCGGCGTGTCGTACGTGTTCATCACGCACGACATCGCGAAGGTGCGCGCAATCAGCGACGACATCGTCGTGCTGTACGCGGGCCGCCGCGTCGAGACGGGCAGCCGCGACGCGCTGTGCGCGCCGCCTTACCACCCGTATTCGCACCTGCTCGTGTCGTCCGCGCCGGAGCTGCGCGCGGGCTGGCTCGACGATGCGGCCGAGCGCTGCCACCGGCCGCTCGTGCCGATCGGCGCGAGCGCCGACGACGCCGAGCTGTGTCCGTTCCTGTCGCGCTGCGCGATGCGGGTGGACGGCGTGTGCAACCGGAGCGCGCCCACGCTGCGCACGCTCGAGAACGGCGCGCAGGTGTTGTGCCATCGCAGCGAGGAAGACCTCGCGCGCTTCCAGGCCCAGCCGGCGGAGGGCGTCGCGCCGGTGCAGCCGGCGCGCCAGTAGCGTGCCGCACCATTCGTTCATCGCGCGCGCCGGCCCGGCGAGCGGCCTTCCGCATAGTGTGCTGCGGCGGTCGTGCAAAACGGTGAATCGTGCGCGCGCGGTGCGCGAATACGCGGCAACTGCGCTTTCTGACGGTGGTTAAATGGCTTTCAACGGGCGATCGCCCCGATCGCTGTTGCGGAATGCTTGAGAAGGATCCGATGAAATTCGACTCGTACTGGCTGGATACCCGCCCCGCGTTTCGTGCCGGCTGCGAAGGGCCCGTCGAAGGGCGCGCCGACGTGGCCGTGATCGGCGGCGGCTTCACCGGCCTGTCGGCGGCGCTCGCGCTTGCGCAGCGCGGCGTATCGGTGGTCGTGCTCGAAGCCGCGCAGGTCGCGGGCGAAGCGTCCGGCCGCAACGGCGGCCAGTGCAATACCGGCGTCGCGCAGGACTACGCGTCGCTTGTCGCGCGCGTCGGCGCCGAACCCGCAAGGCAGTTCTACCGTGCATACGAAAGCGCGGTGAGGAGCGTCGAGGCGATCGTTGCCGAACATGCGATCGACTGCGATTTCCGGCATGCCGGCAAGCTGAAGCTCGCCGCGAAACCGCAGCATTTCGCGGGACTGGCAAAGACGTTCGACGTGCTGCGGCGCGAAGTGGATCCCGACATCGAACTGATCGAGCCGTCGCGGATTCGCGATGAAATTGCCTCCGACGGCTTCTACGGCGGGCTGTTGCAGCGCAACGGCGTGCAGATGCACATGGGCAAGTTCGGCGTCGGCCTCGCGCAGGCGGCCGTGCGGGCGGGCGCACGCATCTACGAGCAGGCGTCCGTCACGCAGCTCGAGCGGATCCAGGGCGAGCGCCACATGATCACTTGCACGCGCGGCACGCTCGTCGCCGATCGCGTGCTGGTCGCGACCGGTGCGTCGCAACATGGCCCGTTCGCCTGGTTCAGGCGGCGCATCGCGCCGGTCGGCAGTTTCATCGTCGTCACCGAGCCGCTGCCCGACGCGCAGCTGAACCGGCTGTTCCCGCACCGCCGTGCATACGTGACGTCGCGCCAGATCGGCAACTACTTCCGCGTGACGCCCGACAACCGGCTGCTGTTCGGCGGCCGCGCGCGCTTCGCGATGTCGAGCCCGCGCTCCGACGCGAAAAGCGGCGAGATCCTGCGCACCGGCATGGCCGGCTATTTCCCGGAACTGGCCAACGTGCGGCTCGATTACTGCTGGGGAGGGCTGGTCGACATCACCGCCGACCGGCTGCCGCGCGCGGGCCAGCACGACGGGCTCTATTACTCGATGGGCTACAGCGGCCACGGCGTGCAGATGTCCGTGCACATGGGCCGCGTAATGGCCGACGTGCTGTACGGCGCGGCCGCGTCGAATCCGTGGCGCGAGCTCGACTGGCCGGCGATGCCCGGCCATTTCGGGCACGCATGGTTCCTGCCGTTCGTCGGCGCGTATTACCGGATGCAGGATTTCCTGCACTGAAGCGGCTGCCCCGGGAGGATTCGATATGACCACACGATTCGTTTGCACGCTCGACGTCGGCGACACGACTTCGGCGCCGATCGGGCGGTTCTCGATCGCGCATTTCGCCGCGCGGGATGCTGCTGTCAAGGCGGCCGCATGAACACGGTGAGCATGGTCGCCCTGTTCCGCGATCCGGTCGAAGGCGCGACGCCTCGCACGCTGCATGTCCCGCGGCCCGTGTCGCGGGCGATCGGCGACGTGCTGCGCACGATCGATGCATCGTTCGCGCAGCCGCTGAACCTCGACACGCTCGCGGCGGTGGCCGGATTGAGCGTGTCGCGCTTCACCGCGCGCTTTCGCGGCGAAGTCGGGTTGTCGCCGCATCGATATCTGTGCCTGGTGCGCGTGCGGCGTGCGCAGGATTTGTTGCGCGCCGGCCTGGCGCCTTCGGTCGTCGCGACCGAGGTCGGATTCTTCGATCAGAGCCATCTGTGCCGGCATTTCCGGCGGGTGCTCGGCATCACGCCGCGCGATTACGTGGTCGCGCCGCCGGGTGGCGCGCCGGCGCGAACGTCGCCGATGCGCACGCGCGCCGAACGCAGCGAAGGGGCGTGTCACGTTGCGTAGGCGAAAACGCGGACAGTGTCCGCGAACAACGATTTCCGATACCGCGCGACGGGTTCTCGACCACCTCGTCGCGCACTGGCAGGAGCAGAAATGACCGCAGCTTTCGTGTTGCATCGTGCCGACGGCACGGCGAATACAACCGCCTTCCGCAAGCAGGCGTTCGGCGAGCGCGACCCGTTCGCGCGACAGCGGGAGATCGCGTGGGAAGGGCCCGACTCGATGGCCGCCGGGCGTATCCGTTTCGCTGGCGAACTTGACGTCCCGAGTTATCCGCACATTGAAACGATCGTCGTCGTCGAAGGCGAGCTGATGCTCGAAGCGGCGGGAGCCGCCCCGTTGGTGCTGGGCGCGGGCGAGGGGGCTGTCATCGGCAGCGGCACGGCGCTTCGCGTCATCGCGGAGTCGCGCGTGCTCGTCATGTTCTGCGCAGCCGCGTGCACCGCACCGACGAAGCGCGGCGTGTTCCCGCTGCGTGCCGACGCCGACTTCAAGCCCTCCGCATCGCTGCCGGCGGAGGTGCTGCTCGGGCCCGCACCGCAATGCCGCAGCGACAACGTGTTCGTCGACGACGGCGCCGGGTGCTGCGCGGGCACGTGGGATTCGACGCCCTATCACCGGATCGTTCGCCCGCATCGCGTGAACGAGTTCATGCTCCTGCTGGCCGGCAGCGTACGGTTCGCCGCGCCCGACGGCAGCGTGCTGTCGCTCGGCGCCGGCGACGCGCTGTTCGTGCCGCGCGGCGCACCCATCGGGTGGGAAAGCCGCGAACGCGTGGCGAAATTCTACGTCGTGCAAAACGTCCGCGTATCAACCGAACGAGACTGAACATGTCCCCTCCGCTGCGCCATATAGAAACTTCGCCCACGCTGCCGGCCGCGGCCGATGTCGTCGTGATCGGCGGCGGAATCATCGGCGTCTTTACTGCTTACTACCTGGCCCGGCGCGGGGTATCGGTCGCGCTGGTCGAGAAGGGGCGGATCGGGGCCGAGCAGTCGAGCCGCAACTGGGGCTGGTGCCGGCAACAGAACCGCGACGAGCGCGAATTGCCGATGGCGAGCAAGAGCATCGATCTGTGGGAACGATTCGCCGCCGAATCCGGCGAAGACACGGGTTTTCATCGCTGCGGGCTGCTGTATCTGAGCAATGACGAGGCCGAGCTGTCCCGCTGGGCCAAGTGGGGCGACTTCGCGAAAACCGCGGGCGTGACGACCTGCATGCTCGACAGCAAGCAAGCCGGCGAACGCGGGCGCGCCACCGGGCGGCCGTGGAAAGGCGGCGTGTTCTCGCCGAGCGACGGCACGGCCGACCCGGGGAAGGCCGCGCCGGCCGTGGCCGCTGCGCTCATGAAGCTCGGCGGCAGCGTCCACCAGCACTGCGCGGCGCGCGGCATCGAGCTCGAGGGCGGCCGTGTCAGCGGCGTCGTCACGGAAGCCGGCGTGATCAGGACCAGGACCGTCGTGCTCGCCGGGGGCGCGTGGGCGTCGTCGTTCTGCCGCCAGCTCGACATCCGTTTTCCACAGGCGTCGATCCGCCAGTCGATCCTGAGCGTGTCGCCGGTCGAACAGCGCTTGCCGGATGCGTTGTACACCTCCGGCGTGTCCGTGACGCGCCGCAGCGATGGACGCTACGCACTGGCCATCAGCGGCCGCGCGCGCGTGGACGTGACGCCGCAGTTCCTGCGCTTCGCTCCGCAGTTCGTGCCGATGTTCGCGAAGCGCTGGCGCAACCTGCTGCCGGGCGGCCTCGAGGGCATGCGCGGCGGCCATGAAACGCTCAAGCGGTGGCGGCTCGATGCGCCGACCCCGATGGAGGCGGTGCGCATTCTGGATCCGAAGCCCGATATGCCGACCGTCACCGAAACGTACCGCCGTGCCGTCGAACTGCTGCCCGAGCTACGCGAAGCAACGATCACGCACGCATGGGCGGGGTTCGTCGACAGCACGCCGGACGGCGTCCCGGGTATCGGCGAAGTGCCGGGCGTGCCGGGATTGATCCTGGCGGCAGGTTTTTCCGGGCACGGTTTCGGCATTGGCCCGGGCGCCGGCCACTTGATCGCGGATCTCGTCACGGGCGCGCAACCGATCGTGGACCCGATGCCGTATCGGCCGAGCCGGTTCGGCGATTCCGCGTGGGGCAAGGTTGCCGATTTCTAGTTTGAGGCCGTGTCGCAGCGCATGGCATCGACTCAAGGACACTCTGTAATGAATTCACCCATCGATTCACCGGTTCGTCACTTGACGGAAGCCGGAAGGCTGAATCGTTTCTTCATCGACGGCGACTGGGTTTTGCCCGATGGCGGGGACCGGTTCGCGGTCGTCTGTCCGTCCACGGAAGACACGCTGTGCGAGATCCCGCTCGGCAACGCGCGCGACGCCGATCGCGCGGTGCGGGCCGCGCGCCACGCTTTCGAGCGCTGGGCCGCGACCTCGCCGCAGCAGCGCGCCGCGCTGCTCGACCGCGTTCACGCGTTGATACTGGCGCGCGCCGAACGGTTCGCCATGGCGCTCGCGATGGAAATGGGCGCGCCGATCAACTACGCACGCAGTGCCCATGTGCCGCTCGCGGCGGAACATATCCGGGTCGCGCGCGACAATCTGGCCGGTTATCCGTTCCGGACCCGGCGCGGGACGACCGCGATCGTGCGTGAGCCGATCGGCGTCTGCGCGCTGATCACACCGTGGAACTGGCCGATCTATCAAATCACCGCGAAAGTCGGCCCGGCGCTCGCGGCAGGCTGCACGGTGGTGCTGAAACCCAGTGAGCTGTCACCGCTCAGCGCGTTGCTGTTCGCGGAAGTGATCGCCGATGCGGGCGTGCCCGCGGGCGTGTTCAACCTGGTGAGCGGCAGCGGAACGGAAGTGGGCGCGTCGCTCGCGTCGCACCCGGAGGTCGACATGGTTTCGATCACCGGATCGACGCGCGCCGGCGTGCTGGTTGCGCAAGCGGCCGCGCCGACCGTCAAGCGCGTCGCGCAGGAGCTTGGCGGCAAGTCGCCGAACATCGTATTGCCCGATGCGGACCTGCAGCGCGCCGTCGCGCCGGGCGTCGCCGCCGCGTTCCGGAACATGGGCCAGTCGTGCAGCGCGCCGACCCGGTTGATCGTGCCGCGCAGCGTCCTGGGCCGCGTCGAGGAACTGGCCGTCGCGGCCATGGAGCGGATGGTGGTCGGCGATCCGTTCGCCGAGGCGACGACGCATGGCCCGCTGGCCAATCGCGCGCAGTTCGGCCGGGTCGCGCAGATGATCGACGCGGGCATCGACGAACGGGCGAAGCTGATCGCCGGCGGCCCCGGGCGGCCGGCGGGATTCGACCGGGGCTTTTATGCGCGGCCGACCGTCTTTTCCGACGTCCGCACCGACATGGCGATCGCGCAGCAGGAGATCTTTGGCCCGGTCCTCGCGATCCTTCCGTACGACACCGTCGACGAAGCCGTCGCCATCGCGAACGACACGGTCTACGGGCTTGGCGCCCATGTGCAGGGCGCCGACAAGGAACGCGTGCGCGCGGTGGCTGCGCGCATCCGGTCGGGGCAGGTGCACCTGAACTACCCGGCATGGGACCCTCAGGCGCCGTTCGGCGGGTACAAGCAGTCGGGCAACGGCCGCGAGTACGGGATCGAAGGGATGGAGGAGTACACGGAGGTCAAGTCGATCCTGGGCTTCTACGACTGAAGCAGCCGCTGCGCGCGAACGCGGCGCAGTACAGAATGGAAGCTGTCTGATTTTCGAAGGTGCCGGCATTGGAAAACCCTGACCTCCCCGAGACGTCCCTGAAAGCACATCACGCACACTGGACGGCCTTGCGCCGCGATCTGCATGCGCATCCCGAGCTGCGATTCGAGGAACACCGGACGGCCGACGTCGTTGCCCGCGAGCTTGAAGATCTCGGCTATGCGGTGTTGCGCGGGCTGGGCGGCACGGGCGTCGTCGCGAGCCTGCCCGGTGCGGACCCGAGCCGCGGCATCGTGCTCCGTGCCGATCTGGATGCGTTGCCGATCCAGGAAGTCAATGACTTCGCACACGCATCGGGCGCGCAAGGGGTCATGCATGCGTGCGGGCATGACGGGCATACCGTCATGCTGCTCGGGGCCGCGCGCATCATGAAGGACCTGCCGCAGCTGCCGGGCACGGTTCATTTCGTGTTTCAGCCTGGAGAAGAGGGCGGTGCGGGCGCGCGGAAGATGATCGACGACGGGCTGTTCGAGCAATGCCCGACGGAGGCGGTATTCGGCATGCACAACTGGCCCGGTTTGCCGGCCGGGCATTTCGGGTTGCGCACGGGGCCGATCATGGCCGCGGGCGCCCGGTTCAGGATCACGGTAGCCGGCAAAGGCGCGCATGCGGCGCAGCCGCATCTGGGCGTCGATCCCGTCCCGCTCGCATGCTCGATGGTGCTGCAGTGTCAGACCATCGCTGCGCGGCACAAGGATCCGGTGGATCCCGCCGTCATTTCGGTCTGCATGTTCCATGCGGGAACGACGGACAACGTCATTCCGGACAGCGCCGAGCTGCGCGGGACGATACGCACGCTGTCGTCTGCATTGCAGCAACAACTGCAGCGCGACGTCCAGCTCATGTGCGAGGGGCTGGCCCGCGCACATGGCGCGCAAGCCGACGTCGAATTTTTTCAGTACTACCCGGCGACGGTCAACACGCCGGCCGAGACCGCGCTCTGCGAAGCGGTGATTCGCGAGACGTTCGGCGACGAACGCCTTTACCCCGACGTGCCGCCGAACATGACGTCCGAAGACTTCGGCTTCATGCTGGAGGAGCGCCCCGGCGCTTACGTGCTGATCGGCAATGCGCCGGCCGAAACGGGCGCGCCGGCGCTGCATCACCCGAAATACGATTTCAACGACGAAATCATTCCGGCCGGCGTCCGGTATTGGGTCGCCCTGGCACAGGGTTACTTCAGGCGTTCATCGGGAACGTGTGCCTGACGCCGAACCGGTCGGCTGTCAGACGGCCTGGAATAGTCATGCCGCGCCGGGCCATGGGTGATATGGCATCGACGATGCCGAACGCGATCGCACCGGCGATCAGCCAGGCGGGGCGCCCGCCGGGCGCTGCGGCTGCCGTGAAAAGCGCACGCAGCATCGTCGTACACCCGAAAGCGGTTGCGCATGGGCGTCGGTCCCGCATCGGCTGCCGACGCGGGAATCGGCCTAATCCTCGCCGAGCGCCGACACTGCGGCCCTCAGCGCCAGCAGATAGCTTTGGACGCCGAAGCCGCAAATCTGCCCGCTGACGATCTCGGCCAGGACGGAGTGATGCCGGAACGGCTCGCGTGCATGAATGTTGGACATGTGCAGTTCGACGATCGGGCACGTGAGGATCGCAAGGGCATCGCGAATGCCGTAGCTGTAATGCGTCCACGCCCCCGCGTTGATCAGCACCGCATCCTGGCGTTCCTCGAAAGCGCGATGAATGCGCTCGCACATCGCGCCCTCGCTGTTTGTCTGGAACGATTCCACCTGTACACCCAGTTCCGTCGCGAGCCCTTGCAGCCGCGCATCGATCTGCGCGAGCGTGATCGTCCCGTACTGTGCCGGATCGCGCTTGCCGAACATGTTGTGATTGATGCCGTGCAGCATCAGGATCTTCTTCATGTGGATCTCCATCGCGTGTTCAATCAAACGGCACGGCCAGCCGATCGATCACCGAACTGGTCCTGGGGCGTACGCCGCGCCACCACGCGAACGCTTCGGCCGCCTGCTCGACCAGCATGCCGACGCCATCCGCGATCCCGTGCACCCCGGCATTTTTCGCGAGCCGGAGAAACGGCGTCAGCCGCTTGCCGTATGCAAGTTCGTAGGCCGTGCCGGCCGGACTGAACACGCTCGGCGGGACCGGCGGCAGGTCGCCGGTCAGGCTGGCCGACGTCGCATTGACGACCAGGTCGAAACGCCCCATCCGCGCGAGGTCTGCGTAGCCGCTGGCAACGAGCGAACCGCGTCCGGCAACCTGCGCGGCGAGTGCGCGCGCCTTGTCGACGTCGCGATTCGCGATGACCAGTTCAGCCGGTCCGGCTTCGAGGAACGGCAAAAGCGCGCCGCGTGCCGCGCCGCCTGCACCGAGCACCAGTACACGCTTGCCGGCCATCGGCAGATGGAGGTTCGCTTCGATATCGCGAACCAGTCCGATGCCGTCGAAGTTGTCCGCCAGGATACGGCCGCCGTCGAACTTGAGCGCGTTGGCCGCGCCCGCGAGCATCGCGCGCTCGCTGCGTTCGTCCGACATCGCGAACGCATCGAGCTTGAACGGCGCGGTAACGTTGATGCCCTTGCCGCCGCCCTCGAAAAACGCACGGACCGCGACAGCGAAAGCGCCTGCCGGCTCGACGGGCCCCTCGATCGCCGTATAGCTGATGTCCTGCCGCGTTTCTTGCGCGAAGAGACCGTGAATCAGTGGGGATTTCGTGTGTCCGATCGGATTGCCGATCACCGCGTATTGGTCGGTCATCATTGGCTCGCTTTTGAATAGAGAACGCCATCGGCCTGCATCGCGTCGATTTCGGCCGAATCGAACCCGAGGGAAAGAGCAATTTCCGCGTTGTGCTGCCCGAGATCGGGCGCGACGTCGCGAATCGTCGTATCGCAATCGGAAAACCGGAACGGCAGGTTGGGCAGGCGCAGCGTCCCGTAGCGCGGATGCTGTTGCTCGACGACCATGCCTCTGGCCTGGATCTGCGGATCGTTCAACACCTCGTCGATGCGCTGCACCTTCGCGCAGGGAACGTCGATGCCGTCCAGCAGATCCAGTACCGACGCGACGGAACGCGCGGCCACCCACGGCTCGACCACGGACAGGATCTCCGCGCGGTGCGCGTTGCGCCCGGTGCTGTCGTGAAACCGCGTGTCGGCGCCGAAGCTTGCCGGGCCGCCGTGCGTCGCGATCAGCTCGGCAAAGCGCTTCCACGCGTCGTCGACTTGCGCGGCGATCACGAGATCGCCGTCCGCGGCGCGGAACACGCCATAGAGCGTCGAGGTCGGCATGTCGTGCCCCGTCTGCTCGGGCAGCACGCCTTTCAGCGTGTAGCACTGCACCGCATATTCGTGCATCGATACCAGCGTGTCGTACAGCGCCATGTCGACGTGTTGCCCGCGGCCGCTCTTCACGCGCCCCAGCAGCGCGGCGTTGATGGCCGCGACCGCATGAATGCCGGTGTACATATCGCCGAGCGAGATGCGCAGCAACGGCGGCCGCTCGCCCGGCGTGCCGACCATCTGCATGATTCCGCTCTTGGCTTCCGCGATCAGCCCGAAGCCTGCGCGATGCGCATCGGGACCGGTATGCCCGTACGCCGAAATCGAACAGTAGACGAGGCCCGGATTGCGCGCCGACAGTTCGGCATAGCCGAGCCCGAGCTTGTCCAGCGCGCCCGGCCGATAGTTCTCGATGAACACGTCGGCCGAGTCGCACAGGCGCTGCATGAACGCCTTGCCGCGCGCGTCCTTCATGTTGACGCTCACGCCGCGCTTGCCCATGTTGAGCTGCAGGAAGTAGCCGCTTTGCTGGTCGTCGAGCACGGTCGCGTGCTGGCGTCCGGCGTCGCCCGAGCCGGGCCGCTCGACCTTGATGACTTCGGCGCCGAGCGCCGCGAGACAGCGCCCGACATACGGACCGGCAAGGAAGTGGCTGTAGTCGACGACGCGAATGCCTTCGAGTGGGCGGGCCTGCATTACAGTGCCTCCGGGCGGCGCGGCACCATCAGGCGATGCTCGCCGTGCTGAACGACCTGACCGTCCTGATTGATCAGCTCCGACGGCAGCACCACGATGCCCCAGCCCGGGCGGCTCTTGCTGGCCCGCATCGAGCCGACGCGGAACTTCACGTGCAGCACGTCGCCGACCTTGATCGGCAGCAGGAAATCCCACGTCCAGCCGAGCGACATGCCCGGCAGAAAGCGATAGTCGCTCTGCGTCTTCAGGCCGTCGGCGATGGACAAGCCGAACAGCCCGTGCGCGACGAGGCACCCGAAATGGCTCGCGTTCGCGTATTCCTCGTCCACGTGGACGGGCGTATGGTCGCCGGTGAGGTCGGCGTACGCGAGAATGCGCTCCTTGGTCACGATGTAGCTCGGACTCGTGCACACGTCACCCTCGCGGGCGTCGTCCCAGTATTTTTCGACGATCGTCATGGTCACGCCTCCGCGCGCGGGTTGATCGCCAGCGCCTGCGCGACGCAGGAAGCCGGCCGGGCCTGGATCAGTTCGACGGCAAGCCCGTCGGGCAGGCGAAGCCAGTTCCGCCCCTGCGGCATTTCCGTCACGCCGAATCGTTGTGCCGCGGCAAGCGCGGCCTCCAGGTCTTCGCACATCACGCCGAGGTGGGCGAGGCGGCCTTCCGGGCCATCGTGTTCCGGCGCGTGGATGAACTGCAGGCCGCCGAGCGTCCAGTACTGCCGCGGCGCGTCGAGCGTGCCGTCCACTTCGCGCAGAGTCATGCCGAGCACTTCCTCGAAGAAACGGATGTGCCAGCGGATGTCCTTCACCCAGATCGCAACGTGTTCGAGATAGGCTTTCGGGGCATTCATGCGGCGGCCTCCTGCCGTTGGCGATCGGCCATTGCGCGTTCCAGCCCCTTGATGCAGGCGACGAGCGTTGCATTCACCGGGGTCGGCACGCCGTAGCGCTGCCCCCAGCGCACGACCGAACCGTTGATGAAGTCGATTTCGGTGATCGAGCCCTTTTCCAGGCTTTGCAGCATCGACGTCTTGAAGGCTGCGGGCAGCCCCTCGGCGGCGAGCGTCCATGCCTGTTCGGGATCGGTCATCGACAGCTTGACGCCGGCTGCCTGCGCGGCCGCGATCGCCTCGGCCACGGCCGCGAGCGACGTCGCCTTCAGCAGCGGTTCGTCGTAAAGCTGCCCGTAGGTGAGGCCGGTAAGGCCCGTCAGCGCGCCCGTCGCGACATTCACCAGCAGCTTGTCCCACATCGTGCCGACGATGTTGTCGCTGATCGTCGTGGCCAGGCCGGCGGCATCGAACGCGGCGGCGATCGCCTGTACGCGCGGTGTAATGCGGCCGTCGAGTTCGCCGATATAGGTGTACTTGCCGATCACGCCGGATTCGATATGGCCCGCGCCGCGCAGCACGCCGCCGACGTAGGTCTTGCCCGCGAGGACGCGCTCGCGGCCGACGACGTCGATCAGGATGTCCTCGTGTCCGAGGCCGTTCTGCAGCGACAGCACGGCGGTATCCGGCCCCACCAGCGATTGGGCGCCGCGGATGGCCGCATCGGTGTGGAACGACTTGACCAGCACCACCACCAGGTCGGCCACGCCGACGTCGGCAGCCCGAGTCGTCGCGTGGACGCGTACGTGGCGGGTGCCGCCGGCGTCGTCGACGCGCAGGCCGTCGCGGCTCATCGCATCGACGTGCGCGGGCGAGCGGTCGATCAGCCAGGTCTCATGGCCGCCTTGGGTGAGGGTGGCGCCGATCGCACAGCCCAGCGCGCCAGCGCCCAGAATTGCTATTTTCAATGGCTTCTCCTTTGTCGACCAGAGTTGGCGCTTTGGCGCCTTACTCTGGTCCCATGCAAAGCTGACGTATGGCCTCACGATAGGAGTCGCCGTTCATGCCGACAATACAATGGATACAATGTCGTCATTGCGATGGACAATAACGCCATGATGCCCGCCGACCTGCCCGACCTGAAGCTGCTTCAGCTTTTCGATCTCCTGTACGACGTGCGCAGCGTCACGCGCGTAGCCGAGCAACTGGGCCAGAGCCAGCCGACGGTCAGCATCTGGCTCGGGCACTTGCGGGAATACCTGCACGATCCGCTCTTCATCCGAACGCCCGGCGGCATGGCGCCGACGCCGCAAGCCGACGCGCTGATCGGGCCATGCCGGGAAATTCTCGAGTCGCTGCGGCGCTTCACCGCGTGGGAAATCGCGTTCGATCCTGCGACAGCCCAGAGACGGTTTCGCATCTGCATGACCGACGCGAGCCACATCACGCTGCTTCCGCGGCTGCTGGCCCACGTCCGGGCGCAGGCGCCCGGCGTCCGGCTGGAAGCCGCACGGATCGACGGCAATACGGAACGCGCGCTCGAATCCGGCGAAGCCGATCTGGCGATCGGCTATGTGCCGTGGCTAGGCGGCGGCATTTATCAGCAGAAGCTGTACGACCAGGACTGGGTATGTCTGGCCAACCGGCATCACCCGAGGATTCGCGGTCGCCTCGGGGCAAAGCAGTATCGTTCGGAAGGACATGTCGCCATTACGGCGGGAACGGGCGCACAACTCCTCGAGCAGGCGCTGCGACAGGCGCGCATCGAGCGCGACGTGGTGCTGGAGTTGCCGGGTTTTCTGGGTTTGGGTGCGATCGTCCAGACGACCGACCTGATCACGACGCTACCCCGTCATATCGGCCAGACACTGGCTCAGGCCAGCGATCTGGCGGTTCATGCGTGCCCGATCCCGGTTGACGGGTTTGCGGTACGGCAGCATTGGCATGCGCGCTATCACCATGAGGCGGGCAACCGGTGGCTGCGCGGCGTCGTGATTCGATTGTTCGGTGCATCGCATTGACGGGTATTCGCGACGCCTGCCCGGTGACAATTTCAATGCGCAGCGCGCGAGCTCACGAATTCATACGGTTTCGCGTCTCTCCGTCGTCAACGACCGGTGAAAAACCGGTGACGAATGTATTTTCCGCTACGGTGACGCTCGGCTTTCGACCGGCGCGCTAGGTCCGCCGGACATACCGCTCCGAAACGACTGAGCGTTGCTGGATCCATGCGACGGCAAGCTCCAGCGCTTCATCGCGTGCCTCCTGGGCGTTGGCGAAGTCCCCATCGACCTGCTGCCGCGCCGAAACAATTTGTTACAACGAGCCGTTTTCACGCCCTCTTGAAGCGCGCGATGGGCGCCACTATTTCGCAATCCGCCAGACATCGGCTCGGCTGCACCGCGGCGTTCCGCGCGCCCCGGTACCCGCAGCCGGATTCCCTCATTGGTGATCCTTTAATCGCTCAGGAGATGGAAATGCAGATTCGTCCCCTCTACGACCGGGTTATCGTCAAGCGAATCGAGACGCAGCGGACGACGGCTTCGGGCATCGTGATACCCGATTCCGCGGCAGAAAAACCAGAACAAGGCGAAGTCGTCGCAGCCGGCAGCGGCCGGCTGCTGCAGGATGGAGCGCCGCATCGATTGCCGGGCTGACCCTGACGACGGATGCAACGGCTGCCGAAGCGCCGAAGGACGAAAAGCCGGTGCAGTCCGCCACACCGGAACTCGAGTACTGACCCGGCAGCGGGTCGTGCATGCGCCGGCCAACAGTCGCGGCCGGCGCAACGCGTTCGGCGCCGCACGCTGTCCTCGTAATGCGGCGCCGCCTTTTTCCGGAAACCAACATGAAACTCGAACTTCGCATTGACGCAAAGCCGCTCGACATTGAGCTCGACGACGTCGTGGCAGGACTGCTGACCGCCCGGCTTAACCTGCCCGCAGGCGCCGACAACAAGGACGCACTTGCGCGCTACCTCAGCGAAAAGGGCGAGCCCTGGAGTCTCGACGAGGAGCACATGCGCAGGCGCATACTTCGCCGGCTAATTCTGGATATCGCAGACCCGGCGCTGGTCATCCGCCATCTCATGGCTGACGAGTGAACTTGCATGACCAGCCAGGACGGGGCCGTGGCGACATAGGCCCGTGTCTCGACTGTCTTGCTGTCCCGCAGAATCGGACATCACGATGCCCGGCGATGCTCGCTCGTCTGTTCGCTCATCGATTCGGCTTCCCGCTGGCGTGCTCGGAATCGACTACCTCAAGTTTTTACAACTTTCAGTTGACGACGAGCTTCTCGGCAAGGCGTCACTCGGCGACGAAGCGCTCGAGGAAGCCATGAGCGCCATCCGCGTTGGTTCAATGCGCGCGGCACGGCCGGCAATGAGGGTCTTCTTTGATGGCTGCCGGTTCTGGCTCGCCAGTCACTTTCACCGCTATGAGGCGGCCCGCCGTCTCGGTGCCCGTCATCAGGAATTCTGGTGCGAGATTAGGCCAGGTCCAAAGGACGACGCAGTGCAATATGCGTCGAGCGTTTCCGGCTTCATGCATTTCCGCCACGACGCTTCCACATCGGCTGGCTGACCGTCATCGATGGATTCGTTGCGTTCGTTGCCCATGGCGAGCCGCGTTTGTCGGGTTTGCTCACATCGTGTTCAGGCGGGTGGCCGCAGACACCTTTCTGCGTCTCGAAAGGCGGAAGACAGACGCGAGTGGAACGGAAACCACCCGCTAACAACACGGCCCGTCTGGATCCACGGCGGTATCAGATACGGCAATGGCCCCGACGAGCGCTCGCATGGCCGTCCGCTACGCCGCATCGCCACGCCGTGCGCATCGCGCGCCGACGCTCAGCAGCGCAACGCCGAGCGTGGCCGCCCATTCGGTCGAGCATGGCATCGCGTCCGCGGCACCCGCCAAGCCGCCTGCCATATCCGGTGGCGCGGCCGGTTCGGCCTGCAGGCGGTCGACCATCTGCCGGAATCCGGCATCGCGCAGCGCGTACAGATGGACCTCGACCCACAGCGGGAAACATTCCCAGCCGGCGGCAATGTCCGCGTAGTCGGCGACCGTACGAGAACCGCAACGCGCGCGCGTCGCCGGCCGCACCTTCGTCAGCAGTCGATCGCGGTCGCGACGCAGGATCTCGATCAACAGCTCGCGCTTGTGCGCGAAGTTCGCATAGAACGCGCCGCGCGTGTAACCCGCGCGCCCGGCGATATCCTCGACGGTCGTATCGGCCAAGCCCTTCGCGATGAAGCATTCGCGAGCGGCGGCGATAAGCCGTTCGCGGGTGTCGAGCCGGCGTTGCTCGCGGGAGAGGCGTGAGGGTTTCATCCTGTGCGGTCTGTGCGGTGGAATTGACTGATGCGGCGCAATATCGCGCCACGCGAAATGTCATGTCGACCCGGGCGCTGGAACGAATAGACGAGATCCAGATGCGTGACGAGCGGATTCGCGACGTCGCGCTTTTCGCATTGGTGGTCAGCGTCGTCGACATCGGGATGTACATCGCAAGTCAACGCCAAGATGCTCGCCCGGCGCGACATGGAAGCCGGCTTCGAACGCCGGGTTCCATGTCGCCCGTCCGACGACCGGGTCGCGCAGCCCGATCCGCCGGCGCCGGCGTCGACCGGCGCGACCGCAACGCCGCCTTCGACCAATGCGGCGCACGATATCGGCCGGCGGCGCGGCGGACGCTGAAGCAGCAGGTCGCATTCGTGGCAGGCGACCAGGTTGTCGGATTTCATCGGGTCTCGATCATGCGGGTCATGAAGGCCCGGCGCCGCGCGACGCACGGTACGCCGGGCATCGGGCTTCGAGATTGCGGACCGGTGCGGCCCGAACGCGCGCGGCCGGTCCATCGACGCAAGCAGCGGCTATTGCCGCGCCGCGACCGTCGTGCCGGTGTCGGGCGGCAGTTCGCCCATTGCCTGCAGCAACGCCGCCGTATCGGTCATCCGTCGGCTCGCGGCACGCACCGCATCGAGCTCCGCGCTCAGATAGCGCTGCTCGCCCGACCGTTGCGCGGACATCGGAACGGCACCCAATGTGCGGCGTTGCGCCGTTTCGTGGAAGGCCTCGCCGGCCGCGCGCGCCGCGCGTTCGTTCGCGGCCAGCGCTTGCGCGTCGTTGTCCAGCGCGGCGAGCGAATCGGCGACGTCGCCGAATGCGGACAGCACCGCCGCCTTGTACTGCAGCACTGCGGCGTCGTACGCGTCGCGCGACGCCCGCCGGTGAGCCAGCAGCGCACCGCCGTGGAAGATCGGCTGCGACAGCCCGGCGCCGACGGCCCACAGCCCGCCCGCGCCCGACAACAGCGCTGGCCAGCTGAAGCCGCCGCGCCCCATCGTCGCCGTGAGCGACAGGCTCGGGAACAACTGGGCGGTCGCCTCGCCGACGTCCGCCGATGCCGCCTTCACGGCTGCCGCGGCCGCGCGGATGTCAGGGCGTGCCTTCAGCAGGTCGGACGGCACGACCACGGGCACGTGTTCCGGCAGCGACAGCCCGGTGAAGGAGGGGACCGGCGGCGGCGTATCGGGCGTGCGGCCCAGCAGGATCGCCAGCGCGTGAACCGCGCTCGCACGTTGCTGGCGCAGCGGCGGCAGCGTCGCGGCAAGCGACGCCGCGCCCTGCGTCGACGCCAGCGCCTCCACGTGGGACACCGCGCCGAGCGCGTAACGCTGCTGGTCTTCGAGTGCGGATGCCTCGGCGACGGCGGCCAGGCGCTCCGTCAGCAGGATCTGGCGGTCGAGCGTCGCGGCGCGGATGGCGGTGCCGACGATGTTGGCCGCCAGCGCACGCCTTGCCGCTTCGAGCTCGCAACCGCGCGCGTCGACGCGCGCGGCGCTCGCGTCGTTCGCATATCGCGTGGCGCCGAACAGGTCGAAGGTGTAATGCGCCTGCAGTTGTCCGACGAAGACGTTGTAGCGCAGGCTTTGCGCGCCTGCGCCGGAGATGTCCGGCGTGCGCGTGCGGGCCGCCTGCGCGTTCGCGTCGATCGACGGCAGCGTCGATGCGCCGATCTGCGCGCGCAGTTCCTCCTGCGCGGCGGCGAGCGTCTTTTCCGCCGCGGCCAGCGTCGGATTTGCGCGCAGGCCTTCGTCGACCAGCGCGTCGAGCGCGCTGGAGCGATACAGGCGCCACCATTGCGGGACGGGCGCGGCGCCGACGTCGAATTGCTGCGCGACGCCTGCCGCTTCGGCGGTGCGCGGCGCCTGAGGCGTCGCGCCGTAGTGCGCCGGCGACGGCATCGCGGGCGGCGTGCTGCTCGGGGCCATTGCACAGCCGCTCAGGCCGAGCGCTGCGCTCGCGGCGAGCACCGATGTGATACGGGGGAAATTCATCAGCATGTCTCCGAGGACGCGACGTCCATCGCGCGCGACTCGCGTTCGTCGCTGCGCACCTTGAAGCAC
The DNA here is from genome assembly GCF_039848545.1 of Burkholderia stagnalis. NCBI lineage: Bacteria > Pseudomonadati > Pseudomonadota > Betaproteobacteria > Burkholderiales > Burkholderiaceae > Burkholderia > Burkholderia stagnalis. The sequence continues at coordinate 504,925 of NZ_CP156687.1, forward strand.
GTCGCATAGAGGGCCGGCAGGAAGAAGATGGTCAGCACCGTCGCGATCGTGATGCCGCCCATCAGCGCGGTGGCCATCGGGCCGAAGAAGCCGGAACGCAACAGCGGAATCAGCGCGAACACGGCGGCGGCGGCAGTCAGCATGATCGGCCGGAAGCGGCGCACGGTCGCGCCCACGATCGCGGCGAAGCGCGGCTGCCCGGCCGCGATGTCCTGGTCGATCTGATCGACCAGGATCACGGAATTGCGCATGATGATCCCGAACATCGCGATCACGCCGAGCAGCGCGACGAAGCCGAACGGCTTGCCGAACAGCAGCAGCGCCGCGACCACGCCGATCAGGCCGAGCGGGGCCGTCAGCACGACGATGAAGGTGCGCGAGAAGCGCTTCAGCTGGATCATCAGCAGCGTCAGCACCGCGATGATCATGAGCGGCATCTGCGCGTTGATCGACGTCTGGCCCTTCATGCTCTCCTCGGCTGCACCGCCGATCTCGATCCGGTAACCGGCCGGCAGCGTGGCGCGCAGCGTCGCCAGGGCGCTGTCGATGTCGCGCGTCACGCCGATGCTCGGCGCTTCGCCACGGACGTCGGCCTGCACCGTGACGGTCGGCTGGCGGTCGCGTTCCCAGATCACGCCGTATTCGAGCGTGTCGCGCACGTGGCCGATCGTGCCGAGCGGCACCGGGCCGTGCGGCGTCGGGATCGCCAGGCCGGCGAGCCTGGACGGGTCGATGCGTTCGCTCTTCGGCGCACGCAGGTCGACGTCGATCAGCTTGTCGCGCTCGCGATACTGCGTGACCGTATAGCCGGACAGCGTCATCGCGAGAAAACCCGACACATCTTGCGACGTCACGCCGAGCTGGCGCGCCTTCAGTTGATCGATTTCGAACGACACCGATCGCTCCGCCGGCTCGTCCCAGTCGAACTGCACGTTGCGCGTGCGGGCATCGGCACGCACCTTGTCCGCCACTTTTTCGGCGATGCCGCGGACGGTCGCGATGTCGTCGCCGCTCACGCGGAACTTGATCGGAAAGCCGACGGGCGGCCCGTTTTCGAGGCGCGCGACGCGCGTGCGCACGGTCGGGAAGCGGCTTGCAAGCGTCGATTCGAGCCAATGCGACAAGCGGTCGCGCGATTCGACGTCCTTGGCCGTGATCACGAACTGCGCGAAGTTCGGCTGCTGGAGCCGCTGGTCGAGCGGCAGGTAGAAGCGCGGCGCGCCGGTGCCGACGAAATCGACGACGTGATCGATTTCTGCCCGGCCATCGAGTACCTTCTCGAGCCGCCTGGCCTCACGCAGTGTCGCGTCGAACGACGCGCCTTCCGGCAAGCGCATGTCGACCAGCAGTTCCGGCCGCTCCGAATTCGGGAAAAACTGCTGCGGCACGCGCGTGAATGCCGCCATCGCGATCGCGAACAGCACACCCGTTACGCCCAGCACCACCCAGCGGCGCTCGATGCACGCCGAGATCCATCCGGACAGCCGCCGGTAAAAGCCCGTTTCATAAACGTCCTGCCCATGTGCATGAGCGTCGTGATGCTGCTCGGGCAGCATGTGGTAGCCGAGCAGCGGCACCAGCACGACGGCCGCGAACCACGACACGATCAGCGAGATCGCGGATACCTCGAAGATCGACCGCGTGTATTCGCCGGTGCTCGATTTCGCGAGCGCGATCGGCAGGAAGCCCGATACCGTGACGAGCGTGCCGGTCAACATCGGGAACGCCGTGCTCGTATACGCGAATGCCGCGGCGCGTGTCCGGCTCCAGCCCTGCTCGAGCTTCACCGCCATCATTTCGACGGCGATGATCGCATCGTCCACCAACAGCCCCAGCGCGAGCACCAGCGTGCCGAGCGACACCTTGTCGAGGCCGATGCCGAACGCGTGCATGCACAGTGCCGTCACGGCGAGCACGATCGGAATCGTGATGACGACGACCATGCCGGTGCGCAGGCCCAGCGACACGAGGCTGACGACGAGCACGATCGCGACGGCTTCGCCGACCGCTTCGACGAAGTCGTCCACCGAGTGCTTGACGGCATGCGGCATGCTCGACACCGCGGTCAGCTTCAGACCGGCCGGCAAGCCGGCCTGCAACTCGCTTGCCTTTGCATCGAGCGCCTTGCCGAGGTCGATCACGTCACCGCCTTTTTGCATCGTGATGCCGATGCCGAGCACCGAGTGACCGTTCGTACGCATCTGCGTGACGGGCGGATCGTCGTAGCCGCGCGTGACCTTCGCGACGTCGCCGAGCCGGAACGTCCGGGCGTTCACCGTGATCAGCATGTCGGCGAGCGCCTGCGTGTCCTTGAATGCGCCGCCCGGTCGTACGAACACGCGATCGTCGGCCGTCGTGACCGTGCCTGCCGGGGCGACGGCGTTTTGCGCGTCGATGGCCTGCGCGAGCTGCTGCGGCGTGATCGCGAGTCGCGTCAGCTGCGCGTTCGAGATCTCGACGAACACGTGCTGGGCGGGGTCGCCGAAGTAGTCGACCTTCGCGACGCCCGGCACGCGCAGCAGCACGGTGCGCAGCTTGTCCGCGTAATCGTGCAGCTGCGCGGGTGAATAGCCGTCGCCTTCGAGCGCATAGATGTTGGTATAGACGTCGCCGAATTCGTCGTTGAAGAACGGGCCGACGGTGCCCTTCGGCAGCGTCGGCCGGATGTCGCCGACCTTCTTGCGCACCTGATACCAGGTTTCCGGCACCTGGTCGACGGGTGCTGAATCCTTCATCGCAAAGAAGATCATCGATTCGCCGGGGCGCGAATAGCTCTTGATGTTATCGACGTACGGTGCGGCCTGGAGCTGGCGGCCGATCCGGTCAGTGACCTGTTCCTGCACTTCGCGCGCCGTGGCGCCCGGCCAATAGGTCTGGATCACCATCGTGCGGAACGTGAACGGCGGATCCTCCGATTGCGCGAGGCGCGTATAGCCGATCACGCCGAAGATCGTCGCGAGGCCGATCAGGAAAATCACCAGTTGCTGATGCTTCAGCGCCCACGCGGAGAGATTGAAACGGTCATCGTCGCGCGACGCGGCATCGGCTTGCGCGCCGTGGCCCCCGTCGTTCGAATGCCAGTGTTGCGGAGCATTCATGACGTGAAGTCCTCCGCATGCAGCGGCGGCACCACGCGCACGTGCTGGCCGGCGCTGACCGTATGGACGCCTTGCATCACGACGCGTTCTTCGTCCGCGAGGCCCGACGTGACGGTGATCGTGCGCTCGTCGTAGCGTCCGACCGTTACCGGGCGCAGTTCCAGCGTGTCGCTGCCTTTGCGAACGACCCAGACCGCCGGCGCTTCGCCGCGATGAAAGAGCGCCGTGGCCGGCAGGGTGATCGCACGGTCCGCGGCGGTGTCGGCGGCGCCGTCGAACGTTACGCTGGCGGTCATGCCGGAGCGCACGTCCGGGCCCGGCGAGAGCAGGGTCAGCTTCACGCGCCAGGTGCGGCTCTGCGGATCGGCGGCCGCCGCGACTTCGCGCACGCGTGCGTCGAGCACCTTGCCCGGCAGCGCCGTCAGGCTGACGTGCGCGGTGCGGCCGACCGAGAGATCGCGCAGATCGCGCTCCGAGACGTCGCAGAGGATGTCGAGGTCGCCGCTCCAGTCCAGATGAAACACCGCCTGGCCGGGCTCGACGTTCTGCCCGGTATCGGCATCCTCCGACGTGATGACGCCGTCGTGATCCGCGACTAGCGTCGCGTAGCGCAGGTGATCCTCCGCGAGCGCTATTTGTGCGAGCGCGGAATCGCGTTGCGCGACCGCCGATGCATACGCGTCCTGCGTTGTCTCGAGCTGCGCGGGCGCGATCAGGTTGGCCTGAGCCTGGGCGCGGTCGCGATCCAGTTGTTGCTTTGCGTAGGTGACGCGGTGCTCGGCGGCATCGAGCTGTGCGCGCGCGTTCAGCAAAGTGTTGTGCAGATCGGCCGGATCGAGCATCGCGAGGGCCTGGCCGGCCTTGACGGCGTCGCCGATTCTCACGCGCCGCTCGACGATCTTGCCGCCGACCCGGAACGACAACGGCGTCGAATATCGCGCCTGAACCTGCGCGGGCAGCACGCGCTGCACTGCGCCGTTGTCCGGATGAACCGGTAGCGCGACCACCGGTTGCAGTTCGGGCGCCGGGGCCTCATGCGAGTGGCAAGCCGCGAGAAGAATCGCACAGCAGGCGAACGCGATCGGGGCGCGCCGAAGCGGCGGCACGATGCGTGTCAGAAACGGGCGCGTTGAAGTCCGCGCGTCAAGACCGGGTGATTTCACGATGTTTCCAAGACAAATGAGGGGCCAACTGAAAAGGGTTCGGCGACCACGGCGGGTCGCACCGGTTTATGCAGGCGCGCGCGAGCGTCTCCGTCGACGGTGCGCATGACGATCAATCAGTACTACGACGTTTGAGGTGCAGTTCGTCCCGATTGCCGACATGGCACGGCTTGCGCACGGCGATGGCCAACGAGCGTGCCGACGGGGCCGTCCGCACGTCCCCGACGCTCGCTACCGTGGGTCCGCCACAGTGTCTGCACAGGAACCGGTTCTGTGATTTCGAGATTAGACTCATAACTGATAATGTTGTCAAGTATGAGCGAGCAATCTAGAATTGCGCCATGCAGAAAATTCTTTTGGAAGGGGAAGGCGCGCTCGTGGACGACAAACCGGTCCGGCCGCGTCGCCCGAATGCGTCAGCGGGCGGCGCGGAGCAGCGCCAACCGCGCGGTGCCCGGCGCAAGCAGGCGACACGTATGCGCTTGCTGCGGGCGGCGTTCGGCCTGATGGCGGAAAAGGGCAGGGACAACGTCGCGATCAGCGAGATCACCGAGGCGGCGGATGTGGGGTTCGGCTCGTTTTACTACCACTTCGAATCGAAGGACGGCCTCTTCGCCGCGCTGACGGAATGGGTGTTCGACGATTTCGCGGACGAGCTCGAGCGTCTTGCGAGCGGTTTGTCGGATCCGGCCGAGGTCGTGTCGGTTTGCGTGCGTCACACGCTGATGCGCGCGCGCCGCGAGCGGCTCTGGGGGCAGTTTCTGGTGCGGGAGGGTTTCTCGGTGCGCGCGCTCGACCACGGGCTGGGCCAGCGCTTGCGGCGGGACAGCGAGCGCGGAATCGCGGCACGCCGCTTCGTCGTCGGCGATCCGTTCATGAGCGTGCTCGCGATGACGGGGACGATCCTGGCGGCGATCGCGGCGGAGTCCTACGCGGCGGACACGGCTGCGGGCGGGGCGAGGAAGCCGGTGGGAGACGAGGGCCGGCTCCCCGAGCGGGCCGCGGCGATGGTATTGCAGACGCTCGGCCTGACGCGCGCCGAGGCAAAGGACGTGGCGAACCGACCATTGCCGCCCGGCGACTTCACCGCTGCGAAGAGCGGTTGACGATCGGTTGCCGCCGACGCAGGTCCGGTCGATCCGCTCATCGAGGTCGCGGCGCCGGCCTGCCGCCGGAGCCGATTGCATGCTGCCGCGCGCTGTCCGCGGCGACGTCGGCACGTCGCGCGCGGACAATGCGCGCCTGCGTTGTCGATCAACGCTTCAGAACTTGTACGTCGCGCCGGCCATCCCATAGTAGTTGCTGCGCGTCTGGACGATCGGGCTGTCGCCGTAGCGCCCTAGCAACCGCGTGAAGCCGCTGCTCGCGTGCACCGACCAGTGCCGCGACGCCGCCCAGTTCCACGCAAGCGACAGCGTCGCGCTGTCGACCCCGCCGCTCGTCGAGTACGGCCTGAATCCGCTGGCCGTCGACTGCGCATCGGTCACGCCGTAGAAGGTCTGCATGTAGCGCCCCGTGCCCGCATGCACGCTGCCCGTCAACACGACATCGTGCCGTCCGGCCGCGAACACGGGCACCGCGAGATCGACATGGCCGGACAAGCCGCGCGACGTGTGCGTGACCGGAGCATCGACCGTGACGCTCAATTCGCCGCCATCCAGCAGCTTCGCACCTGCCCGCATGCTGACGACCACCGCGCCCGGAATCCGGCCCATCCCCTTCAGATGGTCCGAACCCGGCAGGTCGAAACGATTTTCGTCGGTACGGCCTGCGGCGTAACCCACGGCCGCCGACACGAACGCACCGCTCGGCAGGTTCAGCCGGTAGCCTGCGCCGGCGCTGGTGTCGATGAAGAAGCCGTTGCCGAACATCGCGGAGAACGAGGGCGCGACGACGGCGCGATACTGGTTGCTGCCCGGATAGCGTGGGGCGAAGCCGCCGCCGAGCGAAATCGCGTACTGGTTTTCGGCGTGAGCCAACGTGGCGAGCGTCAGGCTGGCAAGCGGCATGCAATAGCGGAAGGAGCGGAGGGATGGACGCACAATTTCGGGACCAGAGTGGCGGAGCCCGAAGTCTAAGTTCGACCGCGTGGCGCGACTGTCCGGAATCTGCGGTGAATGTGTGTTCAATTGTGATCGATTGTTCCCGACTGTCGTGCGCTGCCCGTGCGGCCGGAACGACGGTTAGAATTCGGGCTCCGCGCCGCGCGCCCACGTGCAGGACGAAGGACGGTGCGTGCATTTCGAGGAGACAATGAACGAGAATCCGCTTGCACACCGAGTGCTGCTGATCGAGGACGACGACCGACTCGCGCGACTCGTGCGCGAATACCTCGACGGCTATGAATTTGCCGTGAGAATCGTGCCGCGCGGCGATCTCGCGGTCGCCGCGGTACGCGAATACCGGCCCGCGCTCGTGATACTCGACCTGATGCTGCCGAATCTCGACGGGACGGAGGTATGCCGGCGCATTCGCGCGTTCACCAATGTCCCCGTGTTGATTCTCACCGCGCGCGCCGATGTCTACGACCAGGTCGCGGGCCTCGAAACCGGCGCCGACGACTACGTGACGAAGCCGATCGAGCCGCGCGTGCTGGTGGCACGTGCCCGCGCGCTGTTACGCCGCGTGGAACCCGCCGCACCGGAGCCGGCCGCAGATGCGCAGCCGCCCGCGCTCGTGTTCGGCGAACTGACGATTTCGCCGCCGAACCGCACGGTCACGTGGCGCGGCGATCTCGTCGACCTGAAGACCGCCGAGTTCAACCTGCTGCTGATCCTCGCGCGCGCGGCCGGCACGGTGCTGAGCCGCGACGACATCCTGAAGCAGCTGCGCGGGATCGAGTTCGACGGAATCGACCGGTCGGTCGACTCGAGCATCTCCAAGCTGCGCCGGCGCTTCGAGGACGCGTCATCGGAGCCGCGCCGGATCAAGACCATTTGGGGCCGCGGCTACCTGTTCAGCCCTTCTGCCTGGGACGAGTAAATGCTGCGCCCATTGATCAAGCTGTATCTCATCGTCATTCTGTGCTGCGCCGCGTCGATCCTGTTGATTCAATACTCGTTCAACAGGATTTTCTACGAGCGCGTGGCGCAGGCACAGCGCGATGCGCTGTCTACCTACGCGTTTGTGCTGAACGACTATATCGAACGTCATCCGGGCGCGAAGCGCACGCTCGCGCTGCGCGAACTTGCGCAGCACGGAAACGAGCGATTCGGTTTCGCGACGATGGCCTACGCCCGCAGCCAACTGAGCGGCGCGCCGCTGCGCGACCTCGACGCCGGCAGGATCGCAATCAGTTACGATCGCAAGCATTACTACATGCCGCTCAAGGACGGTTCGGTATTGCATGCGAACCCGATCGGGCCAGCCGACCTCGACATCAAGATCTATGCAAACGGCATGGTCGCGCTGGCGGCGCTGTTCGCCGTCGCGCTGTGGATTTCGTATCACTGGCGCGACCTTCGCCGGCTGCAGAATGCCGCTCGCGCCTTCGGCGCGGGGAACCTTGCAACGCGCGTGAAGCTGTCAAGCCGCTCGAACATCTACGATCTCTCGCAGCAGTTCAACGACATGGCCGAGCGAATCGAAGCATCGATCAATCAGCAGCGGGAAATGATGCACGGGATCTCGCACGAGCTGAAGACGCCGCTCGCGCGCCTCGAATTCGGGCTTGCGCTACTCGCCCAAGGCGACGACAGCGCCCGGATGCGCGAGCGTCGCGAAGGGCTGCAGCGCGATGTGCGCGAACTCGACGAGCTCGTTACCGAGCTGCTGACGATCGGACGGCTGGAACAAGGCGCGAGCGAGCTTGCGCCGATGGAAGTCGTCGTCGATGCGCTGATCGACAGTGTTGCCGGCAACGTCGCGAACGATGTCGCCGATCGGGGCCTCACGCTCGGCGTGTCGACGGCCGGCGCGCAGGCCACCCACGTGTGCGATCCGAAACTCGTCGCGCGCGCGCTGCTGAACCTGATTCGCAACGGCTCGCGTTACGCGTCGCGCACGGTGCGGCTGTCGGCGGCGAGCGATGCGTCGGGTGCACTCGTGCTGAGCGTGGATGACGACGGTCCCGGCATTCCGGTCGCCGAACGTGCGCGCGTGTTCGAACCGTTCCAGCGGCTCGACTCGAGCCGCGACAGGCAGACCGGCGGATTCGGTCTCGGGCTCGCGATCGTGCGGCGCGTCGCGCTCGTGCATGGCGGAAACGTGCGACTCGAGGACTCGCCGCTCGGCGGTGCGCGCTTCGTGATTTCGCTGCCGGCGCGGGCCCTGCCGGAGCGTGCGGGCGATGCGCCGGGGAAGACGGTGTACGGCGGGAGCGAGTGCGCCGATCGCATCGCCGCGTCGAGATCATGACGTTCGCGCGCGGACGATCGCTACGGGCCGCCGCTTCGCCCGTGATGGTGCCGACGACATCCATCGATCTCAGGCGGGAGCGCGACGTCGCGACTGGGCGCATCGCGTGCGGAGAATTTTTAAAGAACCAATGCTCTATGTTCGGACCTCGAAGTGCACGATACGAATTGACGACTTTTGTTCGAACATAGACGAAGTGACGGCATTATTTCGGCGAGGCTGTCAATAAAGTCATCAGTCACCTCGAGTCGACATCTTTGCTTTGCTATATGTTGTCCTACACAATTTCACGACAATTGACGCGGGCGATGGGAAAGCGGCATCGGAGCCGCGGCCCGGAAACTTTCACTTTCGAATGGCCCTGAATCGGGGCAGCCTCGGGTACCAGGCTCAACACAAACACGACGAAGACAAATCACCATGAACGCATCCGACATCAATATCCACAAGATTCTGGAGCTGCTGCCGCATCGGTATCCGATTTTGCTGGTCGATCGCGTGCTCGAATTCGAGCCGCAGACGCGGATCAAAACCCTCAAGAACGTGACGATCGACGAGCCGTACTTCGTGGGGCACTTCCCTGGGCAACCGGTGATGCCGGGTGTCATGATTATTGAGGCGCTGGCCCAGTCAGCCGGCCTGCTGACGCTCGGCGCGGACATGGAGCGGAGGGCAGGGGCGCTGTATTACTTGGTCGGGATAGACGGCGCGCGATTCAAGCGCGTGGTGCGCCCCGGCGACCAACTCCATCTGAACGTTTCCGTGGTGCGTTGCATCCGTGGTATCTGGAAGTTCCAGGCTAACGCGACCGTGGGCGGCGAAGTGGCCTGCGAAGCCGAGTTGATGTGCACCGTGAAGCAGGCCGAAGGCTAGGATCCGCTAACGCAACTGGACAAGGCGCGAGGTGGCTTCGCGCCACGTTGAACGGCATTTTGTATGTGCTGCACAGGCGGCCCGCGTCTTCAACTGCACGGAGGCCGGACATCCCGATAATCCGGTTCAGCCTGTCTTTTCATATTTTACATAAGGTGATTTAGCGAATTTTTAATGGGGTCTGGTTTATATTAGAGGACTGCAGTCAACGTCACGAACGCTGACGTCCGCGTCGCCGTCGCGCCGCGGCGCGTGCCACGCAGCCGGGTTACGATGCGCCGCCGCCGGCATGACAAACAGTCGTTCATCCCAAACGACCGGCCGCGGTTCCGCAACGACAATCCGTACGGCGTCCGGGTGTGCGGGATTCACCAGCGCGTTGTATTCGGCGCGCGCGACGACCGACGGCACGACCAGGATCGCGCTGCGCGCTTCCGTCAGCCATGCGTCGCCGAATCGACGGGCGATCTGCTGCGCCGGGGCGTCCCACCCTTCGGGCAGCGATTCGGCGGTGTGTCGTTCGATGCTCACGTCATCGGACACGGTCGACTCGACGCATGCGTGCGTCTTTGGCACCCTGCCGATACGCGCGTGGACGAGCACCTCGAGCATGGCGCCCGCGAACGTCAGCGCCGCGTAAATGACCGGACGGCCCGGGCTGTTGAAGCGTCCGCCGATCAGCATCGCACCGGCGCCGCTCCAGATCGTGTGCCACGTGTCGGCGATGCGGTACAACTTCATGCCGGAAGCCCGTAGAAGAGCTTCCACAGCACTTCCTCGTAACGCCGTCACGGACCGTGGTTTGCCAGGTGCGCGCCGGGCGGGCCGGTACAGCGCCGCGCGATACCAGCGCTGACGCCGCTTGCGAGTCAGTGTGAGCAGATCGGCACACGTAGCGACGTCGGCGGCCGTGAGCCGCGCAATGAGCTGGGGTCGAACCAGCCCTCGAGCGCGTGCTCGGGCTGCGACGTCTCAACGAGACTCGCAGCCCTCCGCGCCCTGCTTCGGGTATGGACAGCAATGCGAGCGCGGATCTCGCGCAGGGCCCCGCCGTGGACATTGTTACGCATTTAAATGCATATCCGTGCCGATGTTCAAGAATACGATGCGCTTCAACAGCGTATTCAGGTTGACTTAACAGTTATCACATTGTCATCGCCGGATTTTTAGGGATATCGATTACCCCTGACATCTGCAGCCGATCAAGATGGATTTTTCTAAATAATCGTTTTCCAAGCAACTATGCCGGAGACTGCTTCCGTTTTTAGGACCGCCAGGCGCGAATCTCATCGTGGCGCGGGGAGTCATTCCCCTAAACGACGCCGAATAGATTTACGCAAGCCAACAACGACATCGAAATCAGTCTTGCAAAAAAGGGGGGGCCATAGATTTCCTGAAGCGCCCCGAAATTCTCCTTGCATTTCACAAATCCTGGCCAATACTGATACCAATTTAATACCAAATACATACCAAAGTAAGCCAGGCTTCATCACCGGCATCCGCCATAAAGCAAAGGAGAATGTAATGCAACGTTCGATTCACCGCCTGTGCCTGCCCCTGATCGGCGCGAGCAGCCTCTTCGTGGCCAGCTCTGCGGCCTATGCCCTGCCCAGCTGCAGCGCCTGGCAATCCAGCCAGATCTATAACGCTGGCGATTACGCCTTGTACAACGGCCAAACCTGGCAAGCGCAATGGTGGACGCGAGGGGAAACGCCTACAGCCAGCCAAGGGTCCGTTTGGCAGCAGCGCGCCGCCAACTCATGCGCGCCTGTCAGCGGCGGCGGCTCAGGCAGCGGCGTGCCGCCGGAACCCACGCCCACCGTGGGCTACAACGTGGGCTCTTATTTCACCCAATGGGGCATTTATCAGCGCCAGTACTTTGTGAAAAACCTGGCGGCCAGCGGCGGCGATAAAAAACTCACCGTGCTCAACTACGCTTTTGGCAATGTCTACGCCAACGGCCAGTGCGGCATGGTCACGGTGGCGGAAAGCGGCAATGGCGATGGCGGCGATGCCTGGGCGGATTACCAGCGCGCCTTCCCTGCGGCGGAGTCCGTGGACGGCCAGGCAGACAGCTGGGACACCCCACTACGCGGCAACTTCAACCAACTGCGTAAGCTGAAACTGAAAAATCCGCAGCTCAAGGTGCTGATCTCCCTGGGCGGCTGGACCTGGTCCAAGAACTTCTCCACCGTAGCCGCCAGCGACGCCAGCCGCCAGGCGCTGGTTTCCTCCTGCATCAACCTCTACATCAAGGGCAATCTGCCGCAACAAGAAAACGCTGGGGGACAGGGTGTGGCGCTGGGCGTGTTTGACGGCTTTGACATCGACTGGGAATACCCGGTGGCCGGTGGCCTGCCCACCAATCATTACAGCGCGGCGGACAAGCAAAACTTCACCCTGCTGCTGGCGGAGTTCCGCCGTCAGCTGGATGCGCTGGGCCAGCAGAACAAGCGTCGCTATTACCTTTCCGCCGCGCTGGGCGCCGGAGTGGACAAAATCCGCAATACCGAACCGAGCAACTACGGCACTTACCTGGACTGGGCCAATGTGATGTCTTATGACTTCCATGGCGGCTGGGAAGCGCAGGGCCCCACCAACTTCCAGTCCAACCTCTACCCGGATCCGGCCAATCCGGCCCAGAACGACGCCAAGTTCTATGATATCGACGACGCGGTGAATGCCCTGGTCAGCGCTGGCCTGGCCCGCAACCGCATCAATGTGGGCATCCCCTTCTATGGCCGCGGCTGGACCGGCGTGGCCGCCGGCCCTAATGGCAATGGCCTGTATCAAAGCGCCACCGGCCCCGCGCCCGGCACTTACGAGGCGGGTTACGAGGACTATCGTGTGCTGGGGGGCCGCGCAGGCACGCGTTATGTGCATCCCGTCACCAAGCAGCTGTGGAGCTATGACGGCACGCAGTTCTGGAGTTATGACACACCGGATGTGATCCGCACCAAGCTGGGCTATGTCAAAGCCCAGCAGCTGGGCGGCGTGTTCAGTTGGTCATTGGATGGCGACGATATGCAAGGCTCACTGCTGTCCGCCATGGGCGAGTTGCGCAGCGCCACCGCCGCCACCAAGCCCACCGGGGTGACCCCGAACCGTTAATGCTAGCAAAGCATTTTTAGCTGGAGTCCAGCATGCCGGTCCGCGTGCCCAATCCCTCGCTCAAGGCACGCGGTCTTTTAACGACGCACCGGCATTGCCACGTTGGCGTAGGATAACGACATGAAAACGACCTCGCTCTATCGTGGACGCCGGTTTCCTGCGGCCACCATTGCTCAGGCCGTGCGGTGGTATTTCCGCTTCCAGCTCAGCCTGCGCGATGTCGAAGAATTGCTGTTCGAGCGCGGTGTCGTGGTGAGCTGCGAAACGATCCGGCGCTGATGCGACAAATTTGGCAGGCCCAACGGGTGTAGCAGCCATATCCTAATGTCGTGTTTTTGACTGCTGGCATGCTGGACGGCTCGTGGAGCAAGCGCGGAGCCGACCATGCAGCCAACCGGATTGGTGACACTGACGATGCGAGAGCTTGATCGACTCAAGGTGATCCAGGCGGTGGCCGAAACTGGGCTGATACCGGGCCGCGCGGCTGAGCGACGGCTCCTGCCAGCCACGGCCGGGCCCGCTCGACGCGCGGCCTCAGCGAAACGACCAGTTTCGATGCGCGAAGTAGCTGGTGAACACAGGTGCCCCGACGCCGGCCAGATGCGCCAGGTCCTGCGCATGCCAGCCGAAGCCGATGGCCGGCATCAGGTGCTGGGCGAGCCCCACGCTGACGGCCCAGGTCTGCGGCAGCGCGAACAGGTTGACGGCCGTGAAGGCGGCCGCCGAGCGCCAGGTGCGCTGGCCGCTCGCGCCGAACACGTAGCGGCGCGCCAGTAGGTAGCCGCAGCTCACGCCCACCACCCAGGCCAGCACGATCGCCGTGGTATACGGCAGCCACAGGCTGAACAGCATGCGCGAGCCGAGGTTGGCCGCCGCCGCGATGCCGCCGGTGGCGAGAAAACGCGCGAAACGGCGCGCGCCCTCTCTCCCGACCGCCGTCGTCGCCGCTCCCGCTCCCGTTCCCGTTCCCGTTCCCGCTCCCGCGGCTCCGGAACCCGGCGCGCTCATAGCATGCGCGCCATCCGGCGCGCCAGGCCGATGCTTTCGGAAATCCCGCGATCTTCCGGGTAGTAGTGGCAGGTATCGGCCACCAACAGGCCTTCCACCGGCGTGCGGATCGGCGGCAGCCGATCGAGGAAGCCCGGGCCGCAGACAGGCTGCGCGTGACGATAGCGGTTCACCCTCACCTCCAGCACATCCTCGGCGCTCAGTGCCGGATTGATGCGACGCAGGTAGCCGACCACCTTGGTCTCGTAGGCCGCATCCGGCTCGGCGTACTTCGGATGCGTGCCCGGCATGTAGAACGGCACGTAGACCACATGCGCATCGAGCGGGCGCAGGTTGGTGTATTCGACGATGCCCGGGATATCCATGGCGGGATCGTTAACGTTGAGCCAGAAGTTGTCGCTCACCGGCTTCGCCAGCTTGACGATCACACAGACCACGGCGACGTTCGGAATCGCGCGCCAGGCGTCGAGGATCTCGGCCGGCAGGTCCGGCATCAGGCGCGACGCGTGAGCCAGCGGCACGGTGCTGATCACCTGCTCGAAGCGCTGCTCGCCGGCGGCGGTGAGCACGCCCCTCACGCGGCCCGCCTCGATCAGCACGCGCTGCACCGGCTGGCCGAGCCGCAGCTCGCCGCCGCGGCGCTCGATCTCGGCGCGCATCGCCTCGAGCAGCGCCGCCGAGCCGCCCTCCAGGTAGCCGAGCTTCTCGCGCATCAGGCTGTAGCGCGAGCGGCCGATGCGGCGGATGCGACTCCAGATCCAGGCGGCCGAGAGATCCTGCGCGTGCTCGTAGAACTTGTAGTCGAACAGCCGCCGCCACAGCACCTCCCAGGCTTCCTCTCCGATCCAGCGGCGGATCCAGCCGGTCGCCTCGATGCGGTCCAGGTCGCGCCAATGGTCGCGCCGCGTCGCCAGCAACGCATGCAGCCCGTAGCGGAACTTCGCGATCCAGCCCAAGCCGCGAAAGCGCAGCAGCGCGAGCGGGTTGCCCCAGCGCTGCACACGGTTCCGGTAGAAGTAGCCCATGCGCGTCTCGACCCAGCGCAGGCGATCCTCCATGCCCAGCTCGCGCAACACCTCGAAGAAAGCGTGGTCCGAAGCGGCATGGAAGTGGTAATAGCGTTCGATGTCGATGCCGCCGAAATCGAAGGAGGCGGCCATCCCGCCGATCCGGTCGTCGGCCTCGAACACCACCACCCGGCGCCCGTCGCGCGCGAGCTGGTAGGCCACGCCGAGCCCCATCGGCCCGGCGCCGAGCACGGCCACTGCCGGCTTGTCGCTGCGTCGCTCCATCGGGCCTCCCTCAGAAATCCAGCTGGACGCGGCTGTACACCGGGTCGCAGAAGGTCTCGCCGACCGCCTCGCGCAGCGAGGTGGCGCGCACCCCGAAGATGCGCTCCCAGTCGATCACCTCGAATTCGTCGCCGGCCGTCAGCGCCCGCAGCTGCGCGGCGGTAAACGGCGGATCGCGATCGAACCAGGCATAGATGGTCAGCAGCGCATGGAACAGCCGGTACGGGATCCTGACGATCGCGCAGCGCGCGCGCACCGCACGGCGCACCTCGCGGATCAGGTCGATGTAGTCGACGCGCTCGCGGCCGCTGATGTTGTAGACCTGGCCGCGGATGCGCGCCTCCAGGCAGGCCACGATCACGTTGCAGAAGTCGCCCGCGTAGAGCGGCTGGCGCACGAAGCGCCCCGAGCCCGGCACCGGGAACACCGGCACGCGCTGCATGAAGCGCGACAGCCAGCCCAGGTGCTTGCGGTCGAACCAGCCGAACATCAGGGTCGGGCGCAGCACCACGCAGTCGATACCCGAGGCCAGCACCATCTGCTCCTGCTCACGCTTGGTCTGCGTGTAGAAATCGTCGCCGACCGACTCGACCACCGAGGAGCTGATGTGCACCGTATGCGGCACGCGGTGCAGGCGGATCGCCGCCAGCACCTGGCGCGTGCTGTCGAGGTTGTTGCGCACGAAGGGCTCGCGCGTCGGCCCGCCGATCTGCGCCTGCAGCATCACCACCGCGTCCGCGCCCGCGAAGTGGCGGGACCAGTCGCCCGGCTCGGCCAGGTCGGCGTATTCGGCGACGATGTCGGGATGCAGCCGGCGCAGCACCGCCAGGTTCGCGCGATGCTTGTCGAGCACCACAATCTCTTTCACGCCGCGGCGCTTGAGCCGCGCCACCAGGTTCTGTCCGACGAGCCCGGCGCCGCCGGGCAAGATCACTCGCAGGTTCACAAGGACACTCTCTTGAAAAGGAAGCCGGGCATCCAGCGGATCGCGCACATCACGCCCGCCCAGAACCACGGCGTGTAGATCGCGTCGCGACGGCGCGCCACCGCGCGCACGATGTCGGCCGCCACGCGCTCGGGCCGCGCCACCAGCGGCCCCGGCAATTGCAGATGGGCCGTCATCGGCGTAGCGACGAAGCCGGGCTTGATCACCAGCACGTGCACGCCCGATTTCGCGAGCCGCGCGCGCAGGCCCTCGCAGAACGCCACCACGGCAGCCTTCGCGGCGCCATAGACGTAGTTCGAGGGCCGCCCGCGATCGGCCGCCACCGAGGCGATCACCGCGATCGTGCCGGCGCCGCGCGCGGCCATCCGGTTGGCCAGCGGCGTGAGCAGCGCGATGGTGGACAGCCCGTTGGTGCTGAACTCGCGCACCGCCAGCGCCGCGTCGCGCTCGCAGGCGGCCTGCTCGGGCAGCGAGCCGTGCGCGACCAGCGCCAGCTCGATCGGGCCCAGCGCGCGCTCGGCCGCCTCCAGCATCGCCGCGTGCGTGTCGAGCGCATTGGCGTCGAATGCGAGGGTCGCGACGCGCGACGCTCCGCGCAGGCGCAGGTCGTCGGCGATCTGTTCGAGCCGGTCGGCGCGCCGGCCTGCCAGGCACAGCGCGGCGCCCTCGCCGGCCCAGCGGCGCGCGCATTCGGTCGCGATCGCCGAGGTCGCGCCCACGATCAGGATGGTCTTCATGTCTCGGTGGTCCGTTGCCAGAAACGCGACTGGATCGCCGGGTCGCGCAAGGCCTCGACGCGCGTCCAGGCCGGATAGGCGCGCCGGAAGTCCTCGCCCGACATATGGGCGTCCTTCGCGGGATAAAGACGGCCGCGCGCGCCGCGCACGATCGCGTCGAGTCGCGCGAACAGCGCCGCGTTGCGCGCGTCGTGCTGGGCGAAGTCGAGCGCGAGCGAGGTGCCCTCGAGCGGGAACGACAGCAGCCCCGGCGAGACCAGCGCCCCGCAGCGCTTGAGCACGGCCAGGAAGGAACCGGCACGGCTGGCCGCAATCGCCGCCAGCATCTCGCCCATCGCGTCGCGCGCATCGGCAGCCGGCACCACGCACTGGTATTGCTGGAAACCGCGCCGGCCATAGATACGGTGCCATTCGAGCAGGCCGTCGAGCGGATAGAGGAACGGCAGCAGCTCGACCCGCGCGCGGCCGGCGGCGCGGCCGGCGCGCCAGTAATGCAGCGCGTTGAAGGCCGGCACCGACAGGCGGTTCACCAGCGAGAACGGCGGCGTGAACGGCACCGTCAGCTGCCGCGTCGACGGCCTGCTACGCATGCCGGAGCGGCCAGCCGCATTGCCCTTACCCCCATCCTGCCCGCCCTGACCGCGCGCTTCAGCCGGCGCCGCATCGGCCACCGTCAGCACGCCGCGGCCCAGCGCCTTGCCGCGGCTGCCGCAATCGATCCAGGCCACGCTGTACTCGTGGCGCGCATCGTGCTCGTTCGACAGCGCGAAGAACTCGTCGAGTCCGCCGAAGCGCATCTGGCGCAGATCGACACGAGCCGAGGGCACCTGCATCAATTGCAACTCGACCCAGCTGATCACGCCGGTCAGGCCGAGCCCGCCGATGGTCGCCGCGTACAGCTCGGGATGGCTCCGCGCATCGATCTCGAGCGGCCCGAGATCGGAGCGCACCAGGCCGAAACGCGTGACATGGCGGCCGAAGGTGCCGCGTATGTGATGGTTCTTGCCATGCACGTCGTTGGCGAGCGCGCCGCCGAGCGTCACGTAGCGCGTGCCCGGCGTGACGGGCAGCATCCAGCCGCGCGGCAGCGCCGCGTCGAGCAGCACGTCGAGCGTCATGCCGGCTTCCGCGCGGATGCGGCCCGTCTGCCAGTCGACGTCGATGAAGCGGTCGAGCGGCTTCATCCACAGCACCTGGTCGGAGACGGCCAGGCAGCTGTCGCCGTAGCTGCGGCCGTTGCCGTAGGCCAGCACCGAAGCCTGCCGCCCGCTCAGGCCGCTCAGCAGCGCGGGCAGGCTGTCGCGCCAGTGCACCGGCGCGCCCGTCTGCGGATGGCGCGGATAGCGCGCCCAGGATCGCAGGCCGGTCGTGCTCATATCGCGCTGACGAAGACCAGCACGAACAACGCGGCTACGCCGAGGCTGGTGGCATCGGTGGCGGCGAACAACACCGGGTCGCTGTTCATCTGACCGCGATTGGTGATGATCCAGGTGCGGCTGACCCAGTACAGCAGCAGCGGGCAGGACAGCCAGATGCGTTGCGGATTGGCGTAGAGCATCAGGGTGACGGGATCCTGGATGTAGAGCGCGAGCACCAGCACCGACAGGTAGCCGGCCGCCGCGCCCAGCGCCAGCACGATGGCGCGGTCGTCGCTGACGTAGCCGCGCCCGCGCGCCTGGCCGCCGGCCAGCGCCACCAGTTCGGTGTAGCGCTTCACGAGCGCGAGGCTCAGGAAGATGCACATCGAGAAGGCAAGCAGCCAGAAGCTCAGGCGCATGCCGAAGGCGGCCGTGCCGGCCGCGAGCCGCGCCGTGTAGAGCGCGGCCAGCGCGATCACGTCGACGATCACCATGCGCTTGAGCACGAAGGAATAGGCCACCGTCAACGCGTAATAGGCCGCCAGCGCCAGCGAAAACGCGCTCGGCAGGCAGCTCAGCGCGATCGCCAGCGAGGCGGCCAGCAACAGCGGAAAGGCGACAGCGCCCGAGAGCAGCGACAGCGCCCCGCTAGCGAACGGCCGATGCCGCTTGACCGCGTGATGGCGGTCGTCGTCGAGATCGACCAGGTCGTTGAGCACGTAGACGCTGGAGGCGCACAGCCCGAAGGCGAGGAAGGCCAGCAGGCCCTGCCAGAACAGCGCCGGCTCGCCGGCGCGATGCGCGGCGAACAGCGGCACGAACACCAGCAGGTTCTTGAGCCATTGATGCAGGCGCAGCGCGCGGGCCCAGACGCGCAGCGTGCCGGCGCGCGTGTCGATCACGTGCTCGACGTTGCCGTTGCGCTGCGCCTCGCGCGCGATGCGCCGGGGCGCGTTGACCACGTAGGCGCGCTCGGCAGCGCGCCACGCGGAAAGATCGTCGCGGGAATTGCCGACGTAGTCGAAACCCTTGTCGCCGTAGGCGCCCACCAGCGCGTCGCGCTTGTTGTCGGCCGACAGGTTGACGGCGCCGTCGCTGGCGAAGGTGCGATCGAACAGGCCCAGGTGGCCGGCGATCGCATTGGCGTAGTGCGAGGCGCTGGCGGTGGCCAGCGTGATCGGCCGGCCCTGGCTGCGCTCGGCGCGCAGCCATTCGAGCACCGTGCCGTTGTAGGGCAGGCTCGTCACGTCGACGCTGGCGGCCTCGGCCAGGCGCTGCTTGAGGCCGGCCTTGCCGCCCTGCAGCAGCCACAGCAGCGGCCGATAGAAGCGATGCGGCCAGCGCTTCAGGTAGGCGAGCCCGGACTCGACCAGCATGTCCGACTGGATCAGCGTCCCGTCGAGATCGACGACGAGTATCTTGTCAGCTTGCATGAATCGCCTCGTCGGGATCAGCGCGCGTGGGCGTCGGCAGGCTTGCGCGCGACGATGAAGAACTGCTTGCCGAGCAGCGGCCAGACCGGCGGCAGGCGCAGGTAGAGCCAGACCAGCGCCGGATGCGTGGGCAGCGCGCCCTGTGTCGTGTAGGGCAGGAAGCGGTCGATCGAGCGCTCGATCTCGAAGCCGGCCAGGTGGAGCGCCTCGGCCAGCGACTTGTCGGTCAGGCCCAGATGGTGGTCGTAGAAATCCCAGTAGGCGCCCGCCAGGTAGCGCAGGTTCGGCCCCAGGATCAGGTAGCGCCCGCCCGGCTTCAGCGCGCGCCGCACCGAGCCCAGGAAGGTGTCGAGGGTGGCCTTGTCGGGCAGGTGTTCGAGGAAGTTCGAGGTGAACAGCAGGTCGGCCTGCCCCGCCACCAGCTCGCCAACCTGGGTGGCCGCCGCCTGGTGGAACTCGATGCCGGCCTCCAGGCTGCGGCGCGCGTCGGGGTTCAGGTCGATCGCGATGCGGCGCCGGGCCCGCACGTGGTTGATGAATTCGCCGTAGCCCGAGGCGACGTCGACCACCGTGTCGCCGGGCGCCACGTAGCGCTTCAGGAAGCTGCCGTAGATTGTCCGCCAGATCGCGTCCTTGCGCGCCAGCACGTGGTCGGCGAAGCGCTTGCGATAGAGCAGTGCCAGTTGGTTCGGGTTCATCTCAGGGTCCTCAGTCGGCGAACTGCAGCGCCACGCGCGTATTGCTGCACGACACCAGCTCGCCCTCGCTGGCGTAGGCCACGCCGAGCGTCTGCCTGCCGTGCAGCCCGGCCGGGTCGAGATAGGCGGTGTAGCCGAGATCGGGCAAGGGGCCGGCGCCGATCATGTCCTGCACGTCCAGGCGCGGCATGGCGCGGGTCGGCGCGTAGCGCACGTGGCCGCTCGCATCGGTCAGGCTCAGGTAGGTGCGCGCTGGCGGCCGCATGGTCTGCGGCTGCGCCACCAGCCAGCCTTCGGCCGACAGCACGTGGCCGATACGCGCGCTGGCGGGCGCCGGATAGGTTTCGTTGAGCACCAGCAGGCTGCCCATGCAGGCGCCCTCGCGGCGCCGCGCGGTGCGATCGGCCGGCGCGAGATCGCCGAGCGGGTCGTGCTGGAACAGGCTGGCGGGATCGGCTGCCGGCGTGACCGGCGCAGGCGTCAGCGTCACGCGGTAATGGCTCTGCCAGGCATAGGCGCCGCCTTCGGCTGCCTCCACCGTGAAGCGCGTCACCTGCTGCGCGCGCAGTGCGCCGGGCGCGCCGTACATCAGCGCGAACTCGGTCGAATTGCGCACCAGCGGGCTCAGCACGAAGCCGGCGCGGGCCATGCCGGAGACCAGCTTGTAGTCGTGCTCGCTGCCGTCGCGCAACGTGACGCGGATGCGCAGCGCGGCCGGCTTCAGCGCGAAGGCGCGCAGGCGCCCCGCCAGGCTCGGTTCGACGTCCAGCTTCGCCATCAGCGGCACGGCCGAATCGGGCACCGTGACAGGCACGCCCAGCATCGCGTCGGCCTTGAGCACCGGCGCCTGCGGACTGGCCGGCGCCGGCGCGTGCGCGAGATAGAGGAAGTTGTCGCGGAACGCCACCGGACGGTAGTCGCGCATCAGCACCGGCCAGCTCGGGCCGTCGTCGAGCGTCGGGTACTTGCCGTCGATCGGCGTGACCCGCATCAGCACCATGTCGGGCGCGCGCGCGCCGGCCAGGTGCGCCGCGTTCAGGCCCGCCAGCATCGGACTGTAGGCCGCGTAGCTCTGGATCACCGGGCGCGGGTTCCACTGGTTGCCGGCCGCAAACAGATCCGATTGCCAGAACGAGTAGATGTCCGAACTGCCCTTCATCAGCGGCACCTCGTGCTCGCGGCGCAGCGCCGCGAGGCGTGTCAGGTAGGCCTGCGCGAGCGCATCGCCGCGCGCGCGCAGCGCGAGGCCCTCGCTCACGCCGAGCGCGGTACGCGCGACGTTCATCGCGTAGCGCGCGGGCGTCGCCTCGGTGTAGTGCAGCGCGATCGCCCAGCCCGCCGCCGCGCCGAGCACGGCCAGCCCCGCGCCCGGCCAGGACGGCGCGGCCAGCGCGAACACCAGACCCGCGAAGGCGATAGCGCTGGCGGCGATCAGCGCGTGATCGTCGTGGCGCACGAAGCCGCCCTTGAAGCAGAGGAACAGGAAGGCCGCGAAGGACAGCAGCAGGAAGGCGCGCAGCCTGAACGCCTCGCCGCGCCGCAGGGCGATCGCGGCGAGCAGCGCCAGCGCCGGGAGCAGGTAGAGCGCGAGATCGATGGCCGGGCCGTCCAGCGCCATGCCCTCCTCGTAGCCCGAGATCATTGCCACCAGCGAATGCAGGTAGGGCCCGAGCGCCGCCAGCGGCTGGCCCGCCGCCTGCCACAGCGCCATGGCGGCCAGCGGCGGCGCGAGCAGCATGACCAGCGCGACGCCCCACGCGCGGCGGCTGGCCAGCAGCAGCACGCAGAGCAGCAACGCCGCCGCGCAAGCGGGCAGCATCGAGCCTTTCACCAGCGGCAGCAGGCCGAACGGCGCGAACATCAGCAGCGCGGCAAGCGGCTTGCGCCAGGCCGAGCCGGGCTCGACCTGCGCGTCGAGCCCGCGGCAATGGCGATACCAGGCCGCCGAAACCAGCAGCGGATAACCGAGCAGCAGCACGTCGTGCGACAGCGCGCCGGCGATCATCAAGGCGAGCAGCAGGGGCAGCACGCGCCCGGCGCCGCGCGTGAGCTGCAGCGTCGCGCTCGCGTAGCCGAGCAGAAACACCGCGCTGGCGGCCAGCATCAGGCCGTCGGTGGCGGGATGGAACACGCGCGTGAACACGCCCGCATACGGCCCGAGCGTGAAGACGATGTCGCGGCCGAACACCAGGCCCTGCGCCAGCGCCTGGTTCAGCGCGGCCATCCACGACGGATCGAGCCCCTCGCCCGGCATTGCCGGCAGCCACGGCAGGATCACCGCGGCCAGGGCCAGCACCGCTAGCCATCGACAGGCCAGCGCCAGGCCGCCCCGGCCCGCCTCGCCGTGCTCCCGCGCCGGCGTGATGCCGCCGGGCGCGGCGGCCGGCGTGCCCGGCACGGCGGCCGCGGCGGAGGCCTGCATCGTCAGATCATGCTTGTCACTCACCTGCTCTCTCCCTCGTCGTCGATCGGCGCCGGCCGCCTTCCGGCGGGCCCGGCCATGCCGTCGTGCTTGTCTCGATTCTCGATACCGGCATGCATGGCCACGCCGGCCGTTTCTCAGTGCGCCGTCGCGGCGGCCGGCATCGCCGCTCGCGGCACGGCGGCGCCGGCGGCCTGCGCGCTGTTCGCGCCGTGCGTCTCGACCGCCTCGCGCAGCAGTGCCGGGAAGGCCGTGAACGGATCCATCTGCGCGAAGGCGCCGGCCACTTCCCGCGCGCGCGCCGCGTAGGCCGGATCGGCCAGCATCCGTGCGACGATCGCCGGCAGTTCGCCGCGCCGCACGCGCACCGGCCTCACCGTCAGCCCCGCGCCGTAGCGCTCGATGTAGCGCATCGCCAGCAGCTGATCCATGTTGGTCGGGATGCCGATCACCGGCGTGCCCTCGCCGAGCGCCTGGTAGCCGGTGGGGCTGCCGCCGTTGCTGATCACCAGGTCGGCGCGCCGCGCGATCTCGGCGCCGGGCAGGAAGCTCGCGGTGTACAGCCCCTCGCGCGGCGCCGGCAGGTAGCGGCCGCCCGAGGTGGTCACCACCTGCAGGCCTGCCCCGAGCAGCCCGTCGACGATGCGGTCGGTCAGGCTCACGTCGCCCGAGGAGCCGAGCGAGACGTAGACCACCGGCCGCCCTTCGTCGAGCGAGGTCCACCAGTCGGGCAGGCCGACGGCGGGCGACCAGCTCACCGGGCCGAGATAGGCGTGCCCGGCCGGCAGCGCCGCGAGCGGCACCAGCGACGGCGAGTCGTAGTAGCCGACGCGATCGCCGAAGGTCCAGCCGGCGCGGCAGGAGGCGAACGGCGGCAGGCCGAAGTGGCGGCGCGCGCCGTCCAGCGCGCGGGCCTGGAAGGCCAGCACGAGGCGTCCCATCAGCGGCATCAGCCTGGGCACGAACGGCAGCCGCGACATGTTCAGGCCGCGGATCTCGGGCACCGGCAGCACCGGATCGTCCACCCCGGTGCTCCAGTAGGCGTTGATCAGCGCCACGTAGGGCACGCCGGCCAGCCGCGTGGCGACCGACAGGGAATGGCGGAAATCGCCGACCACCACGTCGGGCTCGACATGCCGGATCAGCGCCAGATCCTCTTCCGTGTACCCGATCAGTTCCCGCTTCGAATACAGGGCCGCGCCGGTCTCGATCGCATCGAGGAAGGCTTGCGCGCTCTTCGAATGGATCTCGTGATAGCGGACCGCCGGATCGTCGTGGACATAGGCATAACGCGCGTCGCAGGCGAAGTGCACCTCGAAGGCGCGCTTGTCGAGCGCCCTCGCGAGGCAATAGGGCCGCGCCACGTGCGCGAAGGTGGCCGCCTCGCCGAAGCAGAGCACGCGCAGGGGGCGAGTCGCGAAAGTCAAGATCGGATTCCTCGCGGCCGGCGCTTCAATAGACCTGGACGCGCCACAGCTCGCGCGCGGCCGAATCGCGCGACATGGCGCGGCGCCCGTGCAGCACGCTGTAGTTGTCGACCATCACGATGTCGCCGTCCTGCCACTCGTGCTCGACGAGGTACTTCGGCGAATAGGCGAGCGCGTTGACGCGCGCGACGAAATCCTCGGGCACCGGGTCCGGCGCGGAGACGTCGACCTCGAAGCGCTGCAGCGAGGATTCGCTGCCCTCCTGGTAGCGCAGCAGCTTCTCGCCGGTCTCGGGATGCACGGCGATCAGCGGGAAGGTGCGCGGCACGCCGCCGAAATAGGTCATCTTCGTGTTGTAGGTCAGGCTCAGCCGCTCCCACTGCGCGAGCGTGGCGGGATCGAGATCGCGGACGATCGCGCGCGCGTCCACCAGGGTGGTCTGCCCTTCGCCTGGCTGCGGCGCCTTGCGGCAATGCAGCGCGAACAGGGTGGCCGCGAAGTGCTCGTCCTGCTGCACCAGCGGATGCGTGAGCGGCAGCATGCTGAGGTCCCAGTGCAGCGGCACCGATTCGAAGGAATGCACATAGCCGTTCGGCTGTTCCTCGGGGATCACCTTGTGCACCGGGCCGAATTGCCAGATGTAGGGACGCCCGAACTGCGAGGTGAAGGCCACCAGCGCATCCTCGTCGGCCACCTCGAACCCGCGCAGCACCACGAAGCCGTAGCGGCGCGTGAGGGCCGCCACCGCTTCCCGCGACAGCGCGTTGCAGTCGAGGCGGCCGCTGCCGGGCCGCGGCGTGACCAGCAGGCCGAAATCCTCGCCATGCACGATTTCCATGTCGCAGTGCTCGGCCAGCGGCGCGGCGCCTTCCACGCCGCACCAGGGTTGGCCGGCGCGACCGATCACGGCCACCTCCAGTTCATCGACGGCGGCTTGTTTGCTCAGCATGATGGTTTCTCCATTCGATCGATACACGAGGACGCCATGCCAGGGCAGCGCGGCGTCGCCGCGGCGGGCATGCATCCGGACAGGAACCTTGCGCTGCTCGGGCGCGGGGTCGTGGACGGTGAGCCGGATCCCGTCGGGCAGGCTCGCCGCAAGAAAGGCATCGAGCGCGATGCCGCGCTCGGCCATGCGGCGCGCAGCGGCTTCGAGATCGGCAGGCGTGCCGGCGGCTTGTCCCGCCGGCACCATCGGGGGATTCGCGAGGTCGGGCGCCGGGTGTTCGGCCAAGCCGGCCGCCGCGTCGCCAGCGGCACCCTGCCCGGCCGCGCCGGCCAGGCCGCGTTCGCGCGCCAGCAGGCCGCGCAGCGAGGCGACGCGGCGCGCATGGCGGGCGTCGCCGAGCAGCGCTCGCGGCTCGGGCCAGTAAGGCGCGAGCGCGCGATCGGCGCTATCGGTGGCGCGCTCGAAGGTGGGATCGACGCTCGAATACGAATGCCAGACCAGGTGCCGCGACGCGTGCAGTTCGCGCAGCGCATGGTGATAGCGGTTCGCCACCTCGCGCGGCACGCCCAGCAGGTCGTGGAAGGTCAGGCCGTCGCTGAACAGGTCGATCAGGCAGCCCGGCGCATGGAATCCCGCCACTTCCTCGCAGAACGCGTCGAGATAGGCCAGCGCCGCGCGTTCGCCGGCATCGGGCAGCGCGCCGAGCACCTTGCCCGAGGCAAGCGGCGCCTTCAGCGGAAAGCCCGGCAGCGTGAGTCGGATCGGCTCCCCGCGCGCGACGAAGGCATGGGCCTTCGTCGCGAGCTCGTCGCGCTGCGCGGGCGAGAGCCGCGCGAGCTCGCCCTCGCGCGACAGGCGCGCCGCGAACACGGCCATGAAGCGCTCGACCACGGCGGCGTGGTCCTCGAACTGACTGGCGCGCTGGTTCATGCCGCGCGGGCCATGAACAGGTTGTCGCGCAGCATGCGGATGAAGCGCTCCCAGACCGGGTAGTCGGCCATCTTCCAGATGTCGGCGACCCAGGCATCGGCCTGCTCGGTGGTCCAGCCGTGGTAGATCATCTGGTAGTGCGCGACGAAGGCCGACACGCGAAGTTGGCGGCGCAGTGCACCAGCCGCCGGCGACCGGCGCTGGCGTGATACACGGCGCAGAAGCGCACGAAATCGGCCAGCGTGGGGGCCTTGAAGTTGACCGGCAGGAAGTGGTATTCGATGCCCAGGCGCTGCATCAGCCCGGCCTCGTCCTCGATCGAATAACGCGCGTCGGTTGGCGCGAGATCGATCACCACCTCGAACCCCTCGCTCGCCAGCCGGCCGAACTGCTCGGCGGACGGCTGGCCGGATGTGAGCGTGCATTCATCCAACCAGCGTTCATTGCTGATTCCGAATTGCTTCATGCTATCTCCGTGCGTCGAATAAGCCCGCTTCAGCGGGCGGGAACGTGCCGGCGGCCGTGAGCCGGCCGCAATGCCGCCGCGCAGCCCAGCGAGACCAGGGCGGCGACCACCAGGATCGCGCCGAGCGGCCGGCTGCCGGCCGTCTGGTAGCCGATCGAGGCAAGGATGGTGGCCACCAGCACCGCGACCGAGGTCAGGCAGTTCATCGCGCTGGAGCAGGCGCCCGAGATCGAGGCGAAGCGCGCGATGGCGCCGGCCGAGCCGGTCGGGATGGTGATGCCGATCGCGAAGGTCATCAGCCCGAACGGGGCGACGTAGCGCACCGGCGTGGCGCCGAAGCCGCTCTCGATCGACAGCCAGAACAACGCGCCCGCCACCACCGCCAGCGAGGCGCCGACCTTCAGAGCGCCCTCGTCGCCGTACTTCGCGGCGAGCCCTTTCGCGGCGGCGCCGCCGAGCCCGAACAGGCCCGCCAGCGGCAGGAAGCTCACGCCGATCCACACCGGCGCGAGGCCGAACTGCGCGAGCGCGAACGGCGCCACCGTCAGGTAGGCCATGTAGCCGCCCACCGCGGCCGCCACCGACCAGGCATAGAGATGGAAGCCCAGGTCGCCCAGCAAGGTGCGATACGGCGCGAACACGGCACGCAGCCCGGCCGGGCGCGCGGCGCGGCGCTCGCGCGGATGCGTCTCGCGGTAGAGCGCGGCGGTCCACGCCAGCATCAGCACGCCGAGCGCCAGCAGCACCACGAAGGTGTAGCGCCAGCCGAAGGCGCCGGCGATGGCGCCGCCCGCCAGCGGCGCGAGCGCGGGCGAGATACCGACGAAGGACATCACGAAACCGAAGATGCCGCGCACGCGCTCATCGTTGCCGGCGTGCACGTCGGTCACGATCGGCTGCCAGAGCACGGTGGCCGCGCACACGCCGAACGCCTGCAGGAAGCGCAGCGCGAGGAAGCCGCCGATATCGCGCACGAACAGGCAGCCGAGCGTGGCGGCGACGAACACCAGCAGCCCGAACAGCAGCACCGGCTTGCGCCCCATCGCGTCCGACACCGGCCCGTAGAGCAGTTGCGTCACGCAGGTGCCGGCCGCGTAGACGGTCAGCGAGAGCCCGACCAGGAACACCGAGGTGCCGAGCTCGGCCTGGATCTCGCCGAGCGCGGGCAGGTAGATGTCGGTGCCGAGCATCGACAGGATCGCCAGCAGCGCCAGGTAGATCACGGGGGGCGGGCGCACGGCGGGCGCCGCCGGCGGAAGATTTCGTTCAGCCATGGTGAAGAATGCTCAGGTCCGGTTGCGGGTAATGGACGAAGTGGCAGGGAATGCCGTCGGTAAACACCAGCACGGAATTGCGCTCGTCGATCTCGGAGCGCTTCTTCAGCACGATCCGGTCGTTCTCGCGCACCGCCACCGAGTGCCAGGGCGTGAGCCAGACGTCGTCGCAGTCGACCAGGCGGATGCCGATCTTCTTCGAGGCTCGGAACTGCGGGTGGATCGACAGGCGCAGGCTGTTCGGGAAGCTGCGGTCGATCAGCCGCCCCCAGGCGTTGCTGCGCTGGATCACGCGATAGGCGTTGCTGCGCGCCATCTTCTGGATCGCCGTGTTGCTGAGGCCCTTGAAGCGTTCGATGCCCTGCGTGTCCTCGAACAGGAAGCGCGTGATGCCGCGGTACATCGCGATCGCGGCCGGATCCTCGGCGCACTGGCGCTTGATCTGGTCGACCGAATCGCTGTGGACGATCAGCAGTTCCTCGCGCTTGGAGGTCAGGTCGTCGAGATAGCGGAAGGTGTCGTCGAGGTCGAAGAACTCGAACACGCCGGGGAAATGGCGCCCCGCATAGGCTTCCAGGCTGTCCAGGTACTGCCGCACCTCGGGGTCGGGGATGTTCACGACGTCCGAGAAGCAGTAGCCGTCGGAGCAGATCATCAGCTTCGCGCCGGGTGCATACAGCGCGCCGATCCGCCGACAGAGCCGCGCCAGGTTCGCCAGCGCGTGCTTCTCGGCCAGGTCGGGCAGCGCGCCGAGCGTCTTGCTACGATTAGGCGACTTGCCCGGAAAGGCCGGCAGGATCATCGTCACCGGCTCGCCGCGCTCCACCACCGGCAGGATCGCCTCGATGTGATGCCGGGCCTCCTCGGCAAAGCGGTACGGCGTCTCGTCCTCGGAGCGGTGCAGGTTGCGCAAGGCGAACACTTCGCGAACGATCGCCTCGGCGAGCGCCCACGCGTCATCCCGTGCTTCGCGCACGACGGCGTATCCTAGTTGAACGGACATGATTTCTCTCAGGATGGATGGTCCGCGCCATTACCGCGCAAAGCCGCGCGCATGGCGTTCTAATTCCGCCATTCCACGTCCGGCCAGGGAATGGAATCGATATGGCGGCAGCAGCGACACAACCGGGTTATTCACCCAAGGAATTAACTTATCTTGTTTACGCGAATGGAATTTACATAGCGATAAACATTTCGTCAACAGAAATATCGGAATTCCTTAAACATGAAATTCACCCCATGAATAATCGTTTTGTTCTCACAAGTTGATTTTTCCGCCGGTTTATTCCACCGGTAAGAAAGGGGTGATTGTTGAGAGAAATGCGTGCATTCAAGCGCATTGTTTTTCGTCGTTTTCGCCTCGATACCCGCGCCGGCAAAGGGAACGCCCCAGCGTCAACAATCCGTCATTTTGTTGACGATTTACCTTCCACCCTTCTCCGACTTCATGCGGCGAGCAGCTCGACGAACCGAGCCGGGATATCGACAAACCATTTGTTCAATATCGCGTCGCCAATCGATAGCTTTGATCAGGAAATGCGAGGATTCCATATGCCGATCAGCCAACCTGTAATTTTCAACAAACTCCGGCCTGATATTCCAGACTCTGCTGCGAAGCATTCAATAAAATCATTCGCCATGATTCGAATCCAGGCAGGCCACTTCAAATGGCATTCCCATTGCCATCGGCAAGGCATCTGCATTTTGTTTTACATACGCCGGGATTGGGCTATCCGGCCGAGGCGAGCCCGGTAACGCGCCTCTCGCCGCGGCCCCTAAACGCTCAGGATCCCGAGCGAATCGGTTTTAGGCGCGCCTCGCCTCGCGCCGCACCGCCCGCGGTGGCGCCCCGAAGCCGCGCACGAAGGCCGCGCGCAGATGGCGCCGGTCGCGAAAACCGGGCGCAAGCTGCCTGGCGGCGCCTACTCGCTCTACGCGCCATAACGGCAGATGGTCCGCCTCGATGGGCGTTTTATAGCGACAAGTACAGCGTGTTTCGTAACGTCAACCCGGGCAAGAGTGGCAATCGGGTGACGCATTTCGGCCGTGCGATGTACGAGCTGAACATCGACACGTTCTGCGCGAACAGCAGTTCGGCCAAGGAGTGCGTCGAGCGTGCGCACCTGACGCTGCAGGACCGGCCGGTCAAGGCGCTGAGATTACGCGGGATCAGTACGGTAGCCGGCGCGAACGCTTATGCGCCCTCCTTCATGGCCGCGTATGACGCCCGCTTTGCGAAGCTTGCATCACAAGCGGAAACGGAACGGCGCTCTGCCAAGTCCCGCTGATCGAGCGTCAGCGCCCTGCTGCTTCAAGCGCAATCCTTCGACGCTGAATGACGGGAAAACCGATGAAACACGCGACATCTGTATTTAGCTGCCGCTACGACAGTTGAATCTTCGCGTGACATGGCCGCAGAGAACGAGCGTTCCGGACGACGACGCGCCGCGAGCGCCCTCGAAAAATGACGAACCCCGTTTGTCGAAAATCAAAAGACGAATAAGTTATTTGTCGCCAATCCTAACTTTCAAAATCCACCGCCTACAATACAACAGTCGATCCGGAAAATGACGGACACACAGGATCGACACCCCGTTTTCAATTCTCGATATTGTTTTAAAAAACATCAAAGGAGAAGCGATCATGGCTCAGGTTACCCTGTGGGGCAGCGTCCTAGGCAACGGCACGGTGGTGGATGGCTCGGGCGGATTCACCGTGAGACGCGAAAGCACCGGCACGTATCAGCTGTCGTTCAACTCCGCATTCGTCAACAATCCGGCGATCGTCGGCTCGCAATGGGGATACGGCGGCGGGCAAAACACGCTGGACAACGTGATCTTCCCGGCGCTTTCCGGCAGCGGGGCCACGATTCAAACCGGTGACGCGAACGGGAAATATACCGACCGGAATTTCAGCTTCGTCGTAATCGGTTCGATCAGCTGAACATCGATCAGCGCGATGCCACCGTGGCCGAGGGGGCATCGCCTCCCTCGGCCGCGCCGGCGCTTGAGTCAATAACCGCGGCCGTTCAGCGCTTCGCCGGCACCGGCGGCTCGCCCGCCGTCGTCGCGTTGCGCGCCCAGTCGGCGAACTCGCTGTCGTAGCGATTGCCGATGTACGCGACATAGTTCGCGTAGCCGTCGTAATCGCCCGCACGGAAGCGCGACACGATCGTGTCGACGTCCGCGCGATGGCGCTCGAACATGAAGCGCGTCGCCATGTAGCCCCACCGGTAGGCGCGCGCGACATAGTCGCTCGACGAATAGCGCGTGCCGAGCGTATCCGAGAACCGGTACGTGCCCGCGCGCGCCGCGTCGATCGACTCCTGGTTGTCGTTCTTTCTCGACAGATATTCGGCGACGCCTTCGATCCACCAGACGGTCGGCTTCGCGGTGCTCACCGTGAAATCGCCTGCCATGTCGTAGCGGCCGTCGAGGTAGTGCGTGAACTCGTGCTCGAGGTTCCACACCTTGAACTCGGGCCGCAGCCACGATGCCTCGTGCGCGATGAAGCGCGCCTGGTTGCCGGGCGCGGACGGGTCGCCCTCGAGATACATGCCGCCGTTGTCGGTGCTGATGCCGTAGATCACCGACGCATACTTCCGATAGTTCGCGTAGTCGTCGAAGATGACGAGCTCGATCGTGTCGTTGCGATCGCCCGCGACCGGCTTGCGCGCGGTCTTCATCATCCGGTGGAAGTAATCGTCCTGCTGCGCGACCGCCGTGCAGACCGATTGCAGCTGCGGCATCGTCATGTCCTGCGCGAGAATGCGCACGCTCGCGCTGCACGTGTAGCGATGGGTGAGCACCGCATCGGTCAGCCGCTTCTTGTAGTCGCACGTGCCATAGTCCGCGCAGTTGCCGGGGTCGCCGTAGTCGACCGCTTCCGCCGCCGCAAGCCAGAGATCGCTGTCCGCGCCCGTCATGCTCGTCGATGCGAGCATGTCCTGGATCATCTTCTTCACCCGCGGCTTCTGCTTCGGATAGCGGATGAAGCGAAACGTTTCGCGCGCCGCGTCGGCAAGCTGATACGCGGCGCTCGTGTTCGACAGGCTCGCGCGGTTCGCGGTGACGAAGCGGTTGAGCGTCTCCGGCAGCGTCGCGTCGCTGTCGAGCATCGGCTGCGCGCCGCTGCGCTGATGCGCGTAGAAGAACACCGTGAGCAAGCCGGTGAAGCCGCCCGCCGCACTGCGCTGCAGCAGCGGCGCCGCCGCCTGCGGGTTCGTCGCGCTCGCGGTGTACGACGCGACGCGGTTCTTCAGCGTCGGCAGATAGTACGCCTCGTCCTTCATGTTCGTGATGAGCTTCATCAGCTCGCTCGCGGTGCTCGGCGCACGCGAATTGTCACGATAGAGCGCCTCGCCCTCGAGGCTTTGCTTGATATACGGACGCAGCGACACCGCGAGGTTCGGGATCGGATCGGCAATGCCCGATACATCATATTGGTAATACGCGGAGCGCAGATAAATCAGCAAATTGACCAGAATCAAATTGCTCGCATCGTAACGATAGATTTCCTGCACGAAACGGCTCGCGACAGCGTGCACGTTTTCGGCATTGAAGATCTGCGCGGCCAGCGTCTTGTCGACCGAGAACAGGCCGTAATGGCATTCGTAATCGGGAAGATTCGCGATGTAATCGGCCAGCGCCGCGCCGTGATACTGGGTCATCGCCGACATGTCGCGGCAATCCGCGCCCGAGGCGCTGCGTTTGCTGCGCTTGGACGGCTGCTTGAGCTGCGAGGGCCGGGTCAGCGCCGCGCGATCCTGCTCGCTGAGCGGCAGGTTGTACTCGGCCTGCTCGGGTGAAACCGGCAGGTTCTGCGGCACGCGCGGCATGCGCGCCTGCTTTTGCGGCGTCGCCTGCGTATTGGCCGATGCCGTGCCGATCAGCCCCGCGAATACCGACAGCGCCACCCCGGCCGACCAGCGACGGGCGGTTCGAGACACCTCATTGATTGACATGTTAGTTGCCCTCAATTATTTTTTGAGCGCAAACGATATAACATGGAATATTGAAATGTCAATTTAACGACGGCTCAAAATTTATAAATCCGAATTGATTTGACGAATCGCACATTGACGATCATTTTTTCAACAATTCGATCAATCGGCCGGACTCCATAAAATAGCCGGGAATTGCCGTTCGAAATCCGGGCGGCACGCGACCCGGCGATGGCTGTATCCTGCCCGTGACGGGTCACACGGCGCGCCTCCTTCTTATGCGCGCGCCTCCCGGAAGCACGTCGTCCCACACCGGCACGAAGCGATCCAATGGAGTCTTCACCATGAAAATGTCAGACATTCCCTTCGGCACCACCGACTGGTCGCAGGTCGATCGGGTCGAATATCCGGGCGAACGCGGCGCTGCCTACTGGCGCACGCAGACCTTCGGGACGATTCGCGTCCGCATGGTCGAGTACACGCCGGGCTACCTGGCCGACCATTGGTGTTCGAAAGGGCACATCCTCTTGTGTCTCGAGGGCGAGCTGCACACCGAACTCAAGGATGGCCGCGCGTTCACGCTGTTGCCGGGCATGAGCTACCAGGTCGCGGACGACGCGGAACCGCACCGTTCGTCCACCGACGTCGGCGCCAGGCTGTTCATCGTCGATTGACGCGCACCTTCGGTGCCGCCTGCCGATCAGGCACGCGCCGCCGGCAACGCCGCGGCGGGCTTCGCCACGATCCGCACGGGCGCAGCCATCGGCTTGGGGCGAGCCGTCAGGGTACGCTTGACGGCGGGGCTGAAGAACAGCGCAAGCGTCTCGTCCTCGAACAGCCGGCCGAGCCGGGTCAGCCGCAATCCCGCATTGCCTTCGCTGTCCGCATAAGGCTCGAGCACACCGAGCCCGACCAGCCTGCCGGCCAGCTCCCGATAATGCGCGCAGAGCTGCGGTTTGCCGGCGGCGATCGCGTGCAGCACGGCATCCTCGACGCGGCCGCTGCGCAACCCGGTGGCGTAGGACATCGCCAGCAACTCCTCGTCGTCGATCGCGCGGCCGGTGGCGATCGGAATCTCGCCGGCCAGCGCGCGGTCGGCATACGCGCGAATCTGCGTGTCGTTGCGGAACGCGTAGCCTCGGCAGCCGTACCCTGCCGGGCCCGCACCGACGTGCGAATACGACGCCGCCCCGACGCCGAGCAGATCGCGCGACACCGACGTGCGGACCTTCTTGAACGGATCGGTATAGTGCTGCGCGCGCACGAAGCGGTTGCCGTCGCATGAGTGATAGCCGAGCGCCTCCATGCCCTGCCAGATCAGCATGCGCCCGAACAGCGTCTCGTGCTCGTCCTCGAATTCGCCGTGCCGGTCTTCGGACCGATACCAGTCGCCCTGCGGCCGGTCGGCGAAGCGGCCGTGATACCAGGTCAGATGCGCCGGCCGCAGTTCCGCGATCGTCTGAAGGTTCTGCCAGGCCTCCGCCGGCGACCCCTTGTAGAGCCCCTGGATGAGATCGAGATTCCAGTTGTCGAAGATCTCGCTCGCGATCTGCGCGGCGCGAATCGGCACCTCGCGCTTGTAGCCGCGCCCCGCGTATTTCAGCACGGCGTCGTCGAACGACTGCACGCCGAAGCTCAGGCGCGTGAAACCCTGCGCCTTCAGGAAACGCAGCTTGTCCGCGCCGCCGGGGGCCGTGATGGTGAGCGGGCTGCCCTCGATGCATACCTCGGCGCCGGGCAAGATGTCGTAGTTGTCGCCGATCACGCGAATGAGGTCGCGCAGCGCCTCCTCCTCGAGCACCAGCGGCGTGCCGCCGCCAATGTAGATCGACGACAGCGCCGTGCCCGATCGCGCGAGCCTGGCACTCCAGAGCGCCAGTTCGCGCCGGAGCGCGTCGAGATAGCGCGCCACGTCGTTCTCGCCGGTCTGCGATGCCCTGCCCTTGCCCGCATAGTGCTGCACCGTGTAATGGCAGAAGGTGCAGCGCGTTTCGCAAAACGGGATATGCACGTAAAGACTGGTATCGCCGCCGAAGCAAATCGCATTCAGAACCGTGCTCGATTCGACCGGCATCAACGAGTCGATCGGCGGGTAGACGGCCACCGAATGGGTGCCGCCCAGCACACTGCGCCGGATGCTCAACCCCGCGGCGTGCAGCGCCGGCAGCATGTCGGGGATGCCGAGCCGCGCCAGCGCGGCGCGCGCGTCGTCGAAGGCGGCGGCCTGCGAGCGCATCCCCACGCGTTGGGCCGGTGCATCGGTCCTCATCGAATGCGCTCCGCGATGATCGTGAGGCACACGTCGGCGTGCGGCCCCGGATCCCTGTCCTCGGTGTAGGTCACGTCGAACGGATTCACGAGTCGCGGCACATAGTGCTTGCGCCATGCGCTTGCCCGTTCGCCGGCCAGCGTCGACACGGTTTGTCCCCACACGCGCTCGACGACGATCGTCAGGTCCGGGCGATCGAAGGCCGCGCGCATCAACGCGTAGATGTCGTCGAACTGAACCCACGGCTGCCCGAGCCGATGAAGCGGGAGCCGCACGAGGCGGTGCGTGACGGCGATTCGACCGCCGACGCGGACGACACGCGCCATCTCGGCCACCATCGCCGGGCCGAGCCCCAGTTGCCAGATCGCGCCGGTCCATTCGTTGACGGCCGCATCGGCCGAGCCGTCGCGCAACGAAATGCGCTGCGCCAGCCCGGAGCGAAACTGCACGTTCACGTAGCCTTGCTCGCACGCAAAGCGGCGCGCACGATCGGTCACGCAGCGCAGCATCTCGATCGAGACGACGAGGCCGTCGGGGCCGACCAGGGGCGACAGACGGCGCGCCACCCGGCCATTGCCGCCGCACACGTCGACGACGACGCTGCCCGGCCCCAGATCGAGCAGCTCGGGATGATTGGGCAGCAGGTCTTCGCGAAGGCGAACGAGCTTTTCCTCGGCCTCCGGCGTCTGGCTGAACGTGTTGTCGCCTTCGAAGGACTTCAGCAGCGGCAGACGCCAGCGCAGATAGGCAAGGCGGAAACGCGCGGCAATGTCCGACAGCCCCTCGGGACGCGGCAACGAAGCGTTACCGAGCACGACCTCGTCACTCGGCAGGTTGGCGATGCTGACATCGCCGAAGGTCTCGTCCAGCGCATGCACGGCTTCGAAGACGCCGACGAAATCGGTCTCGCTCGCCTTTCCCGCGGGCCAGAGCGCGTCGGCATCGAGCTCGACGCACAAGCCGCAGAGCCCTGCCCCTTCGGCCCAGGCCACGGCGCGCGCGCGCGTCGCGGCATCGAGGAACGAGCGGTCGGGCGCCATCCGCGCATGCACGGGCACGCCTGCCCGCGTCAACGCGTCGAGGCCGGCGATGGGCCGCGCTGCCGGCCACGGCACATCGTCGACGATCACGCCGGCATCGAGGCGGCGCAGCGACTGGACGACGTCGGCATCGCAACCCGGATCGACGGCCTGCACCACCGTGTGATGCAGGCGCAAAAGGCCCGCCTGGCGCAGGCGCGCAAGCTCGGCGAGGGTCGATGCGTGATCGCCGATTCGCGCGCAGCGCAGATGCAGTTGCGGTGCGGTCGATTCCGCCTCGACACGGGCCCGAATGGCGTCGGCCGATGCAGTGTCGAGATGCGCGTCGATGGTGTGGCACAGCCTCGTTCGGCGGCTCTCCGCGGCCAAAAGGCGCAATTGCGCCAGTTCGTCCGCCGACGGCACGCGCGCCGACGTCACGTGCAGAAAGCCATGCTGCCGCAGCGCGGCGAGCATCGTGTCGATCAGGTGCTGATCGTCGAAGCCTTTGCGCAGCGCGCCCACGTTGACGGGCTTGCCCGCAAGCTCGGCGACGAAGTCGGACAGCCCCTCGCCGGGCGGCACGGCCATCCCGACTTCGAAGTAACCGTGGCACAGAAACCGGTGTTCGGCGATTTCGACGTCCAGCATCTCGACCGCCGGATCGAGCATGACGAACGCATCGCTGCCCAGCGTATCGTTCTGAAACGGGTTCGCCACGGCGCGCCCGCCGCCTTTCTCGCTGACGACGACGCCGAGTGCGGCGAGCCGGTCGATCACCTCGAGCGCTTCCGCTTCGGACAGGCTGCCCAGCGCCCGCGCCACATCGGCGGCCGAATGCGGCGTTGCCAGCAGCTCGAAGATGCGGGCCGATCGCTCGGACAACTCCGCATAGGCGGGCGCGCTGTCGGCGTCAGGGAAATAGACGAGCCAATGCCGCGGCGACGCGTCCAGCGCGTCGGCGGGATCGAAGCCGTACGGGTTTTCGATCCACGGCGTGAGGTCGTGGCGCGACCTGACAACGACGGCGGCGCGCGACGCGACGAAGCGCACGAATGCGCGATCCGAACCGGCAACGCCGCCGATTCCGGCCGCAACCGCGTTGGGCCACGCATCGACCGTGACCTCGCCGAGACGGCGGGCGAGCGCGACCAGCGCCTGATCGACCGCCAGCGCGTCCTGGTGCGCCGGCGCCGCGAATTCGGGACGCGTCGCGAGATAGGCGACGAAGGCGCCGGCAAGCCGCCAGAAGTTCGGGCCGTCGTCGGCATAGCCGTTGACACGGGCGAACTCCGCGGCCACCGCATCGACGTCGAGCCCGCTCAGGAACAGCAGATGCTGACTCAGCGGCACGCGGCCGAGCGCGACGCGAACGATGCGCACCAGGCTGCGGCGGTACATGCCGATATTGGTCTGCGTCGCCTGCGGGGTGCGGGCATAGTCGGCCACCACGGCGCGCTCGGCGGCGCCGAGGCTCGCGAGTGCGGCTGCATCGGCGTGCCCCGCCCGCGTGACCATCTCGACAAGTTCATCGTCGCTGAGAATCCGCCGCCACGTATCCCATACCAGCCTGGCATCCATCACCCCTCCCGTGTTCGAAGAGTCCGGTCGCGCGCGGCGACGGAGATCGCTTGCTCGCAGCGGCCTACTTGATGGCCAGGAACCCCTCGAAACACAGATACTTCATGACGGTCGTGATATCGACGAACCCCGCGCGCTTGAGCAGCCCGAGGTTGCCTTCCGTGGAAAACGGCTCCAGCACGCTCTTGAGGCTCGCCGTCTTGTTCAGGATCTCGTCGGCCGTGAACCCTTCGCGCCGCTTGTAGTCGTTGTAGAGCGACACGACCATGTCCTGGAAGCGCGCATCCGGCGCGCGAACCTTCTCGAACAGGATGAAGGCGCCGCCCCAGTTCAGGCGCTCATAGATGCGGTTGAATACGTCCTGCCGGTCTTTCGGCGGGATGAACTGAATGCAGTAGAAGGAGACGATCAGATCCGACTTCTCGAAGCCATACAAGCGCGCGTCGCCGACTTCGAGTTCGATGTTGGGCACCTCGATGCAATGCTGCCGCGCCTTGGCGATCATCGACTCGACCGGATCGATGCCGACCCACGTGATGCCCGGCTTCGACGCATGATGCTCCGCCAGCTTCCGCAGCAACTGGCCGGTGGACACGCCGATCTCGTAGCAGATGCTGTCGCCGTGGCAGAAGAAGTCGCTGAGCTGGCACACCAGGTCGTGCCCCGCATCGTAGTAAGGCACCGACCGGCGAACGTGGTCGACGAACGTGTCGGCGACGTTGCCGGTGAAGGTCCAGTTCGCCGGTGCAACGTCGATATCGTGGCCAACTTTCACGCTGCCTCCTGTTGTGTGGTTCGGCGGCTGGCGGGGCCATAGGCGCGGTCCCACGCGGCGCGTGCGCGCTCCAGGTCGGCAAGAACGACGTCGATGGAGCGCGCGACGTCGAGCGTCTCTTCGCGGCTGCGCAGCGCCTCGGCTTCGTATTCGAGGATCACCGCGCCGGGGCGCGCACGCGACAGCACGTCGTCGAGCAAGTCCCACACCGGCTCGACCACCTGGGTGTCGTGCAGGTCGTGGTACTGGTTGTCGAACCAGCGGCCGCCGGCCATGTGGATGCAGATGACGCGGTCCATCGGGATCGTGTCGAGGAAACGCGCGGTCGAATAGCCGCTGGCGCCGTGGTTCTGCGCGTTCGCATAGAGGTTGTGCAGGTCGAGGTGTAAATAGGTGCCTGACAACTCGACGACGCGGGCGAGGAACGCCCCCTCCTCCATGTCGCTGCCGGGGCACGTCCGGTAATAGGCCGCGTTCTCGTGCGCGAGCGGGACGCCGTACAGGTCTTGCAACGCGCGCGCCCGGTTGGCAATCCGAACGACCTCGGCGCGCGAGAACTGCAACGGGCTGCTCCACACGTCGCACCACGACGCATCGCTGTAGAAGCAATGGTTCGAAACCCACGGGACGTTGAATTTCCGGGCGAGCGGCACGTGGCGCCGCACCGCCGGCGTGCTCGACAGCGCGTCGAACCCGAAATCGCCGCCGTAATTGGAGTGACCGACGAGCGGAAAGCGCGTGGCGACCTCGCGCATCGTGTCCACCATCCCCGGCAACATCAACCCCGGCCCGTCGAGCGGCGCCATCACGCCGTCAAACAGGATTTCGAGGGCATCCAGGGATTGATCGAAAAAAGGAAACCAGCCAATCAGCGCCGGGTTGAACTGGAGCCCGACTCCAAGCCTTGGGACGTTCATCACGAACACCTCCGTTCGTTGGCCATGGAGCCGGTGCCCATGTGATGCATGTCAGCCTGCCGCGCACTTGGTCACGTTTGCCGCACAGTGGGCGGCATGTGCAGCGCAGTGGGCTGCGTTTGCCGCGCACTTGGCGGCGGCGGCCGCACATTTCGCGGAAGCCGCGCGCGCGACCGCGGCATGATAGGCCGCTGCGCACTTCGCCAATTGCGCCGCGCACTGGGCGGCAAGTTCGGCCGCCTCGGCCGATCTCACTGACAGCTTCTTCACGTCGTCGTTAGCCATTTGAATCCCCTTCGCCTGTAGTTGAACGCTTTGATTCCACCCACCTCCGCCTGACAACTGAAATTCTTTATAGCAGGAATTCTAAGCAAATCCAGGAATTAACATTTTCATTTTGCAGGATTGCGAAATATGTAATTGCTGTATAAAACTTTCGAGCGCCTCGCAATGCAATCCGCACGATCACTTCTGGTTACCATTTCAAAATGGATCGTCAGAAAGAAAACAATCTCGAAATGCTTGGCGCGCACCTGCCCTGCAGCTTCCCGCTCGGCTCATGCGGTGCTGCGGAGCCTACATCCGATCGAGCGACAGCGCGCATGCACGACCGGCGGGCGGACAGTATTCGGCGAGCCGTTTCCGTGCGCCGTCGTAGTCCTGTCGTTGTCCGGGCGTCAAATTCTCGATCCCTTTTCTTTCGTAAGCCTGCGTCAAGCCGAAATACGCCCAACCGTTGCCTTTGAAACTCGTATACAGGTCGCGATTCGGGTCGTCGTTGCCGAGCGACGCGTGGAGCACCTTGATCGCGTTGTCGTATCGGCCGAGATCGATCAGAAGTGCGGCGAGGGTTTGCCTGACCGGAACCATCCAGTAAGGCGGCTCGTCATAGTTCATCGCGTCCTGCTGCCCGGCCGAGCGTTCGAGAACGCGTACGCCGCTTTGCGCGTCGCCGTTCATCTGGTCGATCCTTGCATGCGCGACCGATTGCATGATCTGCGCGGCCTGGTGCCCCATCACTTCGTCGCGCCGCTCGTTCCTGAACGCGATCACGTCCTTGTCGAGTTGCACATACGCACGTCGTGCGCCGCCTGCATCGCGTTTGCGGACGTGGGCTAGCACTTGCGCGTAGTCCCACGAAATGCGTGCATAGCGCCAGTCCTTTGCCGTCCCGTCAGGCGGTGGCTGCTGGATGATCTCGCCCGGCGACATGAAATACGGCAGCGACTGGTAATAGACGCCGCGATAGCGGTCGGTCCGGAACGTCACGCCCTCGCCTTCTGAATGGCGGAGCCGATCGGCGGCCCAGTTCATGTCCTCGACGTTGCCCGTCAAGATCGCCGAGGCCAGCGCGAAATGGATGTTGTGCCGGTAGTAGCCCCAGCGATAGCGGTCGCCGTCCGGATGCGCGATGCCGCCTCCCGGCCCGGCGTCGACCTTCTTGAAATAGGTTTCGTCGCTCAGCGTGGCTTTCTGATTCGCTTCGAACGATTTCAGGTGGTCGCCGGTGCGGTAATAAATGTGCGACGGCATATGAACCAGATGGCCCGCACCGGGCGCGAGGTCGGGCAGCTTGTCCGC
Organism: Burkholderia stagnalis; assembly: GCF_039848545.1. Classification (NCBI taxonomy): domain Bacteria; kingdom Pseudomonadati; phylum Pseudomonadota; class Betaproteobacteria; order Burkholderiales; family Burkholderiaceae; genus Burkholderia; species Burkholderia stagnalis. Next base: position 545,550 of record NZ_CP156687.1, read on the forward strand.
AAAAGGCGTCACGACGTTCGGCTCCGTCGATCCCTCGCGAATATGAATGTACCAATGCACGAGCCCCATGTGCTCGGCGTGCGTCTTCAGCCCGCCTTCGACGGCATCGACTGCCGGCGGAATGTCATGGTAGGCCGGGTTCCCCTGACGGTCCCAGTATTCCCAGGGCCTGAGGTTCATCACGGCATCCGCATACAGGGTCTGGATATCGGGGTCATCGGGGTAGCGGCGGGCCAGCGCGATCATCGCACCGGCATAGTCCTTGTTGCGCCGGTTCTGGCGCTCGCTCTCGTCGGGAACCTGCCGATGCGCTTCGTAGCGCGGCAACAGCGCCTCGACGAGCGCACGCTCCTTCGGGTCCGCATCGCGGATGCGCAGTGCGTCCCTGAGCATCTGTTGCGCGATCCGGCGATCCTGTTCGGGCTGGTCGAGCTGATTGATGTTCACGCCCAGCGACATCGCGATTCCCCATCGGCACATCACGCAGTCGGGGTCTCGCTTGAGCGCGGCCTTGTACGCGCGGTACGACTCGCGAAAGTTGAACGCACAGTAGAAGCGCAGGCCTTGATCGAAGAATGCTTGCGTCTCCGGGTTTGCCGTCTTGATTTCTTTCGTCAGCGAGCCGAGCTGGAAATCCGTCGGAGGCTCGGGATCGTCGGCCGCGATGGCCGACAGCGCGAACGACGACTTGCTGCCGGGCAGCGCGCTCATCATGTGCTCGCTTTCCATGCCCTGCATGCTGTGAACCATCGCGCCATGCACGTCGCCGCTGGATGCGGACATTGCGCAAGGCGCGCTCAGCGCGACTACCAGGCCGATCGTCCCGGCCAGGCACGCTTGCCTCGACGCGTTTCGAATATTGCCGTCGCCGCCGGATCGCGAGCGATTGTCGGTTGTTCCCATTGCACGCTCTCCCCGTATGCCGTGCCGGCGCGATGCGTGTTCAAAGCACCGCTTTCACGCGTCGACGTGTTCGACGCAGATGCTGATCCGACCGATGTCGATCGCGACGCCGCCTGGCAGCGCCTGCCGAGGCCGTATCGACACGCGGAGATGCGCCTCCGCCAGCGCGATCGCGCCTTGTAGCAACGCGGCGTGCGACGTGACGTCGAGGTAGTAGAGCAGCCCCTCGCCCGCATCGTCCGCGCTTGCCCGCCGGAGCCCGAACAGACCGACGCTGGCCAGATAGGTATCCTGGGAATGGCCGGCCTGGGTCGCGCCTTGGGTCCGCAGAAATGCCTGCAGCACGGTCGCATCGTGCGTGCCGCGGACGCGCTCCAGCATCAGGTAGAAACGGAACAGCGATCCGTCGCCGGCATGGGCAGCCTGTTCGGACGCCAGCGCGACGACGGCCGCGCGGTCGATGCACAGCGGGACCGCCACGCCGTCGCGTTGCACGAGGATCGGCGCGTCGCTCGCTGCAATCACGCGCAGCGAGCGACCCGGGCCTGTCGCGTTGGTCGAGTCGGTCATACCAGTCCATGTTCCCGAGCAGGGTGCTCAGGATGTTGCCCCCTTCCACGCAGCACGCGCAACCTGGCATGCACGATTTCGCGGCGCAGCCAGAGGCCGGCCGTGCGAGGCCATCGGAACCGCCAGGCGGGAATCCCCGGCGGCTCCAGCCGTTCGCAAAACGCCAGTGCGGAAACGACGACCATCGCCGCCAGTTGCCATCCCGGCAGCAGGACCGTCACCAGCATCAGCGCCCAGCACGTGCCGACGCACCACATCCCGTGCCGCAGCCCGAGCCGAAGGGCATCGACATCGGCCTTCAGCCCGAAAGGCGACAGCGGACGGTGCGCGTGACAGCGATTGACGCACCGCTGCTTGAACGGCGAAACGTGCCAGACGCAAGCGACGAGCGCGGCCAGCGCGGCCGGACCGTACGCATTCGGCAGCGCGTCCCTCACGGCCCGTTCCAGCGCCGTCATCGCCAGGCCCGGTATCACCCAGACGGCCAGGAAGCCGAGCACGAACAGCGAAACGGCACGCGCGCGCCGGCTGGCAAAGGTGCTGGCACGGATGTGCACGATGGCGGGCAGCGTCATCGGGCCCATCATCGCCACGATCATCAACAGCCAACCGCGGCTGGCCGACAGGACCCATCCCGCGGTCAGCCACGTGGCTTGTTGCGTCGAACTGCACAGCGCGTCCAGCAGCCCCCCTTGCCCGAACCCGAACGACGACGCGGCAATCGCGATCCACGCAGCCGCGCTGGCGCCCAGCACACCGAACTGCACGCGGGCAAGCTCACGCCGATTGAGGATCATGAAGCGGCTCGCTCAATCGGGCTGCCGATAGACGCTCACCCGGCCGACCTCGATCTTCTCCTCCTCGGGCAGCGCGCGACGTGCCAGCAGGGTGACGGTGATGTTTGCGCTCGGCAGCTGGTCTTCACGATACAGCTGGTCCAGCAAGTGCGTGATGTCCAGCACGTAGGTCAAGCCGTCCCCGCCATGCGCGCCATCCGCCGTGCTGGCGCGCCGCAGGCCGAACAGCGCGATGACACCCGCCTGGTGCGCGCGCAGGATCGCCGGCGTGCGGGCGCCGGCAGGCAGGTTCACATAGACGCCCAGCACGGTCGCGTCCAGCCCGCCGCGCACGTTCTCCAGCTTGAGGTACACATGATCGGGCGGCGCCGCGAGCGACGCTTGCACGAGACTCGTGACCACGCGCTTCTGGACATCGGCGTCCAGCCGCACGCTGACGGGCCCGCTGCCGGCCCCCGAGATGTCGACGGCGCCGGTGCTGGCGCCCAGCAGCTCGGCAGGCGCCTGCGTCGCCCGCGGGCTCGGCGCACGGTGCGCGGCCGCGACCGGGAGGCCGGCGACGCCCAGCCTCTGCAGCCGCAGCAGCAGCGGCGCTGCCGCGGGATGGCCGGCCACGGCAAGATCCTCGTACGTGTAGTTCAACGTGGCAAGGCTGGTCACGTCCTTGGGGGCGTACTGCCAGCTTTCGCCGCCCGGCATCGGCATCACGAACACCTTCGCGGGGCCCTTGAGCCAGTCCGCGTCCTCGGGGTTCAGGTTGCCCGCCGCATTCCACGACGCCCACATGCGGTCGATGTTGCAGTGATGCAGGTAGAAGATCGGGTCCAGCCCCGCCGTGCCGGGGTCCGCCATCAAGCCGTAATCGGTGTTGCTGATCTCGCCGCCCGTGTACACGTGAACCAGATCGTGCGGGTTGTGCTCCATGTTGCCGTGCGGGCTGCCTTTATGGGAAAACCACGGGTGACCGGGGCCACCGAATCCCGGCAGCGGAGTGGCCTGATCCGACCCGGTGAAGAGGTCGTTGGTCATGCACGCTTGCGTCACGTCGCCATCGGACGGGTCGGGATCCTGATCGTTCGTCTCCCGCGTGTCCGTCGGAATGTAGATGTCGCCGTCTCCATTCGGGCCATACCGCATCGCCACATACAGCGGATTCGCCGTGACGCCGTCGGGCAGGGTCTGCTGGGCGAAAGCCGGCGGCATCTGGGCGTCGGCGCCCTGCGCGCCGCCGAAGTAGTTCCAGTAAGGCAGCGCCCAGGTTGCCGGGCCGCCGAGACTCACGATGTCGGCGCGCAACTGCGCCTCGAGCGCCATCAGATACCCGCGGTGCCAGGGCAGGAAGTACCAGGTGCCATGCTGGCACTGATTCCAGTACCGCTCCTGCGTCGCGTGGTTCGGGAGCGGCGTGGTCGGCACGCTCGGCGGGGCCTGGATCTCGCTCCACCTCGGAAAGGTGTGCGGCGGAATCTTCTTGGTCGTCGCGGCCGTGAGGTATTCGCCGTGAATGGCTGCGAAGAACCACCAGCTCGCCGGATCGTCCAGCGATCGCGCCATCATCTTGCCGACGCCCCGCGCGTACCAGAGGAGATCCTGATTGCTGAAATCGCCGCCCGCATTCCAGGCGTCGTTGCGAATATAGTTGGCCATTTAATGGTCTCCTTAATAACTTGTATTCAAGCCGAGTCCGCTTGCTTTCTCTTTATCGACGGAATTTCCGTCTGTCGCGCATGAACGGCCCCGATGCGCGGAGAACGCCTTATAGGTGAAATCCCTTGCGGACGGACTTCGAAGTCTAGGACAGGCGCCGCCGGTTTTTATTCATACAAGTGCGCATTGAAATTCGCATTGCATTTGCTATGAAATTTCCATTGGCGTCATCTCTCATGAAACTCGCCCGGCCTGCGATCGCACGAATGACGTGTTCGCTTAATCGCATGACGCCCGAAATCACACCGGATGTCGCTCCTTGACTTCGCCCACCCCATTACCTAGAAAGATTAGGGCATGACTTTCTTCATAATTTTTACAAGGAGATCAGCATGGCTTACGTCATCATTGCCGCTCAGGATATTCGTGATATTCGCGAGCGTCTCGGCGCGAATAAATTGACCGACGACGACGTCAAATTCGTCGATCTGCTGTTGCAGCGCGCGCATCGCACGGCCGAGATCCATGCGGCGGCGGACCGGCTGACCGTCGACCGTCTGCCGATCGGCTTCGATCTCGTCAAATGACCGTCACGCGCAACGCGTACGAAGCGGATCCGCCGGCCGCGACGCCGTCGCCGGCGGCATTTCGCGAAGCGATCGAGGCAGTGCTGCTCGAGGAGGCGCAACGATATCGCGCCGAAGTGCCGCGCGCCGGGCAACTGGCGGACGCCACGCTGCCGTTCGACACCGATTACTACATCGCGCACCGGATCGAGACCGTGCATCGCATCCGCCTGACGGCGCGCACCGATGCGCTCGCGTTGCAGAAAATGCTCGACGAGGATTACGACACCGCGTGCCGCTGGGGCGACTACATCGTCGAGGAAATGAAGCACGATCGGATGTTCCTGGCCGATCTCGCCACGCACGGCTACCGCAAGTCCGTCATCGACGAGCGGCCGCCGTTGAAATCGACGCGCGCGCTGCTCGACTATCTCGAGGCGCAAATCCACCGCGTCGGCTCGGTGGCCGCCGTCAGCTATTCGATTTTCGTCGAGTGGAATTCGGCGCGCTTCTCCCGCGCGGCGATCGAACGGGCCGCCGCGGTGTTCGGCGAGCGGCACGTGCGCGGCGCGAACGCGCACCTGCGCATCGACGAACAGGACGACCACTATGCGGAGATGGTGGAAATCGCCTATCGGCTGACCGCCGAGCGCGGCGGCGCGCCCATCGTCATCGCGTTGCTGCGCGAGATCGCCAGCCTGCTTCGCGCCACCTTCGTCGAGCTGCACGCGCTCACGGCCCCGTCGCCCGCCGCCGCGACGTCATGAAGGTCGCCGTCTGCGGCGGGGGCAGCATCGCGCTCACCGCAGCGGCGGTGCTCGCGGCCCGGCCGGGTTTCGAGGTTTCGGTGCTCACGCGCGCGCCGTCGAGCTGGTCGGGCATCGCGACGATTCATTTCGGCGATCGCCTTCGCCTGGCCGGCCCCGTCGATGCGACGGACGATCCCGCCCGCGCAATCGGCTCGCGCGACTGGGTGTTGCTCGCGGTGCCCGCGTTCGCTCACGCCGCGCTGCTCGAACGCATCCGGCCGTTTCTCGCGCCGCATGCCTGGGTCGGGTGCATCGGCTGCGCAGCCGGTTTCGACTGGCGCGTTGCGCGGATACTCGGCAACGACGTGCGACATTTCGGCCTGCAACGCACCCCGTGGGTCGCACGCACCGTCGTGCGCGGCCAGGTGGTTCACGTCACCGCCGTCCGCGGCCGCGTCGGCATCGCGGGCCATCCGGCGCGCGAACTGGCGGCGCTCGCGCCGCGTCTGTCCGACGCGTTCGGGCTCGAGCTTCACCCGCTGAACGGCTACCTGTCCGTCACGCTCGGGTTCGACAACCCCACGCTGCATCCGCCGCGCCTCTTCGCGCTCTACGGAAGCGGCAGGCCCGTCCCGCCCGCCGTGCGCTTTTACGGCGACTGGGACGACGCGGCCAGCACGCACCTGCTGCGCATCGACGACGAGCTGGCGCGGATTCGACGCGCGCTGAACGTGCCCGACGAAGTCGGTGCGCGCGCCCATTTCGGCGTGGATTCGCCGGACGCGCTGACGGCGCTCATCCGCGCGATGACGCCGTTGCGCGACATCACCGTGCCGTCCCGCGCCGACGGTTCGCCCGATACGGATGCGCGCTTCTTTCAGGAAGACTTCGCGCACGGGCTGGCGATCCATCGGGCGATCGGCCGACTCGCCGGCGTGGAGACGCCGGCGCTTTGCGCGATGCTCGAATGGGCCGAAACGCTGACCGGAAAGCCACGCGACGATCGTGCGATGCCCCCGCCGTGGCACGACGCGCAATCCCTGGGGCTACGCGACGCGGCATCCGTCGAATCCTTCTCGCACCGTGCCGGCGCCGGCGCCGCAATCCTGGATGGCTCCCCATGCTGACCTTTCCGGCCGCAGCAGCACTCCCGCCCGACCAGGCCGCTTGCCTGCCGACCGAGGCAGACTGCGCGGCCTACGCGCAACGGGGCTGGCACGTGAGCGACGCGATCGTTCCAGCCCGCTTGCTCGACGCGGCCGCCGAGGATATCGCGCGCTACCGGCGCGGCGAGCGCGACGCGTCGATTCCCGCGCAGGCGACGCAGCGCGACTGGGTCGAGGGGGCCGCGCAAGTCATCCGGATCAACGGCTACCTGTCGCTGCAGATGCGTGCGGTGCGCGACCTGGTCGCCTACCCGGCCATCGCCGCGATCGCGGGGCGACTCGCGCGCACGCGCGAGATCCGCCTGTTCCATGACCGCCTGATCGTGAAGCCCGGCGGGCTCCCGGCCGCCTCGACCGAAACCGGCTGGCATACGGACGTGGCCTACTGGGGCAACTCGAGTTCGACGGAATTGCTCACCGCATGGATTCCGCTCGCGGATTGCAGCGTGAACGACGGGACGCTCGCCGTCGTCGAGGGCAGCCACCGTTGGCCGACCATCTCGCTGGAGCGGCGTTTTCTGACGCCCGACTTCGACGGCCAGGTGCCGCGCACGATGGTGCCGGATGCGGTCGAGCCGGTCGTGCGCGTGTTGCCCGTCACGCGCGGCCAGGTCGTGTTTCACCACAGCCGGGTGCTGCACCGGAGCGTGCCGAATCTCGGCACGGCCCCGCGGATCGCGCTCGCCGTCCATCTGCAGGACGAAGCGAATCGGCATCAGCCGTGGATTCAGCCGAACGGCCGCCGGGCAATGCATTCGAACGAATTGCTGTGCAGGCCGACGCCGGGCGGCGCGCCGGATTTCGCGGACCCCCGCGTCTTTCCCGTGTTGTGGCGCGAGTAGGCGGCCGCGTCACCTGAGCGCGTCGACGAGATCCGCCGCGCTCGCCACGCCAAAACGCTGCGGCACCGGCAAGCCGAGCGTGTCCGGGCCCAGCGCGTGGTGGTCGTCGAGCCACGTTTTGCCCATCCAGCGCTGCGCCCAGCGAATGACCTCGTCCAGTGCCGGCGTCGCGGCGCCCGCGATGTCGGCGAGTGCGCGTTGCACGACGATGCCGTACGGCACGTCCTCGGCGAAGTAGTAGCTGTGCAGGTCGGGCGTCCAGCCGTCGTCGACGGCCCGCATCGGCACGGGCCGGTCGCGCAGTGCCGCGATGCGCCGGATGATCCGCGTCATCTCCTGCGCATCGCGCGCGCCGTAGTGTTCGAGCAAGCTCCGTCGGCCCGACAGATCGGCCGGACACGCGTGGCCGATCGATTGAAGATCGCCCTCGCACGCGAGATAGCGCGCCGATGCCGGGTCGTCCCAGTCTTCGTAGAACTGCGGGCGCGCTGCCCACACGCCGTCCGGAGAGGCGTCGTGCCAGAGCGCGTAAAGGCGCGCGGGATGGAAGATCGGATTGGAGTTGCTCAGGCAGACCGCCAGATAATGCGCGAGCGGCGTCGTCGGGATGTTGAGCAGCGCTTGCAGCCATCGCGCGGCGGACGGTGCGTAGCGGCCCGGCACGGTCGCGACGAACAGCGCGGGACGGATGCCCGACACCCACACGACCTCGCCATACGAGACGACCTTCCGGACGTACGGCACGCGCTGCAGGCCGAGAAAGCGCTGCTCGGGACCGAGCGCAGCGCGCACGGCCCACGGCAGCCCGCCATAGCCCGGAAAGCCCGCGAGCCACGCGTGCGGGCCCAGATACGGCGCGATCCGGCGCAGCACGCCTTCACGCGCGGCGTGCGGGATCGCCAGGATCACGAGGTCGGCGCCCGCGACCACCTCGCGCGGGTCGTCCGACACGGCGTGCAAATTGCCGTGCAGCTCGGCCTTGTCGAGATAGATCAACCGGATGCGCCGCGACCAGCGCGCCGGCTGCCGCGTGAGCAATCGCACCTCGTTCGACGCGCGCGCCCCCAGCACCGCGACCAGCGCATGCGCGAGGCTGCCGCCGCCGCACACGCAGATCCGGAGCGGCGCGCCCGGCGCCCGGTCGGGATAAAGCTCCGCGCTCATGGCCGCTCGGCCCGGCGGGCCAGCCACAGCGGCTGGCCAAAGCCGGCGACGTCGACGCGCCGGCTGGAAAAGCCGCTCGCCGAAAGCGCCGTCTCGATCTCGCGATCCTCGAAAAGATGCAGCACGTGACGATCGACGTGATGGCTGACACCGGCTGCGGCCGTCGCGACCAGCCAGTGGAAATCGAGTATCGCGTCGCGGTTGTCGCGCTTGAGCACGGCCTGCCGGCAGAGCTTGAGCGCGCTGCCGTCGTGCACGTCCATCCAGAGTGCGCCTTCGCGGGCCTGGGCCGGCGTCAGCCAGGGGCGCAGCACGAGCACCCCGTGCGGCCGCAACGCGCGCGCGAACGCCGCGATGGCTTGGGCGAGCTCGTCGCACGAACGCAGATAGGCAATGGCCGAACAGAGGCAGAGGATCGCGTCGACGCGTTCCGGCCAGTCGAAGTCCCGGAGATCGGCCAGCCGCAGCGGCGCGCCGGGAAGCTTGTCGCGCGCGACGCGCAGCATCGCGTCGCTGCGGTCGAACCCGCTCACCGCGTAATGCCGGCGCAGCGCGACCAGGTAATTGGCCGTGCCGCAGGCCGCTTCGAGCACGTTCGCGCCGTCACGCACGCCTTGCGCGCGCAGCAGCGCATGCAATGCGTCGGCATGGCCGGCGTAATCGAAGCCCGCATGCACCAGGTCGTAGTAGCGCGCGAAATCGCCGTAAAGGAGAGCTTCCGTCATTGCGCCTCGATATCGATCGAATTGGAATGTGCCGCACGGTAATCGACAAGTATAGGCAGCGCCGTTCCAAAATGACTGGCAAAAATAACAGGTGGAATATTAAATACCCGACCACTAATATCAGATTGGAAATCCACCGAAACACGGATTCGACATCCTCGAATCGGCAAATATGACGAGTGGACGACGGCGTCAATCGCGCCGGGCTTCCGAGCGGCAAAAAAGACAATATTTCAAAAGCAGGGTTGTGCGGCTTCGGCCGACGATCGCATAGCCGGCTGTCGCATTTTATCGGTTTTAAATTCAATATTTATTTAAAAAGGCTCGCCCGCCACCGGGTCGAACAGCCCTTCAAGGAGACCTTTCAAATGGACAGCCTTGTCCGATGTCGATTCAGCGCCTGATGCACCCCGCCCGATGACGTAGCCGTCCCCGCTGTCACACCACCCATCAAGAGGATCGTCATGAGCTTCCTTCATTTCAATGCCACGACCGTCACGCCGGTGCGCCACGCCCGCCAGCGGCGCCCGCTCGGCGCCGCGTTCTCGAACTGGATCCTGGCCAACCACGGGGCCACCTACCGCGCCAGGATCGACCTGCAGCGCGCGAAGGCCGCCGAAGTCCGCGCGACGCGCGGCGCCGCCGCGTACAAGCTGTCCGCGAAGGCCGACGCCCCGCAGGTCGGGATCGTCGGCGGCGGTTTCGCGGGCATGTTCGCGGGGCTGATCCTGCAGTCGCTCGGCATCGAGTTCGAGCTGTTCGAATCGTCGGACCGCGTGGGCGGACGCATACATACGTGGTACTCGAGCGACTACGATCCGAACGACGTGCAGCGCGCCGGCCTGTACGGCGAAGTGGGCGGGATGCGCCTGCCGCAGTTTTCCGCGGACATGCTGCCGGTGCAGCAGCTCGCGCTGGCGGTGAACGCGGTGCTGGCCCGCAACGGCCTCGACGACCAGGCCGTGTACTGGCGCAAGTTCTATTACGATTCGCCGCAGCAGCGGCTGCGCTACAACAACATGGCGACGTTCACGACGCTCGCGCAGGCGTCGCTGGAGAGCTTCAACTTCGGCGTGGCGAACGGCGGCGACGTGCCGCTGGTGTGGGTCACGCCGAAGCCCGCCGGCAACGGCCAGTCGTACCTGCCGATCAACATGGTGCTGGACAAGGTGAACGCGCCGTTCCTGACGGCCATCAACCGGTCGTTCGCCGAGGGCTTCGACCTGCTGATGCAGTACGACCAGTATTCGATGTGGGACTACCTGACGACGCAGTTCCGCCTCGGCGATCTCGGCGAGTACTACGATCCGGCGATGGGCGCGAAGAGCGACCTGCTGCCGTGGTCCGTGGCCAATTTCCTCGAGACCACCAACGTGGGCAGCGGGATGTACTCGGTGTCGTTCGTGGAGATGGTGATCGCCGTCTACGATTGGGGCGGCAGCAAGGATCCGTACCGGCCGGACGACGACGCGATCTACATGCTGACCGTGGACCAGGGGATGCAGCGCTTCCCCGACGCGTGCCGGACGGTGCTCGATCTGCAGGACGCCGTCACGGAGCAGGATGGCATCACCGCGCAGATCCAGGTCGGCATGCTGCCGCAACCGGGCGGCCCGTACAGCTACGATCCGCCCAACCTCACGCCGGACGCCAGGCCGCCGCACGCCACCGCCGCCTATCCGGATGCCGCGTCGCGCGGCGAAACGCAGCGGGCCGCCTACAAGCAGCGCGTGCACCTTCTGCACGAAGTGACGGCGCTGCGCCACGACCCGAGCCTGAACGACGGCCAGGGCGGTATGCGGGTCACGGTGCGCCGCACGCACGACGGCCGCGAGCATGAGCGGACCTATCCGTACGTCGTCACCACGCTGCCCACCGGCGCCTACCTGAACGGCCGGAAGCACCTGAACCTGCTGGAAGGGATTTCCTTCGACAAGGCGCAGGCCATCCGCGAATGCAACTACATGGCGTCGTTCAAGGCCTTCCTGACCTTCAAGCGCCAGTTCTGGACCGAAACGGGCGAGCGCCAGGAGCAGACCGGCGGCTACGGCGCGGCGGCGACCGACCGCCCCAACCGGCAGATCATCTATCCGTCGTACGGCTATGCGGCGGACAAGGGCGTGCTGCAGGTGTATTGCTGGGCGCTGGACGCGCGCAAGCTGGGCGCGCTCGACGACCGCGAACGCATCGCGGAATGCCTGAAGGGCATTCAATACCTGTATCCCGAGGTCGACGTCTACGAATGCTTCGCGGGCTACGAGGACGGCGTGACGACCAAGACCTGGTTCTGGGACGAGCATGCGGGCGGCGGCGCGTTCGCGCTGTTCAAGCCGGGGCAGTTCAAGAAGCTGTACCCGACGCTGCTGACGCCCGAATTCGACGGCTGCCTGAACTTTGCCGGCGAGTGCTGCTCGGTGCATCACGGCTGGATCGTCGGCGCGCTGGATTCGGCCTACAACGCGGTGCTGAACATCCTCGAGCATGCCGGGGAGGTCGACAAGATCGAGACGATGCAGAACACCTGGGGCAAGTTCCTGGCGCCGGACATCGAAGGCGACCCGGCAACGGCCAACCAGATGTCGTATGCCTACGACTACAACCTCGCGGACCGCGATGCGGCATCGAAGCCGCCGGGCGGCGGCGACAGCATCTACGGCGACCGGCAGTACGTGTTCAATGGCCAGGTGCCCGCGTTCGTGGCCGACTACGACACGGTGCCGCAATCGATGAAGGCCACCAACCGCGACAAGCAGGTGCTGGCGATGCTGAACGCGGCGTGGGACGACAACGTCGCGTGGCGCGCCAAGCTGCCGCCCAGGCAGGTGGACATGGAAAACGCGGTGAAGATGCTGGAGGACATCTACTACGGCAACAACTTCCAGACGATCCCCGCGCCGAAATTCTGGCTGAAGAGCGACGACGAGTTCGCGCGGCAGCAGCTCGCGGGCTTCATGCCGACCTTGCTCGAGAAGATGTCGACGGCCGACTTCGACCGGCTGGTCTCGGACGCCGGCATCGTCGACGCGGCGCGTCTCGGCCGGCCGGGCGCGGTGCAGTACGTGGCCAACTACCGGCGCTATCTGGAGGCCTGCACGGTGACGCCGGTCGGCTACTACCTCGCCAAGCCGCTCGTGTTCTTCACCGTGAACCACCATCACGAGCTGATGCCCGTCGGCATCCAGCTCGAACCGGGCGGCGAGCTGTTCACGCCGGACATGGCCAATGCCGAGAATGCGTGGCTGCTGGCCAAGATGCAGACCAACTGCGCGGGCCAGACGCTGCACGACGTGGGCTTCCACCAGCTGCTGACGCACCAGATCTGCGCGATGGTCTCGATCGCGCTGTTCTCGGAGGAAGTCTTCAACCCGAACACCCTGCCCCATTCCACGGAGCCGTTCCAGCAGCACCCCGTGTTCAAGCTGCTGCGGCCGCACGTGGTGAAGACCGTGGAATTCCAGCAGACCATCTACAACCGGGACTACCACCCGCATGCCGAATCCTTCCCGGCGACCCGCAACGCCAACGGCACGCCCGGCGTGTACAACATCGGCTTCGTCTACGACCTGATCTTCTCGTGCGGGCGGATCGGCAACTATCAGCTGCAGGACAAGATGTACTACGACAACGATCGCTTCCGCTTCCTGGCGCAGGCGATTCCGGCCGATGCGAAGCGCCGCGGCGTCGAGCAGACGCCGTTCTCCTACGCGTACGTCCATGACGCCAGCCTCTGGTATGACGCCATCTTCCGGTTCGTCGGCAAGTTCATCGCGGTGCAGTATCCGGGCGGCGACCAGGCGATCGCGGACGATATCCAGCTTCAGCGCTTCTTCGACAAGCTGATTCCGGCGTTCAACCACGTCGACAATGCAACGTTCGCGCATCGCTTCCCGGCCGAGGTCAGGACGGTCGCGGCGCTGCGCGACGTGCTCACGATGTTCATCTGGCAGTTCTCGGTGCAGCACACGGTGGTGAACGACGGTGCGTACAACCAGGCGGCGTTCGTGCCCAACGCGTCGACGCTGATGTATCCGCTGCCGGCAGGCAAGCCGTCGTCGCAATGGAAGCCGGCCGACGTGCTCGCCTGCCTGCCGTCGCAAACGGCCACCTATCCGACGCTCGGCAACATGAACTTCATGGACGTGCAGATCAACGCGTCGGTGACGGGCCAGGGCCCCTACCCTGAAACGGTGACGGGCCGCGGCGTGCTGGAGCCGTCGATCGACTTCCTGCAGGACACCTACGGCTTCGTCGACCCGAAGCTGCGGGATGTCGTATTCGACTACTACCGGGACGTCGTGAAGATCGGCGAGGCGATCGGCGCGCGGCAGGCCAGGGATACGGCGAACTACCTGAACGCGCATCCCGGCGCCACCGCGATTCCCGAAACGGTGCTGTTCGACCTCATCACACCGGTCAACGTGATGAACACGATCCAGACCTGATCGGCGCGGGTTTTTGATCCGGCACCGGGCGCCTCGATGGCGCCCGGTGCCGTTTCCGGGCGTGCCTTCGTCGACGGCATTCGGGCACGCATACCGCATCGGCCGCGCGCCGCACAGCGTGCCGTTGCATAAATGCATCGCTTACCGAACGACGCACGCTGCGGATATCGAACGATTCCATCGATCGATATGACGGCCATCGCGCCGTTTCGTCGATCGACGTTCGCCGTCCCTATCAATGCGTTCGCCGCAGCAGGCAGCCCGGCCGCGATGACGGCGCGCGCGTCGAGCGTGCATCGCCGCGCATTGCAAATCGGTCGCGCGGCGAATTGCAAACCACGGATCGACCGTTCATCGGCCCGGCCGGAATCAATAGCATCGTGATCCTCGCAGACGTACCCATAAAAACGAGGATAGTGATGATCAAAAAATCGGTAGTCCTGGGTTTGGTTTCGATCGGATCGGTCGCCGCGCACGCGCAGAGTTCCGTCACCCTGTACGGCATCGTCGATGCCGGCATCGCCTATACGAACAACCAGGGCGGCGCCAGCAACATCCAGCAGACCAGCGGCAAGCTGAGCGGCAGCCGCTGGGGCCTGAAAGGCAGCGAGGATCTCGGCAACGGCGTGAAAGCCGTCTTCACGCTCGAAAGCGGGTTCCGGCCGAGCGACGGCGGGCTCGGCCAGGGCGGCCGCCTGTTCGGCCGGTCCGCCTACGTCGGCCTCGGCAAGACGGGCATCGGCACGCTGACGTTCGGCCGCCAGTACGACCCGCTCGCCGATCTCGTCGCGCAATACTCGGGCTCGGGCTTCTGGTCGCCGGCCACCCACGTGGGCGACAACGACAACCTGAACCAGAGCTTCCGGCTGAACAATGCGGTGAAGTTCCGCAGCGACACGATCGCCGGCTTCACGGCCGACCTGATCTACGCGTTCAGCAACCAGGGCAACGGCGGCGCGGGCACGGGCTTCTCGAACAACAACGCGTGGGGCGTGTCGGCGAACTACGTGAACGGCCCGCTGTCGGTGGGCGGCGGCTACCTGCGGCTCAATCGCCCGAATGCGACGTCGAACACGAGCGGCGCGGTAGGCGGCGCGACCACGACGACCGGCAACGACTACAGCGGCGCGTTCTTCTACGGGCTGAACGGCGGCGTGCGCAAGCAGCAGATCGCCGTCGCGGGCGCGAACTACGCGCTCGGCCTCGCCACGCTGGGCTTCGCATGGAGCCACACGCAGCTCGACTACGTCGACGGCTCGTCGCGCAAGTTCAACAACTACGACGTGAACGCGCGCTACCAGCTCACGCCGGCGGCGACGCTGCTGGGCGTCTACACGTTCACCGACGGCCGCGCGAGCGGCTTGCCGGGCACCGGCGGCCAGACGCTGAAGCCGCGCTGGCACCAGTTCACGCTCGGGTTCGACTATGCGCTGTCGAAGCGCACCGATCTCTATCTGTCCGCCATCTACCAGCTCGCCGCCGGCGACGCGAGCACGGCGACGCCGGGCGGCTATCGCAGGATCGCGGCGATCTCGAACATCGGCAGCGCGTCGTCGACGAACCGGCAGGTCGCGCTCGTCAGCGGGCTGCGCGTGAAGTTCTGACCGCGCGCGCGGCGGGCGCGGCGGGCGCGGCGGGCGTGGTGGGCGCGGTGGGCGCAGCAAGCGCAGCGGGCGCAGCAGGCCAACGGGCACGGCGGGCACGGCGGGCACGGCGGGCACGGCACGGCACGGCACGGCACGGCACGGCACGGCACGGCACGGCACGGCACGATAAGCATTGCACGAATCGTTGCTTGTCGCCATGCGGCCGGTTGCCGAGAATGGGCGTCCTGCCGCGCGTGACGATGCCGAACCGCGAAGGCTTCGTGCTCGCCCATCCCGTATGGAGCCCCACCATGAGCGACACCTCCGTCGCAGCATCCGTCGCGGCGCCGGCCGCGCCCTCGCCGTTCGTCGAGGTCCGCTCGCCGGCCGAGTTCCCCGACAGCCCCGTGTCGCGCGTGCTCGCGCAGCCGCTGATGCTCGGGCTGTTCCTGCCGATCCAGGCCGGCGGATGGAGCGCGTCGACGCTGCCGCGCTCGACCGACTGGACCTTCGACTACAACGCCGACCTGGTCGCGCGCGCAGAAGCGCTCGGCTTCGATCTCGTGTTCGCGCTGTCGCAGTGGCTGCCGAAAGGCGGCTACGGCGGCGTATTCGACGGCCAGGCGCTCGACTCGTTCATGACGCTGGCCGCGCTGACCGCGCGCACCGAGCGGATCATCCTCGTCGCGACGAGCCATGTGCTCTACGGGCCCTGGCATCCGCTGCATTTCGCGAAGTTCACCGCGACGCTCGACCACATCTCGCGCGGGCGCTGGGGCATCAACGTCGTGACCGGCCATCGCGCGATCGAGCACGAGATGTTCGGCTGGAACCGGATCGAGCACGACCGGCGCTACGAGATGGCCGCCGAGTTCCTCGACGCGGTCCAGCAGCTGTGGGCACAGCCGGACAATTTCAGCTACGCGCCCGCGCTGTCGAGCTGGCGGCTGGGCGGCGCATTCGTCACGCCAAAGCCGCGCTACGGCCGGCCGCTGCTGATCAACGCGACGGGGTCCGACGCGGGCATCGCGTTCGCGGCCCGCTATTCGGACATCGTGTTCGTCACGAGCCCGGCCGGCCCCGACGCCGAACGCGCGATCGACGCGCTGCCCGCGCACACCGCACGCGTGAAGGCGGCCGCCGCGACGCGCGGCCGCACCGTCCGCACGCTGCTCAATCCACTCGTGATCTGCCGCGAAACAGCGGCCGAAGCGCGTGCGTACCGCGATGCGATCGTCGCGCACGCGGACGAAGGCAGCTACCATCGCTTCGACAGCGATGCGCATGCGTGGCGCGGCGGCTTCGAGCAGCGTGCCCAGGCGGCGGCGCGCGCGATCGGCGGCAATATCTCGATCACGGGCTCGCCGGACGAAGTCGCCGACACGATCGTGCGACTGCACCGCGCGGGCATCGACGGCATTCAGTTGAGCTTCTACGACTTCAAGCCCGATCTCGACTTCTTCGGCGAACGCGTGCTGCCGCTGCTGCGCGACGCGGGCCTGCGGCGCTGACGTCGCGCCGCGGATGCATACGGCATGTCGCCGGGCGGCACTATGCTTCCTGGACGGCGTGCAGACGCATCCGCCAGCCGACCACCACCGCGATCGCCGAGAATCCCGCGAGCGCCCACATCGGTAGCGAAAGGCCCAGGATCGGCGGATAGCTTGTCTCGCACAACCCGCCGACCTTGAAGACCAGCGGCAGCCAGTGCGCGGGCGGCAGGCCGTCGACGACCGGTTGCAAGGCGTCGGCGCCGCAGCTGAACCCCGGATGGGCCTGCACGTATATGTGCCGGACCGCGACGCCTGCGCCCGCCAGCGCGCTCGACAGGGCCAGCGCCTGCCACAGCCCAGCGCGGCGCCCGCCCACCGAACCGGCGAACGAGAACACGGCGATCAGCAGGAACAAGTAGCGCTGGATGATGCAAAGCGGGCACGGATCCTCGTGCAGCACCAGCTGGATCATGAGCGCACCCGCGACGAGCGCGATGCAGCTCGCGCCGATCGCGCGAAGCGTCCATCGTTGTGCAGCCGACGAACGGGCCGGCGTATTCATCGCCCCCCTCCAAGCGCCCGAACCAGCGACTCGAAGATGCGGTCGACGTCCCGTTCGTCGGTACGCCAGTTGCAAAAGGCGGCTCGCAACCCCCAGGTGCCGTCATGGACGGTCGTGGTGATGAAGACATCCCCGAGATCGCGCACCGCGCGCATGTACGCGTTGACGCGCGCCTCGTCGGGCCGGTCGGCGAGCGTGAAGCACACCACGTTCATCCGGGTCGGCGCGAGCAGCGCGAGGCCCGGCTGCCCGGCGATCCGCTGGCCGAGCCGATTCGCCAGCGCGATGTTGCGGCGGACGATCTCCGCATGCCCTTCCCGGCCATAAGCGGCGAGCGCGAACCAGGTCGACAGCGCGCGCAGGCGCCGCGAATTCTCGGGGGTCAGGTGCACGAAATCCGGGTTGTCGGTCGGTACGCCAAGGTAGGCGGAACTGTTCATGAACACGCGCACCTGCAGGTCGCGCCGGCGGCTGAATTGCACCGCCGCGTCGTACGGCACGTTGAGCCACTTGTGCAGGTCGATGCAGAGCGAGTCCGCCTCGTCGAGGTGGCGGACCAGCGCCGCATGGTTCGGCGAAAGCGCCGCGAACGCGCCGAACGCCGCGTCGACGTGCAGCCAGAACGGATAACGCGAACGCAACGCGGCGATCGCCTCCAACGCGTCGAAGTCGACCGTGTTGACGGTACCTGCGTTCGCGACGACGATCACCGGCTCCCCTTCGAAGTGCTGCAGCCTGGCTTCGAGCGCATCGACATCCACCGCTTCCCGCTCCTTCAGCGTCGGGATCTTCTGCACCGCGCGCCGCCCGATGCCGAGCACGGACAGCGCCTTGTAGATGCTCGAGTGCGGCGCACCCGACAGCACCCGGATCGGCGGCAGCATGCTCACGCCGTCTTCGGCGATGTTGACGCGATTCGGGCACTGCTCGCCCAGCCATTCGCGGGCGATCGCCAGGCCAACGAGGTTCGACATCGTCGCGCCGCTGACGAGCACGCCCTGCTGCGCATCGGACAGCCCGAACAGCTCGCGCAGCCGCGCGACGGTTTCACGCTCGAGATCCGGCGCGGCACTGTCGATGCCGGCGGTCGGATTCTGGTCGTACACGCTCGTCAGCCAGTCGCCGGCAAGCGACGCCGGCGTCGCGCCGCCCGTCACGAAGCCCAGATAGCGCGCACCGGCGCTGCCGGAAAACCCGGGCGCCCAGCGCGTCAGGAAATCGTCGAGCGCCGCGTCGAAGCCGGGGCCGCTCACCGGCAGCGGCCGCGGCTCGACGGGCTTCGGCGCCAGTGCGGCCGGGCGCTCGTCGATACGGTCCAGCACGTCGAGCGCATGCTCGAGCGTACGCTGCAGCACCGCTTCGATGCCGACGAGGTCGTGTGAAAGTTTGGCGTCCATGCAGTCCGTGGAGGTCGAGTGGAGAAAGCGGGATCAAATGGGAGCGTCACGCGCGAGGGCGCAGCGTCGCATACCAGAACACCAGCGCCGTCGCGCTGATCGTGGCGCCGAGCGCGCAGACACCGTTCCAGCCGAAGCGCGCATACACGCAGGTGGACGCGATCGAGCCGAACGCGCAGCCGACGGCATAGAACAACATGTAGCCGGCCGTCAGGCGGCTGCGCGCTTCCGGGCGCACGCCGTAGATCAGACTCTGGTTGGTGACGTGCACCGCTTGCAGCCCCAGATCGAACGCAATGACCCCTACGACGAGCGCAGCGAGCGAATGCATGAAGAGCGCCGTAGGCAGCCACGACACGAGCATCAGCGCGAGACCGATGCCGGAGGTCCACTGCGCGAAACCGCGGTCCGCGAGCCGGCCGGCGCGCGCGGCACCGAGCGCGCCCGCCGCGCCGGCCAGCCCGAACAGGCCGATTTCGGTGTGCGACAACGAGAGCGGCGGCGCACTGAGCGGCAGGACCATCGGCGTCCAGAGCGTCATCGCCGCAGCGAAATGCAGAAATGCGATGCTGGCGCGCACGCGCAACACGCGCTCCTGCCCGAACAGCGCGAACACCGACGCGATCAGCCGTGGATAGGGCTCGGCGGCAGCGGGCAAACGATGGCGCGGCAGAACGCGCGACAACACGGCGGCCAGCACCAGCGTGACGCCGGCCGAGGTGAAATACACCGCGCGCCAGCCCGCGAGATCGGCAATCGCGCCGGAGAAAGTGCGTGCAAGCAGGATGCCGAGCACGATCCCGCTCGTCACGGTACCGACGATGTTCCCGCGTTCGGCCGGCTCGGCAAGCCCCGCTGCAAACGCCACCAGCACCTGGGTGACGACACTGAGGAAGCCGATCAGCGCCATGCCCACGAGCAGCACCGGCGCTTGCGTCGCGGTGCCGATCGTCAGCAGCGCAAGCGCGCTGATCACCGACTGGATCAGGATCATCCGGCGCCGGTCCCACACATCGCCGAGCGGTACGAGAAGCAGCAGCCCCAGCCCATAGCAGACGCTCGTGATCGTCATGATGCCGCCGATCGCGGCGCGCGAGATGTCGAACTGGTACGCGAGCGTATCGAGCAACGGCTGCGCGTAATAGACGTTGGCGACGGCGAACCCCGCCGTCGCCGCAAACAACAGCGTGACGGGGCGCGTCAGCACGGCTCGGGCGGGCTCCGGGCGAATCTGCGGAGGGGGCTGCAGCTGCGACAGTTGTTCGAGACTCATGGTGGCGACTCGTGGCGAACCGGCATGAAGGAAGCAGGCGCGGCGGTGCGTGCGGATCGTGTGAATCCTGCAGACCGCCACCGAGACGGCAGGCCGCGCGGGGTGACGCGCGCTGTCGTCATTGCAGCGACTGGCGCATGTTCTCCATCACCTGGCCCGCACCTTCGTAGTAATCCTTCTCGACGTTGAACCGGATCAGGCATCCGATGCAGATGTCGCGGATCGCGGATGGATTCTGCGTCGCGAGCGGCAGCAGTACCCGCTTCACGAGGCTGTTGCCGTGTACCACGTCGATCTTCGTATGCAGCACGTGGTATTCGATGACCTGCTCGGGCACCTGATGGCGACGCATGCCCTTCACCATCTTCGAGAAGCGGTACGGCACGGTGTCCTCGAGCAGCGTCAGCGTGCCGAGCAGGCGAAGCACATACCAGCGCCGCAGCGCGTACATCGACAGCAGGTTGCCGTTCTTGAGCGCGAGCGCGGACGACAGGATCGATGCGTCGAAGCGCTGCAGATA
Organism: Burkholderia stagnalis; assembly: GCF_039848545.1. Taxonomy (NCBI): domain Bacteria; kingdom Pseudomonadati; phylum Pseudomonadota; class Betaproteobacteria; order Burkholderiales; family Burkholderiaceae; genus Burkholderia; species Burkholderia stagnalis. The sequence goes on from NZ_CP156687.1 coordinate 565,952, forward strand.
TTGCCGGAAGTACGGTTCCGCCTTGCCGAACAGCAGCGTATGCATGCCGTCGAGATTGCCGAGGCCCATTTCGTCCCAGAAGTTCTCGGCAACCGCGAGCTTCATGTCGCCGAGCATGCCGATCTGCGACAACGCGATCGTATCGTCGAAGCGTCCGTCGACCTGCGCTTCGAGGCAGATATAGAACGCCAGTTGCTCCAGTGACGCCTCCTCCGCCAGAAAGCGGAAAAACGGCGCGACTGCATGGCGATTCGTGCGGCGCAGTTCGTAGTACCACTCCTCGAGTTGCGCGGCGTTCTCCGGTAGCCCGGACAGATCGAGACGCGATTCCTCGTGGAGGTTCCACTCGCTCTCGAGTGTCAGGATCTGATCGTATTCCGCTGCTTTCGGGATCGTGTCGTACGCGCTCGGCGGCGCGAGTTCCCGCAGGTAGAACTGGTTCAACAGCTTCTGTGCTTCGAGCGTATTGCAACGGGGAGTGTCCGCCGTCTCGATGCCGCTCGCGGTGCGAGCCGGCTGCCGCGCAACGTCCGAAATCGCTTGTGATGACATGTCTTTCGCTCCAGGCTGGGGATATCGGTGGGAGGGGTTCCATACGACTCCGGTGAAGGCGGGCATCGCTGCGATGCCACGACCACGAAGCCGACGATGAGAGCAAATGTACCGAACGGGATGCGCGAGGGTTAGCCAGCGCGTCTCAATGGATTGACCCTGCGTCCCATCCGCGCGACGGACGGTGCAAACGAACGCGCAGAAACGGATCGTCGGTTTGTTGGGACAAAAACGCTAACGATGGATGCCACTTTTTCGTACAGTACGTGCACCGGGCTCGCCGCCGCATCGATCGGCGACGGCGACGGCCCGGCTGGACACGGAGGATGAAGCGATGCACAGGCTGACGCTGTTACCGCAGGGTATCGAAGTATGGCTTCCGAATCACGCTTCGTTGACGGAGCTCGACTTCGAACTGCATGGGCGCGAATCGATCCCGTTCGGCTGCCGCGCCGGCGCATGCGGCTCCTGTGTCATCGAAGTGCTGGAGGGCTTGCCGAATCTCGGCAACCGGGAGCCGGAAGAAACCGCTTTCCTGTGCACCCTCGGCTACCCCGACGAGCGCTTCAGGCTCGCGTGTCAATGTCGCCTGACCGGCGCGGCGACCGTGCAGGTCGCCACCACGCCCAACGGTTGACCCTCGTAACGACGCGTTTCCTGTCAGTTCCCACACTATTTATATAGGATCTCTTATGAGCAACCGTGTGAAAAACGTCGGCCTGGAGCACCGCATTCCGTTTCTGAATGCGGCTGCATCGGCTCAGCTGCGCGGCGAAATCGACGCGCTGATCGATCGCCAGATCGACACGTGGTACGAAACCGTGCCGTATGCGGCGCATCTCGAAGGCAAGACCATCGACAGCGAGTACTACCGCCGCCACTTGATCGAAACCGCATGGCGCATCCGCCTGCTGCGGGTGTCCGAATCGAAGGCGCTCGCCGAGATCGCAAAGCGCAGCCCCGAGGCCGCGCAGATCTGGGCGAACTACGAACGCGAGGAAATGTTGCACGACGACCTGTTCGTGCAGGATCTCGAACGTGCGGGCGTGTCGCGCGAGACCTTCCTTGCGACCGAGCCGTACCTGTCGACCAAGCTGCTGACCGGCTATTTTTCGTATCTGCTCGATCATGAAGGGCCGCTCGGCGTCGTCGCGTATTCGTACCTGGTCGAGTATGTGAACGTGAAGCTCGAGCCGCGCAAGATCGAAGCGCTGAAGGGCTCGCTCGGCGAGCAGAACATCGGCGGCCAGATCGCCCATTCGCATACCGACATCAACGACGATCACCCTGGCGAAGTGTGGGCGGCAATTCGTTACCTGTTGCGCACCGACGAAGACATCCATGCGCTGAAACGCTATCTGACCGAACACCAGACCGTGCTCGCGCTGTACTTCAAGGAACTGTACGACGACAAGATCGCCTCGACGTTGAAGGCCGCGGCCTAACAGGGAAGGGAGAGCCGACATGCTGGCTGATGGCATTCTGATTCTGAGTCACTGCGGTTACTCGTTCGTCGAGGATCTCGTCGCGGCGATCAGCCAGCGGCAACTGCAGGCGTACGTATTGACGTCCCGACCGCTGCCGGAGCAGGCCGGGCGGCTCGACGCGCTGCGGGCGCTCGCGGCGGACGTCGATGCGGGCGACACGCACGCGCTGTCGACGGCGGATGTCGATCGCACGCTCGACGCGCTGCAGGCGCGCGGCGTGCGGGTACGTGCCTGCATTTCGGTGTGGGAAGGCTACCGCGCACTGATGGCGCATGCGAACGCACGCCTCGGTGTCGCGGATCTCGACCCCGCGCATGTCGAATCGTTGCGCGACAAACTACACGTTCGCAATACGCTCCATGCGGCCGGCCTCTCCAGCCGCACCGCATACGCGCTCACCCCGCACGTGCTGCGCGACCTGCAGGCGGCCGGCGGCGACTATTTCGTGAAACCGCTGCGCGGCATTGCGTCATATGGCGCGTTCCGCCTCACGCGCGACACGACGTGGGCGACGCTCGAGGCGATCGCGGACGAAACGCAGGCGGACACGGTCTACGCATCGGTGTTCGGCGACCGGGCCCGGTTCATCGCGGAAGAGTACGTGAGCGGCACCGAGTTCAGCTTCGAGTTGCTGGCCGTGGACGGCCGGCTCTATGTCGTCGCGATTCACGAGAAGTGCGAGTTGACCGAGGCGAACGGCACCGTGCTGGAGGATAGCTGCACGAGCCCGCCCGTATCGATCGCCGCGCACCAGTGCGCAGCCGGCATTGCATGGCTCGGTTCGGTGTTCGCGCATCTGGCGCTCGGCTGGGGCTGCTTCCACGTCGAGGCCCGCTTCGACGGCACACGGTGGGATCTGATCGAGATCAACCCGCGCGTGGGCGGCAGCCTGATTTCGCCGAGCGTGAAGGCGCTCACCGGCGACGCGAACCTGCTCGACATGTGGCTCGGCATCCTGCTCGATCCGGACGGCGCGCACGGGCGGCTCGCCCGCCTCGCCTATGCCGCCGACGGTCGTGCGCCGGGCTCGAACGCGACGTTCTTCCGCGTCTACTTTGCATCGCCGGGGCGGATCGAGGAGATCCGGCTCAATCCGCTGCCGCGTGAACCGATCGTCACCCAGGTGCTGCTGAAACCCGGCGACGAGATCGATCCGGCGTCGCGCGAGGTGTTCCTCGGCCAGTTGCTGTGGTCGATGAGCCGCGCCGAACGCGACGCCGAACTCGACACACTGCTCGCGACCTCGGCGGACGCGATCGCCGTGCACTACGGCGTCGCCGAACCCGCGCTGGGAGCCTGACCATGACCACCCAATCCGCTTCGACGCTGCTGATCGTCGACTACAACCTCAGCCGGGTGGACGACGTCGCCCACCTCGCCCGCTACGCGCGTGAGCGCTACGGCGCACGCACGGTGCTGATCCGTTCGGGGCCCGGCGAGCGCGACCGGCGCATCTGCGACGACGTGATCGATCTCGATCCGCTCGCCGACGGCTTTGTCGATGCCGCGCTCGCGCGGCTCGCGGATATCGCGAGCGATCTGCGCGCCGGCATCGTGTTTTCCGACAACGCGGTCCAGCAAGGCGCCGCATTGCTGGAGCGGCTCGGCCTGACGGTCGACTCCGCACCGCTCGCGCAAGGCGCGTTCAGCAAGCACGCCTACCGGGTTGCCGAACACCGCGTGCGCGCGCTGCTCGAAGCCCAGCGCGTGATGGTGCCGGACTATGCCGAGGCCGCGTCGGTCGACGATCTGCGGCGCTTCGCGGCCGATCATCCGGGCGGCTTCGTCGTCAAGCCCTCCTGTGAGGGCAACAACCGGGGCGTGGTGGTCGTGCGCGACGGCGACAGCCTCGACGCAGCGTTCAGCGAAGTCGCGCCGTATCTGTCGCGCGGTGTGATCTGCGAGGCCTTCATTCCGTTCGCGCGCGAGTTTTCGTTCGACGGCCTGGGCGCCCTGTCGTTTACAACCGAGAAGGTCAGCGCCACCGGACGCTATCCGGTCGAGGTCGCGCAGATTCTGCCGTCGCGGCTCGCCGCGCACGAAGCGGACACACTGACGCGCGCCGGCCGGCTGGCGAACCTGCTGGTCGGCCAGCGGGACGGCCCGTTCCACAACGAAATCAAGCTCAGCGACGACGGGCTGCGCGCGGCCGTCGTCGAGCCGAACCGGCGCCCGGCGGGCATGAAGATCTGGTGGCTCGCCCGCTGGGCCTACGGCGTCGACCTGTTCCATGCTTGGATCGATGCGGCCTGGGGGGTTGCGCCGCCCCCCACGCTGCCGCCGCCCGGGCGTTTCGCCGCCGCCGTGATGCTCGGCGTGGCCGAGGACCAGTCGTTTTCGTCGCAGGACGTGCGCATCGACGCGTCGCCGCTCGACGATGCGATCGCCGATACGGCCCGCATGCTCGGCTTGAGCGACGGCGCACTGCAAGCGCGCAGCTTCGAGTGGCTGTCGACGGAGCGGCGCTTCGTGCATGCGATCGCGCGCGATAACGCCGACTTCGTCGCGCTCGCCTGCATCACGCTGGAAACCGGCGACGCCGACATCCGCGATGTGGTGGCCACCCTGCGCGCGAACTGGCCGGCGGCACTCTGCGCCGCCTGCGAAACACGCGCGGCGGCATGACACCGCCGCCATTCGTTCTGTCTGGAGACCTGGGATGAAGATTCTCGTACTGCACCGCGTGCCGTATCCGCGCATCGACTACGCGCGCGGTATCGATCACGATCGGCACGACGTGACGTACTTCGGCAAGCGCGACATTCTGGACACGATTCCGGCGCAGCTGCGCTGCACCCGTGTCGAACGGGCCGGCCTCGCTTCTGCATTCGACGAAGCCAGCGCATGGCTCGATGCGCATCCGCACCGCTTCGACGTCGTGATTTCCCTGTCGGAGTATGAATTGCTCGACGCGGCGAAGCTGCGCGCCCGGCTCGGCATCGGCGGCAAATCGGTCGAACAGGTGATGCTGGTGCGCGACAAGGTCAGGATGAAGCAGGCCGTGCACGACGCCGGCGTGCGTGTGCCGCGCTTCATGCCGCTGCGCGACTGGATCGACGCGCACGGACACACGCCGTGGCACGGCGCAACCGTGCTGAAACCGCACAGCGGCGCATCGAGTGCGGATGTCGTCGTGTTCGACACGCCCGCCGCGCTATCCGACGCGCTGGCGGCCGGCCGCACCGGCGTCGCCGCGCTCGATTCAGGCGCGCCGCGTATCGACGACTTCGAACTCGAGGAATTCGTCGATGGCCCGATCCTGCATTTCGACGGCATCGTTGCCGACGGCGAGATCCGTGCGATCACGGCGAGCCGCTATGTCGGCACCTGCCTGGCCTATGCCGCCGGCCGCCCGCTCGGTTCGTTCCATTTCGCGCTGAGCGACGCCGCCCGCCGATGGGTCGAGCGCACGCTGGCCGCCGTGTGCATCGACGGCGGCGCCTTCCATCTCGAAGCGATCGAGCACGCGGGCGAACTGGTGTTCCTCGAGGTCGGCAATCGGGTCGGCGGCGCCGACGTGGTCGCGACCTTCGAGCTCGCCACCGGCATTCACCTGCCGTCGACCGAGCTGAGCCTCCTGCTCGGCGAACCGATCCGGATTCCGGCACGCGCCGCGTTCACGCAGCAGCTGTGGCACGGCTGGTTCGTGTTTCCGGGGCATCACCTGCGAGGCGGGCGGTATCACGGGTTCAGCGGCACCGAGCCGTTCCGCGGCAGTGCCGCGGTGCTCGCATGGAACGAACTCGAAATCGGTCGCGCGTTCGCGTCGAACGTCACGTATTCGGCGCACGAAGCGCCGCTCGCCGGCATCATCGGCACGCCAAGCCCCGACGAGACGCGCCAATGGATCGAGCGGCTATTCGCGGCGGCGTCGCTGAGCGTTCATGTTCCGACGGCGTCTTGACCCTCACTTTTTCAACGGGAGCCGAGCATGGCACATGTCGTCACCGAAAGCTGCATCCAGTGCCGCTACACCGATTGCGTCGACGTGTGCCCTGTCGATTGCTTTCACGAAGGCTCGAACTTTCTCGTCATCGACCCGGATGAGTGCATCGACTGCGGGGTATGCCGCGGCGAGTGCCCCGTCGACGCGATCTTCCCCGCCGACGAGGTGCCGGCCGGCCAGCAAGCGTTCGTCGCACTCAACGCCACGCTGTCGAAAACCTGGCCAAGCATCACGCGCAGCCAGTTGCCGACGGCGGACGCGGCGCGCTGGGCGAACGTCAATGACAAGCTCGCGCTGTTGAAGGCATAGCGGCGGGAGCGGCAACACACCGGCATCGCGGCGGGAGCCGGTCTCGATAATCCCGCTTCGCCATCCATCATTCACGGAGGTTTGTATGGCGCTCAATCCGCTGCAGCAGTTCTTCTCGAAGGTCGGTGCCCGCGACGTGCAGGGCGCGCTCGCCGTTATCGACGACGCGACGGTATTCGAGCCGCAGGGTCCGGCGTATCTGCCGATCTACGGACGATTCGTCGGCAAGGCCGGCGTGGAACGCCTGCTCGGCACGCTCGCCGAGCAGTTCGAGACCGAGACGTTCGAGATCAGGAAATGGGCCGAAGCCGACGATTACGTGTTCGCGTACGGCTTCATGCAGCACCGCGTGCGCAAGACGGGCCGGATCTTCAAGAGCGAGTTCGCGGTCGTCGCGCAGATCGAGGGCAACGTGATCCGTCATTACCGGATCTTCGAGGACACGGCCGCCGCCGTGGAAGCGTTCGCCTGATCGCGCGGCACGATGCGCGGGCGGCCCGGCGCGGACGACGCACCGGGCCGCCTGCGTGTTTCAGCGCATCTGCGTGAGCCAGCCGCCGTAGTCGGCGTCGCTGCGCCGCTGTTTGACGTGCTGCCCGCGCTCGGCCACGTCGCGGGTTTCGCTCGGCGCATGGCCGAACGCCTGCTTGAATGCGCGGCTCAGCTGCGTATTGCTGTTGAAACCGTAGCGATAGGCCAGGTCGCCGATCCGGTGGCGCGTGCTGCCGGGCGACATGAGCGCGCGATGGACCGCGAGCAGGCGGCGCTTGCGGATGTAGTTCGCGACGCCGCCATCCTGTTCGAACAACCGGTAGAGGCTCGAGCGCGAAATGCCGATATCCTTGCAGATCCGCTCCGGAGACAGATCCGGCGACTCCAGGTTCTGCCGGATGTACTCCTTGATCTTCACGTACAGGGTCGCCAGGAGTTCGTTTCGCGCATTCGCGGCGTCCGCCCCGAACGGGTTCAGCATCGCTTTCACCAGGCTCAGCGTCGCCTCTTCGGCGTGCAGCGCTTCGGACTGCGACAGCGTGCCGATCCGTTCGATCAGGATTCTCAGATAATCCTCGAGCAGCTGGCTCATGTTCCCGCTGAAGATCGTGCCGTGAATGTTCGACGGCAGGTTGGGCAGCGCATCGCGCGCGACCAGCAAGGTGATCGCGTCGCCGGCCTGGATTTCACGGTGATAGGGGCGAGCCTGGTCGACGACGAGGACTTCGCCAGGCCGTACCGACACCGCGCGCCCGTCGATTTCACCGTGCACCGCGCCGGCATGCCGGAAGTTGAATGAATAGTTGTCCAGCCCGTCCCGCCGGATGAAGGGCGTCGAACGGTTCAGCGCATACATGAGCGGCATGCTCGCGCCGTCCGGCTGGCGATAAACCCATTTTCCCATCGAGATGTTGCCGAGCGTATATCCAGTGAACTGGTAGTCGATGGCCGGATCGATCGGCGCGATCGGCGTGAATTCCGACACCGAATACTGCGCCCGCCATGCTTCGAGACGTTCGGCAGCCGGATAATCCTGCAGGGAAAACCAATAGGGCGAACGTATCTCGGTACTCATGCGCGATCCTCGGCTCTTTATTTGAATGCCTCAGATCATAATGTTTATTTCTTTCAGAAAGTTTGACAATGCAGAAAATAAACATGATTTCTGAAGATGTAATTCTTATATCCATATAATTCATCTTCATCACCTGCCTATATGGGGACAGAATTTTCTGCAAAATCCCGTCCAGGAGCCCGGATTATTCACGAGGATCGCCAAATAAACACAAAGTTAATCGAACGGATATGTCCCAATTAATAATATGCCTGTCTGATGTGGCGGTTTTTTCAAGAATCCCGGTCATACCCCTGCACGGCGCACCGCGGCGTCGCGGCGCGCGGGCCGCCGCAGCCCGAGATGATCGCGCAGCGTGCGGCCGGCATAGTCGCTGCGAAACCGCCCGCGACGGCGCAGCTCGGGCAGCACGAGCGCGATGAAATCGTCGAGCCCGCCGGGCAGCGTCGGCGCCATCACGTTGTAGCCGTCCGCGCCGTAGTGCACGAAGCGCGCCTCGAGCTGGTCGACGATCTGCTCCGGCGTGCCGACCAGTTGCCAATGGCCGCGCGCGCCCGCGATGCGCAGGTAGAGCTCGCGAATCGTCAGGTTCTCGCGGCGCGCAAGCTCGAGCGTCAGCACCTGCCGGCTCTTGCTGGCATTGGTTTCCGGCAGCGGCGGAATCGGGCCGTCGAGCGGATATGCGGACAGGTCGAACCCGCCCGTGAGGCCCGACACGAGCGCGAGCCCGACCGTCGGGTCGATCAGCGACTGCAGCGCGTCGAATTTCTCTTTCGCTTCGCTTTCGGTGCGGCCCACGACCGGGAACACGCCCGGCATGATCTTCAGCGTGTCGGGGTCACGGCCGAACGCGGCGAGCTGGCCCTTCACGTCCGCATAGAACGCGACGGCGTCGTCGAGCGTCTGCTGCGCGGTGAAGATGACCTCGGCCGTGCGCGCGGCCAGCCGCGTGCCGGCCGGCGACGCACCGGCCTGCACGACGACCGGATGCCCCTGCGGCGGCCGTGCGACGTTCAGCGGCCCGCGCACCTGGAAGAAGCGGCCGCGATGGTCGAGCACATGGCGTTTCGCCGGATCGAAGAAGCGGCCCGCTGCGCGATCGCGCACGAACGCGTCGTCGTCCCAGCTGTCCCACAGGCCGCGCACGACGTCGGCGAATTCCTCCGCGCGCGCATAGCGCTCGGCGTGCTCGAAATGCGCGTCGCGATTGAAATTGCGCGCTTCGTGCTCGCTCGACGACGTGACGAGGTTCCAGCCCGCGCGGCCGCCGCTGATATGGTCCAGCGACGCGAACTTGCGCGCGATGTGGAACGGCTCGTTGAAACTCGTCGACGCGGTGCCGACGAGGCCGATCCGCTCGGTCACGGCCGCGAGGGCCGACAGCAGCGTCAGCGGCTCGAACTGCGCGACGTAGCTGTGCGCGGTGCGGCTCAGGAATTCGACGTCGTCGCCGCGCGTGCCGACGCCGTCCGCGAGGAACACGAGGTCGAACTTCGCCGCCTCGGCCGCCTGCGCGAGCCGCGCGTAGTGGCGAAAATCGACGCCCGCGTCGGCCTGCGAGCCGGGATGGCGCCACGCGGCGATGTGATGGCCGGTGGGGTACAGGAATGCGCCGAGGTGCAGGTGGCCGGTGCGGTGGGTCATCAGGATGATTCCGGAAAGGAGGCCGCGCGCGCGGCCGGATCAGAACACGCGCCCTTCGGTCAGGTGCGTCGTCACGCCGTTCAGCGCGTAGTCGCCGATCACGCGCGCCTTGTGCAGCAGCGGGTTGTGGCTGAAGATCGTGCGCAGGTTGCGCCAGTGCCGGTCGAGGTTGTGGGTGCGCGCCGTCGCCGACGCGCCGCCGACTTCGAACAGCCGCTCGGCCGCATGCAGCGCGAGCTTGCCGACGACGAGCTGCGTGCGCGCGGTCGCGAGCGCGCTGTCGAGCACCAGCGCATGGGCCTCGGCATCGCCGGCTTCGATCGCATCCGCGGAACGGTCGAGCGCCCGCGCGTTGTCGCGCACGAGCGCGTCGATCGCGTGACCGTGCGCGGACAGCTCGCCGACGATCTGCTGGATGAAATGATCGTCGCGCGCGGTCGGCGCCGGGCTGTGCAGCACCGGGCGCCCGTGCTCGAGCACATAGCGGCGCGCGTCGGCGATCACGTTGCGCACGATTCCCGCCGCCGTCGCGACGAGATGAAGCTGCCGCAGCGCGCCGCAATGGCGGCCGACGAGCGACGAGCCGTCGCGCGCGGCGACTTCGTCCGCGAACACCTGCACGTCGTCGAGCAGCAGGCTGCCGCTCGCGGTCATGCGCTGCCCCATCCCGTCCCAGTCGTCGAGCACCTGCACGCCATCGCGCGCGACCGGAATGATCACGGCCAGTGCGTCGCCCTGCTCGTTCTCCACGTTGATGCGCGCGAAATCGGCAAACGCGGTGCCCGTCGAATAGTATTTGCGGCCCGTCACGCGATGGTGGTCGCCGTCCCGGCGCAGCACGGTCGTGTTCTCGCCCGGCCGCGACGTGCCGCGCTCGGTCGACGCGCCGCCGAAGATCGCACCGGCCAGCGCGCGTTCGAGCTGCACGTCGTTGAACGGCGTGCGCGGCGACAGGCGCAGCGTCTCGGTCATGTCGTAGTGGATGCGCAGCGCGTGCGCGAGATTCGAGTCGGCGGCGGCCAGCGTCGCGATCGCGTCGAACAGATCGACCAGCGTGCCGCCAAGGCCGCCCCGCGCCGCCGGAATGCGCAGCACGCCCAGCGCCGAGCGCCGGAAGATCGCGAAACCCTCGAACGGCAGTTCGCGGCGCGCCTCGCGTTGCGCGGCGTCCTGCCCGATCGCATTCGCGAGATCGGGTAGCTCGGCAAGCGCGTCGCGCAATGCATCGCGCGTGCCGAGCACATCACGGGTATTCATTCAACGGTTCCTTGTGCTCGAACGCGCGCCGCAACGCCGGCAGTTCGAGGTTCGCGCGAAAATCCCCGCCCGGATAATCGGTATCGACCAGGCTGCGACGGCGCAGCTCGGGCAGCAGGCCGTTGAGCAGCAGATCCTCCTGGTCGGGCTGGCCGAGCCCATGCAGCGTCAGCACGTCGACGAGCCCCGCCCGATAGCGCGCTTCGATCGCATCGGCGAGCTGCTCCGGCGTGCCGGCGACGGACCAGTGGCCCGTTTCCTGCGCGCGGATGATCAATTCGCGCAGCGTCAGGCGCTGCCGCGCGTAGCCGACGAAGATCGCGACGCGTCCGCGCCGGCGATGCACGCTGTCGATGGCCGGCAGCAGCGATTCCGGCAGCGGCTGGTCGAGCGGCAGGTCGCGCAGGTCGACGCCGCCGCCGAGCATGTCGGCGAGCTTCAACCGGCCTTGTTCGTAATCGATGCGCTCGTGCTTGTCGCGCAGCCGCCGCGCGACGTCGGCGTCGGATTCGCCGATCACCGAATGAAACGAGTTCATCACGAGCGGCAGCCGGTCGCCGCGACCGAATGCGGCCGCCTGCCGATGCAGCTCGGCGACGAACGCGCGCGCATCGTCGAGGGTCGGCTGCGACGTGTAGACGACTTCCGCGTATCGCGCGCCGAGCGTCACGCCGCTCGCCGACTGCCCGGCCTGGAACAGCACGGGCCGCCGCTGCGGCGACGGCGGCACGTTCAACGGCCCCTGCACCTGAAAGTGCGCGCCGCGATAGTCGATCGCGCCGAGCTTGCGCGGGTCGATCGACACGCCGCCGCCCGGCCCGCGCCGCGCCGCGGCCGGATCGTTCGCGTCGAACAGCGTGTTGACGACTTCGACGAATTCGGCCGCCCGCGCGTAGCGCCGTTCCGGATCGGGCAACGCCGCCTCGCCGAAGTTTTCCTCGCCGACCGACGACGTGACCGCGTTCCAGGCGGCCCGGCCGCCGCTCACGTGATCGAGCGTGCCGATCAGCCGCGCGAGGTTGTAAGGGTGGTGATAGGTCGTCGATACCGTCGCGACGAGCCCGATGGCCGAGGTCGCCTGGCTCAGCGCGGCCAGCGCGACGATCGGCTCCTGGCTGCCCGTGGTGCCGGCAAGGCCGGCCGGATCGGCCTGCAGCAGGTCGGCGGTGAACAGGCCGGTGATCTTCTCCGCTTCCGCCTTGCGCGCAAGCGCGGCCGCGCGCCGCACGCCCTGTGCGGCGTCCGGGTCGCCGGGCGCGTAAATCACGCTCGCCGCGCCGACGAGCGTCTTCAGCCGCCTGCGTGCGCGGCTCATGACGCGGCTCCCGTCATCTCGCCAACGCGTGCCGCGCCTCGTCCGCTTCTTTCATTCATCTGCATTCCTCTTGATTCGCTTCGATCGGGAGACGCATGCGCTACGCCGCCACCGCCTCGCCCGTCCGCCAACCCAGACGCGGCGCGATATGCAGCACGAAGTCGGTCAGGATCTGCTCGTACTCGTCGGGCGCGAAATCGTACGGCAGTTCGAGACGCAGCTCGCCCACCTGCCGGACGACCGGATCCTCGAGCAGACGCTCGGCGATTTCCGCCGCGCTGCCGACCAGGTCTTCCGCATACAAGGTGCGCCGCGCGCCTTGCGGGCCGCGCGTGCGCGCGACGCGTTCGGCGGCAAACGCGCGATACCGCCGGCGGCTGGCCGAATCCGCGCTGTCGGTCGGCACGACCACGCGGCCGAGCGCGATGCGCGGCGCATCCGCGCGTTGCCAGTTCGAACGGAATGCGTCGATGTGGCTGCGCTGGGTCTCGAAGAAGTCGTCCGAGCGCTCGCCCGAGTTCAGATTGCCGAGCAACAGGTTGAAGCCGTTGCGGCCGGCCCATTCGGCCGACCGGAGCGAGCCGCCGCCATACCAGAGCCGCTGCGTCAGCCCCGGCGCGTACGGCATCACGCGCGGCCGCTCGCGCCCGGCCGGCGATTCGACGAAGCTCTGTGCGTCGCCGAGCAGTTCGCCCGTCAGGTTCGCGCGCAGCCGTGCGACACGCGCGTGCGAAAAGTCGATCTGCTCCGGCGCGGCGTCGAACAGCCTGTCGCCGAGCAATGCGCCGTGCGGCGGCGCGCCCGCGCTGAGCCCGACGTTCAGGCGGCCGCGCGACAGGATGTCGACGGTCGCCAGATCCTCGGCCAGGCGGAACGGATTCTCGTAACCCATCTGGATCACGGCGGCCCCAAGCCCGATCCGGGTCGTGTGCTGGCTCGCCGCCGCGAGAAACGTGGCCGCCGACGACACGGCCCGCTCGAGATGGCGCTGGCGCACCCACGCGCAGTCGTAGCCGAGCGCCTCGCCGATCCGGAACAGGTCGAGCGTCTGCTCGAGGCCCGGCAACGGATCGTCGGCCGCATAGTTGCCCGACGTCAGAAAGCCGATCTGCGTGATGCGCACGCGTTCGTTCGCCTGCGTCATCGCTGCTTCGGCGGCTCGGACACGAGCGCCACCTTGCCATAGCCCGCATCGCTGATCTCGCCCATCGTCGCGATCACGGTGCCGTACGGCAGCGCCTGATCGCCGCGCAGGAAGATCCGGCGCTCGCGATCGCCGCCCGTCGCGCTCGCGAGCGCGGCGCGCAACTGGCCGGCCGCCACCGCGGACTTGTCGACGAACACCTGGCCCTGACGATCGATGCTGACGGCCAGCGGCGGCTTGTCCTCGTTCAGCGGGCGCGCGTGGCTGGTCGGCAGGTCGACCTTGACGCCCGACGCCATCAGCGGCGCGGCGATCATGAACACGATCAGCAGCACCAGCATCACGTCGACGAGCGGCGTGACGTTGATTTCGCTGACCGGCGCGCCGAACGACGCGCCCGGGCCGCGCGGCCCCGACAGTTTCGCGCCCATGATTACGCTCCGCTCGCGGCGACCTGCGCGCCCGCCACCGGCGCGCGCGCGTCGTGCCGGCGCACGTCGTCGGCGCGCTCGGCCCCGGCTGCATCGCCGCCCGCATCGGGCCGCGCCTCGCCCGCGTCGAGCAGCCGCGACAGCTCGACTTCGACGCGCCCGGTCAGCGCGCCGAGCTGATTCGCATAGCCGCCGAGATCGCCGGACGCGCGGTTGTACGCGACCACCGCCGGAATCGCGGCGACGAGCCCGAGCGCGGTCGCGAACAACGCCTCCGAGATGCCCGGCGCGACGACCGCCAGGCTCGTGTTGTTGGTCGCGGCGATGCCCTGGAACGAATTGATGATCCCCCACACGGTGCCGAACAGGCCGACGAACGGCGCGACCGAACCGACCGTCGCGAGCAGTTGCAGCCCGCGCTGCAGCTTGTCGAGCTCCGCGCCGATCGCGATCTGGCCGATGCGCGCGAGCCGCTCCTTCAGGCTGTCGAACGTCGCGGACGAACGCGCCAGCCCGCGACGCTCGCTGTCGTCCCATTCGCTGCCGAGCGCCGCGTAGATTCGTGCGAACGGGTCCGACGGCTGCGCGCGCAGCGCGTCGGCGAGCGCTCGCAGGCGCTCGGGTTGGTCGAGCGCCGCGCTCCAGCGCTGCGCGCGGGCACGCAGTTCGCGAAAGCGGATCAGCTTGTCCGCGATCACGGCCCACGTCAGCAGCGACGCGAGCGCGAGCACGATCATGATCGCCTTGACGATCGCGTCGGCCTGCAGGAAAAGATCCCACGGTGAAAGATGCTGGGCGAGTTGTGCTGTCGTCATGGTGCTGGATTCCTTTCTGGTCTGGTCAGTCGGCGGCCGTCACTCTGACTGGTAGACGATCGCGCCTTTCAATACGTAGGACGAGCCGCCGAGATCCGGCAGTTTCGGGAACGGCGCGGCCGCGCGGATCGCGTCGAGCGCCGCGGCGTCGAGCGTGTCTTCGCCCGACGTCTGGATATCGCAGCGCACCAGCGTGCCGTCCGGCGCGAGCACCAGCCGGTAGCCGACGCGCCCGTCGAGATGCTTCAGGCGCGCGAGGCGCGGATAGCGGTCGATCGCGCTGCGGTTGATGCGCTCGAACACCTGCCGCACGTAATCGCTCGGGATGCCCTCCTGGCCGATCACGCGAGCGGGCGCGGGCGTGCTCGGCGCGGCAGGCCGGGCGGGTGCGTCGGCCTGCGCCGCTGGCGCCGCGGGCGGTGCGGGCTCGGCCGAAGGCGCCGCCGGCGCGGGTTGAACCGGCCGGGGCGCAGCCTCGGACGGCGCAGCCGCGCGCGGTGCCGGTGCGCGCGGCGCGTGCGTCTCCGGCGGCGCGGCCACGGTCCGTCGCGGCGGCGGAGGCGCCGGTTGCGCTTTCGGCTGCGGCGGCTGGGGCTGTGCCGGCGCCGGCGCCGCCTGCGTCAGCACGAGCTCGATCGTCCGCTCGGGCGGCGGCTTGTCCGGCGCGTGCGTCGACCACGCGAACAGCGCCGCCAGCGCAAGCGCATGGAGCGCAACCGACGCCGCCGGCCCGCGCGCGTCGCGCCAGTGCGCCGCCATACCGGCCGGGCGCGCCGGTGCGGCCGGCAACGCGAACTCGAACAACGCGGACTCAACTGTACTCATCAGCTACTCCTTGCCGTCGCGGCACGGCCCTGCCGACGCATGCCATTCATCGATCATAATTTCGCCCTCCATCGAACCGAACCACCAAATTCTGCTAAGCAAATCGCCGCCGTCCGGCGGCACGCTTTACAACAGGTAGCGCGCACGCAGGTAGTAGAACCCGCCGCTCACGCCGATCTGCGACGAATAGGTGTCGTACTGGTTGCCGAGCAACTGGTTCTCCGCCGGCAGCTTGCTCGGATACACGTTGAACAGGTTGTTCGCCCCGATCGCCAGCTCGAACTTGCGCGTGACCGCATAGCGCACCTCCACGTCGGTAATGAATTTCGGCGTGTTCGAGAAGTGCGCGAACCGCGTGGTCGAGAACGCGTTCGGGCCGCTCCAGTAGCTCTCTTCGCCGGAGGTCGCCCCGAAACGCGTCTCGTGCAGCGTCACGGCCCATTTGTCGAGACGCCAGGTGCCGCCGACGATGATCTTGTTCTTCGGCGTCGAGGCGACCAGATAGCCGATCTGCTGCGCGTCGAGCAGCGTGTTGCCGTTCGCGTCGCTGCCGACGCGCGTCGCGCTCGTCGTATTGAAGTTCACGCCGAGATCCCAGTCGACCTTGCCCCACGACGCGAAATCGCTGTGATAGGTCGCGACGATATCCAGCCCGCGCGTGCGCGTGTTCGCGCCGTTCGTGAAGTAGTTCGCGGTGACGGCCGACAGGCCGGACGGCAGCGTGACGCCGGCCCGCGTCAGCGCGTCGATCGCCGTCTGGCCGCTGTAGGTGCCGCCCTGCACGATGCGGTCGCGGATGTCGATCTGGTACGCGTCGATCGTCACGTTCAGCTTCGGCAGCGGATTGAGCACGAGGCCGACGTCGATATTGGTCGATTTTTCCGGCTTCAGCGGCACCGCGCCGAGGCTGCGCGCGGCGGCCGAGTTCGCGGCCAGCAGCCCGTTCGCGGAGAACGGCGAGATGTTCAGGTTCGTGAAGTTCTGCTCGGCGAGCGACGGCGCGCGGAACCCGGTGCCGACGCTGCCGCGCACGGCGATCGCCGGCGTGATGTCGTAGCGCGTCGACAGCTTGCCGTTCGCGGTGCTGCCCACGTCGTTGTAGTGCTCGAAGCGCCCCGCGAGGTCGACCTGCCAGTTCGGCGCGAGCTTCGTCGCGAGATCGGCGTAGGCGCCGAGCACCTCGCGCGAGGCCGACAGCGCGCTGATCGACGACAGGCCGGGCAGCGCCTGCGTGCCGCCGCCGTACGTCGACGCCGCGTCGCCCGCGCCGACCGAATAGCTTTCGTGACGATGCTCGACGCCGACCGACACGTTCAGCGGCGCGGGCAGCAACGGCAGCCGGAACGCGCGCGACAGGTCGAGGTTGTTGGTCCACTGCGTATTCTGGAAATTCGACAGGTGAAAGCGCGTGGGCGTCGCGCCCGTATCGGCGAACAGGCTCGTGTTCGCCGAGTTGACCATGCCGATGTTGACGTTGTCGCTGCCGTACGTCGTGCTGAGATCCCACGCCCAGCCGAACAGGCGGTCGCCCTTCACGCCCGCGGTGATCGAATAGTCGTTCTCGCTGATGGTCTCCTGCGGCGTGAAGCCGTTCGGATAGATCTTCGGCAGCACGGACGGCAGGCGGAAGTTCTGGTAGCTGCTGCCGTCGCGATGCGCATACGTGCCGAACCCGTAGAGCTGCACGCCGCCGTCGAGCAGGTAGCCCGCGTTGAATGCGACCGCCTCGCGCGTGCTCGCGGGCGAACCGAGGATCAGGTTGTCGTCGCGGCCCGTGCGCGGATCGGCGCCGGTGCGCACCGTATGGTTCTGCCGGTTGTATTCGGCGCTCAGGTCGAGAAAACCCGCATCGCCGAGACGCAGCCCGATATTCGCCGCGTTGTTCTGCGCGAGGCCGTCGCCGCGATAGGTCTGCCCGGTCGTGTTCGACAGCTCGCCGCCCTTGTAGTCGGACTTGAGGATGATGTTGATCACGCCCGCGATCGCATCCGAGCCGTATTGCGCCGACGCGCCGTCGCGCAGGATCTCGATGCGGTCGACCGCGCCCACCGGGATCAGGTCGACGTCGACGCCCGTCGAACCCTGCTGCGGCCCCTTGTCGAGCGAGATGTTCGCGGTCGAGTGCCGGCGCTTGCCGTTCACGAGCACGAGCACGTGATCGGGGCTCAGCCCGCGCAGCGTCAGCGCGCTCGTCAGGTTGGCGGCGTCGCCGCCCAGCGCCTGGCGCGCGACCGACGGCGACAGCTGCACGAGCGCATCGCGCAGGTTGGTCTGCCCCGTGCTGCGCAGCGCTTCGCCGCCGATCACGTCCACCGGGTTCGCGCTGTCGCCGGCCTTCTTCGCGGTCTCGCGCGTGCCCGTCGTCACGACGACGTCCTGCACGCTGCCGGCGACCCACGCACCGTTCGCGGCGCCTGCGTCGGCACCGCGGCCGTTCGCCGCCGGCACGCTCTGTGCCCACGCCGCACCGCCCGACGCGAGCCATCCCGCGGCGAGCGCCAGCGCATGGACACGGCTGCCGCGCCACCCCTTCGCGCTTGTCCTGTCATTCCCGATCGATCGCAATTGCATCCCCTTTCGAGCGCGTCGCGCCCACCCCTGCCGTTTGTCGTGTTTTCCCGCGTGCTCGATTCCCGTCACGCCGATACGATGATCGCGTGCCGCATCGTCATTGCTGAAATAAGGAATACACATTTGTTTTTGCCTGCCGGGCGTGAAAGGAAATCGCGCATGCGATGCGAACCCGGTCATTCATCGGCGCTCAAGCGGACTGAGCCGGATGCACGGCGCGATCGAGCAGCGCAAGCAACGCGGCATTCACGGCGTCGGGCCGTTCGAGCATCAGTTGATGGCCGCACGCGGGCAGCACGTCGAACGTCGCATCCGGCAGCGCATCGGCCAGCGCGCGCCCGCCGGCCGGCGGCGTGAGGCCGTCCGAGTCGCCCGCCAGCACGGCGATCGGCAGCGCCAGCGCGGCCAGCCGCGCAGCATCGGGCCATGGCGCATCGCGCACCACGGCCTGGAACGTCGCCATCCGGTTGCGGCGCGCGATGCGCGATTCGTAAGCGACGAGCGCCGGATCGGCCTGCGGATGCCACGCGAGCCGCCGGAAGCGCCGCGCGAACACGGGCTTGATCCATTCGAGCAGCCAGCCCGGCAGCGCCGGCGGACGTGTCACGGGGCGCGCGAGCTGCGTGCCGAGCAGCAGCGCCCCGCTCGCCTCGCGCAGCCGCCCGAGCGCCGCGAGCCGATCCAGCAGCGCGAGCGTGCTGCCCGTGCCGAGCGAATGGGCGACCAGCACGTTGTGCGTGCCCTGGTAGCGGTCGAACAGCGCGAGGTAGTCGCGCAGCGTTTCGTCGCCGTGATAGGCGCCGCTCTGCGCATGCGGGCGCGGACTGTCACCGTGGCCCAGGAAATCCCATGCGACGAGCCCGTAGCCCGCATCGGCGAGCGTCCGCCACTGCGCGCGCCACTGGTTCTTGTTGCCGCCGCCGCCGTGCGCGAAGAACACGACGGTGCCCGCGTGCGGCGAGCCCGGCGGCGCCGCGCGCTGCGCGACGCTCAGCGTGCGCCCCGCGCGCACCTCGACCGGCACGCCGGCCACGACGTTCGTAACGGATGTCATGGTTGTTCCCCGTTGATTGGACAGGCATGCCGGGTCGCTTCGGCCGCGTCGATCCCGGCCGCGCGCGCCGGCAACACCGGCATCGCGTCGAGCAGCGCACGCGTATACGGATGGCGCGCAGCCCCGAAGATTTGCGCGGTATCGCCCAGTTCGACGATCCGTCCCGCCCGCATCACCGCGATCCGGTCGCAGATCTGCGCGGCCACGCGCAGGTCGTGCGTGACGAACACGATCGCCATCGCGCGGCGCCGCTGCACGGCCGCGAGCAGCGCGAGCACCTGCGCCTGCACCGACACGTCGAGGCCCGACACCATCTCGTCGGCCACGAGGATCGACGGATCGAGCGCCAGCGCACGCGCGAGGCTGATGCGCTGCCGCTGCCCGCCGGAGAATTCGTGCGGATGGCGCGCGAGCGCGTCCGGCGGCAAGCCGACCTGCGCGAGCAGCTCGGCCGCGCGCCGATGCGCGGCGGCCCGGCCCACGCCATGCGCGCGCGGGCCGGTCGCGACGATCTGCGCGATCGTCTGGCGTGCGTTCAGCGACGCATGCGGATCCTGGAACACCATCTGGATCTCGCGCCGCAGCGGGCGCAGCGCGCGTTCGGCGACATGTGCGAGATCGTGCTCGCCGCGCAGCACGATGCGGCCGCTGTCGACGCGCGCCAGGCGCACCAGCGCACGCGCGAGCGTCGACTTGCCGGAGCCCGATTCGCCGACGATGCCGAGCGTTTCGCCCGCGTGCAGCGTAAAGCCGACGTCCGCCAGCGCGTCCACGCCGCGCCGGCCGCGCGCGGGCAGGAACGGCAGCGGGCGGCGCGCCGCGTAGTGCTTGTGCAGGCCCTGCACGTCGAGCAGCGGCACGCCGCTGCGCACGACCCTGCGCGGCTCGGCGCCGGCGCTTCCGCGCGGCACGGCATCGAGCAGCGCGCGTGTATACGGATGGCGCGGCGCACGCAGCACGTCGGCCGCGCGGCCGCTCTCCACGAGTTCGCCGTCGCGCAGCACCGCGACGCGATCGGCAACCTGCGCGACCACCCCGAAATCGTGCGTGATCAGCAGCACGCCGGTTCGCGTCACACGGGTCGCCTGCGAAATCAGCGCGAGGATCCGCGACTGCGTGGTGACGTCGAGCGCGGTCGTCGGTTCGTCGGCGATCAGCAGCGCCGGTTCGAGCGCGAGCGCCATCGCGATCAGCACGCGTTGCCGCTGGCCGCCGGACAATGCATCGGGATACGCGTGCCTCAGCCGTTCGGGCTCCGGCAGGCCGACGTCGCGCAGCAGCGCCGTCACGCGCGCGGTGCGCGCAGCGCCCTCGCCGCGGCCGCTCAGCACGCGATGCACGCGCAGCACCTCGTCGACCTGCGCGCCCACCGTCATCAGCGGGTTCAGCGCGGCGAGCGGCTCCTGGAAGATCATCGACACGAGCCGCCCGCGCACGTCGCGCCATTCGGCGTCGCTGCATTGCGCGAGATCCCGGCCGCGCAGCGCGATGCGCCCGGCCGCATGCCGCACGCCGTGCGGCAGCAAGCCCGCGATCGACGCCGCGAGCAGCGACTTGCCCGACCCGGACGCGCCGACCACGCACCGCACCTCGCCGGGCGCGATCGTCAGCGACACGTCGCGCACCGCGTCGCGGCGCTCCGCGCCGGGCGGCAGCGCGAGCGTCAGGCGTTCGATCGACAGCAGCGGCGCATCGCTCATCGCACGCGCTCCGCACGCGTTCGCGCGATGGCCGACGCATGACGCAGGCCTTCGCCGACGCGATTGACCGCGAGCGCGGTCGCGACGATCGCGAGACCCGGCCAGATGCTCAGCCACCACGCGTCGCGCATCACGTTGCGCGCCGCGCCGATCATGAAACCCCAGCTCATCTGCGACGGATCGCCGAGCCCGAGGAACGACAGCGCCGACTCGGTCAGGATCGCGGTCGCGACCATCAGCGCGGCCAGCACCGCGAGCGGCGGCCACACGTGCGGCAGGATCTGGCGCCACACGAGCGCGGCCGGCGATTCGCCGGCCAGCCGCGCGGCCAGCACGAACTCGCGGCGCGCCAGCCCGATGAATTCGCCGCGCACGAGCCGCGCGATCGCCGGCCACGATGCGGCGGCGATGGCCGCGACCGTCGATTCGAGCGACGCGCCGAGCACGGCCGCGATCGTGACCGCGACCGCGAACTGCGGAATCGTCTGGAACAGCGCGGTCACGCCCATCAGCGCCCGGTCGATCCAGCCGCCGCACCAGCCGGCCAGCGCGCCGATCGACGCGCCGAGCGAGAAGGTCGCGAGCGTCGCCGCCAGCCCGACGAACAGCGATACGCGCGCGCCCCACAGGAGCCCCACCAGCACGTCGCGTCCGAGCATGTCGGTGCCGAGCGGATGGCCGGCGTGCAGCAGCGGCCGCAGCATCGGCTCGCCGGCCATGCGCCACGGCGACGGCAGCCACAGCGGCGCACTCAGCGCGACGAGCGCGGCGACGCCAAGAAACAGCGTGCCGGCCAGCGCGCCCGGCGCGCGGGCGAAACGGCGCAGGAAGCGGCCCGTCATCGCCCCTCCCGCACGCCGGCGCGCGGATCGACGAGCCCGTACAGCGCGTCCGTCAGCGCGTTGAACACGACCACCAGCGCCGCGACGACGGCCAGCAGCCCGAGCAGCACCGGATAGTCCCGCTGCAGCAGCGCGTCGTACATCAGCCCGCCGAGCCCCGGCCATGCGAACACGATCTCGGTGACGAGCGCGCCGCCCGCGAGCTGCCCGAGCTGGAGCCCGCCGAGCGTGACGACCGGCAGCAGCGCATTGCGCAGCACGTGGCGAATCATCACGCGCGGCTCGGCCGCGCCCTTCGCGCGCGCGGTCCGCACGAAGTCGCGCTCGATCACCTCCAGCATCGCGGCGCGCGTGAGCTGCACGTAGATCGCGCCGTAGACGAGCCCGAGCGTCGTGGCCGGCAGGATCAGGTGCGCGGCCACGTCGAGTGCGTGCCGCCACCCCGCATAGCCGGCGCCGACGCTCTCCATGCCGAACGACGGCAGCCGGCCGAGCACGACCGAGAACGCGATCACGCTCACCAGCGACAGCCAGAACAGCGGCGTCGCGTAGACGATCACCGCCAGCGCGCCGATCGTGCGCGCCACGCCGCGCGCCCACGCGCCGCCGCGCGACTCGCCCCAGGCGGCCACGGCGCCCGCCGTCACGCCGGTGACGACCGACACCCCGAACGCCGCCGCCATCAGCAGCAGCGTCGCGGGCAGGCGCTCGGCGACGAGCTGCAGCACGGGCAGCTGGTTGCGGTACGAGAAACCGAAATCGGCGTGCGCGAGATCGCGCAGATACCGCGCGAACTGCTCGACGAGCGGCCGGCCGAGCCCGAGCTGCGCGCGCAGCCGCTCGACATAGGCGGCGTCGCCCGCGCCCGCGTCGCCGGCGAGCATGAGCGCGGGATCGCCGGGCGCGAGCCGGACCAGGAAGAAGTTCACGACCAGCACGCCGAGCACGACCGCAAAGCCCCGGAATACCGTCGACGTCAAGCGCAGCGCGGCGTTCATCGCGTCATCCGATCCATGTGTCCTCGAGGCTGTCGTTCACGCTGGTAGCCGTGCGCAGCAGGTTGTGGACGTTGCGCCGATACACCGTCGGGTTGACCATCTCGAAGATGTTCGCGATCGCCGCGTCGTTCGCGAGCGTGGCCTGGATCTGCGCATAGTGCGCGCGGCGCGCGGCCGGGTCGGTCGCCTGCGCGGCCGCGTCCCACAGCGCATCGGCCTTCGGGTTGCGATAGCCCTCGACGTTGCCGAACGGCGAGCCCTTCGAGATGCCGTCGATCCGGTACAGCGGCGCGACGCCGAAATCGGGGTCCGCGTTCTGGAACAGGAAGTTGTAGCTCAGGTCGAAATCCCAGTTCGCGACGCGCGCATACCAGCCGGCCGCGTCGGTCGTCTGCACGCGCAGCCGGAAGCCGGCCTGGCCGAGCGCCTGCTGCGTGTATTCCGCGACGCGTTCCCACGCGCCGCCCTTCTCGCCGTTGAGCAGCACGAGCGGAAACCGGCCGACGTCGACGCCCGACTGGCGGATCAGCGCGCGCGCCCGTTGCGGATCGTACGCGAAGCGCGGCACGTTCGGATCGTAGAACGGCGACGACGACACGAACGGCCCGTTCGCGACTTTCCCGTAGCCGAAGAAAATCCGGTCGACGATGAACTGGCGATCGAGCGCATGCAGCACCGCCTGCCGCACGAGCACGTTGTCGAACGGCGGCTTGCGCTGGTTCAGCTCGAGAAAGGCCATCCCCGTGAACAGCTCCCAGCCCTGCGTCGTGAGCGCGACGTCCGGCAGCTTCGCGAGCCGCGCGAGGTCCGCATAGTCGACGTCGCCCGCGCGCAGCGCGTGGATCTGCCCGCGCTCGAACGCGATCGCACGCGCCGCCGCGTCGGGCACGATGTTGAACACGATCCCGTCGAGATACGGCAGCCCCTTCTTCCAGTAATCCGGATTGCGCGCGAGGCGGATCGCCGCGCCGCGTTTCCATTCGCGGAACACGAACGGCCCGGTGCCGACCGGACGCTGGTTCGCCGGGTTGCTGCGCGGGTCCTTGCCCTGGTACAGATGAGCCGGCAGGATCGGCAGCAAGCCGCTGCCGAGCAGGCTGACGAGCCCCGCGTACGGCTTCTTCAGGCGGATCGTCACCTGCAGCGTGCCGCTCGCGTCGATCGACGCGACGTACTTGTCGAACGTCACCTTCGTGCGCGGCAGCGCCTGCGGCGCGATTTCCTTCAGCGTGACGACCACGTCCTGCGCGCCGAACGGCTGCCCGTCGTGCCAGCGCACGCCCGGCTGCAGGTCGAACGTGTAGGTCAGCCCGTCGGCCGACGCGCGCCAGCTGCGCGCGAGCACCGGCACCGGCTTGAGTTGCGGGTCGAACACGAGCAAGCCCTGGAAGATCTTGCCGCCGACGTATTGCGACGCGACGTGCGGCGTCAGCGCGTTGACCAGCGACGGCGGTTCGGGCTGCGCGAACAGCGACAGCGTGCCGCCGCGCACCGGCGCCGCGGCAGGATCCGCCGCGAACGCGCGGGCGGCGCCGCCGAGCCCGGCCGCGGCCCATGCGGACGCGAGCAGATAACGGCGCCGCGCGGGATCCCGCGGCGCGAACGGCGACGGATTCGAGAGCGTGTCGTTCATCACAGGTAGCCGTGGCGCGGCGGGTTGACCTGGTTGAGCAGGTAGTTGCCGATCGCGTGGTATTTCCAGCGCACCGGGTCGTGCAGCGTGTGGGTGCGCGCGTTGCGCCAGTGGCGGTCGAGGTTGTACTCGCTCAGCACCGAGCGCGTGCCCGACAGCTCGAACAGCTTGTTGGTCGCGAGGATCGCGAGCTCGGTGCTCAGCACTTTCGCGGCCGCGACCTGCACCGACGCCTGCGCGACCTGCGCGTCGTCGAGTTCGGCCGGCAGCGCGCCGAGCGCCGCGGCCGCGCGGTCGAGCAGCGCTTCCGTCGCGAGCAGGCGGATCTGCACGTCCGCGACGTCGCGGATCACGTACGGATCGTCGGACGCGCGCGCGATGCCGCTGTCGGCCCACGGCCGGCTGCGCGTGCGCACGAAGTCGATCGTGTCGGCCAGCGCCGCGCGCGCGATGCCGACGTCGATGTTCGCGTGCAGGTACTGCGACACGGGGCCCGCGAGCGTCGGCCGCTCGAACGCGGCCTGGATCGACACCACGTCCTGCGCGTCGACCTCGACGCCCGACAGCGTCAGCGTGCCGCTCGCCGTCGTGCGCTGCCCGAAGCCGCTCCAGTCGTCGGTGATCTCGAGCCCCTGCCGGTCGCGCTCGACGAGCGCCTGCACGTAGCGGCCGTCGTCGTCGAGCGCGAGCACCGCGATCCAGTCGGCGAACAACGCGCCCGTCGAATAGAACTTCTGGCCGTCGAGCACGAGCCGCCCGCCGCGCCGCGTGAGCCGCGTCGCGATCTCCAGCGCGTTCTTCGTGCCGCGCTCGGACGCCGCATGGCCGATCCGCGCGCCGTCGAGCGCGAGGCCGAAGAACTTGCGGCGCTGCGCGTCGTCGCCCGTCAGCCGGATCACGTCGAGCGCGTGGAAATGGTTCTTCGGCAACTGGCCGATCGACGGGTCCGCCTGCGCGATGGTGCGCACGACTTCGCCGAGCGTCGCCAGCGACACGTCCGCGCCGTCGAACGCGCGCGGCACGGTGATCCCCCACAGGCCGCTGCCCGAGAACAGGTCGAGCTCCGCGAACGGCAGCCGCCGCTCGCGATCGCGCAGCGCCGCGTCGCGCGACAGCTCGTCGGCGAGACGGCGCGCGGTTTCGAGCGCATGCGCGCCGTCGGCGATGCGGCTCGCGGGCGGGCGGGAAGAAAGCGGGAGCGACGCGCGGGCCGGCGTGTCGGCGGACGTGAAAGCGTTCATGGAAATCCTCGAGGTCGGAGCATGGCCTCCGTCCAGAGCAAGCACCGTGCCATTGCCGTCCTGTCGGCCTGCACGGCCGCGACGCCACGCGCGGCGCGCTGGATTTCCAGCGAGATGGCGCAAATGCAGCACGCCGCGCGCGGCGCGGCGGCACTGCTGCATTTCCAGCAAAACGACCGGAATGCGCGCCCGTCCGCTCGGGCGGGCGGCCGACCCTTTCGTCGACGAACCCATACGCGGCGCGTCCGTGCGCGCATTGGCACGCCTGTTGCAATCCGCCTGTCCACGCGCCGCCGATTTGCGGCGCCATCGGCCGGAAGCGCGACGCCGCGCCGAACCACACGCACAACACGCGCAACGACTTGGGGATCTACGGATGAATTACACGATGTTGAGCGCCTCCCTCGGCGCGTCGGCGCTGCTGGCCGCCGCGCCGGGGCTGCATGCGCAGGCGCAGCCGGCGCAGACGGCGAAACCGGTTGCCGCGCCGGCGGCGGCCGCGTCACCGTCGAGCACGACGCAGGCGAAGGCGGCCGCGCCGGTCGCGGAAGCGCAGCTCAAGGACGTCGTCGTCACCGCCGAGCGGCGGCTGCAATCGGCGCAGCGCGTCGGCACGTCGGTGTCGGTCATCTCGGGCGACGAGCTGAAGACGCTGAACGTCGAGACCGTCAACGACCTGCAGCACGCGACGCCGAGCGTCGAAGTCGAGCCCGCGTTCGGCGGCGGCCAGCCGCAGTTCCGGATTCGCGGCGTCGGCTTCACCGACTACACGTCGAACAACGCGTCGACGGTCGGCGTCAACGTCGACGACATCGCGTATGCGCTGCCGATTCAGACGCAGGGGCAGCTGTTCGACATCGCGCGCGTCGAGGTGCTGCGCGGCCCGCAGGGCACGCTGTACGGCCGCAACACGACGGGCGGCACGGTGAACTTCATCACGAACCAGCCGACCCGCGATTTCGAAGCGGGCGCGAGCGTCGAATACGGCACGCACAACCTGCTGACGACCGAGGGCTACGTGTCCGGGCCGCTGAGCGACCGCGTGCGCGGCCGCTTCGCGTTCACGACGCAGGATTTCGGCGCGTGGCAGAACAATCGCGCGACCAACCAGACGCTCGGCAACCACGACAGCGCCGCCGCGCGCGGGCAGCTCGACTGGGACGTCACGCGCGATTTCAAGCTGCACTTCGGCGCGCACGGCGGCTTCGACAAGTCGGACAACACGGGGCTGTACCTGTTCACGCCGTACACGTCGGCCAAGACCGGCGAGGTGATCCCGGCCGATGCGGACCACACGAAGACCGGCTGGGGCGTGAGCCCCGCGTTCTCGCGCGCGACGGGCCTGTCGACCGATGCGAAGCCGGGGCGCGACAACGTGAACGGCGGCGTCGACCTGACCGCGACGTGGAACCTCGGCCCGGTCGAGCTGAAGAGCATTACTGCGTACAACACCCTGCACCGCCGCGAATATGCGGACTGGGACGCCACCCGGTATCACGATTCCGACGAATACTTCGACGACACCGTCAACGAAGTCACGCAGGAACTGCGCGCGTCGTCGCGCGGCGATACGCGGCTGCGCTGGGTCACCGGCCTGTTCTACTCGCACGACGATCTCGACGAGAAGTTCTATTCCGACTTCAGCGACCGGCTCGGCTTCATCGCGCTCACGCGCTACCGGCAGTCGGTGGATACGCTCGGCGTGTACGGCCAGGCGACCTGCGACATCACGAAGCGCCTGCGCGGCATCGTCGGCCTGCGCCAGGAACACGAGCGGCGCGAACTGCGCGGCTTCGGGTCGGGCATGCTCACGCCGTCGTTCGTGCCATTCGCGGGCTTCCAGGGCGGCGATGCGAACCAGTCGCTGACGTCGAACGGCACGTCCGGCAAGATCGGCCTCGAATTCGACCTCGCGCCGGCGACGATGCTTTACGCAACCGTCAGCCGCGGCTACAAGTCGGGCGGCTTCACCGCGCACAACACCGGCAATTCGAACGCGCTCGCGCCGTTCAAGCCCGAAACGCTGACCGCGTACGAAGTGGGCTTCAAGAGCGACCTCACGCGTTCGCTGCGCTGGAACGTGTCGGCGTTCCATTACGACTACCGCGACCAGCAGGTGCTGTCCGCCACCTTCGACCCGAACTCGCAATCGCTGATCGGCACCTTCGTCAACGCGCCGAAATCCCGCATCGACGGCTTCGAGACGGACCTGAAATGGCAGCCGTTGCGCGGCCTCGAGATTTCGCAGTACGTCGGCTACAAGAGCGGCAAGTACACGTCGCCGTTCGTCACGTACAACACGCAGGCGTCGGCGGCCACCGGCCGCAACGTGTTCAGCGACTACAACGGCACCGCGCTCAGCTTCCCGCGCCTGAGCTATGGCGGCCAGGTCGCGTACAGCTGGCTCGCGGGCGGCTACCGGGTGCGCGCGGAGACGAACTACAGCTACCGCGACGCGTATTCGCAATTGCTGCTGCTCGGCCCGAACTACACGGTCGACGGCTACTGGCTGTTCAACGCGAGCCTGACCGTCACGTCGCCCGACCGGCACTGGGACGTCGCGCTGTGGGCGCGCAACCTGTTCAACCGCCAGTACGACCTGACGAAGAACTTCTTCCTGCCCGGCACGAACGTCGCCGCGGCGGGCCCGCCGCGCACCGTCGGCGTGCGCGTGAGCTACACGTATTGAGGAGTCCCGCCCGATGGCACGCCGCACCGACACCATGAAACTCAACGCGATGCTCAACGGCACCGGCAGCCACGTCGTCGGCTGGCGCCATCCGCTCGCGCAGCCGAACGGGAACCGCGACTTCGCGCATTTCCGCCGGATGGCGCAGACCGCCGAGCGCGGCAAGCTCGATGCGCTGTTCGTCGCGGACGTGGTCGCGACGCAGGGCAGCCACGTCGACTCGCTGCGCCGCAGCGCGCGCGCCGACACGTTCGAGCCGCTCACGCTGCTCGCCGCGCTGGCGGCCGTCACGCGCCACATCGGCCTGATCGCGACCGCGACGACCACCTACAACGCGCCGTACCACATCGCGCGCAAGTTCGCGTCGCTCGATCACCTGAGCGGCGGCCGCGCGGGCTGGAACCTCGTCACGTCGGTCGTGCCCGACGAAGCGGCGAACTTCGGCGCGGCGCCGCATCTCGCGCACGCCGATCGCTATGCGCGCGCCGACGAGTTCCAGCGCGTCGTCGCGGGGCTCTGGGACAGCTGGGAAGACGACGCGTTCATCGAGGACAAGGCGGCCGGCCTGCATTTCGATCATCGCAAGCTGCACGTGCTCGACCATCACGGGCCGCACTTCAGCGTGCGCGGCCCGCTGAACGTCGCACGCGCGCCGCAGGGCCATCCGGTGCTCGTGCAGGCCGGCTCGTCGGAAGCGGGGCGCGAGCTCGCGGCACGCTGCGCGGAAGTGATCTTTACCGCGCAGCACCGGCTGGACGACGCGCAAGCGTTCCATGCGGACGTCAAGAGCCGCCTCGCGCGCTACGGCCGCCGGCCCGAGCATCTGAAGATCCTGCCCGGCGTGATGCCGATCGTCGGCGAGACCGAGGCCGCTGCGCGCGACAAGCTGCGCGCGCTGCAGGACCTGATCGACCCCGTGCTCGGGCTGCGCCTGCTCGCCGACAACGCGGGCGACTTCGACCTGTCCGGCTATCCGCTCGACGGGCCGTTGCCCGAGCTGCCGGCCAGCAATCGCAGCAAGAGCCGGCAGCAGCTGATCGTCGATCTCGCGCGCCGCGAGAACCTGACGATCCGGCAGCTCTACGAGCGGTTCGCGAGCGCCGGCATCGTGACCGGCACACCGAAAACCATCGCCGATCACTTCGAGGAATGGTTCCTGTCGTACGGCGCGGACGGATTCAATGTCGCCTTCGCGTGGGCGCCCGGCGGGCTCGACGATTTCGTCGACCTTGTCGTGCCCGAGCTGCAGCGCCGCGGGCTGTTCCGCACCGAGTACGAAGGCCCGACGCTGCGCGATCAGCTCGGCCTGCCGCGCCCGCCCTTCTTCCGGCGCCCGTCGTCGCTGCGCGGCGACACGGTCGCGCCGGTCGGCGGAGGTGCCGCATGACGCGCCCGTTTCGTCTCGGCGTGCTGACGCGCGTCTATGCGCCCGAACCGTCGCCGCGCGTGCTGCACGACACGCTCGCGCTGATCGAGGCCGCGGAAGCGCTCGGCTTCGACAGCGCGTGGGTGGCCCAGCACCATTTCGGCAGCGAAACGGGCCGGCTGCCGTCGCCGCTCGTGCTGCTGGCCGCCGCCGCGCGCCGCACGCGACGCATCGCGCTCGGCACCGGCGTGATCGTGCTGCCGCTCGAATCGGCGCTGCGCGTCGCCGAGGATGCGGCCGTGCTCGACGCATTGGCGGACGGGCGGCTTCAGCTCGGCGTCGGCGCCGGCTTCGAGCCGGACGTGTTCGCCGCGTTCGGCCGCGATTTCGACGCGCGCGCGGCACTGCAGGCCGATGCGCTGGCGACGCTGCGGCGCGCGCTGGAGGGCGCGCCGCTCGGCCCCGGCGGGGTGACGCTGCAGCCGCCCGCGCCCGCCTTGGCCGCGCGCCTCTGGCAAGCGACCGGCCAGGCCGAGGCGGTCGCGCACCACGGCCACGGGCTGATCGTCGCGCGCACGCGCCCCGGGCAGGACGGCGAAGCCGCGCTCGTGGCGCGCTATCGCGGCGCGTGGCGGCATCCGGGCGCGCCGCGCGTCGCACTCGTGCGCGCGGTTGTGCCCGGTGCGGATGCGGCGAGCGTCGAAGCCGCGCTCGGCCCCGACATCCTGCATTACGCCGCGCGGCTCGCCCGGGCCAGCGGCGCCCCGGCGCCCGCGCAGGCCGATATCCCCGCGCTGCTCGATCGTTTCGGCGTGCTGCGCGGCACGCCCGGCGACATCGTCGCCGCGTTGCATGGCGATCCCGCGTTCGCCGGCGCGACCGACCTGGTCGTGCAGGTGCAGACCGCGGGCACCTCGCATCGCGACGCGCTGCGGCGGCTCGAAGCCATCGCCGGCGCGATCGCGCCGGCGCTCGGCTGGACGCCGGCCGCGGGCTGCACCGACGCCGTTCCGCTCACCTCCGCTCCGATCCCGACATGACCCATTCGCCTACTCCCGCGCCGGCCGAGCGCCGCCCCTTCAAGCTCGGCTTCCTCACGCACGTGCACGGCGCCGGCGACGCGCGCCGCGTGTACGCGGAGCTCGAAACGCTGTTCGTCGCGGCCGAACAGCTCGGCTTCGACGGCGGATTCGTCGCGCAGCATCATTTCCGCGCGGAATATGGCCGGCTGCCGTCGCCGCTCGTGCTGCTGGCTGCCGTCGCGCAACGTACGAGTCGCATCGAACTCGGCACCGGCATCGTCACGCTGTCGCTCGAAGATCCGCTGCGGCTCGCCGAAGACGCTGCGGTGCTCGATACGCTGGCCGGCGGCCGGCTGCAACTCGGCCTCGGCAGCGGCGGCGCGAATCTCGATGCGTTCGCCGCATTCGGGCTCGACGTCGACACGCGCCAGGCGCGCTTCGCGCGCGCGCTCGAACGCCTGCAGGACGCGCTGGCGGGGCACCCCGTCGCGCGCAGCGCCGACGACGCGCCGCCGCTCGTGCTGCAGCCGGCCGCGCCGGGGGTGCGCGCACGGCTATGGCATTCGCACGCGTCGGCCGACGGCGCGCGGTTCGCGGCCCGGCACGGCAACGGCCTGCTGCTCGGTACCGCCGTGCACGATCCGCGCACCGTGCAGTTGCCGCTTGCCCACGCGTATCTCGACGCATGGCGCGAACGCGCGCACGCCGACGCGCCGGCGCCGCGGATCGGCGTGGTGCGCGCGGTGTTTCCCGCGCGCGACCGGCGCGCCGCGCTCACAGGCCTCGCGCCCGACGTCGTGCGGCACATCCCGTGGCTCGCGGCAAACGGCCATCCCGGCGTGACCGATCCCGAGCAGATCGTGCGGCTGCTGAACGTCCATTACGGGCACCCGGACGACGTGATCGACAGCCTGCTCGGCGACCCGGCGCTGTTCCCGTTCGCCGACTACTTCCTGCCGGTCGTGCAGTCGGAAAGCGCGTCGCTCGACGATGCGCTGGCGCGACTGCGCACGCTCGCCGAAACGATTGCGCCGGCACTCGGCTGGCAGCCGGCCCACGCCGCCGCATGAGCACGCCGCGCCTGCTGCTGCGGCTCGACACGCGCTGCGACGACGCCCGGCCCGACCCGGCCGCCGACTGGATCGCGATCGCCGAGGCCGGCGTGTCGGCCGGCTGCGACGCCGTGCTGCTGCCCCTGCAGGCCGCCGGCCCCGATCCGTGGATGGCAGCCGCGGCGCTCGTCGATGCGCTGCCGACGCTGCGCGTGATGGTGACGCTGCAGGCGGGCGCCATGCTGCCCGTCGCCGCCGCGCACCTCGCGCAGAGCCTGCAGTCGCTGAGCCGCGGCCGTGCGCTGCTCGCGTGCGAAGCCGACGCGCCGGACGTCGACGCATGCGACCGGGCCATGCACCTGAACCGCGACCAGCGGCTCGCGCGCAGCGCGGAATTCCTGTCGATCCTGCGCGCGCTGTGGACGAGCGGCACGCCGCTGCAGCATCGCGGTGCCTACTATCGCGTCGAGCATGCCCGGCTGCCAGATCTCGCGCCGCAACGGCTGCCGCTGTACTGGTCGCTCGCCGACCGGCGCGAGATCGCGTTCGCCGCGCCGTTCTGCGACGGCCTGCTCGTGCCCGCCAGCGCCCCGCCGCTGGCGGCGGCCGTCGAGCACGCGTATCGCGCGCGCGGCCTCGCGCCGCCGCCTGCCGACGCGCTGCTCCGGCGCACGGTGGGGTACGACGACGCGCGCCGCGCATCCGTCGTGCGCCGGGCGCGGCACCGGCGAGGCGACGCATGAGCGTGGACTTCGGATGGTTCCTGCCGACCAACGGCGACGGGCCGCACCTTGCCAACAGCGGCCTGCCGCGGCCGCCGACCTTCATGCAAGACTATCGGCCGGCCACGCCCGAATACCTGCGCGGCGTCGCGTGCGCGGCCGAGTCTGCCGGCTTCGACAGCCTGCTGCTGCCGATGGCGGCGGGTTTCGAGGATCCGTGGCTCGTCAGCGCGCAGCTCGCGCGCGCGACGCGTCGCATCGCGTTCATCGTCACGTTCCGGCCGGGGCTCGAGCAGCCCGAGCAGATCGCGCGCAAGGCCGCGACCCTGCAGCGCATGAGCGGCGCGCGCCTGCGCCTGTTCGCGGTGAACGGTTCGAGCGCCTACGAGCAGCGCGCGCTCGGCGATTTCCTCGACCACGACGCGCGCTACCAGCGCACCTCCGAATACCTACGGGTGCTGCGCCGTCTGTGGCGGGGCGCCGGCCATTCCGTCTCCGGGCGCTACACCGTGCTGAATCCCGCGCACGCCGGCGTGCCGCTCGCGAACCCGCCCGCGCTCTATCTCGGCGGGGCGTCGACGCTCGCCGAGCAGGTGGCCGCGAGCCAGGCCGACACGTACCTGCTGTGGGGCGAACCGCCCGACGCCGTGCGCGAGCGCATCGCGCGGCTGCGCGCGCTGGCCGCGATGCACGGCCGCCGGATGCGCTTCGGGCTGCGCGTGCACGTGATCGCCCGCGCGACCGAGCCCGCTGCGTGGGCGCGCGCCGACGCGCTGCTGAGCGAGATTTCCGACCAGACCTATGTCGACGCGCAACGCCAGCTCGCCGCGTACGAATCGGTCGGCCAGCAGCGACAGACCGCGCTGAGCCGCGGCGCGCTGCGCTCGTCGCGCGAGCTGGAGGTGTATCCGAACCTGTGGGCCGGCGTCGGGCTGATCCGCGGCGGCGCGGGCACGGCCATCGTCGGCAGCTACGGCCAGGTCGCCGCGCGCATCCACGAATACCGGATGCTCGGCATCGAGACCTTCCTGCTGTCGTCCTATCCGAACCTCGAGGAAGCCGCGCGCGTGGGCGAGCATGTGCTGCCGCGCGTGCGCGCGCTGCTGGCGTAGACCAAAATAAAGTTGTCACCGTTTGCGAAGCAAAGATGTCACTTCGCGGCTTCGCAGTCGAGGTGCTTCTCGCCGAGCGGGGTGTCGGCCGTGCGACTGAAGTAGCGCCGGCAAGTCTGGCACTCGAACATCGGCAGCCGACCGATGGGCCGCGTTCGGAATCCGGCGCTGGTGATGTGGCCGCCGCCGCAGCGCGGGCAGCGGGGACGCGATTCGTGACTTGCGGACAAGACCCTGTCGAGCTGGGCGGTCAGAAACGCCGTCGGTTCCTTGTCCTCGCCGGCGGTATCGGATCGGCGAAGTGTCGGGTTGCTCGATCGGGCCTTCATCAGAACTGGGCGGTTAGCTGGAATCCGAGCGTGACCCGGTTCGTCGGAAAGCCGGACGGCTTGTACACCGGCGTACCGGCGAACAGGTCGTAGCCGTATCCGCCGAAACGCGTCGCGACGCTGCCCTTCACGCCGATCACCGCGCCTGCCAGTTGCGTGCCGACCAGCGCGACCGGCTGCGGGCCCCACACTCGACCGTAGTCGAGGCCCGCATAGACCGCCATCCCGGTCTGTCCGATCGGCGCCTGCAGCTCGTTGCGCCAGTAGAATCCACGCGCGGCCGCGAGCATCGTTTCGCCGTCGAAGCCGCGCACGGTATAGCGGCTGCCGATCGTCAGGTCGTCGATGTAGTACAGCGTGTTGCCCGTGTACTGGCCGTGGAAGGTCGTCACGTAGCGGAACGGCTGCTGCGCGATCGCGAACGGCACCGATAGGTTCGCATCGAGCACGGCCATTTTGTAGCGGTAGGTCGGGCCGCCGTCGGCGGCCAGCATGTCGTCCTGCGCGCCGAATGCGCCGATGCCCTGCCGATACACGAGCGTGCCGTCGAACTGCGCGTTGCCGAAATAGTGGCGATCGGTCAGGCCGAACTCGACGAACGTGTTGTTGCGGCGCTGCTGCGGAATCTCGGTGTCCTCGATGAAGCTCTGCCCGAACCGCCGCGACAATCGAAACTGCGCGCCGAACACGTCGTTCTGGCTGCGCGACAGCACGCGGTTCAGCTTGAAGTCGACCGTCTTCGAATTGCCGCTCGCGATGAAGTTCTGGTTCACGCCGGCGATCTGCTGGTAATACGTGTTCGTATACGCCGAGAGCGTCGCGGTCCAGTAGCCCCACGGGATCGAATAGAAGCCGTTCCAGCCGTGCGAGCCGAGCCGCTTGTCGCCGAACTCGAGATCCTGGCTCACGCCGATGTTGAAGATGTCGTTCAATCCGAGCGGGTTGTCGATGCCGAGCGACAAGTTGCCCTGCAGGCGGCCGGTCGCGCGCGTACCCGAGTTGTCGATCGACGCGACGACGGTCCACGGCTTGGCGCGCTTCACGTCGAGCACGACGTCGCTTTCGCCCGGCACATCGGCCGGCACAATCTGCATCGACACATCCTGGCTCGACACTCGCTTCATCTGCTCCAGACCTTGCTCAAGGTCGCGCAGGTTGAGCAGTTCGCCGTCGCCGGTCGGAAAGGCAGTTTTCCAAGTGCCGCGGAGCTTCTCGTTGGCGAAACGCACGTGGCGGATCACACCGGGGATCAGAAAAAACTTGAGGGTGCCGGTCGACAGATCCTGTTCGGGCAGCAGCACGCGCGTCGTAACGTACCCGCGTGCCAGGATCGCTTGCGACAGGCCCTTGACGAGCACGTCGAGCCCCTGTTTGCCGACGCACTGGCCGGTGTAGTGTTCGAGCCATTCGCGTGCGAAGGCGAAGCGATCCATGGGCAACGCCGACGCGCCTAGCAACTTCAGGGAAGTGGGCAGCGCATCGGGTACGTCGAGGGAGAAACGATCAATGCGAAAGCAGGGCGTTTCCGACGGCAGCGTGGGATACCCAGCGCTTGCCGCCACGTTCGATCGTACCCCGGGCGCGGTGACGGTGCGCTCGCGCTCACGTGCCTCTTCTTGCTGTCGGGATTGCTGGTAGTTGCCCGGAACGGTCAGGCGCGGAGCTTCTTGCGCCGACACACTTGTCGCGATAAACAGCAGTGCTGCCGCAGCAGAATTCCCCCGGCGAATAGTTCTCATGTGTTTTTCTAGATATGCGATCGTGTACTACGGCTGAGACGTGCCTGCTATCAATGCATCACTTTCAATTGATTTGCGTGCAATCTTCATCCCGGTCCGTCCCGATCGATATACACAACAACACCGTGCAAATGCCGATCGAATCGGATTTCACAATGGCATCACGAATCATTTTTTTCGCACAAAAGCCACCGTTGCGAAAACGCAAAAAACAAGCCCTAACAGAATACCATTCACTAAAACGAATCTCGTATCGTTGCTCGCCCACAAGAAACCGCCACCGTAAAAATAGGCCACAAAAATCATTACAAATACCTTGATGGAGGCAAAGCACAGAAACGACAGCAAGAAAGCAGCTAAATATAAGGCAATCAATCTAAGCATTTCTTCATTTCCCAATCCGAGATTTGGCATCGTTTATCGCTTTCGTTCCTGCCTCAGCGCCGGCAGCACCCCCTATACCGGCACCAATTGCAGGAACATTGTTCGGATTGAACAGATTTTGTCCTGATGATCCCGCCCAAACACCAGTCCCGGACCACCCAAAACTACCCATCCCGGACTTCGACAACGCGGAAATTAAATTTTGCATGGCGAGTCCCGTACCATAACCGATAGCCGCCGCACCCGCGTTCACCGCTGCACCGGTTGCAATGCTATCGTTTTTTCCAGAGATTGCGTTATTAGTGACAATATCAAGAGCACCTGTCACTGCGTTTATTACGACATTCCCAAAGAATTTGGTGTAAGTGCCAGATCCACCAGCCAATGCCGCATACCCAACATCGACTGGATTCACTGTGCCATTCTGGATGTATTGCGATGTCGCATTTACACTGCCAGTTAGGACGCCAATCCCAATAGGCGACGCCCACGCGCTGGACCCCAAAGCTCCGGTCGAACCAAAAATTGGCGCGCCTGGGATAGCGGCTAACCCGGCCGCAATCTCTGGTGCCAGTCCGGCAGTTACCAACCCGCCGGCAATGACGAGGCCGGCCTTTGGATTAGCCACCGCGCCAGGCAACGCTCTCTGCTCCGGCGTCAGCGAACCATCCTTGTTCCCAGACAAGAACGGACTGTTGTACTCTGCCGACGTCGCATGGAACAGCCCGTCACCATTCTGACTGATATAGGCCACCGCGATTGCGTCCCCTCCCGGCCCCTTGCTTGCCGCCGCATCCACCAAACGATAGCCGTTTGCCAGCAACATATTCTGCGCCTGATCCGCGGTGAGTGATTTACCGGTTTTTTCTTCGTAGAACTTCGCGAAGTCCTTCGCCTTATCCTTCGCCCACTGCCGCTCATCAGGATGCAGTTGCCGGTTGAACCGATCGACGTTGTACCCTGAGAACGCCCCCGCTTCACCGCCGACTGCGGCACCGGCCCCCGTCGAAAGCACATTCGCCACGATGTTGCCCAGTGCCTGATTCATATTGGCGTTACCGGTCGGATCGCTGCCTGCAATTGCGCTGCTCAGCTCGTTCAGCTTGCCCGACGCGATCGACGCAATCGCGGCACCGGCTGCGCCACCGACCGCGTTGCCGCCCGCCAGTCCAGTCACCAGCGCCGCGCCTGCACCTTGCATCAGTGCGCGGTTCGCTCCGCCTTCCTTCCACGCGTCGACACCGGCCTGGTCACCATTCTTCTGGGCTTGCCGTTTCATCTCGTCAGCATAGTCCCCAATCCGGCGCGACACCGCTTCGCCGGCCGCGCTGGCCGCAGCCATCATGTCCGCTTGATTGCTCAACAGATTCTGCATGTCGGGGAGTTTGGCGACCGTACCGTTCGTATTCGTCGTGTCACGGTTCAAGCTCGCCACATCCTGCTTCTGGTTTGCCGAGTCCGTAATCGTAACCGTCCCCGCACTCACGCCGCTCTTCGTCGTCGCGCTATCACTGCCGCTGTCGTTCTGGCCAAGCATAGGCGCTGCACCGCCCGCATTCTTGCCCGACGTACTGCCGTGCGTGCTGTAGTTCATCCCGCCATCGCCGGTCGTCGCGCCCGCACTGAAGCCGCTCGAGCTCGCATCGTAGTGCGACTGGTTCTGGACATCCGAGAAGGACAGCGAACCTGTTGTCAGCGTATTCTTTGACGCATCCGCGCCGCTCGCGATGAGTCCACCCTTCAGGTCGGTATTGCCGGTGACGTTGATATTGAAGCCGCCATCGCCCGCGTGAATCCCGCCTTGCTCGTTGACGCCCGCATAACTGCCCTCGGCATTGCCCTTGCTCTGGCTGAAGCTCGCACTGGCGCCGCCTTGACTGACGCTGAAGCCGCCGCCCGAACTCGACTGGTGCGCCGCGCTCGTCAGCGTATCCTGCACGCTGACGATGTTCAGGTTCCCGCCCACATCGGCGTTCACCTGATTGCCCTTCACGTTCGAGCCGATGATGTTCGTATCGCCGCCCGAGATGATCGTCACATTGTTTACTGCGTTTACATGGCTATTGTTCTGCGTGGCCAGATCGCTGTTGCCGTCGCCGTTGGCCTTCGACATCGCCGCGGAAACACCGAACCCGCCCGTGCCGATGGACACCCCCACGCTCGCGCTCTTCGACTCGCTCGTGCTGCGCGTCGTATCCGTATCGGTCGTATTGACGATATTGACCTGATTCTTCGCTGCCAGGATCACGCCGTTTGCGTTCACGTTCGAACCAACGATCGCCACATTGCCGCTACCCGGTTGCCCGTTCCCCGTTGCTGCAAACGCAACCGTTCCGCCCGCATTCACATTCGAGCCGCGATTCGTCACGCTGTCTTCGGAGAATGCGCTCTTGCTGTGACTGCTGCCGACGCTGACTTCGACCTTGAACTGAGGCGTTTCGCCCGCCCCCAGCGCCCGGACCACATCGCCCGCAGCCATATTCGCATCCCATGCCGCGCTCGCCGCGGCCATCCCGTGCAGCGCCGCTGCCCGGCCATCCTGGCTATTGCTGGACGCACGCGATTGACCAACGGCATTCGATACCGCGTCGATCACCGGTGCCTTCAATGCCAGCGTCAGGCCGCTCTTGGAGACTTCCTGCGTTTCACCGCGGTGGGTCCTGTCCTGCGCCGCGTCAATCGTCACGTTCGCGCCTGTCCCGCTGAGATTCTTCGCTGCGATCAGGTCGCTGCCCGTCACGTGCAGATCGTTTCCAGCCGTGATGCTGAGGTTACCCTTCAGCGAACCGATCGTGCTGGCGTTGTTCGACACCTCGGTCGTCTGGCTGGTCGTCGTCAGCGAACTGCTGCCCACCGACACCGACAGTCCCCCGCCCGACATCAGCCCGGATTCCTTCTTGTTGTAGTAGCTCGACGACTGCAAGGTGTCCTGCGACGTCGTAACCGTCACGTTACGCGCTGCCGTGAGCGTCACGTCGTTCGTTGCGACGATGGTGCCGCCCTGAACATTGACGTCCTTTCCGCTGACGATGTTCACGCCGTCCGCCGACACGAGACTGCCGCGATTGAGCGTCATCGTCTGGTCGATCCCGCTCGCGACCTTCACGCTGCTTACGACATTGCTGTGGCTATGCGTTTCGTGCGAGTTCAACTCGTGCGTCTCTGTTGCCGAGCCGACATTCACATCACCGACCGCCAGCAGGTTCGCATTGCCCTGGTCCAGGCTGATCGCGCTGCCGGACAACGTAATGTCATTGCCCGACACGATATTCACCGTATCGCCGCCCTTTAGCGCCGTCCCGGTCAACGCCTGATCGGACGTGTGCAGCGTCTCCGCGTAGCTGCCGTGACTGTCGCTGCCCGAACTGTTGCTATTCACCGTCGACGTCGCACTCGCCGCGCCGAGCGTCACGTTGCCCTTGGCGGCGATCGTGCCGCCTTGGCCGAGGTCGATCTGCGCGCCCTTCGCCGTCAGGTCTCCGCCGACGCCGATGCTCGATTGCCCGCCGACCGTCACCGAGCTGCCGGTGACCTTGTTGATGTCGGTGTTGGACACGCCGTTGGCCCGCTGCACGATCTTGTGCTCGCCGGTCTGGGCCGCACCGAGATCCCAGTTACCACCGACGTTCATCCCGAGATTGCCGCCGACCGACAAGTTGCCCGCGTTCTGCTGGAAGTTGCCGCCGGTGACGATCGATGCATTGCCCGCGACATCCAGCTTCGCAGTCGGCCCGAGCGTCGTCACCACGCTCGTCGCACCGTCGCGGCTCACGCGCGTGTTCGTCTTCGTTGCCGTATCGAGAATCAGGTCTTTCCCGGCGTCCAGCTGCAGACTGCCGGCCTTCACGTTCGCCGACGTCAGGTCGATGTTGTTCTCGGTCTTCAGCGACATCAGCCCGCCGCTTTGCAGTGCGCCGAACGCGTTGTCGATCTGCTTGCCCTGAATGGCCAGCGTGTTGTCCGCCTTGATCGTGCCGCTGTTCGTGAACGACTGCGCGTTCTGGAAATCGATATTCGTGGCGTTGATCAGCGGGCCGTTGACATTCTGCTGGTTCGCCTGCGCGAGATACACGACCGGCACGAGCACCGACTGGCCGTCGACCACGCGCGTTTCCATCATGATCACGTTGCTGGTCAGCTTCGACACCTGCTCGGCCGACAGGCTCGCGCCCATCGGCAGATCGAGCGACTTCGACAGATCAGCACCCGCCGTCATCAACGATTGGTACATCGTCTGCAAGTCGGCATACGGCCCCAGCACCGCCTTGCCGGTCAGCGCCGTCACCTGATTGCGCACGAGCTGCTGCTCATAGAAGCCGTCACCGAGACGCTTCGGAATATGCGTGAGGTCTACGCCGAGCTGTCCGAAGAAGTAGTCGCTCGAGATGAAGTTTTTCTGGTTCGTGAACGCCGGGTTCGTCTCGATTACGTAGTTCGCATTTGGCGCGGTAGTCGGCCGGTACAGCCCGCCCTGCGGAATCGCGAGGTTGTTCAGCACGTTCAGCGCCGTCGCGCTGGCGATGATCGGATCGACCGGCGTCGGCGGACCGCCGTGCACTGCCGACGCTCCCGATTTCGCGCCGCTCGCATTACCGCTCAGATTGGTGGGCGTGAGACCCGGCACCGACTGCCCCGGCAGCAAGCCGAGCGACGGAATCGATGCGTTGGCCGCCGTATTGCTGACGCTGACGCCCGTGCCCGAAATCGTGCCATTCGAGCTCAGGGTAGAAAAATAGCCTGGCAGCGTGTAATCCTTGATGGATGCCGGTGCCGCCTGCGTGTAACCGCCTGGCCGCCCCGTCACGAACGGCGCGTTACCGAACGGCAGTTGCCAGTCGTGTTCGCTATTGTCGTAGTTGTTGTAGTGATACTGCCCCGAGTACGAGACCGTCACGCCCGGCAGTTTCTGCCCGGACGCCACCCAGCCGTCGGCGTCGTAGTGCCCCGGCATCTTGATGTCGCCGACCGCCGCGATGTTGCTCCAGTAGTTTTGCAGCGTGCCGACCGACGACGCATCGATCCTGCCGCCCGACACGATCTGCGCAGCCGGGCTGATGTCCGTCACAGTCGTCGCCGTCGCGCTGTCCGCATAGTAGGTCGTGAACTGATACGTGCTGTTCCACTGACCGCCGTGAGGCGGCTCGGTGTAGACGCCGCCGATGCTGTCCGGATCCTTCACGCCGATCTGGCCCGTGCGACCGCTGATCGGAATACCGAACTGGCCGAGCAGCGATGGATCGATCGAACTCGTCGAGGTCTTCATCACGCGGCGCGTGCTCGTCACCTTGTCCGCATGCAGTTCCATGTCGCCTTGGGACTGAATCAGCGCGGACACGTTGTTGACCAGCGCGGCGTTCGTGTAATTGCCGCTGGCATCCTTGCCGCCTGCCAGCACGACCTTGCCCATGCCGAAGATCGCCGTCGTCGCCATCGAATCGGTCGCGGTCGCGTCATCGCGGTTTTCGATGTCGTGCGCGAGGATTTCCAGCGTACCGTTGCTGTCCGATGCACCGATCAGCGCGGTCGGCCCGAGGTTCGAGATCGTATTCGTCGCGTTGAGCGAGGCACTGGCGCCCACGAGCGCGCCGGTATTAATCAGGTTGGTCGATTGCGTGTGCAGCAAGCCGCCAGCAGTCAGGGCGCCCACGTTGACGATGTTGCCCGCGTTGACGCTCAGGTTGTTGACTGATTGCAGGTTCGCGTTGTTCGTGAAAGTGCCGGGCAGCGTGAAGGCAAGATCGTGACCGACGTTGAACTGGGTGTCGGCCGCTGCCGTGTAGTCACCCTGCAGATTCACGTTCGCGTCGTGCGTTGCGCTGTAGGTGCCGCCACCCTGCAGCGTGGCCGCCGTGACCGACAGGTCGTGCGTCGAGCTGATCTGACCGTTCGTGTTGGTGATCGCACCGGTCGTCGTAACGTCCACGTCGCCGTTCGAATTCGTGACATTGCCGATCGTGCCGCCGCTGTTGTCCAAGGTGTTGCCTTGAACATGCAGCGATGCGCCGCTGAGCTGACCGCTCTGCGTGTTGCTGATCGACGCGGCGCTGACCCTCACATCGCCGTTGCCGGTAATCGCGCCCATGCCCGCTACGCCGCCGGCGTGGCTGTTGGCGATCTGGCTGCCGCCTTGCACCGTCATCTTGCCGGCACCGAGGTCGACAATGGCGCCGTCCGCGTTGTCGATCGAGGCCGATTGAATGGCGAGCGTGCTGGTGTCGCCCGCAACCGATTGCCCGGCCTGGATGTGGCCGCCTCGGTTTGATAGAGCACCGCCGTTCTTCAACGACAGCGACGCGTCCGATCGCAGCAGGCCTTGTGCGTTGTTCACGTCGCCCGCAATCGTGGCGTTGATGCCGCGCAGCGCGGCGAGGATACCGCTCGCGTTGTTCCAGGTAGCCGCGTTGACGATGGCTTGTCCCTTCGTCACGATGGTGCCCGACGCGTTGTTCAGCGCGCTAGCTCCCTTGCCCGGCGCGATCGTCAGCGTGCCGGTGCCGGCATGCGTAATGGTGCCGCCCGCGTTGTTCAGCTCGGCCGGCGTGAGCGTCAGGTCCGTGCTGTTGGTCTGGATCACGCCGGCGGCCGAGTTGTCGAGCGTGCCGCTGACGTTCATCCCCATCGCTGACGATCCATACTGCGTGATCGTACCGCCGTGGTTCACGAGGTTCGCTGCCGTCAGCGCAAGCTGATTCGCCTCGAGCTTGCCACCGCTGTTGTCGAGCGTCGAATCGGCAGTGACCGACAGGTTCGGGGCAACGATCGAACCGCCCTGGTTCGTCATCGATCCGGTGTGGATCGTCGCGTTCGTGCTCGCGCCGATCTGGCCACCGTCGTTCGCGAGCGTACCGCTGGTGATGCTCAGATCCGTGTTCGACAACAGCTTGCCGCTCGCATTGTTCAGCGTGCCGGCGACGGTTGCCATCAGTCCGTTCTGCGCGTTGATCGAGCCCGATGTGTTGTTCAGCGCGCCGGTTTGCGCGACGACGCGCCCGTTGCTGGCGATCGAACCGCTCACGTTCGACACCGACCCCGTACCTCCGCCGAGCGTCAGCGTGCCGTTGCCCGCATGCGTGATCGTGCCGCCATCGTTGACGAGCGCGGCAGGCGCGAGCGTCAGATCGGTACTGTTGGTTTGTAGCGTGCCGCCATTCGAATTGTCGAGCGTGCCCGACACGTTCACGCTCATCGCGCCGGCCCCGGTCTGCGTGATCGTGCCGCCGTGGTTCACGAGGTCGGTCGCGTTCAACGACACCTGGTCGGCCTGCACGGTGCCCGCGCTGTTATCGAGCGTTGTTCCACTGACCGTTGCCGTCTGGCCGACGATGGAGCCGCCGTTGTTGATCAGGCGCGCGCCCGCATCGACAGCGACGTTTTGCGCAGCCTGCAGCGTGCCGCTGCCGTTGTCGACCGACTGGCCCGATACCCGCAGATTCGTGTTGGATGTGATCGCGCCGCGATTGACAACGTTTGCGCCTTGGACCGACACATCGCCGTTGCCGCCGATGACACCGCCTTGCGCACCGTTCGCGGTGGTACCCGCCGCATTGGTCAATTGGCCGCTCGTCGTCACCGACAGGCCATCGCCATTGAGCGACGTGATACGACCCGCCGTGTTGTCCAGCGACGCACCGGCCACCGTCGTGCCAGCCGCGCTTTGAAGGGTGCCCTGGTTGTTCGCGATGGTGCCGCCATGCACGTCCGCCGTGCTCTCGGATACCAGTTCGCCGGACTGGTTGGCGATCTGGCCGGCGACATTCACCGACAACGGCCCCTGCGACGAGACCTTGCCGCCCTGGTTCGACAGATTGCCACCGGTCAGCGTCGTGCTGCCGCCGCTCGACAGGCTGCCGTGATCGTTGATCACGGTGCCCGATGCGTTCGCCTGAATGGCGCCGTGCGCGCTCGTCGTCGCGCTCGACAGGTTCACGTCGCCGGCTGTCGCGCCCAGCGACAGATTGCCGTTCGCTGCCGTCTGGCTGCCAGCGAGATTCACGCTACCGCCCGTCAGCGATGCGTCGCCGCCCGCGACGTTCTGGCCGGTCGCGCTCAGCTGGCCCGACGCCGTCAGGTTCAAGTCGCCACTGTGCGTGACGGAGCCGTCGTTGTTCACGCCCGCGCCGAGCGTGCCGGTCGAATTGACGCTGCCGGCATTCACGATCGTATTCTGCCGTGCCGCGAGCGTGCCGCTGTTCGTGAGGTCGGCTGCTGTATTCGCCGACAGCGATTGCTGCGCGTACGTGGTGCCGCTATTCTGGATGCCACCCGAGGCCGACAGCGCCAGATTTCCGCTTGCCGTGGTCTTGCCCGTGAGGACGAGCCGACCGTTCGACTGCAACGTCAGATCACCCGCCTGAGCCGCGATCGTGCCGGCGTTGGCCACCCCCACACCGAACTCGTTCGATGCGAGGAAGATCCTTGAGCTATACATGCCGCCCAACTGGCTCACGTCGATCGCGACCGCCGGAGCGGAGCCGTCGCCGGCGATCGGCGTCGCGGCAAGCGTGTCGTGATTGACCTGGGCCGCGCCGGCGATCACGTTCAGGTTCTTCGCATAGATGGCGGCATTGGCCTGTACCGCGCGAGCGATGAGGTCCACCTGATCGGTACCGGTTGCGTTCAAGCCTGCGCCCGAGACGGTCACGAGCCCGCGGTTGACGTTGTACCCGGCGAGAGAGCCGTCGGCGCTGTAGAACGGCACGCCGGTCGTCAAGGTCGCGCGACTGGTATTCAGGAAGGTTCCACCGTCCACGAAGATCCCGGACGGATTCGCCAGGACGAGATCCGCGCGAGCGCCTGCGATCTCCAAAGCGCCGCGAATTTGAGAGGGGTTCGGACTGTTGACCTGGTTGACGATGATCCGCGCGGCCTGCCCGGCGCCGTAATTCGGATTGCCGTTGATCCAGCCCGCCTGCTGGGTCTGAACCATCGTCGCCGAGTTGTTCAGGATCGCGCCAGCGCGCTGTACGTCGAACTGGTTGTAGGTGTTGACCGATACGCCCGCACTCGACGGACGCGCCAC
This sequence comes from Burkholderia stagnalis, assembly GCF_039848545.1. Classification (NCBI taxonomy): domain Bacteria; kingdom Pseudomonadati; phylum Pseudomonadota; class Betaproteobacteria; order Burkholderiales; family Burkholderiaceae; genus Burkholderia; species Burkholderia stagnalis. The sequence goes on from NZ_CP156687.1 coordinate 610,717, forward strand.
GTTGACTTGCGGCAGGCCGTTCGGCGTCTGGATCACCTGCGTGCTGGTGCCAGGCGTCGGAACGATCTGCGCACCGGACAGGGTGGGTAGCATGCCGAGCGCGGCGACGCACGCCATCACAACGCGAACGCCGGACGTCGACGACCGCCGCCGCACACATGCTTCGCCCGTCGCCGATTTACCCTCAGCTGTCGCGGTCTCTGCGACGGCCACCACCATACCCCGAAGCCTGGAATACACTAGGCGATGCGTATTCTTGTTCATTCTTGTCGACGCGGCCCGCGTCCATTCGTTGGTTATCGAACGCGAGCTTACCGAGACCCTGACAAACGACTGTCAGCAATTGCCAAGTCGTTGATGAAAAACCACAATTCCCATTTTTCAGACGCATCTGATTGACGCGACGCCCAGACCTTTTTTGCCGATCTCCGCAGCCTCGCTGACTGCCGACGCGTGCGGTTCATCATCCAAGCGTGGCAAGGACCATGTTGATTTGCGCATCGATTTCATCGGCGAGGTTGACCCATTCGGCGGTCGCCCGCCGAGCGCTCGGCACCGTCTGTATCGAATGCAGGCGCGCGGACACCTCGCGGCATCCGGTCAGCTCGACGCGGATCATACCGCCAATCGCCGCAGCTTCACGCTTCACGTTGCCGGCCAGCTGTCCCTCACGACGCAGCCGATCCACCCAGTCGGCAAGGTCATCGGTCCAGTCGCGCAAGCGATACAGGCGTCGCCCGAACGACGGCGTTCCCGTGAAATCGGGATTGAAATGAACCAAGCGCGCCTCTTCCCCAACCGAGGTCGTTACCATGAGTCGGTCAGCTTTATCGTCGATCGCTTCGAGTCGAACGCTGTCGACGAAGGGGGTCACGCCCGGCAACAACTCACGCTTGAGCGCGACCAGTGCCCGCACGTCACGCATGAAACTGGCTGCCAAGTCCTGCGACTCGCGAGCCAGCAGCAGGCGCAGATATCCGATTGCACGGGTCTTGCCAATGCGCGGCGGTCCATAGATGAGCGCGCCCATGATGCGATAACGTAAACATTTCGCGACAAGATCGTAAAAGGCCTCGATCGTCGGCGTAGCGATCCGGTAATTGCCGGTCGCCAAGGGATGTAACGCCGGATCGATGGGACGTGGAATCTCGACTGACATGACGTCCTCCTTTCGGAAACGGTGGATCAACCTACCTGACCGGTGCCGATCTTCAGCTTGCGAGGATGCGCCCGCACCCACGGGGCGTCGGCCAGCACTACACTGGTGGCCGGGGCGGATACGGCGGTCGACGTGGACATCGATGTCGGCACGGGTCCCGGCGGCGTCCGAACGATTGGGGCGGCCGCCAGGATGCGAGCCGCCTGCGCCAAATCGGACGCGGCCCGGCAGGTTTTCCCGGCCGGCTCGAGCTTGGCGCGGATATATTTCTCGATCCCGCGGGCATCCAGTGATGCCCGCAGATGCTTGCTGCCTTGGGCCGTGCGAATCTCCTGTCGCAAGGTCAGGTTGTGCGGCACGACGTGCCACGCGCCTTGCGCGTCGAGGACACCCAATTCGGTGCCGTCGAGCAGGAACGCTCGGACGCTGCGCAAGTCGTCCGCGTTCAGGTAGATGAGCAATTGCTTACCGATGAGCCCGGTGCTGCAAGCCAGAACGGGACTCGTGTATCGAACACCGTAGAGGTTGATATGCGGTCGGGTACCCTGATTCAGATAGGCGTGGACGCGACAGCGCTTCGCCGACTGCATCAGGCACAGCGTGCGACGGCGGGGCTCCGGCAACCAGTTCACGAGCGTGTGTCTGCCGCGGACGAAGGATTCCATTGCCTCGAGCGGCGTGACGTTGTCGAGTCCTGTGTGTGGCGTGCCGTTGTAACTCGCGATCGCGTATTCGATCAACTCTTCCAGTTCGTCGAAGGACACGAACAGACGCAGATTGCCCTTGCGGTCCGACAACGCGCGACGCAGATCGTGAGGATGGCTACCGGTGTAGCCCGGAAAGCGCGAGGACAACCGAGTGGCGATCGTGCCAAAGAACCGCTCGATGTAAGGGCGCTCATCCGGACTGTGCTTCGGTCCGGCCGCGACCTGACAGCCAACGAACTCGCATAAGGCAGCCAGCGACTCGGTAGCGAGATTCGCCTTCGCGTTGTCGAGCTTGATGTGCTCCCACGTCACGTAGGCGAGCTCTGGCATGCGTTGTGACGGGTAGCCATCCATGGGACGGTAGTCGAGTTCGCGAATCGTGAAGGACCGGGCTCGATGCGGCTCGAGCGCCGCTTCGATTGCTTTGATGACGTCGTAGCGACTGTATTCGCGAGCCAGAACCAGGTGATGCCCGAGCACGGCGCGTGTGCAAACGTCAATGATCACCAGCAACCGGACGCGTTCGATTTCGAACTCATGCTTAAAACCGAGCGGATCGAGCATCGTGACCTTGAGACGGATATCGAGCCGGTGTCCGTCGAATTCAACGACCTGATATGGACGTGTTGCGGCGGGCGCAGCAAAATCATCGCTGCGCGGCAGTCCTCGCTGCGCGGCAGTCCTCTCAGATGCGTCGCGCCTGCGGCACGCGCAGCGGTGCCGAATCCGCTCAGCAGTTCGCTTTTGACACGGGCCGAAAGCGACCAAATCGCGTGGCTCGCCGTATTGAACGGATAGTCGGCAGCCACGAGACGGCGCTGACGACATTGCGCCCGCGGGCGCATGCGGGCGAGCCGGGTCAGTCGTCCAGCGCCGATTCCGGGCGCGGTTCGTTGAGCAGCCCGTAACGCGCGAGCAGCGTGCGCATCGTATTGCGCGTGACGCCGAGCAGCGCGGCCGTGCGCACCTGGCTGAAGCGGCAATGCTCGAACGCCTCGCCCACGACCAGCTCCTCGATGTCGCGCAGCAGGCTTTCGCCGGGCCCGCGAAACAGGCGGCGCACGCCCGCGCGGATGTCGTCCTGCGGCAGCGTCGTCGCGGCGGCGTCGGCACGCGCGTAGCCGGCGAGCGCCTCCGAGAACTTCAGGTGCTCCGGGCGGATCAGGTTGCCGTTCGACACGAGCAGCGCGAGATGCATGACGTTTTCCAGCTCGCGGATGTTGCCGGGCCACGGATACGCCTGCAGCGCCTGCACCGTGCCCTCGGACAGCATCGGCTGCGGCCGCTTCAGCTGCGCGCAATAGCGCCCGCGGAAATGCTCGGCGAGCGGCAGGATGTCCTGCGGCCGCTCGCGCAGCGGCGGCAGGCGCACGCGGGCGAGATTGATCCGGTAGAACAGGTCCATGCGGAAATTGCCGGCCAGCACGGCCTGCTCGAGATCGACGTTGGTCGCGGCCACGACGCGCACGTCGACCGGCCGCGCACGCGTCGCGCCCACGCGCGTCACCTCGCCCTCCTGCAGCACGCGCAACAGTTTCGCCTGCAGCGACGGCGCGAGATCGCCGATCTCGTCGAGAAAGATCGTGCCGCCGTGCGCTTCCTCGAAGTAGCCGACGCGGCGCCCGTTCGCGCCCGTGAACGCGCCGGCCTCATGGCCGAACAGTTCGCTCTCCGCGAGCTGCTGGCTGATCGCGCCGCAGTTGACGGCGATGAACGCGCCCTGGCGGCCGCTGACGTGATGGATGTGCCGGGCGACCAGCTCCTTGCCGGTGCCCGTCTCGCCGAGAATCAGCGCGGGCGCCGCGCTGGGCCCGATCTGCTCGACGAAGCGCAGCACGGCGCGCGACGCGGGGTCCGCGAACACGAGCGCCTTCGCGCGCACCGAAAGTGGGCGATGCTCGCTTTCCGGCAGCGAAATGAGCGGGGGGGAATCTGTGCGGTTGTCCATGATTCGAGCACCGGCGGACCGGTTATCGAATCAGGCGTCCGCACGAGTGTTTGATCTTAGTCAACCTGGGCCGCGCGCAAAATACCGATTGCTGTGATGCTTCGCTGCGTCGGGTTGATAACGAATCCCGGGTTGGCGCGACGAAATCGGCCGGAAAGTTCGCATCCCGCGCCGGGCGACGAACGACGGGAATGAGCCAGCCGATGAACGGCGCCTGCGTGCGGCGAATGTGTGACTCGGGGGCTCGTCGGCAATCGTTGCCGCGCTTACCGTCGGAGGACGCGGTAGATCGCGGCTGCCGTGATCCCGAATCCCAGATGGGCAGCGAGCGTGATCACGCCGCGAACCGGAATGAACCACGGGAAGATCGCAGTGAATGCGTGCAGGTTGATGCCGTACAGGACGAGTCCAAACGCGCCCCCGGCGACAAGCGCCGACCGGAGCGACATGCTGCGCACCACTTTCGCCAGCACAGCCGTATAGGCGATCGACAGTGAGAAATGCACGACTGTCGCCACGCCCATCACGAGCGGATCGAAGCCGGCGGGTGGCGCGAGCACGCGTCGTCCCATCACGATGGCTGCCGTGAGGTGCGCGTCGCGAATCAGGTTCCGAATGACGTCGTCGCCGGCAAGCCACCATAGCGGCAACTCCACGGCGGTCGACGCGACCGCCGCGCCGAACGCGGCCCAGAAAACCGGGACCGCGTTATGACGCACGTTCGCAATCCGTCCAATACGCAAACGGATCACGATGATCGGGGTAGTGATCGTCAAGCCACTTCAGCAATGTCGCCCGCGCACGCTCCAGATCGGCTTTCAACGACGAGCTCGTCATTTCATGCACTTCGCCGGATTTTTCCCGATCGATCACGACGCAGTGCCAGTCGGGGCCGTCCAGCTCCGGATCATCGGCCGCGACTCCCCACGCAAACCCCTTGCGTGCGTCGATATAGTATCGAGGATGCACTTTCAGATAGGACATCTCGCCGCCCTGCAAGCTGCTCTCCGCTCGCAGTATGTCGTGCCTGTCGACGATCTGCGTGACGCCCGGGAGCTGGCGGAATCGCCATCCGGCGGGCAGCCTTGCCACGGCCTGAACGCTGTCGTATGTGCCCCACTCCAGGCCCCAGGCTTCGGCCATGCGCTTCATGAACGCGTCCGCATTCGGGTAGCCGCGCAGCTGGATTCTGGTCGACAGCGCGACTTCGACCCTGCCGCGAACGGCGGGATCGACGCCGGCGCCGCCATCCGGCGCGTCGAACGGATTGCCGGGACGTGACGCGCGATTCGCGTCCGCAGGCGCAACGCCCGAGAACAGTTGATCAAGCGCCGCGCGGGCTTTTGCCGATTTGTCTGGCCGATCCATCACTCACCTCTCGTTCATATTGGGAATCTCGCTTCGAAACACTAACATGCATTCTTGTCCGATCTTCCTGATAGCGGGCGAGCCGAGCGCGCGCGGGGCGCTTCAAGCAGAGGTGGCGTCGGGCGTCCCGAGCCGGGGGTGCCCGGGGGCGGTGGATGCTGCGCCGGGCAGCCACGCTGCAAACGCGTCAGGCGCGCCGGTCAAGCGAACCGAACTGGGGTGATGTCGTCGTGACTACCGGCGCAGCCGTTGAGCTGCGCGTGATCGGCAGCGGATTGTGCGGAGCTGTCGAGGTGGAAGCCGACGGCTGTTCCGAAATCGAATTGCCGTCATGGATCGAATCGCCGTCGTGGATCGAATCGCCATCATGGCGGCTGGTCGGCGTGTAGGCCGTGAGCTCGTATGCCTCCATCGGAAAGTTTTCCCTGAATTTGCCGAAGAGCTTTTCCGCAGCAGTCTCAGGCGTCAGCGCGTTCGCCTCGGGGTTGCCGGGGTTCTGCGCCCGAATCACATTGAGTGCGCCCTGAGCCGTGCGGGGCGTCATCGGAAATTGCGCGGAATGATGCGCTGTATCGACGATCCCGGCAGTGCGCAACGGCGGGATGCGTGCCGGCTCGTTCGTATCGGACAGAAAAAACGACGCCGTTCCGAGCGGTTTGTAATTCACGTCTTCAACAGGGTGCCGATTGGAAAAGACGGCGACGGGCTCAGGAAGCGCATCACCACCCATGTGCTGCGCCATTCCGGGGTTCACGACGAATACCCCATGATGGCAAGGGTTCCCGGAACCGTCGCCGATCCCCCCGCTATTGCGATAACCGCCCGCGATCAATCCTTCCTGGTTGATAGAGGAGCGATTGTGCGGCATGGTCGTATGCAAATAGGCCCTGGGAAGGTTCAGTTGCGCAGGCTGCTGGAATGGCACGAGCGGTGCGAGCGCCTGAGACGGTTTGGACGGTTCGCGATGCGGGTTGGATGCTGGTGTTTTTTCCGGTTGGCCGCCCCCTTTGAACAACAAGCTCAGTCCGCTGGGCCCACCACTGGTCACGCGTGAATCCATTGCATCTCCTCTACAGTTGGTACGTGGACCGACATCGTGTATCGGATCCTGTACTTGGCGAATGCAAATCACGAATGCATGGCGCAGCGCGCGAAGCCGGCAGGACGAGCACACACTTGCACGAGCCGCGCCAACGGTTGCTGATTGGTCGAACGCAACACATCGCTGGCGTATCGGGGAGAAGATACGATCTGGATCAGGCGATTGCCGCATGGACGGCAGCTTACGATCAGGCCGGCAGCTTGCTCATCGATATCAACATGAACCATGCTCAGCTCACGCCAGGAACGTCGGAACAGGAAGTAAAGACCGCGCTGGCTGCAGGTCAGACCACCGATCTGATTACCTACTTCAACCAGGCAGCATGAATCGTTGCGGTGGATGGCCCCGGATAACCGGCCATTCACCGCAACTTTGCAACGCAGCCGATCATACCGACGCCGCGAAACAGGTCGTGCCACGAGAATCCGGGGAAAACGACCGGCCGGTACGACTGTCCGTTCTTCTTCGCGAGCGCGAGATCGGGCCGCAGCACCGCGATTTTCCAATTGTCGACATCCTGGGGCGTCACGTAGCGGCCGCCCCACCCACGGCCGCTCGACCGCGTGCACGGCGTGCCCCGCCGGTCGGTACGCCGCCCATGAATTCCGACGCGCGCTGCGGCCGAGGTCGCGATCGAGCAGTGGCATGCGTCGGCATGCATTGATGGACCTGGAACGATATTGGCAATGAAACGCAAGCGGTTCATTGCGAAGTATGGCGATCTGGTTGGGGATATCTGTCGCTCAGCCAGGCTGGAAGCGTGGCCGGCTCCGGCGTGTCCGGAGCAACTAGCAGGGTGCTAGCTCAAGAAATACGATATTGGCATGCGGCCCCGGCAACCGCGTTGCGTTGCGATCCCGGGACAGCCCAGGCGGCGGCCCAAGGGCCGCCGCCATGTCTCAACGCTCGAGGAAAGGCCTCAGCTTGTCCGCACGGCTCGGATGCATCAGCTTGCGCATCGCCTTGCTCTCGATCTGGCGAATCCGCTCGCGCGTGACGTCGAACTGCTTGCCGACCTCTTCAAGCGTGTGATCCGAGGTCGTATCGAGCCCGAAGCGCATCCGCAGCACCTTGGCCTCGCGCGGCGACAGCCCGTCGAGCGCCTCGTCGATCGCCGCGCGCATGTTCGCGTGAATCGCGGCCTCGGCCGGCGAACTCGCGGACGCGTCCTCGATCATGTCGCCGAGCGTCGCGTCGGCATCGTCGCCCACCGGGGTTTCGAGCGACACCGGCTGCTTCGCGATCTTGAGGATGCTGCGCACCTTCTCTTCCGACATCTCCATGCGCTTCGCAAGCACGGCCGGATGCGCTTCCTGCCCGGTCTGCTGCAGGATTTCGCGCGAAATCCGGTTCAGCTTGTTGATCGTCTCGATCATGTGCACCGGCACGCGGATGGTGCGCGCCTGATCGGCCAGCGCACGCGTGACCGCCTGCCGGACCCACCAGGTGGCGTACGTCGAGAACTTCCAGCCGCGCCGGTATTCGAACTTGTCCACCGCCTTCATCAGGCCGATGTTGCCTTCCTGGATCAGATCCAGGAACTGCATGCCGCGGTTCACGTATTTCTTCGCGATCGAAATGACCAGGCGAAGGTTCGCCTCGATCATCGCGCGCTTGGCCTGCCGCATCTTCAGCTCGGCGGCACTCATCTGGCGGTTGATCTGCTTGAGCTGCTGGAGCGGCAGCGCGACCTTGGCCTCGATGTCGATGAGCTTCTGCTGCCCGGCCTGGATCGCCGGCAGATGCCGCTCGAGCGCCGCGCCGAACTGCTTCGACGTCGCCGCCGTGCGGCTCGTCCATTCGAGATCGGTCTCGCAGCCCGGGAACGACTCGACGAACGCGTCGCGCGGCATGCCGCAACGGTCGACCGCGATCTCCAGGATGCTGCGTTCGATTGCGCGAACTTCCGTCACCTGGTCGTGCACGGTGGCGCACAGGCGGTCGATCGTCTTGGCGGTAAAGCGGATCGGCGCGAGTTCGCGCTGGATCTCCACGCGCACTTTCGCGGCCGCCTCGGCACGGGCCTGCCCGGTCACGGGCACATCCGGCAACTGCTCGAACAGCGCACGCACACGCGCGAAAATCGCCAGGCTGTCGTTCGTCAGTGCCTCGAGGCGGGCTGCGCTCGCCTTCTCCGATTCCCCGCTGTCGGCCGCTTCATCGTCGTCGCCGTCCGAGTCGTCGTCGGAGGCGTCTGCCGCCTCCACCTCGTCGGCTTCGAGCGCCGCGCCGCTTTCGTCGGCGGCGCCGCTTTCGTCCGTGTCGTCGCTGATGCCATCGACCAGCTCGTCGATACGCAGTTCGCCGGCGGCGATGCGTTCCGCATCGGCCAGAATCGTCGACACGACCGACGGACACGCGGCGATCGCCTGAATCATGTCCTGCAGGCCGTCCTCGATGCGCTTTGCGATCTCGATTTCGCCGGCGCGGGTCAGCAGTTCGCTGGCCCCCATTTCACGCATGTACATCCGGACCGGGTCCGTCGTGCGGCCGAATTCGGAATCGACGGTCGACAGCGCGGCTTCCGCTTCCTCGTCCGCCTGATCGTCGGACGCCACGGCCGGCGCGGCGTCGTTCAACAGCAGCGTTTCCGCGTCGGGCGCCTGCTCGTACACGGCCACGCCCATGTCGCCGAACGTGCTGACGATCGTCTCCATCGCAGCCGTCTGCGTGAAGTTGTCCGGCAGGTGGTCGTTGATGTCTGCGTGGGTGAGATAGCCGCGCTCGCGGCCAAGCGCGATCAGCGCGCGCATCTGGCGCTGGCGCTCTTCGTCCTGGCGCGCGGTCGACGCGGTGTCCTGCGGCGCGGCGACGCCCTGGGTCTTGCCCTTCGGGGCGCGACGGCCGGCCTTCGACGCGGCTGCGGTCACGCGGGAAGCTGAATCATCGCGAACTGGATTTGCCAATACACTCTCCTCGACAGGTTGGCCGACGATCGTTGCTGACCTGACGGCGGTCAAGTCTGACGGGGTGCGAACGAAATCGTGGGATGGCGCACGGACAGTCGAAGCCGGAGTGCATCTCACGGATTCCGGTGCGCGCAGAATGGGGAACCCTAAATTTTACCCGACATGCTTGTGCAACGCAACACTTTGCATGGCGTCTGCTTGCACGGCAGGGGCCCCCGGCCGAGGAACGTCGCGGTCGGCGAGGGTGATGGCGCTGCCCGGTCAGGCGAGACGGACGTTCGACGATCGGCTCGCCGAGACGGTTGTTGCGAGCGCCTTCGGCATCGAAGCTCGGCGCGAACACATGTTCGAATCCGCGATCTGTCCCTTCTCCGCTGCATTGCAAGCCGCGCTCGATCCGGCCGACGCCGGTACCGCACGCCGCTCATCATGTCGCCGGCAGGCCGCGGGCGCCGGCCGGCGCCCGGACCCTACCTCAAAAGCCCACCCGATCAGCCGACGCCCGCCTCTGCGCCGCGCACCGCCTCGCCCCGTTCCGGCCCGCTGCGCGCCAGCACCGGCGCGAGCGCGCGCCCCGTATGGCTCGCGCTTACCTGCACGAGCCCTTCCGGATGCGCCGCCGCCACGATCGTGCCGCCGCCCACGCCGCCCTCCGGCCCGAGGTCGATGATCCAGTCCGCTTCCGCGATCACGTCGAGGTCGTGCTCGATCACGACGACACTGTGCCCCGCATCCACCAGCCGGTGCAGCACGCGGATCAGCCGCGCGACGTCCGCCATGTGCAGGCCCACCGTCGGCTCGTCGAGCACGTACAGCGTATGCGGCGCCTTCTGGCCGCGCCGCGTGACGTCGTCGCGCACCTTGCTGAGCTCGGTGACGAGCTTGATGCGCTGCGCCTCGCCGCCGGACAACGTCGGCGACGGCTGGCCGAGCGTCAGGTAGCCGAGGCCGACGTCCTTCATCAGCTGCAGCGGATGCGCGATGTTCGAGATCGGCGCGAAAAACTCGACCGCCTCGTCGATCTCCATCGTCAGCACGTCGCCGATGTTCCGGCCGCGCCACGTCACCGCGAGCGTCTCCGGGTTGAAGCGCTGCCCGTGGCACACGTCGCACGGCACCTTCACGTCGGGCAGGAAGCTCATGCCGATCGTGCGCACGCCTTGCCCTTCGCAGGCGGGGCAGCGCCCGTCGCCGGTGTTGAACGAGAAACGCGATGCCGTGTAGCCGCGCGCGCGGGCCTCGAGCGTATCCGCGAACAGCTTGCGGATGGTGTCCCACACGCCGATATAGGTCGCCGGGCAGGAGCGCGGCGTCTTGCCGATCGGGGTCTGGTCGACTTCGAGCACGCGGTCGATATGCTCCCAGCCGCTGATCGATTCGCAGCCCTGCCACGCATGCGTGACGTTGAGCGACGGCCGGGGCGCGCTGCGCGCCAGCACGCTCGCGCGGCGCTTCGCGGCCGGCGCGTCCTGCTCCGCGGCCTTGCGCGCGCGGCGCGTCGCCGGCGACGACAGCACCGAGCGGCCCACCGCGTCGAGCAGGTTCGTCATCAGCACGTCGCGCGCGAGCGTCGACTTGCCCGAGCCGCTCACGCCCGTCACCGCGACGAGCCGCGCGAGCGGAATGCCGACCGTCACGTCGCGCAGGTTGTGCAGCCTGCCGCCGTGCACCGTCAGCCAGTTCTCCGGCGCCGCCGCACCGCTCTTTGCGCCCGGCAGGCTCACACCGCGGCGCGGCTGCAGCGGATGCACGATCGGCTGCGCGAGGAAGCGCCCCGTCAGCGAATCGGGCTGCGCGGACAGCTCCGCCACGCCGCCCTGCGCGACCAGCGTGCCGCCGCGCTTGCCGGCGCCCGGGCCGACGTCGATGATGTGATCGGCGCGGCGAATCGTGTCTTCGTCATGCTCGACGACGACGAGCGTATTGCCCTTGTCGCCGAGCTTGCGCAGCGCGTCCAGCAGGATCTGGTTGTCGCGCGGATGCAGGCCGATCGTCGGCTCGTCGAGCACGTAGCAGACGCCCTGCAGGTTGCTGCCCAGCTGCGCCGCGAGCCGGATGCGCTGCGCCTCGCCGCCCGACAGGCTCGGCGCCGCGCGGTCGAGGCTCAGGTAGCCGAGCCCGACTTCCTCGAGGAACGCGAGACGGCTGCCGATCTCGCTGACGATGTCGCGCGCGATCTGCGCGTCGCGCCCCGACAGCTGCAGGCCGTCGATCCAGCGGCGCGAATCCGACACGGTCCACTGCGCGACGTCGACGATCGGATGGCCGTCGAAGGTCACCGCGCGCGCGGACGGGTTCAGCCGCGTGCCGCCGCAATCCGCGCACGGCTCGTCGCCGACGCCTTCCGGCTCCTGCTCGTCGGAGGGCAAGGTCTGCTCGCGGCCGCGGCCGTCTTCGGCGAGCACCGTGTCGTCGTAGGCCGCGCGCTGCTCGCGCGTGAGCGAGAGGCCCGTGCCCACGCAGGTCGTGCACCAGCCGTGCTTGCTGTTGTACGAGAACATCCGCGGGTCGAGCTCCGGATAGCTCGTGCCGCACACCGGGCATGCGCGCTTGACCGACAGCACCTTGACCTCGCCGATCCCCGTGGTCGGGTGATCGTTGCTCATCGCATGGTGCAGGCCGTCGAGCGGCGCGAGCAGGTGCATCACGCCCTTGCCGAGCTCGAGCGTCTCGTCGAGGCGCTGCCGCAGCTCGGCCTCGTTGTCCGGTGACACGACGAGGTCGGCCACCGGCAGCTCGATCGTATGCTCGCGGAAGCGGTCGAGCTTCGGCCACGGGTCGACCGGCACGAATTCGCCGTCGACGCGCAGATGCGTGTTGCCGCGCGCCTTCGCCCACTTCGCGAGATCCGTGTACACGCCCTTGCGGTTGACGACGAGCGGCGCGAGCAGCCCGACGTGCTCGCCGCGGTGATCGCGCAGCAGCTGCGCGGCGATCGATTCGACGGTCTGCGACGTCACCGGCGTGCCGTCGTGGATGCAATGCTGCAGGCCGAGCTTCACGTACAGCAGCCGCAGGAAATGCCACACCTCGGACGTCGTCGCGACCGTGCTCTTGCGGCCGCCGCGCGACAGGCGCTGCTCGATCGCGACGGTCGGCGGAATGCCGTACACCGCGTCGACTTCGGGGCGCCCCGCCGGCTGCACGATCGAGCGCGCATACGCGTTCAGCGATTCGAGGTAGCGGCGCTGGCCCTCGTGGAACAGGATGTCGAACGCGAGCGTCGACTTGCCGGAACCGGACACGCCGGTCACCACGTTGAACTTGCCGTGCGGAATGTCGACGTCGAGCGCCTTCAGGTTGTGCTCGCGCGCGTTGACGATGCGCACGACGTCCTCGCCTTCGACCGCCCGCCGCGCACGCGCCGCGTTCAGCGCGGCCTGCAACGGCACGCCCTCGTCTACCGGTTCGGCTTCGGCGCCCATCGCGCGGTCGTAATGCACCAGCGCCACACCCGTATGCGATCCGGCGCATGCCTTCACGTCGTCGGGCGTGCCCGCGCACAGCACGAGCCCGCCGCCGTCGCCGCCTTCCGGGCCGAGGTCGATCAGCCAGTCGGCCGCGCGGATCACGTCGAGGTTGTGCTCGATCACGATCAGCGAATGGCCGCTGGCGAGCAGCTTGCCGAACGCCTGCATCAGCTTCGCGATGTCGTCGAAGTGCAGCCCCGTGGTCGGTTCGTCGAACATGAACAGGCGCGCCTGCGCGACGCGCTGCTCCTCCGTGACGACCCGCCGCCCGCTGCCGGCCTTCGCCGATTCGGCGAGAAAACCCGCCAGCTTCAGGCGCTGCGCCTCGCCGCCCGACAGCGTCGGCACCGGCTGGCCGAGCTTCACGTATTCGAGCCCGACGTCGACGATCGGCTGCAGCACGCGCAGCACCTCGGCGTCGGCGGCGAAGAACGCCGCGGCTTCGCTGACGGTCAGGTCGAGCACCTCGGCGATGCTGAGCGCGCGGCCGTCGCGCGCGATCCGCACTTCGAGCACCTCGGCGCGGTAGCGCTGGCCGTCGCAGTCCGGGCAGCGCAGGTAGACGTCGCTCAGGAACTGCATCTCGATGTGCTCGAAGCCCGAGCCGCCGCACGTCGGGCAACGGCCGTCGCCCGAGTTGAAGCTGAACGTGCCCGCGCCGTAGCCGCGCTGCAGCGCGAGCGGCGCCTTCGCGAACAGCTTGCGGATCTCGTCGAACGCGCCGACATAGCTCGCCGGGTTCGAGCGCGTGGTCTTGCCGATCGGCGACTGGTCGACGAACACGACGTCGCCCACCTGCTCCGCGCCCGTCAGGCGGCGGTAGGCGCCCGGCGATTCGGTCGCCTTGCCGAAGTGCCGCGCCATCGCCGGATAGAGCACGTCCTGCAGCAGCGTCGACTTGCCCGACCCCGATACGCCGGTCACGCACACGAGGCGCTGCAACGGAATCTCGACCGTCACGTCGCGCAGGTTGTGCTCGCTCGCGCCCTCGAGCACGATGCGCGGCGTGTGCGCGTCCACCGTGCGGCGCGACCAGTGCGACGCGTGCGCGACGTGCTTGCGGCCGCCGAGATACTCGCCCGTCAGCGTGCGGGCCGAGCGGATATCGCCGGGCGTGCCGTCGTAGACGATCGTGCCGCCGCGCTCGCCCGGGCCGGGCCCCATGTCGATCAGGCGGTCGGCCGCGAGCATCACCGACGGGTCGTGCTCGACCACCACCAGTGTATTGCCCGCGTCGCGCAGGCGCTGCATTGCCTCGACGATCCGGTTCAGGTCGCGCGGATGCAGGCCGATGCTCGGCTCGTCGAGCACGAACAGCGTCTTCGTGAGCGAGGTGCCGAGCGCCGTCGTCAGGTTGATCCGCTGCACCTCGCCGCCCGACAGCGTGCGGCTTTGCCGGTCGAGCGTCAGGTAGCCGAGCCCGACGTCGCACAGATACTTCAGCCGCGTGCGCACCTCGGCGAGCAGCAGCTTCAGCGCGTCGTCGAGCAGCGCGCTCGGCAGGCTGATGTCGTCGAAGAAGCGGCGGATGCGTTCGATCGGCAGCAGCATCAGGTCGTGCACCGTCAGGCCCGGCAGCGCTTCGAGCTGTGCGCGGGTCCAGTCGACGCCGCGCGGCAGGAAGCGGCCGGCCGGCGCGAGCGCCGCGTCGGCGTTCGCCTTCGAGCCGAGCCGCCACAGCAGCGATTCGGTCTTCAGGCGCGCGCCGCCGCACACGTCGCACGGCGTGTAGCTGCGGTATTTCGACAGCAGCACGCGGATATGCATCTTGTACGCTTTCGATTCGAGGTAGCCGAAGAAGCGCTTCACGCCGTACCACTGGCTCTGCCACTTGCCGTTCCAGTCCGGCGAGCCGTTGATCACCCAGTCCCGCTCGTCGGACGTCAGCTCGCCCCACGGCGTGTCGCGCCGGATGTTCGCCTTCGCCGCATAGCGCATCAGGTCGTCCTGGCACTCCTTCCACGCGGGCGTCTGCATCGGCTTGATCGCGCCGCCGCGCAGCGTCTTGCGCGCGTCGGGAATCACGAGGCCGAGATCGACGCCGATCACGCGGCCGAAGCCGCGGCAGGTTTCGCATGCGCCGTATGCCGAATTGAACGAGAACAGTGCGGCCTGCGGATCGGCGTAGCGGAGGTCGCTGTCGGGATTGTGGAGCCCGGTGGAGAAACGCCACACCTCGGATTCCGGCGCCGCGGCGGTGGCGTTTTCCGGCACCTGCGCGAGCACGTAGACGTTCACGCGCCCGCCGCCGCGCTTGAGCGACGCCTCGATCGCCTCGATCACGCGCACCTTGTCGGCCTGATGCAAGCGGAAACGGTCGGCCACCACGTCGAGCACCTTGCGCGGCCCGGTGGGCGACGCGACTTCGCGCTGCGCCTGCACTTTCGTATAGCCGCTCGCCGACAGCCATTGCTCGACTTCCTCGTCGGTCACGGTTTCCGGCAGCTCGACCGGAAACGTCACCACGAGCCGCGGATCGCGATCGGCCGTGCGCGCGGCGAGGTCCGCGTAGATCGTCTCCGGCGTGTCGTGCCGCACCGGCTGCGCGTTCTTGCGGTCGAACAATTCCGCTGCGCGCGCGTACAGGAGCTTCAAATGGTCGTTGAGCTCGGTCATCGTGCCGACGGTCGAGCGCGAACTGCGGACCGGATTGGTCTGGTCGATCGCGATCGCGGGCGGCACGCCGTCGACGCGGTCCACCTGCGGCCGGTCCATCCGGTCGAGAAACTGCCGCGCATACGCGCTGAACGTCTCGACGTAGCGCCGCTGGCCTTCCGCGTACAAGGTGTCGAACACGAGACTCGATTTGCCGGAGCCCGACGGGCCGGTGACGACCGTCATTTCGCCGGTGCGCAGGTCGAGGTCGAGATTCTTCAGATTATGCTGACGTGCGCCGCGAATGCGGATCTGATTGCTGGATGACAATTTGTCTGCTCGTCGGGGTGGGTTGGCCAGGGGCGCGGCGCCGCGATGCGGAAACGGGTGCGGTCCGGTTTCGGACGAATACTATACTGTATATTCGTACAGTTCTCCATCCGTGGCTGTTTCGGGGGTGTCTCGGGCGGTGCCGTGCGTTCACCGCTTCCTTAAACCCGAAACCGACAGGCTGCACGGCGTCGCCCCCTAGCCCTGCACTGTGATGACGTCCAGGACGGCGTGGATGATTTCGCCTGCGTCACTCCTGCTCACGCCAGCCCTGACGGCCTCCGGCGCTCCGCTCCAGGCCAGATCACGACCTTCGCGGTACAGAATGAATTGCAGTAGAATGTGCAACATTCTGTACAAAATCGCAGCCTACGGAGAAAGCCATGCCCATCTCAGCCCGCGATGTGATTTCGCTGTCCCAAGCCCGGGCCAATCTGTCCGAACTGGCCGACCAGGTGAAGGCCGGGGCCGAGAAGATCGTCACGAAAAATGGCGAAAGCTACGTTGCCATCATCGACGCCGAGCGGCTGGACTACTATCACCAGCTGGAACGCGAGCGCATCCACTTGTTCCTGATAGAAGACGCGAGCAAGGGCCTGGCCGACGTGTCCGCGGGCAAGGTAAAAGACGCGCGCAGCACCCTTTCCGACATCAAGCGCCGTCGCACCAACAAAGCAGCCGGCTAACCGGCCGATTCGCCCCGTGACTGCCCTCCATACCGTAAAGCTCACCGCGAACTTCGAGTACAACCTTGAAGAAATCGACGCATTCCTGCTGGAAGCCGAAACCCCGCAAGCGTTCGATGCTCTGCTGGAAGAATTGACGGATACCGTCATCCCTAATCTGGAGCGCTTTCCCGGCATGGGCCGTTTGTTCCTCGAACGGCCTGCCCGCTCCGTGGAGGCGCGCAACGGCATGGCGCGTCTGGCCGAACAACTCGACGTCATTGCCGAAGGCAGCGAACTGCGCGAGTACGTGGCGACGCACTACCTGCTGCTGTATGCGCAGATCGGGGGCGCGGTGTATCTGCTATCCATTCGCCACCCTCGGCAACTGTCGTTTGATTTCGCGGGTCACTGGCCGGCGTGAGCGGATCATCCGAGGGAATCGCAATGACTCCCGCCCACGCCCAAGACCCGCCCAGTGCTCGCCGACGCCCCCCTCAGATATGCACCGCGTGCCCCAACGCCCGCAACGCGGCCTCCTGCATCGCCTCGCCGAGCGTCGGATGCGCGTGTATCGTGCCACCGATATCCTCGAGCCTTGCGCCCATCTCGATCGACTGCGAGAACGCCGCGGCCAGCTCCGACACGCCTCGCCCGACCGCCTGCCACCCAACGATCAGGTGCGTATCGCGCCGCGCGACCACCCGCACGAAGCCGTCGGTCGCCTGTAGCGTCATCGCCCGCCCATTCGCGGCAAACGGAAACGACGCGCTCAGACAATCGACGCCGGCCGCCCGCGCATCGTCCGGCGACCACCCCGATGTCACGATCTCCGGATCGGTGAAGCACACAGCAGGAATCGACGCCGGCACGAACTTGCGACGCTTGCCAGCGATCAGCTCCGCGACCACCTCGCCTTGCGCCATCGCGCGATGCGCGAGCATCGGCTCGCCGGCGACGTCGCCGATCGCCCACACGTTGCGCATCGACGTCCGGCATTCGTCGTCGATACGCAGCGCGCGGCCGTTGCGTTCGAGCGGCAGCGTCTCGAGGCCGAAGCCGTCGACGCGCGGCCGGCGGCCCACCGCCACCAGCACGCGATCGGCCGGCAGCGTCCGCTCGGCGCCGTCGGGCGCCTGCACGCGCACCGCGCCGTCGTCCGCGAGCCCGAGCACCTTGTGGCCGAGCCACATCCTGACGCCGAGCCGCGCAAGCGAATCGGCGACCGGCTTCACGAGCTCCGCGTCGTACGCGGGCAGCACGCGCTCCGCCGCCTCGACCACGCTGACGTCGACCCCGAGCTTGCGATAGACCATCCCGAGCTCCAGCCCGATGTAGCCCGCGCCGACGACGACCAGCCGCTTCGGCAACGTCTTCGGCGACAGCGCCTCGGTCGACGACACGACATGCCCGCCGAACGGCATCGACGGCAGCGCGACCGGCTCCGAACCCGTCGCGAGCAACAGATGCTCGCAGCCGATCCGGATCGTCTCGCCGCCGGCGTCGACCTCGACGGTCTTGCCGTCGATCACGCGCGCATCGCCGTGCAGCACGCGCACGCCGTTCTTCTTCAGCACCGCGCCGACGCCGCGCGTCAGCTTGTCGACGACGCCATCCTTCCACGCGACGCTGCGCGCGATGTCGATCTCGGGCGAGTGCACGCGGATGCCGAGCGCGCCTTCGCCTGCGTGGTCGCGCGCCTGCTCGAAGGCATCGGCGACGTGGATCAGCGCCTTCGACGGAATGCAGCCGATGTTCAGGCAGGTGCCGCCGAGCCGGTCGCGCTCGACGAGCAGCGTCGGAATGCCGAGCTGCCCGGCGCGAATGGCGGCGACGTAGCCGCCCGGCCCGCCGCCGATCACGAGCAGCGTGGTGTGTTCATTTTTCATTAGGATCACTCCACGAACAGCAGCGCGGGGCGTTCGAGCAACGCGCGCACCGCCTGGATGAATTCGGCCGCGTCCATGCCGTCGACGACGCGATGATCGAACGACGACGACAGGTTCATCAGCTTGCGCGCGACGACTGCGCCGTCGCGGAACATCGGGCGCTCGACGATGCGGTTCACGCCGACGATGCCGACCTCCGGATGATTGATGACCGGCGTCGACACGATGCCGCCGAGCGGGCCGAGGCTCGAAATCGTGATCGTCGAACCGGTGAGTTCGTCGCGCTGCGCGCGGTTGGCGCGCACCGCGTCGGCCAGCCGAGCGATTTCAGCCGAGATCGACCACACGTCGCGCGCTTCCGCGTGACGCAGCACGGGCACCGTGAGGCCGGCGTCGGTCTGCGTCGCGACGCCCATGTGCACCGCGCCGGAACGCGTCACGACGCCGGCTTCGTCGTCGAAGCGTGCGTTGATCTGCGGAAAGTCGCGCAACGCGATCACCATCGCGCGGATCAGCAGCGGCAACAGCGTGAGCCGGCCGCGCGCGTCGCCGTAGCGGCGGTTCAGTTCCGCGCGCAGCGCTTCGAGCTCGGTCACGTCGATTTCCTCGACGTAGCTGAAGTGCGGAATGCGCCGCTTCGCTTCCTGCATCTTGCGCGCGATCGCGCGGCGCAGGCCGATCACCGGGACTTCGGTCTCGTCGGTCCGTTCGTCGTAGCCGCGTGCAGTTTGCGCGCTCGCCCGGCCGCCGGTGCGCGCGTACGCATCGAGGTCCGAATGCAGGATCCGCCCGGCGTCGCCCGTGCCGCGCACGTAGCGCAGCTCGATGCCCATGTCCCACGCGCGCTGGCGCACCGCCGGCGACGCGAGCGGCCGTTCGCCCGGCGCCAGCGCCGCGCGCGGCGGCGCGGCGTGCGCTTCGCGGCGCGGCTCGGCGGGCGCGCGGCTCGCCGGGGGCTCCGCATCCGAGGACGAAACCGCAGGCGCTGCTGCAGCCGGCGCCGCGACAGCGACTTCAGTGGCCACGGCGGCCTCCCGCACGTCGGCGCCCGGCTTCAGGTTGCCATCACCCTCGACCTCGAGACGAATCAGCTCGCTGCCGACCGCCATCATCTCGCCGAGCTTGCCGCCGAGCGCAAGCACCTTGCCCGTCACGGGCGATGGAATCTCGACCGCCGCCTTGTCGGTCATCACGTCGGCGAGCGGCTGGTCCTCCTTGATCGTCTGCCCGATTTCCACATGCCAGGCCACCAGCTCGACCTCGGCGATCCCTTCGCCGATATCCGGCATCTTGATGACGTGAATACCCATGTCAAGCCTCCATCACGCGTCGCAACGCTTCGCCGACCCGGCCCGGGCCGGGAAAATACGCCCATTCCTGTGCATGCGGATACGGCGTATCCCAGCCCGTCGTGCGCTCCACGGGTGCCTCGAGGTGATAGAAGCAGTGCTCCTGCACGAGCGACACCAGTTCCGCGCCATACCCGCAGGTGCGCGTCGCCTCGTGCACCACGACGCAGCGCCCGGTCTTGCGCACCGACGCGACGACCGTCTCCAGATCGAGCGGCCACAGCGTGCGCAGGTCGATCACCTCGGCATCGATGCCCGTCTCCTCGGCGGCGGCCAGCGACACGTGGACCGTCGTGCCGTACGTCAGCACCGTCACGTCGCTGCCGGCGCGCACGACGGCGGCCGAGTCGAGCGGCACCGTGTAGTAGCCCTCGGGCACCGCGCTCGCCGGATGCTTCAGCCACGACGTGACGGGCCGTTCGTGATGGCCGTCGAACGGCCCGTTGTAGAGCCGCTTCGGCTCGAGAAAGATCACCGGGTCGTCGTTCTCGATCGCCGCGATCAGCAGCCCCTTCGCGTCGTAAGGGTTCGACGGCATCACGGTGCGCAGCCCGCACACCTGCGTGAACATCGCCTCGGGGCTCTGGCTGTGGGTCTGGCCGCCGTAGATGCCGCCGCCGCACGGCATGCGGATCGTCATCGGCGCGGTGAACTGGCCGGCGGAACGGTAGCGCAGCCGGGCGCCTTCCGACACGATCTGGTCGGAGGCCGGGTAGAAATAGTCCGCGAACTGGATCTCGCACACGGGCCGCAACCCGTACGCGCCCATCCCGACCGCCGCGCCGACGATCCCGCTTTCCGAGATCGGCGCGTCGAACACGCGCGACTTGCCGTACTTCGTCTGCAACCCCTCGGTGCAGCGGAACACGCCGCCGAAATAGCCGACGTCCTGGCCGAACACCACCACGTCGCCGTCGCGCCCGAGCATCACGTCCATCGCGGAGCGCAGCGCCTGGATCATCGTCATCGGCTGCGTGGCCGTCGTCGTTGCTTCTCGTTGCGCCATGCTCACGCTCCCAGTTCCTGGCGCTGACGACGCAGATGCGCGGGCAGCTCCTTGTACACGTCGTCGAACATCGACGCCGGCGACGGAATCCGCTCGTCGGCCAGCGTCCCGAATTTCTCCGCCTCCTTCTGCGCGGCGATCACCTCGGCCTCGAGCTCGGCGGTGAGCGCGTCGTGCGCGCTGTCCGACCAGATGCCCCTGGCGATCAGGTGGCGCTTGAAGCGGGCGATCGGATCGCCGAGCGGGAAGTGGGTCCAGTCGTCGCTCGGCCGGTATTTCGACGGATCGTCCGACGTCGAGTGCGCACCGGCGCGGTACGTCACCCATTCGATCAGCGTCGGGCCGAGGTTGCGGCGCGCCCGTTCGGCCGCCCAGCTCGACGCCGCGTAGATCGCGAGGAAATCGTTGCCGTCGACGCGCAGCGAGGCGATCCCGCAGCCGACGCCGCGCCCCGCGAACGTCGTCCCCTCGCCGCCCGCGATCGCCTGGAACGTCGAGATCGCCCACTGGTTGTTGACGACGTTCAGCACGACGGGCGCGCGATACACGTGCGCGAAGGTGAGCGCGGTATGAAAGTCGGCTTCCGCGGTCGCGCCGTCGCCGATCCAGGCCGACGCGATCTTCGTGTCGCCCTTGATCGCCGACGCCATCGCCCAGCCGACCGCCTGGATGAACTGCGTCGCGAGATTGCCGGAGATCGAGAAGAAGCCCGCGTCGCGATCCGAATACATCACCGGGAGCTGGCGCCCTTTCAGCGGGTCGCCCTCGTTCGACATCAACTGGCAGATCATCCGTTCGAGCGGCACGTCGCGCGCGATCAGGATGCTCTGCTGCCGGTAGGTCGGGAAGCACATGTCGCCGTGCCGTAGCGCCATCGCATGCGCGGCGCCGATGGCCTCTTCGCCGAGGCTCAGCATGTAGAACGAGATTTTTTTCTGGCGCTGCGCGATCAGCATGCGCGCATCGAAGATGCGGGTCTTCAGCATCGCCCGCATCCCGGCGATCAGCCGCGCGTCGTCGAGATCCGGCGCCCACGGGCCGACGGCTTCGCCGTGGTCGTCGAGTACGCGCACGAGGCTGCGGGCGAGATCGGCAGTGTCCGCCGCGGCGACATCGATCGGCGGGCGGCGTACCGCGCCGGCCGGCGATAGATGCAGATAGGAAAAGTCGGTCTGGCAGCCCGGGCGGCCTGTCGGCTCCGGCACATGCAGACGCAATGGCTCTGACAGGCTCATCGTGTCGTCTCCACGCTCGATTTTGTCTCACGCTGATAGGGGCACGCGCGTGCCGGATGCCGGCGCGCGCATGGCGTGGCGCGCGGATAAGCGCGCCAACCTCGGGAATCTATGCAATGCCGATCTGGCCGTCGATGCCCAACCCGCTCGATCGTGGTGAGCAGATTTGCCATGCCGGGTGCGCTTGGGGCGCACGGCCATGCGCGCTCGCCGCGCGCCGCCCTGGCGGCGCTTCGTCGTCGATCGCAACGTGGAGACCGGAATGTCGCCGCCGGGTGTGGCGCCAGCCGACCGTTCCGGAAAGTTTTACCGCTTCTGTAATCGAGGTGAAGAAGAAGAACCGCGCGCGCTGCGCGCGGCCGCCCGAGCCCGCGTTCAGAACATCTGACGCAGGCCGATCGCCGCGCCGACGTTGTTGGTCCGGCCGATCTGGTCGACCCTGCCCGTGGCGGGGTTGGTCGCGCCCGGATAGTCGGCGGCGAACGCGCCGTTGCCGCGCGCGACATCCACCGTGCCGTACACCTCGGTGTGCTTCGACAGCGCATACTCGGCCAGCACGGTCGCGGAATAGTTGATGCCGGCGCCGAGCGAGCCGTCGAGCCGCTCCGCGTTGCGCGCATGGCCGTAATAGCCGGCCACCGTGATCAGCAGCGGCGCGCTGGCCTGCCAGTTGGCGCCGACATAGAACGTATCGTCGATGCGGTTCGGGCTGCCGGCGCGCAACGCCGGCGCGCCGGCTTGCTGCATGTTGAAGTCCGTCGTGCCGGTCTTGTCCTGGCCGTGCAGCCAGCCGGCCAGCAGCCGCACGGCCGGGGTGATCCGATACGCGCCGCTCACGTGCAGGAAGTTCACCTTCGCACCGTTGACCGAACTGCCGTTCAACGACGATACCGAAGTTTGCTGGAAGCCCGCGTTGATCGACGCCGGCCCGTGCGCATAGGTCAGCTCCACGCCGTACGTGCTGTCGAGGCCCATTGCGCCGGCATGGTTGCCGAAGCCGTAGATCGCGTCGACGCTGAAGCCGTTGGACGAGAACTGGTACTTGACCGAGTTCGGCACGGTCAGGAAGCTGCCGATGCCGTTGTACATCCAGCTGTCCTGCCAGTAGTCGCCGACGGTCATCGGGTCGAAGGTGTCGCCCATCGTGTCGTACAGCGGCGCGTACTGGTTGCCGAAGGTCAGCGTGCCGTAGCGGTTGCTCGACAGCCCGACATACGCCTGCCGGCTGAACAGCGTGTTGGCCACGTGAAGCTTCCCGTCGCCGAGTTCGAAGCCGTTCTCGAGGCGGAAGATCGCCGACAGGCCGCCGCCGAGGTCTTCGCTGCCGCGCAGGCCCCACCGGCTGTGCGTTTCCGGGCCGACCGTCATGCCGATCAGATCCCGGCCGTCCGGGCCGGCGTTCGTTTGATAGCGAATGGCCGTGTCGACGAGGCCATACAAGGTGACGGAACTCTGCGCAAGCGCGGACGACGCTGCAACGGCGAACACCGCGCCAATACCACTGGAAATGACGACGCTTCTCATGAACAGGCCTCCCCGATCGGTTGATTTTGTAAGCAGTCCGATAGCTTGTCGGCTTGGGAATCGGAACTGCGATCGGGAGAATAATCGGCCGTTTTCGCCGCACATATTGCCGGCCGTGGAGGGGTCCTTTCCAATCCGGACAACAGTGCAACAATGGCGCCCGGCCGGGGCCGGGCGAGTCAGACAGGAGGCACGAGCCGCCTAACGCCCGATCGGCAATCCGGTCGGCTCGATCCAGCCCAGCCAGTACGAAATGAGGAGCGCCAGGAACAGCGTGATCGATATCCCGACCCGCGCCGCGAGCGACCACGCCATGCGCTTCGTCGTCCCCCGGTCGCGATTCATGAAATACAGCGCGGAAATCAAGCTGCCGATAATCAGAACGAATGCGACAGCAACCAGTAAGGTCTTCATTTTCAGTGCCCTGCGAGATCGGAATCGGCTTGAATCAGTGCGGCCAGCTTGCGCCGCTCGGCAGCGACGTCGCTCAGGCCCGTCGCCGGCCAGTCCAGTGCGACGCCGTTGGCCAGCGAGTCGCGCACGAGCGTCTGGTACTGCCAGTCGGTGATCCGGCCGTGCGCCATCGCATCCACGATCTCGCGCCGGAACGGCGCAGGAAAGCTCCGGTACGCATGCGACAGCGCCGCATACTGTCGTGCATCGATTTCCTGCGAGGACGGCACGGCCGCCCAGATCACGACCGCCACGATGGCCGTGAACGGGATGGCGGTATAGCGAAGTATGAATTTGATCGGAGTCATGAAGCGGAAGCGTAAGTCATTGCGAACAAGGGTTGAATCGAGGTTGAGAGGCCTGGGCCATGAACGGCAGTCGCCGTCCGGCTCAGCGAGACCGGCACGCGGCGAGGATGCCGCGCAGCAGGTCGATGGGGGGCGGCGGACACCCGGGGATCGTCACGTCGACCGGCAGGATCGACGAAACCGGCCCGCACACCGCATAACCGTCGGCAAACATGCCGCCCGTGCACGCGCACTCCCCTGCGGCCACCACCCGTTTCGGGCCGGGTGTCGCGTCGTACGCGGCGAGCATCGCCGCGCGCATGTTGAGCGTCACCGGCCCGGTCACGAGCAGCAGGTCGGCGTGCCGCGGGCTGGCGACGAACTTGATGCCGAGCCCTTCGATGTTGTAGTACGGGTTGTTCAGCGCGTGGATCTCCAGCTCGCACCCGTTGCATGACCCCGCGTCGATCTGCCGGATGCACAGCGCACGCCCGAGCAGATCGAGCAGGTCCTGGCGAATCTGCTGCGCCTCGTGCCGCCACGCGTCTTCCGCCGCCGGCGCAGGTTCGTCGGGAAAGTCGGTGCGCGCGAATTGCCGGATGAGCTGCCACATCAGAGATCGTGCCCCGCGTAGTTCAGGTTGAACGATTTGTTGATCAACGGGAAATCCGGAACGATATTGCCGATGATCGCGTGCTCGAGCGCCGGCCAGTTCTGCCACGACGGATCGTGGCAATGGCAGCGTGCGACGACGTCGCCCGGTGCCACGTCGAGCGCGACGAACACGTCCCCGCGCCAGCCTTCCACCCACCCGGCCCCTCGGGAAGGCGCCGCGGCAGGCGGCACGGCGACGGCAACCGGGCCGTCCGGAAGTTCGGCCAGCAGCGCACGGATCAGCTGCAGGGATGCATCGATTTCGGCAAAGCGCACGGCGACGCGCGCGGCAACGTCCCCACGCGCGTCGCTGGCCGCCTTGACGGCGATGTCGTCATAGGGCGCCGGCCGCACGTTCGCGCGCACGTCGAAGGCCCGGCCGCTGGCACGGGCAGCCATGCCGCGCACGCCGAAATGCTCGACCACGGCGGCGGTCAGCCGCCCCGTGCCGAGGAATCGATCCTGCAGCCCGGACTGGTCTTCGTAGATGGTCCGCATGACGTGGACTTCACGCTCGACATGCGCGCATTGTTCCGCGACGACAGCCGCCTCCCCGGCGCGAACGTCGACCGCCACGCCGCCCGGCACGATCCGGTCCATCAGATATCGATGCCCGAACAGGCGCGCGTTCACCCGTATCCAGTCCTCCTTGAGTCGCGAGAACTGCGCGAGGCCGAACCCGAACCCGGCATCGTTGCCGAGCGCGCCGAGGTCGCCGAGATGGTTGGCGACGCGCTCGCGTTCCAGCAGGAGCGCCCGCAAATAGAGCGCCCGCTTCGGCAGCGCCGCGCCGCACGCCTGCTCGAGCGCCATGCAATAGGCCCACGCGAACGCGACGGTCGAATCGCCCGAGATCCGGGCGGCGACCCGATGGCCGCCCGACGCGGGGGTACGCTCGAACAGCCGCTCGACGCCGCGGTGGGCGTAGCCGAGACGCGCTTCAAGGCGCAGCACCTTCTCGCCGACGACCGAGAACCGGAAATGCCCGGGCTCGATGATGCCGGCGTGGATCGGCCCGACCGCGATCTCGTGCACGCCGTCGCCCGCCACCTGCACGAACGGGTAGTCCGCCTCGCTCGACTCGAACGCTTCGACGCCCGTCGCCTGCTTCTGCAGCGGAAAATAATCGCCAGGCCAGTTTCCATGATTGAGCCACGGCCGGGTATCCTCGGCGCCCCGGGCCCGCAGGCCGGTCAGGTCGAAGATCGCCCGCTGCATGCGCATCGCGCACGGATACAGGCCGGCGAGATCGGGAAAATCGCCCGCGGGTTGCGGCGTGCATCCCGTCGCGAGGCGCACCCAAAGGATGCCGTCGTCGCATTCGTACGCGGCGTTCACCGAAAACGCGCGCTCGACGGCTTCGCCGGCCCACATCGCGACGAGGCGGCCTTGCCCGGCGTGCACCGTCCGCGCGATCGCGAGCCACCCCGCCTCGTCGGCGTCCGCCACGCCCACCGAAATCTGGCCCGCACTGCGCGTCAGGCGGGTCGCGGCGAACGGCATCGAATCGAGTCGCATGCGTCACCCCGCCAGCATCGTTGCGGCCTGGCGATACCACATCGCCAGGTACGGCGGGACATAGAGCCCGAGCACCAGCCCCAGCCCGAGATGCACGAATACCGGCAGGAGTGCGGGGCGATGCTCGAGCGGTCGCGCGGTCGTCGTTGCGCCGAACACCATGCGCTGCACGCGCGCGAAGATCGCCGCGAATGCGACGGCGAGGCCGAGCAGCAGCAAGGGCGCCGCCCACGGGATCGTGTTCATTGCGGTCGTCAGGATCAGGAATTCGCTCGCGAACACGCCGAACGGCGGCAGGCCGAGAATCGCGAGCGCGCCGAGCATCATGCCCCAGCCGACCGTCGGGCTGACCTGCAGCAGCCCGCGAATGCCGTCGATCGTCTGCGTGCCCGCCTTCTGCGCCGCGTGGCCGACCGCGAAGAAAATCGCCGACTTGACGAGGGAATGGACGGTCATGTGCAGCAGCCCGGCGAACGTCGCGACCGGCCCGCCGAGGCCGAACGCGAACGTCATCAGCCCCATGTGCTCGATCGACGAATACGAGAACAGCCGCTTGACGTCCTTCTGCCGGAACAGCGAGAACGATGCCACCAGCACCGACACGAGCCCGAACCCGACCAGCAACCGGCCCGGCAGGCCGTTGCCGAGCGAGCCGTCGGCGAGCACCTTGCAGCGCAGCACCGCGTACAGCGCGACGTTCAGCAGCAGTCCGGACAACACCGCCGAGATCGGCGTCGGGCCTTCGGCATGCGCGTCCGGCAACCAGCTGTGCATCGGCACGAGCCCGACCTTCGTGCCGTAGCCGACGAGCAGGAACACGAACGCGATCGACACGATGGCAGGGTCGAGCTGCGTCTTGATCGCGGCGAGGCTCGTCCACAGCAGCGCATCGCCGTCGGTCAGCCGCCGGCTCGCGGCGAGGTACAGCAGAATCGTGCCGAACAGCGCCTGCGCGATGCCGACCCCGCACAGGATGAAGTACTTCCACGCCGCCTCGAGGCTCGCGGCGGTCCGATAGACGCTGACGAGCAGCACGGTCGCAAGCGTGGCGGCCTCCATCGCGACCCACAGCACGCCCAGATTGTTGGTCAGAAGCGCAACGAGCATCGCGAACATGAAAAGCTGGTACATGCCGTGATAAAGCCGCATCCGCGCCGCCGTCATCCGGCCGCGGGCTTCCTCGACCTGCATGTACGGCCGCGAGAACAGCGACGTCGTCCAGCCGACGAACGCCGTCAGCGCGACCAGGTAGACGTTGAGCGGATCGACGAAGAACGCCCTGCCGAACGCGAACGACGGCCCCTGTTCGACGGTGCGGGCGGCGAGCACGAGCGTCGCCGCGAATGTCAGGAAGCTGAAGCCGACGTTCAGGTTGCGCGCGACGTGGCCCGGCCACGCGAGCGCGAGACATGCAGCGGCCGCGAGCGGAATGCCGAGCACGGCGAGCACGACGTGGGCGTCATTCATCGTTGAGCTTCTCGAGGTGATGGATGTCCAGGCTGTCGAACTGCTCGCGAATCTGGAACATGAACACGCCCAGGATCAGGATCCCGACCAGCACGTCGAGACCGATGCCGAGCTCGACGATCATCGGCATGCCGTTGGTCGCGGCCGTGGCGGCGAAGAACAGCCCGTTCTCCATCGACAGGAAGCCGATCACCTGCGGAATCGCCTTGGCGCGCGTGATCATCGTCATGAACGACAGCAGTACGCACGCGAGCGCGATCCCGAGCGTACCGCGCGCAACCGACGTCGCGAGCTGGCTGATCGGCGACGCGACGTTGAACGCGATGATCACGAGCACGATGCCGATCAGCAGCGTCGTCGGGATGTTGATGAGCGGCTCGACGTCGGCCCGCACGTCGAGCCTGCGCACAAGCCGATAGAGGATCCATGGAATCGCGCCGGCCTTCAGCACCAGCGTCAGTCCGGCCGACACGTACAGGTTCGGGTCCCCCGTCAC
The DNA here is from genome assembly GCF_039848545.1 of Burkholderia stagnalis. Lineage (NCBI taxonomy): Bacteria > Pseudomonadati > Pseudomonadota > Betaproteobacteria > Burkholderiales > Burkholderiaceae > Burkholderia > Burkholderia stagnalis. The sequence goes on from NZ_CP156687.1 coordinate 638,848, forward strand.
GAAACCGAGGATCAGGTTGGCCAGGACGAGCGCGACACCCTGCAGCGTATAGAGGTGGATCAGCGACAGGATCCGACGCTGGCTCAGCATCGCGAACGACACCATCAGCAGCACCGCCGCGAGGAAATTGATCAGTTGCGTCGCGTAGCCGTGCATTCATGCCCCCAGCAGCAAGTGGACGAGCATGCCGATCACCGCGAGCAGGAACGCCGTCGCGAGGAATTCCGGCACCCGGAAGATCCGCATCTTCGCGTTGGCGGTCTCGACCACGGCAAGCGCGGCGCCGCCCGCCATCAGCTTGACGAAGAGCGCCGGCACCGCGAACACCAGCGCCAGCGGATCACCGGCCGCCGCAATCCCCCACGGCATGAAGAGTGCGAGGCCGATGCACGAGTACGCGAACAGCTTCAGGCTGGCCGCCCATTCCATCAGCGCGAGGTGCCGCCCCGAGTATTCGAGGATCAGCGCCTCGTGGATCATCGTCAGCTCGAGGTGGGTGGCCGGATTGTCGACGGGCAGCCGCGCGTTCTCGGCGAGCGACACCAGCGTGAACGCGATGCCCGCGAACGCGAGGCTCGGATAGATCGCCAGCTCGCCCCGCCCCAGCGTCGCGACGATGCGCGTGAGCAGGGTCGACTGCGTGATCAGCGAGGCCGACAGCAGCACCATCAGCAACGCCGGCTCCGCGAGGAAACCGATCAACATTTCGCGGCGGGCGCCGAGCGTGCCGAACGCCGTGCCGACGTCCATCGCCGCGAGCGACAGCGCGACGCGCGCGAGCGCGAACAGGCCGACGAGCGCGATCGCGTCCGCGGCGGGCGACAGCGGCAATTCGGTCGACAGGGTCGGTACGATCGCGCAGGCGAGCGTCATCGCCGCCCACACCACGTACGGTGCGCCACGAAACACCGGGCTTGCGCCATGGGCGACGACCGACTCCTTGTTGAACAGCTTGTGGAGCATCCGGTACGGCTGCCAGATGCTGGGGGCGCGCCGGTTCTGCAGCCAGGCGCGGCACTGGTTGACCCAGCCCGTGAGCAGCGGCGCGGCGGCCAGCGCCACCACGATCTCGAGGGTTTGCGACATCACGCCGGAGACGGTCACCATCGTCTCACCAGTATCAGGAGCAGGATCAGCACGGCGAAGCTGTAGGTCAGGTACACGGCGATCCTGCCGGTCTGCAGACGGCCCGTCCATTCCGCGATGCGCTGCGTCAGCGCGGCGACGCGTTCGTAGAGCGCGGGCCACGTGCGATCGGTGACCGAGACCCGGTAGGCCGGCCGCGCATCGAACGGCGAAGGCAGTTGCCGCTCGATGCGCAGGAGCGGTGCGAAGATTTCACGGATCGGCTGCCCGAACCCTTCCGCCGTGTCCTGCATGCGCGCGTTCGCGAACGGGAAACCGCAGTTCCACGGTGCGGCGCGCCGCAGCCGTCCGTGGTAGAAGCGTCGCACCAGCACCCAGGCGAGACCGCAGCAGGCGATGAAAAACAGCATGAACACGGCGGGCATGTAACTGGCCCGCGCGGGGGCGACGGGCACGAACAGCAGCCAGCCATGGTTGTCCGCGCCGATGCCGGCCCCGACCAGCGCGCGCGTGACGCGATCCAGCACCTTGACGAACTGCGCGGGCATCAGCCCGAGCAGCACGCCGGCCGCCGCGAACCAGCAGAACGCGAACCGTTCCCACGCATTCGCGTCGCGTGCGCGGCTCAGCCTCGCCTCTCTCGGCTGTCCGAGGAACACGATGCCGAAGAACTTGACCATCGTATAGCCGGCGAGCGCCGCCGTCATCGCGACCAGCGCGGCCGCGATCGGCACCGTCATCGCGAGCACCGAATCCGGCAAGCCGGGCGTGAACAGGAAGCTCTGCAGCAGCAGCCATTCCCCGACGAAGCCGCTCAGCGGCGGCAAGCCGGCGCTGGCCGCGACGCCCGCCAGTACGGCCCACGCGGTCCACGGCATGAAGCGGATCAGGCCGCCGAGCCTGCCGAGATTGCGCTCCCCGGTGGCATGCAGCACGGCGCCCGTACCGAGGAACAGCAAACTCTTGAATGCCGCATGCGCGCTGACCTGATAGAGCATCGCGGTCAGCGCGAGCGCGGACAATCCCGTCATCCCGTACGCGCGAAACAGCACCGCGAGCCCGAGCGCGACCATCATCAGGCCGATGTTGTCGATCGACGAATACGCGAGCAGGCGCTTCATGTCGACCTGGATCGTGCTGAACACGACGCCGAGGAGCGCGGTGCCGATGCCGAGCACGAGCAGCAGCACGCCCCACCATGCGACCTGCACGTGCAGCAGGTCGAACACGACGCGCAGCAGGCCGTACAGGCCCACTTTCAGCACGACGCCGCTGAGCAGCGCCGACACGGGGGACGGCGCGGCCGGATGGGCGTCCGGCAGCCACACGTGCAGCGGGAACACACCCGCCTTGGCGCCGAATCCGGCCAGCGCGAACAGGAACGCGAGCGATGCCCCGAACGCGCCCGGTGACTGCGCGCGCATGTTGGCGAAGGTGTAGTCGCCGGTACGCGCCTGCAGCATGCCGAAGCACAGGAGCAGCGCGAGCGCGCCGACGTGGGAGATCAGGAAATACAGGTAGCCGGCGCGGCGGATCTCGGCGATCCGGTGGTTGGTCATCACGAGAAACGTCGCGGACAACGTCAGCGTTTCCCAGGCGACCATGAACACGTACGCGTCGTCGGCAATCAGCACGAGCAGGATGCTCGCGATGCAGACGTGGTATTCGAAGCAGATGAGCCCTGGCGCGGCCCCTTCGCCCTTGCGGAAATAGCCGGCGGAAAAGGCGCCGATCCCCGCGCTGACGACGCCCAGCACGAACAGGAAATAGCCGGACAGCCCGTCGACGCGCAGGTGGAACGGCAGCCCGGGCAGCCCGATCGGCAGCACCGCGGCGCCCGGTTCGGCGAACACGCCCGCGAGCCCCGCCGCACTCAGCAGCAGCCCGCCCAGCGCGCCGAGCGGAAACAGCCCGTGCGCCACGAGCCGCGTGCGATGCAGGGCCCCGAGACCGAGCGTGCCGATCGCCAGCCACGCGGCCGCGACCAGCAGGACGAAATGGACGACCGGCACGGGTGCCATCCGGAATGTCTCCAGTACGCTCGGATTGGACGAGGAGCACGGAACGAGCCCGGGTATCCCGGGCTCGTTCCGTGCGTATTATGACACCGAAAGGCCAATCCGGATAACAGATCATGATAATTGCATTATCATGTGAGCTACATGTTCGCGGATAGCGGGCGGCCCGGCGGACCGGTCGCCCGCATGCGGTGCGCGAAGCGCCCAACCGCAACGCCCTTGCCGGTGGTCCGCGCGATCGAGTGAAGCTCCTATGCCTGCGCAGTACTTTCGAAGCCTGACGGGAAAACACCGCAGCGCGAGCGCGAACCGCCAGCTCGGCTTTTCCCTTGCCTGCGTCGCCGGCGCCACCAATGCCGGCGGCTTCCTCGCGGTCAAGCAATACACGTCCCACATGAGCGGCATCGTGTCGGCGATCGCGGACCAGACCGCGCTCGGGGACATCCGGCTCGTGCTGGCCGGCGTCGGTTCGCTGGCATCGTTTCTCGTCGGCGCGGCGTGCTCGGCGGTGCTCGTCAACTGGGGGCGCCGCCGGCGCCTGCAAAGCCAGTACGTGCTGCCGCTGCTGGTCGAGGCCGCGCTGCTGCTCCTGTTCGGCCTGCTCGGCAGCCACCTCGCGCTATGGGAAGCGTTCTTCGTGCCGGTGACCGTGATCCTGCTGTGCTTCATCATGGGGCTGCAGAACGCGATGATCACGAAGCTGTCGGGCGCGGAGATCCGGACCACGCACATGACCGGCATCGTGACGGACCTCGGCATCGAACTGGGCAAGCTGTTTTACTGGAATCGATCGAAGGTCACCGCCGACGCCCATGCGGTCATCGCCAACCGCGCGAAGCTGCGGATCCATGGCACGATGCTCGCGTCGTTCTTCGTGGGCGGCCTGATCGGCGCCGTCGGTTTCAAGCATGCGGGCTACGTGTCGACCGTGCCGCTCGCCGGCGCACTCGTCACGCTCGCGATCGTGCCCGTCGTCGACGATATGCTGTCCTGGCGCTATCGGCGCGACCGCACGCGCAGCCCCGGCACGCAGTGATACGGCCCCTTCCCGCCGTGCCGTCGACGGCGGATGCATTATAATTCGATTAACATATTTGCCGACCCGCGCTCGCAATGGAAACGAAAACCGCACGCCTGACCGTCCTGATCGATCCCGCCAAGAAGGAAGCATTCGAAATGCTCTGCTCCGAGCAGGATCTGACGCCGTCACAAGTCGTCCGGCAATTGATCCGCGAGTATCTCGAGCGTCACGGCGTGACCTACAAGACCCAGAGCCCGCTCGGCAAGCGGGTCAGACGAAGCGCCGAGTAACACCACGGGCCGGTCACACGCCGATCGCCCAGTGCGCACTCCCTTTCTCATGCCAGACCAGCCGATCCGGATCGAGGCGCTCGCCTGCCTTCAGGCGCCGGGCCGTCGCTGACAGCTCGAGTTCGCCTGCCACGGCCAACGACCGCGCGCGTTCGAGCAGGACTCGCGTGGATGGCAGGCGGTGGCCGCCCTTCCACGCGAACGCGACGAAGTTGCTGTCGTCACTGCACCGGACGAGCGCGTGGCACGCACCGAACACGGAGCCCAGCCGCTCGAGATGCAGCGGCAGCGCCGGATCGTCGTCGGTGAAGTTGATCACGAGCACACCCGTCTCGCTCAAGCGCTCGCGACAGGCGTCGAAGAACGCGAGGTCCGCGCAACGGCTCGCGATCCCGTCCGTGACGAACGCGTCCAGCAGGATCACATCCGTGCGGACGTCCTCGTTCGTCACGTAGTCCGCGCCATCGGCGCACACCACCCTGAACCGCGCGTCGTCCGCAGGAATCCTGAACACGTCGCGCAGCGCGATCACCTCGGGGCTGATTTCGACCGCGTCGATCGCGGCCCCGGGCAGGTGACGATAGCAATACTTCGCCAGCGATCCCCCGCCCAGCCCGATCATGCAGATGTGCGCGGGGGCCGGCTGCAGCAGCAGGAATCCCATCATCGTGCGCGTATAGCCCAGCGCGAGCTTCTCCGGATCGCCGCGCGACATGAAGCTCTGCGTGGCGAAATGATCGAAGTGCAGCGACACCGCGTCCCGCGTCTCCAGCACATAGGGTCGCCCGTCACGCATCGGCGTCGACAGGAATTCGACGAACGCGTCGTAGGAGGTTCGTTCCTCGGCCATGCTTGGGGTGCCCGACCAGACGGTCAGACCTTCTTCAGGAAACAGGCCTTGAGCATGAAGCTGCCGGCGTCCGTCTTGCAGTCGATTTCGTGATCGCCGCCGACGATCCGGATGCTCTTCACCTTGGTGCCCATCTTCAGCGTGATCGACGAGCCCTTGACGCGCAGATCCTTGATCAGCACCACCGAATCCCCGTCCGACAGCACGTTGCCGTTCGCATCCTTGACGACGCTCCCGGCGGGTTCATCGCCCGCGTCGGCGCCGGCGCTCGCCGACCATTCGTGACCGCAGTCCGCGCACACGAACAACGCGCCGTCCGGATACGTGTTTTCCATCGAGCATTGGGGACATGAAGGGGCAGCGTGCATGGCGGCTTCCATTGAAACGGTTTGGGATCGGTCAGTAAAAACCGGCGAGCAACCCGCCTCGCCGGCATCGGCCGTCGTGCCGTCGACGCATCGACCGGCACCTGACGGCACACACGACATTATAATGCTATACACATAAACTTATCCGTACATTATAATCCACGGCTTACCGCCTTTCGTCGGACTTGCGGTCGGTTTCGCGGAGGATGTCGACATGTTCGAGCTGGATGGAGCGTTGCTGTTGCCCGATCGGCGCCCCGTCGCGCTGCGGGACGTCGCGGGAAGCCGGGGGCTCGTCGTCGTAGGCGTCGGGCGTGGCGGCGAGCGCGGATTCCAGATGGTTCACCGCTTCCATGACGTGGGAGAACGGCTCGCGGCGGCAGGGATTCATCTGGCCTTCGTCTATCCGAGGGATTCGGCCCGGCATGTCATGGATCCGATCTCGGTGGCCAGCGCGCGGTTCCGGCGCCATCCGTGCCTGCTGCTCGACGCCGACGGCCGGTGTTTCCGGCAAGGCGTGCCGCCTCGATCGCTGCGCGCGGTGTGCCTGGGCAGCGCGCTGGACAGGCTCGCCGGCATCGACATCGATGTGTGCGACGCAGCGTGGGAAAGCGCATTTCTGGCGTTTCTGACGGGCCGCCAGATCGACCTGTCGCACTGAACCCAACGATCCATCCAGAGGCTTCGCAAAGAACGTGGCAACCGTCGTGCACCTTCAAATCGGCCCGAGCTGGAACCGGCATGGCGCGTACGCCGCCCAGGATGCGCTCGTCGGCATGGCACGCCGCTTCGACAGCGACATCCTGCTGATTGCGAACGGGCGCCACGGCAATGCGAAGGACGGCGTGGCGATCGCATCGCTGCAGGTGCGCGGCGGCACGTCCGCTCAAGTGATGGCGACCGGCCCCGATGAAGACGCCGCGCTTCGCGCGCTCCTGCCCTTGCTGCAGGGCGAGTAGCCGGCCTGGCCATTCGATCCCGTACCACCCCGCGCCCCTGGCAAGGGCTTATTTTCTCGATTCCGGAGACGCGATGAGCGACCACGAAACGTCAAACGCCCCCACCATTTCCTCATCCGCGATCTGGGCGCTGGAACGCCTTGCGGAAGTCCGCTACGGACGCGGGACACCCGCGCTCGGCTGGTCCATCACACGGGAACTCATCAGCGCGGGCCTGGTTGATTCGCCCATGAACGGCCGTTCGGGCATTTCGATCACGACGGCCGGCCGGGCCTTCCTGAAGAACCGCAAGTAGCCCCCGCGCCGAACGCATCGGCACTCAAGGCTCGATCACGCGCGGCGTCACGAGAAACAGCCGCTCGCTGTGCCCGTCCTGCTTGTCCGTCGAGCGGAACAGCGCGCCGAGCAGCGGCAGCTTCGACAGCACCGGCACGCCCGATTGCGTGTTCGAGCGCGCATCCACCTTGTAGCCCGCGATCAGCAGCGCCTGCCCCTGCTCGATGAATGCCTGCGTGTTGATTTCGGTCGACACGATCACCGGAATGCTGTCGACCGTCTGGTTCGACAACTCGCCGTCGACGATCCGCACGTCGAGCTTGATCTGCGTGCGCCCGCCCTCCTCGACGACCATCGGCAGCACGCGCAGCGACACGCCCGTCGAGATGCTGTACAGGTCGGCCGACGTGTAGCCCGCGACGCGCACGAAGAACTGCTTCTTGTTGTCCATCACCGCCTCGACGTTGTCGAGCGTCGTGACCTTCGGGCTGGCGTCGGTGCGCGCCTGGTTCGACGATTCGAGCGCGTTGATCCGCGTGAGCAGATAGCGGCCCGCGTCGCCGAGCACGGCCGTCAGCGACAAGCCGAGCGGGCTCGCCGGCACGCTCACCGAGTCGTTGCCGGACAGCGAGATCGAGCCGAACGTCGGGTTCAGCGAGCCGTTCGCATACGCATTCTGCGACGTGCGCCCCGTGCCCGTCTGCACGTCGAAATGGCTGTTGTGCGCGCGCCAGTCGACGCCCAGCTGCTTGAGCGCGCCTTCGTCGATCTGGATGATGCGCGCCTCGATCTCGATCAGGCGCGGCTTCACGTCGAGCAGCGCGATGAGGTCCGGGTATTGGGCCATGTGTTCGGGCACGTCGCGCACGAGGATCGAGTTCGTGCGCGGATCGGCCTGGATCACCGGCAGGTCGGACGCGTCGGCCGCGCCCACCGGCACGCCGCTCGCGCCGCCGGTCGCATCGGGCAAGCGCGCCGCGCCGGTATTCGCGAGCGCGGCGGCGACCATGCCACTCGGCCGCGGGTCGCCACCCTGGCCGCCGGACGGCAGGCCCGCGCCGTCGCCCGGCTGCGCGCCCTGCATGTACGGCGGCAGCGGCGGCAAGGCCGGCACGCCGCTGCGCCCGCCGCCGATGTCCGTCATCGGCGCGGCGCGGCTGATCGGCTTGCCGACCGTGGTCTGCGACGTGCGCTTGCCGTCGCCCGGGTGATACATCCGGTTCAGCAGCGACGCGACGCCGGGCATCGACACCGTCGTGCCGTCGACATTCACGTCGCGATCGGCGGCCCACGCGTGCTTCAGCGAGAACACGCGGATCGCCGTGCCGCCCGTGCGCGCGGAATTCTCGTCGAGCCGCGCGGCGACGCTCGTCACGAGCTCGACGTAGCGCGGCGGCCCCGCGACGAGCGCGGTGCGCTGCTTCTCGTTGTAGGTGACGGGATAGCGCGGATCGGCCACCTTCATCTGCTCGAGCAGGTCGCGCAGGTCGCCCGTGCTCGCGTGATCGAGCTTGACGAGCGTGCTCTTCATGTCGCTCGCGGGCGTCACGTTCAGCACGGTGCCGTCGTAGTACCAGACGAAGCCGAACGACGCGGCGAGCGTGTCGAGGAAGCGCTGCGGCGACATCTTCATCTTGCCGCTGACGGCGCCGCTCACGCCGGGCGCGACGTTCGCCGCGATGTTCTGGCTCGCGCAGAGGTCGCGCAGCACGTCCTTCACGTCCTTGCCCTCCGCCGCGTACTGGACTTCGGTGCTGCGCCAGCGGATCGGCGCGGCGTCGACGGAAAGGCTCGCGAGCGAGCACAGCAGGGACAGCAATACGGGGATCTTGGCCTTCATGGGGGCGTCCGGTGGGGGCGCGCGGCGGCCGGTCGGACCGGCGCGCGCCGCGAATGGGAGACCCGTGCAGTTAACCGCAGCCGCGCGCGGCGAACGCGGCGCGCGGCGAAGGCGCGTTCAATAGAACGAATTGATGGTCCAGCCGGTGGCGAGGGGGGTCTGGAGGAAGGTCTTCTTGCTGTTGCAGTAGTTCGACGTCCACGGCGTCGCGTTGCGGTCGTAGGTCGCCCAGTTGCTGGACAGCACGACCTTGTAGCCCCGCCGCGGCTCGGCGGCCTGGTTCAGCGTGACGTTGATCGTCGCCGCATCGTCGATGAGCTTCGGCGATTGCGCGTCGCCGTGCGCGATCACCTTGTTGCTCTGAATATCGACGATGTCGACGACGAGCCGCATCTGTCCTTCCCAGCCCTTCGAATTGCAGACCGCGTAGCTCATGTGCATGTACGCGCTCACCGAAATGAGCCCGTTGTTGTCGAGCGTGACGGGGCGTTCGATCCGGTACGTGTAGGTGCCGTCCTCCGCGTAGCTGATGAACGAGCCGTTCGGATAGCCGCCGGTATAGGTGTACGAGCATTGCGAGAAATCGGTCGCGCCCGGCGTCGCCATCAGGATCTGGCAGTCCATGTCCGTGCTGCCGATCTTGATCCCGGACTGCGGCAGCCATTTGCCGTCCTGGCAGGACAGCACTTGTCCGTCCTTGCCCATCGATATGAGGCCGGCGTCTGGACGACTCTTGTCGGCCGCGCACGGTGTATTGACGACGACGCGCCCGGTGATCTCGTACTGGTTCGCGGAGACGACGCCGGGTACGATCAGGTTGTCGTTCTGGTCGACCGCGAGGGCCTGCCAGGCGGCGCCTGTCCATGCATACGCGCGGAACTTGTCGAGCGTGAGGCGCACGTCGCCGACATGGTTCAATTCGTCGTTGGGCAGCTTGTTAGTCGTCTCGACAGGATCTTTCCAGTGACCGCCCGTGCTGCGCCAAACACCGTTCTGGCAGCTCAGCAGATTGCCGAACGTGTCCGCGCCGAGCTTGCCGTTCGTGAAGTTGCCGGCCGTTCCGCAGTTCGCTTCGTCGAGGTTGCCCTCCGCGAATTTCTGCGTCAGCCAGATCGGCACTTGCATCGCGTTCGCCTCCGGATGGCCGGTAACGCCGACGCGGTACAGGTAATCGCTGTTGATCTGCTGGCCCGGACCGTTGAAGAAGATTTCGTTGGCGAGGTGTCCCGCGTTCGGCGGCGCGGCGTCGGCCGGATCGCACTTCGGCGAACTGCCGCCGAGGAACGCGCCGAGCGGCATCCGCCATGCGTCGAATGCGCCGCGCGCCTCGTTCGGAAACGTCTTGCTGATCGAGCCGCCGCCCGGCCCCGCGCTCGCGGCGACGAGGCCGAGTTCCTTGTCGCCGATCGGCTCGCCGCCCGTCGTCACGACGAGCGCGTCGAGCCCGACGCTGCCCGCGCTCCGCTTGATGAGCACGCACGTGTGCTGGCCGTACGCGTTCGTCGAGCGGAGTGCGGCGGGCAGATCGTTCGTCGTCTGCAAATCGGTCAGCTTCATCACGATGGGCGTCAGCTTATTCGCGCGCTGCCACCAGGCATCGTAATCGCGCTTCAACGCGCGCGTGGCCGCCGCCGTCACCTGCGACTGGTATTGCGCGGCCTGCTGTGCGCGCACGTCGTCGAGCGACGTGTCGACCAACATCGCGATGCCGGCGAGCATCACTGCGGCGATTGCCAGCGCGCCGAGCACCTCGATCAGCGAGAAGCCGCGCGCGCGGCGGCGGGAAGACGTGAAACGCATCAGTATGCTTGCCCCATCCAGACCGGCAGGCCGTTCGCGATCGTCAGCCCGGCAGGCAACGGCACGCCGTCCGCCGGCGCGTTCGGATTCGCGTGGCCGGGGCGCACGACCGCGTTTCGGTATGCGACGCCCGCGAACAGCGAACCGTCGGCAAGCGTCGCGATCTCGCCCGTGATATTGACGGACGGTGCCGCCGACGCATACGCGACAACGGTGCCGTCCCTGACGAAGTTGCGCCATAGCGGGTTCGCGCCCGGGTACCACGCGGGAAGCGGAAGCTTCGTGTCAGGCACCGCGCCACGCGTGCCGGGATGCGTGCGCGCGTAGTCGAGCGTCGCCTGCCGGTAGATCGCGAGGTTCTCGGCGAGCGCTTGCGCGGTGCGCTCCGGCTGCAGCGCGGGAATGGTGGACGGGCTTTGCAGCGTCGCGTAGACGGCCGCCAGCGAAGCGAGGATCAGCGTGATCGCGAATGCGTACATGGCAACGGGAGCGCTATCGAGACAGTCCGGGCTACGTCAGTTCGATGTCCAGATAATAGTGGCGTTGTCAGTGCAAGCGCCCGTCGCATCGCCCGGCGAAACCGGATAGTTGACGTTCTTTTGACCGATCGCCGCCGATTGCCAGTTTCCGCCGGCCGTCAACGTGTTGATACAGACGTCGCGTGGAACATTCGTGTATTTGACCGTGAACGCCTGTCCGGTTCCAGTCACCGTAACGGTACCGCCCCACGTGTTCGATACGGTATCGTTGGCGCCCGTAGGTAGCGTGCTAGGAAACACCTTCGCCGCAATCAGATTCGCGTTCATCGAATCCTTCCCGTAATTATTCACCTGCCCCATATAAAGCTTCTTCGTCCCCGTCTGAATCGCATTCAGCTCCTCCGCAAGCCGATTCGTATTCGCGCTGGAAAACGCCGACCCGAGCAGCGCGATCGCGCCGACGATCACGATCGCGGCAACGCCGAGATACGCGATGCTCTCGAGCAGCGATGCACCGCGCTCCTTGCGATGCCGCCGGCAAAACGCCGGTTCATGTCGATAAGCGGGATGATTAGCGAGTGGTTTCATCTGGTCTTCTCCTGAATTGAAATTGCGCGACGTCAATGCATCGCGCGCGTCATCGCGGCGATTTCCTGCTGGATACCGAAGAAGCCCGTCACGAGCCAGCCGATCAGCATCGCGAGCACGACGATCGCAATGCCGTTCAGCACGCGCATCTGCGCGGCGATCCGCGTGACGCCCTCTTCGAGCCATTCGTCGGCGAGCATCTTGAGCGCCGCGTCGAAGCCGCCGTACTCGGCGTAGATGCACAGATCCTCGACGATCTCGCGCGACGGAAAGTGATAGCCGGCGTTGAGCAGCGCCTCGCCGGCGTTGAGGCCCGACTTCACGCCGACCAGCGTGTCGTCGATCCGCTCGCGCAGCCACGGCCCCGCGACCGCGCCGATCTTGAGCAGCGCCTTCTCGACCGTGACGCCCGACGCCTGCAGCGCCGAGAACGCGATCAGGAAGCCGCTGCCCGTGACGAGCCGGTAGATCGAATAAGGCGGCACGCGGTCCGCTACGATGCGCAGCGGGCCGCGCCAGCGCGGCAGCGACCACGCGAGCGCGGCGAACACCGCGACGAGCAGCACGACCACCACAGGCATCCACCCCTGCACGAACTCCGACATCACGTACAACGAGCGCGCGGCGCCGTGCCAGTGCGTCGGATCGGCGATCATCGCGAACTTGGGGATCACGTGCGTGCCGAACAGGTACAGGTAGCCGATCACCATCACGACCAGCCCGACCGGATACGCGACGCCGCCCGTCACCGCGCGGCGGATCTTGCGGCCCGACTGCACGATGTCGGCCACCGACGCGAGCGCGTCCTCGATGCGCCCCGCCTGCTCGCCGGCCGCGATGATCATCTGCTCGGTCGCGGGCACCCACGTTTCCATCGCCTCGGACAGCATCCGGCCGTTCTGCACCGCAAGCCGCCAGTCGGACAGCACGATCGCGAGCGGCTCGCGCGGCTTGCGGCCCTCGCGCGACGCGCGCCATTCGAGCTCCTCGAGCACCTTGAGCAGCGGCAGCCCGTTGCCGAGCATCTTCGCGACCTTGCGGTACACGCGCAGCCGCTCGTCGGCGTTCAGGCTGAGCTTCGCCCAGCGGCGATTCAGCTCAAGTGCCATAACTCAGCCCGACGAGCGACAACTGCTGCCGCGCTTCGCCCGCCACCGGCGCGAGCGTGCCGACGATGCGCTCGACGCCGCGCGGATCGACGAGCCCCGCCGCGACCTTGCGCAGCGCGTGCTCGGCAAGCGTCATCCCGCCGAGCGTGCGAGTCCAGTATTCGAGCGCGCCGACCTTGTCGCCGTCGCGCAGGTATTCGAACAGCCGCGCATCGGGCAGGATCACTTCGGCCACCACCGTGCGGCCGATCGTGCCGACCGAACGGCAATGCTCGCAGCCGTCGCCCGCGATGCACACGTCGTGCAGCCGGCCGTCGAGCGCGAGCCGCAGCCGCGCGAACAGGCCCGGCTCGATCCGCTCCGGATGATCGACGAGCCGCAGCTTGCAATCCGGGCACAACAGCTTCACGAGACGCTGGCTGATGAGCCCGGAGACCACCGTGTGATCGGTGACCATCCGCGCGTGCAGGCCGAGATCGATCAGGCGGTCGGCGATCGCGAGCGCGCTGTTCGCATGCACCGTCGTCCACACCTGGTGGCCCGTCATCGACGCGCGCAGCGCCGTCTGCCCGGACGCGCGGTCGCGGATCTCGCCGATCATGATCGTGTCCGGATCGAGCCGCATCGCGTTCGTGATCGCCGCCGCGAACGCGAGCGCGCGCGCGTCCTCCGTCTGCGCATTCGCCACCGGCGTCTGCACCGCGCCGTCGATCGGATACTCGATCGGATCCTCGACCGTGATCACGTGCAGGCTGCCGCGCGACTCGTCGATCTGCGCGGCGAGCATGCGCTGCAGCGTCGTCGATTTGCCGGAGCCGGTCGGGCCGCTGATGATGTTCATCCCGTGCGGCTGCGCGCGCAGCGCGCGGAACGCCGCCACATGCTCGGGCGCGAAGCCGAGCGCCGCGAGATCGGTCGCGTCGCCCGCATCGTTGTACAACAGCCGCAGCACCATCAGGCTGCCGTCGCTCGTCGGCGTCGTCGCGATCCGCACGCCGTACAGGTCGTCCGGCAGCTTGTCGCGATCGCCGATGCTCGCGTCCTGCCGCTCGCTCGGCCGGTAGCTGTTGTCGGACACCGTCGTCATCGCGCCGTACAGCGTCGCGAGCAGCCGCTCGCCGTGCTCGCGCGTGTGCTCGTTCACGCGCGCGAGCTCGTTGTGGATCCGGAAGTAGACCTCGGTGCTGAAGCGGCGCACGCGGATATGGATGTCCGACGCGCGCTCGCGGCACGCACGGCCGATCAGCTCCTTCGCGAGCACCTGCATCACCGTGTGATCGAGCCGCTCGCCGCCGCCCGCGACATGCTGCCGGTACGCCTCGCGCACCTGCGTCAGCGTCGCGGCAGTCGGCCGGTACGGCCGGCCCATCCGGTCGAGCCGCGCGCGATACGACAGCACGAACGGGTTCATCTCGTGGCCGTCGGCGATCAGCAGGCGCCCGTCGTCGAACAGGCAGACGAACTTGCGCTCCTCGACGCTCGCGGCGAAGTCGCCCGCTTCGCTGACCGCACGCGGCTGCGCGGCGGCGGGCGCAGGCGGCGTCGCATGCGCGAACGCCGGCTCGGGTCGATGCGCGCCCCGGCTCATGAACCGCTCGCCGGCAGGGTGGGCTGCGTCGGCAGCGGCGGCGCCGCGTCGGCCGGCAGCGGCGGATTGCCCGCATAGGAAGACGACGGCGACGCCGTCGACAGCCGCATCGTGCGCCCGCGATTCGACACGACGACCGCGCGCGGCTCGATCGCGACGACGCGCCCGCCGTCCGGCAGCGCGTCACCGCGCTGCACCTCGAATTCCGCGCCGCCGTTCATCCGCAGCGTCGCGAACGCGCGCTTGCCGACGCCTTCGATCGCCGTCACCGTGAACTGCCCGGCAGCCGGCGCGCCGCCGCCGAGCACGCGCGCGAGCTGCGCGGTACGCTCGATCACTTGCTGCTGTGTCTCGAGCTTCTTCAGCTGCGCCTGCAGCAGCACCGTCTCGCTTTGCAGCTGCGTGAGCCGTGCGGCGGTCGCGCCGCTGTCGTCGAGCGACGCGGGCCCCGCCGCGCGCGCGGCGCCGGCGAGCAACGCCAGGCCCAGCACGCACGTCGTTCGGACACGACTATTTCGCATAGAGCACTCCTTCGAGAGTCCACTGGTTGTTCTGGTAAGCGATGCGCTGCACGCGCAGCCCCGGCACGTCGATCGCGCGCACGAACTCGGGCGGCGCCACGCCGCCGAGGTTCGCGGTGAGCCGGTACGTGCGCCACGCGGTCGCGGCGGCGGCCTGCTGCGCGAGATTCGCGAGCTGCGCCTGCGACGCCTGGCCGGGAAGCAGCTCGTCGAGTTTAGCGGCGGCATCGAGCCATTGGAGCCGCGACAGAAGTTGCGTCCTGACAGCCGAATCGTCGACGAGCGGCGTGTCCCCCGCGGCCGGCGCGACGAGCGGCACGTCGAGCGACGCGCGTTCGCCGTCGGTGTCGACAATTGCGTCGGGCTCCACGGCGAGCAGGTAGCGCACGTTCGAACCGTTGCGCGCCCATCCGTAGTGCGCGGTGCCCGGCGTGCATTCATAGCGGTCGAGCTGCCAGCCGCCCGGCGCGAGCCGGCCGAAGCTTGCGGCGCACGCACGCGCGAAGCCGACCGCGTCGGGCAGCGTCGCCCACGGGTGCGCGATCGGGCCGCCCTTCGCCTGCCGCGCGGCGAGCTCCGCGCGCACGCGTTCGAGCGCCGCCTCGCGTTCCTCGGCCTCGACCTTCGTGCGATGGTGCCAATACGCGAGCCCCGCGCCGGCCGCGACGCACACGACCGTCGCCGCGATCAGCGCGGCGCGCGGCGACAGGCGCCGCTCGACCGGCCGCAGCGCCCACCAGCGCTCGGTGCGCGGCCGGCCGCCGCGGCGCGGCAGCAGTTCGTCGAGGCGTTTCGGCTGGAAATTCTGGAACCCCTGCTTCTCGAGCTCCGGTTCGCCGATCACGACGTTCCAGCCGCCCCACGCATAGTCGGTATGCAGCCGTTCCAGCGCTTCGTCGCGCGTGCCGACCCAGTCGCCGTTCGGCATGAACGCGTGGTCGCGCACCGCGAAGTAGGCCCAGCGCCCGTCGGGCAGCGCGAACGCACCGAGCCAGTTCGGCGCGGGCTGGCGGCGGCCGTTGTAGAACGCGCCTTCGAGCGCGATCGCGCGCGACACCATCGCGCCGAGCGACAGATGCCCGGGCGCGAAGCCGTCGCGCGTGTTCGCATAGCCGGCCGCCGCGACGCCGCGATCGATCCGCAGCACCATCAGGTCGAACTTCAGCTTCTTCGCGAGCTCGACCGCTTCGGCGCGCAGCTCGTTGCGCCTCGACAGCGACTGCCAGAACAGGCCGCCGACAAAGCGCTGGCGGCCGATTTGAATCACCTGCGCGCTCATCGCCGGCTCCGTCAGGCGCCGCCGCGCTGCGTGACAGGCGTGATCAGGATCACGATCACCTCGCGCTGGCGCTGCGCCTCGTAGCCGCCGCCGAGCGCGATCATCTTCGGCGTGCCGACGCCGCGCTCGTCGAGCGAATCGTTCGCGCCTTCGTAGCCGCTGATGACGAGCGTCTCGCCCGACTTCATCGCGACCCGCTGCAGGAAGTTGCGCATGTCGACGTTGGGCGTCTGGATGCGCGTCGCGCCGCTGCCCGTGCTGCTCGACACGTCCTTCAGCTCGAGCAGCGACGAGATGTTGGTCGAGAACTGCAGCATCACGGTGCCGTCGTCGAGCACGTGCGGCAGCAGCGTCATGTTGAAGCCGGTCGTCACGGTGCCCGGCGTGAGCGCCGTCGACGAGCCGACGTTCGCGGTGTTCGTCGTCGACACCGACGCGAGGTAGCCCGTCTGCGTCGCGACCTGCACGGGCACCGGCTGGTTGTTGAGCGTCGTGACCGACGCCGACGTCTTGCGCCGCACCGTGCCCTGCTGCGACAGCGCGCGGATCAGCAGCTTCGTGCCGTTGAAGCGGCTCGTCGGGCTGAGCACGGTCGCGGCGAGATCGGCGGGCGACGTCAGCGCCGCCGGCTTGAACGGATTGGTGATGCCGAAACTCGCCGACATCGTCTTGTAGACGAGGCTCCAGTCGATCCCGTACGCGTCGCCCGCCTTCAGCGACACGCTGAGCACGGTCACGTTCAGCATCACCTGCCGCGACAGCGAGCGGTTCTGCTGCGTCATGAACGTGGCGACGCGCTCGAGCACGTCGGGCGTATCCGTCACCGAGATCGAGCCGGTGGCCGGCGACGACACCGAGCTGCCGTAGCGCGACAGCATCGACTGGATCGCGCTCTGCAGGCCGTTGAACACCGACAGCTGCGAATTCACCGCGGTGTTCGCCGTGTTGTTCGCGGTGAGGCCCGACGTGTTGCCGTTCCCGCCGTTCGTGCCGCCGCCCGAGCCGCCGGACTGCGAACCGCCCGACGTGCCGTCGCTCGTCGCGCCGCTCACGACCGACGCGTTCAGCGACGAATCGCCGGGAATCGCGTTGACCTGGAACGTGCGGGTATCGGTGAAGAAGAAGCGGATCGCGCCCTGCTCGTATTTCCAGAACACGCCGAAGCGCGCGCACGCCGCGTCGAGCAGGCCGCGCAGCGTGCCGCCCGTGTACAGGATCCGCGCCGGCGCGAACGACGTGCCGCCGCCCGCGTTGCCGCCGCCGGACGAGGCGCCGCCCGGCATGCCGGGCGGCAGCGGCGGCACCGAGCGCCCGCCCGCCGCGTCGAGGAACGCGGGCGCGCTGCGCGCGGCGCCGTCCGCGCCGCCGCCCTGCTGCGAACGCGCGGCCGCCTGCTGGGCGCTGGCGGCGACCTGGGTCGGCACCTGCGTGAGCCGCGTGATCTGCTCGGCGAATTCGGACAACGAAGAGACCGAGCGATCAAACGACGCCGGCTCGTCGAACAGCGACGGCAGCTGTTCGCCGTGCTGCAGCTTGACGGTACCCGCCGATACCCACAGCCCGTCGTTCACGACGACGGGCGACAGCGCATGCACGCTGTTGTCGCCGTCGAGTGCGCGCTTCACGAGCGCGCCGGATTCATTCGAATCGCGCTGCGTATCCCGTTCGATGCCGCTGCGCAGCCCGGTGCAGCCGCCCAGCAGCACGGCGGCCAGTAACGAAATGGCGAGAAAGATGCGCATCAGCCCGCTCCTTGCGCGACGACGCGCAACACATGATTGCCTTGATAGAGAATCGCCTGGATCGGCGTCGACGTACGGCCGAGGCTCGCGACGAGCGCCTGCAGCGCGTCCTCGAACGAGCCGCGCAGCGTCGCCTGCGCATCGATGCTGAAATCGACCGGCGCGTCCCACACGAGCTGCCAGCCCGCCGTGCGCGCCCAGCGCGACAAAACGCCGCGAATCGTGCCGTCGGAGGCGCGCACGTCCCAGGTGGGCAGGTTCGCCACCGGCGGCGGCACGGGCCGCGCGGCCGGGGCTGGCGTGGCGCCCGCCTGCGCCTGCGCCTGCGCCTGCGCTTGCGCTTGCGCCTGCGTTTGCGTTTGCGCCTGCGTTTGCGTTTGCGCCTGCGTTTGCGCTTGCGCCACCCGCGGCACGTCGCCGCGCTGCGCGGTCAGCGGCGCGTGATCGAAGCGCTCGGCAAATGGGCTGGCCGGTGCCGGCTCGGTGCCGGCGGGCGTGCCGCTCGCCGCGCAATCGGTTGCAAGAAGCGCGAACGCGATGAACGCGGCCGCGGCGACCGTAGCGCCGTGCATCATGATTGTCCTCGTTACTCGACTGCTGCCGTGCGCCGCTGGCCCCGCGCTTTGCCGCCCGATGACCCCGGATGTCGTGTCCGGCGCCTCGGGCCGCCTGCGCGGCCTCAATGGGCTTTCCGGACCCGGGATTAGCGCGGCTGTACATAATAGGTCTACGCACGCAGTCGCATTATTGAAGTGATTATTGCGCGGCAAATATACCCCGAACAGTTTGACAAAAGCTAGTTTGCGTGCAAAATTGAATAGACCATTCAAATTTCCCGCCCGCGCGTAATGCGCCGTCCTTTTCAATCACTCGAATCGCCATCAAGATGAACCAGCATGCTGCCGCCCCGCTGCGCGATCTCGCCGGCGAAGTGCTCGGCCTGATCGATCTGAAGCAGATGTTCACCGACATCCACATCGAGCAGGATCGCCCCGTCACGATCAAGACGCCGCGCGGCTGGGTCGAGACGAGCGACGAACCGGTGCTTCTCGACGACATGCGGCCGCTGCTCGACGCCATCGACGAGCACTGGGAGAGCGCGCTGCGTCAGGGCACGCTCGACCGCCCGTTCGTCCTCACGCGCTGCCGGCTGCGCTGCCACGTATATCGCGCGGGCGGCGGCCGCAAGATCGTGATCTCGATGCGCCGCCTGCCGCTCAAGCCGCTGCCCCTCGAGGAGCTCGGCCTGCCCGTCTACGTGCGCTCGATGCTCGACAACACGAAGGGCATCATCCTCGTCACCGGCCCGACGGGCTCGGGCAAGACGACGACGATCGCGTCGCTGCTCGAGCACATCAACGCGACGCGCAACACCCATATCGTCACGATCGAGGAGCCGATCGAATACTATCTGGAGCGCCGCCAGTCGATCATCTCGCAACGCGAAGTGCCGACCGATACGCCGAATTTCCCGCACGGGCTGCGCGAGGCGCTGCGGCAGAAGCCGGACGTCGTGATGGTCGGCGAGGTGCGCGACGCGCAGACGGCCGACACGCTGCTGCAGGCGGGCGAATCCGGGCATCTGGTGCTCGCGACGATGCACACGGGCAGCGCGGTCAGCGCGCTCAACAAGCTGCTGTCGTTCTTTCCAGTCGAGCAGCGCGACCGGCACGCGGTCGCGCTCGCCGAATCGCTGATCGGCATCGTCTGCCAGAGCCTCGTGCCGAGCGCGGACGGCGAAAGCCTCGTGCTCGCGAGCGAGCTGCTGTTCAACAACAACAACCAGGTCGCAAAGCTGATCGCGGATCCGGCCAAGCTGCACCTCGTCAACGAGTTCCTGCGGCGCCGCGAGGACAACATGTCGCGCTCGCTGAACGACGATCTCGCCGCGCTCGCGGCCCGCAGCCGGATCACGGCGAAGGACGCATTACGGGCGACTTACAATCGACTCGAACTGAATGAAATGATGCAGTCCATTGTTAATCGATAGACGTACGCAGCCGGGCCGGCATTTTTATCGCCGATCTAAAAACGAAAAAAAATCAGATAAACACGCACGGATCGCACGTTAATTGACCGGCCGCATTAATTTAAAAAGTCGCGCTCGATCGTGCGTATAAATCGTGCGCGATCGCCGTTTTAATAATGAGCGAAAATGGCATCAATTGCCGAGCAGGCGCGTTTGCGTGCTGAGGCCGAGGCCGGCCGACGGATGCGCGCGTGACGGCGCATGCGTGCGCGGCGCGGGCTTCGCGGTGGCCGGCGCACGGGCGACCGGGCTGGCGGGCGGCGGCGCAACGCGCGGCGTCACCAGGACGAGCCGCTGCTCGCCGCGCCCGTCGGCGGGCGGCAGCGCGAGCGCCGCGCATTCTCCTGCCGAGAGCGTCACGTCGGACACCGTGTCGCGCGACGGCGCGCCCCCGCTCGCCCAGCGCTCGACGATCCGCAGGTCGAGCGCGTAGCGGCCCGCCTGCGCGGTTTCGTGCGGCGTGATGCGCATCGCGAAGCCGTTGCGCTGCGCGTCGAGCGAGCGCGCATCGCCGTCGCCGGACGGCACGAACGCCTGCCGCAACCGGCCAAAATCGGCGCTGCCGTCGGGCAGCGTGAGCGTCGAGCCATCGGCGTCGATCGACGCGTCGCCGTGCGCGGCCAGTTCGGCGATGCGCGCACGGGCCGGCGCGCAGCCGTCCGGTGCGGGCGCGATCGCGACGCGCGGGGCGCCGGCCGCCTGCGTGCCGTCGCGCCACCGCAGCCCGAGCGCATCGAGCCGGGCGGGCGCCAGCGTCGCGCCGAACGCATCGATCCGGATCGGTGCCGGCAGCGTATCGAGCTGCGCGACAAGCCGCGCGTCGCGGGCGAGCCGCGCGGGCACGTCGCGGATCAGCACGGTGTTCGAGCGTGCGTCCGCGTCGACGATCGGCAGCGACGCGGTGAATTCGCGCACGCCCGGCACCGCGCGCGGCGCGAGGCCGTCCTGCTCGAACCGGCGGCGCAGCCGCGTCGCGAGGCCCGGCAGCGGCGCATCGTCATCTTCGCCGCTCACGAGCCGATCGGCCGCCGTGCGCGTGCGCAGCCGGAACGCCCGCGTCTCGGTGCGCACGCGCGCCTGCGCGGCCTCGTCCAGCGCGCGCGCGGCGGACAGCACCAGCGCGACATAGCGCGGCGGGCCGGCAACCCGCACGACCCGCGCCGCGTCGTCGTAGCCGGGCTGCCAGCGCGCATCGGCGATCCGCTGCCGCGCGAGCGTCGCGCGCAGCTCGGCCAGCGTCGCGTAGTTGAGCCGCACGGCCGCGCGCTCGAACGCAGCGGGCGCGACGAGTTGCAGCACCGCGCCGTCGTAGTACGACGCGAGCCCGCACGCCTGCGCGACCCGGTCGACGAAACGCTGCGGCGGCAGCGCGTCGCGCGCGTCGAACCGGCACGGCGTGTCTGTCTTGATGTCGATGGCGACGCCCGAGCGTCGGCTCAGCTCGCTCAACGCGTCGGCGGCGTTCACCGGCCCGACGCGATAGTCGAAGCGGGCGAGCGGCCACGTGAGCGGCACCGCGTGCAGCGCGGGCGCATGGCCCGCGAGCGCGAGCGCCAGCGCCAGCGCGGCAGCCGATGCGGCCGCACGCCGCGTCACGATGCGCGATCCGCCGGTTCCGCGTCCGCGCCCAGGTTCAGCCGATAGCCGGTCGCGTAAGCGGCCTGCACGGCCCAGCCGAGGCCCGCCGCCTTCAGCCGGCTGCGCAGCCGGCTCACGTACATGTCGACCGAGCGGGTCTGCGCGTTCGCTTCCGCGCCCCACACGAGCCGCAGCAGGTCCTGCCGCTGCACGACGGTGCCCGGATGCTCGGCCAGATGCCACAGGATGTCGAACTCCTTCGCGCTGAACGCATGCGACGCGCTGCCGTCGGACACGCTCAGCGTCGCGCGCGACAGCGTGTAGCCGCCGAGCTGCATGCGCCCGCTGTCGACCGACAGCGCCGCGAAGCGCCGCAGCAGCGCGCGTACGCGCGCGAGCAGCGTCTGTTTTTCGAGCGGCTTGATGAGGAAATCGTCCGCGCCGGCGTCGAGGATCTTCACGATGTCCTCTTCGTCCGAATGCACGGTCTGGAAGATCACGGGGACGATCGAGCGCGCGCGGCCGCGCACCCACGCGAGCAGCCGCTCGCCCGTCATCCCGGGCAGATCCCAGTCGAGCAGCAGCAAGTCGGCCCAGCTCTCGCCGAGGAAGCGGCGCGCGTCGAGGCCGTCGTCGAACGCCTCGACGCGGTAGCCCTCGGCCTTGAGCCAGGTGACGAGCAGCGTGCGCTGCACCGGATCGTCCTCGACGACGACGATCTGCTTGGGCTGCTGCACGTTGCGCTGCATGTTCGGTTCGGACATCGTGGAAATAGGGGTCGTCAAGCGAAAAAGAAAAAACGCGCGCGCGCTCAGCCGTCCGGCGCGACGCTCGCGCGCCAGCGCGCGACGCCTTCCGGCACGGCCGGCGGTACATCATGGGCCGCCGCCGGCGCAAGCATCGGCACGCGCAACACGAAGGTCGTGCCGACGCCGCGATTCGATTCGGCGTACAGCGTGCCCGCATGCGCGGCCGCCACCTGCGCGGCGAGCTGCAGCCCGAGGCCGAAGCCCATCGAGCCGCGCTTCGCGAGCGGCGCGAAATCGGTCATGCGCGCATCCGGCGCGAGGCCCGGCAGGCCGCCGGCCCAGTCGCGGATCGTCACTTCCGCATGCGCGTCGCGCACGTGCAGCCGGATCTCGACGCGCGCGCCCTGCCGCGACGCCTGCACCGCGTTGTCGACGAGGTTCTGCAGCGCGCGGGCGACGAACACGCGCGCGCCGCGCAGCCACAGCGGCGTGGCGTCGTCGAGCCACAGCTGCAGCGCGACGCCGCGATAGACGGCGCCCACTTCGAGCTTCGGCACGAGCTCGCGCAGCATCGTGCGCAGGTCGAAGCGCACGAAATGCCGTTGCCGGAGATCGTCCGCCGCCGACGCGACGAGGTAGTCCTGGCCGAGCAGCAGCGCGTGCCGCGCGAGCTGCTCGATCCGCCCGAGGCCGCCGCACGCGGCGAACGCGTCCGGATCGGCGTCGTGGAGCTGGGTCAGCGCGAGGATCGAATTCTGCGGCGAACGCAGGTCGTGCGCAAGAAAGCGCAGCGACGCGACGCGCTCGTCGAGCGCGCGCCGCAGCGGCGTGACATCGGCCACCGTGACCGTCGCGGCAATCTCCGGATCGTGCTCGACCCGCTGCAGCGTCAACCACAGGATCGCATCGTCGGTTTCGAATTCGAATCCTTGTTCGAGTGCGTCGAACAGCGCGGCGGCATCCGCGAGCGCCGCGCTCGCCGCATCGCCGAGCATCGCGCGCAGCGGCAGCCCGGCGGGCAGCGTGCGGCCGAACAGCGCGTGCGCACGCGCGGTGGCCGCGAGAATCGCGCCGTCATGGTCGAGCGCGAGCGTGCCCCATGCCTGCCTGGCCTGCATCACGTCGAAGATCCGGGCATCGGCCCGTGGCGGCACGCTCACGTTCTGCTCCGGCGGACGTCATGGTCCGCGAATGATTGGACGAGCCGCGGCGCGGCGGCGCAAGCGCGCAGTGTGACCCGATTCGAAAGCGCTTGTCCAGTGCCGCCGTGCCGCGTCGCCCGCACGATCAGAAGTCGGCCTTCTGGTCGATGTCGCCCGCGCTCACCGTCACTTCGTCCTGCGTGAACTCCATGTTGCCGCCCGCGCCGCGCTTGCCGACGTTCGCGTTCATCAACGGGTTGCCGCCCGTCTCGAGACGCTCCAGTTCCTTCGTCGCGCCGGAGTTCAGCTTCACGGTGCCGTCCTTGTCGACGACGCCGACCGAATTGCCGCTGCCGTTGTACAGGTTGCCCTGCGAGTCCATCTTCAGGTGCAACGCCTCGCCGCCTGCCTTCGTGTTCAGCTTCACGTCGCGCATGTCCTCGCCGGGCTTGCCGCCCGTCGTCGTGTGGTTCGTCGGGCTGTGGCCCCCCGTCGGCGTGTTGCCGCCTGTCGGCGAGTTGCCGGACGAATCGTCGCCGACGCTCGTGTCGTCGCCGTCGCCCGAATCGTCCTGCATCAGCAGCTCCTCGATTTCGTGGAGCAGTTCGTCGATCTTCTGATCGCGGCTGCTCGTCGGCTTCGACGACTGGTACTGCGCCGGATTGAGGGCATGGTTCGAAATGCCGTTAACGCTCATGACCGTCTCGCTATGAATGTGCATCGATTGAGGGAAAGGGAAAGGAACGCGCGCGGCCTTCGTGTGCCCGCGGTTCGACGACAAGCTTAGGCAGCATGCGCGCGGACGCCGCGCCGCGCGCGAAGCGGCGTCGCGGCGTCCGAAACGATCGGCCGTGGCGCGCTTGCCGCGGCGGCGCGCCACGCCGCGCTTCGTCACGGATGACGCCGCTTCGCACGCGCCGGCCGCGCGCGCGCGCATGGCGGCGATCATCGTCGACGGATCATCTCTACTCGACGCATCGCACCGACATGGCGATCAAACCGTGCAACAAGGCCGCCTTGCGCGCGCTGCTCTCGGTCTATTCGGCCGGGCTGCGCGCCAGCGCGCACGCCGACCTCGACGAATTGCTGCTCGCGCTGCGTGTGCTGCAGCCGCGCAACGCCGCGATCGACCTGTGCGACGTGCGGCTGCGGATCAGCCGGCGCGACTGGATCGGCGCGCTGCACATCCTGCGCACGCTCGAAGACCAGGAGCGCGGCACGCCGCTGTGCGCGGCGCTGCAGAGCTGGTGCCTGTATGCATTGCAGGACGACGACTGGCGGCGCTATGCGCAGACGGTGGTGCTGTCGGGGGATCGGGCGTCGACGGTGCTCGTCGGCCGGTTCCTGAAAGTGGACGCGCTCGCGGAAGGCGCCCGCATGCACGACGACGACGTCGCCGCGCGCATCTCGCTACTGCTGCGGCTCGATCGCTACCAGTGGGCGCGGCATGTGCACGCGAGCGGGATGGAGTGAAGCGGATGCATCGAAACGGGCGGGATCGTTCGACATCGGCGGCGCACGGTGCCGGCGCACGCGCGGATGCTCGCGGTCACGCCCCGTTCGAGGGTGCCCGCCCGAGCCGCCGGCTGCTCACGCCGCACGCTTCTCCGACGCCTGCGCGTCGTGCGCCGCCGCGCCCTCGCCCAACGGCATCGGCGCCTTCGTGATCGCGAACAGATAGCTGTCGCCCGCGCTCATCCCGAGATTCGGACGCGCCTCATAGTTCCGCACGACGCCCTCGCGAACGAAGCCGAGCTTCGGCATGAACGGCGCGGCGCGGCCCGTCACCGAGCAGAACGCCTCGATCCGGTAAACGCCGGGCTGTGCGATCAGCCAGTCGAGGAAGCTGCGCAGCATCTCCGACCATGCCCGCGTACGCACCCGCCCCGGCGCGAAGCTCGTCACGAGGCCGATTTCCATGCGCGGCAAACGGCCGTGCAGCTCGAGCGTGCCGATCAGGCGTCCGTCGCGCTTCTCGAACAGCCCCCAGCAGAAGAACGCGCCGCTGCGCCAGCCGTCGGCGAGACGGGCGATGCTTGCACGGGTTTCATCGACGCTGCGATGCGTCGGCCAGGGCAGATCGAGCGTCGTCGCCGGATCGCCGAACAGCGCGTCGAAGGCCTCGGGGGCGTCGTCGTCGGTGAGCGGGCGCAGGTGAAGGCGATCGGTTTCGATCAGCTCGGGCGGACGGATGGCGTTCATCGGGGGCTCCGGTTCAGGGAAGGGACGCGTCGATTGTCGGGCGCCGGCGCGCGGGTGCGCCGCGTGCATGCGAAGACGCGGTGACGGGCGCGAATCGCGATCGTGCGCGCCGCGCCGACGACGTTCGCGACGTTCGCGCGCGGGTGCGCCGCTTCGCGCCGCGGCCGCCCGCGGCGCACCGACCCCGTACAGTGCCACCGTGCGCCGACCCTGCCCGTCGCTCGACGGGACATGCGGCACACGCATTTCTACAGGAGCCGTATCGTGATTCGAACCGACGCCCGGTCCGTACCGACCACCACGAACGCGGGTCAAGCCGACCGCGCCGGCCTGTCCGGAGGCGCGAACAGCGCGGTCACGCTCAAGCGGAGCAACGCGATCCGCGCCAAGCCGCCGGGGCTGACGTCGTCGGGCAATCCGGTGCAGCGGGCGCGCATGTCGCACAAGCGCGGCGCCGTGCCGTCCAGCCAGTCGTCATCGGCGGCGGTCCGTTCCGATGCGTCAAAAGCCCAATCGCCGCCGAAGCCCGCCGACAAGCAGGCGTCGCTGCTCGAAGCCACGCCCGCCGAATTGCAGGCGGTCGCACATATTCCGGTTCTGCAGCCGGCCGTGCTTCATTCGGCGCCCTCGTACGAAGGCAACCTCATCGACCTGAGCGATCCGCCTTCGACGCCGAAGCCCGTCGGAACACCGCCGTCACTGCTCGAAGCGACACCCGATGAATTGCAGGCGGTCGCGCATCATCCGGTTCTGCAGCCGACCGCGCTTCATTCGACGCCCACACACGAAAGCAACCTCATCGACCTGAGCGACCCGCCTCCGACGCCCAAGCCCGCCGGAACACCGCCGTCACTGCTCGAAGCGACACCCGACGAATTGCAGGCGGTCGCGCATCATCCGGTTCTGCAGCCGACCGTGCTTCATTCAGCGCCCACACACGAAGGCAACCTCATCGACCTGAGCGACGCGCCTCCGACGCCCAAGCCCGTCGGAACACCGCCATCGTTGCTCGAAGCGACACCCGACGAATTGCAGGCAGTCGCGCATCATCCGGTTCTGCAACCGACCGCGCTGCATCCCACCCACGCACAGGAAGGCCATCTCATCGATCTGAGCGACGCGCCGCAGGCAACCGGCCCCGCACACGCGCAACCGGCGCCGTTCGGGGCCGCGCACGGATCGCACGGCGCCCCTGGTACGCCGGCATTCGCCGCATCCGGCATGCCGAGCCCCCAGCAGATCGAGCACGAGACCCGGCAGGCGATCGAGATGCAGCGCGCAGTCGGCTTCGCGAAACAGCTGCTGGCGGTGGCGGAGATGGTCAACAGCTTCAGGATGAAGCTGATCGACATGATCAGGAAGGCGGTGTCGTCGTAATGCGTGCCCGCGACACCGAAGCGATGCGGCGACGCGTCATGCATCGCCGCCCGCGTGTTCAACGGCCGGCCGTCTGCGACGGCGCTTCGTCGAACATGCGCCGATAGCCGTTGACGAGCGTCGACCGATGCTGGATACCCCAGCGGCTCGCGACCTCCAGCACGCTCGCCGCGCCCGGCGCATCGGACAGCAGCTCGCCACGAATCCGCTCCATCCGCTGGCGCCGGATCAGCTCGCTCGGCGACAGCCCGAGATAGGTCTTGAATGCCGCCTGCAGCGCGCGCTCGGTCACGTCGATGTGCGCGGCGATCTCCCGCACCGACAGGTCGCGCTGGTCGAGCCGCTCCATCAGGTAGCGATACGCGCGCCGGTACTTGCCGGGCAGCCGCGCGCTGACGTCGTCGCTCGGCGCGGCCGCCTGCGTGCCGCAGCGCGCGATCGCGAGCGCGGGCGCCAGCGCCGCGCCGTCCGAGCGCACGTGCCGCACCGATGCGAGCGCATAACGCGCATACAGCGACGACGATTCGCGAATCCGCCCCTGCTGCTCGCGCACCTTCGCCGCGCAATACAGGTAGTCGAGCGTCCAGCGCACGTGCGAGCCGCAGCGCCCGGCCGCGTCGCGATACGGCGCGATCATCGTGTCCGCGACGTTCGGCGCCTGGCCGGCGAGCGCCGCGAGCGCGACTTCCAGGCGCACGCTGCGCTGGTAATCGACGAGCCCGGCCTTTGCGCACCAGCTCACGTGCGCGTCGATCTGCGCGAGCGCCGCGTGGTCGCCGGATGCGAGCGCGCACGCCTGCCGCAGGTAGTCGACGCGCATCCGCAGCAGCGGCAGCGCATCGGCGCCCACCGCCGGCGCAGCGGTTTCCGCGAACGCCGACAACGGCATATCGGCGAGCGCGGAGCGCCAGTAGACATGGTCGCCGAGCGCATCGGCGCGGCCGATCCGGTATTGCAGCAGCAAGTCCGCGCGCAGCGCGCCCGCGAGCGGCTGCCAGCGCGGATCGGCGTCGCGGGCGGCGGCGTCGAGCACGTCGAGCGCCGCCATCGCGTCCTCGGCGCGGCCGAGATGATGCATGACGACGCACTCGCCGACGAGGCTCTCGAGCTTCTGCGCGGCGCTCGCCGCACGATCGTCGGCAATCCGCCGGAAGCCCGCCTGCGCGACGCCGAAGCGGTTCTGGAAGAATGCCTGCCAGCTCGCGTTGCGGCAGGTCATCACGCGCGTCTGGTCGCGCGAATCGCGCAGCAGCTTCTGCGCGCGGCGGAACGTTTCCTCGGCTTCCTCGAAACGGCCGAGCACGAGCTGGATGTCCGCGTACGCGTGAACATCGCGCACGTCGGCGGCCGCATCGCCCGGCTCGGCTTCGCAGCGCGCGGCGACGAGCGCGGCCGCGTCGGCGAAGCGGCCGTCGAGCACGCGCGCCGGATAGGCGTCGGTCGACGACGGATTGGCGAGCGCGGCGGCGGCGGCGAAATAGAGTGTCGAAAACATGGCGGATCCTCTCGGCAAGCGGGTTCGAATACGAAGGGTTCGGGCTCGATCCGCGCGCCGTGCCGCCGCTTGGTACGGGGCGCAGCGCGTGGATGCGTGCCGCTATCGTCTCGTTCGCGCCGGATCCGCGCAGCAGTTTGTGACGTTCCGTTACGATTGGGCTACCCGTAGGGCTCGCCCGTCGGGTCTCCCCTTCGCGCGCGCCGGCCGCCACGCGCTTGCCGCTACACCCGCAGCCAGAAGTATTCGCCGGACGCGATGCCGCCGAACATCTCGTCGCCCGATTCGATGATGTTCTGCCGCCAGTAGCGGCCGTGCTCCGCGTAGTGCGCGAACAGGTTGGCGACCGTCTCGCCCGTCACGTCCGGCGTGAGCGGCAGCCGCATCAGCAGCACGATGCTGCCCGTATCCGCGTCGATCCCGAGCTGCGCCTGGTCCTGCGCATAGATCAGCAGGTTCGCCTCGAGCAGCAGCCGGTACACCGCGAGCGTGCGGCCCGCGCTGACGATCCCGAAATGGAAGTTCACGTACATCGACTCGGGATCCTCGTCGAAATACTCGATGCGCACATCGAAGCCCTCGACGTCGATCGTGCGCGTCTCGAGCACGTATTCGACGTCCGGCAGATCGACGATCGCGCACACCTCCGTGATGACCTGCACATAACGTTCCCAACTCATGACCGTTCCACCCCGGTATCCGGCTGCCGAAAAGAAACCAGCCGGCGCTCGCGCGCCGGCCGGACAACACGATGCCGAACGGCAACCGGCTTACTGCGCCGGCTTCGACGCGTCGGAGACCATCTTCGTCGCCTGCTTCTTCACGTCGTTCTCCGCCTTCGTCATTTCCTGCATCTGCTGCAGCTTCGTCGCCGCTTTCGAAAACGCGATGCCTGCCATCGTGTCCTTGGTCATTTCGCCCAGCGCACCGCCTACCAATGCCGACATGATTACTCTCCTGAATGTGCGTGATTCGTTCACGCGTTGACAAAGATCCGGCCCGCCGCCCGACCGGGCGACTCGCCGCTTTTTTGCCGCGCAGCGCGCGGCGAAACCGTGGCCGCTATGCGGCCGTCATGTTCGCGTCGTGCAGCGTCGCGACGATCCGCTGCGCCGCCAGCAGCCCGCGATAGATCTTCTGCATCGCGTCGCGATCGAAATCGCTCGCCGCCTGCGCGGTGGCCGCGCTCACCCGCTCGGCCGTCTCGCCGAGCGCCTGGCGCAGCGTGCCGATCCGCATTGCCGCGTCGGGTGCGCCAAGCGCCTGCTCGAGCGGCCCGCATGCGTCCGCTGCCTGTTCCAATGCTTCGTACATGCTGCTTCTCCTGTCAGTTGAGGTCCGGCGCGCCGTCAGCCGGCGCGCCCGCAAACACATGCTTCACGCCGTCCGGCGTCTCGATGTAGCGCACATCGCCGATCTCGAGCATCCCCGAGTACGCAACCGGCACCGGCGCGTCGCCGGACTGGCGCGCATCGACGTCGATCGCCCGCACGTTCGGCCCGACGTCCGCGCGCACCCGCTCGACCGCCGCGCGCAGCCGCGCGACGTCCGGCACGACGCCCGACACCCGGAAGCGCCCCTGCCCCGCATACGCGACCGTCGCGCCCGACACGCCGAGCGATTCGCCGATGCTCTGCGCATCGTCCTGCGCGACGTCGTACTGGCGCTCGACGCGGTGCGCGGCGAGCCGGTCGAGCAGCTTGCGCGCGGCCAGATCGTCGGCGGGCGTCGCGACCATCCCGGTGACGGCGACCATCGCGCCGCGCGGCGCGGCATGCAGCTCCGCGTAGCCCGCGCCTTTGAGCGCCGCGCCCAGGCGGTTCGCGAGCGCGTCGGCGGTCTCGACCGGCGGCGGCGCACCCGGATGCGCGCTCGCCAGCATCGCGCCCATCGCGAGCAGCCCGGCGACGAGCGCGCCGCCTGCCGCCGCGCACGCCGCGAGCTTGCGCTGCGCGCCGCGCCGCGCCGCATCGGCGCCGGGCGGCGGCGCCCACAGCGTCGCGAGCAGTTCGAGATCGCCCGGCCACGCGCCGTCGGCCGGCCCGACGCAAAGCGCGGTCTCGCCGAACGGCACCGGCACGAAGTCGAGCATCAGCAGCGGCGAGCCGTCCGCGTCGAACGGATCGGCGGCCGTCTCCGGCGGCACCGGCGTCGCGCGCCGCGCGCACGTCACGCCCTGCGCATCGATCGACAGCAGCAGATCGCCGTCGCGCCAGTCGGTGATGCGAATCTCCGCGTCCTCGCCCGCGCCGATCCGGTGCTCGCCCGCGTCGAGCGCGATTTCCGCGCCGGCGTGCAGCCCGGTCAGGATTCGCAGCAGCTTCATCGGTGGCTCCTTTACGTTGCGTGGTGCGGTTCACTTGCGTCGGCCGAATCGATCGCACTGCATCGTTCGTCCATGTAGCCAGAATAGTTCGATGCGGCCTCGCAGTTGCTTCGTCATGCGAATTCATCGCCGCATTTGCGAAGCGCCGCGACGCTCACGCATTCGGCCGCTGCGCGACCGACACGCCGCCGCGCAGCGTCTCGACGCTCGCGATCGCGCGTGCGAGCTGCGGGTTCGTCGACGGGCGCTCCGCGTTGAACACGAGCAGCGGCAGCAACAGATAGTGCGTGCGCGCGCGCTCGCTGCGCGCGACCGACGCATCGCGCGGCGCGCCGCCCGCGCTTTGCATCGCGTCGAGCAGCACCTGCTTGACGCCGCTCCAGCCGATCGGCGTCAACGGGCCGCTGCGCAGGCGCGCGGCGAGCAGATCCGCCTGGTGATTCAGCAGCGCGGCCGTGACGTGCGCGCCGGGCTGCGCATCGACGCGCCGGCCGAGCTGGAGCAGCGTGTCGGCCCACAGGTGCCGCAGCGCATGCTCGCGCTGCGCCGCATCGGCGAGCGTGCGGGCGATGTCGCTCAGCGCGCGCTGCGCGGGTGCGGGCGCGGAAGCGGGCCGCGCCCGCGCCATGCGCACGCGCGGCAGCACAGCGACCGTCCCCTGTTCGCCGTCGCGCTCGTCCTGATCGCGCTGCTGCCCGCCGCCGCCCTGCCCGCCCGAATGCCGGTCGTGCTCGTCATGCGGCGCGACGTGCGCGTGCGGCAGCGTCGATTCGTCGCCGCCGTCGAACGATTCGTCCTGGCTCTCGGCGCGGCGACGCCGGCGCGAGCCCGCCGCGGCCGTCTTCGGGCGCGGCTTGAGCTTCGCGAGCATCTGGTTGCGCGCGGCGAGCGCGATCGCCTGATAGCCGTTCGAATAAGTGAAGCGCGTGCCGTACTTGCCATAGGTGGTCGCGGTGCGCGCGCGCACCGGCCGGCGTCGCCGCGGATCGGGCTTCGGCGCGTGAATCGCCTGCGCACTCGCATGCGTCACGCGGCTCACGACGGCACCGCCGCGGAAAGAAGCTGCTGCGCGAAATGCAGGATCTCGGCGGCCGCCCACGGCCCGGCGACCGCGACGGTCACCGTCACCGCGACGAGCTTCACGCCGTACGAGATGCTCTGCTCCTGCAGCGACGTGATCGCCTGCAGGAACGAGATCGCGAGCCCGGATGCGGCCGCGACGAGCACGACGGGCAGCGAGATGTAGAGGCATAGCATCATGCCTTGCGACGTGAGCCGGATCAGGTCGTCGATGTCCATCGATGAATCTCCTCGGGATCGGGAAACGGGAATGGCGATTCAGGCATAGGTCAGCACGAGGCCGTGCACGAGCGTCGACCAGCCGTCCATCACGACGAACAGCATCAGCTTGAACGGAATCGCGACGTTGGTCGGCTGCACCTGGTTCATCCCCATCGACATCAGCACGTTCGCGATCACGAGATCGACGATGATGAACGCGATGTACAGGATGAAGCCGATGCGGAACGCGTCGGTCATCTGCGCGAGCGTGAACGCGGGCGCGAGCACGATCAGGTCGTCCTCGCGCAGCTGCGCGGCCGCGGCCTTCGGCCAGACCACCGACGCGGAGCGCAGGAAGAAGCGCTTCTCG
This sequence comes from Burkholderia stagnalis, assembly GCF_039848545.1. Classification (NCBI taxonomy): domain Bacteria; kingdom Pseudomonadati; phylum Pseudomonadota; class Betaproteobacteria; order Burkholderiales; family Burkholderiaceae; genus Burkholderia; species Burkholderia stagnalis. The sequence goes on from NZ_CP156687.1 coordinate 671,211, forward strand.
CGCTCGCGCGAGTGCGCGGCGAGGAACTGGCGGAACGGCTCCTTCGCCGCGCCGAACGCCTGCAGCATCGCCTGCGTCGGCTGCGGCGACAGCGCCTGCCCCTGCAGCTGCTGCTGCGCGGCGAAGCCGATCGGCGCCATGATGTACAGCGACACGAGGATCGCGATGCCGTTCAGCACCATGTTCGGCGGCACCTGCTGCACGCCGAGCGCGTTGCGCAGCAGGCCGAGCACGACGACGATCTTCGCGTACGACGTGACCACCATCGCGATGAACGGCACCATGCTCATCACGAGCACGGCGATCAGCAGGCCGGTGATGTCGTTAAACTGAACCATCGTCGCCTGCCATCCGGTCGATCCGCACGCCGAGATGCGCGCCCACCGCGACGAGCCGGCCGCCGCCGATCGCCTGGCCGTATGCGACGAGCCGCACCGGCACGTCGCGCGCGGCGAGCGGCAGTTCGAGCACGTAGCCCGGCCGCAGCGCGGCCAGCTCGGCGATCGACAGCGACAGCGTGTCGATCTCGACGTGCACGGGCAGGTCGACGTCGCCGAGGCTCGCCCGCTCGGGCGCGGCGCCCGGCGTATCGGCGTCCGGCGTATCGGCCTGTGAATCGGCTCGTGAATCTGCGGGCGAATCCGCCGGCAGGTCGCCCGCGACGATCGGCTCGTCGAGATCGTCGGCGGTATCGGGTGTATCGATCATCGTCATCGTGGTTCCCTCGATCAGAACGGTTGCATGCCATTGCGTCGCGCGACGCGCGCCCCACCATGCGTGCAGCGGGCCCGCCCGCGCGGCGCCGAGCGCGGCCGGCGCCAGATCCAGCAGCACGTCGCCCGGCCGCAGGCTGCGCAGCACCGCGAGCGGCAGCCTGCGCGAGCCGAGCCGCACCCGGCCGGGCAGGCGCACGCGCGCGAGCAGGCCCGCGGCGTCATGTGTCCGCTCGCCGCGCAGCCGGGCCGCGAGCGCGTCGAGCCACGGCATCTGTGCATCGAGCAGCGCGCAGCGCATCGGCGCGCCGTCGAGCGCGAACGACAGCACGCAGCGGGCCGCGTCGAGCGCCGCCGCATTCACGGCGCGCAGCCCGCCGATCGTCACGCCGTCTAGCCCCGCCGCCGCGAACGCGGCGACGAGCGGCGCGAGCAAGGCCGACGCGAGCGCCGTGCGCAGCGACACGCTGGCATCGCCGCGCGCGTCGAGCGCCGGTGCGGCCACGACGTCGAGCGCCGGAAACGCCGCGAGATCGATCGCGACGCGCGCGGTCGCGCCGTTCAGCCGCAGCTCCAGCACGCCGGGGCGCTCGAAGCGCGGCCGCTCGTCCAGCGCCGCGCGCCAGCCGGACATCGCCGGGAAGCGCGCGAGCCACGCGGCGAGCCGCGCGTCGGCGACGATGCGCGCGAGCGCCGCGCCGAACGCGCTGCATGCGGGCAGCGGCAGCGCTGCATCGATATCGCGCGGCGCCGCGGTGTCGGGTTCCAGTTCGATCGGCTCGGTATCCATCGTCGCGATTGGTCGGGTTCGGTTGCGCGCGCTCAGTCGACGTCGATCTCGATCGTGCGCGGCGTGCCGTGATGCGCGAGCAGCGTGTCGAGTCGCGCATGCAGCGTCGCGCCATGCGTGCAGAGTAAGTGCCGCGTCGCCGCGTCCGGCGTCTCGAACCGAAGCCGCAAGTCGAAACGCGAAAGAACCAGATGCAGCAGCGTGTCCGGCAGCAGCGCCGCATCGAGCGGCAAGCTGATGTCCCACTGGCCCGCCGCGTCGTCGCCGCACAGCGCGGCGATCTCGGCCGCGAGCGTCTCGGCCACGCGCACCATCCGCTCGCGCTGCGCGAACACCTGATTGACGAACGCATCGGAACCCGCGCACGCGCGCGCCATCGCTTCGCGCCCGAGCGCGTCCGGCAATGCGTCCGGGTCCCGCTCGAACGACGGCGGCGGGCCGTCTCGCCACGGCGTCGATGCATCGCGCCACCGCTCGTCGCCGGCCGATGCGCGTTCGCCGGCCGGCGCGACGCGCGAGCGCCGCAGCAGTTGCGCATAGTCGAAGCCGCGCCGGGCCGCGCGCGCAGCCGTCGGCGATCCGCCCGCTTCGGCCACCGGCTCGCCCGCGATGATCCGCACGGGCCTCAGGTCGGCGGCGCTCATGCCGGCGCCGCCGACGGCATCGTCACGCGGCCGACCGGCTGCAGCTCGACCTGGTCGCCGAGCTCCTGGTACGAATAGACCGGCAGCCAGCCGAGCCGCGCCTCGATCATCCGCCGCGTGTAGCGGCGCACGTCCATCGACGTGACGAGCGCGACGTCGTGGCGCGGCGTCTCGCCGACGAACGACGCGACGCTGTCGACCAGATAGCGGACCTGCTCGGGCGGCAGCGCGAGGAAGTTGCCGGCGGGCGTCTGCTTGATCGACTGGCGGATATGCTGCTCGACCGGCAGGTCGAGCAGCACGGCCGGCAGTTGCCGCGTGCCGCGCGACGCGCGATACGCGAGGTAGCGCGACAGGTCGCCGCGCACGTATTCGGCGAGCATCAGCATGTCCTTCTCCTTCGGCCCCCACGCGACGAGGCTCTCCATGATGTCGCGCGCGTTGCGGATCGGGATGTGCTCTTCGAGCAGGCGGCGCAGCACGTCGGCGATCCGCTGCGTCGGCAGCGCCTTCTGCACTTCGGCGACGAGCCCCGGATAGTCGATGCCGAGCTGGTCGAGAATCCACTGGGTTTCCTGGATGCCGAGGAACAGGTGCGCGTTGCGCCGCAACAGCGCGATCGTCTCGTGCGCGATCACCTGCTCCGCGCGCCACGCGCGCGCGCCGGCCGGCACCGCCTTGTCGTCGATCCAGTAGCTCTCGGCGAGGCCGCCCGCGGGCCCGCGCTTCGTGCAGCGGCCGGCGAGCGCCGGGTCCGACGCCGCGTCGGGCAGCATCGTCTGGTCGGCGGGCAGTTCGAACCGCGCCTGCGGCACGTCGCGCATCAGGATCTCGCAGGTCGCGTCGGGCAGCGCGTCGGTGGTCCACAGCGTGATGCCCGGAAACGGCAGCCCCTGCTCCTCCTGCAGCTTCGCGCGCTCCTCGTCGAACGCGCGATCGAGCGCGGCGGGCGCGAGCCGCGCGACCAGATCCGGCGACACCCGCACGCCGATCGCGCAGGTGAACAGCGGCGCGCGCGGCAGGATCGACGGCGTGCTGCTCTTCGCGCCCGCGCGCTGCAGCGCGATCACCGGCTCGCCGCGCGCGGTCGTGCGGCGCGCGCCCTTCTGCAGCCGGTAGCCGGCGAACGCCAGCATCGCCGACAGCAGCACGAACAGCATCGCCGGAAAACCCGGCACCGCGGCGAAGCCGACCAGCAGCACCGCCGCGAAATACAGCGCGCGATGGCTGCCGCCGAGCTGCTTCGCGATCTCCGAGCCGAGCGACGCGCCGTCGCCTTCGTCGTGATCGTCGGCGACGCGCGTGATCATCACGCCGGCCGCCACCGAGATCAGCAGCGACGGAATCTGCGACACCATCGCGTCGCCCACCGACAGGATCGAGAAGCGGTTCGCCGCGTCGCCGGCCGTCATCCCGTGGTACATCACGCCGATCGCGATGCCCGCGACGATGTTGACGAGCGTGATGATGAGCCCCGCGATCGCGTCGCCCTTCACGAACTTCATCGCGCCGTCCATCCCGCCGTGCAGCTGGCTCTCCTTCGCGAGCGTCGCGCGCTTGCGGCGCGCCTCGTCGGGCGTCAGGATGTTCGCGCGCAAGTCCGCGTCGATGCTCATCTGCTTGCCGGGCATCGCGTCGAGCGTGAAGCGCGCGCCGACTTCGGCCACCCGCTCCGAGCCCTTCGCGATCACGATGAACTGCACGGTCGTGATGATCAGGAACACGACGAGGCCCACCACCAGATTGCCGCCGACGACGAGCTCGCCGAAGCTTTCGATGATGTCGCCCGCGTTCGCGTGCAGCAGGATCGACTTCGTCGACGCGATGTTCAGCGACAGCCGGAACAGCGTCGTGAACAGCAGGACCGACGGAAACACCGACAGCGACACGATGCTGCCGACGTACATCGTCACCATCAGCAGCGTGACGCTGATCGCGATGTTGATGCCGAGCAGCACGTCGATCACTTCGGGCGGCAGCGGCAGGATCATCAGCGAGACGATCGCGACGATCAGCATCGTGATGCCGACCTCGCCGCCGGCGGGAAGTTTGAGGGTTTTCAGCGTCATGACGACCTCGCGATGGGAGCGACGGCGGCTTCGGCGCGCGTGCCCGCGACCGATTCGACCCAGCGCAGGATCGTGGCCACCGTCTCGAACAGTTCTTCGGGAATCGCCGCGTCGCGCTCGACGCGGTACAGCGCGCGCGCAACGGGCGGGTTGCCGACGATCGGCACGCCTTGCGCATGCGCGTGGCGGCGCAGCGCGAGCGCGCCGTCGTCGACGGCCTTCTCGATCACCCGCGGCAGCGGATGCTCGTCGGGCGCGTAGCGGATCGCGACCGCGTAGTGCGTCGGGTTGACGACCAGCACGTTCGCCTGCCCGACCTTCTGCCGCGCCGGCGCGCTGGTCGCGATCTCGCGCGCGAGCCGGCGGCGCTCGCCCTTCGTGTGCGGATCGCCTTCGCTCTCCTTGTGCTCGCGCTTCGTCTCTTCCTTCGTCATCCGGTTGTCGCGGATGAACATCACGCGCGCGAGCTTGTAGTCGGCCGCCGCGAACACCGTGACGACGAGCGCGACCACGCCGAGCAGCTTCATCAGCACGGTCCACAGCACGCGCGACAACTGCGGCGTCGCCTCGTACACGCTCGCGACGACCAGCGGGAACAGCGACGTCATCAGCTTCCAGATCACGCACGCGAGCACGATCGCCTTGACGATCATCTTGACGAGCTCGATCAGCGACTTCATCGAGAAGATCTTCTTGATCCCCGCCATCGGGTTGATCGCGTCGAACTTCGGCATCACGGGTTCGAGCGTGATCAGGAACCCCGCCTGCGGCGCCTGCGACACGATGCCCGCGACGATCGCGGCGGCGACGAACGGCAGCATCGTCAGCGCGGCGCTCGCGGCAAGGTCGTGCAGCGCCGAGAACGTTGCCTGCGGCGTGCGATCGCCATTCACGAAATCGAGCGCCGTGCGGATCGTGCGCGTCAGGCCGCCCAACAGCAACGATTCGCCCGCGCTCAGCACGCCGATCACGGCCGCGAGCGTCACCGCGTCGGCGACGTCCTTGCTCTTCGCGACCTGGCCCTTCTCGCGAACTTTCTTCAGCTTCCGCTCGGAAGGCTCTTCGGTTTTCTCTTCGGCCATCGCCGCCGTTCCTGTCGAGAGTCGGACATGACGCGTACGTTAGCGGCGCACGAACGCGCAGGCGCTTGCCGACCCGAAGCGGCGCCGTCGGGCGCGAAGCGCACGACGCCGCTTCGCGCCGCGCGCGCACGCTTCGCATCGGCGCCCGGCCGGCCGCGGCGCGCTGCTACCTTGCGCCTCATACGCCTTTCCCTCAACGACATGCGCCGCTCGCGCGGCGCCACGGAGCGCACACCATGGACGAATCCCGGCCGACTTACCTGCGATGCAGCCAAGCGGCGCTGAACGAACTGATCGACGCCGCGAGCCTTGCGCTCGGCGGCGCGCTCGACGGCCCGGCCGCCGATCCGTACGACATCGGCCTGCTGATCGACGCGCTGCGCGTGCTCGCGCCGCAGCTGCCGGCCGCCGACATGTTCGACGGCATGCTGCACGTTGCGCTCGGCAACTGGGACGACGCGGTGCGCGTGTTCGCGGAAATCGCGAACGGCACGACCAACGCGATCTACGGCAAGGCGCTGCTCGCGTTCGCGCTGCAACTGAAGCGCGACCCCGAATGGCGGATCGCCGCCGACGAAGTGCTGGCGGCCGGCAGCCCCGCTCAGGCGGTCGCGCTGGTGCGTGCGCTCGAACGGCAGCACGACGTGATGCTCGCGAAGGAACATGCGGACCGCACGGGCGTCTGGGAATTGCCCGAATCGGCCGCCGCGGCGAACGGCGATGCGACCGGCGCCGCACCCGCGAACGCGGCCGGCGGCTTCGACGCGCAGGCGGCGTTCGCGCATCAGCAATATCTGCGTCTTTGACGAGGAGGCCGACATGACCGCCCCGCTTTCCCCGACCGACCTGACCCGGGCGCTCGACGTCGCCTTCTCCGACGCGGCGGCGGCGCCCGCCGGCGCCACGAGCCACGTCCCGCCCGAGGTTTCGCCCGACGTCGCCGGCCGTTTCCAGGCGCTGATGTCGAACGCAACGCCGACGCCGCCCGTCTCGCACGCGCAGGAAGGCAGCGCGATCTCGAAGCTCGTCGAGACGTCGGACGCCGCGATCAGGCAGACGCTCGACAACGCCGCGTACCTGAGCCAGCACGCGGACGAGCTGTCGATGAACCAGATGTTCGCGGCGTCGATCCAGGCGTCGGCCGAGGCGACCGCGATGCAGATCGACCTGCAGGCGAAGATGGGCGTCGTCACGTCGACGAAAGATGCGATCGGCTCGCTGATGAAGAACCAATAGCCATGAACCGACTCCATCCCCCGATCTCCGCGAGCGGCCGCCGCCGCACGGCCCGGCTCGCCGTGCTGCTCGCGAGCGCCGTGCTCGTCGCCGGCTGCCAGCAGGAGCTGTACGGCGGCCTCGCGGAGCGCGACTGCAACGAGATGATGGCCGCACTGCTGCAGAACGGCGTCGACGCGCAGAAGAAGTCGCCCGACGGCGGCAAGACCTGGACGCTCGCCGTCGACGACAAGCAGATCGTCAAGGCGATGGAAGTGCTGCGCGCGCGCGGGCTGCCCGCGACGCGCTACGACGATCTCGGCGCGCTGTTCAAGAAGGACGGCCTCGTGTCGACGCCGACCGAGGAACGCGTGCGGTTCATCTACGGCGTGTCGCAGGAGCTGTCGGACACGCTGTCGAAAATCGACGGCGTCGTGGTCGCGCGCGTGCACATCGTGCTGCCGAACAACGATCCGCTCGCGCAGGTCGCGAAGCCGTCGTCGGCGTCGGTGTTCATCAAGTACCGGCCGAACGCGAACCTCGCGACGCTCACGCCGCAGATCAAGAACCTCGTCGTCCATAGCGTCGAGGGGCTGAAATACGACGAGGTGAGCGTCACGTCGGTCGCCGCCGAGCCGATCGATCTCGTGTCGGCCGCGCAGCCGTCCGCGCAGAAATCCGGCGGCGTCGCGCTCGTCGGCGTGCTGATCGCCGTCGTCGTGTGCATGTTGCTCGCGGCCGGCGGCGGCGTGCTGTGGTGGCGTGCGCGCAAGCAGGGCGGCGCGGGCGCGGGCGGCCTCGCCGCGCGGCTGCGCGGCGGTGGCGGCGGCGATGCGAACGCGGCTGCTTCTCAGCAAGCCTCCGCGCGATGAGCGGCGGCGCGACGGTCGCGAGCGTCGCGACGCGGGCCGCATGGCTCGCCGGCTACGACACGAACGCGCGACGCGCGGCCGACTGGGCGCACGCGAGCTGGCACGGCGCGCTCGCGCCGCTCGTCGCGACGATGCATGCCCATGCGCCCGCGCTGCGCGCCGCGTGCTCGCTGCGGCTGCTGCGCACGCTCGGCATTGCGTCGCCGTCGCTCGACGGCTTCGATGCGCCCGCGAACCGGCTCGCCGCGCTGCCCGTCGCCGACGCGCTGCGGCTGTTGCGCGTGCGCGCGCTGCTGCGGCGGCGCACCGAGCTGCGCCACTGGATCGACCGGGCGAGCCGCGAACGGCTTGCCGGCTGGGTCGGCGCCGACGGCTGCCGCGCGCTGGCCGCGCTGCCGGATGCGCCGCGCGCGCGCGATCTCGACCGGCGCGAGCCGGCCGCGCCGCTCGCGCAACTGTCCGGCGACGACGTCGCCTGGGAAGGCTGGTGCCTGTTCGAGCACGAACGGGCGTGGTCGGCGGCGGGGCCGATGCGCATCGTGCGCCTCGCGCTGCCGCGCGACGCCGTGCGCCCGCCGTGGATCGAACACGCTGGCGCGAGCGCCGACGGCGCGACGCTGCTCGCGCGCCTGCCGTCGCTGTTTCCGGAGTGGTCATGGCTTTTTGGCTGAAGAACCGACAGATCCCGCTCGCCGACGATCTCTGCATCGACGCGCCGCACGGCGTGCTGCGCCGCGACGCGTACGAGACGGTCGAGGCGCTCGACGCCGCGCTCGACGCGCTCGCGGCGGAACGCGACGCCGTGCTGCGCGCGGCCCGCGACGACGCCGCACGGATCGCCGCCGACGCGCGCACGCAGGCCGACGCGCTCGTCGCAGCAGCGCAGCGCGAGCACGACAGCGCCTATGCGCGCGGCTACGACGCGGGCCGCGCGCAGGCGATCGCCGACTGGCATGCGAAAGCGGCCGATTCGTTCGAGCAGGAGCGCAACGTGCGCGACCGGATGCGCGAACGGCTCGCGGAGCTCGTCGCCGCGGCCGTGCAGCAGATGGTGCGCACGGAAGACGCGCGCGGCCTGTTCGCGCGCGCGGCGGAGACGGTGGAGCGCGTCGTCGCCGGCGCGAGCTACCTGACGGTGCGCGTGTGCGACGCCGATTACGACGCCGCGCGCGAGCAGTTCGGGCTGCTCGCCGACGCATGGCGCCGGCAGGGGCGCAACGTGCCCGTCGACGTCGTGGTCGAGCCGCGCGTCGCGCGCGGCACCTGCGTGTGCGAATCCGACTTCGGCACCGTCGACGCGAGCCTCGACACGCAGCTGAATGCGATCCGCGCGGCGCTCGCCCGCGCACTCGACGACGCGGGGCGCGCATGAACGCGCTGACCGACCTGTCCCGCGTCGCCGACGCGATGGCCGCGCGGCTCGCGATCGAGCCCGCGGTCGGCATGACCGGCAAGGTGCTCGAGGTGATCGGCACGATCGTGCGCGTCGTCGGCCTCGAGGCGACGCTCGGCGAGCTGTGCGAGCTGCGCAGCGCGTCGGGCGTGCTGATCCAGCATGCGGAAGTGGTCGGCTTCACGCGCAACGTCGCGCTGCTGTCGCCGTTCGGCACGCTCGGCGAGGTCAATCGCGGCACGCGCGTGATCGGCCTGCGGCGGCCGCTGTCGGTGAAGGTCGGCCACGGCATCCTCGGGCGCGTGATCGACAGCTTCGGCGAGCCGATCGACGGGCGCGGCCCGCTCGACTACGACGCGCTGCGCCCGGTGCTCGCACCGCCGCCGAACCCGATGTCGCGGCGCATGGTGGACGCGTCGCTCGCGACCGGCGTGCGCATCGTCGACGGCCTGATCACGCTCGGCGAAGGCCAGCGGATGGGGATCTTCGCGCCCGCGGGCGTCGGCAAGAGCACGCTGCTCGGGATGTTCGCGCGCGGCGCGTCGTGCGACATCAACGTGATCGCGCTGATCGGCGAGCGCGGCCGCGAAGTGCGCGAGTTCGTCGAGCTGATCATGGGCGAGGACGGCATGGCGCGCTCGGTGGTCGTGTGCGCGACCTCCGACCGCTCGTCGATCGAGCGCGCGAAGGCCGCGTATGCCGCCACCGCGATCGCCGAGTATTTCCGCGACCAGGGCAAGCGCGTGCTGCTGATGATGGATTCGCTGACGCGCTTCGCGCGCGCCGGCCGCGAGATCGGCCTCGCGGCCGGCGAGCCGCCCGCGCGGCGCGGCTTCCCGCCTTCGGTGTTCGCCGAGCTGCCGCGCCTGCTCGAACGCACCGGGATGGGCGAGCAAGGCTCGATCACCGCGCTGTATACGGTGCTCGCGGAGGACGATTCCGGCAGCGACCCGATCGCCGAAGAAGTGCGCGGCATTCTCGACGGCCACATCATCCTGTCGCGCGATATCGCCGCGCGCAACCAGTATCCGGCGATCGACGTGCTCGGCAGCCTGTCGCGGATCATGCCGCAGGTCACGACGCGCGAGCACGTCGGCGCGGCCGGCCGGCTGCGCCAGCTGCTCGCGAAGCATCGCGAGATCGAGACGCTGCTGCAGCTCGGCGAATACCAGGCCGGCAGCGACCCGGCGGCCGACGAGGCCGTCGCGAAGATCGACCGGATCCGCGCGTTCCTCAACCAGCGCACCGACGAGTACATGGCGCCCGAAGCGACGCTCGCCGCGCTGCACGCGCTCGTCCAACAATGAAGCACCGCACGCAACGCGCGTTCGAGACGCTGCTCGCGCGGCGCGAGCAGCGCGGCGCGAAGCTGCGCGACGCGCAGGCCGCGCAGCGCGCCGAACGCGACGCGGCGGCGGCCGAGCTCGCGCAGGGCGAAGCGCACGCGTACGCGAAGCTCGACGCGGCGAATCGCTATGCGGCGCGCGTCGACGCGATGGCCGCCGGCCACGCGCCGTTCACGATCGGCGATTACGCGGCATGCCGCCGCTATCGCGACGTGCTGCTCGACGAGCACGCGCTCGCGAGCGCACAGTGCGCACGGCTGCGTGCGGCCTTGCAGGCGAAGCTCGACCAGCTCGCCGCGACCGCGCGCCAGATCGCGCGCAACGACGCGCAGATCGACGTCGTGCACGAGCGGATCCGCCGGCTCGCACGCGCGGCCGACGCAGCGGCCGAGGACGTGCAGGACGAGGAGATCGAGGAAGGCGTGCTCGCGCGCCGGCTCGCGGCCGCGCGGGCATCCAACGAGACGGACGCATGACGACCTACGACATCTTTCCGCTGCAGCACCTGGGCGACGAATTCATCAGCTTCATCGTGCTGCTCGCGCTGTCGAGCGAGCGGCTGCTCGTGATCATGACGATCCTGCCCGCGACCGCCGACAACGTGATGAAGGGCCCGATGCGCAGCGGCGCGGCCGCGGTGTGGTGCCTGTTCGTCGCGTGCGGGCAACAGGCGCTGCTGCCGCAGCTTCACGGCGCGTTCCTCGTGATCGCTTGCGCGAAGGAGGCCGTGATCGGGCTCGTGCTCGGCATCGCGGCGTCCACCGTGTTCTGGGCCGCCGAGGCGATCGGCACCTACGTCGACGATCTCGCCGGCTTCAACAACGTGCAGATGCAGAACCCGAGCTCGGGCACGCAGACGTCGCTGATGGCCACGCTGTTCGGGCAACTGACGATCGCGTCGTTCTGGCTGCTGGGCGGCATGACGTTCCTGCTCGGCGCGCTGTATGAATCGTATGCGTGGTGGCCGCTCGGCTCGTTCGATCCGGTGCCCGCGCCGCTGCTCGAAATGTTCGCGCAGGCGCGCATCGACATGCTGATGAACATGGTCGCGCGGATCGCCACGCCGATGATGGCGATGCTGCTGCTCGTCGACCTGGGCCTGGCGTTCGTGTCGCGGTCTGCGCAGAAGCTCGACCTGATGAACGTCAGCCAGCCGCTCAAGGGCGCGATCGCGGTGCTGATCGTCGCGGTGCTGGCGGGGAGTTTCGTCAGCGAGATGCGCGGGCAGATTTCGCTGGCGGGGCTCGCGCAGCAGGTGAAGCAGCTCGCCGGTCATTAGCGGGAAATCTGCAGGAAGCGCGCATCGGCGCTCATGTCGTTTGCCGGGGGTATCGATCCATACAGGAGGCACGTCGTCATGTTGAAGTCGGTTCAGCAGTCAACGCAGTCGTCCACCGTCGCCGATCCGAACCGGAACGCGCCGGGTTCCTCGTCGAACCCGCCAAGCGACCGGCCGAGGCGCTCGCTCGGCGCGTTCTCGCACGGGCAGTTGCGCAGCGCGCGTGAGGCGGTCAATCACAGCCGAAGCGACGCGCCGCCGCAGTTGCCGCCGCTGTCGCTCGGCGAGCCGCTTTCGTTTGGCGCCATCATCGGCCAGACGAACGGCAGCACGTCGCCGACCACCGCGCCGCCGCCTCCACCGCCCCCGCCCACTACACAGCAGGCTGCTCCGCCGCCCGTCGACGCATTCCACGCCCCGCCTCCCGAACGCCAGCCCGGCCAGGCCTACGACCGCAGCAAGCCGGGCTTCACGCTCGTCGAGGCGAACGGCATCCGCCCGCTCGCGCCGCTGTTCAACGCCGCCGCCGCCAATCATCACGGCGCGGACGCAACCGGCCTCGCGATCGGCGGGCTCGGCGCCGGCCTCGCGCACGAGACGGTCGGCGCGGGCGTGAACGGCCATGCGCTGTTCGCATCGTGGCGCAAGCGCCGGCGCTACGACCACCAGTTGTCGGCGATGCGCGACCGTGACGTCGCGGCGTTCAGCGGCGCGGCCGCCGGCAGCGATGCGCGCCGGCTCGACCGGCTGATGCTCACGCGCGACCGCAAGGGCAGGCTCGACTACGACCTCGACAAGGTGATGACGCTTGCGGCGAGCGACGATCCGCAGCTTGCGGCCGAAAGCGCGCGTGCGAAGGACGTGCTGCTGACGCTCTACATCCGCCACGAAGTCGCCGGCAAGCGGATGAACCGCGCCGCCTACGAGCTCGGCCGCAACGCGCTCGGCATCGCGTCGGGCGCGGCGCTGATCGCCGGCACGCAGGGGCTTGCGGCCGCGCCGGCCAGCGCGGCCGCGATCGCGACGAAACAGGCGGGCTTCGCGCTCGGGCTGATGAACGCGCTCGACATCGGCAAAGGCGTGCGCGGCGTGAAGCAGCGGATGCGCAACGACAAGGCGCGCGAGATCGACCGTAACGCGCTGCGCGAGCGCATGTCGCTCGATACGCGCGGCATCGACGACGAGACGCCCGACGAAGCGATCGAGGGGATCCATGCGGTGCTGAAGGACAACGGGCGGATCGAGGCCGATCGCAAGCGCTTCGGCAAGATCGTTCCGGGGCGCTGGATCGACGAGAAGAAATCGACGACGAACAAGAACGACATGGCCGACCTGACGGCCAAGCACGCGATGACGATCGTCGACCGCAGCATCGATCGCTTCGCGGGCGAAGGTCACGCGAAGCTGCATGCGTTCTACCGGGGCATACACGCGAAGGATGCGTCGACGTCGCAGCAGAAGCGCGCGCTGCGCGATGCGATCGACAAGGATGCGGATCTCATGAACGCATTCAACCTGATGCGCGATCTCGGCATGCGCAGCGGCGAGGCGCGGGTCGCGATCGAAAGCCTGATCGTGCGGCGCATCGAGATCGGTCTCGCGAACGATGCGGCGACGTCGCATGCCCGCGCGACGGATGCGGGGAGGGAGTATGCGGAGCAGGCGGCATCGGGTGAGCGCGCGCCTGATGACGTGACGGCGATGCGGACGGTGTTGCAGCGGCGGTGAGTGAGCGATGCGCGGCGACACCCGATGCCTGCCCATGCATTCGACGTTTCGCTTTCGCGTCGCGCGCTTCGCGTGTCACGCCGCCCCCCTCGCCGCGACGCGCATCATGCCCTCATCGATCGACGGTCGCCGACATCCGGTTTCGACGAACACACTGCCAGTCGATCGTTCCGTCGAGCGCCGCGGCGCCCGGCGGCCCTTTCATCTCTTGAGCAAAGGTCTCGACCATGCCCGATAAAATCAACGGCGGCCACGCCGCGCCGCTGCAGAACTACACCACGCCTGCTCCGTCGAGCGGCGATTCCCAGCCGACCCGGCGCCCGAACGAGCGTTCGACCGGTGGCGCATCGCTGACGGGCCTGCAGAACCTGTCGACGCCGCATACGCGCCGCCAGGAGGTGACGGAGCAATCCGCCGCCTACATGGGACAATCGAACGCAACCTACTATTCGGCGGCCGTGCATCACGTCAGCTCGACGCTGCAGAGCAATGGGTTCGGCATTACGCCGGGTTCGCGCGACAGCGTGCTCGGCAACCTCCACGGCATCTCCCAGGGCACGCAGACGCACACCGGTGCGCACATGACCGAAAGCAAGTCGTTCGGCACTGACGCACTCGGGCATTTGCAGCGCGGCGAATACCGCGACGGCGCAGTCACCGCGTTCGGTTCGGCGCTCAATGCCGCGGCGTCGATGACCGTCGGGCCCGCGCGCGATTTCGAGGCGGCGCGTCATAGTTCGAATGCGTGGGACGCCTCGCGCGCGACGGCGAGCCTGCACCAGGATTTCGAAACGCTGCCTTCCCCGAAGCGCGAGTGAGGGATTCGAGCGTCACGTGGCGCGCCGACCGCTTCCGTTCATTCGGAAGGGGTCGCGCGCGTCACGCCGCTTCTTGCAACACCGGCACGGATGCGCGTCAGCGCATATCTACAGCCCCATAAATCGCATGTTCGCGCCGCGTAACCACAGCCCAATATCGGTCGCCGTAGGACCAATGCCACCATTCGAACGGGTAGTTGACGAAGCCTGCTTCGCCCAGAACGGTAAAGAGGATCCGGCGATGCGCCGCGGCTTGCGGCTCCAGCGTGTCGCACGCGGAGCGGCATGCGCCGTTGGACGAGGCCTCATCGGCGTCGTACGGGCATCCGAGATTCAGTTCCCTGCCTTCGCCGTCGCACAGCGTGACGTCGATCGCCCCGCCGGTCGGATGCCCGGCGACCGAAGGCGGCGCGACGTACCGGGAAGCCAACACGTTCGCGTCGTCTTCCGCGATGCCCGGATGGTGGGCCAGGATCTTGTGCCGATACTCCCGGAACCACTTGTCCTGCAGCGTCGACGGACGCAAGGACTCTTTCACCAGCAACGTAAAACCATCCGGAAGCTGTAGCGACGCTTTCGCCAGTTTCACGCCGACCGTCTCGCGCGCGCGAAAATCGAGGTCATAACCGAGGTTGGCGCGGTGTTCCGTCGAATGATCCATTCGCAGCCGCGTGCTCAGCCCATCGAGCGCGACCAGCGGCTCGCCGGTGTCGACGACCGGAATCAGCGCAACGCGGGAATCGGAAAGACTAAGCAAGGTCATGTCCACTCTCGTTGGTCAAAACATTCGGCGCACCCACGCGAACCCTTCGCGGTAAAGATCGGCCAGTTCCCTCGCCTTGCCTTCGAGCGTCGCCGCATCCGCATGCAGTGCGTCGCCGATCGCATCGCCGACATCATCCACGCCGACGACGCCCGGCACCCCCGCCGCCTCCCACGTCGCCACATACGCACCCGCCTTCGTCATCCGCGCGCCGTCGCCCGGATGACGGACGTTGACGCGCGGCCGCGCGAACGACATCGCGACGATCCGGCCATGCAGGCTGCTGCCGCAATACACGCGGCTGCCGGCAATCAGCGCGCCAATATCCCACAGATCCAGCGACGAAAAGAGCCTGACCGACGCGCCCCGCATCCGGCCGGCGATGCGCTCGTAGCACGCGAGATCGTCGTGCCACGGCGCCGCGCCCGCGCGGAACAGCACGATGCCGAGCCGATGCGACTCCGCCGCGCGCGTCAGCGCATGCGCGAGCAGGTCCAGCGTGGCATCGTCGCCGAAATCGGCACTGAACTGCACGGCCGCATAGCCGCCGGGAAACGCGCGCAACACCTCCCGCATCGCGCGCTCGCCGGCGTGGCGGCGAATCCGCGCGCCGAACAGCGCGCAGGTCATGGCTGCCGGATCGGGCACGAGCCGCGCGCGAATGCCCGCCGCGCTCAGCAGCGCATGCGTGTGCGCGTCGCGCACGCTGACGTCTTCCGCCGCCGCGAGCGCGGCGAGCACCTCGTCGCGCAGCGCCGCATCGACTGCGTCGAGCGCGACACCGCCGACCGCATTGAACGCGACGCGGCGCATCGGCGCGTCCGGATACGCATGCCGAGACAGCACGTACGGTGCCAGCGACGCCGTGCCGAACCGCGCATGCGCCCACGCGGGCCCGTTTTGCGCCCACGTGTCGGCATGCGCGAGGTCGTCCCGGGTCTCGCCCGGGCGCGACAGCATGACGGCCGCTTCCCACGCATTGCAGGTCAGCAGTTCGCCGCCGACATGCACGACGTTCAGCGCGTGCCCGCGCGAATCCGCCGCGATCCGGGCGAACGCGTCGACGCGATGGCCGCCGTAGCGGCGCAGGTCGCGCGTGGCCAGGCCGGCGAAACGCAGGTCGCCGCCGTCGAGCATGCGCTCGGCGACGTGCGGGAACAGCAGGTCGCCGAAATTGTGCCGATCGAACGCGCCGAACAGGACGGTCGGCGTGTCGTGCTGCGCGTGTCTTCGCATCGCGGGAAGTCCGGTGGGCGCATGACCGGCGTCATGCGCGAATGAGCGTACGTAACAGAGAGTCTATCGGCATCCGCTTGCAAACGCCCCGGCCCTTCGTCCCGTGACCTCGCGCGGCACGTTCGGCCCATGGGCCGCCGCCACGCGCACGCCTATCGTTCACGCATGCCCGCTCGCGGGCCTTCACCCGTCCACGCAAGCACTGGAGAGCCAACCATGCCGATCTACGAAGCAGGACAACACGTGCGCCTGAAAAATGGCCGCAGCGGCGTCATCGAAGGCGTCGATACCGAAACGACGCCCGGCGGCACGACGCTGCATTACCGCATCGCCCCGACGGGCACGCCGCCGAGCCCGGCGGTGCGCGTGAGCGCCGGCGACATCGCCGGGATCGAGTCATACACGAGCGCCGCGCAAAAATTCCGTTCGGTCTCCGGCGACAAGCGCACGACGGGCCTCTGGTATTCGTGGGGGCCCGCCGCGTACAACGTGCAGTGGATCGATGCGTGCACGCACGGGCGGCTCGCACAGCATGCGGCCGGCATCCCGAAGGCGGCCGACAATCTCGTCGGCGCAGGGCTGTACCTGGCGCGCGAGATGTGGCGCTCGTCGGTGTATGCGACCGAGGACGCGACGCTGCTGATCGCGTCGCTGCGCGACGTGCCGACCGTCGACGATCAGGACACCGCACAATGGGCCGATCTCACTGCCAACAATCCGGCCATCACGCGCCAGAATCTGATCACCGAAAAATCCGTGCTGGCGCCGGATCACATCCCGCCGTACCTGTGGATCTACACGACCAACGGCAACTTCGCGTGCCTGACGGCCAGCGACAACGTCAGGCTGACCACCGATCTCGGGGCGATTCCCGAAACCGTCCTGCTCGCGCAGTTGAACAAGCTCGCGGCGGTCGCCTACGCGCCGCTCATCAAGCAGATCGCGATCAGCCCCACGCTGTCGGCGCATGCGCGGGACGCGCTGATGAAGAAGGCGGGCACGCATTGATGGCGTCGATGCGTCGGCTGACCTGCATCGACGCATCGAATCACCGAACAATGACGCCGACTCTTGCGGCGCAGTCATCAATTCCCCGTACAACCGCCTCGTCATCGATCCAGCTTCCAACACAATCAAACTTTTTTTGATTCAAGCTAAAAATGTTTGACATGACGATTTCAGTCGGATAAGTTTTGTGCAAGCTTCCGGAAAGAAAAACGGGCCTCTGCGGCGCACGCATCGCGTAACGAACACGGGCACCGTTTCGCAACAGTCAGTTCCCGTCACACAACTCCGGCGGACGACGCATCGTCCGGCCCCGCGCGGCCGGATGAATCGATCGGCCGCAACCGTTTTGCCGGCAACACGCCGCCCGATCGATTCCTGGTCGTTCGCATCGGCGCGGCGTGTTCTTTCTCGCCGGCATCGCAGCAAGATCCAGCTACACCTACAACATCGTCGACTCGTGCCGTTCAATGCCATCCTGGGGGGTGTATGGGCATGTCCAGATTGATTCGCACTGCTTCGCTTAAATCGACCGTCGTCGGCGCGGCGCTGGCCGGGCTCTCGTCGGCCGCCTGGGCGCAAGCGGCCGCCGCGCCGTCCGGCCCCGGGCCGGCCGATGCGGTCAACCAGCTCATCATCAAGTTGCGCGCCGCGAAGGCCTCGCCCGGCGCGTCGATCGCGCGCGCCGAGCCCACGGACGTGCAGGCGGTGATCGATCGCGTGCTCGCCGCGCGCAAGGCCCGCGCCGGCGCGCGCGCGTTCGGCGCGTCCGCCGCCACCGCGCCCGGCAACGCGGGCGACCCCGCTGCCGGCCTGCGCGTGAAGCGCGACATGTCGGGCGGCGCGACCGTGCTGTCGCTGCAGCGCCACGTGTCGGTGGCCGAAGCCGAAGCGCTCGCGCGCGATTTCGCGGCGGACGGCGCGATCGAGTATGCGGAGCCGGACGCGCGGATGCGCGCGTTCCTCGTGCCGAACGACACGCGCTACTCCGAGCAGTGGGGTTACTTCAATCCGGCCGGCGGCGCGAACCTGCCGAAGGCATGGGATCGCACGACGGGCTCGGCGAGCGTCGTCGTCGGCGTGATCGATACGGGCTATCGTCCGCACGCGGACCTCGCGGCCAACCTGCTGCCCGGCTACGACTTCGTGTCGGATCCGGCCGGCGCGAACGACGGCGGCGGCCGCGACAACAGCGCACTGGATCCGGGCGACTGGGTGACCGCGCAGGAAGACGCCGATCCGAACGGCCCGTTCTACGACTGCGGCGCGAGCAACAGCTCGTGGCACGGCACGCACGTCGCCGGCACGATCGGCGCGGTGTCGAACAACGGCAACGGCGTCGCGGGCATCTCGTGGGCCGGCAAGGTGCTGCCGGTGCGCGTGCTCGGCAAGTGCGGCGGAACGCTGAGCGACATCGCCGACGGCATGCGCTGGGCCGCGGGGCTCGCGGTGCCGGGCGCGCCGGCGAACCCGAACCCGGCGAAGGTGCTGAACCTGAGCCTCGGCGGCTACGGCCGGACCTGCAGCACGACCTACCAGAACGCGATCAACGCGATCACGGCGCGCGGCACGAACGTCGTCGTCGCGGCCGGCAACAGCGGCGGCCCCGTCGCGCAGAGCCAGCCCGCGAACTGCCAGGGCGTGATCGCCGTCGCCGCGATCGACAGCCGCGGCGTGCGCGCGAGCTTCAGCAACACCGGCCCGGCCGTGAAGATCGCCGCACCGGGCGTCGGCATCCTGTCGACGCTCAACGCCGGCCAGACGTCGCCGGGCGCGGACAGCTACGCGAGCTACAACGGCACGAGCATGGCGACGCCGCACGTCGCGGGCACGGTCGCGCTGATGCTCGCGGTCAATCCCTCGCTGTCGCCGGCGCGCGTGCTGCAGATCCTGCAATCGACCGCGCGGCCGTTCGCGAGCGGCTCGAACTGCTCGACGAGCACCTGCGGCGCGGGCCTGCTCGACGCGGGCAACGCCGTCGCCGCCGCCGCGCAGTAAGCGAACACGGGCGTTGCCGCGAGCAGGCGGCGCGTTCGCGCGCGGCATGCGGCGCGCGCCGCCTGCTCCCGATTGCAACGCCCGTCTCGCGGCGCCGCCGGCGGGCCTTGCCGTGCCGGCGGCGCCGAAGCATCGCGTCGCGAACGCGCCCGGCCGAGTCCGGGCGATGCCGCGTGCGATGCGGCCGGCAGCGTCAGCCGGCTTCGTTCCACACGACGCCATCCATCACGGGATGACCGTTTCCCGATCCGTATCGATACAAGGACAACAATGAGACATCATCGAACCGAACCGCGACGCGCCTGGCTCGTCGCGCTCGCGGCCGCCGCCACGCTCGCCGCGTGCGGCGGCGAAGACGGCGCCGGCGTGCCCGGCGCCTCCGCGCTCGCGCAGGGCCGGCAGGACGAAGCCGCGGCGCCCGCGGCCGACGCGAAGCAGCTCGCCGCGCGCTTCTCGCCGTCCGGCGTGCCGTATGCGAGCCTGACGAGCGGCCGCTATCGGCCCGTCATCCAGGACGGCCAGGTCCAGCCGTCGCTGTCGGGCGGCACGATCGCCGAGGAAGCATGGGTCGACACGCCGGTCGATTCCGACGGCGACGGCACGCAGGACCGGATTCACGTGCGCATCGTGCGCCCGGCCGAAACCGCGACCGGCGCGCGCACGCCGGTGATCGTGCTGGCGAGCCCGTACTACAACAACCTCGCCGACAGCCCGAACCACAACGTCGACGTCGAGCTCGACGGCACGCCGCACCCCACCACGTCGGCGCGCATCATGGCCGCCGCGCCGCAGACGCGCATCCTGCAGCAGCTCGAGGCGGCCGCGGCCGGGCGTTCGTGGATCGAAGGCTACTTCGTGCAGCGCGGCTTCACGATCGTCTATGCGGATTCGCTCGGCACCGCGGGCTCGGACGGCTGCCCGACGATCCTGACGCGCGACGAATCGGTCGCGATGGCGTCGGTGATCCACTGGCTCGGGCGCGGCGCCGCCGCGAAGGACGTGAACGGCAAGCCGGTGGTCGCGAGCTGGTCGACGGGCCACGTCGGCATGTACGGCGTGTCGTACGACGGCACGCTGCCGAAGATGGTCGCGAGCCTGCGCACGCGCGGGCTCGACGCGATCGTGCCGGTGGCCGGGCTGTCGAACATGTACGGCTACTACCGCTCGGGCGGGCTCGTGCGCGCGCCGGACGGCTACCAGGGCGAGGACGTCGACGTCTACATCAAGGCGCTGCTGACGAACCCGCATCCGGAACGCTGCACGCACCTCGTCGACGAGGCGCTGCAGCGGGAGGATCGCAAGACGGGCGACTACTCGGCGTTCTGGGCGGCGCGCGAGATTCCGACCGCGCTCGCGGTCGCACCGGCGCTCGTCGCGCAGGGGCTCACCGACGACAACGTGCGCACCGACCAGTCGACGTCGTGGTATCTCGCGATGCGGCGCCAGGGCGTGCCGGCGCAATTGTGGCTGCACCGCGCGCGCCACACCGATCCGACCCGCGTGCCGGCGATGGCCGCCGAATGGACCGCGCAGGTGAATCGCTGGTTCACGCGCTATCTGCTCGGCTTCGACAACGGCGTCGAACGCAGCCCGGGCGCGGTGATCGAGCAGGCGGACGGCACGCTGCTGAAGGAAGCGAGCTGGCCGGCGCGCGGCGCGGCACCGGTCGCGTATTTCGCGGGCGGCGACGGCACGGGCACCGGTTCGCTGCTGCGCGAGCCGACCGGCGGCCCGCTCGTGAAGTTCACCGACGACGCGCGGCTCACCGCGCTCACGCTGGCGAACGCGAACACGGGCGAGCACCGCTCCCGCTTCGAGACGGCGCCGCTCGCGAGCGCGACGCGGATCTCGGGCAGCGTGACCGCGCGCGTGCGGCTGACGTTCTCGGCCACCGCGAACGTGACCGCGCTGCTCGTCGATCGCGCGCCGGACGGCAGCGCGACGATCGTCACCCGTGCGTGGACCGACCCGCGCAACCGCCTGTCGAGCTGGCTCTCGGAGCCGGTGCTGCCCGGCATGCCGTACGACCTGCGCCTGACGTTCATGCCGCGCGACTACAAGCTCGCGGCGGGCCATCGGCTCGGGCTCGTCGTGTTGTCGAGCGACAACGAGGCGACGCTGCGGCCGACGCCCGGCACCGAGCTGACGCTCGATCCGGCCGGCACGTCGGTGACGGTGCCGCAGCTTCCGGCGTAACGCAACGGTGCGCGCGCCGGCGCACGGTCAGTGGTCCGTGCGCCGGTGCGCGCAAGCGCGGTCGATCCAACTTGCTACGCGGCGCGCCGTCATGCGGTGCACCGCCTGCGCAGCGCCCGCTCGAACGGCGCGATCTCTCATTGGTCGACCTTGGCTTTGGCTTTGGCTTTGGCCTTGGCTTTGGCTTTGGCTTTGGCTTTGGCTTTGGCTTTGGCTTTGGCCTTGGCCTTGGCCTTGGCCGCGCGGATCGCGCCGTCGAAGCCCGGCTCGGTGGCGACGTGAAGGTTGTCGACGCTGACGTACCACCTAGCCGTCGCAAGGCACCAGCGTATGCGGCGCGCCGCCCTCAGCCACGGGAACCAGCGCCACACGTCAGCATTGGCGGCACGCGCCGCTCGCCTCGCCCGGCAGATGCCTCACCCGGCAGATCCCCGGTACTCGTCGAAGTCGATGCTGCCCTCATCGGGTCTCCCCGCCCGTCACCGGGATGCCCCGCAGCGCGCGCATCCGCCTGCCGATGCCGCCGAACCGCTCCGCCGACGTCTTAGAATAGCGGGGCGCGCCGGCCCGGCGCCGCGCGAATCACCAGACGACCCATGACCCACATCGATCCTTCGTACGATCAATCCGTATCGTCCATCCACAACCGCCTGTTCTTCCGGCTGTTCCAGGCCGGCAATACCCTCGACCGGCAGACGATCAAGGCGCTGGGCATCACGACGGTGCAGTGGTCCGTGCTGGGCGCGCTGTCGCGCCAGCAGGTGGCCGACGGGATGTCGTTTTCCGAGCTGGCCGACTATCTCGTCGTCAGCCGGCAGAGCCTCGATGGCGTACTCAAGCGCCTGGAGCGCGAGGAGCACGTGCGGCGCGTGGCCGACACCGTCGACCGGCGCGCGAAGATCGTCGTGATGACCCCGCAAGGGCGGGCCTTCTGGGACAGCCTGCAGCCGAAGATCTACGAGTTCTATCGGCAGGCGCTCGCCAGCTTTCGCTTCGACGACAAGGTGTCGCTCGTGCACTTCCTGAACCAGCTCAACAAGGGCATGGGCGACGTGAATCTCGGCGAGACGGCGGCGGGCGATGCGCGCGACGCCGCCGTGTCCGCGCATGAGGACGAGTGATTGCCGCCCGGCACATCCCGCTCACTGCCCTTCGAACCGGGGCTTCTTGCTGGAACGGCGTCAGGCATGCGGATCGGCCTCGTCGAGCAGACCTCCGGATACCGTCATCGACATAGCGATCTTCACCGCGACCGCTCGCCGAACACCCACCAGCGAGCGGACGCGAAGTTGGCCGCGAGGCCCGCGACGGAACCGAGCGCGACGCCCCACAGCGGCAGGTACGGGCTCGTCGGCAGCGTCAGGATCGCGACGCTGTACGCGCCATAGTTGATCGCCCCGCCGAGCGACATCGCCAGCAGGTAGCGCCACCATTCGCGCCACGCCGATTGCGGCCGCCGCTGCTCGAACGTATGGCGCCGGTTGATCCGCCACGTGGTCCAGACGGCGGCAAGGAACGACAGCGCCCGCCCTTCGAAATACCCGGCACCGCCTCGCACGAGCAGCGACAGCACGCCGGCATCGACGGCGAAGCCGATGGTGCCGGCAATCAGGAAGCGAAGGAACTGGGTTTTCAGCATGGACGTCGACGGAAGGAAACGCGAGCGTAACACGCACCGCCTCGCCCCCTCCCCCCGGTAAATCGATATCAGAACTGCTTCGGTTGCACCGCCCCCGCCCTCCCTACACCGGTCCGCTCTTGTCATGACAAGTTGACCCTGTCGAAAGCGAACCTCGTCGCGCTGCCGCCGCAGGCGCTCCATGCGCAGAGCGGGCGTTACCGATGCGGATGCTGGTGAACTACCCGCCAAAGGTGTCAGTGTCGTCGCAATCCTTACCATCGCCTCATCGCGCCCCCCGCGATGCCGGACACGCGACCGTACGCCGGTCGCGCGTCCCGCTCGCTCAGCGCGGCGTCGAGCGCAGCGACGACGGCCCGCCCGTCAGCGCGATCCGCTTGCCGGTGTCGCGCAGCCTGCCGCCGTCGACGGCATAGAGCGCGAGCTGCCGCTCGACGTTGAACTGCACGATCACGTGGCGGCTGTCGGCCGTAAACACGATCCCTTGCGCCGCCTCGCCGCCCGGCGCCTCGCCGGCCTTGACGGCCTGGCCGTCGCGGATCGCGAACAGCAGCACCTTGCCGCGCGCGCGGCGGCCGGCGTTGTCGGTCGTCAGGTTCGAACCGTCCATCGTCTGCACGGCGATCCACTTGCCGTCCGGCGAAATCGCGACGCCCTCCGGCAGCGACGGCACGCTCAGGTACTGGACCGTGCGGAACGGCTCGCGCGACACGTCGATCAGCGCGACCGTATCGGCATCGCCCGCGAGCTTGCCCGCATAGCCCGGCAGGCCCGCGAGCCCGACGTTGCTGACCACGGCCCAGCGGTTGTCGCTCGACACGTCGATCGTGTACGGCGCCACCCCGCTGGACAGGCGCGTGCCGCTGTCGGTCACCTTGCCGCCGTCCACGTTCAGCACCGCCACGCCCTGCTCGTCGCGCAGCGCGACGAGCGCATGCCGGCCGTCGTGCGTGAAGCTCACGCCGCCGAGCCGCTTCTTGCCGATCTTCAGGCTGCCGTCGAGCGTCACGCGCGTGCCGCCCTCGGTGCCGTCGATGCGCAGCACCGACACGCCGCCGTCGACGTCCGTGACCAGCGCGAACCGCCCCGAGCGGTCGATCGCGATGCCCTGCGGATGCGCGGCCAGATCGATGCGCGTGACGGCGGGCGGCGCCGCCTTCAGGTCCACGACCTGCAGGAACGTGTCGAACACGAGCCGCTTCGCGGCCTGGTCGTAGCGGGTGGGCGCGGCGACGAGCGCGACGCTCGCGTCGGGCGTGACGGCGACCGCCTGCGGCGGCCCCTGGATCCCGTTCTCGACGTCCACCTGCAGCGCGACCTTCGGCGGGAACGTGGCGGCGTCGAGCAGCGTCAGCGTGTCGGACGGCGGCGCGGCCAGGTAGGTGTCGCGGCCCTCGACACGCTGGTACTTGCCGTCGTTGGCGGACACGATCCAGTCGGCGGCATGGGCGGTGAGCGCGGCGGCGGCAAACGCCAGCCCCGCGATCACGCGGGTCGGCCGGACGGAGGGTTGGTTCGCTTGCATTTCTCTCGGTTTCTCCTTGTTGTATGACGCCGGGCGTGCCGGGCGCACGCCGGGCCGCTCGATACTACCCCGGCCGCCGAAAACCGGCCTTCCCGCCCATCCGCCGCCCCACAGGCGCCCGTCCGTTCCGGCACCAATTAAAAATCCGAACCGGAATCGTTTGCGCGCCAGGGCGTGGCGTTCAGTTTGTTTAGTCCTTGCCGTTATCTTTTTTAGGCGTTTCGTCGCGAAATGCGGCAACCCGAGTGCGCGACCGGCCGCCGACGGCAGGCGCAGCGGGAAGTTCAAGGAAAGGATGGGGTGTGGCGACAGTTCTCGGGTGCATCGTTTATGAGCACAATCTCTGGCTCGTGCTGCTGGCCGCGCTGCTGTGCGGGGTCGGCTCGTGGGTGACCGCGCGGCTGTTCCAGCGCTCGGCGAGCACGGTCGGCACGCAGCGGCTCGGCTGGCAGGTGCTGACGGCGATCTCGGCCGGCGTGGCGATCTGGTGCACGCACTTCATCGCGATGCTCGGCTTCGACGCCGGCGCGCCCGTGCACTTCGATCCGTCGCTGACGGTGCTGTCGCTGCTGATCGCGGTGGGCGGCAGCACGATCGGCTTCGCGCTGACCACCTTCCGCGCGACCCGCGCCGCGCCCGCGCTCGGCGGCGCGGCGGTCGGCACGGCGATCGCGCTGATGCATTACACCGGCATGCTCGCGTGGCGGGTCGAGGGCATCCTGTCGTGGGACGTCCGCTACCTGGTGGCGTCGGTGGCGCTGTCGGTCGCGCTGTCCGCGCTTGCGCTGCACTGCGCGATGCGGCGCGTGCCGCACGCGGTCAACCACATGGCCGGCCTGCTGTCGCTCGCGATCCTCGCGCTGCACTTCACCGGCATGACCGCGCTGCGCGTGACGCCGCTCACGCTCGAAGGCGCGCTGACCGACGCGGGCGCGCTGCGCACGCTGGCGCTCGCGATCGCGGGCATGTCGCTCGTGATCGTCTGCACGGGGCTCGTGAGCTACGTGATCGACGGCAACGTGCGCGCCGAATCGCTCGAACACCTGCGCCGGATGGCGCTGAGCGACATGCTGACCGGCCTGCCGAACCGCGCCAGCTTCAATGAACGGCTCGACCTCGAACTCGCGCTGGCGCACGAGCGCGGCGCGAAGCTCGCGCTGATCGGCATCGACCTGAACCGCTTCAAGGAGATCAACGACCTGCGCGGCCACCACGCCGGCGACGAGGTGTTGCGCATCCTCGCGCGGCGCATGACGAACCTGCTGCGCGACGGCGAATTCGTCGCCCGCGTCGGCGGCGACGAGTTCGCCGCGATCTGCCGGATGAGCAGCGACGGCCACCTGACCGACTTCCTCGAACGGCTCGAACCCGCGCTCTACAAGACGATCCGGCTCGACGACTACGAGATCGTGCCGGGCGCGAGCTTCGGCGTCGCGATCTACCCCGACGACGCGGCCACCAAGGGCGTGCTCGTCAACAACGCAGACCTCGCGATGTACCGCGCCAAGGGCAGCATCACCCGGCCCGTCTGCTTCTACGAACCGGCGATGGACCAGCTCGTGCGCGCGCGGCGCAGCCTCGCGGCCGACCTGCGGCGCGCGGTGGCCGACAGGCAGCTGAGCATCCACTACCAGGTGCAGACGTCGCTCACGACCGGCGAAGTCCGCGGCTACGAGGCGCTGCTGCGCTGGCGCCATGCGACGCTCGGCGCCATTTCGCCATCCGAATTCATCCCGCTCGCCGAGGAAAACGGGATGATCCTCGACATCGGCGAATGGGTGCTGCGCGAGGCGTGCGCGAGCGCGGCCGGCTGGGAGCCGCCGTACATCGTCGCGGTGAACGTGTCGGCCGTGCAGTTCATGCACACCGACCTGACGAAGCTCGTCGCGGACGTGCTGGCGGAAACCCGCCTGCCGCCGGCGCGCCTGCAGCTCGAGCTGACCGAATCGACGATCTTCGCCGGCCGCGAGCGCGCGCTGCGCACGCTGCGCGAGATCAAGGCGCTGGGCGTCACCATCGCGCTCGACGATTTCGGCACCGGGTACTCGTCGCTCGACACGTTGCGCTCGTTCCCGTTCGACCGGATCAAGCTCGACCGCTCGTTCGTGACGGACGCGGAAACCAACCCGCCCGATCGCGCGATCGTCCGGGCCGTGCTCGCGCTCGGCAAGAGCCTCGGGATTCCGATCCTGGCCGAAGGCATCGAAACGCCCGACCAGCTGTCGCTGCTGACCGAGGAAGGCTGCGACGAGGCGCAGGGCTTCCTGCTCGGCCGGCCCGTGCCGCTCGACGAGATCGTCGGCAGCGGGCAGCTCGCGCTGGCCGGCGATGCGCGCGCCCACCCGGCGTTCCCGGCCGCGAACGCGGCAGGCCTTGCGATGGTGCAGTCATGAGCGCGCGGCCGCCGGCCAGGCCGGGCCCGACACCCCGAACCGGTGTTGCAACAGGCAGGTTCGCATGAAGATCCTCAAGGCATTGACGGCATCGCTGCGCCGCATGACGACGCCCGCGCAGAACCCGGACCTGCTCACGGCGCAATACCGCGTGTTCGCCAGCCAGCTCCCGGTGATGTATCTGATCCTCATCACGAGCACCTGGAGCCTCGCGCTCACGCACCTCGGCGATGCGCCGTTCTGGCTGACCGTCACGATACCGGCGCTGATGTCGCTCGCCTCGTTCGTGCGCGTGCTGCACTGGCGCCGCGCCCGGTTCACGGAGCCGACTCCGGAGATCGTACGGCGCGCGCTCACGCACACGAACTGGCTTGTCGTGCCGATGGCCCTGACCTTCGCGACCTGGGCGCTGCTGCTGTTCCAGTACGGCGACGCGTGGCAGAAGGCGCAGGTCGCGTTCTACATGGCGATCACCGTGATCGGCTGCATCTTCAGCCTGATGTACCTGCGCTCGGCCGCGCTGATCGTCGCCGTGATCGTCAACGTCGCGTTCATCGCGTTCTTCGGCTCGACGCACCAGCCCACGCTCGTCGCGACGGCGATCAACATGGCGTTCGTGTCGGCCGCGCTGATCGCCGTCATCACGGTCAACTACCGCGGCTTCGTGCGCACCGTCGAGGCCCAGGCCGAATCGCGCATCCGCGAGCAGGCGCAGACGCGGCTGCTGCGCATGATCGACGACATGCCGGTCGCCGTGATGACCGCCGACCCGGACACGTTCACCATCGACTACCTGAACGAGACGTCGAAGGCGCTGCTGCGCGAGATCGAGCACCTGCTGCCGATCCGGGCCGACGACGCGCTCGGCGCGTCGCTCGATTTCTTCCACCGGCAACCGCAGCGCCAGCGCCGCATGCTCGCCGATCCCGCGAACCTGCCGCATCGCACCCGCATCCGGCTCGGGCCGGAGGTGCTCGACATCCAGGTGTCGGCCGTGCGCGACACCGACGGCCATTACATCTGCCCGATGCTGTCGTGGTCGATCGTCACGCAGCAGGCCGAGGCGGAGACGCGCATCCACGAGCTCGCGCATCACGATTCGCTCACCGGCCTGCCGAACCGCGCGACGTTCCTCGCCGAATTCGACGCGAGCCTGCGCCAGGCCGGCCAGGTGATCGCGCTGCTCTACATCGACCTCGACGGCTTCAAGCTCGTCAACGACGCGCGCGGGCATTCGGCCGGCGACGCGCTGCTGCGGCAGGTCGCCGAGCGCCTGCGCGTGCAATGCCCGGGCCCGGGCATGATGCTCGGGCGCATCGGCGGCGACGAATTCGCGGTGCTGCTGCGCGACACCGATGCGGACGCCGCGCGGGCCGCCGCCGCCCGGCTCGTGGCTGCGCTCGTCGCGCCGTATGCGCCGTCGCCCGGCCGGCTGATCCATATCGGCGCATCGATCGGCTGCGTGCTCGCGCCGCACCACGGCGACACCGCCGGCGTGCTGCTGTCGCGCGCGGACATGGCGCTCTACGCGGCCAAGACGGCCGGCCGGGGCACCTTCCGGATCTTCGCGCCGGACATGGAGACGCGCGCGCTGGAACGGGTCGCGCTCGAATCGAAGCTGCGCGCCGCGCTCGACGGCAACCGCGAGCTGTTCGTGTTCTACCAGCCGATCGTCGACGTCCACACCAAGCGGGTGACCACGCGCGAAGCGCTGCTGCGCTGGCACCATCCGCGCATGGGCTGGGTCTCGCCGGGCAAGTTCATTCCGGTGGCGGAAGGCAGCGGGCTGATCGACCGGCTCGGCACCTTCGTGCTCGAGCAGGCGTGCCGCAACGCGGTGCGCTGGCAGGACGGCGCGCGGGTGGCCGTCAACGTGTCGGCCGCGCAGCTCGGCCACGGCACGATCGCGCCGGCCGTCGCGGCGGCGCTGGCCGGCTCGGGCCTCGCGCCCGACCGGCTGGAGATCGAGGTGACCGAAACCGCGCTGCTGCACGACGAGGGCAAGGCGATCGCCGACCTGCGCGCGCTGCGCGCGATGGGGGTGCGCGTCGCGCTCGACGATTTCGGCACGGGCTTCTCGTCGCTCGCGCATCTGCGCGCGTTTCCGTTCGACAAGATCAAGATCGACGGCACCTTCGTGCGCGACGCGGTCACGCGGCCCGACTGCGCGGCCGTGGTGCGGGCGGTGGCGGATCTCGGCAAGCGCCTCGGCGTGACGACCGTCGCCGAAGGCGTCGAGACCGAGGAACAGCTCGCGTGCATCACGCAGGAAGGCTGCCGCGAGGTGCAGGGTTTCCTGTTCGGCCGGCCCGTGCCGGGCGAGCAGGATGCCGCGCGCGTCGAACAGCTCGACCGGCAGGCGGCGGCGCAGGCGTGACGGCGCCGCGGCCGGGCCGCCGTTCGGCCCGTCAGTGCGCGCCCGCCGCCGCCGCGGAATCCGCGCCGCCGCCCGCCTTCGCGGGGCGGGTGATCCAGATCAGCGGGATGATCGCGATGAAGATGAACGCGGAAATGTAGAAGATGTCGTTCAGCCCCATCACCGCGGCCTGCGCGTCGACCGACGCATTGAACATCGCGTGCGCCGCGTCGGGGCCCAGATGGAGCAGCGAGCGGGCCGTGTCGATCTGCTGCGTGAAATCCGGGTTGGTCGGGCTCGCCTGTTCGGTGAGCCGCGCGTGGTGCAGGATCGTGCGGTTGTTCCATGCATTGCCGATCAGCGACGTGCCGACCGCGCCGCAGAACGTGCGCCCGAAATTCGACAGGCCCGCGGCGGCCGGAATCTTCTCGGGCGGCAGGCCCGACAGGATGATCGACGTGAGCGGCACGAAGAACATCGCCATCGGGATGCCCTGCAGCAGCGTCGGCAACACGAGATCCCGGTTCGACACGTCGGCGTAGAAGCGCGTGCGCATCATGAATACGGCCGCGAAGCCGACGAACGCGAGCGTCGCGATATAGCGCGGGTCGCTGCGCGGCAGGATGCGGCCCATCACCGGCGTCAGCAGGACCGCGAAGATGCCGAGCGGCGCGGTCGTGAGCCCCGAATCGATGGCGCGGTAGCCGAGGTTGCTCTGCATCCATTGCGGCAGCAGCACCAGCGTGCCGAAGAACATCCCGTACGCGACCGAGATCGCGATCGTGCCGCCCGCGAAGTTGCGCTGCGTGAACAGGCGGATGTCGACGACCGGGTTCGGCTCGGTCAGCTCCCAGATCAGGAACAGCACGAAGCCGATCAGCGCGACGATGCCGAGCGTGACGATCACGGGCGAGTCGAACCAGTCGAGGTCGCGGCCCTTGTCCAGCATGATCTGCAGCGACGCCACCCACAGCACCAGCAGCCCGAGCCCGACCGTGTCGATCGGCAGGCGGCGCACCGGCGATTCGCGATCGCGGAACACCATCCAGGTGACGGCCGCCGCGAAGAAGCCCACCGGAACGTTGATGTAGAAGATCCACGACCAGTTGTAGTCGTACGTGATCCAGCCGCCGAGCGACGGGCCCGCGATCGGCCCGACGAGCGCCGTCATCGACCACAGCGCGAGCGCGGTCGCCGATTTCTGCCGCGGCCAGGCGCCGAGCAGCAGCGCCTGCGACAGCGGCGCGAGCGGCCCGGCCACCGCGCCCTGCAGGATCCGCGCGCCGAGCAGCGTCGGCAGGTTCGGCGCGACGCCGCACAGCCATGACGCGAGCACGAACAGCAGGATCGACGTCACGAACAGCCGCACCTGGCCGAAGCGCTGCGTGAGCCAGCCCGTGAGCGGAATCGACACCGCGTTGGCGGCCGCGAAGATCGTGATCACCCAGGTGCCTTCGTCGATGGACACGCCGAGGTCGCCCGAGATCGTCGGGATCGCGACGTTCGCGATCGACGAGTCGAGCACGTTCATGAACATCGCGAGCGATACCGCGAGCGTGCCGAGCGCGAGCTTCCCGCCCGACAGCGGCGGGATGGGAGAAGAGGAAGCCATGTGGTCTGCGGTCCCGGAATGAGAGGAATCGGGCGCGCGCCGCGTGAAGCGGGGCCGCCGGCGTCGCGCAACGGGCGACGCGCCGGGCTACAGACTAGTGGGCGGGAACCTTCGGCATCAATACTGCTTGCCGCATGAAATCATTGCCGGCTTCGATGGGAATCGTCGCGGCACAAGCGGCACAAGCGGCGCGCGCGGCGTCGCGCCGATACGGATGATCGGCGCGCATCCGCAGGGCAGCCGCGCGCTCGTGACGCGCGGCCCGCCCGGGTGCTTTACTGCACGTGGAGCTTCGGCGACGTCAGCAGCGTGCCGCTCACCTTGCAGTCCGGCGTCAGCGCCGCGTTGTTGAACGTCAGCGACGAGTTCGGATCGCTCCACGTCGCCACGACCTTGCTCGGGCCGCAGTTGCCGAGCAGCGTCACCGCGACCTTCACGTTGTTGATCGACAGCTGCGTCGCGGTGTCCGCCTGCCCGGTCCACGGGGTTCCGCCGGCCGAGATCAGCCCGCAGGTGCCGCCGCCCGTGAACTGCGCCGACGTGATCACCACGCTGCCGGTCGGCGTGATCGTGCCGTTGAATGTCGCCGTGCAGTTCGCGCTGATCGTGCCCTTGCTCAGCGCGGTGATGCCCGTTGCGGAAAACGGTTCGCCATTGGGGTTCATCGGCTGGCCGTCCGTGCGCGACACGACGACGGCGAACGCGGGCGCGGCGAGCGCGGACGACAATGCAAGCGCAGCAACGACAGAAACGGCTTTGCGAATCTTCATGGTACTGGCCTCACTTGACGAATGGCGGCGAGCCGCCGAATGGTCGGCGCGCGAACCGGACCGGCCAGCGCGCCGAGGGAACCCGGCATGGCGCCCGGCGGGCGCCCGCCGGGTCAGAACTTGTAGGAGATGCCGACGAACGTGATCAGCGGGTCCGCCTTCACCTTCGAGCGCGTCGTCGCGAGCGTCGAGCCGTCGGCCGCCTTGATGGTCAGCGTCGAATACGTCTTGAGCGGCATGTACGACAGCGTCGCGGTCACCGACCAGCGGTTCGTGATCGCATAGCTCGCGCCGAGGTTGTAGACCGGCGTGAACGACGACGACGCCTTCCCCTCGACCGACGTCGGCCCCGGCTTGCCCGCGCCCGCCGCCAGCACGCTGCCGAGGTTCTCGTTCACGTCGCGCGCGAAGTTGCCGTTCAGCTCGATGTTCGAGAACCAGCTGTACGCGACGCCGATCCCGACGAACGGCCGGAAGCGCGCGTTCGGCGCGTTGAAGTAGTACTGCAGGATCACGGTCGGGCTCCACTGCCGCGCGTTCTTCACGATCGGCTGGTTCGACGGCGTGTCGAGCACGACGTTGCCGAGCGAGCCGCTCGGGCCGAACGGGCGGATCGTCCCGTGCCCGGTCAGCGCGAACTCCGGCGGAATGCCGAGCACCGACGTCACCGCGATGTGGTCGGTGAAGAAGTGCGTGAGCGTGAGGCCGACCGTGTCGGCGTTGTTGACGGTGAGGCTCGTGCCCGGCGACGTGAACGAGCTCGGCAGGCGCAGCGGGCCGTTCATCGGCGAATTCACGACGTTGGTGGTCAGCGGGCCGCCCGAGCCCTGCGGCATCACGTGCAGCCAGCCGAGCGTCGCGACGTTGTCGCCCGCCTGCTGGGCGCACGCGAGCAGCGGCATCGCGGCGGCGAAGCCGGCAGCAAACAGCTTCTTCATTTGATCTCCTCGCATGGTGCGTCTGCCGGCGTCATTGCACGAATGCGCCGATCGTGAAATACGGATGGCTCGCGATGCTCGTATCGAGGAAGCCGAATACGCCGCCCGTGAACACGAACTTGCCGGTGGCCGGGCCCGTCGCCGCATCCGTATGCACCGTCGTGATCACGCCCGGCACGCGCTGCGTGTAGTCGAGATTCAGCGCGCGCGTGAGCGCGGCCTGCGACGCATTGAACGGATCGAGCAGCGTCGCCTCCGGGCCGACCAGCGCGGTCGCGCGGTAGTCGAGCCGGTTGTCGAGGCCGGTGTACTCGCCGTCCTGCGAGCCGGACGCGAGCGTGTTGCGCGGGCTCAGGATCGAGATGCCCGATTCGTCGTCGGCGGACGGCGCGCCCTGCGTCAGGTCGGCATTCGCGGCCCCGGTGCGGATCAGGACCGGCACGAGCTGGTTGCGCAGCTTGCCGACGATCATGATGCCGCGCCCGGCCCTGGCCGGATCCACGGCGGCGAGCGTCGCCGGAATCTGCGGCTGGTAGTTGATCGACTGGAAGGCCGGCGCATCCGTGCGCAGCGTGAAGTTGCGGTTGATCAGCGCGGACGATTCGAGCGGCGCGCCGCCGTTGCGCACGCCGAGGTTGTCGGTCTCGGAGAAGCTGCCGTCGGCGCGGATCGTCACCGACTGGTCGAGCCCGACCTCCGTGAAATTCTGCGACGGCACCTGGTGATAGCCGAGCTGGTTGTAGGTACCCGCGATCTTCGACAGGTCGGTTTCCTGCTGCGAGAAGCTGACGAACGGGTAAGTCGGGTAGGTCGTCTTCGTGATCCGGCCGACGCCGATCATGCCGTCGAACTGGATCGTCGAGCCGGGGATCGCGCCGCCCAGCACGCCCTCGCCGAGGAACATGCGGGCCGGCCGCGCGGGGTCGAGGCTCGCGTTGTTCAGGCGGAACGTGCACTGGTTCAGCTTCAGCGTCGGCAGGCCGGTTTCCGCGGTGAGCGTGCCGTCCAGGACGTTGTACGGCGCGGCGTCGCGGGTCGGCTGCACGGTGCCTGGCGCGCCCGGCACCGGCGACGCGAGATAGGTGATCCGGAACGTCATCTTCACGGTGTCGAGCTGCACCTTCACGAGTTCGCCCGACCCGGCGCCGCCGATGAATGCCGTGCCGTAGTCGATCTGCTGCGGGCACAGGCGCACGACCGGCGCCGGCGGCGGATCGCCGTCGCCGCCGCATGCCGCGAGCACCGGCGCGAATGCGGCAGCGGCCATCCAATGGGAGATTTTCATAGGAATCCTGTATATATGGACGAGGGCGGCGGCCTGCGCCGCCCCGCCTGACGAACGATTACTGGATGAATGCGCCGACCGTGAAGAATGGGTTGGTCCGGCTGTCGTTCACGACCATCGCGTAGACGTTGCCGATCTTCACCGCCCAGCCGGTGTCGCCCTTGCTGATGATCGCCACGTCGCCGTTCGCGTTTCTCGCATTGAAGTCGCGCAGCGCCGTCACCTTGATCTTGCCGGGCGTCGCCTGCGCATAGTCGAGCGCGAACTGGCCCGTCACGCCGGAGGTCTGCGGATTGATGAACGCGGCCGTCGCGCCCTGGAACAGCGTCGACGTGTAGTTCGCCGCGATCGACGAGACCGCGCTGCCGTCCGTGCAGTTGCCGGCGCCCGGCAGGAAGAACGTGCCGTCGAACGAGCCCGGCAGGTTCGGGTGCGGCTTCGACGCATCGAAGGCCGGGCCGCCCTGCGCGGGCGCGCCCTTCACGCCGTTGTCCGCGACGACGCCGCACGCGGATGCGCTCGTCGCGCCGACGAAGCCGCCCTGCATCGCGTTCGCCGGCAACGCCGTCGCGGGGGCCAGCACCGAGATGCCGATCTCGGCGTCCGCGACCGAGCCGAACGGGTTGCCGGGCGGCGAAAACGCGTAGCCGACGCGAATCACGACCGGCACGAGCACGCCGTTCAGCTTGCCGACGATCATGATGCCCTTCGCCTGCGTCGGCGTGAGAATCACCAGCGGCTGCGTCTGCCCGGCGCCCGGATACGCGCCGCCCGCCGACTGGCTGACGAACACGTTGTCGGGCGAGTTGTCCGCATTCGTGCGCCGCGTCCACGGCGTGCCTGTCGTCTGGCACGAGTAGTCGCTGCCCGCCGTGATCGTGCACGAGCCGTCCGCGTTCAGCGTCTGGTTCCAGTTCACGACGTCCGGCTGCCAGCCTTGCGGCGCCGCGCTCTGGAACGAGGTGCCGGTCGGCTGCAGATGGATGCCGAGCTCGTTGTAGTTGCCGGCGACCTTCGTGAAGTCGGTCTCGGTCTCGCTGAAGCCGATGAACGGATAGAAGTCGAACGCGCGCGACGGCACGACGCCGAGCACCACGCCCGGCGCGAGCTCGATGCCGTCGAACGCGATCGTCGCGCCGGGAATGCCGCCGCCGACGACGCCGTTGCCGACGAACAGCATCGGCGGATCGAAGCGGTTGATCTTCACCGCATAGCTGCCGTCGCTCGTCGCGCCGCTGTCGAGAATGAATGCGCAGCGGTTCTGCTCGGCCGTCGGCAGATTGGTCGGGTGATGGAAGGCGCCGCTGATCGTGAGGCCCGCGCGCGTCGTGTTGATCTGGCCGGCCGACGTCGGCACCGACGATTCGATGAACTGCATCTGGTAGGTCTGCTTCGTCGTGTCGAAGCGCACCTTCACGTATTCGCCGCTGCCGGAGCCGCCCGTGTAGGTCGTCGTGTAGTCGAGCGCGTCGGGGCACAGCTTCGTGACGACAGGCGGCTGGGTGATCGGGCCGCTCGGCCCGCACGTGCTGCCCGAGCACTGCGGCACGCTGATCGGCACCGGATCGTCGCCTCCGCCGCACCCGGCGATGAACGGCACGACCACCACGGCACAGGACAATAAAACGGACAGCCCAGGCTTGAAACGCATCAGCCCCTCCTATTGATGAACGTATGTCTCGTCGGCGCAGGCTCGTCGGCCCGTCGCCGTTGGTACCGGCCGTCGCGCACGGCAGCCGGGATCGCGCGCCGCCCCCTGTCGGCCAGAGCGCGCGTGCACAACCCTCGCGCGCCGGACGATGCGCCGGCGCGCGAAAGCGAATGAAGTGTTGCGTTGGGAGCGCCGGCTAGCAGCCGGTCGCGCGGGATGCCGGCACGTTGCGTGCCGAGCCCTGTCGGGCGGTCCGCGTGAAATGGAATTGCCTGGCCGGCGCCTCGTTGCTGCGTCTCATTTCGGTCTCCGTCGGTACCCGGTCGTCGTTATGGTGCTGCGTGTTTGGTCAGACTATGATCCGACGAATGCGACATGTAAATTGATGCTGAATTCCAAACATTGCATAGCGCGAGAGGCAAGGTGTCAGTAGGCGCTTAACGTTTTTTCAAACAGCTTCCAATTGTGAAGCGAGCACCCCGGAAATGCCTTTTTTGGCCGGTTTTCATGGTGCATTGCGGGATAATGAGCAAGTCACGCGATCATTGCATACAACGCAAACATGAATCGCGGCACCGATTACGACGTGTAATCGTCTGCTCTGTCGCATCTGTCGAGACTGTGCGCTTGAACGGTTTTTCAGCCGATTCGAGGCTTGCTCTCACAAAAACTATTCGATCGAGCAGTTTTCTGCGAATTTCCAGTCAAACTTCCAAAAACTCGCCGATCGTACGGTTTCCCCCTTGCATTTCGCCATTTTGATGCAATACTGTGTGATCGCACAGTTTCATTCCCGCCGGCCTTCGCCGCTTCCGCCGCTGGAGTTCCACGACATGCGTTACACGATCGAACAGGCATCCGACATCGGCGGCGTGATTCGCGCCGCGCGCAAGGTGCAGAACCTGCGCCAGGACGATGCCGCCGGCAGCGTCGGCGTCAGCGAGTCGTTCATGGTCAAGGCCGAGCGCGGCGCGGACACCGTCCAGTGGGGCAAGCTGTTCCAGATCCTGCAGGGGCTCGGCGTGCGGGTGGTGGTCGACATCCCCGACGCGAACGACGAACTGCTCGAGCGCCAGTCCGCGCGGGCCAGCCACCGCGCGAGCGTCAGGGCGCGGCGCGCCGCCGAGCAATTGCTGCTGCGCACCAGCGACGCGGTGCGCACGGCAGGCGATCATGCCGGCGCCCCGCCCGCCCCCGAACGCGTGCTGAACGCCGCCCGGCTGCTGCTGGCCGGCGCCGCCACCGCGGAATCCGCCGGCCCGCCCGCCGCGTCGCGCGCGCTGGACATCGCGCGCCGCGTGCTGGCCGAGGCGGACGCGGCGCGGCCCGCCAAGGAAACGCCGAATGACTGAGCGAACCCTCGTCGCGTCGATCGACGGCCAGCGCATCGGCACGCTGCACGAAAACCAGAACCTGTGGGCGTTCGAATACGCGCCGTCCTGGCTCGACGCCCCGGCGCGTTTCGCGCTGAGCCCGCACCTGCCGCTGCAGGCCGCGTTGCTGCGCGACGGCGCCACCACGCGCCCGGTGCAGTGGTATTTCGACAACCTGCTGCCCGAGGAGACCGTGCGCGCGCTGCTCGCGAGCGACGCGGGGCTGCCCGACATCGGCGACGCGTTCGCGCTGCTCGCGCACTACGGCCGCGAATCGGCCGGCTCGGTCACGCTGCGCGTGCCCGACGATCGCACCGACGACGATACGCGCCTGCGCCCGCTCGACGACGCGGAACTCGATGCGCGCATCCGCCACCTGCCGAGCGTCCCGCTCACGCACGATGCGCCGAAGAAGATGTCGCTCGCGGGCGCGCAGCACAAGCTGCCCGTCGTACTGCACGACGGCCGGCTGTTCGAGCCGAGCGGCCAGGCCGTGTCGACCCACATCCTCAAGCCGAATCACCCGCACGCGCACGAATACCCGCATTCGGTCGTCAACGAGTGGTTCGTGATGACGCTGGCGCGCCGCGTCGGCCTCGACGTGCCCGACGTCGAGCGCCGCTACGTGCCGTCCCCCGTCTACGTGATCCGCCGCTTCGATCGCGACATGACCGACGAAGGCGTCGAGCGGCGTCACGCGATCGACGGCTGCCAGGTGCTCAACCTGGCCGCGACGATGAAATATTCGGGCTGGTCGCTGGACGCGCTCGCGGCGCTCGCGCAGGCATGCCGCGCGCCGGCGCCGGCGCGGCTGCGGATCTTCCGCTGGCTCGTGTTCTGCATCGCGGTCGGCAACGGCGATTCGCACCTGAAGAACCTGAGCTTCGTCGTCGCCGACAGCGGCCTGTCGCTCGCGCCGCACTACGACCTGCTGTGCGACAGCGTGTACGACACCGCGACCTACAGCCCGCGCAGCCGCTGGCCCGATCTCGCGGAATTCACGCGGCCGGTGGCCGGCGTGCAGCGCTACGCGGATTTCACGCGCGAGGTGCTCGTGGCGGCCGGCGCGGCGCTCGGCCTGACGCGCGCGACCGCGCTGCGCCAGATCGACGACCTGCTGCAGCGCATTCCGGCTCAGGCCGACATGCTGCTGCTCGAAATCGGCCGCGACAACGACGCGATGATGGCCGAACGCCCGGAGCTCACGGCGACGCTGGGCGGCGAAGTCCGGCTGCTGAGGGCGATCCGCCATATCGTGATCCACGAGATGGTCGCGCAGCTGCGGGCGCGCTGAGCGCGCTCCGCGCGTACGACCGCCCCGCCTTCCCGCCGCCGCGTGTCAAACCTGAAACGTTTCATTACGATTTCCAGACGGCGCATCGCCGCCTCCCTCTAGAACCCTCCAAAAAATCAACCACTTGCAAGACATGGCATGCGAGTGGCTTACATGAAACGTGCAAGCCGGGCATCGTGCCGTCGCGACAGCGCCGCAGCGTGCCGCCTCCCTTCGCGGAACGCGTTGCTGTGCCGG
This sequence comes from Burkholderia stagnalis, assembly GCF_039848545.1. Taxonomy (NCBI): domain Bacteria; kingdom Pseudomonadati; phylum Pseudomonadota; class Betaproteobacteria; order Burkholderiales; family Burkholderiaceae; genus Burkholderia; species Burkholderia stagnalis. The sequence goes on from NZ_CP156687.1 coordinate 709,431, forward strand.
CGCCCCACGACGCACCGGCTTGTGCAGGAGACCATTCGCCATCGTCCCGGGTAACACCGGGCCGTGCCGGCGCGCGTGGAGCGCAGGCCACGCAGCCGGATGCATGGTCACTTCTGCAACATATCCAGCCGCGCCTGCGAAGCTACGAGGACACGATGAACCCCTGCCGAATCAGACGGCACCGGCTCGCGTGGCGCACGCTGCTGTGCGCCGCCTGCACCGCCCTGGCCGCCTTCTCCGCCCTCGATTCGCCGCCGACGCTCGCCGCCGGCAAGCGCGCCATCGGCCATCAACGGCTCGCGCCCAACGCGCAGTTGCCCGCGCAGCGCGCGTCGCTGCCCTCCGGCCCGCATCCGGGCGAGGCAATGAGCCGACAGGCCGTCACGCCGAAAAAAAACTAAGCGCCGAACCATTGCAGTGCCCAGGGGAAACGTCCGATCACCCGCTACTCGTTGCGTGAGGTTCGTCATGAGCGCAATCCGAAAATTGTTTCGTTTTCCAAACATCCTGACGCGCGGCATCGTCGTCGCGTGGCTTTGCATGATCGCGAACGCCGGCCACGCCGTGCCGCTCGACGCACAGATCGACATGAAGATCCTGATCCTCGCGAGCCAGCAGACCGGCAACGGGCCGGAACTGCAGGCCGCACAGGCGATTCTCGACCGCGTCGGCGTGCCGTACACGGTGTACAGCTACGACACCAGCAACCCGACGCTGCCGCCGCTCGAAACCGGCAACCACGCGCTGTACCAGGGCATCCTGATGCCGATCAGCGACGCCCGCTACATGAACCCGTTCTCCGGCGGCGCGCTCGCGACAGCGCTCGCGCGCTACCAGTTCAAGTACAACGTGCGGCTCGCGAGCGTCTATACGTGGCCGGGCGACACGGCGTGCCTGCAGTACGTCGGCTACCGCGACACCACCGCGTCGCCGCTGCCGTCGACGTTCACGGCGGCGGGCGCGGCCCTGTTCCCGTACATGAACGCCGGCACGACCGCGAGCAACCCGCTCACCGTGCAGAACGCATGGACCTATTTCGCGTCGCCGGCAAGCCCGCTGCCGGCCGGCACGACCGTCACGCCGGTGCTGCAGGCGGCCGGCGCGAACAACGTCACCTACCCGATCGCCGCAACCTGCCTGTTCGGCAATACCACGCCGCTCGCGGGCGACAGCACGTCGCGGGAAATCCTGTCGCTGATGTTCGACAACAACCCGTTCCTGCTCCATTCGATGACGCTGTCGTACGGCCTCGTCAACTGGCTCACGCGCGGGCTGTTCCTCGGCAACCGGCACGTATACATCGATCCGCAGGTGGACGACATCGGCATTCCGGACGAGATCTTTCCGTATGCGCAATCGGACCTCACCGGCCTCTGGTACGACGTGAGGACCGGCGCCGTGACCGGCACGAGCCCGAACGGGCTCTGCCCGCTCGGCAATCCGCCCGGATCGGTCGCGTCGTACACGGGCACGACCTCGTGCGAGTACCGGATGACCGGCGCCGATCTCAACAACGTCGTCAAGTGGCAGTCGAACGTCAACGGCAAGACCGCCAATGCGGCGGCCCTGAAGTTCTCGTTCGCGTTCAACGGCTCGGGGTTCGGCACGGCGTACGGCGGCCTCGGCGACTACCCGGCCACCGGCACCGATTCGCTGACCACGCAGGTCCGCTCGAACCAGAACCGCTTCAAGTGGATCAGCCACACGTACGACCACCTGCTGCTGGATCCGCCGTTCACGACCACGGCCGGCCAGGTCACGACCGAAATGCAGAGCAACCACAACGTGGCACGCCGCTTCGGCTTCTCGACCTATTCGACGCAGACGCTCGTGACGCCGGAGATCTCCGGCCTGTACAACCCGACGACGCTCGGCGCGCTGGTGTCGTTCGGCACGCGGGTGCTGGTGTCCGATTCGTCGAAACCGACGCCACAGGTCGGCACGGCGGGCTGCCCGATCAATAACAACGGCACGCCGTGGCCGCTGCCCGCGTTCAATACCGGCAAGTTCAACTGCGTGAACCAGGGAATCTTCGAGGTGCCGCGTTACGCGACCGCGCTGTTCTACAACGTGTCGCAGCCGCAGGAGTGGGTCGACGAGTACAACTACTTCTACGGCGCGAACGGGATCGATCCGACGCGCTGGGGCTTCGACCTCACGTATGCGCAGGTGCTCGACAAGGTGTCCGACACGCTGGTGTCGTACCTGCTCACGTTCGACAACCGGCCGATGATGTTCCACCAGTCGAACCTGCGCAACTACGGCGGGCAGAGCTTCCTGCTGGGCGACCTGCTGAACGCGACGCTGACGAAATACAACAAGTACTACAAGAACCTGCCGATCGTCAGCCCGTACCTGACCGACCTCGGCACGCTGGCGTTCCAGCGCGGCATCTACAACACGTCGAACGTCGTCGCCACGCTGACGCCCGGCACGGCGATCACCGTGAGCGGCGCGCGCACCGACGGGCAATCCGTCGTCGTGCCCGTGACGGGCGTCAGGTTCGGCACGTCGATCGAGACCTACGGCGGCCAGTCGATCTCGTACGTGACGCTGCTGCCGGCGACGGCCTATACGATGCTGATCACGCCGGCGCCGGTCTGGAAGTAGCCTGCCGATCCGGTGGAAGCACGCACGCCCGCTTGCACGCGGGCGTGCGCGCATCGGGGCTGGCTACCGCGCGGCCTGCTGGCGCTGGACCTCCTTCGCCTTCATCTGCAGATAGTCCTGCCGGTCCATTTCGTGGAGCTGCCGCGCGTACTGCTCGGTCGCGTCGAACCAGCGGGCGAGGCGCTGGTCGAGCGGCTTGTCGAGCGTGCCGAGGTACGCATCGATCGCGAGGTAGTAGCGCATCGTGTTGCGCTCCAGCAGCCCGCGCACGCCGCCGATATAGTCGGGCGGCGTACCGGCGGGCGCGCCGACCGTCGTGAAGCCGACCTTGTCGCGGCCGACCGTGGCCAGATAGGTCTTCATCGCGACGCGCCCGAGCGTGCCGAAGCCATACGAGTAGGTCAGGTGCAGGAACGTGCGCGTGTCGCCGAGCGGCACCGCCTCCAGCGAGATGCGGTAGTCCTTCGTGCTCATCGGCCCGCTGTCCGCATTGAGGCCGACCTGGAAGTAGCCCGGCGTGGCCGGCTGCGTGCGGTAGCGAAACGCGACGCGATAGGTATCGCTCAGCTGCTGCTCGATCTTCCTGCCGATGTTGACGTCGAGCACGGCGTCGTCGCCGGCGGCCGACGCATGGCAATACTTGACGTTCAGATGCAGGATCAGCACCGCGCACCAGTTCGCGGGGCCCTGCGCGGGGTCGTTGAGCTTGCCGTTGACCACCGTGTACGGGTAATCCACCACCGCGTAGATGTCGCCCTTGAGCGTGGCGTTCGCTTCCGACGATTCGAGGTACAGCGGGCGGTTGAACGGGTTGCGCTTCAGTTGTTCGGACAGGTCGCCGTATCGGTTGCGCAACGTGGCGGCTGGGTCCGCGCCGAACGACAGTACGCTCCAGCACAGGCCGCATGCCGCGAGGACGACGCGCCACACCGGCCGGAATGGCCGGTTCGCGCAGGGTGTTACAGGGGTCGACATTCGCATGCTCCGGCAATCGGCGCACGTTGCGTGCGCATGCCGTTCAGCTTACGCCTTTGCGCGTGCGGCTGCGCGGCTTCGGCGGCGGCAATTGCGCGGCCGTGATCGCGATCAGCCGGGACAGCCATGCATGATCGTCCCACCGTTCGCCCGGGATCACGAGATAGGGCTTCGCGCCCGGATACGGGCTGTCTTCCTCGAACGTGCCGAGAAACGCCTTGCCGTCGGGCGTCGGCTTGACGAACAGGCGGTCGTCGCACACGAGCGCGACGATCTTGTCGTCGCAGTAGACGCCGAATTCGCCGAACATCTTCTTCGCCGAGATGGCGCCGGCCGCGGCCATCTGCTCGACGATGAAATCCACCGTGCTTTGACTGGATGCCATGAATCTTCCTGGAAAGGCGGCCCGGCCGCATGGGTGACGACGGTAGGCGATCGAACCGGCGAACGCAAGCGGCGGCCGGCGCCAACTGTTCACTTGTCTGCCGAAAACGCGTCGGACAACTGGCGCGCGCGCTTCACGTCGTCGCCGTGCAGGTAGATCGACGTCGTCGAGATCGACGCGTGACGGAGATTGTCCCGCACGGTGGTCAGCTCCGCGCCGCGCGCGAGCGCGTGAGTCGCATGCGTGTGGCGCATCCAGTGCGGGCTCGCCTGCCGCAGCTTCGCGGCGAGCGCCGGGTTGTCCGCGTCGACGATGCCGGCCGTCTGCGCGAAGAAGCGCTGCAGCACTTTCCAGAGCCGCACGCTGGTGATCGCCGCGCCGCCGTCTTCGGCGAGGCTCGGAATCAACGGCGTATCGGGCCGCCAGCGGCTCGGCGTGACCGGCAGGCGGCGCGCGACCAGGTGACGATCGAGCGCCGCGCGGGCGAGCGGCGGCAACGCGACCCGCGCCGCCTTGCGCCCCTTGCCGATCACCTTGATCCACGGATCGCCGTGCGCGTCGGTTTCGATGTCGCCGAGCGTCGCGCCGACCAGTTCGCTCGCGCGCAGGCCCGTCGCGTAGCCGAAGTCGAGGATGAAACGCAGCCGCTGCGCGGCCGGCGCGTCCCAGCCGTACGACCATTCGAGCCCGTCGGCAATGGTGCGGACCAGCAGCCACTCCCCTTCGGTGAACGCGTGCGACGTGTCGAGCACGATCGAGCGGCGCGTGTCGCGCACCTTCACGCCCGAGAACGGATTCGCGAGCAGGTAGCGCTGCTCGATCAGCCAGCGGAACAGCGCGCCCAGCACGGACAGCGTGTACGCCGCCGAGCGCGCCGACAGCCCGCCGGAGAACGGACGCCAGTCGGCCGCGCTGCGCGGCCGGACCGGCCCGACCCAGCGCTCGCGCGGCGTCGGGCGGCGCAGGAAGGCGCGGTACGCGACCGCGTCCTCGGTCGTGAGCGACGACAGCGCCCGCCCGCGTTCGACGATCGCCCACAGGATCAGCCGCTCGGCCTCCTTCCGGTACGCGCGCCGGGTCGCGGCCGATTCGTGCAGCGACAGCCACGCCTGCACCGCGTGGTAATCGTTGTCCGCGTCGAGCGTGCAGGTGGCGCGCGGCGCGCGGAACGTCCCGGCCGAGCCGTCGACCTCGTGCGGCAGCCGCAACTGCTCCCACGGCACGATGCCGCTGTGCGGCGACGCCGCGACGAGCGCCCGCGCGCGCGCCGTCAGTTCGGGATGCGCGGCGAAAAACGCCTCGATGCGGCGCGCGCTGGCCGCGCCGAGCCCGGGAATCGCCTTCCACCACTGGCGCCGGCGCGGAATCCGCACGGTGAGATCGGCCAGCGTCGCAATGCCGAACGCGCGCAGCGTGGCGACTGCGCGCGCCGGCAGCCAGCCGTCGATGTCGTCGCCGATGTGCGGCGCCGGCGCACGCGCATGGCGCAGGATCTCGACCGCTTCGCCGACCGCTTTCGCTTCCCGTAAACGCTCACCGTCGGCGTGCGTCAGCACCTGCTCGAGATCGGGGCGGCGGGCCAGCCGGGCCGCGCGGACGAGGCGCCGGCGAATGCCGCCGAGCACGCCGCGCGCGGAGCGCCCGTCGCCGAGGCGGTCCGGCAGATAGCGTTCGACCGCCTGGCGCACGGCCATGCCCGCATACCATGCGCGCAACGCGGCAAGTTCGTCGGCATCGGGGAAGTCGGCGGGGGCGGATTCGGTCGGACGGGGGAGGATCGGGGGCCGGTTCATCGCGCCATTGTGACATAGGGATGCGGACGTTAAGATAACTTTCATTATCTTGATGAACCGATATTGGCCTCAAACATTCGATTTCCGAAACGCGCGAGGCCGCCTTTCACTCGACGTTATCGGTCACGTCGGTCATCCGGATCATGTGCGGCCGCACGGGTTCGCCGGCCGCCGGGTCCTCCGCCGCCCCCTGCGGATGAATGAGCGCCTCCAGCCGCGCCTTCGTCGCGACGAACTCGGGCGTATTGACCTGCGCATAGCCGCGCGGCCGCGGCACCGGCACCTCGATCAGCTCCTGCACTTCGCCGGGATGCGCCTTCAGCACGAGGATGCGGTCCGCGAGCAGGATCGCCTCGTCGAGATCGTGCGTGATGAACAGGATCGTGACGTCGATGTTGCGCCAGATGTCGAGCAGGTGCGCCTGCATCTTCGCGCGGGTCTGCGCGTCGAGCGCGCCGAACGGCTCGTCCATCAGCAGGATGCGCGGCCGGTTCGCGAGCGCGCGCGCAATCGCGACGCGCTGCTTCATCCCGCCGGAAAGCTGATGGGGATACACCTCGGCAAAGCGCGCGAGCCCGACGAGCTCGAGCCACTGCAGCGCCTCGCGCTCCGCCTGGCCGCTGCTGCTGCCGTTCATCCGCAGCCCGAACATCACGTTCTTCTTCACGGTCAGCCACGGAAACAGCGTGTAGCCCTGGAACACCATCCCGCGATCGGCGCCCGGCCCCCGCACGGGCTTGCCGTCGAGCAGCACGTCGCCGCTCGTCTGCGCCTCGAGCCCGGCCAGGATGCGGATCAGCGTGGACTTGCCGCAGCCGGACGGGCCGATCACGCAGACGAACTCGCGCCGGTGCGTCGTGAAGCTGATGTCGTGCAGCGCGACGGTGTCGCCCTGCGGCGTGCGAAAGCGCTTGCCGACGTGCCGCACGTCGAGGATCACGTCGCGCGCCTTCAGGCGTTCGAAACGTTCGCGCACCGCGTCGGACTGGGTCAGGTAGTCGGGAATGGCCTGGGGATTCAGCATGATCGCCTCGTCGGAAATCGTTCGGTGAGTCGTGTCGGGCCGTCACGCTTTCAGCGCGCGGTCCCACGGGAACAGCTTGCGGCCGAGCAGCGCGAGCACGACGTCGGTGCCGAGGCCGATGATGCCGATCATCAGGATCGCCGCGTACACGTTGTCGAAATGCTGGTAGCGCGCCTGCTGGCTGATGTACCACGTGATGCCCGAACTGGTGCCGACCAGCTCGGCGACGATCAGGTAGGTCCACGCCCAGCCGAGCAGGATCCGCTGGTCGCGGTACAGGTCGGGCAGCACGCCCGGAATCACGACGTGAGAGACCAGCTTCAGGCGGTTCGTGCCGAGCGTCATCGCCGCCTCGAACAGCCCGTATTCGAGCTTGCGCGTCGTGTTCGCGACGATCAGCACCTGCTGGAACAGCGTGCCGATCACGATGATCGCGATCTTCGGCGCGTCGTAGATGCCGAGGATCGCAACCATCAGCGCGCCGAACGCGGGCGCCGGCAGATAGCGGAAGAACTCGAAGAACGGCTCCTGCAGCCGCGCGATCGCGCTGAACGTCCCGCACACGATGCCGAGCGGCACGCCGATCGCGGACGAGATCACGAAGCCCCAGAAGATGATCCGGATGCTGTGCCACAGGCTCTCGTGCAGCCAGACGCCGTCACGCGACGCGGGCGGCGTCGTGAACGCGGTGTAGAACGCGCGCAGCACCTGGTGCGGCGCGGGCAGGTAGACGGGGTTCGCGCGCACGCCTTCCGGCGCGGCCGTGTGCGCGTCGCGCGCATGGGCCAGCTCGTCGGCGAACACGTCCCGGTCGACCTGCATGCCGGCCTGGAAGTAGTCGACGCTGCCGGGGTGCGTGATGCGCACCTGCGGGTGCCAGACGAACGGCGCGTAGCTGATCAGGCACCAGACGCCGAGCGGCAGCAGGAACGACGCGATGCCGAGCAGCCATTTGCCGCGCGCCGACAGCGCGCGGCGCACCGCGAACCAGTCAGCCGTGTTGCGTATCGTTGACATGTGAATCTCCGTGTCGGGTTGCATGCGCGCCGTGCGCGCGGTATGCGCGCCAGCCGCCGAAGCGCGTGATGTCCTCCGCGCCGTCGAGCGCGGCGCTTTCGCACAGGAAGCCCTGCACCTGCGTGCCGTCCGCGAGCGTCAGCGTGCCGATGCCGAGCGGCGCGGCAATCCCGGCGACGAAGCTGCCGTAGGCGGCGACCGGCAGCGTCCACAGCTCGACGGCAATCGCCGCGCCGCCTTCCGCGACCCGCACGAGGCCGGGTTTCGCGACGCCGCCCGCCGCAGCCGCCGGCAACGCATGGAGCCGGTACGCGGCGGCCGTCGTCGTCGCGGCGACGAAGCGCGCGCCGCGCTGCGTCAGCTGCCAGTTCAACGGTTCGCCGCGCAGGTGCGCGCCGACCACCGCGATCCGCACGACGCCCGACGTGTCCGCAACTGCGGGGGCGTGCGCGCCGGACATCCCGCGCCCGCTTCCGGCAGCGTCGTCCGCCAGCCCGTCGATCCAGGCCTGCGCAAGCTCGAGCAGCAGCGCGTCGTCATGCGCGCGGCCGACGAACGTGATGCCGAACGGCAGCCCCGCGTGCGGCCCCGTCGCGCACGTGCCCGCCGGCACCGCGATCGCCGACAGGTCGAGCAGGTTGACGAAGTTCGTGTAGTAGCCGAAGCGCGCATTGACGCGAATCGGGTCGGCTTCCAGCGCGTCGACGGTCGCGGTCGTCGGCGAGGTCGGCATCACGATCGCGTCGAGGCCTTCCCATGCGCGCGCGGCATCGACGCGCAGCGCGGCGAGCCGGTCGAACGCGGCGAACGCGTCGGCGGCGCTGAAGCGCGACGCGCCGCCGACGATCTCGCGAATCACCGGATGCACCGCGTCGGGCTGCTGCGCGATGAACGCGCCGATCGCCGCGAACCGCTCGGCCACCCACGGGCCTTCGTACAGCAGCCGCGCGGTCGCGACGAACGGCGCGAAGTCGATCTCGACGACATGCGCGCCGGTCGCACGCAGGCGCGCCAGCGCCGCGCCGTACGCCGCGCGATACGACGCATCGCCGAAGAATTCGAGCTGGTCGGCGCGCGGCGTGCCGAAGCGCAGGCGGTTCAGCGCTCGCGTGTGATGCGCGCCGCCGTGCGCATCGCGCAGCGGCTGCCATTCGCGACCGTACGGGTCGCCCGCCGTCACGCCGCGCGCGGCGTCGAACACGGCCTGCGCGTCGGCCGGCGCATGCGCGAACACCGACACGCAATCGAGCGACCGGCACGCGGGCACGACGCCGAGCGTGCTCAGCACGCCCTTGGTCGGCTTCAGCCCGACGAGCCCGTGGAACGCGGCCGGCACGCGGCCCGAACCGGCCGTGTCGGTGCCGAGCGCGAACGCGGCGAGGCCGAGCGCGACGGCCACCGCCGATCCCGAGCTCGACCCGCCCGACGCATAGCGTGGGTCGAGCGCGTTGCGGCACGCGCCGTACGGCGAGCGCTGCCCGGACAGGCCGGTCGCGAACTGGTCGAGATTGGTCTTGCCGATCGGGATCGCGCCCGCGGCGATCAGCCGTTCGACGACCGGCGCGCTGCGCGCGGGCGTATAGGCATACGCGGGGCAGCCGGCCGTCGTCGGAATGCCGGCAAGATCGATGTTGTCCTTGATCGCGAACGGCACGCCGTACAGCGGCAGCGCCGCGACGTCGCGCCCCGCGAGCGCGTCGGCATGGCGGCGCATCTCGTCGCGCGTCAGCGGCCTGATCCACGCGTGATGCGGATCGCCTTGCGCGAAACGCGCGGCGATCGCATCGACGAGCGCGTGCGGCGTCAACTCGCCGCTCGCGTAGCGCGCGCGCAGCGCGGCGATCGAGCGAAGGTCCGGTACTTCGTGCGGATCGTTCCTGCTCATGCGACCTCCTCGGCAGCGCCCACCTTCATCACCATCAGCCGCTGGCCGGCGACCACCGCCGTGCCGGGCGCGCAGTCGATCGTCTCGATCACGCCATCTTCCATTGCCACCACGGACACCTCCATCTTCATCGATTCGAGAATCGCCACCACCTGCCCTTCCTTCACCCGCGCGCCTTCGCCGACCAGCACCTGCCACACGCTGCCCGACACGTCGGCGGTAATCCCGCGCCGCGCGCCGGTCAGCGCGTCGTCCGCCGCGACCGCGCCCGCCGCGTCGTGACCGGCATCGCCGACGTATTCGGCATGCCCGGCCGCGCGCCAGCGCTCGCGTTCGGCGTCGAACGCCGCCTGCTGCGCGGCCTTGAACGCGGCGATCGATCCGGCTTCATCGCGCAGGAAGCGGTTGTAGTCGCCGAGATCGAACACCGACTCCTCGATCTTCAACTGCGCGCGGCCCGCGATGAAATCCGCGCGCAGCGCCGCCAGCTCGGCCTCGCTGACTTCGTAGAAGCGGATCTCGTCGAAGAAGCGCAGCAGCCAAGGCTTGCCGGCCACGAACTCGCGCGTCGTGCGATGGCGGTTCCACATCTGCACCGTGCGGCCAACGAACTGGTAGCCGCCGGGGCCTTCCATCCCGTACACGCACAGGTACGCGCCGCCGATGCCGACCGCGTTCTCCGGCGTCCACGTACGCGCGGGGTTGTACTTGGTCGTCACGAGCCGATGCCGCGGATCGATCGGCGTCGCGACCGGCGCGCCGAGATAGACGTCGCCGAGCCCCATCACGAGGTAGCGTGCGTCGAACACGATGCGCTTCACGTCGTCGATGCTCGCGAGGCCGTTGATGCGGCGGATGAACTCGATATTGCTCGGGCACCACGGCGCGTCCGGCCGCACCGACTGCATGTAGCGCTCGATCGCGATGCGCGTGGACGGGTCGTCCCACGACAGCGGCAGATGCACGATGCGGTTCGGCACGCGCATGTCGGCGACGTCGGGCAATTCGCGCTCGGCCGCCTGCAGATGCGCGAGCAGCGTATCGAGAGGCAGCGTCCGCGCGTCGAAATGCACCTGCAGCGAACGAATGCCGGGCGTGAGGTCCAGCATGCCGGGCAGCCGGTGCGCGTCGAGCCAGCCCATCAGCGCGTGCACGCGAAAGCGCAGGTTCAGGTCGAGCACGAGCGGGCCATACTCGATCAGCACGTTGCGATCGCCCGAGCGCCGGTAGACGACGCCGATGCCGTTGCCGTTGCCGGCAGATGGATCGCGGTACAGCACGCAGGCGTCCGGCGCGGCGGTATCCGACAGCGCGGCCGGCGCTGTCAGCGCCTGCGGCCGTGCCACTTCGGCCCGCGCGAACTGCACGGTATCGCCGGGCCGCAGTTGCCCGAGCTTCCACAGCTCGTCGCGCACGACCGTCACCGGGCACACGAAGCCGCCGAGGCTCGGCCCGTCCGGCCCGAGAATCACCGGCATGTCGCCGGTGAAATCGACCGCGCCGATCGCGTATGCGTTGTCGTGGATGTTCGACGGATGCAGGCCCGCCTCGCCGCCGTCCGCGCGCGCCCACTGCGGCTTCGGGCCGATCAGCCGCACGCCGGTGCGGCTCGAGTTGTAGTGAACGGTCCAGCGCGTGCCGTACAGCATCGCGATGTCGTCCGGCGTGAAGAAGTCCGGCGCGCCGTGCGGCCCGTCGAGCACGCCGAGCGTCCACGCGTGCGTCAGCACGGGCCGCTCCGCTTCGGCGAGCGTCGCGCCCGCGTCGCCGCGCGCGGCGTGCGGCCCCAGGTGCAGCACGTCGCCCTTGCGCAGCGCGCGGCCCGCGTGGCCGCCGAACTGGCCGAGCGTGAAGGTCGCCTTGCTGCCCAGGTAGTCGGGCACCTGCAGGCCGCCCTGCACCGCGAGGCACGCGCGCACGCCCGCGCCGGTCACGCCGCCGAGCTTCAGCAGCGCGCCCGGCGCGGCGCGCAGCACCTGCCAGAACGGCGCCGGCGCGCCGTCGAGCGTCGCCGCGAGCGGCGCGCCGCCGAGCACGAACAGCGTCTCCGTGTTGAAGCGCAGCGTCGCGCCGACCATCGTAAACTCGAGGCCCGCCGCGTCGGGCGGGTTGCCGAGCAGCGCGTTCGCGAGGTCGAACGAGCGACCGTCCATCGGCCCCGAAGGCGGCACGCCGACATCCCAGTAGCCGACCCGGCCGGGCGTCTGCTGGACGGTCGTCTGCACGCCGCCGTCGAGCACGTCGATCGTGTGCGGCGCGAACGCGAAGCGCGACAGGAACGCGGTGGTCTGCGCGCCGCGCGCGAACGTGTCGGAGCCGGCGATCGCGCGCAGGTAGTCGAGATTGGTCTCGATTCCGTACAGCGCCGTCGCGTCGAGCGCCGCCCGCAGCGCCGCGAGCGCGTGCGCGCGCGTGTCGCCGCGCACGATCAGCTTCGCGAGCAGCGGATCGTAGTGCGCGCTGACCTCGGTGCCCGCGTCGACCCACGTATCGACGCGCGCCGCCTCCGGAAACGCGACATGCGTGAGCACGCCCGCGCTCGGCTGGAACTGCTTGTGCGGATCTTCCGCGTAGAGCCGCACCTGGATGCTCGCGCCGCGCGGCGCGACGGCCAGCGTGTCGAGCGGCGGCAGGTCGCCCTCGGCCTGCAGGATCATCCATTCGACGAGATCGATGCCGGTCACTGCCTCGGTCACGCAATGCTCGACCTGCAGCCGCGTGTTCACTTCGAGGAAATGGAACTGGCGCGTGCGCGCATCGAACACGAATTCGACGGTGCCCGCCGACGCGTAGTCGACCGCGCGCGCGAGCCGCACCGCGCTCGCGTGCAGCGCGCCGCGCTCCGCATCGCTCAGGCCGGGTGCGGGCGTCTCCTCGATCACCTTCTGGTTGCGCCGCTGCACCGAGCAGTCGCGCTCGCCGAGCGCGATCACGCCGCCGCGCCCGTCGCCGAAGATCTGCACCTCGATGTGCCGCGCGTGCTCGACGAACTTCTCCAGATAGACGCCCGCATGCGCGAAATTCGCGCTGCCGAGCCGCACGACGCTCTCGAACGCCGCCGCAAGCTGCGCGGCGTCGCGGCACAGCGACATGCCGATGCCGCCGCCGCCCGCGGTGCTTTTCAGCATCACCGGATAGCCGATCGCGTCCGCTTCGGCCAGCGCCGTCGCGACGTCGGCCAGCAACCCCGTGCCGGGCAGCAGCGCGACACCGTGCTCGCGCGCCAGCGCACGCGCGGTGTGCTTGAGGCCGAACGCGCGCATCTGGTCCGCGCGCGGCCCGATGAAGCGCACGCCGGCCGCCGCGCACGCGTCGGCGAAATCGGCGTTCTCCGACAGGAAGCCGTAGCCGGGATGCACGGCCTGCGCGCCCGTGGTGCGCGCCGCGTCGAGAATCGCCGCGACGTTCAGGTAGCTGTCGGCCGCCGGCGCCGCGCCGACGCACACCGCTTCGTCGGCCAGCCTCACGTGACGCGCGTCGCGGTCAGCTTCGGAGTAGATCGCGACCGACGCGATGCCGAGCCGCTTCAGCGTGCGGATCACGCGGCACGCGATTTCGCCGCGGTTCGCGACGAGGACTTTACGGAATCTCATGTTGCCTCCCGCCGGGCCGCGCCAAGGGGCGTAGCGGGGAATTCGCGGAGCACCGCTCCGCGCCCGCGCAGCCGGCCGGCTTCGCAAAGCCGGCCGTGGACGGCAACCGCCCCCTCGGGGGGCAGCGAACGATAGTGAGCGCGGGGGCCGTTCATTCCGCCTCCCAGATCGTGAGCCGCACCGGCGTCGGGTTGTAGCCGTTGCACGGGTTGTTGAGCTGCGGGCAGTTCGAGATCAGCACCGTGACGTCCATCTCCGCGCGCATCTCGACGTACTTGCCCGGCGCGGATATGCCGTCCTCGAACGTGAGCTGGCCGAGCGGCGTGACGGGCACGTTCATGAAGAAGTTGACGTTGCCGACGAGGTCGCGCTTGGTCAGCCGCGCGCCGGCTCCGCACGCGCACTGCGCGATCGCGTGGAGGAAGCTGTCGCGGCAGTTGTGCATGTAGCGTTTGTCGAGCGCGTAGCGCACCGTGTTGCTCTCGGCCGCGCATGCGCCGCCGAGCGTGTCGTGGCGGCCGCAGGTATCCGCGACGATCGTCACCATCGGGTTGCCGAGACTGGACAGCAGCACGCTGCCCGCGCTCAGGTACAGGTTGCGCTGCTCGCGGATCGTGTCCTGCGCGCTGTAGCGCTCGTCCGGCGCATCGGTGCGGTAGAACAGCGTGTCGACCGCCTGGTTGCCTTCGAGGTCGAGGATGCGCAGCACCTGCCCGCGCTTCACGTCGTGCAGCCACGGTTCGCCGGCGTTCAGCGTGGTGTCGTAGATCGCGTGCCGCGGGTCGAGGCGGCTTTCGATGATCGGCATGTCGGGGCTCCTCACGCGAACAGGCGGTCGGTGTTGATGAAGCCGCGCACGTTCTCCGCGCACGCGCGGCGGCACGGATCGTCGGCGGGCGCGGCGGCGTCGGCCGGATACGCACGATACGCGATCAGCTTCACCGGCTTCGGCGCATAGTCGGGATCGGGATCGAGCGGATGCGGCGCGGTCGAGAACGCGGCGAGCGTGTTCATTTCGAAGCGCAGGTCGAATGCGCTGCCGGCCGGCGAATGGCCGGCGACGAAATCGAGCGCGCCGTCGTCGCGCGGTGCGACCTTGCTGAAGAAGTTGACGTTCGCGGCGAGGTCGCGTGCGGACAGCCCGTATTTCGCGAGTTCGAGCACGAGGCTGTCGCGGCCGTTGCGGATCATCGCGTTGCGATCGGCCTGGTAGGACGACGCGCGGTACTTGCGCGCGAACAACCGCGCGTCGCCGACGCCGCCGAGCGGGTCGTGCCAGCCGAGCGTATCGGCGGTGATCGACGCGATCACGCGGCCCATGTCCGTATACAGCGCATGGCCGCGCGTCAGGTGCGCGGTGTGCTGCGCCTTCAGCGTGTCGGCCATGTTGTAGCGTTCGAGCGGATCTTCGTGGCGATGGAACACCGCGGACACATTCGCGCCGCCGTCGACGTCGACGACGCGCAGCGCTAGGCCGCGACGCAGAATGCCGGACCAGTGGGTTCCGGCGGGAATGACCGTCTCCCACACGACGTGCGGCAGCGGGGCAAGCAAGGCTTGGGGGCTCGGCGACATGGCGGCTCCTCGGATCGGTTGCGGGAAAAAAGCGTGAGAGGGCGACCGAACGACATCGCGACCTCCCGGGCTTTTATCCCTCCGTGGAGCCTCGCCGGTTCCTCGTGGCGAGGAAGGCAGCAAGACCGGATTGCTCTCGGACCAGCCGTCGCAACGCGCAGCACGCGATGCGACCGGAACCCTAGCGATCCTGAAGATGATGCAAATTGCTTCGCACCTCTCGGCAATCGTTCAAGCGAGATGCGTGCCAGCGTTCCGGCGCGCACGCAGCGACGGGGCTGCGCCGCGTGCGCGGCGTGATCCCGCACCGCGCGCGCCGCGCCGTTTGCCCACGCGCTGGGCGCGGCGCGCACCACGCGAACGCGACGCGCACCATCGCGGGGCGATGCGGCCGGCGGTTGCGCGGGCCGCACGCGATGGCACGGTCATTGCTCGAAACGGGCATCCTCCACCCGTCCTCGATTGCAGATGAACAAGCTCGACCTGCTCCGGCGCGTGCTCACCGCGCTGTTTTCCGCCCGCTTCATCGAACTCCAGCGGCCCGCGCGCCGCCGCTGAATCCGCCGCAACGCGATGCCGCCCCGACCGGTTGGCATGCTTCTCGCTCAACCCCACGCCGAGAGGTGCGGCGGCGTCGCATCTTAGGGATGCTAGGGTTCCGGTTCTTCGAACGTCTGGTCCGAGAGCAGCCCGGCGCGTGATCATGCGGTCGTCCGGACCGTCGAACACGGCGCTACACGGCGGGACAAAAGCCCGGGAGAAAAGGCGATGGCGGCGGCCGTCGCGCCTCTCCGTGGCCGGCTTGTCGTCCCGCATCCGCAGGAACCGGCCACGTGGCCGGCTCGCGCATGCGCGAGCCGCCACGCACCCTCAACCGGTCTCCTGGAGAACACGATGACCCGCCTTGCCCTCCCGTTCCGCCGCCTGTTGTCTGCCCGCCCCGTCCGTTTCGTCCGTCATGCGCTGAGCGCCGCCCTCGCCGCGTCGCTGCTGGCGAGTCCCGCCGCGCACGCCGCCCCACCGCTGAAGATCGGCTACAGCGACTGGCCCGGCTGGGTCGCGTTCCAGGTCGCGCTCGACAAGGGCTGGTTCAAGGAAGCCGGCGTCGACGTCGATTTCGAGTGGTTCGATTACTCGGCGTCGCTCGACGCGTTCTCGGCGGGCAAGCTCGACGCCGTCGCGGCGACCAACGGCGATGCGCTCGTCACGGGCGCGGCGGGCGCGAAGAACGTGATGATCCTGCTCACCGACTATTCCGCCGGCAACGACATGATCATCGCGAAGCCGCCGCTGCGGTCAGTGGCGGGCCTGAAGGGCAAGAAGATCGGCGTCGAGCTCGGCCTCGTCGATCACCTGCTGCTCGAGACCGCGCTGCAGAAGCACGGGCTGAAGGATGCCGACGTCACGCTCGTCAACGCGAAAACCAACGAGCTGCCGCAGGTGCTCGGCGCGTCGACCGACATCGCGGCGATCGCCGCGTGGCAGCCGAACGCCGGCGAGGCGCTGAAGCGGGCGCCGGGCGCGCGCGCGATCTTCACGTCGGCGGACGCGCCGGGCCTGATCTACGATGCGATCACCGTCACGCCGACGAGCCTCGCCGCCCGCAAGGCCGACTGGGCCAAGGTCGTGAAGGTCTGGTATCGCTGCGTGGCGTACATCAATGACCCGAAGACGCAGGCCGATGCGGTGAAGATCATGTCCGCGCGGGTCGGCCTGGCGCCCGCGCAATACCTGCCGCTGCTCAAGGGCACGCACCTGCTCGACGCCGCGGCCGCGAAACAGGCGTTCCGCAAGGGCGACGGCCTCGATTCGATCTACGGCTCGACCCGCAACGCGAACGCGTTCAACGTGCGCAACGCGGTGTACAAGCAGTCGCAGGACGTCGACGCGTATATCGATCCGCGGCTCGTCGACGCGCATTGACGTCGCGCGTCGACGTTGCACGGGGCCGCGCGCGGTGCAATGCGGCGGCCTCGCGTACGCCGGCGCGCCCGCGCTAATTCACGCATTCCGGCACCACCGGGTCGTTGCTGCCCGTGTAGACGAATCCGTCCGAGATCCATTGATTCGAATCGAGTCGATACCAGAGCCGTGTGGCGCCCCAGTTGCCATTTACGGAGTCGCCGTATTTATAGCAAGCGAGCTGCACGGTGCGTCCATTCTCGAGCGAACCGACGATCGGCGCCGACAACGAAGGCGCGCTGCGCAGATTCACCTGCCCTGATGCCTGGACACGCGCACTGACGGGCGTGGTCGGGTTACCGGAATCCGCGCCTCCGTAATTGACCAGCCATGCCTGCGGGGAGACGCGCCGTTGATCGCGAACGGCGTATCCGGCATACGCCGAGGCGCCCTCGAAAAACTGCCAGCCGCCGATCGTCATGCCGTTGACCGACACGTCGTTGCCATCCTTGCTCAGTGAAAGGTGCACATGCGGCCCTGTCGTTTGCCCGCCGCACGGCAGGCCGTTTCCGACGCTGCCCAGATATTCCCCCTGACGGACACGCGTGCCGCTGTTCAACGACGTCAGCTGGACCATGTGGTAATAGGTCGTCGCATAACCATTGTCGTGAACCACCTTCACGATCGCGCTGCCGTTGCGCTCGCAGCTCTTGTAGAGATAGCCGTCTCGCGCCGCCAGCACGCGGCCGTTGCCGCCCGAGAAATCGAGGGAGTTGTACGGCCTGCTTTGTCCGGACCAGCCGTGCGCGCCGCCCGTCCAATACCACCCGGCATTCAGTTCCCACGGCAACGCAAGGCCCGGTTGCGGCAATGCCGCCGACCGTGGCGCAAGTGCGCGTTTCACCGCCAGATTTTTCCGTTCCTCGGCAGCGAGCAGCGTGGGCGGCGCCGCGTCGAGCAACGCCGCAAACTGGCTGCTGCCCTCGACGCCCGTGATCCATCGGCCATTCACGTTGCGCGCAAGGAACAGCTTCGTGACGGGATCGGCGGATTCGCCTCCGTTCAGGATTTGCGTCGCAGTGCCAAATACCCATCCGGAAACGTCGTCGGTTTTGATTGCCTCGACCAGGTTGCTGTCCGACCGGGCCGGCAGTGTCAGCGCCCTGCCCGATCGAGAGTCGAGCGCCTGCTCGATCGCGCGTTGCAACGACGTCTCGATTGGCGCCGCATGGACGATTTCGCCAAAGCCAGCTGCAATCAGCAGAATTCCAATCAGGTATTGAATCGAATTTGATGCAGAACGGCCTGGTGAATTGCGCATAGTTAAATGCACCACGAAAAGGGTTTGCACGAAATCCATGACAGCGGCATCAAGCCTACATCATTCGCCAGTCATTGCAAGGAAAATGCAATATCTCTGGATGCGTTTTTAAATAAGACGCACTAGCTGAAATTCTTGACGCGATAATTTCAAGGCGATTCGACCGCTCCGGAAACCGGAGTCGAACGATCCGAAATCACCTTGCGGGCTTCGATGGATTTCCTATGATTCAACTCGGTTTTATCGAGCACACCCCAGTCATGTATTTCCACCCATGCAATACATACCTATAAAGGTGTGAATATGAACATTCTGAAATCCACGCTCGGCATCGGGCTCCTGTGCATCTCGACTGCCACCTTCCCCGGCATGATCCATACCCAGCCGGTCAGCCTGGGCAGTATCGCGGTTCTCGGCGGCGCATTTGGCGGGCACGTGGCTCCGGGGAACATGGAGATTTACGTGCCCGCCGGCCTTCAACTTTCCGGCGCCGTGAATTGCGACATCCATTACGTCACCACACTCAGGACCATCGATGCCGACAGGAGCATGTTGTCGCTGTTGCGCGATGCGAAGAATGCCAATCAACAGGTTCGTCTTTGGATAACCGACGATCCCGTATACACCGCCTACCCGGGAAGATGCAGCTTGTTGTCCGTCGAGCGCATATAGATGGGCAGTCTCGGTGCCTGGAATCGGCGAAAGCAATTCTGGCCGGGGTGATGCGCCCCGGCTTTTCCGCGTCGTGAATTCGACCCCGCGCCGCGACAAGCAATCGGACAACGGCTTCCTTGCGGCAAAAACCGGCTGACGCTCCGCTGGCTTGCCGATTTGTCCGACGAGTAACATCCACTCGCCGCGTGTTGAATTTGGCCGCGGCCTGCACTAGCTTTTCTACATGCCCGACCGATGCCGCGACGCCTCGCCCGACGCCGGTCGGCGATCGAGATCGCGCGAATGACCGGCGCGCCCTCGCGCGTGGCGATCGTCGCAGGGCAAACCGATGGAGCACCTGCGATGCGCTGCCGCGCGGCATGCCTTCTGATTCCGCTGATCTGCTGCGCCGCCGGATTGGCGGCGCAGAGCGTCGCCGAGGAGCACGCCATGACCTTGACCCTGACTTCGCCGGCCTTTCGCGAAGGGGGCGAGATTCCCCGCCGCCATACCTGCATGGGCGCGGATGTGTCGCCGCCGCTCGCGTGGTCCGGGGTGCCCGCCAACGCAAAGAGCCTCGCGCTGATCGTCGACGACCCTGACGCGCCGGACCCGACCGCGCCGCAAACGACATGGGTCCACTGGGTGCTGTACAACATCCCGCCCGCGGCGCCCGGGCTGCAGGAGGCGCTCACCGGAAGCGCGCTGCCGGCGGGCACGCTCGAAGGCACCAACGACTTCCGGCACGCCGCATATGGCGGCCCCTGCCCGCCTATTGGCCGCCACCGCTATTTCCACAAGCTGTATGCGCTCGATACGGTGCTGCCCGATCTCCACAAGCCGACCAAGGCCGCGCTGGAGAAGGCGATGCAAGGGCATGTGGTGGCGCATGCCGAATTGCTCGGGACGTTTCAGAAGTAGGCGCGCGTGGCAGGCCCGCGATCCCGGCCGCGATGAAACCCATCACGTGATCGGGTCGCACGGTACGCCCCGATCGCGCGAGTCGCTTCACGCAAGCGCCACGTCGAGGCTAATCCGCTCCGACGCGGTCGGCGACATCATGGTTGCCGTGTCGACACATCGTGCAACTTGATGAATCAAGGAGGTGTGATGCTTACTCATCTCATTGCCTGCGGCCTGGTGATTTCCGGCCTGATGTTCGGCGGCGGCGCAAAGGCTCAGCAGCCGGCAGCCGATGCCCGTCCGTCGATCGAATACATCCGTCCCGGCGGACAGTTCGTCAACCCCGTGCCGTACTCGCCGGCCGTCAAAGCCGGCCATCTCCTGTTCGTCGCCGGCACCCCGGCCCTGGACAAGAACGGGAAGGTCGCCGCCAACGACTTCACCGCGCAGATGAATCAGGTGATGGAGAACATCGGCGGAGTGTTGAAGGCCGCGGGCGTAGGCTGGGATCGTGTCGTCAAGGTGACCGTCCTGCTCGTGCGGCGTGAGGATTTCAAGGAGATGAACCGCATCTACGCGACGCATTTCGCGCCGGGGAAATATCCGGCCCGTACCACGGCGATCGTGGCTTCATTGCCCAATCCGGACTTCCTGCTGGAAATCGATTGCGAAGCCATCGTGGATTAGCCGGTGATGCAGGCGCTCAGCGCACACGTTCAAGGTTGACGGCCACGATTTCGTATCCGGTGTCGGCATGCAGGTTCGCCGTTTTTTTTGCTTCCTCATACGAAAGAAAGGACATGGCATCTTCGATCGCCGGCGCGATGCCGATGTCGCCGTCCTCGGCGAGGCAGAGGAAATGCTCGCCGGTCTTCACGACATAGATGGTGGTCATGTCTCCCTCCGTGGTTTGCAGGGGAATTTCCAGTCTAGCAGGCCGGCCTTGCCTGGGCGAACCGATTTGACTTCCTTCGCCCCGCACGACATACCTTCCAATCCGCATGGCGCTTTTTCATTCGTTTTCAGAAGACTGTCGATTCCGCTTCGTCGCGCCGCGACGACGGAACGACTCCAGAGGAAAACATGTCCACTCCGAAGATTGGCAATACCTCGACCAGCGCACCGATCGACCATTCATCGTCCCCGGGGCCGAGCGACAACAGCGCACAAAACCAGACTCGCTCGTCCAGCATGAACACGCGCGGGCCACTGCAGAATCTCATGCCGTTCGCTGCGAAAGGCACCATCGGCGAGATGCAGAATACGGCGGCCGCGTTGTTCCAGATGGGCCCCGGCGCGTCACCCGCGCTGGTCGACGCCGCGCACAGCGATCCCAAGGCGATTGCCTTGCGTCAAAAGCCGGTCACCGCCGACACGACGACGGAACTCTGCGACTTCGAGCGAGACAAGGCCAAGGCCAGCGATCAGACGATCCCGCAAAATGCAATGGCAGCGCATCCTCTCGCCGACTTCGCCCGTCGGGGCATCGCACAGACCGCGGCCCTGAATGCGTCACTACACCGCAACGGGATCATGAAAACCCACGTCGAGGGTGGCTGGAACGTATTCGAGCATGTGATTGGCGTGCACGGCGGTTAAGGTCCGGCATCCCGCCTGGGCGCGACGCGGCGTCGCGCCCCATCGCTTACAGCGCTAAAAAGGAGCGTGCGCAGCAGGCGCAACGACGACGCTTACGACTTCGCCGCCTCCTGCCGTTCGTCCTGTTCATCCCGTTCGAGCCTGTAACCGTAACCATAGATCGGCGTCAGGCGATAACCGCTCCCCGGCCGCAAGCCGAGCTTCGTGCGCAGCGTCGACATGTGCGTATCCATCGTGCGTGACGGAATGTCGGCCGCCTGCTTCCATATCCGGTCGACGATGTGCGCACGCGACAGCGGCCGGTCGAGGTGCAGGAACAGCAACAACGCGAGCTCGAATTCCTTCATCGTGAGATTCACCGGCTTGCCGCCGACGCAGGCCTGCTTCGCGTTCACGTCGAAGCGATACTGGCCGAACTCGTGCACCGCCGCCTCGGCGTTGAACGAATAGGCGCGGCGCAGCAACGAGCCGATGCGCGCGAGCAGCACCGGACCGGACACCGGCTTGACGACGTAATCGTCCGCGCCCGCGTCGAGAATCCGCGCAATGCCCGCCTCGTCGTCGCGGATCGTCATGAAGATGATCGGCAGGCTGTGCTCGGTCTGATTGGCGCGCACCCACTTCAGCACGTCCTCGCCGGACACCCCGGGCACTGCCCAGTCGAGCACCAGCAGGTCGAACGTTTCGCGTTTCAGGTGCTTCGTGAATGCGTTGCCGTCGCTGAAGGTGCGGCACGTATGCCCCGCCGCCGTCAGGATTTGACTGACGAAAGCGCACTGGGCCGGATCATCTTCCAGTACGGCGATTCTCACGGCATCTCGCAAGACAGAAGTCGTTCGTTCAATTCGGATCACCCTCGATGCACGCGCACCTGCGGATTTGCACACGCATATTAAGGTGCCGGGCGACCATTTGCATCGGATAATTTTCCGGGCGCACCCGTGTTTTTGACGGTCCGGCGCTGCGCACGTCTGCGCATCCGCACCGCCCGTCACACCACCGCCTGCCCCACCGCCCCCGCCAACCCGTGCAGCGGACGACGCAGCGTGGCGTCGAACGGGTTGGTGCGCGGCCCGATCGCATCGGCCTGCCGCCGCAGCAGTTCGACCACCATCGGCAACCGGTCGTCGCCGAGCCGCGACGCGAGCGTGCCGACGCTCAGCGCGCCGACCGGGTAACCCGTGCGATCGAGAATCGGCACCGCGACGCCCGCCATGCCGTCGAGCACGCCGCTGTTGCGGCCCGCGTGGCCAAGCTGCCGCACGCGCTCGATCTCGGTGCGCAGGTACACCTCGTCGAGCACGCCGTAGCCGCGGATGCGCGGCACGTTGAAGCGGATCACCTCCTCGCGCTCCGCATCCGGCAGGAACGCGAGAATCGCGAGGCTGCCCTGCCCGACCCCGAGCGCAACCCGCCCGCCGATATCGCCGGTAAACGAACGGATCGGAAACGGCCCTTCGCACAGATCGAGGCAGACCGCGTCGAAGCCGCTTTTGACGAGCAGGAAGATCGTCTCGCCGAGGCTCGCGCACAGCCTCAGCAACGCGGGACGGCACAGCGTGCGCATGCTGCTCGGGTTGCCGGCCTGCGCGGCGAGCGCGAAGAAATCGACGCTCAGCCGGTACAGCTTCGTCTGCTCGTCCTGCTCGACCATCCCTTCCGCGATCAGCGACTGCAGGATGCGATGCGCGGTGCCCTGCGTGAGGCCGACGGCCTTCGCCAGATGCGTGACGCGCACGCCGTCCTGCTGCATGCCCGCGAGCGCGCGCAGGATCGCGAACGCGCGCTGCAGCATCCCGCTGCCGGGCGCGTCCGCCGGTTCGCCGGCCGGTGCAACGACCGCCGGCCTTCGGAGCGACGGGGTGTTGGGCATGCGGGACCTCCTCGACGATTTCATTGAGCGGAATACGATTGCTCCGATTATTGCCTCGCCGAAAATCCCCGTGCATCCGGGCGTACACGGGATTGACGCGCGCATTTCGGGGGTATCGCGCGCCTCGGTTTCCGGAACGAATTCACGCCGCCGGCAGGATATGTTCCGTTCACCGGAATTTTTTCAAAATTCATCCCGGCCAGCAGAACTTGAAATTGACGCTCCCGATTATGGCTGGCTAGAGTCCGCCTCAATGACGCACCCGTCCGGCGGTGCGCACCACCGGAAGGCCAACCATGTCTTTTCTCACGCTTACGGATCTGACGAAATCGTTCGGCAACCTGATCGCCGTCGCCGACGTCAATTTGTCAGTCGAAAAGGGCGAGTTCGTGTCGCTGCTCGGGCCGTCGGGCTGCGGCAAGACCACGACGCTGCAGATGATCGCCGGCTTCGTCGACGTCACGCGCGGCCGCATCGCACTCGACGGGCGGGACATCACGCGGACGAAACCGAACCGCCGCGGGCTCGGCATCGTGTTCCAGAGCTATGCGCTGTTCCCGCACATGAGCGTCGCGGAAAACGTCGGCTTCGGCCTCGACATGCGCGGCGTCGACAAGGCCGAACGCGCGGAGCGCATTCGCGCGGCGCTGTCGCTCGTGCGCCTCGACGCGCTCGCGCACCGCTTTCCGCGCGAGCTGTCCGGCGGGCAGCGGCAGCGCGTCGCGATCGCGCGCGCGGTCGTGATCGAACCGCCGGTGCTGCTGCTCGACGAACCGATGTCGAACCTCGACGCGAAGCTGCGCGAGGACATGCAGTTCGAATTGCGCGCGATCCAGCGCAAGATCGGCACGACGACGATCATGGTCACGCACGACCAGTCGGAAGCGCTGTCGATCAGCGATCGCGTCGTCGTGATGGAAGCGGGCCGCATCACGCAGATCGACACGCCGTATCACGCATACGAGCGCCCGGAGAACCATTTCGTGTCGCAGTTCATCGGCAAGGCGAACCTGCTGCCCGGCACGGTCGTCGCGCATGACGGCGACGCGATCCGCATCGACCTCGGCCACGATCTCGCCGAAACCGGCCGCACCGCGCACCTGCCGCCGCGCGAACGCGACGTGCGAATCGGCGAGCGCGTGTCGCTGTGCATCCGCCCGGAGAAGCTGCGCCTGTGCGCGCCCGGCGCCGGCCGCCTCGCCGCAACCGTCACGAGCCGCTTCTTCCTCGGCAGCCAGTGGCTGTACCGCGTCGACAGCGCGCTCGGCGAAGTGCTCGTGTGCTGCCAGAACGAAGGCGCGGAGCCGCTCGCGGAAGGCGCGCCGGTCGGCGTCGACTGGCACAGCGACGCGGTGCGCGTGATGCGCGTGGAGGCCTGAATGTCTCAATCCCCCCGCTCGCTCCCGCCTGAAGGCATCGCGCCCGCGCTCGCCGCACCGCGCGCCGCGTCGCGCCCGTCGCTGCGCGCGACGTGGTCCGCGCATGCGCCGATGTGGCTGTTGTGCGCGCCCGCGTTCGCGCTGTTCGCCGCGCTCGTGCTCGTGCCGCTCGCGATGACGCTGGTGCTCACCTTCTACCGCTTCGATCCCGCCACCGGCCCGATCGCGGCGTTCCAGTTCGGCAACTATGTCGACGTGATCGGTTCGTCGTACTTCCACACGATCTTCGCGCGCACGTTCGGCATCGCCGCGCTGACCACCGTGATCTGCGTCGCGATCGGCACGCCGGAAGCCTACGTGCTCGCGCGGATGCGCGACCCGTGGCGCTCGCTGTTCCTGCTCGCGATCCTCGCGCCGCTGCTCGTGTCGATCGTCGTCCGCGCGTTCGGCTGGAGCATGCTGCTGAACACGAACGGCCTCGTGAACCAGGCGCTCGGCCTGGCCGGCCTCGGGCCCTACAAGCTCGAATACACGACCTTCGCGATCGTGATCGCGCTCGTGCACGTGATGCTGCCGTTCATGGTGATTCCGGTCTGGACCGCATTGCAGCGCCTCGATCCACAGACGGAGCACGCCGCGCTGTCGCTCGGCGCGTCGCCCGCGACGACGCTGCGCCGCATCGTGCTGCCGCAGCTCGTGCCCGGCATCCTGTCGGGCAGCCTGATGGTGTTCGGGCTCTCGGCAAGTGCGTTCGCGATTCCGGGCCTGCTCGGCGGGCGCCGGCTGAAGGTCGCCGCGACCACCGTCTACGACGAATTCCTCGGCTCGCTGAACTGGCCGCTCGGCGCGACGATCGCGGTGCTGCTGCTGGTCGCGAATCTCGTCGTGATGCTCACCTACTACCGCGTGCTCGAACGCCGCTACGCACGCAGCCTCGGAGGCGCATCCCGATGAGAAAGAACGGCCCCTTCGCCCTCGCGTTCCACACGCTCGTGATCGCGTTCGTGCTCGCGCCGCTCGCGATCGTCGTGCTCGTCGCGTTCACGCCCGACGAAACGCTGACGCTGCCCACGCGCGGCCTGTCGCTGCGCTGGTTCCGCGCGATCCTCGACTATCCGGACTTCGTCACCGCGTTCCTCAACAGCGTGAAGCTCGCGTTCGCGTCGGCGACGCTGTCGCTCGCGATCGCGCTGCCCGCCGGCCTCGCGATCGGCCGCGCGACGTTTCCCGGCCGCGCGTTCGTAAACGGCCTGCTGCTGTCGCCGCTGATGATCCCCGGGCTCGTGCTCGGCATCGCGCTGCTGCGCTTCTTCGCGATGATCGGCGCAACGGGCTCGTTCGCGTGGCTCGTGCTCGCGCACATGATCGTCGTCACGCCGTTCGTGATGCGGCTCGTGCTCGCGTCCGTCGCCGGGCTCGACCGGAGCATCGAGCAGGCCGCGTCATCGCTCGGCGCGGCCCCGTGGACGACGTTCCGCCGCATCACGCTGCCGATGATCCTGCCCGGCATCACGGGCGGCTGGCTGCTCGCGTTCATCAACAGCTTCGACGAACTGACGATGTCGGTCTTCATCACGTCGCCGCAGACGGTCACGCTGCCGGTGCGGATGTACATGTACGCGACCGAATCGATCGACCCGATGATGGCGTCGGTA
The DNA here is from genome assembly GCF_039848545.1 of Burkholderia stagnalis. Taxonomy (NCBI): domain Bacteria; kingdom Pseudomonadati; phylum Pseudomonadota; class Betaproteobacteria; order Burkholderiales; family Burkholderiaceae; genus Burkholderia; species Burkholderia stagnalis. The sequence continues at coordinate 735,574 of NZ_CP156687.1, forward strand.
TCCGCGCTCGTCATTTTCATCACCGCCGCCGCGATGCTGCTGCTCGATCGCGTGTACGGCCTCAACCGCATCCTGATCGGTCAACACTGATGGCGATTTCCGCTGCTGTTTCCGCTTCCCCTTCTCGCTCATCCGCCGCGGACGACGGCCCGGCCGGCGGCGCCCAGTTCGTGCGCGTGGCCGAGCGCGAGCGCGCGCCGGTCAACTTCACGCTCGACGGCCGCCCCGCGCAGGCGCTCGCCGGCGACACCGTGCTCACCGCGATCCTCGTCGCGCAGCGATGCGTGCGTATCAGCGAATTCAGCGGCCTGCCGCGCGCGGGTTTCTGCCTGATCGGCGCGTGCCAGGACTGCTGGGTGCGCACGGAAGCGGGCGCGCGGCTGCGCGCATGCTCGACGCCGATCGCGGCGGGCATGCGCATCGTCACCGGCGCGGTGGCCGCATCGGACGAAGGCGCGCGATGACCCGGCCCCTGCAACCGGTGATCGTCGGCGCGGGCCCGGCCGGCGTGCGCGCGGCTGAGGCGCTCGTCGACGCGGGGCTGCGGCCGGTCGTGATCGACGAGAACGCGCGCTGGGGCGGCCAGATCTACCGGCAGCCGCCCGCCGATCGTGCCTTTGCGCGCTCGAAGTCGACGCTCTACGGCTTCGAAGCCGGCAAGGCGGATGCGCTGCATCGGACCATGGCCGCGCTGCTGCCGCAGCTCGACTATCGCCCGGACACGCTCGCGTGGGCATGCGGCGCCGGCCGGCTCGACACGCTGCAGGACGGCCGCGAAGTCGCAGTGCCGTTCTCGCATCTGATCGTCGCGAGCGGCGCGACCGATCGCCTGCTGCCGGTGCCCGGCTGGACGCTCGCGGGCGTGTACTCGCTCGGCGGCGCACAGGTCGCGCTGAAGGCGCAGGGCTGCGCGATCGGGCAACGCGTGGTATTCGCGGGCACGGGCCCGCTGCTCTATCTGGTCGCGTATCAGTATGCGAAGGCCGGCGCGCGGGTCGTCGCGGTGCTCGACACGAGCCCGTGGCGACAGCAGGCGGCGGCCGTGCCGCAGCTGCTGCGCGCCCCATCGACCTTCGCGAAGGGGCTCTATTACGTCGGCTGGCTGCGTGCCCACGGCATTGCGGTCGAAACCGGCGTCACGCTCGAACGCGTGCTTGGCGACCGGCATGTGACCGGGCTTGCATGGCGCGGCGCGGGCGATCGCGCGAGGTCGCGCCTGATCGATTGCGACGCGCTCGGCCTCGGCTTCGGCCTGCGTTCCGAAACGCAGCTCGCCGATCTCGCGGGCTGCCGGTTCCGCTTCGATCCGCTCAATCGCGCGTGGCTGCCCGAGCGCGATGCGGCCGGCCGCACGTCGGTGGATGGGCTCTACGTCGCGGGCGACGGCGCGGGTATCGCGGGCGCCGATGCGGCCGAAGCGTCGGGCCGGCGTGCGGCGCTCGCGTTGCTCGAGGATGCCGGCATCGCCGCGCCCCCGCCCGGCGGGAAGCCCGACGCGCGCGCCCTCGAACGCACGCTCGCGCGCGTCGGCGCGTTCCGCGCCGGCCTCGAAGCCGCATTCGCGCTGCCCGCGCTCGACGCGATGCACTGCCCGGACGACACGATCGTGTGCCGCTGCGAGGAAGTCGACGCCGGCGCCTTGCGCCGCTGCATCCGCGGCGGGCAAGCGCACGAGATCAACCGGCTGAAGGCATTGACGCGCGTCGGCATGGGCCGCTGCCAGGGCCGCATGTGCGGCGACGCGGCGGCGCGCGTGCTCGCCGCGGAAACCGGCAGACCGCTCGCCGACGTCGGCCGGCTGCGCGCGCAGCCGCCCGTCAAACCGTTCCCGATCGCCGCCACGCTCGCCGGCGACGACGTCGCGGCCATTCCCGACGAGGCGCGCGATGAATGACCGTACGCATTACGACGTCGCGATCGTCGGCGGCGGCCTGGTCGGCGCGTCGGCGGCGCTGGCGCTGGCGAAGCGCGGCCTGTCGGTCGGCCTGTTCGAGCGTCGCGACTGCGGCGCGCAGGCGAGCGGCGTGAACTACGGCGGCGTGCGCTGCCAGGGGCGCCCCGCCGAGCAGCTGCCGCTCGCGCTGCGCGCACGGCGCATCTGGGATCGCCTGCCCGAGCTGATCGGCATCGACGGCGAGTTCGTGCTGTCGGGCCACCTGCGGCTCGCGCGCAGCGACGCCGATCTCGACGCGCTCGACGCGTATGCCGTGCTCGCCGGCGAACACGGCCTGCCGCTGCAGATGATCACGGGCGACGCGTTTCGCCGCCGCTACCCCTGGCTCGGCCGCGCGGCGCGCGGCGGCTCGCTGTGCGCGACCGACGGCCATGCGAATCCGCGCCTCGTGTCGCCGGCATTTGCGCGCGCGGCCCGCGCGGCGGGCGCGGACGTGTTCGAGCACACGCCGGTCGACGACGTGCATCACGACGGCGTGCACTTCCGGCTGCGCGCCGCAGGCCGCGAAACCCGCGCGACCTGGCTGATCAACGCGGCGGGCGCGTGGGCGAACACGATCGCCGACCGTTTCGACGAAGCGGTGCCGATGCAGCCGATCTACCCGAACATGTGGGTGACCGAGCCGCTGCCGCCGTTCATCGTGCACAACCTCGGCGTCTATGGCGGCGGGGTCTATGCACGGCAGGTCGCGCGCGGCAACTGCGTGATCGGCGGCGGGCGCGGGCACGGCGACGGCGAGTTCGGCCAGCCGTCCGTCGACACCACGCGCGCGGTGATGCGCGACGCGTGCGCGCTGCTGCCCGCGCTGCGCGATGCGCTCGTGATCCGCACCTGGAGCGGCGTCGAAGGCTGCACGCCCGATCACAACCCGATCATCGGCGCGAGCCGTACGACACCGCGCCTCCTGCATGCCTTCGGCTTCTCCGGCGGGGGCTTCCTGCTCGCGCCGGGCGTCGGCGACGTGCTCGCCGATCTCGTCACGGCCGGCGAGACCATCACCCCGCTCGACGCGTTCGCGGTCGACCGCTTCGCGTCGCAGGCTGCCCCGTCTGACCAACACCCTCACGAGGAGACTCAAAGATGAAACTGTTCGGAACGATCGCGGCGGCGGCCGCACTGTGCTTCGCGGGCGCATGTTCCCCCGCATTCGCGCAAACGAAGACGATCTACGTCGGCATGAACGGCGGCCCGATGGAAAAGGCCTACACGAGCCAGGTGCTGCCCGATTTCGAGAAGGCGAACAACGTGAAGGTGGTGATCGTGCCCGGCACGTCGTCGGACGTGCTCGCGAAGCTGCTTGCGAATCGCAACAAGCCGCAAATCCACGTCGCGCTGCTCGACGACGGCGTGATGACGCGCGCGGCCAGCCTCGGCGTATGCCAGAAGCTCGACGATTCGCCGGTGCTGAAGGAGTTGTACCCGTTCGCGCGGATGAAGGACGACATCGGCGCGGGCGTGCAGCTCGGCATGACGGGCATCGCCTACAACAAGAAGCTGTTCGCGGAGAAAGGCTGGGCGCCGCCGACGTCGTGGATGGATTTCGCGGATCCGAAATACAAGGGCAAGGTGGTGTTCCAGTCCGCGTCGAGCAGCACGTTCGGGCTGCACGGCTTCCTCGCGATCAACCGCCTGCTCGGCGGCAACGAGCAGAACGTCGAGCCGGCCTTCGGCAAGTGGGCAAGCACGGTCGGGCCGAACGTCATCGAATACATCCCCAACTCGGCGAAGATCTCCGAGATGGTGCAGACAGGCGAAGCCGGGCTGTTCCCGCTGACGCCGACCGCGGTGGGCGACCTGCAGGACAAGGGCATTCCGGTCGCCTATGCGAATCCGAAGGAAGGGCCGGTGCTGTTGCTCGTCGACCTGTGCGTCGTCGCCAACAACCCCGATCCGCAGCTCGCGCAGAAGCTCGCGCAGTTCCTGCTGTCGGCGCCCGCGCAAACCAAGGCCGCCGAGGCCGGCAAGCAGATTCCGACCAACCGGCTGGCGACCATGCCGGCATCGATGCAGCGCAGCCTCGGCAACGTCGACGAACTCGTGCGCAAGGCGACGGTCGTCGACTGGACCGCGATCAATGCGCGCCGCGCGCAGTGGGATGCGCGCTGGAACCGGCAGGTCGAGCGGTAACGGGATCGGCCCGTGCGCGCGCGGCATGCCTCCCCGCGCGGGCCCGTGCCTGCAACGACGTCTTCCATGCTGAGAATTTCTTCAGGATCACGACATTTATTTCTCGTCACGCGCGGAAATTTCAACGTCTAACCTAGTCCCGCCTGACCCGGTAGCCGTTCGCACACATGCATGCCGATGCGAGCGTGCCCCGGCAGGCGGAGATCCTGATCCGCTTACGACGAGACATCCCATGAAGAGAAAACTGATTCTGTCCGCTGCCGCCCTGGCCGCGGCCCATCACGCGCATGCGCAAAGCACGGTGACGCTCTACGGCGTCATCGACGATGCGATCCAGTACACGCATAACGTCGCCGGCAAGAGCACGAAGCTCGGCCTCGCCTCGGGCGTGATGTCCGGCAGCCGCTGGGGCCTGCTCGGCTCCGAGGATCTGGGCGGCGGCCTCAAGGCCGTGTTCCGCCTCGAGAACGGCTTCAACGTGAACACCGGCGGGCTCAACCAGGGCGGCCGCGAGTTCGGCCGCCAGGCTTACGTCGGCATCGGGTCGGCCCGCTGGGGCACGATCACGCTCGGCCGCCAGTACGACGCGCTGCGCGATCTCGTGCAGCCCATGCAGGGCGACAACTATCTCCAGTACTTCACGTCGCCGGGCGACGTCGACGACGCCGACAACAGCGTGCGCTTCAACAACACGGTGAAGTGGGCAAGCCCGGTGTGGTCGGGCCTGCAGGCCGTCGCGACCTATTCGTTCGGCGGCGTCGCGGGCTCGGTGGGCTCGGGGCAATCGTACAGCGGCGCGCTCGCGTACAACGCGGGGCCGTTCGGCGCGGCAGCCGGCTACATGCACATCGACAACGGCAATGCCTCGCTGTCGACGCGCGGCACGTCGAGCGCCGACAGCATCTTCGCGACGTCGGTCAACAAGGCCTATGCGTCCGCGCGCGCGATCAACATCCTGCGCGCCGGCGCGAAGTACGCGGTCGGCCCCGTCACGCTCGGCGGCTATTACAGCTTCTCCGAATACGTCGCCGACGCCAGCTCGTCGTTCCGCGGCAGCGAGCGCTACAACAACGGGTCGGTCTATGCGCTGTGGCAGGTGTCGGTGCCGCTCGTCGTCGAGGTCGGCTACAACTACCTGAAGTCGAACGGCCATTCGTCGGCGACCTATCAGCAGGTGAGCGCCGCCGTCGACTACGCGCTCAGCAAGCGCACCGATCTCTACGCGTCCGTCGGCTACGGCCACGCGTCGGGCTCGAACGGAGCCGGCAACGCGCAGGCAGTGATCGGGTCGTCGGGCATCGATTCGGGCAAGCGTACGCAGGAACTCGCGCTCGTCGGCATCCGGCATCGGTTCTGAACCCCGGCGGGGCGGGAACGCCCCGCCGCCGCACCGCGTCACGCAATATGCGCGTCGATCCACGACATGAACGCCGTCACGAGCGGCGTGTCGGCAAGCTCCTGGCGCGTCACCGCGTAGTACGCATACCGCGCCGGCACGGTCGTGTCGAAGGGGCGCACGAGCGTGCCGTCGAGCAGGTCGTCGCGCACCGACAGGCTGTCCCCGAGCGCAACGCCCTGGCCCCGCGCGGCGGCCTCGAGGCCGATGTGCGCATTGCCGATCTCGAGGACGCGGATGCCCGGCAGCTGGTCGGCTTTCGCCTCCGCGAGCCACCGCATCCACGAGCCCGAATGTTCGCAGAACAGCGCGCGCCCGGCCAGGTCCTGCACCTTGCGGATCGCGTCGGGCCCGTTCATCAGCGCCGGACTCACGACCGGAAAGAGCGTCGGGTGCATGAGCAGCGTGACGCGCCGGTTGCGCCAGTTGCCCTCCCCGTAGCGCACGCACACGTCGACGTCCGGCGAATAGACCTCGCGATCGTCGTTCGACGGGATTACCTTCAGATGAATGCCCGGATACCGTTCGAGAAAATCGCCGATGTGACGCGCGAGCCAGCGCGACGTGAGCGACAGCGGCGTCGATACGACGAGATCGCCCACGGCGGCCGGCGAATCGAGCTGCACGGTCGCGTTCGCGATCATGTCGAATGCGCGGCCGACCGGCTCGAGCAGCGCCCCGCCTTCAGGCGTGAGCTTCACGCGCGGCTTCGAGCGGATGAACAGCACGACGCCGAGCGTGCTTTCGAGAATGCGGATCTGGTGACTGACCGCGCTGGCGGTCACATGCAGCTCGTCGGCGGCGGCCGACACGCTGCCGAGCCGGGCGGCGGCCTCGAACGCGCGAAGGGGGTTCAGCGGGGGCAGGCGGTTGCGCATCGGCGTCCTTCACGTGCTGAGAAAAATTTCATTTAAACGGATTCAATTTCTCGCTACAACAAAAAAAATTGAATGCCTACAGTAGGTGCAATTCAACGGACTCGAGGTCAACCGCAATGAGCCTTACCGAACCGATCGAACGCCTGTGGGGCGGCCGTTTCCAGTCGCAGCCGTCCGACGCGCTGCAGGCGCTGTCGCGCTCCGATCCCAGCTTTTTCCGCCTCGCGCCGTACGACCTCGCCGGCTCGCGGGCGCATGCACGCGAACTGAATCGCTCCGGCATCCTGAACGACGACGAGCTCGCGAAGCTGCTCGCCGCGGTGGACGGCATCGAACGCGATTTCGCGGCGGGCGCGATCGTGCCGTCGCTGGCCGACGAGGATGTCCACACGTTCCTCGAACGCGTGCTCACGCAGCGGCTGCCGGCAATTGGCGGCAAGCTGCGCGCCGGACGCTCGCGCAACGACCAGGCCGCGAACGATCTTCGCCTGTATCTGCGCGACAAGTCGCGCCAGCTCGTGCGCGGCGTGCTCGACCTGCAGGACGCGCTCGTGGCCCAGGCCGGCCAGCACGTCGACACGGTTACCGCCGGCTTCACGCATCTGCAGCCGGCGCAGCCGATCGTGTTCGGGCACCAGCTGCTCGCGCATGCGCAGGCGCTGTATCGCGACGTCGACCGCCTGGTCGACTGGGATCGCCGCACCGCCCGCTCGCCGCTCGGCGCGGCCGCCCTCGCCGGCTCGGCCATCTGCGTGCGGCCGGAGCTGTCCGCGCGGGAACTCGGCTACGACGCGCCGTGCGAGAACTCGATCGACGCCGTCGCCGCGCGCGATCACGTCGCGGAATTCGCGTTCGTGACGAGCATGCTCTCGGTGAACCTGTCCCGCCTGTCGGAAGAAGTGATCCTGTGGACGTCGCGGCAATTCCGCTGGGTGGAACTCGACGACGGCTATGCGACGGGCAGTTCGATCATGCCGCAGAAGAAGAACCCGGACATCGCGGAGCTGACGCGCGGCAAGGCCGGCCGGCTGATCGGCAACCTGAGCGGCCTGCTCGCGACGCTGAAATCGCTGCCGCTCGCGTACAACCGCGATCTGGCGGAGGACAAGATCGCCGCGTTCGATTCGATCGACACGCTCGAACTCGTGCTGCCGGCGATGGCGGGGATGATCCGGACGATGCGCGTGAACGTCGACGAAATGCGCCGCCAGGCGCCGCTCGGCTTCACGCTCGCGACGGAGGTCGCGGACTGGCTCGCGCTGACGGGCGTGCCGTTCAGCGAGGCGCACGAAATCACCGGCGCGCTGGTGCGCGCGTGCGAGCGCGACGGCATCGAGCTGGCCGACGCGAGCGCCGAACAACTGCAGGCGATCGATGCGCGTCTCGCACCGGCGATGCGCGAGCGACTGACACTCGACGCCGCCGTCGCGGCGCGCGGCGGCGCGGGCGGCACATCGCCCGCGCGCGTGCGCGAACAGATCGACCGCCTGCGCGGCGCGATCGAACGCCAGGCCGCGTGGGCGGCCGACTACCGGGGGCCGTCATGCTGAGCGCATCCGATACCCGCCGTGTCGACGGCGCACCGGCGGCCGGCGCCGACACGGCCGGCCTCGCCGGTCTCGAGCGCGTGAAGCGGCGCTACTGGGGCCGCTATGCGGCCTCGGCCGCGATCGTCGCCGCGCTGGCCTACGTGGCCGCCGCGTTCGCGCACGGCCAGATCGAATGGCGCGTCGTCGGCCAGTTCCTGACCGCGCGCTCGATCCTGACCGGCCTCGGCAACACGATCGTGATGACGATCCTCGCGATGACGCTCGGCATCACGCTCGGCGTCGTCACCGCGGTGATGCGGCTGTCGACGAACCCCGTGCTGGGCGCGGTCGCGCAGGGCTACATCTGGCTGTTCCGCGGCACGCCGGTGATCCTGCAGCTCCTGCTGTGGTTCAACCTCGCGCTGGTGTTTCCGACGCTCGGCATTCCGGGCATCGCCGAATACCGGACCGTCGACGTGATGACCCCGTTCCTCGCGGCCGTGCTCGGGCTCGGCCTCAACCAGGGCGCGTATACGTCGGAGGTCGTGCGCGCCGGGCTGCTGTCCGTCGACACCGGCCAGTACGAAGCCGCGAAGTCGATCGGCATGGCGCGCATGCAGGCGTTGCGGCGGATCATCCTGCCGCAGGCGATGCGCGTGATCGTGCCGCCGATCGGCAACGAGCTGATCGGCATGGTCAAGCTGACGTCGCTCGCGAGCGTCGTGCAGTACGCCGAAATGCTGCACAACGCGCAGAACATCTACTACGCGAACGCCCGCGTGATCGAGCTGCTGATCGTCGCGGGGGTCTGGTATCTCGTCGTCGTCACGGTGCTGTCGCTCGCGCAGGCGCGCGTCGAACGGCGCTTCGCACGCGGCGCGGGACGGGGAGCGCGCAAATGAACGGCACGACCGTCAACCATCGGGAGAACGCGATGACGAACGCAGTGGTTCGCGCCGTCGACGTGCGCAAGTCGTACGGTGAATTCCAGGCGCTGCACGGCATCACGCTCGATGTCGCGCAGGGCGAAGTGCTCTGCATCATCGGGCCGTCGGGATCGGGCAAGAGCACGTTCCTGCGCTGCATCAACCAGCTCGAGACGATCAGCGCGGGCGCGCTGTGGGTAAACGGCGAACTGGCCGGCTACCGGCGCGCCGGCAACCGGCTCCACGAGCTGTCCGAGCGGCAGGTCGCGCGGCAGCGGCTGTCGACGAGCATGGTGTTCCAGCGCTTCAACCTGTTCCCGCACAAGACCGTGCTCGAAAACGTGATCGAAGGCCCCGTGCAGGTGCTCAAGCGCCGCCGCGCGCAAGCGGAGGAGGAAGCGCGCGCGCTGCTTGCGCGCGTCGGGCTCGGGCACAAGTGCGACGCGTTTCCGGTCGAGCTGTCGGGCGGCCAGCAGCAGCGCGTCGCAATCGCGCGGGCGCTGGCGATGCATCCGCAGCTGATCCTGTTCGACGAGCCGACGTCCGCGCTCGATCCGGAACTCGTCGGCGAAGTGCTGGCGGTGATGCGCGATCTCGCGAAGAGCGGGATGACGATGATCGTCGTCACGCACGAGCTGGGCTTCGCGCGCGAAGTGGCCGACCGCGTCGTGTTCATGGACGGCGGCCGCGTCATCGAGAGCGGGCCGCCCGAGCAGGTGCTGTCCGCGCCGACGCATCCGCGCACGCGCGACTTCATCTCGGCCGTGATTGCTTGAGCGGGCGACACGCCCGAACGATTTCTCCGTCAACGAAACACGCTCACAACGACAAGGCAACGCCCCATGAAAGCATCCATCCTGACCCGCACCCTGGCCGCCGTCGCGTTCGGCGCCGTCGCCCTGCATGCGTCGCTCGCGGCCGCGCAATCCGCGCCGGCCGCCGCGAAGCGCACGCTGAACGTGGCGATCGTGCCGAACTATCCGCCGTTCGAGTACAAGGATCCGGCGACCGACAAGCTCGCCGGCTTCGACGTCGATCTCGGCGAGGCGCTCGCTGCAAAGATGGGCGTGAAGCTGAACTGGGTCGAGACGAACTTCGACCAGATGATGAGCGCGGTCGCGACGCAGCGCGTCGACATGATCCTGTCCGGCATGACCGACCTGCCGGCGCGCCGCGACGCGGTGACGTTCGTCGACTACATCGAGACCGGCCCGCAGTTCTACACGCTGAAGGCGCGCGCCGGCGAGTTCGCGCAGATGAGCGCGCTGTGCGGCAAGCGGGTCGGGTCGAGCCGGCGCACGTCGTTCCCCGACAACACGGCCGCGTGGAGCGCGGAGAACTGCGTAAAGGCCGGCAAGCCCGCGATCGTCGTGGTGGGCACCGACGGCTCGTCGGACGCGCGGATGCAGCTGCGCCAGAACCGGATCGACGCGGCCGTGCAGGGCGGGGAAACGCTGCCCTACCAGAACAGCATCGAGCAGAACGCGTACCAGCCGGTCGGCAAGCCGTTCCTGTCGCAATACACGGGCATCGGCATCGCGAAGTCCAACACCGCGCTCGCGAACGCGCTGACGACGGCGCTCAACCAGCTGATCGCGGACGGTTCGTATCAGAAGCTGCTGGCGAAGTGGGACCTGCGGGAACACGCGGTGCCGAAGGCGCTGGTCAACGGCACGCACTGAGCGCGCGATGACGCCGCGCCCTCCCCGCTGGCCGGACGCGCAGCGCGCGTGCGTCGCGCTCGCGTTCGATCTCGACGGCCCGACCGGCGACGCGATGCTGAACGGGTCGATCTGGCGCAATCCGGCGTACTTCACGCTCGGCAGCTACGGGCCGTGGCGCGCGCTGGGGAGGCTGCTCGACATGCTCGCGTCGTTCGACGTGCCCGCCACGTTCTTCGTGCCCGCGTGGGTCGCGCAGACGTGGCCCGCGCAATGCGCGGCGATAGTCGAGCGCGGCCATGAGATCGGCTACCACGGCTACCGGCACGAAGCGTTCTGGACGCTTTCGCCGGAGCGGCAGCGGGACATCATGGCGCAATCGGCCGACCTCTTCGCGCGCACGCTCGGCGTGCGGCCCGTCGGCTTCCGCACGCCGTCCGGCGACTGGAGCGCGGAGACTGCGGCCGTGCTGCGCGAAGCGGGCGTGCGCTATTCGAGCTCGATGCGCGGCGACGACCGGCCGTACCTGCTGCCCGGCCGCGACGGCGAGCCGCCGCTCGTCGAGATTCCCGGGCGCTGGGAGACCGACGATTACGCGTCACTCGCGTATCACCGCAACCCCGATTATCCGGCGGGGCTCGACCGGATCGCCGGCTACGGCGCGACGCTCGACAACTGGACGCGCGAATTCGACGGCGTGTACCGCGACGGCCTGTGCCTGACGACGCTGCTGCATCCGAAGGTGTGCGGCAAGCCGGGGCGCATCGCGCTGCTGGAGGCGTGGCTCGGCCACATGCGCGCGCGGGACGGCGTATGGTTCGCGCGCTGCCGCGACGTGGCCGACTGGTGGCTCGCGCAGTACGCGCGCGACGCGGAACCGATGCAACGGAACGAGACGTGACGACATCTCCAATCTGGCCGGGCGGCGCGCGATGCGCGGTCGCGATCACGGTCGACTTCAACGACATCCACGGCATCCAGACGCGCGAGCCGCGCATCGCCGGCCGCGAGAAATCGCTGTCGGCGTGGCGCTACGGCGCGACGCGCGGCGTCGACCGGCTGCTCGCGGCGTTCGACGAGTTCGCCGTGCCGGCGAGCTGGTTCGTGCCCGGCGCGGTCGCGCAATCGCATGCCGGCGCGGTGCGCGAGATCGCGGCGGCCGGCCACGAACTGGGCGTGAGCGGCGATCGCTGCGAGGATTTCGACGCGCTGCCGCTCGCCGCGCAGATCGATGCGTGCCGCGCGGGACGCGCGGCGCTCGCGGGCGCGATCGGCCGCGATGCGGAAGGCTTCCGCTCGTTCACCGGCAACTGGGCCGACGGCTTCGCGGACTGGCTCGTCGCGGAAGGCTTCACATGGTCGTCGTCGTGGCGCGGCGACGATCTGCCTTACGTGCATCCGCGCGGCGACGCTCGCGCGGACGGCGCGCGCCTCGTCGAACTGCCGCTGCATTACGAACTCGAGGACGAACCGTATTTCGAGTTCAACCTGTTTCCGCCGGTGCCGGCCGGCCAGCCGCGCATCGCGTCGTATCGCGACGTGCTCGACAACTGGCGGCGCGACGTCGACGGGTTCCGGCGTTTCGGTCTTTGCTGCGTGATGCGGCTGCATCCGGAGATCATCGGCACGGCCGGGCGCATCGACCTGCTGCGTGCGCTGCTCGCGCATCTGCGCGACGCGGGCGACGCGTGGTTCGCGACGGGGCGCGACATCGCGCGCTGGTGGCGCGGGCATGCGCCGGTCAATGCGCCCGGCCATCCGGTCGACGTGTTCGCGCGCTGCCGCGCCGACGAGGCGGCACGATGACGGCGCGCACCGAAACGCGCGCGGCGCGCCTCGCCGCCTTCGTCGCGCAGACGCCGGCCGACGCACTGCCGGCGGACGTCGTCGCGAAAGCCAAGCGGCACGTGCTCGATACGTTCGGCGCGGCGCTCGCGGGCGCATCGGCGATCGAGACGCGCCTCGCGCGCGAGCTGGCCGGCCCGGCCGATCAACCGGGCGCGTTGCTGTGGGGGACGCGCAGCACCGCCGGCGCGCGCGACGCCGCCTTCGTCAACGGCATTGCGGCGCACGCACTTGAGCTCGACGATTCGGGCGGCTGCGACCATTCGGGCGCAGTCGTGCTGCCGGCCGTACTCGCCGCGCTCGCGTGCGTGCCGGAGCCGGTGCACGGCCTCGAATGCCTGACCGCGATCGTGCTCGGTTATGACGTCGGCCGGCGCGTGCTCGAGGCGGCGGGCGGCTACTCGGCGCACAACGGCACGGGCTGGCATTCGACGCTCAGCTGCGGCGTGTTCGGCGCGGCCGCCGCCAGCGCGCGCGTGCTCGGACTCGACGCGGCGCGCACCCGCGACGCGCTCGGCCATGCGGCGAGCTTCGCGGGCGGGCTATGGGGATTCATTCACGACGGCTCGCAGACGAAGCGCCTGCATGCGGGGCGCGCGGCGGAAGGCGGCGTGCTCGCGGCGCTGCTCGCGCGCGCGGGCGTGAGCGGCCCGGCACACGTGTTCGACGACGTGTGGGGCGGGTTCCTCAACACGTTCGCTGCGCGGTCGCTCGCCCCCGACGCGCTGACGGACGGCCTCGGCGCGCACTGGAAGCTGATGCGCTGCTCGATCAAGCCGCATGCGTCGTGCCGCAGCGCGCATGCGGCCGTCGACGCCGCGCTGCTGCTCGCGGACGGCCGCACCTTCGAGGCCGGCGAGATCGAACGGATCGTCGTGCGCGCGAGCGGCTTCGTCGCGCGGATGTGCGGCGGACGCGACCTGTCGACGCTGTCGTCCGCGCAGATGAGCCTGCCGTACGCGGTCGCGGCGGCGTTCGTGTTCGGCGACACGGGGCTCGACGCGTATCGCGCCGAGCGGCGTGCGGACCCGCGCATCGCGGCGATGCTCGCGCGCATTGCGGTCGACGTCGATCCGGCGCTCGGCGATCTCGACGAACCGACGGTGACGCTGCATCGCAAGGATGCCGAACCCGTCTCGCGTCACGTACCGATTGCGCTCGGTGATCCAAACAATCCGCTGTCGGACGACGCGCTGCTCGCGAAGTATCGGGCGCTGGCCGCGGGCGCGCTCGACACCGCAGGCGTCGACGCGCTGCGCGACGCGTGCCTGTCGCTCGAACGGCTGCCCGATGCGCGTGCGCTGCAGGCGCTGCTTGCGGGCGACGCGCACGGCCGGGAGGCGGTGCGCTGACGGCTGGCGGCCGGAGATTCGCGTCGGATCGACGGAACGCGTGCGGCGTCCCGTCCGTCACGCGGGACCGCAGGCCGCCCTACGCCGCGCCCGCCTCGCGCGCCAAGCGCGCTTCGTAAGTCTTCAGATGGTTGTACGCGACACGCAGCAGCGAGATCCCGCCGTTCGCCGGCTGCGTATCGCCGCCGCGCGCGAGCAGATCGCCGATCACATGGTCCGCCTCGACGCGCGCGCCCTGCTCGACGTCGCGCAGCATCGACGCGGTCAGGCCGGACGGCGTGAACAGCATCTTCCGCGCGCGGGCGTCGAATTCGCCGCTCGGCGCGTAGCCGTTGTGCCGGGCGATCGCCACGCATTCGCCCAGCAGGGTGTCGAGCAGCAGCTTGCCGTCCGGCGCGGCCAGGATGTCGCCCACCGAGCCGCGAAACAGCGACGTGCCGGCCGCGAGCGTCGCCAGAAACACCCACTTCTCCCACATGCGCGCGATGATCGCGTCGCTCGGCGTGACGTCGAAGCCCGCGTCGCCGAGCACGCCGGCAACCGCCTCCGTGCGGGCGGACACGCCGCCGCCCAGCTCGCCGAATGATACGCCGTGCGTGTCGTTCAGGTGCACGACGTGCTGCTGCGCATCGAGCGTCGCCGCGATCACGCACAAGCCGCCCAGCACGCGGGACGGCCCGAACTTCGCCTGCAGCACGTCCAGATGCCTCATCCCGTTGAGCACCGGCAGAATCAGCGTGGCCGGGCCGACGAACGGTGCGATGGCGGCGATCGCGTCATCGAGGCTGTACGCCTTGCAACTCAGGAAAACCAGATCGAACGGCGTGGCCGGGTCGTTCGCGCTGACGGTATTCACGTCGGTCAGCGTCAGGTCGCCGCGCGGGCTGCGAATGACCAGACCGTCGCGGTCGAGCGTCCGCGCGCGCGAATCGCGCACCAGAAACGTCACATCGCGCCCCGCCGCCGCGAGGCGGCCGCCGAAATAGCCGCCTGTCGCGCCTGCACCAAGTATCAGAATTCGCATAGTCGCCTCGTCCTCTCCATATCGCCATCGCATCGACGACGCCGATGTCGCGATGCATGTGAGCGAAAAGGTAGCGCAAATCGGGACGACGTGCCGGGCGGCGCGCAGGCTGTGCGCGGCGCAAGTCAGGGAATCGGCCGGGCGGGGGGCCGCGAACGAGCGCGGTATCTGACGACTACGTGTTGTCCAGATCGTTCTTTTCCAGAAACTCGGACCTGAAATCCTGCGGCGGCGTGGTGCCGACCTTCCCGTCGCTGGCCCATTCGAACACGTAGTCCTCTTTCAACTCGCCGCCAAGAGGAAGACTGCGGCGCTTTACCGCTACCGCTCGCACTTTGTCGACCAGTTCCTGTTCTTCCTTGAGCAACAGGTCGCGTGCCTCGCGATAGGCGCGGCTTTCGTTCGGATACCATAGTTCACTCATGTTCGTGCCTTCCGGAAAGCCGATGGCCGAGACTCAGAAATCCTTTCGCATCTGGTGAAGCAACTCACCACCCGATTGGCGCGTGTTCACCGCGTTGATGATGTCGGTCAGGAACCAAGGCAAGGTCAGCTGCGTGTCGGGATCGCTCACGCACACACGGATCGAGGGCGGGCGACGCGCGCCCGCGGCGGACGGCGGGACGCAATTTCGTGCTTCCGTCGCCATCGGCGGGACGGTGTCCTGGCTTGCGCAGAAGGCCGTCGGCGAGCAGGCGGCGGCAAGCACGGTGAGTACAGCGATCGAGCCCAGGCGCTTCATTCAGGTCTCCGGTGATAGCCGTTCGACACGACGGCCGATCCCGAGTTCGGTGAAGTACGCCGCACCGCGCATTCCTCAGAGGAACGGCGCAATATTCTCCATTGCGCGCGTCACGTAGGCATTCTTCTCACCCACCGGCGCGACATAGTGAATCGCGTCGCGCGCCGCATCGACGCCCGCGAGACGCGCAATCACCCACGCCGCGAGATACGGCGACGACAGGCATCCTCCCGCGGTCGCCACGTTGTGCCGCGCCACGAACGGCTGGTCGAGCACCGGCACGCCGGCCTCTTCGACCCAGGGCTTCGTGGTCAGGTCCGTGCATGCCGGCACATCGCCGAGCAAACCCAAGCGGGCAAGCACCAGCGTGCCCGAACATTGCGCGCCCAGCAGCTGGCGCGCCGGGTCGAGCGTGAGCCGCGACATCAATCCGGCATCGGCGACGATATCGCGGGTTCGCACCCCGCTGCCGACGAGCACGGCGTCCGCCGCACAGGCCTCCTCCAGCGACGCCTGCGCCTCCAGCACCACGCCGTTCATCGACCGCACGCGCGGCGCGGGGCTTGCGATCGACACGCGCCAGCCGGGTTTTCCGACCCTGTTGAGGATGTTGAACGCGATCAGCGAATCGAGTTCGTTGAAACCTTCGAATGTCAGGATGGCGATGTGCATGGCGGCCTCGTGCAGGCGGTGAAGTTGTATTGCGCCATGCTATGGCCGACAATCAATACAATCAAATTATTGTCATGGATACGCCGGCATGCGCGAACCCCGCTACAAACCACTGGTCGATCGCCTGGCGGCCGATATCCGCGCAGGCCGTCTGCTTCCCGGCACGCGCCTGCCGACCCATCGCGACCTGGCCGAGCGCTAAGGCCTCGCGCTGGTGACGGCGACTCGCGTTTACGCGGAGCTGGGGGCGATGGGGCTGGTCAGCGGCGAAACGGGGCGCGGCACCTTCGTCAAGGAGCCGCTGCCGCTCGGGCAAGGCATCGACCTGCATGCGTGGGGCGCGGACACGGTCGACCTGAGCTTCAACTATCCGTCTTCGCCGGACCAGGCCGAGCTTTTCCGGGCGGCGCTGCGCCAGCTCGCGGCCAGGGGCGACCTCGAATCGCTGCTGCGCTACCAGCCTCATGGCGGCCGCGACCATGAGCGCGCGGCGGCGGCGCGCCACCTGTCCGACCGCGGCCTGAAAGCGGCAACGGCCGAAACCGTATTGCTCGTCAGCGGCGCGCAGCACGGGCTGACGACAACCGCGATGGCGTTGCTCGAACCCGGCGACGTGGTGGCGGTGGACGCACTCACCTACCCGGGCTTCAGGCTGGCGGCCGAGGCCAATCGACTGGAGCTCGCGCCGATTCCGGCCGCCGGGCGCGGCCCCGACCTGGACGCATTGGCGGCACTGTGCAGGCGCCGACGGGTACGCGCGGTCTACACGATGCCGATCCTGCACAATCCGCTCGGCTGGGTGACGGGCGCGGCGCGCCGCAGGGAACTGGTCGCGATCGCGCGACGGCACGGGCTGCTCATCATCGAGGACGCGGCGTACGCGTTCCTCGCCGAGCACGCACCGCCGGCGCTTGCCTCGCTCGCGCCGGAAACGACGGTCTACGTATCGAGCCTGTCGAAGAGTGTTGCGACGGGGCTGCGCGTCGGCTTCGTCCACGCGCCGCGCGAGTGGATTCCGAAGATCGAGCGGAAGATTCGCGCGACCACCTGGAACACCCCCGCGACGATGACGGCCATCGCCTGCGGATGGATCGACGACGGCACGGTCGCGCTGCTCGAAGCCGAGAAACGCCGGGATGCCGCGCTGCGCCAGGACATCGCGGCGCGCATGTTGCACGGCTTGAGACGGGTCGGCCATCCCGCGTCGTACTTTCTGTGGTTGCCGCTTGCACCGGAGGTTCGGTCGGACGCGGTTGCGATGGCGCTGCAGCGCGAGCGCATTTCGGTATCGACGGCCCATCCGTATTCGACGTCGCCGCAAGTGCCTCATGCGATCCGGCTGGCGCTCGGTTCCGTCAGCCTGCCGACGCTCGAGCAGTCTCTCGAAACCGTGGCTCGGGTGATTGCGGACCACACGTTCTGAGCGCTCGCGACGCAATGCCATTGACCACGACGCGAGGAAAACGCTACCATCGCCAGCATGCATAGCGCCTACCCGTTCCCCGCCTCGTTCGTTCTCGCATGTTGTCATGACATGCCGGGGGGAAGCTGCGTCTAGCCTGCGCTATACGTCGAATCGATTGCCTCTGGCCGCCCGTTGAAAAACCGGCGGCTTTTTTGTTTTCGCTCAACGCCTTCACGACAGGACCTTGCCATGCCGCTCGCGTTGTATGACACCTGGTCGCGCACCGTGCGCCCATTCGAACCGATCCAGCCCGGTTACGTCGGGATGTATTGCTGCGGCCCGACCGTCTACGACCATGCGCATATCGGCAACCTGCGCACCTACGTGTTCGAGGACATCCTGCGTCGCACGCTGATGCGCAACGGCCATGACGTGCGTCACGTCGTGAACATCACCGACGTCGGTCATCTGGTTTCCGATGCCGACGAAGGCGAGGACAAGATGGAGAAAGGCAGCCGGCGCACCGGCGAATCGGCGTGGACCCTCGCGAAACGCTATACGGATGCGTTCGTTTCGGACTGGCGCGCGCTGAACCTGCTGGAGCCGTCGGTCTGGTGCCGCGCGACGGATCACATCGGCGAGCAGATCGCGCTGATCGCCGACATCGAACGCGCGGGCTACGCGTATCGGACGGACGACGGCCTCTACTTCGACACCAGCCGGCAGGACGACTACGGCTACCTCGCGCGGCTGGACCGCGCGGGGCTGCAGGCGGGCAAGCGCGTCGCGCTCGGCGCGAAACGGAGCATCACGGACTTCGCGCTGTGGAAGTTCAGCCCGGCCGGCGTCAAGCGTCAGATGGAATGGGACAGCCCATGGGGCCGCGGCTTTCCGGGCTGGCATATCGAGTGCTCGGCGATGTCGGCGAAATACCTCGGCACGTGGTTCGACATCCATTGCGGCGGCGAGGACCATATCGCCGTGCATCACAGCAACGAGATCGCGCAGACCGAAGCGGCCCACGGCACGCGCCTCGCGAACTTCTGGATGCACGGGCACTTCCTGACGCTGGACGCCGAGAAGATGTCGAAGTCGGGCGGCACGTTCATTCGGCTGGAAACGCTGCGCGACCGGCACGTCGATCCGCTGGCGTACCGATATCTGTGCGCCACCGCGCACTATCGCAGCAAGCTGCATTTCAGCTGGGCATCGCTCGACGCGGCGCACACCGCGTTGAATCGGCTTCGCAACGCGTATGCGGGCTGGCCGGAAGGCGGCGGCATCGATGCGGATTTCGCCGCACGATTCGACGCGGAAGTGAACGACGACCTGAACCTGCCGAAGGCGCTCGCGGTGCTGTGGGAACTCGCGAAAAGCGACCTGCCGCCTGCGACGCTGAGGGCGACCGTCGACTACTTCGACGGGGTGCTCGGGCTTGGATTGCGGGACTGGAAGCCGGCCGTCGCTGCGATTCCCGATGACATTCGGGCATTGCTCGAAGAACGCGCACGGGCGCGCACCGAACGGGACTGGGCCAAGGCCGACGGCATACGAGCGACGTTGCTTACGCTGGGCTGGCGAATCGACGACGGCAAGGACGGGCAAACGGCGGTGCGGATCGCGGCCGGCGACGATCATCGCGCGTAGCGCCAGGTTGCCGCGAGGCAGGCAGGCTCCAGCGCATGGATGCCGCGCCTGGCGATGCACGGGAGTGGCCGGTCAAGCGGCCGCACGTTGGCCAGCTCCCAGCAGACGTATCCGGCACACCATGTCATGCCTTGCGCACGCGCTTCGTCGGGCGTCCAGTCGTGTACGCCGACGACGTCGACCAGTGCGAGCGCGACGCCGTTTGGATCTTCCTGCCCGTCCTGTCGCAAATAGACTGTGTTCTGCACCAGCACGAGATCGACTAACGGAAGCGACGGCGGCGCCCACGATCGAATCTCCACCTGCTTCCTTCCCGCCAGGATGTCGTCAACGGCAGGCGCGACAATCGACAAGGCCAATCGCGGCATGCCAGATCACTCCGTCACTCAATATCAATCCGGCCCGCATTGTTGCCGATTCGCACGCTTCTGTCGAACGGCCGCGACGTATCGCCTAAACTACAGAACCATCGGGCCCAGCCCTTCCCGCGCGGCTCGTCCACCGGCCTCCCGCCATGGCGCACCTCTTCTTCGCGGCTTCGATCCAGCGACATATCGCAACGCCCGAGCGCGAGATCGCCGCGCGCACGCTCGGCGAAGCACTTGAAACCGTCTTCACCCAGCAGCCCCCGCTGCGCAGCTACATCCTCGACGATCAGGGCGCGCTGCGAAAGCATCTCGCCGTGTTCGTCGACGGCCGGCCGGTGCGCGATCGCCAGCATCTCACCGACGCGCTCGGCGACGAAAGCCGGGTGTATGTCGTGCAGGCGCTGTCGGGCGGATAGCAGGGTCACGTTTTCGAGCATGGCACGGAGACACTCGATATGGATGATCGATTGCTGGTCGCGACGCGAAAGGGTCTGTTCGTTCTGCAGACCGACGGCAACGGCGGCTGGACGCTCGGCGAACCGCATTTCGCGGGCGAGCCGGTCAGCATGGTGCTGCCCGATCCGCGCGACGGAACGCTGTATGCCGCGCTCAATCTCGGCCACTTCGGCGTGAAGCTGCATCGTCGGCGTGCGGGGAAAACCGAATGGGAAGCATGTGGTGTGCCTGTCTACCCGCCGCAGCCACCCGACGAAGCGCCCCCCGGCGATAGCGCAAACGCGAACGCAGGTGCGAGTACGGCCGACCCCACCCCGCCAGCGCCACCATGGTCGCTGCAGCAAATCTGGTCGCTCGAAACCGGCGGCCCGGACGAGCCGGGCGCGTTGTGGGCCGGCACGATTCCGGGCGGGCTGTTCCGCTCCGACGACGGCGGCGACACATGGACGCTCAACCGTGCACTGTGGGATCGCCCGGAACGCCGCGAATGGTTCGGCGGCGGCTACGACGCGCCGGGCATCCATTCGGTGATGGTCGACCCGCGCGCCAGCCGGCACGTGTCGATCGGCGTGTCATGCGGCGGCGTCTGGCAAACCGACGACGGCGGCGCGACGTGGCGCGTGACTGCCGACGGCATGGAGGCCGACTACATGCCGCCCGAGCGGCGCGGCGACGCCAACGTGCAGGATCCGCACCGTGTCGTGCAATGCGCGGCCAACCCCGACGTGCTGTGGACCCAGCATCACTGCGCGATCTTCCGCTCGACCGACGGCGCGGCGCACTGGCAGCGGATCGAAGCGCAGCCGTCGAGCTTCGGTTTCGCGGTGGCCGTGCACCCGCGCGACGCGGACACCGCATGGTTCGTGCCCGCCGTGAAGGACGAATGCCGAATTCCGGTGAACGGCCGGTTCGTCGTCACGCGCACGCGCGACGGCGGCCGCACGTTCGAGCGCTTCTCGAACGGCTTGCCCGCCGCGCCGGCCTATGACCTCGTGTATCGCCACGGGCTCGCGGTCGACGGCACGGGCACGCGCCTTGCAATGGGATCGACCACGGGCGGGCTCTGGACATCCGGCGACGGCGGCGAAAGCTGGCGTCTCGTTTCGGCGCATTTGCCGCCTGTCTATTGCGTGCGGTTCGGGTAGGCATCGCCGCCGGGAAACGGGGCCTCAGCGGCAATGCAACAAATTGTATTCGTCGTCGGGGGTGCGACGACGGTCGTTTATCATCGTTCGGTCATGTCGATCGAATGCCCGGTGAACGAAGTATGAGGAATGCCCGCAAGACACTGATGATTGCCGGGGGGCTTCTGGTTGTTGCGACAGGCACGTCGTACCTGATGCTCCTCAAGGCCGACCACCGTGCAATGGAAGAAGGCACGGCCGGTATCGCCGATCCTGCCCGAACGTTGTCCGCAGACGTGCGACCGGGCAACGATCACGCGACGCAAGGCAGCATCCGGCCCGCGCCGGTTCCTGCTGCACCCGCCGCACCCACCGCACCCGCCGCACCCGCGAAGCAGGCCGACGCAGCGCCGCAACATCCGCCCGCGCCTGTCGTCACGGCGCAGCCACCGGCGCCCGCATCAACCCCGGCGGCCCCGCGCGTCAGCGTGCAGCTGAAACCGCCGCCGAAAGCGCAACCGCAACCAGCGGCCCAGCCGAGCGCGCCACCGTCCGTCACCGTCGTCACGATCGATGCTCAGGACTCGCCAGCGTCTAAAACAGCCCCGACGCCACGCGCGCCGCGCCGACGCGATGGCCTGGAACGTCACGCAACGCCAAATCCGGGCACGACGCCCGAGACGGCCGCCCTCGTGCGCGAGTCGGCCAAGCTCGATCCGTCGTTGCCGATGCCCAACCTTCCGGTTCGCTCGAGTACCGATCAGCACGGTTCGTCCGCAGGGTCGAACGCAGTCGCCGCCGCGATGACCGAGCAGCTCGTCAGGCAGTCGAGCAGCATCGGCGCTTCATCGCCCGCACCCAAGGACGGCTCGGCCTCGGCCAAGTGATCGCGGCGTCGAACGCACCAGGCCGAACAGCCGGTCGCGCCCGGCCGGAACATGCCGGCTGTGCTGGACGCAGGCGTCGGACCAGAACTGCGCGGCCCGCTCGAAGTCCTTCCGGTTGAACAGCCTATCCAGCGCTTCGAGCACCCATGCGGTGTTCCGCTCTTCCAGTGTTGCAGTCATCACATCCTCACCGATGAATGTCGACGTCGCGGGTTACGCGACAGGAATCGGGTTGTCGACGATGAACTGATTGAACTGCTCGACGAACGCATGCTCGTTGGGCCCAGCGTTGTCGCGCAGCGATCGGGCCGCGTCGACCACGACCTCGGTCGTGGCCGTTTCCAGCCGCGCCATCGTTTCGGCGATGAACGCATCGAGCGGCATCGCGCGCGGGTCGCCGCTCTTGTGCACGAGGTCCGTGTCGACCCATGGCGGTGCGATCTCGAGCACGCGCACGCTCGTATTGCGCAGCGCGAAGCGCTGCGACAGCGTGTACGAGTGAATCGCGGCCTTGGTGGCCGAGTACAGCGCGGTGGCCGCGAGCGGCACGTATGCGAGCACCGAGCTGTTGTTGATGAGCGTCGCGTCGGGCTGCCGCTTCAGGTGCTCGACGAACGCGGCGCTCACGCGCACCGGGCCGAGCAGGTTCGTGTTGACGAGACCGACGGCCTGTTCGTCGTCGAGCGCCCCGCCCGCGTCGTCGAACGGCATGATGCCGGCGTTGTTGATCACGACGTTCAGCGCCGGATAACGCTCGATCAGCTGCGCGGCGACCGTGCGAATCTGCGCCGCATCGCCGACGTCGAGCTCGACGGTATCGATGCCGGGGTGCTGCTTCGCGATCTCGTCGAGCAGCGCCTTGCGCCGCCCCGCGATGATGACCTTGTTGCCGCGCTCGCTGAAGGCTTCCGCCAGTGCGCGGCCGATGCCCGACGTGCCGCCGGTGATGAACACGGTGTTTCCGCTGAGTTTCATGTCATGGACGCCTGATAAGAATCGACCGAATGCCGGATCGGCAGGGATGGCTTATCGCGCCGCCGCGTAGCGCGACGCGGGAACATCGCTCGACAGATGCGGCGACATCGTGCGCCGCGCCGCCTCGTATGCGTCCCACTCCTCGCCGGCATGCAGCGACGGAATCGTCACCAGCTCGCGACGGTCGAAGCCCGTCAGCGCCGCATCGACCAGGTCAGCGGCCGACATCACGATCTCCTTCGGCAAGTGCTCGATCGGCAGGCCGCCGGTCTGCCAGAACTCCGTCGCCGTCGCGCCGGGCAGCACGGCCTGCACCTGCACGCCCTTGTCGGCCAGTTCGTGATGCAGCGACTGGCTGAACGCGAGCACGAACGCCTTGCTGCCGCCGTAGACGCCGTTGAGCGTCTCCGGCGAGATCGCGACGATCGACGAGATGTTGATGACGGCCCCGTTGCCGCGCGCGACGAAGCCCGGCACGGCCGCGTACGTAAGGCGGGTGAGCGCGGTGACGTTCAGGTCGATCAGCCGCGTCATCGCGTCGACGTCGCTGTCGAGCAGCGGCGTATGCGTGCCCACGCCCGCGTTGTTGACCAGCAGCGTGATGCTCGCGTCCTGCTTCAGCTTCGCTTCGACGGCGGCGAGCGCCGCGCGGTCGTTCAGGTCCGCATCGACGATTTCGACGCTCCGGTGCGTGTCGTTCGTGATGCGTTCGGCAAGGGCGGCCAGCCGGTCGCGGTTGCGCGCGACCAGGATCAGGTCGTAGCCGCGGCGCGCGAGCCGGTCGGCGTAGAGGGCGCCGATACCCGACGATGCGCCGGTAATCAGGGCCGTACCTCGGTGTGCTTGAGACATGACGTCACTCCTGTTCGAAGGTCATCGGTGAATGCGTGAGTGCATTCTGGCCTCGAACCGGAAAGACATAAATGACGTATATGGGTATGATTCAGGACATCGCGCGACGGTTTTGGGTTGTGCACGAATCGACGGGAGAACGGACATGCACCGGATCGGCTTCCTGATCAGCGACGGGTTCCAGATCATGGCGCTCGCGTCGCAATCGGTGTTCGAGTACGCGAACATCACGGCGGGCGAAGCGTTCTATACGCTCGACAATTTCTCGGTCGCGGGCGGCGACGTGCGCTCGTCGCTCGGCGTCGCGGTGAGCACGCGGCCGCTGCGCGGCCGGCTCGACGTGGATACGTGGATCGTCGCGGGGGTCAACGATCCGCTCACGTCGCCCGCGCCGGACGGCGTGCTCGCGTTCCTGCGCAAGACAGGCACGCGCGCGCGGCGCATCGCGGGCATCTGCACCGGCGGGTTCGTGCTTGCGGAAGCGGGCCTGCTGGCGCGGCGGCGTGCGACCACGCACTGGGCATACGGGCGCGAGATGCAGAAGCGCTTTCCGGACATCCGCGTCGAGGACGACCGGATCTACATCGTCGACGGGCCGATCTGGACTTCCGCCGGCATGACGGCCGGCCTCGACCTCGCGCTCGCGATGGTGGAAAAGGATCTGGGCGCCGAAACGGCCCGCTCGGTCGCGCACAAGCTGGTCATGCACCAGCGCCGCGCGGGCGGCCAGTCGCAGCATTCCGAAATGCTGGATCTCGCGCCGAAATCGGACCGCATCCAGAATGCGCTGAACTATGCGCGCCAGAACCTGGGCCGTGCGCTGACGGTCGAGGAACTGGCCGAGGCCGTTCACCTGAGCCCCCGCCAGTTCAGCCGCGTGTTCACGCTCGAAACGGGGCAGTCGCCGGCCAAGGCCATCGAGCGGCTTCGGCTCGAGGCGGCGCGGCTGATGATCGAGCAGAGCCGGCATCCGCTCGACGTGATTGCGCGGGAAACCGGCTTTCGCGACCGCCGTCACATGCGCGAAGCGTTCGTGCGCGGGTTCGGCGTTCCGCCGCAGGCGCTCCGGCGCGACGTGCGCATGGAAGCGCAGGGCAGCGCCTAGGCCGGCATGCGCCGGCCCGAGGCGGTTAGAACTTGTGCCGCAGCCCCAGCGCGACGACAACCTGGTTGCTGTTCGCGGACGGCGTCAGCGTCCAGACCGTCGCGTTGAACGCCGGATTGCCGTTGCCGCCGCTCACGCTTTGGTAAACGCCTTCGAGATACGCGTCGGTGCGCTTCGAAAACGCATAGTCGACTTGTGCGACCACCTGGTTCCACTTCGGACGCGTTTCGCCCGTGTGCGTCTCGAAGCGGCCCATGGTGTACGTATACGCGGCCGCCACGCTCAGCGCGTGCGTGACGAAGTAGCGTCCGTCGACGGAGAAGTTGTCGAATACCAGCGATTCGCCCTTGAGCGGCGCGATGCTGCCGCCCTGCAGCACGCCGGTCACGCCGTCCGTCGCCGAATGCGACCACCCGAGGCCGACCGAGTGCGGGCCGAACGCATATCGCCCGGCCAGGGACCAGATCTGCTGGCTGCCGCCGGTGATCGTCGCCGAGCCGTCCACCGTGCTCAGCGCGCCGTTCGGGTTCGCGAGGTTACGGTTCCGGTTGATCTTCAGGTAGCCCGCGCCGAGCTTGAACGGGCCGTTCGCATACGACATGCCCGCGCTCCACGCCGCGTTGTTGCTGAACTGGCCGGCCGTGTTCGAGAAGCCGTACATCGCGCCGAACGTGAAGCCCCGATACGTCGGGCTCGTGTACTTCACCGCGTTGTTGATGCGGATGTTGCGGTTCGAATCGTCGTTGTCGTACGGATGAACAGCCAGGTTGCCGCCCCAGCCGGGGCCCGACGCGCCCAGCGGCGTCACGAAATCGAGGATCAGGTCGTACTGGCGGCCGAACGTGAGCGACCCGGCCGTTTTCGAGCTGAGCCCGACCCATGCCTGCCGGCCAAACATGTCGACGCCCTTCTGCGACAGCGCGCCGGTGGTGCCCGAAAAGCCGTTCTCGAGCGCGAAGATCGCCGACAGCCCGCCGCCGAGATTCTCGCTGCCGCGCAGCCCCCAGCGCGACGCATTCAGCGCACCGCTCGTCATCGACCAGTTGCTGCTGCCCGGCGAACCTGCGCCATGGGTGCGCTGGTTGTTCGCGTAGGTGATCGACGTGTCGATCAGGCCGTACAGCGTCACGCTGCTTTGCGCGTGCGCGGCCCCCGCGCCGAAGCCGGCGAGGCACGCGGCCACCATGGTTCCGGCGATGCCGGACACCCGCCGGCTGCCGGACGCTGCTCCGTTCGTGATGGAGCGGGCCGCGTTGCGCGTTTTGTTCGGTCTGTAGCAGTGCATATATTATTTTTTCAGGTTGCTTTGGCGAGAATGCCGGCGGGCCACCGCTCCGCGGTGGCTCAGCCGGCCGATGGGGGCCCATTATTGGAGATGGCGCAACTGTCGATTAACGCGCTGCACAGGAAAGGTCTTCTGCAAAATCTGGCTGAATCGCGCGATGCGCCGGAGCGGCATGGGTTTGCGCGCGATATCCGGTTCGCCGTTTCGTGTGTTTGTTTGACGGCGGTCAGACTGTGTGTCGACGGATGGCAAACATCGCGCACATCATCGACGCAGACGAGGCTGAAAGGCCGGAGGGCGGATCGAGTCCGCGTGGTTACGCAGGCATAGCCGCGCGTTCGAGGAGAAGGCCGCGCGCGTAGCATGCCGCAAGCGGCATGCGTGTGGCTCGACTCGGCAGAAGTGTTACGGGGCGCTTGCGTTCATCCACATCATCGCCGGCATGCGCGCATCATTCGACACGCGCGTTGCCGTCGTGCGCGGCCTTACTGCCATTCACCGGGATGACAGATCACCCAACCCGGCTGATAGCTGTCCATGTCCGTATGCCCCCAGCACCAGCCGTGCCGGCGAATGATCTTCATCAACTGTTCGCGTTGTGCGCAGGCGCTCCCCGGAGCATATTGCCCATCAGGCAATCGTCTCGGTGCCGGGCCGTTCCGGCATTTGTCATTGACCACTTCTTCCTGATGCATCAGTGCCTGGACGGCGGGTGGAATGGTGCGGGCCAGCGTGGCCTTGTATTCGATGCAGGCTGGCGCCTCAGGATCGTTGGACTTGCGGGAACATTTGGACTGGAGTTTGTCGATGTTTCTCGATACTTCCGGCGGGTACGTCTCGGCGTGCGCTGTAGCAATACATCCAGCCAGCAACAGGCAGGCGGCGGCAAGTGATCTGATCAAAGTCATTTCGCGTAGGACACGATGCGTTCGGTAGCTCAGGAACTGGCGAATTATGGCATGTGCGCGTTTCAGCGACCCGGCCGGCAATGGCGTTGAATCGAACTTCGCATCGTGTGAACGATTCCCGGTAAGGCCATAAGCTACCGCGCCGCTCGTCGATTGACTGCCTGGGAGTTTGGAAACTCATAGTCTGCAACTCGAATACGTGAGCCAAGCTGGATGCTCATCCTAGCTCGTGTTGGCTACGTTCCAGGCAATCTCGCTATGTGTTTGTGGGATCTATTGCTTGATATGTGCGACTGCTTCAGAAGCGCACGTGCTGTAAAGATCCGGCCTCGACGCTGACGATTGCCCGACGACGTTCTGTCAAAATATCCGCCTAATCCTTCTGATCGAGCGCGGAATGGAACTCAGACAACTACGCTATTTTCTCAGTGTCGTGGAACACGGAAGCATGGGCAAGGCAGCGCTGGAACTCGGCGTGGTGACCTCGGCATTGAGTCAGCAGATCAGCCGTCTCGAAGGCGAACTGTCCACGCGTCTGCTGCAACGCACCTCGGCGGGCGTCGTTCCGACCGACGCAGGTTTGGCGTTCTGGCGTCAGGCGCAACTCGCGCTGCGTCATATCGATGATGCCGCGCTTGCGGCACGCTCAGCCCGTCTGTCGGGCCATGTCAGTGTCGGCATGGCGCCGAGCACGGCGAGCGTGCTGGGTGTCCCATTCATGCAGGCCATGCGCTCGCGCTATCCCGATGTACGGTTGCACATGGTCGAAAGTCTCTCCGGCTATCTTGCGTCCATGTTGAGCGCGCGTCAGATCGATCTCGCCGTGCTGTTCCGTGAGGAGTCCGCGCAACGCTGGAGCGTGCTGCCGCTGCTGGACGAGCGGCTGTTCCTGATCGGCGCGGGCGATCTCGATGGCATGCCGACGAGCACATCCGTCCGGCTGAAAAATCTCGGCAGGCTTCCGCTGATTCTCCCCAGCGGCACGCACGGGCTGCGTTCGCTGCTGTTATCCGCGTTCAGGCGCGCCGAGTACGAGCCGAACATCGTCGCCGAAGTCGACGGTCTCGCGCTCCTGATGGACTTCGTCCGCACCGGCATCGGCGCGACGATACAGCCGGGCGCGGCGCTCGCAAGGCCCGAGAACGTGATACTGACGAGCGTGCCGGTCGCCGAGAAATACGCCACGCGGCCCAACATGCTTGCCAGCATCTCCGATGACGAACTGTCTCCCGCCGGCCTCGCTGCGCGCGTGGTGCTCGCCGATGTCGCCCGTCAACTGGTGCAGGAAGGCCGCTGGCCCGGTGCGCGGCTGCGGGAACCTCAGCCTTCACAAAAAGTGAAGACCCGTTGACGGCAGGCTGGTAGCGACGCGGGCACGACGCCTTTACGATTTGTCCAAAAGGAGGCAAGTCTGATGGTCGATGTGCTCGTAATCGGAGGAGGCAATGCCGCGCTGTGTGCCGCATTGATGGCGCGCGAAGCGGGCGCGTCGGTCCTGCTTCTCGAATCCGCGCCGCGCGAATGGCGCGGCGGCAACTCGCAACACACGCGCAATCTGCGCTGCATGCACGATGCGCCGCAAGACGTTCTCGTCGATGCCTATCCGGAAGAGGAATTCTGGCAGGACCTGTTGAAAGTTACCGGCGGCATCACGAATGAGCATCTCGCGCGGCTGACGATCCGCGCGTCGTCGTCGTGCCGGCCGTGGATGCAGAAGCACGGTGTGCGCTTCCAGCCGCCGCTGTCCGGTGCGCTGCACGTGGCACGCACCAACGCGTTCTTCATGGGGGGCGGCAAGGCGCTCGTCAACGCGTATTACCGCAGCGCCGAAGCGCTCGGCGTCGAGATCCGCTATGAAACACCCGTTGATTCGCTTGAACTCAACGGCAGTCTCTTCATCGCGGCGCGCAGCGGCAGCCAGCGCTTCGAGGCGCGCGCCTGCGTGCTGGCGGCAGGCGGCTTCGAATCAAATCGCGAATGGCTGCGCGAAGCGTGGGGGCAAAACGAGCGCGGCGAATGGCCCGCCGACAACTTCCTGATTCGCGGCACACGCTTCAACAAGGGCGTGCTCATCAAGCATATGACCGACGCTGGTGCGGACATGATTGGCGACCCGTCTCAGTCGCATTGCGTCGCCATCGATGCGCGCGCGCCGCTGTATGACGGCGGCATCTGCACACGCATCGACTGCGTGTCGCTGGGCGTCGTGGTGAATCGTGACGCCGAGCGCTTCTACGACGAAGGCGAGGATTTCTGGCCGAAGCGCTATGCAATCTGGGGACGGCTCGTTGCGCATCAGCCCGGGCAGATCGGCTATTCGATCATCGACTCGAAAGCAATCGGCCGCTTCATGCCGCCGGTGTTTCCGGGCGAAAAGGCCGACACGCTGCCGGAACTCGCGCGCAAGCTCGGGCTGCCGGAAGCGCGCTTCATGGAAACGCTCGCGCGCTATAACGATTCATGCCGCGACGGCGCCTTCGACCACACCGCGCTCGACGACTGCCACACCGAAGGCCTCGAGCCGCCCAAGACGCACTGGGCGCGCCGCATCGAGACGCCGCCGTTCTACGGTTATGCGTTGCGGCCAGGCATCACGTTCACGTATCTCGGACTGAAAACCAATGACCGCGCGCAGGTTCACTTCGCCGGCAAAGCCAGTGAGAACCTGTTCGTAGCCGGCGAAATGATGGCCGGCAACGTGCTCGGCAAGGGCTATACAGCGGGCGTCGGCATGTCGATCGGCACGGCCTTCGGGCGCATTGCCGGGACGCAGGCCGCGCGCGCCGCACTCAGGACAACGGAGGCAACCAGTGCAGCAGTCTGACCCGCTCGCGCCCGAACGCACGCGCACGGCGTTATCGGTCGATACGAAAAAGACTTCACACGGCAGCATGGCGCGCGTGATCCCCATTGTGCAGATGAGCGCCGGCGAAACCGAAGTGGCACGGCAGATGCAGATCTGCAACGCCTGCCGCTATTGCGAAGGCTTCTGCGCCGTATTCCCGGCCATGACGCGCCGCCTGGAATTCGGCAAGGCGGACGTCAACTATCTGGCGAATCTCTGCCACAACTGCGGCGCGTGCTATCACGCGTGCCAATACGCGCCGCCGCACGAATTCGGCGTGAACGTGCCGAAAGCGATGGCCGAAGTCCGGCTCGAAACCTACACCGAATACGCGTTTCCCGCGTCGTTCGGCGCGCTGTACAAGCGAAATGGCCTGACTTTGTCGGTTGCATTGGCGGCCGGAATCGCGCTGTTTCTGCTGCTCGGTACGGCATTGCACGGCGGCTTGTCGGGCGATGTCGCGCCAGCGAACTTCTACGCGATCTTCCCGCACCGCCTGCTCGCGGCGATGTTTGGCATCGTTTTCCTGTTCGCCATTCTCGCGCTCGGTCTGGGCGTCACGCGCTTCTGGCGCGACGTGTCGGCAGGAACGGCAAGCGCTTCCGCGCCAGCCGTCGCGGAAGCGGCCAGGAACGCGCTGACGCTCAAGTACCTGGACGGAGGCCACGGCGACGGCTGCAACGAAGAGAACGATGCCTTCACGCTGGCGCGGCGTCGTTTCCATCACCTGACGTTCTACGGCTTCATGCTGTGCTTTGCGGCAACCGCAGTCGCGACGCTCTATCACTATGCATTCGGTCTGGAAGCGCCGTATCCGTTTCTGAGCGTGCCGGTGCTGATGGGAACGGCGGGCGGCGTCGGACTGATTGCGGGGCCGGCGGGACTGCTGTGGCTGAACCTGAAACGCGTTCCGGAGCGCGGCGATGCCCGTCAGCGTCCGATGGACCGCGGCTTCATCGCGCTCCTGCTTCTGACGAGCGCATCCGGTCTCGCGCTGCTCGCGCTCCGCACGACCTCGGCGATGCCGTCGCTGCTCGCGATTCATCTCGGCATCGTAATGGCGCTGTTCGCCACGCTGCCTTACGGCAAGTTCGCGCACGGCATCTTCCGCTCGGCGGCATTGCTCAAATCGTCGATAGAGAAGCGGCAACGCAACACGCTGAGCCTCGGTTCCGATTAGCCCGTTACCAGGGTGCGCCTTGGGCGCCCATCACTACAGAAAAGAAGCAGGAGACGCAATGAACCGTACCGAACCGATCGCCGCTACGCCCGGCGTTTCGCCCACGACAAGGGCCGCCGCCGTGTTGCGTGTGACCAGCGGCAATTTCATCGAACAGTTCGATTTCTTTCTGTTTGGTTTCTACGCGACATCGATCGCGAAGATCTTCTTCCCGTCCACCAGCGAGTTCGCCTCGCTGATGCTCACCTTCGCCGTGTTCGGCGCAGGCTTTCTGATGCGTCCGCTCGGCGCGATCTTTCTCGGCGCGTATATCGACAAGGTCGGACGGCGCACCGGGCTGATCGTTACGCTGTCGATCATGGCGAGCGGCACCATTCTGATTGCCTGCGTGCCGGGGTACGCGACCATCGGCCTGCTCGCACCGGCGCTCGTGCTGCTCGGGCGTCTGTTGCAGGGCTTTTCGGCAGGAGCCGAACTCGGCGGCGTATCGGTCTATCTCGCGGAAATGGCGACGCCCGGCAACAAAGGTTTCTACACGAGTTGGCAGTCGGCGAGCCAGCAGGTCGCCATCGTCGTGGCGGCGGCCATCGGTTACGGGCTGAACCAGTGGCTGTCCGCGCAGCAGATCGGTGCATGGGGCTGGCGCGTGCCGTTTTTCATCGGTTGCGCGATCGTGCCGTTCCTGTTCATGCTGCGCCGTTCGCTGCAGGAGACCGCAGCGTTCGAAGCGCGACGGCATCACCCGCAGGCGCGCGACATTTTTACGATGCTGCTCGGCAATTGGCGCACCGTCATCGGCGGCATGCTGCTGACGGCGATGACCACCACCACCTTCTATCTCATCACCGTGTATACGCCGACCTTCGGGAAGTCGGTGCTGAAGCTGTCCACCTCCGACAGCCTGATGGTGACGCTGCTCGTGGCTGCGTCGAATTTCGTCTGGCTGCCGATCGGCGGCACGATCTCCGACCGCATTGGCCGCAAACCGCTGCTGCTCGCCATTTCCGTGCTGACGATCTTCACGGCTTATCCGGCGCTGTCCTGGCTCGCCGATGCACCGAGCTTCGCGCGCATGCTGATCGTGCTGCTGTGGTTCTCGTTCTTCTTCGGCATGTATAACGGCGCGATGGTCGCCGCGCTCACCGAAGTGATGCCGGTCGAAGTGCGCGTCGCGGGCTTCTCGCTGGCGTTCAGTCTCGCGACGGCGCTGTTCGGCGGCTTTACGCCGGCCGTATCGACGTATTTGATTCAGGTCTTGCATGACAAGGCCGCACCCGGCTACTGGCTGAGCTTCGCTGCGCTCTGCGGCTTTTGCGCGACGCTCGGGCTGTACCGTCGCCGGGCGGGCGGCAATGCGTCGGCGGCATCGTCGGCCTGAGAGCGATTACATCGGCGCGTTTCCGTAACCCCGGCTTCGCACCGGGCTTTCGCTTTTTCGGCGGCGGCGAGAGGGGCGATGCGGCCCAGTTGCGCAGCAACGCAGGCTACTCCGTCTTGCCGTAGGAACTGCGCGTCTGTGGCTGACAGGCGCATGTGTCCGGCGCGCAGATCATGGGCTGAAGGCCTATTCGACTGACCGACGAGTGGGCCTGGTGGGAATCCTTTATCAGCATGTCGGCAAACGATCATCGGAACGTGCGGTTGGCATTGGCCCCCGGTAACGGACCACCGGGGAGTATCCAACGGCGTTCGGTTCGGCCGTTACGCGCCGTTCACGATCGGCGCCCGCATTGGCGCCTAAGTGCCGGAGTGACGCTTGCGGCGATACGCTCGAAACTTGTTCTGCGATTTGCCGCGCCCGATGGCTTTCTTCACTGTGCTTGCAGTGAAGCAAAATGAGTGTCCTGTTGCCCGGGCGGCCCCGATGAGTGGCGCACTGGAAGACGTGCCCCTGATCACGATGCCTTTGCTCCGGTCAAACGTTGGCGCGAGGCGGTGTGTTGCGCCGGCCGAATTCGCGGTGCCTGCACGGGTGCGACCCGTGCGATGATGCGTCTTGACCAACATGAGAGATGGAATGACGACTACATTCGACGAGGCGACAACGGCGGCGATCGCCGCGTTTGCCCAATTGGATTTCTACACGGCTGTGCAAGCGATGCGCGCCGAGGCCGATTACGACCGAGAACTGGACCAGTGGATCTCGCGCTATATCGACGAGCACGGCGGCGGCGCGGACGATGCAGCATACGACGCCCTGCACGCGCAGGCCCAGGCAACCCCGGAATACGCGCAGTTCGTCGATGCGGCTCGCCGGGAAATCCTGGAATACTTCGGCGTGACCGACGATCAACTGGACTGGATGGTCGTGCTGCGCAATGACGACAGCGATGAGCTTTGGGCGGAAGTCAACCGGCAGCGGAGCGCGCTGGGAACCGGTGAAGTGCGCGGAGATCTCTGATCATTGCTTGCCATTGGGGTCGCAGGTCGGGCTGGGTGCGGGGCTGGAGTCAGGTCAGTCACGTGGTGCGCCGGGCTTTCGGTCGCTGCAACCGATCCGCTGAGGGAGGACAAGCGATCGGATGTTCGGAACGAGCGACCGTTGTGCTCTGACACTTGCCTTCGGAGGTGCAACGGCTCGACCGGCAGCAACAGGTCGGCAACCGTCCTTCTTCGCGCTACCACATCGGCGCTCTCGATTGCCGATCCGCATGTTCGCACCGGCGAATGGGTGAGCGCGATCGTCGAAGTACGTAGCCCGGCGGCCTTTTATCAATCAGTTCGCTGTGGCTTGCCATTGGTCGCTGACGACAATTCGATCTATGGCGCTTGATTCCGCAAGAACCTCGGCACTCCGGACAAGGTAAGTACCCGTGCATCAGACGCCCCCCCACAGCGGGCGACATCTACCTATTAGCGCCATCACGACAAAAACCCGGCGTGCTTCCGCACGCCGGGCCCGTCGCACCATCACCGATGCCGCGCCGCATCACTTCCTGTCGAGCGAATACTTCCCCGGGCCAGTCAGCGCAAGCAGCAACAGCCCGCCGAGAATGCTGATGTTCTTGTAGAAGTTGATCATCGCGACGTACTGCTCCATCCCGTTCAGCGACCAGTAGCGGTGCCCGATGAACGCGGTGGCGAGCGTATAGGCCGCGAACAGCAGCGCGAGCGGCCGCGTGTAGAAACCGATGGCGATCAGCAGGCCGCCGGCCAGTTCGAGCGCGACGGCGATCACCGCGGACAGTTCGGGCGACGGCGAGCCGGTCGACGCCATGTAGGCGACGGTGCCCGAGAAGCCGGTGAGCTTCTGCCAGCCGAACAGCACGAACAGCACCATCATCAGCACCCGAGCCGCCAGCAGCAGCCCATCCTTCTTCGATTCCAGCGAAACGTAACGCATTGCAAGCCCCATTGAATTGACGGATTCACGCGTCCGGCGGCGGCATCCCGATGCAACGGGGCACGCATGCCACGGACTACACCCTCGCACGATCGAACGGCAGGCCTGAGCGGCTCGCCGCCGGCGATGCGATCCGGTTGCGCCCCGTTGGCGCGGTGCCGGATCGGATCTGGCGAAGCACGTGTGCAGTCTACTGTCTCAACTGGAATCATCAATCCGTCTAAATCGGATTCGCTGTCTTGCCCCGGTTGACAATCATCCGGCACCAAGACTCAACCCGACAGCCCCGGCTCCAGCCGCTCGGCCAGGAACGCAATGAACGTGCGCAGCGTGACGAACCCTTCCCGATGCTGCGGAAAGACTGCATTCAGCTTCAGCGCCTGCGGCGCATACGCATCGAGCACCGGCACGAGCGCGCCGCTGTCGAGCGCCCCGCCGACGATGAAGTGCGGCAGCAGCGCGATGCCGAGCCCGGCGATCGCCGCGTCGCGCACCACTTCGCCGTTGTTCGCGACGAGCGGCCCCTGCACGTCGAAGGTGCGCGCCGCGCCGTCCACCCGGAACTCCCAGCCTACCCGCCGCTCGCGCCCATACAGCAGGCAGACGTGCGCGTGCAGGTCCGCCGGCGTCGCCGGCGCGCCATGCTCGCGCAGGTAGGCCGGGCTGCAGCACGCGATCATCCGCCACTGCCCGAGCGGGCGGGCCACCAGCGTCGAATCCTCGAGCGGGCCGATCCGCAGCACGAGGTCGAAGCCTTCGCCGATCAGGTCGACGCGCCGGTCGGTCAGGTCGAGATTGAGCCGCACGGCCGGGTGCGCGGCGAGAAACTCGGCGACCAGCGGCGACAGGTGCGTGATCCCGAACGACAGCGGCGCGCTGATCTTCAGCGAGCCGTGCAGCTCCGTGCTGCGCACCGACATCGCCTGCTCGGCATCGGCCACCTCGGCGAGGATCCGCTGCGCGCGCGCATAAAACTCGTGCCCCGATTCGGTCACGGCCAGGTTGCGCGTGTTGCGCAGCAGCAGGCGCACGCCGAGCGCCGCCTCGAGCGCCATCGTGCGCCGGCTGACGAACTGCTTCGACAGCATCAGCTGGTCGGCGGCCGCCGTGAAGCTGCCCGCATCGACCGTCGCCACAAAAATCCTCAGATCGCCTAGTTCCATATTGTCCACCTCAATGTGACAGTGATTATCTTATAGGCGATTTATTTGTCAAATCGATTGACTTAAGATTCATCTCAACGATCGGCCGGGCCCACTTTCGAGGTTCGGCGACTTTGAGGACATACCAAATGATTGAGATCCGAGCAGCAAACCAACGCGGCCGCGCCGAACATGGCTGGCTCAGCTCCCGTCACACGTTCTCGTTCGCGAACTACTACGATCCGCAGCAAGTCGGCTTCTCCGACCTGCTCGTGATCAACGACGACCGCGTGATGCCGGGCCGCGGCTTCGGCACGCACCCGCACCGCGACATGGAAATCCTGTCGTACGTGCTCGACGGTGCGCTGGAGCACAAGGATTCGATGGGCACGGGCTCGGTGATCGTGCCCGGCGACGTGCAGCTGATGAGCGCCGGCACCGGCGTGCGGCACAGCGAGTTCAACCACTCGCATGACGCGTCGGTGCACTTCCTGCAGATCTGGGTCGGGCCGTCGGAGAAAGGCGCGCAGCCGCGCTACCAGCAGACGAACATTCCGGCCGACGACAAGCGCGGCAAGCTGACGCTCGTCGTGTCGCCGGACGGCGCCGCCGGCTCGCTCAAGATCCGCCAGGACACGCGCATCTACGCGGGCCTGTTCGACGGCGACGAGCGTGCGACGCTCACGCTGCCGCCGGACCGGTTTGCGTACGTGCACGTCGCACGCGGCAGCGTGACGGTCAACGGCAAGACGCTCGGCGAAGGCGACGGCGCCCGCGTGCGCGGCGAGGAAGCGCTGGCATTCTCGGACGGCAAGGATGCCGAAGTATTGGTGTTCGACCTGCGTCCGGTCGAAGTGACGGCAGAATGGGCGTGAGCTGACGCGTGACGCCGATAGGCGGGCCCCGCAGCGATGCGGGGCCCGCGATCGTTTACGGCCGGGCCGCGCGACGCGCGCGCCGCTACCACGCGGCGATCGACGAACCCAGTGCGCGCGCCGGATGCGCCCAGTGCATCGGCGCGCCATCGACCTGCACCGGCGCATGCACGCGCCGCGCCGGGCCCCAGCTCGTTTCCTCGATCGTGGCCGACAGGTCGCACGCGTCTTCGGGAACGATCAGCGCCCGGTCCTGTGCCTGCATACCGCCCGACGCAAACAGCAGCGCCGTCCGCGCCAGCGACGCGCGCGTGCGCGTGCCGGTGTGTGTCGCCAGCCGGCGCGTCAGCCCGCGAATCGCGGCGGCGGCCAGCAGGTAGCCCGTGCCGTGATCGAGCGCCTGCACCGGCAGCGGCACCGGACGGTCCGCGCCCGTCGCACGCATCGCCGTTTCGACGAGGCCCGTGCTCGTCTGCAACAGGCTGTCGAAACCCCGGCGCCCCCGCCACGGCCCGCTCCAGCCGTATGCATCGAGCGACACGTCGACGAGCCCCGGATTGATCCGCTGCCGCTCGTCGGCGTCGAAGCCGAGACGGTCGAGCGCATCGGGCCGGTAGCCGTGCACCATCACGTCGGCATCGCGGATCAGGTCGCGCAGCAGTGCGCACCCTTCCCGCGATTTGAGATCGATGCGTGCACAACGTTTTCCGAGCACGACTTCGGGCACGAGGTTCGGCTCGTCCCAGTCGATCGGATCGATGCGCAGCACGTCCGCGCCGAAGCCTGCGAGAAAGCGGGTGGCGACCGGGCCCGCGAGAATGCGCGTGAGATCGAGCACACGCACGCCGTGCAGCGGCCGCGCGGCCGGCGCCGTCCAGGACGCTCGCGGCCCTTCGGCGGCAATCGCATCGTGGATCAGCAGCGGCTCGGCCTGCACCGCGACGCCCTGCGGATGGCGGGCCCATTCGTCCTGCGTGTGCATCGCGGCCGCGCAACCGCCCTGCGCGATCACCGCGGCTTCGAGTTCGTGCTTTCGCCAGCCAGCGACTGCGCGCGCGACGGCCGCGCGGTCGAGCGGCGTGCGCAGCACCGCGAGCGCCGCGTCGCGGTGGTGCGGCGCATTCGTGTGCAGCCGGATCCAGCCGTCGGCGGTGCGATAGTCGCCCGCGATCACGTCCCATTGCGGCGGCATGGCCCACCCGTGCGGGCGCAGCGACGTGCCGAACCACAGCGACGCGTAGCGCCGGTTCACATCGACGGCGGGCAACGTGCCGTTCGCGTGCCGCACGAGTTCGGCGATCGCCACGCTCGCCGCGCCGATCGCGGCCGAAGCGAAATCGGTCACCGGAAACACCGACGGCAACACGCCCGAACCGCTGAACGTCAGCGTGTTCAGAAGGTCGGCGTCGCCGTTCAGCGCATGCCAGATGTCATGCAGAAAGGCATCGGTACATGCGCTGCCGGCGCGTTCCGGCGCCAACGTCGAAGCAGGTTCGGACATGGATGTTCCCGGGTCATGGATAGGGTGGGAAAAGTCTATGTCCCGGCAATTTCGAGCGTCAATCTTGATTCCGCGAATCAAGCGATGTTTTTTGGCGGTCGCATTTTCTCGTCGAACAGGCGCACGGAATCGACGCTGCGATGTTGGAACGGCTGGAGGTTTCGTCTGGATGTCGCGAGCGTCGCGCTCACGCGTGCATTGCAGTGGAAGTCGTTTGCCGGCGCGAGATCGTGCGGCATGGCGGGCCGCGCATCACGCCGCGGCCCGTCCGTCACCGCCCGGTTACTGCGCCGGCGCCGATGCCGCGCCGTCGGCCGCCTTCGGCGCGGCGCCCTGGCCGTTCTGCGGGAAACCGGACCGGTCGCCCGTCAGGCTGTAGCCGTCCTTCCGGATCGCGTTCAGATCCTCGTTGCGCTTCTGGCGGGCCGCCTTGCGCGCCGCCTTGCGTTGCGCCTTGCTCATCTGCTTGGACGTCGGCGCAGCAGCCGACGAAGGCGCGGCGTCGCTCGCCGGCCCCTGTGCGAACGCTGCCGGCGCAGCCGCCAGCGCGAGGCCGACGGATACCGCCGCTGCCATCGAAACTACGCGAATCCTGATCATCACCATATCTCCTTGCCGAAGGTTGAGCGTCGCTCGCGCGCCCGTTCTTATCCGTGTGACGGGCAACGATGCGAGCCGGCTCCAGTTATACAGACGACGAAAATGCCGCGCAAATATCGGCTGCCGAATCCTGACTATTCGAAACGCGTGACGTTGCCGGCCGCGCGTCATTGCGGCTGCAACATCCGCCGGATGATCAGCCGGAGCATCGGCGCATGCGTCTTCGTGTTGAAGCCGGGCTCGAACACGACGCGGCCGACCGCGCCTTCCGCGAGCGCGATCAGCCACGTGGCGATCACGGCCGGCTTCAGCGCACGGTCGATCTGCCCCTGCGCGATACCGCGCTTGACGAGCGCGACGAGCAGGCCCTTCTCGTGTGCCTCGTTCTCGGCAAACAGCGCCGCGACATCCGGATTGCGCGACGCCTCGGCCGCGATCTCGATGCTGATGCGCGCATAGAGCGGCTCGCTCGCGGCCTTCATCTTCTCGAGCGCGATTGCCTCGATCGCGGCCACCACGTCATCGGCATCCGCCCATTGCGCGAACAGCTCGGCCGACTCGCGCCGGTCTTCCTGCGCGATCGCCGCGATGATCGCGGCCTTGGTCGGGAAGTAATGAAACAGATTGCCGGGGCTCATGCCCGCGGCCGCGCAGATCGCCGCCGTCGACGTGCCGTGGAAACCGTTGCGCGCGAAACATTCGATCGCCGCATCCAGGATCTGGCGCCGCTTCGCTTCGACTTTTTCCGGATCGACCTTTCTCACTGTGCACTCCGCGCTGGACGTTGATTCGAATCTTTAATAGACTGATTACTCGATCTATTATCAAACCGCGGCACCGACGCGTCAAGCCGCCTGGCCGGGGAACCCCGCTTGAAACGCACCACCTTCGTCCGCCTCACCATCGCCGCCATCGCGGCACTGCTGCTCGCGCTCGGCGCGCTCGCGCTGCGCGGCCTGTCCGATTTCGACCTGCACAACGCACACATCACGACGCTGACGTTCCGCGCCGGCAGCGCCGACCTCGTCGGCACGCTGGCGCTGCCGGCGCACGCGCCCGACGCGCCGATCGCGCTGCTCGTCCACGGCGACGGCCCGCGCGACCGCTTCGCGGACAACGCGATGCTGCCGCTCGTCAATCGCCTGCTCGACGCCGGCATCGGCGTGTTCGCGTGGGACAAGCAGGGCGTCGGCCACAGCGGCGGCGACTGGCTCTCGCAATCGATGCAGGACCGCGCCGACGAAACGCTCGCCGCGATGGCGCGCGTGCGCGCCGCCGTCGGGCCTGCAAACAAGATCGGCCTGCTCGGGTTCTCGCAGGGCGGCTGGGTGATCCCGCGCGTCGCGAACGCCGCGCGGCCCGCGTTCTCGGTGATCGTCGGCGGCGCCGTCAACTGGCGCCGGCAAGGCGCCTACCTGACGCGGCAGCAGCTCCAGGCAACCGGCATGCAGCCGGAACGGATCGATGCGACACTGGCGGCCGAGCGACGCAAGAACGACGACATCTTCGGTCGAGCGGACGCGCCCGCCGACCCGCGCCGGCGCCCCGACATCGCGCCGCGCCGGTTCGGCTTCGTCGCGCGCAACTACATGGAAGACGCGTCGCAGGCGCTCGCGACGATGCGGGGCCCCGTGCTCGCCGTGTGGGGCGCGCAGGATCGCAACGTCGATCCGGCCGACGAGGCGAACGCCTATGCCCATGCGTTCGCGGGCCGGGCGGGCCGGCGGGTGGTGGTCGTGCCCGGCGCGACGCACGGGCTGCTGCGCGCGCGCTGGTTCGATTACCAGCTGGAGTCGGACTGGCCGAGATGGAAGACCTGGCTCTTCGTGGCGCTCGGGCGCGACGCATACGCGCCGGGCACGCTGGGCCCGATCGCGGCATGGATCCGGTCACAGTGATCGACAGCAACAGGCATCGGCCCGGCCGCGTCACCGGGCCGTTGCAGTGAGACTCAAGGAGAAACTGGATGTTTTCGTGGTTTGAACGGCGCCTGCCGACTTTCCCGCTCGAAGATCCCGTCACGCCGCCGAAGGGGTTCTTCTCGTTCGTCTGGGCGTGCACGAAAGGCGCGCGCGGCTGGCTCCTGCTGATCGCGCTGACCTCGGCCGCGCTGGCCGCGTATGAAGCCGCGCTGTTCGCGATGATGGGGCGCGTGGTCGACTGGCTGGCCACCGCGACGCCGGCCAATTTCGGCGGCCGGCACTTCGGCACGCTCGCCGGCTTCGCGGCGATCCTCGCCGGCAGCGCGCTGCTGATCGCGCTGCACACGATGGTCAAGCACCAGGTGCTCGCGATCAACTTCCCGATGCGGCTGCGCTGGCTGTTTCACCGGCTGATGCTCGACCAGAGCCTGTCGTTCTACGCGAACGAGTTCGCGGGCCGCGTCACCACCAAGATCATGCAGACCGCGCTCGCGGTGCGCGATGCGCTGTTCATGTCGGTCGACGTCGTGATCGGCGTCACCGCGTACCTGATCGGCATCCTCGCGCTCGCGGCCAGCTTCGACTGGCGGCTGATGATTCCGCTCGCGCTGTGGGCGCTCGGCTACGGCGCCGCGTGCGCGTATTTCGTGCCGCGCCTCGGCGCCGTCGGCAGCCGCCAGGCCGACGCGCGCGCGCTGATGACGGGCCGCATCACCGACGCGTACTCGAACATCACGACCGTGAAGCTGTTCTCGCATACGCGGCGCGAGGCCGACCATGCGCGCCGCGCGATGGAGGCGTTCAAGGTCACGGGCGATGCGCAGATGCGTCTCGTCAGCGCGTTCGAAGTCGTCAACCACCTGCTGTCCACCCTGCTGCTGGTCGGCTCGACGGGCCTCGCGCTCTACCTGTGGATGAACGGCGCGGCGAGCGCGGGCGTCGTCGCGGCCGTGATCGCGATGGCGCTGCGCCTGTCGAGCTATTCGCACTGGATCATGTGGGAGATGACCGAACTGTTCGAGAACGTCGGCACGATCCAGGACGGCATCAATACGCTGACGAAGGTGCGCAGCGTCGTCGACGCGCCCGATGCGAAGCCGCTCGCCGTGCGGCGCGGCGAGATCGTGTTCGACGACGTGCGCTTCACGCACGACGACAACGACCGCGCCGTGTTCGACGGGCTGAACCTGACGATCCGGCCGGGCGAGCGCATCGGCCTGATCGGCCGCTCGGGCGCCGGCAAGTCGACGCTCGTGAACCTGCTGCTGCGCTTCTACGACGTGAGCGGCGGCACGATCCGGATCGACGGGCAGGACATCGCGCACGTAACGCAGGACAGCCTGCGCAGCGCGATCGGCATGGTCACGCAGGACA
Source organism: Burkholderia stagnalis (assembly GCF_039848545.1). NCBI lineage: Bacteria > Pseudomonadati > Pseudomonadota > Betaproteobacteria > Burkholderiales > Burkholderiaceae > Burkholderia > Burkholderia stagnalis. The sequence goes on from NZ_CP156687.1 coordinate 777,474, forward strand.
CGTCGCTGCTGCACCGCACGATGCGCGAGAACCTGCTGTACGGCCGCCCCGACGCCACCGAGCGCGAGATGCACGACGCGGCCGCGCGCGCCGAGGCAGCCGAGTTCATCGCGCGGCTGCGCGACCGCCACGGCCGCAGCGGCTACGACGTCGAGGTGGGCGAGCGCGGCGTGAAGCTGTCGGGCGGCCAGCGGCAGCGCGTCGCGATCGCGCGCGTGATGCTGAAGGACGCGCCGATCCTCGTGCTCGACGAGGCGACGAGCGCGCTCGACTCCGAGGTCGAGGCCGCGATCCAGCAGAGCCTCGACGGCCTGATGAGCGACAAGACGGTGATCGCGATCGCGCACCGGCTGTCGACGATCGCGGCGATGGACCGGCTGATCGTGCTCGACGAAGGGCGCATCGTCGAGGAAGGCACGCACCAGCAGTTGCTGCAGGCGGGCGGCATCTATGCGGCGCTGTGGGCGCACCAGAGCGGCGGGTTCCTCGGGGAGACGGAGGAAGTCGCGCAGTAGGCGGTGCGGCGCTCGGGAATGCCATGCATTTCGCGCGGGGGCAAGCGCCGCGTCGCCTGATAAACATTCGAGAATTTATTGGTTTCCTTGATTGTCCGTGATCCGTATCGTTCAGCGTTTCATCTGATCAATCGACTACGGGGAACACCACAGCATGCAAGCAACCAAGCGACTCGCCCTTCTCGCGCTGCCGGCCGCGCTCGCCGCCGGCGGTGCGCACGCGCAAAGCAGCGTCACGCTGTACGGCATCGTCGACGCGGGCATTGCGTACGTGCACAACGCACAGAACGCGGACGGCGGGAACGCATCGAATCTCGTGAAGTTCGGCAGCGGCAACCTGTCGGGCAGCCGCTGGGGGCTGCGCGGCACCGAGGATCTCGGCGGCGGCCTCGCCGCGCTGTTCCAGCTCGAGAACGGCTTCAACATCGGCACCGGCGCGCTCGGCCAGGGCCAACGCGAATTCGGCCGCAAGGCGATCGTGGGCCTCGCGCACAACACGTACGGCACCGTGACGCTCGGCCGCCAGTACGATCCGGTCGTCGATCTGGTGCAGGGGCTGACCGAGGACAACTACTTCGGCGGCGTGTTCTCGACGCCGGGCGACCTCGACAACTACGACAACAGCCTGCGCGTCAGCAACTCGGTGAAGTACACGAGCCCGCTGATCTCCGGCTTCCAGTTCGCCGCGCTGTATGGCTTCGGCGGCGTCGCCGGCGCGACCGGCAGCGGCCGCACGTACAGCTTCGGCCTGAGCTACGCGAACGGGCCGCTGTCGCTCGGCGCCGGCTACTTCTTCGCGAACGGCGGCACGACCGGCGCGAACGGCCTGCGCTCGTGGACGAGCAGCTCGGATACGCTCTTCAACACCGTGATCAACCAGGGCTTCTCGAGCGCGAAGTCGATTCAGATCGTGCGCGTCGCCGGCCAGTACGTGCTCGGCGCGGCCACCTTCGGGCTCGCGTACTCGAACACGCAGTACGGCGCGGACACGCTGTCGGCGTTCAGCCAGACCGCGAAGTTCAACAACGGCTCGGCCTTCTTCAACTGGCAGTTCTCGCCGGCGCTGCGCGCGGGCGTGGGCTACAACTACACGTCGCTGACGGGCCCGACCTCCGCGCACTACAACCAGGTCAACCTCGGTGCGGACTACGCGCTGTCGAAGCGCACCGACCTGTATGCGCTGTTCGGCTACCAGCGCGCGAGCGGCCATACGTTGAATGCGAACGGCGCGGTCGTGAAAGCGGCGGCATCCGTCGGTTCGTACGGCGTGAACTCCGGTACGAACACGCAGGAACTCGCGGTCGTCGGGATTCGCCACAAGTTCTGATGGGCCGACTGCGGCCCGCGGCGTCATGGTCGCGGGCCGCGCGGCGGTGCGGCAACTCATGGATGCAGGGAAAGATCCCGGAAATGAATCGTCGCGCTGGCTTTTCGCAAACAGGCGGGCGCGAGCGGGATTGACCGTTAGTTGCGGATGCGAGGTCGGCAGCGATCACCTGCGCATGATCCGCCGCGCCTTCAGGATGACCGGCGCATCGACCATCTTCCCGTCCACGGCGACCGCCGCGCCGCCGCTCGCTTCGACCGCATCGAGCACGCGCGCGGCCCACGCACGCTCGGCGTCGCTCCACGCATACGCGCGATGCACGGCGTCGAGCTGCTTCGGATGAATGCACAGCTTCCCGCCGAAGCCGAATTTCCGCGCGGCGCGCGCATGCCGCTCGATCGCCGCCGCATCGTCGATGACGGTCGACACGCCGTCCACCGGCGGCTCGATGCCGGCAAGACGCGACGCGAGCACGATCTGCGAGCGGAACGCATTCAGTTCATCGCCGTCGCCGTCGATGCCGAGATCCACCTGGAAATCGAGCGTGCCGAATGCGACTCGCGCCACGCGCGGCGCGGCGCACACTTCACCGAGCCCCGCGATTCCGCGCGCCGTTTCGATCAGCGGCAGCAATGCGAGTTGCGCATGTGCATGCGCGAGCACCGCATCGACTTGCGCACGCGTCTCGCATTTCGGCAGCATCACGCCCGCGGCGCCGGGATGCGCGGCGATCGCCGCGACGTCGTCCGCGAACCATGCGGTGTCGGTCGCGTTCACGCGCACCCACGCCGGCCGGGCCGCATCGAGATGCGCGACGACGGCCGCGCGCGCCGCCGGCTTCTCGGCGAGCGGCACCGCATCCTCGAGATCGAGGATCACCGCATCCGCGCCCGACGCGCGCGCCTTGTCGAAACGTTCGGCGCGATTGCCGGGAACGAACAGCCACGAACGCGACGACACGGCCGTCATGCCGAACCCTCCTGAAACAGCGAACCGAGCGCCGGCTGCGCCGCGATCTCCCACGCGCCGGCCACGCGCCGCGCGACCTCGCCCGCCGTCGCCGCCCCGGCAAACGCCGCGAGCCGGCGCACCTTGTCCGCGATCTCGTCGCGCGACAGCGTATTGCCCGGATCGCCCTTCGGCTCGTCGGCGCGCCCCGCCAGCGCGCGGCCGTCGCGCCCGGGATGGGTCTGCAGGTTCGTCATGGCGTCGGTGCGTGTCGAGAAATCAGATCGTGCCGTTCGCGCGCAGCGCGTCGATGCGTGCACGCGTATAACCGAGATCGGCAAGGATGGCGTGCGTATGCTGGCCGAGCGCGGGCACCGCGTCCATGCGCGGCTCGACGCCGTCGGGCAGCCCCGGCGGCAGCAGCGCCGGCACCGCGCCGGCCGCCGTCTCGACGCTGCGCCAGCGCTCGCGCGCCCCGAGCTGCGGGTGGCGCCATACATCGTCGAGCGTGTTCATCTGCGCGTTCGCAATGCCCGCCGCGTCGAGCCGCTGCATCACGTCGGCCGCGGTGAGCGCGGCGAACGCGTCGACGATCAGCGCGTGCAGCGCATCGCGCGCCGCATGGCGCTTCGAATTCGCGTTGAAGCGCGCGTCGTCCGCGAGGCCCGGCTGGCGCAGCACCTGTTCGCAGAACAGCTTCCACTCGCGCTCGTTCTGCAGGCCGAGCATCACGGTCTTGCCGTCGCCGGCCGGGAACGGGCCGTACGGATAGATCGTCGCATGCGATGCGCCCGACGGCGCCGGCGGGCTCTGCCCGTCGATCGCGTAATAGAGCGGATAGCTCATCCACTCGACCATGCTCTCCAGCATCGACACGTCGATCCGGCTGCCCTGGCCAGTGCGCCCGCGCATCAGCAGCGCGCTCAGGATGCTCGAGAACGCAACCATGCCGGCCGAGATGTCCGCGATCGAGCAGCCGGCCTTCGCCGGCTGGCCCGGCGAGCCCGTGATCGACAGGAACCCCGATTCGCTCTGGATCAGCAGGTCGTAGGCCTTGCGGTCGCGGTACGGGCCGTTCGCGCCGTAGCCCGAGATGTCGCAGACGATCAGGCGCGGATGCGTATCCTTCAGCGCGTCGTAGCCGAGCCCGAGCCTTTGCGCCGCGCCGGGCGCGAGGTTCTGCACGAGCACGTCCGCGTCGGCGAGCAGCGCCTGCAGGATCTCCGCGGCCTCCGGCTGCTTGACGTCGAGCGTCAGGCTCTCCTTCGAGCGGTTCACCCACACGAAATGGGACGACAGCCCGTGCACGCGCTCGTCGTAGCCGCGTGCGAAATCGCCGCTGCCGGGCCGTTCGATCTTGATGACGCGCGCGCCGAGATCGGCGAGCTGGCGCGTGCAGAACGGCGCCGCGATCGCGTGTTCGAGCGTGATGACCTTGATGCCGTCGAGCGGTCGCATGCTGGCTCTCCTCAGAATGAACGCGGCAGGCCGAGCAGGTGCTCGGCGACGTACGACAGGATCAGGTTCGTCGAGACCGGCGCGACCTGGTACAGGCGGGTTTCGCGGAACTTGCGCTCGACGTCGTATTCGCACGCGAAGCCGAAGCCGCCGTGGAACTGCAGGCATGCATTCGCCGCTTCCCACGACGCATCGGCCGCGAGCAGCTTCGCCATGTTCGCCTGCGCGCCGCACGGCGCGTGCGCGTCGAACCGGCGCGCGGCCTCGAAGCGCATCAGGCTCGCCGCCTCGACGTTCACGAACGCGCGCGCGATCGGGAACTGCACGCCCTGGTTCTGCCCGATCGGGCGGCCGAACACGACGCGCTCGTTCACGTACCGGCTGACCTTGTCGATGAACCAGTAGCCGTCGCCGATGCATTCGCCCGCGATCAGCGTGCGTTCGGCGTTCAGCCCGTCGAGGAGGTACTTGAAGCCCATGCCTTCCTCGCCGATCAGGTTCCCGGCGGGGATCTCGAGGTTGTCGAAGAACAGCTCGCTGGTCTCGTGGTTAACCATGTTCAGGATCGGCTGGACCGTCAGCCCGTTGCCGATCGCGTCGCGCAGGTCGACGATGAAGATCGACATCCCTTCGGACTTCTTGCTGACTTCCGCCAGCGGCGTCGTGCGGGCCAGCAGGATCATCAGGTCCGAGTGCAGCACGCGCGAGATCCACACCTTCTGGCCGTTGATCACGTAGCGGTCGCCGCGCTTCTCGGCGGTGGTCCTGATCTTCGTGGTGTCGGTGCCGGTGGTCGGCTCGGTCACGCCCATCGACTGCAGGCGCAGCTCGCCGCTCGCGATCTTCGGCAGGTACCTGTCCTTCTGCGCGGCGGAACCGTGGCGCAGCAGCGTGCCCATGTTGTACATCTGCCCGTGGCACGCGCCCGAGTTGCCGCCCGAACGGTTGATCTCCTCCATGATCACCGACGCTTCGGTGAGCCCGAGGCCGGAGCCGCCGTATTCCTGCGGAATCAGCGCGCCGAGCCAGCCCGCGTTCGTCAGCGCGGTGACGAACGCGTCGGGATAGCCGCGCGCTTCGTCGATCTTGCGGAAATATTCGCTGGAGAACTGCGAGCAGAGGTCGCGCACCGCTTCACGGATGTCCTGGAAAGTGTTGTCGTGCGTCGTTTGCATGAGCGAGATTCGTTGATGGCGTGTGTCAGGGTCAGGCCAGCGTCGCGCTCGCCTGCAACGTCAGGTGGCCTTCGTGGTCCTTCGCCCACAGCTCGACCGTGCTGCCGTCGTCGGACGGCTTGCCGCACAGCGTGAACGCGTGGCCGTCGAAGGTCGGGCGCACCGCGCGGAACGCGAACGTCGCGAGCGTCGCGCCGGGGCGTTCGCGGCGCACGAGGTCGGCGAGCAGCGTCGCGATCAGCGGGCCGTGCACGACGAGGCCCGGGTAGCCTTCCGCCTGCGTCGCATACGGGTGGTCGTAGTGGATCCGGTGGCCGTTGAAGGTGAGTGCCGAATAGCGGAACAGCAGCACCGGATCGGCCGTCACGGTGCGCGACCATGCCTCGCCCTGCGGGGCGGCAACCGGCTTCGGCGCCGGCGCACCCGGCTGCGGCGCGTCGCGATAGACGATGTCGTGCTCTTCCTCGATGCACAGCACGCCGTCCGATTCGTAGCGATGCTGGACCGTCACGAACACGAGGCGGCCGCTGCGGCCGGTCTTGTCCTCGATGCTCGCGATCGTCGATTCGCGCGTCGCGTGGCGGCCCACGCGCAGCGGCGCATGGAACGTCAGGCGCCCGCCCGCCCACATGCGGCGCGGCAGCGGCACCGGCGGCAGGAAGCCGCCGCGCTTCGGATGCCCGTCGGCGCCGACCTGCGCAAGCGGCGCGACCGGCAGGAAATACAGCCAGTTCCAGAGCGGCGGCACGGTATCGCCGGGCGCCGCGCGATCGAGCGTCGCGGCCAGCGCGGCGAGCGGGTACGACGTGATGTCGTCGCCGAGCGTTTCCGTCTTGCCCAGCCACGCGTCGAGCGGCGGCGACGCGGGTTCCTGCGATGATGAGGTCGACACTTGCGAAATCTCCGGTACGCTGCAGAGGCTCCTACTATGAACCTCGCCCGTGGTTTCGCGAAGTCGTCTTTCCCGAACCGTGACTTCGAATTTGCTTAACGTCGGCGGCGGGGGGCGCGATCCCGCAATGCGCAGGCTTGCGCTTCGTCGCGCAGGTCGACGCACGCCTCGTCTTCGATGCACGGCCACGGCACGAACGATCGGCCGCTGCGCTTCCTCGGCGAGATGCCCGACGAACCCGATCGCGCGCGAGCTGCACGTCGACGGCGGGTCGGGCGGCACGATGGCTGACGGGGCGCGGCGGCCGCGCCCCGTTCATGGTGTTTCGCGCGCCTCAGCGCTTCGCGTCCCATTCGACGCGCCCGCCGGCCGGTTGCCGGCTCGGCCCGAGCAGCGCCGCCAGCGAGAAATCCGCAAGCTTGCCGAACGGCGCGCGCAGCAGGTTCGGGAGCGCCCAGCGGCCCTGAACGAATACGCCCTTCGCATGGCTCATCGCACGGAATCCTTCGATGCCGTGATACGCGCCCATCCCGCTCGGCCCGACGCCGCCGAACGGCAGGTCTTCCTGCGCGACGTGCAGGAGCGTGTTGTTGATGCCGACGTTGCCTGACGTGGTGCGCGTCAGCAGCGTCTCGCAGTCGCCGTCCCGCGCGCCGAAATAGTAGAGCGCCAGCGGCCGCGGGCGCGCGTTCACGTAGTCGATGACCTCGTCGATCGTGCGATATGCGCGCACCGGCAGGATCGGCCCGAAGATCTCCTCCTGCATGACCGCCGTGTCGTCGCCGGCCCCGACGATCAACGTGGGCGCGAGCGTCCGCTTGCGGTTGGCCGCGTTCTGCGGATTCACGCCCGCCTCGATCACGCGCGCGCCCTTGCTGCGCGCCTCGTCGACGAGGCCTTTCAGGCGATCGAAATGCCGGTCGCTGACGATCGACGTGTAGTCCTGACTGGTCGGCCCGTCCGGATAGAAGCGCGCCACCGCTGCATCGTATTGCGCGACGAATGCGTCCAGATCGTCTTCGTGCACCAGCGCGTAGTCGGGTGCCACGCAGGTCTGTCCGCCGTTCGACAGCTTGCCGAACACGATGCCGGACATCGTCCGCGCGTCGACATGCCCCCTCGCGACGATCACGGGGCTCTTGCCGCCCAGTTCGAGCGTCACCGGCACCAGGTTGTCGCTGGCCGCCTTCATGACCTTGCGGCCCACCTGCGTGCTGCCGGTAAACAGCAGATGGTCGAACGGCAAACCGCTGAACGCGGCGCCGACTTCCGGGCCGCCGAGCACGACCGCGACTTCCTCGCTCGGGAAGGTGTCGGCGAGCATCCGCCGGATCACCTCGCTGGTACGCGGCGTCAGCTCCGACGGCTTGAGCATCGCGCGGTTGCCGGCGGCCAGCGCGGTGGCGAGCGGAATGAAGGTCAGCGAGAACGGGTAGTTCCACGGCGCCATCACGCCGACCACGCCCACCGGCTGGTATTCCACGCGCGCATGCCCGGCGCGGTAGAAGATGCCGACGTGCCGGCGCTGGGGCTTCATGAAGCGGCGCAGGTTGCGCGACAGGTAGTCGATCGCCTGAATCACGCCGACCAGTTCCATGATCGCGGTTTCGTGGCGCGAGCGATGTCCGAAGTCGGCGCTGATCGCCTCCTCGATGTCGCGGCGGTGGGCCAGCACCGCCGCGCGCAGCCGGGCGAGCCTTGCCTTGCGCTGCTGCACGCCCGGCGGCCCCTCCTTGACGAATGCGCTGCGCTGGCGGGCCAGCAACGCCGCCGGGTCGATGCTCGAGCTGGATTCTGCGGAAACGAACATGGTGCGCCTCACGAGGTTGCGTCAATGTAGACACTGTCAACTTGCTCGGTCCGGATCATAGGACCACAATGTGTCCCATGTCAACATTGGAGCAACACGATGCCGTCGGAAGCAGATGCCGGGCAAAAGGCGTATCACCACGGGGATCTGCGGCGCGCGATCATCGACACGGCGCTCGACACGCTGCAGGAGCAACAGGGCTGGCAGTTCACGCTGCGTGAAATCGCGCGGCGGGCGAACGTCAGCCACTCCGCGCCCTACCGGCATTTCCCGGACAAGGCCGCGTTGCTGCACGAGCTGGCGCTGATCGGGTTCGATCGCCTGCGCGATGCGCTCGCCGCGTCCGTGGATCCCGCGGCGGACACCCCAGCGGTGCTGCGCGCGCTGGCCTACGCCCATCTCGCGTTCGGCAAGCAAAACCCGGATCTCTACCGCCTGATGTTCGCCGCGGATGCCGGCGAGCCGACGGATATCCATCTCGATCCGCGCACGCAGGCGCCCTTCCTGCTGGTCGTCGACATCCTCGAGCAAGGCCAGCAGGCCGGCACGATCCGCTTGCGCCCCGCGCTCGGCCAGGCAACGGCCTGCTGGGCGCATCTTCATGGGCTGACGATGCTCGAGATCGACGGGCGGCTGGTGCGCGAGAAAGTCGGCGACCATGCGATCGAAGACGCATTGACGACCTTGCTGGACGGGCTCGTCCTGTCTCAAGACAGCCCCGTACGCAGAAAAGCAAAAAGGTCTTGACCTTTAACTTCACCTCAAGGTTATGGTCGGCCTCGGCAAGCGTATCGAGGCCATGGGTCTGTGTCCTGCCATCCGACAAAACGGCGGCGCGTCGAAGATGCACCGCCCGTGGCCGATGAAGAGGGAATCGCATCATGACCAAGCGCATACTTCACGTCGTCAGCAACGTCGCGCACTACGCCGACCCGTCGCAACCAACCGGCCTGTGGCTGTCCGAGCTGACCCACGCCCACCACATCTTCGCGGCGAAGGGATACGCGCAGCAGCTCGTGAGCCCGAAGGGCGGCGTGTCGCCGCTGGAGCCCCGCTCGCTCAAATGGCCGCACGCGGACGCGGCCGCGAAAGCGTGGCGCGCCGACAAGGCGAACCAGGCCCTGCTCGCAAACACGGCGCGGCCCGACGCGCTCGATCCGGCCGATTTCGATGCGATCTATTTCACCGGCGGCCACGCGGTCATGTGGGATTTTCCGGACGATGCGGGGCTGCAGCGGCTTACGCGCGGGATCTACGAGCGCGGCGGCATCGTGTCGTCGGTCTGCCACGGTTACTGCGGACTGTTGAACACGACGCTGTCGGACGGCACGCTGCTGGTCGCCGGACGCCGGATCACCGGCTACTCGTGGGTGGAGGAAATCCTGGCCGGCGTCGCGAAGAAGGTGCCCTACAACGTCGAGCAGGAGATGGCGCGGCGCGGTGCGCGCTATGAGAAGGCGCTGCTGCCGTTCACGTCGAACGTCGTCGTCGACGGCCGGCTGGTGACGGGCCAGAATCCGCAATCGGCGAAGGCGACGGCCGAGCAGGTCGTCGCGCTCCTGTAACGCGGCGCACGGGCGCGCGCCCGGAACGCAACACGATGCGCCGGCGGCCGTCCGGGGTCAGGTCGTCCGGCGCCGGGCCGGCTTGTCGCGCGTGTCGTCGTCGGCGTGGCCGGCGCTTGCCGTGTTCTCCGGATGGACCCGCGACAGCAGTCGCATCGCGTGGGCGGCACACTCCACCGCCTCCGGTTTCGGCCCGATCCCGGCGATGAGCGACATGACGTGCGCCTTGTTGCGCGCAAGCCGCGCTTCCAGCGCCTCGATGCGCTGCACCTTGCGGCGCAGCGCATCGAGCAGCGAACCGCATGGCCACTGCGCGAAGTCGGACGGAATCAGCGTGCGGATCTCGTCGAGGCTGAAATCCGCCTTCTGCGCGGCCGTGATCAGATCGAGCATCACCACCGCTTCCGGCGAATAAGTTCGATAACCGTTCGCCTGCCGCTCGACGCTCGTCAACAGACCGATGCGTTCATAGAAGCGGATGCGCGAAGGGGTAAGGCCGGTGCGCGCCGCCAGTTCCCCGATCTTCATGTTCCGGATACTCCCCGGCCGGATCGGATCCGGCCATCTGATCAGCCGTGACAGTCAGCTTCCTCCCCGCATTGATTCGCATGCCGATATTTATTGTTTCCATGCCGATACCGCTGCCGAATCACGCCAGCTCGAAGCGCAACCCCGCATGGCGCACCAGACGCTCGATATAGCGCTCGTCGAACATCGTCGCGGGCGTCCAGAAACCGCCGCCGCGCCCGGCCTTCTCGCCGCCGCTGCGGCAATCCAGCGCGAGACCGATCGCGGCCTGGCCCAGCATCTTGCCCGTCGAGCCGTAACCGGGGTCGCGATCGCCGGTGACCTTCACGCGCAAGGTCCGCCCGTCGCCGGCGCGGCCGAAGAAACGCAGATCGTAGCGGCCGGCCAGCTGCGCCGCGGCGCTCGGCCCCTCGCCGGGCTTCGGCAGCAGGAACCGCTCCATCAGGCTGCGCACCGGCTTGATGACGACGCCCACCATGAACGCGCCGAGGCCGGCCACCATCGCCAGCGCGGCCACGCGGCCCTTGAGGCCCGTGCCCGTCATGACGGCTTCGTCATAGGTGAACCGGCTGCCGTACGCATTGCCCGCAAGCGCGTTGGAGCGATGCACGACCCGCTCGTTGATGGCCGCCATCACGAACGGGGCGATCCACGCATCGCAGTCGCGGTCGAACTCCGCCGATCGGACGGCGTGCTGCCGCGCCATGAATCCGTGCTCCTTCGGACACAGCGAATACGGATCGAGCAGTTCCCGGCGCAACGCGGGATCGGCCGCGGCTTCCCGCACGACGTTGATCACGCTCGCCACCGTTCCGCCCGACGCGCCGCCCTTCAGCGTTCTGACGCGCATCTTCACCTGCTCGGCCGGCACACCCCACTGCCGCCTTGCCTGTTGCTGCAGGAAAAACACACCCATGTCGGACGGCACCGAATCGAAGCCGCAGCAATGGACGATGCGCGCCCCCGATTGACGGGCCGCGGGCTCGTACTTGTCGATCATCCGCTTGATCCACTGGGTCTCGCCGGTGAGGTCGCAATAGTCCGTGCCGGTTTCCGCGCAAATCTTGACGAGCGGCTCCCCATAAAGCGCGTAGGGCCCGACGGTCGACACGACCACCCGCGTTTGCGCGCACAGCGCTCGCAGCTGCGCTTCGTCGGCCGCGTCGGCGACGATGATCGGCAAGGCCTGCCACGCCGCGCCCAGCGCATCCCTGACCTGCCTGAGCTTCGTTTCCGATCGGCCTGCAATGGCCCAGCGCAGCGTTTCGACGTCGCCCGACAAGTGTTCGGACAGGTAGCGGGTCAGGATCTGCCCGACAAAGCTGGTGGCGCCAAACACGACGAGGTCATAGGCCGGTGCGGTCATGATCGATTCCTTTTGAGTGGGCGAGTCGAAGCGCCGCTATTGTTGCTTGTCAGGCCCATCGAAGGCTTTCAAGGGCGTCGGCAGGTTCAGAACCAGCTGCGCGTCGTTGGCCACGTCGAGACGCATGATGGTGGATACGCCCAATCCGTCGAGCAACTGGCTCAGCGGACCGCCGTGCCGCACCAGCTCGACGTCGCGCGGCAACAGGCGCTGGGCGAACGACAATATATTGGTCTGCACCGAGCTCTGGTGCCATTCGCCGTCGATGAGATTGATCATGGTCGCCGTGCTCATCCGCGACTGCGACGCAACGTTGTTCAGCGCCGGCAGCGGCGCGCGCAGGCTCAGGTCCGGCCGGCCGCCCGGGCCGGCAATGCGGGCGCGTACGTCGGCGCCGATGTTCACGTCGATGTCGGCGAGCCACTTGGGCAGCTGATAGCCGTATACGCCGCGAACCCGCGCGATTTCCGTGGTGACGGGCAGCGCCAGCACGTGCGCGACGAAGCTCCGGCGCCGCATGGCATCGATCAGCTCCAGCGCGTGCGAACCGCGCGCGCCGGGCCGGCGGATCACCACCGCGACGGACACTTCGTCATACGGATCGTTGTCGCAGACCGAATACGAAAAGAACGTCAACGCCACCAGCCCGTGCCCCGGCACCGCCCGCAGCGGCTCGAGCGGCGCCGGCAACATGGCCCGCAGGCGGTCGAGCGGCGCCATGAACAATAGCTGGATGTTGCTGGAACGGTAGTAGAAGTTCGGCGCCCAGGTCGGGCCGACCCTCGAATTGACCAGATGCTTCGGAATCCGACGGAAAAAATCGATGTTTCCCGCGGCGGGATCCCGCGCGACTTCGTTCAGGTCCGGATTCATCCGGAACCGGTCGTAGTAGCCGCCTTCAGGCACGTCGACCTTGTGCGGCCCGAATTCGACCTGTGTAAACCGCCTGTCCATGTTCGTCGCCCCTCCTCGATGATTGACCGTGGCAGGCAACACCCGAAGCCTGCCGACGCATTGCCGTCAGCAGGCACTTTAAGGTTCAACTCAACTTTAAGGTCAAGGGCCCCGGTAGAGAAGCGCATCGGTTGCGGTTTCGGCGTCGCATCATTCGTCGCTCGAATTCGAGCGACGCCCATTGCCCGGTGCCGGCGCCGCGCCCCGATCGCGCAGCCGGTCCATCACCCACCGTGTGCGCTCGGCGCAGTTCAAGTCGGTCGGCCGGTTCCTGATGCTGTCGATCGCGACGAGCAGTTGCGCCTTGTTCTCCTCGAGGCGCTTGCGCATCGCATCGATTTCGGCGACTTTCCGTTCGAGCGCCTCCACCAGCCCTTCATGCTGCCAGTTGCCGGCCCCCACCGGCAGCAGATGGCGGATCTGTTCCAGCGAGAACCCCGCCTTTTGCGCGCCGGAGATGATCTCCAGCATCCATACCGCATCCTCGGAGTAGTCGCGATAGCCGTTCGTGCTGCGTTCGACGGCCGTAATCAACCCTTCCGCCTCGTAAAAGCGGATCCGGGATGCCGTCAGCCCGCTGACCTTCGCCAGCTCCCCAATTCTCATGCTTGCCTCTTCAGCGTATTGACATTAAATCTAACTTTAATCCTAGAGTCGGTTCGTCGCCAACGAGCACGCGACAGCCGCATTGCCGTTCGATCAACCCGCCATCGTCAGGAGCCCGCCATCATTGATCCGCAGCAACCGGAATGTCCGTCACTGATCGATATCGTCTACTGAACAGGAGCAACCATGGGATACGTCACAACGAAAGATGGCGTCGACATCTTCTACAAGGACTGGGGCCCGCGCGATGCGCAGGTGATCTTCTTCCATCATGGCTGGCCGCTCAGCGCGGACGACTGGGATGCGCAGATGCTGTTCTTCCTGGCCCAGGGCTACCGCGTCGTCGCGCACGATCGTCGCGGCCACGGACGATCCAGCCAGGTCTGGGACGGCCATGACATGGATCACTACGCGGACGACGTCGCCGCGGTGGTGAATCACCTCGGCGTGCAGGGCGCCGTCCACGTCGGTCATTCCACCGGCGGCGGCGAAGTCATCCATTACGTCGCCCGTCATGGCGAGAACCGCGTCTCCAAGGCCGTGCTGATCAGCGCCGTTCCGCCGTTGATGGTCAAGACCGACAGCAATCCGGGCGGCCTGCCCAAGGAAGTGTTCGACAACCTCCAGGCCCAGCTCGCGGCGAACCGCGCGCAGTTCTATTACGACGTGCCGGCCGGCCCCTTCTACGGCTACAACCGCGAAGGCGCGAAGCCGTCGCAGGGCGTCATCTGGAACTGGTGGCGGCAGGGCATGATGGGCAGCGCCAAGGCCCACTACGACGGCATCGTCGCGTTCTCGCAGACCGACTTCACCGAAGACCTGAAGAGCACCACGATTCCCGTCCTCGTGATGCATGGCGACGACGACCAGATCGTCCCTTATGCCGATTCCGGCCTCCTGTCGGCGAAGCTCGCCAGGAACGGCACGCTGAAGACCTATGCGGGCTTCCCGCATGGCATGCCCACGTCCAACGCCGAAACGATCAACGCCGATCTGCTCGCGTTTATCCGCGGCTGAACGCGACGGATGCCAGGGGGCGTCCCCTGGCATCCTCTGTGTGCATGCGTGGGGTGCGGCAAAGCCCGGGCCCCACGTCGCCGCACAGGCTCATGCTTCGGCAGCGCGCCGCAGGAGATTCATCGGGCCGACGCGGTCGATGATCTGCATCTGCGCGTCGTCCCGCACGAATAGCGAGCCGGCGAACCCCAACGCATTGATCGAGATGCCTTCGACACGCTCGGTGGATCTCGGCACCAGCAGCAGCCCCGCAGGCATGACCAGCAGGTTGTACGGCGCCGATTGGCGCGGTTCGCCGTCGACATCGAGCGCCCGGATGCCAACCGCATCGAGCAATGCGCGGTAGCGCTCGCATGCCGCGCGCGCCGTCTCGTGCACGGGCGCCGCGAACAGTTCCAGCGGCGCGAACGCATGCGCAAACGCGAGGCCCGGAATGGTGCCGATCGCACCGGCGATCCGCGCCGACTCGATCAACGGGCTGATCGGCAACGCCGGGCCACCCTCGACGAACGGCAGCGGCACGATCTGCAGATGCTTGTGAGCCTGGCTCGCACCGGCGGCCGCCCCACCGTTGTAGAAACCGACACTCCCGAACTCCGCCATGCAGGTGAGCAGCGCGGCAAAGTCCGCCACGTTCAGCAACGACTCCTGCGCTTCGAAGCGGCGGGTGACGATCAGCAGGTGATGCTCGATGACGTTGAACTTGTTCAGCAACGCCACATGGGTATCGGAGATATCCGCGACAAACAGGTCGGGGTCGTACGGGAGGAATGGATTGCCTCCGGCACGGCCCGCCGCGCGTGCCGTGTCCTTGCGGGCCAGGCTCGACACGCGACGGACGAGGAACCGCACGCCGCCGTCCACGATCGACGATTGGACGGTTTCGATCGGGCGCAACGCCCCTGTCCGCAGGGCGTGCGCCGTTCGTTGCACGATGGCCGGCCACAACGTGCCGGGCTGAAGGATGGAAGGGTGCATGGTCTCCGCTTGCGCTCCAATGCAGGATAAGCGTTCCGGCAGGAACACTCGACGTTACGTGCGGTAATGATGCGGCGCGACGCCGACGACGCGCTTGAACATGGCCGAAAACGCCGTCGGGCTGCCATAGCCGAGATCATAGGCCACGCGCGTGATCGAGCGGCCCTGCGCAAACCATGCGATGGCGGCCAGCAGGCACGCCTGCTCGCGCCACGCGACGTAGCTCACCCCCAATTGCTCGCGGAACAGCCGGGTGAAGCTGCGGCGGCTG
The DNA here is from genome assembly GCF_039848545.1 of Burkholderia stagnalis. NCBI lineage: Bacteria > Pseudomonadati > Pseudomonadota > Betaproteobacteria > Burkholderiales > Burkholderiaceae > Burkholderia > Burkholderia stagnalis. Next base: position 792,884 of record NZ_CP156687.1, read on the forward strand.
AGCCCGACGCGGCGCGCCGCTTCGTCGACGCCGAGCGACGCGGACGGCGCCGCGAGCACGTTCCGGCAAAACGAATCGCGGGACCGGGATTTCGCGACTTGTCGCTATGGGGGCACTTTCTCGATCGCCACGGCCGCGTGAGACCCGGCATTCCCGCGGATTTCATACGGCAGCTATCAACCACGACGAATACTCGGAATCCGGCGGACGCCTTCCCGCTTCAGGCGCTCGCGAGGGATGCACCAATTGCGCAGTTCTACCGTTTCTACGGGCTGGAGGCCGACGCCGGATGAGCATCGGCACGGCCCTCTACGCCGACACTCGGCCGCTTACGTCAGACGATTACCCCGACGCCTCCACGCACCTTGACCGATTCCCGATCGACACCCTACATTGCGTCCATGCCGTCCCGCGCGAGCCGCGCGGACGTGACACGTACATGACGAAAACCGATAGTTTGCTATCGAATGGTATTGCCTCTATCATTTCGGCCATGACGAACCTGCACGATCTCCGCCTTGCCGTCAGCAGCATGCTCGTGCTCTCCGCCCGCAAATGGCGCCGGACGAGCGACGGCGTGCTGAACGCGTACGGCGTCTCCGAGGCCTGCGCGGCGCCGCTGCTGATGGTCGGGCGGCTCGGCGAGGCCGTGCGGCAAGGCACCCTCGCCGAACACGTCGGCATCGAAGGGCCATCTCTGGTGCGGCTGCTCGACCAGCTGTGCGCGGCGGGGCTCGCGCGCCGCGACGAGGATCCGGGCGACCGCCGCGCGAAAACGATCTCGCTGACCGACGCGGGCCGCACGGTCACCGCGCAGATGGAAGCCGACCTGAAGGTGCTGCGCGCACGCGTGCTGAAAGGCATTACGCGCGCCGAGCTCGAGACGACGCTGCGCGTGCTCGACGCCTTCAACGCGCCGGGCGAGGCCGCGCCGCGCCACGCCCCCGGCTCCGCGCCATGACGTTCCCGAGCGTTCGCGACTGGCTGTTCTCGACCAAGACGTTCGCCGCGTCGATGCTGGCGCTGTATCTCGGCCTGTTCTTCCAGCTGCCGCGCCCGTACTGGGCGATGGCGAGCGTCTACATCGTGTCGAACCCGTTCGTCGGCGCCACGCGCTCGAAGGCGCTGTACCGCGCGCTCGGCACCGCGCTCGGCGCGGCCGCCGCGATCTTCTTCGTGCCGCCGTTCGTCGAGACGCCGTTCCTGTTCAGCCTGATCGTCGGCGCGTGGTGCGGCACGCTGCTCTACCTCGCGATGTCGGACCGCACCGCGCGCAGCTACGTGTTCCTGCTCGCCGGCTATTCGATGCCGCTGATCGCGCTGCCGACCGTGACCGACCCGACCACCGTGTTCGACGTCGCGATCGCGCGCACCGAGGAAATCGTGCTCGGCATCGTCTGCGCGAGCGTGGTCGGCAGCACGATCTTCCCGAGCCGGCTCGCGCCCACGCTGATCGAGCGGACCGACGCGTGGTTCAAGGATGCCGCGTTCTACGGCCGCGAAACGCTGTCCGGGCACCTCGCGGGCAAGGCGCTTTCCGCGTGCCGGCAGCGCCTCGCGGCGACGATCACGGGGCTCGAATTCCTGCTGAGCCAGCTCGGCTACGACCATGCGCATCCGCGCATCCTCGCGCGCGCGCAGGCGCTGAGCGGCCGGATGCAGCTGTTCCTGCCGCTGATCTCGTCGCTCGCCGATCCGCTGATCGCGCTGATGCGCGACCTCCACGTGCGCCCCGCGGGGCTCGACGCGCTGCTGGCCGACGCGGCGAAGTGGTTCGACGCGCCGCTGCCCGCGCTGCGGGGCGACAGCACCGGCAGCGTCGACGATCCGGTCGCCGACCGGCTGCGCGAGCGCATCGCCGCGCTGCAGCCGCCCGACGCCGCGCTGTCGACCTGGGACGGCGCGCTGCTGTCGAACGCGCTGTGGCGGCTGCGCCAGGTGATCGACGTGTGGCAGGACTGCCGTTCGCTGCGCGCGCTGATCGCGAACGAATCGGGCGTGTGGCAGCCGCGCTACCGGCACTGGCGGCTCGGCGGCACCGAACGCTTCTTCGACCGCGGGATGATGCTGTTCTCGACGCTCACGGTGGTGTGCGCGATCGTCGCCGCCTGCGGGCTGTGGATCAGCTCGGGCTGGCACGACGGCGCGAGCGCCGTCACGCTGGTGGCCGTTTCGTGCAGCTTCTTCGCCGCGCTGGACGAGCCGGCGCCGATGGTGTTCCGGTTCTTCCTCGCGACCTGCGCGAGCGTCGTGATCGCGGGCCTGTACCTGTTCGTCGTGCTGCCGCACGTGCACGACTTCGCGATGCTCGTGCTGCTCTTCGCCGGGCCGTTCATCCTGGTCGGCACGCTGCTGCCGAGGCCGCAGTTCAACATGGTGACGATGCTGGTCGCGGTCAACACGGCCACCTTCATCAGCATCCAGAGCGCATACGAAGCCGATTTCTTCGTGTTCCTGAACAGCAACCTCGCGGGCGTCGCCGGGCTGCTGTTCGCGTTCGTGTGGACCCGCGCCACCCGGCCGTTCGGCGCGGAGCTCGCGGTGCGCCGGCTGCTGCGCTCGGGCTGGGAGGACGTCGCGCTGTCGGCGTCGACGCAGCCGATCGACAACCCGCGCAACCATGCGTCGCGGATGCTCGACCGCGTGACGCACCTGCTGCCGCGCCTCGGCGCGTCCGACGACCACCGGCATCCGTCGATCGAGAGCTTCCGCGACCTGCGCATCGCGCTGAACGCGCTCGACCTGCGCCGCTACCGCCGCAAGCTCGACGGCGACATGCCGGCCGCGATCGACCGCGTGCTGAGCGGCGTCCACGCGCATTTCGCGCGCTGCGCGGCGGCGAATGCGCGCCAGCCCGCGCCGGACGCGCTGCTCGCGACGATCGACGACGCGCTGCGCCGCGCTGCCGGCCGCGCGCAGCCGCCGGCCACCGATGCCGCCGCATCGCCCACTGCGCCCGCCGCGCCCGCAATGCATCGCTGGCTGCGCGACACGCTGCACGCGCTCGTCGGCCTGCGCCTGTCGCTGTATCCGGCCGAGGCGGCGCACGCGCCCCGGGCCCGCGGCGGAGCGCAGGCATGATCCGCTACCCTTCCCCGCTTTCCAGGCCGCGACCATGATCGGCGAAATCGACATCTTCGGCGTATTCGTGCCGGCCCCGCTCGTGCTGATGCTGATCGCCTACCTGATCAACGTCGCGATCCGCGCCGGGCTCACGCGCATCGGCTTCTATCGCCTCGTCTGGCACCGTTCGATCTTCGATCTCGGCATCTACGTGTTCGTGCTTGCCGCCGTCGTGATCGTCTCCCACCGTCTCGTGGCTACCTAACGTGAAAAAATCCTGGTTCTCCGCAGGACAGGTCCTGCTTACCCTGATCGTCGTCGTCGTGGCCGCGCTCGTGCTGTGGCGCATCGTCAACTACTACATGTTCTCGCCGTGGACGCGCGACGGGCACGTGCGCGCCGACGTGATCCAGGTCGCACCCGACGTGTCGGGCCTCATCACGTCGGTGCAGGTGGTCGACAACCAGCCGGTCAAGCGCGGCCAGGTGCTGTTCGTGATCGACCAGGCGCGCTACACGCTCGCGGAACGCCTCGCCGAAGCGACGCTCGACCAGCGCCGCGCGACGCTCGCGCAGGCGAAGCGCGAATACGCGCGCAACCTGAAGCTCGGCAACCTCGTCGCGAGCGAACAGGTCGAGGAGAGCCGCACCCGCGTCGAACAGGGCGAGGCCACGGTCGAGGATGCGAAGGTGTCGCTCGACACCGCGCGCCTGAACCTGCAGCGCACGACGATCGTCAGCCCGGTCGACGGCTACCTGAACGATCGCGCGCCGCGCGTCGGCGAATACGTGCCGGCCGGGCGGGCCGTGCTGTCGGTCGTCGACCTGAACTCGTTCCGCGTCGACGGCTACTTCGAGGAAACCAAGCTGCGCGGCATCCATATCGGCCAGGCCGTCGACATCACGGTGATGGGCGAGCCGCATCCGCTGCGCGGCCACGTGCAGAGCATCGTCGCCGCGATCGAGGATCGCGACCGCACGCAGGGCGCGAACCTGCTGCCGAACGTGAACCCGGCGTTCAGCTGGGTGCGCCTCGCGCAGCGGGTGCCGGTGCGCGTCGCGCTCGACGAGGTGCCGGACGACTTCCGGATGATCGCCGGCCGCACCGCGACGGTGTCGGTGCGCGCGGCGGACGACACGTCGAAACCGAAGGCGGCCGGCGCCGCGTCGGCCACATCAACCGCATCAACTACGTCGGCCGCGCGCGCGGCGGGAGCGTCGCAATGACGCGGCGCGGCATCCGGCTCGCGGCGGCGCTCGCGCCGCTCGCCTTCGCGCTCGGCGCGTGCAAGTCCGTCGGCCCCGACTACCACCTGCCGCAGCAGGCGTACGTGAACGCGCCGCTCGCGAACGGCGCGCTCGACGGCGCGGGCGGCACGCTCGTGTCGCATGATGCAGTGCCCGGCAACTGGTGGCAGCTCTATGACGATCCCGTGCTCGACCAGCTCGTGCGCGACGCGCTGAAGTCGAACACCGACCTGCGCGTGGCGGCGGCCAACCTCGCACGCTCGCGCGCGGCGCTGGACGTCGCGAACGCGCAGGGCGGGTTTTCCGGCAGCGCGGAGGCCGGCGTGCAGCGTGCGCAGGAGTCGGCCGAGCAGTTCCTGCTGGAAAAGAAGCTGCCGGTAGTGAACGAAGGATCGATCGGCATCAGCGTGTCGTACGAGATCGACCTGTTCGGCAAGTTGCGGCGCGGCGTCGAAGCCGCGCGCGCGGACGACGATGCCGTGCGCGCCGCCGGCGATCTCGCGCGCATCGCGGTGGTCGCTGACGTCGTGCGTGCGTATGTCGAAGCGTGCTCGGCCGGCGACGAGCTCGCGATCGCAAAGCAGTCGCTCGCGCTGCAGCGGCAGCGCGTCGCGCTGTCGCAGCGGTTGCGCGATGCCGGGCGCGGCAACCAGACCGACGTGACGCGCGGCGTGACGCAGGTGCGCACGCTCGCCGCGGATATTCCGCGCTTCGAGGGGCGCCGCAAGGTCGCGCAGTACCAGCTCGCCGCCTTGCTCGCGCGCGCGCCCGCCGACCTGCCGAAAGCGGTCGCCGCCTGCGAGCGGCTGCCGGCGCTGCGCCAGCCGATTCCGATCGGCGACGGCGCCGCGCTGCTGCGCCGCCGCCCGGACGTGCGCGAAGCGGAGCGGCAACTCGCGGCCGCCACCGCGCGGATCGGCGTCGCGACCGGCGCGCTGTACCCGTCGGTCAGCATCGGCGCATCGGCCGGCACGACCGGCCTCGCCGCCGACCTGTTCTCGCCGACCACCAACCGCTGGTCGTTCGGACCGCTGATCAGCTGGACCTTCCCGGTCAACGGCCAGCGCGCGCGCGTGCGCGAGGCCGAGGCGGCGACGGCCGGCGCGCTCGCGCATTTCGACGGCGTCGTGCTGAACGCGCTGCGCGAAACGCAATCGAGCCTCGCAACCTACGCGGCCGATACGCAGCGCGCGGACGCGCTGCGGACCGCGTACGAATCGGCGCGCAGCTCGGCCGACGAAACGCATCGGCTCTATCAGGCCGGCCGCGAATCGTTCCTCTCCGATCTCGACGCAACTCGCACGCTGACCAGCGTGCATGCGCAGGTCGCGGCGGCCGAGGGGCAGGTCGCGGCCGACCAGGTGCGGCTGTTCCTCGCGCTCGGCGGCGGCTGGGAAGCGGAGGCGGCGCCGGCCGCGCAGCACGCGCAACCGCAGGCGAACACCCCTGCGCGGAAACCGGCGGCCGGCGAATGACACGCGCGGCCGGCGCCTGATCCGCGACATAGCAGCCGGCGGCGGCCGGCCGGTCGCGGCGGCAGTACACTATCCGCCGCACTGCATTCACCGTGCGCTGCCCACCGGGCAGCGGCATCCCTTCCGGAGATCCATCATGCGAACCAGCGCCCGTAATCACTTCGCCGGCCAGGTCACCGCCGTCAAGGCCGGTGCCGTCAACGACGAAGTCACGCTCCGCACGCCGGACGGCCTCGACATCGTCGCCGTCATCACGCACGGCAGCGCAGCGTCGCTGGGCCTCGCGGCCGGTTCCGCCGCGTTCGCGCTGGTCAAGGCGTCGTCGGTCGTCGTGATGGTCGACGTCGACAGCAACAAGGTGTCGGCGCGCAACTGCATCGCGGGCACCGTGTCGTCCGTCACGAAGGGCGCGGTCAATGCGGAAGTCGCGATCGCCGCGCCGGGCGGCGCGCAGATCGTCGCGATCGTCACCAACGACAGCGTCGATCGCCTCGGGCTCGCGAGCGGCGCGGCCGCGACGGCGATCTTCAAGGCATCGAGCGTGATCGTCGGCGTCGAGTGACGTGTGACGCTGAACGCGCTGCCGCTGCGCGACGTCAGCCACACGGTTCGCGCCGACGACGCCGAGTGCATCGCCGCGATCGGAGCGCACGCGTGCCTGCGCTCCGATCGCCTGTGGCGGGATCTCGGGCTCGACGGGCGCGACGCGGTGTCCGGGATGCTGGCGCGCAATTTCCCCGCGCTCGCCGCACGCAACGTCGCGCATCTGCGCTGGAAGAAATTCGTCGCGATGGAAATCGCCGCGCAGCTCGGCGAGCCGCCCGGACCCGCGCCGGGATGCCCCGGCTGCGAGGACTACGCGCACTGCTTTCCGCCGGCACGCTAGCCACCGCACGGCCCGCGCACGCACAGCCCGTTCGTGTATCCTTGCGCGCATGACGAAATCCCCACCTCCCGCCAAGCGGCGCGCGATCGACGAACCGCAGGTCAGTTTCCGCATGCGCATCCGCATGGGCGACACGGTCGCGCTCGGGCCCGGCAAGGTCGCACTGCTCGAAGCGGTGCGCGAGCACGGCTCGATCTCGGCAGCCGCGCGCAGCCTCGGCATGTCGTATCGCCGTGCGTGGCTGTTGATCGACGAACTGAACCGCTCGCTCACGTCGCCCGCCACCGTGTCGGAACAAGGCGGCCACAGCGGCGGCGGCTGCACGCTCACGCCGGTCGGCGACGAGATCGTCCGGCTCTATCGCGCGATCGAACAGCAGGCGCAGAAACACTGCGCGAAACAGATCGCGGCACTCACCGGCTTCATGCAGCCCTGACTGCCCCGCCCGCGCGTCGTCAGCCGTGCCGCAGGCAGAACGCCGTCGTGCGACCGCAGCCGTGCTGCGTCGCTGGCACTTCCGGCTCTTCCATCATCAGGTCAACGAAGCTTGCGACGCTGGCCGTCCTGAGCGGGTGATACGCGATCCCGTGCCGCTCGCACATGCGCTTGAGCGTGTTCATCGAATCGTGGTCGACGCAATCGACCGGGAATACGACCAGGTCCGCGCCGGGAATCGACGCGGCCAGCTTGCCCTTGCGGTCCTCGATGCCGCCGTCGTGCACGGTCGGCAAACCGCCGGCCACTTCGACGAGCCGCCGGATCGCCGCATGCGGCCCGGGGCGTCCGCCGGCGTACACGACGCGTTTGCCCTGCACGCGCGTCAGGGTCGCAGATTGGCTCTCAGGTTGCGCGAGGGTGCGCAGCAGCGATCCTGCGGCGGCCGCAGCGCCGGCCCGTTGGCGTGGCCGGATGCCAGCCGCGACAGTCGAAACGGGGGCATGTCTATCTCAGACCTCTTTCAAAAGGCATTCACGCGACGATCGCGCGGCCGCCGCGCGGCATCGTCGCCGCATCGGCCGGCAGCGGGTGCGCGGGGTGACACGCGAGCACGTGCGCAACGCACAGGCCGACGAACTCGGCATCGAGCCGCTCCAACATCGCGGCCGCGTTGCGCAATGCGGCGTCACTGGCCGGCGGCGCCTGCGCGAAGATCACGTCGCGGTGCCGTTCCGCCGTACCGGCACGTTCGATGCAGCGGTTCAGTTCGGGAAGGCAGTGAAACCCCGTGCGTTCGGCATGCGCGGCAAGCGCCTGCAACAACGCATCGAACGGCATGACGTCCGATGCGTCGGGCGCCAGTGCCGCCGCGTCGCGCCGCGCGAGCAGTGCGACAAAACGCGCGACGCTGCCGCGCAACCGCCCGAACGCGTCGACCACGCTCGCGATCCGTTCCGCACGCGGCCCGTCCTCGCGCCGCTTCAACGGCACGATCCTCGCGGACAGCCCGCCGTCCGCGAAGCCGTCCTGCTGCGCCTGCTGCACCCGTTCATCCATCCCGCCCTCACTGCAACCGAACGCGCACCGTCCGACCGCGCGTCGCATCTTCATGGCCTCGTAATATACAGCAGAACATAGCGAGCGCCGGCGTCGCCCACGGCTGTGCTGCCGTACGCTGCCGTCAAGTGACTGCCCTGCCCCGTCGAGAAACACCGCCCGTCCCCGGAATAAGCCGTGAGAGCCGAACGTTTACCGCACGTATGCCGCGCGGCGTTCGCACCAGTTTCGACAGGCACCCCGTTTCATCGATCAAGGGAGGGCAACCATGAACATGGCTTGGCGTACTGCGCTCGTCGCAAGCGTGGCCGCGCTCGGCATCGCGTCGCAGGCGGCCCGCGCGCAGCAGACCGTCAAGGCGACACTGCGGTCGGACGCGATTCAGCTCGAGCCGCATGACGTGAAGGCGGGCAGGGTGACGTTCGACGTCGTGAATTCGGCCGGCAGCGACATGGCGCACGAACTCGTCGTGCTGAAGACGGATCTCGCCGACGGCGCGCTGCCGGTTCGCAAGGGGCTGGTACAGGAAGCGCGGCTGCACAAGATCGGCGAGGTCGAGGACATCGCGCCCGGCCGGCACAAGCATCTGGCGCTCACGCTTGCGCCCGGCCGCTACGCGCTGATCTGCAACAAGCCCGGCCACTATGCGGCCGGCATGCATGCGGCGCTGGTCGTCACGCGCTGACGTTCGAGGCGGACGGCGCGCGACACCACGCGCCGTCCGCCGGCTGTCGGGTCAATGCGGGATCAACGCCGGATCAATGCCGATGCCGGTGATGGATATCCGGGAAATGCGCATGTGAATGCGTGATCGGCAAGTGCACGTGCGGATGCGTGTGCGGCTCGTCGCCGTCGTACGGAAAATCGTGCGTGTGCTGGTGATGCGCATCGTGGCGATGCCGATGCGTATGCTCCAGCCGTTCGTGCGCATGCTCGTGCTCGTGCCGTTCGCGCACGTGCAGCCAGATGCCGAACGCCATCAGCGCGGCCGCGGCCCAGAACGCAATCGACGGCATTTCCGGCCAGATCAGCAGTGAAAGCGCGACGCCGAACAGCGGCGCGACCGAGAAATACGCGCCCGTGCGCGCGGTGCCGAGATCGCGCAGCGCGACGACGAACAGCACGAGGCTGATGCCATAGCCGGCGAGCCCCGTCAGCATCGCGGCCGCCGCGGTCGACACGGCCGGCAGCGCGGCGCCCGTCGCGACGGCGATCGCGATGTTCACCGGCCCCGCGAACAAGCCCTTCAGGCACGCGATCACCATCGCGTCGTTCGCCGACACCTTGCGCGTGAGGTTGTTGTCGATCGCCCAGCACAGGCATGCGCCGACGATCAGCAGCGCGCCGACCGGCACGCCCGCCGCCGCCGGCTTCCACGACAGCAGCACGCCGCCGGCGACGATCGCCACCATGCCGAGAAACACCTGCAGGTCGACGTTCTCGCGGAACACCACCCACGCGATCACCGCGGTCAGCACACCCTCCAGGTTCAGCAGCAGCGCGCTCGTGGCGGCCGGCGTGCTCGCGAGCCCGAGCATCAGCAGCGCGGGCCCGGCGACCCCGCCCGCCGCAATCGCGCCGGCCAGCCACGGAAGCTCGGATTTTTTCAGCGCATGGCCGTCGCCGGCGGGCGCGGCGGCGGGCCGCCGCAGACGGCGGATCAGGATCCCCACGCCGAGGCCGAGCCCGCTTCCCAGGTAGAACAGGCCCGCCACCATGAACGGGGACATCGCGCCGAGCAGCGCCTTGGCGAGCGGCGTGGCCGCGCCGAACAGCGCGGCGGTCAGCGCGACGGCGATCGCATTGAATCTCGTGTGCATAGGTCGGAAAACGTAAGGATTGCGCAGGGCCTGCGCGACGCCGCCAGATTATCCCGCCGGCATGACGGCATGTCGCCGGCCCCGGTCGACAATTAAACTTGTAGCGATCATAACGCACGAGTAGCATTATCTACATGAATACGATCTCGACCTGGTCGCTCCTCGTGCTGACGCTGCCGACCGAAAACGCGACGGCGCGGATGCGCTTCTGGCGCGCGCTGAAGGCGAAGGGCTGCGCGGTGCTGCGCGACGGCATCTACCTGCTGCCGTACTCGGAGGAACGCGAAAGCATGCTGCGCGAACTCGCTGGCGCGATCGCCGGCAGCGGCGGCACCGCGCATCTGCTGCGCGCACCGAGCCTCGACGCGTCGCAGGACGCGGAATTCCGCGCGCTGTTCGCCCGCGACGACGAATACGCGGCCTTCATCCGCACGCTGTCGGACGCGCGCAAGACGCTGTCCGCGCAATCGCCGGCGGAGCTGGCGCGCGGGCTGCGCCGCCTGCAAAAGGACTACGACGCGCTGCGCGCGACCGACTGGTTCCCGGGCGACGCGGCCGCCCGCGCCGAGGCCGCCTGGCGCGATTTCGTCGCCGTCGTCGAGACGGTGCTGTCGCCGGGCGAGCCGCACGCGGCGTCGCGCGCAATCCCGCTGCTGCCGCTCGGCGACTACCAGGGGCGCACCTGGGCGACGCGCCGCCACCTGTGGGTCGACCGCGTCGCGAGCGCGTGGCTGATCCGCCGCTTCATCGACCCGCGCGCGCGCTTCCGGTGGCTCGCGTCGCCGCAGGACTGCCCGCCCGGTGCGCTCGGCTTCGACTTCGACGGCGCGGCGTTCACGCACGTCGACGAGCGCGTGACGTTCGAGGTGCTGCTCGCAAGCTTCGGGCTCGACAACGATGCGGCGTTGATGCGGCTCGGCGAAATCGTGCATGCGCTCGACGTCGGGGGTACGGCCGTGCCCGAAGCCGTCGGATTCGAGGCCGTGATGGCCGGCACGCGACAACGCGCCGAGAACGACGATCAGTTGCTGGAACAGATGGGCGCGGTGCTCGACGCGCTGTACGCGCACTTTGCGTCGAATGGAAAAATCGAAAGCCGGGGACGGTCATGACCACGACGATTGCCACAAACACGCCGACCTACTCGCTTGGCCAGCTGGTCGGCTACATGCTGCGCCTCGGCACGCTCGGTTTCGGCGGGCCGGTTGCGCTCGCCGGCTACATGCGCCGCGATCTCGTCGAGAAGCACGGCTGGATCACCGAGGCCGATTACAAGGAAGGACTCACGCTGGCCCAGCTCGCACCGGGGCCGATGGCCGCGCAGCTCGCGATCTACCTCGGCTACGTGCACTACCGGATCCTCGGCGCGACGCTCGTCGGGCTCGCGTTCGTGCTGCCGTCGTTCCTGATGGTCGTCGCGCTCGGCTTCGCGTACGCGCACTTCGGCGGGCTGTCGTGGATGCAGGCGGTGTTCTATGGCGTTGGCGCCGCGGTGGTCGGCATCATCGCGATGAGCGCGTACAAGCTGACCACGAAGACCATCGGCAACGACAAGCTGCTCTGGGCGATCTTCCTGACGCTGGCTGCCGTGACCTTCGTCACCGAATCGGAAATCGCGTGGCTGTTCATCGTCGCCGGGCTGATCGGCCTGTTCTGGCGCGCGCCGCCGAAATGGCTCGACAAAGGCGGGCTGAACGCGCTCGCCGCGGCCAATCTGCCGGCTACGAGCGGTTTCCTGAGCGGCATCGACGTTTCCGTGCTCACGCAGATCGGCGTGTTCTTCGCGAAAGCCGGCACGTTCGTGTTCGGCTCGGGGCTCGCGATCGTGCCGTTCCTGTACGGCGGCGTCGTCACCGAGCACCACTGGCTCAACGACAAGCAGTTCGTCGATGCGGTGGCGGTCGCGATGATCACGCCGGGGCCGGTGGTGATCACCGTCGGCTTCATCGGCTACCTCGTGGCAGGCCTGCCCGGCGCGTGCGTCGCCGCGCTCGGCACCTTCCTGCCGTGCTACCTGTTCACGGTGATTCCCGCGCCGTACGTGAAGAAGTACGGCCACCGCGCGGACGTCAAGGCGTTCGTCGACGGCATCACGGCGGCGGCCGTCGGCGCGATCACCGGTTCCGTGCTCGTCATCGCGAAACGCTCGATCGTCGATCTGCCGACGGCCGCGCTGGCCGTCGCGACCGTGCTGCTGCTGTGGCGCTTCAAGAAGCTGCAGGAGCCCGTGATCGTCACGGCCGCGGCGCTGATCGGGCTCGCGGCCTATCCGTTTCTTCATCACTGACGCGCCGCTCGCGCGGCGCCTGCGCCATGCACGTTCCGCGCGGCCGCACCGCCGCCCTTGCCGCGACCCGCGTCGCACGCCGCCTGCTGCCGGACGGCGTCGACGCCACCGCGTGGATCCTGCTCGCGAGCCGCGGCCTGCGCGGCTTTACCGACGGCTTCATCGCGGTGCTGCTGCCCGCCTATCTGCTCGCGCTCGGCCTCACGCAACTTCATGTGGGGCTGCTCGGCACCGCGACGCTGCTGGGCTCGGCCATCGCGACCGTGGCCGTCGGCGCGCTCGCGGGCCGCATCGCGCATCGCCGCCTGCTGACGCTCGCGGCCGTGCTGATGACCGCTACCGGCATCGGCTTCGCGAGCCTGTCCGGCTGGTGGCCGCTGCTCGTCGTCGCGTTCGTCGGCACGCTCAATCCGAGCGCCGGCGATGTGAGCCTGTTCCTGCCGCTCGAGCAGGCCCGGCTCGCGGCGGCGGCCGGCGGCGACGCGCGCACCGCGCTGTTCGCGCGCTACAGCCTGGTCGGCGCCGTGTCCGCCGCGCTCGGCGCGCTCGCGGCGGGCGTGCCGACGTGGCTGGCCGCGCATGCCGGGTTCGCGCCGCTCGCCGCGATGCGCGCGATGTTCGTGCTGTATGCGCTGGCCGGCATCGCGGTGTGCGCGCTGTATCGCAAGCTGCCGCGCACCGCGCAGCGCACGCCGGCCCCGGCGGCCCCGCTCGGGCCGTCGCGGCGCATCGTCATGCGGCTCGCACTGCTGTTCAGCGTCGACGCGTTCGCGGGCGGGCTCGTCGTCAACTCGCTGCTGTCGCTGTGGCTGATGCAGCGCTTCGGCCTGTCGGTCGGCGCGGCCGGCCGGTTCTTCTTCTGGGCCGGGCTGCTCAGCGCGGGCTCGCAGCTCGCCGCCGCGCCGCTGTCGCGCCGCATCGGCCTGCTGAACACGATGGTGTTTACGCACATCCCGTCGAGCGTGTGCCTGATCGGCGCCGCCATCGCCACCTCGCTGCCGGCCGCGCTCTCACTGCTGCTGGTACGCAGCGCACTGTCGCAAATGGACGTGCCGACCCGCACCGCCTACGTGATGGCGGTCGTCACGCCGCCGGAACGGGCGGCTGCGGCCAGCGTCACGTCGGTGCCGCGCAGCCTCGCGGCCGCGCTCGCGCCGACGCTTGCCGGCGGCCTGTTCGGCCTCGGCTGGCTCGGCGCGCCGCTCGTCGCCTGCGGCGTGCTGAAGATCGCGTACGACCTCACGCTGCTGGCCGCGTTCCGGCACGTCCGCCCCGACGCCGACAGCCGGTCGTAGCGGCATGCTCGGAAACGCCGCAGGCCCGCGACGTGGACAGCGCGTGCGTCCATCGTTATATTTCGTCAGTTATAACGGAGACGGAGCAACACGCGTGAACACCGACATGAAGCAGGACATGAAGCAGGCAGTGGGAAGCAAGTACGTGCTGGAGCAGATGCTGACGGCGCGCGACCGGACATGGGAAGTGGTCGACGCCGTCGCCGCGCGAATCAAGCCGGGCATGCGCGAATCGGAAGCCGCCGCGCTGTGCAAGGCCGTGATGACGGAACTCGGGATGGACCGCATCTGGCATCCGGTGATCGTGCGCTTCGGCGAGAACACGCTGAAGACTTTCAAGCAGCGCTCCGACGACGATCCCTGCCTGCGCGAGCACGACATCTTCTTCATCGACCTCGGCGTGGTGTGGGACGCACACGAAGGCGATGCGGGCGCAACCTTCGTCGTCGGCGACGATGCGGACATGCGGGCCTGTGCGGACGCCGCCCGCACGCTGTTCGACGACGTGAAGCATCACTGGCAGACGAGCGGCGCGGGTGGCACCGCGCTTTACGCGTACGCCGAGCGCCGCGCGACGGAACTCGGCTGGCGCCTGAACCTGGACATCAAGGGCCATCGCGTGTCGGATTTCCCGCATGCGATCTACAAGGCCGGCGACCTCGGCGATTTCGACGCACGCCCCGACGCGGGCCTGTGGATCCTGGAGATCCAGCTCGCGCATCCGACGCGCCCGTTCGGCGCGTTCTACGAGGACCTGCTCGCGTGATGCGTGATGCGTGATGCGTGATGCGTGATGCGCGATGCGCGATGCGCGATGCGCGATGCAATGCGGTGCGGTGCAATGCGGTGCGGTGCGGTGCGGTGCGGTGCGGTGCGGTGCGGTGCGGTGCGGTGCGGTGCGGTGCACATGCTAATGCAACTGATTCGCCTTCCGGGTACCTCGGCAAATCGCAAATGTCGGATTGAGATTCGGCGCGCGACTGACTATCGTTGAAGCGGCACGACGCCATGACGGTGGGAGATCCGCGATGAAAGGCGACAAGAAGGTCATCGGCTATCTGAACGCGCAGCTGAAGAACGAGCTGACGGCGATCAACCAGTACTTCCTGCATGCGCGCATGTACAAGCACTGGGGTCTCGACAAGCTCGGCAAGCACGAATATGACGAATCGATCGGCGAGATGAAGCATGCGGACGCGCTGATCGAACGCATCTTCATGCTCGACGGCCTGCCGAACCTGCAGGATCTGCACAAGCTGCTCGTCGGCGAGCACACGGAAGAAATCCTCGAGTGCGACCTGAAGCTCGAACGCGGCGCGCAGTCCACCTGCAAGGAAGCGATCGCGTACTGCGAATCGGCACAGGACTACATCTCGCGCGAGATCTTCGAGCGTATCCTCGAGGACACCGAGGAACATATCGACTGGCTCGAAACGCAGCTCGACCTGGTCAAGAAGGTCGGCATCCAGAACTACCTGCAGTCGGGGATGGCGTCACCCGAATCGTGACCGCGGCCGGCGCCGCGCTGCCTGCCCGCGAGCCCGCATGACGGGCTCGCGGCGCTTCCCTTGCATTACATGTGCCACTTCATCGTGGCGGTCAGCGTGCGCGGCTCGCCCGGCATGTTGTACAGGTCCGCGTTGCCGTGCGCGGAGATGAAGTAGCGGCGGTCGAACACGTTGTCGAGCGTGAGCGTCACGTCGAACTTCTTGCTGCGGTAGCCGGCGCCGAGATTGAACACCGTGAACGACGGCAGCGTGACGAGATCGCTCGCGGAGGCATAGCGCGCCGACTGGAACTGCGCGCCGGCCGCCGCGTAGAAGCCGTACGGCAGTTCGCGCTTGAGCCACAGGCTCGCGCTATGGCGCGGCATCAGCCCCGGCGTGTTGCTGGACAGCGTGAGCCCGGCCGCCGTCGATTGCGGCGAGCCGTCCACCGTGCCGTTCAGGTACGCATAGCCGGCCAGCACCGACCATTTCGGCGCGATCTCGCCGGAGAAGCCCAGCTCCATGCCGCGCACGTGCTGCGTGCCGATCGGCAGCGCATAGCCGGGATGCGCGGGATCGCCGATCTGCTGGTTCGTCTGGCGCATGTCGAACAGCGCGACGCTCGCCATCGCCTTGCCGCCGAGATCGAACTTCGAGCCGATCTCGTACGCGGTGGTTTTCTGCGGCGCCAGCGCCGCGCCGTTCGCGAACGCGCCGGAACTGATCAGCGTGTCGGCGAGCGGCGAGAACGACTGGCTGAACGACGCATACAGCGTGAGCCAGTCGAGCGGCTCGTAGATCAGCCCGACGCGCGGGCTCCATGCGCGATCGGTGCGCTCGAGGTTGAGGTTCGCCGACGTGTAGTCGTGGCGGATCTGGTTCAGGTAGTCGAAGCGCAGGCCGGCGAGCACCTTCCAGTGCTCGGACAGCGAGATCAGGTCCTGCGCGTAGACGCCGGCGAGCCCGGTAACGGTCGACGCGTTCGTGCGCGGGCGCGTGCCGGCCGGCACGCCGGGCAGGTTCACGAGCTGCGGGTTGTAGAGATCGTAGGTCGCGACCTTCGTCACGTTGTAGACCGTGTCGAACTTCTGCTGCTGCGACAGTTCCAGTCCGTACAGCAGTTCGTGGCGCATGCCGAACAGCGTCGTCTTCTGCGTCAGCTCGAACACGCCGTCGACGCCGTGATCGGTGCGCTGCCGCGTCGACTGGTCGAGCGTGACGCTCGGGCGCGCGGCGGTCTTGATCGGCTGGAACGTCACGTAGTTCTTCCGTTCGAGCGAGAAGTCATACGCGCGGATCGCGCCATGGAACGACAGCGAATCGCTGAAGCGGTGATCGAGCGACGCCGTCGCGCTCTTCGCGGACACCGAGTTGTACGAGCTGTTCGCCGCATCGGCCGAACCATAGTACGTGTTGATCGGCACGTCGACCGGCCGGCCGAGATACGCGGGAATCCCCTGGTCGGCGGTGCGCCGGTCGTGCAGGTAGTCGAACTCGACATTGAGCACCGTGTCCGGGCTCAGCTTGAACTGCGCGGACGGCGCGATCGCCTGGCGATTCAGCTGGAACTGGTCGCGGAAGCTGTTCGAATTCTCGGCCGCGCCCGTGATGCGGAAGCGCGCCGCATCGTTCGCGTTCCAGCCGAGGTCGAATTCGCCACGCCGCTCGCCGCGCGTGCCGAGCGTCACGCCCACGTCGCGCACCGGGTTCGCCTGCGGCCGCTTCAGCACGCGGTTGACGATGCCGCCGGCCGAGCCGCGGCCGTACAGCACTGCCGCCGGCCCCTTCAGCACCTCGACGCGCTCGACGTTCGACAGGTCGCGGTAGTAGAGCGCGTCGTCGCGAATGCCGTCGACGTACTGGTCGGTGATGCTGTTGAAGCCGCGGATCGTGATCTGGTCGCGCTGGCCGTCGCCCACCGAGAAGCCGACGCCCGGCACGTTGCGCAGCGCGTCCTGCATCGACGTCGCGTTCTGGTCCTCGATCACCGCGTGCGGCACCACGCTCACCGTCTGCGGCACGTCCATCAGCGACATGTCGGTCTTGGTGGCCGCGCGCGAGCGGCTCGCATCGTAGGTCGCGCGCTCGGCGGCAGCCTGCACGGAAATGGTCGGCAGCGTGGCCGCCGCATCGCTCGCCTGCGCGAACGAGGTCTTGGCGCCGGCGAGCGACGTGGCGATCAGGAGCGCGCGGCAGGCGTTCTGGTTGAGTTTCATCGTTGAAGGTGGACGGAAGCGGAAAAAATCGGTCGACGACATGAAAAAGCCGCGACGTCCGGGTCGCGGCTCGTAATATCTCGAAATATTAAACGATAATGATTCGTATTTTTAATCAATCGCCACGCGTGTCGCCTGCCTGCAACACGCTTGCCGTCTACCTTTCATATTCCAAACAATCGCCATTCCTGACGAATGGCTTTCGATATCGGCGTGATGCCGGTTACATCGTGCCGGGCAACGGGCTCGACGCAAGCACGGCGGCAGCCGCCAGCACGCCGGCCAGCACGACGGACTCGACGCGTAGCACCACGTTGAAATGGCGCAACGGGCCGCCGGGCGCGTTGCCGGATGCATGCGACAGCGCCGCCAACAGCTTCGGCATCCCGAAGAACCGGTTGTGTCCACCGAGCGCGGCGGCCAGCAGCACGAGCGCGAGCTTCGCGAGCAGCACCTGCCCGTACGCCGAGTCGAACAGGTTGGCGGACGTGTTCACGCCGCGCCAGCCGTTGTAGGCGCCGGTAACGAACAACACGACCAGCGCGGCCGTCGCCGCATCCGACAGCGACTGCACGAACGCCGCGCCGGCCGGCGCTTCGCCGCGCGGCGCGGCGAGCAGGCGCGGCATCACCACGCCGGCCGTCACGAACACGATGCCGACCCACGTGCTGATCGCGAGCAGATGCAGCCAGTCGATCCACACCGGCAGGCTGAACCACCCTGCCTCCACCGGATGGCCGCCGTGGCTGCGCGCCAGCGCGACGGCGGCGATCGCGAGCCACAGCGCGACCGGCTCGCGATCGCCGTGCCCCCGCCACCGGAACGACAGCACGACGATCGCACCCATGCCGAGCGCGCCCGCGAACCACGCATGGCCGAAGCCGGTGCCCGTCAGCATCGGCCACACCGCGGGCCACACCGTCAGCAGCGTCGCATCGCTCATCAACGCGCAGTGCGCCAGGAACGCGACGACGCTCGCCAGCAACGCACCGGCCGCGGCCGCACGCAGCGCGACGACCATGCGCCGGCCGGCCGCCGCCTGCCATGCGGCGTCGCCGCGCGCGAGCCAGCGGCTGCCGAACAGTGCCCCGACGACGACGGCGAAGCCGAGGTTCTGGATCGCCACCGCCGCGAGGCGCAGGATGCCCAGGAATCCTTCGTTCATCACTTCACCGTGAACGTGTAGGTGCCCCGCGTCTTGTGCGCATCGGCGGTCATCACGGCCCACCGGACCGTGTACGTGCCCGCCGCGAGCTTCGGCACCGCGACGGTCATCACGCGCGGCGCGGACGCGTCGACCCGCGCCTTGTCCTGCGTGACGGCCGTGCCGTTCGCGTCCGCCACGACGATCGTGCTGAAGGCCGCTTCGAGGTCCTCGTTGAACGTGAGCCGGAGCGTGTCCGGCGCCGCCTCGACGGTGCTGCCCGCTGCAGGCGACGCGCGTTCGAGCTTGCCGTGCGCGGATGCCGCGAGCGGCGCGAGCGCGAGCAGCGCGCCCGTGGCCAGCGCGGCCAGATGTGTGAGCGTTGACGTCTTCATTGCCGTCACTTCCGCTGCAGCTTCGTGACGGTCAGCGCGCCGTTCACGTCCTCGGCGACGAAGTCGATCGTGTCGCCCACTTTCACCTGCGACAGCATCGCCGGGTCCTTCACCTTGAACACCATCGTCATCGCATCCATGCCGAGGTTCTCGAGCGGGCCGTGCTTGATCGTCAGCTTGCCGGCGGCCGCATCGACCTTGCGAATCTCGCCGTGCGACATGCCGTTGCGCACGTCCGTTGCATCGGTGTCGCCGGCCGCGTGCGACACGGCAGGCAGGGTGGACAAGGCCAGCGCGCAGCCCGCTGCGATCGCGGCAAGTGCTTTTTTCATCGTCGTTCTCCAGGGTTGGGGTGAGGCAATCGGCGGCCGGCGTCGTGCCGGCCGCATCGTGTGATCGTGTGAATCAGCGCGCCGGCAGCTCGCCGGCGTATTCGTAGGCGACCGTGCCCTTCGGGTGTTTGAACCAGCCCGGGTCGCGGTAATCGTTGCGGCCGAGCCCCTGCCGCACCTTCACGACGGTGAACATGCCGCCCATCTCCAGCGGGCCGAACGGCCCGGTGCCCGTCATCATCGGCAGCGTGTTGTCGGGCAGCGGCATCTCCATCTCGCCCATCGCGCCGCCGGTGCTGCCCATCGCCATGTAGTCGGGCACGAGCTTGCCGATGCGCTTCGCGAGATCCTTCTGCGGCACGCCGATCAGGTTCGGCACCTGGTGCCCCATCGCATTCATCGTGTGATGCGACTTGTGGCAATGGAACGCCCAGTCGCCCGGCCGGTCAGCGGTGAACTCGATCGCGCGCATCTGGCCCACCGCGACGTCGGCGGTCACTTCAGGCCAGCGCGCACTCGGCGGAATCCAGCCGCCATCGGTGCCGGTCACCTCGAACGTGTAGCCGTGCAGGTGCATCGGGTGATTCGTCATCGTCAGGTTTCCGAAGCGAATGCGCACGCGATCGCCCGCACGCACCGGCAGCGAATCGATGCCCGGGAACACGCGCGAATTCCACGTCCACATGTTGAAATCCGTCATCTCGTTGACGCGCGGCGTGTAGCTGCCGGGGTCGATGTCGTAGGCGGCGAGCAGGAACACGAAGTCGCGGTCGACCGGCATCACGCCGCGATCCTTCGGGTGCACGATGAACATCCCCATCATCCCCATCGCCATCTGCACCATCTCGTCGGCGTGCGGGTGATACATGAACGTGCCGTGCTTCTCGAGGCGGAACTCGTACACGTAGGTCTTGCCGGGCGGAATGTGCGGCTGCGTGAGGCCGCCCACGCCGTCCATCCCGTTCGGCAGCAGCATCCCGTGCCAGTGGATCGTCGTGTGCTCCGGCAGCCGGTTCGTCACGAAGATGCGCACCTTGTCGCCTTCGACCGCCTCGATCGTCGGGCCGGGCGACTGCCCGTTGTAGCCCCACAGGTTCGCCTTCATCCCGGGCGCCATCTCGCGCACCACCGGCTCGGCGATCAGGTGGAATTCCTTCCAGCCGTTCTTCATCCGCCACGGCAGCGTCCAGCCGTTCAGCGTCGCGACGGGCGTGTACGGGCGGCCGTCGGGCGGCGCGAGCGGCGGCTGCGTGACGGCCTGCGCCATCGTCGGCGCCTCCGGCAGCGTGGCCGCGCCGGCCTTGCTGACCATCGCGGCACCGAGGAGCGCGGCGCCCGAGCCGCTGAGAAATTGTCGACGGGACACCATGTCAATGACCTTCCGAATGCGTTGCCGGCGCGGAAAGCGCCGCGGGAATCGTGGGAGACGGCTCGGCGGCGGGCGCTACGGGCGCTACGGGCGCTACGGGCGCTACGGGAGCGGCGGAAGCTGCGGAAGCTGCGGGAGCTGCGGGAGCTGCGGGCGCTGCGGGCGCTGCAGGCGGTGCGGCCGCGGGTGCTGGCGGCGTGTCGCGCTGCGCGGCGTCCGGTGCCGGCAGGCGGCCGCCGACCGCCTGCTGGAGGTCGGTCTCCGCAAGCCAGTAATCTTTCAGCGCGTCGATGGCGCCGTTGACCGCACCGACCTGTTCGCGCGCATCGACGAGCAGTTCGAACACGCTCGCGAGCATGCCGTTGTAGCGCAGCAGCACTTCGTCCGAGATGGTCTTGCGCAGCGGCACGACCTCGTCGCGGTAATGCTTCGCGACGTCATAGCTGGTCACGTATGCCGCGTACGATTCGCGCACCTCGGAGCGCGCGTCGATCGCCGTCTGCGCGAGCCGGTTGGCCGACTGCATGTAGAGCGCTTCCGCCCGCGCGACCTTCGCGCCGCCCCAGTCGAACAGCGGAATCTCCACGCTGATCTCGTAGCCGTGCTCATGCCCCTTGTCGGTTTCGTAGTTGTTCACGTAGCCGACGTCGAGCGCGTTGACGAAACGCGTGGCCTTGCTCAGGCCCAGCGACGACGCGACGCCCTGCGTCTGCAACTGCGCCGCCTGGATGTCGATGCGATTGCGCATCGCGAACGCTTCGAGGTCCGCAAGCGCGGGGCGATCCTTCGGCAACGCCGGCAGGCGATCGGGCAGCGTGTACTGCGTGCCCGCGCCCCACAGGCCCATCGCGCGCGTCAGCCGCTCGCGCGTGGCGACGGCCTGCTGCCGCGCCTTCGCGAACTGCGCGGTGGCGTCCGCGTGGAACGCCTGTTCGCGCGCATGCTCGAGCCGGCTGAAGTGGCCAGCCTGGCGCATGCGCTGCGCGAGTTCGGCGGCCGCACCTGCCGCATCGTTCACCTGCTCCGCGTAGCGCGCCGACTGCTCGGCCGCGACCGCGTTCACGTATGCGCGGCGCGCATCAGCCGCGACTTTCAGCATCGCGTCGGCGGTTTCCAGCTTCGTCTGCTCGAACCGGCGCCCTTCGATGCGCGCGGCAAACGGCAGCGCCAGGATGCCGAGCACGTTCGCCGAGAACGTCCGGCCGATGCTCAGGTCGTTGCTCGAACGCGTGCGGCTGAAGCTGAAGCCGGGATTCGGCAGCCGCCCGGCCTGCACCAGATCGGCTTCCGACAGGCCGAGCTGCGCATACGATGCCTGCAGCCCGCGGTGATTCAGCAACGCGACCTGCACGGCATCGTCGATGCCGAGCGGCTTCGCGAGCAGCTCGCGGGTGCGCGCCGCGACCGTCTCGCGATCCGCGTCGCTGCGGACGATCACCGCGTCCTTGCCGAGCCGCTCGCGCGCGGCGGTGGACACCGCGTCGAACCCGCCGTCTCGCGAAAACGTCGTGCAGCCCGCGAGCCATGCGATCGCGGCAGCACTCGCCGCGACCCGCAGGGAAACCCATCGTTCGATCATCTGGCCGGGCCCTCGTGCGTTGCATGGTTCGCGTGGCTAGAATCGGCCGGCTTGCCCGGCGTGGCCGCGCGCCTGGCGGGTTCGGTCACCGCGCGATTCAGGTGTTGCCAGCCCGGGCCGTCGCCGTCGCGATAAGGCCGATAACCGTCGAATGCCGACGGAACCGCGTGCGCGGGCACCGGCGCCGCGGCATCGGCCGGATCGGACAGCGTCGTCGTGGCGTGCGCGAGCGGCGGCAGAATGGCCGCCGCGCCGAGCAGCGCCGCAAGAATCAGTTGCATGAGTTGCCTCGTCATGAGTCACCGCGCGGGCCGCCATGCGGCCGCCGGTTCGGATTGCACGTCGCGGCGCATCGGCCGCGATCCCGGGTACTAGACGAGTGCGCCGCGAGGCGGCCGTTCGATGCCGCCGGTCAGGAACGACGCGGCGGCCGTGGGCGGTGGAATGAATCCGTGGATGCGGGCCGTATGGGCGGCTGCCGCGACGTCCGGCAGCGCCGGCCCCGTGCCGACACAGCACGACGCACAGGCCTGGCACGCGTGCGCGTGGCCCGCATCGCCGGGCGCCGCATGGCGGGTGTGACCGTGATCATCCCGCATGTCGTGGAGCTGCGCGCCGCCGGCCGCTTCCGCATGCCGGGCCCGCATGTCGCCGGCCAACGCACATGACATCGCCGCGGCCGCGAACGACTGAACCGGCACGCTCAGGGCCAGCAACACGACGATGAGGAATTTGCGCCAGTACGACATGGAAGCGGAAGCGGGCACGCGGCAATCAGGAACGCCCAGCTTATCGGCGCACGGGTGACGACGCCGTGGCCGCAACATGACCGGATTTTCATGAAAGACGTGCGGCAGTAGCGTACCCTCCTGCCTGTCGGGCGCGGCCTCGCGTTGCGCCGCCCTGCTTCATCAACCACCATCACACCATGCGGATACTCATCGTCGAAGACGAAGCCAAGATGGCGTCGTATCTCCGTCAGGGGCTGACGGAAGCGAGCTATACCGTCGACATCGCCACGAACGGGCGCGACGGCCTGTTTCTCGCGCTGCACGAAGCTTTCGACCTCGTCGTGCTGGACGTCATGCTGCCCGAGCTCGACGGCTTCGAGGTGCTGCGGCGCCTGCGCGAGCAGAAGTCGACGCCGGTGCTGCTGCTCACGGCCCGGGACACGGTCGACGACAAGGTCGCCGGCCTCGAACTGGGCGCCGACGACTATCTTCCGAAGCCGTTCGCGTATGCGGAATTTCTCGCGCGCATCCGTTCGCTGCTGCGGCGCGCGCCGCGCAGCGTGCGCGACACGCTGCAAATCGCCGATCTCGAGGTCGACCTGATCCGGCGCCGCGTGCGGCGCGGCGACACGCGCATCGACCTGACCGCGCAGGAATTCGCGCTGCTGCAACTGCTGGCAGAACGCGAGGGTGAAGTGCTCACGCGCACCTTCATCACGTCGCAGATCTGGGACATGAACTTCGACAGCGACACCAACGTCGTGGATGCCGCGATCAAGCGCCTGCGCGCGAAGATCGACAATGCGTACGAGCACAAGCTGATCCACACGATCCGCGGCATGGGCTACGTGCTCGAGGATCGCGCGTGAGCGCGGCGCCCTCGCCCTACTCGCTGCTCAAGCGGCTGACGTTCGCGTTCGCCGCCGTCGCGGGGCTCGTGTTCTCGCTGACGGGCGCGTACCTGTACCGGTCGCTGTCCGCCGAGCTGCAACGCCGCGACGACATCGAGATCAGCGGCAAGCTGAACCAGTTCGCGCAGTTGTCCCGCGCGCGCGGTTCGGCGCAAGCCATCCGCACGAACCCGGGCGTGTTTCACGACGTGCTGCTGTCGCACCCGGGCGTATATCTCGGCATCTACGATGCGCGCGGCACGCCGCTGGTCGAGCACGCGGACGGGCCGGACCCCGCGCTGAAACCGCTCGCCGACGGCCCGCACCCGGACAGCCAGCCGTTCACCTGCGCGCCCAAGGCGATCGGGCAGGCGCGCTGCATCTTCTCGAAGGTCGTACTGCCGTCCGGCGAAGCGATCCGGATGCTGCTCGTGCGCGCCGCAGATGACCGTCAGTCACTGCTCGACAGCTACCGGGATCACATCTGGTTCGCGATCGCGGCCGGCGCCCTGCTGGTGTGCGCGCTCGGCCATGCGGTCACGCGGCGCGGGCTGCTGCCGGTGCGGGACATCGGCCGCCAGGCGTCCCGGATCGAAGCGCACAACCTCGACGAACGCCTCGACATCCGCGGCGGCCCGGTCGAGCTGCACGAGCTCGCGCTGTCGGTGAACCGCATGCTCGACCGGCTCGAGCGCTCGTTCGAGCGGCTGTCGCGGTTCTCGTCGGATCTCGCGCACGACATGCGCACACCGCTGGCGAACATCATCAGCGCGTCGCAAATCACGCTGTCACGCGCACGGTCGGCGGAAGAATACGAGGCGCTGATCGATTCGAACATCGAAGAATGCGAGCGCCTGCAGCGGATGATCGACAGCATGCTGTTCCTCGCGCGCACCGACAACGCGCAGCAGCACCTGACGCTCGCCGCGCTCGACGCGGCCGACGAGCTGCAACGGCTGGCCTCGTATTTCCAGGGGCTCGCGGAAGACGCCGGCGTGCGCATCGTGGTGCACGGGCGCGGGAACGTGCACGCCGATGCGCCGCTGTTCAGGCGCGCGGTGAGCAATCTCGTGTCGAATGCGCTCCAGCATGCGCATCGCGGCTCGACCATCGAGCTTGCGGTGTCGGTCGGTGCCGACCATGCGGCCGTGTCGGTCGCGAACCAGGGCGCCGTCATTGCGCCGGACCAGCTCGACCGGATCTTCGAGCGCTTCTACCGCGTCGATGCATCGCGCCACGGCTCGGCCCGCAACGCGGGGCTCGGCCTTGCCATCGTGAAATCGATCATGGCGCTGCACCGCGGCAGCG
Organism: Burkholderia stagnalis; assembly: GCF_039848545.1. Taxonomy (NCBI): domain Bacteria; kingdom Pseudomonadati; phylum Pseudomonadota; class Betaproteobacteria; order Burkholderiales; family Burkholderiaceae; genus Burkholderia; species Burkholderia stagnalis. Next base: position 817,902 of record NZ_CP156687.1, read on the forward strand.
TCGCCGTGACGAGCGACGCGCAGCGGACGATCTTCACGCTGCGATTCCCGTGCGGCGATTCGCGCCGCGCGTGACACGCGCGCGGCCGGCGCGTGCGTGGCCGACGCGGCGCTATTGCCCGTCCGGCGGCGCGCCGCGGTCGAGCTTCGCTTGCCGCCGCGCACGGTCGTTGACGATCTGGTGCCGCCGATGGTCGGTCAGCTTCTTCCAGGTCCGCGCCTCTTCCAGCGTGCGGAGGCAGCCGATGCAGAATCCCGTTCTTCCGTCGAACGAGCAGATGTCGATGCAGGGTGACTTGACGGCCATCGCTCAGGCCGCCCGCTGCGGTCTCACGACCTCGACGGTCACGTGCGACAGCCCGTCCACGCGGTCGAGCAGGCCGTGATAGAAGCGTGCGTCGCGGCTGCCGTCGCCAGTCGCCACCGACACGACCGCGCTCATGTGGCCCGGCCCGAGACGCCATACGTGCAGGTCCGCGACGCGGTCGCCGCCGCCTTCGATCAGCGCGCGCACGCGCTGCGCCATCCGCGGGTCGGATTGCATGTCGAGCAGGATGCCGCCCGTGTCGCGCATCAACCCGTATGACCAGTTCGCAATCACCAGCGCACCGACGATGCCCGCGAGCGGATCCATCCACACCCAGCCGAACGCGCGCGCCAGCACGAGACCGATGATCGCGAGCAGCGACACGGCTGCGTCCGCGATCACGTGAATGTAGGCGGAGCGAATGTTGTGGTCGCGCGTCGCGACGGCGTGCGCGTGCTTGTCGCCGTGGTCGTGGTCGTGGTCGTTACCGTCATGGTCATGCGCGCGATGGTGATGATGCCCATGCCCGTGATGATCGCCGCTCAGCAGCCACACGCTCGCGAGGTTGACGAGCAGGCCGAGCACCGCGATCGGAATCGCTTCGCCGAAGTGAATGGGCACCGGCGACAGGAAGCGCGACACGGCCTCGTAGCCGATCAGCAGCGCGATCATCGCCAGCACGATCGCGCTGGTGAATCCCGCCAGGTCGCCGAGCTTGCCGGTGCCGAACACGAAGCGCGCATCGCCTGCGTGCTTGCGTGCATACGTATAGGCCAACGCCGCGATCAGCATCGCGCCCGCATGCGTCGACATGTGCAGCCCGTCGGCAACGAGCGCCAGCGAGCCGAACAGGCTCCCGCCGACGATTTCCGCGACCATCATCGCGCTGCACAGCGCGATCACCGCCCATGTCCTGCGTTCGTTCTGCGCGTGCGCCGCGCCGAGGAAGATGTGGTCGTGCCCCGCGCCGAACGCCGCTTCCCTGAAGTCGTTCATGTCGTGTCTCACTTGAAGTAGCTGTGCACGACGTCGATCAACTGCTCGGTCGCGCTGCCTTCTTCATGGCCGCCGTCGTGCTCGGCATCGACCAGGTGGGTGCGGATGTGATCCTCGAGCACGACGGCCAGCAGCCCGTTCATCGCGCCGCGGCAGCTCGTGATCTGTTGCAGGACCTCGTTGCAGCCCCGCTCTTCCATGAGCGCGCGCTCGATCGCTTCCACCTGCCCCTTGATGCGGCGGACCCGGTTGAGCAGCTTCTGTTTTTCGCGGACGGTGTGACTCATCGAGGGCCTCCAGATAGGGTGGGGGAGTATATCTCAAGGCCGAACCAATATAGGGGGTGGGGGTATGGCACGGCGTGTCGGCCTCCGCGCCGATCCACATTCCGGAGTGGAACGAAACCCGATGCAGAAAGTACTGGAAGGAATCCGTGCTCAGCCTGAACCGGCCGGCCACCGGCAACCGCAGCGAGCTACGGGCCACCGGATATCTTCCGGATAACTGATTGTTTCCCGATCGCGCGGGTCATCGGCCAGTCGCCGTTCAAGCGCTGGGCGAACGTGATCGGCGCGCCCGAACTGATCGGGCGACGGGCGCATTCAAGCGGCTCGCCCATCAATGGCGATGAAAACTGCCTCGGGGATCGGGGATCGGGGATCGGGGATGGAAAGCGGAAAGCGGAAAGCGGGATACGGGGATGCGGGGATGCGGGGATGCGGGGATGCGGGGATGCGGGGATGCGGGAATGCAGGAATGCAGGAATGCAGGAATGCAGGAATGCAGGAATGCAGGAATGCAGGAATGCAGGAATGCAGGAATGCAGGAATGCAGGAATGCAGGAATGCAGGAATGCGACAGGCAGGCGGGCTGCCTGTCACGGAAAATTCATCGTGCGCTCGGCGTCCGGGCGCGTTGGCCGACGCGATCCGCGCGACGCCCGCCTTGTGGGGACGAATCCAGATTCATGCTGCCGGCAACGCATTGAATTGCCGGCAGCATGGCGTCGCGCCGATGCGTTACTCGGCTTTCGTTGCCGGCTGCTCGACCGGCGCCGCTTGCGGCTCGGCCTGTTCGACTTGCGGTGCCGCGGCATCGGCCTGCTCCGGAACCGGAACCGGGGCGTCGGCCTCGGCCTCGACCTTCTCCGGTTGCGTGCCGGCCTTGGCTGCCTGCGCAGGGCCCTTGCGCGGGCCGCGCGCCTTCAGCCGCCGGGCACGCGCCGCGTCGTCGCGCGTCACGCGCCCTGCCTCGTTGCCTTGCAGATCGATACGCACCGCGTCCTCGACGAGGCACGACCAGTAACGGTTACCGCGGCACCAGGTCGACATCGCGTCGCGCAGCTCGGCTTCGCTCAGGCCGATCGCCTGCGCGTCGGCGGCGAGATCCGCCCAGATGCCGACCTTCAGCGGCACCTTGGGCGCCGGGTTGCGCGGGAACGCCAGCGGGAAGCGCTTTTGCAGTTTGCCGATCGCGACGATGACCGGATCGACCGGCGCCGACGGCTTGCCGCCGGCGGACGGACGCGCCCGGGGCCCCTGCCGGGCGCCGGCGGGTGCCTTCGCGTCAGCCGACGCCTTCGCGCCGGCAGGCGCCTTGGCCCCCGAAACCGGTTTGCCCCCGGACGACGGCTTGGTTCCGGATTGCGGCTGCGCCTTCGCGCGCTTGGCATTCCGATCCTGCTTGGCCTTCGCTGCGAGCTGGTCGCGCAATTCGGCAAGTTGTTCAAAACCCATAAATTCAATCCACCAGGAATTAGAGAGCGTCGCTTCCACGGCGAAACGCACGCGAGGCCGCGCCAGGTTTGACGCGGCGGCTCGGGATGACGGCGTTCGGCACGTCCGTCACCGACGTGGAAGATACCGCATGAGCAGCGGAGCGCACCCCGTGTCGGGCATCGCGCCGCGCTGCCGGATGGTACGCAGGAGTGGAAGTATACCGATACGCGCGGCTGTCGGTTGACTCGCAGGTCAACGGGTCGTGACAGAGGTCGCCTTGTCGCGCCGCGGGGCCGCCGCTCCGTACGTCGAATCCGGTTTCCCGCACGCGCTCTCCGCCCCCGCGTTCGCTGGCCGGGTTTCGCTCCCCTTCACTCAGGTTCCACAGTATGAAACAAGCATTCCGGAACGATTGCGCGGCGCCGGTCGCCAGGTTTCAAGGGTGATGGGGCGCTCCGCTTGGCTCGTCTCGCCGGATTGCCGTCCGCATGATCGTTGCGTTCGCATCGATCGTCGTCCACGACCGGCTGTGTCCGCGGCAAGCGGGACCGACGACGGCATACCGTAACGGTTCTTCGGAAAATGCGTAGTATGTTCGCGACGACAGCGTCGCGGGCCGACATGCATCGTCATCGCGCCCACACGCGATCACCGACAAAAAGACAGGCGCGATCTCGTGAAGACGCTGTGGCCCGATCATCACCGGCCGGTGCAGCCGGTCGACGAGCGCTGATCGCGCAACGTATCCGCGCGCCCGCCCGACGGCGGACGCGCGGCGTCATCCTCAGGCCGCGCCCTTCAGCTCGATCAGCAGATCCTTCGCCGCCACCCGTTCGCCGACCTTCACGTGCACGGCGGCAATCTCGCAGTCGCGCTCGGCGGCGATGTGCGTTTCCATCTTCATCGCCTCGAGCGCGATCAGCGTCGTGCCGGCCGTCACGCGCTGTCCCGGCTGCACCGCCACCGTCACGACCGAACCCGGCATCGGCGCGGCCACATGCAGCGGGTTGGCCGGATCGGCACGCTGCAGGCCGTGGCGCTCCTTGCCCGCATGCACGGTGGTCTTCTGCTCGACGAGTGCAGAACGCGACTGGCCGTTCAGCTCGAACAGCACCTTCACGATGCCGTCCTGCGCATCGGCATGCTGCCCCTGCAGCGACACGAGCAGCGTCTTGCCCGGCGAGATGTCGATCGCCGCTTCTTCCTGCGGCTGCAGCCCGTACAGGAATGCAGGCGTCGGCACCACCGACGTATCGCTGTAGGCACGCACGTGCGCGTAGTAGTCGACCGTCTGCTTCGGATACATCAGGTAGGACGCCAGTTGCCGATCGTCGAGCGGCTGCTCGCACGCGGCCTCGGCCTGCGTGCGCACCGCGTCGAGGTCGACCGGCGGAATCTGGTCCCCGGGGCGATACGGCGCGGGAGGTTCGCACTTGAGCACCTTGCGCGACAGCTCGGCCGGAAAACCGTCCGGCGGGAAACCCAGCTCGCCCTTGAACAGCGACACGACCGACTCCGGAAACGCGATGTCCTTGTTGGGATTGCGCACGTCGTCCACGCTCAGGTCGTTCGCGACCATCATCAGCGCCATGTCGCCGACCACCTTCGACGTCGGCGTCACCTTGACGATATCGCCGAACAGCCGGTTCACGTCCGCATACGCGCGCGACACCTCGGTCCAGCGATGATCGATGCCGAGCGAACGCGCCTGCTCGCGCAGGTTCGTGTACTGGCCGCCGGGCATCTCGTGGCGGTACACGTCGGCCGTGCCCGCGCGGATCTCCGATTCGAACGGCGCGTAATAGCGGCGCACGCCCTCCCAGTACATCGACGCCTCGTGCAAGCGGTCCGCGTTCAGCCCCGGATCGCGTTCGCTGCCGGCCAGCGCGGCCGCGATGCTCGACAGGTTCGGCTGCGACGTGAGGCCGCTCATCGCATCGAGCGCGCCGTCCACCGCGTCACAGCCTGCTTCGACTGCCGCGAGCACGGATGCCGCGGCAATGCCGCTCGTGTCGTGCGTGTGGAAATGCACCGGCAGCCCCGTTTCATCCTTGAGCGCCTTCACGAGCGTCGCGGCCGCCCGCGGACGGCAGATGCCGGCCATGTCCTTGATGCCGAGCACGTGCACGCCGGCCTGCTGCAGCTCGCGCGCGATGCCGACGTAATACTTGAGGTCGTACTTCGCGCGCGACGTGTCGAACAGGTCGCCGGTATAGCAGATCGCGCCTTCGCACAACATTCCGCTGTCGCCCACCGCATCGATCGCCACGCGCATGTTGCGCACCCAGTTCAGCGAATCGAACACGCGGAATACGTCGACGCCGGCGCTCGCGGCCTGCTTCACGAAGAAGCGCACGACGTTGTCCGCGTAGTTCGTGTAACCGACCGCATTCGAGCCGCGCAGCAGCATCTGGAACAGGATGTTCGGCACGCGCTCGCGCAGCAGCGCAAGGCGTTCCCACGGGTCTTCCTTCAGGAAGCGCAGCGCGACGTCGAAGGTCGCGCCGCCCCAGCATTCGAGCGAGAACAGCTGCGACAGCTCGCGCGCGTAGAACGGCGCGATCGGCAGCATGTCCGCGGTGCGCATGCGCGTCGCGAACAGCGACTGGTGCGCGTCGCGCATCGTCGTATCGGTCAGCAGCACCTGCTTCTGGTCGAGCATCCAGTTCGCGAATTTCGCCGGGCCGAGTTCGCGCAGGCGATCGCGCGTGCCGGCCGGAATCGCCGCCGCCGTATCGGTCTTTGGCAGCACCGGTTTCGGCAACGGCAGGGCCGGCAACGTGCGGCCGTTCATCTCCGCGTTGCCGTTCACGTTCAGTTCGCCGAGATAGCGCAGCAACTTCGTCGCGCGGTCGCCGCGCTTCGCGAATTCGAGCAGTTCCGGTGTCTTGTCGATGAAGCGGGTCGTCACGTCGCCGGCGATGAACGCCGGATGGTTGATCACGTTTTCGAGAAACTGCAGGTTCGACGTGACGCCGCGAATCCGGAACTCGCGCAGCGCGCGATCCATCCGATGAATCGATTCGGCCGCCGTCGGCGCCCACGTCGTCACCTTCACGAGCAGCGAGTCGTAGTACGGCGTGATCACCGCGCCGCCATAGGCGGTGCCGGCATCGAGCCGCACGCCGAAGCCGGCTGCGCTGCGGTACGCCGTGAGACGCCCGTAATCGGGCAGGAAGTCGTTCTCCGGGTCCTCGGTCGTGATCCGGCATTGCAGCGCGTGGCCGTTCAGCGGAATCGCCTGTTGTTCCGGCACGCCGGCCGCGCGCGCGACGAGCGCGCCGTCGCCATCCGTTGCGTCCTCTGCCAGGCCGATGCAGCCGCCTTCCGTGATGCGGATCTGCGCCTTGACGATGTCGATTCCGGTGATCATTTCGGTCACCGTGTGCTCGACCTGGATGCGCGGGTTCACCTCGATGAAATAGAACTGGCCGGTATCGGCATCCATCAGGAATTCGACGGTGCCCGCATGCGTATAGCCGACTGCGCGCATCAGGCGCAGCGCCGATTCGCACAGCGCGTGACGGCCGTCGCGATCGAGGTACGGCGCGGGCGCGCGTTCGACCACTTTCTGGTTGCGCCGCTGCACCGTGCAGTCGCGCTCGTACAAATGCACGACCGTGCCGTGCAGGTCGCCGAGCACCTGCACCTCGACGTGCCGTGCGTTGCGCACGAGCTTCTCGACGTACACCTCGTCGTTGCCGAATGCAGCCAGCGCCTCGCGGCGCGCGACAGGCAGCAGGGTTTCAAGGTCCTGAGCGTTTTCCAGTACGCGCATTCCACGGCCACCGCCGCCCCAGCTCGCCTTGAGCATCAACGGATAGCCGACTTCCGCGGCCAGCGCCTTGCACGCGTCGAGGTCGTCCGGCAGCGGCGCGGTGGCCGGCATCACCGGCACGCCGGCCGCGATCGCGGCATTGCGCGCGGCCACCTTGTTGCCGAGCGTGCGCATCACGTCGGGGGCGGGGCCGATCCAGCGAATGCCGGCGTCGATCACGGCCTGCGCGAAATCGGGGTTCTCGGACAGGAAGCCGTAACCGGGGTGAATCGCGTCGACCTTCGCCTGCCGCGCGACGCGCAGGATGTCGTCGATGTCGAGATACGCCGCAAGCGGCTTCTTGCCCTCGCCGATCAGGTAGCTCTCGTCGGCCTTGAAGCGATGCAGCGCGAGGCGGTCTTCCTTCGAATAGATCGCTACCGTACGCATGTTCAGTTCGGCGGCGGCACGCATCACGCGAATCGAGATTTCCGAGCGATTGGCGATCAGGATGGACTGGATGGAGGTAGGCGTCATGTTATGCAAGGATCAACGGTCGTCGAACGGAACCAGCCCATGCGGCGTGTGACGGTCTGGCGCGAATCTGGATCGATGCAAGCAAGCGGCGGGCCAGTCGAGGCCGGCACGTCTACGTGCCTGATTTGGCAAGCGAACGGCACGGCGCCCGCTTGGCCGTTCGTTTCAAAAGTGGAAGCCCGCTTGCAACGCTGAACTGCGCAATCGAGCGGGCAGCCGGCCGGCTCCGTGGGCTGCATTCGGGATGTCGATCGATCAAACGCGCCTCAGACATTACCGCGCGCAACGCAGGCGTTGCGCAATGCATCCCGATCAGGTGTTCCGTAGTTCGAAACATCGGCGGTGATCCGCAGGCGGACGTGCGTGCTTGCGCAGGCCAGTATTGCCGCGCATGGGATTGTGTTGTTCCGTCCATGCCGTCTACTCCGTTGCGCCCCGCACGTAACATACGCTGCGCATCGGCGAAGCGCAAACACGGCCCGCCCGCTGCGCGATTTCACAGTACGAATCACGGTGCGGAACGCCGGACCGGGTACGCGTCGCTCGTCGGCAGCCATGCGGTCAACGCCCCATCCGGCGCCGTGCTCATGCAGGTGTTGCCGCACGGCACGGGGCTGACGGTCGGCGGACGGACGCAGCAGATACTGGGGGCGGCAGCGCCTATTCGGATTCGTATGTCACGGAGCTCGCCAATTTCGTGCTGAGCCATTTCGGCTCGAAGCAGGGAACGGTGACGGCCGAACAGGTGCGCGCGCAGTGCGTGTCCGAATGACGTTCGGCGTGTCGGCCGGGATCGCTGGTGCGATGCGGTGGCGGTGCGTGGCTTCCTGTTGCGTGGTAGTCGTTTATGGGAAATCCCGCGCCGTGCGGCACTTCATTCGGTTCAGAACACGCCGAGCGCAAGACCGGCCGCGAGGCCCTCGCCGAGTTCGGCGCAGCGCGCGAGATCGTCGGCGTCGATCGTCTTCGGTGCGAGGATGCGCTCGGTCGTCTGCGCATGCGTGCACACGATCAGGCCCGGCGCCACGCTCTTCAGGCGCCAGCCCGTCGCGATGCGATCGATCTGGCGCAACGCATTCTGTCCGTCGCTGCCGGCGCAGATCATCGTTGCGTACGGGCGGCCATTCACGCGATCGAGCGCCGCGTAATAACAGCGATCGAAAAAGTCCTTCATCAGGCCGGACATCGCGGCGAGATTCTCCGGCGTCGCGAACAGATATGCATCGGCCGACAGCACGTCGTCCGGGCCCGTCTCGTCCGCGCGCTGCAGCCGGACCGACACGCCGGCCTGTTCGCGCGCCGCGCCGGCGGCCGCCTCGGCCATCTGTCGCGTGCCTCCGGTCATCGTGTGGTAGACGATCAGCAGCGTCTTCATTCGGGTTTGCTCACGTGTCGGCCCATGCGCTGCATGTGCGGGAGCGGCATGGATGTGCTTCCAATGTAGATCAAACGTCGGGGTGTCGAAGCAGTGCGCCCTGGTGCGCCGACGCCTCAGCGTCCGCTTTCGTCGTGACCGTCGCCGCCCTGCTTTCGCTCGTAGTACGCGAGAAACAGGTCGGCCGCAGATTCCGCGACCTGCTTCTGCGCCTCGTCGCTTAGCGGTGGCTGTCCCATCGTCACTTGCGGCCAGAACGCGAACGCCTTCACGATGCCCTGCAACTGATGCGACGCGAATGCCGGATCCGGCGCCGCGAGCCGGCCCGCGGCCGCGGCCGCGCGGATCCACACCGTCACGTCTTCCTCGCGCTCGCCGAGACGCTCGACCATGTCGCGCGCGCGTTCCGGCGAATGAATGGCCGCCGCGATCGCGACCCGCGCGAGCGCGAGAAACGCGTCGTCGTTGAGCAGGCGCAGCTTGCGCGTCAACAGGTCGAGCAGCTGCGTGCGCAACGGAACGTCGCTGCGAAAAGCCGGAGTGGCGCCCGAGTGGCTCGCGTCCCAGAGCTGGTGCAGGATCGCGGCGAACAGCGCGTCCTTGCTCGGGAAATGGTTGTACACCGTGCGCTTGGAGACATCCGCGCGCGCGGCAATGCGGTCCATGCTGGTCGCGTCGTAGCCTGCCGCGAGAAACTCCTCGATCGCGGCGCTGACGATGGCCGCCCGCTTTCGATCGGTCAGACGTTGATGAGTGGTGCTCGTATCCATCCTCAAATTTTACACCCGGCAGTTTACTTTCCTCGGAAATAAACTACACTGTTTAGTGTACTTTCATCCGGATGGATACTCATGGCATCGCTCCCCGATTTCATTCAACGTACGCTCGGCCTGACCGCTGCAAAGCGCGGCCGCGCGTTGTCCGCCCATTCGCCGCAACACGACGGCGAACGCTTTCGCAACGTCGCGCCGCGGCCCGCCGAAGGGCTCGGCAAGATGCTGGGCATCATGTGGAACATGATGTTCCACAAGCCGCGCGGCGCGGTGCCGGCCGGCGCCCTGCCCGTCGATACACTCACCCGCGCGCAGCTCGACGCGGCGCCCGACCGCAGCCTCTACCGGCTCGGGCATTCGACGCTGCTGCTCAAGCTGCGCGGCCAGTTCTGGCTGACCGATCCCGTGTTCGCCGAGCGCGCGTCGCCGTTCCGGCGTGTCGGCCCGAAGCGCTTCCATGCGCCGCCGATCGCGCTCGGCGACTTGCCGCCGCTGCGCGGCGTGATCCTGTCACACGATCACTACGATCACCTGGACCGCGACACCGTGCTTGCGCTGGCCGCGAAGACGGAGCGTTTCCTGACGCCGCTCGGTGTCGGCGATCGCCTGATCGAATGGGGCATCGACGCGGCCAAGGTGCGCCAGTTCGACTGGTGGCAAAGCGCGGAGATCGACGGCGTGACGCTGACCGCGACGCCTGCGCAGCATTTCTCCGGCCGCAGCCTGCTCGACGGCAACAGCACGCTGTGGGCGTCATGGGTGATCGTCGACGGCGACCTGCGCGTGTTCTTCAGCGGCGACACCGGCTACTTCGACGGTTTCAGGACCATCGGCGAACGTCTCGGGCCGTTCGACGTGACGCTGATCGAGACGGGCGCGTACGACGCGCAATGGCCGTACGTCCACATGCAGCCGGAAGAAACCGTGCAGGCGCATGTGGATCTGCGTGGCCGCTGGCTGGCGCCGATTCATAACGGCACGTTCGATCTGGCGATGCATCGCTGGCAGGAGCCGTTCGAGCGCGTGACGGCGCTGGCCGTGGCGCGCGGAGTCGATCTTGCGACGCCGCGGATGGGTGAGCGGCTGGACCTGGTTGCGCCGCATCGCGGCGAGCGGTGGTGGCGCAATGTCGTCGAGAAGGTCGAGGCGCCGAAGTCGTTGCGGTTTGCAATCTGTCCGGCGCGAGCAACCAAGTAGATGATCGTTGTCATTCCGGCGGCTGACGCCGAGCGCCTCGCATTCATGTTCGTGTTTGCCTGATGCTGCGCGTTACGAAACGCTCCCCGGGACTTTCGCGATCGGCGATGCGGCGGTGAAGGGCTATTCCGCTCCTCGGGGTTGCCCTGAAACGCTGCAGGGCAGCCTCACTACCAGCGCTCCTCAGTCTGGCCGACGATATCTGCGAGAGATTCGAATCTCTTTCGCTGTGTGCGGAGATCGCGTGTCGCGGCCCGGGTCGCGTATCGACCGGACGAGGGCTCGATGGTTTGGCATTTTCTCCTGGGAAGATGCAATTTGAATAAGTCGATCGGCGTATGCTTCCCTGAACCTCCGGCTGCCCACGACGATGTGCGATGACAATGCCGCAGGTTTGATGCAATCGAGCGCATTGAATTGAGGACGGCAAGGTGATGGATCCGGCGCGCGCGAATGACAGGAAGTGGGATCGCAAAGACGATTTGCGTCGCGAACTATTGAATGGGCGGATGCGGGCTTATCGTGGCTCAGGGTTTCGGAGGCGGTCAGATATCGCTCTTTGCTTCGGCTATTTATCGCGTGGATTGTGGTGATGCCTGCCGATCCAGCCAATTAATTCAGAATGAACCTGGGGCGGCCCTACCCCAGCATCGTTATTGACTTCACTTCCGTTCATATCGCTCATTTCGTAACGGTGCCAAGTGAAACACCATGCTTTGGCAGGAGGCCCACTCCGTGATGCCGCGTTGTCACGTGACAACTCACCACTCTGCGGGGATCGCATTACCCCGAATTGCGCTCGGCTCACGCCGAAATCATTTCATTTACGACACAACACGTATCAATCAACACATTTGATGCTTGCGCATGGCTGAAGAAGCGTGGCCGTCTTAAGTGTAGTTGTTTGACCCCTGTTTTTGGGATGCGCGCGCCTTCCGTGCGTGAAACAACATGAAGAATCGCCCGGAAGTCCTTATAAGATAAAGCTTCCGCGGCCGCACCCTACTTTGTGTGAATGTTTCACGATACGAATCGTGTGCGCTGCCGGCGCCCTGGGAATCGGGTGTTGTCGATCCTCGCGCAGGTTTCCACGGTGTGCCCCGCTGGGCGGGAGACAGCCTCTGCTTGGCGACAGGTCGCTATCAAGTAAACGAGCTAATGGGTGCACTACGTCAGGGAGCGAATTAATGGGGCCATATCAAGGATGTTGCCTGCCCTCTTGCCTTCTGATGCGCCACGCGGGCCTGACAATCAGTGTGCGATACCAGACCAGATCGCCAGATCGAGCTTCACCCACGGCAAAAGACCTGGGATCTCGCGGGTCAAGCCGCCTAACGAACTCGCTCATTTCCGCATTCCGTCACATCCAAAACCATTCGTCTACCGATCGCGCCGATCTCTGAAATCTAACCAGCACTTCCACACCATCTCTGGCGTACGCCCCGGCTCGATCATCCGTTGTCACGTGACAACCGATCAACAGTGGGCAGAGCTCGGATACACATCCACTTCCTCGAACGAAATCTAACACCAGTGCCGACTGCTAGAAGCCCGTTTCCATTTAGCAAACTAATACCCCGTAGCCACGTTCGTCGACACCTGCCCATGTTGTCACGTGACAACCTGTCATTTGGTCGAGTCATTACTTCATTACTGTTAATCGCTATACCTGTCGATCGCGTGACGTTCGGCTATGCAACCATCCGATCGCATGATCGGCTCATCAGCTTGGCGGCTTGTCACGTAACAACTGCTCGTATGTTGATACTCGGCCAATCGGCACGATGCAATGTGTTTGCAGCAGCTTAGTGCATACCGTCGCGGCCAAGAACTAATCCAGTATCAAGGGAAAGCCAATTCGTCGATCGCACGCGTCATCTCAACTGCAAGCCATCAGATTTTTATTGATTCCCATAATCTCACTCCCATCGTTTCCGCACGCGTTAGCCATCCGGCTACTTGTCACGTAACAACTGCACCGCCTCGCTCAAAATCTCGCGATCAGAGCATCTTGTCTGGACTTTTCTCCAACAAATGCATATATTACGCAAAACTCCTTGGAGGGATTTAATGGCTTTCAAGATCGCCGTCAGCAATCAAAAGGGTGGTACTGGAAAGACCACCATCTCCGTCAACATCGCCGCCGCCTTCGAGGCCGGCGGGAACAAAGTGGCACTCATCGACGCCGACCCGCAGGGCACGTCCGTCCGGTGGGTCACGAGTGGCGAGAACACCCTGCCGATGACCGTGCTCTCCCTGGCCCCGGCCGGCCGCGGGATCGGTGGCGAGATCAAGAAGCAGGATGCGCATTTCGATGTGATCGTCATCGACTGCCCCGGCAACCTGGAGGATCCGCGCATCGCGTCGGTACTCGAAGTCGCAGACTTCTGTCTCGTACCACTGTCGCCATCGCCTGCAGACCTCTACAGCACCGTCGCAATGATCCGCATGATCGAATCCATGCGAGCAGTACGTAACCCGAACCTGTCTTCCGCACTGATGCTCAATAGCGTCAATGGAAAAACTAAAATGCGTGAAGAGATTTTAAAAATTCTAAGAGCAGAAGAAATAGGGGAACATCTGCTGGACAGCCAGATCGCCCAACGCGAGGTCTATCGGCAGACCTTCGCGCTCGGCACCACCATCCACCACCACAATCGCTACCTGAAGGGCCTCAAGGAGGCTCGCGCGGAGATCGAGAAGCTGGTCACCGAAATGGCCCAATACATTGCGTCGACACGCGCTACCGGAGCCGCAGCTCATGGCTAAAGACACATCGAAGGAAAAGAAGGCAACGGGCAATCTCCATCTCGCGGCCGGGCTTCTGCGCGGGCTCGCACAGGAAAACGCGGCGCTGGAGACGCGGCTGCCCGAACCGTCCGTGACGGTGCTGCCGACTGCCGCTGCGCCCGCGATCAAGCTGGCGACGGCGCAGCCCGCCGACACGACGGATCTCGACGCCCCGCAGAAGGTCGCCGTGAAGGACTGCATCCCGAACCCGTTCAACCCCCGGGTTTTCTATTCGGAATCGAGCCTGCATGAACTCGCGCTGACATTGAAGCGGGAAGGGCAGATCGAACCGATCAAGGTGACCCGTCTGCCGGAATTTCCCGGCAAGCTCGTCGTGATCGACGGGCAGCGCCGGTTGCGCGCCACCAGCATCAACGGTGACGAAACCATCACCGCCACCTTCCGGTCGGATCACACGCCCGAGCAGCTCTATACGATCGCCTATCGCGCCAACCACGATCACGAACGCCAAACGATCTTCGACGATGCGGTCGCATGGAAGCGGCTCCTCGACGAAAAGGTGTTCGCCGACCAGAACACGCTGGCGGAGAAGATCGGCAAGGACAAGGCATCGATCAGCAAAACGCTCTCGCTCAACGCATTGCCGAACACGCTCCTCGAGCGGATGGCCACGGCGAGCGACGTGGTCGGCCTGCAGGCTGCCTATTTCCTCAAGCTGATCTTCGAGCGGCTGGGCGAACCGACGGCCGACCGCCTGCTGTCGGCCGTGATCGACCGGAAGAAGTCGGTCCGCGATCTCGAGAATTTCCTGCGCGCGCAGAACGACGGGGACAAGAAGGCAGGGCGGACACGCTACAGCGTCCGCCACGACTTCGCGCTTGAATCACAGACGATCGGCCAGTTGAAGACCTATCCCGACGGACGTCTCGACCTGCAGCTCAAGGGCGTGGACGCAGCCCACCAGGAAACGCTCGCCGACCGGCTCAAGGAAGTCATCGACGCGTACGTCGCCGAGCTGGCCGCCGCGCAAAAGTAAGGTGCCCAAATGAACAGACCTCGCGTTGCGAGGTCTGTTTTTCAGTTTCAGTTCGTGGCCAGGCTGCTCTTCAGCAGGAACTCCAGCAAGTCGTCCGAGGTCGGTTCGCCCCAGGTATCCAGCGCGAGCCATCTGAAGAAACTGGTTTGCGCGAGCTTGCTGGCCTTCTTCTTCGGCGACAGCACCAGGTCCTTCGAGCCGACCACCGTCTCGTTGTACCGATCGATGAGCTTGGTCTGGTCGTCGATTTCCAGTTCGCGGAAGTAGGCACCGGCCTCGTCGATCTTGGCGGCGAGGTACTTGTCTCGGATCTGCTCCTGCTTGCTCTGCGCCGTTTCCTTCGCCGACGGGGCCGTCTCCGGCGTCGGCCCGTCGGACAGCGTATAGCCGTGCGTCAACGCCTTGCGGAAATAAGCCCCGATGTTATCGACCGGCGCCGCATTCTTTTTCGTGGTCCGGTTGAGCGTGTACGCAATCGCAGCCTTGATGCGCTGAACACCGTACTGCGTAATCAGCCGCCGCGCCTCCGAGCGCGGGATGCCGAACTTGGCGACTTCCTCGACGAGTGCTTCGTTCTTGACGTCGCCTTCTTCCACGGTATCCGCACTCGGCTTGCGCATCACCTTGAACTGGACCGCTTCGACACTGCGCCCGGACTTGTGCTCGATCAGTTCGAGCGTGTGGTCCGATACTTCGTTGACCTCTTGAATGCACGGCACCAGCACCTTGCTCTTGAACAGCTTGTACTCCTTGTACGACTGCGATGCCTTGTCCTGGCCCAGGATCAGATCCCGGAACTTCGGCAGCGGGATCTTCGCGGTGATGCCGATACCTTCGTAGCGCACCGTGTTTTCCCACAGCGCGAGCGAGTGCGAGCGCCGAAACTCGCGCGCGATCCGCATATCGATCAACGCGTAGATCTCGGGGTTGAGCAGCTCGCTGCGAATCTGGTCCGAGAAGCTGTACTTCAGCACCGACTGCTCGAGCTCGGCGCCGGCCAGCAGACCCGATGCCTTCCAGACGGTCGAGCGATCCGCTGCAAGATAGTCCCAGTTGACGACGGTGCTGATCAGCGAGTTCACCGTGTCCTTCACGTATTTCGTGTTGTTGCTGTTCAACCCGCTCTCGTGCGAGAGCGAGGCGATCGAGATCGAGAAGCTCGTGCGCCCCGGCTCGAATGCTTCCTGCCTGAGCGCGTTCTTGATCAGCGAGCTGAACATCTTGCGCTGCTGCAGACCGATCTTTCCCGATTTGGGGGCGATGTGAATCGCTTGAACCGCCTTGCGCAGCAAGTCGGGAGGCTCGGGCGTCTGGAACAGCGAGACCTGTTTGTCGGAGCCTTTGCTTGCGGGCTTTCGCGGCATCGTGGTGTCCGGATAAGGTTACCTTGTTGAGAGCGGACTTTATACCTCTTCACCGCCGAGGGCAACGCCCCTGTTCGCACGTCACTTGCACTGTCGCAGCTAACTTATGGCACACAAAGGAATTTTTTCCGCGTGCGAATGTTCGAAAGGCCCCATAACCATCTACCTTTCCGCAAACTCTCCTCCCAAAGGTCGCTACCTTTCGCGCGAGATGCCCTGATCCGGCCGGGCCATCGCCCTGCTGAAGGTACCTTTTTATGGGAAGCAAATGGCCAGAACCGCGATCGGACGCGGAATCTGTGGTGCCGTGCAGCACACGGTCCTTTTTCTCCCATAACACGCTACCTTCGAAATTTCCCATAGAAGGGGACCTTTCGAAGCCGTCGTGTTTTGCGAATCGCGCGCCTTGGGTCGCCGCATCGTCAAATCGATCCCATAACAGGCTACCTTACGCGAATCCCACGGATGACTACCTTTCCCACGGACCAATCCTGTATACGCGCGGGAGTCACAGCCTCGGGCTGTGCATGAACTCGAGCCAGCATACACGGAGCAACCCCATAAACGGGTACCTTCAGAGCTTCCCATAACTGGCTACCCGAGATCGCCCTCCTCACGAGAATGGCTCGATCGATTCGCAGAAATCCCCCATAACCGGGTACCTTAAAGATCCCCCATAAACCGCTACCATCGGCGTTTCGCTGCCGAATCCCCATAAACGGCTACGCTTGCACCATATCCACACCCCCGATTCCCCATCCCGGGCTACCCCAAACCCCAAATCCACAGACCTAACGCCCCAGACACTTCTACCTATGCTCCCATAAATGGGTACCGAACACCGGCCACAGCCTTGTTCCACAAGCCTGTGAGGCATCTAAAAGTAGTTAAAGAAGTAAACGTTGCTTTCTAAAGAAGTAAACACACTGTGTGTCTCCGGAAAAAGCACACCCCATAAACCGCTACCAGAAGGGTTCCGCACTGGGTGTCGCGCGTCTTCCTGTGGAGAACCTTCCTGATTCGTCACAGCGCTGTGCCCCGTCTGTCAAGCTTCCTGACGCTGCCTGGCCGATCCGGACGTGAGCACGTACTCACAAGCATCGAAACGTATAAGGCTATGGGAACAAATCTCTTAGAAACCGTCTTTTCCCGCACATAGGTTCCCGTCTATGGGGGATCCACAGCGGGCAGCGACGAGGATATCGCCAGTCACAGGCCCCGAAAGCCGGCATGATATGGACAGGTCGCTTTGTTGCTCCGCACTACGCTTGCCAGCCGAATTCCCACACGCAGTGGCACCGGAACGCGTCGAGCCGCCTAGAAGCCCCACAGAGCGGCTCAAACAGCAGTCGAATGCCTGTGGGGTACCTTTCCTCGAATGCGGCCGCTACGGCACCATCTGTGCAAGCGATGGCTACCTTATGTCGGTCGGACCACCCCAGCAAGTTTCTACCTTTGAATCGCCTCACCGCCTGTGTGTGAAGTACCCATGCTTCCAGCACCGTTTCGGGCCTCACGTGAGAACACCAACATTCCTGGCACTCACCTGGAGCGATTCGGCACACATCTCCCGAAAATGCTCACCGTTGACACACACCTGATCCCGTAAAGGCTCACGATCACCGTGTCCTGAATTACAGGGCAGTCGGATTGCGATGCCGGAAAGGCGCGCGAAGGCTTCCGACATCCATCCCGGTCAGTCCTTTGCCAAGATCACCACTTCCACATGGCGACCTGATGTGATCGTCGCGCGCTGAAGGATCGGTGAGCCGAATGCGACGCCTTTCGATCACCAGGAACCGATCACACCTGACTCACGCGTTATGTCGCTGATGCGCGCGCAGTTGTATGTGACATGAACGGTGCACAGGGAGAAGCGTATGTGAGACGTCGGCATCGTCGAGCACAGCACGCGTGCCCGACGGTATACATCCATGGGAATCGGCGCGTCAGGCGCCCTCGTCGCCGTGGCCGGGGTTGTCGTTTATGGGAGCGCACGACTCGATCCTCGACGAGCAAATTCCATGTCGCCACACGCGAGGCAACACGGTTATGATGCAGAGGCCTCGATCGACGTGCTCACACGTCGGGGCAGGGGTGGTATCTCGCAGTTCTTCATCCGTGACCAATCCGAATAGAGAGTTCAGCGATGCGAATCCAAATCAGAACGTTCACGCTCGTTGCTGCGACCGCAGCTTTCCTGATCGGCGGGACAGCGCCTGCGTTTGCGCAGGAAACGGCCAGCGCGCCCGCGGCGCAAGACGCAAAAGCCGCGAAAGCCGAGGCACGCAAGCAAGCCCGTGCGCAACACAAGGCCGAGCGCAAGGCGGCTCGCGCGAAGAAAAACGCCGAGCTGAAGAAGCTCGAGGACGCGGGCTACAAGCCGGCGGCCAATGATCCGAACTATCCGCAGAAGCTGCAGGATGCGCAGAAGAAGGCGGGCGCCGCGGCCGGCGCAAGCCAGTAAGCGCTGTGACGGCCGGGACGTCGCGCGAGGCCCGCGTGACGCCCTGCCAGCCATCACGCTGTGATGGGGCACGTCGCATCGTTCGCGAATGACGTGCCCGAGTTTGTGAAGCAGCAATCGAATATTTGGTTCGTCATGCTGATGATGTGTGCGGCTTGACCCTGCCGCATGCTTTCCTGGAAGATCATTTCGTTCGGGCGATCACCAGTTTCGCTTGAATCCCGCCTCCTGCTGCTCGAGACAAAGCACCGTCGATTTCACTGCACGGAACGTCTCGACTGAACGGTTTACACCACGTAAAACCAACCGTGTAATGCATCGAGTTGGGCGGCGTTCGGCGTTCCGCAAACCATTTCCCCGAACACATGCGGCCCTCGCGTTGACGGCTCGCCGTTCGCCGCTCAGGACGGACGCACAATGCAATGATCAGGCGCGATTCGCGGCTTCACGTTTGATCGCCTTGAACGCCAACGATATCGCCGCGCACGAACGTCAACGTGCTGGTCGAGCGTCCGGGGCTCGACGACATCCGGGCGGCAGCGGCGTAACACCGCCCTCGGCGCGGCTGACTTCGCGGGCAACCCCGAGCAAGCCGGGGCGGCCTGCCATCCGTCACCCGCCGCTCGAACGCGATGCCCCGGCCGCGCGCGTCAACCAGTCCTTGAACGCGCGAACCGCACCGTCTTCCGCGCGTGATGCTGCAACATAGGTGAAGTACCGCCACGGCGGCATCACCGGCGCCTTGAACGGCTGCACGAGCCGGCCTTCGGCGATATCGTCCGCGACGAGCGCGATCGGCCCCATCGCGACGCCGAGCCCGTCGAGCGCGCCCTGCAGCGTCAGGTAGAAATGCTCGAGCGTGAGCGACTGCCGCGGCACGAGGTGCGGCTCGCCGGCTGCCGCCAGCCACTCGGGCCACATGCCGGGATAGGTCGCCGCATGCAGCAGCGTGAAATGCGCGAGATCGGCAGGCTTGCGCAGCTTCCTGCCTTCGAGGAGCCGCGGCGCACACACCGGCAGGCGCACTTCGGACAGGAACTCGTCGGCGACATAGCCATCGATCGCCTGCGGGCCGCCGCGAATGATCAGGTCGACGACGTCGCGGAGCTTCTCGATCGGTTCGTTCGACGTGGACAACCGCACCTCGATATGCGGATGCGCGACCTGGAACGACGACAGCCTTGGCACGAGCCAGCGCAGCGAGAACGTTGCCGGCGCGCTGACGCGCAGCACCCGCTGTTGCCCGCGTTCGAGCTGCTGGGCGGTGGCAAGTGCGATGCGGTCGAACGACGCGCCGACTTCCGCAAGGTAGGTCCGCCCGGCCTCGGTCAGTTCGACCCGCCGGTTGTGGCGCTCGAACAGCGCCCGGCCGAGCCAGGCCTCGAGCTGCTGCACATGCCGGCTGATCGCGCCGTGCGTGACGCACAGCTCGTCGGCGGCCAGTGTGAAGCTGCCCAGGCGGGCGGCGGCCTCGAACGCCCGCAACGAATTCAACGGAGGAAGCTTTCTGCCCATCACACCCATTCGCGTGAATTTTTTTCACGCGATGCTCAAGATTAATCGTTTGATCGCCCAGTGCTGCTGCGCCAATATGCCATACCTGCGGCTCGCCGAGTCCGCCAAGTGTCGAGTTTCCTCACGTGGAGAGTGGAGCATGCAGAATGTCGTGGTGGTGGGCGCCCAATGGGGCGATGAAGGCAAAGGCCGCGTGGTGGACTGGCTCGCGGGGCAGGCCGACATCGTCGCGCGCTACAACGGCGGGCACAACGCGGGCCACACGCTGGTCGTCGACGGCAAGACCTACAAGCTCGCGCTGCTGCCGAGCGGGGTAGTGCGCGGCAAGCCCGGCGTGATCGGCAACGGCGTGGCGCTCGACCCGGAGGCGCTGCTCGCCGAGATCGCGCGCGTCGCGGAACTCGGCGTCGCGGTCACGCCCGATAACCTGGCGATCGCCGAAAACGCGACGCTGGTCCTGCCGATTCATCGGGCGATCGACGCCGCGCAGGAGACGCTGCGCCGCGAACCGATCGGCACCACGCTGCGCGGCATCGGCCCCGCCTACGAGGACAAGGTCGGCCGCCGCGGGCTGCGGGTCGGCGACCTGGCCGATCCCGACGCGCTCGCGAGCAAGCTCGACGTGCTGCTCGACCATCACAACGCGTGGTTCCGCGGGCTCGGCCTCGACCCGTGGACGCGGGACGCGATGCTGCCGATGCTCGTCGACCTCGCGCCCAAGGTGCTGCCGTTCGTGCGGCCCGTGTGGGCGGACCTCAACGATGCATACGACCAAGGCCGGAAAATCCTGTTCGAAGGCTCGCAAGCCGTGATGCTGGATATCGACTGGGGCACGTATCCGTTCGTGACCTCGTCGGGCACGGTGGCGTCGGCGGCTGCCGCCGGCACCGGTCTCGGCGCGTCGAAGCTCGGCCATGTGCTGGGCGTGACCAAGGCCTATGCGACCCGCGTCGGCGGCGGGCCGTTCCTCACGGAACTCGCCGACGGCGTCGGCGCGCGGTTGCGCGAACGCGGGCGCGAGTTCGGCGTCAACACCGGCCGGCCGCGGCGCTGCGGATGGCTCGACGCGGCCCAGCTGCGCCAGGCGGCCAAAGTGTCCGGCATCGATTCGCTCGCGCTGACCAAGCTCGACGTGCTCGACGGCTTCGACACGATCCGGCTGTGCGTCGGATACGAACTCGACGGCGAGCGCATCGATCATCTGCCGGCGAGCCTTGCCGCGCAGGCCCGTGCGAAGCCCGTCTACGAGCAGTTCGACGGCTGGGCCGGAACGGTTGGCGGCACGCGTCGGCTCGGCGACCTGCCGCACGCGGCGCGCCGTTTCGTCGAACGCGTCGAGGCGATCGCGGGCGTGCCGGTTTCGCTGCTGACGACCGGGCCGGAGCGCGACGACACCATCGTGCTGCGCAACCCGTTCGATTCGTCCGTGCGCGCGTAGCAGGTATACGGCGGCGTTCGACCGCGACGGCCGAACCGTGAGGAGTCCGGCCGAGCGGCGGCGTAGACAGTTCGGGGGCATACCCAACTGGACACGCCCGTGGCGCTGCTGTAGTGTTCCGCACCAATCATTCCGGCCTCCGGAACACGGTGCCGGCATCTTGCGTCGCGCGCTGCGCCGATACCGGCACGGACCCGGTCGCGCGCGTCGCGGCGCGCCGGGCCTGCATGGTGCGAGGCGATCTCATTCCCGGGGACTTGTCGATGGACACGCTACAGATGATGCGCATTTTTGTCCGCGTGGCGGAGGAAGGCAGCTTCACGAGCGCCGCCCAGCGCCTGGACATCACGACCGCCTACGCATCGCGTTCGGTCGCGCAGCTCGAAACGCATCTGCGCACGCGCCTGCTCAATCGCAGCACCCGCCGCATCGCGCTGACCGATGCGGGGCAGCGTTATCTGGACCGATGCCAGCGGGTGCTCGCGTACATCGACGAGGCCGAAGCGGAAGCGGCGGACGCGCAGGCGAAGCCGTCGGGCCGGCTGCACGTGCATGCGACGACGAGCTTCGGCCAGGCGTACGTGGTGCCGGCAGTCGTGCGCTATCGGCAGCGGTATCCGTCGGTGGCGGTCGAGCTGACGCTGTCGCAGCACGTGCCGGACATCATCGACGAAGGCTACGACGTATCGCTGCAGTTGAGCACGACGGAACTGCCCGATTCCGGGCTCGTGTCGCAGCGGCTCGGCGCCGTGCACAGCGTGCTGTGCGCGTCGCCCGCGTATCTGCAGGCGCGCGGCACGCCGCAGACGGTCAAGGATCTCGAGGGACATTCGTGCCTGCAGATCGTCACGCCGGTGTTTCCGCGCGACCGCTGGCATCTCGACGGGCCCGACGGCCGCGAGACCTTCGAACTGCCGCTGCCCGATTTCCAGGTGAACATCGCCGATGCGCTCGGCGCCGCGCTGCGTGCGGGCCTCGGCATCGGCTCGCTGCCGATGTCGACGGCGTTGCCCGCGCTGAGCAGCGGCGCGCTGGTGCGCGTGCTGCCCGAGTACCGGCTGCAGAAGCTGACGGTCTATACGCTGTATCCGTCGCGCCAGTATCTCGACGCGAAGATCCGCACCTTCGTCGATTTCCTGCGCGAATGCGTGCCCGAGATGCTCGCCGCCGACGAGGCGGCGCTGTGCGCGTCCCACCAGGCGTGATGCGTGCGGTGGCGGCGCCACCGCGCACGATCATGCGTCGAATTTGAAATTGACCGTCTTCAGTTCGGCGAACGCCTCGATCGACGGTCAGGCGCTTTCGCGGCCGATGCCCGAACGCCTGATGCCGCCCATCGGCGCGCTGGCATAGCCGTTCACGCCGAGGCGATCGATACGCGCATCGGCCGGCATGTGCCGGCGGCGTTCATTCCCGGCGCGTCGCCCGCCGCGTTGCGCGCCCGGCGACGCTCATCCGGGCTGCAAGCCGCTTACTTCTGCGCGTTCGCCCACATCGTGCGGCCGAGGAACGTCAGCGTGCGGTCCCACGCGATCTGCGACCACACCGGATCGTACTGCGTGCCCGGCAGGCGGCCGGTGCCGACTGCCGTCTCGTTGGCGAACGCGTGGTGCGCGAGATAGCGGTGGAACGTGTAGTCGGCGTTCGCGGCGCGCAGCTTCTCTTCGAGTGCGTCCACCTGGTCGGCCGCGAAGAACGCATCCTGCGTCGCCCAGTGCCCCATGATGGGCGCCTTGAGCTTCGCCGCGTCGAGGTAGTCGAGCGGCGGCAGGCCATACCAGGCGATGCCGGCCGTCACGTCGGCGTTCTGCAGCGACAGCAGGGTCAGCGCACCGCCCATGCAGAAGCCGGTGACCGCGACACGCTCCGCGTGCGACTTCAGGTACTGCACTGCGCCGGGAATGTCCTGCGATGCCGCGTCGCCGAAATCGAGCGCGCTCATCAGGTGGTGCGCCTCTTCCGCCTCGACCGTCGACTTGCCGCGATACAAATCGGGAACGAGCGCGAAGTAGCCGCAGCGGGCCAGGCGGTCCGCGACGCCGCGGATCTGGTCATTCAGGCCCCACCATTCCTGGATGACGACGACCGCGGGCGCGCCGTCGGTCTGCTCCGGCGTCGCCAGGTAGCCCTGCAGTTCCTGGCCGTCCGGGCGGCGAAACGAGATCATGGATCCGGTTGCTTGAGACATGAAACCACTCCTTGTCTTGTTGAAATGAGCATGGGTGCGGCATCGAAACAGGCCGGCGGTCTTCACGAACCATCCCGCGCCCGCTTTGGCCGGCCCCGTACACGCGGGAATTCTATGCGCAAACACGCCGCGTCTGCTGGCACGGTGCGGATTTCGCGCGAATCCGATCGTTCCGTGCGCCGCTGCCTGCCGGAGCCGACGTGACCGGACATCCGCGGGCGCGGTTTCAAAGTACGGAGCAAATCGCCGAATGCGTTGACCTCGCGTCTCGGCGCTGGCGGATGTGCCGCCTGTCCGAATCGGGTGCGGCGCCGACGTGTAGCACATGGCGCGCGTCGATCGATCAAAATGGAAGGATTACTGATCATTCTTGGCGGCGTTTGCCGCCGGGAGACGGTGCCTCGCATTCATCTGCCGAGGCCCGATGCGAAAACACCACGCCCCCGATCGTCAGGGGCGTGGTGTTCGGCAGCACCCGCGCGAAGCGAGCGCAGTTCGTGTTACTGACCGAAATAGATCGAGTCGCGGCCGTTCTCCTTGACCGGCGTCACACGGCCGGAGCGGACGCCGGCGGCTGCCTGCGCGCCGTAGCCGGCTTCGTCGGCATGGGTCACGCGCGCCTGGGCGGCTTGCAGCGCTTGCGGGTAATGGGCATCGGACACCTCCGGCTTGTACCCGGCCTGCTCGAGCTGCACCAGCTCCGCGCGCACCTGCTCGCGCGTCGGCGCCGGCGTCGACTGTGCGAATGCGGCATACGAGGCGGACAGGGCGGTGGCTGCGACCACGGCGTAGATGAACGATTTCATGATGACCTCCGGTTTGATTGATTTCGCGCTTCACTGTCGTGCTGAGCGGTTGATTGCATCGTAGCGGTCGCGTCACCGGCCGAAAATACCGATTCCAGTGACAAATTATCTCAGCACGGTAAACAATCCGACGCGAATACCCGGTTTGGTCTGATGATTGCCGAAGCTCGTGGAACGATCGGCTGCAGCGTTTCCGTTGCATCGAATGTGCGATGCCGAAGCGCGGATTCAAAGTTGTTACGTGACAAAGCCATGACGTTGCCGCATGTCGCCATCGACCCGGCAAAACGCCTATAATGATTGGGCAAATTGCCGAGGAGAGATCATGGCAACCATCGCTTTCCATCCGTCCGGCGTCGCGCATCCGCGCCAGGCCGAGTTCTCGATTCTCGAACAACTGCTGGCCACCCGCATCCGATCGGGCGCCGACCTGGCCGAGCTCGCGAGCGCGCGCGTCGACGTCGCGGTCATCGACCGGCTGTCCGAGCGCGGCCTCAAGTCCGACGAGCTTGCGTTCATCATTCCGCGCCGGACCTTGAGCCATCGCCGCCAGGCGCACGAGCGCCTGTCTCCCGAAGAATCCGACAAGGCGATCCGCCTTGCGCGGATCGTCGCGCAGGCCACCGCCACCTTCGGCGATCCGGACAAGGCAATGGCATGGCTGCGCAGCGGGCTCCAGCGCTTCGGCGGCCGCACCTCGCTCGACATGGCGAGCACCGAGCAC
This sequence comes from Burkholderia stagnalis, assembly GCF_039848545.1. Taxonomy (NCBI): domain Bacteria; kingdom Pseudomonadati; phylum Pseudomonadota; class Betaproteobacteria; order Burkholderiales; family Burkholderiaceae; genus Burkholderia; species Burkholderia stagnalis. The sequence continues at coordinate 842,850 of NZ_CP156687.1, forward strand.
GGCGCGCGGCTCGTCGAGGAAGCGCTCACGCAGATCGACGAGGGGTACTTCGCTTGACGATGCTGTGGCGGATCAGCAATTACGCCGACCTGCAAGGCATCGGCGGCTTGCGCGCCGGCGGGCGCTGGCACTTTGCCGGGCAACCGGTCGTGTATCTCGCCGAACATCCGGCGCTCGCGCTGCTCGAGACGCTCGTCCATCTGGAGATCGGTTCCGTCGCGCAGTTGCCGGACGGGTATCAGCTGCTGCGCGTGGACGTGCCCGATTCGGTCGCCGTGGCCGAGATTGCCGAGGACGACGCGCCGGACGATTGGCGCACGAACCCCGAGTGGACCCGCGGCGCGGGCACCGAATGGCTGCAGACGAAGCCGAGCGCGTTGCTGCGCGTGCCGAGCGCGGTCGTGCCGTATGCGCACAACTTCCTGCTGAACCCCCTTCATCCGGCTGCCGCCGAGATTCGCATCGCGGAGATCGTACGCGCGCCGTACGACCGCCGGATCCTGCATCTGCTCCAGCCGCCGAAGCCGCGCGGTTGATCCGCCGCGCGCGCCGCGCATCGTCCTCCGATCCACGTCGAATGCGCACATCCGCCAGCCGCGACTGAGGGAATGCCATATCCCGTTCGCCGCTTGCCGCGACCGGGTGCGGAACTAGAATGATTAGGTGCAGGTTCCGGGCTAGGAAAGGGATCGTATGCGTTGCGCACATTGCGGATTCGACAATCCCGCCGCGGCCCGCTTCTGCGAGACGTGCGGATCCCCGATGTCGCGCATCTGTCCGCGCTGCGGCCACGCGTCGGGCCCTTCCGCGAAGTTCTGCAGCGAATGCGGCGCGCCGCTCGCCGATGCGCCCTCCGGCACACCGCCGCCGCGTCCGAAGCCGGCCACCGAGCTTTCTCCCGCACCGATCCACTACACGCCGCAGCATCTGGCCGAACGCATCCTCGCCGAACAGGCGGCCATGGAAGCGCGCGGCGAAACCGCCGGCGAACGCAAGACCGTCACCGCGTTGTTCGCGGACATGGCGGGTTCCACCGCGTTGATCCACGACCTCGATCCGGAGGAAGCACATCGTCTGATCGACCCCGTCGTCGCGCTGATGATGGAGGCGGTCCACTACTACGAAGGCTACGTCGCGAAGTCGCTCGGCGACGGCATCCTCGCGCTGTTCGGCGCGCCGATCGCCCATGAAGACCATGCGCAGCGTGCGCTGTTCGCGGCATTGCGGATGCAGCAGGCGATGCGGCGGCACGGCGATCGCATCCGTCTGGAGAAAGGCATTCCGCTGCAGATTCGCGTCGGCGTGCACACAGGCGAAGTGGTCGTGCGCTCGATCCGCACCGACGACCTGCATACCGACTACGATCCGGTCGGCCACACGATCCACATTGCGTCTCGTATGGAAGGCATCGCGGCGCCGTCGTCGATTCTCGTCAGCGATTCGACGCACAAGCTCGCCGAAGGCTATTTCGAGTTCAAGGCGCTCGGCGCGACGCAGGTCAAGGGCATTCCGGACCCGCTGTCGGTGTACGAAGTGCTGGGCCTCGGCGCGTTGCGCACGCGGCTGCAGCTCGCCGCGCATCGCGGCCTCGCCCGCTTCGTCGGCCGCGACGCGGAACTGGAGCACCTGCACGGCGCGCTGGAACGGGCCGGCGCGGGCAGCGGGCAGCTCGTCGCGGTGGTCGGCGAGGCCGGGGTCGGGAAATCACGGCTGTTCCATGAATTCAAGGCGCGCACGCGGCACGGCTGCCTGGTGCTCGAAACCTTCTCCGTGTCGCACGGCAAGGCGTTCGCCTACCTGCCGCTGATCGAGCTGCTGAAGAACTACTTCCAGATCACTGCGCAGGACAACGAACGGCGTTGCCGCGAGAAGGTCATGGGCAAGGCGCTGACGCTCGAACGCGGCTTCGAGGCGCTCGTGCCTTACCTGCTGTACCTGCTCGGCATCGGCGAACGCGATTCGGTGCTGGCGGAGATGGATCCCGGAATCCGCCGCGAGCGGACCTTCGACGCGATCATCCAGCTGCTCGCGCGCGAGAGCCGCGACCAGCCGGTCGAACTGCTGTTCGAAGACCTGCAATGGCTCGATCGCGAGACGGAAGCGTTCCTCGCGTGCCTGATCGAACGCGTGCCGGCCACCCGGATTCTGCTGCTCGTGAACTACCGGCCCGAATATGCGCCGGTGTGGGGCAGCGCACCGCATTGCGTGCAGCTGCGGCTCGAACCGCTCGGGCCGGCCGAGGCGCAAGGCCTGCTCACCGCGCTGCTCGGCGACGATGCGTCGCTCGGCCCGCTCAAGCAGCGCATCCTCGAGAAGACCGAAGGCAATCCGTTCTTCATGGAGGAGGTCGTGCAGACGCTCGTCGAGGAGCATGCGCTGCTCGGCGAACCGGGCCGCTACCGGATCGAGCAGACGCCGGCCGCGCTGCATATCCCGACCACCGTGCAGGGCGTGCTGGCCGCGCGCATCGACCGGCTCGCGATCGACGAGAAGGAACTGCTACAGACGCTCGCGGTGATCGGCAAGGAGTTTCCGTACAGCCTCGTGCGGCACATCTGCGACGGGCAGGTCGCGCGGACGGACGACGACCTGCGCCGCCTGCTGGCGCGCCTCGAGGCCGCGGAATTCATCTACGAGCGGCCGGCCTTCCCGGAGGTCGAGTATTCGTTCAAGCACGCGCTGACGCAGGAAGTGGCCGGCTACTCGCTGCTCACGGAGCGGCGCAGCGCGCTGCACGAGCGCACCGCGCGGGCGATCGAGGCGCTGTTCCCGGCCCGCGTCGCGGACTACAGCAGCGAACTCGCGCACCACTACCGGCTGAGCGGCAACGTGCAGAAGGCGATCGAGTATCTGTACCGCACCGGGCAGCAGGCGCTGCAGCACTCCGCGCAACCGGACGCGATGCGCCATCTCGGCGCGGCGCTGGAGCTGCTCGAGCGCCTGCCCGATTCGCCCGAGCGCGCGCATCAGGAGCTGACGCTGCGGCTCGCGCTGGGGCCGGCGCTGATGGCCGTGCGCGGCTATGGCGCGCCGGAAGTCGAGGCGAACTACACGCGCGCGCTCGCGCTGTGCGACCGGATCGGCGAAACCACGCAGCGCTTCTCGGTGCTGATGGGGCTGCGGACCTACTACCACCTGCGCGCGGAATACGCGACCGCCGGCGAGATCGGCGAGCGGCTGCTGAGCATGGCGCGCGACGCGAACAAGCCGGCGCTGCTCGTGGAGGCGCATCTCGCGCTGTCGGCCAGCCTGTTCTTCCAGGGCGATCTCGATACCGCCCGGGCTCACCAGGAACGCGCGCTCGCGCTGCTCGAAGCGGAGCCGCGCCACGAGCCCGCGTTCGCCGCCGCGATCGATCCGGGCATCCGCGCGCTGAGCTTTCTCGCATGGAGCCTGTGGCACCAGGGCTACGCGGATCAGGGCAACCAGCGCTGCGACGCGGCGCTGGCGCGTGCGCGGCAGATCGCGCACGTCCCGACGCTGGCGCTGACGCTCGCGTATGGCGCGCAGTTCCATCAGCTCCGGCGCGAAGCCGACGTCACCCGCGGGCACGCCGAAGCGCTGATGACGCTCGCGACCGAACAGGGCCTGCCGTTCTGGTACGCGTGGGGCGCGATGCTGCGGGGCTGGGCAATGAGCGAGCAAGGCAGCGTGCCGGAAGGCATCGCGCAGTTGCGCGCGGGCGTGGACGGCTACCGCGCGACCGGCGCCGCGATGGCCTGCTCGTACTTCCTCGCGCTGCTCGCGGACAGCCACGGGCGTATCGGCGAGACGGCGGCGGCCATGGACGCGATCGACGAGGCGATGGCGTTGGCGGCGCGTTGCGGCGAGCACTGCTACGACGCGGAGCTGCATCGGCTCAAGGCGGTGCTGCTGCTCGGCGCGTCGGATCGCGACGGCGGCGACCCGGCGCGCGCCGAGGAGGCCGAGGGTTGCCTGCATCAGGCGATCGACGTGGCGCGCCGGCAGGGCGCCCGCGCGTTCGAGTTGCGCGCGGTGCTGGCCCTCGCGCGCCTGCGGCAGCACCAGGGCCGCACGGCCGACGCGCGGCGGATGCTGTCCGACGTGTACGCCGGGTTTGCGGAGGGGTTCGATACGGCGGACCTGCGGGAAGCCGCGGCGCTGCTCGACACGCTGGTGTCGACCGGCGGGTGAGCCGCCCGCATCGCATCGGCATCACGAGGAGAGGCGGAAGATGACCACGAAGAGCGCAAAGCGGCGGGGCAGCGACGAACCGAAGCCGATCGCGCTGGCGTTGCAGGGCGGCGGCATGCACGGCGCGTTCACCTGGGGCGTGCTGGACCGTCTGCTCGAAGACGGCAGGCTCGCGATCGAAGGCGTGAGCGCCACCAGCGCCGGCGCGATGAATGCCGCGGTGCTCGCGCACGGGCTGCGCCAAGGCGGCCACGCCGCCGCCCGCGAGGCGCTGCACGGCTTCTGGCACGCGGTCTCGGAGTCGGCCGAGCAATACAATCCGCTGCGCTGGACGCCCTGGCTGAAGGGCACGCACAGCTTCGGGCTCGATCACTCGCCGCTGTACGCATTCGCGGACATGGTGCTGCGCCTGTTCTCGCCGTACCAGTTCAATCCGCACAACCTGAATCCGCTGCGCGACGTGCTCGAACGGCACGTCGATTTCGACGCGCTGCGCAAGCATTGCCCGATCCGCCTCTACCTGTGCGCGACCAATGTCGAAACCGGCAAGATCCGTATTTTCTCGGGCGACGACGTGTGCGCCGACGCGGTGCTGGCGTCGGCCTGCGTGCCGACCCTGTTCCAGGCGATCACGATCGACGGCCAGCACTACTGGGACGGCGGCTACATGGGCAATCCGGCGATCTATCCGCTGATCTACCACTGCAAGACGCAGGACGTCGTGATCGTGCACATCAACCCGCTCGTGCGTCCGGGCGTGCCGACGACGGCCGCGGACATCCTGAACCGCATCAACGAGATCAGCTTCAATTCGTCGCTGATGCGCGAGATGCGCGCGATCGCGTTCGTCACCGAGCTGATCCAGCAAGGCAAGGTCGACCGGCTGGAGATGAAGGAAATGCTGATCCACTCGATTCGATCGGACGAGGCGATGTGCGCGCTCAGCGTATCCAGCAAGTACAACGCGGACTGGGCGTTCCTGTGCGGGCTGCGCGACAACGGGCGGCGCGAGGCCGACGTGTGGCTCGCGGAGAATTTCGGGAACATCGGCCAGCGCTCGAGCATCGACATCCGCAAGGAATTTTTCTGAGGGCCGCCGTCAGGGCGATGCCCGATGCCGCTTCGCCGCATTGGCACGCGCGTCGGGATGACGGAAAGGGGCGGAGATGAGCCACACGCAAACGCGCTTCATCGCACTGTGGTCACGCAGCGGCGGCCAGCACGCCGAAACCGTCTATGCGGACCTCGCGCGGCATTATGGCGAAGCGACGCGTCACTACCATACGCTGCGCCATATCCGCCGCTGCCTGCGCGACTTCGACTGGGCGCGCGGCGCGGTGCCCGACGCCGACGCGGTCGAGCTCGCGCTGTGGTGCCACGACGTGATCTACCGGCCCGGCGCGCGCGACAACGAGGAGCGCAGCGCCGACTGGTTCCGGCACTGGGCGGCGGGATGCATCGCGGCAGGCGAGCGCATCGGCGAGATGATCCTCGCGACCAAGCACCGCGGCGCGCCGGTCGAGCCGGCCGCGCGTTTCGCGGTCGACATCGATCTCGCGGTGCTGGGCGCCGCGCGCAGCCGGTTTCGCGACGACGGCGCGCGGCTGCGCGCCGAGCGCCCGGATCTCGACGATCGCGCATACGACCGCCATGTCCGCGCGATCCTCGGCGACCTGCTGGCGCGCCCGCGCATCTATCACACCGATCTGTTCCATGCGCGCTGCGAAGCGGGCGCGCGCCGCAACCTGTCGTGGCGGCTTGGCTTGCCGCCGGCCTGAGCCGGCCGCGCCTTATGCGCCGTATGCGCGGCGCGCCCATCGTGGTGCATCGCCGGTGCGACAAGCGTGCATCGGCGAGCCCGCGCGGTGCGCGATGCCGAAATGCGTGCATCGCCGCGCGGCAAAGCAGGCCCGATACTTGCGTCGTCTCGGTCGACCACACATCGACACACCACAACGAGAGAGACCCACGCATGGCCAATCCGCAAGCAATCGTCGACCTGACCCATCAAGTGAAGAAGCTCGCGACCGGCAAGATCGGCGATATCAACGACATCAACCGCGAGACCACCTTTCTCGCATTGAACGCGCTGATCGAGGCAGCCCGCGCGGGCGATGCAGGCAAGGGCTTCGCCGTCGTCGCGAACCAGGTGAAGCACGTGTCGAAGCGCATCGGCGACATCACCGACGGCCTCAACAAGGAGCTCGCGGGCGCGCTGACGCGCCTGACCGAGCTCGGCGACAGCATGATCGAACGGATGCGCTCGCACGAAGGGCAGCGCTGCGCCGATCTCGCGCTGAACATGATCGACATCGTCGATCGCAACCTCTACGAGCGCTCGTGCGACGTGCGCTGGTGGGCGACCGATTCGTCGGTCGTCGACTGCGTGACGCACGAGAGCGCGGCAACGCGCGCGCATGCATCGGAACGGCTGTCGGTGATCCTCGACAGCTATACGGTCTACAAGGACCTGTGGGTCGTGAATGCCGACGGCGTCGTGGTCGCGAGCGGGCGCGAGGCGACCTACCCCGTGCAGGGGCGCCATGTCGGCGACGCGCGCTGGTTCAAGGCCGCGATGAAGACTTCGTCCGGCGCGGACTACGCGGCGTCGGACATCGAGCGGCTGCCGTGGCTGAAGCAGGCGCAGGTCGCGACCTATTCGACGGCCATTCGCGACGGCGGCCAGGAGCACGGCCGCCCGCTCGGCGCGCTGGTCATCTTCTTCGACTGGGAGCCGCAGGCGGCGGCGGTCGTCAACGGCGTGCGGCTGAGCGACGACGAACGGGCGCGCACGCGCTGCATGATCGTCGACGCATCGTCGCGCGTGATCGCGAGTTCGGACGGCAAGGGCGTGCTCGACGAGCCGTTCCGCCTGCAGACCGACGGCAGGGCCGTGGGCTTCTACCGGATGCGCGACGGCGCGACCGTGTCGTTCGCGGCGACGCCCGGCTACGAGACGTACAAGGGGCTCGGCTGGTACGGCGTGATCTGCCAGCAGCCGCCGAAAGGCTAGGCGTCCGTCACGGCGGGCGGGGCGCCGACGCGACGCCCGCGTTCGACGCCGCCGGCCCGGTTACGAATAATGCTCGATGAACAGATCGGTGATGGCCTTGACCACGTCGTCGCCGATATGGAGCGCGGAATCGTCGTCGGTGCCGTAGTAAGGCCCGACGTGCCCGCCGAGCCAGCGCACGACTTCGAAGCTCGGCCAGTAGACGACGTCCGGGTGTTTCGTGACGAACTCGTGCGCGACGACGCGCAGCGTCGACTTCGAGATGCAGTCCGCCTGCATCGCCGACTTGAACTCGAACGTGGTTTTCAGCGGCACGGGGCTCACGGTGATCACGATCTTCACGTTCGGGTTCAGCGCGCGCATGTGCGACGTGATGTACTCGAGGTTGTCGAGGTTTTCCTGGACCGTGGTGGTGCGGAAGTCGTACATCTCCGCAAATGCGCGCGAGGCGAACGCCGAATTCGACGGCATCACGAATGCGCCCGACTGCCGGTCGAAGAAGGCCGGCGCCACGCCCAGCGTGTAGATGAACACGTTCGAGGCGGCCCAGCGCGCCTGCAGCCCGTCCGGCGTGATGTTCAGGGATGCGAACAGCTCGTCGAGCCGCTCGCGGGCCTGGCCTTCGCAGCGGCCCATCGCCCAGTCGACCATGCTCCGGTTCGCGAAGCTCGAATTGATGTGCTCGACCACCTCGAAGAAGTCGGCCTGATAGCCGCGCTCGATCATGCGCGTGGCGATTTCGCGCGCAAAGCACGAGCCGAGCGTGAAGAACCGGGTGTCCCGGCTGATGAAGCGCTGCTGCGGCAGGTCCTTGAGCAGGGTGGAGCGAATCGCGGCCTTGAGGTCGCCGCGCATCTCCTTCGTGGTCGGGTATTTCGCGCGCGCGATCGGCGCGCGTCGTGCGCCGGCCGCACGCACCTCGCGCGACAGCGCGAGATCGTTTCCGTTCGCGACGCGCGGATCGATCGACTGCGCCGTGTCGAGCAGCGCGGCGGCTTCTTCGAGGTTGTCGTCCGCGCGCAGTTGCGAAAGGTTCGCGTAATGCCCCGCATTGCCGGGGTCGATCCGGATCAGCCAGCGATACGCGAATTCCGCGTCCTCGGCCGGGCCGACGTAGGTGGCCGCCTGCGCCAGCATCTCGAGGCAGAGCTTGAGTTGCGGCCAGGGCGCCGCATCCGGCGTGTCCTGGACCAGGCTGAGCGCTTGCCGGGCGTGATCGCGCCGCACGGCCCAGCTCTTGTGGAAGCCGGGTGTCTGCAACGCCTGGAAGCAGCCCAGGAAGAAAATCGTGTCCGGATTGTTCGGGTTGCCGGCAGCGGACCGGCTCAGGAACCTGACCGAATTGTCGAGATCGCGCGCTTGCCCGTGGAGGATGCCGAGCAGCATGTTGGCTTCCCAGTCCGTCTCGTCGGGCTCGCGCGCCAGCAATGCGATCGTGTCCTGCACATTCCCGTTCGTCGACAGGGTTCGATGCGCGTGTTCCTTCCAGCTTGTAATGTCCATGGGGTCCGGGTTCGCGATGAGGGGCACACATTCTGCGGTCGTATTGACGGCAGCGCGCGCGGCAACTTTAGGGCGGCGCGCGCTGCCGAGACGCCGTGCGCGTATCGCTTCGCCGGCGTAAAGATATGAGGAATGCTTCGTTGGCGCGCGCGATCGCGGTCGTTACGATGATCCATCCCGTTCCGCGCCGCGTGTGCGATCTTCCGCCCGATGTCATCGCCGATCCTGACCGTCTCCCGCGTATCGAAGCGTTTCGATGCCACCGTTGCGCTGTCGGCCGTCGACCTGTCGATCCGCGCCGGCGAAGCCGTCGCGCTGATGGGGGCGAACGGCGCGGGCAAATCGACGCTCGTGAAGATCCTGAGCGGCGTATATCCGCCCGATGGCGGGACGCTGACGCTGCGCGGCGCGCCGTATCGGCCCGCGTCGCCGCGTGCGGCCAGGCAGCTCGGCGTCGCCACCGTGCATCAGGCGATCACGGATGCGGTCGTGCCGGCGCTGTCGATCGCCGACAACCTGCTGCTCGACCGGCTGTGCGATCCGGCGTCGCCGTGGCGCGCGCCGCTCGCGGCACGGCGTGACGCGGCGGCACCGCTTGCCGCGCGCGTCGGGCTCGACGTCGATCTGTCCGCACCGCTCGCGTCGCTGTCGCTCGCGGGGCAGCAGCGCGTCACGCTGGCGCGTGCGCTGGCCACGCATCCCGCGCTGCTGATTCTCGATGAACCGACCGCGAGCCTGTCCGCGCCGGAAGCGGAGCGGCTCTTTGCGCTGCTCGATGCGCTGCGCGCGGACGGCGTCGCGATCCTGCTGGTGTCGCACCGGCTCGGCGACCTGCGCCGCATCGCCGATCGCGTCGCGATCGTCCGCGACGGGCGGATCGTCGCCGATCTGCCGGCGCCGATCGATTTCGACGCCGCGGTCGATACGATGATCGGGCGGCCGCTGCGCAAGGACCGCACGCATCGCGCCGCGGACGCCGCGCCGCTCGACGCGTGCTTCAGCATGCGGGATTTTCGGCTGACCGCAGCCAGCACGCCGTTCGATCTCGACGTGCGGCGCGGCGAGATCGTCGCGCTCGCGGGCCCGGTGGGCGGCGGAAAATCGCGCGTCGCGCGCGCGATCTTCGGCGCGGCCCATGCGGCCGGCGGCGCGATGACGCTCGACGGGCGGCCATGGCGTCCGCGCTCGCCGGCCGACGCGATTCGCGCGGGCGTGTTCCTGGCCGGCGAGGATCGCTGGCGCACGTCGCTGTTTCCGGACCACGTCCCGTTCGCGTCGATCGCGGGCACGCTCAGCTTTCCGTTCCTGCCGCGCTGGTTCGCGCGCGGCGCGGTGCACCGGGCGCGGGAGCGCGCGGCGGCCCGCGCGGCGATCGCGCAGTTCGGCATTCGTTGCACCGGCCCGGACGCGCGCGTCTCGCATCTCTCCGGCGGCAACCAGCAGAAGGTGGTGCTCGCGCGCTGGCATGCGGAACCCGCACGGCTGCTGCTGCTCGACGAGCCGTTCCAGGGCGTCGACGCCGGTGCGCGCGCCGACATCGTCGATACGCTGCGGCGGCAGGCCCCCACACGCGCGACGCTGGTGTTCGTCAGCGATCTCGAAGAGGCGTTCGAGATCGCGGATCGCGTCGTGCGCTTCGATCGCGCGACGCTCGATCACGCATTCACCACCGATCCGGCATCAGTCCATCCTCGATGAAACCCGCTACCTCGTCATTCGGCCGCGACGCGGCCTCCGGCCCGCGCACGCACGCCGCATGGCACCGTGTGCGCGAGACGCTCGAACGCACCGGCATCCTGCTCGTCCTCGCACTCCTCGTCGCCGTGTTCGCGGCCCGGGAACCGGCGTTCCTGAACGTCGACAACCTGTTCAGCATCCTGCAGTCGGTATCGATCGTCGCGTTGCTCGGGATCGGCGTGACGATCACGCTGGCGGCCGGCGGCTTCGACCTGTCGGTCGGCAGCGTGGCCGCGTCGGCGCAGATGGCGGCCAGCTACGTGCTGGTGGTCTGGCACGGCAGCACGTTGGCGGCCGTGGCCGCGTGCATCGGGCTCGGCATCGCGGCCGGCCTGTTCAACGGCGTGCTGATCACGCGGCTGCGCGTGCCCGACCAGCTCGCGACGCTCGGCACGCTGTTCCTGCTGGCGGGCCTGCAACTGATCCCGACCGGCGGGCGCTCGCTCGCGACCGGCACGGTGCTGCCCGACGGCACGGACGCGACCGGCGTGTTCCCCGCCGCGTTCCTGGCGCTCGGCCGCATGCGCGTGTTCGACGTCGTGCCGCTGCCGGTGCTGATGCTCGCGGTGCTGACGGTACTCGCGTGCATCGTGATGGAGACGACGCGCTGGGGCCGCGTGATCCAGGCGATCGGCGGCAACGAGACGGCCGCGCGGCTCGCGGGTGCGCCGACGCTGCGCTACCGGATCGCGGCATACGTCGCGTCGGGCGCGATCGCGTCGCTGGGTGGCGTGCTGATCGCCGCGCGGGTCGGCCGCGGCGACGTCAGCGCCGGGCACTCGCTGCTGCTCGACGCGGTGGCCGCCGCGCTGGTGGGCTATGCGGTGTGGGGCGCGAAACGGCCCAACGTGTTCGGCACCGTGGTGGGCGCGGTGTTCGTCGGCGTGCTGCTCAACGGCCTGACGATGCTGAATGCGCCGTACTACATGCAGGATTTCATCAAGGGCGCGCTGCTGGTGCTCGCGCTGGCGTTCACGTTCGGCGTCGGGCGGCGCGCGGATGCGCGGGGCTGAAACGACGGCACCCGCAAGCGCGATGCTTGCCGCCTGCCGCGCCTGCCGCGCTTGCCGCGCTTGCCGCGCGATGGAATATCCATTGCCGAATCGCTCGGTTTGCACGTGCGAATCCCGCTGATAGATTGAGCGATCAGTCATTCAGGCGGAGACGCATATGGCAGAGATTGACGTGGCGCACCCGACGCACGCGCCGGACGCGAACCGGCAGGCGGTTCGCGTGATCGCCGACGACGCGCAGGCGATCGCGGTCGCGCATGAACTGGCGGGCCGCCTCGCGCAGGGCGCGGCCGAACGCGACCGCGAACGGCGCTTGCCGCACGACGAGATCGAATGGTTCTCGCAGTCGGGCCTGTGGGCGATCACGGTGCCGAAGGCCTACGGCGGCGCGGGCGTGTCGTTCGTCACGCTGGTCGAGGTGGTCAGGATCATCGCGGCGGCCGATCCGTCGCTCGGGCAATTGCCGCAGAATCACTTCGGCCTCGTCGACGTGATCGCGCTGACGGGAACCGAGGACCAGAAGCGTTACTTCTTCGCCGAGATCCTGAACGGCAAGCGCTTCGGCAACGGCTTCTCGGAGAAGGGCACGAAAAACGTGCTCGACCTGAAGACGCGCGTGCGGCGCGACGGCGATCACTACGTGGTCGACGGCACCAAGTTCTACTCGACCGGCGCGCTGTTCGCGCACTTCGTGCCGGTGCTCGGCCTCGACGATGCGCGCAAGGGCTGGCTCGCCTACATTCCGAAGGGCACGCCGGGGCTGACCGTGATCGACGACTGGTCGGGCTTCGGCCAGCGCACGACCGCGAGCGGCACGGTCGTGCTGGACAGCGTGCGCGTGCCGGCTTCGCATGTGTTCCCCGCGCATCGCGTGTCCGACGAGCCGACGCTCAACGGCCCGATCTCGCAGATCATCCAGGCCGCGATCGACGCCGGCATCGCGAAGGCCGCGCTCGACGATACGCTGACGTTCGTGCGCACGCGTTCGCGGCCGTGGATCGACAGCGGCGTCGAGCGCGCGCGCGACGATCCGCTGACGGTGCGCGAGATCGGTCATCTGCATATCCAGTTGCATGCCGCCGAAGCGCTGCTCGAGCGCGCCGCGCGCGTGCTCGACGAGGTTGCCCGGCAGGGCGCGATCACCGAGGACGACGTCGCGCGCGCATCCGTCGCGGTCGGCGAGGCGAAAGTGCTGACCACCGAGATCGCGCTGCTCGCGAGCGAGAAGCTGTTCGAACTTGCCGGCACGCAGGCGACGCTCGGCGAGCACAACCTCGACCGTCACTGGCGCAATGCGCGCACGCATACGCTGCACGATCCGGTGCGCTGGAAATACCACCTCGTCGGCAACTACTACCTGAACGGCGTGAAGCCGGCGCGTCATCCATGGAACTGAATTCATGAGCGCTCTCGCATCAACCCTCGCGCGCGGCACGCCGCATGCCGCGCGCATCGACAGCGACGAACAGGCGCTGAGCGTCGCGCGCGACATCGCGGGCACGTTCGCGCAGGAAGCATCGCTGCGCGATCGCGAACGCCGCCTGCCTTACGCCGAAATCGACGCGTATTCGGCGAGCGGCCTGTGGGGCATCACGGTGCCGCGCGAACATGGCGGCGCGCAGGTGTCGTTCGCGACGCTCGCGGAAGTCACCGCGATCGTGTCCGAGGCCGATCCGGCGCTCGGGCAGATCCCGCAGAACCACTTCTACATGCTCGACGTGCTGCGCGTAAACGGCACGCGCGAGCAGCAGGCGTTCTATTTCGGGCGCGCGCTGGCGGGCGACCGGTTCGGCAATGCGCTGTCGGAGCGCGGCACGAAAACCGTGCGCGACTATCGCACCACGCTGACGCCGGACGGCGACGGCTTCCGCATCAACGGCACCAAGTTCTATTCGACCGGCGCGCTGTTCGCGCAATGGATTCCGGTGGTCGCGAAAGCGGCCGACGATACGCTGCACGTCGCGTTCGCGGACGCGCGCACGCCGGGCCTGACGGTGGTCGACGACTGGTCGGGCTTCGGGCAGCGGACCACCGGCAGCGGCACGACGACGCTCGACAACGTGTACGTCGAGGCGTCGGCGGTCGTGCCGTACAGCGCGGCATTCGATGCGCGGCCGACCACCGTCGGCCCGCTCGGCCAGCTCATCCACGCGGCGGTCGATCTCGGCATCGCGCGGGCGGCGTTCGCCGATGCGCGGCGCTTCGTGCGCGAGCGTTCGCGGCCGTGGGTCGACAGCGGCGTCGAGCGCGCGGGCGACGATCCGCTCACGCTCGAACTGTTCGGCAAGCTCGCGCTGCAGCTCGAAGCGGCGAGCGCACTGGTCGAGCGCGCCGGCCGTCGCGTGGACGCCGCGGCCGACGCGTCGAACGAAGCGACCGTCGCCGCCGCCTCGATCGCGGTCGCGCAGGCGCGGGCCGCGACGACGGAGATCGCGCTGCAGGCGTCGACGCGCCTGCTCGAACTCGCCGGCACGCAGGCGGTGCTCGCCGAGCACAACCTCGATCGCCACTGGCGCAATGCGCGCACGCACACGCTGCACGATCCGGTGCGCTGGAAATACATCGCGATCGGCAACTACTCCCTGAACGACGTGCTGCCGCCGCGCCACGGCGCGCTCTGAATCGATCAACGGAGCCGATCATGGCAAGACAGATTCGCCTCAACGCATTCGACATGAACTGCGTCGGGCACCAGTCGCCGGGCTTGTGGGCGCATCCGCGCGACACGTCATGGCGCTACAAGCATCTCGACTACTGGACGGACCTCGCGAAGCTGCTCGAACGCGGCAAGTTCGACGGCCTGTTCATCGCGGACGTGCTGGGCACCTACGACGTGTACCGCGGCAACGCGGAAGCGGCGATCCGGCAGGCCGCGCAGGTGCCCGTCAACGACCCGATCCTGCTCGTGTCGGCGATGGCGAACGTGACCGAGCATCTCGGCTTCGGCGTCACGTGCTCGCTGTCGTACGAGCATCCGTATCCGTTCGCGCGGCGCATGTCGACACTCGATCACCTGACGAACGGCCGCGTCGGCTGGAACATCGTCACGTCGTACCTCGACAGCGCCGCGCGCAACGTCGGCCTGCCGGCGCAGGCGAACCACGACGAGCGCTATGCGCTCGCGGACGAATACCTCGAGGTCTGCTACAAGCTGTGGGAGGCGTCGTGGGAAGACGACGCCGTCGTGCGCGACGCCGCGCGGCGCGTGTTCACCGAGCCGTCGAAGGTGCATCCGATCGGCCATCGCGGCACGTACTTCGACGTGCCGGGCATCCACCTGTGCGAGCCGTCCCCGCAGCGCACGCCGGTGCTGTACCAGGCCGGCGCATCGAAGCGCGGCAAGGATTTCGCCGCGCAGCACGCGGAGTGCATCTTCATCGCCGCGCCGTCGCGCACGATCCTGAAGAATTTCGTCGCCGACACATCCGGGCGCGCGTGAAGGCGTTCGGCCGCGATCCGCACGACGTGCTGATCTTCAACCTGCATACCGTGATCACCGGGAAAACGTCGGCGGACGCGCACGCGAAGCACGCGGACTACCGCCGCTACGCGAGCGACGAGGGCGCGCTGACGCTGATGTCGGGCTGGACGGGGATCGACCTGTCCCGCTACGACCTCGACGAACCGCTGCGCCATGTCGAGAGCAACGCGGTGCAATCGGCGGTGGAGGCGCTGTCGAGCGCCGATCCGACCCGCGTGTGGACGGTGCGCGAGATCGCGAAGTGGGGCGGCATTGGCGGGCTCGGGCCGCTGTCGGTGGGCAGTCCGCAGGAGATCGCCGACGAGCTGCAATCGTGGGTGGACGAGACGGACGTCGACGGCTTCAACCTCGCGTACGCGCTGACGCACGAGACCTTTGCCGATTTCGTCGAGCTCGTCGTGCCCGAGCTGCAGCGGCGCGGCGTGTACAAGACCGACTATGCGGACGGCACGCTGCGCGAGAAGCTGCATGGCCGCGGCGCGCGGCTTGCCGATCCGCATCCGGGCGCGCGCTATCGCGCGGGCGCCGGCGTGCCGGCGGCGTGAGACCGTTTGCTGATTTCCCTGTTGCCTGACCGGCTGGAGAGCATTCATGAGATCGTGGTTTCGTCGCAAATCCTGGATCGGCCGCATCGGCGGCGTGCTTGCGCTGGCGTCGGCCGCTGCGCTGGCCGCGCCCGGCGCGCACGCGGGCCCGCTCAAGGGCGCGCCCGCGCCGTTCGACAAGGGCGGCGTGCGGATCGCGCTGGTCAATTACCTGTCGACCGGGGATTTCTTCCAGGCGTACGAAGCCGGCGCGCAGAAGCAGGCCAAGGCGCTCGGCATCGACCTGCGCGTCTACGAAGGCCGCCAGGATGCGGCCGAGCAGCGCGAGCAGATCCAGCAGGCGATCAGCCTCGGCGTGGCCGCGATCATCGTCAACCACGGGCTGCCGGAATCGCTGAAGGACGTCGTCCAGCGCGCGCTCGACAAAGGCATCAAGGTCGTCGCGTTCGACGTCGACCTCGGCCATCCGAAAGTCCCGCAGATCGAGCAGAGCGACCGCGACCTCGCGGCGTTGCTGCTCGACCAGGCGGTGAAGGACAACGGCGACGCGTTCGCGGCCGGCTACGTGTACGTCGCCGGCTTCGCGCCGCTCGACCGGCGCGATGCGGTGTGGCGCGACTTCAAGCGCGCGCATCCGAAGGTCGTGGAAAAGGCGCGCTGGGGCACCGTCGACAACCCGATCGCGCAGTCGGTCGCGAACCAGGCGGCCGCCGCGTACCGCGCGCATCCCGACATTCGCGTGGTGTTCGCGCCGTACGACGAATTCGCGCGCGGCGCAAAGCTCGCGGCGGACGAGGCGAAGCTGTCGTCGAAGCTGCGCATCTACAGCGCGGACATCTCGACCGCCGACATCGGTGCGATCCGCGCGCCGAACAGCGCGTGGGTGGCGACGGCGGCGACGAATCCCGCGGTCGTCGGCGCGGTTTCCGTGCGGGCCGCCGCGTTGCTGGTGGCCGGGCAGGACCCCGGGCGCCGGATCGTGGTCAAGCCGGTGCTCGTCACGCGCGACGATCTCGTGAAGCACGACATCCGCACGATTGCCGAACTCGGCGCGAAATTCCCGGCGTTCCGCGCGAGCGACGCGGCGACGGCGGCGTGGATCCCGGCTGCGGATTGAGCGTTCTCGGGCGCGCAAGCGCGGGGCGCTGCGCGTGCGCGGCTGCCCGGACGGAGTGACTGTCCGCATCCGCATCCGCATCCGCACCTGCATCCGCATCCGCATCCGCATCCGCACCCGCACCCGCACCCGCACCCGCACCCGCACCCGCACCCGCACCCGCACCCGCACCCGCACCCGCACCCGCACCCGCACCCGCACCCGCACCCGCACCCGCACCCGCACCCGCACCCGCACCCGCACCCGCATCCGCATCCGCGCCGGCTCAGCGGCGCGGCGGCGTTGCGCGCGATCCCGCGCAGGGCATGCCGTGCGGCGCCGAGCACGATGCTCGCCGACCGCCACGCACGGCTCCCGTTCCCGCAACGCCCCTGCCGTCCGCGCCCGCACCGTGCTTAAATGGCGGGGCCGCCCGCAGCCGGGCCGGCAGCAGGCCGCCGGTTGCCGGGCGCGAACGCGTCCGATCGACATCGTGACGACCCATCCACGAAAAAACGCCGCCCGGCCTGCCGGCGCGGCTCGATAACATTCCGAGATCTCACGAACATGACCTTCCTGTTCCGTCTGCTCGCGCTCGTCTGCGCGCTCTGGCTTGCCGCCTGCAGTTCATCGCTTCCGCCGTCCGCCGCATCCGCCGCGCCGTCTTCCGCCGCGCCGTCCCCGCAACCCGAGGAGCGCCGCGGGCTCGGCACCGCGTGGGGCGAGGCGGTGCGTTCCGAGACCCGCCGCGTCGATTTCGAGCGCGCGAACCCGGCGACGCCGACCGACGTGACGTCGGTCTATTACAACGACGCACTGCCGGGGCGTCCGGCCGCCGCGAAAGTGCGCGCGCTGCCCACCCGCGTCGCGCTCGCGAACGGCGACGTCGCGCTGTCGTTCATCGACGAGCGCGGCGCGCCGCTGCGTCTCGCCCGCCAGGACGGCCGCTGGCACATGGCCGGCGTCGACGGCGCGCGCTACCGGATCGTGCTGCGCAACCAGGGCCGCCGCGCGTTCGAGGTCGTGTCGACGGTCGACGGGCTCGACGTGCTGACCGGCCGCCCCGGCAGCTACACGAACGGCGGCTACGTGCTCGATCCGGGCCGCACGCTGACGATCGACGGGTTCCGCAAGAGCCAGGACGAAGTCGCGGCGTTCCGCTTCGCGGCGGTGCCCGACAGCTATGTCGCGAACTCGATCCACGGCGACACCGCGAACGTCGGCGTGATCGGCGTCGCGCTGTTCGCGCAGAAGGCACCGGACGAGGATGCGCTGCGGCGCAACGCGAACCCGTTCCCGGGCAACGACAACCGCTTTGCGCCGCCGCCCGTGCCGCGCGGGGAGTGACCGGCGCAGCCCGGTGCGCGCGTTCGGGCGCGCGCAATCCGGGGCGTCCGGCGAAATGACCACTACAATCTGCCGATTCCTGCGATGTCGCGACGGGCGCACCGGCCCGCGGCATCGCCTGCTTCAAACCCGATACGTACCCGAGGAATCGTCGTGAAGTTCATCCACGCGGCAGACATACACCTGGACAGCCCGCTGCACGGCCTGAGCGCCTATCCCGACGCGCCGGCCGCGCAGCTGCGCAACGCGTCGCGCGACGCGCTGCGGCAGCTCGTCGACCGCGCGATCGAGGAGGAGGTGGCGTTTCTCGTGATCGCCGGCGATCTGTACGACGGCGACTGGAAGGACCACAACACCGGCATCTTCTTCGGCCAGCAGATGGGGCGGCTGCGCAAGGCGGGCATCCGCGCGTTCGTGCTGTGGGGCAACCACGACGCCGAGAGCGAGATGACGAAGAAGCTGACGCTGCCCGACAACGTCACGGTGTTCAGCCATCGCAAGCCGGAGGTGCACCTGCTGCCGGAATTCAACGTCGC
The DNA here is from genome assembly GCF_039848545.1 of Burkholderia stagnalis. Taxonomy (NCBI): domain Bacteria; kingdom Pseudomonadati; phylum Pseudomonadota; class Betaproteobacteria; order Burkholderiales; family Burkholderiaceae; genus Burkholderia; species Burkholderia stagnalis. The sequence continues at coordinate 861,276 of NZ_CP156687.1, forward strand.
GCTGCACGGGCAGAGCTTCAAGGACAAGGCGGTCGTCGAGAACCTGGCGATCGGCTATCCGGCGCCGGTGGCCGGCCACTACAACATCGGCGTGCTGCACACCGCACTGGAGGGCAATACGGCCCACGCGAACTACGCGCCGTGCACGCTGGCGGAGCTGCATGCGAAGGGCTACGACTACTGGGCGCTCGGTCACGTGCACGAATTCCAGCAGTGGTCGGGGCCGTCCACCGTCGTGTTCCCGGGGAACCTGCAGGGCAGGCACATCCGCGAGACGGGCCGCCGCGGCGCGGTGCTCGTCACGGTCGAGAACGGGCATACGCAGGTCGAGCGCCTGTTTCTCGACGTGCTCCGTTGGGAGGCGGTGTCGGTCGATGCGTCGGATTGCGCGTCGATCGCCGACCTGTCGCGCAAGATCGGCCAGTCGCTCGAGGCGCTGCTGGCGGTCGACGGCCACGTGCCGCGCGCGGTGCGCGTGACGGTGACGGGGCAAACGCCCGCGCACGGGCTGTTCTTCGGGCGGGCCCCGCAGTTGCGCGCGGAAGTGCTGAACCAGATCGGCATCATCGGCAACGAGCGGCTGTGGCTCGAGAAGGTCAAGCTCGCGACGTCCGCGGCGCACGAGCCGCATGGCGAGCGCGAGCAGCTGGAAGCGCTCGAGGATCTGAAGCAGATCCTGGCGGACGCTGCGCACGACCCGGATTTCCTCGCGCTGCTCGAACGCGACCTGCGGCCGTTCGTCGGCAAGGTGCGCAGCGAGGTGAAGGAGGACGCGCCGCTGCTCGGGCTCGCCCGCGCCGGCGAACTGACGGGGCTGGTGCAGCAGGTCGGGCCCGCGCTGCTCGCGCGCCTGTCGCGGGGGGAATGAGCGATGCGCATCAAGCAACTCGATCTGATCAAGTACGGCAAGTTCACCGATGCGACGCTGCGCTTTCCGCGGGCGGAGCACGATTTCCACGTGATCGTCGGGCCCAACGAGGCCGGCAAGTCGACGATCCGCACGGCCGTGTCGGAGCTGCTGTTCGGCATGAAGCTGCAGACGCCGCTGGATTTCCTGCACAGCACGCCGGAGCTGCGGCTCGGCGGCGTGCTCGAGGGCGCCGCCGGCGACCTGGCGTTCCACCGGGCACGCGGCCGCAGCCCGCTGCGCACGCCGGCCGACGACAAGCTGCCGGACGACTATCTGGCGGCCGTGCTCGACGGCGCGAGCAAGGAGTTCTTCGAGCAGATGTTCGGGCTCGATCACGGGCGGCTGGTCGAAGGCGGCAGGAGCATCCTCGATGCGTCCGACAAGCTCGGCCAGGTGCTGTTCGAATCGGCGGCGGGCGTGGGGAGCCTCGGGCCCGTGCGCGAGGAACTGGAGGCGCGCGCGCTCGAGCTGTGGGCGCCGCGGCGCAGCGGCAGCGCGTTCGCGGTGGCCGAGACGGCCTTCAACGAAGCGGTTGGCGATCTGAAAGCGGTTCAAGTGCGCACACGGGACTGGGTCGACCGCAAGGAAGCATGCGAGGCGGTCGAGCAGGAGATCGAGCACGTGCGTGCCGACCAGCGCCGGCTCGAATCGCTGCGCTCGAAGCTCGAGCGCGTGCGGCGGCTCGCGCCGTATCTGAAGGAGCTGACGGTCAAGCACGCTGCGTTGGCGGAACTCGGCGACGTCGTCGAATTGCCGCCGACCGCGTATGCGGATCTGCTGAAGGCACAGGGCGATCTCGCGGCGGAGCGCAAGGTGCTGGAGGAGCGGCGCGCCGATCTCGCCGCCCGGCGGCAGGCGCGCGACGCGATCGACGCGGACGGCGGCGCGCTTGCGCTGGCGGGCGACATCGAGGCGCTCGACCGGCTGCGCAGCGCGTGCGCGAATCATCCGCAGGATTTGCTGCTGCGCGAGGCCGAGCTCGAACGTCACCTGTCGGCTGCATTCGGCGCTGCCGCGCAGCTCGGCTGGCCCGCGGACGAAGCGGCGCTGCGCGCGGCGTTGCCGAAGGCGCTGTCGCTGAAGACGGTCACCAACCTGTTGCGCGAGCACGGCGCGCTGCAGCAGGCGCTGCTGGGCGCGCGCGAGGCGCTCGACGAACGGGCGCGCGAGCTTGCGCAACTGCGGGATCAACTGGCCGGGCTGGCGACCGTCGAGGTGCCGGACGCGCTGCGCACCGCGCTCGCCGATGCGCAGGGCTTCCGCAGCAGCGCGCCGCGGGAGCAGGTGCTCGAGCGCGAGGTGGCCGCGTCGGAACGTGTGCTGCGGGATGCGCTCGACGGGCTCGGGCAGTGGCGCCGGCCGGCGGCGGCGTTGCGCGTGCTCGACCTGCCGTCGACCGCGCGGCTCGCCGCGTGGCAGAAGGACGACAGCGAGCAGGCGAGCGCGGTCGCCGCGCGCGGCGCGCGCGACGCGCTGGATCAGGCGCGCGAGGATCTGGAGCGGCTCGAGCTGCAGGAAAGGCATTTCACGGCGAATCACAAGGTCGTGACGAGCGCCGACGTGCAGGCGGCGCGCGCACGCGCCGCGACGGCGCGTGGGGGGAGATCAAGCGCGGCGCGGTCGGCGTCGACGCCGGCGCGCCGGCCGTCGACGATGCGATCCGGCTCGCGGACGAGCTCGTCGATTCCCAGCTCGGCACGACGCAGGCGGCGGCGACGCTGCAGTCGCTGCGTCAGCAGGTCGAGTCGGCGCGTGCGAACGCGGCGCGCAAGCAGGCCGCGCTGGCCGAGCGCGAGCAGTCGCTGTCCGCGCTTCGCGACGCGTGGGCGCAGTTGATGACGGCCGCCGGCGTGCCGGGCATGCCGCTGGCCGACCTGAACGACTGGCTGGCCCGGCGTGAAGCGGTGTTCGTCGCGCAGGCCGAGCTCGAACGTCAGGCGCACGAGCTCGACACGATGCGCACGGCGCGCGCGGCGGCCGACGCGGCATTGGCGTCGGCGTTGCGCACGGTTGCGCGCGGCAGCGAGTCGGATGCGCTGGCGGCGCGTATCGTGGCCGCCGAGTCGTTCGTGCAGGCGGCGGAAAAGGCGAATGCGCAGCAAGGCAGCCTCGCCGACCAGGCGCGCCAGGCCGAACGCGGGTGTGCGGGCGCGCAGGCGAAGGCCGATCTTGCACAGGCGGCCTACGACGCGTGGCAGACGCAATGGCGCGACGCGCTGGCGGACGCGCGGCTCGACACGACACGAGCGCCGTGACGCTCGCGGCGGCGGAGGGCGCGGTCGAGCTGGCGAATGCCGTCGCGGCCGGCCTGGCGGCTGCCGATGATGCGCCGCGCGGCCGCATGGCCGCGATCCGCGCCGAGCTGGCCGCGCTGGAGCGCGATGCGCGGCGGCTTGCCGACGCGCTCGACGCGCTCGATCCCGCGCTGCTGGCGGCCGGCAATGGGCCGGAGGTCGCGCGCAGGCTGACGGCGCGCCTCGCGGCCGCCAGGGAAACCGCGAAGGCGATCGAGCGGGCCGACGACGCGATCCGCCAGGCCGAAGGCAAGGTGGCGGATGCGGTGGCCGCGGTCGCGGGCGCGGACGCCCGGATCCAGCCGCTGCTCGAGTCGGCCGGCGTCGCGTCGATCGACGCGGCGCTGCCGCTGGCCGAGCGCTCCGACCGGCAGCGCCAGCTGCGGCAGGCGGTCGACACGGCGCAGGAGGCGCTCGTGCGGGACGGCGATGGCCTGTCGCAGGACGCGATCGAGGCCGAGATCGCGGAACAGGACATCGCCGAGGTGCCGGCGCTGCTCGAATCGGCGAAACAGGCATTGAGCGACATCGGCAAGCGCCTGAACGAACTCGCGCAGCGGCAGGTGGTGGCGGAGCAGGCGTTCGGCGCGGTCGCCGGCCAGGCCGGCGCGGCGGTTGCCGAGGCGAAGCGGCAGGAAGCGCTGGCCGCGATGGGCGACGCCGCCGAGCAGTATCTGGAAGCCGCGACGGCGAGCCGGCTGCTGAAGTGGGCGACGGATCGCTATCGCGACCAGAAGCAGGGGCCGATGCTCAAGCGCGCGGGGGAGATTTTCGCGGGCTTGACGCTCGGCGAGTTCGCGAGGCTGGCGGTCGATACCGAGACGACGCCGCCTGCACTGCATGCGAAGCGGACGAAGGGCACGACGGTCGAGGTGACCGGGATGAGCGAAGGGACGCGCGACCAGCTGTTCCTCGCGCTGCGGATCGCGGCGCTCGAACTCCAGCTGCGCAACAAGACCGCGCTGCCGTTCGTCGCCGACGATCTGTTCATCAATTTCGACGACGCGCGATCGAAGGCGGGCCTCGAGGCGTTGCGGGACTTGTCGACGCGCACGCAGGTGCTGTTCCTCACGCACCACGATCACTTGCTGCCGCTGGTGAAGACGGTGTTCGGCGAGCAGGTGAACGTGGTGCCGTTGCAGCGCGAGGCGGCTGCCGCGTAGGGGTGGGCGCGGCGCTCGCGGAATCTGCAAGAATGCACGAGGGCACGGAATGCCGGACCGTCTCGCGGTGCCGGCGAATCAGGGGGCAACGATGAACAAGCTGGTCGCCGCGATGGCGTTCGCCGCGGACAAGCATCGCAATCAGCGGCGCAAGGACGACGAAGCGTCGCCGTACATCAATCACCCGATCGCGCTCGCGGACGTGCTCGCCAACGAGGCCGGCATCGAGGACGAGCGGGTGATCGTCGCCGCGGTGCTGCACGACACGGTCGAGGATACGGAGACCACCGAGCAGGAATTGCTGCGCCGGTTCGGCAAGGACATCGCCGACATCGTGATGGAGGTGACGGACGACAAGTCGCTGCCGAAGGACGAGCGCAAGCGCCTGCAGATCGAACATGCCGCGCACATCAGCCGCCGCGCGAAACTCGTGAAGCTGGCGGACAAGATCTGCAACCTGCGCGATATCGCGACGCATCCGCCGGCGGACTGGCCGCTGGATCGCAAGCAGGCGTACTTCGACTGGGCGAAGGCGGTGGTCGACCGGTTGCGCGGCGTGCATCCGGGGCTCGAGGCGATTTTCGATGCCGCGTACGACGCGCGGCCGTCGGCGTGACCATGCCGGCGACGACGATGCGGACGGCGCCCGTCGCGGGCATCGACGTGGGCGGGAACCGGAAGCTGTGCGATCTCGTGATCCTGCAAGGCACGTCGATCCTGCATCGCGCCGACGGCGTGGCGCCGGAGGCGCTGCTGCCGCTGTGTCTCGAACATGACGTCGTGGCCGTGGGTGTCGATGCGCCGAGTCGATGGTGGGCCGGCGAAGGCCACCGGGCGGCCGAGCGCGCGCTGGTGCGGGAACGGATCTCGTTGTTCTCCACGCCGGCGCGGGAGCGGGCGCTGGCCAGTACCACTGGGTTTTACGACTGGATGTTTATTGGCGAGCGGGTGTATCGGGCGCTTGCCGGCGCGTACCCGCTGTTGAGTGCGCCGCGCTATGCGGGCGGGCGCGTGAGTTTCGAGACCTATCCGCATGCGATCACGTGCGCGCTGCTGGGCAAGGACGTCGCGTCCGCCAGGCAGAAGCGTGTTCAGCGCAGGCAATTGCTGGAGCGGATGGGGATCGACGTCACGACGCTGACCTCCGTCGATGCGAGGGACGCGGCGCTGTGCGCGTTGACGGCGCGATTCGTGGTCGAAGGGGGCGCCGACGCGTATGGGGATGCCGAGGGCGGGTACATCCGGGTGCCCAGGGTGGGCGAACCGATCGACTGTGCCGCGCCGTAGCCAGGCACGCCGACCCGGCGCGCTTCCCATGCAGATGGTGAGCTTTTACGGGAGGTGCGCCGGCGCGCCCGGTGGTTCAGTCGTCGAGCAGGGAAGGCGGCACGTCGGCCGGATCGGGGTCTTGCGCCTGCTCGTAATGCGCGTCCGCATCGTCGATCATGACGGTCGCGACATCGATCAGCTCGTCGAGACGTTGCAGCAATGCGTCGCGCCACTCTTCGTCTTCGTCGCGTACGGGTGTCTTGTCCAACTGCTCGATGATCGATTCCGCGGTTTGCAGGAACGGAAAGGCCTGCTGGTAGTTTTCGATGGCGACCAGGGCTGCATTGCGCGCGCCGACCAGCGCTTCGCGGTGATCGTCCGCCAGTTCGGATTGCCCGCCGATGCGGGGCAGCACGTCTGAAATGCGCTGCAGGAGCGGCGGGACCTGTTCTTCCAGCGCGGCGGCGCGCTGGCTCAGTGCCGCGTATTCGTCACGAAGGTCGATTTCGTCGGATCGGGTGGTGCTGTCCATCATGGGTCGGTGTGGATAGTGCGATCGCGGCATGATACTCGACCGGGCATTCGGCGTTCATCCCATAAATGGGTTCCTGTGTCGGCGCTTTGCTTTTTGTCTTTCTATATATAGCGGTCGCACATTGATAAATCGGAGTGCGCGGGGGGTTTTTGAATTTATTTCGCGCACCCCCTTGCGCTGGCGGCGCGGGATGCCTAGAATCACGCCTCTTTCGCGCTAACGGCAACGCGGCGCGGAAGGGGGAAGCGAAGTTGGTCGGATGCCTGTTGGGCGGCCGGCCGGCGCAGGAAGATGAACCCCGCAGTCGCAACGAAGTAGTTAAAAAAGTTGTTGACGAACTGCGAAACAGTGTTCATAATCTCGTTTCTCTGCTGCTGACAACGCAGCGCTGCTGAGAAGGAAGAATTTCTCGCAGAAACGTTCTTTAAAAATTAACAGCCGATAAGTGTGGGCGCTTGATGGCAGCGAACCGATCCTCGGATCGGATAGCAAAAGTATCAAGAGTCTCACACTAAAGTAAGTCAGGTTTATGAAGCAATTCATATACCTGTCAGCTTTGAGTGAGCGACCGGTTCTTAACGGAACCGAAAACAGTAACAGGTTTGAACTGAAGAGTTTGATCCTGGCTCAGATTGAACGCTGGCGGCATGCCTTACACATGCAAGTCGAACGGCAGCACGGGTGCTTGCACCTGGTGGCGAGTGGCGAACGGGTGAGTAGTAATACATCGGAACATGTCCTGTAGTGGGGGATAGCCCGGCGAAAGCCGGATTAATACCGCATACGATCTACGGATGAAAGCGGGGGACCTTCGGGCCTCGCGCTATAGGGTTGGCCGATGGCTGATTAGCTAGTTGGTGGGGTAAAGGCCTACCAAGGCGACGATCAGTAGCTGGTCTGAGAGGACGACCAGCCACACTGGGACTGAGACACGGCCCAGACTCCTACGGGAGGCAGCAGTGGGGAATTTTGGACAATGGGCGAAAGCCTGATCCAGCAATGCCGCGTGTGTGAAGAAGGCCTTCGGGTTGTAAAGCACTTTTGTCCGGAAAGAAATCCTTGGTCCTAATATGGCCGGGGGATGACGGTACCGGAAGAATAAGCACCGGCTAACTACGTGCCAGCAGCCGCGGTAATACGTAGGGTGCGAGCGTTAATCGGAATTACTGGGCGTAAAGCGTGCGCAGGCGGTTTGCTAAGACCGATGTGAAATCCCCGGGCTCAACCTGGGAACTGCATTGGTGACTGGCAGGCTAGAGTATGGCAGAGGGGGGTAGAATTCCACGTGTAGCAGTGAAATGCGTAGAGATGTGGAGGAATACCGATGGCGAAGGCAGCCCCCTGGGCCAATACTGACGCTCATGCACGAAAGCGTGGGGAGCAAACAGGATTAGATACCCTGGTAGTCCACGCCCTAAACGATGTCAACTAGTTGTTGGGGATTCATTTCCTTAGTAACGTAGCTAACGCGTGAAGTTGACCGCCTGGGGAGTACGGTCGCAAGATTAAAACTCAAAGGAATTGACGGGGACCCGCACAAGCGGTGGATGATGTGGATTAATTCGATGCAACGCGAAAAACCTTACCTACCCTTGACATGGTCGGAATCCTGCCGAGAGGCGGGAGTGCTCGAAAGAGAACCGATACACAGGTGCTGCATGGCTGTCGTCAGCTCGTGTCGTGAGATGTTGGGTTAAGTCCCGCAACGAGCGCAACCCTTGTCCTTAGTTGCTACGCAAGAGCACTCTAGGGAGACTGCCGGTGACAAACCGGAGGAAGGTGGGGATGACGTCAAGTCCTCATGGCCCTTATGGGTAGGGCTTCACACGTCATACAATGGTCGGAACAGAGGGTTGCCAACCCGCGAGGGGGAGCTAATCCCAGAAAACCGATCGTAGTCCGGATTGCACTCTGCAACTCGAGTGCATGAAGCTGGAATCGCTAGTAATCGCGGATCAGCATGCCGCGGTGAATACGTTCCCGGGTCTTGTACACACCGCCCGTCACACCATGGGAGTGGGTTTTACCAGAAGTGGCTAGTCTAACCGCAAGGAGGACGGTCACCACGGTAGGATTCATGACTGGGGTGAAGTCGTAACAAGGTAGCCGTATCGGAAGGTGCGGCTGGATCACCTCCTTTCCAGAGCTATTCGCAAAGTTGAGCGCTCACGCTTATCGGCTGTAAATTAAGACAGACTCAGGGGTCTGTAGCTCAGTCGGTTAGAGCACCGTCTTGATAAGGCGGGGGTCGTTGGTTCGAATCCAACCAGACCCACCAATTGTCTGGCGGAACATACCTGAGGAAGTCTCTGTACATGGGGGCATAGCTCAGCTGGGAGAGCACCTGCTTTGCAAGCAGGGGGTCGTCGGTTCGATCCCGTCTGCCTCCACCAATCTTCAATGCCAAGAGTTTGCTGAAACAATCAGCGAGCGCTTTGCATTGGCGATTGAGCCAGTCAGAGTGATATGAGTAACACCATATCGGCTGTCGTTCTTTAACAATCTGGAAGAAGTAAGTAATTTGGATAGCGGAAGCGTCTTGAGATGGACGTGGAAACTATCCGGGTTGTGATTGTATCGATGTATCTCAAGATGATTCGAACTTAATGTTCGGCTCAATTGGAATACGGCACAACGCGAGAACTCAACCTGTAACGAGACAGACTCGTTATAGGGTCAAGCGAACAAGTGCATGTGGTGGATGCCTTGGCGATCACAGGCGATGAAGGACGCGGTAGCCTGCGAAAAGCTACGGGGAGCTGGCAAACGAGCTTTGATCCGTAGATGTCCGAATGGGGAAACCCGGCCCTTTTGGGTCATCCTGGACTGAATACATAGGTCCAGTGAAGCGAACGCGGTGAACTGAAACATCTAAGTAACCGCAGGAAAAGAAATCAACCGAGATTCCCAAAGTAGTGGCGAGCGAAATGGGATGAGCCTTGTACTCTTTATTTGTATTGTTAGCCGAACGCTCTGGAAAGTGCGGCCATAGCAGGTGATAGCCCTGTAGGCGAAAACAGTATGAAAGAACTAGGTGTACGACAAGTAGGGCGGGACACGTGAAATCCTGTCTGAAGATGGGGGGACCATCCTCCAAGGCTAAATACTCGTGATCGACCGATAGTGAACCAGTACCGTGAGGGAAAGGCGAAAAGAACCCCGGGAGGGGAGTGAAATAGATCCTGAAACCGCATGCATACAAACAGTCGGAGCCTCGTAAGGGGTGACGGCGTACCTTTTGTATAATGGGTCAGCGACTTACGTTCAGTAGCAAGCTTAACCATATAGGGCAGGCGTAGCGAAAGCGAGTCCGAATAGGGCGTTCAGTTGCTGGGCGTAGACCCGAAACCAGGTGATCTATCCATGGCCAGGATGAAGGTGCGGTAACACGTACTGGAGGTCCGAACCCACTAACGTTGAAAAGTTAGGGGATGAGCTGTGGATAGGGGTGAAAGGCTAAACAAACCTGGAAATAGCTGGTTCTCTCCGAAAACTATTTAGGTAGTGCCTCGTGTCTCACCTTCGGGGTAGAGCACTGTCATGGTGGGGGGTCTATTGCAGATTACCCCGCCATAGCAAACTCCGAATACCGAAGAGTGCAATCACGGGAGACAGACATCGGGTGCTAACGTCCGGTGTCAAGAGGGAAACAACCCAGACCGCCAGCTAAGGTCCCCAAATATAGCTAAGTGGGAAACGAAGTGGGAAGGCTAAAACAGTCAGGAGGTTGGCTTAGAAGCAGCCACCCTTTAAAGAAAGCGTAATAGCTCACTGATCGAGTCGTCCTGCGCGGAAGATGTAACGGGGCTAAGCTATATACCGAAGCTGCGGATGCGTGCTTTGCACGCATGGTAGGAGAGCGTTCCGTAAGCCTGCGAAGGTGCCTTGTAAAGGGTGCTGGAGGTATCGGAAGTGCGAATGCTGACATGAGTAGCGATAAAGGGGGTGAAAGGCCCCCTCGCCGTAAGCCCAAGGTTTCCTACGCAACGTTCATCGGCGTAGGGTGAGTCGGCCCCTAAGGCGAGGCAGAAATGCGTAGCTGATGGGAAGCAGGTCAATATTCCTGCACCATTGTTAAATGCGATGGGGGGACGGATCGCGGAAGGTTGTCCGGGTGTTGGAAGTCCCGGTCGCTGCATTGGAGAAGGCGCTTAGGCAAATCCGGGCGCAGGATTCAAGGGTGTGGCGCGAGCTTCTTAGGAAGCGAAGCAATTGGAAGTGGTTCCAAGAAAAGCCTCTAAGCTTCAGTTTAACAGTGACCGTACCGCAAACCGACACAGGTGGGCGAGATGAGTATTCTAAGGCGCTTGAGAGAACTCGGGAGAAGGAACTCGGCAAATTGGTACCGTAACTTCGGGATAAGGTACGCCCTTGTAGCTTGACTGGCCTGCGCCAGGAGGGTGAAGGGGTTGCAATAAACTGGTGGCTGCGACTGTTTAATAAAAACACAGCACTCTGCAAACACGAAAGTGGACGTATAGGGTGTGACGCCTGCCCGGTGCCGGAAGATTAAATGATGGGGTGCAAGCTCTTGATTGAAGTCCCGGTAAACGGCGGCCGTAACTATAACGGTCCTAAGGTAGCGAAATTCCTTGTCGGGTAAGTTCCGACCTGCACGAATGGCGTAACGATGGCCACACTGTCTCCTCCCGAGACTCAGCGAAGTTGAAGTGTTTGTGATGATGCAATCTACCCGCGGCTAGACGGAAAGACCCCATGAACCTTTACTGTAGCTTTGCATTGGACTTTGAACCGATCTGTGTAGGATAGGTGGGAGGCTATGAAACCGGAACGCTAGTTTCGGTGGAGCCGTCCTTGAAATACCACCCTGGTTTGTTTGAGGTTCTAACCTTGGCCCGTGATCCGGGTCGGGGACAGTGCATGGTAGGCAGTTTGACTGGGGCGGTCTCCTCCCAAAGCGTAACGGAGGAGTACGAAGGTACGCTAGGTACGGTCGGAAATCGTGCTGATAGTGCAATGGCATAAGCGTGCTTAACTGCGAGACCGACAAGTCGAGCAGGTGCGAAAGCAGGTCATAGTGATCCGGTGGTTCTGTATGGAAGGGCCATCGCTCAACGGATAAAAGGTACTCTGGGGATAACAGGCTGATACCGCCCAAGAGTTCATATCGACGGCGGTGTTTGGCACCTCGATGTCGGCTCATCTCATCCTGGGCTGTAGCCGGTCCCAAGGGTATGGCTGTTCGCCATTTAAAGAGGTACGTGAGCTGGGTTTTAAAACGTCGTGAGACAGTTTGGTCCCTATCTGCCGTGGGCGTTGGATATTTGAAGGGGGCTGCTCCTAGTACGAGAGGACCGGAGTGGACGAACCTCTGGTGTACCGGTTGTGACGCCAGTCGCATCGCCGGGTAGCTATGTTCGGAAGAGATAACCGCTGAAAGCATCTAAGCGGGAAACTCGCCTTAAGATGAGATATCCCTGGGGACTTGATCCCCTTGAAGGGTCGTTCGAGACCAGGGACGTTGATAGGTCAGGTGTGTAAGCGCAGTAATGCGTTCAGCTAACTGATACTAATTGCCCGTAAGGCTTGATCCTATAACAAGTCTGTCTCGATAGCCGTTAGCGCTTCAGCGCTTACGGATATCGAGCGTCGAGTGCGAGGCACTCGACGTACTGCGGTTGAAGTACCGCGTATGTGTGTGAGTACAACTCACAACCCAACCAAGATTACTGCTTCTTCCCGGATTGGTCGCGCTGCGAAGCCGCGCGACAACCCTCTTTGCCTGATGACCATAGCGAGTCGGTCCCACCCCTTCCCATCCCGAACAGGACCGTGAAACGACTCTACGCCGATGATAGTGCGGATTCCCGTGTGAAAGTAGGTAATCGTCAGGCTCCCTAAGCCAAGAACCCCCGCCTAACCGGCGGGGGTTTTTGCATTTGCGGCGCGGAAATGCGCGTG